>CAVSRV010000004.1:0-8849 GCA_963730425.1 uncultured Bacteroidota bacterium | reverse complement strand
ATTTTCGATATTCTCATACCTGATTATTTTATATTAATTTATTACAATTCCAATTACGACTTCCACCTGCAAGCTCAGGTGATATGTACTTTACATGATCCAGGACGAAAGATGATTCAACTATTTTTTTAGCAACTCCTTAACCGCCGCTTCTATCTGCTGGTCACGCCCGTTTGTCATCACATCATAGTCAAGGCGCACTTTAATATCCGGTTCCATCTGGTGGTTCTCTGCAAAAACACCATCAAGTGTTCTCCATCCCCCCATCGGCATTCCGAATACAAGGTTTGGATCAATCTGTACTTCCCACCAGACAAAAGTTCCCGTACCCGCAATAGGCATACCTACTGTTTTTCCTACACCTTTTAATTTATAAGCGAGTGGAAAAAGATGCGCGTCTGAATAATTTGCTTCACCGATAAGAACGATCGAAGGTTTCGTCCATTTGTCATAGGGTTCCGAACCAACGTATTGGCCATGGGGAATGATATCTATATATTTTTTACCATTCAGGAAATCAGATAATGGTTCGTGAATATTTCCTCCACCGTTAAATCTCGTATCAATGATAAGAGCTTCCTTGTTCAGATTACGACCCAATGCTTCTTCAATTACGATACGTAAACTTTCGTCATTCATGGCTCGTACATGAATATAACCAAGACGGCCACCCGATAAAGAGTCAACTTCTTTTCTTCTCGCCTTCACCCACCGCTGGTATTTCAATTCATTTTCATCACCGCGTTCAATCGGTTTTATTGTCTCCTGCCACCGTTTATTACTTACAGGATCATAAATTGATAACAGTGTCAGCTGACCTCCTCTACGATTAAGATATTTGTAATGTTCAACGGAATCGGTAATCGGATAACCATCTATCTCTTCAATGATATTTCCCGCTTTAATTTTTGAATTGGCCTTATCCAATGGTCCACCCTCAATGATCTCGGCAATTTTTAAACCCTTCCCGGTATAATTGTAATCATAATAGATCCCAAGTGAAGCGGTGCGATCCCCATTTGGAATGGGAGCACCAAAATAATAACATCCGGTATGCGAAGCATTAAGTTCTCCCAACATTTCACTCAGCATTTCAGCGAAGTCGTAATTATTGTTGATGTATGGAAGGAATTTTTTGTACACATAATAATAATGATCCCAGTCTACTCCCTGCAAATCTTCCACATAAAATTTTTCTTTTATCTGACGCCAGCTGTGATCAAATATATATTCCTTCTCTCCGGCATAATCCAAAGTCATTTCACCGCTTATATTCACGGCATCCGTTTTTCCGCTTTCCGGATCTATTTTCATTATGCGTCCGTCAGCCAGCAGAAAAAGCGATTTGCCATCGGCCGATATTTCAAGAAATGCATTATTGGATCCCAGTTTACTTAAAAGTTTTGTATCCTTTTTTCGAAGATCAGTTACCCATAAATCATAACCTTTTTCAAAACGAGCCATGTAATATAGTTTCTCACCATCTTTGGAAAGTTCCATATCACCCAGGTCAGAAGTATGCGTTGTGATGCGAAGTTTTCGATCGGTCAGATTTTCCCAGTCAATAACAAGATCTTTCTTTTTTTCTGTAGTATCTGTTTCTGGCTTCTCCCCCTTTTTCTCTTTTTTGCCCAGAGCCTTTACAATTTTGGTACTGTCTTTGGTTTTTTCTTTGTCTTTATCTTCCTGTTCTTTAAGCAATGCATAATCTTCCTTGGAAAGTTTAAACCGATCGAAACTTTCCTTTGTAAAGAACATGGCATAAACATCCAGTGTAGACGGCCAGCCCGCCTGTGCCCTGGCTCCATCTCTGGTGGATCCCCAAATCATTGCCTTGCCACCAAGTGCCCATTTGGGTTCAATATCATCAAACCCGCTGAGCGTAAGATTTGTCAGTGGACCATTTCCATCAGCAGGGATCAATCCAATTTCAGGTGACATCACTCTTTCTTTCTGGCCGAAACAAACCAGGAACCATTTGCTGTCGGGGCTCCATTGATAATACTGATCCCCGTCAGCATAAGAATAATTTTTATCTGCTGCCAGAATTGTTCTGGTTTTTTTGCTTGCCAGGTTTATTACTTTCAACACCACCCTGTTTTCCAGATAAGCAATTTCTTTACCATCTGGTGAATATGCGGGTTGAAATTCTTCGGCTTTTGTAGCAATAATCGTTTCCTGCTTCAATACGGTGGATGCATAAAAATAAGGTTCCTCTTTGCGCGCGATGGATACTGTATATATGTTCCAGCTGGTATCGGGTTCTGCGGCATACACCAGTGAACGGCCATCAGGACTAAAACTCACGCTTCTTTCCTGGTAAGGAGTATTGGTAATTCGCTTTGGTGATACCTCCTTCCACACTTGTCACGAAAATTTCTCCCCGAACAACAAAAGCAATTTCCTTACCGTTTGGAGATACACTCATTTCAGTGGCTCCCATATTTACCGGCACCGTTTTCTCTACATTCACCCTGCCATCCTCACCAATAACGACATTTAATTTTTGTGGATTGCCATTCCCTTTTTTCAGATATACTTCACCGTCATATCCGAAACAAAGGGTATTATCTTTTGAACGGGTAAGAAAACGAACGGGGCTTTCTTTGAATGAAGTAACAGCAACTGAAGTTGATGGGTCGCTTAATGAACTTTTATACACGTTCATTGAACCGCCATTCTGTTCACTGAGATAATAATAATCATTATCGTTATTGTCAAATACAGGATCGCGATCTTCACCTTTATTAGTTGTCAGCTGAGTATATTTTTTAGTTTTCAGATCGTAGACCCATATATCGCGGGTAACTGAAGATGTATGGTGTTTGCGCCAGTCACTTTCATAACCCTTCAGATCATAAAAAATGAGTTTGTCTCCGGTAGAATTGAAACTTGCATCAATTGCAGGAACAGGAAGGAACTGATCTGATTTTCCACCTGCAACCGGAACGATGTATAGTTGTGGAAGTCCGCCATCCGGGAATTGAACATTGGTCACAACATCCTGTCTGTTTGCAGAAAAGATTATTCGTTTATCATCCGCAGTGAAACTGCTCGGAATATCCTGACTGGAATTATAAGTAAGTCTTTTAGCCTCGCCTCCTGAAACAGGCATCACGAATACATCGAAGTTTCCGTAACGGTTACTTGCAAACGCAATGTTTTTACCATCATGACTCCATACCGGCGAAAATTCGACGGACTCGCTGATGGTAATCGGTACAGCCACCCCGCCATCGGAAGAAACTTTATATATATCTCCTTTATAACAGAATAAAACGGTGTGCCCGTCAGGAGAAATGGCCGGGTATCTTAACCACAAAGGGTTAGTATTTTGTTGCGAAAATACAAGCTGTCCTGAAATTGTAAGCAGTAAAATGAAAATGATCTTTTTCATAAATAAGGGTTCAATAAATAAATATAAAAATTCTGCTCAGATATCGGCGTTAATAAGACAAATTTTTAAGACCTATTGGATGAGTGGCAGGACTGAGAGATCATTGCAGGTAATCATAATATAACCCTGCCGCACCGAGGATGCCGCTGTTTTCGAGCTCTGATATTTCAATTCGCAGGTTTTTTAGCGATTTGGTATATGCGAAAGAATGAATACGCTGCCACATAGTCTCGTGGAAATAGGGATATGCAAACCTTACCGAACCACCCAGTATAATCAGGGAAGGATCATAGGTATATAAAATTAGTTTTATTGCATTACCGAGATGCACACCCATTTCACTATATAATTGTTTTGCCATGAGATCCCCTGATTTTGCTTTTTCAAATACTTCTTCCCCATCCGTATCATAAACATTTTGAAAGAATTGTCCGCTCGCATAATATTCGTAACAATGATCAAGGTAATCGACCATCCCAAACTCACCGGCACCACAATTCGGTCCTGCATATAAATGCCTGTTAATAATAATGCCTGCACCAAGCCCGGTACCAATGGTCAATCCGATCATATGCTCACTACCGACGCCCTTCCCAAAATAATACTCGCCAATGGCAAAGCAGTTTGCGTCATTATTCACCAGCACGGGGATCCGATATCGTTCTTCAATAATTTTTTTTAAATGCACTTCTTTCCAGGAAGGAATATATTGCACGTCGTAAACTATACCCAGTTTAACATCAACCACACTCGGTACCCCGATACCGATGGCAGATACGTCATTATCAATTAAACTGTCAATAATCGCATATATATCCTTCATCACCTCTTCTACAGAACCTGAACTATTAATGCGTTTCGAATTCATTCCTGACAGGCTGGTTCCATTGACCAAACCACCACGAATATTGGTAGCCCCAAGATCAATGCCGATAATCTTTTTATCATACATAGTGAAAACTTAGACTTGTTGGAGATTTTTCTTCTTTTCAAACAAACGAATAGTCTTATTCTTGATAAGAGGTTTGGCCCAGAAACCGATACTCAGGATGAATCCAAGTGTCAGATAAAGAAAACACATGCCACTGCGCAATCCCAGGTGATCGCCCAGCCAGCCGATTATCAAAGGAATTATGGCACCTCCTACAATGCCCGTTACAAGTATGCCCGAAAAAGATCCATGATGTTCATCCAGGGAATTAAGTGCAAGGGAAAAAATAATCGGATACATCACGGACGCAAAAAATCCAACCATCGGAAATGCAATCAGTGAAATTTTTCCTGAACCGAATAAGCCGGCACTTAGACATACAATTGCTAAAACGGAGAATATAACAAGAACCCTCCGGCTATCCATTAATTTCACTAAAAACAATCCAAGCAAACCACCGGCGGTCATCATTCCCCAGAAGTAAGCCACTGTATCAGCTCCTGTTTTTTGAGGATCATAGTTATGATATGTAAACAGAAACTGTGATATCCAGTTTGCAACGCCCTGTTCTGTTCCTACATAACATAACATTGAAATAAAAAATAAAATAACCACCCGCTTTCTAAATAACCCGATATGTACTTTAAGCGCACCTGCTTTTTCATCTGATTTCAATTCTACCTTTGGAAAACGGGAAAACAGGATAATGAGAATCATCAATAAACAAATGATGGTAAACAGCCAATACATGGAAATCCATGGCAATTGAGCCGGAACATGATTGCCTAATACAGAAAACAATCCGCCTTTCTGGTCATTTTGTTTCAGGTTCAGCACGATTCCCGAATAAACCAGTGGACTGATAAAAGAAGCAAGTCCGAAAATAAGTTGCGCCATGATGGAATAAAATGCATAATGCTCCTCACCACCGGCTGTTCGAAGAAGTGGGTTGATAACAACCTGGAGCATGGCCATTCCGCATCCAATAAGAAATAAAGAACAAACTGCTGATAAATAATTTGGAAATACCGCCAGTATTAAAGATCCTGTGAATGCAACAATGAATGCCACAACCATTATTTTCTTTTCCTTGTATTTCTCTATGAGCATACCGGAAGGAATGGACATCACACCATATGCAATAAAAAAAGCAAAAGGAAGTATGGCTACCAGGGTAAGACTAAGACTAAATCCCTTAATCATGTCCGGTATAAGCGGACCGATAATATTCGTTAAAAAGGAAATGACAAAAAAAGTGAGCATTATCAGCCCGACAATATAATAGCTTCTTTTCATACAGAACCGTTAGGGGAATAAAAGAAAATTAAACCTGACTGCAATCTTAGTTTAAAATAATCAATTACCGGCGGAAAACCTCAGATTACAGCACATTACAATAAAAGCCGGACTATTTTTATATACCATATACAAAATCACGCATGAACCTGCATTTATGTATAAATTCATAGTATAAAATAAATGAGGTTTAAAAAACCGGCTTCACCAGGTCCATAATAATTGAAAATCATATGAAAAAGAAAACTGGCATTCCCGTAACGAAAACAATCAGCAGGAGTGATTTTATTAAGAAAACTGCATTGGCAACCGCCGGCTTTTATATTGTTCCAAGAAACGTATTGGGAGGGAAAGGTTTCACAGCGCCGAGCGACAAATTATATATTGCTGCAGTTGGATGTGGTGGCGAAGCTGAAAATGATATTCATCATTTCGCAACAGCGCCCAAAAAAAATGCTGAAATATCCTTTCTCTGTGATGTTGACGATAGGCCGGGTGCACTCCGTCGTAAGGAATTCCCTAAAGCAAAATTTTACCAGGACTGGCGTGAAATGTTTGAAAAGGAAAATAAAAATTTCGATGCAGTAACAGTTGCCATCCCGGATCATAATCATGCTATAGTAGGTCTTAGCGCCATGCAGCTGAACAAACATCTGTACCTGCAGAAACCCCTGACGCATGATATATATGAAGCCCGCATACTAACGGAAGCGTCTAAAAAATATAAAGTAGTCACCCAGATGGGTGACCAGGGAGCATCCTGCGATGGCATGAGGACAATGCGCGAATGGTTTGAAGCAGGTCTCATTGGTGATATCGAAAAAGTTTATTGCTGGACGGACCGTCCGGTTTGGCCTCAGGGAATTTCATGGCCTGATGCAAAGCCACCCGTACCGAAAGAATTAAACTGGGACCTGTGGCTGGGTACGGCACAGAAAACCGATTACATTGACAACCTCGTTCCTTTTAACTGGCGCGGATGGTGGCAATTTGGTACGGGAGCCCTGGGTGATATGGGTTGCCATATCATTGGTCCTCCCTTTAAATTATTGGAACTGGGATATCCAACAGAAATTTCCGGAAGCGCAAGTACAGTTTATAATGGAATTTTTAAAGAAGGCATTTATCCTGAAAGCGGACCTGTTTCCAGCTCACTGAAATTCAGATTTAAACAGAAGAATGGTAAGGATGTTGATTTATTTTGGATGGATGGAGGAATTACTCCTGAACGGATAACAGAACTGAATCCTGACCTGAATTCTAATGAGGCATTGGGCGATTGGCCTGGTGAAAATGATTTTGAAGGAGCTACCTTATTTGTAGGTTCGAAAGGTAAAGTATCATGTGGCTGGGGAGGCAGCCATCCAAGATTATTACCTCTTTCATTAAATAAAGACGTGCATGTTCCGAAAAAATATCCGCGTGTCTCCGGAGACATGGACGGCCATTGGTGGCAATGGATTGATGCATGCATTGCAGGTTATGGTAAAATGGAAGTCGATTCTCCTTTTGCAGGTTATGCCGGACCGTTAACGGAAACCGTATTGTTAGGCAATTTGTTATTGAGGAGTTTTAATATCCGGGAAAAAATAACAGTCAAGGATCCTGTTTATGGTAAAATGGATGGATATAAATTCAGCGGACGATATGTTGCCCTTAACTGGGATGGAGAAAATATGAAGGTTACTAATTTTGAACCAGCTAATCAATTCATCAGAAGAGAATACAGAAAAGGATGGGGTGAACTTTCAATCTGAAATATTCAATATAGCCTCAGATTTAGATTTTTAGTACAATAAGGCCCATACATACCCTGTTGGGTTTTCCATTTTTTAGAATGAATACCGGTTTCTGGAATATTTCCAATAAATCTTCCTATACAAAAAACTGATAATCATGCCATTAACTTTTGGACCGGGAATTGAAATTTCTAAGAATTATGAGGAAAGAAAAGCGGAATATGATGAAGCGGAAATTTTTAAATACTATAAGACGAGGTCAAATGTCAAGATATGCAGGATTAACCTTCATATTTATTATTGTGCATTTTTAATACCGGTTTCGGACAAACACATGTCCAGACCACTACCCTTTATCAAACCACTACAGCTAATTCAATCTCCGTTACTTTCGGAGCAGCAAGTACTTCAGGAAACCTGATTGTGGTTCATATAGACTGGGACGGGCAATCAAGAAATGTCACAGCAGTCACGGATAATAAAGGAAACAGTTACGCAAAAATAAATGGAACTACAAACTGGAATGGACCAAATTATGCAGCAGAATTATGGTACGCGTACAATATTACCGGAGGTGCAGGAGCTATAACTGTTAAAGCAAAACTTTCAGGTAACCCTACAAGCTTTTCACAAATTTATATTAGCGAATATTCAGGAATTGTTTCATTGGCCGATCCATTGGATCAAAACGCAGTTGCTATCGGGAATTCACTTGCTGTCAGCAGTGGCTCCAAAACAATTACATATAATAATGAGCTGGTGTACGGTGCAAGTATTGGTGCATCCGGAGCCCTGACAAAAGGAGCAGGATTTAATCTTCGCTCCGGCGCAAACAGTAATATCATTGAAGATAAAAATGCAGCCGCAGTAGGCTCATACAATGCAGGTTTTACAAGTGCCGGTGGTAACTGGGTTGCCCAAATGGCAACTTTTATTTCAACCAGCAGTATAATCGTTTTACCTGTAGATCTTTTGTCGTTCACGGGACAATGTAACGGTAACCATATTATTTTAAATTGGACGACTGCTGCAGAAACGAATAATGACTATTTTACAATCGAACGAAGTGAAGATGGTACAGACTGGGAAACAATCGGAACTGTAAAGAGTGTAGGCAACTCTTCTGTCAATCAAAATTATTCATTCACAGCCGACGAATCTCAGAATACCATTTCTTATTTCCGCTTAAAACAAACGGACCTCGATGGTAACTTTGAATATTTCCATACAATACAGGTCAATAATTGCATTAAGAATATAACGGAAGTTAATATATACCCCAATCCATCTAACGGTCTAACGCTTTCAGGCAGCATAAATTTAAAAGACAATCAGACCTATTCAATTGAGATTTTCAATAACCTCGGAATGATGGTAAGTCACTATACATCTGCCCAAACGGAATTCACTGTCAGCTTTCCACATAGCCTTACGCCAGGTGTTTATTATGCCAGAATTTCTTCTTCGAATTTTTCAACTTCAAAGT
>CAVSRV010000003.1:1372500-1382079 GCA_963730425.1 uncultured Bacteroidota bacterium | reverse complement strand
TTCGGTTTCTGAGCCGAGACTGAAGCCGCACCGGACGGGGCGTGAGCCGGATAGGCGGTTGCGGCCTCGTTGCCGGAGCGGACGGCGGCGATAGGGTCTCCGCATGTCCGCCGACGCGTCGTTCTCCCGTCTTCGATCTGGCCCGCTTCGAGGCTGGCTCGCCGGACGAGAAGCGGGCGCTTGGCGCCGAGGTCGACGCGATCTGCCGGGCGACCGGGTTTCTCGCCGTCACCGGCCACAGCGTGCCCGACGCGATCGATCGACGCAGCCTGGACGAAGGCGGAAGCCTTCTTCGCCCTGCCGCCCGAGCGCAAGCGGAGCGCCAAGGCCCCCTACCCCGGCTATCCCTACGGCTATCTCGGGCCGGAGACGGAATCGCTCGCGCGCTCGCGCGGGGTCGAGGCGCCGCCGGACATGAAGGAGAGCTTCAACGGCGGCCCCGCGCGGGCGCCGGCGGCCTGATCGATCCCGAGGCGCTCGGCTTCTGCTTCGCCCCGACCATCTGGCCGGACGCTCCGGATGGTTTCCGCGAGGCCTGGCGGGCGTATTATGCGGCGATGGAAGATCTCGCGGCGCGGATCATGCGCGTTTTCGCGGTCGCGCTCGAACTGCCCGAGGATTTCTTTGCGCCCTTCCTCTCCGCGCCGGTGAGCGCGCTAAGGGCGCTCAACTATCCCGCGCTCGCCGCCCCGCCGAAGCCCGGCCAGATTCGCGCCGGCGCGCATACCGACTACGGAAGCCTGACCATCCTCCTGCCGCAGGCCGGGTCGCGAGGACTTGGAAATTCTCGGCCCCGACGGCGCGTGGATCGAAGTCCCGCCGCGTCCTGGCGCCTTCGTCGTCAACATCGGCGATCTGATGGCGCGCTGGACCAACGACCGCTGGACCTCGACCCTGCACCGGGTCGTGATCCCCGACGACGGCGGGGCCCAGCGGCGCCAGTCCTTCGCCTTCTTTCACCAGCCGAACTGGGACGCGGAAATCGTCGCGCTCGACGCCTGCCTCGCAACGAACGAGCCGCCGAAATATCCCCGGTCCGCTCGGGGCCCTATCTGATGAGCAAATTCAAGTCGACGACGATGTGAGGCTGCGCACGGCCCTCGCGGGCGCTTCGAGGGGCGCGCGGGCTCCCGTCGATGGCGACGGCCGCATCAAAGGGACGGCTCCCGCCAGTCGAGTTGCGGAAACCGCCCGAAGTCGTGATCGTAAGTGATCCAGGCGCAGCCATGCTCGATCGCCAGCGCCGCGAACCACGCGTCGGAAATGCGCGGCCCGCTGATACCGCCCCCAAGACAAATCCGCTTGAAGATCGACCAGTGGCGCGGACCGGGGTGAACTTGCTCGCAGTGCGTCTGTCCGAGCAGATTGTCGCAGAAAGCGAAAGCTTCCTCGACTGAACTCGGCTGCTTGAATATTCGTGGATTGGTCGCGATCCGCGCGATGGCGCTCAACGCCAGCGGCGACACCCCGAATTGCGCCTCCCCCAGGACGATCCCGTCGAGCCAGGGTTTGCAAACAGCGTGGTGGGTCGAGTCGGACCGAAAGGCGTAGAGCAACACATTGACGTCGGGCAAGATCACCGGAGCCGTCCGGCAGTTTCCAAATCCTCCAATTCCTGCAACGCCGCTCCATCGTCGAGACTGACTTCAGGGTTTAGCCCGCCTGTCGCCGAGCTAACCGGCGGCAGGACGCGCTTAGCCCGAACGCGCGGCGCGCGATCGTCGAGAACGCGCCGCAAGCCATCCTCGATCAACGCGGTGAGCGAGCGGCCCTCGGCCAGCGCCTTTCGCTTGGCGCGCCGGACGAGATCCTCGGGCAGCCGGACCGTGGTTCTTTCTGTCATATGTCATGACATATTGCGACGCGCGCGGATGTCAATGGTCCGTGTTTTCCCACGAGGCGCCCAATCCCAGGCCGAGCCGCTCGCGCTCCGCAATTCGGTCATTCGTAGCCACCCGCCCGGCCGGCCGATGGCGCTGAGCCTCGATCATCGGGCGCGGCCGTTTGTGACGAACAGACGACAAACCGGCCGGGAACCATGACAGGCGGTGAGCAGTTCGATCGCCAACCTTACAGCAATCTGAGGTGCGCTATGGCAGCGACAACAGCCGCGGGCGGAGACGTTCTCGCTCAAATGGACGAAGCAAAACTAAGCCGCGTGCATTGGAAGATCATGTTCATTTCGGGCATGGGCTTCTTCACCGACGCCTATGACCTGTTCATCATTGGCGTCGTGATGGCGCTCTTGAAAAGCGAAGTGGCATATTTCGACGAGCTAGACGAAGGGCTCGTGGAGTCGACGTCGCTGCTCGCTTCGGCGTTCGGCGCGATCTCTCTTCGGCGGTCGCCGACATGTTCGGCCGCAAGCGAATCTACGGCTACGAGGTGCTCGTTCTCGCTTTCGGCGCGGTCGCTTCCGCGCTTGTCGCCCAACATCTGGTGGCTGATCCTCTTCCGCGTCATTCTTGCATCGGCATCGGCGGGGACTATCCGGTCAGCTCCACCATCATGAGCGAATACGCGAGCAAGACGTACCGCGGCTTGATGGTGACCCTCGTCTTCGCCATGCAGGCCGCGGGCTTGATCTTCGGCCCCTTCTCGCCGCCGGCTTCTGATGACGCCGCTATCGATGACCTCGTCTGGCGGATCCTGCTTGCCTTGGCGCGTTCCTGCCTTGGCGGTCTTCCAAATGCGGCGGCATATGGCCGAAACGCCTCGGTACCTGCGGGACTGGCCACCACAAGGATTCTGCGACGCGCCAGCGCATATGTTGAGAGCAATCCGCTCAATTCCCCTCCAGTCGCTGAACCCGTCGGCAAGAAAGCGTCCTTTTGGCGCGGTTTCCGGATCGCCCACGACCAATGTTTCCTTCTTGCGGTCCTCGGGGCGAGCCTCGCCTGGGCCTTCATGGACTTCGCCTATTACGGAAATACGGTATCGAGCCCGATGGTTGTCGCCGCAATCAGCCCGGAGAAGAGCCTGCTGGACAACACGCTGCTGCAGCTTGCGATCTCCGCCGTTGCAGCTGCGCCCGGCTACTTGCTTGCGGCCGTCACCATCGACCGCATCGGGCGCAAGGCGATCCAGATGATCGGTTTCGTCATGATGGCGATCACGTTCGCCGCGATCGCTTTCTTGCCCGATGTCACCAAGCTCGTGATCCCGTTCATCATCATATATGGCGTCAGCTACTTCTTCACTGAATTCGGTCCGAACTCGACGACTTTTGTCTATCCGGCCGAAATCTTCCCGGTCGATGTCGCAGGACCACCGGCCACGGGATCGCCGCAGCATCCGGCAAGCTCGGCGGCTTCTTCGGCGTCTGCCTGTTCCCAATCCTCATGTCCTGGGGCGGCCTTGCCGCGGCCGAAGCGGCCGCTGCGACAGTGAGTGTGCTCGGCGCCATTGTCACGCTTACGATGCTACCGGAGACGAAGGGGAAGAGCTTCGGAAGAGCTGAACCCGGAGACGGAAGGCGCTGCGCAAACCGCGTAACATGCGCAACGGCGCGCTCAGGCCCCCAGCGCCTGCTCAAGATCGCGGATCAGATCGTCCGCCGTCTCAAGCCCGATCGACAGGCGGATGACGTCGGCGCCGGCGCCGGCGGCGGCTCGCTGCTCGTCGGTGAGCTGGCGATGGGTGGTCGAGGCCGGGTGCAGGATGAGGCTGCGGGTGTCGCCGATATTGGCGAGATGCGAGAACAGGTCGCACGTTCTCGACGAGCCTGACGCCCGCCTCGTAGCCGCCCTTGACGCCGAAGGTGAACACCGCGCCCGCGCCCTTCGGCAGGTATTTTTGCGCCAGCTCGTAATAGGGGCTCTGCTTGAGGCCGGCGTAGGAGACCCAGGCGACCGTCGTCGCGCCCGCTCGAGGAATTCGGCGACCTTGCGCGCGTTCTCGACGTGCCGCTCCATGCGCAGCGTGCAGCGTCTCGACGCCGGTGATGGTGAGGAACGCGTTCATCGGCGAGAGCGTCGGGCCGAAGTCGCGCAACGCCACCGCCCGGGCCTTCATCGTGAAGGCGAAGTCGCCGAAATTCTCGAAGAACTTAAGCCCGTGATAGGCCGGCTCGGGCGCGGTCAGCGACGGGAACCGGTCGCCTTGCGACCAGTCGAACTTGCCCGAATTCGACCACGACGCCGCCGAGCGCGTTGCCGTGCCCCGACAGGAACTTGGTCGTCGAATGAACGACGATGTCGGCGCCCTGCTCGATCGGCCGGCAGAGATAGGGAGAAGCGAGCGTGTTGTCGACGATGAGCGGAATGCCCGCCGCATCGTGGCGATCGCCGCGACGCGCTCGATGTCGACCACGACGCCGCCGGGGTTGGCGAGATTCTCGATGAAGATCGCCTTGCACTTAGGCGTCAACGCCTTGCGGAAGTTCTCCGGCTCGCTCGGATCGACGAAGTGGCACGTCCAGCCGAACTTCTTGAAGCTGACAGCCCGAATTGGGTGAGCGAGCCGCCATAGAGGTTGCGCGAGGCGACGAACTCGTCGCCCGGCTCCATCAGGGTGAAGAAGGTCAGGAATTGCGCCGCATGCCCCGACGCGGCGGCGACCGCGGCGCGACCGCCCTCGAGCGCTAGCGACGCGCTCTTCGAGCACGGCGACGGTCGGATTGGTCAGACGCGAATAGATGTAGCCGAAATTGTGCAGATTGAAGAGCGAGGCGGCGTGGTCGACGTCGTCGAACACATAGGCGGTGGTTTGATAGATCGGCGTTGCGCGCGCGCCGGTGGTGGGATCAGGCGCGGCGCCGGCGTGGATCGCGCGGGTCTCGAAGCCGTAGTCGAGGTTCAGCGGCGGCGCCGGGCGCTGCTTCACCCGGCGCGGCAGCGGCGGCGCGGGGGCGCGATTGCGAATGATGCCGCTGTTGACGCCGCTCCATGACAATTCGCCGCCGAGCCGCCCGAACTCGATTTTCGGGCATCGGTTCATGATGACTTCGATCCCGGCGGCCTCCGCCGTCTCTGGCCGCCGCATCGTTGCGGACGCCGAGTTGCATCCACACCACCTTGGCGCCGATCGCGATCGCATCGGCGACGACGCCGGGCGCCTCCTCCGACGTCCGGAACATGTCGACCATGTCGACCTTGTCGGGGAATGTCGCGCGAGCGAGGCGTAGGCCCGCTCGCCGAGCAGGGTCCAATGGAGAAAACCTCCACTACACAATGCTGTCCTGCTTTATTTCGCTGTGAAGGACCGGCAGATGGCGGTCTTTGGAGATCAGGGCATCCACGAAAAAGTGGGCGAGATTTTTTGGCAGAAACAGGTTTCACAAATCCTTTCACGATTTCAGCGAGAACATTTTGCAGCTGCGATTGCCCAGGTGATCAGCGAAATCGGCGACGCTTTAAAATATCATTTTCCTTACGACCGGCAATCAGACGTCAATGAATTGCCGGACGATATTGTTTTCGGCAGGTAAAAGCCAAACCTCTTCATGAAGAAAATATTATTGTTCCTGCTGGTTTTCACATCCCTTGTCGCGGAAGCGCAGAAATATTCCTGCGGCTCCCAATCCACCCAGGCTGGTGAATGATTTTGCCAATGTGATGACGGCTGACCAGATGCAGGATCTTGAAAACAAACTGGTTGCCTACGACGACAGTACTTCTATCCAGATTGCTGTGGTCACCATTCAGACGACGGGAGATTATGCCATTGAAGACTATGCATTGAAAATCCTGCGTGACTGGAAAGTGGGTAATAAGAAAACGAATAACGGCCTGGTTATTCTGGCAGCAATACAGGATCATAAAGTTTATATTGCTACAGGTTATGGTATGGAGGGTGTGTTGCCCGACATCACCGGCAAGGAAATTATCGAAAATGAGATCGTTCCCAATTTCAAACAAAGCAATTATTACCGTGGATTTGACCTGGCAACTGATGCCATCATTCAGGCATCCCGTGGAGAATACCAGGCACCTGAAGGTTATAACCAGAACAAACACAGAGGTGGTGGTGGAGGAAATTTTCTGGGTATCATTATTTTTATCGTCATCATTCTTGTACTCATCAGCCGTGGGGAGGCAGAGGCGGTGGAGGCGGTATGTTCAGCGTCAGGTATTGCATTTTTCATTCGGCAATATGATTGGCATGCCGGAAGCGGTGGGTGGTGGAGGAGGCGGTGGAGGATGGTCCGGTGGCGGTGGCGGGAGGCTTTGGTGGATTTGGAGGCGGAAGCGGTGGTGGTGGCGGTGCAGGAGGAAGTCTGGTAAACAAAACAAAACCCCTGAAACTTTAGTTTCAGGGGTTTTGTTTTAATGTGGGAATGTGGAATTGTGGGAGTATGAATGAGAGAATGAATGTAAAATTGATTTGTCATGGAATTTATCTCATTGGAATTTGTGATTTATTACATTTAGTGAACTCTTAGTTTATCTGAATTATGTTATTTAATATTTAACCAAAGCTCTTCATTTTACATCCAATTCTCTCATCACATCTTCACAATTCCACATTTCCACATTGTTGAAACAAGCAGCAAGCCATTAGTAAGACTAGTCGACTTTTGAAAGTATATAAGCGGCCTGCTCTTTTTGTCCGGCAGCTTCTTTTCGCTGACCGATGGGTTTCAAAAAATTATTATTGATCAGCGTGCTGATTTCGGCTTTCTGATTGGCAGGAATGGATTCACGAAAACGCACCAGGGCATCTACTGCTTTCTTAAACTGTTCTGTATTGTTCATTTTTAAAAGTAAAGCAGCGAACTGCGGAAATTCTTCAAATTTCTCCTGACTCAACGGCATCTTATTGAATCCCGCAATGATCATATCAAATTTTGTTTCATCTCCTTCTTTAATAAAAATCGCCGACATCGCTGCCAGCAGGTCTCCTTTTGCCGGGGATTTTGAAAATTCATTGGCCAGTTGGTAAGCCTGTGCTTCATCCAGCAGGCTCAGGGCTGATAATGCATTGCCTGCTACGGTATATGAAGAATCTCTGGTTTTTTTCAGGAACAAATCCTTGTATTGAGGATTCTTATAGGATCCCAGCAGACCGATGGCTGTTCCCTGCACAGTCCGGTCTGTAGCTTTTGTTGCCAGGTCAAGTAAAATGGGTTCCACGGCTGCTTTCATTCCGGGTTTTTCCATGTCAATCGCATTCATCGCCAGGTTTTGCAGTTCAAAATACCGGTCTTTCAGTGCCAGTCTCAGCAGAGCCTGGGCCGCGGGTTCGTCCTGATGTTCCGCACAATATTCTATGGCTTCGCGGCGGTCCAGGTAAAGGCCGGCTTTGTTGTACTGGTAAATGAAATTATCCAGTGTTTTATGATCTGTCTTTTGACAGAGAACGATTTTATCTCCATCCACATTGATCAGGTCGGGTTTTTTGGAATAGGGGAAATAAAAACTATCGCTTTCATTTTCAAGCCAGACCTTATGCCGGATCTTGTTTCCATTTTCATAAACGTCGATGGAAAGGGGAATACGAAATATCTTTCCGGTATTCTGAGTTTGGGTGATGACTACCAGCGCCGTTTTTTTCGCGTCGTCGTATTGGTAACTGATATCGAAAATGGGATGTCCGCTTCCATAATACCATTGATTCCAGTACCAGTTCAGGTCCTGACCGGTTACCTGTTCAAAAGCCATTCGCAGGTTTTGGGCTTCTGCGTTTTTGAATTTGAAATTATTCAGGTAGAGGTTGAGCCCTTTATAAAAAGCACTGTCACCAAGATAGTTCCGCAACATATTCAGGATGCGTCCACCTTTGGAATAAGTAACCATGTCGAACATTGCTTCACGGTCGGGATAATAAAACCTCACTAAATCTTTGGAAGGGTTCGATGGGATCGGCCAGATATTTTTCGATGTCATGGAAATTGGTCGCGTCGCCGGCATCCTTGCCATGTTTGTATTCTGCCCAGATGGTTTCACTGAAATTGGCAAAAGATTCATTCACAGTCAGGTTGCTCCAGCTTTCCGTGGTGACCAGGTCGCCGAACCACTGATGGAATAATTCATGAGCTACATATTCTTCATATTTATTGCCATCTGTGAGCTGGCGGGCGTCCTGTTGGAGTGCATCAGTATGGAGGGTTGCCGTAGTGTTTTCCATGGCACCGCTTACATAGTCGCGGGCTGTCATTTGGGAATATTTAACCCATGGATATTCTACACCCAGGATGCGGGAATAAAATCCCATCATTTCAGGTGTAAGCCCAAAGATCCGGCGGGCAACGGGGGCGTAATCGGGTTCTACATAATAATTGACATCTTTACCTTTGTAAGTGTCGTGAACGATGGCATAATCCCCCACGCCCATAAAAAAAAGATAGGGCGAATGTGGCAAGTCCATTTTCCAATTGTCGGTACGCGTACCATCAGTATTTTTGACCTGTGAAACCAGTTTGCCGTTGGAGAGGGTAACGTATTTGGAGGGAACAGTCATGCTGATTTCCTCTGTGCTTTTCTGATCAGGTTTGTCGATTGTAGGAAACCAGGCGGAATTGGATTCTGTTTCGCCCTGTGTCCAGATCTGGGTGGGCTTATCTTTATCTGCTCCCAGTGGATTAATGAAATATAAACCTTTGGCGTCCGTTATGGCTGCACTGCCCTGGGTTTTCAACTCGTTGGGCCTGGCAGTATAATTAATGTAGACACTGTAATTTTCTGAGTTGCGGTACGTTTTATCAAGGTGAATGAACAGCGTGGAACCATCATAGTTATACTTCAATGGAAGGGTCTGGCCCCCTTTGAACAATGCGACTTCTTTTATTTCCATTCCCTGTGCATCGAGCGTGAGGCTGTCTGTCGGGTAAAAATGAGGTTTCAGGGTAATCCAGGCTTTTCCGTACATGTATGATTTGGTATAATCAAAACGAACATCCAATTTGGTATGCACCAGGTCGTTGATATGAGGGAACGCAGCCCGGTATATGAGGAGTGCAGGATTTTTGACGGTCTGGGTACTGTCCTGGGCGGTCAGCGAACCTGTAAGAGGAAGAAAGAAAAGATAGGTCAGGAGTCGTTTCATTTATCATTTTTTTGAGTGCGCAAGCTAGTCTCTTATGAATCAGCAAGAAATATAAAATAATGCAAAAGCCTGGTCTCTTTGGGATGAACGGTTTCCTGCTGTTTCTGCTTACCTGTTGTTCTTTTGCCTTGCAGGCCCAGCAGGTGGGCAGCCTTGTATTAATAGATGCAGAAAACAAGTTGCCCTTTACCGTACGTGTTGGGGATCAAGTGTTTGCATCCTCGGGACATGGACACCTGGTTATTGCCCACTTAAAGGATAGTAACTACAGACTCGGTATCAGGTTTCCAAAAAAAGCCCTGGCAGAACAGGTATTTCCTGTCAGCGTGAAGCAAAAGGATCTCGGTTTCCAGCTTCAGGGGAGTGACAGCACCTGGGTGTTATTCAACTGGCAGACCAAAATGACCATCCGTCCGGTCAAAGACCGGGACAGCAGCCGCGTGCTGGAGATGGGAGTTAAAAGAGAGGATGGATTTTCTAAACTTATGGCAGCCGTGGTGGATGATTCGGCGGTCATGTATAATACTTATTCGGGTACCTGGTTCTCCAGAGATTCCTTGAATCTATTGACGACAGCTGCCGGTCTCTTCCTCG
>CAVSRV010000003.1:0-1367500 GCA_963730425.1 uncultured Bacteroidota bacterium | reverse complement strand
GCGTGCCTTTTGCATAATGAACCTACGAGTTGCTCCTCACTGGCAAGGTTAAGTTCTTTAGTAACGGAGCCGTAGCGAAAGCGAGTCCAAATAGGGCGCTTAGTCAGTGGGGGCAGACGCGAAACTTTGTGATCTATCCATGGGCAGGTTGAAGTTCCGGTAACACGGAATGGAGGACCGAACTCATTAGCGTTGAAAAGCTATGGGATGACCTGTGGATAGGGGTGAAAGGCCAATCAAACTGAGAGATAGCTCGTTCTCCCCGAAATGTTTTTAGGAACAGCGTCGCATATAGAAGTTTATTAGAGGTAGAGCTACTGATTGGGCTAGGGGGCTTCACCGCCTACCAAACCCTGACAAACTCCGAATGCTAATAAATATCTGCGGCAGTGAGGCTGCGGGCGCTAAGGTCCGTGGCCGAGAGGGAAATAACCCAGATTAGCAACTAAGGTCCCTAATACACAGTTAAGTTGATCAAACGAAGTTTGAATCCTATAACAGCCAGGATGTTGGCTTGGAAGCAGCCACTCATTTAAAGAGTGCGTAACAGCTCACTGGTCGAGGGTTCAGGCACGGAAAATAATCGGGCATCAAACTGTGAACCGAAGTTCTAAGATCGCCACTACGTGGATGATCGGTAGGGGAGCATTCTGATCTGCAGTGAAGGTGTGCGGCGACGCATGCTGGAGCGTTCAGAAACGAAAATGTAGGTATAAGTAACGATAAATAGAGTGAAAAACTCTATCGCCGTAAGTCCAAGGTTTCCTGATCAACGTTAATCGGATCAGGGTTAGTCTGGTCCTTAGTCAAACCCGAAAGGGGTAGATGATGGCAAACTGGTTAATATTCCAGTACCTGCTTTAATTTCGATGGGGTGACGCGGAAGTGACCCACTCACGAGGGAAACGGAATTCCACGTTTAAGTATGTAGTTATAGGTTTTACAGGCAAATCCGTAAGAGTTGACGAAGTACGAAAGTATATGAGGGCTTCGGCCTGATTGAGAGTGCTAATAGCCGCCAAGAAAAACCTCTAAGGTTAGGTTAAAGCAGCCAGTACCGTAATCCGACACAGGTGGACGAGAAGAATATTCTAAGGCGCTCGGGTGAGCCGTGGAGAAGGAACTCGGCAAATTGATGCTGTAACTTCGGGATAAAGCATGCCCACTTCGGTGGGCCTCAGCAAAATGGTTCAACCAACTGTTTAACAAAAACACAGGGCCCTGCAAAATCGTAAGATGACGTATAGAGCCTGATACCTGCCCGGTGCTGGAAGGTTAAGGAAGGATGTTCGGCGCAAGCCAAAGCTTCTGACTGAAGCCCCAGTAAACGGCGGCCGTAACTATAACGGTCCTAAGGTAGCGAAATTCCTTGTCGGGTAAGTTCCGACCTGCACGAATGGTCTAATGAGTTGAACACTGTCTCCTCCACGAGCCCGGTGAAATTGTAGTATCGGTGAAGATGCCGGTTACCCGTCACGGGACGGAAAGACCCCGTGAACCTTCACTACAACTTTGCATTGATTTTGAATTACGGATGTGTAGAATAGTTGGGACGCTACGAAGCTTTGCCGCCAGGTGAGGTGGAGCGGTCGGTGAAATACCAACCTTCTTTGATTTAGAATCTAATCCCTCGCGGGAAACAGTGCATGGTGGGTAGTTTGACTGGGGTGGTCGCCTCCTAAAGTGTAACGGAGGCTTGCAAAGGTACCCTCAGTACGGTTGGTAATCGTACGAAGAGCGCATTAGTATAAGGGTGCTTGACTGTGAGACATACATGTCGAGCAGGAGCGAAAGCTGGCTAAAGTGATCCGGCGGTTCTGTATGGAAGGGCCGTCGCTCAAAGGATAAAAGGTACTCCGGGGATAACAGGCTGATCTCCCCCAAGAGCTCATATCGACGGGGAGGTTTGGCACCTCGATGTCGGTTCGTCACATCCTGGGGCTGGAGAAGGTCCCAAGGGTTCGGCTGTTCGCCGATTAAAGTGGCACGTGAACTGGGTTCAGAACGTCGCAAGACAGTTCGGTCCCTATCTGTGATGGGCGTAAGAAAATTGAGTGGACATGACCTTAGTACGAGAGGACCGGGTCGTACGTACCGCTGGTGTATCTGTTGTGCCGCCAGGTGCAGTGCAGAGTAGCTATGTACGGACAGGATAAACGCTGAAAGCATCTAAGCGTGAAACCTACCACGAGATGAGTTTTCTTTTAAGGGTCGTCAAAGACTATGACGTTGATAGGCTACAGGTATAAAACTGGTAACAGTAAAGCCGAGTAGTACTAATTGCCCGTATGCTTTAATTTTTTTTATTTTTCTGTTTCGTACAGTGAAATAAAAATTCAATAATATTCCTGTTACAACTCCCAATATGCAATTTTTTAGGCATAAAGCTTAAGGCGTAAAGCCGAAAGCATTGTGCCATGGCCTTAGGCTTTAAGCCTTTAGCCTTCAGCTTTTTATGGTGGTTTTTCCAAGGGTGTTCACCTCTTCCCATTCCGAACAGAGAAGTTAAGCCCCTTATGGCCGATGGTACTGCACCACAATGCGGGAGAGTAGGTAGCTGCCATATTTTTGAAGCCTCGTCTTTTATTAGACGGGGCTTTTTTTATTGTAAAGTAAAAAGTAAAAATTAAAAAGTAAAGAATTCTTATTTTGAATTTCTCTTTGTATTTATAATAATAGACGCAACGATGTTTGCAATTTCGTTGGCTTCAATAATAAAATTCTTAATAATTTCTTTATCAATGTCTAAAGTCTCTTTTATAAGACTTAACCAATATTTCGTTTCATTGGCCGATTTTAACGCAATTACATGAAACTTGATAAAATCATTTTTTGAAGCACCTGATATACCTTCAACAAGATTCGCACCTATAGAGGTAGAGCTTCGAATCAACTGATCAAAAATTGAAAAATAAATCCGATCATATTTCTGTTTCCCTATGAATAATAATATATCCCTTGAGAAATAAAAAGCACGATGCTTTATATTGTAGACGGAAGAACTTTCCTCTACGATTGAAATCAATTCCTCCAGTCTTTTTAATTTTGACTTTTTATTTTTGAATTTTTACTTTTCAAAATTCTTCCTCATCGCAACAGGATAATCAGCTAGTGCTATTTGCGGATCCAGAATTTCAGGATGCCATAATTTCTCCCACTCAAAACTATAGTAGCCGGGATAATGATTCTTATACAAAAGATCTATTGCCTGGAATATGGGAACGATGCCTGTGCCCAGTAAAACATACTCTTCCTTGCCATCGATGATTTTTAAATCCTTGATATGAGTATGCTTAATATAAGGCTTCAACACAGCATATACTTCTTCAGGCGGCTCTTTCGTGACGCTCCACATATTGCATATATCCCATACCAGTCCTACATGCGGACTTGAAGCTCCTTCCATAACCGATCACCAAATCTTTTTTGTAAATGAGCTCTCCATGGGACTCCAATAAAACATTTACATTCTTATCAGAAGCATATTCACCCAGTTCCCGCAATCCCTGCAATGATTAAATTCATTGACTCCTGCCGGTCGCGGTCCTTCGGAAGCTGATTGGGAAATACCCGAATATTGGGGCAGTTAAGTTTTTGGGCCAGATCGATAAATCTTTTTCCCTCATCCAGATTTTTCGTTCTTTCATCTCCCTTTGGCAAATGCATCGCCGCGGAAGAACCCAGATCAACAAATACCAAACCGCGGTCTTTCATTTTTTTCATGGTCACTGAAATGGCATCGGGACTTGAAAACTCGGGCACTTTTGTAAGATCCATTTCACGCATGATTCCCCGGACTTCAATGCCTGTATAGTTATTTGCTTTTGCAAAATCAATTATTTTATCAAAGGACCAGTCGGGACATCCGAGTGTCGAGAATGATAATTTATAAAAATTTTCTTTTTTCATCGTGGTAATAATACCGGGCAGGATTGCCAAAAAAGGTATACTGCCAATAAAATGTTTTCTTGAGATATCCTTATGAATGCCCATATCCAGATTTGAATTTTATTAATTTCAAAAATAAACCCTTGTATTATGTTCCCCGAATGATAACGTATATTTTTATCTTGTATATAAAAGGTACGGAATAAGAATCAGGCCGTCCAAAAAAATCATCTAAGAAATGAAAATACCGGTTATCATTATTCTATCATTTATGACTGTTGCCGCAGGGGCACAGGATTATCCATTTGCCAAAGATTTCGTTCCCGGGATAATCATTATTAACGACTCCACCATAAAGACAGGACAGATAAAATGGTATCCGGATCCGGGTGAAAAGCTAAAATTCAGGGAGAATGAAAACAGTAAAACAATAAAATACACTCCGGAAGAATTATTGGGATTTAATGTAGACAGTTTGAAATTTGTTTCACTTTTTAATTTTGAAGTTTATGCGGCGCAGTATGTTTTATTGGGAAAGAAATTGACAGTTAAACATGGTTTTGGTCAATTAATTGACAGCGGTCGTTTTAATATTTACTTCGTCAACATTTCCGAATACAACGCTCTAAGTGGTGTTATGCAGAATTATCCCAATTTCCTTTTTGAGAAAAAAACAGACAGCAGCAGTCAGTATGCAGCCTATCCGTTTGCATTCAGAATGAGAGACGGGAAATATGAGGGTGCAAAAGAAAATCTGTTCGTCTTTTTCAAGGACTATCCTGAAATTTTAGACAAAATAAAATTATACAGGCAGCGGGATAATTTCCTCGATATTATTGACTTTATGAAAAAGTTCAATTGAAACTGGGCTTTGGGCTTTCGGAGTTGATCTTAAGCTTTAGGCTTTCACTAAACTTTGCGACTTAAGATTTAGCTTTTGGACTTTAAACTTTGGGCGTTGGGCTTCATGCCTTAAGCTTTAGGCTTTAAGCTTTGGACTTTATGCTTAGAACTTAACTCCAATCAGCGAATGGTCCCTGGTTTCAAGAAGGGAGGTTCCCATCAGGAATTCGTCTACTTTGCGGGCACATTCACGACCTTCACTGATGGCCCATACTACGAGCGACTGACCACGGCGAAGATCACCGGCCGCAAATATTTTTTCAACATTTGTCTGGTATGTTTTCTCCGTAGCTTTTACATTACCCCGCTCATCAAGTTCTACGCCCAGATCGTTCACCAGCCCTTCATGTTGTGGATGTACAAAACCCATTGCCAGTAAAGCAAGTTCACAGGGAATAATTTCTTCGGTGCCGGCCACTTCCACAAACCTTGCCGGCCTTCCATCATCTGTAAGCTTCCATTCGAGTTGTACGATTTTCAAAGCTTTCAGATTTCCATTTTCATCCCCTACAAATTCTTTGGTTGCCATGGCCCATTGTCTTTCACAACCTTCTTCATGGGAGGAAGTCGTTTTAAGAATCATCGGATAAGTGGGCCAGGGCATAAATGATGTTCTTTCTTTTGGTGGCTGCGGAAGCAATTCAAATTGCGTAACCTGTTTTGCATTATGACGGTTGGAAGTTCCGACACAGTCACTACCCGTATCACCGCCACCAATAACGATCACGTTTTTACCATTAGCAAAAATATCTTTCTCATTTACCGGGATACCACTGACTCTTTTATTTTGCTGTTTCAAAAAATCCATCGCAAAATGAATTCCATTAAAATCCCTGCCAGGTACGGGAAGATCTCTGGGAATAGTAGATCCGCCACTCAACACGATAGCGTGGAAATCACGCAATAGTTCATTGATGCTGATATCTTCGCCCACATTAGTATTGCAACGAAAAATAACCCCTTCCTGTTCCATGAGATTTATTCTTCTGTCGATGATCCACTTCTCCAGTTTAAAATCAGGAATGCCATAACGTAGTAAACCGCCTGCAGCATCATCCCTTTCAAAAACAGTTACGGCATGCCCTGCTGAATTCAACTGGGCCGCAGCCGCAAGTCCTGCGGGTCCTGATCCTACAACCGCAATATTCTTACCTGTCCGAAGATTTGGCTGCTTTGCTTTTACGAATCCCTTTTCAAATGCGATTTCAATAATATGTTTTTCAATTTCTTCAATGGTAACTGCGGGCTGGTTGATTCCTAAAACACAACTCGTTTCACAGGGGGCCGGACAGATTCTCCCGGTGAATTCAGGAAAATTGTTGGTTGTAATCAGGATATCATAGGCATCCTGCCAGGCTTTCCGGTAGACAGCATCGTTGAATTCGGGAATCACATTTCCCAGCGGACAACCATGATGACAAAAGGGAATACCACAATTCATGCAGCGTGCAGCCTGTTTGTTCAATTGTTCAGGTTCGTACCGGTTCACAAATTCATTATAATCCTTTCTCCTTTCATTTACCGGACGTTTGGAAGGAAGTTCACGTTTATATTCCAGAAACCCTGTCGGTTTACCCATTGCTTAGTTCTTAATATTTATGAATCAGGAATTGACGCCTACGCGGGCTTTCTTTTCGGACAATACTTTTTTGAAATCTTTTGGAAATACTTTCACGAAGTTGCGCAACTGGTTTTCAAAATCTTCCAGAACAAATTTTGCAACTGTACTTCCTGTATATGTAAAATGCCGGGAAATCATTTCTTTCATTTCCATTATATCTTCCTCGTTCAGCGGATCCAGATCGATCATATCCAGATTGCACAGAGAAGAAAATTTTCCATCCACATCATAGACATATGCAATGCCGCCACTCATCCCCGCCGCAAAATTGCGGCCTGTTGATCCCAGGATGACCACTCTTCCGCCTGTCATATATTCGCATCCATGATCCCCGACGCCTTCTACCACAGCATTTGCACCCGAATTGCGAACCGCAAATCTTTCTCCTGCCTTCCCGCGTATAAATGCCTCACCTGAAGTAGCTCCATAAAACGCCACATTTCCGATGATGAAATTTTCTTCCGGCACAAATCCTGCGTCCGGGGCCGGATACACGATCAGTCGAGCTCCGGATAATCCCTTTCCGAAATAATCGTTGGCATCACCTTCCAGTTCCAGTGTTACACCATAGGTGTTGAATGCACCAAAACTCTGTCCCGCAGTACCAGTGAGTTTAAAATGTATACTATCTGCGGGGAGGCCTTTTGCTTTATAAATTTTCGAAATTTCATTCGAAAGAATGGTTCCAATAGTGCGGTCTGTATTTTTCACCTTGAATGCAGCGGAAATTTTCTTTCCCGATTCAATGGCGGGCCTGGCTGCTTCCAGTAATTTCCAGTCAAGCACATCCGTGAGCCCGTGATCCTGATCCTCCATATGGTGAATGCCTGTATACATGGAAGTAGGCTCCTTGAAAAGTATGGATGAAAGATTCAGTTTTTTTGTTTTCCAGTGCTTATGGTTGTCATTCACTTCGATACATTCAACCTGCCCCACCATGTCTTCAACCCTGCGAAATCCAAGCTCAGCCATTATCTCGCGTAATTCTCTTGTTAGAAATTTAAACAGATTCACCACGTGATCTGCATTACCTGCAAAACGTTTCCGTAACTCGGGATCCTGGGTGGCCACACCTACCGGGCAGGTATTCATATGACATTTACGCATCATGATACAACCTTCAACTACAAGTGCGGCAGTGGCTACTCCCCATTCCTCAGCACCCAGCAACGTTGCAATGGCTACGTCACGGCCTGTTTTTAGCTGACCATCAGTTTGTAAAACAACGCGGCTGCGTAATTTATTTTTAACCAGGGTCTGTTGCGATTCGGCAAGTCCCAGTTCCCATGGGAGTCCTGCATGACGTATGGAGCTGATGGGTGAAGCGCCTGTACCTCCGTCATGTCCTGATATCAGGATCACATCTGATTTCGCTTTTGCAACGCCGGCAGCAATGGTACCTACTCCTGCTTTTGAAACGAGTTTCACACTGATCCTGGCCTGGCGATTTGAATTCTTCAAATCGAATATCAGCTGTGCAAGATCTTCGATCGAATAAATATCATGATGGGGTGGAGGTGATATCAAACCCACACCCGGTGTGGAATGCCTGACCTTCCCGATCCAATCATCGACCTTATGTCCGGGCAGTTGTCCGCCCTCCCCGGGTTTTGCACCCTGTGCCATTTTTATTTGTAACTCATCTGACTGAGTGAGATAGTAACTTGTCACTCCAAACCTTGCCGAAGCAACCTGTTTGATTGCGGAGCGCATGGAATCGCCATTCTCCAGTGTTTCGAAACGAAACTCATCCTCGCCGCCTTCTCCTGTATTGCTTTTTGCACCAATGCGGTTCATGGCGATCGCGAGTGTTGAATGAGCTTCATGGGAAATTGATCCAAAACTCATTGCGCCGGTTGCAAATCTTTTCAGAATACTTTCTTCCGGTTCCACTTCTTCCAAAGGAATGGAAGGTCTGTTTCTCTTAAATTGGAACATTCCTCGTATGGTCGCAGATTTTTCCATCTGGTCGTTAACCAGCTTGGAATATTTCTTGAACGACGCGTAATCGTTCATATGTGTGGAATACTGCAGGTAGTGAATGGTGTTCGGATTGAACAGATGAAATTCTCCTTTCCTTTTCCATTGGTAAACGCCGCCAGTTGGCAGTCGTTCTACCGGAATATCTTTTCCGCTGAAAGCAAATAAATGTTTGGCCAATGTTTCACGTGCAATTTCATCCAGTCCCATGCCTTCAATCCGTGAAGTGGCTCCGGTAAAATATTTATCCACCACGGTATGATTGAGACCGATGATCTCAAAAATCTGTGCACCCTGATATGACTGTAAAGTGGAGATTCCCATCTTGGAGAAAACTTTCAGCAGTCCATCATTAACGGCCTTGACATAATTTTTCCTGAGTTGATCCTGCTCCAGATTTGTCTGCAATCTTCCCGTGATACGAGCATCGTGAATGGTAGCAAGGGCCAGGTATGGATTGATGGCGGTTGCGCCGAATCCAATAAGACAGGCATAGTGATGTACTTCCCAAACATCGCCGGCTTCCACGATTATCCCAACCTGTCCGCGCAATCCTTTCCTGATCAGGTGATGATGAACGGCAGCAGTGGCAAGCAGTGTGGGGATTGGCGCATGATCTGAATCTATAGCGCGGTCAGATAAAATCAAAACTTCAAATCCGTCGAGTGCTGCATCAACCGCATAGCGGCAAAGTCTTTCCACTCCCGCCTGCAAAGAGCCTGGTTTTCCGTCGGCCCTGAAATACAACTGCAATGTTTTTGCCTGAAAGATACCTGTGTCAATACTGCGGATCTTTTCAAGTTCATGATTTGAAAGTACAGGATGTTTCAATGCTACGCAATGGCAGGCCAGTGGTTCTTCTACCAGAAGGTTTCCATTGTTTCCGGCGAAAGTTGCAAGAGACATCACGAGTCTTTCGCGAATCGGATCTATGGGGGGGTTGGTTACCTGTGCGAACAGTTGTTTGAAATAACTGCTAAGGTGCTGTGGTTCGTCGCTGAGTACGGCCAGCGGAATATCTGATCCCATGGAGCCGATCGGCTCCTTGGCATCAACAGCCATCGGCATAATGATGGACTCCACATCCTCTGTTGTATATCCAAATGCTTTTTGATATTTAAAAATCTGATCATGGTGTAATTCGGTAAACAACACGCGCGGTTCGGGTAATTCTTCCAGGCGGATCTTGTATTTGTTCAGCCATTCCGCATAAGGTCTGGAAGAACAGATTTTATTCTTCAGTTCATCGTCGCTGATGATCCTTCCCTGTTCCATGTCCACTACAAACATTTTTCCAGGCTGCAGTCTTCCTTTCTCCCGAATCATCTTCTGTTCTATGGGAAGCACGCCGGTTTCTGAGGCCATGATGACACGGTCGTCGGTAGTAACGCAATAACGTGAAGGACGAAGTCCGTTACGGTCCAGCGTGGCGCCAATTATTTTTCCGTCAGTAAAAGATATAGATGCGGGGCCATCCCAGGGTTCCATCAGCGAAGCATGGAATTCATAGAATGCTTTCTTAACCGGATCCATCTGATCGTTGCCATCCCAGGCTTCAGGGATGAGCATCATCATTACGTGCGGGAGTGAACGGCCGCAAAGCAGCAACAATTCAATCATATTATCGAGACAGGCTGAATCAGACTGCCCTTCTGTGATCAGTGGAAGAAGGAATTCCATTTCCTCTTTCGAAAAAAAAGGAGATTCAAATACTTTTTCACTTGTCTTCAACCAATTCAGGTTTCCCTGAACAGTATTGATTTCACCGTTATGTGCGATGTACCGGAATGGCTGCGCCAGTTTCCAGGATGGAAATGTATTTGTTGCGAAACGGGAATGGATCAGCCCGAATGCAGAAACGATGCGATTATTATTCAGGTCAGGAAAATAATTTCTTACCTGCAGACTGGTAAGCTGGCCCTTATAAACAACAGTTTTGTAAGAAAGGGAAGCGAGGTAAAAACCGATCGGGTCCTTCTTGACAGAATTCTGAATGGTATGGCTTGAATAATTCCGGAGGATGAAAAGTTTGCGTTCGAATTCTTCGGGATCATTTATATGATCAGGGCTGGCGATGAAAACCTGTTCGATATCGGGTTCAACTGAAAGAGCTGTTGGTCCGATGCCTTCGGGATTCACCGGTACTTTGCGGTAACCCAATACTTCGAGCCCAAGTTTATCGGCAGCGCGGTTGAAAATATCCCTGCATTCTTCCTTGAGCATAGGGTCTCTTGGAAAGAATATCATGCCCACGCCGTATTTGCCATAGGCCGGCAGGTGAAATCCCAGACGAATGCATTCGTCAAAAAAGAATTCATGCGGGGTCTGAATCATAATGCCGGCGCCATCTCCGGTATTACTTTCGCAGCCGCAGGCACCCCGGTGTTCCATATTCTCCAGGATAGTCAGCGCATCAGATATGATCTGGTGCGACTTATATCCTTTGATGTTGGCGACAAACCCGATGCCACAGGAATCCCGCTCAAAAGAAGGATGGTATAATCCTTGATTTTGTTCCATTTATTTCGGTTAAGCAGTGAATGGCATCAATACAATCGTAATTCTGGCGATTTTTCTAAGGGAAGGAGCGATTCGTCTAAAAATATAAAAAAATCCGGATATATTATTAATAAAATAGCAACAAACTAAGCACCATTCTGTTCAAACAAGCAAACTGAAAAGCGTGTCGTTTTTATTGATTTCGGTGTAATTAATCTGGTATTTTTTCATGTTTTCCAACAGTACCTCATAATCTATCTCGGCTGACGAGTTCGATACCCACTACGGCCGGTCCGGACTCCTTATCCGTCTTCTGCATATATTCAAATCGGGTAATATCGTCGTTCGGACCAAGTACATTATTTACAAACTCTTTCAGTGCTCCGGGACGTTGCGCGAACCGGATCAGGAAATAATGTTTCAGTCCTTCATATTGAAGAGATCGTTCTTTTATTTCCGGCATCCGGTCAATATCATTGTTACTTCCGCTCACAATACAAACCACGTTTTTACCCTTGATTTCATCTGCTCTTTTTTCCAAACCGGCGATGGACAATGCACCTGCGGGTTCTACCACGATGGCGTCTTCATTGTATAGTTTTAAAATAGTGGTACAGATCCGTGCCCTCGGGAACAAGGTCCAGAGCATCCAGCATTTCACGGCAAATGGAAAAAGTGAGGTCGCCGGTTCTTTTTACGGCTGCGCCGTCTACGAAGCGATCTATTTTTTCCAGGGTCACAGGCTGTCCTGCTTTAAACGCTTCCGCCATGGAAGGCGCCCCTTCGGGTTCGAGTCCTATGATTTTGGTTTTAGGTGAATAGGTTTTGAAATAAGTGCCTGTACCTGATGCCAGCCCGCCACCACCAACCGGCACGAACAACATATCGATATCGGAAAGATCTTCCAGAATTTCAAGTGCCACGGTGGCCTGTCCTTCAATGATCCGAAGATCTTCAAACGGAGGAATAAAGACCATCTGGTTTTCTGATGTGTATTTTTTTGCCGCCACTGCGCAGTCATCGAAATTATCTCCGATGAGTTTGACTTCCACAAAATTTTCACCAAACATCCGGGTTTGATCAACTTTTTGTTTGGGTGTGGTGGTCGGCATGAATACAACGCCTTTTACATTTAATTTTTTGCAGGAATAAGCAAATCCCTGTGCATGATTACCCGCACTTGCACATACCACACCTTTTTTCAGAATTTCTTCCGGGAGGCTGCTCATCATATTGTAGGCGCCTCTTATTTTATAAGATCGCACGACCTGGAGATCTTCTCTTTTCAGGTAAACATTACACTGGTACCTGCGTGAGAGATTCTGATTTAAAACCAGCGGGGTTCTGACCACCACTTTTTTTAATCTCTCAGCAGCTCCGGCCACATCCAGTGAAATAGCGCGTGTTGTTGTATTCATAATTATACTTTTTCAGCCAGCTTCTTTTCTGATTTAGGAACCGGAGCAGGTTGATTCTCAGGACGCAGACTTCTTACTGTTTTTCCTGCCTGCCACATTTCACTATCGTGTAATTCTTTCAATTCGACTTCAAGTTTTTCACGATAGTCGGGTTTGCTGTTACTGTCGATGGAGCGTTGTGATTCTTTTCCGGAAGCCACACTTTCATACAGTTCTTTAAATACAGGAGCAGTTGCGTCGCGGAATTTTTTCCACCAGTCCAGTGCTCCGCGTTGTGCGGTTGTAGAACAGTTGGCGTACATCCAGTCCATACCATTTTCTGCAACAAGGGGCATCAGGCTTTGTGTAAGTTCTTCAACTGTTTCGTTAAAAGCTTCTGAAGGTGTATGACCTTTGTCACGAAGTACCTGGTACTGGGCGGCGAAGATTCCCTGGATGGCACCCATCAGTGTACCGCGTTCGCCGGTCAGATCGCTGTAAACTTCTTTTTTGAAATTAGTTTCAAAAAGGTATCCGCTTCCGACGGCAATTCCCAGTGCGATCACACGATCTTTTGCTTTTCCGGTGGCGTCCTGGAAGATGGCGTAGCTGCTGTTAAGACCGCGGCCCTGAAGAAACATTCTTCTTAATGAAGTGCCCGAACCTTTTGGTGCAACAAGGAAAACGTCTACATCCGCAGGTGGTATGATACCTGTTTGTTCTTTGAATGTAATTCCGAAGCCATGAGAAAAATAAAGGGCTTTTCCTTTAGTGAGATGTTTTTTTACCGTAGGCCACAATTCAATCTGCGCCGCATCGCTCAGCAGATAGCATATGATGGTTCCTCTTTCCAGTGCCTCTTCAATTTCAAAAAGCGTTTTTCCGGGAACGAATCCGTCACGCACTGCTTTATCCCAGGTCTTTGAATTTTTCCGCTGGCCCACTATTACATTTATTCCATTGTCTTTTTGATTCAGTGCCTGGCCGGGGCCCTGTACTCCGTATCCGATTACGGCTACGACTTCATCTTTCAGACCTGCTGAGCTTTTGACAGCGGGAATTCTTCACGGGTTACAACCGTTTCTTCTACTCCGCCGAAATTTAATTTTGCCATCTTTTTAATTGTTAATTGTTAATTGTTAATTGTTATACTTATATTTTTTTTCTAATATTTTGCCTCAACTGCCTTACCGTCTAACTGTCAACTTTAGGCTCGCTACATCGTAAACACTTCATCCTGCTTATCGAGGTATTCATTTTCGATCAGTTCTTCACCGGGTTCCGTTTGTTCGAATTCTTTTAATTTTTCATGGAAGCCGCTGCTGGCATTTATAATGGCCACTCGGGCGCTTCGGACAAATTCGATCACTCCATAGGGCTCCAGCGCCTCCAAAAGACCGTCAGTTTCTTCTCTGTGGCCCGTGGTTTCAAAAACGGTATAATCCTTCCGGATCACCACGGCCCTGGCGCCATACTTTCTCAAGAGCCGCTCCACTTTTACTTTTTCAACGATCTGATCTGTGGACACTTTATACAAAGCAAGTTCCTGCCACACGATTTCATCATTCTGATTGAAATATGCTTTCAGTACTTCCACCTGTTTTTCGATCTGACGGCAAAGTTTTTTTACCACTTCTTCCGTTTCGTTGATGACAATCGTGAACCGGTGAATGCCTTCGATTTCCGAAGGAGAAGTGTTCATACTTTCGATATTGATTTTTCTCCTGGAAAAAATAATGGCGATCCGGTTTAGTAATCCGATCTGGTTTTCTGTATATACCGTTATGGTGAATTCCTGTTTAAGCATTTCTTTATAAAATTAAATGTAGCATGCAAGGCTTAAGGCGCAGCATAAGGCTTAGGCGATTTTTATTTTAGTTAACGAATTATGTATCTATCACGTCACGTCACACTCTCACATTCACACTCTCACACTTTCCTCAGCTTAACCTGATTTCACTCACACTGCATCCCTGAGGAACCATGGGGAAAACATTGTTTTCTTTTCCAACCATTATTTCAAGCAGATAGGCACCGTTATGATCCAGCATATTCTTCAAAGCTTTTTTCAGGTTTGATCTTTCTGAAACTAACTGACCATCGATCCGGTAAGCTTTTGCCACTTCCACAAAATCGGGGCTCTGAATATCCACGAAAGAATATCTTTTGTCGTTGAACAGCTCCTGCCATTGCCTCACCATTCCCAGAAACTGATTGTTCATTACAATCATTTTGACATTCAGCCCTGTTTGCATGATGGTACCCAGTTCCTGGATAGTCATCTGAAAACCTCCATCGCCGGCTATGGCGATGACTGTTCTTTCCGGTGCGCCAAATTTCGCGCCGATCGCGGCGGGCAGCGCAAATCCCATCGTGCCGAGACCACCTGATGTGATATTGCTGCGGGACTGGTTATATTTTGCGTAACGGCATGTGACCATCTGGTGCTGACCCACATCAGTTACCAGGATTGCATTACCGCCCGTCAATTCATTCAATGCATCGATTACTTCGCCCATTGAAAGAATCTCTGTTGAAGGATGCAATTCGGGATAGATGCATTTTTCATCCTCCTGTTTTTGGTAATCCTTAAATTTCCGGAACCATTCCGCATGAGTCTTTTTCTCAATCATCTGTGTGAGCAAGGGGAGGGTTTCTTTGCAATCACCCCAAACCGGTACGGTTGATTTTAGGTTCTTGTCTATTTCTGCCGGATCAATATCCAGGTGAATTATTTTCGCCTGTTTTGCGTATTTATCCAGCCTGCCGGTAACACGGTCGTCAAAACGCATTCCTACTGCAATCAAAACATCGCATTCGTTGGTCAGCACATTGGGTCCGTAATTACCATGCATACCGAGCATTCCCACAGCCAGAGGATGGTTCGTTGGGATAGCTCCCATGCCAAGGATGGTCCAGGCAGCCGGAATTCCTGATTTTTCAAGAAATTTCCTGAATTCATTTTCGGCATGACCGAGGATTACTCCCTGTCCGAATATCACAAATGGTTTTTTTGCTTCGTTGATCAATCTGGCCGCTTCCTCCACAAAATTTTTCCTCACGATGGGTTTGGGTCTGTAACTGCGTATGTGTTCATTCGGCTGATATTCTTCAAAATCAAATTCCTGGATCTGTGCATTTTTTGTTATGTCGATGAGTACGGGTCCCGGCCTGCCGCTCGCCGCAATATAAAATGCCTTGGCAAGCACTGAAGGAATTTCCGTTGCATCAGTAATCTGATAGTTCCATTTCGTGACGGGAGTGGTGATATTAATGACGTCTGTTTCCTGAAAAGCGTCTGTTCCCAGCAAATGCGCATATACCTGACCGGTAATACATACCAGAGGGGTACTGTCGATCATGGCATCCGCAAGTCCGGTTACCAGATTGGTCGCGCCAGGTCCGCTTGTTGCAAATACGATTCCCGTTTTACCGGACGCGCGGGCATAACCCTGTGCTGCGTGGATGGCTCCCTGTTCATGGCGGACGAGCACATGATTCATTTTTTGCTGGTAGTCGTACAATGCATCATAAATAGGCATGATGGCTCCGCCCGGATAACCGAAGATCGTATCCACTTTTTCTGAAAGAAACACTTCCAGCAAAGCAGCTGAACCGGATAATTTCCGAACTGCATGTTTTGCTTTTGCGGTCTTTTCCTTTTTTAACTTCAAGTGTTTCCATACATTTTCTTGTTTAAAATTCTTTTATAATCGTTGACGCGACCGTTGACCGTTCTTAAATTTCATTCCCATACTCCCATACTCCATACTTGCCTATGCTTCATCCGTGACACAACCCTGTGAGGCGTCTTTTACCACGCGTGCATATTTGAACAACACACCCTTCGTTTCTTTGGGAGCCGGTTTCTTCCATTTTTTTCGTCTTTCAGCAATTACTTCATCCTTTACTTTCAGAGTGATGGAATTTTTGAGGGCATCAATTTCAATGATATCATTGTCTTCCACCAATGCGATCAGTCCTCCTTCAAATGCTTCAGGTGTGATATGGCCAACGACAAATCCATGAGTTCCACCGCTAAATCGTGCATCTGTAATAAGTGCTACAGTTTTACCAAGGCCGGCACCGATGATCGCACCTGTAGGCTTCAACATTTCAGGCATACCAGGCGCACCCTTGGGACCGATATTCCGGATAACGACGACATCTCCCGCATGTACTTTCCCGGATTGTATTCCGCGGATCAGATCATGCTCGCCGTCAAAAACACGTGCGGTTCCTTCAAAACGTTCACCTTCCTTACCTGTTATCTTTGCCACACTACCACCTTCTGCAAGGTTGCCGTAGAGTATTTGTAAATGACCGGTTGCTTTGATTGGTTTTTCCAGGGGCATTATAATTTTTTGCTGATTAAAGTCCAGGTCAGGTGCGGACTGAAGGTTTTCAGCTAGCGTTTTGCCTGTTACCGTCAGGCATTCTCCATGGAGTAAACCTTTTTTCAACAGATATTTCATTACTGCAGGCACGCCTCCATATTGATGCAGGTCCTCCATAAGATATTTTCCACTGGGTTTGAAATCGGCCAGCATAGGAACACGATTGCTCACCGTCTGGAAATCATCCTGTGTTAAAGGGACGTCCACGCTTTTTGCCATGGCAATCAAATGAAGCACGGCATTGGTTGATCCACCAAGTACCATTACCACGACAATTGCATTTTCAAATGCTTTGCGGGTCATTATATCCCTGGGTTTTATATCTTTCTCCAGTAATAATTTAATTGCTTCACCAATAGCGGCACATTCTTTTTGTTTATCCTCGCTCAATGCAGGGTTAGAAGAAGAATAAGGAAGGCTCATTCCCAGGGCTTCAATGGCGCTCGCCATAGTATTGGCGGTATACATGCCACCGCATGCGCCGGCACCGGGACAGCTATTCCTTACAATGGCCTTGAAATCTGCCTCACTCAGGTTGCCGGCTATTTTCTGACCCAGGGCCTCAAAATTTGAGACGATATTCAGGTCCTGCCCATTATAATGACCCGGAGCAATAGTGCCTCCGTATAGCATAATACCCGGACGGTTCAATCTTCCCATTGCCATGATCGAGCCAGGCATGTTCTTATCGCAACCGGGGATGGTTACAATGGCATCATAATATTGCGCCCCCGCATTAGTCTCAATGCTGTCTGCGATGATATCACGGCTTACGAGGGAATAACGCATGCCGTCAGTGCCCATACTGATGCCATCACTTACACCAATGGTATGAAAAATCAAACCAAGCAGGTTCGTTTTGTTGATGCTTGTTTTTACTGATTTCGCAAGATCGTTGAGGTGCATATTACATGGGTTTCCATCCCATCCCATACTCGCAATTCCCACCTGGGCTTTCTTGAAATCGTCTTCGGTAAAACCGATCGCATAATACATTGCCTGGGCTCCCGGTTGAGTTTCATCCTGAGTTAACGTTCTGGAATATTTGTTGAGTTCTGCCATGATAATATATTAAAAAAGAAACCCGCCTTTTGAGGCGGGTCGTTATAATGATTTTAAAATTTTAACGCGATCAACCGCCTCCGGGAAGAGCAGAAATAATAATAATAATAACCACCACCAGTCGGGTAATGAGAACTTTATTATATATACTGCCTTTCAACATAAGACGTGTTGAATGCGAATATACGAACCGCTGATTATAAAACAAAGAACTAAATGATCGTTGACTTCCGGATAGCAATATTTTCCTGATTCAGCTCAGAGCCTGATATTTTCCCTACCAGGTAATCACTGATCAGTTCGCCGATTGTCGTCGTAAAATAAAAATTCACCGGGTCAATGTCTTTGGTAACGAATCCATTGGTCAGGGTCCATTCGACTGCTTCCCGGACAAGTTCTGCTTCCTTATGCAATTCAAAATGATCCAGCATCATGGCTGCAGAAAGAATGGATCCCAGCGGATTGGCAATATCTTTACCCGCTGCCTGCGGATATGAGCCATGAATGGGTTCGAATAAAGCCGGTCCTTTCCCGACCGAGGCAGAGGGCAGCAGTCCCAGCGACCCGCTTATCACGCTGGCCTCGTCGCTCAGGATATCACCGAACATATTCTCTGTAAGGATTACGTCAAATTGTTTAGGATTAATGATGATCTGCATGGCGGCGTTATCAACGAAAAGAAAATCAAGAGTGACTTCGGGATAACCTTTAGCTATGTCCTGAACAACTTTTCTCCAGAGTCTTGAGGTTTCCAGCACATTGGCCTTATCAACCAGCGTTAATTTTTTTCTTCTCAGGGATGCCCGCCTGAATGCCAGATGGGCAATGCGTTCAATCTCTTCCCTGCTGTAGCTGCATTCATCAAAGGCACTCAACTGGTCCGCACTCGTTTCTTTTTTACCGAAATAGATTCCTCCCGTAAGTTCCCGGTAAATTATAAAATCAACCCCCTCAATATTTTTTGTTTTTAAAGGAGACAGGTGATGAAGGGAAGGATAGGTGCTGACCGGGCGGATATTCGCAAATAACTGCAACGATTTTCTCAGTTTCAGGAGTCCCTGTTCCGGACGCACTTTGGCTGCCGGATCATTGTCATATTTCGGGTGCCCGATAGCGCCGAACAAGATACCATCACTTTCCAGAGCTAATTGTATCGTTTCATCAGGAAGCGGGTTCCCCGTTTTGTCGATGGCAATTGCACCCATCAGGCAATAGCGGTAATCAAAGGAATGGTGAAAGCATTCTGCAATTGCATTAAGTACCTTGACGGCCTGACGGGTGACTTCCGGCCCGATGCCATCTCCTTCAATAACAACAATGTTTTTTTTCATATAGTATTCGGGTAAGTAAGAGGTTTATTTTCAAAACTTGTAATTTCTTCCTTCATGCTGAGCAGGTAGTCGATGTCGTCATATCCATTAAGAAGACATGTTTTTTTGTACTGACTTATTTCAAATGACGACTCTAATGTTTCCCTGTCTTTTCCCTGCAGGCTGATGGTTTGATTTTCGAGATCAACTATTATCGTGGCAGAAGCATCCAGTCTGATGGCTTCAAACATTTCTTTCAAAAAATCTTCACTGACTGTTACAGGGAGGCAAAAATTATTGAGTGCATTATTTTTGAAAATATCAGCAAAAAAACTGCTGACCACTACATCAAATCCATAGTCTTTGATCGCCCAGGCAGCATGCTCACGTGAGGAACCGCAGCCAAAATTTTTACCGGCAACCAGGATCTTCCCTGAATATCTTGCATCATTGAGCGGAAATTCCTTTTTTGGTCTTTTCTCATCATCATTTTCATATCGCCAGTCGCGAAACAGGTTTTTTCCAAATCCATCTCTGCTGGTTGCTTTCAGAAACCGCGCAGGAATGATCTGGTCCGTATCGATGTTTTCGATGTTAAGAGGAATGGCTGTACTCACTATTCTATTAATGGCTTTCATCTTGATAAAGTATGGGAGTATGGGAGTATGGGGATATGGGAGATATTATTGCAATCTTCACAATAATTTCTGGTATACAGATTCATATCACTTCCCATTTGTATTTTAATTTATTATTAGTTTTTTTAATTCCCATACCCCCATACTCCCATACTTTCCTCAAATGAGTTCTCTGACATCTGTCACCCTGCCGGTGATAGCGGCAGCGGCTGCTGTTAGCGGGCTGGTTAAAAATGTTCGTGCGTTCGGACCCTGGCGGCCTTCGAAATTTCTGTTGCTGGTTGAAATGCAATACTTGCCGGCCGGTATTTTATCTTCATTCATCCCAAGACATGCGGAACATCCCGGCTGACGAAGAAGGAAGCCAGCCTCTTCAAATATTTTATCGATACCTTCCTGCTGAGCTTGTTTTTCAACCTGCTTGCTGCCGGGTACGATCCATACCTGCACATCTTTTGCTTTTTGTTTTCCTTTCACAAACGATGCCACGAGACGAAGATCTTCAATACGGCTGTTTGTGCAGCTTCCGATAAAAACAAAATCTACTTTTTTTCCTTTGATCCCCATGCCGGGTTCCAGCCCCATATATAAAAGAGACTTTTCAAAAGATGGCTTTTCTTTTTCCTCCACATCTCTCAGATTGGGTACATGTCCTGTAATCCCAATTCCCATACCCGGGTTGGTTCCGTAGGTAATCATCGGTTCTATTTCAGACGCGTTGATATCTATTTCACGGTCGAATACTGCTTTGGTATCTGAGTAAAGAGTCTTCCAATAAGCCAGGGATTTATTCCATTCAGCACCCTGAGGTGCAAATTTTCTTCCTTTAATATATTCGAAGGTTGTTTCATCCGGAGCGATCAGACCGCAACGCGCACCCATTTCGATGCTCATATTGCAGATGGTCATTCTTGCTTCCATGGAAAGATTACGGATGGCTGAACCGGCATATTCCACCGCAAACCCTGTAGCTCCACTGGCTGATATTTTCGAAATGATGTATAAAATAATATCCTTTGATAAAACTCCGGGATTCAATTTTCCTTCCACATTAATACGCATCAACCCGGGGCGCGTTTGCATGAGACATTGAGTGGCCATCACCATTTCTACTTCACTGGTGCCGATACCAAAAGCGATCGTTCCGAAAGCTCCATGCGTGGATGTGTGGCTGTCACCGCAAACGATGGTCATACCCGGCAAAGTAATGCCAAGTTCGGGTCCGATAACATGCACGATTCCCTGGTAAGGGTGTCCTAAACCAAAGAGTTCGATGCCAAATTTTTTACAATTCTTTTCAAGGGTATCCACCTGGAGTCTTGATAATGCTTCTTTAATAGGCAGGTGTTGATTTTCAGTTGGTACATTGTGATCTGCCGTTGCGATGATTTGCTTAGGCCGGAATACAGGAAGACCCCTGTCCTCTAGTCCCTTGAAGGCCTGGGGACTGGTAACTTCATGAATTAGATGCCTGTCGATATATAATACAGCCGGACCTTCCTCAATGGTTTTGACAACATGCGGGTCCCATATTTTTTCGAAAAGTGTTTTTGGTTTCATAAATTTTTTAATGGCGTTCGTCATCAGAGTATCAGGCGTTCACGGTTACTTTGGCAAGCTTATGCAAATCCTCTTCACCCACTTCCTTTTTCGTATCGGCAAGACGTAGGAATTCAATGTACAGAGAATCAATTTCATTTCGTGTGAAGTCATAACCAATGATCCGGAAACGATGGGCAAGAGCACTACGCCCACTACGGGCAGTCAGTACAATTTTGGATCCGTCCGCACCTACTTCATCAGGATTTATGATTTCATAAGTATTTGAGTCTTTCAGGAATCCATCCTGATGAATACCTGAGGAATGCGAAAATGCATTTGCACCAACAATGGCTTTATTGGGTTGGACAGCCATTCGCATAGTATCTGCTACGAGGCGGCTCATTGGATTGAGCGACTGGGTTTTAATGTTCGTTTTGAATCCTAAATCCGCATGCTGACGGATGATCATAACCACCTCTTCCAGGGCCGTATTACCGGCTCTTTCCCCGAGACCGTTAATAGTGCATTCTATTTGACGGGCGCCTGCAATAATTCCAGAAATCGAATTGGCAGTGGCAAGACCGAGGTCATTATGGCAATGACAGGAAATAATGGCCCTGTCAATATTTTTAACATTGTTCACCAGATAGGCAATCTTTTCTCCGTACTGGCCAGGGAGGCAGTATCCTGTGGTGTCAGGAATATTAACAACAGTGGCGCCGGCATTTATGACGGCTTCAATCACGCGGGCCAGATAAGCATTCTCAGTTCGGCCGGCATCTTCAGCATAGAATTCCACATCCTCTACCAGGTTTTTGGCCCATTTAACCGCCTGAACGGCCCTCTCAATAATCTCTTCGCGGTTTGAATTGAATTTCGATCTTATATGAAAATCTGACGTTCCGATCCCCGTGTGTATCCTTGGATGTGCCGCATTTTTTAAAGCATCTGCGGCCACTTCTATATCGGCCTTTACTGCACGGCTCAATGCACAAACACTAGCATGCCTTATCACTTTTGAAATTTCCTCTACGGAGTGAAAATCCCCCGGACTTGAAACAGGGAAACCGGCTTCGATAATATCTACTCCCAGTTGTTCAAGCTCCAGGGCAAGTTCCAGCTTCTCCTTGGTATTCAGTTTACAGCCAGGGACCTGCTCACCATCGCGCAGAGTTGTATCGAAAATGTAAATTTTATCCGATTTCATAACGTTTTGGGAAATGAGTTGAATCGAAGTTATTTTTGTTTGATTCAGTACGCAAATCAAAATCCCGTTTGAATTACAGTCCAGAAATGGGGTTTCAATCGCTGAAACCCGCTCCAGTCCTTAATTCAGACGTTCCAAATTACGATGCCCAACCGCTCATCAGATACCTTGTTTCAACTTGTTAAATCTCTGAAAAAGTCCGAGAAGCGGAATTTTAAGCTGTATGTGAAACGAAATACTGCTTCAGATGACCTGAAAATCATCTACTTATTCGACGCACTGGATAAAATGGATGTATACGATGAAGTGGACCTGTTAAAGAAAAACAAGCGGTTGAGCAAACAGCAGCTCTCGAATGTAAAGGCCAATTTGTACAGACAGATCCTGTCCAGCCTCCGGTTAATACGTGGCGAGAATAATATCTTTATCCAGCTTCATGAACAGCTGGATCATGCAGAGATTCTTTACAACCAGGGGTTGTATTTGCAAAGTCTCAAAGTTCTGGACAGGATCAAGGAACTGGCCCGTGAATATCATCAATACAGTTATGTGTTGGAGACACTATTCTTCGAACAGAAAATTGAAGCACTGCATATAACGCGCAGCATGCAGGACCGTGCCGGAAAACTGGCATTAGAAATGAAGACGGTCAATGAACAGATTCTTCTGTCAGGAGCTCTTTCCAGCCTTTCGCTGCAGTTATATGGCTGGTATATCCAGCATGGTGTTGCCCGTAATGAAAAAGATGAAATCGCAGTCAAAGAATTCTTCGAATCCAGGCTCCCTTCAAAGATGCCCGCTGTAAATGGGTTCTATGAAAATCTCTACCTGTTTCAGAGTTATAGCTGGTTTGCTTTTATCGGACAGGATTTTTTATCCTACTATCGATTTACCCATCGCTGGGTCGAATTATTTGATAGGGAACCAGCGATGATCCCGATAGAAACTGCTCACTATATTAAGGGCATGCATAACCTGTTGAGTGCACATTTCGACTTATTGAACCATCCAAAATTTCTGGAAACCCTCAACCGTTTCGAAAAGTTTTTTCATTCGGAAGCCGTCCAGGAAAATGATAACAACCGCATACAGACTTTCGTTTATCTGCACATCGCTAAAATCAATCAGCATTTCATTGACGGTACTTTTACTGAAGGGCTGGCCCTGGTTCCATATATAGAAGAAAAACTGAAGGAATATGAAATTTATCTGGACAGGCACCGGATACTTATTTTCTATTACAAATTTGCCAGCCTCTATTTTGGCAGCGGTGATTACGAGCATACTATTAAATATCTCAATAAGATAATTAACTGGAAGATGGACCTTCGAACAGATCTGCAATGTTATTCAAGATTGCTCCACCTGATCGCACACTATGAATTAGGGAATGATAATTTATTGGAATACCTGATTAAATCAGTTTACAGATTCATGGCAAAAATGGAAAACCTGAGTAAGGTGGAGGAAGAAATATTCCGTTTTTTGAAAAAATCATTTAAGCTGGATACTTCAGAGCTCAGACCTGAATTCCCGAAATTGTTGGCAAGGTTGAAGACTTATGAAAAAAACAGATTTGAGACAAGAGCTTTTGTCTACCTGGATATTATTTCCTGGCTTGAAAGCAAAATCAGGAATGTTCCTGTTCAAAAAATAATCAGGGAAAAGTTTCTTGAAAGGAATGGTGAGCAGATGAAAAGGGATCAGGGAATGCCGGAAGCAAAATATTAAAATATGTTTTCCAGAAATGCATTATTTTTTTATATCGTACTTCTTTCACTGGCAACTTTTTATTTATCCCGGTTTCCCGGGCATAATGGCGATATGCCCTTTTATATTGCGCTTGTCATAGAAAAAGAGCAGGGTTCTGCAGAGGGTGTAGTAGAAAGGACAAAAGAAGTTCTTCGGCTGGAACTTCCCCCGGGAGAATATCAGGATCATGCCGACAGGATCGGCAATGTCGATCCTGTGATATTAGAAAGGTACAGAATCAAACCTTTATATGTATTGTTTGTTCTGGCACTTCACAAACTTGGATTTTCATATATCCATGCAACACTCGTCCCATCGCTACTATGTTATTTTCTTATCGGACTCAGCATCTGGCAGATTGTTATAAAAAAAATGGACCCGGCAAAAACATTCCTCGTAAGCATGACATGCATGCTTATCTTTCCGACCCTGCAGCTTGCCAGACTTTCCACTCCGGATGCCTTATCCTGTTTTATATTGCTGAACGTGTTATTTTTTATATACTTCGGAAGAAATAAATCGCTGTGGTTTTCTCTTTTCCTGCTGGGGATCTGCATTCGTCTGGACAACGTGGTGCCGGAGTTGATCATACTATTTGCATTGTGGCAATGGCCTGACGGAAAATTTCAAAACAAGTTGTCCTTAAAACAATTTGTTATCATGTCATGCGGCCTTTTCCTGATGGCGATGTTCGTTAACCTTACAGCGACACATCATTTTCTGTGGTTTACGGATCCCCATTTTTCCGAGCCGCCAGGACAGTATCTGAAAGATCTGGGACTTTATTTTTATGTAATTCCGGGATCCTTTTTTATGTACCTGTTAGTTCTGTTTATTTTTTCCGGACTCGTCCGCGGTTTCAGCTGGAAGCTGGAAGTGAATTATATTTTCTATACAGTTTGTGCAGTTGTTTTTATACGGTTTCTCCTGTACCCCTTTTATGAAGAACGTTATATTACGCCCTATCTGTTATTTTCACTGCTGACCATCTCCTTTTACTTTGCAGCGCTGGAGAAAACACCTAAAACAGACCCTTTTCCGGGGGTCCAAACTGACTGATTGCCATGACCAGCATATCTTGGTAAATTAATACAAAGCACGTACCTTTGCCCTCCTTATGCTGGCATTTTCAGAATCATTTTCTCTGTAAATTATTGATTTTCAACAAAGTAAGTTGCGAAAAGGGGAGAGATCATCCTGTTTGAAACTGCTTTGTAAATGCATGGGTGGTAACTTATCTTTTAAAAACCTGATATTAATATATGGCTATTAAAAAAGAAAATCGTCCCAAAGCCACTTTCTCAAAAATTACCATCGGGCTTGCTTCTCCCGATTCCATTCTGGAAAGATCTTATGGAGAGGTTTTAAAGCCTGAAACCATAAACTACAGAACCTACAAACCCGAAAGGGATGGTTTGTTCTGCGAGCGCATATTCGGACCTGTAAAGGATTACGAATGCGCCTGTGGAAAATACAAAAGGATTCGCTATAAGGGAATCGTGTGTGATCGTTGCGGTGTGGAAGTAACTGAAAAGAAAGTTCGCCGGGAACGTATGGGACATATCAAACTGGTTGTACCGGTTGTTCATATCTGGTATTTCAAAAGTCTTCCGAACAAAACCGGCTATCTGCTGGGTATGAGTTCAAAGAAGCTTGAGAGTATTGTGTACTATGAGAGGTATGTAGTTATCCAGTCCGGAATACGCGCTGATAAAAACCAGAACCAGGGTGACCTGCTTACAGAGGAAGAATATTTAGAAATTCTTGATACACTTCCAAAGGACAATCAGTATTTACCTGACGATGATCCGACAAAGTTCATTGCCAAAATGGGCGCGGAAGCCGTGCATGATCTTCTGCAACGCATTGACCTCGATCAGCTGAGCTTTGATCTGCGTGCAGCTGCCGCCAACGAAACTTCACAGCAACGTAAGGCAGATGCTTTAAAGCGTTTGAGCGTGGTTGAAAGTTTCCGTGATGCTAATACAAGAATTACTAACCGTCCTGAATGGATGGTTATGCAATATATTCCGGTTATTCCGCCTGAGCTGCGCCCGCTCGTTCCGCTTGACGGAGGAAGGTTTGCATCGTCAGACTTAAACGATCTGTACCGACGCGTGATCATCCGTAATAATCGTCTCAAGCGTTTGCTGGAAATCAAAGCACCTGAAGTGATCCTGCGCAATGAAAAAAGAATGCTGCAGGAAGCAATCGATTCTCTTTTTGATAACAGTCGTAAATCCAATGCTGTTAAAGCAGAAGGTGGACGCGCATTGAAATCGCTCAGTGATGTGTTGAAGGGAAAGCAGGGTCGTTTCCGTCAGAATCTACTCGGAAAACGTGTTGACTATTCCGGACGTTCGGTCATCGTTGTGGGTCCTGAATTAAAACTTCATGAATGCGGATTACCAAAAGATATGGCCGCTGAACTTTTCAAACCGTTTATCATTCGTAAACTGATTGAAAGGGGTATAGTGAAAACGGTGAAGTCAGCTCGTAAGCTGGTTGACCGTAAAGAAGCCATCGTTTGGGATATTCTTGAAAATATTCTGAAAGGTCATCCTGTGATGCTGAATCGTGCGCCGACCCTTCATCGTTTATCTATCCAGGCTTTTCAGCCAAAATTGATTGAAGGTAAAGCCATCCAGTTGCATCCGCTTGTATGTACTGCATTTAATGCTGACTTTGATGGAGACCAGATGGCGGTACATGTTCCGCTGAGCAGTGCAGCTGTGCTGGAAGCACAGTTACTCATGCTTTCGAGCCATAATATTCTGAATCCACAGAATGGCACACCCATTACCCTTCCTTCACAGGACATGGTTTTGGGCTTGTATTACATAACGAAGGGCAAGAAGTCCACTGCAACTGAAAAAGTTAAGGGAGAAGGGAAAGCATTTTATAGTCCGGAAGAAGTGATCATCGCTTACAACGAAGGCCAGCTGGATTTACATGCATATATCAAAGTAAAAGTAAACGTCAGAAATGAACAGGATGTTCTTGAAAAGAAATTACTCGAAACAACCGTTGGCCGTGTTCTTTTCAATCAACACACGCCGGTTGAAGTTGGATTTGTAAACCAGCTGCTCACCAAGAAATCACTCCGCGAAATAATCGGGAATATCATTAAATGGACAAACGTTCCTAAAACGGCTAAGTTTCTCGATGATATTAAAACCCTCGGATTCCGCATGGCATTTCGTGGTGGATTGTCTTTCAGTATTAACGACCTGATCATTCCCGATACCAAAGAAGAATTGCTGGTAAATGCAAAAGGTGAAGTGGATGAAGTATGGGATAACTATAATACAGGACTCATCACAAATAACGAAAGGTATAATCAGATCGTTGACATATGGTCACGCGTGGATACCCGAATCACTGAAACTCTGATCCGTGAGTTGAGCTCAGACAAACAGGGATTCAACTCTGTGTATATGATGCTTGATTCTGGTGCCCGTGGATCCAAACAGCAGATCAAACAGCTGGCAGGTATACGCGGACTGATGGCTAAACCAAGAAAATCAGGATCTACAGGAAGTGAAATCATTGAGAACCCGATCCTTTCAAATTTCAAAGGCGGACTGAATGTATTGGACTATTTCATTTCTACCCACGGTGCGCGTAAAGGTCTGGCAGATACCGCGCTGAAGACAGCGGATGCCGGTTATCTGACCCGTCGTCTGGTGGATGTTGCCCAGGATGTGGTTATCAAAGAAGAAGACTGTGGAACTTTAAGAGGAATTGCCACTACAGCGTTGAAGGATAATGAAGATATCGTGGAACCATTGTATGATCGTATTCTGGGTCGCGTTTCTCTTCATGATGTATATGATCCCGCAAACGATAAGATCATTGCCAAGGGTGGAATCGAAATCACTGAAGAAGTTGCCAAGAAAATCGAAGAAGCAGGAATTGAAACGGTTGAAATCCGTTCTGTTCTTACCTGTGAAAGTAAAAGAGGTGTTTGTGTAAAATGTTATGGTAAGAATCTCGCGACCGGTTATACTGCCCAGAAAGGAGACGCAGTTGGTATCATCGCTGCACAGTCGATCGGAGAACCCGGCACGCAGCTGACTCTACGTACCTTCCATGTGGGTGGCGTTGCAGGATCCGCATCTGTAGAATCTTCTCTGTTGGCTAAATTCGACGGCACAATTCAGTTCGATGGATTAAGAACCGTGCTGGCTGAAAATAATGATGGAGCAAAGGTGCCCGTAGTTATCGGTCGTACCGGTGAAGTGAGAATCATGGACGTGAAAAACGACCGACTACTGATTACGAACAATGTCCCATATGGTGCTACACTGACCGTTAAAGACGGGCAGAAAGTAGCCAAGGGTGATGTGATCTGTACATGGGATCCGTTTAACAATGTTGTTATCAGTGAAATTTCCGGTAAACTGAAATTCGAAAACGTAATTGAAGGAATTACTTATCGTGAGGAAGCCGATGAACAAACCGGACATCGCGAAAAAGTAGTTATTGATACGAAGGATAAAACAAAGATTCCCGGAATCGTCGTAGAAGGCGGCAAGGAAATTAAAAATTATAACCTTCCGGTTGGCAGTCATATTATTATGGAGGAAGGTGAAGAAGTAAAAGGCGGCCAGGTCATTGTAAAGATCCCGCGCGTACTTGGAAAACTTCGTGATATCACCGGCGGTCTTCCACGTGTTACTGAATTGTTTGAAGCAAGAAACCCGGGAAACCCTGCAGTAGTTTCCGAAATTGACGGTGTTGTTGCTTTTGGAAATATCAAGAGAGGTAACCGTGAAATTATTGTCGAAGCAAAGGATGGTATTATAAAGAAATACCTGGTACCTCTTACCCGCCAGATTCTCGCACAGGATGGTGACTTTATCAAAGCCGGTGCCCAGCTATCTGACGGACAGGTTGCACCAGCCGATATACTCGCCATCAAGGGACCTTTTGCAGTACAGGAATATGTGGTCAATGAAATACAGGAAGTATATCGTTTGCAGGGCGTGAAGATCAATGATAAACACATTGAAGTTATCGTAAGGCAGATGATGCGTAAGCTTAATATTGTGGATCCGGGAGATACGCGTTTCCTTGAAGATGAAACAGTGGACAAGATTGAATTCCTTGATGAAAATGATTGGATCTTCGACAAGAAAGTGATTACTGAAGCAGGTGAATCGACCAAATTGAAGCCTGGACAGATTGTAAGTTTACGTGAAGTGCGGGAAGAAAATTCGATCCTGCGACGCAACGATAAAAAGCTGGCGGAATTCCGGGATGCCCATTCTGCAACTTCGGCTCCGATGTTACTCGGAATCACCAAGGCCTCTCTTGGAACACAGAGCTGGATTTCAGCGGCTTCATTCCAGGAAACCACTAAGGTACTTTCATCTGCAGCCATACAGGGTAAAACAGATGACATGATGGGTCTGAAGGAAAATGTAATTACTGGTCACCCGATACCTGCAGGAACCGGCCTTCGTGAATTTGAAAACATGATCGTGGGAAGTAAGGAGGAATATGAATTGCTCCAGAACACCCGTGAAGCCATGCAGTTTGACGAAGATGAATGAGACGAAAATTTAAGAATTAATAAGCAGTAGGAAGTAGAAATGCTTCCTACTTTTATGTCCGGTATATTGTAAATAAAATTTTAGAATTCGCATGAAATATCTCTCAATAGTTCCCGGAGTGCTGGCACTCGTACTTGTCATCGTCCTAATGACCCACAAAACGCAGACACCTGTTGTTGTTTCCAGTACAAATGCACCGGTTTCGACTGTCAACAATTTCCGCATGGCGTATTTCAATACTGATTCCCTGGAAGCGCATTACCAATATTTCAAAGATGTGCTGGAGCAGGTTAAAGGAAGGGAGAATGAAATGAATGCCGAACTGAATAGCATGGAAAAGGGATATCAGAAAAAAATAACTGAATGGCAGAAGAATGCCAAGACGATGACGCAGACTGAAAGCGAACAGGCTCAACAGGAATATGCACAAATGCAGCAAAGTTATCAGACAAGAAAACAATCCCTTCAGGAATCGCTGCTTAAACATAATGAAGATCTGAAAGCAGATATAAGAAAAAAAATCGAAGACTATCTCAAAGAATATAATAAAGGGAAAGGTTATAACTATATCATTTCTTATGAGGCCAATTCATTTATTTATATCCGCGATACCGCATTCAATATTACAGATGATCTGGTAGCCGGCCTGAATGCAGAATATAAGAAAAAGTAATACTATCTTCCGGGTCAAATTATCTTATGCCCGTAGAGACCCATTCTTTTAAACCAACACTGGGATTAACGGATGCCACTATGATTGTGGCAGGATCCATGATTGGTTCGGGAATATTCATCGTAAGTGCAGATATCGTCAGAAATGTAGGAGGAGCGGGATGGCTTATTTTAGTCTGGCTTATCACCGGATTTATGACCCTGACGGCTGCTGTAAGTTATGGAGAGCTCAGCGGCATGTTTCCCAAGGCAGGCGGCCAGTATATTTACCTTAAAGAAGCTTACAATCCACTGACTGCTTTTTTATATGGGTGGAGTTTTTTTGCTGTCATTCAAACAGGCACAATTGCCGCTGTCGGAGTGGCCTTTTCCAAATATGCCGCTTATCTGATTCCTGCGCTGAGCGAAGACAATCATATCCTCCGTTTTCAAACCGGAATAAATAATTGCGGTTCTCCAACGTATTTTACCATCAGCGCTGCGCAAATTACTTCCATATGTATCATTGGATTTTTAACGTATACGAATACCCGGGGATTAAAAGGGAGTAAATGGATACAGAATATTTTCACGTCCACTAAACTGCTCGCTTTATTCGGGTTGATCATCGCCGGTTTTATTGCTTTTCATCCCGAAGTCTGGCATGCGAACTGGGAATCGGCCTGGCAGGCCACGAAATCAAACCTGAAGGATATATGTAATCCGTCATTGGGATTTGACATTCATTCAATCGGTGGAGCTGCTTTATTTGGGGGAATAGCAGCGGCCATGGTAGGTTCGGTTTTCAGTAGTGATGCCTGGAACAATGTTACATTCATTGCAGGCGAAATAAAAAATCCACAGAAAAACATAGGCCTTTCTCTTTTTCTCGGTACACTTATCGTGACCATCATTTATGTATGTGCAAACCTTATGTATGTTGCCGTTCTTCCGTTAAATGAAATTGCGCATGCTGAAAAAGATCGAATTGCAGTCGCCGCATCGCAGGTAATTTTTGGTAAGTCGGGCACTTATATTATTGCGCTGCTCATTATGGTATCCACTTTCGGATGTAATAACGGGCTAATCCTTGCAGGTGCCCGTGTTTATTATACCATGGCAAAGGATAAGGTATTTTTTAGAAGAGCAGGAACACTAAACAATAATAACGTTCCGCAGTGGGCTTTATGGGCGCAATTCTTAGTGGCTTCCATTTTGTGCCTCAGCGGAAAATATGGAGACCTCCTGGATATGATTTCATTTGTGGTCGTCATTTTTTATGTTCTTACGATTCTGGGTATTTTTATACTGCGGAAAAAGAGGCCCGATCTTCCAAGGCCATATAAGGCATTTGGATATCCTTTTTTGCCTGCTTTATATATCCTTATGGGAACGAGTTTTTGTGTGCTTCTAATCATATATAAACCGGAATTTACCTGGCCGGGGCTCATCATTGCGCTTCTTGGAATTCCCATATATTATGTTGCCAATGCCGGCAGCAATAAAAAAGAGAATGAATAGCATGTCAGTTACGGTCGATTATAAAGAATTATTTAAATCCTTTTCATCCGTTAAAATCGGAGTGATCGGCGATGTCATGCTGGATACATACTGGTGGGGAAATGTAGAAAGAATCTCTCCTGAAGCGCCGGTACCGGTCGTAACGGTTAACAGGAAAGAGTATCGTATCGGTGGTGCAGGAAATGTGGCTCTGAATCTTGCATCGCTCGGAACACCTGTCTCCGTTTTTTCGGTCATTGGAAACGACGATGACGGACAGGTACTCACGGGCCTGCTCAATGAGAATAATATAGATACTGCTTACCTGCTGAAATCCGGAAAAAGAATTACAACCAACAAAATGCGCGTAATCAGCCGGAACCAGCAGATGATGCGGCTGGACTCAGAAACCTTATTGCAGCTGGATCATGAACAGGAACAGCAGCTGATTGCCCAGTTAGAAAAATTTATCAAAGACGAGTCGCCGGCCGCTATCATATTTGAAGATTATAACAAAGGAGTGCTTACGGAAAACATTATTCATTCAATTACGGAAGTTTGTAAGAAAAACGCTGTGATCACGGCGGTGGATCCGAAGAGGAAACATTTTTTTGAATACAGGGGAGTAGACATTTTCAAGCCAAATTTAAAGGAAGCCAGGGAAGCTTTGAATTTATTGATAGAAGATGTAAATGAAAATGCACTCGCATTAATACATCAGAAACTTTTTAATGAACTGAATCACCGGATTTCATTTATTACTCTTTCAGAGAAGGGAGTTTTTTATGAAGACGGGAAAGAATCCAGGGTGGTTCCTTCACATATTAGGAATGTAGCAGATGTTTCCGGCGCCGGAGACACTGTAATTGCAGTTGCTACACTAATATATGCATTGACCCGCAATACACGCATGATGGCTGAAATTGCCAACCTTGCGGGGGGCCTGGTATGCGAATCCGTCGGAACAGTGGCTATCGATAAATCGAAGCTTCTGAAGGAGTGTCAGCGGTTATTAGTTGAAAAATGATGGTGAAGGGCTAGTAGTTGCAGTTTACGAATCCACAGAATAATTTCCGGATGAAAAAATATGCTGTAATCGTTGCGGGTGGTTTGGGTTCACGGATGGGCAGCGAATTGCCCAAACAATTTCTACTCATTCATAATAAACCCATCCTCTGGTATACCCTGCATACCTTTCTGAAATCTTATAAAGATATCCAGGTCATACTGGTGCTGCCTGTCGAATATTATGATGCAGGAAGGGCTATTTGTGATGAATTGACTTCTCAATTCCCTATTCAAACCGTTGTGGGTGGAACCACTCGTTTTCATTCGGTTCAAAACGGACTTAGCCTGATAAAGGAACAGTCGGTGATATTTGTACATGACGGCGTACGCTGTTTGCTAAGCCCATCGCTGATCCACCATTGTTACGACGAGACTGTGCGATTCGGTTCTGCTATTCCATGTGTTGATTCGAAGGACAGCGTCCGGATCATGTATGAATCAGGACATAAATCCGTCAGAAGAAAACAGGTAAAATTGGTGCAAACACCGCAAACATTTCTTAGTGACCTCATACTGCCTGCATACCAGTCAGCTTATCAGGAGATTTTTACTGATGATGCCTCAGTGTTAGAGGCTGCGGGTCATTCGGTGCATCTTGTGGAAGGAGAAGAGGATAATTTCAAAATAACCACCCCGCTGGATCTTGCCCTTGCCGAGGAACTACTGGATCCTCCACAGTTTCCTGTTTGAAGAATCTTTTATTATCATTGAATAGTTGCTCTGGAGAAATTGCCGCCATTCATTGTTTATAATTTGATTCTTTATATCATTTCTTGCTTCTGAACAATCCAGAATATAACGGGTTTTATGCGATTGCAGATTTCGAATAATAGTTTGGAATATAGTTCCATCCTTATCCCAGTCCTGGCTCCAGTTCCAGAAATAATGATAGATCCATGGTGAAGGTGCTAGTATTTTGTGTTCATTATAAAGATAAATGAGATTGGAATCGTCGAAAACAAATAACTGATAATCTTCCAGGGATTGATTATCCAAATATTCAACTTCAGGAATGCCGGCAAACCATTTTTCTTCTCTTGAACTGAAACGAAAACCGGACCCATATCTGAGTGTACCAAAGAATAAAGTCGCACTGACAATCAGATATAGTATCAGCTGGGCTGTTTTATCCTGAAGAAATGAAACCGGTGAACCATAGAATACCGTGTAAATCAGGATGGGTATGGTCGCAGCCAGAGGCAGCAAATAATATATAAAAGCATTACCCGCTGACATTCGTCCCGACACATATTCTCCGGCAAAAGAAAGAGCCAGGGCAGAAAGGGCCATGAATAAAAGAACCGTTTTTTTGCTTTTCAAAAACAATGCGGTTATTCCGAGTATTAGAGATGTATAGAAAGCCATTTCAAATTCTGATTCATGAATGGCATGTTTAATCGATTTTATTTTATCAAAAATACCAACATGCCTGCCTGGAGCATTCAGATTAAATAAAAAGGCATCCTTCCACATATATGAGAGAGACCTGTGCGATAAAAAATAAAAAATCAGTGGGAGAGAAATGATCAAAAAGCCAATACTAATGGAAAGCATTCGATTCCCGACATGGCGGCGATCCAATCCATCTTTTGAAAAAACGGAATACAAAAAAAACGGCGCAAGTGTGATTAGTCCATCCTGCTGCATCCAAAATGTTAAGCCAGTCAGCGATCCCAATATAAAATATTTATACCGCGCGTTCCCCTGCATCACACAAAAGAAAATGAGCAGGAAGGCAGTAGTATATTCCCGGGTCATTCCATTACCGAAAGACACAAGACTGTACCTGATCAACAGATTAAAAATGAGCGGGAGAAACCAGGGCCACGCCATTTTATTTTTTCTGCAAAGCCAATAAAAAAGCAGACTGGCCAGGAGTATTAACAAAGTATCCAGCGTCCAGGTAAACCAGGGACCTACCCACCAGCTAAGTGAGTTTAAAAAATATATAAGGGGTGGTTTATGATCAAAAAAGTCCCGGTAGGGAACACCGCCTCTGTAAATTACCTGGCCGGCATACCTGAATATTTCCTTATCGTCAGAAAAAATTTGTGACAGTGGAGAGTTCAGAAAATTCAGGGCAACGGATCCCAGTATAATAAACAAAAGAGTATAGTGTTCTTTTTTTATCATGATCCGTTATTTAAAAAATCTAATGGGGAAAGGAAGGTTATTCCTGACCAAATGCTGATAAGTTATTTTTTCCGGGCCAAATAATGCGTCAAAAAAAGATACCCCGGGTATATCTGAACCTTCAAACCGGAATATTTTATTTGAACCGGCGTGATCCTGAATGATAGCATCTGTCAGTAAGTAAAAAGCACCTGATTTTTTACCTTCTTCCGTGCTGCCTCCGAGCAACGAATAAATGAATTTTTCATCTTGAAGAATAATATAATATGCCAATGTTTCTCCGGAAATCGATTTAGCCAGATAAGTTTCTGCTAATTTATTCTTACGCGCGATGTTTAAGCAGATCAACAATTTATCATAAATATTATCTCTTATCGCACGATGACGGTAACCGTAATCTTTCCGGTATAAATTTATTATTAATGAAGGATCTTCACCTCTCTGAATTTCGAGTTTATTTTCCACCGCTTTTTTCTTCATACGTATGGCCAGTCTTTTGTATTGAATCCGCAGCCGTTCATAGTCATCTTTGAGAGACAGAAAATAGTTGGTTCGTGCAAAAAGATTTAACCTGAATTTATTTTTTTCAATGGATACGAAATTGTTTTCATTCAGATCGATGTCCCAATAGGAGTACATTGCTGGTATTGAAAGTAAAAATGAGGAAATTTCAAATGGCACTGAACTTTTGCCGAAGACCCCCAGACATTTTGTAAAATAGGGTTGATACAGATATGAAAACCCAAATTTCCTATTCCATGTTAACGGCATAACATTCTGAAAATCTCCTTCCACCAGGGCCGACCAATTTTCGGTCATTGAATCCAGATAAAAGGACCGGGCATAAATCAATCCGTTGGGAGCATTAAGTATACACCGATCCCATTTTTCAATGTCGATCTCATTTCGATCCAGATACCTGATATCAGGTGAGGGTTCAATCATGATCGGCTGCTTTTCGAATAATCTTTTTATAATTTATATTCTGAATATCGATACTGAATGTAATTCGGTGACCGAAATTAATGCCTCTCAGTGCTTCATTAAAATCGCTACTGTAAACCAGGGGGGCGTAAATGTTCAACAGGTTTTTGAACAAGCTTAATTGGATTCCACCTACATACAAAAATTTACTGGTAGGCGGATTATTTTGCCAGGCTTCAGCATAAGTTCCAACATCGAAGAATATCCTGAGTGGATTCGGAAATGGGAAAAGATTGGCGGGCAACGTGGTATTAAAATTCAGTGAACTAACCCAGTTGGCGGATTTCCCCTGAACGTAATCGTAATCGTCAATTCGTAATTTCAACCCCCCATCCCTGTTCATGATCTGCTGGGCCGGTAACCCGGCATTGTAAACAGAAGATTTTTCAATCGCATAGGAAGCAGAGCGACCAATGAAATAATCTTCATATAGATAGTCTTCTTCGCCGTTTACACCCAGTAATTTAGGTTCATATCTTGAAACTATGGAACTATTATTTTCATTCCAAACACCGAATTTGGCTGCAAAAAAACGAACGCGCAAGCCCCCACCGTCGGGGTAGTTCATAAAATAATTTGCCTGCAGATTGAAGCGGTAAAATAGTTCAGACTGCTGAAATTCCAGACGAAGATCATAGGGGTACAGTACCCTGGTATCCTGCAGATTAAAACTGAGCTGATTTACATAACTAAAATTACTGCTCAATGAGTTTGGATGAATGAGCGAATCTTTCGAGGAAATATTAAATTCTTCATAGTTGATTTCCTTTATCAGATAGGTTTTAAAATCCATCCACCTGCTTATATTGCTTCTGGGACCGGTGGGTTTAAAATCAACCCTGATATATGGAACCAGTTTGGAGAAATTTTCATACAGCAACCGACCCGTACTGTCCGTGGCTTTATTGGTATCAAAATGTGCACCATTGATACCGATACTGATACGGCTGAAATGCTTGTCCGGATAAATTGAATATTCAAGCCTTCCAAGGCCTACCAGGTGTTGTGATCCGAACGCATACAGGGGAGTGAAAAGAAACTCAAATTTATTTTCCGGCAGATTGATATTGTGGATCAGGGCGCCAAGCATAAAACCATCATAATGGTTATATCCTGGAACTGGCGATAGCCCGATATAATTATATTTTTCGGTGTTTCTTGCGGAAAAAATGAACGCAGGTCTGATGATTCGTTTCGTTGTGGAATCAAAAAAAGATTCATTACCATTCAGCTTGTCAAACCAGGGCTGCCAGTTTTTTCCTGTTCCGGAATCCAGTATTGATTCAAAATCATCAGGATAAGGGTGATTGAATTTCCAATGAAAAAAAAAGTTTGTCATATAACGATCAAAACTTTTAACTCCCATGGAATCCTTGATACTACTGATCCATAATCCAGCTTTATTGGATGCGATTAGAGAATCATTTGCGGTACTGAATTCGGGTGCAGGCGTAGTTACTGGCTGGGTTGTTTTTTCCTGTTCCGCGACTCTGAGCCAAAGATTACTATGTGAAGTTATTTTACTGTCAGGTCCGGTCGAAAGTGAAAGATCAAACAGCCTTTGGTCATAGTAATTGATGAAACCTTTTGAAAACCAGGGCTGCTTTCGTTGATCCGTGATCAGGATTGTTTGAAACCATTGTCCCACTAAGGCTTTTCTAAGGGCCGCCTGCCAGCCATTTGTTTTTGAGCCGATACAAATCAATCCGGTAAAATTCTGATCCGCCATTGGATCCGCCTGAATAATAGACAGGGTTGCTGGTATATTCGGACCAAGCCATTCTGAAAGTTGTTTCATTTCTGTTTTCGTCTGTGCAAATACCTGGACAGCGGCAATCGAATTTGTGGCATTGAAGAAATATTGTACACAAATCTTCCGGCCGTCAGCTGTTGCCATGCTGTCTGTTTTTAGCAGATAATGATTATCTGCAACCCAGGCAAATGAATTGGCATTCTCTACGGAAAACCGGTACAGATTACTCACTGCAGAATGTGAAATAGTATCGGCAGTGGCTCCGGCAGCTATAAGATAGGCTGGTGGCGCTTCAATTTCCACGACAAAATCTGCCCCTTCGTGATAAGCACCTCCCTGAACCAGGAAGGGCATAGGATGCCAGCCATGCCTGTCGTACACTGCCGGCTCCGGATACCAGTTCCTCAATTCAAAATGATGCGCACTGTATCCGTTGCCATTGAAATTAAATGGAAGACGCAAATGAAAAGAAGAAGAAATGGTAATGCTGTCACCAGGCAATAGCGGTTTTGGGAGGATGAGTTTCACCACATCAATATATTCCGGGTGATCCTGAATAACAGCCAAAGTCCCGTTCACGCGAAAGTTCAGCCTGTTTAAATATCCTTTTTGATCTTTTGAGGAAAAATAGAAACGCGTATCTCCGTTTTCAAGTAATTGGTCGCTATAGAAAGTCATATCGTTCCGGTATGCATTTGGCCACACATGAAACCAGATAAAAGAAAGTGTGTCGGGAGAATGATTGATGTACTGCAGCTTCATCAAGGCGTCAAGCGACTTTTCAGGCTGGTTAAATGTGACATGAAAGTTATATCGAAGAGATTGTTTCCAGTCAGACTGAGCTTCGGCCTGAATGATAAAAAGCAGCGCAGGGAGTATCAAATTTTTTTTCAAATAAGCATCGTTTGAAAACTTAACGCCCTTTGCCCTTAAAAATCGTGAGTAAAGTATGCATCATGATTTTAAAGTCGAGGGCAAGTGAAATATTTTCTATGTATATAAGATCGTATTTCATTCTCTCCACCATTTCTTTAACGTTTTCTGCGTATCCGAATTGTACCATTCCCCAGGAAGTGACGCCTGGTTTTACTTTTAGCAGGTATTTAAAATACGGCGTTATTTCCAGGATGCGATCGATGTAAAACTGTCTTTCGGGGCGGGGACCAACCAGACTCATTTCGCCCCTGATTACATTCATCAATTGCGGAAGTTCATCAATTCGCCATTTCCTCATCGTCTTTCCCCAACTGGTAATCCTGTCGTCTTTTTCTGATGAAAGGCTGGGACCCTGAAGTTCAGCGTCCCTTATCATGGAACGGAATTTATGGATCATGAATTTCTTTCCCTTATAACCCATTCTTTCCTGCGAATATATAACGGGTCCCGGGGAACTCAGTTTTACCCTGATGGCAGCATATAAAAGAAGGGGCGAAAGGAAGATCAGTGCGAAAAGGGAAAACAATACGTCAACGAGCCTCTTAATATGCATTTGCCATTCAGGCATCAGCCCGGTATGAATATCTGTTAGTAAAGCCCCAAAAAGGTTGCTGGTCTTCACTGAACCGGACAGGATGTCGAGAATATCCGGAATGATTTTTATTTCGACATCCTTTTCACTCAATCGTTGTACTATGAGTTCGGCCTCTTCCTGATCATTTCTTTCCAGGGCAATCACAACAAGCCGGATATGTTCCAGGTCAACAACCTTTTCAAGTGCATCGGCATTTCCCAGACAGGATATCGGGATATTCATTTTGTCTTCAGCATGATTCGGTTGTACATAACCGGTATATACATATCCGTTTGCCCTTAGTCCGTTGACTGTTTCTTCATAAGTTTTCACACCAACATGTCCTGATCCAAGCAAAAGGCTGTTGAAGATGATTTGCCCGCTTCGGATCTGCATTTTGGCATAGGAAAGTATTATCCATCTGCCAATCCAGGTTATGAGGAAGTGCATGGTCAGGAAGGTGAAATATGCTTTGTAGTAATATCGGTAATCCGTTTGCGGATCATTGATGACAATCGCAAAAAACAAGACAGTGCATCCGATCAGACTGGAAACGGCGGTACTTGAAAATTCGTATAAGCGTGATTTCTTATAGAGTGAATGATAAGTTCCCGTAAGCGCATAAAAAACGACCCATCCCGCAGGAATAAGTAGTAGCCCAAGCCAGAAGCGATTATTCAGAAAGAGCTTTCCGGAGATATAAATGGGTTCATCCAAAAGGATGCGTCGCGTAAAATAAAGAATCATCCAGGAAAGTATAGCCGAAATAAAGTCATTCAGCACATACCATGTGATATGGATCTTTCTTCCCGCGTGCGACATGAATCAGTTGTTAATGGAGTTGAATTTTATTTTCTGGAGAATCTGATGTGCAATATCCATGGCCCGGTATCCATCCAGTTCAGAAACCAGGGTGGGTGTATTGTGAAGAACTGAAGCAGTGAATTTTTCAAGCTCCAGACGGATGGCATTTATATCCGGTACTTCCGGATTTCGAACCAGGATAGACTTTATTCCATTCACAGTTTCAATATCAAAAGAAAACCCTTCTTCAGTATTGTCGGAATCATTTAAACTAATAATCTCTGATTTCTTGTTCAGGAAATCTACTCCGATATACGCATCTTTCTGGAATATGCGCATTTTTCTCATTTTCTTCATAGAAATCCGACTGGAAGTAAGGTTGGCAACACAGCCATTATTAAATTCCATCCGCACATTCGCGATGTCTGGACTGTCTGTCATGACTGCTACTCCACTGGAATATATATTTTTTACTTCACTCTTGACAATATGCAGAATGATATCAATATCATGAATCATAAGATCCAGAATAACACTCACTTCTGTGCCTCTGGGATTAAACTCAGCCAGGCGGTGAACTTCGATAAACATAGGTTGCAGATTAATTCCTTCCAGCGCGAGAAAGGCAGGATTGAATCTTTCAACGTGTCCCACCTGTAATTTGATATTGGATTCTTTAACCAGCTTCAGCAATGTCCTCGCTTCTTCCATATCATTTGCCAACGGCTTTTCGACAAAAACGTGTTTTCCCTTGCGAATAGCCATTTCGCAAAGACTAAAATGTGCCGGTGTTGGTGCAATTATATCCACTGCATCGCAGATATTCATCAGTTTTTCCGGATCAATAAATCTTTTGATTTTGTATTTTTCAGTTACTTCAGCTGCTGTTATGTCGTCAGGATCATAAAATCCTACAATTACCGCGTCAGGTATCAGGTTCCAGTTGTTCAGATGAAATTTTCCCAGATGTCCCGTTCCAAATACACCAATTTTAAGCATCTTGACTGTTTAGAGATTCAAATATAAATAATGTGCAATGATGTGGGGGGAGAATGATATTCGTAAGGCCCTTAAATGTGGATATGTGGGGAAGTCAGGCTTAAGCCTTTTGCTTTACGCCTTGGGTGCTATGAGGCATGGCCGTGTTCAGTAAGAGACTTATCAATAAAACGAATTCGAGAGTATTTGTAAACGTTCGCAAATGTTACAGGAATATTTTTTTGAGGAAATATTTTCGCTTTGATAAGCCTGACAAGCGTAAATGTAAAAACAAAAATGAAGAGGATTAAAACGAAAATAAAACAAATGTCATATTTTCTCAGGAAGTAAGTTCTCAGGGAAATGTTATCCGCACGCTGCTTCCCGATGGTAAGATCAAGTATTTTCTTAACAGCCGGCATAAGAACAGGAATTTTTGTCCAATTGGAATATCGAACATCTTCATACCGGTAATTCATATCATAACCTGAAGGTAACTGTGACTTGTAATAATTCCAGTTATCTTTTACGTCCTCGAAACTTGCGAGCTGATGGGAAGGTTTTTCAAAATAGGCATTAAAAAAAGGGTCCAGTACTACCCAGCCATGATCTGTCTTTGCTTCTACAATATTATGCGCTGCATAAACGCCATTTGATTTCATCTGGGCAATCCTGACCTTGAATTTGTAATCCTGAAGTACCCTGGCCAGGACCATAGCAAAACTACCACAGGCACCCCTGGCAGTCATAAGATCGATAGATGTAGGTGCCAGCAGACTCGATTCGAATCCCTGAAATTGTTTTCCTTCAAAAACGGGTTCCCTGCCTACCATCAGATTATGACAGGCCTGCATAACCTTTATCGCTACTGAATCCTGTGAGTCAGTTGAATTTAATTTATTACTGCTGATGTCGGAATGGATTGCCTGGAAGAGCTCGTGCTCATAACTGGCTTCTGTTTTGAAATAAAAAAGAGATGCCAGTAAAAAGCCGTTCAGAAATGTGAGAAAGTAGAGATTCCCGAAAACGCGTCTGATCATTTTTTATTCAACAATTAAATGCTAAAACACTTAATGAAGTTAAAAGGGTTTTACCAAGTTGCCGGAACAGCCAGCGCCAGTTTTCAGAGGATTGGAAAAACATGCCGGGCTCGAATACCCGAATATTATTGTACGAATTTAACTAATAACTGGTAAATACGATATTGTTAGCGTTTAATAAGCAATATTTATACCATATAAAACGAAGTTTCGTCAGGCTGAATTTCTGGCTGCGTTAATAATACCGAATGAGCAGCGAATGATCAGTTTTTCAAATATTTTCTTCATTGCGGAGCCTGAACTTTCTGCTTCGCGGTACCTTACTATGGCATATTGCTGTATGGTACTTAACGGGAGGACTATCCTTTCTCTCATTTGGATGGACAATTGCTCGATGGGGTAATCTGACATAAGTTCCTGTTTGCCAGAGAGTTTGAAAATATATTTCTTGGTAAGCTCAAATTCGTTGAAAATAAGCATCCAAATCTTACCAAATTTTTCATGCTTTGAAAAAGTCTCAGTCAGAGGGAAAAAAGATTTTTTCATTGCCATCTCACTGTTATCAAGCAGTGTCTTGAAATATGGGGAATTATTGTATAAATTTTTAACCAGTTTCCATTTCCCCTTTTTCTCCATTTCAAAAAGAGCGGTTCCGACGCCATAGTACCCGGTTACATTTTGTTTTAGCTGGCTGAATGCTCCAACAAAGGGTATCGCCCGGAGATCTTTTAGTTCAAGCTTACCTGAATTTTTTCTTTTGCTGGGTCTGCTGCCAATATTTGTTTCCCCATAAAATTGAAGAGGGCTTACTTCGCTTAAATACTCTGCAAAATAATCATGGTCCCTCAGCTCCGCATAAGCATGGTAGCTGATGTCAGCCATTTCTGATAAAAGGACCTCTTCTTCTTCAGTCAGGGTGACTTTACGTGCCGAAAACAGGTCATTGGCAATACCGGCATGCACCAGTTGTTCGATATTGAACTGAGCTGAATCTACCGTTCCAAAATTCGAACTGACAGTTTGCCCCTGTATGGTTAATTGTATTTCTTTATTTGCGATATTTCTCCCCAGTGAAGAGTAAAACCGGTGTGTTTTTCCACCACCCCGGGCAGGCGGCCCCCCGCGCCCATCAAAAAAAACGACTCTTACGCCATATTCCTCTGAAATCCGCGTGAGTTCTTCCTTTGCTTTATAGATACTCCAGTTGGCCATAAGGTATCCTCCATCCTTTGTTCCGTCTGAAAAACCAACCATTATGGTCTGCGTTTCATTTCTTCTTTTCAGATGGGCCCGGTATTCCGGATTGGTATAGAGAGTTTTCATGATACCTGCAGCATGATGCAGATCATCTACGGTTTCAAATAAGGGAATGATGTCCAGATTGATTTGTTCCTTCTTAATACCTCCAAGAAGGAACAATGCATAAACTTCCATTACGTTACTCGCCTTATTACATTGACTGATGATATAGCGGTTGCATCCCGCTTCACCATTTTTTTCCTGAATGGTTTTCACTGCCCGGACGCTGGCGAGCGTATCGTTTGTGAGATCATCAGCGAAAGGGCTTTTTGAAACTGGTTTCAGATGAGCGAGTATTTTTATTTTTTCCTTTTCATCCAATTCTTCATAATCATCCGGCAATATTTCATCCCTGTCATTTATAATTTTCAAAACTTTTTCATGTACGGAACTTTCCTGACGTAAATCCAATGTGGCAAAATGGAGTCCGAAAATGCGCATTTTGCTAATGAAATTGTCGGCCATTGACAGAAATAGCCCATTGTTCTGATAGATAAGCACCTCACGGATCTTAAGCATCGCTTTGAGCATTTCCGTGTAATCGAAAGGACAGTCAGGATCTGGTGTGAATAATTCCTTGTATAATTTTTCTTCCCAGTCGGCGATGATGAGGTCCACTTCTTTAAAAGTCAACCTTCGCTTCAGGCGTCGGACATCAAAATAATAACAGCGCAATAAAGCATTCCGCAGGGATTCAGCGACTCTTAATGTTGTGTCTGTTTTGACAAAAGGGTTTCCGTCACGATCCCCGCCGGGCCAGAAGCCCATCTGGATTATAGGATTCTTATCACTCACTGCATCCGGGAACTGTGATTTAAGGGATGATAGAATTTTTCCTGCTGCGTGATAAAAGACATTTTCCAGGTACCAGATAAGACTGATTGCTTCATCGTATGGGGATGGTTTATTTTTTTTGAAGAAGGGTGTCTTGCCTAGTTGCTGCATGAAATGTATTGATCTCCGCAGCATTGTTCTGGATGACGGCGCGTGAGAGATCATTTATAATGCCCAGTACAGGTCCTGGATAAAACTGGGTGGGATGAGCAGTCAGTACAAGTCTCACATCATAGTCTGTCAGTTTTTCCCTGAGTTCTTTTTCCTTGTTGTATTGAATGATTTCGGAAGAGAGGTGTTTAAGTGTGCCGGGTCCGCCCATATCATTTACACTCGTGAAAGCTGCGTCTTCCAATGCATCAAAAAGTACAACCTGTCTTTCTACATATTGCACGAATCGGAAAAGAATATCTGATTTTTCACGATCCGTGCCATCCGGAAAGTGCTTATTGAAAAATTCCTCAATGATTTGAACGGGACTCTGCTTTTTATGATATCCTTCTTCACAATAAGTGAGCAGGAGTGATAAAAAAATGCCCGTTTTCTCTATCCTGTGAAAAGGAAGAGACGTAAACAGACTATTATAAAGCTGGAATTTTATTCCTACGAGGTTCTTAAATTCCTGCAATCCGGAGGATTGGTTATTCATAAGCGAATTTAAAATTCATTCAACAAATCGAACAATATATAAGCAGGAAATCAAAACATTTGGGAAAAATCATTCGATATAGTATAAATTATCATGATTTGTTTCATTTTCATTAATATAATTCAGTAGCTTTGACACTCTTATCAAATGAATCATCCAGCCAGACATATCACCATTATTCCTTTTATCACCCGCAATTCAGGTGGGATCATTTCCTTTACCATTACGACCCTTTAAGGGTTGTATAATCACATATTATTCCAGGGCCCATGGCTGTTTATTAAGCGGTTTCTTTTTTCCCATTTATTTTTTCAATTTCTTATATGCAGGTTCTTAAGTTTGGAGGTTCTTCGGTAGCCAATGCCATTAATATTGGCAAATGCCTCGCTATTATTGGCAAAGCCCTGGAGCAGGATGGGACCATAGTCGTGGTTTCTGCATTCGGTGGCATTACCGATAATTTATTGCATTGTGCAACTGCTGCAGCTTCAGGTGACGAAAATTACATGGATTCTCTGAAAAGTATTGAACAGAGACATTTGGATACCGTTCGCGAACTGATTCCTGTTACCGGCCAGAGCAGTATTCTGAGCATGGTTAAAAAAACATGTAATGAGCTTGAGGACTTATTCAAGGGAATATTCCTGCTAAGGGAACTTTCTTCACGTACGAAAGATTGTGTCCTCGGTTTTGGAGAAATACTTTCATCACGTATTTTATCGGCAAGCCTGGCGGCACGGGAAATTCAAAATGTCTGGAAAGATTCCCGCGACCTGATTGTGACCGATTCACGCTTTGGTCATGCATTGGTGGATTTTCCTGCGACGAATAGAAAGATGAGTGAATATTTTCAACAGGCACCTGGTTCACTTTATATCGTTCCTGGTTTTGTCGCTTCCGACGCGCAGGGTAATACAACAACATTGGGCAGGGGTGGTTCTGACTACACAGCTGCTATATATGGAAATGCGTTGAATAGCCGGAGAATTGAAATCTGGACCGACGTTTCAGGAATGATGACGGCCGATCCGCGTCTGGTCAGTACAGCCCGCGTTATCCCGGATATTTCCTACCAGGAAGCAATGGAGCTTTCCCATTTTGGCGCGAAAGTTATTTATCCGCCAACACTTCAGCCGGTTATGAATAAGGGGATACCCGTATGGATAAAAAATACTTTTGCTCCAACCGACCCCGGCACCCTGATTGAAAAAGTTTCCAGTATTCCCGGCAATAGTATAAGGGGAATCTCCAGCATTCACCGTATCGCACTCCTGAGCCTGGAAGGAAGTGGTATGATCGGTATACCCGGTTTCTCCAAAAGATTATTTGAGGCCCTGTCAAAACAACAGATCAACGTAATTCTTATTACTCAGGCTTCCTCAGAGCATTCTATTTGTGTGGGCGTAGACAGTTCCCAGGCGGCTATCGCAAAAATTTCCATAGATGATGTATTTACACCTGAAATCCAGTCGGGAACCGTAATGCCTTTAATAGTGGAAGAAGAACTGGCCATTGTGGCCCTTGTAGGGGATAATATGAAGAGTCACCCGGGGATAAGCGGAAAATTATTCGGTGTTCTGGGCAGGAATGGTATCAATGTACGGGCTATCGCGCAGGGTTCTTCAGAAAGAAATATTTCAGCGGTTATTTCTACTAAAGACGTTAAAAAAGCAGTAAACGTTTTGCATGAAGAATTTTTTGAAGCTACATATAAACAACTCAATCTGTTTATTACAGGTACGGGAAATGTAGGGAAAAGACTGATTGCACAAATTTCACAGCAAAAACGTTTCCTGCTCGATCAACTTCGGTTACAGGTGCGGGTTACAGGACTTGCAAATAGCCGGCACATGCTTATCCAGGAAGAAGGGATCGACCTGAACAACTGGCAGGATGAACTGGAAAAGGGACAGCCCATGCAACTCCGGGATTTTATTAAGACCATTCATTCCAAAAATCTACGTAACTCCGTTTTCGTGGATGTCACTGCCAATAAGGAAGTGGCATTAGGATATGAACATCTTCTTCTCAAAAGTATTTCCGTCGTCGCCTGTAATAAAATTGCAAGCTCATCACCATTTAACTACTATCGGAGACTCAAGGATCTTTCAAAGGAATTCAATGCAGCCTACTATTTTGAAACCAATGTAGGTGCGGGACTTCCTATTATAGGAACATTAAATGATCTGCTCAGGAGTGGCGATAAAATAAGGAAAATAGAAGCTGTACTCAGCGGTACGCTCAATTTTGTTTTTAATCACTATGATGGTAAAACAAAATTCGCTGCCGTCGTGAAACAGGCGCAGGACGAGGGATATACTGAACCTGATCCAAGGCTGGATCTGAGTGGCACCGATGTGATGAGAAAGATTATGATTCTTGCCCGCGAAGCCGGCAACGCTATTGAAATGGAAGATATAAGCAATCGTGTTTTTCTTCCTGTATCCTGTATGGAAGGATCTGTGGCAGATTTTTATTTATCCATGGAAAAGGTAGAAACACATTTTAAAAAATTATTTGATGCTGCGTTTGCAGAAGGTAAGAAATTGAAGTTTGTCGCGAGTTATGAAAATGGGAAAGCTTCTGTCGGCCTGCAGCACATAGGACCTTCTCACGATTTTTATCATTTATACGGGAAAGACAATATTGTACTTTTTTATACGGATCGTTATTCGGAACAACCACTGGTGATTAAAGGTGCGGGAGCCGGTGCGGAAGTTACAGCTTCCGGCGTTTTTGCAGATATCATTCGTGCGGCCAATGCTTAACTTACCATGATGAAAGAAATTACCGTACACGCTCCTGCAACAGTAGCCAACCTGGTTTGTGGCTTTGACGTACTCGGACTTTGTCTGACCGAGCCATTCGATATTATGCATGTGCGCCTGCTTGATGAAAAAAAAATAATCATACACACCACAGATAATTTTCCACTGCCTACAGATCCTGCCATGAATACGGCAGGCGCTCCGCTGCTGGAAATGATGACCGTTTTAAAACAGGATGTTGGTTTTGAAGTGACCATTACCAAACAAATAAAACCCGGAAGCGGAATAGGCTCCAGTGCAGCCAGTGCTGCTGGTGCCGTAGTGGCTGCCAACGAATTACTGGGCAATATTTTTACAAAGGAAGAACTTGTTCGATTTGCCATGTTTGGGGAAAAAGTAGCTTCCGGAGTTAAGCATGCGGACAATATAGCGCCTTGTATCTACGGAGGTGTAACCCTGATCCGTTCAATTTTTCCATTGGATATCGTTCCCATTTCTTCGCCCGTTTTATTCGTAACTGTTTTACATCCGCAAATAGAAGTAAGAACTTCAGATGCACGCGAAATATTAAGAAAAGAAGTGCTTTTGAAAGACGCTATCAGACAATGGGGAAATATCGGAGGATTGGTTGCCGGTCTGATGAAAGGCGATTATGATCTTATTGGGAGGTCAATGGAAGACGTAATAATTGAGCCTGTACGATCCATTCTTATACCAGGTTTCGACGTTATCAAAGTCGAGTGCGAGTCTGCTGGAGCTATTGGTGGTGGAATTTCTGGATCCGGTCCTTCGATATTTATGCTGAGTAAAGACAAACAGACTGCGAACGTCGTGGCTGCTGTCATGAAATCGATATATGATAAGATTGGTGTGAACTACCATATCTACGTTACGACTGTGAATCATCAGGGAGTTAAGTAAAGCTTAACGCCTAACGCTTAACGCCTAACGCCTAACGCCTAACGCCTAACGCGAAAAGCAATCGAAAACTTAAAAAACAGAAATGTTATTTTATAATCTTAATAAACCCTCCGAAAAAGTTGATTTCAAAACTGCAACTATACTAGGATTGGGTTCTGAGAAAGGTTTATTTTTTCCTGAAAGAATTCCGGCGTTCCCTTCGTCCTGGATTAATAATATTGAAAAATATTCTGACGAGGAAATCGCGTGGACCGTGATGAATCAATATGTCGGTGAAACGATCCCCGAAAAAAAGCTGCGACAAATAATTTCTGAAACCATTGCATTTAAAATCCCCCTGATTCCTGTTTCTAAAAATATTTACACGCTCGAATTATTTCACGGACCTACTCTTGCATTCAAAGATGTGGGAGCCCGTTTTATGAGCCGTTGTCTGGGATATTTTATGAAGGTGTATCACCGTCCAGTTACGGTGCTGGTTGCGACATCAGGTGATACAGGCGGCGCAGTGGCCAGTGGATTTTTAGGTATTGACGGAGTAAATGTCGTTATCCTTTACCCTTCGGGTAAGGTGAGCCCGGTCCAGGAATTACAACTCACTACACCGGGGAAAAATATTTCTGCGTATGAAGTAGAGGGCAGTTTCGATGATTGCCAGACCCTTGTGAAGCAGGCGTTTTCAGATAAAGAATTAGGTGAAAAGCTCTTTTTAACCTCAGCAAATTCCATCAATGTAGCCCGATGGCTGCCCCAGCAGATTTATTATTTTCTGGCCTGGAAACAATGGAAAAATAAACTGAAACCGCCGGTTATTTCGGTCCCGAGCGGAAATTTCGGAAATATCTGTGCCGGACTTCTGGCTTTTCATTCAGGACTTCCTGTGCAACATTTTATTGCTGCCTGTAATGTGAATGCCGTTATCCCTGAATATTTGAAAACAGGCGTTTATCATCCGGTAAAAGCAATAGCCAGTTTATCCAATGCAATGGACGTAGGCAACCCAAGTAATTTTGTTCGTGTGCTGGCGTTATTCAATTCTGAATTCGAACCTTTGAAACGGACTATGAGCAGTGAAAGTATTACTGATAAAGAAACGGGCGATGCCATTGAAACTCTCTACCGGGATTTCGGATACCTGGCGGATCCGCATGGGGCTGTCGGTTGGCTGGCGCTTAGTCGCTGGCTGAAAAATCATCCCGAACAGGAAGGCATTTTCCTGGAAACCGCACATCCGGTCAAGTTTCCGGATACAGTGGAAAAATTTTCCGGTAAGCCTGTTCTTATCCCTGAATCCGTAAAGGAACTGTTCAGTAAAAAGAAAACTTCAACGAAAATAAAAGCAGATTATGCCGTCTTCCGGGAAGAATTGCTTACTGTAAAATTAAAATTAAAAAACATTTAATTACCCCAAATCTGACAACATGCAATTTGCCAGGATACTAATCGTCCTCATTATTTTTCAGTTTACATTTCATTATGATTACGGTCAGGAATTAACACTTGCAGAAGGCAGCTTTAAAATTCTAATTCAGGAAAAGACAGTTACTCTTCAATTCAATTATGATAGTTTGCAGGTTGGGAAATATAAAATTGAGGCCGACTATGTAAATAAAAAAGTGACAGAAATAAATAAAAAATATCCTGGCAAAGGAGATGAATGGGCAAAACAATGGATTGCCCAGAGAAAAGAAAAATTCGAACCTGCATTCACAGATGCGTTTAAAAAATCATCCGGACTGAATATTTCGGATTCGGCAAAATATACTTTGATTTTTCATACCACTTATATAGAACAGGGGTTTAGCAGCGCGGCAATAATGGTTCATAAGAATCCTGAAGTCAGAGGAGAACTAATACTTATTGAAACTGCTGACAAGGATAAAATTATAGCTAAAGCGAAGATAACCAAGGCAATGGGAAAAGCAGGCCCTCATTTCGAAACAGGCGATCATGTAGATGAAGCATATTTTGAAGCTGGTAATGCAGCCGGCTCATTCATTTTAAATAATTAAGTATTTCGATACAGATTGATCTCGGCGTTTTTATAAAGGCATTTCTTTATTTTTATAGCATTAAACCTTAAAAATAAAACATGAAACATCTGAAACGCCTTACGCTGCTGGGCTTTATTTTACTAATAGCCGGCCGGGGATTCGGACAGAAAGTTAAGTTAGAGGAGGGTGACCTTTCTCCACTGAAAACTGAAAAAACGCTGGCATTCGCCTTTACCTATGATAGCATGTCGATGGGAAATGGACATGGACATCCGCCTGGGCCTGGACATGCACATGCGCAACAGACAGAGGCGGAATATGTTGCAAAACACACTGAAGAGTATAATAAAAAATCACCTGGAAAAGGCGATGAGTGGGCCAAGGCCTGGAAAGATGACAGGGAAACTTTATACGAACCCGGCTTCACTAAGGAATTCGAAAAATATGGCGGACTTCAGCCTGACCCAAAATCGAAATATACTCTTATATTCAAAACCACTATTACTGAACCAGGATTTAATATTGGCTTTATGCGTCATAATGCCGAAATCAGTGGTGTTGCCTGGATTGTTGAAACTGCCAATAAATCTCATGTAATCGCTAAAATCAGTGTAATAAATGCTCCGGGCGGAAGTTTTTTTGAAAATGATTATGCCACGGATGAACGAATTTCTACCGCATATGGTGAGGCCGGTAGGGGATTGGGGTATTTTATTAAGGGCAAACTATAATTCAATAGCTGTAATTTTTTTAATATATCCGGTTCAGGACCCGTGCTCGCTATGGATTGAAGGCGGGTTGCTCAGGGGTTGCCGGGGGGTTGCCGGGGGGTTGCCGGGGGGTACTGCCCAGAAAGCTCCCGGCAAATGCCACGAAAGGCCTCAAAATATTAGAATAAAACCATATTCAATATATACCGCTCCCTGAATAAGATAGCCAAATTAAAAAACCCTCCCAGAATTCTGAGAGGGTTTACTATTTAGAAAGGCGTTGAGCGTTATGCGTTTAGCTTTTTCAGTCAAACCGAAGATCGAGTCCAAGTCCGCGCAATTCATGAACCAGTACATTGAATGATTCCGGTATGCCGGCTCTCGGGATACTATCACCCTTTACAATGGCTTCATAAGTTTTAGCACGGCCGATGATATCATCAGACTTAAGGGTAAGCAATTCCTGGAGGATGTTCGAAGCGCCATAGGCTTCAAGTGCCCAAACTTCCATTTCCCCAAAACGCTGACCACCGAATTGTGCCTTACCACCCAGCGGCTGCTGTGTAATCAGACTGTATGGTCCGATACTGCGGGCATGCATTTTATCATCCACCATATGGTGCAGTTTGATGATATAAATAATACCTACCGTAGCTTTCTGGTCAAAGCGATCACCTGTTTCACCATCATACAAGTAAGTATGACCGAATACCGGCAACCCTGCTCTGTCTATATGTTCTGCAATTTCTTCAACAGTGGCTCCATCGAAAATCGGCGTTGCGAATTTCAGACCGAGTTTTTCACCAGCCCATCCCAGAACGGTTTCATAAATCTGACCCAGGTTCATACGGGAAGGTACACCCAGCGGGTTCAGCACGATGTCAACAGGGGTTCCGTCTTCCAGGAATGGCATATCTTCTGCGCGCACAATTTTAGCGACGATACCTTTATTACCATGGCGTCCTGCCATTTTATCGCCGACTTTCAATTTACGTTTCACAGCAAGGTATACCTTAGCCAGCTTCAATACACCGGCAGGTAATTCGTCTCCTATGGAGATATTGAACTTTTCCCTTTTATATCTTCCCAATTCTTCGTTGTACTTGATATTGTAATTGTGGAGGAGCACATTTACCAGTTCGTCTGATTTTGCGTCTCCTGTCCAGCCCAGTGGATTTACATTCAGGTAGTCGATACCACTCAGATTTTTCTGAGTGAACTTCGCACCCTTTCCAATCTGAACTTCACCAAAATTATTATTAACACCGGTAGATGTATGATCCTTCAGCAACACCTGTAATTTGGAGATCAATACTTCGAGCAGATCTGTTTCATTCTTCTCGTGTACTTTTTCGATCTTATCCAATACCGCTTTCTCACGGACTTTTGCGTTCTTGTCTTTCTTGGCGCGCTGGAAAAGTTTCTTACTTATCACGACACCTTCAGTACCACTCGGGGCTTTTAATGATGCGTCTTTAGCATCTCCTGCTTTGTCACCGAAAATGGCGCGAAGAAGTTTTTCTTCCGGGGTCGGATCGCTTTCACCTTTTGGTGTAATCTTGCCGATCAGGATATCGCCTTCTTTTATTTGCGCTCCCACCCGAATGATTCCGTTTTCATCGAGATCCTTTGTTGCTTCTTCGGAAACATTGGGAATATCAGGTGTAAGCTCTTCTTCACCCAGTTTGGTATCCCGAACTTCCAGTTCGTATTCAGAAATATGAACAGAAGTAAACAGGTCTTCCCGAACTACTTTTTCACTGATTACAATAGCATCTTCGAAATTGTAACCCTTCCATGGCATGAATGCCACTTTCAGATTTCTTCCAAGGGCCATTTCTCCAGCCTGAACTGCATATCCTTCTGTGAGGAAATCTCCTTCTTTTACTCTCTGTCCTTTTCTGACAGCAGGTTTCAGGTTGATACAGGTTTCCTGATTCGTTTTAATAAACTTGGTAAGCTTGTATATTTTAAGATCGTCTTCGAAACTGACGAGCTTTTGTATTTCATTTCTTTCGTAGCGAACATGGATTTCATTTGCATCAACAAATTCAACCACACCTTCTCCTTCAGAATGAATCTGAATACGAGCATCGCGGGCAGCTTTTGCTTCCAGTCCGGTACCTACAATGGGTCTTTCGGGAAGTATCAACGGAACAGCCTGCCGCTGCATGTTTGATCCCATCAGCGCACGGTTGGCATCATCATGTTCCAGGAACGGAATGAGCGAAGCACTCAGACCGACAATCTGGTTAGGCGCGACATCCATGAATTCCACGTCATTTCTGTCAAGGATCGGGAAGTCGCCTGTTTGGCGTGATACAATTTTGTCTTCAACGAAATTTCCTTTATCATCCAGCGCAATATTGGCCTGTGCGATCTTGGCAATATCTTCTTCTTCTGCACTCAGGTAAGTAAGCTTTTTCATGTCTACTTTACCTTCGTTCACTTTTCGGTAAGGAGTTTCAATGAATCCCATTTCGTTGATCTTCGCGTGAACGCAAAGTGTTGAAATGAGTCCGATGTTGGGTCCTTCCGGAGTTTCGATCGTACAAAGACGACCATAGTGAGAATAATGTACGTCACGTACTTCAAAGCCCGCTCTTTCGCGGCTAAGGCCTCCGGGCCCGAGGGCGGAGATACGACGTTTATGAGTTATTTCACTTAATGGATTTGTCTGATCAAGGAACTGTGACAACTGTGATGTTCCAAAGAAGGAATTAATTACAGAAGAAAGAGTTCTTGCGTTGATCAGATCCACAGGTGTGAATACTTCGTTGTCACGTACGTTCATACGTTCGCGTATGGTACGTGCCATACGTGCAAGTCCCACACCGAACTGAGCGTATAATTGTTCACCCACGGTACGAACACGACGATTGCTCAGGTGATCAATATCGTCTATTTCCGCTTTACCATTTGTTAAGCGAACCAGGTATTTAATAATCTCAATCATGTCGCCCTTTGTCAGTGTTTTCTGCGTAAGGGGAAGATTGAGATTGAGTTTGCGGTTTATTTTATAACGGCCTACTTCGCCGAGGTCATAACGTTTGTCGCTGAAAAACAGTTTGTCGATAATTCCACGCGCTGTTTCATCATCCGGAGCGTCTGCACCACGAAGCTGGCGGTAAATATGTTGTACGGCTTCCAGTTCGCTGTTGGAAGTATCTTTATTGAGTGTATTATATATGATAGCATAATCACCGCCTACGTCTTCTTTCTGGATGAAAACACTTTTCACATCCATTTCGATGACCATATCTATGGCTTCTTCGTCCAGCACGGTATCGCGTTCCAGTACGATTTCATTTCTCTCAATTGAAACTACTTCACCGGTATCTTCGTCCACAAAATCTTCCACCCATGTTCTCAATACGCGGGCAGCAAGTTTTTTCCCGATATATTTATGAAGCGTTTTTTTATCGACTTTCACTTCATCGGCCATGCCGAATAGTGCAAGTATGTCCTTATCTGTTTCATATCCGATTGAACGCAGCAGGGTAGTGACCGGGAATTTCTTTTTACGATCGATATACGCAAACATTACGTTATTAATATCGGTCGCAAATTCCATCCAGGCACCTTTAAAAGGAATCACACGGGCAGAGTATATTTTGGTTCCGTTCGGATGAATGGATTGTCCAAAGAATACTCCTGGCGATCTATGTAGTTGGGAAACGACAACCCTCTCAGCACCATTAATCACAAAGGTTCCTCTGGGTGTCATGTAAGGAATATTACCAAGAAAAACATCCTGTACGATGGTCTGGAAATCCACATGTTCCTCATCGTTACAACTGAGTCGGAGTTTTGCTTTCAGGGGTACCGCGTAAGTAAGACCGCGCTCCATACATTCTTCGATTGTATAGCGGGGCGGATCAATAAAGTAATCAAGGAATTCCAGCATGAAAATATTCCGGGTGTCAGTGATCGGGAAATTTTCCTTGAATACCTTGAATAATCCTTCGATATTACGCTTATCCGGAGTTGTTTCCAATTGGAAAAACTCTTTAAAAGACTGGATCTGAACTTCGAGAAGATCAGGTGTTTCTGCAAGGTGTTTAATCTTACCGAAATTTACCCTTGGTGTGAGTTTTGTGGAAGACATACGGTATATATCCTTTTTAAAATGTTCAAACTACAGTTCGCGGGAAAACAAAAAAATGCCTTGTGAATTCAATGAATTCCCAACGCATTGATTAATAGCATGTTATATTGTGCTGAATATTTATAGCTTAATTGATAATACAAACGGACGGCAAAGTTAAGGATTTTGTCTGAATTATTCGGTTTTGGGGAAATATTTCGATGACGGATGACACGGTCTATCTGTCATCGGTCATCGATAAAAGAAAATGGTGAACGGAGCAAGTCCATCCACCATTTACCATAAACTATATACCCGAATTACTGAATCTCAACTTCAGCTCCAGCTTCTTTCAGTTTAGCAACCAGACCTTCGGCATCTGCTTTGCTAACACCTTCTTTAACCGGTTTTGGAGCGCCGTCAACCAGATCTTTGGCTTCCTTCAAGCCGAGTCCGGTTAAGTCCTTCACGATTTTTACTACGTTCAGTTTGTTTGCACCAGCAGCTTTCAGAATAACAGTGAAAGCAGTTTTTTCTTCAGCAACAGCTGCGGTACCACTTGTAGCAGGACCGGCAGCAGCCACAGCAGCAGCAGCTGGTTCGATACCGTATTCTTCTTTCAGGATTTTTGCGAGTTCATTAACTTCTTTTACAGTCAGGGATACTAACTGTTCTGCGAACGATTTTAAATCTGCCATTTTGTTTGATTTTTTTCCCCCTTCATGGTCCGCCTTACGGCCAACTCCGGAGGATGGTTATTAAAAAAAGCTGAACGCTTAACGCCTAACGGTTAATGCCAGACAATTAACGTTTAGAAATATTTTATTTAAAGAACTGTTTTGCTTTCCGCCTTTGGCCTTCCGCGTTAAGCGTTAGGCATTGAGTGTCTATGCTTGTGCTCTGGCTCCGACTGCCTGAACGAGACCGGCTAATTTAGCACCAGCGTTTAAACCACTGATTACATTTTTAGCAGGTGATTGCAGGAGACTGATAATTTCACCGATCAGGTCATGTTTACTCTTCAGGGTTGTAAGTGTTTTCAGCTGGTTATCTCCCTCAAAAACGTCTCCGTCTATAAAGGCAGCTTTCAATACTGGTTTTTCTAAATTGCCATCCTTACGGAAACTACTAATGATTAGTGCCGGTTCCTTTGGACTTTCAGAAAAAAGGATAGCAGTAACTCCATTTAAAGAATTGTACACGCCGGAGTACCGTTTAGAATCCAGGTTTTCCAGTGCTTTTTTTATGAGTGTGTTCTTTGCAACTTTCATTTCTACTTTCTTACTAAAGCAGATGCGGCGCAGTTTACCAACCTGTTCTACGGTCAGCGATTCTGTATTAGTCACATAAAAATTATGGTATTGCGAGAACTTACCTTTCAGCAGTTCAATCACTTCGTTTTTTTGATCTTTGGTCATAACCTTTTTTTAAAAATGTTTTATTGAGCGAATGCACGGGTATCAATGGAAATAGACGGACTCATAGTACTTGCCATGAATACGCTTTTAACGTAAATACCCTTAGAAGTGGCCGGTTTTGCCCGGATCACTGCATTAATCAATTCCTGGCTGTTTTGAGAGATTTTATCTGGTGTGAAACTTACCCTTCCAATGGAAGCGTGGATAATACCCGCTTTGTCAACTTTAAAGGCAATTTTACCACCCTTCACTTCATTCACAGCTGCAGCCACATCGTTCGTAACTGTACCTGTTTTCGGGTTTGGCATCAGGTTGCGGGGTCCAAGTACCTTACCCAGCTTACCTATTTTTGGCATCACTGAAGGTGTTGCAACTACGACATCAAAATCCACCCAGCCGGCTTCAATTTTCTGAATAAATTCATCCAGGCCTACATAATCAGCACCCGCTGCACGTGCATCAGCTTCCTTATCAGGTGTGCATAATACAAGTACACGTTTAGTTTTACCTGTTCCATGTGGAAGACTCACAGTACCGCGAACCGACTGATCAGCTTTTTTGGGATCCACACCAAGGCGGATATGCAGGTCTACTGAAGCGTCAAATTTTGCAATATTTACTTCCTTTACCAGTGTGGAAGCGTCCTTCAGAGAGTAGGCTTTATTTTTGTCGACCTTAGCGGCGACGGATTTTCTTTTTTTGGAAATGGCCATTTCATAATTTTTTTAAGTGTTCAGAATCATTTGTCCCACGGAGCTTTGCCTTCAACATTGACGCCCATGCTGCGTGCCGTGCCGGCAACCATGCGCATGGCGCTTTCAACTGTAAAGCAGTTCAGGTCAGGCATTTTATCTTTTGCGATCGCCTCTACCTGGGTCCAGTTGACCTTACCTACTTTGTTACGATTTGGCTCTTTTGATCCGCTCTGCAATTTGGCAGCTTCCAGGATCTGGACTGCAGCAGGCGGTGTTTTAATAATAAAATCGAAGGATTTGTCGGAATAAACTGTGATTAAAACAGGAAGTACTTTTCCAATTTTATCCTGGGTTCTGGCGTTGAATTGCTTGCAGAACTCCATGATGTTAATACCCTTGGATCCTAAGGCAGGTCCTATAGGGGGAGCCGGGTTTGCCTGACCGCCCTTTACCTGCAACTTGACATAACCGGAAATTTGCTTTGCCATGTTTACATTTTTTGGTGTTAACGTGGCGCCTTTGGCGCCACTCCCAAACCATACGGTATACTAAGAACTTTCGATTGGGGACGCGAAATTAGGGCTAATTCCGGAATAATCAAAAAAACCAGGCCTAAAGCCTAAAGCCTAAAGCCTAAAGCCTAAAGCCTAAAGCCTAAAGCCTAAAGCCTAAAGCCTAAAGCCTAAAATTTTAGTGGAGAGCAAAGGTAAATTTTTTTACAGTTCAACGAAGATGAGTCTATTCATAGTTTGTAATCTGTCAAAACCAATTTAAATGACTCTTTATTCGTTCCGGAATTATAATTAACCAACTCATAAATCGGTTAGAGCTGAGCGTTTGACAGAGGGTTTATGTCAGAGCTTTCGGCTTTGAGCCCCAGGCTTTGAGCTTTAAATGGAAATTGTTTTCCAATTAAGTGCGCTCATTTTTTTATATATGGAGATTTCTGTTTAACTTTTTGCCACAAACATCCATAGCTTTCAAATCATTTAAAATTGTCTTCAAATTATGGCAAAGTCAAAGAAAAAAGCGGCTAAGAAAAAGGCCTCGCCTAAAAAGAAATCTGCGCCTAAAAAGTCCGCAAAAAAGGCAGCAAGAAAAAAACCTGCTAAAAAGAAAGCAGCAAAGAAAAAAGCGGCACCTAAAAGGAAAGCGGCTCCAAAGAAAAAAGCGGCTCCAAAGAAAAAAGCAGCTCCAAAAAAGAAATCAGCTCCAAAGAAAAAAGCGGCTCCCAAGAAGAAGGCGGCACCAAAGAAAAAGGCGACCAAGCCTGCGCCGGCTCCTCCCGCAATGCCGGCTCCCTCTATGCCCAGCCCCGGTCCGGATAGCTCCAATGGATCCGGAGGTCAGGATTCAGGCGGCAGTTCTTTCTAGAATTAGTTTTGCAGTTTGAGGATAACGATATACAATGACCGAAAAATAAAAAAGACGCAATCATTGCGTCTTTTTTATTTTCACTGTAAATAACTCAGGCAATTTTTTCTACCTGCATATAATTTAGTTCAACGGGTGTCGATCTTCCGAAAATTTTGACTGTTACTTTCAGTTTTTTCTTTTCATCATTTACTTCCTCAATTATTCCATTGAAATCATTGAATGGTCCTTCGATGATTTTGATCGTTTCGCCAATGATAAAGGGTTCGCTCATGCTCATACCGCCGGCTTCAGCCATTTCATCCATTTTTCCAAGCATCTTGTTAACTTCTGCTTTACGCAGAGCGATCGGATTTTCCTTTCCCAGAAAATGGATCACGCTCGGGGTATTTTTAACTGCATCCCGTAAGTCGTCCCCAAGTTTACCTTCCACCACTTCAACCATTACATAACCGGGATAATAGTTTCTTTCGCGCATCACTTTTTTACCGTTTTGCACTTTATAAACCTTTTCTATCGGCAGGAATATCTGTTTTACAACTTCGCTCCATCCGCCGCGGGAGATCTCCTTATCAAGATATTCTTTTACTTTTCTTTCCTTGCCACTGACTACACGCAGAACATACCACTTTGTTTCCTTCGCAGGTGGCTGGGGCAATTGTTCTGCAGGATCCGGCGCAGTTTGATTAATAGTTTCCATCAGGATAATAATGAATAAATGAATTTTAAGATACCATTTGAAAAGAGGTCCATAACGCCAACAAGCACTGTAATGAGCATTGTTGCAACCAGTACAATAACAGTCGATTGTTGCAGCTCTGACCAGGTAGGCCAGGTTACTTTCTCCATCAACTCCTTATAAGACTCTTTGAAATAGTTCGTGACTTTGTTCACAAGAAAAATTTTAAATACTACAAATTGATTATGACGGGGAACTTCTTTAATTAAAAGAATACTTTATCTTTTTAAATAAGTAAATTCCTAAACTTTCTTCGCACGGGAACAAGGATTCGAACCCTGATCAAAGGTTTTGGAGACCTCTATTCTAACCGTTGAACTATTCCCGTAGAAAGCTAAAAGCTATCCCGCTTTACCGAGACAGCTTTTAGTTCTTGCAAATATAATAAAATCTGATTTATTCTATCCCGCCCTGGCGGGACGGATCAGCTTATTTCAGGATTTCAGTTACCTGTCCTGCACCTACTGTACGTCCGCCTTCACGGATCGCAAATTTCAACCCTTTTTCCATCGCAATTGGCTGGATGAGTTTAACAGTCAATGCACTGTTATCACCTGGCATAACCATTTCCGTTCCTGCCGGTAATTCAACTTCTCCTGTTACATCTGTTGTACGGAAGTAAAACTGAGGACGGTATTTATTGAAGAACGGAGTATGACGTCCGCCTTCTTCCTTGCTTAGTACATAAACTTCGCATTTGAAATCGGTATGAGGAGTAATAGATCCTGGTTTGCAAAGTACCATTCCACGGCGGACCTGATTCTTTTCAATACCACGCAGCAGCAGACCCGCATTGTCACCTGCCTCTCCTGCATCAAGTAGCTTGCGGAACATTTCAACTCCTGTAACTGTTGAGCCAAGCGGCGCTTCCATCAATCCCACAATTTCAATTGCTTCGCCTACTTTAATACGGCCTCTTTCGATACGTCCGGTGGCAACAGTACCACGACCGGTGATCGAAAACACATCTTCCACAGACATCAGGAACGGCTGATCAACCGGGCGGGGAGGTAAAGGAATATAGCTGTCTACAGCATCCATGAGTTCATCGATGGCTTTAATCCATTTTGCTTCACCGGCGAGCGCACCCGTAGCGGATCCCTGAATAATAGGAGTATTATCACCATCGAAACCGTAGAACGTAAGCAGTTCACGAATTTCCATTTCAACCAGTTCCAGTAATTCCGGATCGTCGACCAGATCAACTTTATTCATAAATACAACCATGCGCGGAACGCCTACCTGGCGTGCGAGGAGGATATGTTCTTTAGTTTGTGGCATCGGACCATCAGTTGCGGCAACGACGAGAATAGCGCCGTCCATCTGTGCAGCGCCAGTAATCATGTTTTTAACATAGTCAGCATGACCCGGGCAATCCACATGGGCATAGTGACGGTTTGCCGTCTGATATTCCACATGTGCCGTATTAATGGTTATCCCACGCTCTTTTTCTTCAGGAGCTGCATCGATTTCATCATACTTCTTTGCTGTTGCTAATCCTTTTGAAGATAAAATAGTAGTAATGGCTGCAGTCAAAGTGGTTTTACCGTGGTCAATATGACCAATGGTTCCAACGTTAACGTGGGGCTTATCCCTTTTGAAGGTCTCTTTTGACATTGGTATCTAGTTTTTAATTGTGTTTTAAATAAATGATTCTATTTTCCTTAAACCTGCTTTGCTTTTTCCATTCAACCACTCTGTTTAAAAAGAGCCGTTGAAGAGAATTGAACTCTTGACCTCTTCCTTACCAAGGAAGTGCTCTACCACTGAGCTACAACGGCATAGTCGCTATAGCATTAGAAACATCTCTTCATCTTCAGGTTATCCCCTGATATGAAGACCTGCCTGCGCTAAAGCTCCGGCAGGTAAGAGCGGAAGACGAGGTTCGAACCCGCGACCTACAGCTTGGAAGGCTGTCGCTCTACCAACTGAGCTACTTCCGCATAGTACAAGTATGAGAGTGTGAGAGTGTAAGAATGAAATACAATTCACACACTTCATATACCACACATACAGATCAAAGAGCTTTTACTAATAGCAAACTCATTTCCACACTTCCAGACTTTCACACTTCCATACTTTCCGCATTGCGGGATGGTGGGCAAGGATGGATTCGAACCACCGAACTCCGAAGAGAACAGATTTACAGTCTGTTGTCGTTGGCCACTTGACTACTTGCCCGGTTACTCATATTTTCCCGCCTGACAAGATCGTCCCATTCCTGAATACGACTATTCTGCCAGCTGAGCCAGAGAAGGGAATCGAACCCCCGACCAGCTGATTACAAATCAGCTGCTCTACCATCTGAGCTACTCTGGCATGATTTCTTAATAATATGGGCATGACCGTTTTACAAAGAACTAAAACTGACGGTATTATCCGCCTGTTTTTTTGGGAAGGCAAAGGTAAGTGAATTTGTTAAATGGAAAAATTTTGAAGTATATTTTCTCCGGAACAGAGCAGATTCTCTATTCTTTCCAGATCATGTGCAAAAAAAAACCCCTCAACGGGGTTTCGAACTAAGCGGCTTGTTTATCTTTTTTTCGTTTTATCAGATTTATTATAGATCCCATTGCTTTATCAAAAGATTCTTCAAACGATTTGGAAGAACATTTTACAAAATAATCCTGCCGCGGCACGTGAACCTTAATTTCTGCTATTTTATCTTTTATCGTGTGAACTACATTGTCAAGTTTGAGGTAAACTTCCACGGTAACAATTCTGTCGTGGAATGTATCGAGCCTTAATAGTTTTTTGTTTACATAGTCAACTAATTTGTTATCAGCTTCGAAGTGTACTGTCTGAATGTTTACGGTCATATCTTCACTTTTTAACAATGAAACAATAAATGTAAGAGCGTTTTAAAGCAGTAATTTTAAAGATTACCTTTTGAATGAAATTAGCTCCTTAAGCGAATTTTTCCAAATAAATTGACCTATAAATTCCTTGTATTTTCACCCGGAATTTAACCCCTTGGATGATTTTTTTTATGTACTTCACGTAGCTTTTCAATGCTGTTATGTGTATATAATTGGGTGGCTGCCAGGCTGGAATGCCCGAGTAGTTCTTTAACTGAATTCAAGTCTGCGCCATGGTTCATTAAATGGGTGGCGAAACTATGTCGTAATACATGCGGGCTTTTTTTATCAATTGTTGTAACCAGGGAAAGCCATTTTTTTACAGCCAGGTAGGCATATTTAACATATAACGAACGGCCACGTTCATTTAAAAACAGGGTATTGGCCATATTACTGGAGTCCTGCCCAAAATGAGACTGCTTTTCCTTTTGATAATTCATGATTTCATCGATCAGTGAAGAACTCAAAGGAATAATTCTTTCTTTATTCCCTTTGCCCAATACTCTGATTGTCGCTGCGTCAGCATCCAATTGCATATTTTTGAGCGTAACAAGCTCTGAAAGCCTGATACCTGTGTTATAAAACATGCCGATCAACAAATGATCCGTCCTACCCTGCCAATTTTCAGGAAACTCAATTTGATCCAGAAGCAATTGGATGTCTTTTTCTTCCACGTATACCGGGAGTCTTTTACCTGATTTTGGGCTAATAATCCCAGCCATGGGCGATTTTTCGAGAAGACCCCGCCTTAACTGGTATTTAAAAAATGACTTGAGAGAGGAAATCTTTCGGTTTATGGACTTTGAAGTGATATTTTGCTCCTTTAAACTGGCGAGCCAGGAGCGTATAAACGATACAGAGATAGTAGAAACAGAAGTTTCGCCAAATGCAACTTCCAGATAGTCAAAAAACTGCTCCAGGTCGTCATTATAGGCCCGAACGGTATGAACCGAATATCTTTTTTCAAATTTCAGGTAGTCAATAAAGGGCTGGCTAAGAATATTCAATGAAATGCGGTTGGGACACCTAAAAGTAAAAAGGAAAAGGTAAAAAATAAAAAGCCTTTCCGTGAATCGGAAAGGCCAGTATATAAAGATGAAAATAAATTAAGCGTCAAACTTGCCTGTAGCCAGCTGTTGCTTGTATACCGCTTTTAAAACTTCACCTCTTCTTTTGATGGAAGGTTTGGTAAAAGACTGACGGTTACGCAACTGAATCAGGACCTTTGCTTTTTCGAATTTCTTTTTGTACTTCTTTAAAGCCTTGTCAATATTTTCACAATCTTTAGAATCAATAATCAGCATGAAGGTTCTGTTTTTATGATAATTTTCGGTTTGCAAAGATAAGGAGTTTTTTAAAATAAAGTAATAAAAAGAGCGGAAATCCCGATTTTTACAGCATGTTCACAGGTATCATTGAAGCAATTGGCACCATTTCTTCCGTTGTGGAAGAAGGAACTAACAAGAAGTTCAGGATCACATCTTCCCTTACCCCGGAACTCCATATTGATCAAAGTCTCTCCCATGACGGAGTATGTCTGACTGTTGAATCTTTAGAAGGGTCTGATTATCAGGTCACTGCTATCGTGGAAACATTGTCCAAGACCTCCCTGTTGCATTGGAAACCAGGGAATAGAATAAACCTTGAAAGATGTCTTCATCTGAATGGCCGGCTTGATGGACATATGGTGCAGGGCCATGTGGACACCACCGCGATTTGTTTGGAGTGCCGGAATGAGAACGGGAGTTGGGTTTTTCGTTTTGAATTTCCGGAATCTTTCAGAAACCTGATCATAGAAAAAGGCTCCGTGGCGGTAAATGGCATCAGCCTGACCTGTTTTGAAGTGAGTGAAAATGCATTCTCTGTAGCCATCATTCCCTACACATTCGAAAATACCAATATCCGCGAGGTTGTCAGGGGCGCAATTGTCAACCTTGAGTTTGATCTGATAGGGAAATATGTTGAGAGAATGATGCCAGAAAAAAAAAGTCTATAATAAACCTATTCTTAAACTCGCGTTTAATTATTCCCCATTTATTTTCTGCACCTCCAAAGATGGCTTTTGAGATGCCATTATTTTATAATATCCACTATTCTGAAAGTAAATGGTGAAAATATAAATACATTAATTTATACTAAAACATGGCTGGAATTGCTAGTTTGTATTTTAAAAAATCAGATTTTAAGTTGGAGAAGTGCTAAATATTCGAAATTTCCTGCTTGTAACAAGATTGAAAAAAATGATGAATCCGAATATCGTCTTTTTGAATCTGCGGGAATTCAAATTATTATAATTAAAAATGAATAATCTCCGACCGAATATCAAAGCTGATACAAAATTTTCAATAGGTGGCTACTTTCCGGCATTAGATGGACTGAGGGGAGTAGCCATTTTAATGATAATACTTTATCACAACTTTGATTTTCTTTCTTTCACTTACCCTGGCTGGACCGGAGTAGATTTATTTTTTGTGTTATCTGGATTCTTAATTACTGGTATTCTGATAAAGAAAAGAAATTCAGCTCGGTTCCTTTTGAATTTCTACGCCAGACGCTTATTGAGGATATTTCCAATTTACTATTTAAGCCTTGTTATATTTTTATTCATACTTCCCCCCCTGATAAAAAATCCGATAAATCTGAATTATTTTATAGTAAACCAATATTGGTTTTGGTTGGAAATCCAAAACTGGCTCTTCATTTTGAAACCTGATGGTAACAATAATTTTTTGAATCATTTTTGGTCATTAGCCCTTGAAGAACAATTTTATCTTGTTTGCCCGTGGATTATATTATTATTCAGTCAATTTCAGAAGATGATTAGCTTTTTATTAGGCATGCTTTTGCTTTTACTAATTTTAAGAGTAGCATTGTGGTTTTTTAAGATTGAAAATATCTCCTATATTAATTTATATGCATTTACCAGGATTGATGGATTATGCGTTGGAAGTTTATTGGCAATTTACCGAGACCAGGGAAGCTTTCATATGAAAATATTCAATCGCACTTTGACTGTATTTTTTTTAGTACTTATTTTTTGTGCACTTCCTTCCCTGAAAATATTTTATCATATGCATCTCCCATATACGGCAGGTTGTTTATATCCGGCAATTGCTTTGTTCTGGGGTGTAGTTGTTTGGTCTTCGATTAGGACTGACAGTCTCCTGTATAGAATTTTCAAGAATAGGGTTCTAATTTTTTTCGGAAAAATATCCTACGGATTATATATATTCCATTGGCCAGTTAACAGGATTGTTCAGTTAAAACTGGAAATATTTGCTAAAAAGGAATATCTATTTTTGAATAGCCTTATACTTGCTTTAGTCTCAACTTCAATTGCTATTTTGATTTCTATTATTAGTTACTATACCTATGAAAGGTATTTTCTTGGATTAAAACGGTATTTTACTTAAAACAGTAAAGCTTATGCTTTATTTGATTCTTTACTATTTTCTGATTACGTCCATTTGCCTATTTGCAGGTATAGTTATTTACAGTCTTTTATCATCAGCGGATTCGATTGAGCGCCCTGCTATTAATTATCTTTTGACCGGATTAATGGGTATTTCGGCGGTGGGGCAATGGGTTGTGTTGTTTTGCCCGCTTAACATTATCACACTTTTAGGAGTTTTGATTTTATGCGTACTCATTTCAGTTTTCCATAAAAAATCGATTTTAAGAACTTTTAGAAACTGCGTAATTTCAAAGTGGAAAAAACCTACATCTTTCTATAGCTGTTGTATAGCATATTTGTTCCTGATCTTGGTTTTTAATGCGGGCCCTGTTACAATGGATGATTCTGGCAGCTATCACATTCAAATGGTGAAATGGGTTCAGGAATTTGGATCAGTACCGGGAATCGCCAATCTTCACATGAGATTTGGTTTCAATTCTTCCTGGTTTTCCACTGTTGGTATGTTGAGTAATCCTATCGCAGGTTTGAATACATATTTTTCGATAAATGGTTTGCTGTGTATTTGGTTTTGTTTTTTTCTTCTGGAAAAAATATTTAATTCTTTTAAAACCAGGGAACCTGACAAATCTCAGAACCTGGGAATAGGATTCTTCATTATACTTTTACTCTGTCTTCTTAATTGGTCAATTATCAGAAGCACGGCTGGTAGTGCGAATTATGATTTTATAAGCACATGTTGTATAACGGCATTGTTTGCCAATTTATATAATGAACAAACTGAAGTGCCAATTGAGTGGTTAATCTGGCCATTATATTTATTTACAGTTCGGATTATGAATTTTCCTCTTTTAATCCTTAGCCTGGTTTATATTTTTAGCTTTTCAAAACCTATTTCAGCAAAAAGAGGTCTGATTATTTTTTTCTTAGGTGGTTTTATCATTATTCCCTTTCTGGTTCGGAACATCATTTTATCCGGATATCTTTTTTTCCCAGTATATCAGGTAGACTTTTTTTCTTTCGATTGGAAAGTAGATAAAATGAAACTGGTCGAAATAGCCAATTATATAAAAAATTTTAACCAGGTTAATCCGATGTTTCAATCTATGTCAATAACGGAGAAGATGGATTTTCCAAATTGGATTCCGGCCTGGTACAATTATCTCTTCCGGTTTGACAAATTAATTCTTACTCTTTCAATTTTCGGATATGTATTTCAGTTGTTTTTTTTGGGGAAAATGAAGAGCCGCCTTTATCGGGTTTTCCTTTTTGCCATGATATGCCAGTTGATTTCCTGGTTTTTAATTGGCCCGGATCCCAGATTTGTTTATGGTCCTCTTCTTTTTGGAATTTTTGTAGCCTTTACCAACTTACCCAACGTGAAGATCTCATGGGCAGCCATTACAAAATATACTGTCTTACTAACTAGTTTTCTGGTTTTGATATATGGTGTTTCCAAGGTTATTCGGCAAGACGAATACAGGAATTTTATTATTCCAAGGCGCCTTCCTGTTCCTGAAGTCAGGACTATTATGGTCGGTCACATTCAAATGCACATACCTGAGAGAATATTAAATAACTGGAACCCGCGTTGCTACGATATAGAATTGCCCTGTCTTTATAAACAGGATCCGAGACTTGAAGCCAGAGGGGAGAAAATTTCTGACGGATTTCGTTTGAAAAAGCAGAGTAAATATATTTTTGATGGAGGTGAATATAAGATTACCGAATAGTATATGATTTTTGAATTGATTTCCTGGATATATATTTCTTTGATTTGCTTTATTTGGGCCAGTCAAATACTAAAGTTATTCCTTAGTACAGATAAGGTCGCAATGATTGATTTTCCGGTTGTTTGCCTTATTGGAATGGCCATAATCGGAGTCATTTCTTTCTATGTTTCATTGGTTATTCAATTGAATATTTTAATCAAACTTTCATTGCAGATTCCGGCATTATTTATTTTATTTAAATCCGATAACTGCAGGAAGCTGGTTGCCCAGTTTAAGAAATCATTTTTCGGTTTTTCGATGTCGGACTATATTTTCCTAAGTGTTATCCTGGTGATGATTTTATTCCTTAGTACTTCTCTGATCATTCATCCGGATACAATAAATTATCATGTATTTTCAACGCAGATTTTCGATAAATATGGAACAATAACCGGTTTGGCAAATCTAAAACCGGAATTTGGGTTTCAGAGCATCTGGTTTTCTGCGTTGGCCTTTTTTGACTTTCCACCTTATGGGACCAGTCCTCTTTTTCTTTTGAATGGATGCGCGATGTGCTGGGTCATTATTTTATTGATTTCGATGGGAACTGGAAAAAAGAGAAATGCGACAGAATCGACATCAATGATTTCACGAATCTGGTGCCTGATTCTTATTTTGTTTTGCATTTTATCGTGGACCCAAATCAGATTAACTTCATCATCCCTAAGCCCGGATTTTATCGCGGCTATTTTTATTTTATTGAGCTTTTATTTTTTTTCCGGAAGAAAACGCATGCAAAAAGTTGAAGATTCCGATCTGCTGGCAATTTTATTTTCGATCTTCGCAATTACAGTCAAACTTTCCGCCGTAGCTATTATATTGATCCCGTTTTTTATTATTGTTAATGGAATTATAAGAAAGAGATGGGTTGTGATCTGTCGTATAATTTTAACTACGGTCATACTGTTCGCACCAATTATAATAAGGAGTATTTTAATTTCGGGGTATCCATTTTATCCGTCTTCATTTGGAGCGTTTTATTCATATGACTGGAAAGTGGGAATGTCTGAGGTATTAAGATTTCAGAATTATATCACTGCCTACGCCCGCTATCCGGTATCGAGGATCAATGCCGTTCTGGAATACAAACAGGCAATTATAAGCTGGTTACCTGTGTGGTGGAGGCATTTATACCTGATCGATAAAACAGTAGTTCTGATTATAGCCTCGGGCGTTTTGGTAGACTTATCTTTTTTCAGAATATGGATTCAATCATATTCCCGAAGAACATTCGCAGCGCTGTTTGTCGCGATAACTGGTGTTGTTTTTTGGTTTGTGAATGCGCCGGATCCGAGATTTGGAACTGGATTTTTGCTTCCTTTGATTTATTTTCAATATGATCCGTTCATAAAAAAAATTAAGTGGCCCGATAATGGCACCGTTAAAATTCTATTAGACCGCATTAAATATATTTCAATCTTTTTTGTCATTGTTTATGCGGGTTACCGGTTGGTTTATTTTTTCAAACCGCAACAATTGGTTTTTCCGGTAGGAATTGAATATACCAAATTGATCTTGCCTGGTTGTGACGGACAAATCAAAAAGATGTTAATAGATAATGCTGAAACTATCCCGCAATTGCCTGACAGTTGCAGACAATTCATATTTCGGGGAACCACTATCCGGCAGGGATTTAAACCGGCTCTGTAGTTATTTCATTAAATACATTTTGCCATATCCCTTATTAAAATACTGATCGGTATTGTCTGACTGAGATTGATATTTATCGAGCGATTTACCGTTCAGATTTGTTACCACATGATAGAGATAGACACCATTGGCAAGTCGTTGGTTGTACATATCAGTACCGTTCCACTTGAATTCCGTAATATTCCTTCCAACGTGCAGGGGTCCGAGTTCATCTTTGGTGATTTCCCTGACTACCTTACCGGTAATGGTTAAAATCTGAATTTTTATGTTTTGCGGAACATCACTACCGGTAATAGTAAATACGAAAGCCGTAGAAGTTGTAAACGGATTTGGATAATTGAGCATGTTCGATATCATCGCTTTTGTAATGATTTTGAACGTAACCTGATATTGGATGGAGCCAGAAGGATTTCCACTCTCATCGGACCCGGTAACAATTAACGTATAGTCATCTCCTTCAGGATTTATCTGGTTGGTAAAAATCGGACTGAATTCAACACTGGCTGTATTATCTGCACTGCTTGTCGCGGGTGTGAACTTAAGAGTATCTGTATTGAAATAATAGGGATGCAAAGATCCGTCGGGATACCTGAGTTGAACTTGTAGGACTGAAGTATCTTTCAGCAACAGGAATTTTGATTCGTCTTTTAATTTTATCAATATATGTGGTTTCGCAGAAACAATATCCTCATTCAGGATGTGTACGTTGTCGAATGTAACGTCCAGTAAAGGATTGGTCTGATCCACTTTTACATAAAAGTTCTTAAACAGGAAGTTGTTGAAATGATATTGTTCCGGCTGTGCATTAGCAGGATTTACATCGACATTAATTGTATTTAATCCAGGATACAACTTGGTATCAATAGTATATACAATCTTAATTGTATCCCCACTGATCAGCGGTTTTGTTTTAGGAAAAGGAATAATATGGGTAACATTATTCTTATCAATGATCTTGAAAGAAATCAGCAGGCTATCAAAGGAGGACAAACTGATATTTTTAAATGCTATTCCAAATTGAATTGGTTGTCCCAGTTCCACTGAATCCAATCCGGTGAGGAAAATATTTGGAGCAAGGGCGCCTTCCGGTACGGGTACATAATTCAATCTCCAATATTTTAATTGATAAGGTGTAGCATGAACGGTGTCTTCACTGGTCAGCTTGAGTTGTACATAAGGGAATTGAGAGACGTTTATACCCGAAATGTCAAAATCCTGCGTGGTTTGATTAAGAGTATATAATAAAGTTGAATTTCCACTTGTGTCAACCCCGTAAAGCTGCAGACCCACTGAATCTGTTGACGGGTTCTCTACAGAACTTCCACGCCAATGCAGCATATTCCATTTTTTCGCCGGACCGAATTCAGGGGATAAAATAGTTCCTGATAAATCAGGTGAGATACAATTTGTGGAAATAAAAGTTCGGTCAAAAATTGTCTGGGTCATGGTTTGTTGCGGAGTATAGGAAGAATTCTGATTCCTGTAAACCATAGCCAGGGCACGAGGTGTAGTAAACGAATCCAGTAACGTAAATCCCCGTGCAACTAATTTATGGTAAAGTGAATTATTATGTCCGTAAAGGCTGGTATCGGCTTTCCATTGATCAATATATACATTGCCGCCCTGTGTCGGATCGGTATTTGTTCTGACAACCACAAAAGCATTGGGCGGAATTGAATCCAGGAAATCCATGGCTTTTTTCCGGTTAACGGGATCAGTATACAAGTAATCGAAATTGTATTCCCTTTGCGTTCCGCAGGTCGCCAGTTCACTTTGATAAAGTCCGGTAGCACCTGAATAATTGTTCATCCATGGCTTGAACTTCACCGGATCAAAGACATTAAATATTAGTTCATTGTAATTACATCCGGGACCAATGATCGTAATATTGTTATATGTCACAGTGAAATCGGCCTGCAATGATGAGCCGGTTGGATAAATCGTATTCCTAACATATAGCGAGTTCAGGGTTGAATCGAATTTAAATGTTCTGTCAATTGAATCCAGATAAATTTGATTCATCGTTGAGTACCTGTCCTGGAAATAGTGAGACTGATTGAAACCCACTGTACTTCTCGCTGAATCTATATAAATGAATGAAAATTCGTTCCAGTGATACGCTGCGTTCTGGGTTGGTACGATAGAAGTTCTCCAGTAGTATACAGTACTGTCCATGTATTTAATTCCAGGATCGAATTCGAAAACACCTCCTATGGAGTTGATAAATTTGGTTACCATGGCAGAAGAATTAAACGCTTCTGTCGTATCCATTTCCATTTCATATTGTGTAAGCGGCGCAAATGGGTTTGCGGTAGAAGCATATACTTTTTGAAATGGGGTATTTATAATAGCATAGTTAAAGGGGTAAATGGGTGTGAGTTCATCCTGGTAAATAAAAATTGGTACAGTAACCGTATTATTAGCCAGTGTAACTTCCGAAACATTATTATCGGCAGTTTATTGTTACGGTGATATAATTCTGGCCCTTATCCCGGGTTGCTACAATGGGCACCTGAACGCGTACAGAATCAGTGTAACGAATACCCGGGATTCTTTTTCTTAATACTACAGCCGTTGATCCATCCGGAAACTTCCTCGTGATCAGGACTGTAATTGAATCAGAAACTGCTTTTCCAAGATTGTAGAAAGTTGCTCCTACACTGAAATTATTATCAGCGACCGAAATAAATGTGGGACTGATTACGACGGTAGAAGCTTCGACATCGTAATCGGGTAATTTTTCATCGCTCAAAGTAATAGCAGGATCTCCTTGTATGCCCATTTGTTCTGTCTGGCAACGCGCATAAAAATCCAATGGCAAAGTAGTGAGCAATTCTTTTCCCGCATCAGATTCAATGGTTCCTATACTTTTTCCATAGTCGGCATGCGATATAAGATCATACATATTCGTAAGCTGGAGATTCAAATAATTCACTACGCCGTAGTGCGAACTTGCAACAAATGCGATGGCGCCTTTATTTGGTATCAATACATAATTTTCGGATAAAGTTTTTCCTGTACCCAATCGACTCGGATCAAAAGTAAAGTAGTTACCTGCATAACATCCGTTCACATACATGACCGGATACTTTGACTGATTAGTATATATGCTTGGGTCATCCAGGTTAAAACCAAGGGTGGACGAGGAGGAGTGACCAAAATATGTAAGTATACCGATACCGTTGCTAAACAGACTCGGAAACAATGTACTGGACACCTGATTATTCTGATCCACGGTCGAACTGCAGAACCGGAAAACGTTTCCTCCGAATAAAGTATCTGAGATGGTTTGCTGGTAATAAGCCATATAGTTACAGAGCACAGTTTCGAGGAAGGGGTCGGTAGCGCCTGTTACATGAATTATGTTTTTCCTCCAGGCCCTCCCCGAAAAAGTATTCGGATTTGTTTGTTGGACTGCCTCATAGTCCTTTATCTTAGTAAGGTAATCTTCCACCTCTGACCCTTTAACTGCACCCAGTCGTCCAATAGGAATCAGGTTGACCGAACCCATCCCATCTGCTGATGCAAGCATAGCATCAGATGCCGGAAAACCAAAAGTGGGAACCAAATTTAGTAGTTCGTCACTGGGATCACCCTGGTTCGCACGATATTCGGAATAGTCCATGCCACGACCAATCAGGAAGACAAATGCAGGTTTTTGCGGAGAATTAATTCTCGAGTAGTTTATAAAATTCTTAATTGCAAGAGGATGTTTCTGGATACCAAATGCAAACTGATCGGTCAGTTCACTGATATCCATGATCTGAGGATTGTAAGATCCACCGGCCGCAGATGCCCTGTAAGTCTTATAATCAATTACAGGATTATTACCATGTGTGCCAGTATAAAGTACCGAATTGCTGATGATCAGGTAATTTCCCTGGTTCAGGGGATCAGCATATGAAATAAAATTCTTTTTTGCCAGCGAATTAATCGTATTAATGTTTGAGGGGTCCTGGCTGACTAATACAAAGTTCCTTGTCGAAGCAGATCCGGGAAGCTCAAACGTGAGTATTCCTGCTGAAGATATTGCAACAAATCGTTGTCCCGTTGTTTGGTCGTATAGTACAGGTATCGTACCGCCCTGGTTGAAATTTGTAATTTTCAAAAAATATCCGCTGACATTTGCCGCAAGCTGAAAGGGGAAATTAGTTTGTCCATTGAAATTAAATTGCCTTGGGTAGGTAAGTTCATAGAATGAAATAACGAGCCGGTCTGCATAAGTTACTGCCTGCGAATTGTTGATAAATTGAAAATTGGTTGTAGCACTATTTAAGGATGTCAGCGGAATGGTGACATTGCTGACAATATCATTAAAACTATTCAGCGCGGTATCCTTATAAAGTAAATTATTCACTTTTACCTGGATATTTCGAAGTGTATCAGAACAACCTGCAGCTCCAAATTTCAAATTTGCGGAAGGTCCGGCATTATAAATAAAAAGATTGTTCTGGTTGTCTGAGATGGGTGCACCCGGTGATGAGAAATCCGAACTCCAGAATTCTCCTACATCGTAAGAAGATGAGTAAATATATTGTTCAAGTACGTAAGCCAGTCCGGGGTTAATCTGGAAATGGAAATAAGTTCCGGTGGTGTACATGAAATAAGGCTCCACCGGAAGGACATTTGTTGAAGTGTCGTTCGCAATTGTATTGTAATGGAAAGTTGATCCTCCCGGGTTAAGCGTCAGAAAATAAACGGCTGTATCAGATTGCAGGCTCCATTTCGTCGTATGCTGGTAAGCAGGATTGCGGTATAAAGGTTTATCGGCCACCCCATCGTTCATCCTTCCCCAGAATTCGATGTAATCAGTTGGTGAGAGTGGTCCGCTGCTTACAGATGTATACACGGGTACTTCAACACCATTGCGGAATAATTGAAAATCTTTTGCATCCGCGGCTGATAGTCCCGCGCCGGCGAGTACGCTTTCCGGGATTCGATAAAGACCATCTGCCGTGATTTTGAATTTATAATATGTTTTACTGAAATCAATCCATTCATTATTGTACGGCTGAGCTATCGCAGCGCCGCCAATCAGGATTAACAACAGTGTAAATATTTTTCTCATAGTCAGTTTGGTTTATCTACAGCGGATTTACTTTTTGACTGGCTTCTTCTTCATATCCACCAGATCAACTTTTAACGAAAAAACGTTTGTATATAATGGGTTTGACTGATTTGCCAGGTTAGTGAATGCATAGTCGACTTCGACGTCGCCTACCTTAAATCCTGCACCAATGGAGGGTTGGTAAATCCATATTTTCTTCTGGTTCGTTGTATCACGATCATCCAGGGTTTGCTGAAAATTATTGATCCCGCCTCTCACAAAAAAAACGTTGTTATACGACAATTCCAATCCCAGTTTCGGATCAATGCTTATCGGATTCGAACTTATAACCGTATTTCGCTTGCCATCGAACGTGATATCAAAATCTGCTTCTGCAAGCAGGCTTATCTTTTTATTTATCGGAAAATCATAACTGAATCCTGGAATTAACTGCGGTGCAGTCAACTCAATGGAATTGGATGGAATATCATTTGAAGTGGCATAAAACACTTCCCGCCATTCCGTACTAATATTATACGACCAGGCATTGAAAGTGGTTGTCACATCTTTAGCCACGATGCCAAGCTTCCAACGTTCGCCGATCACCTGCAAAGCAGCATCAAATCCAAAACCCCAGGATGTTGTAAAATCTCCTGCGAGCCGATGAATAATTTTTGCGTTGATCCCAAAATTGGTTTTGACGTTTTTGAACCAATCCACCTGTTGAGCGAGCGAAATCAGAAAGGCGTAATCTGCTGATGAAAACGTGGTGATATTGCTGAAATCGATACTCCCGTCAGGTTGTACAAGGAATACCGTATTCGGAATATCATCTACTGCAAAACGCAGAAGGGTAAGTCCAAGGGTTCGTTTACTATCTTTCATGGGCAGTACCAAACTGGCAAAATCATATTTTCCGATTCCCGCGAAATATTCGGCGTGCATAAGATTGAGCTGTGGACTGGTTCTGATATCTGCCAGTGCTGCGGGATTCCAGTAACCACCGGTTCCGTCTGTTACGGAGGCAACCTGAGCGTTGCCCATGGCCATTCCACGTGCACCTGCGCCTATATTCAAAAATTCATTGGAATATTTAGCGAATTGGCCCATAGACCGGTTGCAAAAAAGTATCAGCAGCAACAGGGTCAGGGGGCAGCAGGTTCTGATTCTTCGGGCTACTGAAGTCGATACCATAAACTAATTCTAACGCGTTTTTATTCAGAATATTGCGACGTTTTCCGGATGCGAATATCCCTTACTTTTACCAAAATTCCTCAAGTCAATTATGTCGTTGATTAGTGAACTTAAATGGCGGGGCATGATTCAGGATATTATGCCTGGTACAGAAGAACAACTTTCGAAGGAAATGACTGCCGGATATATTGGATTTGATCCAACAGCCGACAGTTTGCACATCGGAAGTCTGGTTCCGATATTACTCCTTGTTCATTTGCAGAGAGCGGGTCATAAGCCGTTTGCGTTGGTTGGGGGAGCCACTGGTATGGTAGGTGATCCCAGCGGAAAATCGGAAGAAAGGAATCTGCTTGACGAGACTACATTGAAACATAATCTGCAATGTATCCGTAAACAACTGGAAAAATATCTTGATTTTAATCAAGTAATTCCAAATGCAGCGGAGGTCGTAAACAACTTCGACTGGTTTAAGGAAATGCATTTCCTTGATTTTATACGCGAAGTAGGAAAACATATTTCGGTCAATTACATGATGGCCAAAGAGAGCGTAAAGAAAAGACTGGAAGGCGCATCTGGCATGAGTTTCACGGAGTTTTCATATCAGCTTGTTCAGGGATATGATTTTTACTGGTTATATAAAAACCGGAATTGCAAACTTCAGATGGGAGGTAGTGATCAATGGGGAAATATTACGACTGGTGCCGAATTGATACGTCGAAAATCGGGCGGAGAAGCATTTGCTTTTACCTGTCCGCTCATAACCAGAGCCGATGGAGGAAAATTTGGTAAAACTGAAAAAGGAAATATCTGGCTGGATCCCGGGAAAACTTCTCCATATCAGTTTTTTCAATTCTGGCTTAATGCTTCGGATGAGGACGCAGAAAAATGGATCAGGATTTTTACATTCCTGAAACGTGATGAAATTCAAATATTGCTGAGCAAACATCAGGAAAATCCTGCCGACAGGTTACTTCAAAAAAACCTGGCCAAAGAAGTTACTATTTTTATTCATGGTCAGCAGGAATATGAACAGGCACTTGTTACTACAGAAAAATTATTTAGTCAGACAGGTACCGCTGAAGAATTGAGTGAGGAAGACTTGCATGCGTTGGAAGGTATTGTGAAATCCACTTTTTCGATTAGCGAAATCAGACAGGGAGTAGACCTTGTACAGTTTCTGGCGGAGACTGGAATTCTTCCCAGTAAAGGAGAGGCAAGGAAGATGATTCAGAACGGCGGCATTAGTATCAACCGGAATAAAGTTGAAAATATTCAATATAGTATCGGAACAGAATTGCTGCTCCATAATAAATACATTCTTGTTCAGAAAGGGAAAAAGAATTTTTATCTGGTAGAAGCAAAATAATTGATATGAATTTTGCCAATAATTCGAAACATTTTTAAAATACCTTATTTTTGCGCCTTGTTAATTCTGCTTTGCCCGATAGTATAATGGCAGTACGACAGATTTTGATTCTGTTTGTCGAGGTTCGAATCCTCGTCGGGCAACTTTTAAAAATAGAACCATAAAATGGTTCTGTTTACTCCCCACCTCGCTGGCAGTCTTGGTTTCAAATATAAAGTCAACCCATATACTTCTCAATTAGCAGAATTTCTCAGTACTTACTTGTATCTCGTTATGATGATCAACGGAGGCCGTGAAGCAGCCGGAGTTTTACCTAAAATTTGATTGTTGTTTGCATTCCTACTCCGGTTTTGAATTTCCGCTACAATGGCAGCAGGTATAGAAGAAGCAGAATCATAATACATTAGCTGAACGGTCAGTGATTGAAGCCCATTAGGATTATTATCAAGAGTATAAAAAATGGGAGCATTGACTGAAGCACCATTAACCGCTGGTGTCCCAAACACACCATCCTGAAGACTTTGATCAAGATTTATAAACCCGTTATGGGCATCCATATGTATGTGCTGCTCATCGGGATCAGTGCCCAGTACCCAATGGCAATTGCTATCTGTGTTACAGATATTATTCATGTTGATATTCCCTTCGAAATAAGGTTCGGCTGTGGACACCACATTTGGTTTTTGAGTATAAATGCTGTCTAAATATGCCGCACCAGTGAGGATCAGCGTACTTATGCACGTATCATTCGAACCACTTCTAACATACTCGATGTAATAACGGATACCTGTTTCACTCTTAGTAACATCAATCGTTCCGGTAGAATCATTCAACATGAGCCCAAACGGCCAGGAATAATAAAATCCTGGACCAGGATTGTTTACAGGCGACAACATATAATCCGACGACCCATTTCCAACTGCGAAAATCACAGTATCCCCATAAATGGGACTCCCGGAGCAATTCATTGAATATTCCTCTGGGAATGGTTGAAAACCGGTAAGATTTGGAGGTGATTGCAGCGGTGCCGCCGGTACAATGAAAGGAGGATTTACAGGAGTTGATTCCACTCCGTTCTTTCGGCAGGAGAGAGCAAAAACTGCAATTATTCCAAACCGAAGAAAACCTTTAGGGATTATCTTAGGCGCCTTCATGGGTATAGGGTTATGTTACAAAATAAGTAGAAAAGTCTAGTAATGCAACAAAAAAGACATTTATTGAGAAGTCATTAAAGGCCAATTCGCACTCAAAGTGGAAAATATTTCATCAATATTATCACCGGGCATTTCACAGATAAAAGAACTTCCGGTTTAAAGTTTTAGATAGTCAAATATTTTCTGATAATCAGGATTATTTGGGTGATTTTTTTTCAGAACTGATGCAGGAATTTTAGCTTCTTCAATTTTACCAGTCTGCAGAAGTAGCAACGCCAAAGTATAATTGAGCGATTCATCACTTGGTACAATTTTCAAACCTTTTTCATACATTTCAATTGCCTGCTTGGTTTTACCCGACTGCTGGAGGAGCAGCCCATAATTATAATAGACCCTGGGATTTGATGATTTTAGTTCAACTGCCCTTTCTAGTGATTTGGCGGCATCTGAGGAGTTACCCATTTCATTATATAACAGCGCGAGATTAAAATAAATTCTTTCATTGTTTGGATCCACTTTTTCGGCGTCTTTCAAAACCTGCAGCGCCTGGTCGTTTTGTTTTGAAAGATTATAAACAACAGAAAGATTCAGCCGGGCATAATTCATAAGAGAATCCTTCTTTAGACCTCGCCTGTAGTATTTGGCCGCGCTGGCATAGTCGTTTTGCTTGAAATAAAAATCACCGATCATAACATTCCCTATAGCAAAATCGGACTGATATAATGTATAAGATTCAAGTTCTGATTTTGCTTTGAGAAAGGCATCATTGTATTCGGCGGGAATCTGGCTGGCCTGAACTGGCAGATAGAGTTCGGCTGCCGCAATGCGCACAGCTTTTATCGAGTCCTGTAGTAACGGACCAGCAGCGTATATCCATTTTTCGGGTGGAAAATTATTAAGAGCCATCAACGCACGATAGCGGATTTGAGCATCCGTCATGTTGAGGCAACCGATTAATGCATAGAGGCTGTTGCTGGTTTGAATATTACCCAGATAGCTGGCTGATGCGGCTTTGATCATATCAGGAACAGAGGTATCTTTTAGTAATTTGGTCAGATGCGCTTCACTATTTTCATTGAGAATGCTTCCGGGAATCAGGTCTTCCGAAAAATGATATTTCCGGTCCGGACCATAGGATTTTTTAACAGCATCGGCTGCCCATTGTGCAGTTTTATCCTGGTGACAATTATTACATGCATTGGGTGTTCCATATTTTACAGAAAGATCTGGTCTCGGCACCCGGAATGTATGATCATACCTGTAATCATTTCCCATATAAAACTTGCCTGGCATATGACAGTTTTTACATTCCGAACCTGGTGTTCCTACAGTATGGAATGTATGTGCATAAGAATCGTAAGATTTAGCATGGCATTGGGTACAGAGTGAGTTCCCAGCGAATTTTAATGTAGCCTGATGCGGTTCATGACAATTGCTGCAACGTACACCCTGTCTGAACATTTTACTTTCTGTAAAAGAAGTGTAATTATAATCTTCATCATTTGCCTGTCCATCGGCATAAAAATGTTCTGAGGTCGGAATTTCGGGAATGTAATTGTCAAGAAATGGAGCTCCGGGAATAGGAATAGGACCCAGTTCAGTTCTGCGTGCATGGCAAACCGCACAGGCTTCGATTTCGGCAATCTGATCCCCTTTTCTTTTCAACAGGATCATTGAGCCCGCTATTTTGTTTCCACTCTTATAATTTTCTCCATTTACATAGTCAATATGAAGTTTCCCCGGTCCGTGACAGGTTTCACAGCTTACGTTGATATTGGTGAAAGTTGTATGATAGACGTCTGAGTCAGAATTGTAATTCTTTTGAAGGTTGGTACTGTGACAACTCGAACACATTGTATTCCAGTTTGCCGCGTTCCCGGTCCAGTGAAACCAGTTATGAGCGGGAATTTTTTGTCCCGGATACTGATAAAACCATTTTTTATTTTTCACGTCCCAACTTGCCCTTGTGGATTGCATCCTGCCACCTGGAAATTCCACCAGATATTGTTGTAGCGGATAATAGCCAAATGTATATCTGATCTCGAAATCCTGATTGTTACCGTCTTCCCCTTCTGTATTAATATAAAATTTCCCGTTCTTTTTAAAAAAATGAGATGAAACACCATTAGCTACTAATTCCTTATTATTGAAATCTCCTGATACCGTTGAATCATTGGCAGGCATCATTGCCTTGAAATGGCCTGAACCGGCCCATGCTTTATATTCCACACCATGACAATTCTTACATTGTTGATCGCCTACAAATGCATTGGTGCTTTTGTCATATGCAATGTTGGACTCTTTCGGCCTGCACTGCTGGACCAGAAAAGTTCCGGATATAATAAAAGTTAGAATAAAAAATACTGCGAAATTCCGCTTAATCAGCATAGTAATTGGTGAATATCTGTCATTTAGCAGGTGGTGACAATACTACAAATCTAATTCATTACTCCTTAAAATCCACTGAGCTGTATTCGGAGGCAGGCGTTTGGAAATGCGGGATAACTATTCATCCATTCTCCATCAGCATGCACGTTTCTGGCACTTTATTGGATTCCCTCTCGGGGTTTTTATGTACATCATTTTGATTCCACAGATAACTTATGCATTAAGAATTTGAGGAAAGTTTTCCCCTTCGTAGATATTCCCGCTATTCCCATTTTGGGAATCATTTCAAACTAAAATATAAGCTCCTATTTTTCGTTTCATTTAAGTATTTAGTAAACGAATATCCTTTATCCTAAAAACCGATAGATGCCCCTGAGAACTATTCCGGGTAGGAAATCATGCTATCTGTTAGCAATATTTTTTTTGCTGACAGGTATCACTCCTGTAATGGCTCAACTAACGGCTGATTTCACTCCGAGTGTTACCCAGGGTTGTTCCCCTCTTGCCGTTAGTTTTACAAATACTTCTACGGGCACTAGTGCAACATCAATTTATACGTGGACTTTTGGAAACGGAAACGGAATTACAACAAGTGTAAAGAACAATCCCGTTTCAGCAACCTATTTCAACGGGCAGAACTATACGGTTACACTCACGATTAATGATGGAGCTAAAACGTCTACGGTATCCAAAACAATTACTGTTTTTAAGAAACCGGTTATCAATTTGTCAGCGGCTCAAACCATCGGATGCGCTCCGCTGCTCGTGAATTTTTCCAGCGTTGTAAGTCCGGGAGATGGTACCATTACTGGATCAATATGGGATTTTGGAGATGGAAATTCACAAAACACAACTTCGGGTTCGGTTACGAATATTTATCAATCACCTGGGACTTATACCGTGAGCCTGATTGCCACCAATAGTTTCGGTTGCGTAAATACGTGGAAGGTACCTGATATGATCACGGTTTATCCAGCGTTGGCTCCTTCTTTCAATGTAGACTCCGCAGCGATTTGCAATTTGAATCAGGCGGTGCAATTTCACAATACCTCTTCGGGAGATGGCGCTTTAAGTTATGTCTGGAATTTTGGTGACGGAGGTACAAGTACCTTGACGAACCCTTCACATCAGTATGCAGCGAAGGGACAATATGACATCAGTCTCGTTGTTTCCAATACATATGGTTGTTCGTCTACAATTACGAAACCGTCGTTTATCAATGCGGCTGATTACAGTGCAGATTTTACAACGAATTCAGCCTACTGCCAGGGAAATACAATTCTATTTATAAACAAAAGCACACCAGCACCGAGCAGTAATCCAATTTGGACTTTTGGTGATGGGGGGAGTGGCATTGGTATTACTTTCGGCCACAGTTATGCTATAGCAGGTGCCTATCCGGTTACGATGTATGAAAACTTCGGAATATGTCCCGATTCGGTTACGAAAATTATTAATGTTTTAGCTGCACCCAATATCAGCCCGTTTATAATCAATAAAGGAGCCAGTTGCTCATCGCCAATGACAGTCAACTTTTCAGATACCAGTCTGGGCGCCACGAACTGGCATTGGAATTTTACAGGTAATCCGGCAGATACTTCGGATTTACAAAATCCGACTTTTACTTATCTGTCTAATAATTTGTTTTCCCCTACGCTGACCATTATGAATTCCAATGGTTGTTCTTCAACTATATCTGAAACATTTAATACGGCGCAGCCTACTGCAAAGATTCATCATGATACCACTTTAATTCCATCCGCTATCTATTGTGCAGATGTGCAGGCAACGTTCACGGCCATATCCGCAGATACATTGGGAACCTATCTCTGGTCATTCGGAGATGGAACCACCTCTACCAGCCCCAATCCGGTGCATGTTTTTTCCATACCGGGCACTTATATCATAAATCTGAGTTTTACAACGATTCACGGATGTGCAGGAGGAGCATTTCCTTCAGATACAATCATTGTTTATCCCAAACCGCACGCAAGTTTTGCCGCCGCTGATTCACTGCCCTGCACACCCAACCAGTTGGAAACTTTCATAAATCTGGACGACAGCGCCGCAAAGTTCCAGTGGTTTTATGGCGACGGTAACTCAGATTTTAATAACAATATTTACCACACACATCTATACAATGCACAAGGTTCCTATACGATGACGCTAATCGCTTCAAGTCCGGGTTGTGCACCAGTCGATACAACCATCGTCCGGTTTGTAAAAACAACCCCCATACCAAAACTCACGGTGGCGAATAATTGTAATGGCGACCGGTTAACACCCGCCTTAACCGTTGTTCCGGGAGGAGGCACGCAATATATATGGACCTATGGTGACGGATCGCCCAACGATTCAGACAATGTATATATAGCAACAAAAAATCATCATTATCCTAATAGTGGAGTGTATACGGCTTCTGTCCAGGTGCTTTATGGTTCCTGCTGGCAAACTACCGGGCCGGTGCCTGTGTATGTTCTGAAGAAACAAAATCCGGTTTTAAAATCAACGAAAGATACGATTTGCGGAAGTTCAAGCTTGCCCGTTACGATTAATGTACTGGATACAAATTATCAGCGAAAAGCCTCAGGTTCCAATACCTATTACAATATTGTCAAATGGCAATATAATGATGGAACCACTTTTAATCCAACAGGAAGTACCGCAATCAAAACTTCTTACTCGGGATCCGTGTCCGGACTGCAGCACGGGGAAGACAGTTTGCGCGCAATCATACAGTCGGGATTCTTCGGATGCTTTGATACAACCAATTATATCCCGATTCATATTGTAGGTCCGATCGCGGCATTCGGTGATGAAAATCAGCTTTGTTATCACGCACCCGTCATTTTTTCGGATTCATCTCAACCCTTTGAAGGCGTGCCGATCAATCAGTGGCAATGGAATTTTGGAGATGGAAACTCGGTCACCAACACAACGGGCGATACGGTTCAGCATTTGTATGCCTTACCGGGCACATACAATCCTCAATTGACGGTAACGGATACCAATGGATGTAAAGCCACGGCAAAACTTATTGTAACACAGGTACTCATTTATGGAGCGAAGGCTAACCTGACATGGAAACCAACTATTATCACTCCGGGATTTCCAATCACATTTTACAATACTACCATAAAGAACACCGGGGTAACCTATCTATGGCGTTTTTCAGGCGATGGAGCCACATCCACCAGTCCGGATTCCGTGGTCCATATATTCCCGAATGTCGGAACCGACACAGTGACCCTCATCGCATATCCGACGATGGCAGGAACCTGTATTGATACGCTGGTAGTGCCCTTAAAAATTCAAAGTATCTCAGCGCCATTTATAGATTCGTCATCTTATTTATTTGGCTCAAGCTGTCCGCCTCTGAATGTATATTTTACTTCATTCCCTGTAAATACGATTTCTTTACTCTGGAATTTTGGAGATAGCGGTACATCAACGTTGCAAAACCCAACTCATCCGTACGACATACCGGGACAATACATTGTATCTTTAACCGGATTCGGGGCCAATGGCATATCTGTCATCTCGTATGATACAATCACTGTAAAAGGACCATTCGCAAAACTTTATTCTCCCCTCTATCAGGCATGTGCACCCGCAGCCGATACCCTGCATGCAACGGCAAGCTACGTGGGATCATATGTTTGGGATTTTGGAGACGGAACAGTTCTGACAACGCAGGATTCGATTGCCGTGCATACCTATACACTGCCTGGTTTGTTTACACCTGCACTGATTTTGACAGACTCAACCGGATGTCAATTGTCCTATAAATCAGATCATCAGATTTTGATAGATACTTTATTTGCCGCATTGGGCCCTCCGGTAACACTTTGCGGAACGGGTTCCGTTTCATTCGGTCCGCACGTAGTTAGCTATGTTGCAGATACGCTTGGATATCCTCTTACCTATCATTGGGATTTTGGAACAGGAGGTGCCGGGGATACTTCAAATATTCTGAATCCAACATTTGTTTATTCGACTCCTGGTGATTTTGTAACCGCCTTACAGGTTTCATCCCCCGTTGGTTGTACTGCCATGGCGTATGATTCCGTCCACGTAATCGGGCCTTTTCCGATGCCTGTATCTCCGGATACAACGATTTGTATTGGTGGTTCGGCACTTCTCTGGGCCGGCAACGCCAATACATATCTATGGGCGCCTGCGAATACACTGAATAAAACCACCGGAGATACAGTGATATCTAAGCCTCTGGTAACAACTAATTATACTGTGATCGGAGAAGATAAATACAAGTGTTTCCTGGATACAGCCAATATACAGGTCACGGTAGATACGCTTCCTTTTGTATCGATACCCGCACCCGAACCAGTACTGTCTGGTTCTGATGTTCAACTTGATCCTACTGTGAGTGCAGACGTGGTATCATGGGCCTGGTCGCCTCCGCTTTATCTGAGTTGTACTGATTGCGCATCTCCTACAAGCACACCACTTGCGCCAACTACTTATACGGTTACAGTTACTACCGCAGCAGGCTGCACATCCAGTACTTCTGTGAACATACGATTGCTATGCCTGCAGAGTGGTGTTTATATGGCGAATGCGTTCAGTCCGAATGGAGATGGAAACAATGATTATTTCTATCCGACTGGTAGCGGCGTAAGGATTGTAAAGTCCTTTCAGGTGTATTCAAGATGGGGTCAGTTATTGTATTCAAGAACAGATTTTCCACCGAATGACAAAAAATATGGATGGGATGGAAACCTCAACGGCATTCCGCAACCCATCGATACTTATGTATATGTCACGGAGATGATATGCTTTACGGGAGAAAATTTTGTATTAAAAGGTACTGTTGAATTATTGAGATAAGTGCAATTGAAATGACGATGAAAAAGCTAGTATATTTTTTCATTTTACAGTTTATTATAGTTAGCGTGGTTACTGCGCAGGACCCCCATTTTTCTCAATTTTTCGCTTCACCACTCAGTTTGAATCCGGCGTTAACAGGAAAATTCAACGGAGATCTTCGCGTTGCGGGGAATTACCGGAACCAATGGCCAACAGTAAATCAGGCTTACGTTACTTCAACCATTTCCGTTGATCTGCCTATATTTCAGAATGGACTACAGGAAGGCGACCGCTGGGGTATTGGCATGATGGCAATGACAGATAAAACGGCCAATGGTATTTTGACGAGTAATTATTTTGCGCTATCAACCGCATATCATAAGACTATTGATGAAAACGGACTACACACAATAGGGGTGGGTTTCCAGGGAACTTATGCGAACAGAATTCTTGACGGTCCCAGACTTCATTTTTTAGATGGATTACAAATTGACGGGACCTGGCTTCCTTCTGCCACGGAACCGGTAAACCTCCAGGTGGTTTCTGCAAATTATTTCGATATGAACGCCGGTGCTTTGTACAATGGATCACTAGATGGTAATAACGAGGTATATTTTGGAGTAGCCATGTACCATATCAATCAGCCTAAAGAGTCGTTCCTTGGAGTGGACAATATCACCATACCATCCCGCCTTACTATTCATGGAGGTGGATATTTTCCATCCCCAAACACAGGAAAGACCTGGTATGTGAGCGCATTGTATAGTAGACAGTCAACTGCCAGTGAACTGGTATTTGGAGGCGCTTTGGAATTAACCGCTACAAGCGATGATAACAAAGTTGTGAATGTTTATTTTGGGGCCTGGGCCCGGGCAAATAACGTTTCAGATGCGGTTATTCCTTATGTTGGAATGGACTATGGAAGTTTTAACCTGGGCATAAGCTATGATGTCAATGTTTCCGGTTTTAAAGTAGCATCGCAGACACAGGGTGGTTTCGAAATCTCGCTCATATATATATTTAAGAAACCAACTGATAGCGGCACAAAAAATGAAGTGCAGTGCCCACGATTCTAGAATTCCCGAAATGGGAAATTGTCCAGATCTGGACGCATATTTACCGGTTATTTTTACTGATTTTCCTCACCATTAATACGCGGAAACACTTGTATTTACAGGGTTTTCCGATTATCTTGTAGTAGAATTAACCAGATCCCTAATACCCATGAAACAAAATCTATACAAAGGTTCAAGTATCCTTCTATTGATTTTTTTAAGTTCAATTGCATGTAAGAAATCAGCAGAACCCTCCAATTCGGATACAAACGGAGTAGTTACTCATGATTCTACACAGGTAACTACACAAGTACCTCCGCCGGTTCCTTATCCCGTTAACCCGGTTCAGGAATGTAATTTTGCGCCAGACTATGGAGATTCTGTTATTTATACCCAACCCGCCACTAATGGTGATTATTATGCTAATCCGCAAAACAATCAGGGCATCCAGGGAACATATTTATCATGGCCGGTAGGACTTGTTATGGATCCGAAAACAGGATCTATTGATTTGACACAGTCGCAAACAGGCCTGAGATATTCTGTTGCTTTTGTAAAGGAAGGTACCACAGATACCTGTATGTCCCAGTTAATTGTTGCAGGTGCATACTATATGGATAGTGTTTATGTTGTTTCGATGAGTGATACCGTAAAACCTTATTTTAATGCCAATCCCAATTGGCCCTCACCCTGTCTGACAAATCAGGGAGAAGGATGTAAGTTTGATTATAATAATTATGCAAAAAACCAGGGTATAGCAATAGATCAGCAGACTGGAAATATTAATGTACAACAGTCAGTGAAAAACGGCCTGTTTGGCCTACTCTCTTTGAACGGCACTACTGTTAATACAACGATCTATTATTGGTTGAACGATAATAGTAATTACGCAGACCAGAAGGTACCGTTACAAATGGTTTTTTATAACCATAGATCAGATATTCCCCCCGGTTTACTTGCTTCCGTTACCAATGATCTTTTAAATATACTCGGCGACTTGTTACTGAGTAAAGGTCCTGCACCCAGACCTCCACTCATCATTATTGTCAGGGATAATAATTAACCCCTTTCCAGTCTGACAATATTGCGCTTTCCCGGACGTTAAAACAGAGCTATTTAAAACCTGTTTATGTCCGGGAAAGTTTTTTTAATATCACTCTCTTTCCTGTTGATCTTTTCGTTCAAGCGGTATAATAACGGAAGTCCTTCACTGAAGTCCATACTATCAACCTATGCGCGCGCAGACCGCTTTTTCAACTCATCCAATAATTCTCCCGTTAAGGACAGTGCCTGTATGGAAGGATTCAGGAATGTTGTTTCTGCATTAAGCATTTTGCCTCGTTCAAAATTTATTGACAGCCTTATTTGTCGCGCGAATTATAAGCTGGGAATCCTGTGCGACATACATAAAGATTTTACCGAAGCAACCTGCTCATATTTGCAGGCGTTGAAATATTCTTCGGATCCCGGAGAGCGATTTAGTTTGAATGTCCTGGTAGGATCAGGATACTACAATCTTAATAATTTCGATTCAGCAAGTTTTTTTCTTTTGCACGCGGAGGAAATTGCAGGTGAAGGGAGTTCCTTTGAGGATCGTGTAAGACTTTACAATACCCTTGGGGTGCTGTATTATGATAACGGAAACTACTTACAGAGTAAGAATTATTTTAACCAGGCACTTCAACTAATTGAAGTTAAAAACCCTTCGGATATATTTGTATATAGTTTGCAATTAAATATAGCTACCTGTTTTTATAAATTAGGTTTATTTGAACAGGCGCTAAAACTTTATAATGGGATTCTGAAATATCAGATATTACCTGATCCTCTGTATATGAATATGGGAAGGGCCTATGCAGGACTGCATCGGTATACAACAGCGCTCACTTCCTTCAAAAAAGTAAATGTTGAAGCGATACCAGGCGTTTTAAATGAAATGGCCAGGACCGCGCTGGAAACAGGAAATTCAGATTCCGCTGCAGCATGGTTGAAGCAATATCAGGATAAAAAAAAATCACTCCATACCAATGCACTGGATGATGGTGTGAACGAACTTTATTCAGGAGATCTTGATATTTTTCGAAAGCAACCCGAATCTGCACTCAGGCACCTTCAGAAATCACTTATAATTTTTTCAGGAAATTTTTCTGATGACGATATTCACAAAAATCCTGGCACCTTCACGGGCTCATTCGCATACTACAGATTATTTGAAGTTCTGGTCAAAAAGGCATCTGCCTGGGAAATGGAATATAAGGTAACCTCCAGGGCCGATGACCTCAAAGCCGCGTTCGATACTTACCAGGCCACCATTTCATTCTTATCTTATATTGAAAGAAGTTATGAAATGGATGATGCTAAAATATTTCTAAAACAGGAAAGCAGTGCAGTTTATACAAATGCACTTTCAGTTTGCCTTGCATTAAATGATCTTTTTCCAAAAACAGGCTACCAGGAATCGGCTTTTTTAATCGCAGAAAAGAATAAGGCCTCTATTATGAATTCGCAGCTCAGGGAAAGAAATATTCTATTGTCAGTCAATCCCGGGAACGATCTCGAGGGTCAGGAACGGAATATCAAATTCAATATTGCAAGATTAAATTCAAAAGCAGAGGGAGAATCGAATGCACAGACATTGTTGCATATAAGTAACGAAAAGTCGGTTTATGAAACACAACTGGTAAACCTGCATAGAAAAATGGAGGGGAACCAAAATTTTTATAGGCTAAAGTACACGGATGATTTTCCAAGCATCGAGAAATTAAAGAATGCGATAGGTCCAGACCAGGCTCTTATCAGCTTTTATAATACACCGGAAAAAATAGTGGCATTTGTTCTTACAAATTCCTCTCTGGATCACGTTGAGATGACTAACGGAGAGGCTATTCGCAAGAATATCTATTCCTGGATTCAGATCCTTCAGTCTGTGGAGAGTGGCATACACGTGAACGCAGGAAAATTGAAGGATAGTCTGTATATGCAATTCGTGAAGCCCTTTTCAGAATTCGCTGGTAAGAAAGAGGAATGGATTATCATTCCTGACGGTTCCCTTTTTCTACTTCCGTTTGAATCATTGCCAGGGGATGAAAATGGAAAAGTGATTTTAGAGAGCCATGTTGTCAGTTATCAATTTTCTGCAAGGTTCATTATTGACGATGAAAAGTATGGCAATATGCAGAGCACCCAAAATGCTGTACTCTCATTTGCACCTTTTTCTCAAAGGGGTGCCGGTTTAAAGTCAGACGGAGCAAACTGGCTTGAAAAATTACCTTATTCCAAAGACGAAATAGCCGGATTAGATGGTAAGCGTTTTGAAGGGGAGCATGCAGGAAAAAAGGAATTCATCAGGTACCTGAATAGTTACCCTGTTGTACACCTGGCAACGCATGCAATTACGGATCTGGATAATCCTTCAGCTTCGTACATAGCATTTTTTCCAGCAACAGGCATTAAACCGGAAGATTTTCTTTATCTGGATGAAATATACTCTCTAAGAATGGACAGTTGCAAAATGATAGTGATCAGCGCATGTGAAACCGGCAGGGGAGAACTAGTAAAAAATGAAGGGGTAATGAGTTTTGCCCGTGCCTTTTTATATGCAGGCTGTCCCAGTACCATCAACACTCTCTGGAAGGCTGATGACAGATCGACATCAGAAATATTCAAATCATTTTATAAATACCTGGAAGCGGGATTTTCAAAGTCACGATCACTCCAAAAGGCAAAAATGGACTTCATCAGGAATAATCCGGTGGACAGAAACCCGGCTTTTTGGTCGCATATTATACTCACGGGGAATCCGGTGAGTTTATATAAAAAAAAACAACCCTGGATTTGGGTTGTTTTTGCCATCGGATGCTGCACGGCACTATTTTTTTTGATTAGAAAAAGAAAGTAAAAAAAGTCGACGCTTTTCATAGAAAAAATTGGAGTTTTAAAATTTCGTTGTCTAAACCTACTCAGTGTTTTCAGGGATACGTCGACTTTTGATTTGGAATTTCATCGGATTGGACGGATTTTTTTAAAGGATCAGATCAAATGTTTTCTACTGGTAAAGGATTTGATGGTCTTTCGGTTTCGGATAATGGATTTCAGAATATGTTTTTCACCGGTCAATTGGATATTCAAAGAACAGCTACAGAATTAGTAACCGCCAGGAAACGGTTTGTAACCTTTATTTCGATTTATTTTTTAACTCAATGATTTTCAACTCAATAGAAGACAATTTGGAGGCCAACGGGTAATAGGTATGATTGGTGTCCGACTTAATCTTATTTAGCAAAGTAATTCCCTTATTTTCCTGATGGTTCATCAGATATGCCAGGGACAGATAATATTCAGTTTCTTCCCGAAATGAGCTGTCAGCATTTTCAAATTTTGGGTACAGAATATTTTCGAATAAGCTTACGGCCTGAGGGAAATTCTTTAATTCCATATCAGCTACGGCAGCAAGGAAAGTTGCCTTGTTCGATTTATTGTTTTCTTTTTGATAATCTGCTAATACTTGCTTCCAGTTTTTAGACAGATAAGCTTCAAATTCTGGTTCCCGTGATTCAAGTCCCCGGCTGTTCGTCAATTCGTAACCTGCAAATTGCTTTTGATAAACAGACAGGTTGTTCACCGAAATATATTTGAATAAAATTGCAACTCCGAAAAGCAGGATAAAGACAGCTGCAACCCGTATGCTTATTTTGTACATGCTGCGAACGATGGTGTTAGTCGGTTCATCGGCTTTAGCACGAATATTTGACTGGGAATTACGAATTTCAAGTACTTTATTGTTGATCGAATTTATGCGCACGGTGTCAATTGCCAGCTTCAGATATTGTAAATCGTCAGCAACTGTTTTATCGTCCCGTATCATCTTTTCAACCTGTTCAGTATCCTCCTGATTTAGTTGATGATCCAGAAAGTCAATTAATATTTCTTTGTTAGGTTGCATGGTCTTATTTAAAAATCAAATCACTTATATGTTTAGCGGCCAATGGGTTCTGTTTTATTTTATCTGTCAGCTGCTGCAGACACTTATACTTTTTATTTCTGACAACCTGTTCATTTTCATAGTGCATTTGCGAAACAATTTCTTTCATGGATAAATTCTCATAATAAAACAAACTGAGAATTCTTCTGCATGATTCACCCATTTCCTGAAGCAACTTATTCAACTGTTGTTTCATTTCACGGTCCTGAATGGTTTCCGTAACGGGTCCTTCTTCCTGGTTTCGATCCAATTCAAATATTTTTTCACGATTGCCCGCTCTTTGCCTTCTTCTGATTTCATTATACCAGAGATTTTTTGATATTGAAATCAGGAAGGTTCCTATGGAAGATTCCTGTCTGAATTTTCCTTTTTGAACGATTTCGATGAACGAAACGATCGTTTCCTGGAAGATGTCATCGGCATCCTGTTCTGTACCACCTTTACCCATAATAAAAGATCTGGTTGATTCCGCCTGATCAAGATAAAGTTGCGAAATAGCCTGTTCCAGCATGTCCTTTTCACGAATCGCTTCGACTAGATCTGAATCAGTAAATCGGGTCTTCTTATACATACATTAGTAACTGCTGATGAAGCATTTGTAATATGTAATCTGTGACTTTATTAAAAAAAGATTATGCAATATAGTAAGTTGAAAATCAACAATATATGGTTTACTGTTGGAATTTCATCCTGCAATCCATTATTTTCGATGGGTTTAGCAGGTTTCAATTCCTGATTCAACTCTCTAGGTTATCTTTGCAGCCGAAAATAAAGGAAATTACTCCTTTATTGGCAAACTGCCTGATAGTATAACGGTAGTACGACAGACTCTGACTCTGTTTGTCTTGGTTCGAATCCAGGTCAGGCAACATAGGCCTCGCAATAAACAGCGGGGCCTTTATTTGTTTAAGTCCGGCTGCTGGTTACATACGCCGCCATACCTGAATAGACTCGATCCTGCTGAACAATGGAATGTCGCAGGACTATTGTATATCGAGTGAAGAAAATCTTTCGGAAGAAGAAACTTATAATTTTAATCATTTGATTTTTAATAGTTTATAAAAAGCGGAGAATCGAATTCAAAAAAGGCCGTAAAAATACGGGCTTTAAATGGAGGTGTTTTACGTTGTAGATCTGGGTTCCGAAGGGTATTTTTAGAGTGTATTTAATCCAATCCTGTTTAAAATTAAATGTATGGAAACTGTCATTGATTTACTAAGAGCCATTCAGTTGAATATGCTGGATGTAGTAATTGCCGGCCTCGTAATTTTTTCAATAGGTTACATGATCGGTTTAAAAAAAGTAAAGAAGCTCACCCATGAAATTTACGGTTTGCAGAGGGATGTACTTGAACTGAATGAAGAACTGCTTTATGGCATTCATGAAGATGCAAGTGTAACCCCTGTGATCGGATTAAAACCAGATAATCTGAAACAAACCAAATTGGCTAAATAATTAATCGAACGCTATAGTAAATTTTACACTCCCTGCTTCTTTAATTGATCAATACAAAGCGCTAAACTGATTCGCCAATCCGGAATGCGGAGTCCGTATTCTTTTTTGATTTTTGATTTGTCCATCAATGAATACGCGGGACGTTTTGCAGGAGTTGGGTATTCGTTTGTAGGAATAGGTAAAATATTGCAGGAACTCCCTGTCAGTTTTTTTATTTCAGATGCAAATTCATACCATGTTGTTTCACCGTCATTGCTAAAATGATAAATCCCCGGTTCGAAATGTTTAGTTTCAATTATTTGCATTATTGCTTCAGCCAGGTCTCCGGAATATGTAGGTGAACCTCTCTGATCATCGACGACTTTTACAGTGTCGCGTTCTTTCATCAGACGGATCATTGTTTTCACAAAATTGTTTCCGAAGGCAGAAAAAAGCCAGGATGTCCGGATTACCATGGTAGCCGGATTATTCTGTAGAGCCAGATGTTCCCCCTGCAGTTTTGATGCGCCATAAATATTTACCGGATTCGTAACTGCATCTTCTTTTAAAGGAACTGCTGAAGTTCCGTCGAAAACATAATCCGTAGAAATATAAATAAGCCTGGATTTATTTTTATATAATAATGAGGATATAAGTCCGGACGCTTCCGCGTTGATCCTGAAAGCTTTTTCGATTTCTGACTCCGCTTTATCTACCGCTGTATAGGCGGCACAATGGATGAAAATGTCAGCCGTGTTCAGATTCATCCATGCTTCTATTCGACTAAAATCCTCCAAAGGGAATTCTTCCCTGGATAAAAATGTAAAATGAAAGTCAGGATAATTTGTTGCAATCCGGGCCAGTTCTTTCCCAAGCTGCCCGTTACTACCGGTTACGACTATGCGATAAATGGTTTGTTTCGCCATCCTGTCAATAAATAAATTCTGTGACAGAGGGATTGAATCCTGGAAGATGTATATCCTTTGGGGATACAAGTTCCTTATTCGAAGGTATTTGCCAGTCAATATTTAATGCAGTATCGTTGTAAAGGATACCTGCTTCACTTTGTTTATTATAAAATTGATCACACTTATATGTAATAAGCGCTTTTTCGCTTAATACAGAAAAGCCGTGTGCAAACCCCCTGGGCACATAGATTTGTTTCCTGTTTTCGGCCGAAAGCAATATGCTGTACGTTTTACCAAATCCCGGCGATCCTGCACGCATGTCCAGCACAACATCCAAAATTTCACCCTCGATAACCCGTACGAGTTTCGACTGTGTATATGGTTCCCGTTGATAATGTAGTCCACGAATTACGCCATAAACTGAATAAGACTGATTATCCTGCACAAATTCGTCAGGAATATGGTGGGATTGAAATAATTTCTTATTATAAGATTCGAAAAAAAATCCCCGCTCATCAGGATATACTGCGGGTTCAAATATAATAATACCGGGTAGGGGAGTTTCGATGAATGGCATTATTTGTGGTATTGCTTTTCATAATAGTGCAGGTATTCACCTGTAATTACCTGTTCAACCCATTTTTCATTTGCAAGATACCAGTCAACGGTTTTTTCTAATCCCTCCTCAAATTGGAGGGAGGGTTTCCATCCAAGTTCATGGTTTAATTTTCCGGCATCTATAGCATAACGCATATCATGTCCGGGACGATCTTTGACAAAATCTATCAGTTTAGCCGAATCGCCTGGTTTTCGGTTCAGTTTTTTATCCATTATATTACAAAGTAAATGGATAAGGTCAATATTTTTCCATTCATTAAATCCTCCGATATTATATTTCTCGCCGTTCCTTCCTCTGTGAAATATAAGATCAATTGCAAGTGCATGATCATCCACGTATAGCCAGTCGCGTATGTTTTCTCCTTTGCCATATACCGGAAGGGGGCGCTTGTTCTTAATATTAATAATCATCAGCGGAATCAATTTTTCCGGGAAATGATGGGATCCATAATTATTAGAGCAATTGGAAATGATAACGGGTAATCCATATGTATGATGATAAGCCATAACAAAATGATCGGAAGAAGCTTTGGAAGCTGAATAGGGTGAACGCGGGTCATAAGGGGTATTTTCTGTAAAAAACCCTTCTTTGCCCAGGGATCCGTAAACTTCATCCGTTGATACATGGTAAAAGAGTTTCCCTTCCCAGTTTTGGTCCCATTTTTTTCTACAGACATTTAATAAGTTGCAGGTGCCCATTACGTTTGTCTTTACAAAAGCAAGCGGGTCGGTGATGGAGCGGTCCACATGACTCTCTGCTGCCAGATGAATAACTGAATCGAATGCATATCTTTTAAATAGAGAGAATATGGTTTCCTGGTCAGTAATATCACCTTTCTCGAAAATATAATTTGGAGAAGATTCCATATCCCTCAAATTTTCCAGGTTTCCGGCGTAGGTGAGCGCATCCAGATTTATTATCTGATATGCTGGATATTTATTTACAAACAACCGGACAAGATGAGAACCGATAAATCCGGCTCCCCCGGTAATCAGTATCGTTTTATGATTTGGGCTGGTCATTTCGAAATTTGAGACATTGAAAAATCGGAAGAAATATGATCACATTTTTTATTTCCGGTTCCCTGCGTTTGTAGTCTTTCAATTTGATTTGAATTCCTTTGGCTGTTTAAACCATTCTTCGGGAGGCAGTGATTTGAAATAATCATAAGTTATTTTGAGCCCTTCTTTTCGTCCAATCTTCGGTTCCCACTGAAGTATTTTTTTTGCTCTGGTGATATCCGGTTTGCGCTGTTTGGGATCATCGGCTGGTAAGGGCTTGTAAATTATTTTGCGATCTGTCCCTGTAAGCGAAATCACTTCTTCCGCAAATTCCTTAAGTGAAATTTCGGAGGGGTTTCCAATATTTACAGGAAGGGCATAATCACTCATTAATAAACGATAAATGCCCTCGATCAGATCATCCACAAAGCAGAAAGAGCGGGTCTGGCTTCCGTCACCGAAAACCGTCAGATCCTCATTACGAAGAGCCTGACCTATAAATGCGGGCAGGGCACGGCCATCATTCAACCGCATTCGGGGTCCATAGGTATTAAAAATACGAACTATACGTGTTTCCAGTTTGTGAAAACTATGATAGGCCATGGTAATGGCTTCCTGGAATCTCTTAGCTTCATCATAAACACCGCGGGGACCGACTGGATTTACATTTCCCCAGTATTCTTCAGGCTGGGGGTGTACCAGCGGATCGCCATATATTTCAGAAGTGGAGGCTACAAGTATTCTGGCATTTTTTGCTTTCGCGAGACCCAGGCAATGATGTGTTCCAAGGGAGCCAACCTTAAGAGTCTGAATCGGAATTTTTAAATAATCTATAGGACTTGCAGGAGATGCAAAATGTAAAATGTATTGAAGAGCACCGGGAACGTGAATATATTTGCTTACATCCTGGTGATAAAACTCAAACTGTTCGAGTTTGAACAGATGCTGTATATTTTGCAGATCTCCCGTAATCAGGTTATCCATTCCAATTACATGAAATCCTTCTTTGATGAATCGATCACAAAGATGGGAGCCCAAAAATCCAGCGGCGCCGGTGATAAGTACTCTTTTTCTGCTCATGCCTTCACTTTATTGAGTTGACCATTTGCAGGAATGGCGGCAGCACGTCCAATACTTTCATAATAAAATCCGAGTTCACCTATTGCTGTGATATCAAAAAGATTTCTTCCGTCGAAAATCACCTTATTTTTCATTGAGGTAACCATCTTTAAAAAATTGGGTGTCCGGAATTCATTCCATTCAGTCGCAATGATGAGTGCATCCGCATTTTCGAGCACATCATATTGATTCTCCCCATATTTTACGGTGTTTCCGATCTGCGCTCTTACATTGTTCATGGCTTCCGGATCGTACACTGAAATTGAACACCCTTCTTTTCTCAGCGCTTCAATAATATACAGAGCAGGAGCTTCGCGTATATCATCCGTATTAGGTTTAAATGCCAGTCCCCAGAGTGCGAAATGTTTACCCTTAAGGTTACCGCCAAAATATTTTTTTATTTTGGGAATGAGATGCATTTTCTGTTTCTCATTAATTTCCATGACTGCATTGAGGATCTTAAATTCGTAACTGACATCGTTGGACGATTGAACGAGAGCCTGTACATCTTTTGGGAAACAGCTGCCTCCATAGCCAATACCCGGAAACAGAAATCGTTTGCCTATTCTTTCATCGCTTCCTATTCCCCTTCTGACCATGTCAACATCCGCGCCGAGTCGTTCACAGAGCTGGGCGATTTCATTCATGAATGTAATTTTAGTCGCCAGGAACGAATTTGCAGCGTACTTCGTCAGCTCGGCGGATCTTTCATTCATAAAGATGATAGGATTGCCCTGGCGAACAAAGGGGTTGTAAAGTTCTTCCATTATTTTCCGGGCGCGTTCAGATGATGTGCCAATCACCACCCGGTCGGGTTTCATGAAATCGTCTACAGCGACGCCCTCCCGTAAGAATTCAGGATTAGATACAACGTCAAATTCTCCTTTGAAATTACTGGCAATTGCATCGCGCACTTTCTCCGCCGTTCCGACAGGAACCGTACTCTTGTCAATAATAACTTTGTAGTCTTCCATTAAGGTTCCGAGTTTTCCTGCAACATCCAATACAAAACGCAGGTCGGCTGAACCATCGGCTCCAGGTGGGGTAGGAAGGGCCAGGAAAATAATGGCTGCTTCCCTGGTCCCAGCAGCCAGATCGGTAGTAAAACTCAGTCTTTCTTCCTTCAGATTTCTAAGAAATAATTTGTTCAGACCCGGTTCATAAATGGTGATTTCGCCATTATTCAGCTTGTTCACCTTTTGGACATCGATGTCAACGCAAACAACATCATTCCCGGTTTCTGCAAAGCAAGTTCCTGTAACGAGTCCGACATATCCTGTTCCTACTACGGCGATTTTCATTATAATCTTCTATTTAGTATTTAGATAAGGTTAATTCAGGAATTCCAGCACACTTCTGCATATAAAACCCAACTGCTCTTCATCAAGCTCTGTATGCATAGGAAGTGAAATTACCCGCTCTGTGAGCCACTCAGTTACTTCTAATCTTTGGAATCCTGATTGATATGGAGCAAACATGTTCTGCCGGTGTGCGGGTACCGGATAATAGATCATGGATGGGATTTTCCTGGAAGCCAGGTACTCATTCAGTTTGTTCCTGTCGGCTCCTTCAATGAGCAGGGTGTATTGATGAAAAACGTGTTTGGAATAGGAAGCACGGTAAGGTATCCGGATTTTGGGCTGTCCGGCAAAAGCGTGATCGTAAAAATCTGCCGCAGCTCTCCGTCTTTCTATATATTCATTCAGATGCGGAAGTTTTATATTCAGTATGGCTGCCTGAATGGTATCAAGACGACTATTGCAACCTACGATTTCATGATAATATCTTTCTTTTTGCCCGTGATTGGCTATCATCCTGAAAAGTTCTGCCAGCGAAGAATCCTGTGTAAAAAGTGCACCTCCATCGCCATAAGCTCCTAAATTTTTGGAGGGGAAAAAAGAAGTGGTGCCTACTGTTCCGAGCGTCCCTGTCTTATATGTCTTCCCGTCAGGGAAAATATAATCGCCGCCAATAGCTTGTGCGTTGTCTTCAACAACTTTTAATCCGTAACTACCGGCCAATTCCATGATTTCCATCATCGGTGCCGATTGACCATACAGATGGACGGGAACTACGGCTTTGGTTTTTTTCGTTATTTGTTTTTCGAGTGAAACAGGGTCCATGCAAAAAGTTTTGGAATCAACATCCGCAAAAACCGGTTTTAGCCGAAGAAGGCCAACCACTTCTGTTGTGGCTATAAAAGTAAATGATGGTGTTATTACTTCATCTCCTGGCTCAAGTCCCAGCCCCATTAATGCAATCTGTAATGCATCAGTGCCGTTTGCGCAGGGGATCACGTGATCAATTCCAAGATAACCGGACAAATTCCGTGAAAAATCTGTAACCGCTTTTCCATTTATAAATGCTGTCGACTCTAAAACTTCACTTATAGCCAGATCGATTTGTGGTTTTATTTTGGCGTACTGACCTTTCAGATCTACCATTTGAATTGGCCGCATATGCACTATATTAACGGGCACAAACCTACGCTAAAATAATGGTATATGCAATGACTCAATCAGTTACGATCGGTTAATGGAAAGGATTACATTTGCCTGAAGAATCATTTAACCCTTCCCATTGACTATCGTTTTATATAATCTCTTCCTCTGGGTTTATCAGATTTGTATCAGGATTGTTTCGCCATGGAATCCTAAGGCTGCTGCTTGGTTCAACGGGAGAAAAGGACTATTTAGATCCATCAGAAACGCAGAAATAAAGGGGCGGCACCGGGTTTGGATGCACTGCGCATCACTCGGAGAATTTGAACAGGGCCGGCCGGTGATAGAATCCATGCGGAAGCTTTATCCGGAAATTACCGTAATCATCAGTTTTTTTTCACCATCAGGATATGAGATTAGAAAAAATTATGAGGGGGCTGACCATATTTTTTATCTCCCCATGGATTCAGCCATTCACGCAAAACGATGGCTGGATCTTGTGAATCCTAATCTTGTGATTTGGATTAAATATGATTACTGGTATTATTATCTCAGGGAATTACGTAACAGAAAAATTCCCGCCCTCCTGATATCGCCTCTTTTTCGCCCGGACCAACCCTTCTTTAAGTGGTATGGCAATATCCACCGGCTGATGCTTGACAGTTTTCATGCTTTTTTTGTCCAGAATGAACAATCGAAACAACTGCTTGAAACCCTTGGAATAACACACTCCGTTTTCGTAAGTGGGGACACTCGTTTTGACAGGGTAATAGATATTGCTGAATCTTCAGAACCGCTTCCGGCAATAGAGCAATTTTGTTCGAACTATCCTGTGATCGTAGCCGGTAGTACCTGGGAAGAAGATGAAGAAGAGCTCGATCACTATGCAAATACGCACACTGATTTACGTTTTATTATTGCCCCGCATGAGATCGATGAAGATCATATTCGGGATATGGAAACTATTTTTCGCAATACAATCAGATATTCTGTTCTGGAAAGACAGTATAAATTGTCTGCCGACAACCGTCAACTGTCAACCGACAACCGTCAACCAAATGTGCTGATCATCGATAATATCGGTATGCTTGCCAGGCTGTATTCTTATGCAAAGATTTGTTATGTTGGTGGAGGATTTGGAGATGACGGCGTTCATAATGTACTCGAGGCAGCAGTTTATGGGAAACCGGTAATTACCGGTCCTGTAATCGAAAAATATATCGAAGTGCTGGAATTGGCAGAGGCAGGAGGTGTAATCATCATTGATAACGCCTTGGAGGCTGAATCAGTATTCAGTCGTTTATTTGAAAATCAGGAGGAATATAATTTTCACGGAAGAGAAGCCCGCAATTATGTTTATTCAAGGCGGGGTGCGACGGAAAAAATAATGAACTATATTCAGGAGAATCGTCTCCTTACCAACTGATAGAAATGCTGTACGATATCCCGTGAATCATCCCAGCCGATTTTGATCTTGAGTTCCCTTTCCATCCAGTATTCAGCCTCCGGCAATATGCGGAAGTTATTTATGGTTTTTATACTTCTTTCATACATGACCTCGTCCCCGCGAAATAATTCATTAATAAATACAAACCGGTCATTTACTCCAATCGCTTTTCTCAATTCTTTTACCGGTGACGCTTTCAATGTAGCTCCGAGTTCGGCAGCATTACCCGATTTGAGTTTATCGTTGATGGAAGTATTGCTGCCTCCAACCAAATCATTTATTTCACGGCTTACAGGCTGGTGTGACAAAGTGGGTATTTCTACCAGCGGATCACCCATCCAGATCTGGTGACCGCTCGGAATAACAGTTTGCTCAAGTTTTTGAAAACTGGTTTCATGTTCCCTGTGACCAGGTTCTTTCTCCAGCTTTTGAATATATTCCTCCACCACCCTGTGCGAAATGCTCAGAGAAGGCATTACAACAGAAACACCCGGGTTTTTTCTGCCTGTTACAGTGACAGTATGAATTTGGGTAAGCTCTGCCTCGATCTGTTTAAGAGTCACAAGCATTTGAAGCGCACTTTCGTTTTGTTCGCATTGTTCATTTAACTTGCTAATGAGTTCCCGTAACTTTTCCATTATGCTTTTCAGAGTGATAATTATAATGTTATATAAAATTAAAGCAAATATTTATCCAAATTCTACCGTACAATGTTTATAGAGCCCGCAATTCAGTTTAATAAACGTGGATGGATTGAAGTTATCTGTGGATCCATGTTCTCCGGAAAAACAGAAGAACTCATCAGAAGGCTGCGTCGGGCACGGATTGCCAACCTTCGTGTCGGAATTTTTAAGCCACAAACAGATAACCGCTACCATCCTGAAAATATTGTTTCACACGATGAAAACAGTATTCAATCTATCCCGGTTTCCAGTGCAAATGCCATACTGGAGCAGGTTTCAACGGTCGACGTTGTTGGCATTGATGAAGCGCAGTTTTTCGACGAAGCGCTTCCGGGAGTCTGTGATACCCTGGCCTTGCAGGGAACACGTGTAATTGTTGCCGGTTTGGACATGGATTTTCTCGGTACACCATTTGGGCAAATGCCAGCGCTCCTTTCAAAGGCGGAATACATAACCAAGTTACATGCCATATGTATGCAGTGTGGCAATATTGCGAACTATTCCTATAGAAAAACCGGAAATGCCGCGCAATTATTGATTGGTAACAAGGATCTTTACGAACCGAGATGCAGGATTTGTTATGCAAAAGGCGAATTGTTAAAATAAGATTAAAGAAGAAATGCTGAAAAGTTCCCGGCTGATTTTAACACTGATTAAAAAAGATATATTGTTGGAATTTCGCCAGCAATTCAGTTTTTACGGTGTTCTGCTCTATGTGGCTTCTACTATTTTTGTGCTTTATCTGGCGATGGGGCAGCCTGAAAATATGGTATGGAATGGATTGTTCTGGATGATGCAGCTATTTATTTGTGTAAATGCCGTCGCTAAAACTTTTTTGCAGGAAGGAAGAGGAAGACAATTATATTTTTATTCCTTATGCAGCCCCGTACATTTTATCCTGGCCAGAATGGTTTTCAACGCAGCCCTTATGCTGCTTATGAATCTGATAAGCCTCTTAATTTTTTCAATTTTACTTGGCTTCCCTATATCACATCCATTTCTTTTTATCGCGATTTCATGCTTCGGGGCCTGTAGTATCAGTCTTATTTTTAGTTTTTTGGCTGCTATCGCTGCCCGGGCCCAACAAAACGCAGCCCTGATGGCAATTCTGGGATTTCCACTGATTATCCCTCAATTGATGTTGCTGATGCGTTTATCAACCCTGGCATTTACCGATGTTTTTCAAAGCGGCCTGCTTTCGATTGTACTCTTACTTTTCTGTTTTGACATTTTGATTATTTTACTTTCAGTAATACTGTTTCCATTCTTGTGGAAAGACTGAGAACAAGTATGGGAGTATGGGAGTTCAATTCATTTATCAATTGCGTTAAGCTTTACGCGTTAAGCCTTAGGCTTATTTTCGGGTTTGCGTGCCTTATCCTATTTTTGCCTGCCGATGAGATCTGCGGCTGTTTTCTTAAGAATATCATATGCTTCGTAAGAACTGGTGGAAAATACTGAGTATCATTTTTCTTCTTTATACATTCACAGCCGGTTTTTTAGGATATGTTCCCGCTAAACCGATCCTGAACGAAACAATACGCAATCTCTATTTTCATGTTGCCATGTGGTTTGGCATGATGATTTTTTTCATCGTCTCTGTTATCTATTCAGTAAGATATTTAAGACATAATAATCCACACGATGACACCTATGCAGTAGAATATGCCAGGACCGGTATTGTTTTTGGGTTACTTGGTCTTCTTACAGGATCGGTTTGGGCAAAATATGCCTGGGGTGCTTTCTGGAGTAATGATCCAAAGCAGATAGGAGCGGCGATCGCCCTGCTGATTTATCTGGCTTATTTTGTTCTCAGGAATTCATTAACGGATATGGACAAATCCGCAAGGATCAGTGCTGTATATAATGTATTTGCTTTTGCCATGCTTTTCCCAACCATTTGGATCATTCCTCGCATGGTGGAAAGCCTGCATCCAGGAGGCATGGGCAATCCGGCATTAGATACCAACGATATAGACAGCCACATGCGTCTGGTTTTTTGGTTTGGTGCGGTTCCGGGCTGGACTTTGTTAGGCGTCTGGATATCCACCTTACGGATCCGCTTACAATTGTTTTCTTTAAAACACGAGCTTCATGGTTAAAATATTCCTGCGTTTTTTGTTTTTTGTATGTTTCACACTTGGTTTACTTTCCGGATACGCACAGGACAGCACACAGCATGAAAAACCGCAAATGGCAGATCTGATGCGCTCCAATGGTAAAATATATGTTGTAGTGACAGTACTGTTGATTATTCTGACCGGAATCTTTATCTACCTGTTTCAACTTGACAGGAAGATAAGCCGCATGGAAAAAAATAAAAACTGAGTATCGCACACAAATAGTTCTTTATAAAATAACGATTATATGGCTGCCAGAAATGAATATAAATTTTTTGAAGCTGTAGAAAAGAGCTTCGATAAAGCAACTCCGTTTACAAGCTGGGATCCCGGAATCCTGGAACAGATCAAACAATGCAATGCGGTTTATCGTATGTACTTCCCCGTTAAAATAGGGGACAAGGTTGAAGTAATCAAAGCTTATCGTGTACAACACTCCCATCATAAAACACCTTGCAAGGGAGGGATCCGTTTTGCGCTTTCCGTAAATCTTGATGAAGTAATGGCCCTGGCCGCATTAATGACCTACAAGTGTGCGATTGTAAATGTACCATTTGGAGGAGCAAAAGGGGGAATAGCAATAGACCCGAAAAAATATTCGGCATATGATCTGGAAAAGATTACCCGCCGCTACACTTCAGAACTTATTAAAAAGAACTTTATCGGCCCGGGTACAGATGTGCCTGCACCGGATTATGGTACAGGAGAGAGGGAAATGGCCTGGATCCTGGATACCTATATGAGTATGCGGCCAGGTGAAATCGACGCACTCGGATGTGTTACCGGTAAACCGGTTACACAGGGTGGCGTTCGTGGCAGAAGAGAAGCAACCGGTCTGGGAGTATATTACGGTGTACGTGAAGTTTGTAATATGAAGGATGTGATGGACAGGCTGGGCATGCATACAGGCATTGAAGGCAAAACGGTAGTTGTTCAGGGTCTCGGGAATGTTGGATATCATGTAGCCAAGTTTTTCAGAGAAGGTGGTGCCAGGGTAATTGGTCTGGCAGAATATGAAGGTGCAATTACAAATCCGGCCGGTTTGAATGAGGAGGAAGTTTTCCAGCATCGGAAAAAGACCGGATCCATATTAAATTTTCCAGGCTCGGTTAGTATAGAGAAATCCACGGACGCACTCGAGCTGGATTGTGACATACTGATACCTGCAGCACTGGAAAATGTGATTGACGGTGAAAATGCGAGCCGCATAAAAGCAAAAATCATAGGAGAAGCAGCCAATGGCCCCCTAACACCTGAAGCTGACGAAATATTTATCAAAAAAGGCGTCCTGGTAATACCGGATATGTATCTGAATGCAGGAGGAGTAACGGTTTCTTACTTTGAATGGCTTAAAAACCTTAGCCATGTACGTTATGGACGCATGGAAAAAAGATTTACGGAAAACATGAACACCCACATTCTCGGACAACTGGAAGAGCTTACAGGTAAAAATGTGCGGTCGAAAGAAAGGGAATTTATTATGCATGGGGCGGAAGAGGCCGACCTGGTATATAGTGGCCTTGAAGAAACCATGATTACGGCTACACATGAAATAATGAAATGCTGGAAGAGTAATCCGTCCATTCCGGATATGCGCACAGCTGCTTATGTGGTAGCAATTAATAAAGTTGGAACTTCTTACGCAGAGCTCGGTATTTTCCCTTGAGAAGCCTAAAGCTCAAAGCCCAAGGCTTAAAACCTGAAACCTAATCGAATATTCACCCAGATTTTTTATTTGTAATTTGAATTATCAAGTGTGGAATTCGGACAGAAAAATTATATATTTTAATTGGACTATTCGTCATAAGTCGGCAAAACATTCATTTCTTCAAAATCCAATACCGCTTTTTTATAAGCATGGCACTGTTGTCCATTGGTGATGACAAGATATTTAACAGGTATGGCTATATTATAATGTAGTGCCTGCCAGAGCACGGTCTTATCAAGTGGTTTGTTCATGGCTTTGCATTCAATCATCATCCATGGTTTGGCAGCTTTATCGAACACCAGGATATCAAAACGTTTATTCATTTCACCAAGTTTCATTTTTTTCTCAACGGCGATATAACTGGAAGGGTATTTTTTTACCTGAAGCAGGTATTGAGCAAAATTTTGCCTCACCCATTCTTCTTCAGTAAGTCGCACCCATTGTTTCCTTTGTTCATCAAAAATGAATTCCTTTCCGGATTCCTCTTCTTTGATCTTGAAAGCAAAATGAGGGTAATAGATTTTAATCATACCTCAACTATTTGCTAAATTACAGAATCTTGAATGGTCGCAAGCTTCATAATATGAATCCAGGAATGAATTTATGAAAACAAAAGAAGAAATTGTCGGCAACTGGCTGCCCCGGTATACAGGAGAGAAACTGGAGAATTTTGGTTCCTATATATTGCTGACCAATTTTTCCCATTATGTTCATCTGTTTGCGGAAATGCATAATGTTGAGATAATCGGTGAAGACAAGCCCATGCAATGTGCAACGTCAGGTGAAATCAGCATTATTAATTTTGGTATGGGAAGTCCGTCTGCGGCCACTATCATGGACCTGCTCAGCGCCATCTCTCCCAAAGCCGCTCTGTTTTTAGGAAAATGTGGAGGTCTGAAAAAAAGAAATAAACTGGGAGATCTTGTTCTGCCCATTGCGGCCATACGTGGAGAGGGAACTTCCAATGATTATTTTCCGGCTGAAGTGCCTGCCCTGCCTGCGTTTGCGCTCCAAAAAGCAATCTCTACAACTATTCGCGAATTCGGAGTGGACTATTGGACAGGCACTGTATATACCACCAACCGCAGAGTTTGGGAACACGATGAGGTATTCAAGGAATACCTTAAAAAGATAAGAGCTTATGCGGTTGATATGGAAACAGCCACTATTTTTTCTGTCGGCTTCTATAATAAAATCCCTACCGGGGCTTTGTTGTTGGTAAGCGATCAGCCCATGATTCCTGACGGAGTAAAAACAGCCGAAAGTGATCAGAAGGTAACAGGTGATTTTGTTGAAACGCATTTAAAAATTGGCATCGATTCTCTTAAACAGCTTATAAACGGAGGTCTTACTGTCAGGCACCTGCGGTTTTAAATATTCTCTTGCTACCACTGCTTCAAATAAAAAATATAACGGTCGATTTTCCGGAATCGGAATCATCAGAGCCGGCCCTGCAGGATTTTTCTCTTGATTTAAATAGGGGAGAAATGCTCGCTGTTGTTGGCGAATCAGGTTCGGGCAAATCGGTTATGTCTCTCACTCTGATGAATCTGTTAAGCAAAGCAGCCCATGTAATTCAGGGGTCCATTTTATTCTCTCCGGATGGTAAAAATGAAATAAATCTTCTCGCCTTGGATGAAACGACATTCCGCTCATACAGAGGAAGTCAACTGGCTATGATTTTTCAGGAACCGATGACATCGTTGAATCCCGTTATGACATGTGGAGCGCAGATATGCGAACCTCTGATGCTTCATAAAAAACTGAACCGAAAACAGGCAAAGTCCGAGGTTTTAATGCTATTCGAAAAAGTTCAGCTTTCCGATCCGGAATGGGTGTTTAATAAATTTCCACATCAATTAAGTGGCGGCCAAAAACAACGGGTCATGATTGCAATGGCCATTAGCTGCAAACCTTCTGTGTTGATCTGCGATGAACCCACTACTGCACTTGACGTTAAGGTTCAGAAAACGATTCTGGAACTGCTGAGAGATCTTCGTAGTTCTGAAAATATGGGTATGATTTTTATTACCCATGATCTGGGCCTGGTAGCAGATCTGGCAGACAGGGCCCTGGTCATGTTGAGTGGGAAGGTCGTGGAATCAGGTCCGGTGAAAGAATTATTTACTTCGCCTAAGCATCCATATACTAAAAGCCTGCTCATGTGCCGTCCTGCCCTGCACGTCAAAGGAGAGAGACTTCCGGTAGTATCTGATTTTACAGAAAGTAAAGAAGTAGTGCATTTGGAAAACAACATCCAATCATACCTGAAATCGGAACTACCGATAAAAACCGGATTATCTGAATCCGGATTAAAGAAAATCCCGGGAAAAAATCCTGAGGTTCTGTTGAGTGTCAAGGGACTTCATTTAAGATATTCATCTGGTAAAAACTGGCTGGGCAGGGAAAGAAAATGGGTGGATGCAATAAAAGATATCAGTTTTGAAGTCTTCAGGGGAGAAACACTTGGCCTTGTAGGCGAATCTGGTTCAGGTAAAACTACATTAGGTCGTGCTCTTCTTGGCTTGAACAGACCGATACAAGGTAGTATCTCATATGGTGGGATTGAAATACTCAAAATGAAGAAAACTGAACTTCTATCTTTCCGTAGAAATATTCAAATAGTATTTCAGGATCCGTATTCTTCACTTAATCCCAGATTAATGGTCGGCCCGGCAATTTCGGAACCACTCAAAGTGCATGAATCCCTCCTCAAGTCAGAAAGAAAAGACCGGGTATTGGACCTATTACATAAAGTGGATATGAAACCAGAATATTTCAACCGTTATCCACATCAGTTTTCCGGCGGGCAAAGACAAAGAATTGTAATAGCCCGGGCACTGGCCCTGAATCCCGGATTCGTAGTTTTTGATGAGTCTGTTTCCGCTTTGGATGTTAGTGTACAGGCCCAGGTTTTGAATCTGATAAATGATCTGAAAGAGAAACTGGGATTTACGGCTGTATTCATTTCTCATGATTTATCTGTGATCCGTTATCTCTGTGATCGGGTCCTGGTTTTGGAAAAAGGAAATATTGTAGAGTCGGGCGACGTGGAATCGGTGTATCTGAATCCGAAAACAAATTATACCCGGTCACTGATTGAAGCCATTCCGGGAAAGAGCTTAATTACTGCAGGTTAAAACCTTAAATCCCAATGTAAATGTTCAATTGTGGTTCAAATCCAGGCTCAAAAAAGTTTTAGGCCTTTAGACTTGGGTGATAAGCTTTTTATATTACCTTTGCACACTTGTAAAATCATGCCGTAACATGACCGAATCGGGTGCCGTAAGACCTGGTTTGATTGACCAGTTATTCTCAGCTTCATTCGTCTCATGTACCGCGAACTACCTAAAATTTCACATTGAATGAAGCTTTCCCAGTTCAAATTCGATCTACCCCTCAATCTGATTGCCCAGCATCCTGCTAAAAGAAGAGAAGACAGCCGAATGATGGTTGTTCACCGGAAAACCGGACAAATTGAAAATAAACATTTCAGGGATGTAATGGAATATTTCAACGATAAGGATGTTTTTGTCGTCAACAATACCAAAGTATTTCCGGCAAGAATGTATGGACGCAAGGAGAAAACGGGCGCCAAAATTGAAGTATTCCTGCTTCGTGAACTGAATAAGCCAAACAGGTTATGGGATGTAATCGTGGACCCGGCAAGGAAAATCCGGGTAGGTAATAAACTTTATTTCGGTGATAATGATGAACTGGTAGCTGAAGTAATTGACAATACTACCAGTCGCGGACGCACTATACGTTTCTTATGGGATGGGTCAGATGATGAATTTCGCCAGGTGCTGGAAATACTGGGTGAAACACCTCTTCCAAAATATATTAAACGTAAACCTGACGAAGAAGATAAAGAAAGATACCAAACAGTATATGCCAAACATGAAGGTGCCGTTGCGGCTCCCACTGCAGGGCTTCATTTCAGCAAGGAACTTATCAAACGACTTGAGATAAAAGGGATAAGATTTGCAGAAGCCACCCTTCATACTGGGTTGGGTACTTTTCGTCCTATTGAAGTAGAAGACTTAAGCAAGCACAAAATGGATGCTGAATACTACAGGGTGGACGAAGAAGCCTGCAAAATTGTGAATAAGGCTAGACTAGGTGGCCATCGGATCTGTTCAGTGGGCACTACTACTATGCGCGCGTTGGAATCTTCATTCACGGCGGAAAAACTCTTAAAACCTTCAGAAGGCTGGACCAATACTTTTATTCATCCACCCTACCAGTTTAATATCGCAGACGCCCTGATCACAAACTTTCATCTTCCTAAAACCAGCCTGCTGATAATGGTATGTGCTTTCGCGGGATATGACCTGACCATGGAAGCTTATAAAAAGGCCATAAAAGATAAATATCGTTTTTTCAGCTATGGTGACGCGATGTTGCTGGTTTAACTAATTTTCACAAATCACCGGCAGCTTTCTTTTTGATATAATTCTTTGTAATTTCAGAGAAGCAGGAATAATGGCGACGCGATGAAATTCGATTTTCCTAAAAAGATCCGGAGTGGTTACCTGGCAGCTTTCATATTGCTGCTTTTATGTTATTTTCTATCGCTCTCTTCTTTCATACAGCTCAGAAAACAGAATAAGTGGGTGGGCCATACCCGGGACGTAATCAATAAACTGGCCATCCTTAATGCTGATCTGAAAGACGAAGAAATTAACTGGAGTGAATATCTTTTAAAAAAACAAAATGCATATCTCCGTGATTATCGGGAAAGCAGGTTACTGGTAGATTCCATTTTTCAGGTTTTATCAACGAGTATAATTGATAATCCCGAACAGAAAAACAGGCTGGAAGCTATGCATGATATTATCGTTCAGAGATATAAAATGCTGGATGAGGAACTTGGAATTTTAAACAGGAATAATTTTAAAATAAACGACTCCATCCGGATTAATGAACAGCAGAATAATCAACTCATCGATTCCATTGAACGGCTTTCAGATTCCATGACATCAAATGAAAACCGTCTATTAATTCAAAGAACTCAAAGAGTCACTTTTTATAGTAAAATAGTATTCTGGATTATAATAGGTGCCGGTCTGGTTTCCGGATTACTCATTATTTATTCCCTTGTAACTTTTAATATCGAGAGCCAGGCTAAGAAGAAGGCAACCAGTCAGGCAGAAAGCTATCATGAACAACTGGAAAAAAGAGTGAGTGAACTTGCCACAGCAAACCGGGAACTTTTGGAATTAAGAAGTCTGGAACGGTTTACCAGTATGGGTCGTGTTGCAAGAGTGATCGCTCATGAAATCCGCAATCCACTCACGAATATTGATCTCTCTGCCAGTCATCTTGAAAACGATAATCTGGGAGGAGATGATAAGAAATTATTTTTAGATATCATCGCAAGGAACTCACGTCGCATTAATGAACTCATCAATGAATTGCTCTCAGCAACAAAATTTACTGATTTACAATACCAGGAAATCCGTGCAGATGTTTTGCTGGATGAATCGCTGAACGAAGCAATTGACAGGGCCCAGTTAAATCGGGTCAGTATTGAAAAAAAATATTCGAAAGAAATTATCTGGTTGAATGTAGACAGATCCCGCATGAAAATCGCTTTATTGAATATTATCGTCAATGCAATGGAAGCTATGACTGGTGAAAACAGCCGGCTTACTCTTGAAAGCAATTCGTCGGATGGTTATTGCAATATCATTATCCGGGATAATGGCAAAGGCATGGATGAGGAAACCAGGGCAAAAATATTTGATCCCTATTTCACTTCAAAAACAAATGGAAACGGTTTAGGAATGACGAATACCCAAAATATTATTCTCAATCACAAAGGTAAAATTGAAGTGTTCAGTGATGAAGGGAGTGGAACTTCATTTGTCATCACATTGAATATTCTCAGAACGGAATCAGTATAGTTAATTTAAATGAAACTGGTCGTCTGCCCATTTTTCTTTTTCCCGAAACGGTTCAGTATTGGCGAAAATCGCCTGCAATTGTTCCATCCAGGCACTAAGTTCGCGCAAAAGCGGATCATCATTTGTGCCTGTTAATTCCAGGTTTTCATGTTCTGCAAGTTGTTTCCAGATCCGTATTCCATTCTTGAATTCCCTCTCATAAAGTAAAATTACCCGAGTCAGGATTTCTGCAGAAATGGGCATGAATCTTTCCATCTCTTCGTTCTTCCAGGAAAGAACTCCATTTATCACTTTGAATTTATATTTTCCCTTGCCGCGCATAATAAAGTTTTTGAACAATATGGCGGATTTTTATAGGATTTCAGAACCTGAAGGTAAGCGTTTGTTTTATAAAGAATTGTTATTTAGTTATTGTTTTTGTTTCCAATATTGGGAACGAAGCCTATGGATTAAAGCCCAAAGTATTGCTGACGATTTTGCTATTCTAAGAGATAAAAAACTAAACTATTATACATTAAGTTTTAAGCTTTGGGCTTTAGGCTTTAAGCTCCCGGCCTTAAGAATATTCGGAAACGCATTTTTTTCACGCAGCCCGATTTTGCGGCATTCCTTTACTTCAACAGAATAAACTCCAAATTCTTCTACTACTTTTCCCTTCATGGCATAAAAACCTTTGCCGGTTACAGGATAATCACGCGCTGTGTTTGGAAAGAAAATACAATCCAGCCATTCTCCTTCAAAATCCAGAAACGTATGAAAATGCATGACTTCATTTGTAATGGTATTTACATTTTTTGAAGTTATCAGGTAGCCCATAATGGACACTTCTTCGCCCGTAAAAAGCGAAAGATCCCGCGCTGGTAAAAAATTCATGGGGTTTTCTTTTGATAATTCAAATACATTGCAAAGAGGGAATCCGAGCAACTCTATTTCATCCAGGGCATCATCGAGCGGATGTTGGGCCAGTTCAGGAAGTCGAAATTGTTGGGGTTGTTCATGAAAAAGAAATCCGGAGCCGGAAGGCCCGGTATTTTTTTTACTCAGAAAATTTGCTTCCCATAATAATTCTTTTTTTGTCTTCCCTGTAAATCTGAATGCACCTATACGTATGAGGAGATTTACCTGCTCAACGCCTGGATTTAATCGATCTATTAAATCAGCCAGATCGAGAAATAAACCGTCCTGCTTTCTGTTTTTAATTGCAGCCAACATCAATTTTTCCTCGATTCCCTGTATGTGAATAAAACCCATAAAGACTGTTGTTCCTGAAATTGTTGTCAGGTATTCGCTTCGATTGATGCAGGGCGCCTGAATTAAAGCACCCGTTTTCTTTAGCTCATGAAAATATAATTCACGTGAGTAGAATCCCCCGAAATTATTAATTACGGAAACCATGAATTCGATGGGAAAATAAGTCTTCAGGAAAAGACTTTGATAACTTTCAACAGCAAAACTGGCAGAATGTGCCTTACTGAAGGAAAAACCTCCAAAGCTTTCGATTTGACGCCAAACCTCTGCGATAACCGACTCGGAATATTTTCTCGCCCGGCAATTATTAAAAAATCTTTTTTTTATTTCTTCAAACTGCTTATGCCCTCTGTATTTGCCGCTCATCGCACGGCGTAATATATCGGCTTCAGACAGGTCAAGTCCGCCGAAATGGTGTGCCACTTTGATCACATCTTCCTGATATACCATGACCCCATAAGTCTCTTCCAGTAATTCCTTCATCTTCGGATGCAGATATTCAAAGTCAGAAGGGTTATGATAGCGATGGATATATTGTTTCATCATCCCACTCTGTGCAACACCGGGTCTTATGATTGAACTGGCGGCCACCAGACTGAGGTAGTTGTCACATTCCAGCTTTTTTAGGAGTTGTCGCATGCCCGGGCTCTCGATATAAAAACATCCAATAGTATCAGCTTTTCTGATCTGTTCTGCCACTTTTGGATCCTTTTTGAATTTTTCGATTTCGTGAATATTAATCGGGATATTCCGGTTCTTTCTTACCAGGTCGATTGTTTCACGGATATGTCCAAGACCACGCTGGCTAAGAATATCCAATTTAAATAAGCCGATCTTTTCAGCAATGAACATGTCAATTTGTGAAGTGTAAAGATTTTTTGGCGGAAGCTCGGTGGCTGTGTAATAATAAACAGGTTTATCACTGATGAGTATTCCACCCGCATGAATACTCATATGATTGGGGAAATTTCGCAGAAGATCCCCATAGAACTTTATCTGGCGCTGAATCTTGTCATCTTTCAGACTACCTGAATCCAACTGGTCAATTTCTTCTTTTGGGAGTCCGAATACCTTACCCAGTTCTCTCAAAATGGCTCGCGTTTGAAATGTGGCGTAGGATCCGAGCAGACAAACATGATCCTTTCCGTATCTCTTAAAGACATAATCATACACTTCATCACGATCTTTCCATGAAAAATCCAGGTCAAAATCAGGCGGAGAAGAGCGTGATGGATTGAGGAATCTTTCAAAATAAAGATCCAGCTCAATCGGATCGACATCAGTTATCTGTAAACAATAAGCAACAATTGAATTGGCGCCACTTCCCCTTCCCACAAAGAAAAATCCCCTGCTTTGCGAGAATCGGACAATATCCCATGTTATAAGAAAATATGCCGTGAAGTCCATCTGGTCAATGATGGCCAATTCCTTTTCCACCCTTTCAAGTGCTGATTTGTTTTCCGAACCGTAGCGTGTAACAATACCTTGGTGAGCCAGTTTGCGTAGCAGTTTCTGGTCCTCATCCCTGGATGCAGTAAAAACCTTTTTTGTTTTATCAGCATGCAATTCGATTTCTATAGAACAGCTGTCCATTAATATAATGGTGTTGTTAACGATTGCAGGATATAATTTGAAAGCCTCAAACAGTTGTGCGGGAGAACAAAATGTTTCATTTTTTGACGCCAGATCTTTTTTATCCTGTTTACTGAGTATAATATTTTTGTCAATGGCGCGCAATAATCGGTGCAGGTTATAGTAGGTGGCATTCTGAAAACTAACAGGGTGCCGGATTACATATTTGTCTGCATGTATTTGTACGCTGAGTCCGAATAATTTATTGATATCCGTTATTTGCACACCGATCAGTTCATGTGCCTGTAATTCATTGACAGAAAAAGATCCGAAAGGATAAATACAGTAAATATCAGTCAGATCCGGCCTTTTAGGGAATGGTTTTTGTTCATGGAGGTGTTCCGAAATAAACCGGTTTATCTGCTCAAAGCCTCTGTTATTTTTAGCCAGTAATAAATAACACAACTCGCTACCGTTCCGTATTTCTGAGCCCAGGATGGGTTTAATATTTTTCTGCAGACAAAAGTCAACAAAGTCCCAGGCATCGCATGTATTATTGATATTGGTCAATGCGAGCTGGGAAATTCCCAGTTCGGCGGCCCTTCCAACCAATTCTTCCGTAGCAAAAGTGCCATAGCGAAAACTGAAATATGTTTTACAATTCAGATACATGCAGCACGCAATAAAAGTTTTTCCCCAAATTGTCTCTTAACACTGTCAATGGCCCGGTAAAGACCGATCATTTCCTGGCTGTCTTCAAATATGTTGATCTGGTAACTGCCTGCAACCAGGTTTGTAAACCGAACGCCAACAAGGCGGACAAGCAACCGTCTGTCATAAAGTTTATTGAATATTTCCTTTACTTTCTGGAGCAGGATATGATCGTTGGCAGTATATGCAATGGACGACTGCATGGTCAGCGTTTGAAAATCGCTATAACGGATTTTTACAGTGATACATCCGGTGAGTTTGTTGTTACAACGCAGTTCAAAAGCAATCTTTTCTGTCATCCTGACCAGCTCCTTATGCAGGAACTGAATGTTGATGGTGTCGGTTTCAAATGTATTCTCTGTGCCGATACTCTTCTGTTCGTGATAAGGGACGATGGGCGTTTCATCTACACCCTGTGCTCTTCTCCAGAGTTCGATACCGTTTTTGCCAAGCAGGTTAATCATCATTTCAACAGGAATCTGGCTAAGAATGGATATTGTTTCCACTCCCATTCTCCGGAGCAGCGTAGCAGTCTGATTTCCTACCATGGGAAGTTTCTCAATGGGAAGCGGGGCCAGAAATACCTTTTCATTGCCCGCTTTAACTTCAAGACGGCCATTAGGCTTACATTCATTTGTAGCCACTTTGCTGATCAGCTTGTTAGTGGCCAGCGCGTGCGAAATACTGAGCCCGCTTTCTTTTATTATTTTTTTTCTAAGATATTCTACAAAACGGATAGTTCCAAAGAATTTGTCCATGCCTGTCATGTCAATATAGAATTCATCGATACTGGATTTTTCGAAAACAGGTACTTCGTTTTGGATAATTTCGGTAACCAGATTTGAAAACCTGGAATAATTATCCATGTCGCCCTGGATGATCAGCAATTCAGGACATAAACGTTTCGCAAGCTTCGTAGGCATAGCTGAATGAACCCCGAATTTCCTGGCTTCGTAACTACAGGATGCAATCACACCCCGGTCACTGTGTCCGCCTACTGCAATGGGTTTTCCCCTAAGACGGTCGTTACGGAGATATTCTACGTTAACATAAAATGCATCCAGGTCAAAATGAACAATGGACCGGTTACTGAGCATACGAAAGCCTTTGGGTGAAATTACTAAATTAATTAGTAACGGCAAAATATTTTAGTAACCGTACCCGGAGGGGGAATCTCTTATTCTTTCAACAATTTGTCAATTAGATCATTGAAGTTTTTCTTGTAAATTTCATAATGATCACCGGTACCCGGACCGTTAAATCCAGTCTCTATTTTTTTGACGAAGCCATTTTTATCAATGAATATGGTCGTTGGAAATCCTATGATCTCTTTGATTTCAGGAAGGGTTTTTTCTGTGCGAAGGGAGTCGTTGACTGACACTCCGGTTGCCAGTATGGGGTAGGTTACATTAAAACGGGTAATAAAAGGCTGTAGTAATCTTTTTGCATTTGCAAATGAAGAAGTCCTTTCGTAAGCCAGACCGATAATTTTAACGCCTCTTGATTTATTCTGAAGATACCAGGTACTCAGGAAGCGGGTTTCATCCATACAGTTGGGGCACCAGGATCCGAGGATCTGTACAATTACAACTTTATTTTTAAATGCCGGGTCATTTATTGATACTGGATGCCCGGTGAGATCAGGAAAACTAAAGTGAAGAACAGCATTCGAAGAATCTTTCAATCGGGCCAGGCTAAATTCATCAGGTAATTTTGCGAGTTCATTTTTTTCCGCAGTCCAGGTTTCAATATTCACTGCCCCGGCATAAAAATAGCCCTCTGTCATTTTATTTGCATCCTGAATCCTACTGATAAATGAATAAGCATGCCCTCCGTCAAATGCAGATACTTTTAGTGTGTCCCCGCTGACGATGCCATCCAGGTAACGATAGTCGCCTGTGGTAGTAAGAAAAGTTCCCCTGACCTGAGAACCGCTCTGTCTGAATTCACCTATAGCTTCTTCCAGTGAATCCCCATTTTCCTTAAAATGAACTGCCCACCTGCCGGAAATATTGTAAGCTGGTGCTGCAGAAACAGGATATCGGTCCGGTACGTTAAAAATAGCATGAAAAAATGTTGACACTTGTCGGTCACCATAATTTTTTGTCCAGTTTCCTTCCAACCTTTGTTCGTCCAGAATACGGAGTTCAAAATATGAATCAAAAAAAGGCATTTCAATGAATAGTGAATCTCCCTGCTGGCGGATATTATCGACCAACAATCGTTCCGCGCCGTTTATGACATAGATGATAATTTTTCCGGCTGTTTCCTTTATTTGAAAATTAAATGGAATTGTGTTACCATCTCCGCGAATAATTTCTCCGCGCCAGATCCCAATTGATAATTTACTATTGATGGAAGATGTATCTGATGTGGACGCTTTTGTCAGGGACGGAAAAAATAAAATAAAAAAGATGAACGAACACATTCGAAGACGCTTCATAAATAAAATTCAGTTGCCAAAGGTACGCCCATTTGACCGACGAAAGAATCCTGCAGAAGCTTAACTTTATCTGCATGTTAAAAAAAGCGATTCCATCTTTTTTGATTTGTCTTATCGCAGCATTTTTCTTTTTCAAAATGAAAATTCCGATGGCGATTCCACTGTACGATGGGGATATTCCTAATTCCAGGCATATTGTAAATCAGGAAAATTTCAGATATGAACCAGGGGATATTTTGATCGTGAGTAAGGTTTCGAGACCCACATTAACAATTTTTTTACCTGCAAAGGAGAAATCAACGGGGGATGCTGTGATCATATGTCCGGGCGGAGGTTATATCAATCTCGCTATGGGTTATGAAGGAGAGGACGTGGCCCGTCGGTTTAATGAATCTGGTATTGCCGCATTCGTTTTGAAATATCGTATACCGGACGACACCAGCATGATAAAAAAAGAAATCGGGCCTCTGCAGGACGCACAGCGTGCTATCATGGTTCTTCGGGCACGAGCGAAGGAATGGGAAATAAATCCAAACCGCATTGGAGTTATGGGCTTTTCTGCAGGAGGTCATCTGGCTTCTACCGCAGGAACTCATTTTCAAAAAAATTATATCGACAATCCAGAACATATCAGTCTGCGCCCGGATTTTATGATCCTGATTTATCCCGTGATCAGCTTTAATAAACAGATCGGCCATATGGGTTCCATGCAAAACCTGCTTGGTCCAAATCCGTCTCCGGAAAAAATAAATGAATATTCCAACGAGAATCAGGTAACAGATCAAACCCCGCAAGCTTTTCTGGTTCACGCAAAAGATGACGACGTGGTTCCTGTCGAAAATAGTATTGTTTTCGCCGACTCCCTCAAGGCTCACCATGTCCCTGTTGAAGTTTTCCTGTATGAGCAGGGCGGACATGGTTTTGGGATGAAAAATAAAACCAGCAAACAGGATTGGATGGAATCCTGCATTCGATGGATTCAGGGCCGGTAGAAAAGTTATGGAAAGCATATAAATTTCTTCTTTCCTTATAATCTTTCTTTTGGCACGATTTTTTTACTCTATGAAACTAAAACTTCACATGCAAACACTAATCGGGCAAAAAACCGTGAATGGTTCTGCGCCAGCCTTTCAACCTGCTGCTTCCCCCGATGCTGTTTTAATAAATAATCAGGTAAAGCGATTGAAAATCAAAGAATTTATCTCCTGGGCAGTTTGCCTCTTCATCATAATGCTTATAACCGGACTTTTGAAATTTTTGAAAATAGGTGTAACCATGGACTCAGTGACCTCCGGGCTTTTCTATCTTTCCCTGGGCGGATTGACCTGGTTGACATATAAAATAGTTAAGCTTTCAAAAAACCAGCCTCCTACGAATAAAATGCCGAAGCACGCACTGAATTAGGCCATTAACGGTTTTTATTTGTCCATCCACGCATACAATACGCGTTTTATATTCTTAAATACCTGGTTTCTGAATAAATAAATATCCGGGCCGCTTATCTTTTTTACATTTCCGTGTTCAAGAATGACCAACCGGTAGTTTACCTGTATAGTATCCTTTTTAACTACAAAACTCAATGATTGAAAATTCGAAAAGGACAAAGATGTACTGGGTGACTGGTAACAATCCTGTCCGAGAACAAGTTGGGCAACTTTGTCGCCAGGGAAATATTTCCTGATCAGGTTTTTTTGAGCATCGGAACCCTGTTTTCCCAAGCCAAGTTCAGTTGTGAGTTCACATTCCTGTTCCTTACAGTCCGTTCCGCCCATTGCACTGTAGAATGCAGCCAATCCCCTAAGATGGTTTGGCAGTCCGGTTATGGTTGTCTTATTCAATTTTTTGGATTCATAATGAATCAGACTGAATGTTTTTTGCGCGAAAATCGACGTGTGTACTGACATCAGAATAAATAAAGGAAATAAACGCGCGATAGATTTCATCGAATAATTTATTCTGATGAATGCAAAACGGAGGCCCATCCGTGAAAATATAGTAAAATTGCAGCGCCATGAAAAATATTTATATCCGTCCGATCCGCAAAGAAGATAATGCTGCGATAGCAGCCATTATCCGAAAAATCCTAAAAGAGTTTGGAGCAAATAAACCAGGAACGGTTTTTTTTGATCCCACAACGGATAGTCTGTTTCAATTATTTTCAGTGTCCGATGCTGCATATTTTGTTGCGGAAGAAGATGGAAGGATAGTGGGCGGTTCAGGTGTCTTTCCAACGCCCGGATTGCCTGATGGCTATTGCGAACTGGTGAAACTATATTTGATTTCTGAAATGCGGGGTCAGGGGCTTGGGCTTCTTCTTATGGAGAAATGTTTTCAAAAAGCCATTGATTTTGGATTTACCCATATGTATCTGGAAACGATGCCTGAATTACGTACGGCTATTGGCTTATATGAGAAAGCAGGATTTTCTTTTCTTTCCGGCCCGCTTGGCCTATCCGGCCACTTTGGCTGCGATCTCTGGATGGCCAAGAAATTAATTGCTATTTAGACTCTTATCCTGGTACTGAGTCTGATCATAAATAATCCCATCACCGCAATAATAGCAAAAGATATACGCAGGCTGCTCGCTTGTGCTACATATCCGATCATGGGTGGAACGACTAGAAATCCCAGGTAGCCGAGGGAGGAAATGGATGCCAGGGCTGCACCAGGATTGGACATGGGAATTTTTCCTGCCAGGCTGAAAACAAAGGGCACCACACAGGAAACACCAAATCCGGTAAGCAAGTACCCAAATAAAGTGAGCGGTATAATCGGCGACATAACTGTAACTGCAAAACCTGCGGAAATTAATATTCCGCTGGTTGCAAGAACTCTTTGAATGCCAAAGCGGTCGGCCATGCGGTCGCCTATCAGCCGGCCAGTTGTCATCGCTACCATATATACGGTAAAGGCGATAGTCGCAATTCCTTTAGAACCATGTAAAACCTGCCTGATATAAATCCCGCTCCAATCATACATCGTATTTTCACATGCCATGGATGTAAAACAAATCAAAGAAAATACCAGCATGCTCTTCGGTGGAAGACTAAAAATGGACCTTTTAACCCTATGATCTGGTCGCTGATCAAGAGCGTCTTCATAATAGTAAAGTGTAAGTGCTGATAATATAAGACTCACACCTAGTAAGTGCCAGGCAGGCATGATGTTTAATGTAACCATCAAATATCCGAATGCCGCACCTGCGAAACCAGCCATACTCCACACGGCATGAAAAGAACTCATAATGGACCTGTTATAAAGAGCCTGGACTCCGATAGCCTGTGCATTCATGGAAAGATTCATCATATTCCTGGAAGATCCAAAAAAGAACAGTGCAATGCCTAACACCCATGTGTACCCGCTAAATCCGATACAGGCCAGGACTCCGTTATAAACCATGGCACCGATCAGCATAATGGACCGGCTTTTGAAATGATCCAGTAATTTCCCGGTAAACGGCATCGTAAGAATCAGTCCCACGGGCATCATGAAAAGCAACGTGCCAAAATGGGCGTCATTGAGCTTTAAAGACTCTTTGATGCCGGGAATTCTGGATGTCCAGCTGGAATACCCGAAGCCTGAGATGAAAAAATATATGGCATTTGCACGTCGAAGTCGGGAGTGGGGGATTTCTTGCATTGAGGGCACAAATATAAGCACTTAAGTTCTCGGCGTATATTCAGAATATGCGAGAGTGTCGGAGTGGCATATCATTTAAACATCGCTGCGCCGGCAAAAGTTGCCATCAGCCCAAGGACCACAGTTCCGACTGCATATATCATGAAAGAAATAGTGGATCCCTCTTTAAGCAGAATAAGACCATCATAAGAAAAAGTAGAGAAAGTAGTATACCCACCACAAATTCCCGTGATGAGGAATAAACGCCATTCAGGATCGAAACCTGTATATTTTGTTGCAAGTGAATAAAAAACACCAATCAGGAAACAGCCGGAAATATTTACGAGGAATGTGCCTAAAGGGAAAACAATCGGTACATGCCTTCCAATAAATAACGATATCATATATCGAAGTATACTTCCGAGTCCACCACCAATGCCTACAAATAAAAGTGCGCGCATCCTATAGTTTGATTATTAAAGATGAATTCATCGTAACTCTGATTTTGTAAATACATATGGATCATATTCTACAAAAGTATTCTGAGGTGTGGTCAATGATTTAACCTTATTTCCGGAAAGATCAAATTTTACCTGAAAAATCCCATACAGAATATTATTGTATGTCAATAACCACTCCCCCTTATCCATATAGTCGAGCGTAGCCGATAGATCCGGTTTTGTTTCATAATGAATAACGAGTTGGTTTTTGTCCTGACTAATCCGGATTTTCCCATATAATTTATTCGTATAAACACCAGTATAGGCAGATAACGGAAGTTCGGATTTATTTGATTTGACCCGGACTTTCCACTCATTGATTTCATTGATGTCTGTCGCAGACTGCGATAGAAAGCCACGCAAATTCTGCAAACTGCGGTTCACATAGGGGACACCCAGGTAAGCGTCTAATATCTGATATCGGAGATCCTCATAAAAATATTGATTGTCGTTATTGGTAAGAATAGCAATACCCAGGTTTTCTTCGGGAACAAAACAAACATTACTCACCATGCCCCCGGCGCCGCCAGTGTGCCAATAAATTTGTCTGCCTGCATAATCAGCCATAAATAGTCCAAGACCGTATCCCTCAAAATGAGTTGGATACTCCGGAGACTTTATGCTTTTTACCCAGGAATTTGCAATCCTTGTCTTCTGAAGCGCTTCCCATGGTATAATTACTTTTCCCTGGTAACGTCCGCTGTCAAGTTGCATGAGCAACCAATGAGAAAGATCGTTTACATTACTTATAATGGCTGCAGCCGGTGCGAGATTATTCCAGTTATCGTAAGGGACTTTATTGAGTTTATCAGAAAAAGAAGTCGTATAAGGCGTTGCTACATTTTGCTGGTCCGCTACTCCTGTTGAGAGGACCAGTGTTTGGCGCATCTCCAATGGGGTTATAAAATTCCTTTGAACAAATTGTTCCCAGGATTCACCGGTAACGACTGGAATAACCTGACCGGCAGCCAGAAAACAACTGTTGCAATAACCAAATTCCTGCCGGAAATGAAATGGCGGTTTCAGAAAACGCATTCTTCTCATAATTTCTTCCCTGCTCAGGGAAGTATTCCAAAAAGTGAAATCGCCTTCAAAAGTTTTCGTTCCAATATGATGGGATAGCATGTCCCTGATACTTACGAGCTTTGTAGAAGTGGAATCATATAACCGGTATGATGGAAAATATTTGGTAATCGGATCATCCAGTGAAATTTTCCCCTGGGTTTCTAACAAGGCCAGTGAGCTGCCGGTAAAAAGCTTTGTGTTACTGGCAATCATGAACAGCGTATTTTCATCCACTGGATTATTCGTCTGGATATCCTTTACGCCATAACCTTTCATCCAGACCACTTTTCCATCCTTAACGATAACAATTGCGAGCCCGGGCAGATTCCAGTCTTTCAAACCCCTTTGAATATAACTATCCATACTGTCCCTGATGAAAGCAGGCTGGGTAAATTGAGCGTTAAGGCTATTGAAACACAAAGAGAATAATGCGCAGTAGAAAAATAATTTCATAATAAAACCAATGCGTTTTTTAAACCTCAGACTCTTAAAAATACTTTCTTAAGATACAGGAAATACAGGAAAGCCCATTTGACGGCTACATAACAAATGGCCATGACGACTGGAGCATACAAAACCGGGGTAAGCTGACCCAGCCAACGGAAAAACCCGTTCGTCGCGTATTCCCAATTAATGAAATGGCCTGATAAATAAATCAGTATGGAATTCATGCCAATTACTTTAAAAAAGAAGGCCCATTTTTTATATCCCTTTACGTCGATAATAAAATAGAAAAGAGAAAGGAATAAAAGACTGATGCCTCCTGCCAGACAAACAAAGGAGCTCGTCCAAAGATTTTTATTAATGGGGAAATTAAAATTCCAGATCAATGCAATGAGGATAAGAATGACACCTGATGCCGCCATCCACAAAGATTTTCTTTCTCCATTATGACCGCTCTTTTTAATATAAGTGCCGGTTAAAATACCCAGAAGACCCGTACTGATGGCAGGAATCGTGGACAAAATACCTTCAGGATCATGAATTCCGAGATAAAGTTTTCCGGGCATTATAGTCCGGTCAACATATGAAGCGAAATTTCCTTCCATGGTCAGGTCGCCTGTTGGGAAACCTGGAGCCGACGTAAATTTCAGTAGCAGCCAATATCCAATGATCAGGGCCCAGAACCAGATGATTTGAGCATTTCTTTTTGTATATAAATAAATAATATTGGCAAACATATAAGCAAGACCGATCCTACCCAACACACTTCCAAAACGGATATCCGAAATCGGACGGAGATGTAGTCCATTATTGTTGAAGATTCCCAGCAACACAAGGATAAGGCCTCTCTTTATTACGCGGATCAATACTTTTTTTCTGTCATTTCCTTTTTCGAGCTCTCTTCCAACGGAAAAAGGAGAGGAAACACCAGCCATAAAAAGAAATAGCGGGAATATCAGATCATACATATGAAATCCGTTCCAGGCAGGATGTGTGAGCTGATTCGCAAAGGCAGACCAGAACGGAGAGCCGGTTGCCTGAGCAAGTGTATTAACAATATCTTCGGCACCTAAAATCCAAAACATATCGAATCCCCTGAGTGCATCCAGAGAATAAAGACGCTGTCCGCCAATGGGCCCCAGTGGAGAAGCAGGAGACTGCGCGTGGCTGTGTTGATTACTCATATTATTATTTAAAGAATGAATATAGCCAAAAAATGATTCTGATTTTTTGATAACTTCCAATTATGAAACTCTCTTTAAGTATATTCTTGATTTTCTTTTACTCGCAGGTTTTTTCGCAGCTTCATATGTCTTCAATATTCAGTGATCATATGATTTTGCAAAGGGATAAACCGTTGAAAATCTGGGGTACTGCCGGAGCCGGCGAAAAGATATTCCTAACACTTGGTCAAATAAAAACTTTCGCTCTGGCAGATAAAAATGGTAAATGGTTGCTTACACTGCCCGCTTTCTCTTCAGGAGGGCCTTATGCTATGACCGTTAAGACAAAGAAAGAGACAAAGATTTTCTCGGATGTTTTTTTTGGAGAAGTATGGATTTGTTCAGGTCAGTCGAATATGGAATTCAGGGTCAGGCAGGCGATCAATGCGGCATATGAAATACACCATGCAGATAATCCTTTGATTCGCCAGGTGAGTATTCCGCATAAATTAAAATTTCAACCAGAGGAATTTGTCGACTCCACCCAATGGATCATTTCAACGCCGCAAACGACCGGCGAATTCACGGCCGTGGGGTTTTTCTTTGCGCGTGATATTTTCGAACGACTCCATGTTCCAATCGGATTAATTTACGATAACTGGGGCGGGTCGCAGGTAGAAAGCTGGATAAGCGGAGACGCCATGAAAGGCTCGGATGAATTGAAAGATTACGTGAAGCAAATGCCCGGCAGTTGGAATGAATCCGATGCAGGAGTTGAAAAGAAAGTTATAACGGGAATTGAAAAGCTGAATGAGGGGAAGACGCCTGAGACGGATGAAGCGAGTGTTACAAAAACTAATTATAATTTTTCGGGATGGATGCCTTCTGCGGCACCGACGAGCTGGGACTGGATTGGTCTTCCGGGCTACAGAGGTGAAGGTTATATGATGCGGGAAATCAACCTCGATTCGACACAGGCTGCTCAGTCATCGACTTTGAGTCTGGGTATGAATGATATTCGTTTCCGCTGGTTTGTTAATGGCATGCCTTTTCCCAAAACGATGGATAAAGTTTTTACGGTTTCATTGCCCCCTTATACCTGGAAAGTCGGGCGGAACCTGTTGTTACTTGAAATTGGACCACAGGCTGTTCCCGATTGGTGGACAGTTGGCATCCGTGGAGAAAATGAACTGCTCTTCGCGGATTTTAACGGCGAAAGAATATCACTAGCCGACGAAAAATGGAAAATGATGCCCATACTGAATAAACCTCATCACTATATGCAGTGGATGAATAGCGAAGGCACTATTATCTACAATGGGATGCTTCATCCGGTTATTCCTTTTGGCATCAGAGGCGTATTGTGGTACCAGGGAGAAAACAATACCGATCGTGCTGTTGAATATGGGAAGACATTTCCACTGATGATCGAAAGCTGGAGAAAGGAATGGAACGACGATTTTCCCTTTCTATTTGTTCAGCTCGCAGATTTTGGATCAAACGAAAGTAGTAATGAAGGAAGCAAATGGGCCGAATTAAGAGAGGCCCAGTCTAAAGCACTTCGGTTACCCGGTACCGGTATGTCCGTCACTACGGATATCGGGGATCCAAAGGATATTCATCCTAAAAATAAACAGGAAGTAGGGCGGCGACTCGCTGCTATTGCATTGAACGACGTATATGGCTTTAAACAAACCTGCAATGGTCCTCAGTATGACTCGGTTTCCTTCTCAAATGGAAGAGCTGAATTGTTTTTTAAGTCTGTCGGCAAAGGACTTGTAGCCAAAGATAAATACGGCTATCTGCGTGGTTTTGAAATTGCAGGCCCCAATAGGAAATTTTATTATGCACACGCATTTATTCAGGGCCATCAAATTGTAGTGAATTCAGATTCAGTAAGCAATCCTGTTGCGGTTAGATATGGATGGAGCAATTCGCCGGATGATATTAATCTATATAATGCAGAAGGGTTCCCGGCTTCGCCATTTAGGACAGACAACTGGCCGGCTTTGACTGAATCAGTAAAATTCTACAATAAATAATGGACTATGAATTATGGGTTATGGGTTATATAAGCTTCCTTTCCACCCACTACAGTGAGCAGAATTTTCGTGTCCCTGATATTTTCTGGTGCGACAGAGAAAAGGTTATCTGAAAGTACTGTAAAATCAGCCAGCATTCCGGTCTTCAGCATACCAGTTTTATTTTCCTGGAATCCTGCCCAGGCATTATTTACAGTATAACAACGCAATGCCTGATCAACGGAAATTTTCTGGTCGGGAAACCAGCCTCCAGGATTTTTATCATCCAGTGTGCGACGTGTGACGGCTGCATATATCCCCGCGATCGGATCAAGAGGCGCCACTGTCCAGTCAGACCCAAAAGTCAGATTCGCGTGAGTATTAAGCAGGGATTTAAAAACATATGTTCCTTTGAGTCTGACGCTGTCCAGTCTTTTTGCGGCCCATTTTCCGTCGTCAATAGCGTGATAGGGTTGCATCGAAGGAATAACGCCGAGTTTTGCAAACCGGGTTATATCGCCTGGTATAAGGTGTTGTGCATGTTCTACCCGAAATCTGTGATCTTTGCCCGGATGAAGGTTTTCTGCTTCCTCATAAACACCAAGGATCCAGTTATTTGCATGGTCCCCAATGGCATGAGTTGCAATATGTAATCCAACGGAATCTGCAGCAAGGATCCATTTCCTTAAGAGAATCGTATCGGTAACCTGTAAACCGGTCGAGTTGGGGGCATCGAGATATGGTTTAAAAAACCAGGCCGTCGTGGAACCCAGAGAGCCGTCTACAAAACCTTTTAGCCCGCCCCAGTGCAGCCGGTCATCTCCCCAGCCATTTTTCTTTACGAATGAATCTAGTTTTTGCCAGCTGTGAATGGCTACGAATGAATAGATGCGAATAGGCAACTTTCCATTAGCCTCCGCTCTGCGATAAGTTGCCATATCTATCCATCCTCCATAGGATCCCATGTCGTGTACCTGGGTGAGCCCGTGTGACAAAGCATGTGCTGCCGCTTTCTGAAGTGCGTCGTCAAGTTCCGTTTCCGATTGTTCGGGAATTACTTTATAAACCAGGTTGGTAGCCTCGTCCCGAAGAATACCGGTAGGCTCACCGGTTTTTGGGTCTCTGACTATTTCGCCTCCAGCAGGGTCAGGTGTATTTTTCGTGATGCCTGCCAGTTTTAAGGCGGTAGAATTGGCAAGTCCCATATGACCGTCATACCGGTTTATGAAAACCGGATGCAGTCCGCTGATACTGTCAATCCACTCTTTCCTTGGAAGCTGGCCGCCCCAGGCTTCATGATCCCAGTTGCCGGCCTTAATCCATGAATTTCCTTTTGCTGAATCAGCAAAAAGTCGGAAAATCCTGATAAATTCCTGTACTGACTTAACATTCCGCAGGTTAATGGTACCAAGCGCATATCCGCCGTCCAGGAAATGGGTATGATTATCGATAAATCCCGGCACCATCATTTTTCCTTTAAGATCCCTGAGCACTGTCTGACTTCCAACATAAGATTGATAGTCGTTCCCGACATAAAGAATCACCGAATCCTTAATTGCAATGGCTTCCGCTTCCGGGTTGGTTGTGTCCCCGGTCCAGATTTTCGCATTCAGATAGATTTTATCTGCAACCGGATGTTGTTTGCAGGAAATGGAAAAAAAAATCAGGCTGAGAGCCGGTATAAAAATGAAATTCTTCATAAGCGGAAAATAATAATCTGATGCAACATAAATCATTCGATCTAAAATTCATTAACGAGACACGAACAATTTTTCCTTTTGCCGGCTGAATGATTTTATTTAACTTCATTCAACAACGATCTGCAGCTGTATTCAGCTGCATTTTCTATTTCTATAAGACAAACGATTTTTATGATGCCCCAGGGTTTATTGGATTTTTATGCAGGACCACAGGGGTTTTGGGATGAGATGCGGGAGGGCAGTGAATTTCGCGATTTGTACCGGAATGTGGTTCACGCGCTGAAACAACTGGATGTTCAAAGCTTGCAGCAAAAAGAAAAACTGGCCAGTGAGTTATTCATGAACCAGGGAATAACCTTTACGGTGTATAATGATGATGCCGGCATTGAGCGGATCTTTCCTTTTGATATTATTCCCCGCGTTCTTTCCGGAGACGAGTGGAAGATTATTGAAGACGGCCTCAAACAAAGACTGAAAGCCTTAAACCTGTTTCTGAAAGATATTTATTCTTCACAAAATATTATTCACGACAAAATAATCCCTGCTGAATTAATTGCCTCCTGCCCGCATTACATGCGGGAAGTGGCGGGCATCCAGGTTCCACACGACATTTTTATTCATATTTCAGGAATCGACTTGATAAGGGGTGACAATGGTGTTTTTTATGTACTCGAAGACAATCTCAGGACGCCATCGGGTGTCTCATATATGCTCGAAAACCGGGAGATCACCAAAAGACTTTTTCCCGAATTGGTAGCAGCTTCGCGCGTGCGACGTGTAAGTAATTATCCGCTTTTGCTACATGAAATACTTCTTTCCCTGTCACCTGCACAGATCTCCAATCCACAGGTTGTCTTGCTTACACCGGGAATTTATAATTCTGCCTACTATGAACATACTTTCCTGGCAAGACAAATGGGTATTGCCCTGGTTGAAGGACGCGACCTGGTGGTAGACAACCACAAAGTATATATGAAGACCACGCAGGGTCTGGAACAAGTGCATGTCATATATAGGAGAGTAGATGATGATTACCTGGATCCATTGATCTTTAAACCGGACAGTGCCCTGGGTGTACCCGGACTAATGGCTGCTTACAGGAAGGGAACCGTTGCAATTGTAAATGCCGTAGGTAACGGTGTTGCAGACGATAAGGCCATTTATGCATTTGTACCTGCGATGATAAAATATTACCTGAATGAAGAACCGCTTCTTCCAAATGTGGAAACTTATGAAATGAGTAATCCGGATGCCCGGCAATATGTTTTTGATAATTTAAACAGGATGGTAATCAAACGGACGAATCAGTCGGGAGGATATGGAATGGTCATGGGTAATTCAGTTTCGGATAAAGACTGGATGAAAGCCAGGAAGGAAATTGAAGCCGATCCGAGAAGTTTTATCGCGCAGCCTATTATAAATCTTTCTACTGCTCCATGTTTCATTGAGGGAAAATTTGAAGGAAGGCATGTTGACCTGCGCCCCTATGCTTTATGCGGACCATCTGGTATTCAAATTGTGCCAGGTGGACTAACAAGGGTTGCTTTGAAAAAAGGTTCATTGATTGTTAATTCATCACAGGGTGGGGGTAGTAAAGATACCTGGGTAATAGATTGAAAGCTTGATTCTAAAAATGGTAAATGCATGTTAAGCAGAATTGCAGATTCGCTGTTTTGGTTGAATCGTTATATGGAAAGATCCGATGGCATGTTGCGTCTTGCGGGCACCCACTATATATTTTCCCTGGATAAGGATGTTAGCGGAACAAGTTCCTGGAAACCTGTACTGGAGATTTTTACCGAATCTGAGGATGACTACCTGAATTCAATAGAAAATAATACGGAAGAAAGTTTAAAACATTTGTTGCTTGATACTGCGAATACGAATTGCCTGAAAACCCTTGTAAACAAAGCCAGGGAAAACGCCCGGGGAGTACAGGACCTTATTACTAAAGAAGTTTGGGAAGAAGTGAATCAGATGTATCACCTCATAAATCAGCCCGACCTGAAAAATAAAATTGATTCATACCATGGATTGGAAGTGATGGAACCTCTTATAAAACACACCGTATTATATACGGGCATTACGGATATTACCATGCCACGGGGAACAGGCTGGTGTTTCATGAACCTGGGGAAATATATAGAGCGTTGCCTGCAAACAATTGCGTTTGCAGAAAAGCAATTGGAAATAACCAATTTCAGGGAAGCAGATACCAATGATTTACTTCAGTGGAAATATCTGCTGTTCAGTTTATCCGGTTACGAATTACACGTGAAAACTTATCGTAGCTCAAACCACAATTATAATGTACTGCACCAGATATTGATCAATGAGAACTTCACGCGTTCCGTGATGTATTCAATGCAAAGAATTGAACTCTATCTGAATAAAATTATAGGCAAAGAAATCAACGAGGAAAGAGCCGCCCTGATGCGCGACTTTGGCAGGCTCTTCAGTAAAGTGAGATATATGGAACTGGATTCCCTGAGTAAAGAAACGGTTCCTGTTTTTTTTGAAGACATTAAAGCCGCCCTGACTGAATTTAACCAGCGTGTGGTTCAACATTTTTTCTCTTATTCTTAAGGACGGTAATCATGCCCATTTTCAAGATTCAGCACATTACAAAATACGAATACGACAGACTGATTCAGGAGAGCATGAATGAAATAAAAATCTTCCCATTTCTTTCTGCGGAACAGGAGGTTTTACAACATGAACTCGTTATTACAGGCAATCCGGATTTACAGTTTTTTTTCGACTACTGGGGAAATAAAACCGGAGTCTTTAATCTGCTTCCCCCTCATAAGGAACTTATAATTAACAGCCGCCTCATGGTTCGTACGACCGGTAGCTCCGACCTGAGAATAAATTTTATCAGCAATTTTAATGAAATGCAGGAGGAAGTAAGTGGCAATTTAAAAATGCTCGAACTGTCGCGCCCTGATTATATTCAGAGCCAGACGCAGATTGATAAAATGGCCGGGAAAGTTTATAGTCAGGATGATTCGGTTGCGATAACGATCAAGAATTGCAGTGATTATATATTCGCAAACTTTAACTATATCAAGGGGATTACCAATGTTGAAACTACCATTGATGAAATTCTCGCACAAAAAGCAGGCGTTTGCCAGGACTTCGCACATATCATGCTGCAGATTTTGCGAAGCATGAAAATCCCCTGTCGATATGTTAGCGGGTATATCTGTCCCAACAAAAGTGGATTGAGGGGAGAAGGGGCCACACATGCGTGGGTGGAATCATGGATTCCCCGTTTTGGCTGGGCGGGCATTGACCCGACAAATAATGTATGGGTAACAAATACTCATGTAAAGCTGGCCGTCGGCCGCCACTTCGCTGATTGCAGCCCGGTCAAAGGCGCATTTAAAGGTCCGGCCAATCAACATCTTTCTGTATTCGTATCGGTGGATTATGAGGATGGTCAAATTTTTGAAGAGTTGAATAATGTGGACTTGAAAAGGGAGAACTTAAAAGTCGGGTCATCTCATTTTTCGGTTGCCGCGCAGCAATAATTTTTAAATTTCCAAATAAAAGTTATATGCCATCCGCTATTTTCAAATCGGTTTATCCCTATACTCAGGAATCATTAGCCGAATATCCGCTGATGGATTATACTTCCCTTAATCAGGCACTTGCGAATGCTTCCGAAATACAAAAATCCTGGAAAGCCTTAAATTTTTCAGAAAGAGCGAAGATTCTGAGGAATGTTGCTGCTTTATTACGACGTGATCAGGAAACACTTGCAGCACTGATCACGCATGAAATGGGAAAGATAATATCAGAATCAAAAGGTGAAGTGGAGAAATGTGCCGTAACCGCCGAATATTATGCTGATCATGCAGAATCCTTTTTAAGGGATGAATCTTTGGAGGCGGGCTATTCCAGGAGCTTTGTTGCTTACCAGCCGATCGGTGTAGTACTTGGCATCATGCCATGGAATTTTCCATTCTGGCAGGTATTCAGATATGCCGCTCCTACAATAATGGCCGGCAATGCAACACTGCTTAAACACGCGCCAAATGTCTGTGGTTGTTCAAAGACACTTGAAAAAATATTCCAGGAAGCGGGAGCTCCACGCGGTGTATTTACGAGTCTTATTATCGACACACCTGCGGTTGAGAAAATAATGGCATCTGGTCTCGTACAGGCAGCTACACTCACAGGCAGCGAAAAAGCCGGGAGTTCGGTCGCATCGATTGCAGGACGATTCATAAAAAAGACAGTCATGGAACTGGGAGGCTCCGATGCGTTGATCATTTTGGCGGATGCAGATATGAAGAAAGCGGCGGCTGTCGCATTAAATTCCCGCATGCTCAACGCCGGACAATCCTGTATTGCGGCCAAGCGTTATATCATTCTGAAAACTGCTCTGGAAGAATTCATGCAGGAGTTTATTACACAACTGAAAATTTTGAAACAGGGTGATCCCTTCGACAAAGGGGTTGCTGTTGGTCCGATGGCACGTCCTGATCTGGTCGACAAACTGGACAGGCAAATGAAGAGTTCCATAAAAATGGGCGCCAGACTGGAGTGGGGTGGAGAGATAAACGGATGTAATTTCAAACCCGCTCTTTTAATGAATGTCGAGAAAGGAATGCCTGCTTTTGATGAAGAAACATTTGGACCTTTGGCAACTGTAATAGTCGCAACGGATGAAAAGGAAGCGATCCGGCTTGCAAATGATTCGGCATATGGATTATCCGGAAGCATCTGGACAAAGGATATTGACAAGGCCATTTCAATCGCAAAACAAATGGAAACCGGCGCAGTCTATATCAACACATTGGTTAAATCCGATCCGCGCCTTCCATTCGGAGGCGTTAAAAACTCCGGATATGGAAGGGAACTCGGCAGGCATGGCATTTTAGAATTTGTGAATGCTAAGACCATTGCGGCAGAAGCTTAGTAGATCAGCGGTACCAGGCGTTTAACTTTTGCCCGGTAGGACCTGTATTTTTCTCCAAAAACTTCCAGCATAAAAGCTTCTTCCTGGGAAATCTTGATAAGGATACAGATTAGCAGGAAGACTATTCCCAGATAACCTTTCAGAAGGCCCAGACTCATACCGCAACCCAAAAAAGCGAGCAGAAACCCGCTGTAAATTGGATTCCTTGTAATTGCGTATGGGCCGGTTTGAATTAATTCATGGTTTTCTTTAATCGTTATACGTGCACTCCAGTTTTCACCCAGCCATATTCTGGCCATAACGGCAAAGAATAACCCGACTGCACATAATACCAAACCTGTTATTTTCCAAAACCCTGACTGAGGAAGCACCTTTCGATCCAGGAAAGAAAAATTAAAATAATGCCCGAAGAGCAGACTAAAAGCCAGTATAACACAAAGTATATAAGTTATTCTTCCCCAACCCGCCTGCTTTTTTACTGATTTTTTAACGAAGAATGAAGAGATCAGCCAATACATAAAAGTTGCGAACCACATTATTTTTTCGGCAGTAATAATATTCATGGGGTCAAATTAAATAAAATCTTTTCAGGTCATTCATATCCGCCGCACTTAACGGCTCATTATTGTCGTATTTAGCTTTCAGGAATAAAACTCTTTTATGGTTTGGAAATTTGGCAAGGATCTTTTCAATTAACAGTCCAGTTGATTCTTCCTTTTCAAATAAAGGTGTTGGTTCAGGTAGTTCCGACTTATAGCGGGTGGGCATTCTCTTGATGATCGCTTCGATGGTGGCCAATTTACCAGGGGGCAACCCCGCAATTTTCGAAGCTTTCCCATAGAGACCCTGCAATTGTTTCTTACTAAGGGAACCTCTTTGCTGGTATTGTTTATAGAGACTGATTATAAAAGAAGAAACGGGAAATGCCAGGATACATTCTTCCAAAACTTCATTGATAATATCGAGTCTGTCTTTTGGAGGATTCATAGCCGGGGTGAAAAAGCAAATGTAAAAAATCGGAAGTTATCAGTTAATGAAATATTTTGAGCATAAGGAATTCGATAAAGATAATAGCGGGCAGATGATATCCAAATGGATTGGTCCTGAATTGTTTTAATCCGTATATTTAATTACTTATCCTAATTGAACAGCATGGAATATTTCTCATGGTCATCGCTCTTTTGACGGTTCGCGTCTCACTGGCCATTCGATCCTCAAGCCACTCATTCCACGTTTTATTTCTATAAGTGTACATTATTCGGTTGCACCCGAAGGTTTTCTGCTGGGAACCATTCGGATTAATAAAATTAAAATCAGCTAAAATGAAAAATATATATAAAAAATATTTCCATTCAGGTCTTCGCTTTTGTATCACGGTTGCATTATTCTCATTCATTGGATTTTCAGGCTTTGGCCAGTTAAGAGATTCTTCATCCAATGAAAAATCGAAATATCCGAATATCGTAAAGCTGAGTATATCATCCTGGCTGCTATACCCGAACTCTTTTCACATGGGATATGAAAGGGTATTAAATCAGAATCATAGTATATATATTTTCGGCGGATATAACCAGTTCCCGATTAAGCTGGATGTGAATTTATCTAATACTAATTTTACAGACTCGAAAAATAAAAGCGGATATACATTCGGAGCAGAATTCAGATTCTATCTTCCAAAAGAAAGCAAATATGTTGCGCCTCATGGAATTTATCTGGCTCCCTATATGAGTTATTATAGTTTTAGCTCCAATAATACTCTTACGCATACAGATTCCAGTGGATCCCAATCTGCTAATCTGGCAATGAATATTGGTTTGTTTAATGTTGGTTTTGAACTGGGTTACCAGTTCGTAATCGCAAAAAGATTTATCATCGATGCGGAAATGTTTGGCCCTTCTTTTACTTACTACACTTTTAAAGCAAATATTCAGGGGGAGCTGGATGGCCAGACCCAAAATGAAACGCTGCAGGCGGTGTTGGACGCGCTGAAGGCAAAATTTCCTTTACTCAGTGATTTGTCCAGTTCCAAGAGTGTCTATTCAAGCGGCTCGGCTTCACAAAAATTTCCGGCAATCGGTTTCAGATATGCAGTAAGCATTGGCTTCATGTTCTGAAGAATTTACAATTCGATAATTGACTGTTTTTAAAACGGGCGATAATTATTTTCAAAGGAGCCAGAAAAAGCAATTCAAAACATCTAGCATTTTGATGAATGATATGTGTTTCCGTTTAACGGTTAAATAGTTCTTTTAACCGTGTAATGAATCGGACAGACACGATTAATACTACCTTTCAATTCCTCCCACCATTAATTCAATTTCTTTATTTGAATCCTTTTATTAATTACTAAAATCAAATACACATGCCAGGTTTAAAGAAAAAATTTATTGAAGTATTAAAAATAGCACCCGCGCTATTATTAATATTTTTTAGTGTGCCTTCACATGCACAGAAAAAACCAAATATTGTCGTCATTATGGGCGACGATATTGGTTGGTTAAATATGGGCTGTTATAATCAGGGGTTAATGTCAGGCCGAACACCTAATCTTGATAGAATTGCAGCGGAAGGGATGCGGTTTACCGACTATTACGCGGAGGCTAGTTGTACTGCAGGTCGCGCAAACTTTATTACTGGCGAATTGCCTATCAGAACCGGAATGACCACGGTCGGTCAGGCTGGAGCTCCCATTGGAATTCCTATGGAGGCAGTTACCATCGCTACAGTTCTGAAATCAATGGGATACGCTACGGGACAGTTTGGGAAAAACCATCTGGGTGATAAGAATGAGTTTCTTCCTACGGTTCACGGATTTGATGAATTTTTCGGTTACCTGTATCACCTGGATGCAATGGAAGATCCATGTCATCCAAACTATCCTCAGAACCTGCGTGACCAGGTAGGTCCCCGAAACATGGTTCACTCCTGGGCAACTTCAACGGATGATGCAACAGAAATGCCTCGCTGGGGAAAGATCGGAAAGCAAAAAATAGAAGATGCCGGCGCTCTGTGTCCTGATCGTATGGAAACAGTTGATGATGAAATTCTTGCGGCTTCATTGAAATTTCTGGATAAAGCAAAGGCAGACAACAAGCCGTTTTTTTTATGGCTGAACCCGACTCGTATGCATGTGGTTACCCACCTTTCTCCCAAATATCAGGCGATGCGTACTTCAGAAAACGGGTGGACAATTCATGAAGCGGGTATGGCTCAATTGGATGATATCGTCGGATCAGTCATGAAATATCTAAAAGACAACGGCCTGGATGATAATACTGTCGTTGTTTTTACTACCGATAACGGCACAGAAAATTTCACCTGGCCCGATGGTGGTCAAACTCCTTTCGCTGCCGGAAAGGGTACTGCTTTTGAAGGTGGATTCCGTTGTCCTGCTCTTATTCGTTGGCCTGGCCACGTTCCTGCCGGCAAAGTAGAAAATGGGATTTTTTCCGGTTTGGACTGGTTCCCGACTTTTGTTTCGATGGCAGGCGATCCAAATATTGCTTCTGAATTGGTGGCAGGTAAAAATATTGGTGGGATGAATTATAAAGTTCATCTGGATGGATATGACCAGACACCTTTGCTTACCGGTAAAGGGCCATCTAATCGTCACGAGATTATATATTTTACCGAAGGAACTCTTGCTGCGGTTCGGGTTGACGATTTTAAATATCGTTTTATAGATCAACCTGGCGGGTGGATAGGCAGCACAATCAAACCAGACATGCCAATCCTTGTAAACCTACGTATAGATCCCTTAGAACGCACGATGTGGCCCAATGCTAATTTAGGTTCTTATGAATACTTCAATTGGTTTATGTATGAATTCTGGCGTTTTGTATTGGTTCAACAGTTAATTGCAAAGGAAATTCCAACATTCCTGGCATTTCCTCCAATGCAGAAGGGAGCCAGCTTTAACCTGGAAGCTGTGAAGGCAGAAATGGCTGCGAGACAGGCCCAGATTCAGGCGGCACAACAGGGAGCGGGGAAATAGGATGATCATTTAAGCAAAAATTGTTACGTTATATTCATTGTTTTGTTTGTAGAATAATGCCTTATAAAATATTTTTATAGGGCATTATTCTTTTAAATTGTAGTTGAATGAAATCAGCTTTTTTAATCCTTTTAACAACAGTATTTTTTTCAGGTTCCATTTTTTCGCAGGCAGAAATTAAGCTCAAGAAAAAAGACAGGAAAAGGGATATCGAATTCGTCACAACCGATGGCACAATTATTCTGAGGCTATCCGACTCAACTCCGTTGCACCGTGATAATTTTTTGCGTTTGGTGAAGAGTCATTTTTATGACAGCCTGCTTTTTCATCGCGTCATACAATATTTCATGATTCAATGTGGCGATCCAACCAGCAGGAATGCAGCACCAGGGAAAGTACTCGGTGATTCCAGTCCGCCGTATACCATACCACCGGAATTCAGGATAACACTTTTTCATAAACGGGGCGTGCTGGCGGCGGCCAGGGAAAGTGATGATGTCAATCCGCAAAAGTTGAGTAGTTCCAGCCAGTTTTATATTGTTCAGGGAAAAAAATATTCGGACGTCGGGTTGGATTCGGTGGAAACGAGAAGACTGAAAAGAAAGATCCCGGATTACCAAAGGGAAGTATACAAAACTCTTGGTGGATCACCTCATCTGGATCAGAACTATACGATATTTGGAGAGGTTGTGAGCGGCATGCAGACGGTTGATAAAATCGCAGCTGAACCAACAAGCAAAGGAGAGGATATTGACCGCCCATTGAAGGATACACGCATTCTGAGGTTATCACAGAAATTCGATAAATAAAAATCGAAAAGGAAATATGAGCGCATACTAAAAAAGGAAAAGCACCAAGTCTTTTTCGGCATTCCGGCTTTCGCCTTGTACTTACTGACCCGATGCTCCCTTGGGTTGGTACTCTCCTGTTACAGATTTCACTTCCCAACTGAGATCTTTCCATCTTGTTACAGATATCCGTTTCTCAATTACAAATCTAAGATACAATATCTCCCACCCATTTCCAAATTTTCACAGTTGCAGTTTTACACGGCTTTAGCACATAGTTGTCCACATTTTTTAAGTACTTGAAAATTAAGGAGCAGTAAATTTTAAATGCAGATTATTATCCTCCGTATTGATATCTGTCCATAGAGAAGACAATGCTCCACTAATAAGTGGTGAAAGTTGTCCCAACGAATCATCTGCTGCCTGTTCAGCCGGTGTAATCATTTCATCACCAGCGAAATGCGCCATGATGGCATTTCTAAAAAGCGGGGCACCCTCAGCGATATATGGATCAGGTAATGAGAAGGGTGGATTCGCCAGGAAATAACTGAAATATCCATCGAGATGCTGGGATAGAAAAAGATTTGAGTAAGCAGGGAAATCAAGGCCGCCCGGTAATTTGGCGTCGATGGATGTTACATATTTGGTCGTGATATCAAATTCATTATTATTCATCGAAATAATCCGAAATGGAATAGGAGCAGTTACGAGTGATCCCGTTTCTATATCATACAGTTGATTATTACCGGTGATGCGTTCAGTAATATCATTAGCATGATAGTGGCCGGTGAAAATAACAGACATGCCGGCACTCATGAATTGATCAGCTTCTGCCGGTCCGTTATCCGTAACATAACCTGGATCCAACTGGGTTTGGCCCACATAATGTTCTATCAGGTTATGATGCATCATACCGAATATCATAATATGCCTGCGTTTTGCTTCGGCTATCCAGGTTAGCGCCCATTTCATTGTTTCGGGTTTTATTTTTCCAGCCACAATCGCAATGTCTTTATTATCATAATACTCGCAGTCGTCGATACCCAGTATCCATAGTGAAGGATACGGCTCAGCAACATAACTAAGTGAATTGGGATCCCGTGCAATCGCGTTACCATACCCATAATCTGAATATATGTTACTGAATTCAGATGCTGAAATGGAAGGCGTTGGAGTTGCATTGTCCCCATTATAAGTGACCGCCTCGGGATTATTGATATCATGATTTCCGGGAACGACAAATACTTTAATATGTGCGTCCGAAATCTGTTTAATCAACTGAACCACTGAATGGTGGCTGACTCTTTCCCCGTCTTTTGTAAGGTCCCCCGGAATAAGTAAAATATCAGGCTTTTCAGATTTAATCTGCGCCACGACATTTCTGAAAATAGGATCGCTGAATTCGATCAGTTTTGGATCAGCGTCCAGGTATGCATTGAATGCCGCACCTGTATTAGCGTGGTTCTTGAGCAACGTGGGATCCATATAGTGAATGTCTGAAACAACTGCAATTTTTAAATGGAAGTTGTTCTGGATGGGAAAACCCTTTCCCACCGGAAGTTGTTCCCTCTTACAGGATGTTGAAATAGCAATGACCAATAGTACGAAGGCAGATAAATTTGCTTTCATGTTAATATAATTTTGAAGGTGATGAGAATAAATTGCTGTCACCGAAAATATTTTCTTCAGTGCCTCATTCCTAATTGATAAATGCCGGATGCATTTGCCGATAAGCAATTTTCCTTTCACCGGTTAAAAAGCATTGCGCATTTTATTCCTTTTTGCAAAAAATAAAATTGTCTGCGGGAGATTTGCAGATTTTCCTAAAACCAATGGAACGATTTGGTGAATTATACTAAACTCACCGCTGTGTATTGAGCGACCTGAGAAATTGAAATGTTCCCTTCCCGTCTGATAACGCTTATGATTGAATATCTTTACGGGAATAAGGATACATCTATGGAATATATAATCAGGATAATTGAAATATTTCAGGTAACTCATGACGTAAAATGCTTCAGGACTGAAAAGCCCCCCGGGTATCAATATTTACCCGGACAAGCTACTGATCTATCTATCAATAAACCAGGATTGGAAAATGAACTGCGGCCATTTACTTTTACAGCTTTGATCAGTGAATTGTATCTTGAATTCACCATAAAACGATATGCTGATCATCACGGCATAACAGACAAACTACATCAGTTACGACCGGGCGATGAATTAATTATCCGGGATTCCTGGGGAGCGATTGACTATAAGGGTCCGGGTTATTTTATTGCGGGTGGCGCGGGTATTACGCCTTTCATTGCAATTTTGCGCAACCTGTACAAGGAAAATAAAACGGATGGCAATAAACTTTTTTTCTCCAATAAAAAACTGGCGGATATTATTTACAGGGAAGAGTTAATAAAAATACTGGGAAAGAATGTTGTTTTTTATTTGACAAGAGACAACATCGAAGGATTTGAAAACAAGAGGATTGATGAAAAATTTATCAGGAATAATATCACTGATTTTAAAAAACATTTTTATGTATGCGGCCCCGACCCCATGGTGAATGACCTCGTTAGCATACTTCAAAAAACAGGTGCATCACCAGACACGCTGGTATTCGAAAAATAATGCCCGGTATTATCCCTGTTATTTATTAGATCAGAAAAGCGAATATGAGTTTTGGGTATAAGACGTTATTATTTATGATATTTTGTCTGTTTGAATTTGGTTTTTCATGCAACAAAAAATACCGGAACAAAGAAACAGTTCAGGCGGCTATGCGATATTACGATCACTTGATTTTAAAAACAAATGCGGATTCAATTGCTCTTCTTTATACGCCCGACGGGGAACTTGGAAACATCGCTATTGGCAGGGACTCTATCCGGAATTATTTGAACAGGTTTAGGAATTTTAAAGTGATATATCAATCAACCACCACTGATTCTATAACTATCAAAGATGACACGGCCATATCAAATGGGATCTATCGTCAAAAAGTTATTGTACCCTCAGGAGATACAGTTTCAGTTAAAGGCGAATACGATGCAAAATGGATATGGTTAAAGGACGGGGGCTGGCATATCAGAAAAATGGAAACTCATCCCATTCCCTGAGATATTTCATTTAAAGAAACCTTTCTTTGAAGAAAAAAATAATCGAAGCTATATTTCCCGCCGCCTTCTGTAAGCAGTATCAGGGCAAACAAAAAATACGATACTGTAAAACCACCATCGATATTCCAATCCTGCCCTAAATTAGCCGTCAGCGTCGCTACCAGCATGGTAAACGCAATAAGAGAAGCACCCGGTCTGGTGAAAAGACCGAAAAATACTAAAATGGCTCCCGTTAATTCCGATCCCTTTGCCAAAAATGCCATGACCAAAGGCAACGGGAAGTGTAATTCTGTTCCAAACCATTTTTCGAAAAAGATTCTTTCCTTGGGATTGAACAGGATACCGCTTACAGAAGAGTAACTGGCCGTAAACATTCTGTAACCCAGCCAAATGCGAACGAGTAAGAGAATGATGTTCAGGATTTTTGACTTATCAAATTTCATATAGTAGTTTTTATCGTCAAAAGGAAGATATTCCCTTTTAATTAACCCTGTTTATTCCAATATGTTAAAGAAATCTCAACCATCAAAATTTCACTCCGAAAAATGATTAGTGAACTGGAAAGGAAAAAATGTTTTTGATATTATTGCTAAACCGGTGAGAGAATTTGAATTTCCATGGGGGCAAGTTTACCCGGGGTTCTGTCAGTATTGGTATACAAGATTTGACCTTTGGTCGCATTTTATTTTAGTATATTCATTATGGTATTTACTTTTAAATGAATTAACAACGACTGCTATGAATTTCATTCTTCCGAAATATCCTTACTTAAAAACTTTAAGTCTTCTTGTATTTATGATTTGTTTTTTTTCTGTTTCCTGTAAACATCAGGAAACAGAAGAAGTGGTAAATGCAAAGGACACTGTTAAGCCGGATGATAACCGGTTTACTCCGGTCGCTCTTACAGCGGAAGGTGCACTGGATGAGCCCATGAACTTTGAAGTACTAAAAGACGGCAGAGTATATATTAATGAACGTAAGGGTGATCTCAAAGTATACAACCCCATTCTTAAGACGGTTAGCCTGGTTGGCTCGATCCCTGTAAATACCAAGTATACGAGTAAGGATGGCAGGGTAACAGAAGCGGAAGAGGGATTTATAGGCTTTACTGTGGATCCGAAATTTGACGAGAATCATTGGGCTTATTTGTACTATGCACATCCTACCATCAGCAAACATGTATTATCCCGCTGGGAGATCCGCGACGACAAACTGGTTGCCGGCTCAGAAAAAATAGTACTGGAGATAACTACCCAGAGAGAAGTATGTTGTCATACGGGAGGTGGCATGACCTGGGACGAATCCGGCAATCTCTACCTGGCAGTCGGAAATAACACAGGTAATGTGGCTGAAAAATCACAGACAGATGAACGTCCCGATCGGAAAAGCTGGGATGATCAGCGTGGTTCCGGGAATACAAATGATCTGCGCGGTAAAATATTGAGGATCCATCCAAATCCCGATGCCACGTATAGTATACCCGATGGAAATCTTTTTCCTAAGGATATGGCGAAGACAAGACCAGAAATCTATATCATGGGCGACCGCAATCCATGGCGTCCATCTATTGACACAAAAACGGGATGGTTGTATTGGGGAGAAGTGGGTCCTGATGCAAACGAAGACACCAGAACTACGCGGATGGGAATGGATGAATTCAATCAGGCCAGGGGACCGGGATATTTTGGATGGCCCTATTTTATAGGAGATAATGTGGGATATCCAATGTATGATTATGTGCACGATACTGTTTACCCACCACAGAATCCTGCAAAACCGGTAAATCATTCCGTCAATAATACCGGACTCACTGAATTACCGCCTGCGCAACCGGCGTTCATTTCATATCCATACCGGAATTCTGATAAATTTCCACTGGTGGGATCTGGAGCAAGATGCGCCGTAGGTGGCCCCATTTACCATCGGTCAAATTTTGTCAATGCAAAACGTCGCTATCCCGGCTATTATGAAGGGAAATGGCTGGCTGCAGATCTTTCACGAGGATGGATCATGTCTATCAGCATGAAAGATAATGGTGATTATAAGTCTATGGAAAGATTTCTTCCTTCTTATCAGCCAATCGAACCCATAGATATCAAATTCGGACCTAATGGCGATTTATATGTTTTGGAATATGGCAGCAACTGGTTCAGAAAAAGTGATAATTCAAAGCTGGTTCGCATAGAATATAATGCTGGCAACCGTACGCCAATCGTACAGGCTTCCGCCGATAAAAGCGGTGGCTCATTACCTCTTACAGTCAATCTCTCCTCTGCAGGAACAAAGGATTATGACGGGGACTCTCTAAAATATGAATGGGTTATTACGGGTGCAAATGGAAAGACTCCTGTTACTTTTAATGATCCCAATCCGACTGCCAGTTTTGATCAGCCGGGAAAGTATACGGCGACACTAACGGTCACGGACCCCCAGGGTGCAAAAAACAGCAAGTCTCTGAAAATTATTGCCGGCAATTCACCGCCCGACCTGATTTTGGATATCAGTGGGAACAAAACCTTCTTCTTCCCCGGAAAACCATTTGGATACGATATTAAAGTAACCGATAAGGAAGATAGAAAAGTTGATCCACGGCAGGTGGCTGCCAGTATTGATTACACTTCTGAAGGTTTCGATATTGCGGAATTGGAACAGGGACAGCGTAGCGTGGATGCTTCTACACGATTTGCAGTGGCACAGGCAATGATCAACAAAGTGGACTGTAATAATTGTCATCACCCTGATACCAAATCCGTAGGCCCCGAATTTATTGAAATTGCGGAGAAATATAAATCCAAATATAACTGGGCACTCGATTCGCTGGCCAGAAAAATAAGATCAGGTGGCAGTGGTGTCTGGGGAACTGTCAATATGCCCGCCCATCCATCCATGTCGATGAACGACGCAAGAACTATTGTGAACTATATTCTCAGTTCCAATCAAAAAACGATCAGCACGCTTCCATTGAAGGGTAGATACACACCCAAAATTCCGGAAGGCGACAATGGAAAGGGATCGATTGTTATCAGGGCAGCTTACACAGATAAGGGCGCCAAAGAATCTGAGCCTCTGACAACTGAAAAAACGAAAGTGTTGCGCAGTCCCGAATTGAGTCCCGGTACAGCTGACATTACTCATCGCGCGGAAGTCAATTTACAAACCATGTTTGCCGTCTCTTTGAATATCATTCCAAAGTCAGGTGGATATATCGGTTTTAAACAAATTGATCTGACCGGCATACAACAACTGGAAATAAGTGCCATCGCATTCCCCATGATGGGTTATCTGGGGGGTACCATCGAAGTCAGGCTCGACAATCCTGAAGGCGAACTGCTCGGCCAGGTAAATATTGAATCAGTAAATCCGGTCTTTGCGGCACCCACGGCGAATACAGTACAAAATGCCGGAGGCGTGAAAGCCAGGCCTGCAGCGGTTGTACAACCGGTTGCAAAAAAAGCGGTGACACCTAAAAAACCTGCAGCAGGTTTTAGAAATCCCTTCGCCAGACCGGGCATAAAAACAGATATTAAACCTGTCACAGGGCAGCACGATATTTACTTCTTTTTCAAAAATCAAAATGCAAAAGGTGACGAGCCGTTGATGTCTGTAACAAATATCAAATTCAATACTGACAAGACACCCTGAGAGTGATTCACCATGCCAATGATTCAATGAATTCAAATCAATTACACATTAAACTAACGATCATGCATAACAGAAGAAAATTCATCCTGAACTCCGGCGCCCTTGCACTGGGAGGAATAATATTTTCACAGAAGGGATATGCTTCTCTATTAGAAAAATATACAATGCATCCCATAGGCCTGCAGCTTTATACGATGGGTGGAACCATTGATAACGACGTTCCGGGCACGCTTAAAAAAATTGCTGACATCGGTTATAAAGATGTGGAATCTGCATTTAGCATCAAAGGAGCCTATTATGGAATGACTTCGAAAGAATTTGCCAAACTCACGAAAGACATGGGTCTTTCCTGGGTTTCACATCATGTTGGTGGCGCTCCGTTCAAAATGCCTGCGGGTGGTTTTAAAGTGCCTCCAGGTATGGATACGACCAGGTTGCACCAGTTAAGAAGCATGCCCCCCATGAAGAATTTGAAAGATAATTACCAGCAGATTATAGATGAGGTTGCCGAAGGTGGTTTGAAATATCTTGTATGTGCATCCATTCCGCTCAGTACATCAGCCGAAATCAGCGAGTCGATTGATACATTGACCCGATCAGGCGAGGCTGCCAAAAAAGCGGGCATTCAGCTATGTTATCATAACCACACGCATGAATTCGAAACGGTAGATGGAAAAATTCCATACGATAGTCTGCTTTCACAAATCAATGCCGACATCCTTAAAATGGAACTAGATCTTGGGTGGGCAAGTGTGGCTGGAGCGGATCCCGTCGAACTCTTCAAAAAAAGTCCGGGTCGTTTTCCATTGTGGCACGTAAAAGATATCAACACGCAGAAAGCACCCACTGAAATTGGAAATGGCACAGTGGATTTTAAAAGAGTATTTGCGGCATCAAAAATATCCGGCATGGAATACTTTTTCGTTGAACAGGATGGCGCTTCCAATCCGGTACAAAGCATAACGACCAGTTACATCGATCTTACAACAAAAGTACTTGTATAAAAAAGCTTAATGATATTCAGGCTTTTATGACATGCAAAGTGTTAAATCCGGGGGATAATTTTTTGTTAATGAACAGTTAGCCGTTAAGCTGGCACGGCCTTTTCAATATTAAAGAGGAAACTCATTTAATAATAAAAAGACCAAATATGAAAAAGATAAAAATCATCTTCGTGCTGACGGTTGGCATGTTTGTTTTATCGTCGACCTCAACTTCTGCCCAGGTTAGCGTAGGGGTCAGCATTACAGCCAGCATTCCTCCTCCCGTATTACCGGTTTACGCACAGCCTCCCTGTCCCTTTGATGGCTATTTGTGGGTGCCTGGATACTGGGCCTGGGGAGAAGATGGGTACTTCTGGGTACCCGGAATATGGGTACGACCTCCCCAATATGGGTATTTATGGACACCTGCCTGGTGGGGCTTTGCAGGGGGAGTTTATGGATTTCATGCCGGGTATTGGGGTCCTCACGTAGGATATTATGGAGGCATAAATTATGGTTATGGTTATACCGGGTCAGGATTTTATGGCGGCAGATGGGAGGGACATTCATTCAGATATAACACAGCAGTTGTAAATGTGAATACTACCATCGTACATAATACCTATGTGGATAGAACTGTGGTCGTAAACAATACCAGGGAAAATAGCCGGACCAGTTTTAACGGCGGATCCGGAGGGGTATCAGCCAGACCTACAGCACAGGAAGAAACAGCGATGAGAGAAAGGCACGTACAGGCTACTTCCCAACAGGTTTCACATATGCAGCAGGCAAGGCAGGACAGAAATCAGTTTGCTTCTGTAAATCATGGACAACCTGTTACTGCTGCTATGAGTAAGCCAGGAGGAACCCGCTATGATCCTCATGGAAACGTGCCGGTTGTTCATCATGTAAATAACCAGCCTGCAGTTACACATAACCCAGGTACAGTAAATCATCCTGCACCACAACACCCACAGGCTGCTAATAATCATCCTGCACCACAGCACCAGCAGGCCCCCAATAATCATCCTGTACCTCAGCAACATCAGCAGGCATATCATCCTGCGCCGCAGCAACAACATATGAATCATCAGCAACCACATAATCCGGCGCCTCAACATGCTGCTCAACCTCAGCACGGGGAACCAGCCCATCCGAAAGAACATTAATCGATTCAATTTATATTAATATAAACCTGTTGTCAATATTTTGACAACAGGTTTTTTTTCGCTATGCCAGAGATAATCCGATTATCGTTGCCCTGTCTTCCTTGTCCTTAAATCGTATAAATCCTTCTGCTGCTTTTACGCCGGCCTCCAGTCCCCTGAATTCTTCTAATGGTTTAAAATAATTATTATAAGTGCCATCGGGATCCTGAGATTTATGTGCATACATGGCCGACTTCTTCAATTCACGAACTCCGGTTATATCCACATAGTCTGTTGGTGTAAATCCCATGGTTTCTATTCCTGTATTTACTTCATAAAAATACAATTGAAATTGCCTGCCTGACCTGATCCAGGCTGTTAAAGTCAGCATGCCGGTGACCTGATGATCGGGATGTGCGTCGATAGGCCACTGTGTAAAAACTAGGTCAGGTTTTTCTGATAAAATCAATTTTGTCGTTTCTTCATTTCTTTCTTTATTTAATTCTGTATTTCCATCCACCTGCCCGGCGAACATAGGGTTTACATTTAATAATTTGCAGGCCGTCTCCGCTTCTTTTGTTCTAAGCGTTGCTGATTCTGCATATGATTTTGTCGGATCTCCTGCTTCTCCTCTGGTTAAGTATAAAAAAGTAACGGCATGACCTGCCTGGCTGTATTTCGCCATCGTTCCTCCGCAACCAAATTCGGGGTCGCCGGGATGAGCACCCAAACAGATGATATGAAGTTTTTTATCGGAGTACTCCTCTGATGATCGGATTTCTTTTTTTGATGCAATAAAAGGGGCAAGAGCCAGACTGCCCAAACCCAATGATGAATGTTTAATAAAATCTCTTCTTGCTGAATTTTTTTTCACTCGTGAATCTTAGTGATTTACACCATCATGATGTTGCTGCAGTAACTCCTGTTCCAGCCGTATCATTTCTATGAGTAAATTTCTGCAACAGTCCCGGTAACGAAGCTGCAATAGCGCCCGTAATTGCCGGAGATAAACCAAATTTACTTCCCAGGCTTCCTATTAATCCACCCGAAATAGAACTTGTCAGAAGATTTCCCGAACTTAAACTGCTTTCAAACTGCGATAATAATCCGCCTGCTGTTACTGGTGTTGCCTGTTGGTTTTGGAGGCCGTTAGTAATATGCGTAGCTATTTCCTTATGGATAGCATCAGCTTGTTCAGGAGGTACATTTTGAGTAAGCTGGGGATTATTATCCATGTGTTCTTTAACCAACTGTAATATTTGTTCAAACATAAAATTAGTTTTAGAGGAATAAGGTAATGTAAAACTTGATGAAGTTATACCATTTAATATCACGTACAACCAATTAATTTACTGGTGTTCTCCTCTAATGTGTTGATTTAGAATATGGAAGAAAATTGTTGTATGTTCAGTCCGAATTACTATCAACCGGCCCCTCAGATTTTAAAATAAAATCGGCAAGCAACGGTTTGCAATATAATAATGTCAGGTTAAAAGCACATGGATCAAAAAAAGTTGCTGAATGACTGCCTGAAAGGAAAAGCCTCCGCCCAGCAGGAGCTTTATGCGCATTATGCTCATGCGATGCTGGGACTGTGCTACCGTTACACTAAATCCATGGCTGACGCAGAAGATGTGCTGCAGGAAGGCTTTATCAAAATATTTAAAAACCTCCATCAGTACAATGGCACCGGCGATCTGGGTGCCTGGATCAGAAGAATTATGGTGAATACAGCTATTAACTATTTGAAAAGTGAGGACCGTTACCAATATGATCTGTCATTTGTTGAAAAAAACCTTCATCCGGTCTCAGATGAAAATCCTGAACTGATTTTAAATGCAAAGGAGCTTGCTGATCTGATTCGCCAGCTCCCGGTCGGCTACCAGACAATATTTAATATGCATGCAGTGGAAGGTTATAAACATTCGGAAATCGGTAAAATACTGGGTATTCATGAGGGCACATCCAAGTCACAGTATGCACGCGCGCGGGCATTGCTGATCAGCTGGATAACAAGAAATTCTTTAGATAATAAAACGGGCATATATGCACGAAAATAATTTTGAAGACCAGGTTCGTAAAAAAATGGATCAGCTGGGATTTGATCCGTCGGATGCCGTATGGACGGCAGTCGACAAAGAGATCAATAAGGACAAAAAGCGCCGCGGACCTCTGTTCATTCTTTTCCTTTTTTCAGGTCTGTTACTGTCAGGCGGAGCCATTTATTTTGGAGCTATTAAAAATCATTCTGATAAAAAAACCATTTCCCTGGAACAAAAGAGGAAAGATGAAGATCCAAATAAATCATCAGTCAGCCAGGATCAAACCACAAGGATGGGGGAGAGTAAACTAAATGAAAAAGTGATTAGCCTGATTGATCAAAAAAAACCCAATCTTTTGAAGGGGAATGAGAGCAGAGAATCTATTAAGAAGAAATCAGGAAATGAGCCGGCACCCTCTTTTAATTCAAAGGAGATCGGGGATGGAAGAAATGAAAAGTCTGAAGAGAATGCTGGTACGGCAAAAAGCGATAAATCAAATTCTGAAATTATTCCCCCGGTACCGGCAAAAATGGAACCAGAATATTCAGGAGAAAATAAGACAGATTCTGCCGCCCTGAAAAAAACAGTCGCTCCCGTTTTGCAAAGTACAGTTCAGAAAAATTCGAATACTGAACCAAAATTATCGGCGAAGGACAAACCGAAAAGCAAGTCTTCTTTATGGACATTTGGATTAACCGGAGGAGCTGGTATATCAAATACCAATCAAAGCCTGTTCAAACAATCCAATGTCACCGGATTGTATTATGGTCTTCCCTATGCCAGCGCTGCCAACGCTCCCAATGGAGCCCCGGCACCGGTTCCCGTTTCTTCAGAAATTAGTCCGGGATTTTCTTTCAGCGCGGGTGCATTTGTGAGCAGGTATTTATCTAAACGCGTATCAATCTCAGCGGGGTTAAATTATCATTATTATTCCACGCATGTTAACACGGGTTATGCGGTGGACAGTCCAATAATTGTTTATTATCCGGTTTATTATAATATAGGAACCACCGCCGCACCCATGGCTTACGCGATTAACGGATACTATCAAAGCGGCACTAATCATTCCTATACCAACAACTATCATTTTTTTGAACTACCGGTAACTGCAGATTTTCAATTGAATAAAAGTATAAGAATGCCTTTTTACTGGGAAGCAGGTTTATCGGTTTCATACCTGCTTAGCAGTAATGCATTACATTTTGATCCCAACGGGAATCTTTATTATCAAAACGCGTTGTTTTTCAACAAGGTCCAATTAAACGGAACTACGGCTTTTATGATCGGGTTTCCATTTAATAAAAATGAGCTCCGCCTTGGCCCTGAACTACAATACGGTTTATCCGGGCTTCTGAAATCTGGTTCCGGAGATCCACAACATCTTTTTTATACCGGATTGAAGGTTTCTTTTGTTCACAGTAAAAAATAATGGTTCGGTGCAACGTTTTCTTTTGTATGCCAGTCAAAGTCAAAACGCTGGTATGAAAAAGAAAAATTGGCTCCTGATCAGAATTTGCATTCCTCTTCTTCTTGGAATATCTCTTACAGGATGTATGAAAGATAAAGTTACCAGGACATACACGATAAGCACTCCTGTTTATGAAGTCCTGACCAAGTTCAGGGAAACTGTTAAAAGCCAGCCGGCGCTCGATGTTTCGAATCCCGGGAAAATAACCGTTGCCGGTAAATATATCTTTTTATCAGAACCATATGCCGGAATACATGTAATCGACAACACTGATCCTCATAATCCAAAAAATGTTTCATTTATCAATATACCCGGGAATGAAGACATGGCCATTAAGGGAAATGCATTGTATGCAGATTGTTATGGTGATCTGGTGTCGTTTGATATTAGCGATCCACTGAATGTCGTTGCAAAAAATTTTGCCACAAACGTATTCCCCGATCACAGTATATATAATTTAGGAATTGCTTACACAGCAGGCGCCGTTTTCAACCCCGACTCCATTAACGTCATTGTAGGATGGTCAACTCACGACACAACGGTTGACTACGACCCGAATAGCACTTACCCAGTCTATTTTACCGGTTGTGCAAATTGTTGGACAATTGCTACACCGGCAGCTGCAAGTCAAAGTAATACGGTTGTGGCAACTAATGGGTCCCTGGCGAGATTCAGTATCATAAATAACTTTCTTTATACTGTGGGCCCCAATGATCTGTCGGCCTTTGATATCACTCAGCCTTTTGCCCCTGGTTTTACCAGCTCTGTAGAGGTGGACTGGCACGTCGAAACGATATATCCATTAAAGGATAAACTTTTTGTGGGCACTAACAATGGTATGTACATGTATGACGTTCAGTCGTCGCCTTCCAACCCTTCCCTGATCGGACAGTTCGTGCATGCACGTGGCTGTGATCCGGTAATTGCAGACAATAACTACGCGTATATTACCCTGAACGATTCGAGTGCATGTCTCGGGTTCTATGATCAGCTCCAGATCATTAACATTCAGGATATGGCGAATTCTTTTATGGTAAAAACCTACCAGCTTACGCATCCCGACGGACTTTCAAAAGACGGGAACAATTTATTTATCTGCGACGGAAAGGACGGACTGAAAGTGTACGATGCAACGGATGTTACCAATCTTTTGCTGTTAAAGCAATTGAAGGATGCAGAAGTTTACGACGTGATTGCTGAAAACGGCCTGGCCATCGTCATGGCAAAGGACGGGCTCTACCAGTATGATTATACAGACCTGAACAATATTCATTTAATTAGCAAATTATAATTACTGCTATGTTCAAAATAATATTTTCAATGATTTTTGCGCTGACCGGCATGGTAACTTTTTCTTCAGCACAGAAAAATAGTTCAGATGGGAAGTGGCAATTTCATTCTGTCAATAATCTGGGTTTACTGGAAGGCGAAACCGGGTCTGCCTTTCAATTGCAGACAATCAATGGGGCCCAATATAAATCCTGGTTTACCGGGGTAGGGATCGGACTTGATTTTTACAGATTGAGGACGATACCCTTATTTGTAGATATCAGAAAGGAGTTTGGTAAAAGCAATAATAAATTGTTCGTGTATTCAGATATGGGCATCAATTTCAGCTGGGTTACTGACCAGCAAAAAACAAGTAATGTTGAAAATGATAAATTCGGAAATGGTTTTTACGGTGATTGGGGCCTTGGATACAAAGTGTTGGTGGCCAAAAAAAATAACCTGCTGTTGAGCCTTGGGTACTCTTACAAAAAAACAGTAGAGACTTATGATCCGTTGTATTATCTTACCGGAATTTATTATACTCAGGGCTCAGAGCCAAATGATCAGTTGCAGAAAATTAATTATAGTTTAAACAGGCTTAGCATCAAAATCGGCTGGGAATTCTAGAGAAGTCTAATATTTGAGTCCATAGACTACAACCTGGTTTGAGAAGGTTGCCAGGTATACGTGACCGTTAGCAATCGTAGGAGAACAATATTTTGCGTAGTTGCCCGCATTATCAGCGGGACTCAGATTACTATCCCAGAGTTCTTTCGTAATATCATTAGCATCGAAAGCCCTTAAAATACCCGGACAAACCACGTTAGCCGCATTTCCGCTACTTGCATAAGCTGCCCATAGAATGCCAGTTCCATCAACCGTACCGTTTGAAGAAACGGACAAATCAGTACCACAATACCCGCTTGGGCCGCTTACGTTATTGACGACCTGGTTGTTTGTGAACATATTGCTGCTGCGGTCGAACGGCAGTGCACGCAATGGATCATTTTCAGACCACACATAAACGAATTCATTGGTGGTTCCTTTATAGTAAGAAGGCTGGCAATGAAGACTCACACTCAAAGGAATGGTCTGCTGTATCTGATTGGATGAACTGGAATAGCCGCCCATATTATCCTTATTTAGCAGGTATAGGTTTCCGTCTTTACATCCGGTTAAATAATAATTTGTATTTGGGATTAACAAAGTGCCCATAACACCATAATCCAGATCATTTATATTCAGATTCAGATAGTTAGTGGGTGTAAAATAGCTGCTCAATTGTAAACCTGTGCCCGAAGGTGTTAGTTTCATGGCGCTTTCACCCCGGTTGGTAGGATCAGCAGGATTTGGATTGGGCGAATTTTCGTCTGTTCCGTTACCAGAACTGGTGAACAGGTTGCCTTGTCCTACCGTTCCATTCCCTGAGACAACATATAAGTTTCCCTGTGCATCTGCGGCCACTCCCATACCGCTTTCCCATAAACCACCATTTTCTCCGTCCGGTGTATCATTGTAAACGGTCTGTTGCTGGAGTGTCTGAGTGTTGTATCCGAGAATCCATCCATGATATGGATTCCAGTCGCAATGAGAAGCGAATGAAATATACACTACACCATTAACCAGCGTTAGTCCCTGCCGCTGATTGTTGCGTCTTGGATCGAAGCTTACCAAATTGCCAACACTGCCATCTCCACTTCCGGGCATGCTGGCAGTAATTGCCACCGGGCTGCCTGACTGCTCATTGCCATTTATAATATTGACGGCGTGTAAATATTGTACGAACTGATTCCCATCAGTACTTCTTGCAACAAAATAAATGGTTCCTGTAGTAGAATCGATAACCGGAGTGCCAATAATTCCGATATTAAATTTAATATCAGTATAAGTTGTGCACCAGGTTGAAGACATATCAGTCGAATTTGCTGGCCGCATACCTGTTTGTGTATAATTTTTTTTCCAGTAAAGGCTGCCGTTATCTCCGTCATAAGCATAAACTGTATTGTTGACAGTAGCTACAAATAGTACATTGTGATTGCCTGATCCAATAGCCAGATTGCCTACCATCAAAGGTTGCGCATATACCTGGTCGTCAATAGCCATAGTAAACAGCTTTCCAAATGTTGTCGTATTTACATTGGAAGTTGTAAGAACCAATTCCAGGTTATTCAAACCGGCCCTGGTATTATCATTGTGCTGGGTTACCACAGAGATATGCTGTGTGTTTGCCGGCGGCGGAGGTGGATTGGTGGTGGTGGTTGTTTCTGTTTTTTTGCATTCCGACAAAAAGATAATTACTAAAGCCGCAAGGGTTAATTTTTTATTCATATTGACTGGATCTGGCTTAAAAGTATAGTTTTTATTTCAATGAAGGAACTGGTGTGAAATATTGGATTAAAAACTGATTTTACGAACCATGTTATTCAGATAATCCGCCACATATATACAGCCAGATTTATCGGCAGTCACATCGTATGGCTTGTAAAAAGAAGCCAGGGTATCACGTCCATTGGTAGACCCCCTCAATCCATTTCCTGCAAAATTGGAAACCCATCCGTCCGGACTGATCATACGTATCCTGTTATTTCCTGCATCGGCCACATAAATATTTCCCTGAGAACTTACGGTGATCCCGGCGGGATGTGAGAAAGAAGCGGCTGCTCCTTTGCCATTGGAAGCACCCGGCAATATTTTGCCGGCAAGAGTTGTTACAAGGCCTTCCTGACTGATCTTCCGGATCATATTATTATAAGTATCTGCGACATAAATATTGCCATGGGAATCAAGTGCGATTCCTCCAGGTAAATAAAAAGATGCATTCAGGCTTGTGCTGTCAGTGGCACCCTTTTTACCGGTTCCCGCGACATTCCGAACCCTTCCATCCGGGCTTATTTTCCTGATAAGATCATTTCCGCAATCAGCAACATAAACAAAACCCAATGAATCAACCGCAATTCCCGCGGGATTGTCAAAACGTACAGTCGTGTCCATGCCTGGAATAGTATGATAAATCCTTTGACCCGCCAGCGTGGTCACGAATCCATCCGGATTGATTTTGCGAATAAGACCATTATGGGTGTCGGCTACATATAGATTGCCCTTTTTGTCTACAGCTATACCTTCCGGATAAAAAAAACTGGCCGAATCACCCCTGCCATCGCGGGAACCAGCGATGCCATTGCCTGCAACAGTTGTAACCATTCCATCAGCGCTGATTTTTCGAATCATATTATTCCTTGAATCGGCGACATAAACATTCCTATTTTCGTCTACTGCTACTCCCATCATGTTTGAGAAAGACGCAGACATACCCGGTCCATTGATCGAACCCATCACGCCCGTGCCAGCAAGTGTTGTAACCACTGGATAGTCATTTTTTCTGGCACAGGCGGTCCAGAATATGACAGCGAAAAAAAAGATTGTCCCTGATTTTGCCATAGGATGTAAAATATAAAATATAGACGAAAAACAATTATGGTAAATTATCTGGTTTGATAAATGTTGTTATTGCACGCGTGTTGTGAAACGAAATGGCCTGGTAATTGAATTTAATAGTATTTAGAATCCTGAAATGCAGCGGTCAGCCGTCATTATATGGACTTGAAAAAAGGAATGCAGGTTCTGACAAAAAATCTGAGTATTAAATTCCTCATTATGGATAGGCTCCGTGGTGTTATCTGGTATTAACCTTTATATCAAACAATAAAAGCATGATTAAGAAGTATCCATTCTACATGAAGATCACGGTCATTCTGTTTGGTCTCGTATTATTTGTAATTATTTTATGTAACCTCAGAGATGTTCTTGTTCCTCTGTCATTTGCCTTATTGCTTGCAATCCTGCTGAATCCCCTTACCAAATTGATGGAGAGCTGGCATTTTCCGAAAGTATTGGCAATTACGACATCGATCATTGCTGCTATGATTATCATAGCGGGGATAACTTATTTCTTTGTTGTTCAGGTAAGAAGTTTCTCTGACGAACTTCCGACATTCAAACAAAAATTCGTTGTCATGACAGCCAAATTCCAGCATTTTGCAAGAACTGATTTCGGCATCAATACTAAAAAGCAAAATGAATATATAAATGAGGCAGAGAATGGACTAAAACCTGTTTTGACATCTGCGATGGGAACTGTATTGGGGGTAATGGCCATGTTTTTCCTGCTGCCTGTCTATACTTTTCTTTTTTTATATTACAAGAAACTAATTCTGAACTTTCTTTTTGACGTTTTTGCGAAGGCAAATGAAAAAGAAGTGAGTGTCGTTTTGAATCAGACCAGAGGAGCCATACAGAATTATATGTTTGGCTTATTACTTGAAGCCCTGATTGTGGCAACCCTGAATACCACAGCCTTGTTGATCCTTGGCGTGCAATACGCAGTGCTGTTGGGTGTTCTGGGCGCTCTTTTGAATATCCTTCCTTTCATAGGTGGCATTCTGGCTGTGTTATTTCCTGTGTTGATTGCTTTTGTTACTATGGATGGATTTCATACACCATTTTGGATTATCATTTCATATATAATTATTCAATTTATAGATAATCATTTCCTCGTTCCATATATAGTCGCCTCAAGAGTGAAAATCAATGCGCTTGTTTCCATTGTCGTCGTTTTACTGGGTGGTGCTTTATGGGGAATTTCCGGCATGTTCCTTTCCATTCCGTTTATCGGTGTTTTGAAAATAATTTTCGACAGGTTACCGGAAATGAAACCCTGGGGAATGTTACTTGGAACCGAAATACAGACTAAAAGGAGAAAACAAGTTTCACTGGTAAAAAGCCTGTAGAGGTAAATTACTTAAAATAGGACATTGGAATCTCTTTCCATAATCCATGAGAAAGATGGCCCGTAAGCAGTTCATAAAGCAGGTAGATGGGCCAGAATATCCAGTGTATAACCAGCCAGAAGATTGAATGGTTATAGTGCCAGCTGACTAATATCGAATAAATTCCCAGCAGAAAATAGAGAATACCAGATTCACGTTTTCTCATTGTAAAGGGCAATTTTATTGTGAAAGACGAAAGTAGGTAACTATTTCTTTGTTTCCTGTATTCAATTTCAATTCTTATGCCATGCTGAACCCTGATATACAGATATTAGTAATATTGATCATTTATATAGTGACGGTCGGCGATCCGATTCTCAAATTGGCAGTATCTTTTTCAAAATGACACGGTTCAATAACCGGGGAAACTACCTCCGGAAAGAGCTGCCTTTATAACCTGCTCAATATCAGTTTAATTTATGGGTTTCTTAGCTGTTACGCAATATTGGTAAGCGATTTGCCGTATAAAGATTACGATTCTCTATATAAAATCTAAAACACTATTAAAATGAAAAAGTTATCTAAACTCACTGGTTATACAATGGCTACGGTACTGGCGTTTATTTTGAGCCAGTCTTCAGCACTTGCCGCCGGTGGTTCTACCGGTAACGACTCAGCGCTTTCAGGTGCTCAGGTTATTGGTGGATTTGCCATTTTAGTATTGGTAATTCTTTTACCAATATTAAAATCTTCCAGAAAAGCAACTCTGAAGTAATATTAATTGGCTTAAAAGAGACTTAAAGAAGACTGAGCATTCAGTCTTCTTTTTTTTACGCCAGTGGACCAATAAGCTTCGCCACGATTCTCCCAATTTTGGAAAATTCCATAAATGCTGCTTTTTTTTCTTCATTATCTTTCCCTTTCCGTACAAGTTTGCTTCTTAAAAAACGTTTAAATACGGTACTATAATCCGTTTTTACCCTAAACAACCGTGATCCTATGAAACCCATAGATTATTTATATTTCAATATTTATAACCATTTTTATCAGCGAAGTTATACGCGGGAATTCCATGCCCGTATACAGGCCATGTACCTGTTTTCTTTTTCAATAGGAGGTTGGATACTTTTCTTTGAAGCAACTTATTTACGTACGATCAGGCATTCCTGGTTTTCTTCCAAACCAGGAGCTACAATATTTGCAGCAACCGTTTATCTCCTTTCAGCAATAGTGCTTAATCATATTTTTATAGTGAAAGAACGCGACCGTCTGATCTATGGAAAATATGAAGAAAAATGGGATCGGAATCCTAAGAAAAAAAGAGATTTTATGATTTCTGTTTTCGTGCTTGTTGTTCCCTATTTATTCCTGGTATCACTGGCTAAATTTTTTCCTAGACATTTATAAGTGGGAAGAATTAATCATTCCGTCTTTAAGCTATCCACGGGATTTGTGGTGGCCGCTTTCATAGTTTGAATGCATATGGTAATAACCGCAATGGTCAATGCCGATAGTCCTGCAATAGCAAATACCCACCAGCCAATATTTATCCGGAAGGCATAATCCTGTAGCCATTTGCTCATAATAAACCAGCCTAACGGAATAGCAAACATGAGGGCGAGCAGGATTAACTTTAGAAAATCGCGCGAAAGCAAAATAAGAATACTGTTTACCGTAGCTCCCATCACTTTCCTGATACCGATTTCTTTTGTGCGCTGTAGTACATTATACGCAGAAAGTCCCAGGAGCCCAAAACAGGCGATCAGGATAGCTATAAAAGCAAATATTCCAAATACAGTTCCAAACAGAATGTCAGCCTTATATTGCTGTCCGAAGGATTCATCCAGGAAAAAATATTCGAATGGATCCTGCGGAAAATAGCGTGACCAGATCCGTTGCAATGATGTGATAGTCTGTTCAATATTGGCACCATTCAGTTTCAAAGAATAAAATCGACTGGCGTTGGGTCGGGGGATCAGGATCATGGGGTCAATATTTTTCTGCAATCCCAGGTGATGAAAATCAGCTGTAACGCCAACTATCGTGAGAGTATCCTGTCCCCGCACGATCCTTTGATTTATGGCTTCTTGCAGACTACTGAATCCTAATAATGCTGTAGCTTTTTTATTTAAAATAACCGCTTTCCTGTCAGTTTCGAATGATTGGGAAAAATTTCTTCCGGCGGCCATTACGATTCCGTATGCTGGAATAAAATCATTGTCAATACCCAGATTATATAATGTCAGGGCCGGCTGATCCGATCCGAGTCTTCGGGAACTATTCGTCCAGTAAATTTCATCACCCATAACACTGGTTGATGCTGCAATATTCCGGACACCAGGCATTTGTAATACAGAAGATTTAAACGGCTGATATGTATTCTGATAAAGGGAATCCGCCAGGGTCTGTGGTCCTTTTAAAACCAGCGTTTGCTGCACGTTTGCACCAATTGGTTGATTTCGCATAAAACTTAATTGTTCATATACAATAATGGTTCCTGCAATCAATATAACAGATGTAGTGAATTGTATAATGATTAGACTCTTTCTAAGAAGTAATCCTCTGGAAGTATTCTTGAAAGACCCTTTCAAAACAATACCTGGTTTGAATCCTGACAATACGAATGCAGGATAAATACCGGATATCAAAGTGCCGATAATAAAAAGACCAACAAACAAAAACCAGTATGAATTTGTCAGGGTAACTGCTGTAAAATGAGACCTTCCTGTAAAAAGATCAAAAGGATGTAAAAGAATGAAGAATATAACCAGGGAAAATAAGAGAGATATGCAATTCAAAATAAAACTTTCCACAAGGAATTGTCGTATCAGCATGCTTCTAAGTGCACCCAATACTTTTCGTACACCTACTTCTCTTGCTCTTTCCACTGATCTCGCCGTTGCAAGGTTAATATAATTGATCCACGCAATACAAATGATAAAAATGGCAATTAGGAATAAGAATGCGATGGCGCTTCCGTTGCCGTTTACCTCTGCTTCCTGATTATAATTTGAATAAAGGTGTATGTCTTCAAGTGGAATCAGGTGGAGTTCTGTACGATCGTTATTTTTTATGTTCCATTCTTTCTGATTAATATATTTATCCGTAAACGCTGGCATTTTTGCTTCCACCGTTTTATAATCCACTCCCGGATTTAATTGTACATAGACATAATAATCATACCAGCCCCAGGCTGTTTCGCTCGCATTGGAAGTATCTCCCGAAGCCATCAGTTCTTTTGCAAGCGTCTGATAAGAAACAAGGTAATTCAGGATCAGGTGTGAGTTGTCGGGAAAATCTTTGAAGACCCCGGTCACTTCAAATAGTTCGGGCCTGTCACCATTCCGGTTCATTAATGTCTTTCCCAGTGCATTTTCGGCCCCAAAATATTTCCTGGCGGTAGAAGCAGAAAGAATAATCTTGTCCGGTCCTTTTAACGCGGATTGGGGATTACCTTCCCGGAACTGTAAATTGAACATCTCTATAGCTGCAGGATCGGCATAATATCCTTTGTTTTCTGTAAATTTTTTGTTCAGCTTTTCGTATGAGAGTAAAAGATTATCGTCAATAAGGCGGCAGAATTTTTGAACCTCCGGAAAATCCTTTTTCATGGCAGGCCCGATTGCCGGAAAAGAAGTAGCCGACTTATATGCAAGCACTCCTTTCTGATAGCTATCATAGCGCACCCGCACAATTTGCCCTGGAGCATTTTCGAATTTGTCAAAACTCCTTTCATAAGATACATAATGAAAGATCAGCAAACAGCAACTCATCCCAGGGTGAGTCCTGCGATATTCAGAAGGGAATATCCTTTTCTTTTGAAAATATTCCTGAAGGCGATGTACAGATAATTAGTAAACATATTTTTAAATGGTTTATTCGGATCTTAAGCTTTTTATCGGATTGGCCAATGCAGCGTTGATTGCCCGGTGCGCAACAGTCAGCCAGGCGACATCTGAATAACTGATACCATCCTGGTTATGGAATTCAGTTCCAACCCTGCATATGCTATTCTTCTTTGGATGGAAATTATCGAAGCTGCTTTCGAATTGTATGACTAAAAATAACAACAGACAGGCAGAAATACCAACCGTCAACCCCAGGGTGTTGATAAATGCATAACTCTTGTTACGTTTAAAATTCCTGAAGGCCGTTTTAAAATAGTTTTTAATCATCGCTGGGGAATAGGTATAATCGTTTATGGCTCAAGCCTTATGCCAGTATAGAAGAGTCTGTACCATAAAGGATTCTGCAATTTATCAGGCGATTAACTGTGCGTTTTCGAACACAGGGTGTTCATTTACAACAATGCAGTAGTGGAGTCTTTTATTTCGAAAGAAAATTACCCGGCAGTCGCATACCCTGCTCATCAACAAGTACCTTTTTCATTAGTTTTTGGAGTCCCTTTGGAATAACCTTTATTTCTTCCGGAGTTAATTTCTGAGTGATCTCGAAAAATTCGTCTTCGTCATCATAGTATCCAAAGTATAATTCAAACACATCGTTTGCATGCAGCCTTAGGGAGATTTCTTTGTCCTCTTCATAGATAAACATACTGATGATGGACCATTGATCGTCGTCTTCAAATTCAAAACGAATTTCTACAGCATCTTTACTGACAACATCGGTCACCAGCCTCTCTACCATTTCACCGGCGTGGTTCCTTACCAGTTCTTCATAGTTCATATATCGTTTCTTGAATGTTAATTGCTGGTAAATAAGGTCCCTGCTACGGCAACTTATATCCCTGGCGCGCGAGCAATTTCCAATTGTCGCCCTGTTTTTTCCAGATCATCAGGACGCCTATTTTTATTTCCAGGGGTTGTCCTTTACTGGTGCCGCTGATAGAGCTGATATTTCTGACAATCGCAATATCTCCTGCCGGATTTACGCTCTGGTTCGAGATGTCAATTTTGAAAAAAGTAGTGGGCCCGGTCAAAACATTATTGACAAATTCCGATTTATTTTCTACTACGCCTGTTGAATGACCGAAACTCAATTCATCCGCCGTTAATTTATCCAGTGTTGATTTGTCTTTAGAAATCATTGCTGCGTTCAGATTCCTGATGGATGTTTCAACATCTGTATTCAGGGATTGCGCGTCGGAGTTCCTGAATACCAGTAAACAGGCGAGCAGCAGGGTTAGGCGAATATTCATAATTGAAAATTGAAGTGGTGTTTATAACAGGTTGTACAAAGAAAAGGGTTGGCAACGAAATTATAGATTATTCCTGCTAAATAAATAAAAAGACCCTGCGAAGAATCACAGGGTCTTTAAACCAAAAGACTAATTAACACTGATTACTCTTTGTATAACTCCTGTTGTACATCGATATTGTCGTCGTCAACCCGGATTACCTTGATATGACCCTCATTTTCCAGATCCATTACATAAACCGGGTCCGTATTTCCTGTACGGATTTCGTTCACGTAGTCGATATGATAGGTGTCAAAATAATCCTGAATACGATGTTTTACATCCACTGAGAGACCTGATCCCGGATAACTGAGCAAAGTATATTGCCAGTTCCCATGATTGTTATAAAAAACACGGGTAACAACTTTTCCATTGTGAAAAGTACAATACATCTCATCATTAGGGAGGTTGTCCCAGACAGCATCCGTAGCCCCGGCATAGTTAGCCATAAAATGCGCCTTCGCCTTGTCATAGGCACTTACGGGCGCTATTTTTTTTACGGGTGCATTTCTAATTGTTGCAGCCTGAAGGTTGGGATGCAGAAAATAAACGATTGCTAAAAACATTAACTTTTTCATTGTTACTGATTTTTTAAATGAATAAATGAACACATGGCGGAGTCAAAACCTCAACCATCATTCTCATGTGTTGCACTAGTCCCGATAAAGAATAGTTGTCTTCCAGGTTAAGATTTAGCAGTAGTCTTAGCAGTAGCCCTGGTATAGATAGTCGATTTTCCGAGAAGCAATTAAAAATTTTATTTCTTACAATTCATTTAATCCATGCGATGCGCGTGCCAGAAAAATAAGACGCTAAAAATCAATGCAATGAAAAAATAAAACTTTTATATACCTGTACGGATATGATACAAAGTTTGTTCCATTCGTACATAATGAAATTTCATCTTTTTAAATGAGACTCATAATTCAGAAAAATGTTGCACCAATTTCTTTTTTCAGTGTAAGAATTTGTAAAATTTTAACTCAGGCATAAGAAATTTGCAATTCATTTACAAGGATAATATTGGCTTAACTTAAATAAGCGAGGGCAATTCCGCAGGGCAATCTCTTTTTGTCGGTCAGCATATCTGATTCGTCATTTGTGCTGGTGAAATATTGCAGGGCCATTACCAGTACCATCAGTTTACCTGGATCAGTTGCAGTACGCATGGTCTGAACAGGCAGGTCAAATATTTCTACATTTGTCGGTATTTCTATTACAGCCTTGCCATACTCTTCTGCTTCAGCTGAACCAAGATCAATTCCCATCAAAACCATTTTACATTTATACCGGTTGGCGTAGGTATAATAAGGAATGGATTCTTTTGTTCTCAAAGATGGCAGACTGATTTCTATGGTACCGGGAGTATTTATTTTTACCGATACTTTAAGAAAAGTCATTTCACTTAAATCGGCCTGGTCGTTGAATTGGAAATCTTTTAAATAGGGAAGTCCGTCGAACATTTCAACCGGGACCGCAGTTTGTTTCTCCTTCCAGCTAATGAATTTATTCAGGGCACCTGTAAACTTGTACGTGACCTGGATATCATTTTTACTGGGGTTTATGGATTTTATCAGACCCCGTACTTCGCTTCCAATCCTACTCGCTTTTCCAAAATTTAAACCGCTTTTAACGGAAGCTTCGGTCCTCTCAAATTTGCGGGGTTTGGCGCGGATACACTGCTTCCCTTTCCAGTTATAATAGATAAATTCTCCAAGTGTTCCCTTACGGGAATTATTATCCAGTTTAGCCATATTGGGAATTATAGAGAAAATCTGGTTTGCTATTCACCTGCCAGGTTACTTAAAGTAAAAAGGTACTAAAATCCATATAAATTCCAAAATAATTCCATAGTAAGTCCATGATTTTATGGACTTACTATGGACTTGCTATGGATTTGCTATGGACTTACTATGGAGTTATTTAACTCTTTATCGATTGAAATATAGAAGGTACTCTTTTGATTATTATTAAGTTATAGCGGGATCCGGGATAATTAAATATGTCAGGGTTTATTCCATAAAGGATGCACTTTCAGGATTTTGTCATAAACGGGGCATTGTCTTGCATGGGCGCCCGCCAGGTATCCGATACTCATTAAAAACTCATTTACGATCTCGCCTCCGGTAAAACGAAATGTATTCTTAAAAAGCTTTACCCATTCTTCTTTGGATTTAGGATGTTCGGACTCCAGCCATTTCTCGAAAGAACCATATTGTTTTTGAAGAAGGATGATTGATTTGGCATTTTCAATAGCTGCATTTATTTTTAAACGATTTCGTATGATGCCCGGATCGGAGAGCAGCCTCTTCCTGTCAGCCTCTTTATATGCCGCGACTTTTTTTATATTGAAATTGTGATAAGCTTTTCTGAAATTTTTCTCCTTCTTCAAAACAGTTTCCCAACTTAGGCCCGCCTGGTTGATTTCCATTATAAGTCTTCCGAAAAGCTCATTATCGTCATGAATCGGAAAGCCATAGTGTTTATCGTGATAAGCTTTGTGCAAATCTTTTTTTTCTCCCGACATTGTTTCTATTGCACTGCAATAAGACATAGATCCTGTTTTAGTATGATATTATTATTGTAAATGGTAAAACCCGTACAGGTAATTTATGTTTATTTATTTTAGCCTGTTTGATATTTAATTTAAGAAAATTCCATTTAACTTTCTTTATGTTACCATGTATAGTCCTTTGCAAATGGTAGCAGATCTTCCTGAAAATTATACGGCCCATTTGGATGCTTTTCAATTCATAAAAGATGTGCCTACTGACTGGGATGATACACGCATCCTGGCCGCAGAACCCGGTGATTATATCCTGATCGCCCGAGAAACAAAAAGACGGAAACGCATGGTTTATGGGAGCCATTACTGATGAGACATCGCCGTGAAATGACAGCCGATCTTTCTTTCCTGGAAAAAGGCAAGAGTTATGAAGCTACGATTTATGAAGATGCTGAAAATGCCGACTGGCTGCAAAACCCGGAAGCGTATCGCATTAGGAAAATAAAGGTGGACCAGTCGAGCCGCCTGATTCTCAAACTCGCTCCAGGCGGTGGTGCGGCAGTCTCCATCAAACCATTATTTTAGAGTAACAATTCCAATGATATCTTTATCTTGTTGTAAATAACCGGATGAAGCAACGCCGCATATTTTATTTGCTTACAGGCTTTATTTTGGCGTTTTGTTTCTTAAGCTTTGGACAAAATTTAACAAAGAGAACCATCTTCCACGTTCTGGTTCTGACCGAAAAAGGCGGGATACATCAGGGCTTTGTGGTTGCTGCGATCGACTGGCTCAAAGTTTTTTCAGAGGAGCAGCATTTTGATTTTGAAATCATTAACAATACGGATTCCATTAGTGATGAATACCTTTCGCATTATCAGGTTTTCATTCAACTGAATTATCCTCCCTATATGTGGACTGATCGATCCAAAGCTGCATTCATTAAATATATGGAAGAGGGGCGTGGCGGCTGGGTTGGATTTCATCATGCATCATTGCTGGGCGAATTTGATGGTTATCCTATGTGGGATTGGTTTTCACAATTCATGGGAGGAATACGCTGGAAAAACTACATCGCAGCAAGGGCGACGGCCACAGTTCGTGTGGAGGATAAAAATCATCCCGTGATGAAAGGACTACCCGAAACTTTTTCCATACCCGACGATGAATGGTACACTTATGATAAGGATCCCCGGCCGAATGTTCATGTGATTGCTAACGTGGATGAATCAAGTTATCAGCCTCCTTCGGATATAAAAATGGGCGATCACCCCGTGATCTGGTCCAATGAAAAAATGAAAGCAAGAAATATTTATTTCCAGATGGGGCACCACGCCAATTTGTTAAAATCTCCCGAGTTTAAAAAAATGTTTGGCAATGCTATTCTCTGGGCAGCCGGGAAGAATACCGTCAACTAGAATTGTTACTGAATAGTTATAAGTTGAATCAGAGACATCCTCTGTATATTTTTTGCGTTAATTAGTTATATCAAATGCGTATTTATGAAAAAGTTATTGATCATTGTGATGTGTGTGGGTCTCGCGTTTGCAGCTAAGGCACAAAAAATTTCAGGCGTGCATAGTTATGCATATGTTATTCCGCCAAGGGTGAGTGTAGGATTTGGTTACTATCCATTTTATAGTCCATATGGATATTATGGATTTTATGGTTATCCGTTCGGATACTACCCTTATCCTTATGGTTCCGTATATGGCCGTCCAAGTAATCTGCAAAGGAAGGAAGACGATATCAGGGCGGATTACGCTGACAGGATTTATTCTGTGAAACAGGATAAAAGTCTGACGTCAAAACAGCAACGTGAACAAATCCGGGCTTTAAAGAAGGAGAGAAAACAGGCTATCCATGATCTGGTTGTGAATTATCACAAGCAACCCGTAACTAACAACCAGTCTGCGACGAAATAAAGAGTTAAATTCTGAGACTCTGATAAGGGATTGCGGGGGATTAGATATTTCTTATCAATCCAATACCCAATACAATTGAACTTGCAGCCAAAAGCAGGATTCCTGTATACAATATGGAAATCAGTTTATTTGGTTTTGTAATATTCTTCCCGGATGCACTTGCAAAAAACCCACCGCTCACTAATATGGCAGAAAGTGGAAAGCCAATATGGATAAATTTTTCCAATGACTGGTTTAAACTGGCATAGTCTGATAAAATCCCGGCTATAAGTGCAAGTATTACCAATACTCCCGCGTGGGCATGACCTGCACGAAACATTGATTTCTGAAATTCCGTGAGTGGTAATTTCAACCTACCGGAAAGGATTGATAAAAGAAAATAACCTCCGTACTGAATGGTGGGTATGGTAAGGAGAATAATCCCGCAAGTCATTTTTGTATCTGGTGACATAATTATTAGATTCTTTTCCTAAAGTTAATGTAGTAAGACTCCGATTGAGGTTGTGAATCAGCTCATTTTTAATCGGTAACTTATTCTTAAAAAGAACGTCTAATATTTGCTCCAAAGCGAACAGACAGCATATCAATAGCGGACACCTTTTGTGGAAAGGGAAATATAATTCACTGATTATGAGTATATTGCGCAATTGGCACCCTTTAGGATATTGTAATGATGCCGCCCGGTTACCAGCCCTGAAAAAAAGAGATCCATGATAAAAAACTTGATACGCATTGCTTTCCGCAATTTTAAGAAAGACAAATGGTACAGCATCCTGAATATACTGGGACTTACTATTGGAATTACATTCAGCCTCTTCCTGATTTTTTATATCACGGATGAACTGAATTTCGACCGCTATAACGAAAAAGCCGATCGCATAGTCAGGATCGTTTCTTATATACACGAAAAAGATAAAAACACGAACTGGACGGTCACACAACTGCCTCTTGCAGCTACGTTGAAAAAGGACTTTCCGGAAGTTGAAGAAGCAACCAGGCTGCTGGGTAGGGAGAGAACATTGTTCAAGAAGGGGACGGATGGTTTTTATGAAACCAAGATTTATTATGCCGATAGCAACATTTTCAACATTTTCACCTGCAGGTTTTTGGAAGGCAATCCCGCCACTGCCCTGAAAGATCCCAACAGCATTGTGATTACAAAAACACTCGCTGAAAAATATTTTGGTAAGAATATACAGGTTGTCGGAAAAACAATGAAGACAGTATACGATTTGTATAAGGTTACCGGCGTAATAGAAGATGTTCCAAAAAATTCCCATTTGCGGTTCGATATGCTGATATCGTTTTCCACAATCCTCAAAGGCAATAACAACGGCAATGATAACTGGGGAAGTTTTAACAACTTCACTTATGTGCTGCTCAGACCGGGTACTTCTGCAGATGCTTTTAATAAAAAACTTATACCCATGTACGACAAGTATATGGCGCCGATTTTCGCAAAATTCAACGTGAAGATTCAATACGGTGTAATGCCAATAACATATATACATCTTCATTCAACATTGGAGGGGGAACCGGAAGAAATAGGCGATATGTCGTATATCCGGATTTTTTCCGCCGTTGCTTTTTTTATGTTATTGATTGCCTGTATCAACTATATGAACCTTACTACAGCGAGATCGGCACGGAGGGCCAAGGAAATTGGAATCCGTAAAGTAGCGGGCTCAACTAAAAAACAGCTGGTGGGTCAATTCTTAAGCGAGTCATTGCTGACAGCATTTATTGCTTTGTTATTAAGTGTTATACTGGTTATTCTTTTATTGTCTTCCTTCAATTCGATATCAGGTAAGGAATTTACGATGCAAACCCTGCTTCAACCTTTCAATATTATTTTGCTTATCGGCATTCTACTGTTTACAGGATTGGTGGGCGGAAGTTACCCTGCATTTTATCTTTCCAGTTTTGAGCCTGTGAGTATATTGAAAGGCGCATTGTCAAAGGCATCGGGTAATGTAAACCTGCGCCGTTCGCTGGTTGTACTGCAGTTTTCGATTTCAATGATCATGCTGATCTGCACCTGGGTGGTGTATACACAGTTATCTTATTTGAGGAAAAAGGATGTTGGATTTAACAAAGACCAGGTAATGACCATAACTGTAAATACTGGGGAGGACGAACGCAGTAAGATATTTGCCATGAATAACGAACTGCGCAACCTGCCCGGTGTAAAAACTGTGGGTACCGGCAATAATTATCCGGGAACACCCAACATGAACCTGAACCTGTTTACCGTGCAGACAAATACCGGGCATGTTGACAAAGGAATTGAGGATTATGGCATTGATGAAAATTACCTGGGTGCATTGGGCATTCCTATAGTTAAGGGCCGCAATTTTGAAGGCGCTGCTGATACATTGCACAGTATCCTTGTCAATGAATCCATGGTTAGACATTTTGCCTGGAACAACGCGATTGGAAAGCGTATAACATTTCCGGGCGACACATCAAACCATTATCTGGAGGTGGTGGGTGTCGTCAAGGATTTCAACCAAAAATCTTTATATAATCCTATCGCTCCACTTCTTTTGTTTTATTCACCCAATAGCAATATCATTCAGGTAAAACTGAATTCCGGCGATATCAAAACATCCATTTCAAAAGCGGAAGCCGTCTGGAAGAAATATTTTTCCCAGTTGCCTTTTGAGTATAAATTTCTGGATGAAGATTTTAATACACAATTTGCCGCCGATCAAAAAAGAGGAAAAATATTCGCGGCTTTTTCAGTCCTCACTATCCTGATAACATGCCTGGGTTTGCTTGGACTTACGGCATTTACAACCCAACAAAAGCAAAAAGAGATCAGTATTCGCAGAGTACTGGGTGCCAGCATCGCTGAAGTTGTTGCGCTGATAACCAAAAATTATTTATGGCTGTCATTGATAGCGGCATTCATTGCATTTCCTGTTGCCTGGTTTTTTATGAATAAATGGCTGAACATATTTCCATATAATGCAGGCCTGTCCCCGGTTCCATTTATTCTGTCCGCCCTCGTAATTGTTATTACAGCCGTCGTAACTGCAACATTCCATTCTGCAAAGGCGGCGGTGGCAAGTCCTGCGAAAATATTAAAGACGGAATAAACGAATCAGACTATCAGGAATGGTGGTCCTATGAAAGGCCCATCTGCTTTGCAGGTTCGGGCCTTTTATTTTGACAATTCAGAAATGAATACAATTATCTGACAACCGGCAATTTGTATATTTGCAGATGTTATTTCTGTTCTTAGTAAGCGCTGCATTCTATTTTATTCCCACCATTGTCGCGTTCAACCGAAGAAAAAGCAACCGGCACGCTATTCTTTTATTGAATATTTTTCTCGGCTGGACTTTTATAGGATGGATCGTGGCGCTCGTCTGGGCTTTCACGAATGAAAGCGTAGATAATCGTTTTTGATCATTGCCTGGTCCGGGCAGAATGGTTCTTATGATCCGGCTCACCTTTTCCTTCCGTTATTAATTTGTACAGGCTTTCTTTTACATAGTGGTTCCATCCTTTCGTGCAATCCTCAAAACATTCGACACCGGAATTAAGGCCCACATGGGTCATATCGATTCTGGTGGAGTTCCCGGAAGATGAAATTTCCCAAAGAATATTCGTGTCTTTCCATTCCTTTTTATCCTTCATCCAGTGCAGATTACAGTCAAGCACCAGCCAGTTGATTTTTTCTCCTGGAATCATTTCAGTGATTTGGAAACGTGAAAAAGTTTCGCCAAAAGTTACTTTAAAAAGGTCATTCAGATTTTTGGTGTTTCCTTCGGTATTTTCTGTCCACCATAATTTGACCTGTCTGATTGCGTCAGAAGCCTGAAGAGCCGTGACATTGACTACAATCGTTGCATGGTAGTCTGTTTGAATAGCTGTTTTCATTTTTTTGATTTTTTATTAAGTAATTCTTCCAGTTTTTTCAACTTCGTATGCCAGAACTGATCGAAATAGGCGATCCATTCCTGCAGGTCGTGAAAGCCCTGTTGACTGAGCATACAATGGCGTTCCCGCCCAAGATCCTGGATTGTTATGAATCCAGCCATGTGCAGGATCTTAATATGTTTGGAAACCGCCGGACGGGTCATGTCAAAATTTTCCGCCAGTGAATTGATGGTCAGGCTTTCTTTGGAAAGCAGCCTCAGCATGAATCTCCTGTTTGGATCGCTGAGTGCCTGGAAAGTATCAACCGTTGGCTGTTTCATTTTTATATTTTGTAGAAATCAAATTTTTGATCTTTTGAACGTTTGTCTGCCAGCCGGTGTTCATAGCCTCGTAATGCAAAGGGTTTTCAGTTCCCTTCAACAATACATGTTCGAGCACGAGTTCAGTTCCCCCATCTTTGGGCTTGAGGGACCAGGTAACGATAGAATCCAGGGCCGTTTCACCTTTTCGAGGACCATACTTCCATGAATAAGAGAGTTTTTTTAAAGGCAGAATTTCCAGAACCTCGCAGTAAATGTTTCCGTCAAAATCCATGGGAGGGTGCGGGCCGGCTGTAAACATGAATTTGTGTCCCTTGATAGGTTTAAAATCATTCTTCATCAGCCATTGGCCAAGCAGTTCGTTGTTTGTAAGAAATTCCCATATTGTTTCCTGCGGATGCTGAAAAAACCAGACATGCTTTATTTCCTTTTTCATAATAGGTAACTTTTTAGTTACTCAAATATATAGGTAACTTTTTAGTTACCCAAATTTATTATTGAAATAACCAATTATTAACCGGGTATTGGACTTCACAGGGTCGTTCATTCGAAAATTGAGTAAATTTGGACAACACTGACCAATCATCCAAATGGTTATTGATTAAAACGAATTAAAGATGACTAAAAAATTCTTTTACAGTCTGTTCTTTTGCATTATTATAACCTGCGGGGTAAATGCGCAAAAAACGAATATTGATACTATCGCGGTTGCCGTTCTTGACCGTATGGCTGCCATGATCGGGGACCTTAGTTCATGCCATGTTACGGTAAGTTCGCATTACGATGTCCAGAGCCAGCATTTGGGTCTGGTTAAACACGATGACCAGGAGGAACTTTATATGCAGGGGCCTGACAAATTGCTGATTCGTGCTGAAGGTGACAGGGGATCACGATCTATTTACTACAATGGGAATGCGCTTGTCTATTATTCCATGGAGACAAATCATTATGCAACACTCCCTCTTTCTGCACCTATTGTGGAGATGATTGATACGGTGAATAAATTGTATCATATAGATTTTCCGGCGGCAGATTTCTTCTATCCTTCATTTGTGGATGATATAATTTCTGAATCCAAAAATCTTATTTACCTGGGTATGACGAAAGTGAACGGAAAGGATTGTTTTCATATTGCCGGAACCACAGCTGACAAGACATATCAGTTCTGGGTATCAGATGATGCCCTCAACCTTCCTATGAAAATGGTCATTGTTTATACGAACCGGAATATGAATCCGCAATACGAAGCCATCCTTTCCGACTGGCAGATCAACCCGGTTCTTCCGTCAGCGCTTTTTGAATTCATGGTTCCACCGAAAGCAAGAAAAATCAAACTTGGCAAGGGCCCCGTAAAGAAATAAAATTATTTATCGATAAATTTCAGGTATGAAAACATTTTTTCGAATTGCATTATCATCGGCCCTGGTTTTCCTTGTGTTTTGCCTGACTGGTATTCCGCAGGAAACATTTGCACAGCGTTTCAATCATCCCAATTTCAGTGCAGGCGGAGGTGGCAGCAGAGGCGCTGCGCCGGCACAAAATTTCAGCCGGCCTGCACCAGCACCTGCAGCGTTTCACCCGACACCCCAGGTAAGTCACACGGCGCCCCCGCCAAGTCGTCCTGCACCTGCGCCGGTTGAATACCGCCCAACTATTAATGGGGGTAGTTACAATGTAGGTAATCATGCATTTCATCAAAACAATACAACAGTCAGGGCTACGACCAGTGTGCATGATAATATACCACCTCAAAAGAATGTTGAGGTTCACGAAAATGTGAATGTTTATCATAACCATTATCATCCTGTGCATGCCTATGCTTATCATCCTTATCATCCCTATTACTGGGGGCATAACTGGCACCCGCTGGGATATTTTGCAGCCTCACTGGCAACGGATGCATTCTTGGTTTCACTGGCCAATCAGCAATATTATTATGACGACGGTGTTTTTTACCAGCCATATTCGGGCGGTTATTCAGTAGTACCCGCACCGATAGGTGCTCTTGTAGGTTCCCTGCCTCCGGGCTATGAAACAACGATGGTGGGTAACGACACTTACTTTTATTATGGGGGCGTTTTTTATATTTATACAGGAAGTGGTTACCAGGTTGTGGCAGCACCTGTCGGCGCCGTGGTTACACAGATCCCCGATGGTGCCGTGCAGCAGGATATCGACGGACAAACCTACCTGGTCTATAATAATACTTATTATCAACCTATATCACAGGATGGACAGGATGCTTATGAAGTTGTTCAGTTAAATTGATTCTAAGTATGGTTTGCAATTGGACGGGATAAATTACTCAAAAAGGAAGATTCTATTTGATGAGAATACTTATTCGCTCTATCCCGGTTTTTATCTTATTTACCACAATTGGAATTAGTCTTTACGCACAGGAGGCGATGATTAATGTTGATGCCCGCAAAACCATCAGCCTCAACGGAACCTGGGATGCTATTATCGACCCTGCCGGGGTAGGTGACTGGCGACAAATCTGGATGGAGAAGAAACCTGAAAAAAAGACGGATTTCGTTGAATACTCGTTTGAAGGTGGACCATCATTGCAGGTTCCGGGAGACTTCAACACACAAATGCCTGAATTAACTTATGAAGAGTGTACAGTTTGGTATCGCAAAATATTTAATTACCAAAAGGATTCCACAAAAAAACTTTTTCTTCATTTCGGCGCAGTAAATTATATCGCTGACGTATATCTGAATGGCAGAAAACTTGGATCCCATGAAGGTGGCTTTACCCCATTCCAGTTTGAAATTACTGATTTGGTAAAGCAGGGGAGGAATTCCTTAGTTGTTAAAGTTAATAACCAGCGACTAAAAGACGGAGTACCCGCGCTTGGATATGATTGGTTTAACTACGGAGGCATTACCAGGGACGTCAACCTGATTGAAACTCCGAATTCCTATATTGAAGATTATTTTATACAGCTTGGCAAACATTCGATGAACGTTGTGACCGGATGGATAAAATTAAACGGTGGAAATGGTTCAAAAGTCCGGATACTTATCCCGGAATTGAAACTGGATAAAATATATACGACCGGTCAGGATGGGATAGCAGGAGTAAGTTTTTCTACCGCATTACAATTATGGTCACCCGAAACCCCAAGGATTTATAAAGTGGTCATCGAATCGGAGACGGACACTATAACGGATCATATCGGGTTTAGAAATATTGAAGTGAAGGGCACACAGATATTACTAAATGGTAAGCCCATATTTATCAGGGCAGTAAATATCCACGAGGAAAGACCCATGAAGACGGGTCGCGCTAATTCGACTGCTGATGCGCGTGTACTCCTGGGCTGGGCGAAAGAGTTGGGCTGCAACCTGGTAAGGCTGGCACATTACCCTCACAATGAAAACATGGTAAAGCTGGCCGAAGAAATGGGTATCATGGTCTGGGATGAAATACCCGTATACCAGCAGATCCAATTTGGTTCGTCTGCTGTTCAACTAAAAATGAATCAAATGATGAATGAAATGATTCACCGGGACAAGAACCGTTGCGGTGTAGTCATCTGGAGTTTGTCCAATGAAACGAATTCATCACCGGATCGTGACAATTCCTTAATCGAACTTTCAAAAAAATGCCGCCTGCTGGATTCAACTAGACTTGTTACTTCTGTAATCAATGACCAGCAATATAAAAACAATACTATAACAGTTCGGGATACGCTTTATAAATATTTTGATATCATGTGCATCAATGAATATCTCGGATGGTATGTGCCCTGGCAGGGAAAACCTGCAGATACAAAATGGCAACTGATATATCAAAAGCCCATTATTATTTCCGAGTTTGGAGGAGAAGCAAAATTTGGAAGCAATAGCGGACCCAAGGACGAAGCGGCATCCTGGAGTGAAGAATATCAGGAGCAGATATATAAGGACCAGGTAGCACTATTTTCAGTAACACCCAATCTCGCCGGTGTTTGTGCCTGGATCCTGATTGATTATCGCTCTCCGACCAGGATGCATCCCGTATATCAACAAGGGTATAACCGCAAGGGGCTTTTATCTGAGCTTGGAGAAAAGAAAAAGGCCTGGTATGTTTTGAATCAATATTATAAGAGCAAAAGTCAGTAGTTTATTTATTTGACATTTCTTCGGTTCTGATAATTTTCTAAATTTCTCAATTATGCCTGGAAGAAAATTACAAAATTATTTAGGATTAACCAGGCATGGCAGTGCTAACAACCACTATTCCATTCAGTCGGCCAAAGGCCTTGAAAAAAAGCCGGCGGTTTCGATGCTTAACAAAGTACAGGAATTTTTTAGTAATAACTTTTTCGGGTGGTTGATCCACACCTGGAGGGTGAAACCACCATTTAAATATCCTGTTATCCATAATAGTGTGTATGATATTCGAGAAACAGATAATTCAGGATCGATTACTATAGGAGTAGCAGCAGACTGGGCGACAGATACCATTCAATCGGAATTCATCGGTCAATCCATGGGGAAAAAAAATCCAGATTATACAGTCCATTTGGGGGACACCTATTTTTCAGGAAGTGAAGACGAAATGAAAGCCAATTACTGGAATGGGGAATTAAATGAAGGATTGTGGCCACGCGGCAGATATGGAAGTTTCACTTTAATCGGCAATCACGAAATGTTTTCTTCGGGGTCATCATATTTGAATATGATCAATGATCCGAAAAAAAAATTTGGGATTAGAAATCCCGGTACAGAAATATATTCAGGACAGGAGGCACCCTGCTTTTGTCTACGAACGGTACACTGGTTAATACTGGGTCTGGACACAGGTTACCAGTCGCTCAAAACAGGAATATTGCGATTTAATCCGAACAACAATAATCTTAAACTGCCGGATACAGTGGAAGAATGGATCAGGAATAAAGTTTTGACAGATGGCAAAAAGCGGGGGATCATTGTTTTGACACATCACCAGTATGTTACTGCTTTCCATGGAGAATCCGAGTTTGCCAACCCAGCAATTCAGCTCAAAAATCTTTTCCCTGATTCAGAGGGAGTACTCTGGATATGGGGTCATGAACACCGTTTTTCAATGTATGGGAAGAACCAGGTCGGTCCGGATCATATTCAGGCATACGGCCGCTGCATCGGCAACGGAGGGATGCCGGACGAACATACAAAGGGACGTTTTGTGGTGGGTAACCGGGCACAAAAAAGAAAACTGGTATTGTATGATAATCGTGTTGCAGACAGTATCCCACTTACAAGTGGTGCTGATCCCAAAATGGAGGATATCGGATTCAACGGATATGCAATGATTCAATTGGAAAACGAAAAAGCGCAGGTCACTTATTATGCGTCTTATAAAAAGAATATTGACACGGATCAGGGCAGGGATGATGCAATCTTTCGGGAAACCTGGATTACGGATTTGGATAAAGGGAAGATCTTCTTTACTAAAGCCGAAGATCTGACGATCCAAAACGATCCGGGAAACCGGTTATCGTACTTTGGTGCTATAGATCCTGACCTGGTCAGTAAATAATATCTGTCTGCCATTGTGAATGAAATAAACTTCGTTGATTATTTTAAATAATGCATTTTCTAAATCACCCACTGGTTTTAATTGACAGCCTAAGTGGTTTTACTTAGTAAAAATCCAGGATCGGGGGGTTAATTATTAGTTCATAGAAATTTGGCCGGATTTTTATTTTAACTCATTATCTTTATCTGCTGCTAAAATATACTGAAGGTTACCGCTAATCCACGATTTAAATTTTATCTATACCTGGAAAATTAAATTTCTGAAGGAATTCTATTTAAACAGAAACCATGTCTCTCTCCGGCATCAGGGATTTGTTGATCATCATCGGCATCTACTGCTATTTTATAGCGTGGGTGTACCTGCATACTTATTATGACAGTTTTGGAATTACAACGGAATCTCTCCGGCTGAGTTATACTTCCTATCTGATTTTTTCTTACGATGTACTTACTTCCGATTCATTTATCCGGTTTTCAATCTGGGCCGTAATTGCATTTATTTGTTTAAGTGCCATTTTTTTATACCTGCTTCATAAATTTCAAAGGCCTGGTCGCATGCGTCTTCGTTTTATCAGAACATGTGCGATCCTGCTGGCCATGGTAGCCCTCTTCCCGATCCTGTTTCAAATCGCAAAACAGACCGCACTCGCAAATTATTCTGACGACCGCACCAATACCGGTAGTAAGCATAGAATTGAATTTATTTTCAGGAAGGATACAGGTATGGACAGTAATGCAGTAAAATCCAATTATTCGCTAAGCCTTTTGAGTTCCGATGCGGGGAAAAACCTGCGTTTGCTGGGAGAGACGGATGAATATTTTATTGTATTAAACCAGTTGCCGTACGACAGGGAAGTAGGAAGTTTTCCGGAAGGGGCAGTGTATTATATCGATAAGAAAGATATACTTGTCAGCCATATTATTTTGAGTTCGCGTTAAAATTATTTTATGAAATTCAGTTTTTTTATATTCATCACAGCGCTGATAATTTCCTGTCACGATTCCAATACGACTGAACCACCGAAACCGGATACTTCATCCGGTCAGAATACAGCTGACAGTACCATCGCCAATTCTAAAAATAGTGGCCAGGGTGGGGCGGTGGTACATGATACCATTTTATTTGTGGGTAAATCAGCCCGCTGGAAAAAAAGTCCGCAGGAGATTTATGATGGAACTTATGATTCTCTCAGCGACTTGTTTATTCCCTGTGGCAAAACGAATTCAATCAAAGTTGGCATAGCAGATATTGAATTTGATCTGGTCAGTAATTGTGATACTTCATTTGGTTCAAGGGTTCGGCTCTTTGATTTGATACGTGGTGGAACAACAGCTGTTCCGCTTCCGCATCAGATCGAACTGAAGAATGGTCAGCTCCAAAATAAAGTGGTTCATTTCGTTGCCGGTACAGAGACCATCACACTTAAACCGGCACAATCAGCAAGGGTTCAGCAGGCTGCAGCTGAAAGAAGGGATATTTATATGAAGAAGCAGGTTATGGCAGGAGGGAAATAAAAATAAATAATAATTTTTTAATAAACCTTTAATAAAAAACTATGAAACAAGTAGCTTTCACAAAACATGGAATTTTGCGCGGCATGGATGCTGCGAGTAAATCAAATACGTCTGAAGGACGTTTCGGACGCATGTTCAGAACCTTACAAAAGGCTGAGTTTAGTCCGGAAGTTCTTAAAACCCTGGGAGATAAAATGGTTTCTGAAGCTGACAGCGTACCTACTCCGGAAGATGCAAATCCAAGGGATGATGAAGAAAATACAGGCATTTTTGCAGGATATACATATCTCGGACAGTTTATAGACCATGATATTACATTTGATCCGGCAAGTTCCCTGATGAAGCAAAATGATCCGGACGCACTGGAAGATTTCAGGACACCAAGGTTTGATCTTGATAATATTTATGGGCGGGGACCAGACGATCAGCCATACCTCTATGAATCAGACGGGAAAAAATTATTGCTCAGTTCGAGGCAACTCACAGGAAGTGACTTTGATAATAATGTACGCGACCTCGCAAGAAATACTCCGGATCCAAAAGATACAGGTGCTCCAAAAAGGGCGATAATCGGCGATCCACGAAACGATGAGAATGTTATAGTTTCTCAGCTTGAAGGAATGTTTATCCGCTTCCATAATCGTATGGTGGATTTATTTCCTCATGAACCTTTCGAAAAAGTACAGCAAAGAGTGCGCTGGCATTATCAATGGGTTATCATACATGATTTTTTACCTACGATCATGGGACAGGAAATGGTGGACAAAGTATATCCTTCTCCTGATCAAAAACCTGACCTTCAGTTTTATCACTGGTATAAATTCCCGTATATGCCAGTGGAGTTTTCGGTTGCTGCTTATCGTTTCGGACATTCCATGGTTCGTCCGGAGTACAGATTGAATACGACATTGCCAAACAGGTTTGACATTTTCTCTTCAGATCCTGCGACCAGTCTGACCGGATTCAGGGAATTTCCAAGCCCATGGGCGATTGACTGGAGACTTTTTTATGATTTTGGTAACAATCCAAATCAGTTTAGCAAGAACCGGATTCAGCCTGCATATAAAATCGATACTTCACTGGTTAACCCGCTGAAACATCTACCGCCGATTGTTGCGACGCAGATCGGAAATCTGGCCCAGAGAAACCTGTTGAGGGGTTTAAGTATGAGCCTTCCATCAGGTCAGGATGTTGCCCGCGCCATGAAACAGCCCGTTATTCCGGATGATCTTTTAAAAGTTGGTAAAGCCAATCAGGACGGCGTGAAGGACAACAAACCACTCGTAAGTATCGATAAATCATTTAAAGATAAAGCGCCGCTCTGGTTCTATGTACTTTCTGAAGCACAGCAGGTATTTAAAAATAATGATACGCCGATCCGGCTGGGTCCTGTGGGTGGCAGGATCATCGCGGAAGTCTTTTTTGGATTGCTGGATGGAGACAGTTCCTCTTATCTTAACCAACATTCAAATTTTCAACCGGAAAAAGACTTTTTAAATGCTGCAGGAAAGTTTGGAATTGCTGAACTGCTTACACAGGCAAAACAGGCCTGAGATGATTGAATTTTGATAATTAAAATCATATGGCTTCTCAGAATACTAAAAACGGATTTTCCGTCAGGCTTTACCAGGGGGATGCGAAGACTTTGCTTGCATTCAATCTCCCGAAAAATAAAACCACCAGGCTGGCTGGGTTTACTATTCAATGTACGCCACAGGGCAAACCATCTTTTTATTTATTTAATGAGCTGCAATTTGCCAGTGCGGAGGGTCATGCACAAAATTCCGCAGAACCTGCAAAATCAAGTATTAATACACCTTACCAACTTTTCCGTTGGGTACATGTGCCAGGATCATTTCATCAGGCAGACCAGGTTTTCTTTGGAAAATATACCTATACGGTTACGCCCAGGTATTTTGACAACAAGAATCATCTGACCACCATCGATCTCTCGCTTTCCGTTGCAGCTGATATCATATTGGCTCCATTTGTAAAAGGGAGCATTGAACTCGGATTCACCAGGGGATTTGTTCAGTCACAGGCTTTCGTGCATCATTTTGGCCCTAAGGCAATCTTCAGACCTAAAACAAGATCGTTAACTTTTGATACTTCAGTTGTTGCTGGCAAGGACAGTAACGGAAATACTTACACATTCAGCGATGAATATACCTGGTCAGGTTTTACAGCCCGTGAAAAAATATTTAAACTGATTGGGGACGTCGTAAAGGACGAATCCCTTTCTCTTGATGTGCTGGCTTACGATTTTAACGAACCTGATATTATTACTGCATTTCTGAAACTGGCAGGAGAAGGAAGGATCCGGATGATCCTGGACAATGCGACGCTTCATCACAATAGCGCAGGCACCAAACCGGAAGATCAGTTTGAAGCTGCATTTACTAAAGCCGCAAAAAAACCAGCAGCTATTATGAGGGGAAAATTTGCGCGATTTCAACATAATAAAGTGCTCATTGTGAAAAAAGGTAAACAGGCCGTTAAAGTACTTTCGGGCTCAACTAATTTTTCGATTACCGGCATGTATGTCAATTCCAATCATATCGTTGTGTTTAACGATGCTTCCATTAATGCAGCTTATAGTGCGGCTTTTGATGAAGCATGGAATGATGGAGTAAATGAAAAAGCCTTTGTGAATGCTGCGCTTTCAGAAAAGAAATTTCCTTTTTCCGGTAAGGGGGTCCCGAATATGAGCATAACATTTTCCCCGCACGTCAATGCATTTGCACTATCAACACTTACGAATATTGCTAACCGGGTGGTCGCGGAAAAAAGCAGTGTTCTTTTTGCCATCATGGATACGGATCCGACGGTTAAGGGACCTGTCATCCCCGCGATTCTGAATCTTCATAAGCAACAAAAAATTTTCAGCTATGGGATCTCGGATTCTGTGAATACTATTAGTTTATATAAACCCAATACGAAAAATGGAATACAGGTAACTGGCAAACCCGGAACGACGCAGCTGCCTCCGCCATTTGACAAGGAGGTAACGGTGGGAATCGGCCATCAGGTGCACCATAAATTTATCGTTTGCGGTTTCAATACAACAAATGCAGTTGTATGGTTTGGTTCGTCTAATCTGGCTGAAGGAGGCGAGGAACAGAATGGAGATAACCTGATTGAAATCAATGACCAGGATATTGCAACAGTATTCGCGATTGAAGCCCTGGCGTTGGTTGATCATTTTTTATTCCGTGACACATTCACAACAAAGGGTAAGAATCCAAAACCATTGCCGCTTATTTTGCAAGCCAGCGATAGCTGGACGACGAAATTTTTTAATACGGATGATTTGCATGCAGAAGAACGGCTTTTGTTTGCATAAAAGGGTAATTGTAATTGACTTTAATATACATTTTACAACCATACGCACAACTACATATAAAAGGTTGCTGTGTAAAAAAACAGGCACTCCCAACGTGAAAAAGACCAAACCAGCTTATTCAAGATTTTCTGACCACATGCAGTTGGTCGCGCCAACCAGGTCAAAAAAGAAAAACGATTATTTTGCTTATAAACCAGCAAAGGGCTGGCGGAATGCACCATATGATAGTCTTCCCCTGCATAATCCTCCTCTTTGTCCCCGGGACGAAGCTATTTTTTTCCTTCATATGGCTTCAGAAGTTGAACACGCTTTAATGGTCCAGTACTTATATTCAGCGTTTTCTCTTGGAGGTGTACAGGTGCCTGAAGACAAGAGAGAAATGGTCAACGGCTGGCGTGTTAAAATTTTGGGCATCGCAAGGGAGGAAATGGGACACCTTATTACAGTGCAGAATATTCTTCATTCAATTGGTGGTCCGCTAACTTTTCAAAGGGAAGATTTTCCTTTTGATTCGAAACTCTATCCGTTTAATTTCAGCCTTGAAAGAATGACTAAAAATTCTCTTGCAAAATATGTAGTAGCGGAAATGCCTTCGGAAGATTTTTTAAAGAAAAATGATCCGATATTACTTAAAGAAATGAATATTATCAAGGCGATTGCCCAAAAAGGTAATAAAGGGAAAGCAATCAACCGCGTAGGTATGATTTATGAAAAAATCCAACTACTCCTGAATGGGGTAGATGACGAAGATTTTTTGAAGGACTCAGAAAAATTCCAGTCTCCGCATAGTGCATGGGGAACGAATGACCATAAGATAATTATTGAAACCGCAACAAACCGGGCGGATGCCAAGGCAGCCCTGGCAAAAATTGCTGAACAGGGTGAAGGAGAAGTAATCAGTATGAAGCCATCCACTGAGGAATCGCATTTCGAAAGATTCCTCCATATTTATCAGGCCTTTCCCCAGTCAGGCCGGTGGGAGGCTTCCAAACACGTGCCGGTCAATCCTTCAACAAATTTACCCGGCACTGATCCGGATCCTTCTATTATTACAGACGAGCAGGCACTTCTCTGGGCCCAGTTGTCCAATCAGCGTTACAGAATGATTTTACTTTATTTAAGTCATTGTCTCCAGATGGAAATTAAACCGGCTTCCTTTTACGGACAGCTGGTCAGCTGGACTTTCGGTGAGATGTACAATCTCCGCTCTATCTCAGATATACTTACCACACTCCCCCAGCAAAAAGGAAACCGCAAGGGACCCCGCGCAGCTTCCCCATTTGAACTTCCTTATAATCTGAACCTGCCGTCCCGGGAAATGAATAAATGGAGGGCTCATCGTGACCAGCTGCTAAACAGCAGGATCATCATCGACGAATTACTCGAATATAACGATGTCGCACATGCGATTTACTTAAAGGCACTCCGCAGTGCAGATGAACAGGCCTTATCCGTCATAAAATCCATAATTAATCAATAAAATAAGATTATTCCTCATGGCGATTCATGATATTCACGAAATCAGAATTCTTCCGGCCTTTGCCATAGCGCGTCTGGGTTCTTCCCCCGAACCAATGGACAATTACGACTGGGAGATCCCTGATCCGGTAGGTTACCGCAAATTGATACCTGCAGAGACTTTTTATATAGATCCAAAAACAGGTAAAATTCTTTCCAGGAAAAAACCTCATGAAGTGAAGTTTCGGGACGCTAAAAACAGAATCAAACCCATTTCACCATTTCTGGAAGCCTGGGCAAGTTTTAAAAAGAACGGTCCTTTAGTGCCCTTAACACAAAAACATTTAAATGAATTGGGATTAAACGCTTCATCTATTAAATGGCGCGTTCAGGTTGGTAATAATAAAGCCTTCCGAAGAACAAAAGACCCTGGTGACAGGATACTAGCAGACACTGGATTTTACTGTGATTTTACAAAAAAACCACTTTTTGGCAGGTGTGATAATTTCCTGAAAGGAAAGAAAATTCCATTTGGATTCGGACAATATATCAAACCCACTCCGAAGTTCCCGGAAATCCGTTACAGGTTTACGCCTGCAGGAGGATATGTATATGGACCGGCTCCTACAAAGGATCAGGAAAAAAGTTCAAGTTTTCGTGCAGTACTTAAAGATGTTGTGTATGATACCCATCTTGGTCATTGGAAAGGATACCAGGATTTAGATTCGGATCTTACTACCACAGCACCGGCCAGTATATTCGCTAACGCCGGATCGGATCCAGTAAAAAGTCTGGGTTACCTTGATGATGAGTGTGATGGAATTTTGGAATTGGAATTACAAATTAAAACAAAGACTTTAAAAGCCTTCGCCAGGATTGTTGCCGGACCGCCAACTTTCGCGCCAGACGGTGCGCCTGTGAGAACGGTCGGAGATGAGCTGGAGCAGGCATTACTTGGAATATTATTGAATACAAAGGTAGACAGAGCGGATATAGAGAATATTCTTCGACGGGCCATGGAAACCGTTCGATTAATGAACACAACTATCATGAACCATTCCGTAGGAATGGCCTGGGCTGACAGCTCGCAGTTCGGTCGTGCTTCGGAACCCATCATGAATCCTAATGTGGTTGACAACCTTGCTATCGTATCACGCCATGAACAAGTATTACTGGCACTCGAATCGGGCTCACTGGCCTGGTTTTCCAGATTAATCAGGCATTATAATGAAGTGGGCGATCTAACGGACGAGGGTAGACGAAAAATGCCAGCTCTTATGAGGGGTGCAGATGGAAGCCATTTGGCATTGACAAGAAGAATGGTTCAGAAAATCCTGGAAGCGGCGGATCTTTTTCAACAGCACAAACATATTGTTCCAGGAAAAAAACCTAAAAGCAGTCAATAATCTCAGATATGAAAAAAACGTCTTCTATCGAACCAAAAAACCTGACGGCCCAGTTACATTATCGTGGAGAAGGTAATCCTCCCAGCAGTCATCCATCAACCGCTGTTTCCAATTGCTATCCGGGTCTGGAAATGGATTTTCGCAATGTCTGGAAGCATGTTTTTGAAGGCATCGTGTTATTGGAATATTCCAACCTGGTGATCGGTGTAGATCCGGGAGCGGATGAGAAAATTCAAAGGCTTGTTTCTTCAGGAATCCAATATGAGTTGATTTCAGCAGATGGAATTCCAATGACAGCCCCGGTAACCGGTCCCTCCAGGCATTCGCCTGAAAAGATTCATGATACCATGGCACTTGAATGGTCAAATGCACTGGCAGAAGTTCTTCCGAAAGCAGGACAGCTTGTATTATGCAAATTTCAAAACAGCAATAATCTCAGGGAAATACTTTCAATTGAATTGAAAGTCCGCCATTTTTTTGATGTTGATTTGAACCGAAATGGAAAAGTGGTGAACCAGCGTGTTGTGATTGCCCGTGAGATGGCGGGACCTGGTGATCTCACACAAAGTCTTTGTTCACCCTGGCAGAATGATTACCGGGAATGTGATTGTTTTTACTGGGCCGCCAGCAGACCCGATTTTGTGAATGTTGAACCTGGAAAGGATGGAAAGAGCAGGGGAAATAACTGGATGCAAAAGGACCGGACGGGTTCGGATGAAAATAAATATATCAGTGATGATGAAGACGGGGTTGCAGGAAATCCTGTTTTGGTCAGTTACCAGGATTTGTTTGCAGCATGGGAGGAAAATCTGCGGTTCATCTTTGCCGGGAAGGATGAAACTTTAAAAAAGTCCGTAAAAAAGATCAGGACCGTCAGGAAGAAAAAATCGAAATAAAATCATTATTGAATTAAGATACTTACTATGGATCTGGCATTGGATAGCGTTCAGGCAAGGAAGATTGAAAACAAATTTGCTCTTAAAAGCATCCTGCAGGGAAAGCCGGTTCACCCTTCTTTTCATTTATTTGAATCCATAGGGCAACATGTGCTAATACCCGATGGATCAAGAATTTATAAAATAGACAAAAACATTCATCAGGAGCTGAAGGAACTGCTTGAAAAAGATGATATGTCAGCTATTGATCGATGGCTGACGGAAAATGATTTGCAGTCACTCGGTCAAATTGATGACCAGCCAGTGATTGATCCTCCGCTTACCTCGATTTCACTGGCCATTGCACAGAAATGTAACCTTGGATGTAGTTATTGTTATGCGCAGCAGGGGGAATTTGGAGCGAAGGCTAAGAATATGCCTTTGGAAAAAGCAATAGCTGCCGTTGATTTATTGTTTGCCCAAAACGTCGGAGCAAATAAAATGAATATTGCTTTCCTTGGGGGAGAACCTTTGGCAAATAGGGAAGCACTGCAGGCTGTTACCAGGTATGCGAAGGAAAGGGCTGCGGCAGAATCAAAAGAAATAAATTTTTCAATTACGACCAACGGTACATTACTCAAGTTGGAGGACGCTGATTTTTTTGAGCGGTATGGATTTTCTGTAACGGTCAGTCTGGATGGAGTGGGTGAGAAGCATGACCAGCTGCGTCCGTTCAAAAGCGGGAAGGGAAGTTATGAAAGGATTATCCGAAATATTGAACCCCTGCTCGCGATGCAAAAAAATATGCAGGTGTCAGCGCGGGTCACTGTAACGCCCCGGAATCTTCACCTTAGAGAAACGCTGGACGAACTTATCCGGCTTGGGTTTCATAGTGTCGGATTTTCTCCGATGCTTAGTTCCCCCGGAGGAAATGATGAGATGGACGCAGCATCCCTGGAAGATATGCTTGAGAATATGATTGCCTGTGGCCGTGAATTTGAAAAGAAACTTGTTGCCGGAAAAAGATATCCATTTTCTAATATGTCGACTGCGCTGAAAGAAATTCACCGTGGTACACACAGGCCGTATCCCTGCGGCGCGGGTGCAGGATATCTCGGTGTTTCGGCTAATGGTGAACTGGCTGCCTGTCATCGGTTTGTCGAGGACAAGAAAGGATATTTTGGAAACCTTACTGAAGGTATTGACCGTGAACGCCAACAGGCATGGCTAACTGAAAGGCACGTACACCGGCAGGAACCCTGTAAAAGTTGCTGGGCCCGTTATTTATGCGGAGGTGGTTGTCATCATGAGGTAATTAACAGGGGACGTCCAGCCTGCGATTATATCCGGGGCTGGCTAAATTACGTGTTACAGGCCTATACCAGGATACTGGATCAGCGCCCGGATTTCCTTTACCCTGCATAAGGTTTGTTGAAATTATATTGCGATGAATGAAAATAGTATTTGCATCCTGGGTGCGGGCCCCTCTGGCATCGTAACCGCGCTTAAATTGAAGCAGCTGGGATATAATCCGTTGGTTTTGGATTGCAAAAAGGGGGCTATGAACAATATGATCCAGTCCCTTAGTCCGGGTGTTTTTACATTACTCGAAACCGTTGGAATCGGTCTGGAAGAATACCATGAAACCTGCAGTCCGATAAAAAGGAGCCTGAAATTATGGAATAGTGAATTGGTTGAAAATTTAAACCCACCGGGATTGCTAACGGACCGGGGTCAATTTGATTTGTTGTTGAGTGATATTGCAATAAGGCAGGGAATCAATTTGCTCCAGGATACAAGAGTGATCAGTCTTGAACAAACAAAAGATGGGTGGAAAATATGTTTATTTCATGAAGGAAAATATCAAACATTTACAGTAGATTTTTTAGTGGATGCCAGCGGAAAGAAATCTATCATTCGCGGAGTCAAAAAAAAGGTGGCTGCATCTACACTTGCAATAAGTGGGTACTGGGATAATAACGGATTCGAAAAAAATGAAACATGTCTTGAATCAGGCAGTAACTATTGGCTATGGGGTGCGAAGCTTTCCGATGGTGTATTTAATGCAACATTGTTTATGGATCCTGACCTTACCCGCATTCCCGGCGGAGATGGACTTGTCCGTATGTACAAGTATTACCTGGGGAAAACACAGCTTTTTAAATGTTGCTTGAATGGGAAACTTCGGGGGAATCTTATTGCAAATGATGTTACACCTTTCTATTATCAAAAACCCGTAAGCCATAATTATATTAAAGTGGGTGAATCAAGCGTGGGGCTTGATCCTGTTTCTTCCCAGGGCATACAGAGTTCAATGACAGGTGCCATCCAGGCTGCCATTGTGATCAATACCATTCTTACAGATCCGAAAAATACGTCACTCGCTATTGAATTTTATCAGGAACGTCAGCAGGAGCTTATCAGGTTACATGTAGAAAAAATTTCAGCAGTTTATGTTACTGCTTATCCTGTCAGAGACTATCCGTTTTGGACAAAAAGAATAAAGAAGGACTCAACGTCTGTATCAATGTCCAAACAGGAATCCTGGACTCCTTCACAAAGAATTGAGTTTTCACCGGACGCAGCCTTGCTACCCACCGGTTGTATTATGGAGAATCAGGTTTCCAGCAGGACCGGGCTTGTCCATCCACTGTTGAAAAGGCCCATTGTTTTTTGGGAAAACCTGGAAATCGCCTCTATTCTTGGAACCCTGCAGGGACGATTTGAGCTGTCTGAATGGATCCGGCGCTGGTCTGAAAAAACAAATCCGGTTGCTGCGGTCAGGCTGTACGATCAGCTCAAAAACCTGGGTGTTCTTGTTGCGGCCCAGGATTAATCAGGGCAAAGAGATCGATTATAGTCCTTAAAGACTTACTCCTTAACGTTATATTCTAATGAAAGATGCAATTATGCATTGAAACTGCCTCAAAAAGTGATAAATTTAGACACTGCGCCTTTGGAAACAAAGATATGTGACGCGAGTTGTTTCCCTACCCCTTCAATACTACGATAAAGGATTAGATAAATCCTGCAAAATGGAAGTCTTCCGGGTGCCTGTTCGATTCCGGGTTTCTTACTTACTCTATTAAAACTTTCCAAGTCATTGAATTTCGGGGGGCCTGATCTGCTTTGTGAAACTTTAGATTTCAATTAATACAATTAGTTATGAATTCTATTATATCACCACTAAATCTTAAATTATGAAATGGGTAAAATTTGACGCTGACTTTAAAGAAAGTACAGGATATCTTTATAATCAGTTGTTTGAAAATAACAACAAATATTTAAAAAAAATCTGCTTTGAACTCATTCCAAATATTACTCGGATAGAATTCGAAAAGAGTAATTTATATAAAGAGGAGAGTTCTAAGGAAATAGGAAGAGGTCAATATCGAAAATGGTTCTGTCATAAAGTGCCCGATCAATATTTGGATCACAAATATTTTGATCCTCAATATTTTAACAAGAAGAACGAAAACTTACGTAAAACAAGTCCAATTATGGCTGATCAGGTTATACCCCATACATATGAAATATTTGTAGGTGGCTGGCTCCATTTTTTTGATACACAGGTGCAAAACGGATACAGTAATTATGCGCTTTATTTTGACTGGGATTTCGATTGTAAGTCTGTAACGGGTTACATATTACAATTAGTGGATCAGGAGAAGCAATTAAATATCAATGTCAATGTTAACATAACTAATCCTCCTGGTTCTCAGGATCCCCCCCACCTCCGGTACATCCACCATGGTGATCATTAAGAAAATATGATTTTTTAATCAGTACCCTTTTCTTTTTTTGGATCAGGCGAACTGAATCTGTCAGATTCTTATTAATATAATCCGGTGAATGAAGAATATCCTAATTTCCGCCTTGTAATAAAATTTAAAGACCATTTAAATCTGCCATATCATGAGCCTGATGAAATCAGTCGTTATTTTTGTCGTAATGATTTATTTCCATTTAAAAGTCATCTCCAGGATTTCCCTGGTTTAAGAATTAATAAATTATTCACAACACTCGGACCGGACATTATATCTGAACTGACAAATAAGGCAGGAAGACTGGATAAGGGATATACTACTCGGGATTTTCTTTCGTATTATGCAGTGGACTGTCCTCCTCAAATATTTAAAGATGAGCTTTTAGATATTTTGAGAAGACACGATAAAGTTGAGATGGCTTATGTTGAGTCAGGACCTGCTATTTCCCCCTCATCCATTACCACTGATATTCCAACATTAGTTCACCAGGGTTATTTAAAGCATTCTCCAACGGGTATTGATGCAGAGTATGCATGGAATATTGCAGGAGGAGATGGCAGTGGCCAGGTAAAGTTTATTGATATTGAACAGGGTTGGGATCTTAATTCCCAAAATTTCTCCGTTGGAACTTTTCCTTTTACCGGTATGAACCTCCCTGTTTTCAAAGATCATGGCAAAGCTGTTTTGGAAATAATTCTTTCGCAACATAGATTTATAGCAGGCAAAGGGATTGCGCCGAAAGCGAATGGTTATATCATTTCCCAATGGAGACCAGACGGATTTTTGAATACTTCAGACGCAATTATGGCCGCTCTTGCCCAATTGGAATTTGGTGATATTATTTTACTGGAAGCACAAATCTGCGATTCCCCGAAAAGTGAAAGCTTTTGGCCCGTGGAGATTCAGAATGCAGTTTTCGATGTTATCCGATTGGCTTCCGCCCTTGGAATTATTGTGATTGAGGCAGCAGGAAACGGGAAGAAAATTTCTGGCGATGGTAATGACCTGGACAGTTTTACCGGCTTCAACGGTAGTAATCCGCTCGATCGATCGGGTCCCGATTTCAGGGATTCGGGGGCTATCCTGGTTGCTGCCGGATCTGATACCCTACCGCATACAATAATAAAACATTCAAACTTCGGAAGGCGGATTGATTGTTATGCGTGGGGAGAACGGGTTTCAATTGCCGGATATCAATTCGATTCGTCAGAAATGGCCATAGATTTATTTAGAAAGAAATTAAATGGAACTTCAGGTGCAGCAGCTATCATTGCCGGGGCAGCCATTCTTGTTCAGAGTATTACTGAATCCAACTATCATTTTCGACTGGGTCCGGCTCAAATGCGTCAGATTTTAAGTAGTGATTTATTAGGCACGACTTCAATTAACGGCCGGATAGTGGACAAAATAGGAGTTATGCCGGATCTGAGAAAAATAATTAACTATATCCCGATTGCCTAAAAAATACATTCTCCTGATTAGTTGCCTCTGGCTTTTCCTGAATTCTCTTCAGGCACAATGTCCGGCTGAGAAATATTTGCACAACAGGATCATATATTTCAATAATAATCCAAACCTTCCATCAAAAGAAATACTTGGGGAATTAGAACCATTTCTAGCTAACATCAATGATTGCCCTTATAAGAATGACTCCACCCATGTTTTTTTACTACGCAGGATAGCCTGGGAATATTCACGCTCGGGTGATCATTTAAAAGCCATAGCATATGTACTGGAAGCACTCCGAATTATGAATTCCAATACTGGCAAGCCATCCATTAAACCTGAGGACCTGCTAACCAATTATTACTATCTGGCAACATTTTACCATTCATTGGATGATGCCAAGGAGGAACGGGCAGCTATGGATAGTTGCTTTAGTATTGGCATGAGGTTGAAATGCTATTCGAATTACGCATTCATTCACAGCATTTCAAATATGGTCCAATACTATTATGATATTGGGGATTACCATCGTTGCGTTAAAGATGCAATCACTTGTGAAAAACTGTCAGCCGAACTAACCAGTAGTACTGACAGGGAGCGCAGGGAATTTGGAGCACTATTGGTTTCGTATAGTTTAGGCTGGCACGTGAAAGCCTTACTGGAGTTAAATGAGTATGAAGCTGCAGAACATCTAATCAGCAATAAATTAGAAGAATACCAAAAGGCGGGACGTACAGATTATTTCGGGTTAATATACGAGCAAAAGGCAGACCTGGAAATGCATAAGGGTAATTATCAAAATGCATTACAGTTTCTTAAAAAATCATTCTCTTGTGATCTGAAAGAGGGGAATTATTTTAATTGCAAGCAAACACTTAAGGATATTGGTTATGAGATCTATTATGAGCACTATAATGACTATGATGAGGCACTGGTCTATTTTAGAAAAGCACTTGCTTATACAGGAATGGATAAATCGGAGAAAATCAAGGATGCCAATGAGTCGCTTGATATATTCGCAGATATCGCAAATGTTTATGTAAAAAAAGGACTTTATGATTCCGCATTTTGGTATTTCCAGCTTGCATTCGACCAAATCAAACCTGGAACAAATGAAACGGATATTTTACACTTTCTGCCGGAAAAGCTGGTTGCAATAAAGAAGATTCATTATCTGATCAATTTAATGATCGGGAAGGGGGATGCTTACCTGCAGAAATATCTGGAAAAAAAGATAGCAATGAGCTCTTAAATTCCATTCGGGTTTTTAAAGTGACGGATTCATTGCTTGACAGGATCAAGTCTGAGCAAATTGAAACGGAGTCTAAGCTTTTTTGGAGAAAGAATTCGCGCAGAATGTATGAGCATGCCATTAATGCTTGTTATTCGTCCGGAGACACAGATAACGCTTTTTATTTTTTCGAAAAATCACGTGCTGTCATTTTAAATGACCTGCTGACTGAACAGAACTGGGAAACTGATAAAGATATTGCGGAATTATCCCGGGCCAAAAAGAATGTATCTGCACTTGAAAGACAAATTGGTATTAACGATAGTTCTTCCGGAACTGCTTCAGAATTACAGAAAAAGCTTCTGGATAAGAGAAATGAACTTGATCATATAGAGGAGACTGTTAAGAGAAAGAATCCCCTGTATTATCAGAGTTTCCTTGAACTAAATCAAACCAGCCTGAATGATATTTATAAAAAAATATTGAACGATCACCAGGGGTTTTTGGAGCTTTTTGAAGGAGAAAACGCAGTTTATTCCCTTTTTATTACCCGTCAGCAAATTAATTTTAATAAGATCGATAAGATAGATTTTGATAAATATTCCAGACTTTATAATTCATTTCTTTCCAATGTGGATTATTTAAATGGAAATTTTGTCGAATTTTCAAATACCGCGCATCATTTGTACAAAATGATCTTTAATAAAAGTATTGTTCTCCAGGGCCGGATTGTCATTTCACCCGATGGCGTTTATTTTCCTTTTGAAGCTTTGGTGACTAATAATACAAATCCGCGATCTCCGGATTATTTTCTGGAGGATCATGCTGTCAGCTATACTTATTCTGCGCGCTATCTCATGAATAATTTTACTCACGCAGAAAATAAGGCAGAAGGCAGCGTTTTGGGTATTGCACCGGTTCATTATGTTTATAATTCTTCCCTGAATGCCCTGGAAGGGAGTGACCATTCATTGGACCAGTTAGTCTCCAATTTTAAAGAAACACGTGCCTTGGAAGGGTTGAATGCTACCAGAAATAATTTTTTAAAGCAGTTTGCGAAATACAGTGTTATCCAGTTATACACTCATTCTTCAGACAGCAGTGACAGAAATGAACCTGTTATTTATTTCTCCGATTCCAGCCTTTATCTATCAGAGCTGATTCAGGAAAACAAACCTTCTACACAACTCATCGTTCTTTCCGCATGTAATACCGGCAACGGTAAATTTTATCAGGGGGAAGGCATTTTCAGTTTTAACAGGGCATTTGCATCTGTGGGCATTCCTGCTTCCGTTATCAATCTGTGGTCCATAGATAGTAAATCGACATACCAGCTAACAGAACTATTTTACAAATATTTGTCAGACGGCCTGACTACCGATAAAGCTTTGCAATCCGCTAAACTGGAATTTATCCGTGTGTCAGGTAAGCAGCAATCACTGCCATATTATTGGGCTGCTGCTATTTTGGTTGGTAAATCTGATGCCATCGATTTTCATCAGGGCTTTTCTTTGAAAACCTGGTTAATTCCAGCGATTTTTATTTGTTTTTTATTTTTAGTATGGTTGGCATGGAAGAAAAGGAAATCATTTTTGATCCAAATGCAAAAAGAGAATGATAGCTCAGGAATGCATGGCAAAACTCTCATTTCCGATTAACTAACGTTTCCGGAGGTCCCAGGTAGCTTGGTTTAACTTCATCGAAAGACGCCACGATTTTTTGTAAGACTATTCCCGGATCGACCATCCAGAATTTCAAGACATGCATTCCTGCTTTGCTGATGTGGAATTCAGAATCATCGAATGATTATATTATTTGCAACCCATTCTTCCCATGTTTTATTTGAATAATCTGAATGAAGATTGAAGATCCGGGGTGTTTCATTGTCGAATGAAATTGCATATTGCAGTTCTTTACCGTTGAAATTTAAAGTAGGCGAAAAATATGTCTGCACGTTAATTCTTCCCGTGTCAAATAAAAGCATGTTGAATTCAAGGCTGGGACAATCGGGACCTGGTATTTGCCTTTTTGCAGTGACAGGCATGATGGTCATTCCTGATCCGGTGCGGCCAATATCAGGGATCATTTGCCAACTGAGTGAAGGTTGATTGACAGCTCTGGTATAATGACTGGCTTCTATAGAAACATAACCATTCGTTTCAACAAATTCTTTGGAGGGATCTTTTTTTGAAGGTCCATAATTTTTAATAATTGCAAAAACACTAATCGTGCTCCCAGAAGGGCCGGTAATTATTATAGGAACTTTATGGTCTCCCAAAGGAGCAGTTTTCCAATTCACAGTTACCAGCAATCTCTGCTGTTTATTTATTTTATTTATTGGCTCACTCACATTTATCCAGGGAACTGTCGTTTTGATTCCATATTCGAATGGGATCGTTCCCTGATTGAACAAGTCAATATAATGAGACTGTCTCAAGTATGAATCAAACTCAGGTAATATGGCCTGATCTTTTTCTTCGGGCCACCAGGAAGATGAACCCTCAATAGACAGGCCCATCCTGGCAGAATCGGCTAATGGGATATACTCCACTTTTGGCATTACATTTTCAGGAGGTTGTTGCCAGTAAGTATAACCAATATGTGTCTGGTCCATCATATGATCCCATTTACCATCTGACATTACTGTGTTGTAATAACGGCAAAGTGCGGCATCCTCATCAAAATACTTTTTTACACTATCAGCAAGGTCGTTAGTCGATGCACGCTTCTGTGCAGCATACAACCTGTTTTTCCCTGCAGCAATATATAATCTGTTCAGATTTGCGCAGGCTTCTATTGGAAATAGCACCAGTTGATAGTAGGCATTTTTATAAGGTTCAGAAATTTCAGCATAAATATCTTCCGCTTTTTTTGCCAATTGGTTATATGATGTTTCGACATACTCCGCTTCGTTATAATGAATAAGACTATAAGTATCGGGCGAAAGCAATTCGGGTTTCCTGCGGCTGTTAAATTTTGTATACGATGACAATAGATCACCAATCTCTTTTGAATAACGGGACCCGAATATTTCTGTTGCCCATTTTCCCGGATAACTGGCAATATTACCGGCATTCCATTTTTTAGTGTTCCAAGCGTAATCCAGAAAAAATTGAATCGGCAACTCCATCGGTTTGATATCTCCCACATTCACGATCCATATACGATCGGCACCATACTGATACGCCAGGTTCATTTGCTCCCATACCCTGGGAATTGAATTTGTATTGAGCCATTTATAATTTCTGGGATCGCCCACATAGTCAAAGTGATAATAGATCCCATAACCACCGGCCCTGGGCTTGTCAGTTAGTTTTGGAAGTTTCCTGATGTTACCCCAGTTATCATCACATAATAAAAGAGTCACATCATCCGGCACAGTCATGCCCTTATCATAATAATCCTGCACTTCCTTATACAATGCCCAAAGTTGCGGAGTAGCAGGCGCCGGCTTATTCGTAACTTCTTCAATGATCTTCCTCTGATCATGTACAATTCTTTCGAGTAGGGCAATATTGCTTCCTTCTGTCATTGGCATATCACCATCTCCCCGCATTCCGATTGAAACAATACTTTCATGCGAATCCATATGTTCGATCCCTTTCTTCCAGAAAGCTTTTAAAACGATTTCATTACTGTCATAATTCCATTGACCATGTCCGTACCTTTTCCACTCCTGCTGGGCCCTGAGCATGGGTTCATGATGTGTAGTACCCATCACAATGCCATATTTATCTGCAAGGATGGGATTCAGGGAGTCGTCATCATTGAAGGCATTTCCCCACATGGCAGGCCAGAGGTAATTTGCTTTCATACGCAACATGAGTTCAAAAACCTTTTCATAAACAAGATGGTTTACTCCTCCAAACTTCTCTTTTGTCCATCCCGAAAATGCAGGTGCTTCATCATTGATAAATATGCCCCGGTATTTTACTGAAGGCGGACCGTATACAAAATGTCCATTTTTGAAATATATTTCCTTTTTCTTTTTTACCGGAACGTCAGCCCACCAATACCAGGGTGACACACCCATTTGTCTCGACAATTCAAATACACCAAAGGCGGTACCTCTTCTGTCGCTTCCCGAAATGATCAATGCATTATTAATTCCTTTTGTTGGGTTTTTTAATGTCTGGAACTGAAAGCTTTCCCATTTGCCTTTCTGGTTTTCAGTAGTTTATTTTCTTTTCTGCGGCAAGATTTTTTATTATTTCTGAACTGTCCTGGCTTCCAATAATTATTACATAGCCGACAGAAAGAGGTAAGGAGGAAATGATCTCGGGTTTAATGCCAGTGAGCATCTGAAGATCCTGCTGAAGCAATTCGGCTGATTTATGAACCAGCCAGTAATCCTTTACATCAACATAAATGGATGTAGCGTGTAAACCAGAGACAATGGGAAAAAAACCGGAATCATATTTATCCTTTACAATGATATCCTGTGCTGAAACTTTTACGGATGAAAAGCAAATTAAAACTGCAATGATTAATTTCCCTTTCATGAACAAGCAATATTTTCAAATACTTAAAATCCTACTGAATTTCCACCATCAACCGGCAGGATGACTCCTGTCAGATAGCCGGCCTGATCGGATGAAAGGAAATAAGCTGCTTCTGCAACATCTGCCGGATTACCGAGTTTGCCCAACGGTGTTCTGGAAAGAACTTTTCGTTTTCTTTCTGCATCGCCATTAAACGCTTTTCCCGACATATCAGTGGCAATAAAACCAGGCGCAATACAATTTACCAGGATACCCTTGGGAGACAGTTCCACCGCCATGGCCCTGGTCATTCCTTCAATGGCTGATTTGGAAGCAGTATAAGCTATCACATTCGGAAGTCCATACTGAGAGGCCATCGAACTGATATTTATGATATTGCCACTATTTTTTCCTGATCATGAATTTTACAACTTCCCTTGATAAAACAAATATGGATGTAATATTTGTCTGGATAATCTGATTGAATTCTTCGTCACTGACCTTTGTAAATTCTTTTTTCAGATTGATTCCCGCATTATTCACCAGGATATCGATCCTGCCATAAACATTCACTATTCTTTTTACGAGGTCCGGAATACCCTTCAGATCAGTCAAATCATATTTTACAGGTACACACAATTCCCCCAGTTTGTCTTTGGCCTTATTCAGATTTTGAAGATTGCGGCCAATAATAATTGTAAGGATTCCACTGCTTACAAATTTTTCTGTTATAGCCAATCCAATCCCCGATCCCCCTCCTGTTACTACGGCTATTTTCTCTTGTCTGGCTATTTTCATTAATGCAGCTCGTTTTTGGGTTTAAGAAACATGGCAGCTTTTAAATCTCCGAATGCAAGTACTTGTAATTTAACAAATTCACAATGTTAGCCTGATATATTTTTTTTACGCATAGAGGATGCACGGATAATTAATTCCGAATGAAGAAGGATCGTATTGGCGGTTTTGATAATGGATGAACCATTTAAATGATTTATTAAATTATGCGCAGCCACCTGGCCCATTTCATATCCCGGATAATTGATAGTTGTCAAATTGGGTTCAATTACTTTGGATACAGGGTCGTTATTAAAACCGACAAAAGCAATATCCTCGGGAATCCGGATTCCGGCCTGTTTGAGAGCCATCATGCATCCCACGGCACAATTATCATTCGCTACGAAAACGGCATCGGGCAGGGGATTCATTTTCAATAATTAATTCAGCAGCACCGGCTCCCGCTTCCAGACTCAGATTGTTAATGATCAGGTATTCATCTCTGAATTTTATGGAATGATCAGCAAGTGCCTGTTTGTATCCCTGCAGTCGGTCTATGTATACATTTCTTTTGGGTGTGGCAGTAATATGGACAATTTTTTTACAGCCCCTGGCTGATTAAATGAGCAGTGGCTTCGTACCCTGCTTTTCTGTTATCTATTAAATATATTGGAACAATTTTTATAGTGGGTTACGCGGTCAAAAAAGAGTAAGGGAATATTTTTTTTAAAGAAAGGTTCAAAATGGGTTATATCGCTGGTATCATAAGCCAGATGAAACCAGCAGCCCGTCCACACGATTCTTAAACATGGTGGCAGCGCTGGATTTTTCTTTTCAATACAGTTTCGGAGGATTGTGAAATGATCAAATTATATCCTTCAGTGTTTACAACATTTTCCATCCCGGCAATAACTGTCGACATAAAATAACTGTTGAGGCGGGGAACGATAACACCAATTGTCTGGGTAGTCTGGTTACGGAGATTTCTGGCAAAATGATTTGAGCGATATCCCATTTCTTCTGCCAGGTCAGCTATTTTTTTTCTGGTTTTTTTATTTACCACCGGATCATTTTTCAATGCCCGGCTTACCGTAGCGGTGGAAATATTAAGCTTCCTGGCTAAATCGTATATGGTGATTTCCTTTTCTCTGTTCATACAATCGGTTACATACTGTACCGTAAAGCTAATATAAATATATTTTTAAAAAAAAATTGCAATCGGTTGCATTTTTCATAAATTCCCTTACATTAGTATCGGAATTCGGATTCCTGCCTTCTTTTTTTATTTAATTAACGATTGTTCTTATGCGGCCAAAACTAATACCAGCAAGGCTTTTAAGGCTCCTGCGTAAAGCAGGAAGTCTGCCCGGCCTTCCCTTTTTCAGTCGGTCGGTTTTCTTTTCAACTACTACATATCCCGAACAATCCGGTTAAAACGGAAAAGCCGCCCCAAAATACAATAAATAACCCGTTTAAATAATACGAACTGCTATTAAACCAATAACTGTAATCTATAAAATGATAATTTATGAGCACTCCCAATCTGAAGGATACTTCGAGGGTATTAATTATGATACGGGGCTTTTTTAAATTCTTTCCTACTCCTGTTGCTTCCTGTCTTTGCAGTCGTTGTTCCCTCTTCAGTTTTTGCACAGCAGGCCATACGTGTGAAAGGGCGGATCGTTAACGAAACCGGTGTGGCTGTTGGGAAAGCATCTGTCATCATGAAAGGTGCAACAGGCGGCGTTACCAGTGATGACAACGGAGAATATGAAATCACAGTGCCGTCAAACGGCATCCTTGTTTTTTCTTATGTAGGATATACTTCTGCTGAAATTCATGTAAATAACAGAACCACGCATCGATGTCAGTCTGAGTGCTACTCCGAATTCTCTAAGTCAGGTTATTGTAGTGGGTTATGGTACACAGAAAAGAAGTGATGTCACAGGCGCCATTGCCACTGTCAATGCATCAACTTTACAGGAAGTACCAACAGCAAATTTTGTAACCGAATTGAAAGGACGCGTTTCGGGAGTAGATATTGTCAGTAATAATTCAAATCCGGGCGCCACCGGACAAATAAGGATCAGGGGAAATCGCTCTCTGGCCCCGGAAGCCGTTCCTTATAACCCTGCGCAAACAGCTGCCAGTAATGATCAGTTGAATGCACCACTCATTGTTTTAGATGGTATTCCATATGGAGGCTCAATTAATGATATTAATCCTGATGATATTGCCACCCTTGATATATTAAAAGATGCATCAGCAACAGTTATATATGGATCAAGAGGTTCTGGTGGCGTCATTCTTATAACAACCAAAAGAGGAAACAAGACCGGCAAAGCAGTAACAAGCTATAATGGATACTATGGCTTTTCCAATGTAACAGGTGAATACAAAGTATTTAACGGACCGGAATACGCAGCACTTAAAGACAGAAGCAGCTGCAGGAAATAGTATTAATCCGGGAACGAATGCATATGGATTGACGACTGCAGAACAGGCAGGACTTACGAACGGCACTTCAACGGACTGGCAAAAACAGATTTATCAGACGGGACAGGTTACGAATCAGAATTTAACTATCAACGGTGGCAACGAAAAACACAATATTCCTTTGGGGGCAGTTACTATAAAGAGATTGGCGTTATTCCCGGTCAGGATTTTACCAGATATGCCCTGCGCGTTACGCTGGATCATCAGATAAACAGCCATCTGTTCGTTGGGATTCAATATGATGAATTCACTTCATTCACAGATTTTGGCGGAAATCCGGTTGGTGGTCTGATCAGAATGAGTCCGCTGGTTTCTCCTTATAACCCTGATGGAACCATCAATCAATTGCCGGAGGCAGGTTCCATTGACGGAGCAACAGTTAATCCATTGTCAATAAAATATAATTCCGATGCCATTGTAAATAATGACAGGAGGCTGAGAACATTCAATAGTTTATATGGACAATGGAATATTATTCACGGATTGAAATATCGCGTAAATGTAGGATTGGATTATAGCCAGGATCAGGCAGGTACTTATTTTGGCCCTAATACTTTTTATAATGCCAGTACATCTCTTGCATCTGCCAGTGAATCTGTAGGAAATGCCGAAGCCTACACTTATACAATTGAAAATCTCCTGACCTATGATAAAACGTTTGCGGAAAAAAACAGGATAACAGTTACCGGACTTTATAGTGTGCAAAAAGATCATAATCAGGCAAGTGGAATATTCGGAACAGGGATACCTGCAGACTATATACAGAATTATAATTTAAGTCTGGCCAGTTCAGTAAATGCATCTACCGCCAATGCCACTTCCAATCCAGCCATTACCTCCAACCCATGGTAATATGCAGAAAGAGGACTGATTTCTTATATGGCCCGGTTAAATTATGCATATGATAATCGCTTTCTTTTAACGGCCACCGTCAGAACGGACGGATCTTCTGTTTTGTCATCTGGCAATCAATATTTTACATATCCCGCCTTTGCTGCCGGCTGGAATATCGCCAATGAAAAATTTATGGACAATGCGGTTTGGCTTAATAGTCTGAAATTAAGAGGTGGCTGGGGAATCACGTCCAACCAGGGAATTAATCCATATGCTACCTTGGGAGCACTCAGTACAGATGCATATAATTTCGGACCGGGAACAGCAGGACAAAATATCGGCTATCTGGTAACCAGCCTTGCAAATCAGAATTTAAAATGGCAGTCAACTGCTGAAACCGATATCGGGTTGGATTTCGGAGTTCTGAAAAACCGCATCACCGGTACTTTTGATGTCTATCTTCAAAACACCAATAATATATTGTTACAGGAAAGTCTTCCTGCAAGTAATGGAGCAGGAAGTACCATTGTAAATGCAGGAAAAACGAAGGGACATGGATATGAAATCAGTCTAAGCACCATTAATATCCAGAGCGCAAGTGGATTTACCTGGTCAACTGACATCAATTTTTCAGTCGACAGGAATGAAATTGTACAGCTTCAAAACCCTACGCTTAAACAGGATATTGGTAATGGATGGTTTGTGGGACAGCCTATTACCGTGATTTATGATGTATAAAAAAATTGGCATCTGGCAAACAAAGGATGCCGCCGAAGCCGCTACTTTCGGCCAATTACCCGGACAGATCAGGGTGCAGGATCAGAATGCGATGGAAAGATAAATGCAAGTGATGCGATTATTCTGGGAAACTATCAGCCAAAATGGATTGGAGGCATGACGAACAGATTCTACTTTAAAAACTTTGATTTATCTGTAGTGATGTATGCAAGGATGGGACAAATGGTTGATGTTCCCTATCTGACTTCTGATGGAAGTGCCATGGGATTTGACTTTTTTAATAACAGCAGGAATAACCAGATAAAAACAAATTACTGGACACCGACAAATCCGACAAACGGATTCCCAAGACCTGATGCCAGTGCGGACAAATTTATTTATGCTTCCACACTTGGTTATCAGGATGGATCTTTTATTAAAGTCCGCAGTATTAATCTGGGCTATAACCTGCCATAAAAATGCTGAGCAAGGCCGGATATTAATTCCTTAAGGGTTTATGTGACCTGCCTGAATCCTTTCATACTTTATTCACCGCTGGTAAAGGATGGTTTGGGATTGGATCCGGAAGGTAACGGATATGGAGGTGCCGTTGCATCAACTGCTACTGGCGCTGCATCTGCACCGAGCCGGGCAATTACAGTCAATTTGAATGATCCCCCCACCAGGCAGTTCAATATCGGGCTAAACTTAAAATTCTAATTACTTAAAATACTTTGTTATGAGAATGAATATCAAAAATCAAAAAAATAAGATATTCTTCGTCATGGCTGTTTTAATATTGTTTGCATCAGGATGTCAGAAATTATTGGTCGAAACACCAAAGTCTCAGATAACCCCCCAATTTTTCAGTACGCCTGGAGGTATTCTGGGTGGTATTGCAGGAATCTATTCTGATATGCGGAATTTGTGGGGAACGGAAGGATTTACCAATATTACGCTGGCTGGCACGGATGAAGTTTTAGCAGGTGGTAGTGCCAGCGGTGTTTATTGGTGGACATACAATAATATTATAGCCGCTGATGGTGCAACGACAGCGTTATGGAATATCGCATACCAGGATATCAATACCGCCAATGGAGTTTTACAATTCGGAGCTGAAGCCAGTCTGCCGGATTCTACAAAAGCACAATACCTTGCACAGGCTAAATTTCTGCGGGGGTTCTATTATTTTTATCTGGTTCAGACCTTTGGGGATGTTCCTTTGCATACGACTTATATAACCACTGCAACAACCGGGGATACCCGTGCACCTATCAAAGATGTATATGCGCAGATCATTCAGGATTTAACAGAAGCATCCAATGAATTACCCGCAAAACCAACAGCTCCATTTTTAGGAAAACCTGCGACACAGGCAGCAGCATTATATTTTCTGGCGAAAGTATATCTGACAAGAGGATGGTCCAGTGCTGATTCCACGGGAGATTTTGCACAGGCAGCTGCCATTGCTTCGAATCTTATTACCAATGCGAGTACGTATGGCCTTGGTCTCTGGCCAGATTTCGCGAGTGCAAATGCACCCGGAAACGAATATGGTCCGGAAACTATTTTTGTTATTGACAGGGAAGCCGATCTGAAGTATGGTGAGCGTACAACAGGAACCCGGGCATCAGGACCAAAAGAAAACGGCACTAATTTTTTCTTCAGACCTAACTACCCGACTGTTAATGCAAACTATCCTGCAGCGGGTGGAGCAGCAATCATGACAAGGGATATTCCAAACGGACGTCCTTTTATCCGCATCAGACCCAATCCACCTTATGTGTTGAACCAGGCTTTTGCAGATCAGGTAAACGATACCAGGTATGCTAAAACTTTTCAGACAACATGGATTGCAAATACAGCCAATGTTACAACGCCCAGAGGGACATTGAAAGTTGGTGTTGATACTGGAATATGGGTAGCACCTTATGAGGTTCCGGCACCACAGGTTGCCGCATTCAAAGGAGTGATATTTACACCTACAGGAACAAATGGAGCGAATCCTTATACGACTGTGATATACCCATCCATGAAAAAATATGACGACCCCAACCGAGCCGATGTGAATGATGCTTCTACGCGGCCATTTATATTCGCAAAGTTTTCTGATGTTTACCTGATAGCTGCAGAAGCATATTTTAAAATGGGCGATAATACAGATGCTGCTGCCATGCTAAATGTTATAAGGCAAAGAGCTGCCCTGGGTACAACCAATCCGGCAGGTTACGCTGCTGCAGTAACAGCACAGACCATCACTCCTGCCCAGGTAACCCTCGATTTTATTTTGGATGAGCGTTCACGCGAGTTATTCGGCGAATGCCAGAGATGGTGGGATCTTGTACGTACACAAACACTCAACGAAAGACTGTCGACCTGGAATCCGACGGAAGCATATACGCATTATTCAACATCAAGTCCTGCAAATGCTTATATGTTGAGACCCATTCCGCAGGCTCAGATTAACCTGGTTACTTCCGGTCCGCCATTTCCGCAAAACCCGGGTTATTAAATATTAATACCTTAGGGTATGTTCATGCAGCAGACCATGCGCTGGTTCGGACCTGAAGATCCTGTAAGGCTGTCAGATATCCTGCAGGCCGGGTGTTCCGGAGTCGTTACTTCATTGCATCATATTCCAGTTGGTGAAATATGGACGAAGGAAGAAATTAATAAAAGAAAAGCGCTTGTTGAAAATACGGGAATGTTATGGTCCGTTATTGAAAGTCTGCCTGTGCATGAAGATATTAAGAAGAGAAGCGGAAACTATCATCGTTACATCGGGAACTACAAGCAAAGTCTTCGCAATATCGGCCAATGCGGATTAAAAACAGTCGTCTATAATTTCATGCCCATTCTGGACTGGATGCGGACGGATATATCGTATCCAATGCCTGACAAAAGCCTCGCATTGCGTTTTGAAAGGTCAGCTTTTATTGCATTTGATTTGTATCTGCTTAGAAGGCCGGGCGCTGAAATGGATTATACAGAAAACGAAATGAAGAAAGCGAAGAAACGTTTTGAATCCATGACCGAAGAAGAAAAAGAAACATTATACAGGAATGTTGTGCTGGGTTTACCCGGTTCCTCAGAACGATTTACTGAAAAACAAATACTGGATTCCCTGAAAACTTATGAATCGATAGATTCCAAAATACTTAAAGAGAATCTGCTTCATTTTTTGCGTGAGATTGTTCCGGTTGCTGAAGAAGCCGGAGTGAATCTGGCCATTCATCCCGATGACCCGCCTTACTCCATTCTTGGCCTTCCGAGAATTGTTAGTACGGAAGAGGATATCGGCGAACTTCTTGCTTCTGTACCTTCCCCTGCTAACGGATTTTGTTTTTGTACAGGTTCATTGGGCGTGAGAGCAGAAACAGACCTCGTCGGGATGCTAAGACGACTTGGAGATCATATACATTTCCTTCATCTGCGAAGTACAAAGCGTGATGGAGAAGGCAATTTTTATGAAGCGGATCATCTTGAAGGAGATGTTGACATGTATGCGGTAGTCAGGGAAATTGTAATGTTGATGCGTCGAAAAGAAAAGACGATTCCCATGCGGCCAGATCATGGTCACCAGATGCTGGATGATTTGAATAAATCAACTTATCCCGGTTACAGTGCTATAGGCAGACTCCGGGGTCTTGCGGAATTGAGGGGACTTGAACTCGGGATTAACAGATCACTATGAAACCTGCGACCGGTTATCGCTGGACCATCTGTGCGCTTGTTTTCTTCGCCACTACCGTCAATTACCTTGACAGGTCTATTCTCAGTTTACTGAAATCTCAACTGGAGAAAGTATTCAGCTGGACAGAATCCGATTATTCAAATATTGTTATTGCTTTCCAGGTATGTTATGCGCTGGGTTTGCTGGGCGTTGGACGTTTAGTTGACAAGCTGGGAACCAAAATAGGATACGCACTTATATTTTTCTTTTGGAATCTGGCAGCTATTGCTCATGCTGCAGTCAGCACTACTGCGGGATTCTTTTTCGCAAGAGGGGCATTGGGCCTGGCAGAATCAGGTAATTTCCCCGCGGCTATAAAAACAATTGCCGAATGGTTTCCTGCGAAGGAGAGGGCACTCGCAACAGGAATATTTAATTCCGGGGCAAATATAGGAGCCATACTTACGCCATTGATCGTCCCTTTTATTGCAGCAAAATGGGGATGGCAATGGGCATTCATCATTGCCGGAATGATTGGTTTTGTATGGCTGGTACTTTGGTTTTTATTTTACACCCTTCCACAAAAAAACATATGGATATCCAGATCCGAATTGGAATTTATCGAGGATAAAGAAAATTTAAAAGAGAATCCAGTAATTACCGAAAACTATAAATTATCATGGACCAAACTATTGACCTTTAACCAGACCTGGGCATTTGCTTCCGGCAAATTCCTGACTGATTCTGCCTGGTGGTTTTATCTTTTCTGGCTTCCTGATATACTAAAGAAAAGTTTCTTTTTAAAAGAAACCGAAGTTGGAATTCCTCTTGCAGTAGCTTATACTATGGCCACAGCAGGCAGCATTTTTGGAGGATGGCTGCCATTATGGTTTATCAGAAGAGGAAGATCTGTGTTCGATTCCCGTAGCATTTCAATGCTGATATTTGCATTTTTCGCGCTTCCTGCCATGCTTATTCAATGGCTGGGTAATTTTCAAATCTGGTTTGCTGTTTTAATCATGGGCATTGTAATGGCGGCACATCAGGCCTGGAGTGCGAATATTTTTACCTTGGTTAGTGATCAGTTTCCAAAAAGAGCCGTGGGCTCTGTTACAGGAATCGGTGGTATGTTCGGAGCCTTAGGAGGCATACTTATTTCAAAATTAGCCGGTATCACATTTGACTATTACAAATCCATAGGAAATATTGCAACGGGTTATCAGATCATTTTTGTTATTTGTGGGCTGGTTTATCTGGTCGCCTGGCTTATCATAAGAACTTTACTTAAAAATCAGCGCCCCATATTTTAATGAATACTACTACTTCATAAAAAACGGAAGAACTGGTCATGTTAAAACGAACTAACCAAAGATGAATAAACATTTTTTTAATTTCCATTTCGCATATACGAGCCTGATTATGCTCCTTGTAGCTTGCTCCGCACGCGCAACTGTAAGTCTCCCGACACTGGTGAGCGACCACATGATACTGCAGCGGGACAGGGTTATAAAAATCTGGGGCTGGGCTTCGCCGGGGGAAAAGATAAATATACATTTTAATGGCAAAACGGAGAATACAGTCACAGGGGCAGATGATAAATGGCTCGTTTATTTTCCTGCGATGAAAGCCGGCGGTCCGTTTACAATGATCATCAAAGGAAAAAATGAAATTGTAATCAGTGATATATTATTTGGGGATGTCTGGTTTTGTTCTGGCCAGTCAAATATGGTGTTACCGATGGAACGTGTAAAGGAGAAATACCCGGAAGAATCGGCTCATGACAGTTTTCCGGAAATCAGAAACTTCTTTGTTCCCACCAAAGCAGATATAAACAAAGTATATGATGACCTGCCGCCTGGAAAATGGGTATCTGCTGAAGGAGCTGACCTGCTAACATTTGGCGCGCTAACTTATTTTTTTGCTAAACATCTTTTTCAAAAATATCATATACCGATAGGAATTATTAACTCGAGTGTTGGAGGATATTCCATTGACGCGTGGATGAGTGCCGAGGCACTTCAGGGATTTCCAAAAATGGAGGACAAAATCAAAAATCTTAAGGATTCAAACTATATTAATGATTTGATCCGAATCCGGCAACAGAAGAATTCGGAGATTACCATGCCCATTTCAACACCTGATAAAGGGATCGTGGGTCCCGTAAAATGGACAGACCCTGATTTTATTCCGCAAAACTGGCATAAGTTCTGGATGCCGGGATATTGGGCAGATCAGGGCGTAAAAGGACTCCACGGAATTATTTATTTCAGAAAGGAAATAGATGTCCCGGAATCTATGACGGGTGTGAAGGCCAGACTTTTCCTTGGATGTATCGTTGACGCAGATTCAACTTTTGTGAACGGAAAATTTGTAGGCAATATAACCTATCAATATCCGCCACGCAGGTATATTCTTCCGTCAGGAATATTAAAGCCAGGTAAAAATATTATCGTAATAAAACTTATCAACACATCCGAAAAAGGAGGTTTCGTTCCTGATAAAAATTATTCCTTAGAAGCCAATGGTCAAACGATTGATTTGCGCGGTGCCTGGACCTACCAGGTCGGACAGGTACAACATCCTGTCAAGGAAGAAGGCTATGGATCATATGACTGGGTAACGCATAACTCACCCACCGGTTTATATAATACGATGGTAGCACCCGCAATTCTTTATGCTATCAAAGGAATTGTTTGGTATCAGGGTGAAGCCGACTGGGGTAACCCAAAAGATTATGCAAAATATTTACCTGCATTAATAAATGACTGGAGAAATAAATGGAATGAAGGAGAGATTCCATTTTTATATGCGCAGCTGCCAGGGTTTATGGAAGTGGAATATTCACCTTCAGAAAGCGACTTGGCCCGGCTAAGACAAAGCGAGTTGGAGGCACTGAATCTGCCAAACACGGGAATGGCAGTTACAATAGATGCCGGTGAATGGAACGATATTCACCCCCTGGACAAAAAAGATGTTGGCGAACGCCTGGCTTTATGGGCTGAACATCTGGCATATGGATCCGATGATCCGGAGTATTCCGGTCCGATTTATCAATCATATAAAATTGAAGGCAATAAAATGATCCTGAGTTTTAGTCATGCGGGAACAGGGTTAGCAGTAAAAGGCGGCGGAGAACTATATTATTTTGCCATCGCAGGTACGGATAAAAAATATGTTTGGGCCAAAGCAGAAATAAGTGGCGATAAAATTATTGTGTGGAACGACGAAATAATAAATCCTGTGTCCGTACGATACGCGTGGGCCAACAACCCTGAAGGTGCGAATCTCTACAATAAAAGAGGCTTACCTGCATCTCCATTTGAGACAGGGAATAATTAGTTATTTGGCAGAACTCCGAGTGACGAACACAGAATAAAGAAGCGTTCCTTTTCGATAGTCGCTGTAACTAGAAGAAAAACTGTTCTGAAACAATCTTACTGTTTTCTACTTTGTATACACAGATTTCCTGCATTTGAGATCTCCCCGACCTTTCATTGTCGTATCTATCCACCAGGAGATGGAAAAGTAATTTCCAGCTACAACCGGATCAGATATTTTTGCGCCATGAAATGTTTCCACCATGGAATCGAACATTTTACCTTTTTCGATTATGGCAGGCAATCCGCTTACCATCCTGGGACCCATAGAATCATTAGGTTCAATACTAACGGCATTGGCTGCAAATAATTCTTGTAACACTTCCTGAATTTTACCCTGCCTGCTGAGTTCAATGAGACGATTCGCTATTTCCTGAGTTGACATATGTATAAGGTTTAATGATTAATTGTATTTAATACGGGAAATTATTTATATGACATAGCTGACAGACCCAGATATTTCCGGATGATACTCATCTGTCCGATATGATAGGATTCATGACTGGCTATAAATGAAAGCAGGTCTGACAGAGTTTTGCCGGTCGGTACTATAACAGGTGTTTCTGTTCCCAGTTGCTCGCTATTCAGGCCGGATATTTTTTCGACAAATCCATCAGCATACTCGTTCCAGCTTTTTTTAATTTCAGTAAGTGAGGGGTATTTAATCGATGAATCAATAACCCGGTTGTGAGGAGCTGGCTGGGAAAAATCATTATAGGCATCAGCATATGGGAAAATATTAGTCAGACCCAATCCGGGCGCCAGGCGGTAACGGGAATTCGTAAGGTGACCGGCAATCCACTGAAGATGATTGACATATTCACTCAGTCTGTCGGAACCCTTGGGATCCTCAATTCCTTCGAGTACATTATTGAACAATCTTGTCTGTAATACAAATTGTTTTGTAACGGGTTGAATGGCTGACATTTTTTTTACCAAATATAGTTGCATAAGAGATGAATACGGGTGTGTACATACGGCAATCTGAGGGGTTGTTTGCGCCAATCTAAAAGCCTAGTTTTGCCTAAACCTGAACATATGAAAAAAACTAAGACAAATAAAAATACTGCCAGGATCACCAGCAGACATGTATCCATTTTTGTACCGGCCGGCAGTTGCATTTTGAGCAGCATAATTGGTTCCTTTAAAGTATTGTCTACAGTTAATGCATTGTTGCGGGTTCAGAACCCGGGAACAGCTTCGCCATTTGTTATCAGGCTGGTAGGACTTACAGAAGAAACGAATCTTTATGATGGCGCTTTCAGTATTCACCCGCACACCACGATCGATAAAGTAGATAAAACAGATCTGGTTATTATTCCGGCGCTCAGTGGAGATTATGCAACCGAAGTAAAACGAAACGAAAAAGTGTTGCCCTGGATTACAAAGCAGTATAAACAGGGTGCTGAGATTGCGAGTCTCTGTACTGGTGCCTTCCTGCTCGCGGCAACCGGTTTAGTCAACGGGAAAAAATGTGCCACGCACTGGCTTGCCTTCGATGCATTCCGGGTGATGTATCCTGAAGTCGAACTGGTGAAATCCATTGTTCATGAGGAACGGGGCATATGCAGTAGTGGAGGTGCGTATTCTTTTCTTAATCTCATTCTTCACCTTGTTGAAAAGTATGTGAGCCATGAAATGGCGGTGCAATGTTCTAAGATTTTTGAAATAGATATTAATCGGTACAGCCAGGCATCTTTTTCAATATTCAGTGGATTTAAAATGCACGAGGATGATGCAGTCATGAAGGCGCAATTGTATATCGAAAAAAATTATTCTGAAAGGATCAGTGTCGATGATCTTGCCAACCGTTTTCTGCTAAGCCGCCGCAATTTTGAAAGGCGGTTTAAAAAAGCGACGCAATATTCTCCGGCAGAATATATTCAGTATCTGAAAATTGAAGCCGCACGGCGACAGCTCGAAGGATCACGCTACAATGTAAGCGAAGTGATGCATGCGGTGGGATACAATGACACTAAGGCTTTCCGGACGACATTCAAAAAGATAACCGGTCTCTCCCCGCTGGAATACAGAAACCGGTTTCAGGCTTATCGTGCTTAGATGCACTGGCCGGGGTTCCCGGTTGTCGCAACATTTTTCATATTGGTCGCATCGAAGTCGTTTATAATTGAAGGAATGATACTTTAGCAGCAGGGTTGAATTTTCTAAAGAAGTTTTACTCCAATACCTGTTACGAATAACGTTTCAAGGTTTTTATTTGTTCTTTTGGTTTAGCAAGGGTTGTTTTTTCTAATTCAACCCTTCATTTTCTTTTAGCCAGTTAAAGAAATTATAATCCATTACTACAATCAGTAATTTAGATGGACGAATCCACGTACAAACAAATTTTTAATATTATGAAAAATGTAAAATCAGGTTTGTACAAATTTATTGTTTTGAATTTTTTATTTATAACGCTGATTTGTTTTGCAACCCAAAGCGTTGCCCAGTCTACACCAGCCAAATCCCTGCTTGCACTTTCAAAAGCAGATCATATTCTGGCAATAATAGATCCTGTTACACTGAAAATAATTGCAAGAGTGCCTGTTGGTGCAGATCCGCATGAGGTAATAGCTTCTTCCGACGGAAAAACAGCTTATGTTTCGAATGCATATAGCAATCCTTTTCATGAAATTGATGTAATCGATCTCATTGGTCAGAAGCCCTTACCAGCTATAGATATAAAACCCTTTATCAGTCCGCATGGATTAGCATTTGCTGACGGAAAACTCTGGTTCACCGCAGAAGGCTCCAAATCCGTTGGCCGTTATGATCCCGCATCAGGTGGGATGGACTGGTGCATGGGTACGGGACAGGACCGTACGCATATGATCTATGTGACAGCGAATGGTAAAAATGTTTATACGACAAATGTGAACGCCGGAACAGTTAGTATTATGATAGATACCTTGCTTCCACCACCTGCAGGGCCACCACCCACAGGTCCGCGTCCCGCAGGTACACCACCAGCAAGTCCTAATGGACAAATGTCCCCCGGCGCAAGATCCCGCAGAGAGTGGATACAAACTGTAATTCCTGTGTCCAGAGGTTCCGAAGGTTTTGATGTTTCGCCCGACGGAAGGGAATTGTGGACAGCCTCTGCTGATGACGGAACCATTGCAGTTATTGATATCGCTGCAAAGAAACGTGGTTCGACAAAATTGATGCGAAAGTTATTGGAGCCAATCGCGTTGAGTTTACACCGGATGGAAAGCGGGTCCTGATTTCGACTCTTAGATCCGGAGATCTTTTTGTTTTTGATGCATTATCCCGAAAAGAATTGAAACGGATAAATATTGGTCATGGTGCTGCAGGAATACTTATGGATACGGATGGATCGCGCGCATTTATCGGCTGCACGCCTGACAACTATGTGGCGGTGATAGACCTCAGGACATTAGAAGTTACCGGACATATTAATCTTGGCGGACCTGATGGACTGGCCTGGGCTGTAATGCCGTAATCAGGACGAGTGAAGTCATGAGCCTTAAAAAAATCAATGGATATAAAATTAATCAAAGCTTCTGCGGAACATCAGCATGTCATTTCTAATCTCATGCAATTTTACATGTATGATTTTTCGATATTCACAGGATCTGATACAGGATCAAATGGATCTATTTATCAACTATCCTAATCTTGAAGAATACTGGAAAGAAGAAAATCGAACGATTTCCGTATGTAATTCAAAAAGGGTGAAATAAATATTGGATTTGTTCTTGTGAAGATTATTTCTACTGCGGAAGAGAACTATTTTTCGATAGCAGAATTTTTTATCATGCAGAAATACAGACTAAAGGGCTTTGGCAGGATAGTGGCAGAACAAGTGTTTAATCTGCATAAAGGGGAGTGGGAGGTTTATCAAATGGAAGCTAATAAGCCGGCCCAGGAATTTTGGAGAAAGATTATTAAGGAATATACAGGAGGGCTTTTCAACGAAAAAATAGAAAATGGCAGAACGATTCAGAGTTTCAATAATTATAAAGCCCTCCTGTGAAGGAATCATGATATCCAATTTTTACGATAAATTCAGTTATTGGGTGCGATAATTATCAGATAATTGTATGAACGAAATGTATAAAACGACTTTTGTACCCCAGCTTGTCATAAGTCATGGTACGATGGATCTTGAATTCTATAAGAAGGCTTTTGGTGCCATTGAAACAAAACTTTTTACCAACGAAGATGGAAGTATACATGTGTCTGAAATGCTTATTGACGGAGCGATGTTTCATTTCCATGAAGAATCTAGAGATGGTAGTACTTTTAGTCCCGAAAAACATAACGGCGTCACGACTACTATAGGACTGATGGTAGAAGATGTAGATGCGGTCATGGCGCGTGCAGTTGCGGCCGGTGCGAGGGAAATTTCACCGGCAAAAAGTTATGACTATGGATACCGGCAGGGTCTGATCCTGGACCCGATTAGGACATGAATGGCTTATTGAAAAAGTATTGTGATATACAGGAAGCCATAGTTCCATGCATTGCGGGTTGAATACAATAAAAGCTAGGTATCGTTATCCCATCTCACAACTATGGTTATCTTCTTAACCAGGCCGACCGTTAAACCTTTGGCTGCGATAAGACTCTAATCTCTAAACAAACACCATGAAAGCAATACTTAAACTCATTTTAATTTTCGCAGTAATCGCAGTGACTTTTAGTTCCTGCGTAGTTCGTGAAAGGGTATACGGCGGTGCTTATGTACGGCCTCATTATACAGCAGTATATTATCGCTAGATATTTTAAATGAACTTTTGGTTTAATCAGGATCGTTTTGATATAATCAAAACACTAGCAACGTTCGGGGGCCCTTTCCAGGGCCTTCTTTTTTAATGTGCGCCTTCAGCCATCTCCAGCATATCACTCTTAGTAAATTTTACAAGTTCAATTATATTGGCAGCATGTTTTAAGAGGGGAGGAACGATTTGCATCGCTTCCTCTTTATTTTTGAAATCGCTGATGAACCATGATTTGTGGACCCCGGATTTACATCCCCAAAATGCATTGGAAAGTAAATGGGAACCAGATTCTACAAATATTTTAATGACCTGTTTACACTCAAAAGGATTTTCTGAGTGGGGGATTTCAATTAAATAAGTAGGCATTGTTTTAGATTTAATATGATAATTGATTATTTTATTATGGAAATTAAGATAAAAATCCTGGGTGTTTTACTTTAAATCAAACCAACGGCTTTTGCGACTTGAACCAAAATACTCTTTCTCAGCTACCATCGCTTCTGAAGCGTTATGATGAATTCCAACGGGCTTGGGCCCGGAAAAGAAATCGACATCAACACGTCCTACTTCACCTTTGCCAAACTCTATATAGCATGATCCTGCACCAGTATATGGCAGATTGTTTTTCTTGCCGTTAAATGCCGCAATAATGGATGCTGCAGCAACTTTTGCTGCGCCTTCTGCAAATACACCTGCTTTTGGTGTTCCCACACTAGTTACGTCGCCAATGGCATATACATTTGGAAATTTTGTCAGAAGGTTAGCTCTGTCAACCGGTATCCATCCGTTCTCGGTCATACCGCTTTTGAGCACTGTATCCGGTGCAACATGTTTAGGAATGCCGAGAAACAAATCGAATGGCATTTCAGTTCCGTCATCCAGTATGGCTACTTTTCCTGACGTATTAAGAGAACTTATTTTTCGCTGCGGTATAAATCTAATGTTTCGTTCTTCAAAAGCTTTGATCAACGCTTTTGATGAATCAGGAGATGGAGGTATGGGGGAGCCAAATGGTATAACAAGACTTATTGTGCAGGCATCACGCAATCCGGCGCTGGTGAGGTAATCATGCAACATCAAAGCGGCTTCGCTGGGCGCCGGCGGACATTTGAATGGTGCGCCACATACCCCCACAATGGCATCTCCTTTTGTAAAAGAAGGAATCAGTTTTCTCAGTTTCTCTGCGCCTGCGAAAGAATAATATTCGTTGCCAAATTCTGCAAGTCCTGGTGTTGCAGCTATGTCGTAATCAGCCCCGAGTGCAATTACAAGCACATCGGCCTCATAGACTCTGTTTGGTGTGGTAACAATTCTCAACGCAGGATCAATTGATATAATTGTTTCCTGGCGGAATTGTACACCCTGTCTTTGTGATACTGCCGTAAGAAATTTTAACGGCGTCGGGCGTCTTTCGCCCGAACATTACTTCCAGCTTTGAAAATCCAAAATAAAATGAATCGTTTTGATCAATCAAAGTCAGATCAAGGTTGTCGCCGATTGACTCTGAAAGTATGGAACTCAGTTCCAGTCCGCCAAAACCTGCGCCCAATACTAAAACCTTTAATTTCATTGTATATATTTTTTTGGGAAAATGTTATCACTTTTCAGTTTTTCGAAACAAGACGGCAGTGATTTTCTTTATTTTCTATAATGGGAATTCAGAAAATGCTGCAGAACCAGTGCATGCGTATGCTCCTCGTCGCTGGTCGCATAAATCAGTGTTATTCTTTCTTTATCTTCATGAGCTTCCAAAAAACTATTCAGCGATTCATTTTTCTTTAATTCAGAAATATATCTTTTCTGAAATTCGGACCATTTTTCAGGATCGTGATCATACCATTTTCTTAAATCAGTGGAAGGCGCGATATCTTTCGCCCATTCATCTATCGCAACCGCTTCTTTTTTAATACCCCGTGGCCAGAGCCTGTCTACCAAAATTCTATATCCGTCTTTCGGAGTTGCTTTCTCATAGGCTCTTTTTATTTCTATGACGGGTTTCATCCTTCTACCTTTTATTACACGTAATCTACAACTAAATTTATTTCTGATGATCGGACTCCCGGATCTGACGGGCCGATTCTTTTGTATCTTAGCCATCAAGTCATTAGAAGGGCAACTTCAATATGGATACATTAAATAGAATATTAGGGCATAAGATAATAGTTATTATACGTGGCATCGATCCGGCTGACTTTTTGAATATTGCCGGCGCGTTACTGGAATGGTGGTCTCAGTGTAATGGAAATTACCCTGAATTCCCGGGACGCGTTGTCAGTTATTAAACAGGCGACAGTCCAAATGGGTGAACAATTATTAATTGGTGCAGGAACGGTTCTGGATGCAGCGTCAGCTGAGGAGGCTATGTCGGCAGGCGCCAAATTTATTGTGTCTCCGTCATTGGATATCGAAACCATCCGGGCGACTAAAAAACTGGGAGCAGTCAGTATCCCGGGCGCATTTTCTGCAACTGAAATACTTTCTGCGTATAATGGTGGTGGTGATATAATCAAAGTTTTTCCGGCTTCTGTTGGTGCAAATTATTTCAGGGATTTGAGAGGCCCCTTTCCCCAGATACCCCTGATGCCAACCGGAGGAGTTAACCTCACAAATATCCGGGAATATCAAAAAGCCGGAGCTGTTGCTTATGGTATTGGTGGCGCATTAATAGATGCATCTCAGAAAATGACGAAAGAATATTTGAAACAGGTTACAGAAAAAGCAAAGCAATTTGCAGAAGCTGTGGCTGAATTTTAATTGCTTACCATGAAGATTACCGGCTATCAGTTATTTCTTGTTCCGCCGCGATGGCTGTTTCTGAAAATTGAAACCGATGAAGGCATTTATGGGTGGGGTGAACCTGTCATTGAAGGGAAGGCACTGACTGTAAAAGCTGCAGTGGGTGAGTTGATGGAAAGTCTGCTTGGCAAAGATCCGATGAATATTGAGGACCATTGGAATATGATGTACCGCAGTGGGTTTTATCGCGGGGGTCCGATTTTAATGAGCGCCATCGCCGGAATTGACCAGGCCCTGTGGGATATCAAGGGAAAATTTTTCAACGCGCCTATACATCAGTTGATGGGCGGTAAATGTCGCGATTCGATAAGAGTTTATTCATGGATTGGGGGTGATCGTCCGGCTGATGTTGGGTTAGGCTTCAAAAGAAATGGTGCAAAAAGGTTTTACTGCAGTTAAGATGAATGCCACTGAAGAACTGCAATATGTTGATTCACTTTGAAAAGATCGATCGAGGCCGTTCATCGTATTGCTGCGGTAAGAGAAGCCGTCGGGAATTTCAATTGGTATTGGAGTTGATTTTCATGGACGTGTACATAAGCCGATGGCTAAAATCCTTGCAAAGGAACTGGAACCGTTTCACCCGATGTTTATTGAAGAGCCTGTTCTTCCGGAAAACAATGAAGCTTTGCGTGAGATTGCAAATCATGTATCTATTCCAATTGCAACAGGCGAAAGGATGTATTCCAGATGGCAATTTAAAAATATTCTTAAAGAGGGATATGTAGATATTATCCAACCCGATTTATCACACGCAGGTGGTATTACAGAATGTAAAAAAATCTTTTCCATGGCTGAGGCATTTGATGTGGCTGTGGCGCCTCATTGTCCGCTGGGACCGATCGCCCTTGCCGCCTGTTTACAGGTTGATGCTACCTGTCACAATGCATTCATACAGGAACAAAGTCTGGGCATCCATTATAACCAGGGAAGTGATTTGCTGGATTATGTAAGGAATAAAAATGTTTTTGATTACAAAAATGGCTATTGAAAATACCAGAAGGTGCCGGACTGGGTATCGAAATGGATGAAGAACATCTGCGGAAGATGGAGGCTGTAGGACACAACTGGCATAATCCTCTTTGGCGTCACAGGGATGGTAGTGTGGCGGAATGGTAAATAACTTTTAACGATATATGAAAGAAATTCATCAGTTGTGACTGGGGCACTACTGTATTGCGGATAAGGTTTGTTGATTCAGATAAACAATCTGTATTGTTGGAAGTTTTCAGTGATCAGGGTATTTCTGCAACTTTTACGAATTATGGAAACAAAGCAGGAATAGCTGAAGAGATACAGACTATTGTTTTATTTAAAAGTCATTAAAAATCAGGTAGATATTCTGGAAAGGCAATTGGGATTTTCTTTAAAAGATCAGCCTTTGGTTATATCGGGTATGGCTTCATCGAATATCGGGATGATGGAGCTACCCTATAAGGAAGTGCCTTTTAACGGTGACGGATCTGATTTGAATATTAAAATTATCCAGACCCCGGATAACTTCAGGCATGAAATATTATTGATTTCGGGAGCGAAAACAAAAAATGATGTCATGCGCGGAGAAGAAACACAATTAGCCGGATGCGAATGGTTAAATGATCAGGAGGGACGACTTTTTATTTTCCCGGGCACTCATTCAAAGCATATTATAGTTAAGAATAACCGCGCAGTCGATTTTAAAACATATATGACCGGAGAATTTTTTTCATTATTGTCGAAGAACAGTATTCTTTCCAATAGTGTTGAAGAAAGCAACCAAAATTTGGATGGGGATATTTTGAAAAACTTTGAAGTGGGTGTTGCTGACAGCCTGCAACAAAATCTATTGCATGCTTCTTTCCTGACAAGAACAAATGCATTGTTTAACAAAAACACAAAGAAGGAAAATTATTATTACCTGAGTGGTGTTCTGATTGGCGCCGAACTGAGGGATCTTATTAATAATAAGACCCCCATAACAGTCGTATGCAATGACACACAAAAAAATTACTATTTCGCCGCTTTCCGGAAATTGGGAATTGAGGAAGTGCAATTTCAGGATGCGGCATCAGCAACAGTAAAAGGACAGTGCAGAATTTATAACAGCTATGAATCAGTTTTGGGAAACTAACCCTTTGCATCTTTTAATGATATTGTGACGAGAGGATATAGTCTGCTACATTTATCATGGGGGCAATCATGATATCTTTCTGATTTTGTTTCAGGAAAATCAGAAATTCCCGGTGTGCAGAAACGGATACATTCAATGAGTTACCTCCGCCGACTCCATGAAAAAGAATTACAAGAAGTGTATTGGTTTCCATCGCTTTTTTTGCCCACGCAATTAATTGCGTACCATTTTCACCATTTACTACATAGCAATCGACATTGTACAGGTCAATTTCATTTATCTTATGCATTTCATTCCTCACCGCCCTGGCAGCGACAAAGTCTTTTTTCATTGCATCAATGAAAGAAGAATCACCGATTTTCATATCACCGCAGGTAAATGCAAACGTCCTTCTTGTTTTCCCATCCAATGACTGCAGAAAAATATTTGTCATTCTTATTTCGTCCACCATACGCTGAACAGTATAGTTTCTCAAATCATATTCCGGTTTTACCCAGCTTCTGTCCGGGCCGCCGAAGCAGGGATGAAATAAGGTATGATTGCCTAATTCATGACCTCTTTCCGACAGATGTTTCCACTCAATCATACGGGATTGTATCGAACTTGAAAAAGCAGTGATATAAAACGTGGCTTTCAGGTCCAGCGAATCGAGAACCGGAACAGCGTTGTCCAATTGCTGGTCGATCGCATCATCATAAGTCAGAACTACAGCACATTTTTTGCCCTGCCACATCAGGCCGGATTGTGCATTGATCCTGAGCGACAAAAGCAAACCCAATATGATGGTGAATAATTTATTTTTCATCAACCTCATTTTAATTTCAATATAAAAACAAATCTACCGGAAGAAACCAGCCCTACCGGATATTTTCCCGGTAAGGTTCAATCAGGTGTATTTTTCCGTTTTCATCATAGGAAAGTTCAGTGACTTTAACTGACCGTAAATGAGTCACTCCCTTACTTAGACTGGAATCGTGATAAAATAAATACCATTTTCCCTGAAAAGTACAAATGGAGTGATGGGTGGTCCATCCAACTACCGGGTTAAGGATCCTTCCCTGGTAAATAAAAGGTCCGTATGGACTATCTCCAATGGCATAACATATAATATGAGTGTCTCCGGTTGAATAAGAAAAATAATATTTGTCCTTGTATTTATGCATCCAGGAGGCCTCAAAAAAACGCCTGCCATTGTCACCCGCTAAAATCGGATGGCCATCAGGATTGAGGATTTGAATCTCTTTGACCTCTTCATCAAATTCTTTCATATCGTCGCTGAGCAAAGCAACTCTTGGTCCCAGTGATTTTTCTTCGGGCAGCGGTTCTTTAAAGTCAGGATTATATTTATTATTTCTGTACGATTGCAACTGACCTCCCCAGATGCCACCGAAATACATATAATATTTCCCATCATCATTCTGGAAAACGGCGGGGTCAATCGAATAACTGTTTTTAATTGGTTCCGGTTCCGCTATAAAAGGGCCTGCAGGTGAATTGCTAATGGCTACCCCAATCTGAAAAATCCCATCTGGTCTTTTTGCGGGAAAGTATAGATAATACCTGCCATTCTTATATGCAGCATCTGGTGCCCACATTTGCCTTTCTGCCCAGCGCACATCCTTTATATGCAGCGCAACTCCATGATCTTTTGCAATAGCATCTATGCCATCCATGGAAAGCACATGATAGTCTTCCATCGCGAAATGGCTTCCCAGGTCATCAAATGGAATGCCGGTATCAATATCGTGAGATGGATATATGAAAATCTTTCCGTTAAAAACATGAGCAGAGGGATCCGCAGTGTACATATGTTTTACAAGCGGTTCTGAGATGGCCCTGCTGTTTAAATCTTCAAAATCAATATGGGTTATACTGTCCTCAGGCATGTTTGGTTTATTAATCCGGATCAGGCTCTTCTTTCTTTAAGTTCTTTTTCTAACGTCAGTTCCATTCTCTTATTTATTTTATAACCCATAAGCAGAACGACGCCTAAAATAAAAAATATGCAGGGATAAATACTTACCGACATCTTAATGCCCGAGATGGTAGCAGCAGTCTGGTTAGAAGCTTCTGCTACATACCCATATTTAGACAGTAAGCCGGCTCCCAGTGCACCTCCAACACTTAACCCAATTTTTAACCCAAATATCATCGCGGAAAAAATAATAGCCGTAGCCCTCCTGTTATTCTTCCACTCACTGTAATCCGCCACATCAGCAATCATGGCCCACAATAAAGGGATGGTAACTCCATAAAAAAAGCCGTGCAATATCTGGGTAATAAAAATCAACCCTATTGCGTCCGGGGAATAAAAAACGAACATCAGTAAAAATAAAGCAGACAGAAAAAGAAATGCGCCGAATACATCCCTTTTGCCAAACCTGTCTGCGAGTGGTTTTGAAAATGCAATACCTACGATCATAAAAATAATACCACTTGCATTGAACAAACTATTTCCCGAAGTAGCGGGGTCGTTAGGCCATTGAAAGCCGGTTGCATGATACAGCCACTGTGTGAACCTGTTGAAACCTATATTTTCTAAGAAAGAAGCTATGGCGGACTCATTCAAATAGTATTTGAAATAATAAATATACATGCCACCTTTTAAGGCCAGCGTAATAAAAACCAGGATCGTCAGGAAAAGCATGATAATCCATGGTTTGTTTTTAAAGAGGTCTTTCAAATCCTGGGAAACTGAACTTTTTTTGGTTTGGGCTGGCACTATCCTTTCTTTAGTTGTAAGGAAAGTGATGATGAAAAAAATGACACCTGTGATCGCAAAAAAGCCCATCACTATTTTGAAACCCGTCTGTTTATCCCCGTGACCAAAAATCAGCACCAGTGGAAGCAATAACACCTGGATAATAAATTGTGCAAACATGACGGCAACAAATCTATAAGAAGAAAGACTGTTGCGCTCTTTCATATCACCCGTTATTACACCGCTCAGTGCAGAATAAGGCAGGTTGTTGGCTGAATAAATAATCACCAGCAAAAAATATGTTACCAGGGCATAAATCAATTTACCGGTTGCTCCAAAATCAGGTGTGGAGAATGCAAGTATGGCTATTACGCCAAATGGAACAGAAGTCCATAAAATCCAGGGTCTGAATTTTCCCCAGCGGGTATGGGTCCGGTCAGCAATGGCTCCCATGACTATATTAAAAAAGGCTCCGAAAAAGCCCCCCACAAATATGATAACACTGGCGGTTCCTGCTGGTATTTTATAAACATCCGTATAAAAAAAAGCAAGAAAGGTCATCAGGGTTTGAAAAATAAGATTGGCAGCCAGGTCGCCCAGGCTGTAACCAACTTTCTCAAGTACCGATAATTTTTGAGGTGCGTCTTTCATTTTTATATTTAAAAACTTTCTATAGAAAATTATTGATTATTTCCCAACCCGATTACTTTTTCAAAAGCGAGTTTGCCTTTAAAGTTTCGGTCGAATAGTAAAGGGTAATTTGTTCGTCCCCGGATGGGCCAGTTGTTCAGCCATGATTGTCCGTCATTCACACCCCAGAATGTCACCCTTTCAATTTTATCTTTGTATTTGATAAATAATTTAAATAAATCTTCATAACATTTTGCAAGTTTTAACTGGACAGAATCCGGCAAACCATTAGGATATGGATTCATTGTGGGACTACCTTCAAAATTTTGATTTACCTCCGCACCTTTTAAATCCCAGGGATTGGGTAAGCAAGACAAATCCAGTTCAGTAAAACTTACCTTTAATCCGAGCGCAGAATATTCCAGGATGCTATTTTCAATTTCTTCTAGAGGAAGCCCTTTAATGTTCCAGTGCGCCTGAATGCCAACACCATCGATCCTTGTTCCAGCCGCTTTCAGTTTTTTTATTAAAGCAATAGCTCCTGCTCTTTTTTTTGGTTCTTCTATATTGTAATCATTATAATAAAGCTCCGTGTTGGGGGCAGCTTTTGCAGCAAGCTCGAATGCCTTTCGGATGTAATCTTCCCCCAGCTTCTCCAGAAAAATAGAATTCCTCAGTGTCCCGTCTTCATTGAGCGCTTCATTAACGACGTCCCAGGAATTGACTTTTCCGGCATATCTGCCAGCTACAGTATTTATGTGACTGGTCATAAACAGCAGGAGGGAATCCCTGCTTTTAATATTTTTTACAAATGGCGCCAGCTGACTATGCCATATCAGAGTATGTCCGACAATAAACATTTTATGCTGTTGTCCATAGGCAACGTATTTATCAGCCAGTGTAAAATTGAATTCATTCCATCCTGGATGAATGACTTCACATTTCATAATATTCTCCGGACTGATGGCATTGAACTGAGCAGGAATAAAATTTTTGGCCTGGGGATCCTTCTCTTCAATCTGGGTTGCATTTAAAGCCGCTCCGATCAGAAAATCATTTTTAAAAGCTTCTTTTAATGATTTATCAACGACAGGTAAAAATCCAGTCAATAATATCGCGGTAAGTATCAGGGTACTTAAAAAAAGTTTCATTTCAATATGGCTTTGCTACATAAATAGAGGGATAAATGTAGCGGTTTATAGGGCAATCCTTCCTGATTGTCCAGTTACAATTTTAAAATAATTGTTTAGTTGCAATTGCATATTATATGGTGCACCACCTTATGAATCAAAATGGATCTTTGCATAGCTTCGACATCAGGGATATTTTGATGGATGGTGGAGTAACTGCTGCGTATTGGTATGGTGAACTCGCGCCGAAGAGTAGCCATTGAATAAGCTAGAAAGTATTACCTATTTTTTTATCGCGGTAAAAAATCTGGGAGAAATTATATTTAAACGAGAATTGCAATTTCACATCGTTTGCCTTATAACTGCCATCAAAATTTGTCCGGCTGCCATATTCCAGTTCCGCACCCGCCATAAAGTTTTTAAATGGTGTTGTCAACAGGTTCACGATGGCATACTGACCATCTTCATATGCCGTCCCTGAAGATAAAGGGGTATTACTCACATGGCAGCTTGAAAATCCAATTGAAGTACTGAGTTTGGATGTCCAGTTATGATCCAGGAAAGCAACGATTCCTGTAACAGGCAGGGCCTTACCTTTTATCGGTGTTTTTGTATTTCCCGGATTCGCTATCAACTCCTACGTCATAGGGGCAATCATTCATATAGTTTTCAACGCCCTCACCATAAACAAATGATCCCCTGAATACATCCGATCTTTGTTGAGATTGAGCACCGTACTCAGGTGAAGTCCCCATCCAATTATGTTACCACTGTATATCGTAATACTCGCTGTAGCATTGAGGTCCTTCCATCCGATATACCGAAGCATACCGGCCAGTTGGACATGACCCCAGTCGCCAGACTTTTTAAAATGCGCTGATAAATCTGGCAGTGGGAAATGTGGTGATACACTGTCCAGCTCTATCCTTCCTGCATAAGTCCCTGATCCGCACTGGCACCCGGTCTTTCCAGTGCAATGAATAATTCATTGTCGCCCTGCATAACAGCATACCGGATCTGAACATTGCGAAAAAAAACCATGCCGGTTGGTCCCCAGTACTCCAGTGTATTTGGAAATACATCACCGTCCATAAAGGGAGTATTAGCCTGGCCAACCAGAATCCTTCCGACTTCACCATAAGCATTTCGTACACGCATGGTCGTTTGCCCTTCATCCACGCCTACACCAAATAAATCAAAATCAAAAACGGCGGTCATTTCGCCAAGCGGAGTAGGCATATATCCTTTAACGCCAAAACGCGTTTGCCGAACACTGAAATAAGTATTTCCATTCGTGCCATATTCGTTTTTGGAAGTCGGCAGTCTGGTAACTCTCAGCGCATCAAACCAGGCCGGATTGATCTGATCAAAATTGTAGCCTAAATCAGTCATGGCAAATCCATAAATTTCAAGGCTTTTCTCTTTTGTCGAATCCTGCGCATTTGTTGAAAAAATAGTGACAAGCCCAACCATCAAAAGCAGAAGTCTGATTTTCATAAGAGAAGTTTTGATGAATAAATAGTCAAGAAAATTCCAGTTGTAAATATTACGACTATTATATTTGTTTTAAAAAATTAAAAGGACTGTTTAACGGTAAAATTGAAATTTTTTCAGGTTAACAAACAAATAATTTGACTTTTATCATACGGAATAGTGGCATTCATTCATCAACATGTCTTAGAGTCTGAACGATTTATTGTTTTGATCTATGTAAAAGTCAGAAGCTATTGAAAAGAACAATTTTTATTCTATCCTTTATTGTCGATTTCAGGAAAGCTGTTATCACAGAAACCTAAAGGATACTATTTTCTTCAGGAATGGAAGTATTGTCATCGGTGAAATTAAATTGATCAAACTCGGTGTAATTACTTTTGATCCGGATGATGCCAATGATATTACAGTTCAACTGATCAAACTGAAAACCATTTCTGCTCCGGGTGTGATTTTCAGGGTAGAGAATACTCTTGAACATGTGTATTATGGCAGGCTGATTCCAAGTTCAAAACAGGGATTTGTCAACATCGTTTCGGACAAGGATACCGTAGATGGAGGAATTAGAGAAAATTTCAGTGCTCTATCCATTTAAAGATGCTTTTCTGGAACGGTTTTCGGGAAATGCCGCCCTGGGATATACGTATACAAGATCCAGTAATTTCGGAAGGGTCAATTTTGATCTCGGTGCCAAATATGTTACCCGGAAAGATGAAATTTCCTTTGGTGCCACCGGTATTTATTCCGTCTACGATACCGCTTTTTCAAGAGATCAGGAAGATGTTAATTTCAAATACAATTATTATCTGGATCCCGACCTGGTTTCTGACAGCTTTTATCTCCTATCAGCGTAATCTTGAACTGGGTATCAGCAGAAGATACCAGCAGGGGTCGGGCGTTGGAAATAAATTCATAACCACCCGGCATATCTATGGCTGGTTGAGAACAGGCGTTGCCATCAATCAACAGGAAAGTACGGACGGCGTGAAATCCGGAACGCTGACAGAATTATTCGGGCAGCTGCAATTCAATTTTTTCCGTTTTACTGTTCCGAAAATAAGTCTCGATTTTTCGCAATCCTTTTACTATAGTCTTTCCCAGAAAGACCGTATCCGCAACAGCGGGCAAACAAATCTAAGCTGGGAACTGATCAATGATTTTGATCTGAACCTGGGATTTTATAACAACTACGACAGCAAACCACCTGCTTCGGCAGTCAGTACTTTTGATTTTGGAATTATATTCGGACTCAGCTACAAATTCTGATTATTGCTGACCAGTCATGGTCGCAGGGTCCAGTAATTTCTTAATCTGGTCTTCTGTAAGTAAATGCTGTTCCCGTATCAGTTCCAGTATACCCTTTCCGGATTGAAGTGCTTCTTTGGCGAGTTCCGTGGTTTTATCATAACCTAGTATAGGATTCAGCGCCGTAACAATTCCCACGCTGCGATCTATATAATGTTTCAGTACATCCTCGTTGGCAGTAATTCCATCGATACATTGTTTTCTGAAAAGCGGCAGGGATTTAAAAAGAAGTCCCTGCGATTCCATAATCGCGATTGCTTCCACGGGTTCATAAGCATTCAGCTGGAGAAGTCCGGAGTGGGCTGCCATCGTAACGGTCAGATCATTGCCGATCACTTTGAAGCAAATTTCATTCATCAATTCCGGCATAACCGGATTTACTTTGCCCGGCATGATGGAAGATCCTGGCTGCAGTGCAGGAAGATTGATTTCAAAAATTCCGGTACGTGGTCCTGAAGCTAAAAAAATCAAATCACTACTGATTTTTGAAAGTGCAATGGCATAACTTTTTAAAGCCGATGAATAAATCACGAACCCCTGCTGGCTGCTGGTTGCGGCAATCAGGTCTTTACTCATTACGATTGGGAACCCGGTAACCTTAGCGAGCTGCACGGCACATTTTTCAGCATAACCGGGTGTGGCAGTAATACCCGTACCAATGGCAGTAGCACCCATATTTTGTTCGCAAAGAAATGCTTCTGATTTTTTCAAAGCAGAAATTTCTGCATCGAGCTGGTTGCCAAATGCGTTGAACTCCTGACCGAGCGTCATGGGTACAGCATCCTGTCCTTCCGTGCGTCCCATTTTCAAAAGATTATTGAACTCGGCACCTTTTTTATGGAATGATGCCGAAAGAGCTTCCGCTTCTTTAACCAGTTTCTGATTATGCAATAACAGTGCAACCTTGATGGCCGTCGGGTAAGACATCATTGGTAGACTGGCCCATATTCAGATCATCATGCGGTTCGATAAATTGATACTCACCTTTTTTATGACCACTCATCTCCAGTGCAATATTGGCGAGCACTTCATTTGCATTCATATTGGCTGAAGTACCTGCTCCGCCCTGGTACAGGTCAACCAGGAACTGGTCATGATATTTTCCATCAATTACAGCGTTGCAGGCTTTTTCGATAGCGGCAAGTTTTTCCTTGCTCAGGCGGCCCGTTTCCGCATTTGCCCTTGCTGCAGCCAGTTTTACCATGGCATAAGCACGGACATAATCCGGAAAGAAATCTGTTTTCATACTGCTTACCTGGAAATTTTCCAGGGCCCTTGCAGTTTGCACACCATAATAGGCACTGTCAGGTATTTGTTTTTCACCCAGTAAATCTTTTTCTGTCCGCGTTTGTGCGAAACTTCTCCATCCTGACAATAGAACTGAGATAAATATTAATACTGTTTTTAAATTTTTCATAAAAATGTAGTTTAAAGTAAAATAGATTTTAAAATCAACCCAGCAATCACAGAAGCAACGGTGGTAACAATGCCGGGTAACATAAAACTATGGTTCAGTACATATTTGCCAATCCGTGTTGTGCCGGTCCGGTCAAATTGAATGGCCGCAAGCAGTGTGGGATATCCCGGAATAAAAAAATGACCGTTGGTTGCAGGAAAAATACCAACCAGGTAGGCCGGGCTCAATCCAAGCGTCAGTCCCAGGGGCATCAGCGCTTTAGTTGTTGCAGCCTGGCTGAAAAGCAATATACTCAATGCAAAAAGTGCAACCGCAAATAACCAGGGATAAGCAGTAACCATTTTACCCAGTGTATTCTCGATCACTTCAGCATTATTGTTCATAAATGTACTGCTCATCCATACCACACCGAATACGGCAATGGTAGCCGAACCGGCAGATGAAAACAGACTTGCCTTTGTTACCTGGGCTGCCTTCGTATTTGCGAAAAGTATGATCAATCCGGCAGCTGCGAGCATAATCATCATTATCATAGAAGGAACCTGTAACTGGCCGGCTGCATTTACAGCGAATCCCGGAACGAAATCTTCCTTCTCCGAAAACGATGGTAATATGGCAGGGAAAGGATCCTACCAAAACAACTGCGAGCACTGCAAGTCCAAAAATGATTACTGATTTGGTAGCGCCGGGTTTTAGTGGAGAAGAAGTATTTTGATTTTCGGTCTGGTCCAGATTTTTTACGAAAGCCGGGTCCTTCATCCGTTCCAGAAATTCCGGATCCACATCGAGTTCTTTTCCTCGCTTATAAACAAACAAAATACCAACCAGCACACCAATTATTGTGGAGGGAATACAAACCTTCAGGATATCTCCCAGTTTTATGCCGCTGGCAGACAGGACAGTCAGCAATGCAGCAGTAGCAGCAGAAACAGGACTTGCAGTAATTCCCATATGAGCAGCTGTAACACTCATACTCAGCGCACGTTCCGGCCGGATTCTTTTTTTTATGGCAATTTCAGCAATGATGGGCATGATGGAATAGGAGATATGCGCTGTGCCGGCGAATAATGTAAAAAAATAAGTAACCAGTGGTCCGAGGATCGTAATTTGTTTCGGACGGCTGCGCAGCAATTTTCCTGCAATCGTTACCAGCCAGTCCATACCGCCTGCGGCCTGAAGTGCAGCAGCAGCAGTAACGACACTTAGAATGATCAGCATCACTTCTAATGGAGGATCTGCCGGCTGCATTTTGAAAATAAAAATTAAAAGAAGAAGACCGATCATACCCATTACACCAAGACCTATTCCCGACATACGGGCGCCGATGAAAATGCAAATCAAGTACTATTGCAAGTTGTATCAGTATCATTAAATAAATTTCAGAAGATTAAATCTTGTGAGAACTGATAGTAGTCATAGTGTAAACTTACTGTGGTCGGCCTTGATAATCAGAGGTCAGGATCTGGTGTTAAACATCAACTTGTTATATGCTTAGCCCCTTCCAAATTTTTAAATCTTGTATCAATAGTAGTTGGACATTGCAAGATTTACATAAGTAATATTAGCTCCTTTTTTTGTAATTTCATCAGGACACGGAATAATAGTTTATTCAATATACTAAGGCCTCTTTTCATAAATTAATTCCATGATGAGAACGAACACATTATCAGGAAAGGGCCCAATTTCACTAACTCTGCCGGTTTTTTTCGCATTAATAATTTTTTCATTTCTCCCATCATCGAAAAGTTATGGCCAGGAAGCTAAGGACAGCATTCCGGATGGTACAGAGGGTGAAATGTTCACGGCTCCTCAAAATGATTCTGCTAAACTGACATGGAATGAAAAAAGATGGAGATTATTCAAGGGTCGTATTACAACTTTTAAATTAGGAGCCGGTTTCCTTTATGAGTACGCTGGTTTTTCCCAGGATAATAACAGTATAAAACAAATGGATTCCCTGGGCACTCCTTTAAAAAATCAATTCAAAGTAAGAGATTTTCGTGTTCTTGTGAGTGGCCAGCTTAAAACAAAAAGGGAGATCAGCTGGAGGGCAGGATTTATGTATGATGGTGCTTCTGATTCATGGCTCGTGCGGGAAACAGGCATCATGGTGGATGTTCCTGAAATATGCAGTTATTTTTTTGTTGGCCGCACCAAGGAAGGTTTTTCCATGAACAAAGTCATGAATGGATATGCGGGGTGGGCCATGGAAAGACAGATGGCCATTGACGTGATCCCGATACTTGCTGATGGTTTGAAATGGCTGGGTTACCTGCCCAAACAGCGTTTATTCTGGAACCTGGGTGTATATGCTGACTGGCTTTCCAAGGGCCAGTCATTCTCTACTTACCAGAATCAGTTTGATGCAAGGGTAGGTTGGAATCCAATACTTTCACCATCGAAAAATAATATGCTGCACTTTGGGTTCAATTATCGCTATGGTAAAGTGGAAGGAGATTCGATCCAGCTACGTTCGCGTCCTGAAGCAAATCCTGCACCTTATTTTATTACTACAGGTAATTTTTCTTCTGATCATTCCAACCATGTCGGTTATGAAATTTATTACCAGTCGGGCCGCTGGCTCATGGGCTCTGAATTTTACTGGCATATGTTTACCTCAGCGGCAGAAAATAATCCGGTATTCAGGGGCGGTGAATTTATGGTCAGCTATATTTTTTCGGGTGAGTCAAGGAAATATATTACCAGTACTTCCATATTCGGTTTTGTTCCGGTGAAAAAATCCGTCTTCAATGGAGGGCTGGGAGAGTTTGAGGGAATGTTACGATTCACGACATTCGATTTGAACGGCGGCAATATTCAGGGAGGGAATTTCTGGAGAATAACGCCCATGCTCAACTGGTATTTGTCACCCGAATTACGATTCGAACTGGCTTATGGTTATGGGGTTCTGGACAGATTTGGCATTAAAGGGGCCACCCAGTTTTTTCAATCACGCATACAGATTACGATTCTTTGAATTCAGAATATTATTGCGGCACCGGCATTTACTATTTGGTCGCAACTAATCCCAGCTGGAATCCTATAGACTGAATGCCGTTAATCTTAAAATTGGATTGTGAGTTCGTGGAATAGTTATAACGGGCGCCAATCAATAATCCCCATGAGGAGCTATTAGAAAATTTTATGATTGCACCCAGTTCGGGCCTGATCAGGAAACCCCAGTTGTAGTCGCTTGATGACGTAAGTGTTATAAAATAATTTCATTTCCGCATAAGTAGCACCCAGGGCAATTCCGGCATAAGGGAATATTATGTTACTATTGACGTGAAAATAGTGATGTATGCTAACAGCTAACGGGAATGTATACAGGTAACTGTAAAAGTCGGTTGTAACTGCGCCATTCGGTATCTGGTAAGTTTTCCTGGGATAATACTGTTCATAAGATGCCCAGTTGATTTCCAATCCGACTGATAGATCAGGTTTTATCATTTTACGATAATCCATCTGAAAGCCATCCAGACTGGTCTTGTTGGTAAAATTATTATTAACCGGAATATTTATATCCCAGGATAAACCAAACAGTTCATCAGTAAAAGCTGGGGTATGATTTCCCTGTGCAGAAGCTGACAAAGCGATAGGAATGGCAATCATGGAGATCAATAATTTACGAAACATAAATAATATTTTTTAGGTTCTTTTATTATTGAGCGCTGATATAAGGTGACTGGACGAATGCCTGATTGATAGAATTCAATGCATTCTGCAAATTTGTGTTAGAGGAACCAAGCGCTCCCCCGTTCCAGTTAGTCCAGATCACATCTAATCTGTCTCCCGGTTTGTCTAAATTTTTCAGATCTACGAGCTCAACGATTACTGAGCCAGTCTGGGAAACATATGTCGGATAATAGGGAGGATACCAGGGATACCAGCCACAATAATACCAATAGCAACCGCCCCAGCCGGGGTATCCCCACCAGGAACCTGGGTACCATCCTGTGTAAATGGTTACTTCTTTCAAAGCTGTTACGGCTACGCCCAAATCGGCCTGGTGGTTATTGGGCACCTGAGTGTATCCCCTGGCTGTGAGGTTGTTGCTTACCAGGCTTAGAATGGTATCCCCATATTGAGGATCAAGTATGGAATCTTCGCTTGTGTTGGAAATAAGACCTACATAAGGTGGCATCACAAAAGTCTTATAGTCCTTGAAATTTACGGCGCTGTCGAAATTTGTCCAGACTATAAAATTGGCATTGAGCTGATCATAATTGGGTGCCTTATAACATCCTGCAAACAGAACAGCGATTAAAATAGGAAAGGATATTTTTTTCATATTCAAAAGGTTTGATCAATACAAAATTAATAGCGCCTGCTATCTTCTTAGACCGCGTGATAATCATATTTTATGCATCGTAAACTGAATTAACCGTTAAATGGGTTTTTTTGACTTTAAATGAAGTGAATTATTGGTTTTTTTAGTAAATTATAGAATAAGTTGTAATGCTTTAATTCATAGGTTTTGTTGCTATAAATCATAAGTCGCATTGCTTTAGATCATAACTTGGACCGCGTGCAAGAGACTACTTTGCCTGGATTCAAAAAAATGGTAAACAGGACAGGACTATTTCCAGAGAAAGTCTGATCAGCCCAAATCTTTCAACTGCTATATTCATAGTTATCTTAGTAATCATTTCAGAAAAAATTATACAAAATGAAACAATTCATATTAATTAGTCTGCTTGTTTTAATCTACACGGATGGATTTACACAGGGTAACAGTCTGCCGAGAGTTAAGATCCTCGCGACAGGTGGCACTATCGCCGGAGCAGGAGCTTCTGCGGACCGTGCGGGATATAAAGCCGGAGCCCTGCCAATAGATGAATTGCTGGCTGCCGTTCCCCAGATTCATAAAATTGCAAACGTTACCGGGGAACAAATTGCATCCGTGGGAAGTCAGGATATTACGATTGCCATTTGGGAGAAACTTGCAGTACGAATCAATGAGATTTTCGAAAAAAATGAAGCGGATGCTGTAGTTATTACGCACGGAACGGATACACAGGAAGAAACGGCTTATTTCCTTGACCTTACCGTTCACTATAAGAATGCGGTGGTGATTACCGGTTCCATGAGACCAGCAACGGCCATCAGTGCAGACGGTCCTAAAAATTTATATGATGCGGTAACCGTAGCTGCCAATTCATCCAGCAGGGGTCGGGGTGTGCTGGTTTGTTTTAACGAAAGTATCTACGACGGACGGGATGTGACAAAAATCAGTACGACCAAACTCAACGCATTTGCTTCACCAAATACCGGCCCGCTGGGACAAGTATATGATGGCAAAGTAGAATATTATTCAACATCTATCCGGGAAGTAAACGTGGGATCACCCTTCAGTGTAAAACTGGATAGTCAGTTACCTAAAGTGGACATCGTATACATGTATGCAGATGCATCTCCCGGACTGATCAATTGCGCCGTTAGTGATGGAGCCAAAGGCCTGGTGATTGCCGGAGTGGGAAATGGCAATTTCAATAAAGCATATATGGAAGCCATAGCTGCAGCGGTAAAAAAAGGCGTAATCGTTTGCCGGGCTGCGCGCAGCGTGAGTGGTCGGGTTGTGCTGGAAGACGAGATCAATGATAAGGAACTGGGTACCATTGTCAGCGATGATCTTAATCCTCAGAAAGCAAGGGTACTGCTCATGTTGGGACTTATGAATACCAGCGAGAAAGCAAAACTTCAGGAATACTTTTTCAAATATTGATATCAGTCACGCCTAAGAGGGAAATTTTTGTGATCCCATCTCAGATCTAATGATGGCCCAAATGATTTCTACTGATTTTAGTTTCTGCAATAAGGCCGTGTCAGAATTTAAACAATAAAAATCTATCTGCTCAAATTATAAAAGCAAAATTATGAAATCAGAAGTAAGCGAAAGGTTATTAGACATACCGCATTTATCTAAAAAGGAACTCATACAGCGTGCTAAAGAATTCTCAAAGCAATTCCGGATCAGGGACGGAAAAGATTTCAAGCTTAAAGATTTTAACCCTGATGAGGACGGGGGATTGGGATCTGAAGACAAACCGCTTGCCAAACAGACATTAGAATTGGGAGTAAAAGCACTCGCTGCTTTGCAGGAAGTTTTATATGCACACGACAAATGGGCTGTACTGCTCATATTCCAGGCTATGGATGCGGCGGGTAAAGATGGGGCGATCAGACATGTAATGTCTGGCGTGAATCCGCAAGGTTGCCAGGTAACTTCCTACAAGGCGCCTTCGGCAGAAGAACTGGATCATGATTACTTATGGAGATGTATGAAAAATTTACCGGAAAGGGGAAGGATTGGGATTTTTAACAGGTCCTATTACGAAGAAGTGCTTGCCGTTCGTGTACATAAAGAATTTTTACAAAATCAGAAAATTCCCAAAGAACTGATCACTAAAGATATCTGGGACGAAAGGCTCAAAGACATCCGGAATTTTGAAGCATATCTGAATCGCAATGGAATTGTTATTTGCAAATTCTTCCTCAATCTTTCAAGAAAAGAACAAAAAAAACGTTTCCTTGACCGCATCAATAATGCCGACAAAAACTGGAAGTTCTCAGCTTCAGACGCAAAAGAGAGAAAATTCTGGGACGAATATATGGATGCCTATGAACAACTAATTCGCGAAACCGCGACTAAAGATTCACCATGGTATGTGGTGCCGGCCGACAATAAAGCATTCAGCCGGGTTGTAGTAGCATCTGCAATTATCAATGCCATGGATTCCCTGGATATGGAATATCCGAAACTGAGCAAAGAGAAACTGGAGGAGCTGAACGCGGTTAAGCAAGAACTGCTGGCTGAAAAATAATTTTCATACTATGTCATCAGCAGAGGAAAAAAGGACTGAACAGGTAGTTAAAAAAAACAGGTCCGGAAAAAATGCTATTTTTTTCTGTGCTTCAATTTTAGGTGCTTACCTGTTAACCCTTTTATTAAGAGATCGTGGTTTCACGGATTCCCAGGACTATGTATTGTTTCTTCTGTTTTTTTCCATTGGCTTATGGGTTACGGAGGCCATCCCTCCATTCGCCGTTGGGCTCTTAATTATGGCTTACCTGTTTTTCGCTCTGGGGAGCGAGCGGTTAAACGAAGACCCTCAGGATGTGGCAAAGTATATCCAGACTTTTTCCAACAATATAATCTGGCTTCTTTTGGGAGGTTTCTTTCTTGCTGAAGCCATGACGAAAACAGGGATAGATTCAGATTTTTTAAGGTTTTCAATAAAGCTCTCAGGAAAAATCCCGAAGAATCTTCTGCTGGGGACCATGATGACAACCATGCTTGCTTCCATGATCCTTTCCAATTCCGCAACCACGTCAATGGTAATTGCTTCGGTTGCTCCGCTATTGAAAAAAATCGGTAAAGACCCATTTTCAAAAGCATTGCTTGTCGGGATTCCTCTCGCCGCTTCGGTAGGGGGCATGGGCACAATTATCGGCAGTCCTACTAATGCCATCGCAGCCGGTGTTCTTGAGAATATGGGTATATCCATTAGTTTTATTAAATGGATGTATTTTGGCTTTCCACTTGCACTGATACTTACTTTAGCCGGATGGTGGCTGCTGAAAAAAAAATTCATCAGATCCGATATTCCCATCGAATTTGAATTGCCGTCTCAGAATGAACAGGTGGATAAATTAAATAAAAATGAACGCAGGATTGTACTGACTGTTCTGGCCGTAACAGTGTTGCTTTGGTTGACCAGTTCTTTGCATCATATTAGTGTTTCTGCCGTATCACTGGTTCCCATTGTATTTCTAACTATGACCGGCATCCTGAAACCGGAAGATATCCGGAAAATTCCATGGGATACGCTGTTGCTGGTGGCTGGCGGCCTTTCCCTGGGACTGGCCCTGCAGGAAACCAAGCTCCTGGAACATTTTGCCAACCATATCATGAGTACTCAATACACTTCATTTATGATGATGATCATTTTTGCGTATGTCACAATGGTATTCAGTAATATTATGAGCAATACAGCGACAGCAACCATTCTTATTCCGTTGGGGATTTACCTGATGCCCGATCATGCAAAAGAAATTGCAGTTGTCGTAGGCCTGGCCGCATCCACCGCCCTGTTGCTGGCAGTATCAACACCGCCCAACGCAATTGCCTACAGTACCGGGCTGATTAAGCAAAAGGATTTTTTTCCCGGCGGAATTCTTGTCGGTTTGCTGGGTCCGGTGCTGATTGTCTTATTGGTTACGATGATGTTATAACTTAAATTGCAGAGTCATTCAAAAAAGGAACATCATAAAGTATTATTATATTACATTTAAGTTTCATTACTAAATAAATTATTAACAATTTAATTATGAAAAATTGGATTGCAAAGGGAGTATTCATGGGGTGTATATCTTCATTGGTAATTTCATGTAATACTAATAAGGGCGAATCAGCACCTGTAGTTGATAAAGAGCAAATCAAAAAAGAAATTCAAGCCAAGGAAGATGATTTTGCTGCCGTCTATAATAGCGGCCAGCTAAAAAATATTGGTTACTATGCTGATGATGCGATGACTTTTTTTCCAAACCGGGCCCCGCTGGTCGGTAAAGATTCTATTATCAGTTTTTTGAAGAGCGATTTGGATTCCAATACTGATAAACTTTCATTTGTTACCAACGAGGTTTTTGTATCCAATGACGCCAACCAGGTAGTGGAATTAGGCTATTTTAAATTAGTGGATTCGGCCAATGTGATCATTAACACGGGTAATTATATGAGCCTGTTTGAAAAAAGAAATGATAAATACGTATGTGTAAGGGATATGAGTGCTTCAGATATACCGGTCAAAACTAAGTAAGCAATAGAAATTTATTTATTCCCACGGATGCCGGAAAATATTTTCTGGCATCCGTTTTTGTTAATTGGCCGGTTAAAAGAATCATATTAGTTTATCTTCTTCTTCCTCCTCCGCCTCCGCCTCTGCCACCACTAAATCCGCCTCCGCCTCTGCTTGAGCCTCCACCTCCGCTAAAACCGCCGCTGTTCCTTGAACCAGCGGAACCGGATCTGGAAGATGACATATTATTCGAAGCGGATGGACGAGTTTGAACCCCCCATTTGAAGGACGTGTTGATGCTGAAGCCCCGTTTGAAGGACGATTCGAAGCTCCATTTGCCGGACGCGTGCGAAGCTGAAGCCCCCCCTCTGTTGCCGTTGCCATAATTGCCACTGGCATTATTATGCTGTACCCTGTTAGAAGTGTTTCTGCTGTTATTGTAATGATTAATTTGATTCCGGTTATTAATAATTACCGTATTGCCTCCACCATAATGTCCACCATAGTAACCTCCGTGGTGATACCAGTTGTTATGACGATAAATACCAACGGCTAAAACAGTGGCCATTGCAAAATAGGGCGGATGATATCCGTAATAATAAGGCGGGTAATAAGGTACATATGCAGGAGAATACACATACTGCACAATGGGTGCTTGCTGAACAACTACGGTCGTTGTGGAAGCCGGAACGTCTTTGGCTGGATCCGTCCCCGCGTATGCGGGGTTTGCTGTGACTGCAGGAGTAGGTTGTGTCTTTGGCTCGATAACATAATCTTTCCCATACAGATCCTCATCACCAACGATCTGAACATTAATTTTTTTGTCTTTATCTCTGTTTACCAAAATGACGGCAACATCCTGCGTTTCCGTTTTACTGACTGCATCCTGAAGTATAAATGTATAAGAATCACCATCTTTCTTGGTAACCACTTTAATAAAATCAACTTTTTTATCAAGATCAAGATCCAGGTTATTGATTCCTGTTTTCTGTTCATTCAGTGATTTTTCAAAGCCCTCAATGGTTTTTGACTTTAGAAAAAGATCCAACACAGCATATAAGTCAAGGTTATCTCCGGCCATGCCCAATGACGCGGTATCAGTCTTCGATTGTGTGAAGGCAGGCAGGCTACAGCTGCACATCACAACCACCAGACATGGTAACAAGCATTTTTTCATAATAAGTGTAATTTAAATATATTTTCATTAAACAAGTCAGTAAATGGGCGCTTAAAATCCGGTACACTTCACATTGACCTGAGCAAAATTCACTGGTTATTCAAATAAAGCGAGTAACTTCAGATCCCTGTTACCGGTTTTTATAAAATACCCTACCAAGTTATACCGAAAACGATTGCTATTCGGGATACTATACGTTTCAAACTTATTCCGGTGATCTTCTTTAACCGTATTGTTGAAACTACTACGCATTCTATACCCTGTTCTACTTTATACCTGAGTATTTCTGATTTTTTAACCATATAAAAAAATATGTTATGAAAAAAATGAATGCGGTTAAATTAATTTCAATCTGTATTATTTTCGTTTCTTTTTTTACCGGATGCGGTTCTACTAAACCATTGAGTGAAGGTTCTTCACTGATGACTGCTTTGGGAGCAGCCCCCAATCTGTCTACTATGCATGGTCTGCTAAAAACACCCGGATTAAGCAATTTGATGGGTAGCGCTCTAAAGGAACCTTTTACTTTACTGGCCCCGACTGATCACGCCTTTGATTCACTGAGTCCAACAGCTTTAAGTGATCTTAAAAATCCGGCAAATGTTCAACAACTTTCCAATTTATTGAAGAGCTGTATTGTGCCAGGACAGCACGATGCAGCGGATTTGCAGAAAGGAGGTATTAGTAATGCAGCGGGCAATCCTTTAAATCTGACAGGTGTGGCCCTGGGCAGTACAATAGACGGAGGCAAAAAAATTAATGTTATACCGGTAGATAAAGTGCTCACCAGACCCTAAGAGATAAGAATTTCCACACACAAACGTGCACTTGTCAGGCCACTGTCGGGCCCTTGTCAAAGCGGAGTCAAACAAGGGAAAGGTCTCTATAAGGACCCTATATTCCCCCTATAAGGTCCCTGTGGAACTCAGAATTTTATAATTTTGGAGAAAAGTCTTCATGCCTTCGAAAAAGAAAATGCGCAAATATCCGGCCGAAAAGGTTGTTGTGAACAGCAAAGCCTATGGTACACATGAACGTGCACCGAGGGGATCCAAATCCAAAGCTGTTTTAAACCGGGCGATGAAAGCGCACGGTAAACGTCTTCGGGAAAGTAATATACCAGCCAAGTTAATCATGGATGCGCTGCAGCCGTTTAGGGAAAATTTCAAAGGCGGGATGATCTGGCAAAGACTGGTTAAACATTTTGCCACGCAGGCAAAAAAAGGTGATGCCTATAGTGTTAGTGGAATCGCGAATTGGGATCTGAATACCCGATACCTGACGAGCAGGATCATGGGGGTCAGCGATGATATAAAACCTGCCGAAGATTTTTCAAATTTAGAAGTCAGCCTCAACTATACTTTTAGCCAACGCTTTATGGAAAGGAAATCAGATATTTCGGCTTTCCGCATCACGCTCATTTTCCTATTCCCCGATTTTAAGAACAATAAAATAAAAACGATTTACTTCGTTATGCCTGATAAATTACTAAATGATACCTCACCTTATTCCTTTATGGTCGAAGTTCCTCGGCGGGCAAATTCATATCTCTGTTGTTTCAAAGCAGAAGCCTGCAGGAATGGCGAACCTATTCAAAATAAACAAAACATTGGTAAAGCCATGTGTCTGATTGCGTCGGGGATGAGGGATTGAATGCACGCGGAATTTAACCAACCGGACAATTTTCGGCCATCCGGAAATTTCTGAGAGATGAGGCGCAGCGTCTTTTTTAATAACTTTCCGGTCTGAAGGACATAATGTCGATTCTCCTACAGACCGGAAAGATTATAATTTATTTCCCTCTCTACGCCTTCCTGAATTTATCCAGGCGTGTAATATTTGCTGCACTGTCCAATTTAATGGTCACCCAGTTTTTGTCATCCTCCAGTTTTACATAGTATTCTATATTATCGGGAGTAGAGACTTCGGTGATACTATAAATCTTCTTTCCAGGAAATTTCCCGCGGATAGCGGCTGCCAGATAATAGGGCAGATATTCTTCCGTATAATAGCGGGTTGCGCGGATGAATGTTCCATCCTGATTGAATATTATATTTGCCTTTACACTTTCCTCTTCAAAATATACAACATAGGTTTCAGGGTATTCCAGCCAGCTTACTTTTACTGCATTCGGGTAGGTTTCCCTGAATATCTGTAAGAGCTTTTCATTGATGCTTTTTCCGGCCGCCATAGATCCGAGTCCTGAGATAACTAAAATCACGGCAATTAAAATCTTTTTCATGATTATACTTTTTTGATTGATTAATTATTTGACGATATAAAAGTATACATCATTCGGACTACTTATGTATCCGGTTTATATAATTCAGGTAGTCCGGTTTGTTTTGATTGTTTTGGTGAGAATGGCTATTGCCCGTTCCGTTTCCTTCCTGTTCATCCAGGCAAATCCCATGCGGGTGGTATTGAGGGAAGTGGAAGAAATATTGTGGATTAATCCGTTGGATAAAATGAGTCCCTGTGATCTCAGCTTTTCTGTAAGCGCAGGTAATGGCACCGATTTATGAAATTTTGCCCAGATAGCCAGCCCTCCGTCAGGAGTTTTGAAGTCGATAATACCAGAGAGTTTTTGAGTCAGCTGTTCACAAAGAAAATCTCTGCGTTGGTGATATTCCTGCAATGCTTTTTTCATATGTCGCCTGATCTCGCCTTCCGAAAACATTTCTGCCAGCGCCAGCTCCATGATCGGATCACCCTGTGTGTCCATAATCTGCCTTATTCTGGCCAGTTCAAGTATAAGGTTCGGCGGAGCAACAACATATCCCGTACGGATGGCGGGTGCGATTGTTTTGCTCAATGTCCCGATATAGACGATCATACCTTTTTGATCTGCGCTGATCAGGGGAAGGATGGGGCTGCTGCAATAATGAAAGTCATAATCATAATCATCTTCGATAATGATAAATCCGAATTTTTCTGATAGCTCCAGCAGTTTGATTCTCCTGGAAGCGATCAGGGTAACCGTTGTGGGATAATGATGATGAGAAGTGATATAAACCGCTTTGATCTTCTTTTTCCGGCATATTTTTTCAATGGCATCCACGTCTATACCGGACTCGTCCACCTTTACTCTTACCAGGTTCATACCTGCATTTTCAAAACAACGATCAGCATAATAATAATTGGTGTCGCCAACGATCACATTTTCTCCCCTGGAAAAAAGTACACAGGTGAGTAAATACAGGCCCATCTGGCTTCCACGGGTTATTATGATATTCTCGAAACTGGTTTGCAGACCCCGACTGCCGTTCAGATATTCCGACAAAACCTCCCTGAATTTTTGTATACCCGCCGTATCAACATAGGACATGTATCTTAAATTGACGGGTCTTGACAGGATACTTTTGTAAGCTCTTCCTAATTCCTGAACGGGCATCAACCGCACATCGGGGCCATCATGAAATCCTGTGATATTGCGGTAAGTCAATGCAGGTTTACGGATATTATTATTGATTCTGACTTTATATCCTGTTTCTGAAGGAAAAGAATTCCGTTTTTCAGTTTTCACAGAAAACCTTCTCGGATTTATTTCCGGGAGTTCCTTACTGGTAAATGTTCCTTTGGAAGGATGCATTTCAATCCATCCCTGGGCGTCCAGCTCTTCATAAGACCGGACAATGGTTTTCCGGTGAACCTCCAGTATTTCAGACATCTGCCGGGTGCCAGGCAATTTGATTCCCGGGCCGATTCTTCCTTTTTTCATTTCCTGAATAATGGCATTGGCAATCTGCAGATAAATGGGAGTATCGCAATCTTTATCCGGAACGATGATTGTTCGCCATGGGAGCATATGGACTACTTTTAGTATTATAAATTGCCTCTAAGGTAGTCCAAATGCAATTAAGCTTTTAATTTAAATTTCAGGAAATATCACAGCGTCTGAATTAGGACGCTTATGGAAAATCCGTGGGGTGAGGACACCAGTTCCGGATGAGATTGACCAATAACGGTATTGGCATTCAATTGCATTGATGGTCAATTTAAAACGGAACCAGGTGATCCTGGTTACGGGAATTTCCACAAACGTGATGAAAGTCATAAATCTATATGATGTCGGTCAAATTTTGTAAAAGATAGTATAACGACTTTGGTGTATGAAAGGACCTTTAACGAAGATGGGGTGAGGTTTATAGTAACTAGCAGCCAGTTCTGTGCGTCATTCCAGGAAGCATTTTCATAATTCAAAAAATTACCAATAAATCAATTGGCAGAAGACATAGATCCCGGTGACCAAACTTTTGAGAATCCAACGAACTACGGAGCAGAAAAAATTTCTGATATAAACGCTCTAATTGATGAGTATGACAATGTAAGTCCAAAACAAGAAACTATAAATATGGAGATCCACGCTTCTCATCTGCATCATGCACCCGGAAAAAAAATATGGCATTATTTTTTTGAATTCTTAATGCTGTTTCTTGCTGTTTTCTGCGGGTTCATTGCAGAGAACTGGCGGGAACAACTGCAGGAGCATCAACGGGAAAGGGAATTTATACATTCTATCGTGTAGATATTAAATCGGATACACTGGAATCAAATAAAATATTAATGCAATTGAAAAGATTAAACTTAGGTATTGACAGTGTATTAGTTGCATTATCATCTCCCGAAATTATTGACAATTCCAATAATGCGTACAGGTTATGGACCAGAAACCTGGGTCTGGAAGTTTTTGTTTCCAATGACCGGACGATCCAACAATTGAAAAACAGCGGTGAGTTAAGACTAATAAGAAATAAAGCTGTTTCCGACAGAATTATGAAATACGATCAAACCTTGAAAAAATATACTGTGCAGTCCAACCTTATGTATAGTGCACTTCGGGATTTGACAAACTACAGCCAGCTTTTCGATTTTATCAGGCTTAATAAAAATAAGGACTTTCCAGTACCCTTAACAGAGCAGGGTAAGAAATTATTGAACCAGGCGTATGCTAACCTGCAACTATGGAACAGGGGCCTTATAGGATTGATCAGTTGGCTGGAAAGAGTTAATGGAGAGGGTACAGGGCTGGTGACATTTATACAAAAAGAATATCATCTGGAATAACTGTGAAAAACAAGAACGAACAATAAAGATATTTACGTTGTGGATACAGCGTGTTGCGACTTACCAAAATGACATTTTAGAATCTGAGACGCGGATGATTTCCCGAATCATATGGATTCGGGTCAGGGCCGATTCGTATACCAACCATGAAATTAAAACTAAAATAGGCATTGTCACGACTGCTGTCTCCGCGCTTATCTCCGGGTTGATAGCCAGCTTTCGGATCATTTCGCATCGGGCTCTTGTTTGATATGTTGTCAGCTATGACTGCCTGGCTGTATGGAAGATATTTATAAAACAGGGACGGATCGATATAGGTAGTGCTGACATCATCGATATAGTGAGTAAAAGTTTTCCGGTGCAGTACTTCAGCAGAGACAGTGATTCTGTCGTTCATATAATATCTTGCCCCAAAACCCATTGGGATCGTGAACTGGGTCAGCGAATACATTTTTCGTCCTGGATATTCGGCAAATCCTTCTCCTTCCGTATGCAGAGGGCGCAGATATTGCCAGCTGGTATTACCCAGGGAATCCGTGTAGGAGCCCTGCGGATTGAAATGAAATACACCGATTCCCAGCAGGCCATAGGGGCGGATCTTTCCGATGAATTGACCCGGATCATCCTCCAGGAAGATCGTAGGCATGAATTCCGCCATCAGGAGGCCCTCATTCAGCTGGGATCTAAAATCGAGGTTTCTGTTTTTTCTCGATAACTCATCACCGCTCTTTGTATTGGTGAGGGCGTCACTTCCATATAGTTCTCCATGGCTGATCATGAACCTTACACCCAGCCAGGGCTCGGGATAGCAGGTGATATATGCCCCGATTGTATAGCGTGTGGAAGGTATATTGTAATCTTTAAGAAGGGGTTTGCCAACGCCTGGATTTCCGCCCAGGTCTCCCATGAACACCATCGGGCCGGTCGCAATTCCCGTTTCCCATTTAGCTTCAGAAAGCCATTGTCCCATTCCTGAAGAGCAGGCACCAAGACAAATGGCTAAAGCCAAAAACCTGTTTTTAATACTGGAGATCCGCCTGGTTCCAAGCGAAAGAAATAAATGTCCTGCACGTATGAAAATAGCAACGGCTGATTCGTTCCGGATTAAATTCTTCATGAATTTTTGGATTTTAGTCCTCCGGGTACGAATAGTCGAATAAAAGACGGATTACTCACTATAAACTGAGGAAAGGCAAAAATATTACGTGCCCATCCATTTTTTTGTTAGGGGCAGTTATTGGAAAATCCGTCGGGGGGGAACATCAGATTCCGGATGAGATTGGCTACCAATGGATGGTCCCGGCCATCGGAGGTGAATCCATTCCGGAGGAAAGTTCTGATGATTGCCTTAGAAATAGCGTTTTATCGTCAGGAACAAAGTAATGAAGCCGCCTGGCAGATTGAAATGAGCAAAGCAAGCTCAGCATACTCCAAAACGAAAAAACCTTCCCGCCTTAAGCGGGAAGGTTTTTTTGCCCGGGACTGGAATCCTCCGAACCTGGGATTCAATATTTTATAAGTTCTTTGTGTCAAATATATGTCGTGAAATTAATCACACTTCGAAATGTTGCGTTTAATTTCACTTCTGCGCGCTTTTGACCTCCTCCCAATAAATCGAAACGATGTAAATTAGAAAAACGGCGTAATTATTCATAAGTTGAATCATGAAAATTGCCCAATAGATGTCAAAATTACCCGATGAGCAAAAATTCTTTGATATTAATCAGTCTGATTCCAATGTCGCTTAGTCAAATATTTGGATATAATTTCAGATCAGTAAACTGTTTTTTAGAATATACCTTCAGGAGAAGCCATCATATATGAATCGGACAACAAATTTCCGTCTTTGGAACATTACTATTTAATAAAATAGATATTTACAGTATAATAAGGTTGAATTCTTGCCCATGCGGAGCACTGGAAGCGCCAGGAAAACTGTATTCATTCCCGAAACAAATTTCTTTAAGCCTAATAATATGAAAATGCAAAAAAAACCTTTTGTACTATCAGGTGGTGGGTGCCGCGGATTTGCTCATTTGGGTGTAGTGAAAGCATTCGAGGAACAGGATATTTACCCGTCTGAAATTGCCGGCACGAGTGCCGGTGCCATAGCTGGTGCTTTTTTAGCAAGTGGTTTTTCGCCGGATGAAATTAAAGATCTGTTTGTCGGCAAATTGAAACCAAACATGCTCGCCTGGAACGGGTTTAAAATGGGTATGGTATCCATGAAAAACATCGCGGCTTTTTTAAGGAAAAACATGCGCTATAAAAATATTGAAGATCTGCCTATTCCTTTTTATGCGACAGCAACCAACTTTATAAATGGCATGCAGACAGTATTTAATAAAGGAGATATTGTTGAATGCATTACTGCAGCAAGTTCCATTCCTATTTTATTTCCACCAGTTTTTATAGACGGAATACCTTTTGTTGACGGAGGACTCTCCAATAATCTACCCATTGAGCCATTTATCAACCGGAAAGATGAGGTTATCAGTATTTATGTTAATCCGATAAAATTATTCAGTCAGGAGGAAAAGGCAATGGAGACTGTGGACAGAACCCTGCACTTAATTCACCGGGAAATGATTGGAAGAGCAGCGGCTGGCACTTTTTTATATATCGAGCCCCAGGAATTAAATGCGTATGGATTGTTCGATATACGTAAAATACCAGACATTTTTGAGATTGGCTATCGTTTTACCAAGGAATTATTGAAAAACAAACAGCAGGTAAAGACGATATCTTAAATCGCCATTCAATTTGTCTTCAGGATGTTTTTAGTCAACTATGCGCCTTTGGGCTGGTGTGCCACCCAACTTTATTTGTAAAAAACGGAAGAAAAAGATCCTCCGTTTTTTACAAGCGAGTCATAGGCTTATAACATTTTAGCCCATAATTTCTATTAGTTAATATTTAGTTTGAAATAATAATATTTTGCAAAAATCAGAAAGACCTGTCATAAAACATAAACTTTTTCCAGTCTTTTGATTTCTTCTCTGGAGCCCATAGCTTCACCGATCAATTTAGATGCTTGTTTCAGTTTTTCTGTTCTTAGCCTGAATTCCTCTTGTACTTCATGGACTCTTTTTTCAATTTTGGCCTTTTTTCTTTCTCTGGCATTTTTCATTTGTACTTCCATGGTATTGACTTTTGCATCTAACTGGTTCTTTGTTTCATCCAATTTCTTTTTAACCAGCTCATTGGTAGCCTGGGCTTTGATTTGCAATTTAGCAATAGCGGATTTGATCCGGGTTTTGTCCTCTTCTTTTGCTTCTTTTAATTCTTCTTTTAAGTTTTTGAATTCTACGGAAATAGCTTCGGATTCTCTTTCCAGCTGGTCGTCCGCGACTTCATTTTTGAGGCGTCTGAAGACTATTGCGTTCAAAGCGTCAAGCTTTATATCAACAGGAACTGTCCAGGCTTCATCAATTTCAGCAATAACTGCTGTTTTACCGTTTGCTAATGCATTGGATACTTCATCAACAAATGTGGTGTTGATATCATCGGCACTAACATCGAAAAGAAGTCCAGCCAATGTGCCTGTTGCGGCGCCTATTGCGAGCCCTATTGGTCCTCCTAACAGGCCTATTAAGCTGCCTGCAAATAAACCTGTTGCAGTGCCGATAGGACCCTGGTCTGCAGCATTGTTGAGGTGCAAATGACCTTTATCGTCCTTGCTAACTACTGCTGTGGCATAAAGGGTGATGTCGCCGTTATTGTGTAAATCTTTTAAGGCGCTCAGGCCTTCGTAGGCTTTGTTTTCACTTTCGAAAACAGCTACTAACATTTTGTTCATTGTTTTAAATTTTATAGTGAATAATAATTTACAAATTGTTGAAATGAAGATGTTTCAAGGGGTAGGTAGTTGAAACGGAATAAACCTTCCCACTGCTACAAATGCCGCAAGCAACATGATGATTACATTCTTCCCAATTTCATTCTTCTCCTTATGCCTCACATGTTCTGCTACGGCCAAGGCCATAATGATGCATAGGGCAAGGGCGGCCAAAGAGGTCAGTATGGGTAAGATGCCCGTAAGTTGAGGTAGAATTAATCCCAGGCCGATAAGCAGTTCTGAGATGCCAACGAACCTTGTAAATCCGTTTGAACTACGAGTTGTCCATGCGAATTTATTTAGCCGTTCTACCGGCAGAAAAGTTTTCATCAATCCGAGTACCAACATCACTGTACCTAATATTGTCTGTACTATCCAAAGTGCTGTATTCATATTTAAGTTTATTTATTTGTTATTTATTTCGATTGAACTTGTTTAATGCCAAGTATCACCGTTTGTCCTACATTTCTTTTTATCAGTTCATTGGTAGTTTTGTTATTCATATCGCTTATTGAAAGGCAACCGTCTAATTATGCAGTATCTTCCATCCTGCTATCCATTTATATTTGTTTTGCATGGTTAATTGAATTAATAAAAGCTGCATGCTTTCGAGCGTTCTGCTTACTGACAAATCACCCGCTATAACCGGGTTGAAGCCGGCTGTTTTGACTAAATCATAAACAACCTGCAATGCTTCTTTGTCATTTCCTGCAACAAAACAATCCACCTGTTGGCCGTTAATTGCCGGTTGATAAAAATCTTCTGCGAAAGTCGTATTGAATGCTTTGATCACTTTTGCCTGTGGCAGTTTTTTTTGCAATTCCTCTGCTGCGCTGGTGCCCGGTGCAGTTATCAATCCGGTATATGTATCGTTCAGTGGATTAGAGATGGAGATTACAACTTTTTGATTGACTACTTTCCTGATGTTTTCTGCCACTTCTTTTTCAACTCCAAATGGAACAGCAGCAATAATGATGTCTGCTTCCCAGCACACCTCCACATAGTCATCTACAATTTCGATATCTGCAATAGGGTTAACGGCTTTAATATCATTGATGAGTGACTGAACTTTATTTGTTTTTGAAGAGTGAAGGAGTACCCTGTAGTTCCCTTTAGAAAGGTTTTTTGCAATAGCAGAACCCATACTTCCCGAGGCGCCAATCACTGCTACTACCTGCTTTGTGTTCATGTACTTTGTTTAATTAACAGAACAAAAGTACCCTCGGGGGGAGCCCTTTTCCAATGCTTGTAAGCAAGAAAATTCATTGATTTTTGTCAATGTATTTTTTGACCAAATCTATTTGCTGGTTGAAATTCTTTTCCGGACCCGGCTAAGTGTTTCAGGAGTAAGTCCCATATAAGAGGCAACCATGTGCTGTGGTACCCGTTGAATGATATCCGGGTAATGGGTGGTGAGGTCTTTATAGCGTTCTTCCAAACTATGACTAATGGTAGATGTTAGCCGCCTTTCGAGATCAATATAAGCTTCTGAAGTTACATTGAATATATATTCAAGATATATTGAAGATCGTTTGCGTAATTCATCACTCGCTGATTTTGTAATCAGTACCAGTTCCGAATCTTCGATAGCATCAATATTATAAATCGAAGGTTCGCTGGTCAGGAAGCTGTACAAATCAGTCATAAATTGGCCTTCGAGTGCAAATTGAACCATATGTTCCGTACCATCTTCATTCACCTTATAAGAGCGCAATGCTCCCTTTTCTACGAAAGCAACGCATTTGCATATGTCTCCTTCCTGGAGTAGATATTGCCTTTTTCGGATTTTCTTTACAGTCAGATATTCCCGGATCAATTCCCGTTCTTCTTCTTTAAGAGGTATTTTATTGTTGAAACTTTGAAAATATCGGTCGTACATGAATAATACAATCAGAAATTAAAGATCGTAATAAAATAATTGTAAAACTTCAGATATCCCGGGCAAATGGAGAATAACATCAATTGGAATCGCGTTAACCCGCCACAATCGGGCCGTAACGAATTAAACGCAAACGTGATCAGTCTGACGGGCGCTGAAATAAAAAAGCCCGCGGACCAACGATTTGCGGGCTTGTGATTTAATGATGGTTATTTAATTGAATTTGATACAAAAAAGCTTCTTCGTTTTCTACTCTGTCATTTTCTTTTTTATCGGGGCGAATGATGAGCCGCAGCGCTGAATCATTGGTCATAAAACTCCAGCACCAGTTGGCTGCGATCTTCACTCTGTTTCGAAAACCTATAAGAGGAATGATATGAGCAAACAACCATACAAACCAGGCAAAAAAGCCTTTGAAAGAATTATTGTGCAGATCAACAACAGCCCTGTATTTTGAAATAATTGCAGCGCTGCCTCTATGATGAAAGATGAAAGGTATTGGTGATCTGTTTTCTTCAAGTCTCTTTAGATTATTTCCCAGTAATTTACTTTGTTTAATCGCAACCCCTGCCAGTTGCGGATGTCCGTTGGAATAGTTCTTGTCTGTTGTTTGACAGCATAGGTCTCCGATTGCAAAAATGTTGCTATAGCCTTGCACACGGTTTATCTCATCTACCAAAATACGTCTGCCTTTTGTAGTGACCTCTTTTGGCAGTCCCTTCACCTCACCTGCAACCACACCCGGTGTCCATATTAATGTTGCCGAAGTAATTTTTTTACCATTCGATAGTATCACTTCATCACTCCCATAATCTTTTACCGATGTGTTCAAAAGAACCCTTACTCCAAGTTCGTTGAGAACATTGTATGCTTCAGTCTGCGAACTTTTGCTCATGGTATTCAGCAATGCATGAGATGCATCAACCAGGTAGATAGTACCAACCCGTGGTTTACCCTCAGTATAATCCCTGATGTTTCTGCACATCTCGGCCAGCATGCCCGCCATCTCCACACCCGTGGGTCCGCCACCCGCAATCACTATATTCGCCAACCTTCTTTTATCCAGTAATGTATTGGAACGCATCGCCGCTTCCATCCGCAGGAGAATATGATTCCTGAGGTTTAGAGCATCATCAACCGTTTTCATCGGCAGGGCATTTTGCCTGATATTTTCATTTCCGAAATAATTGGTCTCCGTGCCCATTGCCAATACCAGGTAATCGTAACGCAAATTGCCGTTATCCGTTTCAATGGTATTTATTTCAGGTATCACGCTCAGTAACTTACCCATATAAAATTTCAGGTTCTTTCGATCCTGAAATAGTTTTCTGAAAGGATAGCAAATATTCGATGACTCAATTAATGCTGTGGATACCTGGTACAATAAAGGCGGGAAAAAGTGATAGTTATTTTTATCAATGACTGTTACTTCAAAATGTTTGTTGTTCGAGAGATTCTTTGCAAGGTTCAAACCCGCAAATCCGCCGCCAACAATGATGATCTTTTTTGTCATACATTTTCTTTTTGCATTGATTCACTTTTTCCGCCTGTTGAATTGTTAGTTTGATTGCTTCAGTTCATTAAGCATGGCGATATTCTTTTTGATAATTTGGAGTTATCTTACTTTCAATACCATTTTTTAATTTTTCTATGCCGGTTTTAAGACTCTTCAGTTGGAATGCAAGCACGATATTGAAAATACCGCTCACAATAAATGCATATCCTGAACATGCGATGATGCCTAATGCTCCTGCTGCAGGATAATACATGGTTAGAAAACCCAATGCGAGTAATACAATGCCGCCTGTTAAAACCCATCCCCAACCTTTAATACCGGTAGCATTCAATTCGATTGACGCACCGATAAGATAAATTGCCCTGAACAAGAGGTAGAAACCAACAATGAAAGGAAGTGTGGCCATTGTGATCACCGGATAGATCATCAGGAAAGTACCGAGCGCAAAATCCAGAATACCTGAAACCAGAGTCCAGCCCCAGTTTTTCATGGTGTGTCTTTCAGAAATAGCAAAAACAATTTGGCTAAAACCCGTACCTGCCATGATAAGGCTAAAGAGAATACTTAAACTTACATAACTTTCTGCAGGTTTAGCAAAGATGGCGATACCTGCAGCGAGGCTCATAAGGCCCATGATTAAAAACCACCACCAGTTTTTAATCCCGTTTCCGATTGTGTTTACAACTGTTGACATAGCTTTAAATTTTAAGATGAATAAATAAGAGTGTCTCTTTGGATTAATAATTTTTAGATTGGTTAACGGCACAAAACTACCCTAAGACAATGCCCGTTTCCAATGAGCGCAATCAAGAAAACTCTTGATTTTAATCAATGTATTGTACCCGCCCCTTAAAAACTGGACAATTTTATTTTGATGGTTCTGTGCTTCTAATATTACAAAAGCGGGAACAAACGAATGAAAAACGACTTTCAGAAAGTGAAAATTTGCAGAAGGAAGCGTGAAGAAAAAATCATGTAATAAAAAATAAAACATTGTAATCGTTCGATATACAATGTTTTAAGAGTGCCCGGGACTGGATTGACCTTCGGTTATCCAGATACTCCCACGAGGGGCTTTACAAAAACCTCATCCCGCTTCGCGGGATTGGTTTTTTATTTAGTCCGCTTATCAAAGCAAGCTTTGAACGCTTCCTAAATAAAAAACTCCTCGATGAAATCGAGGAGTTTTTTGTGCCCGGGACTGGATTCGAACCAGCACATGGTTTCCCACGCTGCGACCTGAACACAGTGCGTCTACCAATTTCGCCACCCGGGCAGAACGACAATCTGTTCTAATTTATCAGGGGTGCAAATATAATTGAGATCACGCATATATTTATTCCAGCGCTTGACAATATTCATAGTATCTTTTCCATCCAGATTCATCCCCATACTAAACATGATGAGCAACACAAATTTGGTCAGATCATTATATGCACATTTTTCCTCCGGCAATGTTCCGGCCGTGCTTGTTCTATTTGATCCCAACATCGAATGGCATGAGTGTCAGGGTATGCCCTTTATAAAAGGAGATGGTCATTTCTCCGGACCTGACGATGTTGTCGCGAATGTTTTCCTGCAGCTGCCTGTACATTACGATGGATTCCAATGTTTCTGTCACTGGATATTTTTGGTGAAGGCGATAAAGTAGCGATGGTCGGATATTATGAGGGCACAAATAAAGTCACCGGAAGTCCTTTTAAAGCGAATGCTACTCATATCTGGACAGTAAAAAATGGAAAACTGCTCTCATTTTTTCCAGGCAGTTGACACTGCTTCCACGATCTGATAATCTATTCTGATTATTTAAAGCTCGGCTAAACATGTTAAAAATGAACAGTTTAGCTCCTCCCTGAATCAACCAACCCAATTTTCAGATAGGTCCCTGATCTTATGTCTGGCCTTACGCTTTAAGCTTTATGCCTTTAGCGTTCAGCGTTAGGCGTTCAGCGTTCCGCGTTCGGCTTTAAGAGCCTTTTGCTTTCAGCCCATTTTTTCGTATTTTTGCAGCCCCGAATTAAAACCTTCGGGCATTTTATTTTATATGGAAGAAAACCAAATTATTAACTCAAACGCTGAAGGTCAGGAGCCAACTGCAGATACTGCAGTAGCTACAGCGACAACAAATGAACCTGCCGCAAACGGAAAAGCGCATCATTTCCCGCCTCCGACTGCACACGACGATTTCGACTGGACAATTGACAAGAGAAATGTCGCTGCTTACAAAAAAGAAGAAAAAGAGAAGTACGACAAAGTATATGAAAATACTTTTGTCCAGATCACCGATGGAGAACTGATTAAAGGTCTCGTGGTAGGTGTTACTAAAACAGATGTTGTAGTAAACATCGGATTTAAAAGTGACGGTCTCGTTTCACTCAATGAATTCCGCGATCTGCCTAACCTGAAAAGTGGTGATGAAGTGGAAGTGATGGTAATGGAAAAGGAGGACCGCGAAGGTCATCTTCACCTGAGTCGTAAACAGGCACGCATCACACGCGCATGGGAACGCATTGTGGAAATTCACAAAACGGGCGAAGTAGTTACCGGTACTGTTACCAGTAAAACCAAGGGTGGATTAATCGTTGATGTGTTCGGAATGGAAACCTTCCTGCCCGGATCACAGATCGATGTGAAACCTGTTACCGACTACGATCAGTTCGTAGGAAAAACAATGGAATTCAAAGTGGTTAAGGTAAATGATACCATCAAGAACGCGGTTGTTTCTCACAAAGCACTAATCGAAAGCGATATCGAAGCACAACGTGCAGAGATCATGAGCAAACTCGAAAAAGGCCAGGTACTCGAAGGTACTATCAAGAACATCACTGATTTTGGCGCATTCATGGACCTCGGCGGACTGGATGGTTTATTATATATCACCGATATCAGCTGGGGTCGTATCAGTCATCCGAGCGAAGTACTCAAGCTGGACCAGAAACTCCAGGTTGTGGTACTCGATTTCGACGATGGAAAAAAACGAATCAGCCTCGGTCTGAAGCAACTTACCCCGCATCCATGGGATGTGTTGCCTGAAACAATTAAGGAAGGTGAAATCGTAAAAGGCAAGGTTGTGAACATCGAAGATTACGGTGCATTCCTCGAAATTATGCCAGGTGTTGAAGGTCTGGTACACGTAAGTGAAATAACATGGGCCAATACACCAATTAATGCGAAGGAATTCTTTAAGCTTGGCGATGAACATCAGGCGCGCATCGTTACGCTTGATAAAAACGCACGCAAGATGAGTCTTTCCATCAAGCAATTGAGTGAAGATCCATGGAGCACAATAGAAACGCGTTTTCCACAGGGTAGCAAACATAATGGTCTGGTGAAGAACATCACCCCATACGGCGTATTTGTTGAACTTTCTCCCGGCATCGGCGGCATGATACATATCAGCGATCTGAGCTGGCTAAAACGTTTTAACCATCCATCTGAATACACCAAAGTTGGACAGCATATCGATGTACTGATTCTAAGCATCGATAAAGAAAACCGCAAACTTCAACTGGGACACAAACAACTTGAAGAAGATCCATGGAACGCACTGGAAAATACTTTTGCCATCGGAACCATCCACGAAGGAACGGTTATCCGAAAAGATGATAAAGGTGCTCTTGTGCAACTTCCCTATGGACTCGAAGGATTTGCTCCTAACCGTCATCTCGCTAAAGAAGATGGTAAGCAGATAATGGGCGATGAAACTGCACAATTCATGGTGATCGAATTCGACCGCAATGAAAAACGCATTGTTTTATCTCATACCCGTATCTGGGAGCAGGCAAAAGCAGAGGAAAAAGATGTCGCGCGTAAGGAAGCAAAAGTGGATGCAGATAAAACCCGTAAAGCTGTCAAGACTATCCAGAACAAGGTTGAAAAACCAACACTGGGAGATCTTGGAGCGCTCGCCGGGATTAAAGAAAAGCTGCAACAGGAAGAAAAAGGTAACGACGATACAAGCGTAACGCCTAAGGCCTAAAGCTTAAAGCCTAACGCTTAGCGCCTAACACAGAATATAAGATTAAACCCTCACTGATATCAGTGAGGGTTTATAATTTAAATTATGATTTACTTTTTATTATGCCAGGCACACATGATTCGCCGTTAAACCTTTTTTACTTTTTCCTTTTTACTTTTTCCTTTACATTCATCCGATGAAGATTATTTTATTCCTCTCCGCGATCATTTTTTCTTTTGCAACTTTCGCCCAGCCTTTGCCGCTGGACCCTGCCATCAGGATGGGTAAATTACCGAATGGATTTACATATTATATCAGAAAAAATACTGAACCTGCCAAACGCGTGCAGTTATACCTGGTAAATAAAGTAGGATCTGTACTGGAGAACGAAGATCAGCGTGGCCTGGCACATTTCATGGAACACATGAGCTTCAATGGTACCACACATTATCCTAAAAATGAACTGGTACATTATCTCCAGAAATCCGGTGTCCGGTTTGGTGCGGACCTGAACGCTTACACCAGTTTTGATGAAACCGTTTACCAGCTTCCGATTCCGACAGATAGTCCGGCATTGTTACAAAACGGATTACAGATCATGCGTGACTGGGCAGCCAATGCCACGCTGGACATGCAGGAAATTAATGACGAACGGGGCGTTGTATTGGAAGAAAAAAGACTTGGGAAAGGAGCGGAGGAAAGAATGCGCGACAAGACTTTTCCTATTATTTTAAATCATTCGCGATATTCCGACCGGTTGCCAATTGGTGTAGATACTGTCCTGAAGAATTTTAAAAGAGATGCGATATTGAATTTTTATAAGGACTGGTATCGCCCGGATCTGCAGGCTCTCATCGTTGTGGGAGATATTAATGTTGACAGCATGGAGATTCAGGTAAAAAAATTATTCAGCGACCTGAAAAATCCGGCAAATGAAAAGCCACGTACAAAATATACTGTCCCGCTGATTGGCAAAAACCAGTTCGTTGCAGTTACTGACAAGGAATTTCCCTATACAGTAATTGAAATTTTGATAAAGCAAAAAATGCTTCCCCAGGGCACGAAACAGGAATACTTCGAATGGATCAAAAGAAATCTGTATAATCTTATGGTTGCACAACGCATTTCGGATCTGTCGCAAAAACCTAATCCTCCTTTCATCCAGGCAGGTGCCGAAATGGGAAACTTTCTTGGAGGACTTGATGCATTCTCCGTATTTATAGTGGCTAAACCCGGCATGCTTGAGAATAGTTTTCTTTCCGTATGGCAGCTGGTTCAGCAACTCAAACAATTTGGTTTCATGGAAGCAGAATTTGAGAGAGCGAAAATGAATTATCTGAGCAACCTCGAATCTGCCCTGAGAGAAAAAGATAAGAGAAATTCGGAGGATCTGGTACAGGAGTACACACGTAACTTTTTAGTGGGCGAAGCTGCTCCCGGTATTCAGGCGGAATACGATCTGACCAAATCCTTTTTATCGACTGCAAGTCTTGGCGACATCAATGCTTTGAGTCCGTCTTTTATTTCTGACAGTAACCGCGACATCATTATCATGGCTCCGCAGAAAGACAGTGCTAACCTGCCCTCTGAAGCCACGGTAAATAGCTGGTTTAATACGGTTGCCAAAACCAAATTAGTTCCTTATGAAGACCAGTTTAAGACAGGAGCTCTGATCACTGACAATCTTATTTCCGGGAAAGTCGCCGGTGAGAATAAAATTGAAAAACTTGGAATAACGGAACTTACTTTAAGCAATGGTTTAAAAGTAATTCTAAAACCGACTGACTTCAAAAATGATGAGATCCGTTTTAAGGGATTTAGTCCGGGGGGCTCTTCACTTTATGCCGATTCAAATTATGAATCTGCTGCCAATGCTGCCAATATGGTTGAAAATATGGGACTTGGACATTTTAAACCCACAGATCTGCAAAAATTATTGAGTGGAAAAAGAGTGGACGTAGAACCTTATATCACTGAAAGGTCCGAAGGTATTGTCGGATTCAGCTCACCAAAAGATTTGGAAACAGCGCTGCAACTTGTTTATCTCTATTTTACTTCACCTGGCAGAGATAGTATTTTATTTGATAATGTCATGCAGCAAACTGCTTCGGAGATAGCAAACCGGAACAGTGATCCTCAAAGTGTTTATGCGGATACAGTGGATGCTGTACTTGGTGATTACAATGTCCGCAGGACTGGTCCATCCCTGGAGAAACTGCATCAGATAAGCCTCGATAAAACAGAAAGGTTTTATAAAGAACGTTTTGGCAATGCCGGAAATTTCATATTTGTTTTTGATGGCAATTTTAAAATCGACAGTATCAGACCGTTGCTGGAAAAATATCTTGGATCTTTACCTTCTGCATCGTCTAAGGAGCAGGCCCGGGATTTAAAAATTCATATTCCACCAGGGAAAATAGAAGCCATCGCAAGAAAAGGAAAAGAACCCAAGGCATCTGTGAGACTGGTGATCAGTGGTGACTACAAGTATTCGCCTGCAACCAATATACAATTGAGAGCTCTCAGTCAGATCCTGGAATTTCGGTTGCTTGACCGCCTGAGAGAGAAAGAGGGTGAGACCTATAGCCCTAATGTAAGTGTGACTTATAACAAGAATCCTGCAAACAGGTATGCATTTAATATTCAGTTTGGATGTGGACCTGAAAACGTTGATAAACTGATTGCAGCCACAAAAGAAGAAATAAATAAACTGAAAGTGGAAGGAGTGACTGAACTTGATATTACGAAATTCAGTTCAGAAGAAACAAGGCAGTATGAATTGCATTTGAAAGATAACGAGTTTTGGCTCAGCTGGCTTAGCGCCCAATATGAGAATGGGGATGATCCTCTCTTATTATTGAATTATCCAGAATTAATCAAACAGGTAAATACTTCATCTGTGAAAGCCGCTGCAAATCTTTATCTGAATGAAAATAATTTTATAAAACTCATTTTGTTACCAGAGTAACGCCTAAGGCCGAAAGAAAGTGTGAGAGTGTGAGAATAGCAACTTTTAAATGCACTCTCACACTCTCACACTCTCACACTTTGTTTAGGCTTTCTTCGTGGAAATCCTGTTCCATATTCACGGCCCAGATATTACTACGGTCCTTTTTTTGACTGATAATATTATCGACTGCGATCATCGCGGTCATCATACTATGGTCAGCATTGTTGTAACGATGCATGCCATTACGGCCCGTAAGGTATAAATTTTCAATTTTATCAAGGAATTCCTGAACAACTGAAAACTCTTCATAGGCTCCGATATATGAAGGATAGGCTTTCGGAATCTTAATTACTGTAGCATCGATCAGTGCTTCTTTTTGTATGAGTCCTATTACAGTAATTTCTCTTAATGCCAGTTCAATCATTTCTTCGCGTGACTTGTTCCAGATCACATCCGATTCAGAACAGAAATATTCCATACCAATCCATAAATTGTTTTTGTCTTGGACCATTTCCGGACTCCAGTTATTGAAGATCTGGAGTCTTCCTGCAAACAGATTCTTGTCCTGCAGATAAATCCAATTATCGGTAAGCATTTCCAAATTTTGTCTGCTTCCTTCATCCTGCTTTTTGAAAAGGAGTCCCACCATAACAAAATCGCGGTATGATAAGTTTGATGAAATGATTTTGACAGGAACCGGTATTTCAATATTAACAAGTGAGGCGACCAGATTTTTTACAGGTATTGTTGAAAAGAAATAATCGCCCGGAATCTCCATTGAATTGCCGGAAACCAGTTCCCTGCAGATAACAGAGTGGATATGATTGTTATTCACCTTTATTTTTTCTACCACATTATTCAGGTAAATCTCACCACCCAGTTCACTTATTTTTTGAGCAACCGTCTCCCACATTTGCCCGGGTCCTTTCTCTGGATAAAGAAATTGTTCGATCAGGCTGGTGCTTACCCCCTGTTGACGAATGGTTTTATTGGTTGAGAAGATCGATTTAAGGGATTGAATTATTGCTTTGCCAATATTCAGATCCTTGATACGCTGATGTCCCCAGTCGGCAGGAATTTTGTCACATGGGACTCCCCATATTTTTTCAGTATAACCCTTGAAAAAAGTCAGGTACAATTCTTTTCCGAACCGGTTTATAAAAAACTGTTCCAGGGTTTGTTCTTCCCTAACAGGGAATAGTTTTGATTTGAAATAAGAAAGGGCAATACGGGTTATTTTGGCGATTCCAAAATTCTCAAATGTTTTTCGGTTGAAGGAAAGCGGATAATCGAAAAAAGAATGATCAAAATAAATCCTTGACTTCCTTGGGCGGATCAGCATTTTGCCGCCGTCGCCTGTACTGGACACAATTCTTTTATGTAATTCTACAGTCTGGTTCTGGTAAGAAAGCGAAATTTCATTTGTATTCGGATCTGCCAAAGGTAGAAAACGGAGCCACCAGTCGGTGATTCTTTCCGACTTGGAAAAAAAGCGATGACCGCCAATATCGATCAGATTTCCTTTATAGTTTATTGTTTTTGAAAGTCCTCCAACCTGATTATCCAATTCAATGATCACCGGCTTTATATCCGTCCGGGTCAAAAGTTCATAGGCGGCAGTCAGTCCGGCCGGACCTGCGCCCATGATGATGGCTTTTTTCATGCCAACTGTTTTAAACGGGGAGAAAATGCAAGCAGGATCATAGCTGCCATCCAGCAGAATTCGCCCAGGGTGTGTCGCATCGGCAACCAGGCGAAGTTTACAATATTCAGCAAAAGGCCTGCTACAAGTAGGAGGGAAATTTTATTGACCCAGCCGGGCAATACCAGAAAACCGCCAAGGACCAGTGGAAACCATTGGACAGTGTTGTATTGATGGCGGGTAACCGGACTAAACAGGTCAACAACCATGTATATTGTAAAACCAAATAACAGAATTTGCATCTGCTGCATTGGATATTTCCTGGAAGTGAAATAGAATAATACGGATAATATCAGGATTACGCTGGCGGTCAGAAAAAACAACCAGGCGAGGGACATTTTCTTATGGGTTAAATAATAATATAGTAGAAAAATATTCCCATTTTCAGAATATATTTTTATCGGATGGTCTTTTATTTGGCGGTCAACATCTTCAAAATCTATTCCTTCAAATTTTTTCACAAAAAAAGTATTTGTATTCAGAATTTCCGGGCGATTTGTCAGAACAAGCTGATGGTATTGCACATGCATTTTCATCCTGCTTACATAATTCGAGTAAAGTGACTTTTCGAAAGGACTATTCAAAACAAATAATAGATAAATGACCATTCCGGAAAAAGACACCGAGAGAAATAATATATATTTCCTGTAAAATATCATAAAAGGAATGAGAAATATTATTCCAAATGGACGGGTAAAAATGAAAACAACAGCACAAATACCAGCGAGAACAATTCCGGATTTTTTATTACTAAGGAGTCCCGTAATGATGCAACCAATCAGAAATGCAACAAAAAGATAAAGCTGACCGCATTTAACCAAATTCTTCCACGCTTCAGTAGTTGTAAATAATATTCCCAAATTCAAAATCAGTAATTTTTCTTTTGTGTTGCCCGTTAATGTACTGATCATGAAAATCATGCATAGCAGAAATATATATTGAAGGAGTAACCAGATCTTCGAGATGGTACCCTGAGGTAAATCGCATATAGGATATAACAGTTGATGAAAAAAAGGACTTGCCGTTGCATTACTGGCCCCTGATGAGTCTGTATTTAGATTTTGAAAATCAAAATATCTGAGTCCGTCAGCCGGTTGGAAATAATAGTTATAAGGAAGCTTGCCATCTTTCTGCAATCTTGCTCCTACTACACGGTTTCTTAGGTCTACAGTATATTGTTTTTCAATATGGAAATCGCGAATGACTGAATGTGACAATATAACCAGCAGAAAAATTCCGTTTATTAATAAAATAATTTTATTGGGAAACTTCATGTCCGGGTTATATGTAATTGGAGACCTGCCTTATGTGTTTATGAGTAAATTTTGACTTTAAAAGAAGAGTGCCCTTAATTCCTCCGCATCTTCCGGCTTCATTTTTCCACCAAGTATCAGCCGAAGCTGACGTCTGCGCAGGGCGCCATCAAACAATTTTATTTCTTCTTCTGTATCCGGTAACAATGCCGGGACGGGAATTGGGCGGCGATCCATATCCAGCGATACAAATGTATAGTAGGCTTCATTGCTTTTATATTTCTGTTGTTTGATGAAATCTTCTCCCCAGACTTTCATATGTACTTCCATAGAAGTTGTAAAAGCCCGGCTCAGGTTTGCATGTATATGAACAGCATTACCCAGCCTGATAGGATTCTCAAACGAAATATTATCTACTGACGCAGTGACTACGGGTGTATTGCAATGTTTACCTGCACAAAGTGCAGCTGCTATATCCATCCAGTACATGAGGCGTCCTCCCATTAAATTTCCGAAAACATTGGTGTCGTTTGGAAGGACAAGTTCCGTCATGATAACCTGTGAATCTTTGGGTGATTTAGCCATTGTATTTTTTTTATTATAAAGCTTATTCGTTGACCGATGACCGATGAGAAAGATCAATCAAACGATGACCTGCTCACATGTTTTTAAAAACCCTTCATCAATATCTGCACCGATTCCAGGCAATTCCGGAACTTCCAGATAATATCCCCTGAATTCCACTCCGCCTTTTACCGGGTCAATCTTATGACCGAGCAGTGCAGTGTCCATGTCATAAAATTTAATATTATCCTGCGACAGGGCAAAATGAGCGAATGCCGTTAGTGCCAGCCTGCTCTCGAGCATGCCTCCCATCATGCAGGGAATTCCGTATGCTTCACAAACCTCGTTGATTCTAATGGATTCAGTTATACCACCGGATTTTGAAAATTTGATATTTACAAAATCACAAGCGTCAGCAAGGATCAGTCGCTTCGCATCGTGGTGGTCGAATACGCTTTCATCCGCCATAATTTTTATGGGTGATACCTTTCTGAGCTCAGGTAAGTAATGATCATTCCACTGGCGCATGGGTTGTTCGCAAAATTCAATATTATATATACCCATCTGAGTAAGCGTGTCTTTTGCTGTTTCAAAATCCCATCCCTGGTTGGCGTCGATCCGTAGTTGAATGGAATCGCCAACAGCTTCCCGAATTAACTGGATACGGAGCAAATCTTTTTTTCCATACTCACCCAGTTTGATTTTCAGGATTCTGAACCCTTTGTTCTTAAATTCGACTGCTTTAACTGCCATGTTTTCAGGTTCATCAATCCCAATAGTGAGGTCAGTTTCAAGAAGTTTTTTAGTTCCATTCAGATACTTATAAAGTGGAACCCCTTCTTTTTTTGAAGCCAGATCGTAAAGCGCCATATCAAATGCGCTTTTTGCAGTTGAATTAAAAGCAGTGAAACCGTCCAGATCTTTTAACCGTTCTTCAATGTTAAGAGCTTCTTTTCCCTTCCACAGACTGGCGAATTCTTTTGCCATTTCGTAGCATGTAGACTGGGTTTCGCCGACAATCATGGGAAAAGCCGAGCATTCGCCTACGCCTGTAAGTCCATCTTCCGTTTCCACTCTGATGAATAAATTCTGTGCATGATGCATCGTACCCGTTGCGATCCTGAAAGGATGCATCGGGATCGAAAGTTTATAAATCCGGGTTTGCAGAATCTTCATGTAACACGTCGAAATTACATTATTAAGCGTAAAGCTTAATGCTTAAAGCCTAAGGCAATGAGTCAACGGATTAATTATAAGTCTTAATTTGATAAGAGAAAAATATGATTAATTATTAGACCTTTAGAAATACTTTAAGCTTTGAGCTTTGGGCTTTAAGCCTTAAGCTTTTTCTGTTACATTTGTCTCAGCCGGATTTTTTATGGTGGATTATCCTGTTTCTTTCGAAAATACTGAAAATGCATTTGCTTATAAATCGAATGCAGAACTCAAAAAAGCCAGATTTCTTTTTAAAAGCATGGGCTCGTCGTTTTTAGTTAAACTGGGTACGCGGCTGACTCCCATGGCTATTCGTTTAAAGCTTCCAATAAGAGGCCTGATCAGGAAAACAATTTTCTCCCAGTTTGTCGGAGGTGAAACCCTTGAGCAGACAGCTCCGGTTGCAAGAAAGCTTGCGGCTTATCATGTGCAGGCTATCCTGGACTATGGTGTGGAGGGTGGCAACAATGGAGAAAAAGGATTTGACCAGGCTTGTGAGGAATTTATAAGGGTAATAAATTACGCGGCTTCACAGCCAAATATTCCATTTATCAGTATTAAAGTAACCGGATTCGCCAGGTTTGAGCTGCTGGAGAAACTGGATCATTCGCTCGACTTAAGCTCCGGATCTCTTATGAAAAGATATGCTGCTGCACTGGCCGGTTTCACCGAAGCAGAATCAACTGAGTGGGAGCGTGTACGAAGCCGCATGCAAAAAATATGCGTACAGGCTTCAGCAAAAAATGTTGGTGTACTGGTGGATGCTGAAGAAACCTGGATTCAGGACCCGGTCGATGTATTGAGTATCCAGATGATGCAGATCTTCAACAAAGAAAATGTTACAGTATATAATACAGTTCAGCTTTATCGGCATGACCGTCTTTCGTTCCTCAAGGACATGCTTGAAGCAGCGATCCTGAAAGATTTCGTATTGGGCGTAAAATTAGTTCGCGGCGCTTATATGGAAAAAGAAAGAGCAAGGGCGCAGGAAAAACAATACACTTCTCCCATACAACCTGATAAGGAAGCGACGGACCGTGATTATAATGCCGGCGTTGCGTTTTGTATTGAAAATATTCAGCATATCGCCTCCATCGTCGCCTCTCACAATGATTTCAGTAATTTGTTCGCTACCGAATTGATGCGGGAGAGAGGCCTTTCTTTTTCACACCCTCATATACATTTCTCCCAACTATATGGGATGAGTGACAATATAACTTTTAACCTCGCAAAGGCCGGATGTTCAGTAAGTAAATACCTGCCCTTTGGTCCTATTGAAGATGTTGTGCCCTATCTGATGCGACGCGCTGAAGAAAATAGTTCACTCAGTGGACAAACAGGCAGGGAACTTGCTTTGATCAATAAAGAAATAGCGAGAAGAAAAGCTTAAAACAGTATTTTTGTTTTTCTACGGACTGCTAGCTCAGTTGGTTTAGAGCGCTGCCTCGACAAGGCAGAGGTCACTGGTTCGAGCCCAGTGCAGTCCACTTCCTCCGTCTTTCCCGGGCATTCTGATTTTATAGTGATTTATCCAATAAAATCATACGTTCCCAATTCCTCTTCTGTTGGAATTTGCATTGAACTAATCCATTCGTCAAGGAGAGTTTCTATTTCGTTTTCCTGAATATAAAACTCGTATGGTTCTTTATTCTGATTTCTGTTCAGAATTCTTTTTCTTAATATTTCCCTCGATGCTTCCAAATAGTAAAATTTTACCTTTGCCCCAAGTGCCCTCGCTTCATCCCTCAATTTTTCTCTTTCATTTCTTCCCCAGGCTCCCCACTCAATAATGACACTTGTCGATTTTTGAAGTAATTGTTTTGCCATTTTCCATTGCAATTGCTCAATCTTTTCTCTGTATCGATTCCCTTCGGATTCTGCTTTATCAGCCCAGATCTCTTTGATCCATTCATCCGGTGAAAATCTGATTGATCCCGTTGATGCAGATATACTTTTCGCCAATAATGTTTTTCCGGTTCCGGGCAGACCGCATATCAAATGAAGCATTGGATTTTTATTTTGATCTGACATCGTTGAGCTATGTTATTTGACTTTATCGTTAATTTATTTTCAATCCAATACAGGTCATGGAAGAAAAATAAATTTATTTCTTAAAAAAGAAGCAATCCACAGGAGTATTATAGGTAGGAGTGCATTGAAGGTGGAAATATGTGAAAGTTTTTGGACCTGTAAATTAAAATAAGTTTATAGAAGCGGGGAAACGAGTTTAGCTGTTTTTTCTAAAAACTGTTTATATATCGGACGGCTTTTCCAGGCTTTTGCATCAATTTTTACGGCATTTTTCAGATCCTCATAAAAAATATCCCTCAGTTCAGTTGCTATCCCGTTATCATAAACAATCGCATTTACCTCGAAGTTAAGATCAAAACTTCTGGAGTCCATATTCGCTGTACCCACCATGGCTATCTTACTGTCCGTGACCATTGTTTTGGCGTGCACAAATCCCTTGGTATATTGATATATTTCAATTCCCTTTCTCAGGAGGTCACCATAGTATGATCTTGCAGCAGCATTTACAAGAAGAGAGTCCGAATTACCAGGCACCAGAAGTTTTACGGAAACTCCGCCGAGCGATGCAATAATTAGTGCATCCACCAGGCTTTCTCCTGGAATCAAATAAGGGGTTGTGATAAGGATTTCTTTGGTTGCAAGACTGATGGCCTGCAATACTGAAAACAAAATCGCAGGCGCTCCGGAATCGGGACCACTGGCGGCAATCTGAACGACTTTTTTATCCCTTGTCTCTGAATTAATTTCAGGGGGAAAAAAATGTTCATTAGGATGTAATTTTAAATCGGCGCAAAAGTTCCAGTCACAGAGAAATAGATATTGCAAATATTGTACGCCAGGGCCATCAATTCGTAAATGCGTGTCACGCCAAAAGGTTTTATTTGTTGTATCGTTGTTGATATACCTATCGTCGACATTTATTCCTCCTACAAATGCGGTTTGTCCGTCTATAACAATAATTTTTCTATGGTTGCGGTAATTGAGACGATTCGCCAGTGCTATAAAATAAATTCTTAAGAATGGGTAAGCCTTAACTCCGTTTTCATTCAGACGGTGCGCTAATGTTCTCCTGATAGAACGACTTCCAAAATCGTCATAGATGAACCGGACTTCGATACCTTCCTTTGCTTTTTCAACCAGAATTTGTTCTATTTTTCTTCCTATCTCATCATCTTCATATATATAATACTCCAGGTGAATATGGTTTTTAGCTTCTCTCAGGGCCTTTATCACTTCGGGAAATTTATTTTCTCCGTTCACCAATAGTTTTACAGAATTATTTGTAGTCAAAGGACTCAGGGTCTCTTTCAATAACATAAATGCCAGTTCCTTATTGCTTTGGACACTTGCGCTACTTTCATCTAATGTCTTTTTTGAATATTGGTAAATTTGCTTGTTTAGTCTGGCCGACAGCTCATCATTTTCTACTAGTTTTTTACTGTACATTTTCCTGGTCCGGTAGTTAATACCAAAGAGAAAATAAAATATGATACCTGCGAACGGTACAAAAATGGCAAACAGAAGATAAGCGAGAGATTTTGTAATACTCCTGGTATCCAAAATTATTCGCAGACAGACAAGAATTAAAATCAGAATATAAAGAATCTCAAGAACCAGCGTCAAATTCATGCAGATAATTGATCAGCATTTGAATTACTTTGATCTGAATCCTCAGACACTTCATTTGACTTTGACAGCTGTACTTCGCAACTGATCCAAATATCATTGCCTACAAGAAGGCCACCTCCGTCCAGCATACTGTTCCATTCAAGCCCCCAGTCCTGGCGATTGATTTTCCCGTTGATGGAAAATCCGGCTTTTTCATTCCCCCATGGATCTTTCATAACGCCCCCGAATTCAACATCGAGTTTTATTCTCCTGGTGATGCCCTTGATGGTAAGATCTCCATATAATTCGTAGCTGCTCTCATTGTCTACTTTTTCATAGGTGTTGGCAACGAAATTTATTTCTTTGTGATTTTCGACGTCGAAGAAATCAGCACTTTTCAGGTGTTTATCCCTGTCCGCATTCCCTGTATCTACTGAAGCGGGATTTATCCAGCAGTCTATCTCTGCAGTCATGAAATCATCTCCGGTAGTATAAATGCTTGCTTCGAATTCTTTAAATACACCTTTTATGTTGGAAATCATAAGGTGCTTTACTTTAAATGCAATTTCAGTATGGAAGGGATCGATTTCCCATTTGATTTTTGTTTCCATTGTGTTTTATTTTATGAGTTGAAAAATAATTTATCCAAATTTAACAGATGTCATGGTTATGGACCCACCCACGGCTTTATCGTTGAAAAAGGAAATTTCATCATTCGCCCGTCTCAGACCTAGTGTATAAAGAAGCGGTAAATAATGTTCCGGTGTTGGGATGGCAAGCTTTCCGGCGTGCCCCATTTTTTCATAGTTAATCAGAGGTGCCGGATCCCCGCGACCTATCAATTTTTTAAAAAGATGATCCATTTTCAAAGCCCAGTCGAATCCATATTCCCGTTCATTAATCTTGTTCCAGTCGACCATTTTAAGATTATGAACCATATTGCCACTACCAATTATTAAAACGCCTTTTTTTCGGAGTCCATTTAATTCTTTCGCGAGATCAAAATGGTACTGGGGTCCCCTGGTATAGTCAATGCTCAATTGAAGAACCGGAATAATAGCTTCAGGATACATGTGTTTTACGACCGTCCAGGCGCCATGATCCAGACCCCAGTCGTGATCCGGGACCGCCTGCGTTGAATGAATCATGGAAATTGTTTCCCTGGCGAGTGCGGGACTGCCTGGAGCATTGTATTGCACGTCGTATAGTTGCCTGGGAAATCCAATGAAATCGTGAATGGTTGTTGGGAAATTCATCGCAGTAATTCTCGTCCCTTCACTGAGCCAGTGAGCTGATACTACCAGCACAGCTTTGGGCGTCGGGATTTCTTTGGCTAAACCCGCCCACCGTAGACTAAACTCGTTGTCCTCAATTCCATTCATAGGTGATCCATGGCCAATGAAAAGTACAGGCATGATCTGGTCTTCCGTTTTAAGGTCACTGGTAAACTTATTAAATTCTGAAAGGCTGCTCATGACAATTGCATTTGCATCACCGCATGGGCGAGTGATTCATATGTTTCATCATATGTTTCCAATCTGTTTCCATTGAGAAAGAATGTTGGAGTTCCATTCACACCACTTCGAATTCCTCCATCGAAATCCGTTTCCACTTTTGAAAGTACAATCTTACTTTTCCAGTCTTTCGAGAATTTTTCAATATCCAGGTTAAGTCGCTCCGCAAAATTCAGCAGATTATTGGCTGAAAGGATATTCTGATGTTCAAAAATGGTGTCGTGCATCTCCCAAAATTTATCCTGATTGTCGGCGGCCTCAGCCGCCTGCGCAGAAATCAATGCCTGAGGATGCATTTCCTGTAAAGGGAAATTGCGAAAGATGAAGAGCAGGTCCTGACTGTATTGTCGAAGTAGTTTTTTTGTAAAAGGATGTGCAATACCACAATGTGGACACTGGTAGTCGCCATATTCCACCAAAACAATTTTTGCTTTCAAATTACCGGTTCGGTGGTCCTGTTCAGAAACCGGGACTCTTAATTTTGACATTTTTTAAATTTTTGTTTTCAATGCAGCCATTTCTTCCAGCGTATCTAAAATCCCATCCGCGCCCGGGTTAATGCCATCCGGAGAAAGGTAACTCCATTGAATGATGCCCTTTTCATCGATAACAAAAAGAGCACGACGACTTTCCCCCTCAGATTCATTGTAAGCGCCATATTTACTACTGATTTCACCTTTTGGTTCAAAATCTGCCAACAAGGGAAAATGGAGTTTCCGGCTTTGCGAAAATGCCATATGACACCATTTGCTGTCAACGGAAATTCCGAGAATCTCCGCATTATATTTATGAAAATATTTTAACGTTGCACTGTATAGTGCCATCTGGTCGCTGCATACAGGACTCCAGTCGGCGGGATAAAAAGCCAGTATCAGCCGCCTGCCTCTGAAATCAGCTAATTTTAATTTCTGATCTGGCGTTGAATTTAGTTCGAATTCAGGCGCCGGTGTTCCCTTTTGTAAAATCATTTTTCCGGAGATTTAATGTAGAATTAACTTTAAGAATCAACCAGTTTTCAGAAAAACGGTACTGAAAAATTGCATTTATATGTTCATCTGATATAGAAGAACCGGATAGCGGCCCGAACTGATTAAATTTAGCGAAATAAATCGCCTTCAGGAGCTTATTTTCAATTAATTTTCTTCCTGATTGGGAAATTATATGGAACTAAATCTGTTCGAGGTCTCTGCAGATTATAATTTAACTTCATCCCTGTTAAGTACCGATTAACAATTTTTGATTGTCCAATTCCTGATAAATAAATTAAATTTCCGCCCTATCTGCTCCTTTTTTTACAGGGCTCCGGTCAAACGAACTTAATTCGTAATAACCTGAGCATAGGATTTGCAGAAATATTTAGTATGGTTTTAAAAAAGCTTCGTTCGTTCAGGGATATCAGAATAATCTTCCGTTTTTTATTGGTCGCCGGTTGTATGGCCCTTTCACTTCAACCGAAAGCGCAGCATATTTCGGCTGTTGACAGTAGTCAGTTTCTGACTCTTGACCAATGCATCGATTATGCTTTCAAGCACCAGCCGGCGCTATTCCAGTCATATATTAATCAGTCCATTACTAAAACAACGAATGCCATCAGCTTATCAGGATGGTTTCCTCAGGTCAACCTTGGGGGAAATTTCACTCATTACAATCAATTGCCTACCAGTTTTGTTATCGATTCAAGCGGACAGGCTGTAAAACAACATACAGGAGTGGTGAATACTGCTGTTCCTGCATTGACGGTCAGCCAGGCAATTTTTAGTCCGAGCCTCCTCTATGCCGCAAAAGCTGCCAAATTTTATGTAAAGCAGGCCGAGCAGATCACGGATAGTACAAAGATTGAGCTGGTCTCTTCCGTCAGCAAGGCTTTTTACAACCTTCTTCTGACCCTTGAACAGATAAATGTCTTAAGGGAGGATACTGCCAGGCTTACTAAAAACCTGAACGACGCCTATCATCAATATGTGGGGGGAATTGTGGATATGACTGATTATCAGGAAGCAGCTATTTCTCTGAATAATTCAAAAGCACAGCTCAAGCAAACGGTTGAAAATGTTATTCCACAATATGCCACATTAAAACAATTGATGGGATGGCCGCCACAAAATCAGTTTAATGTGAATTTCGATACAACCCAGATGAAGCGCGATATAAGTTTTGATACTGCGCAGGACCTTGTGTTTGAGAAACGAATAGAATACCAGATTCTTCAAACCGGAAAGACTCTTCAGCATCAAATAACTGACTATTACAGGTTATCTTTTCTCCCGACAGTTTCAGGGTTTTTCAACTACGACTTCCAGTATGAAAACAACAATCTCGCCGCTCTTTATGCAAATGTATACCCTTACTCTTTTATAGGTGTATCTGTGAACCTCCCCATATTTACCGGGTTTTACAGAACAAAAAACATACAAAGATCAAAATTGCAGGAACAGCTCCTTGACTGGAGTCAGGTCAGTATGAAATCGGAGATATACACTGAATACACCACGGCGCTTGCCAATTATAAGGGGAATTTGTATAATCTGTACATAATGCAGGATAATGTGGCGATGGCCAGAAATGTTTATGATATTGTATCTCTTCAGTATCAGCAGGGAGTAGTTGCATATCTGAACGTCATCACGGCAGAATCCAACCTGATCACATCACAGATTGGGTATCTCAATGCGTTGTTCCAGGTTTTGTCAAACAAAGTGGATCTTCAAAAAGCCATGGGCATTATTTATTATAATCATTAACGGATCCTTTAAGCATTCTTCATGAAAAAAGTATTACCAGTCAGACTCTTCATCCTGAGTGTTTTGTTTTTTTCCTGCAAGCAAAAACAGCCGCCTCCAAATCCGCCGGCGCCTGTAAACCTAATGACAGTCAAATCCCAAAAAGTTTATTACTATGATGATTTTCCCGCAACCACAGAGGCTTTGAGTCAGGTGGACCTTCATCCAGAGGTACAGGGATATATTACGGGAATATTTTTTACAGAAGGAACACGCGTATATAAGGGGCAAAAATTATATGAGATCGATAAATCGCTCTACCAGGCGGCATATGATCAGGCTGTAGCCAATGTAAAAGTAGCAGAAGGTAACCAGGTGCAGGCAAAACAGGATGCGGACAGGTATACTTACCTGAATAGTCACAACGCCATCGCGAAACAGGTCCTCGATCATGCCGTCATTGCTCTTGATAATGCCGAGAACCAGGTAAAGGCGGCAGAAGATGCGGTGAGAACAGCTAAAACTAACCTTGGATACGCAACGATATACGCTCCTTTTGATGGTCTGATTGGTTTCAGTCAGGTAAAATTGGGCAATCTTGTTACGGTTGGAACCAGTTTGCTAAATACGATTTCGACCATCGATCCAATCGCTGTCGATTTCCTGATCAATGAAAAGCAACTCACCCACTACGAAAACCTTCAACATGGTATAGGGGTACATCCTGATTCACTGTTCACTTTTTTGTTACCGGATAATACACTATATCCATATCCGGGTAAAATTTCAGTGATAGACCGGGCCGTTGATCCCCAAACAGGTTCTATCAGAGTGAGGCTGGTTTTCCCGAATCCAAAATATTCTTTAAAAGCCGGAACGAGTTGTGTGGTGCGGGAACATAACCAGGATACCGTGCCTCAAATGCTCATTCCGGGGAAAGCAATAGTTGAACAGATGGGTGAATATTTTGTGTTCGTTGCAAAGGATACGATCATGGCGCGAAAATCTGATTCTGCCACTAAAAAAGAAACAGATACGGCCGAGCCAAAGCCAACACTTCGCGCATTTCAGAAAAAAGTGCAGGTGGGTCAGGTGCTGGGTGCAGACCAGATAGTAAAGTCCGGTATCAATGACGGCGACAGAATCGTGATAGATGGCGTACAGGCAATTCACGACGGATCTGAAATAAGCGTAGGCTCTTCTGATAAAAAATCCACTGCAAAAAAAAGTGAAAGCGGACATGAATAATTTATGATTGCGAATACATTTATTAAAAGACCGGTAACTGCGATCGTTATATCTATCGTATTGGTCCTGACGGGAACGATCTGTATTCTGAATCTGCCGATTGATCAGTATCCCGAAATTACTCCTCCGATTGTTCAGGTAAATGGTCAGTTTACGGGAGCCGATGCCGAGACGGTTGAACAAACCATGGCGACTCCAATTGAAGGACAGGTGAACGGAACGCCTGGAATGGAATATATGCAGAGCAACAGCACCAATAACGGGCTGATGTCAATTAATGTAACCTTCAGTATCGGAACGGACATAGACATTGCCGCTCTCGATGTGCAGAACAGAGTGAGTATTGCTACACCGTTGATACCTGCAGTTGCAAGCAGACTAGGACTAACAGTTCGTGCATTGAATCCGAGTATGCTGATGATGGTTGCCGTATATGCACCAAGGGGCACGCATGATATTACATTTCTGGACAACTATACCAATATATTTATACAGGACGCCCTGTTGCGTGTACCTGGTGTTGGCAGCATTAACCGCTTCACTGATGATTTCAGCATGCGTGTTTGGATGAATCCTGAAAAAATGGCCGCTTATAGTCTGACTCCCCAGGATGTCATCAACGCATTGAACACTCAAAATGTTCAGGTGGCAGCAGGGTCTGCAGGTGTACCGCCACAATCAAAAACCCAAACATATGAACTGGGAATTTTGGTAAACGGGCGACTGAATACCGTACCCCAGTTTGAAAATATAATTGTGAAAAGTCTGCCGGTGACCGGTGAATTGGTTTATCTGAGAGATGTGGCCCGGATTGAACTTGGGAAGTTTACTTTTGCGAGTAACTCTTTTGTTGACGGCCATCGTGCTTCTTATTTGCTCATATATCAGGCACCGGGAAGCAATGCTTTAAAAACTGCAAACGGTGTGTACGCTAAACTCGCACAATTAAGACAAACTTTCCCGGCAGATGTGGAATATAAAGTTCCATTTGAAGCCGTAACTGTAGTTAAAGTTTCTATGTCTGATGTTGTTTGGACTTTATTAAAAACACTTGGACTCGTAGCACTGGTTGTGTACCTTTTTTTACAGAACTGGCGTTCAACTCTAATTCCGGTGTTGGCTATTCCGGTTTCCATACTTGGAACGTTTTGTTTTTTCATACCGCTGGGATTTACGATCAATACATTAACAATGTTTGGTTTTGTTCTGGCAATTGGGATTGTAGTAGATGATGCCATTATAGTTGTAGAAGCCGTACAGCATTATATTGATGAGCAGAAGATGTCGGCAAAGGAAGCCACTTATCACGCGATGAAAGATATTTCGGGTCCGGTAGTGGCGATCGCCCTGATACTTGCTGCCGTATTTGTGCCAGTCGGATTTATTCCCGGCATTGTGGGAAGATTGTATCAGCAGTTCGCTATCACAATTGCGATATCTGTGATTTTGTCTGCGTTTATCGCATTGTCTCTGACTCCTGCTTTATGTACTTTGCTTTTAAAGCCCACCGATGTAAAAAAAGAGGCAAAAGGAATCAATAAAATGTTCTTCCGGTTCAATGACTGGTTCGAGCGTGTAACAAACAGATACTCCAACGGAGTCCGAAATAGTATTAAGGCGTCCAGGTATATAGTGATTCTGTTAATTTGTATTTGTGTTGCGACATATTTTTTATTTCAGCACAAATCTTCCGGGTTCATACCATCAGAAGATGATGGAAATTTATATGTTACTTTTCAGTTGCCACCTGCATCGTCTACTGCCCAGTCAGTTGATGTGATGAGCAAACTAATGAAAGTAGTTGCCAGCACGCCTGGCGTAGGCCATTATGCCGCTCTGTCGGGACTGAATGTGCTTAACAATGCATCCAACTCCAATGCCGGAACTATCTATGTTCAACTCAACCCGTGGGAAGATCGAAGTGCATCAGATCAGCAGGTGCCGGGTATAATGCAGGTTATGCGAAGGCGGATCGCTGACGCAGGTATTAAAAATGCGAATGTAGAAGTCATACAGCCTTCTCCTATTCCGGGCGTAGGCCAGACGGTCGGGTTTAGTTTTCAAATCGAACAGCGAAATACCAATGATGACCTGCACGCTTTTGAAGCAGTGGTCAAAAAATTTATTGAAGAAGCAAATAAAAATCCGGCTATTTCTGGTGCTTATAGTTTTTATGGAGCGCATACGCCGGGTTTCAACCTCATCGTAGACCGTGACAAATGTGAAAAACTGGGTGTTAATATTAATGATGTATTTACGACCATTCAGGCTTATATGGGTAGTCTTTATATTAATGATTTTACCGTTTACAACAGGACTTTTCATGTTGTGGTTCAAGCTGACACTTTATTCAGAAAAGTAATTTCTGACGTCAATAAATATTACGTGCGCAATCAGGCAGGCCAAATGCTTCCGCTGGGAACACTTGTCAGTTATTCTACTGCAGAAACTGCTCCGTTGATTTCACATTTCAATATATTCCGATCAGCAGAAATAGATGGAAGTTCCGGTCAGGGATACAGCAGCAACGAAACAATCGAAGCTTTAAAAGACGTGGCCGCCAAAGTACTACCCCAAGGGTATGAATATGAATTTTCAGGATTGAGTTATGAGGAAATTAAAGCCGGCTCAACGACCATTTATATTTTTGCATTTTCACTTACGTTTGTATTCCTTTTCCTGGCTGCATTATATGAAAGCTGGTCAGTTCCATTTTCCGTATTATTCGCGGTACCGATCGGAGCGTTTGGAGCCATCGGCACTTTAATACTGGTTCCAAGTCTTACCAATAATGTTTATGCACAAATAGGGCTAATCACGTTAATTGGCCTTGCTGCGAAAAATGCTATTCTTATAGTTGAATTTGCGAAAGTGCGTGTTGACAGGGGGGAAGATTTATTGCAGTCCACACTGGAAGCGGTTCGCCTAAGATTACGGCCCATCATCATGACTTCAATGGCTTTTATTCTAGGTGTGTTACCGCTGGTTTTGGCAACCGGAGCAGGCGCGCAGGCGCGCAGGACAATCGGTTATACGGTATTAGGAGGAATGTTTGCAGCATCAACAATTGCCATATTTATAGTTCCGGTATTATTTGTCGTCATTACAAGATTATCCTATGGCAAAACCCGACTTGGATACCTGGTGGAGCACCATGATTATTTAATGGAGAAAGCGAGAAAAGTAGAACAACAGGATATTGATCCTGCATTGGAATTTGACATACAGCAATCCCGCGACAGGGACAAATCTGACAAGGCATGATTGCCAACACCTTCATAAAAAGACCTGTTACAGCGATCGTGATCTCTTTGGTGCTGATCATTTCAGGTATCATTTGTATTAACAACCTGGCCATCGACCAATATCCTAAAATCACGCCGCCATCAGTCGGTATTTCCGGTTCATATACAGGAGCAGACGCGCAGACGGTTGAACAAACTGTCGCCATTCCCATAGAAGAACAGGTGAACGGTACGCCGGGCATGGAATATATGACTTCCACCAATACCAATACCGGAAGTGTGAATATCCGCGTGACTTTTGAAGTAGGAACGAATGTACATATAGCAGCCCTTAATGTCCAGAACAGGCTTGGCATAGCGTCACCTTTACTTCCTGCAGTAGTTAGTAAGCTTGGATTGACAGTTAGGGCGAGCAATACTACCCAGCTGATGCTGATTGCTGTTTATTCACCTAAGGGTACACATGATATAAAGTTTCTTGATAATTATACCAATATATTTATTGCAGATGCCATGTTACGCGTGCCGGGCGTAGGAGATGTGAGTGCACGCGCAGATAATTTCAGCATGCGGATATGGATGAATCCTGATAAACTGGCATCTTATAGTCTGATGCCACAGGACGTGATCAATGCGATTAATGCACAGAACGTGCAGGTGGCGGCAGGTTCAGCCGGCTCACCTCCTCAGGAAAAGTCCCAAACGCATGAATTTAGCATCCTGGTTAATGGCAGGCTGAATAAAGTATCTGAATTTGAAAATATTGTTGTAAAAACGCTACCTGTTTCAGGTGAGCTTATTTATCTGAAAGATATAGCACGGGTGGAACTCGGAAAATTCACTTTTTCCAGTAATTCCTTTGTTGATGGGAAACGGGCCTCTTATCTCCAGATTTATCAGTCACCCGGAAGCAACGCCCTGGAAACGGCTAATAATGTGTATGCCAAACTGGAGGAGTTAAAAAAATCTTTTCCGGCGGATGTGGACTACAAGGTGCCTTTCGAAGCAGTAACTATTATCAAGACATCTATGCGTGAAGTGGTGAAGACTTTATTGCAGGCATTGGGATTGGTAGCGCTTGTGGTTTTCCTGTTTTTGCAGAATTGGCGTTCTGCCATTATTCCGGTCATGGCTATTCCTGTTTCACTGCTGGGAACTTTTTGTTTTTTTATACCACTCGGATTTACCATTAATACGCTGACAATGTTTGGTTTTGTGTTGGCAATTGGTATTGTAGTTGACGATGCGATCATTGTGGTGGAGGCTGTACAACATCTTATTGATGAACAGCATATGTCGGCGAAAGAAGCTACCTATCGTGCTATGAAAGACATTTCAGCGCCGGTGGTCGCGATAGCACTGATACTGGCAGCGGTATTTGTACCTGTGGGTTTTATTCCGGGTATTGTAGGCAGGCTATATCAGCAGTTTGCGATCACGATTGCCATCTCGGTCATATTATCTGCCTTCGTTGCTTTGTCACTTACGCCTGCACTTTGTACGCTTCTTTTAAGACCATCGAAAATAAACAAGGAATCCAAAGGCATCAACTGGGTATTCTTTCGATACAATAACTGGTTCGGCCGCTTAACGGATAAATATTCCAACGGGGTAAAGAAAAGTATCAAAGGCGCGCGGTACATAGTGTTGCTTTTGATTTGTATTTGTTTCGGGGCCTGGTTCTTATTTAAAACAAAACCATCCGGATTTATCCCGCCTGAAGATGGCGGCCGCTTATTTATTACTTATCAGCTTCCGGAATCTTCTTCAACTACCCAATCCGTGGAACTGATGGAAAAGCTCATGAAGGTTGTTAGCTCCACTCCCGGAGTAATTCATTACGCCGCATTTTCAGGATTTAATATATTGAATGGAGGTGCTACATCTAATAACGGTACTCTTTTTTGCACACTTGCTCCCTGGAGTGAACGAAAAGTTCCTGGAGAAAAAATACCAGGTATTCTTGGTGTGATAAAACAGAGAGTAGTAGCTGCAGGAATAAAAAATGCCAATGTGGTTGTCATACCACCACCCCCAATTCCGGGTATTGGAGTAGCGGCGGGATTCAGTATGCAGATCCAACAAGGGAATACGAGCGATGATATTCATGCTTTTGAAACGGTTGTAAAAAAGTTTGTAGCTGAAGCGCATAAAAATCCTGCCATTTCAACTGCTTTTAGTTATTATGGAGCCCATACGCCAAGTTATAATCTGTCTGTGGATCGTGACATGTGCGAAAAACTTGGAGTAAATCTTTCTGACGTATTTACAACCATGCAGGCTTATATGGGGAGCCTGTTTGTGAATAATTTTACATTATACAACAGGACCTATCATGTCGTAATCCAGGCTGACACAGCATTTCGTGCGTTTGTTGCCAATATTGATAAATACTACGTCCGAAATCAGGCAGGTCAAATGCTGCCACTTAGTACGCTGATTTCTTATCAGCCAATTGAGACGGCTCCACTGATTAGTCATTTTAATATTTTTCGTTCGGCTGAAGTGGATGGATCCACGCCTCAGGGATACAGTACCGGACAAAGTATAGACGCACTCAGGCAAACTGCAGATAAATATTTACCAAGGGGTTATACTTATGAATTTTCCGGTTTGAGTTATGAAGAAATTAAAGCGGGTACAACTACCGTCTACATTTTTCTTTTTTCCATTGTTTTCGTATTTCTTTTCCTGGCAGCTTTATATGAAAGCTGGTCCGTACCTCTGTCTGTAATGCTCGCGGTTCCGATAAGTGCTTTTGGCGCCATCCTTATGCTTACCTGCGTACCTCCTATAACAAATAATGTATATGCACAGATTGGTTTGATTACCCTGATTGGTCTTTCTGCAAAAAATGCAATCCTGATTGTTGAGTTTGCAAAAATCCGCGTGGACAGGGGAGAAGAGTTGTGGAAATCAACTATGGAGGCAGTGCGTTTACGATTCAGGCCCATTATCATGACTTCGATGTCATTTATTTTGGGCGTCATGCCACTTGTACTTGCAACAGGAGCGGGTGCTGTTGCCCGTAATACAATTGGATTTACAGTTCTCGGAGGAATGCTGGCATCTACTTCAATTTCGATATTTATCGTACCCGTCTTATTCGTACTATTCACACGCTTTTCTTATGGTAAAAAAGAATTAGCCTATTTACAAGCCCACCATGAAGATCTTTTGGAAAGAGAAAGAAAGGTTGAGCAGCAGAATATTGATCCGGAACTGGAATATGAAATTGAAGAGGCGAATGCTAAAGCTCATGAAAGCCAGCCTAAAGCCTAACGCCAAACGCTTAACGCGTAAAGCACGTGTGAGAATATGTGGAGTCATTTTACTCCGTTAGTGAAAGAATATTCCCGTCGGGATCTTTAAACCAGGCTACTTTTGATCCGCCCGGAGATATCCATATTCCCAATTCATCCTGTTGAAGAAAACTATATCTCTCGCAATAAACCCCCTTACTATTAAGTGATTTGATAACAGAATTAATGTCTGGAATATTCCAACCCAGAACAGTAAATCCCTGCGGTTTCATTTCAGGCACTATGCTTACCCTGAGTAATACTCCGTTTGCATTAAATTCCAATGCATAGTCATCCTCATGCAACAACTTCAGGCCCAATATGTCCCGATAGAAAGTTTTTGCTTTGTCCGGTAACACAGTTGGTACAAATGCTTTGAGTTCTTTATCGGCAAACATGGTGAGATTTATTAATGACGCAGGTTAAAATTAGGAAGAGGATTTCATTTATCTTCACTTTAATTTTAAATGAGCCATCATGAAACGATATTTTCTTTGTACTTTATTTTTTATCCTGATAAATGAAGTCCATTCGCAAGATCAAAAAACCGTTACAGTATATACTACTGCCAAAAACACCGATTACCGGATATCAAAAACGGACAGCGGATTGAAATTTTCAGATTTTGGTCAGCCCCTGGAAACACAGGTATGTGTATTCGTTGATCCAACCCACAGTTTTCAAACAATACTGGGAATCGGTGGAGCAATAACTGATGCTTCGGCAGAAACTTTTGCGAAGATGCCGCCTAATGTTCAAAAGCAATTGCTGACAGCTTATTATGATAAAGTAAATGGAATAGGGTATACACTGGCAAGAACAAATATTCACAGCTGTGATTTTTCCAGCTCGAGTTATACTTATATAGAGGACGGCGATAAAGAACTCAAAACATTTAATATCGATCATGACAGGCAATTCAGGATTCCTTTGATCAAACAGGCTATAAAAACTTCCGGCGGTAAACTGACCCTATTTGTAAGTCCGTGGAGCCCACCTGCCTGGATGAAAGACAACAACAGTATGATCCAGGGTGGTAAATTGCTCCCGCAGTTCAGGCAATCATGGGCCAATTATTTTATAAAATTTATTAACGCTTACCAAAAAGAAGGTATACCGGTCTGGGGGTTAACGCTCCAAAATGAGCCCATGGCAAAACAAACCTGGGAGTCGTGTTATTTTTCTGCGGAGGATGAAAGGGATTTTATCAAAACCTATTTGGGACCCACATTGGTTAAACAGGGGATGGCAGATAAAAAATTGCTTGCATGGGATCATAACAGGGATTTAATTTATCAGACTGCGAGTACGATATTAAATGACAAAGAGGCCGCAAAATATATTTGGGGTATCGGATATCACTGGTATGAAACCTGGACAGGAAGTGCCATGATGTTCGATAATGTTAAAAGAGTAGCCGAAACTTTCCCGGATAAGAAACTGATGTTTACGGAAGGCTGTACAGACCGGTTCGACGCTACCCGCATCAATGAATGGGCACTGGGTGAAATTTATGGCCATTCAATGATAAATGATTTTAATAATGGAACGGTCGGCTGGACAGACTGGAATATTTTAGTAGATGAAAACGGAGGGCCGAATCATGTCGGAAACTTTTGTTTTGCACCGGTAATTGGGGATACTAAGAAAGGTGAACTTACATTTACGAATTCATTTTATTATATCGGACATTTTTCCAAATTTATCAGACCGGGTGCACGGCGCATCATCAGTTCAGCCAATCGCGACATGTTGGAAACCACTGCCTTTAAAAATATGGATGGGAAAATCGCTGTCATAGTCATGAACAGAAGCGATAAAACCGTGCCTTATTTACTTTGGGTACATAATAAAGCGGCGAAAATGGAAAGCCTCCCGCATTCTATAGCGACTCTGATATTTTAGGGATTCAGTATTTCGTTCATTTTTTCTTCTTTTTGCATGAATCTCCTGAGTAATTCGATCTGGTTTTTGGAACGAACCAGGTTTTGTTCTTTATATTTGATATTGTAGTATATATCGTCATTTAAATAGTCGGTTAAGAACCGAAGTGCCTGCATGTATATTGCAAATTTCCCTGCAAAAACAAAATATTGCTTTTCTACTTCCGAAAGTCCGGATTTCATTTCCCCGAGATATCCTTTAACAATTTCAATGAAATATTCCTCCCTGATCCTGATTTTACTGAAGTCGGAATCTTCTTCAGTTACCGGCGTTAGATAAGTACGCAGCATATCACCTACATCGCTGATATAATATCCCGGCATCACGGTATCCAGATCGATTATACACAATGCTGAGCCCGTACCTGTATTGAAAAGAACGTTGTTTATTTTAGCGTCATGGTGGACGACACGCAATTTAAAAGAGGGATTTTTTTTGATTTTTTCGAAAGTTTCTACAATACCGGCCTGGTCATTCAGATATGCTATGCATTCGGCGGACTCTGCGATCCGTTGTTTATTTCCATTTTGAACAGCTGATTTAAATTGAAAATACCTCAGTGTTAAATTGTGAAAATCAGGAAGTGTAATGTGTAATTTGGAAGTGTCAAATCTGGAAAGTAAGCTTGTAAATTTACCAAATTGCCTGGCTGCTTCGTATGCCTGCGCGGGTGTTGACACAGAATCGCAGGAGTAAGAATTTTTTACAAATGGGAAAAGCCTGTAATAATTGTCTTCTTCATCAAGAACATAGTTCTGATGTTTAAAATTTATCAGTGGCGCCACGAACAGGTAGTCAGGATGATTTGTTCTGAAATAGTCGGACAACCGACTGCAATTGTCCATTATATCTGCCGGACGTTTAAAAACCTGTAGATTAATTTTCTGCAACAGGAACTCTTTACCACCAGAAATTATCTTCCATGTATGATTAATCAGCCCGTTTCCAAAAGGCATTACAGAATAATCACTTTCATCGATGCCATATAAAGGTAAAAGGAAGCCAAACATATACTGCAAACATAAACTGAGTAAACTGAGCAAATGCCCTGTTAACAATTTTTATTTATATTCAGGTAGCCATTTGATCAACCATGCAAGAAAACCTGCCAGTTTCGCAACGCTTATCCTCGCTTGATTTTCTGAAAGGAATGACTATGATCCTTCTTGCATTGGAAGGCACCCTCCTTTATGAGCACCTGCGGCCTGTTATACACGGAACATGGGCCGCTCATATTTTGATCCAGTTTTTTCACCATCCCTGGAACGGATTACATTTCTGGGACCTGGTTCAGCCCACTTTCATGTTTGTTGCTGGTATCGCAATGGCATTCTCGATTAAGAAATACCGCCTGACTCATAGTTGGGGTCAATCTTTCAAAAAGATTCTGACGCGATGCGGATGGTTATTTTTCTGGGGGGTATTGGATTATGCAGTACGCGGCAATAAGCTCTCTTTTGAACTTTGGGATGTGCTCACACAATTATCTTTTACTACACTGGTAGCTTTTCTAATTATGGACTGGTCTGTTCCGGCACAACTGATTGTAAGCGGCTTCTGTTTGCTGATTCCTGAGTTCTTATATCGCTACACAAATATTCCTGGGTTTGACCAGCCTTTTGTCGACCAACATAATTTTGGTAATTATGTTGATCTTATTTTGATGAATAAAATCAATCCTGATGGTTGGGTGGCGATCAATTGTATATCAACGAGTGCTCATACGATATGGGGTGTGCTTGCTGGTAAATTATTATTGAGTGATAAAACATCTTCCCAAAAATTGAGATACCTGGTTATACCTGGATTGATATTTCTGGGTCTTGGATTTGGATTAGACTGGTCCCATATAACACCCATTATAAAAAGAATTGCAACCAGTTCCTTTGTGCTTGCTTCAGGTGGATATTGCCTTTTATTTCTGGCTGTATGCTATTGGTGGATTGATATTAAAAGGCACAGAGAACATCTTTTATTTTTCAATTTATTTGCACTTAATTCCATATTCATATACCTCTTCAATGAAATTGTGGGAGACAGATGGTTCACGGGTTATATTCTTACCATTACAAACGGAATCTTTGGAATAATACATATTCCGTCAATTATTGCAGCAATTATAGGATCCCTTGTAGTTTTTGCACTTGAAACTGGCCTGCTATATTTTCTTTACAGAAGGAAAATATTTTTCAAGCTTTGAAGAGAGACTTTCTGATTCCCAGTTCCAGGCCTCTCAATTCTGCAAGTCCGCGCAAACGTCCAATCGCCGAATACCCGGGATTTGTTTTCTTTTTCAGGTCATCGAGCATTTGGTGACCATGATCCGGCCGCATAGGAATATCTGATTTTCTTCGATCCATCATGTGGATAATTTCTTTTACGACCTCATACATATTTGCATCTCCCTCCAGGTGGTTTTCTTCATAAAAATCGCCTGCCTCGTTCCTGCGGGTATTGCGAAGGTGAAGAAAATGTATGCGGTTTGTGAACTGGCGGATCATGTTAGCCAGGTCATTATCCTTCCTGACACCAAAAGATCCCGTACAAAAGCAAAGACCGTTTGTTTCGGATGGAATTTTATTGAATAATGCTGATAAATCGTTGGCTGTACTAATAATTCTCGGAAGACCGAAGAGGTTAAATGGTGGATCATCGGGGTGAATGGCCAGAATAACTCCGGATATTTCAGCAACCGGAATAATAACTTCTAAAAATTCAAAAAGGTGTTTGCGTAATTTTTCCGTGTTGATATTTTTATAAGTGTTAAGCGCCTCCTGAAATTGCGCCAGCGTAAAACTCTCTTTACTGCCGGGCAATCCTGAAATAATATTTTTTTGCAATTGCCTTTTTTCCTCATCGTTCATTTTTTCAAATCTCTCTTTTGCAATAGTTCGATCACTGACCGTATAATCTTTCTCCGCACCGGGACGATTAAGAATATAAAGATCGAATGCAGCAAGGGCTGCTTTTTCAAACCGTAGCGCCAAAGAACCATCGGTCTGCATATATGTCAGATCGGTCCGTGTCCAGTCAAGCACGGGCATAAAATTATATGTTACCGTATGAATATCTGCTGCACCAAGGTTTTGCAGGGAGATTTTGTAATTTTTTATCAATTCATGATAATTTCCGCTCCGGGTCTTGATTGACTCATGTACCGGTAGACTTTCCACTACCGTCCATTTCATACCCGCGTCTTCGATGAGTTTTTTTCTTTTCCGGATTTCTTCCAGTTGCCATACAGACCCATTGGGAACCTGGTACAGTGCGGTTACAACACCTGTACAGCCAGCCTGGCGTATATCCATCAGGCTGACCGGATCTTGAGGTCCGTACCAGCGCATGCATTGAATCATACGATAATCTTCTTTGCTCATGTATGCCTTTTAACTTTGACCCTAAAGGGTTAATTTCTCATTTTTTTAATAATAATTACTCCAATACTTCGTTTTGATCAAAGTGATTATCATAACTGAAGTTTTCTCAAGCCGGTGTTTCTACACTGGCTTTTCTTTTACGTGAAATCCTGCTGTATTTCTTTCCAACCGCTGTAAAAATACGCTTCCGTGATCGCAAAATTCCGAAAGCGGCCGATTGGTTTAATGGTTTTTTCGGGTCAATACTTTATATTGTTCCTTCAAAGGATCATATGGCCGGTCATTCGAAAATCTCTCTTTATTTTCCTGATAAACCTTCTTTTGGAAATAAAAAGACCGTTGTATTGGGTGGTGACGTAGGTGGGACCAAGGTAAACCTTGCTATTTTTGAAGCGGATGCCAGTCATGTGCAATTGATAAAATCTTCTACCTATCACTCTTCCGGTTCAGCTTCCATAAATAATATTTTGCAGCAATTTCTAAACGAGAACCCTGGTTTTCAACCCGAAAGAATATGTCTGGGAGTAGCAGGTCCTGTATTCGAAGGACGTGTTGAAGTGACCAACCTTCCATGGCGGGTAGATGCAGATGAAATAGCGGCGGCCACCAATATTTCAAATGTTATATTACTAAATGACCTGGAAGTGACTGCATATGGCCTTGCAGGAATGGAAGAGAAAGATTTTTATGTGCTTCATGAAGGGGACCCTGATGAGGGAGGAAATATTTCAATCCTGTCACCGGGTACGGGACTCGGAGAAGCGGGTCTGTTCTGGGACGGACAATTACATCATCCTTTTGCAACGGAAGGTGGACATTGTGATTTTTCCTGTCGAAACGCGGCCGACCTGCAACTGCATGATTATATGCTGAAGAAATTCAAGGTAGTGAGTTGGGAAAGTATCATTGCCGGCCCTGCAATTCATTCCATCTACTCATTTCTATGTGAAGTAAAAAATCAACCCGTTAATCCAGAGATCGAAGAAAAGATAAAACACGAGGACCCTTCTGCTATTATTAGTGAAGCGGCAGTCAATGGATCGGATCCTGTCTGTGTGGAGACCATGCGCATTTTTGTCCGAAATCTCGCACGAGAATGCTGCAACCTGATTTTGAAAATGAAGTCGACCGGAGGTCTCTTTCTGGCGGGTGGTATTCCACCCAAAATAATATCTTTATTGAGCGACCCTTATTTTTATGAAAGTCTCCTCGACTGTGATCGAATGCAGGATCTCGTTAAAAAAGTTCCTGTCAAAGTGATTCTGAATGATAAAGCTCCAATGATAGGCGCCGGCTGGTACGGCTCATACAGCTCGGTAACCATGACTCACCCCAAAAAATGAAACTATGAATAGCAGGCGCTCTTTTATTCGTCAGGCAGGAGTAATCGCAGGTACGTCTATTTTTGCAACAACACTCCAGCATCAGGCGTTTGGTGCTTTTGGAAAAAAAATGGCCGCGAGCGACAGGATAAACATAGGAGCCATCGGCATTAATGGAATGGGCTGGGCAGATCTCTTATCTTCCCTAAAACAACCAGGCGTTCAGGTTGTGATGTTGTGCGATGTGGACAAAAATGTATTGGATCAAAGAATGGCTGACTTAGCCAAGATGAACCTGGATATTTCGAGAATAAAGACGACGGGAGATTACCGAAAAGTACTGGATAATAAGGACGTTGATGTAGTTATTATCGGCACACCCGACCACTGGCATGCATTGATCATGACAGAAGCCTGTGCCGCAGGAAAGGATGTATATGTAGAAAAACCTGTAGGAAATTCAATCGGTGAATGCCGTATCATGGTGGCTGCCCAAAAAAAATACAACCGTGCGGTACAAGGTGGCCAATGGCAACGCAGTCAAAAACATTTCCAGGATGCACTGGATTTTATTTATACTGGTCAGCTGGGAAATATTCGTACAGTAAAAGTATGGTGTTACCAGGACTGGATGAAACCGGGACCTGTAGTTCCAAATTCGCTACCACCGCCTGGAGTGGATTACAAGACCTGGCTTGGGCCTGCTCCCACGCGGGAATTTAATTCAAGTCGCTTCCATTTTAATTTTCGCTGGTTCTGGGATTATGCGGGTGGCCTGATGACGGACTGGGGTGTGCATTTGCTGGATTATGGATTGTTAGGAATGAAAGCAGGAAATCCAAAAACCATTGCAGCACTGGGTGGCGACTTTGCTTATCCAAATCTTTACCAGGAGACGCCAGATACACTTACCGCACTTTATGAATTCGATCATTTTAATATGGTTTGGGACAGCGCCATGGGTATTGGAAACGGATCCTACGGAAGAGATCATGGCATAGCTTACATTGGTAACAATGCAACATTGGTACTGAGCAGGGGAGGGTGGGAAGTGATTGATGAAAAAATGAATAAAATAAAAATCGGGAGACCACTAGCCAATCCTGCGGACAATGGTCTAGATAATCACTGGAAGAATTTTATTGATGTTGTACGTTCCAGGAAATTGGAAGATTTGCATTGCTCCATAGAAGCCGGCGCACATGTTGCGACGGTTGCACAACTTGGCAATATCAGTTTCCGAAGCGGGAAACGATTGAACTGGGACGGCGATAAATTTACCGACGAGGCAGTGAATAGTGAGTACCTGATGAAGGCGTACCATAACGGATACTTACTCCCTAAAGCCTGAGAATGGGGGATGTGAGTTATGGATTATGGGTTATGAATTATGAATTATACTTTAGGACATATATCCATAACCCATAACCCATAATCCATAATTCATAACCCTTTTACATTTTTACAAGCAGAAACAGAATACTCTCCGAAATTAATAGCTTCGATATAAATTGAATATATGCGTTTCATAAAATATACATTTCAGGTAATTTTTTGTATTTCAGCATTGCCGTTATTCAGCCAGACCCAGGCCGTTAACCCGCTGCTGGTTCATTCCAGCAATCCGATTGCTTTTGATAAAGTGGATTCAAAAGTAATCAGGCAGGCTGTGGAGCACATTATTCAGCTTTCGAACAAAAGGGTTAAAGAAATTATTTCGGGATTGAAACCTGGCTCAGGGCCCGGTAGTGTACTGGCAGCCTATGATTTGATGTCCTACGATTTGAATGACATGGGCGCCAAACTCGGATTGATTTCACAAACTTATACAGATGACAGTGCACGGAACGCAGCTAACGATGGCAGCCAGGCCCTCGCAGACTATCAGACTTCTCTGATATTAAATGAGGCATTTTATAAGGCATTTAAAAAATATGCCGATGCTTCATTATCATCGTTAAAGCCTAATCAGAAGAAATACGTTCAGGAGCAGATCAGGATATTCGAAAACAATGGAATGAAACTGGACAGTAACGGGCGGAAAAGACTACAGGCGATCAGCGATAAAACGACCATGCTGGGGATAACATTTGACCGGAATATCGGGATGTCGCGGGACAGTATTATTTATACGGATAAGGATCTTGCGGGTATTTCTGAAAGTCAAAAGAAAGTCTGGAAAAGACAAGCCGGATTATATGTTGTATATGTAAACACACCGAACCTTACTGAAATTTCCGAGCGCGCTGCTTCAAATGATACTCGGAAATTAATGTTAACAAGGTTCCTGAACCGTGCTTATCCACAGAATATAAAGGTGCTCGATTCTCTTTTATATTACAGGCAGCAATATGCGAAAATACTGGGTTATAGGAGTTATGCGGCATATGCTTTGACAGATAAAATGGCCGCCAATCCTCAAACGGTCTGGAATTTCGAAAATAATCTCATTCAAAAATTAACTCCCAGGGTAACAAGTGATCTTGCTACAATCCGTGCCTTAAAACATCAGATGCATCCTGAGCTTCCGGATACTATTTTTTCCTGGGATGTTCGTTATTACAAGAATATACTACTGGATACAAAATACCAGTTGAATACCGATGAATTGAAGAATTATTTTGAAATGAACGCGACCATTAGCGGAATTTTTGAAGTATATCACCGTCTTCTTGGTATCACAGTCAAAGAGATCTCAGGACGCCCCACCTGGTTTAATAAGGTCAGATCTTTTGAAATGTATGTAGGGGCGAAGAAAGTTGGTAATTTTTATTTTGATCTATATCCTCGCCAGGATAAGTACACGCATTTTGCATGCTTTCCAATCAGCCAGGCAAATATGATCGGAGGCAAGGAAATTTTACCTGTTGCTGCACTCATTTGCAATTTCCCTGAAGGGGCTAAGGGAGATCCCACATTATTAAGCCACGAAGATGTTGTTACATTTTTTCATGAATTCGGTCACCTGGTACATTTTATGGTTGTCCGATCAAACCTGGCTTCGCAGCCCTACACTATTAAACCCGATTTTGTTGAAGCGCCATCACAGTTCCTGGAAAATTTTTGCTGGGAATACCAGACTTTAAAAATCTTCGCTAAAAATTATAAAACGGGTACGGTTCTGCCAGATACCCTGTTTGAAAAATTGAAGGCAACCCGTCATGTACTTGATGGAAATTCTTTCATGCAACAACTTTATTACGGACTCATTGATTTTACATTCGAAGATAAATACGATAGTATAAAAGGCATGGAGCTGACTTCCGTGTCAAAAAGCCTTCAGCACATCACGCAGGTTCCATTCCTGGATGGAACCCATTTGATCGCTTCCTTCGGCCATTTGAATAGCTATGGAGCGAATTATTATGGCTATCTCTGGTCACTCGTTTTCGCACAGGATATATTCTCGGTTTTCGAAAAGAATGGTGTGATGGACGCTAAAACCGGAGAGCGTTACAGGAAAGAAATTCTTGAAGTCGCAGCCAGTGAAGAAGAGATGGATATGCTGCGAAATTTTCTTGGTAGGGAACCGAATTCCGAAGCTTTCATGAAATCTCTTGGACTCTAAACAAGTATGGGAGTATGAGAGTGAGAAAATAAAATGCAATTGTTCAAAAATTAAATTTCATTCCCATACTCCCATACTCCCATACTTTCCTAAGGTTTCCCAATCGCCCATTCAATACCGCCCAGAAGGTGTTTCAGGTAAACCGGGTCTGAATAAGATTCGTCGGTGTGACCCATTTCTGTATAAAACGCTCGACCCCCGTCGAACACATGGTACCAGGCCATCGGATGATTATCTCCATTTTCACCGCCTTTATAAGAAGTTTCATCAATTTTAATTAACACGGTAACATCCGGATTCAGGTCCTTAAAATTATACCATTCGTCTTTTCTAACCCAGGTATCGGGCATTCCACTGGTTGAAGGATGATTTTTATCAATAATGATCAATTTGGCTTCCTGCTGACCCGGATGCGATTTAAAATATGCACCCGCCAGTTTTCCATACCAGGGCCAGTTATATTCACAATCAGTTGCCGAATGTATACCCACATATCCGCCACCATGCTGAATATAATCCTGAAATGCTTCTTCCTGCTCGGGTCCGAAAACTTTGCCGGTTGGACAAAGAAAAATGACCGCTGCATATTTTTTCAAATTCTTTTTATTAAAACTGAGCGAATCTGTAGTGGTGTCGACTGAAAATCCATTTTCCACACCAAGCTTTTGGATAGCTGAAATGCCAACAGGTATGCACGCGTGGTGGTAACCATTGGTTTTGGAAAATATTAATACTACAGGTTTTTTTGCGACAGGTGTTGCGGCCGAAATAATAAGCAATAAAAAAGGCAACAGACCAATCACAATTATTTTTTTCATGTGTTAATATATTTTTATAAAAAATCGTTAGGCGTTTTTTTCATTTTACCGAAAGTGAAATTCGAAGTCTTGCAAGGGATGCGAACTATAAGTGTGTCAAGCGCCCGGTGTTAAATGTTCCGCGTTAAGCTTTACGCCTTTAGTCTTGGGCATTGGGCTCATAGCGATTTGATTCTGATATTGCGGAACCAAACATCATCTCCGTGGTCCTGCAGATCAATGAGACCAGATTTGTATTTTGCAAAACCTTTCATTTTACTGAATTTACTCCCTTTGACCAGGTCGTTCCAATTTTGATCCCATAGCGTAGTTGAAACGGTTTGGATACCATTCAGATATAATGTCAGTTTCCCATGATCCAGCTTGATTTCGGCGTCATTCCATTCTCCCACTCCGTGTACCGGTTCGCTCGATGAAGCAATGAGATCATATAAATCTCCCGCGCGATGTTTGTGAATTTTCCCATCCGGATGTCCATCATTGTCCAGTACCTGCATCTCGGGACCTGTTAAGTAGGGAGAATCAAACTCGGGTGATTCATGCACAAGAAACATGATGCCGCTATTCCCGTTTTTTGAAATTTTCCATTGAAGTTTCAGATCGAAATTTTCAAAGGACTCATTGGTGCAAATATCGCCCGATTCCCCTTTCAATATGGATGCGGCTCTGTAGAGAGCGCCATCCTGGATCTTCCATCCGTTACCGAAAGTCTTTTTATTATAAGTATGCCAACCCGATGAAGTTTTTCCATCGAATAATAATTTCCAGCCCTCTTGTTTCTCAGAATCTGTCAGTTGATTAATCGTTTGTGCGTGTACGGCTAATATACCTGTCATCATTAACAGGAAAATGAAAGAAATCTTTTTTATCATAATTAATCTTTAAGCGAAAGGATATAAGTAACCATTGTTTTAACATCGGCCGGTGACAGAGCGGGATGTGGAGTCATCGGTACTGTGCCCCATACTCCATTTCCTCCGGAAATGATTTTATGAACCAGCCTGTCGACGGTAGTATCAGCAGCCGGTGCATATTTGGCTGCCACCTGACTGTAGTAAGGCCCAATGTTTGAACCCGGATCTGTTTTGTGAAGGCGATGGCAGGTAGTACAATCACTTGCTCCGATCAGTTCGAGGCCTTGTTCTGATGCAGCAGGTGCGGCTGCAGGTGCAGTGGCTGCAGAGTCACTCTTGCCAGAGGATGAGCCTGAAGAATTACAAGCCATGATAGTGGCGGAACCTACAATCAAAATGAGAATTGTTTTTTTCATGGTGGCGATAATTATATTAAGAGGTTAAATTTCGTAAAAAATACCGGAAAGCCGAAGCCTATTTTATTCCGAGCACTGAACGGTTGAAAGATTCATCAGAACCAGTGCCGGCGAAGTCATCAAAAGCTTTTTCTGTGACACGGATAATATGATTTTTGATGAATACCGATCCTTCTTTTGCGCCATCTTCCGGATGTTTAATACAGCATTCCCATTCAAGGACAGCCCATCCGGCATAATCATATTGCGTCAGTTTGCTGAAGATGGATTTAAAATCTACCTGACCATCACCTAATGATCTAAACCTGCCGGCTCTATTTATCCAGGATTGATATCCACCGTATACACCCTGTTTCCCGGTTGGATTGAATTCAGCGTCTTTGACATGAAATGCGCGGATGCGTTCGTGATAATAATCTATATAAGTGAGGTAGTCGAGTTGCTGTAATACAAAATGCGAAGGATCATAAAGCAGACATGCACGCGGGTGATTATTCACTTCTTCCAGAAATCTTTCGTATGTGATTCCATCGTGCAGATCCTCACCCGGATGAATTTCGTAGCAGAGATCTACTCCATTTTCTTCAAAAACATCCAGGATGGGTTTCCATCTTCTTCCCAATTCCTTAAAACCCGTATCTACAAGGCCCTGGGGTCTTTGTGGCCAAGGATATAATGTAGGCCATAGAAGTGCCCCGCTGAAACTCGCGTGGGCATTGAGTCCCAGGTTTTTTGAAGCAGCAGCGGCATATTTTAATTGACTGACAGCCCAGGCCTGGCGGGAGGTCGGATTTTTTCTGTATGCTTCAGGTGCGAATCCGTCGAACAGGTCATCGTATGCAGGATGGACGGCTACGAGCTGACCCTGCAGATGAGTGGAGAGTTCCGTAATTTCCAAACCGGCGGAATTCACTATTCCCCGTATTTCATCTGCATATGTTTTACTCTCAGCCGCTTTTTTAAGATCTATACAGCGCGCATCCCAGGAAGGAATCTGTACGCCGATATATCCCAGAGATTTGGCCCATTTACAAATTGATTCAAGTTTATTGAATGGCGCTTCATCGCCCAGGAATTGTGCCAGGAATATTGCCGGACCTTTAATTGTTTTCATTTATTTTTTTTTCGTTAGCCACTAGTTGGTTTATGGAGGGTGGTGGATTGTAAATGGTCTTTTAATAAACGATACTTACAATTCCATCTACCATATTCCATTAACCATATACTAGACAATATGATCAGTCCACTTCTCAGTAGAAAGTGAAGACGCCACCACATTATCTATGAAGGCCATTCCTCTGATACCGTCTTCCACACCAGGAAAATCGAGGCTCTCTTCAGATGCCTTCTTTCCATCAATGCGTGCAGACAAGGTTTGCGCAAAATTGTGGTAAATATTTCCGAACGCTTCCAGATATCCTTCCGGGTGTCCTCCCGGAGTGCGAAAATTATGTGTTGCAAAGGAAGAGAGTGGTTCTTTGTAGGCCACGCCTGCACGGAGAATCTGCATTGGTTGATCCAGCCATTTCATGATAAGGGAATTTGGTTCCTGCTGTCGCCATTCGAGGCCGCCTTTTTCCCCGTAGACCCGGATTCTCAAATTATTTTCTTCACCCGCTGCAACCTGTGAGGCCATCAACACACCGGCAGCCCCGTTTTCAAATTTTAATAATACATTTCCGTCATCATCCAGCAGGCGTCCTTCTACAAAAATATTCAGGTCCGCACAAAGTTTGGTGATCCTCAGCCCGGTGATATATTCTGCAAGATGTGCAGCGTGGGTACCGATATCACCCATGCAGCCACTTTTACCGGATCTCTTAGGATCGGTTCTCCAGGCAGCCTGGGCATTGCCTTCACGCTCTGTGAGTTTACTTAGCCAGCCCTGTGGATATTCGACCCAGACTTTCCGGATTTTCCCAAGTACATTATTTTTTATCATCTGGCGCGCCTGTTTCACCATCGGGTAACCGGAATATGTATGTGTCAGGCAGAGTATAAGTCCGGTTTCTTCGACTTTCTTTTTCAATTGTCTTGCCTCATCGATGGTGAAAGCAATGGGTTTTTCTATTACTACATGAAAACCCTTATCCATTGCCATCATAGCAGGAGCAAAGTGGGCAAAATTGGGTGTTACAATAGTCACGAAATCAATTCTCTTATCTGCCGGAAGTTTTGATTCCCTCTCCATCATTTCTTCATAGTTCAGGTAAGTACGGTCAGGAGATAGAAATAACATTTCCCCTGATGCTTTTGCTATCTCAGCATTGATACTGAGCGCACCGCAGGAAACTTCAATGAGTCCGTCCATCAGCGCTGCATACCGGTGAATGGCTCCAATGAAAGCATCCTTGCCGCCACCAACCATTCCCATTCGTAGTTTTCTGTTCATGTCAATAAATTAAAAAGTAAAATTTAAAAAGTAAAAAAGCTTTAAGCTTTCCGCTTTTGGCCTTCTAAAGTACATATTTATGAAGGAAAGCCATTTGTTTGCTTTTTTTTTATTTCCTGAAATAAAAATTACATTTACTGCTCTGTATTGACAAATGTATTTCTGACGATTCTAAATTAAAACGATTGCTATGCCCTCAAACGCCATTCCGCGCAAACAACTTTTTACAGCCAGTTGCCTGGCCCTGCTCGTAACTTCACTTTCATTCGGTATCCGGGCGGGAATTCTTGGGAAACTGGGGACTGATTTTAATCTGAATGCTTCAGAATTGGGGACGATCGCGGCCACTGCTTTTTGGGGCTTTCCACTTGCTGTGGTAATCGGGGGATTTATTGTAGATATTATTGGAATGAAAAGGCTTTTGGAAATGGCTTTTATCTTTCACCTTGCAGGTATCGTATTGACAATCACTGCCACGGGCTACTGGTCCTTATTTATTTCTACTTTATTGATCGGCATCGCTAACGGGACTGTTGAAGCAGCCTGTAATCCATTGGTGGCATCTTTATTCACGGATAATAAAACAACCAAGCTGAACCATTTTCATCTTTGGTTCCCTGGCGGTATTTTTATCGGAACGCTGATAGTATTTGGATTGAATAAACTGGGTGTAAGCTGGCAGATCGAAGTAGCCACTATGCTGATCCCGACACTGATCTATGGATATTTATTTTTTAAATTAAAGTTCCCGGTGACAGAAAGAGTTGCTGCCGGTGTCTCCAACAAACAAATGTATTTATCCATTTTGTCAGGCCTTTTTTTATTCATGATCATTTGTATGTTCGGAACAGCCATAACAGAATTATTTACTGCGCAATGGATTGACGTTTTGTTGAAAAATGTTACCAATAATGCAATATTGATTTTAACACTGGATACCGGTGTGATGGTGGTCGGGAGAGCTTTTGCCGGGCCAATTGTCAAAAGGTTTTCACCTCAGGGTGTACTCCTGATGTCGGCTATTCTAGCTTCACTAGGGTTATACTTATTGGGGCATTCGACAGGAGATATGATTTTTGTAGGGGCACTTGTTTTCGGAATGGGAGTATGTTATTTCTGGCCAACTATGCTTGGTTTTGTTTCGGAAAACCTGCCAAGGACAGGTGCTGTCGGCATGAATCTCATGGGAGGGGTAGGCATGTTTGCCGTTGCTATTTATACGATTATTATGGGCAAGCATTATGATGCCCTTGTTGCCGGCAGACTTCCTGCGGGAGCTGATTTACAGTCGTATAATGAGGCGCCGGCAGGATCGGATCTGGCCAATACTCTTTTCGAAGCAAAAAAAGCCGCAGGTCCCGCCATCATTAATTTTACTTTGATGATCCCACTGGTGCTGATTGTTGCTTTTATAGGTCTGAATTTATATATGCGCGGACGTAAAAGACCAGAGATCCTGGCCGCTGCTTCCGCTGGTCATTAATTTTGCGAACGTCTTTATTCATTTCGTACATTCAAATTTTATAAGGCGCATGAATCCTCCCTCTTCCAGGCGAAAACTTATTAAAAATATGATTGCAGGATCGGCTGTCCTGGCAGCAGGAAGCCAGATGCTTTCATCCTATAAGCCAAAATCAAAATCGGGAGATTCATTGAAACTTAAAGGGAATATAAATCACTCCGTTTGCCGCTGGTGTTATGATTCCATTCCTTTGGAAACATTCTGCCAGAATGTTAAAGAAATAGGGTTACCTGCGATCGATCTGGTGGCTCCGAAAGACTGGCCAATGTTGCAGAAGTATGGACTTTACAGCTCTATGTGCTACGTAGCTGGTGATGTAAGCCTTACTGATGGATTTGCAGATACTAAATTTCACGATAAACTTGTAAATCAGTTCAGGGAAGTAATTCCACTTATGGTTAATGCAGGTTATAAAGATGTAATCTGTTTTAGTGGGAGCCGCAGGGGTATGGATGATGAAACCGGTTTGAATAACTGCGTAAAAGGACTGCAGCAAATTTTACCGCTGGCTGAAAAAAACGGTATAACTATTCAGATGGAATTGCTGAACAGCAAGGTAAATCATAAAGATTATATGTGTGATCGAACTTCCTGGGGTGTGGCGCTGTGTAAAAAACTGAGTAGCCCTAATTTCAAATTATTATACGACATCTATCATATGCAAATAGATGAAGGTGATGTAATTCGGACCATTCAGGATAACTACCAGTATCTGGGGCACTATCATACAGGCGGTGTTCCTGGCAGGCACGAAATTGACGAAACCCAGGAATTATATTATCCCGCTATCATGAAAGCCATTGTGGCAACTGGTTTCAAGGGATATGTTGCACAGGAATTCATCCCTGCAGAACAGGATAAAATCGCTTCTTTGCATAAAGCAGTAATCATTTGTGACGTATAAAAATAAAAATCTAAACAGCTATTTACCATGGCAGATAATGTGTATGATGCAATTGTAATCGGGTCGGGAATCAGTGGAGGATGGGCCGCAAAGGAACTCTGCGAAAAAGGCCTGAAAACAATCATGCTTGAAAGGGGAAGAGATATTGAACATGTAAAGGGTTATGTAAACGCCAGTAAGGAAGCCTGGGATTATCCACATCGCGGCCGGCGCACGCAGGAAATGATAAAGGAATACCCGGTACTCAAAAGAGATTACCCATTAAATGAAACCAACCTGGATTACTGGTGCAGTGACCAGGATAGCCCCTACACAGAAATTAAACCGTTTGACTGGTTTCGTGGATATCATGTAGGAGGTCGTTCGCTTATGTGGGGCCGGCAAAGTTATCGCTGGAGTGATCATGATTATGAAGCAAATGCCCGCGATGGTCATGGTGTTGACTGGCCGGTACGTTACAAAGAGATCGCGCCCTGGTATGACTACGCAGAAAAATTCGCAGGCATAAGCGGTAACCGAGACGGATTGGACATTTTACCCGACGGACAGTTTATGCCACCTATGGATATGACATGCGTTGAAAAGGATTTTTCCACCCGGATGAAGGATTTATTCAAGGGATCGCGCCACGTTATCATTGGCAGAACTGCTAATATCACTGAGGCGCTTGAAGGCAGATCCAATTGTCAGTTCCGGAATAAATGCTGGCTGGGTTGTCCATTTGGTGCTTACTTCAGTACGCAATCATCCACGCTCCCCGCTGCGATGAAAACCGGCAATCTTACAGTGCGCCCCTGGGCTATAGTTACAAAAATTCTTTACGACAAGGATAAAAAAAGAGCCACTGGGGTGGAAGTTCTGGACGCAGAAACCAATAAGACATATACATATAATGCAAAGATCATCTTCCTGAATGCATCAACTTTGAATAGTGCCTGGATCCTCATGAATTCAGCAACGGATATCTGGACTGACGGACTCGGAAGCAGCAGCGGGGAACTGGGACACAATATCATGGACCATCACCTGGGAGTAGGCGCAGGCGGAACTGTAGAAGGTTTTGAGGATAAATATTATTATGGCAGAAGGGCCAATGGAATCTATATACCCCAATTCAGGAACGTGGGTTCTGATAAACGCGAATACGTTCGTGGTTTCGGATACCAGGGTGGTGGTGGACGTGAGGGATATATGCGTAGTCCTGAAGAAGTTACACTAGGGATAGACCTGAAAGAAGCCCTGTCAGAACCGGGTCCCTGGAGCCTGCATATCGGAGGATTCGGTGAAACCCTTCCTTATCATGAAAACAAAGTGACTCTTGACAAATCAAGAAAGGATAAATGGGGACTGAATATCCTGGCCATGGATATAGAATATAAGGACAACGAAAAGAAAATGCGCTTGGATATGAAGAATGACGCCGTCGAGATGCTGACGTCGGCCGGAGTGAAAAATGTAAAAGGATATGAAGGAAATGGTACATTGGGACGAGGCATACATGAAATGGGTTCAGCAAGGATGGGGAAGGATCCTAAAACCTCGGTCCTGAATAAATGGAACCAGATATGGGATGCGCCGAATGTATTTGTGACCGACGGATCATTCATGGTTTCAGCATCCTGTGTGAATCCATCACTTAGTTATATGGCATTTACAGCCCGTGCTGCAGATCATGCGGTAAGTGAGATGAAGAAAGGTAATATTTAACTAAAGTGTGAGAGTGTGAGAATGTGGGTTTTTGACTTTTTAATTTTTAATTTTTAATTTTAAAATCATGAACAGAAGAGAAGCATTATCATCTGTAGCCCTGTTGCTGGGTGGTACGATTATCGGAGCAGAAATGTTTTTATCCGGCTGCACTAATGAAAATAAAAAAATCGGGACACTGGGATTGGATTTTTCTCCGGAAGACACTTCATTTCTGGATGAAGTAGGCGAAACCATTATCCCTGCGACGGACTCACCGGGTGCCAAGGATGCTAAAATCGGAGATTTCATGCACACAATTGTCAGAGACTGTTACAATAAATCAGATCAGGATATTTTCATTGCCGGTATGGGTAAACTCAATGAGGCCAGTAAAACAATGAATGGAAGATACTACCTGGAATCAACCCCCGAAGAACGTAAAAAATTACTTATTGCTCTTGATAAGGAGCAAAAAGATTATATGACGAATAAAAAGCCAACGGATCCTGCACATTATTTCCGGATGATGAAGGAATTGACTATATGGGGATATTTTACTTCGGAACCTGGTGCAACCCAGGCGCTTCGTTATATCGCAGTACCCGGCAAATACGAAGGCTGTATCCCTTATAAAAAAGGAGACAAAGCCTGGGCAACTTAATAATAAAAACGCCCGGAGTTTGACAAAAACTACCAGGCCGACACTACAATACTTTTTCTGGTTGATAAGGTACCAGGCAACTGCACACAAGAATCTAACAAAAGGATTTATCTGGAGCCATAGCCGACATATCCCTGGGTAGCCTTACATCCGCCTTTTCCTGAACTTCTGTAGCTCGCGCAGGATGCAAATATGGACGAAGCCACTGCGATGATTGCAATAATTAGAACTGACTTTCTCATTTTCCTGGGTATTTTAAATTAATAATAAATCCTGGTATCAGGTGGATCTTCCAGGTGCTTCAGAGGAACGAATTTCTACGCTGAACGCCTAAGGTCAAACGTTTAACGCAGCAGGATAATAATTTTCGGAGGTACGATTGAAAAGTTTTAGGCTTTCAGCTTTGGGCTTTCGGCTTAAAATGGTGTAATTCGAAGGATTAGACGAGAATAAAGCAAAATAAAACAATAATATTCGTAAATGCAATAGGAGCCTGCCTTTTAGATATTTTTTGTGAAAACTACCACCTGAGAAAGCCAATACTATGTTGGAAATAATGACTGACGACTGACGATAGCACGTTAAAAATCCGAAAAAGGGCATCTTAGCCAAAGATTTGATCCGAATCATGTTATACCCGGTTTAATATCCGGCAATTCCTGATGGTTTGGATATTGTTACATTTGCAAATAAATAATTGCCCAACCCATAAAGATTCATGTTACAACTAACCAAACCACTGGCGGTTATCGACCTGGAAACCACCGGAATTAATCTTGCTACCGACCGAATTGTGGAAATTGCCATCGTTAAGTTGATGCCCGATGGAACTAAAAGCTTAAAGCATAAACTCATAAATCCCGAAATTCCGATACCCAAACAGGCATCAGAAATTCATGGGATCACGGATGATCTGGTAAAAGATGCCCAGACGTTTCGCCAGGCTGCCAATGAACTGAAACAGTTTCTGGACTTCAGCGATTTAGCCGGATACAACTCTAACCGCTTTGATATTCCACTGCTTGTGGAAGAATTTTTGCGTGTTGGAATTGAGATAGATATGAAAGGAAGAAAACTAATCGATGTTCAACGTGTATTTCATATGATGGAACAGCGGACACTTTCTGCTGCCTATAAATTTTATTGCGACAAATCGCATGATGGGGCACACGGTGCTCAGGCAGACGCCGAAGCTACCCTGGAGATTCTGCTCGCTCAACTCGACAGGTATCCACAGCTTGGAACTGATCCTGATAGCATCGTTAAATTTACCGGAGACGACCAGCTGGTAGATTTTGCCAGACGATTTTCTATGGAAAATGGGGTTGAAATCTTTAACTTCGGTAAGCACAAAGGAAGACCTGTGGCAGATGTATTAAAATCAGAACCTCAGTATTATGATTGGATGATGAAGGGAGATTTTCCGATGCATACCAAACAAAAACTGACCGAGATTTTCAACCGTACAATGCTAAAAAAAGATAAAACGATTAGCTAAGCTGGAAAAGATTGTTATTATACCGACTTACAATGAAAAGGAGAATGTCGAAGCCATTGTCGAAGCGATATTTTCCCTGAATCAGGGATTCCATGTACTTATTATTGACGATAGCTCTCCAGATGGTACAGCCGATATCGTACAGGATTTACAAAAGAAATTTTCTGAAGAACTCTTTCTTGAAGTCAGAAAAGGAAAACTGGGTTTGGGGACGGCATATATTCATGGTTTTAAATGGGCAGTAGAAAAGGAATATGAGTTCATTTTTGAAATGGATGCCGATTTCTCACATAATCCCAAAGATCTGGAGCGCTTATACAGTGCGTGCAAATACCAGGGCGCCGGTGTTGCCATTGGGAGCCGCTATGTAAAAGGTGGTGGTAATGTAAACTGGCCAAAGGAACGTATTATTCTGTCCAAGGGCGCTTCGATATACACCCGTCTCATTACCTGGATGCCCGTGAAGGACCCTACGGCGGGATTTGTATGCTACAAAAAAGAAGTATTGGAAACAATTAACCTGGATGAAATTCATTTCGCAGGTTACGCATTCCAGATAGAAATGAAATTTGCTGCATGGAAACTTGGCTTTAAAATTACTGAAGTGCCAATCATTTTTGCGGATCGAAGACTAGGCGTTTCGAAAATGAATAAGGGAATTGTAAAAGAGGGCATAATAGGCGTTCTGAAACTCCGCTGGGATGCTATGTTCAGGAGTTATCGCAAAAGGGTTAAAAAAACACCCGTTAACGACACCGTAAATCATTTCTCTCAAAATATGGTGGTGGAAGGAAAATAATCTTTCTTTGCCTCCCATGAAAAAAGCGTTTTTCCAATTACATATTGCGGTTTTCATTGCCGGTTTTACGGGTGTGTTAGGACGGCTGATTACACTGAATGAATCTGTTCTGGTTTGGTATCGCCTGATGATCGCCTGCATAGTATTATGGATAATATATCTGATTCGCGGGGAAAAAAAGACAGCCTCCACAAAACAAATATTGCAGGCAGCGAGTATAGGATTACTGCTGGCGTTACACTGGGTGACGTTTTATGCAGGGATAAAAATTTCAAATGTTTCGACAGCCCTGGTTTGTCTTTCTTCAATGGGTTTTTTCACGGCTATTCTTGAACCTCTTTTGCTGCGTAAGCATTTTGATTCAATCGAAATCATATTGGGTCTGCTTGTGATCGCAGGAATTAGTATCGTGTTCCATTTTGATCCCCAATATAAAACAGGAATTATCGTTTCGCTGATATCTGCATTCCTCGCCAGTATTTTTCCAATTCTGAATCGGGAACTCATTCAATCATTGGATCCGGAAACAGCTACGCGCTGGCAACTGAGCGGTGGATTTTTCTTTTTAACTCTGATATTGCCCGTATACCTCCATTATTTTCCCGTAAGGTTGATTCCCACAATAACGGACTGGCTCTGGCTGCTTGTGCTGGGTATCGTTTGTACCGTGATCGGTTATGATCTCTTTATGAAAGCATTGCAAAAGATCTCAGCGTTTACAGTTAACCTTTCCTATAACCTTGAGCCTATATATGGGATTGCATTGGCTTTCCTGATTTACAGAGAAGACAGATCCGTTAGTCATGGCTTCTACTATGGATTTATTCTCATTGTCGCTGCTGTAATATTGCAGTCACTTCGCCTCAGAAAGGTTTCTCACAGTATGCAAAGCTGAGTTTACTTCCGAAACAGATTTTAAAGGTTGCTATTTACGCAAAGAACAGTTTGCCTGAATAAATATTGGCTCCAATAATCATCACGAATAATTTTATCAGGCAGCCTTGATGGAAATATAACGTACGAGACTTCGTTTCGCCACAGGCAATAGCGTTTCATCCAGCGGGAACTTCAAACTTGTTTCAATGGCATATACAGCAGGATGGGGCAGATCAGGTTTGCGTTGGAGCAGTTCAGATTTGATTTGTTCATACGTATTCGAGAAGCTACGCTGCCAGCTGTCAATATATTCGGTACGCATACTTTGGTATTTCTCATCATGCTTTTCAAAAAAACTTAGATAGAAGCTATAGACTCTGGTGGCATTGGCTGACCCATCACAGAGTAAAAAATAACCTTCTTTGGAATTCACCGGCATGATTCCCACAGGATGAATACTGAGTTTGTCTTCTACAAATTCGTAAATTTCTGTGCCGTTTGTGATGGCCGTCTTCATATGTGCAGTTGAGTATTCAATTATGTCTTCCAGTTCGCGCATAAGTTCATCGTCCTGGATCATTTGTTCATAAAGGACCTGGATCTTTTCCATCTGCAATCCTGATAATTTTTTGGGGAACTGTTCCTGAAGGAATTTCTTGTTTTCACGAAATGCGACCAGATTATTATAGTGAAATATAACGTCTGCAAGTTGGGGATAGAGCTTATTTTCCTGGAAATTTCTGTTGATTTCCTGCAGGTAGGCGAGCAGGGTATATTTTTTTAGTTCGAAGTCAATATAACCATCTGCAAACCACGTTTCGGAGAGTGTTTTCATTGTACCCGGTTTAGTAAGTAATGAAATTTACAAAACTTCTCCAAATAAGAACGTTCAATATTCAGAATTGTTATGATGGCCAAATAGGCTTAAAGCCTAACGCTTAACGCCTAAAGTAAGTGGGAGAGTGTGAGCGTGTGAGGGTGTGGATCTTTTTATCGTCAACTACCAACCGTCAATCGGTCAATCCTTTCCCGTTAACCCTGAAATGACTCAAGTTCCTTTGCAACGGCTGTTAAAAAACCGGCACCGAGACTTCCGTCGATTATGCGGTGGTCATAACTCATGGAGAGATACATCATATGACGAATGCCGATTGCGTCACCCTGTTCAGTTTCAATAACCACGGGCCGCTTCTTTATGGCACCTACGGCGAGGATGGCTACCTGGGGCTGGTTGATAATTGGAGTGCCCATCAGGCTTCCGAAAATACCGACATTAGTAAGAGTAAAAGTCCCACCCTGAATGTCTTCCGGTTTAAGTTTATTGTTTCTGGCATTATCCGCTAGTGAATTTACCTGGCGCGCCAGGCCTACCCGGTTATAATTATCTGCATTTTTAATAACAGGCACAATCAGGCTGCCTGACGGGAGCGCCGTGGCCATACCAATATTGATGTCCTTGCGGATGATAATTTTATCTCCCTGCAGGGAACTGTTGATCAATGGATATTTCTTGATACACTTTATGACTGCCTCAATAAATAAGGGAGTGAAAGTAAGTCTGGTGCCTTCCCGTTTTTCAAATTCTGTTTTTTCTTTTTCGCGCCAGGTCACAAGATTGGTAACATCAGCTTCTGAAAAACTGGTTACGTGCGGACTTGTTTGCTTGCTGCGCACCATATGTTCGGCGATCAGCCTGCGCATCCGGTCCATTTCCTGTATCTCAACATTCCCACTGATATTCGAGGATGTGGACTCGGCCTGCTGTGTTTTGTCGGTTCTGATTACTCCGCTGTTTTCATTTGCGTAAGCATATGCTGGTTCAGCCACAGTAGAGTGGCTTTGAAAACCATTTTCACTTTTTCTATTGGTTACAAATGATAAAATATCCTTTTTGGTAACTCTTCCTTCATTACCTGAACCAGGAATTTTTTCCAAATCCGCAAGTGGTATTCCTTCGTTTTTCGCAATATTCAATACCAGTGGAGAGTAAAAACGATTTCCGTTTTCACTGGCTTTTGTCGTTTGGCGGTTGTCCGCCATTTTTTCCAATTCTTCGTTTCCATATATTGTTGACGTCTCATGTTGAAAAGAATGTGGTTCTCCATATAACAAGGAATGATGACCAGCAACCGGTTCGTTCTCCGATATGCCTCCGGACAAAGGCACTGTATGCTCAGCATTATTTGACGAAGAAACAAGTACATCTGACTCAATTTTCGCGATGACGGCGCCTACCGGAACAACCGCATTCTCCGGGAAAAGAATTTCCTTCAATACACCCGCCGTGGTAGAGGGTACTTCGCTGTCAACTTTATCTGTAGCAATTTCGAGCAAAGATTCATCCTGTTGAATGAAATCTCCGGGCCGCTTATTCCATTTGAGAATGGTGGCTTCCATAATGCTCTCACCCATTTTTGGCATTAACAGATCGACAATCGCCATGGAAGATGATCTTTAAATTCGTTCAAAAGTATTAATTAATTATTTAAGTCGGGCAGGCTGGTTTTCAGGATGTTTTGATAAAATAAATCTTCTCAACAAGTTGAGCACATTTACTGCTGTCAATTCGGTATTTCGTTGTCTGTCAAAGCGAAACCAAAGTTTCTGAGTAATAATTTCCTGGGCGTTTCCAGCGGCGATCCATACAGTTCCGACTGGTTTTTCTATTGATCCTCCTCCCGGTCCCATAATACCTGAAGTTGCAATTGCAAAATCGGTCTCCATTATCTTTATTACTCCTTTAACCATCGCACGAACTGTTTCTTCACTTACAGCACCCATAGTTGATAAAATGGCCGGATCTACCTCCAGTAACTTTTTCTTTATTTTATTGTCATATGCTATAACGGATCCACGAAAATAAGCACTCGATCCGGCTATACTGGTAATAAGCTGCGCAACAAATCCACCTGTACAACTTTCTGCTGTGGAAACGGTCATGTTTCTATTTGTGAGGAGCCTCCCTAAAACTTCCTGTAGAGAAATGTCTTCATCGGCGACTACCCATTCTGATACTCTTGACTTAAGGTCAGAAAATAGTTGCTCCAGCTTTGATTCCAGTATTCCAGCCTTGTTGGCGAATGCGGTAAGACGCAAACGTACCATACCGTAGTTAGGCAGGTAAGCCAGTTTGATTTCTGGCGGAAGCAACTCTTCAAAATCCCTAATATGATCAGCCAGTGTGGATTCACCTACTCCAGCAGTCAGCAGTGTGCGGTGCGAAATAAAATTGGAAGCAACCCTGTTTTGCAGATAAGGAATCACAGATTCTGTCATCATTCCTTTCATTTCATGAGGCACTCCCGGTATGGAAACATATATTTTTCCGCTATTTTCAAATAACATACCCGGTGCGGTACCTCTTTTATTTTGAATGACCATACATGATGCCGGAACTTCTGCCTGTTTCAGGTTTCGTTCAATTAGTGGACGGTTAAGTATTTTCAAGAATATATTTTTTACATTCTCCAGCGCTTCCTGATTTATGATCAGGTTTGTATTGAAATATTCGCAGAGTACGGGTTTAGTGATATCGTCTGCTGTAGGACCCAGTCCGCCTGTGATCAAAATTATATCAGCATTTCCCGATTCTTCATGGAGCGCCTTAAGTATCTCGTTTCGACTATCACCGATGGCAAGACGGCGATTTACCCAAAAGCCGGCCTTATTAAGTTCTTGCGCCATCCAGGCACTATTGGTATCGATTACCTGGCCTATCAGCAGTTCATCTCCGATTGTTATAATGGATGTGTTCGTCATTTAATAATTACCCGCAGAAATCAGATTTGTTCACAACCGGTTAGCTTCTGTTGGAAAAAATGATTGCAGCGCCAAGTGCAAAGCTTCGGGCATTGCAGTTCTTTGAAAATTGTCCATTTTTACAAAATACAGCGTCACTTTACCAACAGTCAGTAATTTTTTTTCCTCGTTGTATACTTCATGTTCAAAAATGATCTTGTGATCAACTGGTAATTCTCTCAAAATTGTTTTGATTTTTAGAAGATCATCATAATGAGCAGGTCTTAGAAATTTCGTTTGCATTTCTACCACTGGCATGATCACGCCGGTTTCTTCCATTTCTTTATATGTAAAACCAAGGTTTCGTATCGATTCAGCTCGTGCAACTTCAAAATATTGCGCATAATTACCGTAGTAGACTACATTCATCTGGTCTGTCTCTGCATAGCGGACGCGGATATGAGTTTCTGTAACAAACATGTATTTTTAAATTTATTGTTGTCCGATGATCGTTGACCATACTCCCGTACTCCCATACTTGTTCTATTTCCCCATCATCCCGTCCACGCTCACCCGGCCAGGCCCTATGATCATAATGGTAAATACACTTGTCAGATAGATGGCTCCGAGGTCAACTTTCTCCAGCGGCTGACCATGGTGATAAATAAATACTGCGACTGATAAATTAATCACGATGATCAACGCAACGATCCGGGTGAATAAACCCAGGACCAGCAACATGGAACAAAATAATTCTGCAAGAATTACCAGGATCAGCGAGCCCCGGTGACTGATTTGTAAGGGGTCGGGGAAAGTGGTAGAAAGCTCATGGAATTTTGAAATTTTGGGCAGACCATGCCCGATTAATAACAATAACCCTGTAACAACCCTTTGTACCAGCAATGCAAAATTGAAAGCACCCGCTGAATAAGAAGTTGACAATAGTTTTCTCATCTCGATTAATTTCTTTCAAATGTAAAGATTTTGAAAATTTTTAAGTTGATCTAAAGAAATGTTAATCATATCAGTTATCCACAAGCTGTTTGGAACAATGTTTGGTATTAGGGGAAATAATTCAGTACTTGAGAACGTGTTTAATAATTTCCGGATGAAAAGAGCGATTCTACCCTGTCTTCTACTTTTGTGTTTTTATGCAAAATCACAACAAACTTTCTTCCTGACGGATCCGGAGTTTACTTTCAAACAAGCGCAGGAATTTTACCAAAAACAGTATTACAGCCTGGCATACCCGTTATTTAGGGAACTGGAGCAGGACCAGGCTGCCCGACCACAGATGTATGAATCTTTCAATTACGAAAATATTCATTACTATACGCTGGTGTGTTCACTCAACCAGGATGATAGTACGTCTGTATATCCCGCGAAGGTTTTGATTGAACGGGAAAATAATTCAGCACGCGGGGAGATGATGTCATATCACCTGGCTGAATACTATTTTCGACACAGGAATTATGAAGATGCACTTAAGCTCTATGAGAATTTAAGCATAGAAAATCTAAGTAATGAAGAAATCGCCAGTTTGAAGTTTCATAAGGGGTATGCTTACTTTATTAAAAAGAATTTCGACCTGGCCAAACCCCTTTTCGATGCCATACGACAATTAAAGGGGGATGCTCACTATATTGATGCCAATTATTATTACGGCTATATATGTTTTTACCAAAAGAAATACAGCGACGCCTATTCGGCTTTTTCGATCGTGGAGAACGAACCTAAATATGAGAAAATCATTCCTTATTATATCGCCAATATTTACCTCGTTCAGAATCAAAAGGAAAAAGCAATAACGTATGCTGCCGGGAAACTGGCATCAGGGAGCCAGTACTATGATGGAGAACTCAGGCAGCTGGTTGGTCATGGATATTATGAGGAAAAAGATTTCACCAAAGCGCTTCCATATCTCGAATCTTATGTGAACAGTTCAAAAACGGTCAGTCGCCAGGATCTCTTTGAATTGTCTTATTGCTATTACCAATCTCAAAACTATAAGAAATGCATCGACGGTTTTAAACAATTGGGAGGAAAGGATGATTCACTGGCACAGAATGCAATGTACCTGTTGGGGGATGCCTATTTAAAAACGGGACAGAAGGCGAACGCCCGGAATGCGTTTCTTTTCTGTGCTTCCAACAGCAGTTATCCGATTCAGAAAGAAATTTCGTCTTTTCACTATGCCAAACTTTCTTATGAACTCGGTTATCCGGATATCGCCCTCACAGAATTCCGCAGTTTTTTGCAGGAATATCCAAATTCAACATATGCCCCGGAAGCGCGGGAATTATTGCTCAATGTACTTGCCAACACTAGCAATTATAAAGATGCCCTGGCCCTGATGGACAGCGTCAAAAATCCTTCTGCATCGGCCAGACAGTTAAAGGCACGGATCCTTTATGGAAGAGCTACCGAGCTCATTAACGATGGCATGCTTCAGAACGCATCTGAGTTACTTGACCGGGCTTCGAAAGAACCCAATAGCACAGCATTACTACCATATATAAATTTCTGGAAAGGGGAAATCGCCTATCGAACCAACCGGCTGGATGACGCGATTCCATATTTATTTGAATACCTTAAAACGCCTGTAAGCAGGGGAGAAGTGAACCCCACGAGCGCCAAATATGACCTGGGTTATTGTTACCTCAAAAAGGAAAATTATAAAGAAGCACTGGTCTATTTTTCGCAAGTTGTTAGAAATCCAGCCATTGATTCACCTCCGCTTGATCAGGATGCTTATATAAGGAGTGCTGATTGTTATTACATGAACCGTGATTTCAAAATCGCTGTTCCCATGTATAATAAAGTGCTGGAATATTCATGGCCCACATCGGACTATGCTACTTTTCAAAAGGCGATGGTAGCTGGGGTGAACAATTCATCAGAAAAAATCAGCCTTTTGAACGGCCTTATTCGTAAATATCCAACATCGGGCCTGGTGGCGGAAGCCAATATGGAAATTGCGAACACATATCTTTCAAACGAACAATTCCGCGAATCTATTCCATATCTGAAAAGTGTGCTCAGCAGCCCTGGAAATGATGCGCTGAAACCCAGTGCGTTGCTTCGCTCGGGACTCGCCAATTATAATTTAGGTAATAATGCAGAAGCGCTCAGTAAATACAACGACCTGCTAAAACAATACCCGAATTCCGTAGAAGCTCAGGAAGCGCTTGATAATGCAAAATCCATTTATATAGAAGAAGGTCGTTCTTCCGAATATATAAATTTTGCAAAGGGTATGGGCATAGCAATTTCTGCGAGTCAGGAGGATCAGCTGGCTTACCAGGAAGCGGAGGTGCAATTCAACAATGGTAATTTCCCTGCAGCACTTCAAAAATTTGAAGACTATCTGAGTAAATTTCCTGATGGCAAGTACGCCCTGGATGCCGGATTCTATAAAAGTGAAATGTATGCGAATCAGAAAAATTGGGTAAAGGCCGCAGCCGGATATGAAATGGTTGCGGATAAAGCGCCGAATAAATTTGCTGAAAAATCTATTTTACAGGCGGCACGTATCAATTTCTTCGACCTGAAGGATTATACAAAAGCTGAAATATATTATGCCAAATTAAAAGACTTTGCAAGCTCCCAGGAAAATAAAATGGAAGCTATGCGTGGTCTGCTACGTAGTCAGTTTGAATTGCAACAATGGTCCGCTGCAAGTGACAATGCGCGGGACCTGCTCAATGAAAAAGGAATTGGCTCAGATGATAAGATCATAGCAAGTATGATCTTAGGAAAGTCCCTTCAGGCCGATGGGAAATGTGAATCCGCTATACCATATTTTAAAACCGTTGCATCCCTTAGCAGGGCAGCATATGGAGCCGAAGCTCAATACCAAATAGCGTCCTGTCAGTTTGATCAAAACCGTCTGAAGGATGCTGAAAAATCCGCCTTTGAAGTCATTCATAAATCTGGCTCCTATGAATTATGGGTAACAAAAAGTTATTTTCTGCTTGGAGAAATTTATTTGAAGGAAAAAGACTATTTCAATGCAAAAGCGACTTTCCAGAGTCTGGTAGAAAATGCAAAGATTGATGAGATCCGTGCGCAGGCCGAACAAAGACTTGACGAAGTGAAAAAGGAAGAGGCAGGCAATAGCAAAGTAGGCAATGATAATTGAGATGAGGCTGAATCTAAATAATATGATGAAGGGAATTATTTGTTTTTTGATGGGTTTATTCTTCGGTATCCTTGCGTTGCATGGCCAGGATACGACAAAAAGAAAAACCATAAATATTACGTCTACGTTTAAACCGTCTTTAAAAAACACCGCCAAACTAAATTTCAACGCGGAAGCGCCGCTTATAGACACAACACACCTGGAATTAAAATATAACCTGCCCGTACAATTTCTGTCACTGGCTTATCAGCCTGCCGGACTAAATCCTCTTGCACTTCCTGCAGACAGCCTCAAAATGTGGAAAAACGATAACTATATTAAAGTAGGTGCCGGCAATGTTCACCTTCCATATGTAGAGGCGGGACTTAGTTTTGGGGACCGCAAGAATTCATTCTTTAACGTTTTTGCAGAAGGATATAATTCCAAAGGTAAATTGCCTTTCCAGGAGAATAGTTTGTTAGCGGGCTCAATCAGCGGGACTATCAAAGCCAAAAATAATCTGGAGTGGGACGGGGCATTGGGTGTTCGGGCAGATGGATATTATTTATATGGATTTCAGCCAGACACATTGAAATTTGCAAAAAGCGAACTCCAGCAACAATTTTTCACTTTTGACGGAAAGATCGGACTTCGAAATACAGTTCCTACAGAATTTGGACTCACTTATAATCCCAATTTCAAAATAACTGCATTCGGTGAAAATAATTCGCCCCGTACATCGGAAGCAGATATGGTACTTAACCTGCCACTCGAAAAAACAATCAATGAAAACTTTGCTATCGATTTAGGATTTACTGCAGACATTACCAATTATACGATTGGCAACGGTTCAACCATTAACAACAATCTATTTTTAGTCTCGCCGGCGGTAGTTTATCATTCCGATAATATTGCCATGCACATTGAAATGACACCTTCGTGGGATCAGAATAATTTCCACCTGCTGCCGAATTTCAGGGCTGAATATACAACGGATAATAAACAGTTTACCCTGTTTGCTTCGCTGGATGGTTATTACGACAAAGGAAGTTTCAAACGATTCGCAGGGATAAATCCCTGGTTATGGGCACCAACGAGTTTATTAAACACTAGAGTCGAAGAATTTTTTGGCGGTTTTAAAGGGTCACTCTCTTCCCATTTTTCATATCTCGCCAAAGCAGGATTTTCCGAATCACGCAATATGCCGCTCTTCCTGAATGATAGCCTGGATGGTAAAAATTTCCAGGTTATATATGAAAGCAAACTGGATGCTTTCACCCTGCATGGAGAACTCAGTTATATAGATGGTGAGAATTTCAATGTTACTGCTGCGCTGACCCTCACTAATTATAAAACTACGAGTGAATATAAAGCCTGGGGGTTGCTTCCTGTAGAATTTACCACCACTATGCGCTGGCAGATTGTAAAGGAACTGTGGCTAAAAGCAGATCTGTGGGCATTTCAGGGTGCTTATTGGCGCTACCTGAATCAGGCAGTTGGAACAGGGAATGGCGGGTTTGATGTGAATGCCGGACTTGAATTCCGGATTACAAAGCAATTTAATCTCTGGTTGCAGATGAATAATCTTTTCAATGATAAATATCAGCGCTGGAATCAATATACTGTGTATGGATTTAATATCTTAGGGGGCGTAATATTTTCTTTTGGAAAATAAGTCTTCCTTAAATCTGCTTATGTACGCCATTCTCAACAAGTATCTTTTTTTAAAAAAGAGTATTCCCCTGCCGGGTCTTGGAACCATTTGTATGGAAAGTATTCCGGCAACCATCGACGCAAGTACGAGGAGCATTCTCCCGCCCACCTATCAGTTTCGATTCGATAAATTTTTTGACTCGCCAGACAAGGATCTTTTTACTTACTTGTCAGCTCAGCAAAACATATCCGATTATGAAGCGCTGCGTCAATACAATGACTTTGCGTTTTCCCTTCGGGACCATCTTAATTATTCACGGGAAGTTTCCTGGGAAGGGCTGGGAAGCCTTATTAAAAATGATATGGGCGACATATATTTTGAATCTTCGATTCCGAATCCGTCATTTTTGCAACCGGTGCCCGCAGAAAAAGTAGTTCGTGCCAATGCAAAACATATGTTATTGGTCGGTGACCGTGAAAGATCTAACAGCGAAATGAATGAATGGTTTGCGGAAGAGCCAATTCATGGTAACAGGCTGTGGTGGTTGGTCGCGTTAATAGGCGGAATCGCTGCTGTCATGGTTATCCTGTTTCATTTTTCCTCGCATGGATGGAACGTAGGATCTACTGCTAATCAACAGCTTATCCAGGTAAAAAAATGATCCCCCACAATTGGATTGAATCAATCTCATGTAGATGAATCCTTCATTTGAAGCACCGTTAATTTGCCCTGTCTGCAATAGTAACCAAACTCATTTTGCTTTGAAAGCAAAAGATCATTCTGTCAGCGGAGAATATTTTGAAATCTTTGAGTGTAAGCGGTGTAGTCTTCGGATCACTAAAGAGGTACCGACTGAAGATAAGATCGAACGCTATTATCAGTCGGAAGATTATATTTCCCATAGTAACACCAGGAAGGGTTTGGTGAATTCTCTTTACCATCGCGTCCGATCCAGGACTCTTTATACTAAATTTCGTTTAGTTGAAAAGACAACCGGAATAAAACGTGGTCTTCACCTGGATATTGGTGCTGGCACTGGCGCATTTGTTCAATATATGAATCAGCACGGCTGGGAAAGTGTCGGAATCGAACCTGATGAAAAAGCGCGCGGGCAGGCTGAGATAAATCATCAAACCAAACTTTTGCCTTCGGAAGCGCTGGAAAGTTTTTCTCCCGGGAGTTTTGATGCCATCAGTTTATGGCATGTGCTGGAACATGTTCATGATCTTTATCCCTATTTGTATCAGATAAAAAAAATATTGAAACCTGCCGGGCTGGTATTTATTGCTGTTCCTAACTATACCAGTTTTGACGCAATGAAATACGGAGCAAACTGGGCAGCTTATGATGTACCAAGACACCTCTATCATTTCTCCCCCGCTTCCATGCGATGGTTAATGAAAGATGCAGGATTTCAAATGAAAAGTATCTTACCAATGTGGTGGGATAGTTTTTATATCAGCCTTTTGAGTGAAAAATATGCGGGCAGTCACGCCGCGATGTTTAAAGGATTTTTAACTGGTGTCATTTCAAATATGAAAGCGTTCACTGACAAAAAAAAATGCAGTTCTCTGATTTATATCGCAGGGAAATAAAATAAAATAAACTATTGTGGCTTCACTATTTTTGTGAAACCACTATTTCAGCTATCCCTGTACCTCCAGCACCGACATCACTACAGGCCAAATATATATCTTCATACCGGTAATACCTGTTCTCGCCCATCGGTGTCCCATCCTTATAATTTTGTCCAAGGTCCCAGGGATCGTAAACTTCAAAAAAAAGTTCTCCATCTACCTGTTTGTATCCTTTTAATATTATGAAATGATCAAAACCTCCATCATAGAATTTATCTACTCTTGAATTGGGACCAGATGAACTCTGACGGACGGCGCTCATAATTAACTCAATGATGAGAATCCTCCCCGAATCCAATTGGGCTTTAAAATTATCGCGCATTTGAAATGCACTATCAGGTAATGGGATCCACTTATAAGGAATTTCATTTTGATTTAAATAATCCGCCATATAATTAGTGGACCATGTTCCACAACCACTTCTGAATGCAAGTCTGGCTTCGGTAACAGTACTGGTATTCGTTGAGTCAGCCCATTTTATGGCCATGGTAACGGAAGTGGGACCGCAGTTTATGTCACCGCAGTAATCCGTTGTTCCCTGATCTATATACCAGTTATAATCGCGGTTATTGCTGTGTGCTTTTTGCATCCACTGGCCAAGACCCCAGTTAAGGGTGTAGCTATTGTTCGTGCCAATCACTTCCCAATTCTTTACAAAACCACTCAAGCTTGTGACATTATATATAACTGCATCATCAAAGTTAATCACAGATACGCCGCTTGCCTGATTGATGCCCTGAATGCTGGCTTTTGCACCTTGTGATACGGTAAAAGAAGCAATATGATTACCAGGATTCAGTATACTATCCGCAAATTGTATATATATATTGGGGGAGGCGAATGAAATTTCCGGATTCATTCCATCAATCTGATAGCTTAGAATACTGGCACTCGTGTCGGTGGTGGTGCCGGTTTGAGATGAATGCGGACCATTTGATTTGCTACAGGATATGCTTGTTACCAGAATTGCAGCAATAATATACAAACCCGATTTCATGGCGCAGGCTTCAGGGAGTTGAAGTTCTGCCAAGTTAGTATATATCTATTAATTTCGCATTTTGAATAACACCTGGTTGACCCGTAGGACATTGACGAGTTTTAGTTATTGAGTCTTACTTCATAAATATTCGGCCACAGTTTCCCGGTAATATAGATTTTGTTTTTTGCAGAATCATAGGCAATTCCATTCATATAATCCACGTCAGGGTTTTTCGATTTTACCTCTTTTACAAGATTGCTGAAATCTGCTTTGCCAATCACTTGCCCCGTGTTTGGATCTATCCGAATGATATAAGCAGTTTGATAAACATTGGCCAGAATTGTTCCGTTCACATACTCCAGTTCATTGATATTGCCAACAGGGCCATTATTGTCTGTAACACCCAGAATTCGATTTGTTTTAAATGTATCCGGATCAAGGAAGGTCAGGTTGCTGCTTCCATCGCTCATGATTAGATCTTTTCCGTCAGTTGTCATTCCCCATCCTTCCTTGCTTGGGAAGTTAAATTCACCAATCTTCTTAAAAGTTTCCAGGTCATAGATGAATCCCCTCTTATTGGTCCATGTTAGCTGATAAAGTTTATTATGCAGAATCGTAATGCCTTCACCAAAATATGTTTTTTTGTCCAACTCAGCTTTTACTGCAATTTTACCAGTGACAGGATCTACAATGCCAACGATGGAACGCGTATTTTCATTTTCTTCCGGGGCTCCTGAACTTTCATAAAGTTTACCATTGTTTACCAATAATCCTTCCGTATAAGAATTTTGGTCATGAGGCAACGCATTCAAAATAGTGAAGCCGATGACGGGAGGTTCATTACTTACAGTCGATTCCGGTATGCCAGAACTGACAGTCGGAGAGGAGGTATCATGACAGGCAAGAAATACAGCAAATAGAAAAACTGACAGCAAATATTTTTTCATAATCGCTCAGGTGGGCGCAAAAATAGTCTAAAAGTCTAAAGCTTAAAACCTAAAGTTTTTAGCCTGAAGCTTAAGGCTAAAAGTCTAAAGCAATTTATTTTGAAATGTTAATTTTTGTAAAATTCATTAATCATAAATTAAATAAAAAGCGCCCCCTTTCAGGAACGCTTTTTTCATAAATATGTTTGTCAGTAAGCTTTGAGCCTTACGCCTTAAACTTAAATATGTGATTCAATTTTTTTCACAAAATTACTCTTGGGTTGTGCACCTACCAGTTTGTCAACCACTTTTCCACCTTTGATAAAAAGGATGGCGGGAATAGAAGTGATCCCATAGTTTACGGACAGCTGCGGATTGTGATCAACATTTACTTTGCCAACATTTATTTTCCCATCATATTCCTTGGACAGTTCTTCAATTACCGGGCCTATTGCACGGCAGGGTCCACACCATTCCGCCCAAAAATCTATTATCGTTAACTTATCGGATGAAAGTACCTTCTCCTGAAAATTCGCATCGGTGTATTCGAGTGCCATATATTACTATTTAATTTTAAACAAAAGTCCGCTTAATTTTCTGCATTTTTTGTCGTTTCAGCGACATCGGGCAAAAAGACTAACGTTCAACGCCTAACGCCCAATGCACTCATACTGTTATGCAAGAATGCTTCCAATCAAGCGGAACATCACATAATGTCATAACCGACGCTACCAGGAAACTATCTGAACTTCAAACTCAGGACAGTCCTGCAAAAAGGCAGCCATTTCGTCATTCATTTCGAATCCACTCTCCATGCTGTAAAGACTGATTTTAGCATTTGTTTTAGATTCCTGTACATTGAATTTTAAGCCAGCCTTACCCGGATGTTTTTTGGTGTTTTTTTCAATAAATTTTACCATATTATCATTCAGATGACGCGCGTCGAGGTCAATCACCAGTTGTTTAGTCAACAGAGGCTTGATACTTTCAAGCAGAAACATTTTTTCAACTTTAAATTCAAATTCTGCCCGGTTATAACGTACTTTAAAAAAGCCGGTAAGGAAAATATTTTTTCCTTTTTCCAGATAGTTCGAATACCGTGCGTAATCTTCACTCCACAAAATGAATTCGCTTTTACCTGAATAATCTTCGATGGTGAAAGAACCAAATTGTTTGCCCGTTTTTGTAACCCGGTGCTGCGCGTCAACTACCAGTCCTGCGAGACGGAATGGTTTACCCGGATTGGCCTGGAGACTCACAGCATCTTTTACTTCATTGAACTCAGCGAGGTTCAATATTCCATAATGACTAATTTCAAATTTAAAATGGTCGAGCGGATGCCCGCTTATGAACATACCTGTAATTTCTTTTTCATGATCCAGCAATTCCGTTAACGACCAGGGTTCACAGTTTGCTATTTTTGGAGGCTGCACATCATATCCTGACGACGATCCGCCGAACAATGTATTACTGTGTTGCACATTTTGTGCCTGCACAACATTACCAAAGCGAATAATTTTCTCAAGTCCGTTCACAGTATCGCCGGGTGTCAAATGAAAATATTGCGCACGGTGCAACTGCGGAAAACAGTCGAAGGCACCGGCGTAAGCAAGACTTTCCAATGTTTTTTTGCTTACGGTACGTTGATTAATACGTTTCACCATATCAAAAATCGATACGTAGGGACCATTCCTTAATCTCTCTTCTATTAAAGAAGAAACGGCGGCCTCACCGACACCCTTCAATCCCCCGAGGCCAACGCGGATCTCTCCACGACTGTTTACAGCAAATCCCTGCTTGGATTCATTTACATCGGGTCCGAGAACTTTCAATCCCATGCGCTTGCATTCTTCCATGAAGAAGGTTATTTTCTCGATACTACCCTGGTGATTGAGAACCGCGGCCATGTATTCAGAAGGATAATGTGATTTCAGATAAGCCGTCTGATATGCGACATAAGCATAACATGTAGAATGAGACTTATTAAAAGCGTACTGAGCAAATGCCTCCCAGTCTGTCCATATTTTTTCCAGCGCTTCTTTCGCATGGCCATTGGATGTGGCTCCGGAAATGAACTGGTTCTTCATCTTATCCAGGATCGACTTCTGTTTTTTCCCCATGGCCTTTCTCAATACGTCTGCGTCACCCTTGCTGAAGCTGGCCAGTTTCTGTGCCAGCAACATTACCTGCTCCTGGTAAACCGTAATTCCATAAGTATCTTTCAGGAATTCCTCCATGACGGGAAGGTCATATTGTATGGGTTCGCGACCATGTTTACGATCAATGAATGCAGGAATATATGCCATAGGCCCGGGACGATATAAGGCGTTCATCGCCGTCAGGTCATCAAATTTATCGGGCTTCAGATCCCGAAGATATTTTTGCATACCCGGACTTTCAAACTGGAAAGTACCAATGGTATCACCGTGCTGATAAAGTTCAAAGGTTTTTTTGTCATCTAGGGGAATCAGGTCAATATCGATAGTGATACTGTGATTTTGTTCGATAAGTTCGAGGGAAGTCTTTAGGATATTCAGTGTCCTTAATCCCAGAAAATCCATTTTCAGCACACCCGCTTCTTCAATGATACTGCCCTCAATCTGAGTTACCAGAAGTTCTGAATCTTTTGCGGTACAAACCGGAATTATATTGGCGAGATCATCCGGCGCGATGATAATGCCGGCTGCATGCAAACCTGTATTTCTAACCGAACCTTCCAATCTTTCGGCTTCACGGAGCACCCTGCTGCGCAGATCCGTGCCCTGATAAATTTCCCGGATTTTTTTTACCAGCTCAAGATCGTCGCCGCCAATTCCCTCTTTTTCTTCCAGTGATTTTTCTCCGTCTTTTGACTTGAGCGGAGCGTGCAAAACCCGCTTAAGACTTACACCCGGACGGTCGGGCACGAGTTTAGCCAGTGCATTGGATTCAGCTAAAGGAAGGTCCATAACCCTGGCCACGTCCTTAATACTCATCCTGGCAGCCATAGTTCCATAAGTAACTATCTGAGCTACCTGATTTTTCCCATATTTTTTTACTACATATTCAATAACCTTTTGTCGGCCCTCATCATCAAAATCAGTATCTATGTCCGGCATGGATTTTCTATCCGGATTAAGGAAGCGTTCGAATAGAAGGTTATATTTTATCGGATCTATATTAGTAATTCCAATGCTATAAGCTACAACGCTACCAGCTGCTGAACCGCGGCCGGGCCCGACAAAAACTCCCATATCGCGTCCCGCCTGTATAAAGTCACCGACAATTAAAAAGTATCCCGCAAACCCCATTGTTTTGATGGTGAACAATTCAAAGTCGAGACGTTCAATTATTTCAGCAGTGAGGTCAGTATATCTTTTTTTGGCTCCCTGATAAGCAATTTCACGGAGATATTCCCACTGATTCAGATTACTGTCATTATGTAACTGAAATTCTTTAGGAATAGGAAAAGCAGGAAGAAGGATATCTTTTTTAAGGTTCAGAACCTCTACTTTATCGGCGACCATCCCGGTATTGGCAATTGCTTCCGGCAGATCGCTGAAAAGAGCTGACATTTCAGCCTGTGTCTTCAGATAAAACTGGTCGTTGGGAAATTTAAAGCGACGGTTTTTAGAGCTTATTTCATCGTTTACAAAATCATCAAAGCCGGGTGTGGATTGTTTTTCACCTGTGTTGATGCAGAGCAGGATATCATGGGCATTATAATCTTCCTGGTCTGTATAGTGACTGTCATTGGTGGCAATTACAGGTACATTATATTTTTTAGACAGCTTGAGCAGGAACTGGTTGATTTTTTCCTGTTCAGGTATCTGGTGGCGTTGCAATTCTATGAAATAGTCATCACCGAATAAATCAAACCACCATTTGAATTCCTGTTCTGCTTTTTCTTCACCCCGGTGTAAAATTGTTTGTGGAACATAGGCACCTATACAACAAGTTGTTGCTACTATTCCCTCGTGATACTGTTCTATGAGTGACTTATCTATGCGGGGATATTTACTGTACATTCCTTCAATATAGCCCAGGGAAGTCAGGCGGATCAGGTTCTGGTATCCAACTTTGTTTTTTGCCAGCAGAACCTGGTGAAATCTTTCGTCTTTTTGTTCTTTTGTAAATATTTTCTTTTGCCTGTCGGCGACCACATAGAATTCGCAGCCTACGATGGGTTTTACTTTGAGACTCCCATCCGGATTTTTATGTTTATAGGCTTCTGCAACGAAGCTAAATGCGCCAAACATATTGCCATGGTCGGTTATAGCCAGGGCAGGCATCCCATCTTTAACAGCCTTATCGTAAAGACTCTGTATGGATGCCGCTCCGTCGAGAAGTGAATATTGGGTATGAACGTGAAGGTGGGAAAAAGAGGGCATCGGTATTTGGTTGGACATGCAATTAACAAAGAAAAAAAACGGCTTAAATTATTAGCAGTAAATATCTGTTCACAATGAACACACATTTGAGCTTAAGGCCTAAAGTCCAGGGCCCAGCGCCTAAGGCGTGAGCAAAAGACTTAAAGCTTGTGACTGGACTTAACTTTTACTTCTTTGATAAATTTAACCAATATCGGAATTTTGATTCTAATCGATTTTATCGTAAAAGTTAAAAAACTTTAAGCTTTAGGCCCTGAGCTTTAGGCTTTAAGCTTAACTTTGTATCTTTATCCGATCCAGTATCAACAAGAAAATGAAAAATCAGTTCATTTTAATGCTACTTCTGATAAATCTGGCCGGTTGTAAAGCATTCCGCCCAGCATCCCGCAGCTCGGACAATTTGTCCGGCGTATCCGGTGATCGTAATACAGGAAAAAATTCATCACCCGTTTTTATTCAGAACATTTCCACAGAACCTGCCGGATCCCCCAATAAGTCCGCTGAGAAGGCCACTGAAACTACTTCCGTCAGTTACAACTCCCCAAAAACATCGGAACCCCTTTTTAACAATGATGGATATGGACAATTGCAGTTCAAATATGCCATTTTAACAAATACACCGGTTGAACAACTAACTAATGAACGCCTGCTCCAGTTTTTGGAACAATGGTATGGCGTTCCTTATCATTATGGCGGGAACAGTAAGGAAGGAATTGACTGCTCCGCATTTGTGTCGCTTTTACTTTCCAATGTTTACAATGTGAACCAGCTACCAAGAATCAGTGCTGACCAATACCGGGCTACCCAGAGGGTTCCCAAAAAGGATTTAAAAGAAGGGGACCTGGTTTTCTTCCATACACTGGGAAAGGGGCATCGCGTTACCCATGTGGGCGTTTATCTATATAATAACCGGTTTGTGCACGCTTCCATTGCAGGAGTTCAAATCAGTGATCTGGGGGAAGGTTATTATTTGCATCACTACGTCGGCGCCGGCCGGGTAGTTGGTAGTGACAGAACTTACTAAAACACTGTCATTTAGCCATTTCCCCATAATTCAGGTGTCTTATAGGCCAGCTGGACTGCCAAGTCTTCCCATTTAGTGCAATTTGACTGGATTGGTATAGAATTTAGTGTTACTTTGCTGCCCCTTCCGAAGGGTGCTCTAATCATTTCATTAAAATAAAATTGATACAGTCATGGCTAAAAAGTTAGCGATCTCACCAATTGCAGGGACCAAAAACAGAGTTTTTGTAAAACCCGCACCAGCAGAAGAAAAGACTTCCGGAGGTATTATCATTCCTGATACAGCCAAGGAAAAACCCCAGCGCGGCGAAGTGGTTGCGATCAGCGAAATAGATGAAGATGGCAAGAAGCCTGTCGTAAAGGTAGGAGATGTCGTCTTATACGGTAAATACTCCGGTACTGAAATCAGTTTCGAAGGACAGGATTTTCTCAGTATGAGGGAGTCGGATATCATTGCAAGATTCTAAGCGAGTATGGGAGTATAGGAGTATGAGAGTATGACAATGCTCACGATACTTCAATTAAAATATTCTCTAATTTTAAATTCTCAAATTCACAAATCAAATATTATGGCTAAACAACTTTTCTTCGATATCGAAGCAAGAAATAAGATGAAAAAAGGCGTGGACATTCTGGCCAACGCCGTTAGAGTTACCCTGGGACCGAAAGGCCGCAACGTGGTACTTGAAAAGAAATTTGGTGCACCTTCCATTACCAAAGACGGAGTAACGGTTGCCAAAGAAATTGAACTGGAAGACCTGATTGAAAATATGGGCGCCCAGATGGTGAAGGAAGTAGCTTCCAAAACAGCCGATATTGCAGGTGACGGTACAACTACCGCGACTGTGCTTGCACAGAGTATCATTAGCGAGGGTTTGAAAAATGTTGCTGCAGGTGCCAATCCGATGGACCTGAAACGTGGTATAGATAAGGCCGTTATTGCAGTTGTCTCCAGCCTGAAGGCTCAGTCACAGACTATCGGCAACGACAGCAAGAAAATCCAGCAGGTTGCTTCTATTTCTGCGAATAACGATGAAACCATCGGAAAGCTGATTGCTGAAGCATTCACCAAAGTAGGTAAGGAAGGTGTAATTACCGTAGAAGAAGCGAAGGGTACTGACACAACAGTTGATGTTGTGGAAGGTATGCAATTCGACCGCGGTTATATCTCTCCTTATTTCGTTACCAACAGCGAAAAAATGGAAGCTGAATTGCAGAATCCATACATTCTTATCTACGATAAGAAGATCTCTGCGATGAAAGACATTTTACAGATCCTTGAAAAAGTTGCACAGAGTGGTCGTCCTCTGCTGATCATTGCGGAAGACCTGGAAGGTGAAGCACTGGCTACGCTGGTTGTAAATAAATTACGTGGTACGCTGAAAGTTGCTGCTGTTAAGGCTCCTGGCTTCGGTGACCGCAGAAAAGAAATGTTGCAGGATATCGCTGTCCTCACCAAGGGTATTGTGATCAGTGAGGAACAGGGTTACAAACTCGAAAATGCTGATCTCAGCTATTTGGGAACTGCTGCGTCTGTTACCATTGATAAGGATAATACTACAGTGGTTGGCGGAAAAGGAAAGAAAGAAGATATTACTGCCCGTGTAAATCAGATCAAGGCACAAATTGAAACGACTACATCAGATTACGACAAAGAAAAATTGCAGGAACGTCTTGCTAAACTGAGTGGCGGAGTAGCTGTACTATATATCGGAGCAGCAACCGAAATGGAAATGAAGGAAAAGAAGGATCGTGTTGATGACGCCCTTCATGCCACGAGAGCCGCTGTGGAAGAAGGAATCGTTCCTGGTGGTGGTGTAGCATATATCCGCGCTATCGAAGCCCTGGATAAATTGAAAGGAGCTGTCAACGAAGACGAAAAAACCGGAGTCCAGATTGTTAAACGCGCCGTCGAAGAACCACTTCGCCAGATCGTTCATAACTGTGGTATCGAAAGCAGTATTGTTGTGCAGAAAGTAAAAGAGGGTAAAGGTGATTTTGGTTTCAACGCCAGGACTGAAGTATATGAAAATTTATACAAAGCCGGTGTAATCGATCCAACCAAAGTAACCCGTATCGCACTTGAGAATGCGGCTTCTATTGCAGGTATGCTGCTTACCACTGAATGTGTGGTTGCGGATAAGCCTAAGAAGGAAGAAGCACATGCACACCCAGGTGGTGGTGCTCCGGGAATGGGCGGAATGGATTATTAAATCTAAAGCTTTTAAGTTATAAGGGGTTGCCTATACAGACAACCCCTTTTTATTTTAGTAAGAATTTGATGCAAAAAACCATCCCTATATATTCAATATCAGGTTGTTATGGACGTTTTAGGTTAATTTCTCCTCTAAACAACGTTAAAGTAATTCAGACCCAGCGTGATACAAGGGTCAAGGTAGTCTCATCCTTCGCTCAGTCTTGTGTAAAAGGGCCATTTCAGCGAACGACCAGTGAAGGGACGGCAGAAAATATGCCTTGCCCTTAAGCTTTAAGCTTTAAGCCTGAAGCTGGTTTGGGTTTCAGGCTGAGATCAGCAATCGTCTTCTTTTCCAGTAATTTGAGATTAGCGTCCCGAACCTGGATAAGTACATCACGGAGGCCGCAATGTTTTTCGTCGCAGTTGGTGCATTTTTCATAAAAATACAAACTGACGCAGGGGAGCAGGCTGATTGGCCCATCTATAAGTCGCATGACGGTAGCCAGCGTAACCTGACCGGGATCCTTCCCAAAAAAATAACCACCTCCTTTACCTTTTTTACTTTGAAGGATATTTGCTTTTTTTAATTCAAGCAGAATATTTTCAAGGAATTTCAGGGGAATTTTTTTCTTTTTGGAGATCTCTGCAATAAGAACGGGCCCTTCATTTTCTTTTTCAGAAAGATACATCAGGGCCTGAAATGCGTACTGTGATTTTTTGGAAAGCATAACTAAATTCTGTTACAAGATAATAACATTTAGCGAGCTAAAGAGTTGACAATATCGATGACGAATGACCGACTGAACTAAAACCCAAGTACATCCTTCATTGAAAAAATTCCCTTTTTATCCTGAATAAACTCGGCCGCGAGTACGGCACCTCCCGCAAATCCTTCCCGGTTATGGGCAGTATGGATGATTTCTATATCGTCGACAGAGGAATGATATTTCACTATATGAGTTCCCGGTGCCGGGTCCATTCGTTCACTAATAATTGGCAACTCTCCTGACTCAATGGAAGGTCTGTTTACCCAGTGGTTCAATGAAGGAATTTCAGACAGAATCTGTTCTGCAAGGGTTATGGCCGTTCCGCTTGGTGCATCTTTTTTTTGAGTATGATGAATTTCGCGCATCTCAACCCCATATTCAGGAAACGGAGCCATGAGCCCCGCAAGTTTTTTATTGAGCTCAAAAAAGACATTCACACCTACACTGAAGTTGCTGGCATATAAAAAAGCAGACCCTTTTTTTTCAAAAGCCTTTTTTACTGCTGTGTATTTTTCAAGCCACCCGGTAGAACCACTAATCGCCCGAATTCCATATTCCGCGCACTTTAAAAGGTTGTCAGCAGCACTGGAAGGCCCTGTAAATTCAATTGCAACATCTGCACTGGATAAGTTTTCCCTGGTCATTTCAGAACTGTTGTCCACATCTATTTTCAGAACGATCTCATGACCGCGGTTAACCGCAATTCGCTCGATAGCCCTGCCCATTTTTCCATATCCAATAAGTGCAATTCTCATAATCGTAAAGATATAAATTCATCATCAACCATAGGAAGACAATAATGTCAATTATTAATTATTGGATGCCAATTATTGATTATTATTTGTCCACCGACAACCGTAAACCATATCGGTTCAATGGGCAGGCAATTCGCGAAACCTGGGTTTATGAAAATTAAAAGCGAGTGTAATACCCGCGCTGGGCGTAGGTCCGGGCATAATCATCGGCTTAATTTGAAAACTCAGATCGCTGTTCACGTTAAAATCCTTCAAGTGCGCGTCAACAGTTGCATCAACTATATTTAAGCCATAAAATAAAAGAAAAAATAAAACGGAATAATCTTCATTTTTCCGGAAGCTGTCCCTGTTCGTTATGATGCCGTTCTGATCATTGGACAATACAAATGGTTGTAATTCCGGTGCAACTTTCTTGAGGCTGTCATCACCAACACTTCCATTGTTAGCCAGATTTACACAAACGGTAAGTGCATACTGACAATTCAGGTACCATGTTTTATTGAAGAAGAATGCATATGCTGGAATACCTAATGCAGCATATACGATTGGAACTTTCCAGTATTTTTTATTGTAAACCTGTCCGGCCCCGGGAAGAACTGCAGAATAGATGGTCGCTCTTCGGGGACCTTCACGCAATTTTTTATCGATAGAATCTCTTTCAGCCTGAGACATTTTTTTTCCGGCATATTGATTATCTTTTTTCTCAAGAATGGAATCCGATTGTGGTTTCACGATCAACGTGTCCGTATGCTGTGCATGAACCTGGAGAGTAAAAAAAAGACTTGTAATAAAAAAAGAGAAAAATACATGCCTCATACTGAACACTTAATTGATCTGAACGCCGAGCTGGTCCAGAATTTTATTCAGTTCCTGCACGGAATAATATTCAATGTTGATGCTTCCTGATCCTTTTAAATTGTGATTCAGTTTGACTCTCGTGCTGAAATGAGATGCTAAAGTATCTTCTATTTTTCTGTAGCTTTCTGGCAGTCCGGCTTTTACAGATACTTTAACAGGGTGCTGGGTTTTATATAATTTTCGAACGAGTTCTTCAGTTTGTCTAACGGACAAAGACCGGTTTTTTATTTCACCGAAAAGGAAAAGCTGCTTGTCAACTGTATCCACGTTGATCAGTGCGCGGGCATGACCCATTGAAATCATATTGTTCCTGAGTGCCACCTGGATATCCGGTGGAAGTTTTAACAGGCGTACATAATTCGCGACTGTACTTCTTTCCTTACCCATACGCTCCGCGACCTGTTCCTGCGTATAATTTAATTCATCCATCATACGTTTATAACTCAGGGCCACTTCCATGGCGTTCAGATCTTCCCTTTGTAAATTTTCCAACAGTGCCAGCTCCAGCAATTGCTGATCGTTCGCCTGTCTGATGTAAACAGGAATATCTTTTATGCCAGCAATACGCCCCGCGCGAAACCGACGCTCGCCTGAGATAATCCGGTATTTACCCGACGGCAGTTTTGCTACCGTAATGGGCTGAATAATATCATGCATCCTTATTGAAGCCGCTAGTTCCTGCAGGGAAACATCGTCAAAATCTTTTCTGGGCTGTTTAGGATTCGTTTCAAACAGGTCGAGAGGTATACGCAGGATGCCGGTTATATTTTCTGAAATTGACGGCCTTAGATTTCCTGCTGCAGTTTTCAAATCTGCATCAATATTCTGAAGCAGTGAGCGGATTCCTTTGCCGAGCGCTTCCTTGTCTTTTTTATTCGGAGTTGTCATGCTGGTAAATTCATTTTCAGTCGGGCTATTCGAGGATTCGTTCCTCCTGACTCATTTTGGTCATATTGTTTTTCTGTAAAACTTCTTTTGCCAGATTTAAATAATTCATGGCTCCCTTACTATATGCATCGTATAATATTACTGGCTTGCCTACGCTGGGCGCTTCACTTATTTTTGAATTACGATGAATGATGGTATTGAAAACAATTTCGTCAAAATGTTTACGCACTTCGCTTACAACCTGGTTACAAAGACGTAAGCGACCATCATACATCGTCATCAGTATACCCTCAATTTCCAGTTCCGGATTGAGACGGCTTTGAACAATTTTAATGGTATTGAGCAATTTTCCAAGTCCCTCAAGTGCAAAAAATTCTGTTTGCACGGGTACTATTACCGAATCGGCTGCTGTCAGGGCATTCACGGTAATCAATCCAAGTGAAGGGGAACAGTCTATAATGATAAAATCATAATTTTTTCGCAGGGGTTCCAGTATCCCCTTAAGAACGGTTTCGCGTTCGGGATAATTAATCATTTCAATTTCCGCGCCTACCAGGTCAATATGAGAAGGGACCAGATCCAGGTTTGGAACTTCAGTCTTCAGTACCACATCCCGGGCAGAAACCTGATTTACCATACAGTCGTACAGACTCTGGGTAATATTATGGAGGTCGAAGCCGACACCTGTTGTGCTGTTGGCTTGCGGATCTGCGTCGACCAGGAGGGTCCTGAATTCAAGTACCGCAAGACTAGCCGCCAAATTTATCGCCGAAGTAGTTTTGCCCACACCGCCTTTCTGATTCGCCACGCCAATGATTCTTGCCATACCCTTACACATTATTTATTATAAGTTTCTCAACCTGGTAGTTTAGAAGAAAGATGCGTGAAAGTACAAAATTACCTTCCCTTTCCTGCCTGTTGAAGCGTAAAAATACAAACTTGCCGGTCGAGTACAGAAAAATACCACTTCGTCTTAACTTGCGTCTCCATGTATCTTATAATATCAGGCACAAACAGGAAAGATAGTTTTACCCTGCGCATTGCCAAACTATATCAATCGATTCTAAAGAAAAAAAATATCGAGACCCCGGTTCTTTCCCTGGTTGGGTTGGATTTAATGGATCGCAATGAGACAGTTGTAAAGTTGGAAAAAAAATGGTTGCTGCCTGCGGTGAAATACATATTTATCAGCCCTGAATACAATGGAAGTATTCCTGGTGTACTGAAATGCCTGATTGATGTGTCGGATGTAAAGAAAGTATGGAAGGGGAAAAAGGCGCTGCTCACAGGCGTTTCAAAAGGAAGGGCTGGAAATCTGCGGGGAATGGATCATCTGACCGGAATCATGCACTATGTGGGTACGGTAGTTCATCCGAACAAACTTCCTATTTCCATTGTTGACACTCTTTTCAAGGAAGATGAAATGGCACATCAGGAAACTATAAGATTAATAAACTTTCAGTTGGACGAATTCATCCATTTTTAATGAATTATTAAATCAGATCATGCGAAGTACAGGTTTTATTACTATCATAGCCATCATTATGGCAGCTATTGACATTTATGTTTTCCAGATTGTCAAAATGCTCTGCCAGGGATCTTCTTCCAGGACAAAATCCGTTGTTTTTACGGGCTATTGGGCCCTTTCCATTTCGATCATTATAATATTTATTTCATTGCCATACCTCAATACAGAAAGATGGCCCAAAAATCTAAGAAATTACCTGTTCGCAACTATCGTTGGATTTTTCTTTGCCAAATTACTGGCCTCTGTTATTTTCCTTTTGGACGATCTGCGTCGTGTTATTCAATGGGCGGTTGCGAAAATATTTTTCCGGAATACAGAGGGAGAAAGTGATGTCAATGAAGGTATTTCCCGATCTGTTTTTCTCAGCTGGTTGGGAATTGGTATTGGAACCAGCCTTATAAGTTCTCTTATTTATGGGTTTTCAAATAAATATAATTACCATATCCGGAGAGTTCCGCTTAGTTTCAGTAATCTCCCACCCGCATTCCGGGGTTTAAAAATTGTTCAGATTTCAGATATTCATTCAGGAAGTTTTGATAACAAAAAAGCAGTTGAAAGGGGCGTTCAAATGGTACTTGATCTTGAACCCGATCTTATCCTGTTTACGGGGGATCTGATTAATGACCGGGCCACAGAAATGATTGGATACGAAGATATCTTTAGCCGGCTGAAGGCGCCCATGGGTGTATTTTCAACACTTGGTAATCATGACTATGGTGATTATGTAAAATGGCCCAGTGAGGCTGCCAGGAATCAGAATATTGAAGATCTTAAATCTTTGCAGGCCGGTATGGGCTGGCGATTGTTAATGAATGAACATGTGGTGCTGAAAAAAGAGGATCAGGAAATTGCATTGATCGGAATAGAAAACTGGAGTGCCAAAGCAAGATTTCCCAAACATGGAAAAATGTGGGAAGCATACCCGGGTGCCGAAAAATATCCATTTAAAATCTTAATGAGTCATGATCCGAGCCATTGGGATGCAGAAGTCAGACCCAAGTATAGCGATATCGACCTTACACTTGCCGGCCATACCCATGGCATGCAATTCGGCATAGAAATTCCCGGATTTAAATGGAGTCCCGTAAAATATGTTTATGACGAGTGGGCCGGACTTTACGAGAAAGGCAGTCAAAAATTATATGTTAACCGGGGATACGGATTTATCGGTTATCCGGGACGGGTAGGAATACTTCCCGAAATCACTCTCATTGAACTGGTATGATTTTGCTGGTATTATTTCTGAGAACCTGATGGTTTACATTTATTAGGGTACTCGATTCATTAATAAGCTGTTAAAATGCGCTGGCAGCTAACCAAATTGTCTTTTTAAACGTTCCGGGTAAAAGGAAGTCAATAATCAAAAAAGTCACTTATGAAGAAAGTATGTTTTCTGGTTTTCGCAGTTTTTATTTTATCCGCATCCCGAATACAGGCTCAAAGTTTTCACTTTGGCGTAAAAGCCGGAACCAATATTTCACAAATATCAGGCAGGTCTTTCGATCAGGGATTTCAGTGGGGCTTCAGTGCAGGTGGATTCGCAGAAATCAATTTTGACAAAAAATGGGGTATTCAGCCTGAACTCCTTTTTAATCAAACCAAAACTCAAACAGCCAGTGATTTCGATGAAGTTTTCAATGAGGGTTTTAACAGCACCAGTGTAACTCTGAATTATTTAAGCATCCCTGTCTTAGCATCCTTTAAACTTCTGCCGGTTCTCAGTATTCAGGTAGGCCCGCAATTCGGAATCCTGATGAGTACCAGCCAGGACATCACGTCAAACGCTTCAAAAGCATTTAAGTCGGGTGATTTTTCTATTGTCGGTGGCGCGCAGGTCAATCTTGGTGGATTTAAAGCGGGCGCTCGCTATGTTTATGGTTTTACCAACCTGGATAATGTTACCAACGTGGATACCTGGAAAAACCAGAATATTCAGATTTATATCGGATTTCGAATCATCTGATAAGCTTAAAGCTTAAGGCCAAAAGCCTAAAACTAGTCTTACCATTTCATTTAGTCTCAGAAATTTTTTCGCACGATATTCAAACAAAAAGTCCTCTCGCATTACTTTGAGAGGACTTTAAAATTTTATAAGTTTTAGGCTATAAGCTTTAAGCTTTCTGCCTAAAAGGGTGGCACCAAACTTGAACATAAGGGGTTCAACGATAAAAAGATAGGATAATTCCCAAAGAGGTGTTATTTTGTCACCCCTTTCTAATCATGAACGACAAACTTTTTTTTCAGCGGAGTGAACAGGAAATGGATTTCATGCCCATTATCCCAATAAATGAGACAGAACACGATAATCTGGCAGATGCAGAGATCCCCAAAGAAATTCCGATCCTTCCATTGAGGAATACCGTACTGTTTCCCGGTGTCGTGCTACCTATAACAGTAGGGAGAGATAAGAGCATCAAGGCCGTAAATGATGCCTATAAGACTGACAAATTGATCGGCGTTTTGGCACAAAAGGATAGTAGTGTTGAAGATCCGTCATTAACTGAACTGGTGGCCGTCGGGACTATCGCCCGAATCATTAAAGTAATCAAAATGCCTGATGGAGGAACCACTGTTATTCTTCAGGGAAAGAGAAGATTCAGAGTAGGCGCCATTACTACGGATGATCCTTATTTCAAAGCGCAGGTAATACTCCTGCAGGAAGAAGAAGCTCCGAAAGATCAGGATTTTGAGGCTTATGTGTCCAATATAAAGGATCTCGCTGCGCAAATTATTCAGCTTTCGCCAAATATTCCAACGGAAGCATCCATTATCCTGAAAAATATTGAAAACCCATCTTTCCTTATCCATTTCATTTCAAGCAACCTGAATTCGGAACTGACCGATAAGCAGGAGTTGCTTTCAACTGATCATATAAAATCACGGGCAGATCTTCTGATGCAGCTACTGCAAAAAGAACTTCAGTTTGCTGAGTTGAAAAATAAACTCACCAATAAAACAAAAACCGAGCTCGATAAACAACAGCGCGATTATTTTTTACAGCAACAGTTAAAGAGTATCAAGGATGAACTGGGTGGCGACAGCAATGAGCGCGAAATAAGGGAAATGCAGAAAAAAGCGGAATCAAAAAAATGGCCGCAGTCAGCTAAGGAAATTTTTAAAAAGGGAATTGAGAAGCTCGAACGCATGCATCCCAGCACGCCGGATTATTCAATTGTGTACAACCACCTGGATCTAATGCTGGATTTGCCCTGGAATGAATTTACGGATGATCAGTATGATTTGAAGAAAGCTTCGAAAGTGCTTGATCAGGATCATTATGGGATGAAAAAAGTAAAAGAGAGGATTCTTGAATATCTCGCCGTATTAAAACTTAAAGGAGATATGAAAAGCCCGATACTTTGTTTTGTAGGGCCACCGGGTATTGGCAAAACTTCCCTCGGTAAGAGTATCGCAAATGCCATTGGCCGTAAATATGTTCGCATCAGTCTCGGGGGATTGCATGATGAAAGTGAAATTCGGGGACATCGTAAAACTTATATAGGGGCCATGCCCGGAAGAATTTTACAATCATTGAGAAAGGTGAAATCTTCCAATCCGGTTATGATCCTGGACGAAATAGATAAGGTCGGCACTGATTTTCGCGGTGATCCATCCTCCGCATTGCTGGAAGTACTGGACCCCGAACAAAACAATACTTTTTATGATAATTACCTCGAACTTGAATATGATCTGAGCCGGGTTTTATTTGTAGCGACAGCAAATGATATCGGTCATATTCAGCCCGCATTGCGCGATCGCATAGAGATTATTGACCTGAGCGGCTATGCTATTGAAGAGAAAGTAGAAATTGCAAAACGTCACCTGATTCCAAAGCAGAAGGAAGCCCATGGATTAAAAAATATGCCTCTTAAATTGTCGGATAAGAATCTTGGAAAGATTATCTCTGATTATACAAGAGAAAGTGGAGTGAGGGAACTCGACAGACAACTGGCTTCCATCATGCGCTTCGAGGCAAAGGAATATGCTTTTAAATCGAGACTCAAAGCGTCCATTACTGAAAAAGATATTGAAAAAGTGCTGGGCAAGCCGCGTTATAATAACGATCTCTACAAAGTTGCCAATATGCCGGGCGTCGCCGTTGGACTTGCATGGACTTATGTCGGTGGTGATATCCTATTTATTGAAACCAGCATAAGTGATGGCAAGGGTGATCTCAAACTTACAGGGAACCTGGGTAATGTGATGAAAGAAAGCGCGACCACAGCACTCACTTATTTGCAATCCAATGCAAAAAAATATGGGTTGAATCCTGATGTGTTCTCCAAAAAAACGCTTCATATCCATGTACCTGAGGGAGGTACTCCAAAGGATGGGCCCAGTGCAGGCATCACGATGATGAGCTCGCTCGCTTCGGCAATTACAGGGAAAAAAATTAAACCTTACCTGGCGATGACTGGCGAAATCACGTTGAGAGGCCAGGTACTTCCGGTGGGTGGAATTAAAGAAAAAATTCTGGCCGCAAGGAGAGCGGGAATCAAGGAAGTGATCTTATGCTGGCAAAATGAAAAAGACATCAGCGAAATTGATTCCAATTTCATTAAGGGATTGAAATTTCATTTTGTTAAAACCATGCAGCAGGTACTTGATCTTGCCCTTGTCTAAGCTCATTTATTCCTGAAAATATAGTATCTGTGGAATTTCTGACCCATCACCAGCTGGAACACAGGGATCGTATGGAATGATTAACAGTCCATTCACAAAGCCTGATTAAACCATTAGAAATTCTTTACGTTATAATTACAACCACAAAGATTTTCATGTTGGTTGTTTTAAGGGTTAAAAAAAGTTCCTCCATTTCTATGGAGGAATTCTTTTTTATGCCTAACGCTTAACGCCTAATGCTTAAAGCGAATGTTGAGTATTAAAATTAAATAATCTCGTTTTCAGAATCGTAATGAGAAGTTCTATCCTTTAGGCTTTAAGCGTTAAGCTTTTAGCGTTAAACTTTTGGCTTTTAAAAGCCGGCATAGCGTTCAGTCCGAGCAATGAAAACATGGCATCATCTTCTTCAAATGACGGATTTGGAGTAGTCAGCAGCTTATCTCCCGAAAATATAGAATTAGCTCCTGCCATAAAACAAAAAGCCTGCTCGGGTATACTCATTTCGGCGCGGCCCGCGCTCAATCTGACCATTGACTTAGGCATAAGTATCCGTGCTGTTGCGATCATTCTTACCATATCCCAAATGTCCACCTTAGGGTTATTTTCCAGAGGGGTTCCTTTCACTCTTACCAACGCGTTAATGGGTATGCTTTCCGGATGTTCCGGCAGGTTGGCAAGTGTGCAAAGCATGTTGATCCTGTCTTTGTGGGTCTCTCCGAGTCCAATTATTCCGCCGCAGCAAACGCTGATGCCTGCCTGCCGAACGTGGCCCAGGGTATTCAGACGCTCCTCATAGCTACGGGTGGTAATGATTTCATCGTAAAAATCAGCCGAAGTATCCAGGTTGTGATTATATGCAAACAGGCCTGCTTCAGCAAGCTTGTCAGCCTGGGATTTGGTTAACATCCCAAGGGTACAGCATACTTCCATCCCCATGGCATTCACTCCTTTTACCATATCCAGTACACGGTCGAAGTCCCGGTTATCCCTTATTTCACGCCAGGCAGCACCCATGCAAAAACGGGTGGAACCTGCTTGTTTAGCTTTTTGTGCATATTCAAGGACTTCAGCAGTTTGCATCAGACCATGAACATGAATATCAGTATGATAGCGTGCCGCCTGTGGACAGTAAGCACAATCTTCCGGGCATCCACCTGTTTTTACAGAAAGCAGCGTACAAACCTGTACTTCAGCGGTATTATTATACTTGCGGTGCAGGGTCGCAGCCTGGTAAACAAGTTCCAGAACCGGGAGATTATATATTTCCTGAATTTCTTCTTTTGTCCAGTTATTTCGAATCATTGTCTAATTTTAAAGTGAGCCGAATTTATAAATGATAGCTAAAGTTCGTTTTTGGGGTTAGTGCCAGTAACGTTTCATATATAAGTGATATGGTTTTTTCAATATCGTTTCGATTCAGCATTTCTACCGTAGTATGCATATATCTGAGAGGAATAGATATCAATACGGATGGACATCCTTCATTGGCATAGGCAAAGGAATCTGTGTCTGTTCCTGTGCTCCGTGAAACGGCCCTGAGTTGAACTGGAATATTTTTTTTTGATGCAATTTCCCTTACAAAAGAAAGAAGTTTGTTGTGCACAGCCGGACCGAACGCAAGGGAAGGCCCCTTTCCGCACGTGATGTCACCTTCCACCAGTTTGTTTACCATGGGTGTAGCCGTATCATGAGTTACATCTGTAATGATGGCCACATCCGGTTTAATTCTGCGGGCGATCATTTCGGCTCCCCGAAGTCCCACTTCTTCCTGAACCGCATTTACAATATATAAACCATAAGGGAGGGCCCTTTTATTTTGCTTCAGAAGACGGGCCACTTCGGCGATCATAAAACCGCCGATCCGATTGTCGAATGCCCTTGCAATCAATGTATCGTAGGCTAATTCGTCAAAGCCGTCCTGATACGTGACTACGCACCCTGGGTGAATGCCCAATGCTTCTATATCCTTACGATTCCGGGCACCACAATCCAAAAACAAATTGTCCACTTTCGGATGTACTTCTTTGGCATCGGGATTTACCATTCTTGTGTGAATGGCAGGCCAGCCAAAAACTGCTTTTACCGGTCCATTATCTCCATGAATTATAACTCTTTGTCCGGGTGCCACCTGATGATCTACTCCGCCATTTCTTTTCAGGTACATCAAACCTTCCGGATTAATATAATTTACGAACCAGCTGATTTCATCTGCATGTGCTTCAATGACCACCCTGAAATTGGATTTGGGATTTATTACACCCACAGCCGTCCCATACGAATCAGTAAAATAACTGTCTATAAAAGGCTTGAGATATTCGATCCATACTTTTTGGCCGCCAGATTCGAAACCTACTGGCGAAGCTGTATTGAGATATTTTTTCATGAATTCAAAAGAAGCAGAAGACAATAAGGGTTTTTTGGGGAGTACAGCATGTTTGGCTTTGGCCATGAATAGAATTTCGCCAAAAATAATCAAATTGACAGTACCGCCATCAGCAAAGCTGAAAGCATCATTAAACCATCCAGAATGAAGTAGTAGAGATAATCTGAATCGCTTTTTTTGGCCCTGGGATAAATAAAATAAAGTATGATACCCGGAATGATTAGTATAACAATTGTCAACATTGAAACACCGGAAAAAAGTAACCCGATAGTGAAAATGAAAAATGCGATGACGGAAAAAACAAATAAACGGTTCACACCGGTTTCATCGAAGTAATTTACCATAGTTCGTATTCCTTCTTCCCGGTCTTCAGCCCGGTCACGGTAGTCAAATAAAATACAAATACCATATATCAGGAAAAAACGGCTGGCAGCAAACCACTTCATTTCGTGACTAAAATGTTCTCCTGCAATGAAGACGGGCATGATGGCAGTAACGTAGGTCCATACCGTAGTCAGAAAGATTGTTTTACCAATGGCTACCTGCTTGAGAAAACGAAAATAAGGGAGAGGGATTTTGGGAGCGGAATAAAGAAAAGTAAGTAATGTTGCGAAAAAAAGTGCAAACCAGTGCTGACGGAGTTTATAAAAAAAAATCAACGATCCTACAACTCCGGCAAAATAAAACAACAGGTGGGCGTTCTTGTGAAGGAACGACCATCTTGTGCGTTCAGCTGAACTTTTGGATTGAGGTGTCAGGTACCAATGAAAATTATAACTGCAGATGGTAGCAAAAAAAACAAAAAAGTAATAGTCCTGGAAATTTGGTAATTGTAGTAAATAGCAGCTTTGCCAGGTCATAATAACCGCACAAATTGAAATATAAATACTGCTGAAAAGAAAAAAATCAAATAGTTTCCGAATCCAGATCAAGGTTTATCAATATTGGTAGATGATAACAGTGCCGGTTGTTGCCGTATCGCTATGCTTTCCATTCTGGTCAACTAACACAAAACGGAAATCACAAGTATCATTTTCACCGTTAATGCCAACTTCAATATCACTCCATGCGAGAGATGCGGAAAATTCGGCCTTACTTACAGATGGTGTGGTGGGCAGCTGGGTTGGAAAAATATCTCTTGGACTATCTGCATAAGATTGATTATACCGGCGGCGTAAAATGTAAAGTGAATCATTGGATAAATTTCCACCTGAATATGTAAGAACCGCGTTAAAATCGTTCCCGTCGTTATACACTGAACTTGTGTATGATTTTATAGAGATGGAAGGCCCACCCTGATTGTTATCTTTACTGCATCCGAAGATAAGTAACAAAGTGAGTGATAAGAGAAAAAATTTAAGTTTCATTCGAGTGATTTGGACAGCACAAATTAAAGGATTTTCGCGAAAAGCTTTAGTATTGTACCTGTTAAACTTTCAAATTGGAATTCCATCCATTAAAAGTCTATGAAAAGTCATTCTTTCACTTATGAATACGATAAGATCTTCGAGGGGTTGCCCCGGGATTTTAATATCAGGACGATGGAGATTCTAAAATACCAGTATTCGGAAAATTCCCTCTACAGAAATTTTTCAAATCAACTAAGAAAGATACCTGAAATGATTGAAGAATTGAACCAGATATCCTTTCTGCCGGTTTCCTTTTTCAAAAACTCGGAAGTGAAATCAGGGGAATTTATTCCGGAGATTGTTTTTGAAAGTAGCGGCACTACAAATACAAAGCCAGCACGGCACTTTGTAAAAGACCTCCGTTTGTATCGTGAAAGTTTCGTTAAAGGATTTGAATTTTTTTATGGTAATATCGGAAATTTTTGTGTGCTTGGTTTGTTACCCGCTTATCTTGAAAGAACTGGTTCATCGCTCGTATATATGGTTGATGAACTGATCAGACTTAGCGGCCATGACGACAGTGGTTTTTATTTATATGATTTTGAAGGATTATATGAAGCGCTGTTAAAGATGGAAAAAAATAACCAGAAGACCCTCCTGATTGGGGTAAGTTTTGCTTTGCTGGATTTTGCCGAAAAATATTCGATGCAATTAAGACATACAATAGTTATGGAAACAGGAGGTATGAAGGGGAGGAGAGAGGAAGTTACACGACAGGAATTACATCAGATTCTAAAACAAAAGTTAGGTGTAACTAAGGTTCATTCCGAATATGGGATGACTGAACTTTTATCGCAGGCTTACTCGTCAGGAGATGGAATTTATAAACCGGTTCCGTGGATGAAAGCCCTGGTTAGGGATGAAGATGATCCATTAAGTATTCAGAATTCCGGTGAAGGGCTGTTGAATATTATCGATCTGGCAAATCGGGATTCCTGCTCATTTATCGCAACCGACGACGTAGTCAAACTTTACAATGATGGAAGTTTCGAAGTGTTGGGGCGGATGGATAACAGCGACATACGCGGATGCAGCCTGCTCGTCGTTTAAGGATAGATAACATCTATAAGGTCAGTACAGGGAATCCTGCATTTTTTTTCATTACTCTCAGTCGCCAGTTCGATCATACGGATTACATTGAAACCATGTTCTGGTTTTACCTTCAATGGCTCTCCTTTACGTATCGTATTGTAGAGATCAACATAAAATCCTCCATAGTTCCCTGCCAGGGATGGATATTTTTCTTTTATGATTTCTCCATCTATTTCTGTATGCAGCAAACCAAAAATATCTTCCGATTCCTTGCCCCAATCCACTGCAATTGGCAGGATACCTTTTCTGAGCAGTGCTTCCTGAGGGTCTTCTCCATATTTAATGAAAGAGCCACTGATGCCATGAATTGCGTACCGGGGCCCTGACTCACGGACAAGCATACCCGCCTTTAAGATTATTTTGGTAAAATCATAGTCGAACCAGAGCTCAAAATAATCAGTAGTTCTGGCATCCGCTCGTTGTATCCGGATATCAGCTGTAACATATCGGGGTAAACCAAAAAGACAAAAAGCCTGATCAATGAGGTGGGCACCCAGATCATATAGTATTCCACTGCCGGGTGTATTTTGTTCCCTCCATGCATTGTGTCTGCGTTCGGGCCTGTATCTGTCATAATGACCTTCAAATTCGACCGGTTTACCCAGTAGTTTCTCTTTGAGTAACTTTCGGATGGTCAGGAAATCTGATACATACCTGCGGTTTTGATATACGCTAAGTACACGTTCTTTTTTTTCCGCCTGTATAATCAGTTTTTTTGCTTCCGAAGAAGTTATGGTAAAAGGTTTTTCGAGGACAACATGTTTACCAGCTTCGAGTGCCCGCCAGGCATAGTCAAAATGGGTATCATTCGGAGTCGTTATAATTACAAGCTCAAGGCTTTCATCGTAGAGCATCTCATCCAGACTTCGTACTATTTTTACCGAAGGATATTTGTCACCGGCTTCATTTCCGTGCCTTTGTAAAATGGTTTGCAGCTGGTAATCAGGATTGGTAATAAGAAAGGGAAGATGCATAAATTGCGCGGCCACTCCGTATCCGACGACGCCAGTCTTCATAACTACCTTTTTTCCGAAGTTAAGCATGATGGACCGATCAACTCAGAGTGAATTCAAAAATTTAATGAGCTGATTTCTCTCTTGTAAAGTTAAGCCCGTAAAAGCCTGTTTTGCTTTTGCGGCTTCACCATCATGCCAGAGTATGGCTTCTTCAATTGTTCTTGCCCGGCCATCATGTAAATAGAAAGCAGTTCCTGTTGTTTTTTGCAGAAGCCCCAGGCCCCATAAGGGTTGAGTCCTCCATTCCTTTCCTGAGGCCAGAAAATCCGGACGGTTATCTGCCAAACCATCTCCCATATCATGTAATAAAAGATCTGTGTAAGGATGAATCCGCTGACCACTGAGTTGCGATACATTGAAATCGGGGCCTGTCATAATGGTAGGGCGATGACAACCTGAGCAGTTGATCTGGTTAAATAAAATGGAGCCGGCTTGTACATCAGGATCATTTACATTTCTTCTGGCAGGAACGGCCAGGGTCCTGACATAAAATGTTACATCATTCAGGAGGCTGTCCGGAAGCTCCGGTTTCCCCGTATTCGTAGCAACCGGCCATTGTTGCTGGTCAAGAGAATTCTCAATGGGAGTCACATATGAAGTAACGCCCATATCCTGCTGATACGCGGTCGCTACTTGTAATAGCAGGGTGGAAGTATTTGCTTTCAATCCAAATCGTCCAGGAACATATTCTCCCGTATACCCGTCATATACTATGTTTTGTTTTCCAACTATCCCGTCGCCATTTTGATCCCCTTCATCTATAAAACTTTTGATTGTGCTTTCCGGAATATCATCAAGCAATCCAATTCCAACGAGGGGTGGAGCGAGACGTGGAGAAAGCATATAAGGAACCTGGAAAGGAAGATAAGGATTTAGCAAAGTGTAAGTTGGATTTCGCAGACTCGCTGTTGCTCCATCGGGATAGTTAAAAACAGATTCTGTGTAAGAAATAACCACCGTTGTTTCAGGATCGTAACCTAATACCGCCTGATCCTGGATTTGTGTACCATACCCGTCCACAGCTAACGGCCCTCCGTGAGGATCCGCTCCTGACTGACTGATTCGCAAAAGTAAACCCGAAGTGGCAGATCCTGTACTGGGAAATCCGCCACCGTCATTTCTGTGACAATTAATGCAGGAAACATTATTGTAAATGGAACCGAGTCCCCCGAATACTTTCGCAGGCGCCGCAACGAAACTGGCTTCGAATGTCTGGTCACCTAATTCGTGAACGCGCTGATCTCTTGCACTCATACCATCTATTGCATTGGAAAATGCATGAGATGTTTCGTCAAAAACAGTTGCTTTTCCCCCGCTTAGACGATCGTCATATACTGTATCGGGAGCCAGTTCTGCCTTGTGACACCGACTCAGGAAAACTACCAGCATCCCAATCAGAGCAATAATATATAATTTCTTCATTCCCTGCTTTTCCTCAGTCTTTGATATATTGGATTAAAAAATTCTTGAAATCATTTTCAAGCAATGTATTCAAGGCATTCAGCTGATCCATTGTTTGCTGGACCTGAACCCGCTGCGTGAAAATTGCCACTTCATATTGTACCGTTATCTGATCGAATGAATTTAATGCAGCATTGATCTGCGCCTGTATTTTTTGATCGAGCTGAAGATTTTTTGAGGCAACCAGATCTTTTAATCCTTTTCCCCCGTTAAGTCCCATATAAACCTGCTGCAATCCCATGATATTGCTTTTGAAGTCGATTAATGTATTGCCTGAATAAGGAGACTCAGTAATCGATGAATCCCGTGCAACAAACGGTTCGTACATTTTGGACGTACCGACTTCATTACAAATGTCACTCATGACTGATTGGATATTTAGAAACAAGGCCTGCCGTGTTGAAAACTCAGTTGAACCTTTCCCCGCCTTCAATACCTGGTTTTGATAATTGTCTGTTCCCAGAAACCAGTCATTAAATAATGGCTGGACATTATTGGAAAGGATATCACTGATCAGGGAATTCATATATAATTTCTGACGCGAAGTAAAATTGGAAGCTGTTCTGGATCCGCCTTCGCCCCAAAGCATATATTCCAGGGGATGATATCCGCGTAAGCTTTGCGGTAGGTTTTTTACGTCATTTGTTGAAAGGGGGTTGGAACTGTTTAACAGAGAGTCCATCTGAACATAATCTGTGGGCCAGGTGTCGGTATTCGGATCGTAGTCATTTGATTCTACCGGTCCAATCAGGAAACCTTCACTTTGTTCCCATTGGGAGCGCATATTTTTCCAATCAAGTTTAGACTGTGCAAGATTAGTATCCGTGGTCTGATTTGTAAGACTGGCAACTGAAGCCTGCATAGTTACGCAGGAATTTAAAAGACTGCTGTACCTGAAAAAAACGAGATCATTGGTAAAGTCCTGAATTACTTCAGACTCAAGGCTGTCAAAATTTTGAGTAGTTGAACCTGATTCTACTGCCTTGTAGCAGGCAGTTAAGCTGAATAAAACGGCAGCTAATATGATGACAATGATTTTCATTTATTACTTTTATTATCAGGATTTTAAATAAATTGTCAGCTGGCCCTGGTCAAGGCTGGTTGATAATTTTTTTAATGCACGCTCTGCAGGACCTTTAACTACCTGTCCATTTAAATTAAACTGACTACCATGCAGACTGCACTTAAATCCGTTTGAATTCATTATGAGCTGGTTTTGCTGGTGTGTGCATTCCAGCAAAAGCGCATCAAACTGATCTGTTCCTGTTTTACGCACCGCGATATCATAATACCATCCCTCGGGTCTGACAAGCTGAATCGATTCTTTAGCAAAAGCGGTTAGGGGAAACCGCACTGAACCCTGTGTGATGGGAAGTTGCATAATTCTAGAAGATGTATTGCAGGCTGTAAGATCAGTAATCAAAACACCAGCGCCTGCGAAGAGACATGCTTTGCAGGTTGATGTGAGAAATTTTCTACGTTCAATATTCATGCACTCCTATTTTAAATCAGAATGAATATCCGATTCCAATATTTAAGAACTGGTTGTTTTGCTGATAAGGCAGAGCGTTTGGAGCGGGATTTACAACGAGCGCCGGATTTTGTGGACCGGTATGCATCAAGCGGATGTCAGCTTTTATTACAACATTTGGCAGCGGGAGATATCCAAATCCTACTATCAGGTGGGTTTGTTTTTCAGTTCCGTCGTAAATGCCTTCTCCGTTAGCAGCGATACCTGAATTCATATTAAACGCTTCAAATCTTGCGAAACTTATCAGGCTCGCCCTGGTCAGATTTCTTGTCTGTCGATTGAAGAGCCAGTTGTAAGCAACTTCTGCAAAAGCGCCATACATACCTGTGGCTGTATTGTTTCCATATACGGTATTCATCTTTCCTGCTTCGGGATAACTGATGTATACACCAAGAACTTTTGCTGACCAGGCATTGTATTCATATTGGGCGTCAGCTTCTCCCAAATAAATAGGCGTTCCAAACGCACCACTGTTGAGACCAAGGCTGTCGGATCCTTTAGGGCTCAGCGTGACTGTTCCACCGCTATAGCCGGAAACCTGGAATTTAAAATTCTTCCAGAAATACTGGAGCGCGACTGTTAGGGCAATATTATTTGCAGAAGCCAGGTTACCCTCTGCGCGGCCGTCCCGAATCCCGGTGCCATGTTCAAAATTTTCCCCTTCCAAACCATTCATGATGGCAATGCTGTAATTCAGGGGAATTTTTTCACTATTTCCATAAAATCCGACTCCAAGTTCCCGCCATGTGGCAGGGATGATTAGAGTTTCAACCATTGGGCGCTCCACTCCATTGAAATTTACCGGAAGATGATTTTCATTGAGGATTCCGATACGTGGGGTGAATAGGCCCGCTATTAAATACTGATGGGCATTGATATTAAATTTTAAAAACGCCTGTTCCATAGATATCTCTGCATTGTTGCTGACCCCGCCCTCTACTTTGGCATTTTCAAGTTCCAACTCCGAGAAAAAAGATATTTTGTCTGAAAACTGGTGTCCAACAAAAAGCACGGCCCTTTCGAGAGTGATTACAGATTGCTTCAGGTCGAAATTTCGCTGGTAGTAGGCGCTTCCGTAACCTGAAATGACCGTTTTCTGTATATTGCCCCCCACCTGAAGGGAGTCTTCATTGGTCATTACCAGCTTTTGCGCGTTAGTTGTTGTAAACTTCTGAGCCTCAGTGTTTATATTGAGAATTAGTAAAGGAGGCATGACGGTTACCAGATATTTCATCCGGCAAAAGAATTGCTTAATAAAGGTATTACAGTTACGGATTCGGAAAAAATAATTACACAATGCGGAAAAAAGAGGCGGCTGGCAGTTTAAAGAATAATTCGGCATCTTTATCTTTAAAATAAAAACAGATTTATGAAATTGGTTAAAATGAGTATGGCCCTTTTACTGGCTGTTTCAAGTTTCAGCGGAATCCGGGCACAAACTGCAGATGAAATTATTAACAAATATATTGATGCTCTTGGTGGTAAGGAAAAACTGCAGCAAGTCAAATCAGTTTACATGGAAAACACTCAACAGGTTATGGGTAATGAAGGACCCAGTACCATTAACATGGTAACTGGTGTTGGATTTAAAATGGTTTCTGAATTAATGGGCAATCAGTATCATAGCAGTTACTGATAAGGGAGGCTGGCAGATTAATCCATTGCAAGGCGCATCCACTCCAACAGCAATGCCTGATGAAATGTTTAAGCAAAGTAAAGGAAGACTGGATGCTTTCGGACCACTTTATAATTACGCTGCCAAAGGAAATAAAGTTGAATTTCAGGGAAAAGAAAGTGGTGCTTATCAAATTAAAAATCACCAGCGCCGGATAGTGTAGAAACCACTGTATATATTGATTCTGCGACTTATTATATGACGAAATTGGTTTCAACAGCTCAAATGATGGGACAAACTATGGAAGTCACTCACTACTTTTCAAATTTCAAAAAAATTGAGCCTCGGGATTGTTTTCCCTTATTCTACTGAAATTAGTTATGGCGGACAATTCACTATTACTTCGAACTGTTAATAAAATTGAATTGAATAAAAAAATTGATCCAACGATTTTTGATATGCCTAAATCTTGAAAGCTTAACGCCTAAGGCTTAATGCTTAAGGCTTAATGCCGTATATCTGGATCAGTTGAAATTATTATTTGAAACCTCCGAACCAATTCCGGAGGTTTTCATTTTTAAATAATTCATGTACCTGCAATCCCGAACTTCTTTTGTTAGAATTCCAGATTTCAGGATGCAGCAAGTATTTTAATCTTGAGTCGTTTGAAATAAACATGCGTTATGCCTTTGGCGTTAGGCGTTAAGCTTTAGGCCTTACGCTTTAAGCTTTGTCCGGAATGCTGTACAATATCGTACAGTTGTTATTGGATTTACTGAATTAGTTCCCTGATTACCAGCACATAATCAAACTGGCACTTTGTTGGAGGCAGATAGAATAATCTTCGCTTCAAATAAAATTCCATGTTCAAAAACAACTTGAAAATTGCCTGGCGAAACCTCATGAAAGACCGCCAGTTTACTTTTTTGAATTTATTGGGTCTTTCAACTGGTATCGCCTGCACCCTGCTGATATATTTATGGGTGCATGATGAATACATGTTTGATAAGTTTCATGAAAAAGATTCCCGCATATATCAATTGATGGAGCACCGGAAATCGGGAGGGGATGTACTTATCGCAGATGAATCTTCCGGATTATTAAGTGAAACGATTGCAGCTCAAAATCCCGAAGTTGAATATGCGGCAGCCGAGGCCCCGGCATCCTGGTTTCAGAAATTCACATTAAGTGTAGATGAGAAAAATCTGAAAGCGACCGGACAATATGTAGGAAAGGACTATTTCAATATATTTTCTTTTAAGCTCCTTGATGGAAAACCGGATAAAGTACTCGCAGATAAAAGCAATATTGTCATCTCTGATGAGCTGGCAAAAAAATTATTTAATACTACAGAAAACCTGATCGGGAGAAAAATTGTATTTCAGCACAATCAGATTTTTTTCGTCAGCGGAGTTTTTGAAAAAGTGCCGGTTCATTCTTCAGAACAATTTGACTTTCTACTTTCTTTTGAATATTATAAACAGATCCAGCCCTGGGTAGGGACCTGGAATAATACAGGTCCGCATAACTTCATCCTTTTAAAAAAAGGAACAAATCTGGAGGCTTTCAATAAAAGGATTGAAAATGTAATAACAAAGAATGGGGGAGATACGACACGCTCACCATTTGCATTCCGGTTTTCAGACAATTATCTTCAGAATAGTTTTGATCATGGAAACCGGATAGGCGGTCGGATAGTGAATGTTAAATTATTTTCCGTCATTGCATTTTTTATACTGGCGATCGCATGTATCAATTTCATGAACCTGTCCACTGCCAAGGCTTCCCGAAGACTTAAAGAAGTGGGTATAAAAAAAGTAGTGGGAGCGGGCAAAACCCAGCTTGTTTTTCAGTTCATGGGAGAATCTATTCTGCTTACTGTAATAGCTGTTTGTATAGCTATTGTTATGGTTATTCTTTTGCTTCCCCAATTTAATCAGATTACCGGCAAGGAAATACATCTGGATTTTAATTCAGGGCTTATTGGCGGACTGATCGGGATCAGTTTATTTACAGGATTTGTTTCAGGAAGTTACCCGGCCCTTTATCTCGCCGGATTTAATCCGATCATGATTTTGAAAGGGAAAATGCGTACATCTATCGGGGAAGTCTGGGCGCGACGTGGATTGGTGATATTTCAATTTACGATTTCTATTTTTATGATAGTGGGTGTGCTCGTTATATATAAACAAATCCAGTATATACAGAACAAAAATCTGGGGTATAGCAGGGATCATATTGTCCGTGTGGAATGCGAAGGAAAACTCATTGGAACGGAGGAGAATTTTGCTTCACTTTTAAAAAAGATTCCAGGCGTTGTAAATGCCAGTTTTACTTTTAATATTATGGTAGGCCGTAATTATGGTTCTAATGGAGTGGAATGGGTAGGGAAACCTGCCGGTGAATACATTTATTTTGAAGGTTTTGGTGTAGGGTATGATTTTATTGAAACTATGGGAATGAAAATGGCCGAAGGGCGCAGTTTTTCGAAGAATTTTGGGGATGAATCAAATAAGATCATTGTAAATGAAGAAGCCGCCAGGATCATGGGATTAAAAAATCCCATAGGTAAAAGCATTAAATTATTCGACCAGCCGGAACAAATTGTTGGTGTAGTAAAAGATTTTCATTTTGAATCCCTGCGCGAAACAGTTAAGCCATTGTATATGACTTTACTTAAACAGGACTCTTCGCCCTGGAACAAAATGATGATAAGGATACAGGCTGGGAAAGAAAAGGAGACGGTTGAAAGGATTCAAAACTTATATGAAAGTTATAATCCAGGTTTCCCGTTTAATTTTTATTTCCTGGATGAAATTTATGAAAAGCAATATGCCTCAGACTTGCGTGTGGGTATTTTATCCAAGTATTTTGCGGGTCTTGCCATCCTTATTTCCTGTCTTGGTTTATTCGGATTAACAGCTTTTACAGCACAAAAAAGACAAAAGGAAATCGGTATCAGGAAAGTGATTGGTGCTACGGTCCCCGATGTAGTGTTAATGTTATCCAGGGATCTTTTCAAACAGGTATTAATTGCTCTTTGTATCGCCGTTCCCCTATCCTGGTGGGTTATGAGCCAGTGGCTGAATGGATTTGTTTACCGCATACCCATGAGCCTCGACATATTTCTGATGGCAGGGTTTTCAATAATTATCATAACAATACTTACAGTAAGTTACCAATCCATTAAAGCTGCATACGGGAATCCGGTTGTCAGCCTTAGGTCGGAATAGAACATTATTTTAAGTGTGGAAGTGTGGTAGTGTGGTAGTGAGGTATGCCATAAGCTCTCAGTATTAAGCCTTATGCCTTCAGCCTTAAGCTTTGGGCTTATAAAGCAATTTGATCTCAGGAAATGCGGGGTTTGTCGCAGTAAGGGTACTGAATATGCGATAAATTCGGACATTGCGGCAGATTTAAATTCCATGAGCACAAAGTGGTACAGATCCAAGGTTGCAATTGTTTTTTTCCATATTCTGGCGTGGGTGATACTTTTTACATTGCCGACACTTTTCCATAGGGAGCCGGACCCGCAACACGTGAATTTTAAGGGAATGTTCACGCTCCGGTTCTTAATTTTTGATTTCTGCTGGATTCTTTTTTTCTACTTTAATCTTCTTGTACTGATTCCAAGTTTTCTGAACCGTAAGAAAATCGGCATCTATATTGCCCTGCTTATTTTGTTGCTGGCTGTGTTTATTACCGGTATTAATATCTTCCCGAAAGCTGGCGAAAAGCCGGGATTTCACCGTGAATACTTCTTTACCATTTTCCCTTATTTATTTGTCTGGGCCATGAGCACTGTCTACTGGTTTGTAACGGATAAAATAAGGACCGAACAACTCATGAAGGAAAGAGAGAATGAAAACCTGAAAACCGAACTTTCATTCTTAAGATCACAGGTAAGTCCGCATTTTCTGTTTAACGTACTGAATAATATGGTGGCTATGGCAAGATTGAAATCGGATCAGCTCGAACCTTCCCTTATCCGGCTTTCGGGTCTGATGCGCTATATGCTTTATGAATCGGACGAAGCTTCGGTTACATTGATGCGTGAAACGGAATATGTAAACAGTTATATTGAACTACAGAAAATCAGATACGCCAGAACATTGGTTATCCGTGTGGATATGGATCCCGGAGATAACCAGCTGATTGAACCAATGCTGCTTATCCCGTTTATTGAGAATGCGTTTAAGCATGGTACAGGGATTATTGAAAATCCGGAAATAGACATTTCATTGAAGATTTCCGACGGTTTGATAGATTTTCGTGTTAAGAATAAATTTGACCCTAAAAACGATGAGATTAAAGACCGGACTTCCGGAATTGGATTACCTAATGTGATCAGGAGGCTGAACCTGCTGTATGATCAGAAACATATTCTATCCATCAACAAAGAGAACGGCTGGTTCACGGCTTCACTTCAGATTAAACTTCATTGACAATGAAATGCATTGCTGTTGATGATGAACCACTTGCCCTGGCACTGTTGCAGGATAATATACGGCAGGTTCCCTTACTGGAACTCGTAGCTTCATGCAGTACGGCTATCGAAGCGCTTGCTATTTTGAATAAACAGGAAATAGATCTGATATTCCTTGACATACAGATGCCCGGTCTAACCGGTCTTCAACTATTGCAATCTCTTTCTTCAAGACCAATGGTCATTCTTATTACCGCCTACGAAAAATATGCTCTTGAAGGATTTAATCTGGACGTTATTGACTATCTGGTAAAGCCTGTCCCCTTTGAAAGATTTTTAAAAGCCTGCAACAAGGCAATCGATTTTTACCGTCTTAAGAAAAATGCAGGTTTGGAATCACAAAGCTGGCCGGATTATTTTTTTGTAAATGCCGAATACGGACTTGTTAAAATTGTCTTTTCAGAAATACGACTGATAGAAGGCCTTAAGGATTATCTTAAAATACATCTGGGCGAAACAAAACCACTTATTATTCGGATGAGCATGAAATCTATAGAGGAAAAGCTTCCGCCAGGAAAATTTTTCCGGATCCATAAATCCTATATTGTCGCATTATCGCAAATCACAACGATTCGCAGAAATTCCGTTTACCTGGGAGATCTGGAACTACCCCTGAGTGATCTTTATAAAGAAGATCTGATGAATAAGATTGGCCAGGGAAACAAATGATCCTGTATTTGGTCGCGGGATTTTAACCGCTCGTCTCAATTAGACATCAATTCCAAAATTGTCAACTTAGTTTTACACTCACAAAATACTTATATGAAAAATTTGCTGCTGATGATGGTTTTTATTGTGGGAGCTTTTTCTCTGCAGGCTCAATTCCCCGCTGGTGGAGCAGGAAGGAATATTCCGAATATGGGCCATGTTTACGGTAAACTGGTAGATAGCACAGGTCATCCTATTTCTGAAGCAACTGTAGTTATTCTTCATAATAAATATGATTCTGTAACGAAGAAAGCGAAAATGATTTTGCTAAAAGGTATGACAACCAATACAAATGGTGATTTTAGTTTTGAAGACCTGCCAATCATGGGCGCATTGAGGCTCAAAATATCCGCAACCGGATACAAGCCACTGGAACAACAGGTTATGTTCCAGGTGAGAATGCCTTCCGGAGGCGCTCCAAAACCAGGCGCAGATGTTACCCAAACCATCAATTCAATGAGCAGTGCGATCAACGGGTTTGATAAAGATCTGGGAAATATTAAGATGGCCGTAGACATCGCACAATTGCAGGGTGTAACGGTAACCGCTTCTCCTCCAACATTGAAAATGGATATTGATAAAAAAGTATATAATGTAGAAAAGGATCTTGTGAATGCAGGTGGTACTGCAATGGACGTAATGAAAAATGTTCCTTCTGTGAATGTGGATATTGATGGGAACCTTACTTTGAGAAATGCACCCCCACTACTGTACGTGGATGGAAGGCCTACTACATTAACGCTTGACCAGATTCCTGCAGATGCAATTGAAAGTGTGGAAATAATTACAAATCCTTCTGCTAAATATGATGCATCCGGAGGCGGGGCGGGTATTGTAAATATTGTATTAAAAAAGAACCGGAAATCAGGCTACAATGGAAATGTACGTGCAGGATTTGACAGTCACGGTGCGTTCAATGGCGGATTAAACTTCAATGTCCGCCAGGATAAATTCAATTTTACAGCCAATGGATTTTATAACCAGAACAAAGGTGTAACGGACGGAACGGTTAACAGATATAACTATACAGATACACCCACATCCATTTATCAAAACCAGGTAAATAAAAATGGTGGCGCTTTTGCCTTCGGAAGTATTGGTATGGATTACTTTGTAACTAACAGAACAACATTTTCACTAACCTACATTCACGTGCACGGTCAGTTTCAACCAATTCAGACTTTAGATAATACGAATTATACTTATTTTCCCAAGTGGAACAGATTCATCTTATAGTCAGGCGACGATAAATACAAACCGGACATTCGATGCTAATGGATTGCAGTTTGCATTTAAACACCTCTTCCCCAAAGAAGGAGAGAATATAACCGCTGACCTGAATTACTTTGATGGAACGAATGTAAACAATGCTTTAACTGTAACTAATTATTTAACCGGCCAACCGGGATCGGATGTGGCATTTGATCAGCAGCAAAAAATAGACGGGAGTGGCACCAACAAAAATCTGACCATACAAACGGATTACGTACATCCTTTCGATACCAAAACCAAATTGGAAGCGGGTTTGAGGATGAATTCACAGCACCTGGTCAGCAATACGAATACCTATTATGATACATCAGGTACGGGGGATTTTTATCTGGTACCTGCTGCTTCAACTAATTACGAGAATACGAACAATGTGTATGCGGCTTATATTTCATTTACCAGCGGATTCAAGAATTTTGGATACCAGGCTGGATTAAGAGCAGAAAGTTCAAATTACACAGGTGAATTATTGGATACAAAAGAGAATTTCAGCAACTCCTATCCTATAAGTTTATTCCCCTCCTTGTTCCTTAGTCAAAAACTCGGCGGCAAGCAGGAATTGCAATTAAGTTATACACGAAGGATAAACCGCCCGAATTTCTTTCAGTTAATTCCATATACCAATTATTCCGACAGTCTGAATATTACGCAGGGAAATCCTAACCTGCTTCCTGAGTTCACGAATAATTTTGAATTTTCTTACCTGAAAACTATAAAAGGAAATAATACTTTACTCGCATCTGTTTATTATAAAAGAACCAATCAGTTAATAACCCGCTATCTCGATAGTTTTACAAATGCAATTACAGGGAAACCGGGAATAGTTAGTACATGGGTCAATGCTAACTATAGTCAGACTTACGGAGCAGAATTTACCGCAGTGACTACAATCACTAAATGGTTTGACCTGACATCCAATATAAATATTTATAACTCTTATATTGATATTACCAATGTCAACACTACTTCCCAGCCTGCATTATGGAGCTGGTTTGGAAAACTGAACGGCAGTTTTAAACTTCCATGGAAACTCAAAATGCAGGTTACAGGATTCTATCAGTCCAAATCTAATCTGCCCGTGAATTCAAATGCGGGTGGTCCGGGTGGCGGTCCAGGTGGTAATGCAGGCGTCACGAGCGCATCGCAAGGTTATATTTCACCATTCTGGGCTGTGGACGCTGCCCTCAGTAAGAGCTTCCTGAAAAATGATGCTGCTTCCGTTAGTGTATCCATCAGCGATATCTTCCGTAGCCGTTGGACTGATCAATATTCCTTCCAGGAGGGTTTATTTAACCAACAGTATGACAGGATCCGTGATCCACAATTGGTACGAGTAAACTTTACTTACCGCTTTGGGAAAATGGACGTTTCTCTTTTCAAAAGGAAAAATATGAATAGCTCCGGATCGCAGGATGCTATGCAGGGTATGCAATAACCTATTATCATATCATAACTGGAATTAAACAACTTCAAAATGAAATGGCTTTCAACGATCGCTGCTGCTATTATTTTACCCGCAACAATTTTCGCACAGGAACAGGTACCCCAACTTGGTAAAGCTTCTGTAAAACAGGTTGTCGCGGCTATGACACTGGAAGAAAAAGCAAAACTGGTTGTGGGGATGGGATTTAGAATGCAAAGTCCTGTACCTGCAAGAAGAGATAGTGCTGAACGTTCAAGAACAGATTCAGCAAATAGAGGCGCTATTCAACTTCCGCCGGTTGATCCGGCCGATGCAGCTACGCCGGAAAAAGTTCCCGGGGCTGCGGGAAGGACACATGCTATTGCAAGGTTAGGTATCCCCGGCATGACATTGTCTGATGGCCCTGCAGGAGTGCGAATCAATCCTTTCAGAAATGGGGACAGTTCAAAATCTTATTACGCAACCGCATTTCCGGTTGGAACGTTACTTGCTTCCTCCTGGGATACCGCCCTGGTCCAAAAAGTAGGAACTGCATTTGGATCCGAAATCCGTGACTTTGGTATCGATATCATTCTCGGACCGGGAATGAATATTCACCGAAATCCTCTTGGTGGAAGAAATTTTGAATATTTTTCCGAAGATCCGTTGCTTACCGGAAAGATCGCTGCTGCCATGGTTAGAGGAATTCAATCAAATGGAGTTGGTACTTCTATAAAACATTTCGCTGCCAATAACCAGGAAACCAATCGTAACCAGGTAAACACCATCGTTAGTGAACGGGCGCTCAGGGAAATCTATCTGAAGGGATTTGAAATTACAGTGAAGGAATCATCTCCGTGGACGGTCATGAGTTCATACAATAAAATAAATGGTGTATATACTTCAGAAACCGCGGGTTTGCTCACTACCATTCTTCGCGATGAATGGGGATTTAAAGGACTTGTTATGACGGACTGGTTTGGAGGAAGAAATCCGGTGGCCCAGGAGAATGCCGGCAATGATCTCCTGATGCCAGGTACGGCAGCCCAATCTAAATCAATTGTAGATGCGGTAGATTCCGGAAAACTGGATATAAAAATCCTTGACAGGAATGTTGAAAAAATTCTGAACATCATCCTGCTTTCTCCTTCTTTTAAAAAGTATATGGCATCTGAAAAGCCCGCACTTAAAGACGATGCAGCCATAACAAGGAATGCAGCGGCGGAAAGTATGATTTTGCTAAAAAATGATGATGGTCTGCCCATAGCAGCCAAGAAAAAAATTGCCCTGTTTGGAAATACCTCGTATGCGTTAATCGCAGGTGGTACCGGCAGTGGTGATGTACATAAAGCTTATACTGTCAGCTTAAAACAAGGACTGGAAAATGCGGGTTTTTCATTGGATAATAAGCTAACTACCGGTTATGAGGACTATATAAAAGTTCAAAATGCAAATCGTCCCAAACCCAGAAATTTCTTTATGCTTCCGCCACCAATTCCTGAAATGAAGCAGGAAGCGGAATCTGTTGATCAGGCTGCCGGAGAATCCGATCTTGCTATATTTACACTGGGCAGAAATGCCGGAGAGGGTGCAGATCGAAAAGTGGATAATGACTTTAATCTTTCTGATGATGAAAAAACACTTCTCAAACAAATCTCTGACGCATTTCATAAGAAAGGAAAAAAGCTGATCGTTGTATTGAATATCGGAGGCGTAGTAGAAACCGCCAGCTGGAGAGATGAAGCAGATGCTATCCTGCTTGCGTGGCAACCAGGTCTTGAGGGTGGAAATTCAATGACAGATGTGCTTTCCGGAATACAAAACCCAACCGGAAAATTGGCAACCAGTTTCCCAATAAAATATGATGACGTTCCTTCGGCAAAAAACTTTCCGGGACACGAACTGGAGCCCGCTCCGGCTTCCGGAGGAAATCCAATGAGGGGCCGTCCATCAGAAGTGATTTATGAAGATGGTATCTATGTGGGATATCGATACTATCAAAGTTTCCATTTAAAAACTGCTTATCCCTTTGGTTATGGTTTATCCTATACCAAATTCAAATATTCAAATCTGACTTTGAGCAGTACGTCTTTCAATAATAATTTACTGGTTAATGTAACAATTACCAATACCGGAAAAGTAGCCGGAAAAGAAGTTGTGGAATTATATCTGTCAGCGCCTGCAAGTAAAATAAACAAACCTGAAGAGGAATTAAAAGCATTTACGAAAACCCGTTCATTGAATCCGGGCGAGTCGCAGACTGTTCAGTTGACTCTGGACGCTTCCTCTCTGGCTTCATTCGACACCTCATTAACAAGATGGGTAGCGGAAGCAGGAACCTATAAAGTAAAAATAGGCGCCAGTGTGGAAGACATTCGTCTTACAAAAGATTTTAAGCTGAACAATGAGATACAACTGCAAAAATTAAATAAAGTTCTGGTGCCGCAGGTAGAGATTAAGGAGATGAAGCCATGATTGGAATATGGTAGATGGTTTATGGTGGAAGGTATTATCAAAATCCATCAACCATAAACCATACACCATTTACAAAACTACCAGAACTTTACATAAAGTGCTGTCAGCAACAGCAGGATTACGACAATTAATGAAATTATTTTCGGACTTAATTTAAACATCGTTTTATCAAGCATAAACGCCTTTGCATTTACTTTTGGACCAGCCAGGCTTATAATTACCATAATCAGGACGGTGAAGAAAAATGAAAGACCCATTGCAATGAGGAAAGGGATTTCAAAAACCTCTTTGCCATTATGAACAGTAGGGTAAGCCGTATAAAACCAGGTATTATTTCCAAAAACAGCCGGCGCATACTCATTAAAGAACAGGCAAAAACCTACGCCTGTAATAACACCAACTACAGCCGCCGCGCCAGTCGTTCTTTTCCAGAACATACCTAGTAGGAACATGGCAAAAACACCGGGACTGATAAAACCGGTATATTTCTGTATATAGGTGAATCCGCCCGCACTACTGATACCCAAAACATCTTTCCAGGTAAACATGATAGCTACGATCAGAGCAACCAGTGCAACTGCTCGACCCATCCATACGGTCTTTTGTTCAGATGCATCTTTATTAATGTATTTTTTATAAATATCAAGTGTATAAATCGTGGAAATGCTGTTGATTTTTCCGGCAAGCGAGGCCACAATCGCTGCAGTGAGTGCAGCGATGGATAAGCCTTTCAGACCTGCTGGTAAAAATCCTAATACGGCTGAATAGGCATGATCCATATTTGCATGTTCCATGGAAGGAAGATGTCCCTGTTTCATCAATACATAAGCCGCAATTCCCGGAAGCATCACGATGAGGGGCATAATCAGCTTGAGAAGAGCGGCAAACAACAAGCCCGTACGCGCTGTATTTAAATCCGCACCCAACGCTCTCTGTGTGATATATTGATTGCATCCCCAGTAGTTCAGATTTACGATCCACTGGCCGGCTGCATACATGAGTATACCTGGCAGGAGGAGGTATTTATCAATTTCTATTTGCGGTGAATTCACTGTTGGCTTTTTGAAAATCATATGAAAATGCTCCGGCGCCTGTTTCAATAAAATGGCAAATCCTTCCAATGCGCCATGCCCCCCGCTTACTTTATCTAAAGCCATATATGAAGTAGCGAGACCTCCCAGAATCAGCACTGTCACCTGGATCACATCCGTAAATCCTATAACTTTCATTCCACCGAGAGTAATGAAGATTGAAAAAACTGCAAGCGCGATCATCACGATATGCAGATAATCGATATTGCTTCCTTCAGGAAGTAGTCCACTGATAGCAACGGCACCCAGATATAAAATGGATGTCAGATTGACGAATATGTAGATAAACAGCCAGAGTATGGCCATGATCATCGCTACAGTTTCATTATACCGTGTCTTGAGAAACTGCGGCATAGTATAGATCTTATTCTTGAGATAGATCGGGATAAACCAAATGGCAATGATGACAAGTGAAAGTGCGGCTATCCATTCATAAGCCGAAACGGCAACACCAACGAAAAAGCCATTTCCACTCATGCCAATAAATTGCTCAGCTGAGATATTGGAAGCGATGAGACTGGCTCCGATTGCCCACCAGGTGAGAGAACCCTCAGCCAGAAAAAATCCTTTTGAATCGTGTTCCTTGCTTTTACGTCTGTGGTAAATCCAATAACCGTATGATCCAACCAATACCAGATAAAGGACAAAAATCATGTAATCTGAGAAAACCAGTTTATTATTCATATATCCACAATCGCTTTAATAGAAAAATGTCAGCAAATTTTATGTATTCAGTTTGAAATACATATCATTCCATCTCAATTCATTCTTAAATTGATAAATATCAGTATTCTTTCCTATTAATACAAACTCTATTCCTGCCATTGATGCAAAATCTTCAAGACATTCTACACTCAGGTTTTGACTATAACAGGTATGATGAGCACCGCCTGCGAGTATCCATGCTGTGCAGGCAGATTTGAAATCGGGCATTGGTTTCCAAAGAACGCGAGCAACAGGAAGATTTGGTAATGATTGCAGTGGTTTCATTGACTCCACGGTATTTACCAGCATACGAAATCTTTCACCCATGTCAATAATGGATGCATTTAAAGCAGTTCCTGCACGACCATTAAAAACCAGTCTTACCGGATCTGCTTTGCCACCAATACCGAGAGGGTGAATTTCACAGGATGGTTTTTCTTCTGTAATAGAAGGACAGATTTCAAGCATATGTGCACCCAGTACCATTTCATTTCCAGGTTCCATATGATAAGTATAATCCTCCATAAAAGAATTTCCTCCCTCCAGACCGGTGGCCATCGTTTTCATTGCTCTTACCAGGGCTGCCGTTTTCCAATCACCTTCTCCCGCAAATCCATAACCATCCTGCATGAGTCTTTGTGCAGCGATTCCTGGCAATTGCTTCAGTCCATGCAGGTCTTCGAATGTATCGGTAAACCCTTTGAAGTTACCTGCAATCAGCATCTTTTTAATTCCGGATTCAATTCTCGCAGCATCTCTCAAAGATTCGTGTTTTTTATTTCCTTTTTTGAGATCTGATGAAACTTTATAAAGTTGTTCATATTCATCCAATACCTTATCCAGCTCTTCCTCTGATACAGACTTTATTGAATCTACCAGGTCACCCACGCCATGTGTATTAACAGAGTAGCCGAATTTCATTTCCGCTTCTACTTTGTCTCCCTCGGTAACGGCCACCTGCCGCATATTATCACCAAACCGTAAAAACCTGGCACCCTGCAGATCGTTCCAGCCGGCCGCAGCTCTTGTCCACCAGGCAATCTGACGAATCAACTCCGGATCCTGCCAATGCCCTGTCACAACTTTACGGTGAATATGCATCCGGCTCATTATGAATCCGAATTCCCGGTCACCATGGGCGGACTGATTCAGATTCATAAAATCCATATCAATGGTATTCCATGGTATGTCCCGGTTAAACTGTGTGTGTAAGTGAAGAATGGGTTTCCTCAAAATCTTTAGTCCGTTAATCCACATTTTTGCCGGTGAAAATGTATGCATCCATGTAATCAAGCCGATGCAGTCTGGTTGATTATTTGCATCTGCGCAAGCCCTGGAAATTTCTTCCGGCGTAGTGACGATGGATTTACAAACCACGCGCACCGGGATTTGTAAATCTTCATTAAAGGACCTTGCTATTACTTCAGCATGATCATTTACTAATTTTAATGTTTCTGCTCCATATAGGTGCTGGCTTCCTGTCAGGAACCATACTTCCCATTTTTTTAGATCTGCCATTATTTGATTGATTATTGACCGTAGTAAGCATCCGGTCCGTGTTTTCTTTCAAAATGCTTTTTTATCAGGGCATTTTTCAATGTATCCGCATTTGGATTAATTTGTTCAGTCAGCAGTGCCAAATGTGCGATAGCCTCCAGCACAGCGCTATTATATAATGCCTTCGTCGCATTTTTCCCCCAGGTGAATGGAGCATGACTGCCTACCAATATCATTTCAACTTCCTCATAAGAAAGTTTTTTTTCAATCATGTGGTTAATAATCTGAAATCCGGTCTCATACTCATAATTTCCTTTGATCATTTCATCCCCCATGGGTGGTGCACAGGGAACGGGCCCGGTAATATGATCGGCATGGGTTGTACCATAAATAGGGATCTCACGCCGGGACTGAGCCCAGGCAGTGGCATAAGTTGAATGGGTATGTACAATGGCACCGATATTTTTCCAATTCTTATATAACACAGCATGAGTTTGCGTATCAGAAGATGGTTTTAATTCTCCCTCTACTGTCTTTCCTTCGAAATCTACAATGACCATTTTTTCGGGAAGCAGTTCTTCATAAGGAATTCCGCTGGGCTTGATAGCGAAAACTGCGTGTTGCCTGTCCGCAACACTGAGATTTCCAAAACTAAATAGCACAAGACCCAGGGCAGGCAATTGTTTGTTGCCTGCACAGGCTTCTTCCCGGATTTGTTGATAGCTGGTCATGAATTTTGCAATGTGATATTTTCAATACTTTCTCCTGTCCTGATGTACTGCTGATATCTTTTCTGATATAATAATCTACGTGTTGAATCAGGGTGATAAGTTTTTTCGAACCCTGTACCCATGGACTGCATTGCTGATTCCACATTTTTGTGAAGTCCCGCGGCTGTGGCGGCAAACATGGCGGCACCCAGGGCGCATGTCTGTTCGGAACGATGAATGCGAATATCCATACCTGTTATATCGGCCATCTGTTGCATAATAAAGGGAGATTTTTTGGCTACACCACCCAGGCCGATGAGACCTTTTATGGGAATTCCTTCAGATATGAAACGGTCCACAATAGCCTTTGCTCCGAAACAGGTAGACTCTGCTATGGCACGAAAAATGCCAGGAGCATTACTCGCAAGGTTGATCCCCGTAATGGCACCCTTCAATTCCTGATTTGCATCAGGCGTACGGCGTCCGTTAAACCAATCGATGGCCAGTTCCGAATTTTCCCTGACGTCTATTTTTTCGGCTTCTCTGTTAAGAGCGGGCAGGATTTCCAACATGATATTTTGAATAAGGGATTCTTCTGTCTGATGCATATCTTTTCTATTCTTGTAGAGATATTGAATGGGCCATCCTAACAGGTTTCTAAACCAGGCATAGGCATCTCCAAAAGCAGACTGACCGGCTTCCATTCCTAACATACCCGGAATAATTGAGCCGGGTACCTGTCCGCAAATACCCTTTACCATTTTGTCTTTCATTTCGCTTACAGGAGCAACCAGCATATCGCAGGTAGACGTTCCCATAACCTTACTCAGGTAATAAGGTTCAATTTGTCCGCCAACTGCTCCCATGTGTGCATCAAATGCACCAGTGGCTACTACTACTTCTTCGCTCAACCCAAGTCTGGCAGCCCAGTGTGCACTTAATGTGCCGGCAGGCTGATCTGCCGTATATAATTGTGAAGATAATTTTCCGGCATATCCCTTTAGAAGAGGATCGAGAGAACTAAAAAATTCATCGGGAGGAAATCCATCAAAGGAAGGAGACCAGAGGGCTTTATGACCCGCGCTGCAAACTCCACGTTTTAACTTACTTAATTCGTTGCCACCCGTAAGTAGAAAAGGAATCCAGTCGCAGTGTTCTACCCATCCAAAACAATTTTTTTGAACAGATTCATCCTTTCGGAGAATATGTAAAAGTTTGGCCCAGTACCATTCTGAAGAATAAATGCCACCAACGTACTGAAGATAATTGACGGAAAATTTTTGTGCGTGCCGGTTGATCTCTGCCGCTTCATGAATCGAACAATGGTCCTTCCACAAAATAAACATAGCATTTGGATTGTCGGCGAAACCAGGCAAAAGCGAAAGCGGTGTACCCTGATCGTTCACCGCAACAGGTGTTGATCCGGTTGTGTCTACGCCGATACCCCTGATGTTATCCCGTTGTTCCTTAGACAGTTGACCGACACATTCTAAAATACCATGTTCCAGGCCCTCCAGATAATCCAACGGGTGTTGCCTGAATTGATTGACAGCAGGATCTGAAAATAAGCCGGCTTTCCATCTGGGGTATTCGAAAAGGGAGGAAGCCGCTTCGTCGCCGCTAAAAGCATTGACAACAATGGTCCTTACAGAATCAGTGCCGAAATCAATTCCTATAACCCATGATTGTTTATTCATATGAAGGCTGCGATGGAATTCATGTCAAATTAACATTTATTCAGTAACTGCCAAAAAAATCCGGATTAACCGTCAGGTCAAAATGAAAATCTCTCAGGGTTGGGAATAAAATTCAGGAAGGACCTGAAACTCGCTTTATATTTTTTCTTGTTGAGTTTGTAGTAAAATGCTCCTTTTTTAGAGCCGGATTTATCTTTTTCCTTTAGCTTGATCAGTAGTTCAGTAGATAAAACTTTGCGACTGAAATTACGATTATCAAACCTGGTTTCATAAACACCTTCATAAAGACTTTGCAGCTGTGGTATGGTGAATTTATCGGGTAGAAGTTCAAACAGAATAGGATGGAAGGCTGCCTGATAACGGAGTTCCTGTAACGCCATTTTCAACATCGAATCATGATCGAAAATAAGTTTTGGACTCTTTCCAACCAGGAACCATTCCGCGTGATAATCTTTTATTATTTGTTTTTCATACTGATGGATATCAATGAGGCTGGTGAAAGAGGTTGACAGAGTACGCTCGAGTGGATCACGATCGGGATGGCTGAACGTGTGTAACTGATGCATATACAATCCTTCGATACCGGTAAATTTTTTTAACACCCGAATGGCAGCCTGTTCCAGACTTTCAGATTCGGTTAGAAAATTCCCGATAAGGCTCCATTTATTTTTTTCAGGCTCCATTCCACGCTTCATCAACAATACATTCAGGTTCTCACCGTCAAATCCAAAAATAATACAGTCTACAGCAGCAAGGATTTTCGTCTGGCCAGCATAGTTTGGCATAGAAATAAAAAAATTCTAAAGTGAATATAGGGATAGTTCATCAAATACATTCCACAGCAATCTCAATTCCTGGGATAGCCTTTTGATTCAGGCTTTATATCTTTGCAATCATCATGAGCAATAAAGATTTTTTAGTAAACGAAACCGGCATAACCAATCAGTACAAAAACTGGTTTCTTGATTATGCCTCTTATGTTATTCTGGAAAGAGCCGTTCCCGCTTTGCAGGATGGCCTGAAACCTGTTCAACGACGGATTCTCCACGCCATGAAAGAAATGGATGATGGAAGATTTAATAAAGTGGCCAATATCATCGGACAATCCATGCAATATCACCCGCATGGTGATGTCTCGATCGGAGAAGCGCTGGTAAATCTCGGTCAGAAAGATCTGCTGATTGAAACGCAGGGAAACTGGGGAGATGTTCGTACCGGCGACGAAGCAGCGGCGGCGCGGTATATAGAAGCACGTCTGAGCAAATTTGCACTGGAAGTAGCCTTTAATTCCAAAACGACGGACTGGCAACTGAGTTATGATGGCAGAAAAAATGAACCCATTACGCTGCCTATGAAATTTCCCCTGCTTCTTGCCCAGGGTGCAGAAGGTATCGCTGTTGGATTAGCGACCAAGATACTTCCTCATAATTTCTGTGAAATCTGTCAGGCTTCGGTTAAGCACCTGAGAGGGAAAAGATTTGAATTGTTTCCGGATTTTCAGACGGGAGGTATGATCGATATTGCTAACTATAGTGATGGAAAAAGAGGAGCCCGGGTACGGGTAAGATCACATATTGACGAAATAGACAAGAAAACCCTGATGATACGGGATGTACCTTTTGGTATTACTACGAGTCAATTGATAGACTCGATAATTAAAGCGAATGACCAGGGTAAAATCAGGATTCGAAAAGTTACAGACAACACAGCAGCGGAGGTTGAGATCCAGGTTGACCTGGCCCAGGGCATTTCGCCGGATATTACCATCGATGCACTGTATGCATTCACCGATTGTGAAATCAGTATTTCGCCAAGTGCCTGTGTGATTAATAAACAAAAGCCGGAATTTCCATCGATGTCTGAATTGCTTAAAACATCGGTAGATCTTACCAAGGAACTGTTGAAAAGAGAGTTAGAAATAAAATTGTCTGAGCTGCAGGAAAAATGGCATTTCACTTCACTGGAAAAGATATTCTTCGAGGAAAAGATTTATAAAGAACTCGAGAAGAAACACGAAACCTGGGAAAAAGTATTGCTTGCCATTGCCAAGGCATTTGAACCTTTCCGCAAACAACTGAAAAAAAATATCAGCAGAGAAGATGTTGTCAAACTAACGGAAAAACCTGTTCGAAGAATTTATAAGCTGGATATTGAAGAACTGAATGCTCAGATAAAATCGCTGGAAGCTGAAATCAAGCAGGTGAAATTCGACCTGAATAACCTGGTTGATTTTGCTGTAAACTACTTCGAGGAACTTCTGCGGAAATATGGGAAAGGAAGAGAAAGAAAAACTGAGATCCGCCCGTTTGAAGCCATTCAGGCAAAACAGGTAGCCATCGCCAATACAAAAATTTATGTAAACCGCTCTGAAGGCTTTATCGGAACGGGTTTGAGAAAGGATGAGTTCGTTACGGAGGCTTCTGACCTGGATGATATTATCGCATTTACCCGGGGAGGAACGATGAAGATTGTAAAAGTTGCTGAGAAGACCTTTATTGGGAAAGATATTATTCATGTAGGGATCTTTCAGAAAAATGATGAAAGAACGACATATAATATGATCTATGTAGATGGCAAAACGGGAATCAGTTATGCAAAACGCTTTAACGTAACCGGCGTTACCAGGGAAAAGGAATATGATCTGACTAAGTCCGAGAAAGCCAGGGTTCATTATTTTTCGTCTAACCTGAACGGAGAAGCCGAATTGGTACGAATTATTTTGAATCCGGGTTGTTCAGCCAGACATAAAGAATTCGATTTTGATTTTCAAACCCTGGAAATCAAAGCCAGGACTTCATTGGGTAATCAGGTGACGAAATACCCGATAAGGACTGTCAAATTTAGACTGGCCGGGAAAGCTACTCTGAACGCACGGAATCTGTGGTTTGACGATACTTTCGGGCGCCTGAATACGGAAGAAAAGGGAAGCCTGCTGGGGAAATTTGATGCAGAAGACCGGCTTCTTGTAATTTACAACGACGGTAATTATGAAATAACGGATCAGGAACTTACTCAGCGTTTTGACGCTGAAAAGATTTTATTGATTGAGAAATTTATTACGGAAAAAATAGTAACCGCTATTTACCTGGATAATGAAAAAGCGCAATACAGCATAAAACGATTTAAAATCGAAACGAATTCACTTCACAATAAATTTCTTTTTATAAAGGAAGGGGAAGGTAACCGCCTCGAAGCCGTAAGTACGGATGAGGAACCCATATTAATTATGCAATCAGGCCGGGGTGCCCAGATACGTAAGGCAAAAATAAAAACTGCTAAAGCAGTGGACGTCATGGGATGGAAAGCTGTCGGCACAAAGCTTGCTGAATACACAAAAAGTCTTACCATGGAATGGGAACAAAAGAAAAAACCCGGTCAGCCGGAACTGTTTGATTAATAAATATCCTTTAAGAATATTGAAAGGATGACTCCTGTCTCTTCTCAACTGATATGTTTATGAAACGATATTGCCTTGCATGCGATCTGAAAGATGATATCACCCTGATTAATAAATATGACGAATATCATAAAAAAGTATGGCCCGAAATAAAAGACAGCCTTCGACAGGCTGGTATTCTTGAAATGGAAATATACAGGACCGGCAACAGGTTATTTATGATAATACACGTGGAACAGAATTTTAGTTTTGAAAGAAAGGCGGCAATGGATCTTGCCAATCCTATGGTTCAGAAATGGGAGGATCTTATGTCTGAATTTCAATCGCAAATACCATGGACCACACCAGAAGTAAAATGGGTGGTGATGGACAGGGTATTTAATTTTGAGGTTCGATAAAATAATAACCCTGCATGTCATATCCCATTGTTGATGCACACCACCATTTCTGGAAATTTGACCCCAGGCGTGACAGCTGGATTACGGATGAAATGAAAATTTTGCAAAAAGATTATTTACCATCTGATGTTGAACTTGTATTTAAACAAAATCATATTAATGGTTCCGTTGTCGTTCAGTCGAATGCATCAGAAGATGAAAACCGGTTTCTGCTGGAACTTGCCTATCAAAATCCGTTTATCAGGGGCGTCGTTGGATGGATTGATCTGCAATCGGGAGATCTCGAAGAGAGATTGAAATACTATCAGGGGTTTGACCTGTTAAAAGGGTTTCGACATCTGTTGCAGGGAGAGAAGCAGAGAGATATGATGTTAAACCCGATTTTCCAAAAAGGCATTGGGCTGTTAAATCAATACGGATTTAGCTTCGATCTGCTGATTCTTCCTGATCAGATCGGATTTGCTGAAAAACTTGCCCGCTCTTTCCCCGATCAGCGTTTTGTAATAGATCACCTGGCCAAACCTTATATTAAAAAAGGTATGATATCCGAATGGAGAATTGCAATGAAAGGATTCACGTCTTTGCAAAATGTTTATTGCAAGATATCCGGAATGGTTACGGAGGATGATTTTGAATTTTGGGAAAATGATGATTTTCATCCTTATATTGACACTGTCCTGCAGATATTTGGAACCAGGCGTATTATGTTTGGATCTGATTGGCCGGTATGCCTGCAGGCCGGAACTTACAATGAGGTAAAGCAAATATCTGAAGACTACTTTAAATCCTTTTCAATAACGGAGCAGACGGATTTTTTTGGAAGTAACGCGATGGAATTTTATCGGCTCAATTAAAATTATCAGATGGATTTGCGCCTCAACAATAAAGTTATCGTTGTTACTGGAAGCACCGAAGGCCCTGGTTTGGATATTATACGGACTTTAATTGATGAAGGCGCTATTCTGGCAATCATAGGGAAAAATATAAATGACGATTATAGATTTGCACCGGAAAGCAGACTTGTTGAAGGAAATTTGATCTGGGCCGGGGCTGAGTTGAAGGATGAAGCCGAATGTAAAAATGCGATACAGAAAGTCATTCAGAAATTTGGGCATATCGATTGCCTGATCAATAATCCGGGTTTCCATGAAGGTTTAGGACAGGGTAGCGATGATTTTTTTTTGGAATACCTCAAAAATAACCTCATAAATTATTATTTAGTGACGCATTTTGCCTTACCATATTTAATAAAATCCCGGGGATCAATTTTAAATATCAGTACCGGAATGAAGTATACAGGTCTTGATACCGCCGATCTCGCTGCCACAGCCGGGGGAGTAAATGCATTAACAAGGGAATGGGCCGTTGAACTTTTGAAATATGGAATCCGGGTAAATAACATTATTGTGACTGGACCTGCCGCAGAAATTGCCGATTCAGTAGCTTTTTTTCTATCTGAAAAGTCGAGCCATACGACGGGTCAATTGATCCGGGTCAGTAACTAATATATAATCAAATGAAGGCATTGGTTTGTACAAGTCCGGGAGAATTAGAATATGCTGACCTGCCTGATCCCGAATTAAAAGCAGACCATGCAATTGTCAGGATCAGGAATATTTGCATATGCGGAACTGATCTTCATGCTTTCGAGGGGACACAGCCTTTTTTTTCTTATCCACGCATCCTTGGTCATGAATTATCTGGTGAATTAATTGAATTTGATCATGCGCCCGGTTTTCAAAAAGGGGATCATGTGACTTTTCTTCCTTATATTAATTGTGGAAATTGTATAGCCTGCCGTTCGGGTAAAACGAATTGCTGCGCGAATCTAAAGGTTTGCGGGGTTCATGTAGATGGCGGCATGACTGACTATTATTCTATTCCGACAAGACTACTGGTTAAAGCGCAGGGACTGACCCTTACCGAAATGGCCATGGTGGAGCCGTTTTCCATAGGTGCTCATGGAATCAGGAGGGCGGATGTTCGGGAGGGAGAATTTGTATTGGTGATGGGAGCGGGTCCAATTGGTTTGTGTGCCCTGGAATTCGCAAAGCTTGCCGGGGCAAAACTTATTGTTTCAGATACAAATTCTCATCGCCTGGATTTTTGCAAAACTGAATTGGGTGTGCAGCATGTCCTTCAGGCAGCCGATACTGATATTATAGATCAAATAAAAGAAATTACTCATGGAGAAATGCCGACGGTTGTTGTTGATGCAAGTGGTAATCTGAAAGCGATTAACAAAGGATTCGATTATCTTGCTCACGGGGGAAAATATATTCTGATCGGCCTTCAAAAGGAAGAATTGGTTTTCAGTCATCCGGAATTTCATAAACGAGAGGCGACACTAATGAGCAGCCGGAATGCGACGCGTGCAGATTTTGAATCGGTAATACAGTGTATTAAAAACGGGGATATTCATCCGCTTTCGCTTATAACAAACCGCGTTAAATTTGATGCGGCTGCAGCGGGTTTTCGCGATTGGTTAAGCCCTGCCAATCATACCATCAAAGTAGTTGTTGAAAAAGATTAATTTACTCTTATGAACCTATCCAAAAAAAACCTGGCTCAGATCCGGTTGGCTGGTTCGGAAATTCCCGGTAATGACATGTTTGAATTGCCGGAGAAAATTCTGCAATTTGGAACAGGAGTATTACTTCGCGCACTGCCAGATTATTTTGTAGACAAAGCAAATCGCCAGGGCTTATTTAACGGACGGATCCTGGTTGTAAAATCCACACAAACCGGCGATATAGAGGCTTTTAACGGTCAGGACGGATTATACTCCATTTTCATACGTGGCAAGGAATCCGGGACTTCTATTGATCAGCATATCATTTGTTCGGCCATCAGTCGTGTCATTTCAGCCAGTCATGAATGGAAGGAAGTTCTCGGGTCTGCCGCAAACCCACAAATGCAGGTAATCATATCCAATACAACGGAAGTGGGGATACAACTTGTAAAAGAATCCATACGTCAGGATCCTCCCGACTCTTATCCGGCTAAATTGCTTGCCTTCTTATTTGAACGATTTAAATTATTTAAAGGATCTCCGGATGCTGGAATGATAGTCATCCCAACGGAACTATTAACTGACAACGGAAGAAAATTAAAATCCATTTTAATGGATCTGACAGAATTTAATCGGCTTGGTCAACCATTTTCAGACTGGCTGGATTTACATAATCGTTTCTGTAGTTCCCTGGTAGACCGTATAGTGCCCGGAAAGCCATCACCTTCCATAAAACAACAATGGGAAGATCAATGGGGATATACTGACGATCTGATGACAGTATGTGAACCCTATCGCCTATGGGCCATTGAGGGAGACGAATATGTGAGAAGGATTCTTTCATTTGATGCGGCGGACAATGGAGTGGTAATAACGCCTGATATTACCAGGTATAAGGAATTGAAATTAAGAATGCTGAATGCAACACATACCCTGAGCTGCGGACTTGGCTATTTATCAGGTTTCGAAACTGTTGTCGAAGCTATGGAAGACAGGTTGTTTGAATCTTATATCCAAAACCTGATGATGGATGAAATCGGACCGGCAATTCCATATTCTATACCGGAAAACGAAATCAGGGAATTCGGCTTGAAGGTGTTGGACCGTTTCAGAAATCCTTTTTTACATCACCAATGGCTGAGCATAACCATGCAGTACAGTTCAAAGATAGCAGCACGGGTATTACCTGTATTACATAAGTATTATGAATTGTTTAAAAAACCTCCTGAATTAATTTCCCTGGGTTTTGCGGCATATTTGTTATTTATGCGACCAGTCAAAAAGGAGGCCGATAAATATTACGGTACACTAAACAATAAATACTATCTCATTAATGATGATAAGGCTCTGCATTTCCATGGAATATGGGAGGAAGGATCAGTGGATCATATTGTAACCAGTATACTTTCCAATAAGGAAATATGGTCTGAAGACCTGACTACGCTGGAAGGTTTTGCGGTTTCAGTGACCAGGAAATTGAAAGGTTTTATCAGGCACGGCAGCTTACACGAAATAGCAGCATATTCAAGAACAAAATAATAAATGGAGAATGGTAATTATTTCTAAAGACACTTTCTCTTTTCTCACTAAAATTAAAACGAATAATAACAGACCCTGGTTTGAAAAAAACAGGCCCCTGTATGAAAAAGCAAGGTCTGAGTATTTGGGATTTATGACCGGATTGGTTGAAGGCATTCGCAAAATTGAATCAATACCAGAGAAGGAGCCCTCAAAATATATGCACAGGATTTATCGTGATATCCGTTTTTCAAAAGACAAAACACCTTATAAAACACATTTCAGTTCAATTATTGAAAGAGGTCCCGAAAACATGAAATGCCCATTTTATATTCATGTGCAACCAGGCAAATCCATGATTGGCGGTGGGATCTGGGATCCGTTGCCTGAAACTTTAAAAATGATCCGTCAGGAAATTGATTATAACAGTGCCGGACTTAAGAAGGTTACAAATTCAAAAGAATTTCTAAAACATTTTGGAAAAATATATGGAGAAAAATTATCAAGGCCGCCAAAAGGATATGAAGAATCCAATCCCAATATAGAACTGCTTAAATTTAAACAATTATATGTTCAAAGGAGCTTAGATGATGATCTCGTTTTATCCAGGAACCTGATTCCGGAAATATTAAAATCTTACAGGGCCGCATTGCCCTTCTTCACTTTCTTTGATGTGGCAATGGGGCACTAATTACAACTACTTACAAGCGTAGTATAAATTTTACTGGAGATTGGAGACCCGGTAATTAGTCTGTGGAAGAAGCACGCAGTATTGCTCATTAGAAATTCAGGCGTATAAACAGCCGGTCCATGTCCCCCGCCAATTACCAGGTTTGATATAGCAGGCGTATTATAATATTCCAGTCTTCTCTGGATAACTGCCGATCCGAATAATTTTAATGAGTTGGTGCAGGATTCATTATATCCAATATTGTAAGGGACCACATTATCGTCTGTGCCCTGAAAGGAAATAGTAGGAGTTGCCGTTGATGCTGAAATAAGATTTGAATCGGGCAACGCGCCCCACATATTGCAAATCCCCTTAATTTTAAATGGTGTTGTCAGATTGTTGTCAGAATTATTAATGGATCCCAACAGTGTATATTCTGACGGCGTAAAAATCATGGCTATGTTATTCGTTATGTAGCTTGTATTTAATGCAAGGCTACTGCCAGCACTGGTTCCTCCTGTGAATACCCAGCTGGTATCAATACCATATAAGTTCGCGTTGGTCATTAAGAATCTTAGGGATGCATTAGCGTCCTGCAGGGCCCTGTAACCTGCCTGCAACAGACTTGTTGTATCTCCGGTACAATCTCCGCTTCCAACTCTCCATCCCAGCCTGTAGTTGACAGATGCCACTACAAAACCAGAATCAGCAATAATAGTACAGTAGCTGGCCATATCGCTTTTGTCTCCATTCAGGTAGGAACCTCCATGGAGCATCAGGATCAACGGATATTTGTTCGCTGTGTTTGCACCTGACGGAAAATATAAGTCAAGTGTGAGTGATACCATTTTTCCCGAGGTATCTTTATTGGAGCCATACTGAATATTTGTAAGATTGGAAAAATTACGCTTCTTATCTGCAGAGTTTGAGACCTTGAAAAGGTCATCGTACTTTGAACAACTAGTGAACAAAAATAAAAAGAGGAAGAGTAATGGAAAGGTTTGTTTCATCAGGGCTCAATTGCTGCATATTCGAACATGAAAGATAAGAATTTTAGATAAAATAACGGTATACTCTGATCAGAATTCATATACTAATAACATTTTGCACATTAGCTTACCTATTTATTGTGAGAATAAATGTGACTGAATATAATTTTTATTAATACATACATTAATTGCTAACCAGATTGCTTCCTATTGATCGTTAGGAATCAGGGTCACATCCGGTTGAAATTCCCAAAGCATATCAGATTGTGCTGCCTGCCCGATCGAACTTCTGCCAGTTGCAATAAAACCTCTGTTTTGCACATTAAATCCAACTGCACCTGTTGTAGCTGGTCCCTGAAATGGACTTTTCCGGTACCATAGGTCGGACATAAAATCATACTCCCAGGTGGTTGTTAAAAAAGTTCCGTTTTCGCCAGTGGATAAAAATGCTTTATCTCCTGCCTTGGTGCCAGTAATTACGAATGCAGCCGCGTTCCATCTCACAATATCGGTATAGCCATCGTCGTAACTCTCGGTACTGTAATTAGTGATATGACGCAATTCCTGCCAGTTGTTATTTGGAAGGCTCGGATCAAAAACCCAGAAATCGTTAACTGCCTGTCCATTGTCTACTCCGGTTACGAGGTAAGCTTTGTTTTGATAAAGAAAAGTTACAGCGCTGTATCTTTTAAAGCCACTGAATCCGACATAAACCCAGGTATTGGATAAAGGATCGTATTTATAAAAATCTTTCAATGCATAGCTGCCATCAAATCCCGTACCTACATATCCGAAATCGCCAATACCAAAGCCGACCGCTTCATATCTTGCACCTCCGGCAAAATCTGCTATGCGGACCCAAATATTTGTGGATGGATTATATTGCCAGAAATCCTGCAAATAATTAGATCCATCATAGCCGGTTCCGAGATATCCCATAGAATCTATGGTCAGTCCGACAGCCGAACTTCTTGCAGCGGAAGGAGGCAGGCTGTTGACCTGGGTCCAAATATCCTGTGTAGGATCGTACTGCCAGAAATCAGCATATCTCTTGTTAAGACCATCCCATCCTGTACCAAGGAAGTAATAATTTCCAATTGTAAATCCTGCGGCTTCGCTTCGCACGGGGCCGTTGAGTTGTGAGCGGCCAATCCAATTACCATCTTGTGAATAAGGAATGCCATATTTTTTACAGGATAAGAATATTTGAAAAAATAAAAATATATAAAACCACTTTTTCATATATATATATTTTAGTGTTAATCTCCTGATCGGCCCCGATGATTGTATGTAGCTAAGAGGTGGGCACTCAAAAAAGGGCTGCATTTATTTTGTTAAACCATTGCTGTAAAAGCTGGGCTTTAACTTATTAAATGGATTCTTTCTGCCGTTTATGTTGCCTGAGAAAAAGGGGATACGTATGAAAATGTAAAAAGCCCGCAAACATTCATTTTGCGGGCTGACGAAGTTGTTCGCAACGTGAACCGTCGGGATGACAGGATTCGAACCTGCGGCCCCTACGTCCCGAACGTAGTGCGCTACCGGGCTGCGCTACATCCCGTTTTTGGGATGACAAATGTAATCAGCCTGATGAATTTCGAAAAGAATTTAATCTGATTTTTTAATTGCCTGCAACCGAATTCTTCCGGAGTTTTAAGCGGATAGTTGCATTTCCTTTGAAGTCGCTGGACAGAAAGGTTTCATATCTTTTGTCGCCGTCGCTGATTACCATCAGGGCGGTGTTAGGTGGATATTTTCCCAGGTTTTCAGCGAACATACTCACTTCATTTACTTCAAGTGAACTGTCGAGCTGCACATATACGTTAAATGCACGTTCGGTTAATTCCTGATGCGTGAGAATTAGTTTACCATTAAAAAAAACTGAAATGCTGTCGCCGTCCACTTCTGCATTGTCATAAAAGCTCAATCGCAAGCTGTCGGAAGATACTTCGATCTCCTTACTAACTATTTGTTTTCTTTTTTTGAAGTCTTCATTGATCTTGACGATATCGGGCTGGGCTACTGGTTGTGGTACTACGAGTAAAGGACTCGTTTTATTCTCAGATACGGTTATACCGGAAGGACTGGATTTTTTTTCCACTGTTGCAACCCCCGCTGCTTCCACATTTTTTTCTGGCGGCTTATTTGCGGTTGTTACAGTTTCAGTATTTTTTTTTGTGGTCGCGGTGGCGCTGGCAACAGCGGCCATCTCTGATTCCTGTTTCACATCTGAACCTTTCACGACATCAGGAATGGGTGGTTGCGGTTTCCAAAAACTGCGTATGCTCGACATATCCTTGAAAATACTGTCTTCTACTTTGGCTTCCGTATATAAAGTATAATTTACCCGCAGATCCGGGCATGTATATGTATATTTTTTGTCACGGTAGAAATAACCCACCAGTTCTGTTTTTACTTTGGAAACACGGAGCGTTCCATAAAAACTGGTAATACAGTCCACGCTGTTCATCGTGGAATTGGTTTTGAAATAAATGATGGGAATATCATAGATTATGACCTTGCGTGTTTTTGGATCATAAGTGCCCTTCACAACAAAACTCTGGTAAACGTCTTTGAAATAATAGCCGAAAAAACCTTTAACACGGGTGCCTTTTTGTGAGATAATAAGTTCTGTAAGATAATTGTTTTGTATCCCTGCCATTTCCACATTGGCCTGCCCGTACCAGTAGCCGGTAACTTTTTGAGCCCGAAGATTGAGTGCACTGAACAGGAGTAAAAGAAGTAGCAGGTTTTTCATGGGCTTATTCTAAAAGGTAATCAACACAATTTAACGTGGGAAACCGGCAATCATTATACCATCTACTGTTTATTTTGCCCTCTTCGCTTAAAAACGGCATTTTTTAACAAGCGTATAATTATTTCAGGTATCGTTTGATTTCCCGTTGGGTATCTCTTTCCTTGATGGATTCGCGCTTATCATAGAGTTTTTTCCCCCTTGCAAGGCCGATTTCCATCTTTACCAGGCCTTTATCACTTAAAAAAATGCGCAGGGGGATGATGGTATATCCCTTATCCTTTAGCTTACCCTCAAGTTTTCTCAGTTCATTACGGTTCAGCAAAAGTTTCCGGTCATGAACTGCTATATGATTATTGGTCGTGCCGAACCGGTATTCCGCTATATGCAGGTTACGAACCCATAGCTCGGATTTGAAAAACATACAGAAACTATCAGCAAAACTTACTTTTCCCTCGCGGATCGATTTTACCTCTGTGCCTGCAAGGACCATTCCGGCATCGTATTTTTCTTCGATGAAATATTCATGATAAGCAGATCGGTTTCTGATTTCGGTCATAGCAGACGGAAAAATTAATGGGTGAGATCAGCTCTTAAGCAGGGTCAGGACAGTTGCGATTTTTTGCTTTAATTCCTTGCGGTTTACGATAAAATCCAGGAACCCGTGTTCGAGAAGAAATTCACTTCTCTGAAATCCTTCGGGAAGATCTTTCTTAATAGTCTCGCGAATTACACGAGGTCCGGCAAATCCAATCAGCGCTCCGGGTTCGGCAATATTGAAGTCACCAAGCATTCCAAAAGAAGCGGAAATCCCGCCGAATGAGGGATCTGTTAATAGAGAGATATAGGGTATTCTGGCATCTGTAAGCTGGGAAAGTTTGGCTGAAACCTTAGCGAGTTGCATTAATGAAAATGCACTCTCCATCATGCGTGCCCCACCTGATTTGCAAATAATCAAAAGAGGCGCTTTGTGCTGCAGACAATAATCCGCGGCTCTTGCAATACGCTCACCCATAACACTTCCGAGGGAACCGCCGATAAATTCAAAATCCATGCATCCGACAACCATATGATGTTCGCGAACCTGACCGGTGGCAATCCTGATGGAGTCTGTGATATCCGTTTTATTCCATGTTTCTTCGAGGCGTTTCTCGTAGGATTTAAGATCAGTAAAATGAAGGAAATCTTTTGACCGGATGTTCTCAAAAAGAACATCATATTTATCATCGTTAAAAAGAATATCGAAATATTCATCGCTGCCAATCCTGTGATGAAAACCGCACTTAGGACAAACAAAAACATTTTCACGAAGTTCCGTTACTGTGCATATATAATTACAACTTGGGCATTTGGTCCACAGTCCCTCTGGCGTTTCTTTTTTTTCTGCCGTGCTTGTCAGAATGCCTTTCTTGATCCGTTTAAACCAGCTTGTTTTTGTTTCCTCTGTAGTTCCTTCTTCACCAGAAAGATTGGCCTCAAAATCTTCTTCGCGCTTCATCAAAACAGATTTTTGGGGGCTAAGATAGGGATTTCCCGTTTCCTGCCTTATTTTTGCCTTATTCCACTGATTTTCAATTTTCAAAGCATATATGAAATGGTCCGAATTCTTTACCTCATCGATTGGCAAAAAATTTATAATGTCCCTCACAGGAATTTTCCTGATTTCATTTCTCGTGGTGCATGTAGGTATTAATGCTTGTATATGGGCTAACGATGGTGGCCAGATGTTTAATCTCGCTTCTCATTTTATGGCGACTACAATTGTCATCCGAATTGTGGAAGTAGGATTATTTGCAGGACTCCTTCTGCATATCATACAGGGACTTATAGTAGAAATTCAAAATCGTTCGCGTCGTCGCATTGGATATGCAGTCACCATGGGTAACAAAGGAAGCAAATGGTATAGCCGGAGCATGGGACTGCTTGGCACGCTCCTGCTTTTTTTCCTGGTTATGCATCTTTCCCATTTTTGGGTGCCTTCCAGATTTACAGAATTACCAACAATAGATATTAACGGGAAGGAAGTTGCAAATCAATATGCAGAAATAATTCGCGTATTTCAAAGCCCCGTAGTTGTAACATTATATGTATTGGGATGTATATCGCTGATGTATCATTTGCTTCACGGATTTCAAAGTGCTTTCAGAACGCTGGGGGTTCCAAACGGGAAATATATTTCAATTATAAAAGGTGTGGGGTTTGGGTTTGCAGTAATTGTATCGCTTGCTTTTGCTATGATGCCCATATCCGTTTATTTACAATGGGTAAGTTAATTTTCAATTAATCAATTATTCAAATTCTCTAACAGCCATGCTCGATTCAAAAATTCCCGCCGGACCCCTGGAGCAAAAATGGAATGAATATAAAGGGCATGTCAAACTGGTTAACCCGGCAAATAAACGCAAGATCGAAATCATCGTTGTGGGAACCGGTCTCGCTGGTGCTTCAGCTGCTGCCTCACTGGCAGAAATGGGTTATCAGGTAAAAGCTTTTTGTTTTCAGGATTCACCGCGCCGTGCCCATAGTATCGCGGCACAGGGTGGAATCAATGCAGCAAAAAACTATCAGAACGATGGAGACAGTGTATTTCGTTTATTTTATGATACTGTAAAGGGCGGCGATTACCGTTCACGTGAATCCAATGTTCATCGTCTGGCTGAAGTGAGCGCCACTATTATTGACCAGTGTGTGGCACAGGGTGTTCCCTTTGCACGTGAATATGGAGGTCTCTTGAGTAATCGTTCCTTCGGAGGCACACAGGTACAGAGGACATTTTATGCTGCAGGCCAAACCGGCCAGCAGTTGCTCATAGGTGCATACCAGGCATTGGAAAGGCAGGTTGCACTTGGAAACGTAACTATGTATTCCCGTCATGAAATGCAGGAACTGGTTATGATTGAAGGAAAAGCGAGGGGTATTATTACAAGGAACCTGCTATCAGGTAAACTGGAAAGGCATTTCGGCCATACCGTTTTACTTTGTTCCGGCGGTTATGGAAATGTATTTTATTTGTCGACTAATGCCATGGGATGCAATGTTACCGCAATCTGGAAAGCCCATAAAAAAGGAGCATTTTTTGGAAACCCGTGTTTTACACAAATTCACCCTACCTGCATACCTATATCCGGAGACTACCAGTCGAAACTCACATTGATGTCAGAATCCCTGCGTAATGACGGTCGTATCTGGGTACCAAAAAAACAACAGGATACCCGTGCCCCGGGAGAAATACCGGAAGAGGAGAGAGATTATTATCTGGAGAGAAGGTACCCGGCATTTGGTAACCTGGTTCCCAGAGATGTCGCGAGTCGTGCTGCAAAAGAAAGATGTGATGCGGGTTATGGTGTGGGAACTTCCAGGCAGGCTGTGTTTCTTGATTTTGCTGAAGCTATTTTCCGTTATGGAAAAGTGGAATGCCATAAGCAGGGGCTGAATAATCCTTCACCCGAAATCATTCGCAGTCATGGTAAGGAGGTTGTGAAAGAAAAATATGGTAATCTTTTGACATGTACGAAAAAATCACAGGTGAAAATCCGTACGAAGTGCCTATGCGAATCTATCCCGCTGTGCACTATACAATGGGAGGATTATGGGTAGACTACGAACTGATGACCACTATCCCAGGTTTGTATTGTTTGGGTGAAGCGAATTTCTCCGATCATGGTGCAAATCGTTTAGGCGCTTCTGCACTTATGCAGGGCCTTGCAGATGGCTATTTTGTAATTCCTTATACCGTCGGAAATTTTCTGAGTGATGAAATCCGCACAAATAAAATCCCTACCGATCATCCGGAATTTGAAAAAGCCGAGAAATCAGTTTCTGATCGAATGACCCGCCTTAAAAATATTAATGGGACAAAAACCGTGGATCATTTTCACAAAGAACTTGGAAAGATCATGTGGGAAAAATGCGGGATGGCACGAAATGCAAAAGGTTTACAGGAAGCGATTGGTGAAATTCAACAATTAAAGAAAGAATTTTACAGCGACCTGAAAATTCCCGGCGATATCTATGAAATGAATCCGGAACTTGACAAGGCAAATCGCGTAGCTGATTTTATTGAGCTGGGCGAACTGATGTGCATCGATGCTTTAAACAGAAACGAAAGCTGCGGCGGTCATTTTCGTGAAGAGATGCAGACTCCTGAAGGAGAAGCAATGCGCGACGACGAACATTATAGTTTTGTATCTGCATGGGAATTTAAGTCGGAAAATGAGTGGGAGTTACATAAGGAAGTGCTGAAATTCGAAGTTGCCAAACCATCGCAGCGAAGCTATAAATAGTGTGAGAGTGTGAGAGTGTGAGAGTGTGAGAATGCGGGAGACGATTTCAACAAAAAATCTAAAAGAGTAAACTGATTCTAATGGAACATTACAAAATGAACCTGACACTGAAAATCTGGCGTCAAAAAAATGCCGAATCAAAAGGTCGTTTTGAAACTTATAAAATTGATGACATTTCTTCAGAAATGTCATTTCTGGAAATGCTGGATGTTTTAAATGAAAGGCTGATTCGCGAAGGACAGGAACCTGTAGTATTTGACCACGACTGTCGTGAAGGAATCTGTGGAACATGTTCAATGTATATCAACGGGAGACCGCACGGCCCGTGGCATGCAAATACAACCTGTCAGCTGCATATGCGTGCATATAAAGACGGCGATACGATTACTATAGAACCCTGGCGGGCAAATGCATTTCCTGTTATAAAGGATTTGACGGTTGACAGGTCCGCTTTTGATAGAATTATTCAGGCTGGTGGATATGTATCCGTGAACACCGGAAACGCGGTGGATGCGAATTCACTGCCGGTAGATAAAAACCTGGCAGATGCTTCTTTCGCAGCTGCAGCTTGCATAGGATGTGGAGCCTGCGTAGCAGCCTGTAAAAACAGTTCAGCAATGCTCTTCGTCTCAGCAAAAGTTTCTCATCTTGCACTCCTCCCTCAGGGACATCCTGAAAGAAAAACCCGTGTATTGAATATGATCGCTCAAATGGATAAAGAAGGATTCGGCAGCTGTACGAACACACAGGCCTGTGAATCAGTTTGTCCCAAGGAAATTTCAATGACCAATATTGCGAAACTGAATTCAGAGTTTATATTGGCCGGCTTAAGCGAATAATATACTGTTCGTTACCGGAATCTTCATCGTGTTTGCTATTTTGTCAGTTCAATTTTTGCTCGGGTTAAGTCCTTGCATTTTACGTATATCATTCATTCTCCGTTGGTTATTTATTCGCATATCGATCAGTAAAATCCCAACGATATCCGAACGATATATCAACAAAGTACCAATAAATATGGCAGGATTCCATTACAAGAACACTCTTATCTCTGCCTGACTATCTGGCATCTTTAAAAAAAGCCACACTGCCGCCCACCCAGCTCTTGTCTTTATTATATCGGACTCCGATCATCTTACCCTTACTTAATCTCGCCAGATTGATAGCGGCTTTGGGTCTTGAGCCTCCTTCCGGCCACAATATACATGATTCTGATTTCCACTTTGGCAGGATCTTCGGGAGTTTGAATCACCGCGGCGTAATTTACTTTTTTTTGAAGTATCCAGTTGCCAGGATCTTTTACTGCATGAATATCTTCAGGTTTGATATCAATTATTACGCCTTGTCCCGCAAATGAAAATAATGGCTTCAAAACATAATTCTCCAGATCCTCCGGTAAATTTTTTAATTGATTTAAAAATACAGTTTCCGGCACATGGGGATGTCTGTATAAATGGCAAAGTATATTTTGAAATCCTGTAGAACCAGTTGGGATGCGGTATCCATTCAACATCCCATTCCCTGTTCAGGTCAATGTGTTTGCCGATCGAATCTTTTTGCGCATGAAGGTCATCAAAAATAATCCGGTTGTAAATTCTTTTTACCCTTATTTTTTTACTGCTTTTCTTATGTATATAATACAGCTGATTTCCTTCGGCTATCAGTTCGGTTATGCATACAGGTTGTATGCCGAAATAATCTTCCGTGCAGTAAAAATCAATTCTTGTTTTTTGTTCGTGAGGTTTAATTTCCAATAAAATCGTGTTTTCGACTTCTCCATCGCCCAATAATATTTTCTTCAGTTCCTTCAGATAAGTTGGCCGGTCATAATTGCCGAGATACTGTGTGAATTCCCTTGTGATTTTAAAATGTTTCTGGATCATCTCCGGATAATAAACCTGGAATCCATACAGTGTAGGAAATCCCTGCATCTCGATTAGCTGTGGCTCCAGTTCATTTTTTTCATTTATGCAAACTCCAAAATCAAATGCAATAAAATGCGGATGATTTTCTTTCCCCTGAACAAAATCACCAGGAGGAATTGCTCTGTCAGATTCTTCTTTAAAACCCGGCGCAGTAATGATATCTACAATCGATTCGCAGGTGGTGATCATCTGGTTCTTAAAAGATTCAGGAACGAAAACAGGTGTTTCTGCCACGCGGAATTCAATGGCACCCGGATGTTTTGAATTCAGATCGTTCAGGAAAGACTCGTATTTTTCCTCAGTAAAGTTTTCATTAAAAAGTTTGCGGAGATGCGGGATCATTTTCTAAGCTTAAAGCCTAAAGCTTAAAGCTCAAGGCAAAATAAAAAATTGTGAACAGTTAATTGATCAATTCCATTCCCATACTCCCATACTCTCACACTCTCACACTCTCACACTTTCTTTCATCTTCCTCTTGCAATATTCAGAAAATTGGGAATAACCTGGGAATAGGTTTTCCTGATTTTGTCCGGATCATTTAACTGATGGATCATACTTTTCCATTTTTCCTCTCCATAACCTTCGATTACGGTTTTCTTTTTGTCGGCCCGTTGCAGGTACATGCTCATGCCTGTTGCATCTGCTTCCGGGTGAAATTGTGTACCCAGCATGTATTCATTAAAACGAACTGCCATGATGGCTCTCTGTAGTGGTACATGTGGTCTTTCTTTTTCGATTGCCAGAACACTTGCTCCCTTTTTTTTGATATCTGATTTTTCTTCCTCTATTACCTGGTAGTCCCTGCTATCCACTGCATAAAACGGATCTTTCAGTCCATGAAATACAGGTTCTTTTTTGCCTTCTGATTTCATGTGGATCGGAAAAACTCCAAATGCCGTCGATTTTCTTTTGGTTACTTTTCCAGTTTTGAAAAACCGGCACGCGAGTTGGAACGAATGACAAATAAAGAGAACGAATTTTTTATCCGCTTCGTTCGAAATTTTGTTATGCTTGACGAGGTTATGCAGCCAGTCCATGTATTTGGTATCCCAGGAAACACCTTCCGTTTCCAGGGGACTGCCTGGACCGCCGCTGGATAAATAAATATCATAGGAAAGATCCGGAAGTTCTTCTTTTAAACGGACGTCATAAATTTTGGAGACTAAGGGTAAACCATTAGTACGGCTGTATTCCTGCAGTATTTGATGAATGCAACGCATACCTTCGTTCGGACGTCCTTCATAGAGATCGAGTATCGCAACACGTAACGTATGATTCATTCTGCAAATATCTTCAAAAAAATCTGTTATGTCTGCAGCAAAAAAAACACGTTCCAGGTCCGCTTCAAGATTTGAAAACCGTGTAGAACTTCCGGGAAGTTTCAGGAAAGTTCCTCCTGGGAAAAACACAGGATATGCATCACTTAATGAATTGATTGAGGTTATGGTCAAAATAAGGAGAAAATCACCGATGCAGAATTTTATTCGAGGACTATCCGCTGGTAAAAACCAACCTGTAACCCGGGACGTTTTTGACCGTCGTTTCGGCGCTTCAATTGAAGATATAAATCTTGTCATAAATTTCGCGTTCCTGTTTGATTTGACAGTTCTTCAAACTTCCATTTCCAGGCGATGTGTAATCCTGAAGGGATCAGTTTTAAAATTCTGTGAGGCTTTTGGTGTTTACCTGTCCAATTTTATTCCGGAATCAGGCATTACTTACAGAGGAAGAAGCGGACCCATTCAGATTCCAGAGATATTAAAAGATATCATAACGGGGGTTTTTGGATTGGATAATCGTCCCCAGGCCCGGCCCATGTTCCATATTTTAAAAAAAGATGGCAAAATGATCAGTCCACGGGCTGCTTCTGTCTCATATAATCCTGAAACATTAGCCAAGGCGTATAAATATCCCCGTGATGTAGATGGGAAGGGGGAATGTATAGCAATTATAGAATTGGGAGGAGGTTTTCGGAATGAGGATATGCAAAATTACTTCGATATGCAGGGTTTACAGTTGCCTCAAATTACAGCCATATCGGTGGATGGAGCGCTTAATTCACCTTCCACACCGGACAGTGCTGATGGTGAAGTGGCACTCGATATTGAAGTGGCAGGTGCCATTGCTCCCGGTGCAAAAATCGCCGTTTATTTTGCATCCAATACTGACAAGGGTTTTTTGGATGCTATAAGCATGGCCATTCATGATACTTTAAATAAACCTTCGGTCATATCCATTAGCTGGGGTGGGGCTGAATCACAGTGGAGTGACCAGGCCATTCAGAATCTCAACGAAACGCTTATGTCAGCTGCAGCATTGGGGATAACTGTTACAATTGCTGCAGGCGATAGCGGATCATCTGATGGACAAACGGATGGGAAAGCACATGTTGATTTTCCAGCAAGCAGTCCGTTTGCACTCGCCTGCGGAGGAACCCGTTTATTATCGAATGATGAAACTGTTTGGAATGATCAGGATGGAGAAGCCACAGGAGGTGGCATCAGTGACGTATTTCCTGTGCCGGACTTTCAGAGAAATTTTTCACTGCCGCCCTCAGTGAATTCTAATAAAAGAAAGGGCAGGGGTGTGCCTGATATAGCAGCAAATGCTGATCCTGCAACAGGATATAATGTGCTGGTTGACGGACAATCGATTGTTGTAGGAGGAACCAGCGCTGTAGCACCGTTAATTGCCGGACTCATTGCATTGGCAAATCAGAAATTAAAAAGGAATTCAGGATATATTCATCCCAAAATATATGCGGCCAATCCATCAGTATTCAAAGACATAACAGTGGGAAATAATACCACGGCAAAAAATGGCGGATATACTGCTGGTCCCGGTTGGGATGCCTGCACAGGATTGGGTGTGCCATGGGGAACCATTGTTGGTATTTTATAGAACTAATCAAACTTCCTGCCGTGCGTATACCAGAATTCGCGTATGGAGAAAATAAAACTCAGGTTCACGTAATTTTCTCTCAACAAATTATTTTCAGTGGTTCCTTTAATCCCGTATTGCAGTACTACCAGGAATGACAATGGAGTTCGTCTTGAATTCACTCCCATACCTACTGATCCGCCGATATCATTGATAGGAGTACCATTGACGATCAGGTAGGTTTTGTTATAGTAAAAACCTGCCTGGAAAAAATTAGTTTCATACAGCGTATTATAAGCGATTTTCTTTTTGGAGACTTCAAATCCCACAGAAGCACGCTGGCTGTTCTTATAGAAAAAATCTCCTGTACTTGTTGTGAGATCCGACCAGTTTTGGAATTTATAGTCTGCTAAAAAAGTATATTTCTTGTCCTTTGTAACTGATATACCTACACCATAACTCGTGGGGATATTATATGTTCCGAAGGATTGTGTGCTCCGCAATACGTTTGAATCCAGGTTAATGACATTGATATTCGTTTCCGTATTCAGTGCTGTCTGATTCGCATATATTGCACCGATGGTAAAATCCCAGTGAGCACTAATGGATGCATAATACTGTAACCCGTAATCGACATACAGGTTATTATAAAAAGTATTATTGTTTTTAGACAGATAAACGGAAGTTCCCTGACCGAGAATAATATTTTTATTAGTGATCGAGCCAAACAAATACGATGTAGTTATACCTACAGATAAGTGGTTAAAAAATTCATAGCCGTTTGCCCAAAATACCTTGTTTATGCCACCGTATCCCTGATCATAGGTAGGAATAGTGCCACTATTGTAACCAATCGGCCTCGTTCCGGAGTACTCATAATTTTCTTCACTGTAAGGAACCAGTCCAACCGCACTTCCCCAGTGCCTGAAAATTTTTGTTCCAAGTGTAAACCTTTTGAAAGTAATATCCGATGCCTGATGATTGGTCTGACTTACAGAGTTACCGGAGTAGTCTATATATTGGCCGTTGACACCGATTTCACCGGCAAAAAACTGATTATCCAGACCACTGAGAGCTGCCGGATTATTTGTTATCAGGTATCTGTTATTGCGGTAAGCAATTCCTGTTGATGCCATTCCACTTGTGCGGTTGATAATATTGTCTGTTATATCCCCAATTGCATGAATCGAATATGGTGAATTATTGGTTTGGGCAAAACCTGTTGTGATCAGCAGAACGGAAAAAAATATGGCAGGCCATATCCGCATCAAAAAAAAGCCGTTCAGTTTGGTCATTTTAATAATATGAAGCGTAATAGATTTGCAGGGAAATCTGATTGGATTTTTGCGAATTGTACGGATTACCTATTACTGTCCGGTTAAACATTGTATTGTATGTATTGGATGGAGCAATTAACATGAGTCCATTCGTCGCATTATACTGCGGACCCTGGTTAAGGGCGTTTTGTATATACGTAGTAATGTCATAAGAATAATTAGTATTTGTTCCATACAAATAATCAATACTGAGATTGCCACCTCCATAAGGTAGCGGACCACCGATGGTGTTGGCAGAATTGGTTTGTGACAGGTTAACAACCGGAACCAGATTATACAGCGGACTATAAGTCCCCTGAATAGGTTTAATAACCAGTTCTGCTTTCATAACAGCAAGATAGTCCTGGTATGCCAGCAAATTAGTGATGGTTGGGAAAAGTAATTTTGTGTAGAGGCTCGTTATGGGCTGGAAGTAAGCCTGATTTCCGGAAGCAGTAGAAGGCATTTCAGGGTTTTTTTCCGACAATGGCTGGGTTGGCGTGCCTGTTCTGTCAGCTGAAATCTGGTTGAACTGAGAGAAGGGATTTGTGAGATGAAAATCTGCCGTTTTCTGCACAACCACCACGCCAGGTTCATGATAATATATCCGAAGAACTATTGAGTCCCTGAATCCATAGATAGCTCCCGGCTTTGTCGTATCAGGATAAATTGTAAGGCCTTTAAAATATCCACGGAAAATAGTTGGATTCGTAATAGTATCGGGCTGTCTGTATATAAGTCCGAATAAATCCTGACCCATACTGTTCGGCATCGTAATCTTTATCGAATCTCCAAGACGCTGGCTCGTCAAACCAGCGAAAGGATTGATCTTAACATCCGCATAACCAAGAATTGTCGGATCATAAGGGACGGAGTTATTATTAAAAAAAGATGTTTGCACACCAGGAAAATCCATGACCTGAGTGAGTTGACTAACCTCATAGCGTTGTGTCTTGGTTGTATCTCCGTAAAAAGTTTTATTTATCCTGAGTATAAGCTGGATCGAATCATATACAGAATAGTTGGTGAGGGTTGGCAAGGGATTGGGAGCACCAATATCAGAATAGCTTTGTGAAGTGATGGTTCCGAAAAAAGGGTCTATATAACGACCCAGCAATTGAACAGATGTGCCGGAAGTGGTAAATGAATCGAGAAAAACGGTTGAAACCTGAACAGCAAAAGTATCAACGAGTACAACATTCGTGGCATTGTCACCATTATAAACACTTTCAAAAGTTATCACTGGTTTTGTACAGGCGGATACTACCAGCATAAATAAAACAGGTAAGAGATAAACTGATGATCTTTGGTTGAAAAAACATTTCCTTCCCATGCTTATTTTATCCTGATTAGGGATCCGGTTTTGGATAGTTGAAAAAGGCTGACAAGTCTTGCGCGGTAAACCAGCATGTCAGGTATCGGGTTGTGTAAATTCATTTATTCGTCTTTCCGCACTTTACTGAAAGGGCAAAAGTATGTTTTTTGAATTCGATTAACAATTGAAACGCATATCGTTATTTGATAAATTTTTGTGAAATCCCCCGAATTGTCCGTATTTCGCGCTGCAAATAAAATACTTTTATCGCTACTAAACACCGTATTATTAATACAACAATATGAAGCGGATCTATTTCCATTTACTTTCTCTTTTTGTTTTAATCAGTCTTAATTCATGTAATAAATCTACTGTTCCCTACACACAGAGTGGCAACTGGGTAACAGAATCACAATTGAACGGACCTGCACGCAGCGAAGCTGTTTCATTTGTTATCGGTAATTATGCTTATCTCGGAACAGGTTGGGATGGGTTGAACACTCGTTACAATGATTTTTGGAAATATGATCCTTCAAATAATATCTGGTCACAGGTATCCAGCATGCCCCCAAATACCACAAGGAGTTCAGCGGTGGGCATGGCAACGACTACCAAAGGTTATGTGGGTACCGGCTATGATGGTTTTAATTACCTGAATGATTTTTATGAATTCGATCCTGTGTTGAATGCATGGACGCAAAAATCAAATTTTCCCGGCAGCCCTCGTTACGAGGCCGTCGCTTTTGGTTTAGGTAGCCTGGGTTATATTGGTACCGGATTTGACGGAAGTAATGCGCTGAAAGATTTTTACCAGTATGATCCATCCTCCGATACATGGAGTTCTATTGGATTCAGCGGAAATAAAAGATATGGTGCTGTTGCTTTTACTTATAATAACCAGGCATATGTAGTGACAGGAGTAAACAGCGGAACCATGCAATCTGATTTCTGGGTATTCAATCCAGCGTCTGATTCTTTGCAATGGACCGAACTTCGTCATATTACCAATTACAGTAGTGATTCCTACGATGATGGCTATACCAATATTGTACGCTGGAATGCTTCGGCATTTGTAATTGCTGATAAAGGATATATCAGCACAGGTGAAAATGGCGTTTATTATACTTATACATGGGAATACGATTTTGCATCTGATCTATGGACTCCGAAAACTCCTTTTGAAGGACCAGCTACTTCAGGTGGAGTTGGTTTCAATGTGGCAGGTCTTGGTTATATCGCTACTGGAAGAAGTTCTGCCGGGCAGGCGGGTGCATCAGATTACCTTCGCCAGTTCCAGCCGAATGTTACAGAGAATCCCAATGACAATTAGAAATAAATATTCACTTATAGGAATTACCGCGTTGCTGATTTGCTTCGCGGTAATTTTTTTCAGCCGGCAGAAAACGCAGGAAGGAAAAATCTTTCTTCATGCTGAAGCGGTGCAAACGGTTTATGGATGGGGATATAATGTACTGGCTGATCGAAGGATTTACATCAAACAGGAATTTATGCCTGGTATTCCGGGTAAGCAGGGATTTAAATCTGCAGATGATGCCCTGCTGGTTGGAAATCTCGTAATAAAAAAAATAAGTTCGAATCAACCACCTATTATTACAACCAGGGATCTGGACAGCCTTGGGGTTGTCAAAAAGTAAAAACTAAAAAACTTTTTCTTTCTTTCTAAATGAAAAAGCCGCCCCATTTTGCAGGGACGGCTTTTTTCAATTCGTTAAACCGGGTAAAATTAACATGTAAACATGATCACGAAGGATAAGGAGCTTCTAAGGGTCCGGTTTTCAACGATACTGGTCAATGGTTTTCATTAGGATGGATTCGTCTGCTTTAGTTTTTCAAGGGATGATCAGATGGTTTCAGGATTGGATTTTGATTTCAACTGGTTCTTTCGGATTTGGACTTTCGGATTTGGACTTTCTGGTTTCGGATTGGATTTTAATACTGTTTCTAAGGGATAAGGTTTTTTCTACTGAATAGGGTTTAGGTTTAATTCGTTTGGTTTTTCAGGACTTGAGACTTTTTAGTTTTTCAGGATCGGCTTTAGGTTTTTTTGTTTTTTCAGAGGATATTTCGACGCGTTGACAATACAAAGATGGCCAGGAATACACCCTTTACATAACTTATTCGATAAAGGGAACCAATCCATCGATTTTCAGTAAAAAAACTACGATTAAGCAAAATCCTCATTGCTGATTCCCCATTCCTCAATACTTTTGCCCCTCCTTAAATTCATATAAATGAGACAAATCGCATTCCGGGAAGCATTACGTGAGGCCATGTCTGAAGAAATGCGCCGGGATGACCGGGTTTTTTTGATGGGGGAGGAAGTTGCAGAATATAACGGGGCATATAAAGTGAGCCAGGGCATGCTGGATGAATTCGGACCTAAAAGAATAATAGACACTCCCATTTCAGAACTTGGATTCACCGGAATAGGTGTGGGTGCAGCTCAAAGCGGACTTCGCCCCATATTGGAATACATGACTTTTAACTTTGCCGTTCTTGCCCTGGACCAGATTCTGAATACCGCCTCAAAAATGCTCGCCATGAGTGGAGGCCAGATCGGATGTCCCATTGTTTTCCGCGGCCCAAACGGATCTGCGGGACAATTGGGCGCGCAACATTCAACGGCTTTTGAAAGCTATTTTGCAAATATTCCCGGACTGAAAGTAGTTTCTCCCAGTAACGGTTATGATGCGAAAGGGCTGCTTAAACAGGCGATTCGTTATGAAGAGGACCCTGTCATTTTTATGGAAAGTGAAGTAATGTATGGGGACAAATCAGAAGTGCCAGAAGAAGAATATTATATTGAATTGGGCAAGTCCATTGTTGTACAGACCTGGAACGGATGTGACCATAGTTTCTTATAATAAAATGATAAAGGTCGCGCTTGCTTCAGCTGCTGAATTGGAGAAAGAAAATATCAGTGCGGAAGTGATTGACCTGAGAACCATTCGTCCATTGGACTGGATGACAATTCTTGAAAGCGTTAAAAAAACAAATCGACTTGTGATTATAGAAGAGCAATGGCCATTTGCTTCAATTTCTTCAGAGATTTCCTATATCATACAAAAAGAAGGATTTGATTACCTGGATGCACCTATCCGCCGGTTGAATTCTGCAGATGCGCCTCTGCATTATGCAGCTAATCTGGTAGCAGCTGCAATGCCTTCAGTAGAAAGAGCAGTAAAAATGGTAAAGGAAGTTATGTACCTGAATAAATAATTTTTCGGGGCAGTTCATCTAAACCAGGTAATATGAAAATGCTTTTCGCAGGACTTTTCTTTGCTTCATTCATACTTGTTAGCAAAGGTCAATCTCCTTATCAGCCCAGTCCTGAAAACCTGGCAGCCAGAAGATGGTTTGACAGTGCCCGCTTCGGCATGTTCATTCACTGGGGAGCATTTAGTGTTCCCGGCAGTGGTGAATGGGTGATGAACGATCGCAATATCACAGTTTCAGAATATAGTCGCCTGCAAACGATCTTTAACCCGGTTCGCTTTGATGCTAATAAATGGGTTTCAGCAGCCAAACGGGCGGGAATGCAGTATATCACTCTCATTACCCGTCACCACGATGGATTCAGCGATTGGGATACGAAACAGTCGGATTGGAAAATTACGAATACAGACTGGAAACAGGATGCAGTAAAACTGATTGCTGAAGAATGCCAGCGGCAGGGTATTCGTCTGTTTGTTTATTATTCGCTTCTTGACTGGTATCGTAGCGATTATCAGTACGAAACGGGACGTACCGGCCATGGCACCGGCAGAACTGCTAAAAGTGACTGGAATCACTATGTTGCTTTCATGAAAGCCCAGTTAACAGAGCTGCTTACCCAATATGGTCCAATTGCTGGTGTTTGGTTTGATGGCTACTGGGATCAGCTACCAAATGATCAGGATAAAACGAATAAACCCAGGGTTGACTGGCACCTGCCCGAAATATATACGCTGATTCACCATTTGCAGCCACAATGCCTGATTGGAAATAATCATCACCTGAGTCCTATTCCGGGTGAAGATTTCCAAATGTTTGAGAAAGATCTGCCGGGAGGAAACAGTACCGGATTTGGAGGGCAATCTGTTTCCAGTCTCCCTTTGGAAACCTGTGAGACTATTAATAATTCCTGGGGATTTAACATTACGGACACCCATTACAAATCTTCCAAAGAACTTATACGCCTGTTGGTGAAAGATGCCGGTTATGGAGCCAATCTTCTGTTGAATATCGGACCACTTCCGAATGGCGAAATACAATCCGCTTTTACGGAAAGGCTGGATAGCATGGGGAACTGGTTAAAGAAAAACGGTTATACCATTTATGGTAGTCATGGAGGCTATATGAAGCCGCAGGACTGGGGCGCGATAACAGAAAAGGGGAATATGGTGTATCTCCATATTTTTAAAACTAACGGAGATAAATTTTTTATTAAAATTCCCTATAAGGTAAAAACAGCCGTGATGGATGGCCGCACATTAAAGATCGAGTCCCTGGGGGATAACTATATCGTGATCGATATAAAAGGAATCCAGCTGGATCCTGTGGATGCAATCATTCAGCTGGAAGTCATAAAATGAAATCCTTCAGCGCCCTGAGCGCAGAGGGAAATTTATTAGTGAATGGCTTTTAAAGCCGTTCCCATTATTATTAAAGAAATGTAAGCGAATCCGATTAACACAAATCCAAACACGGCAAGTTTCAGAAATACTTTAGCGGGTGCTTTTACGGAATTGTCAAGTTCCTGTTTCATAGGGTTAAACTTTAATACTGGTTTTTTCAATAATATTGTCAAACACAAAATACGCAGGCGATCTGGTTCCTGCAACGTATTTTTACGAAAGTAAAATTCCCTTCGGGCAGGCATTTGACGCCTGTATCAAATTAACCGGTAATCATTTAAATTGCGGTCTAATTGGCTGAAAATCCGGCCTTTAATTTTATTGAAACCTAGCAATTATGTCGAATATTCTGATCGTAGATGATGAAAAAGCAATCCGAAAGACGCTGAGCGAAATCCTTTCTTATGAGGGTTATAAGATAGATGAGGCCGGCGATGGGGAAGAAGGTATTCGCAAGTTCAGGGATAAAGAATACGATGTTATACTATGTGATATTAAAATGCCCAAGATGGATGGTATTGAGTTTCTGGACAGAGCCAAGGACCTGAATCCGGACATTCCAATTATCATGATTTCCGGACATGGTACCATTGAAACAGCTGTTGAAGCTGTCAAGAAAGGCGCGTATGACTATATTTCCAAACCGCCTGATCTGAATCGCCTGCTCATCACAATTCGCAACGCCATGGATAAGACTTCCCTGGTTGCCGAGACGAAAGTGCTTAAGCGGAAAGTCAGCAAAGTACAGGACATGATCGGTGAATCCATGCCGATACATAAAATCAGAGAAACCATAGAAAAAGTATCACCAACAGAAGCGAGGATTTTAATAACAGGTGAAAACGGTGTTGGTAAGGAACTGGTGGCACGCTGGATTCATGAAAAAAGCAATCGAGCTGCAGGGCCACTGATAGAAGTGAATTGTGCTGCCATTCCCGGAGAATTAATAGAGAGCGAATTATTCGGCCATGAAAAGGGTTCATTTACTTCAGCCGTTAAGCAAAGAATTGGAAAATTCGAGCAGGCAAATACGGGAACACTTTTCCTGGATGAGATCGGAGATATGAGTCCGAATGCACAAGCCAAGGTACTTCGGGCATTACAGGAGGGCAAGATTACAAGAGTTGGAGGTGATAAGGACATCAATGTTGATGTGCGTGTTATAGCTGCGACCAACAAGGACCTGCTGAAAGAAGTAGATGAAAAAAATTTCAGGCTGGATCTTTATCACAGGCTCAGTGTAATCATCATTCATGTTCCTTCCTTAAATGAAAGAAGGGATGATATCCCGTTACTCGTCGATAAATTTCTTCAGGATATTTGTAATGAGTATGGTATTGCACGGAAAGGAATAGACGAAGAAGCCATCCGGGCATTACAGGAATATAACTGGACGGGAAATATAAGGGAGCTGCGAAATGTGGTAGAACGTCTGATCATACTTTCTTCCAAATCCATAAACCGCGAAGACGTTGCCAGTTATGTGCTGCCTAAGAAGTAGCGCAATTAAAAATTATATAAATGTGCCGAACGGTTCTGCCAATGAGAACGGCTACTGTATTTTGATGGCTGATTATATTGGTACATTTGACCAAATCTAAAATCGCTTAAATGACGACCCACCAAATCCTGATTCTCGTTCTAATCGCCCTAACCCTTTTTATCCTGCCTGCATTTGGTTTGTTTTTCATGTTTAGAAAAGCGGGCCTCCCAGCCTGGAAAGGGCTGGTGCCTGTCCTGAATAGTTTTGAAATGGTAAGGGTGAGTAAAAGACCCGTTTATTTATTTCTACTGCAATTCATTCCTATAGTGGGCTGGTTTTTTACGCTGGCGATTTGTATCGAATTTGTAAAAACTTTTGGCAAGTTCCGATTTTACCAGCATGCATTAACTGTATGTACGGTTGGATTATATTTTTTATACGTTGGATTGAACAAAAAAGATAAATATATTGGCGCAGATGCTGCTAAGAAATATAAAAAATCCGCTGCACGCGAGTGGGTCGATGCGGGTATTTTTGCAGTCATCGCCGCCACATTAATCCGAACTTTTGTTTTCGAAGCTTATGTGATTCCCACACCTTCGATGGAAAAGACGCTTTTGGTAAATGATTTTCTCTTCGTAAGTAAGTTTAGTTATGGGCCACGCATTCCCAACACACCTATTGCTATGCCATTTGTGCATCATACAATGCCCCTGTTCGACATTAAGTCGTATGTTGAATGGATCCATATTCCCTATACGAGATGGTTTGCTGCACCGGTGAAGCGAAATGATGTTGTGGTATTTAATTTTCCGGCGGGGGATACAGTTATCAATAAAGAGGGATACCAGTCTGAGCAGCCCTACTATGATGTTGCACGTCTGCTCGGAAATGGAGATATGGATGCGGGTCGTAAAATTATTCTCAGTGACCCGGATTCTTATCCTCTTATTGTGCGTCCGGTGGATAAACAGGAAAATTTTATCAAGCGATGCGTAGGCATAGCGGGAGATACACTGCAAATCAAAAATCAAATCATATATATCAACGGGAAAGAGAACCGGCTGCCTGAATATTCAGAAACGAATTACATCGTTGTCACAGGGGGACAGCAGTTGGATGAAACGGTTATGAAAGATGAATACGATATCGATATTAATAATGGAGATGAGTTTCAGCAAACGGGTATGCCAAACAGGTATGCCATGTTGTTAACATCTGCGGCACGTGATAAAATGATCAAAAGCGGGCTTGCCAAAAATATTACTCCCTATCTTGACAGTAACAGGGGCGTTTTTCCTTACGATCCGCAATACAACTGGACCAAAGACAATTATGGTCCTTTCTGGATTCCTAAAAAAGGCGCAACGCTTAAACTGAATACATTTAATTACCCATTTTATGAAAGAGCAATTCGGGATTATGAAAAAAATAAGCTGGAGATTCTGAATGGTAAAATATTTATCAATGATAAAGAAAATTCGGAGTACACTTTCAAGATGGATTATTATTGGATGATGGGAGATAACAGGCATCAAAGCCTCGACAGCCGTTATTGGGGATTTGTTCCCGAAGATCATGTGGTCGGTGAAGCGTGGATGATCTGGATGAGCTGGAAGAACGGAGTGCGCTGGAACCGGCTGTTTAAAAAAATCAGATAACCTTCTTATTTTAATTGAAACAAACAAGTTTACATATACCAGTACAAATTTTCCCTGATTTAAAATCATTGGACCCATCCGACGCACTTCTGATGGAAGCGGCACTCGAAGCTACCGGGCATGCATATGCGCCATATTCAAAATTCAAAGTAGGTGCGGCCGTCAGGCTCAGCAACGGACAAATTCTCTCTGGTTCGAACCAGGAAAACGCCAGTTATCCTGCGGGCATTTGCGCTGAGCGGGTAGTGCTCTCTTCGGCTTCAGCGAGTTTTCCCGGGAATGCAGTTACGAGTCTGGCATTGACCTACGTCAATGAAAGAGCTGCCAGTGACCATCCGATCAGTCCGTGCGGAATCTGCAGACAGACTCTTGCTGAATATGAACAACGATTTAGCCAGCCGATTCGTCTGATACTGGGAGGAATATCCGGAGAAATATATATTGTAAACAGGGCAACGGATTTACTGCCTTTTGCGTTTAGTATGCAGGAATTAAACTTGCATTAAAACTTTTGTATTAATATTGCATCCTTTATGAAAAAACTAGTCTTATTTATTCTTTCCTGTGTGGCCATATTTGCTTATTTCGCCTGTTCTAAATCAACTCCTCAGGCTCAAACCTGCACTGCAACGGAACCATCTGCGGATTCTTCTGCGATCATCAAGTTTGCCGGTGATACTATTCCACTAACCCGGGATACGACTGGTTTGTATTATCATATAATAGATTCCGGTTCAGGAACAAAACCGCAAAATTTTAACCGCCTGGTGGTAACATATGTTGCCAGGATGATACCCTCCAATACTACTTTTGATTCAGCCACCGCCTCAAATCTCAATAATGCCCAGCTCGGGGATCTTATAGAAGGATGGAATATTGGATTACCTAAAATAGGCGTCGGGGGTCGTATCCAATTGTTTATTCCTTCAGCATATGCCTGGGGATGTACAGGCGATGGTCCTGTGCCAGCAAACACACCCGTATTTTTTGATGTCCAGTTACTTGCTGTGAATTAGTTTTACCTAACTTACGTTTCTAAAATTTTGACATTTATGAAACGTACAGCCACCGCAATTTGGAATGGATCTGGTAAGGATGGGAAGGGAGCATTGACTACTCAAAGCGAGACATTGAAAAACACTCAATACTCTTATAAATCCCGGTTTGAAGATGGAGTTGGTACCAATCCGGAAGAGTTGATTGCAGCTGCGCATGCGGGTTGTTTTGCAATGAAGCTGAGCTTTGTATTACAGGGTTTAGGCATTACACCAGACAGCCTGGATGTGGAGTCAGAAGTTACTCTCGAAAATGGAAGCATTACACAGTCTGCTCTTCGCTTAAAAGCGAAAATTCCTGGTATAACAGCAACTCAATTTAAAGAAGCTACGGACGACGCAAAACTTAATTGTCCTGTAAGCAAATTGCTGAATGCAAATATTACACTTGAAGCATCTCTTGTTTAAGCTTAAGGCTTAAAGCCCAAAGCGTAAAGCAAATCTAAACTGATTAATCTGTCATTACTATTTGTACATGAAGAGCAAAAGCTTTAAATCCAGAAGAGATTTTCTTAAAACTTCTTCACTGGCCGCAGCAGGATTTATGATTCTTCCCCGTCATGTGATGGGGCGTGGTTTTATTGCACCCAGTGATAAATTAAATATTGCAGGAATAGGTGTTGGGGGTCGGGCTGAAACGAATCTTCCTAAAGCTTTCAACAATGGTTCCGATAATATTGCTGCGCTATGTGATGTGGACGACCGACGGTCAGTGAGTGCAAGGGCAAAATGGCCAAAATCTCCGTATTACAAGGACTATCGGGTAATGCTTGAAAAGGAGGGTAAAAATATTGACGCGGTGATGATTACCACACCGGATCATATGCATGCGCCTATTGCTATGGCGGCTATGGAACTTGGAAAACATGTATATGTTGAAAAGCCATTGACCCACGATATTTATGAAGCCCGAATGCTCACTGCAGCTGCAAAACAATATAAAGTTGTAACCCAAATGGGAAATCAGGGTGCATCAGGTGATGATATTCGCCTCATAGAAACCTGGCTGCAGGAAGGATTGTTGGGAGATGTGCATACTGTACATGTATGGACTAATCGCCCCACGTGGCCGCAAGGTATTCCTACACCAACCGGAGAATTTGAAATCCCAAAAGAACTGGATTGGAATCTCTGGCTTGGCACCGCACCGCAGCGCAATTATAATCCTGCATTTCTTCCTGCAATATGGAGAGGATGGGTGGATTATGGTTCCGGTTCTCTGGGAGATATGGGCTGTCATTTTATAGATTCGCCTTATCTGGCATTGAAACTAGGTTATCCAATTTCTGCTGAGACCAGTATAGGATCTGTATACAGTGGTTATTTCAAAGAAGTGATCAATACCGAAGGCTTTCCGCCTTCAGCCAAAACATATATTCAGTTTCCGCAACGTGGTACCATGGTTCCGGTAAAAATGATCTGGTATGATGGGGGAATATTACCGGAGAGACCCGCAGAACTGTTACCTGATGAAGAAATGAGCAACGTGGACGGCGGAATGATATTCGAAGGAACTAAAGGAAAACTGCTGGCCGGGAAGTTTGGCGCAAATGCAACATTATTGCCAACCAGCCTGATGAAAGACCGGATAATGTCCAAGTCAAAATTTCCGCTGGTAGAAGGAGGGACGGAAGGGCATCAGCAACAATGGGTAAAGGCCTGTAAGATCGGATATGGAGCATATACCAGTTCGGATTTTGCGATTGCGGGTCCACTAACAGAAACTGTGTTAATGGGAAATCTTGCAGTTCGAAGTTATCAATACAGCGAAAATAATAGTAAAGGAGAAAAAATATTTCCGGGACGTAAAAAATTACTTTGGGACGGAGAAAAAATGGAAGTAACTAATTTTATACCTGCCAATCAATTTGTGCGAAGAACTTACAGAGTATATTAAGCCTAACGCTCAACGCGAAACGCCTATCGTTTGTAAAATTATTATATCGGATTCGTTCAGATCAATTCATTCGTCAGATAAACATTACAATCTAACTTTCAATTATTGCTAGTCATATGAAAATAAAAAACAATAGTTCAAGAAGAGATTTTCTTAAAACTTCCTCTTTGGCAGCGGCCGGCTTTTTAATTGTACCAAGACATGTGCTGGGCAGGGGATTCGTGGCACCGAGTGATAAATTAAATATCGCCGCGATTGGGGCAGGAGGTAAAGGAGAAAGCGATCTTTTTGAATTTTCTAAAAGCCCCAATGCCAATATTGCTTACCTGTGCGATGTTGATGATCGTCAAATTAAAAAATCACTTAGCCGTTTTCCAAATGCAAAAAGATATTTTGATTTCCGGGAAATGCTGGACAAGGAACACCAGTCTATCGACGCCGTTTCCGTTTCAATTCCCGATAACTGCCACGCAGTTGCGGCAGTTGCAGCCATGCAACTGGGCAAACATGTATATGTTCAGAAACCTCTGACGCATGATATTTACGAAGCCCGAATGCTTACAGAATATGCCAGGCGATATAAAGTGGTCACACAAATGGGAAACCAGGGAGCGTCCGGTGACGGAGTGCGCACTATGCAGGAATGGTATCGTGCAGGTCTTATTGGTGATGCGAAAGAAATCAAAGTATGGACTAATCGACCTGTATGGCCGCAAGGGAATGGAACGCCAAAAAGCACTGATCCGGTACCGCCAGAGCTCAAATGGGACCTTTGGCTGGGTCCCGCGAAAGAAACGGACTACCACAAGGAATATGTGCCTTTCAGCTGGCGGGGTTACTGGGCGTTTGGAACAGGCGCACTGGGCGATATGGGTTGTCATCTCATCGATCCTGCATTTAAAACGGTAGGACTGGGCTATCCTTCAGAAGTGGAGTGCAGCCAGGTCGCGTTATTTGAAAAAATGTGGACGCCGGATTATTTCCCGGAAAGTTGCCCTGCTGCATCTTCTGTAATACTTAAATTTCCGGGAAAGGATGGAAAACCTGATGTGAAAATGCATTGGATGGATGGGGGTATTATTCCTGAAAGACCCGAGGAACTGGGAGCCGATGAACAATTTGGGGATCGTGGAGGTGGTGGTGTATTGATTATCGGAACAAAGGGAAAAATGATGTGTGGTACTTATGGAAGTGATCCAAAACTTTTACCAACTTCCAAAACCAGGGAAGTGAATATTCCACAAACACTTGCCCGGGTACCCGAAGGACATTATGTGCAATGGGTCAATGCATGTCTGGCAGGATATGGTAGCAAGGAAGTCAGTTCACCCTTCGAATATGCAGGTCCATTAACTGAAACAATCCTGATGGGTAATCTGGCTCTAAGAACCTGGAATATAAAAAAGGGCAATGATTTTCCCGGAAGAAAGAAATTAATCTGGGATGCCGTCAATATGAAGATCACCAATTTTGATGAGGCAAATCAATTCGTGAAAAGAGAATACAGGACAGGCTGGTAGAATAATTATTGTATCGGTATTTCATTTTTGGAAAACGATTCAATAATATCCATCATCAGTTCATTTCGCAAGAAGCTGATGTCAGACATATCTGCAACCCAGAACCTGATTTCCAAGTTGATGGAATTTTCAGAAAAGCTATCTACTGTAACCGTGGGCGGGGGATCCTTCATGATTTTCTCATTCTGCTTTATTTCGCCGATAATCAGATCCCTTGCTTTTCGGAAATCTGATTTGTAAGGAACGCTGATCATGATCCTGACCTGCTTATTACGGTTATAAAGTGTCCAGTTGATGAGTTGCTGAGATAAAAGGTCTCCGTTAGGTACGATAATATTCGCACCTTCTCCATTGTAAATCTGACTGGATCTAACTCCGATTTCCTGAACCGTTCCTGTTTTACCACCCACTTCAATTGTATCTCCGATCTGAATAGGTCTTTCAAAAGCGATAATAATTCCTGATACCAGATTATTCACCAGGTTCTGCAATCCAAAACCAATTCCCACACCGAGTGCACCGATAAGTATAGAGATTTTATCGAGCGGGATTCCCACTGCTGCAACGGCGATCAGGAACCCTCCTGCCCAGATTCCGATTCTTACAATTAAAGCAACGGAACCAAGCCGCGTTTTTTTATGCGGACCGGGATTATGAGTTTCATCGAAGAAGAAATTCACAAATTGAGAAAGTACCGATGATATCCAGATGATGAGAATAAAAAGTATTCCACTGGCATACGAGAAAGTAATACTGCCAATGGATCTTGGTTTATTTATGAAGTAAAATATTATTTCGCTTATCCTGTCATATATCATCAGGTCTTTTGCCAGGGAAAGGATCCAAACGACGATGGCAACCACCCACAATATATTGCGTAGCTTATTTTTAAGGTGAACAAAGTTTAGGAAAGCAAAAAAGCGGTTTTGAAATACTTCAGACTGGGTATAAACAGCGTCGATAAGTATAGTGCAGCAAACTTTTAGTGTGAGCGCGAGTACGAGACTGTCAATTGAGCTGAATGCGAGTAATTTTGAAAGTGTCAAACGGCCTGTAAGGTTGCAGGCGATGGAAAAAATGACTTGTGCCAATGTAATAACCAGAACCCATTTTCTTGCTTTGGAATCTTCCAGGTTTTTGAATAAGACTATTTTTTTCCGTAACAGCAGGATACATAATATCATCAGGAAGAATCCTACGATCATCAGGCACCATCTTTCGCCAAAGGCTGAATCCAGCAACAGATCATCCATGGCAAATACAATCCATATGACAGCAAAAGCAAACCAGGTTGTTTTGCCGTATTTAGTCAGGTAGGGTAATAGCAATATGGATAAAAGGATGAGCCGAAAAAATTCATTCATATGAACATATACTGCCGGAGCACTCGGATAAAGAAATGGACCGTAAGTAACCAATAATAAAAGGGCCGACAGTACCGCTGATTTTTTTAGAAAAACCAGATTACTTGTAATGTCATCTTTATTGGATTTTTTTTGGACTTTTCGGCTTATGACTACAAACCAGATCATCAAAAGCATCCAGATACCCAGGTTAATTGACCTGGTATCCCATGTGGTGGACATGAATCTCTTCACTACGCGGGTAGAACGACCAAGACAATCCTGTAATATTTCCCATAACGTTACTTCGTAGTCGGCAGTTCGTAAATCTAACAAAGGTGCCTCTTCCTGCTTCCACATCGCCTCTGAAATGGCCTGTTGGCGCTCACGGATTTCAGATTCCAGGTCCTGAATCACCAGGTAATTGATAGAGACCCGGTCCCTCAATGTGTTTACTTTTATTGTTGTCGTATGAAGCACCGAATCCAGGGAAAGGGAGCGGTCGCGAATGGCTTTCATTTGCCCGTGCAGAACGGCGTCGAGTGAGTCATTCAATAAACTGCTGTCATGTTTTACTTCCCGGATCCGTTGGTGTATGTTATTTAAATCCCCGACATATGCCGACAGTGATTTATTCCAGTCTTCCAGTGTCTCTTTTGATTCATTCAAAAGAACCAGTGAAGTATTCAGGTTGCGCAGGTTAAGTGGATTGTCATTTCGCTCAAGCCGGGCGTGAAAATAATTTAGTCCGCGTTCAAGTCCCGATATGGTTTTTATTATGCCAGTTGTATCAAAATTCCGATCCAAAAAATTTTCAGCACGGTTCAAACTGAACGAATAAGATTCTATCCTATTTACCATGAATGGAACGGTAGTGTCCTTTATCTCGGCCTCTTGTAATATGGAGTCGGAGAGCCTGGAATTCAGATCCATTGCAGAAGTGTCGATTTTCTGACGATGATGGATAATGCGTTTTTTCTTTGCCTGTGCATTTGCGAAGTTGCAGAAAGCGCACATCAGCATTAAAACGGAAACAAAACTAAACCAGTTTTTAGCAGGCATAGTTGCGCTATTTTTAGCCAAATTACGGCAATTGCTGGTTGTTTTGCTGCAGAGAAAAGCGCAGTATCTCTCTGCTGCTTATTCGCTGAGCATTCGCGAGAGCATAAGCAGCTCGGTTTTCTTATAAAGATTCGACTCATTGTCGAAGCATTTGCTGAATTCTTCCAGCAGGGACTGCATAATGCGGATGTGGTTTGATGGCTTAAAATGAATATCGGAAGGGGTGATGGCAATTCGATTGAAATAATTCATTACGTCTTTGTGAGTAAAAACCTGTCCACTCATTGGATCGATAAAAAATTCAATGCGGTCAATGGCCGCTTTTTCATTTCCTTCATCAGATAGTTCCGGTTTAATATAAGCAAGGACGAACTGGCGCGGAATATTTATGACTTTTACAGGAATATCCAGTAATTCACTTAACAATAAATATAAAATGCCATTTATAATGGTATTTCCTCTTTTGGTTTCAATTACTTTATGGATCAGGAATTCCTCGGGGTGCTGATATCCAACTTCAGTTCCTTTCAGATTATAATAACCATATATTATGCTGGTAAGCACATTCACCTGCTCAAGCGGAGTCAGGTAACTATTCAGTTCAAGCCAGATATTCCGACGCAATTTTTCAATTTCTTCAAGTACCGGGCTGGTTGCCAGGTCAGGATATTGAAATTTAGATACCAGCAGACTAGCGGTCAGAAGATCATGATAACTGCTGGATTTCCATCTCTGAAAATCTTCTGTCAGGTCACGGTAATGCAAACGGTGAATTAGCATTTCAATTCTTTCCTGGATAGAATCCTGCAGTGTATTTTCCCATAGATATTCCAGGTTTGGAATGATGCCTCTGCCATAACTGATGATCCTGTCACTTACCGTCGTAAATACTTCTTCATCCGGATCATCTATCAAATGAAGCAAAGCTTTGATTTCCTTAGATTCCTGCATGGGGTAGAATTTTTCTTCGCGCGATATACAGTCGGGGTTAACGGGATGAATATCGCAGAAGTTAAAAAAAATGCAATGACAATCTTATCCACAAATCCTTTCCGGATGTTTATTTCCGGGCAGGATGTGACCGCTTAATTGGATAACGCAGGAATTTTGAAAATCTTATGAGGATTTCTTTTTCTTCGGAACTCTTTTGGGGGGATTGGCTTTTACATCTTCAATGATAGCCTTGATTTCAGGCAGTTCGAGTGTTTCCACATTCTCCTGTTTCTCTTTTGGGATTTTATAATTGCGCAGGCCCTGTTTGATGTACGGCCCATACGGGCCCCGGAGCAATTGAATCTTTTCTTTTTCAAAAACCTTTATGGTGCGTTGTTCCTTGGCTGCTCTTTTTTCGACCACTATCGGAGTTGCCTCATCAAAGCCGATGGTATATGGATCAAATTCTTTTCCCAGTGAATAGAATTTTTTATCGTGTGCAATGTAAGGACCAAATCTGCCGATACTAACAGTCAGATCGGAACCTTCAAAAGATCCCAGGTTGCGTGGTAGTTTAAACAGCTCCAGCGCATCCTCCAGATTGATGGTCTCAATACTTTGTGTATTTTTTAGTTTCGCAAAACGTGGTTTTTCTTCATCATTTTGCTCTCCGATCTGTGCCATGGGACCATATCGGCCCATACGCACAATAAGTTTTTTCCCTGAAACAGGATCCACCCCGAGTTCCCTTTCTCCACTTATCCTCTCAGCTTTTTCAATAGTGTTTTCAACGTCTTTTTTAAACGGAATGTAAAAATCATCGATCATGTTGTTCCACTCAATTTTGCCGCTTGCAACTTCATCAAATTCGGCTTCAATGCGTGCGGTGAAGTTATAATCCATGATATCATCGAAGTACTGTTTGAGAAAATCTGTAACGACAAGACCAAGATCAGTAGGAAATAATTTTGATTTCTCCGCACCCGTATTTTCCTGTTCAGAAATTTTACTTATTTTATTTTCTTTTAATTTCAGGATCCTGAAATTGCGGATAGTTCCTTCTTTATCGCGTTTTTCAACATAACCTCTTTTAAGAATAGTAGAAATAGTAGGAGCATATGTAGAAGGTCTTCCAATGCCGAGTTCTTCCAGTTTTTTGACAAGGGAAGCTTCCGTATACCTTGGGAGGGGTCGGCTGAAACGTTCTGTGGCGCGCATTTCCACAAGTGGTACCTTTTGTTTAACAGACAGCGGTGGTAACATACCCTCCTGATCTTCTTCCTCTGTGATTTCATCATCGTCACGATCCTCGCGATAAACTTTCAGGAATCCGTCGAATTTCAAAACTTCTCCACTTGCTTTTAATTCCTCTTTATTGGTTGAAATCTGGATCAGGGCTATTGTCTTTTCGAGTTCAGCATCTGACATCTGCGATGCCATGGTTCTTTTCCATATCAACTCATATAAACGCCGGCAATCCGCGTCTTCCACGCTCATATTCTCCGCATAGGTAGGTCGAATGGCTTCGTGTGCTTCCTGAGCGCTTTCATTTTTATTTTTAAAAGTTCGTTTCTGAAAATATTTATTTCCAAATTTATTTTTGATTTCGGACTGAATATTTTCCATTGCTGTTTCACTCAGGCTCACGCTGTCTGTTCGCATATAAGTGATCTTGCCGCTTTCATATAATTTCTGGGCAAGCAGCATCGTACGACTTACTCCATACCCGAGTTTACGTGATGCTTCCTGCTGAAGAGTTGAAGTAGTGAATGGAGCTGCCGGAGATTTTTTTCCAGGTTTTACCTGAATGTCAGTAACTGTATATTCCGCGTTTAAACAAGTTTGTAAAAATTTCCCGGCACCTGATTCCTCTGCATATTTTTTCCCTTCAGCTGAGAAAACAACATTTTTTCCAGAAATATCCTTTGAGGAAAAAGAGGCTTCAATTCGGAAGGTACTTTGTGCCGTGAACGCATTTATCTCTCTTTCTCTCTCCGCAATTATGCGTACCGCGACACTTTGAACCCGTCCGGCACTCAGATTATTCTTCATGCTCATTTTCCGCCATAATACAGGGCTCAGTTCAAAACCGACAATCCGGTCCAGTATGCGTCTGGCCTGCTGGGCGTTTACAAGGTGCATATCGACGGTCCTTGGCTTTTTTACGGCAGATTCAATGGCAGGTTTGGTAATTTCATGAAATACAATGCGTTTGGTGGTTTTTGGATCTAAGCCCAGCACTTCGCAGAGATGCCAGCTTATTGCTTCCCCTTCCCGGTCCTCATCTGTTGCCAGCCATACTTCTCCTGATTTTTTTGCCAAACTTTTTAATTCTTTGACAACTTTCTGTTTATCCTCCGGAATAATATATCGAGGTTTATACTTGTTATTCAGATCGATGCCCATATCTGCTCTTTCAAGGTCACGTATATGGCCATAACAGCTTTTTACTTCAAAATCTTCACCCAGAATTCTTTCGATTGTCTTTGCTTTAGCCGGGGACTCCACGATCAATAGGTTCTTCGCCATACTTTTTCAAATGATTTTAATCTTGCCTGAAAGCGTGCAATTTTACAGTATAACATTGAAAGTAAAAAATGACCCGGTTCAGGACCAGTGTTACTATGGCCTCTTAACTCTTTAATTTACAGGACTTTCCACATTGTTTTGGAGATTATCCTGGTCCTCTCTGTTGTTTTTACGCTTAAAAAGTGATACATCCACTTTTCCAAACCTGTAATTAAACTGAAGTCGGAAAAACTGCGGATCCCTGTAACGGATCGAATGCTGGGTCGAATATTGAGAGTTAATATATACATCAGATCTTCGGGTGGCAAAAATATCGCTGATTGTAAAAGTCAGGCTGGCCGCCTTATTTTTCATGAAATCGTATTTAAGCGACCCATCAACACCACCTGTTGGCAGGGAATATCCCTGTGCATTGCCACTTACCGTACCGGCTCCACCTCGTCCTCCGGATACCTGCGCTGCTGTTCCACCAGGTGGCAGCACGGTTTTGGAGGTATAGTCACCAGTAACCTGCAAGGTGAACTTTTTAAGAAATTTAAAGGTGGTGTTTATTTTTGCAAACCAGCTATAACTCGCGGGAGCCGTCGGGATGGAATCACCTGCATTGATTTTAGATGTGTAGATATTCAGGTTGGTTGTGATATCCCACCAATTCGTCAGACTGTTTCTTCCTATTAATTCCAATCCACCAACATAACTCGAATTTGCATTAATATATGTGTTGATTAACACAATTGAGTCTGTCAGCGGATTAGTTTCCTTGGTCTGATACCGGGTTATAAGATCGGTAGTGTATTTGTAATAAACGGAGGCCAGAAAAGTGTTCTTCCGATAGTTTAACTGGTAAGCCATTTCAAAGGAATTGGTAAACTGCGGTTTGAGATTCGGATTACCCCGGCTCAGATTCAGTGAATCTGAATAATCAGTATACGGCGAGAGTTGAAGAAAACTTGGGCGGTCTATTCTTCTGGTATAATTTAATTGCAGGTCTTGTGAACCATTTAATTTTTCTGTTAAAAAGATACTCGGGAACAGACTGACAGGATAATTATTGCTAAAGGTTCCAACTGTATCCTTCAGACCTCCCGGATTTGATTCATCTTGTTCAGCATAATTGTTTGAGCCACGATAGCTGGAATTTTCTGCACGTAAACCAAGTTGAAAACCAAGGTTGCCAATAGTATTTGAATATTGTACATAACCTGCAAGGACCTGGTCATGATAATTATAATTTGAAGACAGCAGGGGCTGATAAATCAGATTTCCTTCACTGTCTACCGTATTGAAATTATTCAGGTTGCTGATATTCCTTATGGCTACCCGGGCGCCAGCTTCCAGTTTTGATTTTACTGTAAATGGATTTGTGAAATCTGTTTGTGCAGTAATAAATTCGTTGTTTCCTGACGAATTTGTTTGCTGTTCATAAATACCTGAAAGAGGGCCGCCAGGCAAATCATAGAGATAGGAGGTTATGGGGTTAACGCTGGTAGTAGTTCCCCGGGTATAATTCGCGTCGGCAGTCCACTCTTCCCCGGATCTTGGAAAATTGTGCTTGAAGCTGATCATACCTGATTTATTATTAAAGTTCGTAGTAGTACTGGAATAACGTTGCGTAAATGAGCTGTTCGAATAACCATCATTGAATAATGTATCTGTTGTAATTCCACTATTGGTAGTTGGCGTTGATACACCTTTCACCAAGGTTCCCGATATAGTAAATGTATTTCGGTTATCCAGGAAATAATCCATACCAAATCGCACAAATGCAAAGTGACTGTTTGTAACATTACTATCTACTTCATGCAATTGATATTCCGGTTCAGAGAGGAATGTAAGACGATCGGTAGTGCCTGGTGAAATTGATTTTCTATGATTAAAATTTCCGCTTAGAAAAAAATTAAATTTCCCTTCTTTGATATTTAGGTTTCCTCCCAAATTGTATCCACCCCTTTTATCTAAACCAGCCCGAATGGCTCCATTGTATCCGGGCCTACGATTTTTTTTCATGACAATATTAAGGATACCTGATACTCCACCGGACGCGTCAAACTTTGCTCCGGGGTTGGTTATAATTTCGACGCTTTCTATTTCGTCTGCCGGAATCTGATCAAGTGTCAATGTGGTTGGCCTTCCGTCCACAAAAATTGTAGGTGGCGCGTTTCGCAATGTGACGTTTCCGTCAATGTCAACTGCCAGTGAGGGAATATTTTTCATGATATCCACTGCAGAGCCTCCGGATGCGGAAAGATCTTTTTCAACATTATAAATCTTTCTGTCGATTCCCAACTGAATTAATGGTTTTTCTGCAGTGACTGTAACAGCCTGCAGACTTTGGGGATCAGCTACCATTTTAATATTACCGAGATCTTTATCGACTGCGCCAAGTCTCTGGTCCGGATCCGTGCTTTGAGCGTCACTGAGGTTAAATGCAACTCTCTGATCCAAAGATTTATAACCTATGGCAGTTAGTTTAAGCCGGTAGTTGCCAAATATCGGGAGGTTTTCAAAACTGAAATCCCCATTTGATGGGGTAATTGCTCCACGAATAACAGAATCGCGACGACTACGGGTAAGCGTATCAAAAATCGCCATGACAAGCTGAACTGAAGTTCCGTCCATTCCTTTGTTCGTTTTTGCATCCACAATACGACCATAAAAATGTCCGATGGCTGGTGACTGACGCCCATTTCCTCTGCCAGCTGCAAGTCCTGAACGTCTAAAATTTGATTGTGTCGCGTGGCCTGTATGTTGAGCTGAATCCTTTGAACCATTAGCTGGAGAATTTAATGCAGAATCCTGTCCTGCAGGGATTAACAAAGGTGTTTTCGCGGCAGCAGGAACGGAATCTGTCAGTTTTCTGAGAGAGTCATGTTGCAAAACTTTAACCGCAGATCCTGGAATCGTGGAATCCGGTGGTAAGGATGGAATGACAGGTCTTGTAGAATCTTGCGAAAAAATATTCATCGAATGCAGGAATAGCAGACAAACTGTCAACAATCCGGACAGGGAAATTTTCATACTTATACAAAGAAATTCTGAGTTCAAGGAGTGTGCCTAACCGTATTGTAAAGAGGATGTTAACAACACAGTTGTTAAAATGATGGGAATCCTGATAAGAAATGAAAAAAGGGTGGATGACGGGGTTCGAACCCGCGACCCCTAGAACCACAATCTAGTGCTCTAACCAGCTGAGCTACAACCACCGTCTGGGCTGCAAATCTAAATGAAAATTTGGAACCCGGCAAATGACAGGAGTCACCCGTCAACCCTATTTACCGTTAACATAGACAGCTGGTTAATATTCAGCCAATCAACAACAATAAAGAACCATTAATCGTTATTTTTGGACAATGTCAAAACTGTTTTCACTTATGTTCAATAAAAGAAATTTACCCATTGTTTTATTCGTGTCCGTCATTGGAATTGTAGTTGCACTAAAGGCCTTTGCATTTGCTGGTAATCCACCTACCAAGTATGAAAGAATCCTGAAAAATGTGAGCGAATTGCTGGAAGAGATTCATTACAGCCCGAAAAGTATTGACGACGAGTTTTCGAGGGAAGTATTTAAAAAATTTCTCGGAGAAGAGGATGTGGAGAAAAAAATCTTCCTGAAATCGGATATACAGGAATTGTCCAAATTTCAGAACCAATTGGATGATGAAATACTGGGTAAGGTTCCGGTAGAATTTGTGCCCGCTGTAGTGGTCATTTATAAAAAAAGGTTGCAGGAAACAGAAAATATATCGCATGAAATTCTTACACAACCATTTGATTTTAATAAACAGGAAACGGTAAACCTGGACTATGACAAATTGGACTATTCTGTTAACGCTGCTACCCAAAAAGAAGAGATCAGAAAAAAATTGAAATATCTGACACTGGAAAAATATGCTGAACTTCTGGATCAGCAGGTGGCTTCCAAGGGCAAGCCCGGATACGTTGCAAAAACAAATGAACAGCTGGAAAAAGAAGCCAGGGACAGGACCCTGAAAGTGACGGACAGGTTTTACGAGCACCTGAAAATAAAAGCCGACGAAGATAATTTCTTTAATGTTTTCGTAGAAACAATTGTTCAGTGTATGGATCCCCATACGGATTATTTCCCGCCGGTAGAAAAAAGATCCTTTGATGAAGATATGAGTGGGCGTTTTTATGGCATTGGCGCCGCACTTCGTGACGAAGAAGGTACCATTAAAATTGTCACACTGGTTACGGGAAGTCCGGCATGGAAATCAGGACAGGTAAATGTCGGAGACGTTATACTGAAGGTGGCACAAGGTAACCAGGAACCGGTTGATCTCTCCAGCTATATGGTGGAAGATGCGGTAAAAATCATCCGGGGAAATAAAGGAACAGAAGTAAAACTCACGCTGAAAAAAGCAGATGGATCCGTTAAGGTAGTTTCCCTCGTCAGAGATGAAATTGTTCAGGATGAAAAATTTGCCAAAAGCGTAATAATTCAGAGTGATAAAGGTAAAATCGGGTATATTTTCCTTCCGGAATTTTATGCTGATTTTGATAATCCGAAAGGGAATCGTTGCTCAGTCGATGTTGCGAAAGAAATTATCAAACTTAAAGAAGCAAAAGTAGACGGAATAGTATTAGACCTTCGCAACAACGGAGGAGGTTCATTAATAGATGTTGTTCAAATGGTCGGACTATTTATAGAGCAGGGTCCAGTAGTTCAGGTACGTGACCGCGATGGTAAACCGCAGGTATTGAATGACCGGGATAAAAGTGTTTTATATGACGGCCCGTTGGCTGTTATGGTAAATGAGTTCAGTGCGTCTGCTTCAGAAATCTTTGCGGCTGCGATCCAGGATTACCACAGGGGGGTTATTATTGGCAGCACCAGTACGTATGGTAAAGGAACAGTTCAGAGAAATATTCCTTTAGATAAAAATATAGGATATAATGATATGGGTGGACCGCTGGGTACAGTGAAGTTAACGTTGCAAAAGTTTTACCGAATAAATGGAGGTTCAACCCAGCTGCGTGGGGTATTTTCCGATATCGTACTACCCGATCTGTATGAACATTATAAAATTCGCGAAAAGGATCAGCCGGATGCGCTGGCATGGGATGAAATGCCAAAAGCGGATTATACCACCTGGAAATATGCTTATGACATAAACAATATACGCACATCCAGTACAGAAAGAACCAGCACAAATGCTGCATTTACTACTATTGCAAAAAATGCTACATGGCTGGATAAGCAAAATGATAAAATGTATCCACTCAATCTGAAAGCTTATCAGGATGAACAAAAGATGATTAGGGCTACAGTGAAACAGATCGACTCTGTCAGCAAACTAACGGTACCGATGATAGTATATTCCATGCCTCAGGATACTTTAAAATATAGTGAGGACAAGGATAAGGCGGACAGATATAAACAATGGGTCGACAGCCGCAAAACGGATATCTATTTGAAAGAAACCGTAAATGTTATGGATGATATGATTTCGCTTAAGTCAGTAGTATACAATAAATAAAAGTGTGGAAGTGTGGAATGTAAGTGTGGGAGTGTGGGAGTTAATAAATGATTCTCGCTTACTCTACCTTAACTCTGGAAGCAATGACTGCGATCATGGTTCCCATAATTGCTATCAGGCCCAGTGAAATGCGAAGGCTGGTAGCCTGGGCAATAAATCCAATAAAAGGAGGACCAAATAAAAAACCAAGATATCCGATCGTAGATACTGCTGCAATAGCGACACCGGGAGACATTAATTTGGATTTTCCAACTGCACTATAAATCAAAGGCACTACAGAAGAAACTCCGGCACCGACCATTAAAAACCCAATGGTTGCCATAGTAAAATTCGGGAAAAAGACTGCTATCAGCAATCCACAAGCTGTGAGGGCACCGCTCAACTGTAACATTTTTTTCATACCCAATTTAAAAGCAATCCAGTCGCCAAAGAATCTTCCGGTAGCCATGGTAGTTACATATGCTGTAAAACCAACTGTAACCCAATCTGCTCCTGGTTTTACGATTTTAGCGAAATATACGCCACTCCAATCGCTCATTGCGCCTTCACAGATCATTGCACAAAATGCGATCAGGCCGAAATTTAAAATAGATTTATCAGGCCTTGCAAAAATCGGCTGTTTTTCATCCCGGTCAACGTCTTTTCGAATGAGATAACCCGAGAAAACAAGAAGTACCAATAAGCCAAATCCGGTTATGCACAGAAAGTGATAAAATGGAACAATCTGCAGGCGAACCATTAAAGTGCCTATTGCTCCACCAGCAAAACCGCCCAGACTCCAGATGCCGTGAAAGGAAGCCATGATGGGTTTTTCGAAAAATTTTTCAGTCCCGACTGCCTGTGTATTCATGGAAATATTCAGGAGATTTCCTCCAAATCCAAAAACAAATAAGGTTATCATCAGCTGTGTTGAAGAAATGGCAAAGCCCAACATCGGGAGCGTGATAGCATATAATGCGGCAGCTATTATCACTATGATTCGGCTGCCGTATTTCGCCACCAGAAATCCGGCAACTGGCAGGGAAGTAAGTAAGCCAATGGGCAGACAAAGCAGTATACCGCCCAGGGCCGCATTATTGAGTTTAAGTCGGGATTGTATATTCGGAATACGGGATGCCCAGGAAAAAAAACAGATCCCTGCAAGAAAAAAGAAACAGCTTACAGCAATCCGGTGAAGACCTCGTTGTGAAAGGGGCATAAAAAATAGCAAATTACTATAAGCAATTTGCTATTTGGAATATATTCTGCAAGAGTAAGGTCAGTTTTTCTCTTTCTGCAAGGTAGATTTTATAACTTCATTTTTCTTAGGATCAGCAATTGCAGATGCGAGTTTTACTGCACCATATGCATTCAGGATTCCACCAGAAACACTCAGGTCAGAAAGAGGTACCATTTCATTTTCAGTTCCTGGTTTCTTTGCTTTAACTGTGGGCATAGTAGCAGATTTCTCTATACAATATTTTACTTCTTCGGGAGTCAGAGTTGGGAAATATTCCAGGATCAGGGCGGCTACGCCGGTGACGACCGGAGCTGCCATGCTTGTACCATCAAGATTACCATACTTATTGCCACCAGGAAGCGTAGAATAAATACGTGTGCCCGGGGCAAACACGTCTACTTCCTTTTTACCATAATTGGAGAAAGACGCTGTATAACTTTTAAAATTTTCTTCAGCTTTGGGATCACTACTGGCACCAACAGTAATCCAGTTCTTTGCATGAGTCCTTGAGTTTTTATAGTTCGGATTCGGGAAATTGTCGACTGAATCTACGTTCTCGGCATCATTTCCGGCAGCGTGAATAAGCAGTACACCTTTGGATTCCGCATATTTAACGGCGTCATCAACCCATGATTTTTGTGGTGAAAGATTTTTGCCGAAGCTCATATTGATCACTTTCGCGCCATTGTTCACCGCATAACGGATAGCCAGAGCAATGTCTTTATCGTGTTCATCACCATTTGGAACAGCGCGGATCATCATAATTCGCACATTATCTGCTATCCCGTTAATTCCTATGTTGTTATTTCTTTCAGCGCCTATAATACCACTTACATGCGTGCCGTGCATAGGATCCGATGCCATGATATCATTATTTCCGTAAACACTATCTGTAATATCATTTTCATTGTCTTTTACAATATCATCCCGATAATTTTTAGGAGCAGTTTCCTTTATCTCCATTTTCTTTTCTTCCCTGTCTGCCTGTTCAGTAAAGTCAGAAATGAAAGTGGTATTTGTCATATCCATAATATGATTTTCTTTAAAAAGATAAAGCAGAACGGATCTGGCTGTGCGTGTTTCCATATCTTTTGCCAGGAAACTGTCCAGATCGTTACCCGTATATTCTTTCTTTCCCATGGCAACCTGAATAAGGCTGTCACTCTTGATGCAGGCATTTACAACACGTTTCAGCATGAGCAGATCAACTCCATCATCGCTTCCGTCTCCCATGATTTTCTTTTTTGCCTTTACCCACATTTCATAATGATCATGTGTATCAGCATTCATACTGTCTGCTATGATATTTTTGTTGTCGAATTGATCTTTGTATTTGTAATATATCCGTCCTTCTTCCTGCGAATCGTCTTTCACATTGGTACCGTCCTTTCCTCCAATAAAATTCCATCCGTGTATGTCATCAACATAACCATTATGGTCATCATCTATTCCGTTGCCGGGGATTTCACCTGGGTTTGTCCAGATAACATGCACCAGATCTTCCTGCAACGTATCTACACCTGAATCTATTACAGCTACCAATACTTGTTTACTCTTAAGATTTTTTAAACGCAGGAAATCGTAAGCTTTGTCAAGACTTATTCCATAAACACCGTCTTTCTCTTTATCCATCAAGTGCCATCCCTTAACAAGTTCTGCTTTATTATAAGTTCCCTGGGCGAAGGATGTAGAAGAAAATATTGATAATGAAAAAACAAAAAATATCAGTCTAATGCGAATATTCATCATGGATTTTTTATATAACTAGTAATCGTTTTTGAAACTTTACAGGATTAAATGATTATTTTAAATTATTTGGACCCGCAAAGATCGCCATATGTTTAATATATATCTTGATCGAATGTAAGTTTTTAACGGTTCTTTAATTGGAAAGTAAATACCACCCGCCTGTTTTTTGCCCTTCCTTCTGCATTATCATTTGTGGCAACAGGACGGTTATCACCGTATGCTTTGACCTGGATCCGGCCGGCATCGATTCCAAGTTTTATGAGTTCTTTTTTAACTGCTTCTGCTCTATTCATTGACAGTTTCTGATTATAGGCAGGGTTTCCAACATTATCTGTGTGGCCTTCAATCAGTAAATCCAGGTCCGGGTTAGTTTTCAGGCTGTCTGCCAGCTCTTTAATTGCCGGATAAGAGCCGGCGGTAAGCCTGGTACTGTTAATATTGAACATGACGTTTGCGGCAACCAGTTGCGCCCGCTTGTTAATTGCGGTTTTTACAACAGGGCATCCCTGGTTTTCAGGCGGACCGGGCTGATCCGGGCACTTATCCAATTCGTCATTTACTCCGTCCTGATCTCGATCGGGGATAGGGCATCCATGGTATCTTTCCAATCCCGGAACCGTTTTACATGAATCTTCTTCATCATTGATTCCATCCTTATCAGTATCAGGTATTGGGCATCCGTGATACCTGATGAGTCCGGGGATCTTTTTACACGAATCCTCCTCATCATTTACACCATCATGGTCAGAATCCGGTATAGGACATCCATGCCATCTGGGCGGCCCGGGGATAGTTTTACAGGAGTCTTCAGAATCGGGGGTACCATCATGATCTGAGTCTGTTTCAGGTAGGGGAACAGGCTTAGGATTATTCAGCCAGATGCCAAACGATCCACCAAATACCTGATTATGAAAACTTGAAGGGTATGAAGCAGTATATGCATTTGTTAATCCATGGCTGAAATATGCGCTTATGAGTACATTCCCCAATTCAAACCCGGCTTTGGCGTCTAAACCAATATCATAAGTCTTATATTTTTGAGGTCCGATACCCACCTGCAGGTCTTCGGTACCTGACTGGTAAATATAATTTGAAGAATTATATGGTAAAACCCGATTCTGATAAGACTGGCTTGCGCTGTAAATAAAGGCGAAATAAGGACCCGCACTTATGAAAAAATTATTTTTCTGGTTCTTTGAAAGTGAGAGCTTCCATGTCAAATACAATGGAATTTCTACATAATTCAGATTTACGGTATACTGATTATATAGAGTATCATTTTCATAAATAGTTGAATCATAAAATCTCTGATATTGATTACCCTTTGAACTGTACAAAATTCCAGGTTGTAAAAACAGGTTGTATTTTCCGAGTGGTATTTCAGCCAATACACCCAGCTCAAATCCAGTGTTTGGTGAAAAATATTTCCCCATCGTTGTATCGTATCCGGGGATTGAATTTTTTTCAATAATATTAGAGGAATGGATTCCGCCTAAAGCCGCCAGCCTGATCTGGGCCTGAAGAGTAGCAGTTACCAGAGTAGGAAGAAATAAGATGAATAAGCAGCGATAAATTCTGGTCGGGTTCATTGCCCTATAAACGCGCAGAGAATCAGAATATTATCGCTAAAGCCTAAAGCCGAAAACTGGTTTAATATTAAATCCAGACTTTTTTATTATAAGTAGAGATCTGAAAGGCAGTTTTAGGCTTTAAGCTTTGGGCTTTAGGCTTTTAAAGATCAAATTGAATTCCTTGTGCAAGGGGTAATTTTGTGGAGTAGTTAATCGTATTCGTTTGACGCCTCATATAGGATTTCCACGCGTCACTTCCACTTTCCCTTCCTCCTCCGGTTTCTTTTTCACCCCCAAATGCACCTCCGATCTCAGCGCCAGAAGTCCCAATATTCACATTGGCGATTCCGCAATCACTACCGCTAAACGACAGGAATTGTTCTGCTTCACGAAGGTTGAGGGTCATGATAGCAGATGAGAGTCCCTGAGGTACCTGATTCTGAATCTGAATTGCTTCATCAAGTGTCTTGTATTTGAGGAGATAAAGAATCGGGGCAAAAGTTTCTTGCGTAACGATTTCGAATTCAGGTCTGGCTTCCGCAATACATGGTTTAACGTAGCATCCGCTTTCAAACCCTTTGCCAGATAAAACACCACCTACGACTACAAAATTTCCACCTTGCTTTATGCAGGCTTCAATTGCTTTTTCATACATGCCAACTGCTTGTTTGTCGATCAAAGGGCCAACATGATTTTTCTCATTCAACGGGTCTCCAATTTTTAATTGTGCGTAGGCATTGACGAGTTTAGTTTTTACTTTTTCGTAGATCTTCTCGTGTATGATTAATCTTCTTGTGCTGGTACATCTCTGTCCTGCCGTTCCAACAGCACCAAACAAGGCGCCCGTAACTGCAATATCCAGGTCCGCGTGTTCGCTGATTATAATGGCATTATTGCCTCCAAGTTCAAGCAGGGATTTTCCGAGCCGGGAAGCAACCAAAGCAGCAAGAGCCTTGCCCATACGCGTGGATCCGGTTGCAGATACCAATGGAATCCTGTGATCCTCACTCATCCATTCTCCCGCTTCCCTGCCTCCGGTTATTAGACAACTTACACCTTCGGGCACTTCATTTTTTTTGAAAATTTCTGAAACTATAAACTGACAGGCCAATGAACACAGGGGTGTTTTTTCAGAACCCTTCCATATCACAACATTTCCACAAACCCAGGCCAGCATACTGTTCCAACTCCACACAGCTACCGGAAAATTAAATGCTGAAATTATGCCCACAATTCCCAACGGATGCCACTGTTCATACATTCTATGCTGTGGCCTTTCACTGTGCATCGTGAATCCATGAAGCTGGCGGGAAAGGCCAACCGCAAAATCACAGATATCAATCATTTCCTGAACTTCACCCAGACCTTCCTGCAAACTCTTTCCCATTTCATAACTTACCAAACTTCCCAGTGCATGTTTTTTTTCACGGAGAGCTTCTCCCACTTGCCGGACAATTTCACCACGTTTTGGCGCAGGCCAGGTTCTCCATTTTAAAAATGCCTCTTCAGCTTTATTTACAATTTGGTTATAATTTTCTTTTGTTGTTACGGAAACCGAGGCAATCGGTTTTCCATCCACTGGCGAAAAGGATTCGATAAATTGTTTTGAGTCGTCAAGCCATTTCAATCCAGTAGAACTTCCGGCATTGTTGGGCAGGATGCCCAATTCCTTTAAGAATTCCATATCATTCATTTGAGGACGCAAGTTATTAAGAAAGTATGGGAGTATGGGAGTATGGGAGTATGGGAGTGCGATGCCCAATTAGGTCAGGCTAGCAGATAACTGTTTTGAGATAGTTCTAATACTGTTCCTGTTCGTTTGGGAAATCGTTCGACTTAACATCTTTGATATACTGTTGCACCGCATTTGTGATCGGATCGTGTAGATTGAGGTACTGTCGTAGAAAGCGAGGTTTGAATTCTGTATTTATACCTAACAGGTCGTGCATAACCAAAACTTGTCCGTCGCAGTATTTCCCGGCGCCGATGCCGATAACTGGAATACTCACCGACTCTGCAACTTCTTTGGCAAGTGCAGCTGGAATTTTTTCGAGTACTATGGCAAAACAACCGGCTTCTTCTAATAAACGCGCATCTGTTTTTAGTTTATTGGCTTCCATTTCCTCTCTCGCCCGCACAGTGTAGGTTCCGAACTTATAAATTGACTGTGGAGTCAGTCCGAGATGGCCCATAACAGGGACGCCGGCTGCCAGAATTCTTTTTACTGATTCCAGTACTTCCTCACCCCCTTCCAATTTTACCCCATGTGCACCGGTTTCTTTCATAATGCGGATAGCTGATACGAGTGCTTCCTTTGAATTGGATTGATAAGAACCAAATGGAAGATCTACTATAACCAGGGACCGCACAACTCCCCTGATTACGGAGGAAGCATGATATATCATCTGATCCAGTGTGATAGGCAATGTTGTTTCATGTCCGGCCATTACATTGGAAGCTGAGTCCCCCACCAGAATTACATCTATTCCCGCCTGATCAAATAAGCGGGCAAAAGAAAAATCATAGGCAGTAATCATGGAAATTCGTTCCCCATTCAGTTTCATGTTCTGTAAAATATGGGTCGTAATTTTCTTTGGAACCATCTTGAGAAGTTGAAGGATAAAGATAAAGCCTTTTAAAGTTCAATGCTGAAAGCTCCATTTACATTCATTTTCACAATTTAATATTGGCCATTATCACAAAGATCCCGCTGGTGCCGTTAGTAACTCCCGGTAAAGGGCCTGTATCATTCCATCCGCGAGACCAATCTTTGGAACGAAAATTTCTTCAGCATCAATCCAACGCATCACATTAATGTAGATCAGGAGGGCCGGAACAATAACATCGGCGCGGTCTTCTTTTAGATTGTAGAGACGCATTCGATCAGGTACAGAAAAGCTATTGAGCTCTTTATAATAGTCTTTCAGGAGTTCGAGCTGGAGTGGTTTGCCATCTTTTCTTTTAGACAGAGAAAAAACCTTATTGATATTTCCTCCTGAACCGATGGCTGTAAGGTGTTTAACCATGGTCCGCATTTCTTTTTTCAGGAAATCTTTCATCTGGTCCCAATGAGCTTCCGTGACCTGATTTTTGATCAGGCGGATCGTTCCTATATTAAATGATTTTTTGAATAATAACCGATTGTCTGCAAAGCAGGTCAGTTCAGTACTACCGCCGCCTACATCTATATACAAATAAGAATTTTCACTATTCAGATTTTCCGCGATATGGTTTTCATAGATGTAGGCCGCTTCATCATCACCACTAATGATCTCTATGCGAATTCCGGTTGCATTCCTGACAGTGTCGATGATCTCAGGACCATTCTTTGCATCCCGCATGGCTGAGGTGGCGGCAGCCTTAAAATTTGTTACACGGTAGGCATCCATCAGGTATTTGAATGACCGGATGGTATTGAGCAGCATGGAAGTCTTCATTTCAGAAATTTCCTTTTTCTCAAAAACATCCATACCCAGTCGGAGGGGAACCCGCACCAGGTTTAGTTTCTCAAAAAATGGTTTCTTTTCCGATTCAATTACTTCCGTGATCAACAACCTGGCTGCATTACTACCGATATCAATTGCTGCCAATATCATGGGCTGGAATTTTTAAACTGGAACCGTAAGATCTGATTTAACTGTCGGTAAAGTATCAATCAGAATGGGACCTTTATTTATTTTTTGTGAGAGGTATTGATAGATTTCGATTTGGGAACGCACTTTTTTAGATTGATCTTTTTTATAAAGGTTCAGTAGATTATTGTCGAGCCATCTTGCCTTTACATTATCAGAAAGTTGAATCTCCAGAATTTCTTTCAATTCCTGCCTGATGTTTGAATCAAGTACGGGACAAGTTGCTTCTATTCGATGATCCAGATTTCGTACCATCCAGTCAGCCGAAGATATATAAACTTTTTCTTTACCATGATTGTGAAAAATATATATTCTGGCATGTTCAAGGTATTCATCCAAAATGCTGATAGCCTTTACGGGTTTTTTAAATTTTTTGTTTTCAGGCATCATGCAGAAGATACCACGAACGACCAGTTTGATCTCAACGCCCGCACGTGCCGCTTCATATAATTTATAAATGAGTTTCTCATCGGAAAGTGAATTTATTTTCAGTGTTATGGATGCTTGTCTTTTATTTTTTGCTGCCTTTATTTCCGAATTGATCATATGAAATAATTCCTTTCGCAGATAAATCGGACATGGAATTAGTGTTTTACATGCTTTCAGTGGCGAGGGTCCATCTTTCCATTTTTCCATATAAGTGAACATCCTGTTCACATCTCCCATTATGCTCCGGTTGGAAGTGAGCAGGCAGTGATCACTGTATAGCATTGCTGTTTTTTCATTCAGGTTGCCCGTACTCACAAAACCATAATAAATAGAGCGGTTTCCTTTCATTTTCCTTATAAGGCAGAGTTTGGAGTGGACTTTCATATTCGGTATCACGTCAATCACCTTAACACCCTCCTCTTCCAGAATGACTTTCCATTCCAGGTTTGCTTCTTCATCAAATCGAGCCCTGTATTCCATCATAACGGTCACCTGTTTGCCATTCCTGACTGCATTTATGAGTGCATTAATCACTTTTGAATTGGAGGCCAAACGGTAACAGGTCACTTTTATTGCAGTTACTTCAGGATCGATGGCCGCTTCCCTTAGCATATCGATTACTGTATTAAATGAATGATAGGGAAAATGAAGCATAACGTCCTGCTCCATTACGATGTCTGTAATGCGTTTCGCCCGGCTGACAAGGGGATGCGGAAATGGTTTTTTGCGTTGTCCCTTCTTTGTGAAGACATCCGGAAAATCCATAAAATGTCTGAAATTATGTATCCGCCCTCCGGGTATGATCGTTCCCTTTTTTGCCAATGAAAGTCCCCTGATCAAGAAGTCCAGCAAGTCCACGTCCATTTCCTTGTCATATATAAACCGAACAAATTTCCCCTTGCGGCGGTTCTTTAATCCCTTTTCAATTTTTTCAATTAGGGAAGTTGACAGGTCATTGTCAATATCTATTTCAGCATCCTTAGTAACCTTGAAAACCCAGGAACGGTATCGTTCATAACCAAAATAACTAAATATACTTCTGAGGTTGTAGCGAATTACATCCTCCAGTAAAATTATATGATGTTCATCTGCTGAAGGGGAGGGAAGTATCACAAAACGGCCAAGGGTGCGACTGGGAATTTCAATAAGAGCATATTTTTTTTCTTCCTTCTCAGAAGATTTTCTGGAGAGCACGACACCGAGATAAAGTGATTTTTCCCGCAGGTATGGAAATTGTGGAATACTTTGAATCATAAGTGGAATGATATTGGCACGGGCTTCCTCTTCAAAATAATTCTGTACGAATTTCTGCTGATCCTTATTGAGGTCTTTTTCTGTGATCAGAAAAATTTTTTCATTTTTCATTTCGGAATAGATATTCCGCCAGATTTCATCGAATCTTTCCTGTTGTTGCAAGACGATGGACTGGATCTGCAAAAGGATTTTGTCGGGTGCCGCTTCCATGTGCATATTCAGTTTACCCTTGCCGCTGAACTCTTTCATCCGATTTAAAGCGGCTACACGAACCCTGAAAAACTCATCCAGGTTATTGGAAAATATACCCAGGAATTTGACTCTTTCCCTTAAAGGAACGGAAGGGTCAGCTGCCTCCTGTAATACGCGGCCATTAAAAGCCAGCCAGCTTATGTCCCTTGGAATGGTCCTTCTTTTCATAACTGACATTTTTCCTTTTATTGCAAAGTAAGAGGAATTAGAATTTGGAGAATTGAAAATTTGAAAATTTGAAAATGTAATTATTTGATAATAAGTGAATACGGGCCGGTAACCATAATTATTGATAAACCCGGAAATCGAGACTATGGGTTAAAAATGTCCTTTGAAATACAATGTTTCCATACCATCCTCCCAAATTTCTAAATTATCCGAGCTTTTCTTTGAAAATCTGGGAATTATCCCGAACTTCGCCGTCCAAAATTCCGATGGTATGTCTAGAGTATGTCAGTTAACAGGCAAGCGGCCAATCACAGGAAATAGTGTTTCCCATTCGAATATTAAAACAAAACGTCGGTTCTTGCCAAACTTGCAACAGAAGCGTTTTTTTCTGGCGGAAGAAAACAAATGGGTGAGTCTTAAGCTTTCAACAGAAGGCATCCGTACGATTAACAAAAAGGGTCTTTATGCTGTTGTAAAGGAATTACGTAAATCAGGAGAGAAAATCTAGACTTACCGGCTAAAAAATTTATAAATTCAGTAAAAATGGCAAAGAAAGGTAGCAGGGTTCAGGTGATTCTCGAATGTACAGAGCACAAGACCAGTGGAAAATCTGGAACCAGCAGGTATATTACCGTTAAAAATAAAAAGAATACTCCCGAAAGACTGGAACTAAAGAAGTTCAACCCGATTTTAAAGAAAGTAACCGTTCATAAAGAAATTAAATAATCATGGCAAAAGCAGCAAAGACCGCGATTAAGACCAAGGACGCACGCGCAGCAGCCGAAGCGAAGAACTGGACTAAAGTTATTAAAGCCATCCGTAGTCCGAAGACTGGTGCATACACATTCAAAGAGGCAATTATCCATAAGGACAGCATCAAATCTTATCTTTCTCAGAAATAGTTTGCGTCTGAATTTTTTTTTCAAGCTGTTCCATACCGGAGCGGCTTTTTTCTTTAGGGAGGTTTTAAAAAACAGTTATGGGATTTTTCGATAAACTTTTTGGAAAGAAAGAGAAACAAACTCTGGATGAAGGCTTGCAAAAAACCAAGGAAAGTTTTTTTACGCGGGTTGGAAAAGCAATTGCAGGAAAAACAACTGTAGATGAGGAAGTTCTGGATAGTTTGGAGGAAGCGCTGGTAAGTGCAGATGTAGGAGTTGAAACTACTATCCAGATAATCGAAAGGATCGAAAAAAGAGTCGCCCGCGACAAATACCTGAACACTGCTGAACTGAACGGGATATTGCGCGATGAAATTGAACAGCTACTCAGGGAAACGGGTGCGAATAATGTTCAAAATTTTGAGGTTACTGATAAAAAACCACATGTTATTTTAGTAGTTGGCGTAAATGGGGCTGGGAAAACGACCACTATTGGTAAGCTGGCTTATAATTTCAAAAAAGCTGGCTATAGTGTCTTGTTGGGTGCTGCTGACACATTTCGAGCGGCTGCAACGGATCAACTAAGTGTCTGGAGTGAACGGGCCGATGTTCCAATCATCCGGCAGGGTATGGGTGCTGATCCTGCCTCTGTTGCTTTTGATACATTACAAAGTGGTCTTTCCAGAGGTACTGATGTGATTATCATAGACACGGCAGGCCGCCTGCATAATAAGGCCCATTTAATGGAGGAGCTGAGTAAAATAAAAAGGGTTTTAAAAAAACTTCTCCCGGATGCTCCCCATGAAGTATTGTTGGTACTGGATGGTAGTACCGGACAAAACGCGCTCGAGCAGGCCAGACATTTTACCGCAGCAACAGATGTGACTTCGCTGGCCATTACCAAACTTGACGGAACGGCTAAAGGCGGGGTGGTGCTTGCCATTGCAAGTCAGTTTAAAATTCCTGTAAAATATATAGGAGTAGGCGAAAAAATTGATGACCTGCTATTGTTTGACAGTCATGAGTTTGTAGACAGCCTGTTTAAAGAGCAGGTTCATTGATCGGGAATTTCAAATCTTCAAACTGCGCTTTATCTTCCTTTCATAAGTATCATATAAGTATCATATAAGTATCATTTAAGTATCCTTACTTAAAGATCTGAGAATTCAATCGGCTACCTAAGTAATCAAGAAGCTAAAATTGTTTCAATGGCGGTAGTCAGCTGGTTACAGATACATCTGATGTCTTCAAATCAGTTTTTAAGATGATCCATCCCAGTACTGCAGCCAATACAGAAGCAATTAAAACGGCTACTTTGGAACTTTGAATCAGTTCATCATGCGAACTAAAAGCCAGGTTGCTGATAAATATGGACATGGTAAATCCTATTCCTGCCAACAGGCCTATACCGATCAATTTAGTGGTATTCATGCCTTCCGGGAGCCTGGCAATACCAAAAATGACGCCCAGCATGCTGAACCCTGCAATACCCAAAGGTTTACCAAGTAACAATCCTAAAGATATACCCAGGCTATTCAAGCTAAAGATTTCTGTTTTCCAGGCTGAATCCAGGTGAATAGCGGTGTTAGCCAGGGCAAATAGCGGCATGATGAAAAAATTCACAGATTTGTGTAAAAGATGTTGCAAAAATGAGGAAGGCTGATTTTCCATGTTTTTACGAAACGGAATGGCAAAAGCAAGCAAAACACCGCTTAAAGTAGGATGAACGCCTGATTTGTAGAGGAAATACCAAAGCAGAACGCCGGGCAACAGATATGCCCAAAGCGAATAAACGTTTAGCCGATTAAGCAATAGTAAAAACAGAAACAGGCCAATGCCCAAGGACAGATATAAAAATGAAAAAGTATGAGTATAAAATATAGCGATGATGATAATTGCTCCGAGGTCGTCTATGATGGCCAGTGCTGTCAGAAACACTTTAAGGGACAAAGGAATTCTTTTACCGATTAATGACAGGACTCCCAGCGAAAATGCAATATCCGTGGCCATGGGGATACCGATACCAGCTTGTTCAGGTTTACCATGATTGAATAAAAAATGAATGAGCGCCGGAATAAGCATTCCTCCGATAGCTGCCAGAATGGGAAGTGCCGCATTTTTAATGGAGGATAATTCCCCAACATAGAGTTCTCTCTCAATTTCAAGGCCAACCAATAAGAAGAAAATGGTCATCAGGCCATCATTGATCCACTCTTCTACACGGAACGGTATTTCTACCCCGCCGATTTGCAGGGGCGCTTCTATGTGCCAGAAATGGATGAAATCAGGGCCGAAGGATGAATTGGCGATGAGGAGTGAAATTGCGGTGCAGACAATCAGGATTAATCCACCCGCTTTTTCACTATTAAAAAATTGCTGGAACAAACCTTGCGATCCGACCTTTTTCATAGGCTTCGAAGATAGCGTTTTAGGCTTAAAGCGTAAGGCTTGAGATGTATGGCATTGTTTTCATTCAGGGTTAGATTTAGACCTTAAAAAATTATTTTATAATAAATAATTAACAACTAAAAGCCTTGAGTCTTAAGCCTATCACTTTAAGCCCAAAGACGTAAATTGCACCCTCATGAAAACAAAATCAATCCAACGGGATAAAGTGAATATCATTACCCTTGGATGTAGTAAAAACATGGTAGATAGTGAAGTACTCAGCGGACAGTTGCGCGCTAACGGAATTGATGTAGGCCATGAAAGTACAAAACGGGGATCAAATATTGTAGTTGTGAATACCTGCGGTTTCATTGATAAAGCAAGGGAAGAATCCGTCAACACAATACTGGAACAGGTCGCATTGAAAAAAGAAGGAAGTCTGGATAAAGTGTATGTTACCGGGTGTCTGAGCCAGAGATATCGTGACGATCTTGAAAAAGAAATCCCGGAAGTGGACGCTTGGTATGGTACAATGGAAATGCCCCTGCTGCTCAAAAAATTAAATGCAGATTACAAAGCTGAATTGTTGGGAGAAAGATTGCTTTCAACGCCGCAGCACTATGCCTACCTGAAAATCTCGGAGGGATGTAATCGTACATGTGCGTTTTGTGCTATTCCGTTGATGCGAGGCGTTCACATCAGCAAGCCAATGGAAGCTATTATTCAGGAAGCGAAGAACCTGGTTCGAATGGGCGTCAAGGAGGTAATGCTGATTGCTCAGGAACTTACTTATTATGGACTGGATATTTACAAGAAAAGAGTATTGCCTGATCTACTTAATGCTCTGGCTGATATAAAAGGATTGGAATGGATAAGGTTGCATTACGCATATCCAAGTAAATTTCCTTTGGAAATCCTGGATGTAATGCGTGATCGCGAAAATATTTGTAACTATCTGGATATGCCTCTTCAACATGCAAGCGATGCAATGCTTAAAGCCATGAAACGTCAGATTACACGAACCGAAATGTCTGAACTTATTAAAGCCGTCCGGGAAAAAGTGCCTGGCATCTGTCTGCGAACTACACTCATTTCCGGATTTCCTGGTGAACAGGAATCAGACGTGGAGGAAATGAAGGATTTTTTAACAGAACATCGCTTCGACAGGGTCGGGATTTTTACGTATTCACATGAAGAAGGTACTTCTGCCTACAGTCTTCCAGACGATGTTACGCCAAAGGAAAAAGAAACCCGTGCGCAGGAAGTGATGGAATTGCAACAGGAAATTTCTTATGAAAAGAATCTGGAAAAAATCGGTAAAGTTTTTAAGACTATTGTAGACAAAAGAGAGTCGGGTCGTTATATCGGCAGGACAGAATTTGATTCTGTTGAAGTAGATAATGAAGTGATTATTCAATCGCCTACACCGTTGGAGATTGGCAGTTTTGTATCGGTTAAAATGACAAAAGCCTATGATTTTGACCTCGAAGGTCAGGCTCAGGTTTCAGAATGATCGAACTGAACAAAATAATTATTTTTCTGTTAGGTAAAGACCAACAAACCGGTAGCGTATTTTCAGTTAATCATTTATGAATTTCACCGCCCAAAGAGTCCCTTACCAGCATACAGGATATTTTTCCAGAATTATAACAGATTACCTGAACGGCAATGAGTTCCTTAAAGATTACTACGAGCATCCGGTTACATATGCCGGGATAGAAGCGGCTATACGTCAACGCGAAGAATTTCCTACCGACCGCAGTTTACTCGTCAAATCGCTGCAGGCACAATACACAGGAGTTCCAATGCAAGATGCTGTCAAAAGAAACCTGGAAGTTCTTTCGGATAAAAATACATTTACTGTCACTACGGCTCATCAGCCGGCAATATTTACGGGCAACCTTTATTTTATTTATAAGATCCTGCATACCATAAAAATTGCAGAGACACTTTCTGCCCGTTATACAAATCGACAGTTTGTTCCTGTGTTCTTTATGGGTAGTGAAGATGCCGACCTGGATGAGCTGGGAAATATATATCTGGATAATGAGAAAATTACCTGGGATACCAATCAGACCGGAGCAGTGGGGCGGATGAATACAACGGGACTAGAAAAAATCATACAACGGATTGAAGGTGAATTTGCAGGTGATACTTACGGGTCGGAGCTGATAAGTCTATTGAAAGATTGTTATCTCCATTCAGAGAATATTCAACAAGCAACTTTAAAATTATTAAATCAACTATTTGGAACTTACGGACTAATTGTGTTGATACCCGATAGTCATTTGCTGAAATCCACTATGCGGGGGATATTCAAAGATGATCTTACCATTCATCTGCCTTACAACATCACCGAGAAAAATCTTTTGCTTTTGACTCGAGAATATTCGGTTCAGGCGAATCCAAGGGAAATAAATCTCTTTTATCTTAAAGATAATATTCGGGAACGACTGGAATTTAAGGATGGCAGGTATTATGTTAATAATACAAGTATTCATTTTTCAACCGAAGAAATGGAAAAGGAACTTGACAATTTCCCGGAACGATTTAGCCCTAATGTGATATTGCGAGGACTTTACCAGGAGAACATTCTTCCAAATATTGCTTTTGTAGGTGGTGGTGGTGAAATGGCTTACTGGCTCGAATATAGGCCCCTGTTCAAACATTACCGGGTTCCTTATCCCGTATTGATTTTGCGCGACTCCTTTTTACTGGTCAAAAAAAACTGGAGTTCCAAAATGGAAAAAGCCGGCCTTTCATCCTTCGATTTTTTTAAACCTGAGGAGAAACTGATGGAAGAATTTGTTCGCCGAAGTTCTTCACATCAATTGAATCTCGACCCACAAATGACTGAGATGCGTGGGTTTTACAAGTCTTTAAAAAATATTTCGGGTACCATCGACAAAACCCTGGAACAACACGTTGACAAACTAGAGGCACAAGCTTTGCAAAAGCTGGAAGAGCTGGAAAAAAAGATTTTACGAGCTGAGAAGAAGAACCATGAAGAGGTGAGAAGAAAAATTCATGAAATCCGGGAATCCCTGTTTCCCATGGATAACCTGCAGGAACGTATCGATAATTTTATACCCTGGTATGCTGAATATGGAAAGACTTTCTTACAGATAATTTATCAACATAGTCTCATACTGGAACAGGAGTTTGTTATCCTCGAAGAAATCAATTAGTAACCTAAAACTTAGTCGAAATCATTTTCCCACCCGTCTTTTTTAAGTTTTGCTATTTTCTCATTGACATCTGATTCAAGTGTTTTTTTAAATTCCTCTACGCGGTTGGAAATTTTTTCATCGAAAGCCCCCAGGATGGATGCCGCCAGTATACCGGCATTTTTGGACGCATTTAAAGCCACGGTTGCCACTGGAATGCCGGTTGGCATTTGCAGAATGGAAAGTATAGAATCCCAACCGTCAAGTGAGTTGGAAGATTTTATCGGGACACCAATAACTGGTAATGAAGTAAGAGATGCAATCATTCCTGGCAAATGTGCTGCTCCACCAGCTCCTGCGATGATGACTTTAAATCCTCTTCCCTTTGCTTTTGTTGCATAACTGACCAGACGTTGGGGTGTACGGTGCGCAGAGACAATTGTAAGTTCAAAAGGAATTCCGAATGATTTTAACAAGTCTGCAGCAGGTTGCATAACCGTCAGGTCACTATCACTGCCCATGATGATGGCTACCTGGTTCATACTGTAATTTGGTGTTGATGTGAGATAATGCGTAATTTTTGTCTGATAGCTTTTGCTTTGTATACGAGGTCGCTTTTTTCTTGGCTCAGTATAGTTATATGTCCCATTTTTCGTCCCGGTCTTGTTTCCTTTTTTCCATAGATATGCAGGAAAATATTCTCCATCTTGAGAATTTCATCTATCCCTTCGTAGAACGCTTCGCCGGAACTTCCTTCAAACCCTATCAGGTTCACCATGGCAGCAGGCACAATATGTTTAGGGTTACCCAGGGGATATCCCAGCATGATTCTCCAAAGCATATCGAATTGCGAACTAAAATTAGCTTCTATAGTGTGATGACCACTGTTATGTACCCGAGGAGCCGTTTCATTTACGAGTACATCTCCGTTTTTATCAATAAAAAGTTCAACAGCAAAAATTCCGGGTGTTTTTAAATCTTTAACAACTTTCAACGCAATTGCTTCAACGCGCCAGGTTGTCTGTTGTGGCATTTCAGCGGGACTGAGTTGGTAGTCCAATTGATTAAGCAGCGGGTTAAATATCATTTCAACCGGCGGATAAAGAGCAGTTTGACCACTTGCATTAATTGCAATAATTTGGGAGATCTCTTTTTGTATATCCACTTTCTTTTCGAGTACGGATGGCTGATCAAAACCAAGATGAAGATCCTTTTCACTCAATAAAATCTGGACACCCCTGCCATCATAACCTCCTGCAGCTAATTTGTGGACAGCTGGGAGTAAATCAGTAAATTTTTTAAGGTCTTCCCGTTTTTCAGTAATCCGGAAAATTGCAGTGGGGATATCATTTTCCTTGTAAAATTGTTTTTGTAAAATTTTGTTACGGATAATTCGTAGTGCAGAAGGTCTCGGATAAATTTGAACGCCCTCTGTTTCCAGTTTTTCAAGTGCCTCAACATTCACAGATTCTATTTCGATAGTAATACCATCCAGCGATTTTCCAAAATTATAAACATCATCAGCATTCCGGATATCACCTTTAACAAAATGGTGACAAAGATGCGCCGCGGGACATTCCGGGTCATTTTCCAGCACCCAGGTCTCTACCGGATAATTCGCCGCAGCCTGTAAAAGCATTCTCCCCAATTGGCCTCCGCCTAGTATTCCGATTTTGAGCATTTTCCCAATTATGGCGTGAAGATAAAACAATCTGGTTTTCAAGCCTTATTCCCCTCTCTTACATAATAATATGGCCGGATTTTTGTTTTAATAAGTAACTTTATCCGTATCAATGCATATTATTTTTTCTTGCATGAAGAAGACCCGGTTTCTCCCACAGGCATTGTGGCTACTATGCTTTAATTTGAGTTTTTCAACCCTATTTTCTCAGAGTTCAGTCTATAATGTTCGTTTTTTGGACAATCAAAAATCATTTCCCAAAATCAGTGAAATGATGAGCCGGGAAGAAGATACTCTCCAAAAGCAGTTTCATGCAAAACAACTGATTTGGCCCGCACGGTATGTGTATATCCGTTCTTTTAAGTATGACAGCGAAATGGAGGTTTGGGTAAAGAATAAACAGACCGAGAAATATAAATTTTTCAAAACTTATAAGATTTGCGCGCTTGCCGGTTCTCTTGGCCCCAAAAGAATGGCGGGAGATTATCAGGTACCGGAAGGTTTCTATTATATTAATGAATTTAATCCCAGGAGCCTTTATCATTTGTCCCTTGGTTTAAATTATCCTAATGCCTCTGACAGAATGCTTTGTGATCTTTCACAACCGGGAGGAGATATTTATATTCATGGAAGTTGCGTTACCACAGGATGTATTCCCATCACCGACGGACAAATAGAGGAGCTATATGTTTTGGCGGCACACGCAAAAGATTTGGGACAGGATTTTATTCCCGTCCACATTTTCCCTGTCAATTTCGACAATCCCAAAAGTGTAGCTTATTTGAATCGATTTTTGGTCAGCTTTAACGAATTTGTTCCATTCGAAAAGAGCATGCAGAACGCTTTTTTTTATTTTGAAAAGAATCATCAGGTGCCGCCGGTGATTGTAAATGCAAAAGGTGAATATGTCATTGAAGAAATTGCGGTACCTGCCATCTCATCACCTAATATTGATGTCCGGACAAATAGAAGGCTTTCTCACCCCGAACAGCCAATTCCTGAAGAGGATCTTGCAGTCAGTGTTGATAAACTGCCTTTATTTCCAGGCGGCAATGCGGCTTTTAAAATATTCATCGATAGACTCAGCATGGACATGATTAAGGAACTGGAACCAGGACAGACGAAGGCCTTCATTTTGATGGAATATATTATCGATGACAACGGGAAGACAATTTATGCGAACGCGATTAGCGGAGGTAATGAAAAGATGAATCTGAAAATCGAAAAGGCATTCACAGATATGGCATTATGGACACCTGCTGTTCGCCAGGGAAAAAATGTAGCCATTAAACTCAAGCAAAATATTATGGTTGAGGCGCAGTAATCGTTGGCTGATAACAGTTGGTGGTTGGCTGATAAATACATTTTCACATTTATAAATTGTTTCAGGAACTTTAGGCTTTTTAAATCATCAGTGTCTGAACAGTTTCCAATGACCATTGTTGTAAAACAATTTTCCTTCCCTGTATAAGTTTTTCCAACATTTCTTTTTTATGATGACGAATTGTTAGAAGGGTTAAACCGCTTTCCACATGTACATCGAAAAGCCGGGATGCGACATGGCTGAGCTTTTCAATTTTATCCGGAATATTATCTGTACAGACCTGTAGGATAACGGCTCCCGTTTGCAGAAGATTTGCCTGTATATGTAAATCAGAAAGTATGTTGTATAATGTCGCAGTTCCTTCTTCTCCGACAAAAGAAAAATCTTTGGAACTCAGGTGAATTAAGACCTGGTTTTGTTTCATTACAATGATAGGTGGCAGATCTGTAACATGTTTGGAATGTATAAGCGTGCCCGGCAGATCAGGATCCAGAAAACATTTTACTAAAAGGGGAATACACTTATTTTGCAGGGGTTTTATGGTTTTTGGGTGAATGACCTGCGCTCCGTAAAAAGCCATTTCAATCACTTCATCATATCCGAGTTCACGAATGTAAACGGCATCGGGAAATGCCTTTGGGTCGGCATTCATGACCCCTTCTACATCTTTCCAGATCGTCAGGCTTTCAGCGTTTAGCAAATTGGCAAATACAGCGGCTGAATAGTCACTTCCCTCTCTTCCGAGCGTGGTACTTTCATTTGCGTCAGTAGATCCAATAAAGCCCTGAGTAAGTATAATTTTTATTTCCCTGAACGATGGTAGAATTTGTTCTTGAATTCTTGATCCGGTTTTCTCCCAGTTTATATTTGCAGCGCGGAACTCATCGTCTGTAGCAAAAATATCCCTTACATCAATCCAATGATTTGGAAGGCCCGAATCATTGAGAAATACGCTGATTATTGTTGTGGATAAAAGCTCTCCCGTACAAACTATCTGGTCGTAATAATAATCAAAAGATCTGACAGGTTTATCATGTAAAAGCCACTCTACTTCTGTAAAAAAATCAAGTATCCTTTGTTGTAGCCAGCTATTGTCTGTCAGGCCGAGAGATTCCGCAATTTGCAGGTGTTGTTTTTTAATATATCCAAAAAGCTCCAATGCTTGCTGCATATTGCCACCAAAATAAGAGTGAGCTACTTTTTCCAGCGCATTTGTTGTCTTGCCCATGGCTGAAATAACAATAAGCAGATTTTCAGAAGCATAGTTTTTCAGAATGAAAGGAAGCTCGCGGATACGGGAAGCAGAATCGACACTGGCTCCCCCGAATTTGAAAACTTTCATGTATGCAGATTTACCGAGGCGCAAAGATAATATGGTTAGGGTTCGCAATAACTATGTTAAAAAAACATCGGTAATCGCTGATTTCAGAATTCGATTGTATATTAATGAGAATTTTAAGACTCATGATGATTATATTTTATAAGTTAAATGTATGGCTGATTCTATTTTTGGGATACCATTCTCATTCGAAAGAATTTCGGACATATTCAATGGAAACGGAGATTTTGCAATATGTCAATGATGACAGGAAGCAGCATAATTTACCAGCTCTGCAAATGAATGCGTTGGAGTGTTCTTTAGCTACAAAACACAGTCAGGATATGGCAGATGGCAAGGTCAAATTTGGGCATGATGGTTTTAACAGCCGGGCAAAAGCGATTCAGAAGGCGTTCGGAAGTACGGAAGTCGGAGAAAATGTAGCTTCCGGGCAGATGACAGCCAGAGAGGTAGTTGATGGCTGGTTAAACAGTCCTGGCCACAAAAAAAATATAGAAGGTGATTTTATACTTACCGGCATTGGACATGCTTCAAACAGGAAGGGTGATATTTATTTTACGCAGATTTTTTCGCGGTAGGTTCGGTGCGGCATTTGTTTTAAAGTGTAAGCTGTAACTTGCCCTTCATGGAAAAGGAAGTCATTATATCCGTCAGGGAACTTTCAAAAAAATATGGAAATTTTGAAGCTGTAAAGCAAATCAGTTTCGATGTGTACCAGGGTGAAATTTTTGGTTTATTGGGACCTAATGGAGCTGGTAAATCGACTACACTCGAAATAATTGAAACCCTTCGTGAAAAAAGTTCAGGGAAAATTTTTGTTGACGGAATTGATCTGGACAAAAGCCCCGGTGAAATAAAGAAACGGATTGGCGTTCAGCTGCAAACTTCTGGTTATTATCCAAACCTGAATTTAATGGAACTACTAATGTTATTTGGCGGTTTGTATAATCGTAATGTAAAGCCATCTGAATTATTAGGGAAGGTGAATTTGCTCGACAAAGCAAAATCGAAATATAAACAGCTGAGTGGAGGACAGAAACAGCGTTTTTCAATTGCCACGACGCTTATCAATCAGCCTAAAATTATTTTTCTGGATGAACCGACGACCGGTCTTGATCCTCAGGCACGGAGAAATCTTTGGGACCTGGTTCGGGATATACGTTCTTCGGGAACTACCGTTATTATTACGACTCATTATATGGATGAGGCAGAAGTGCTTTGTGACCGAGTTGCCATTATGGATTCAGGAAAAATTATCGCGCTCGATTCACCCGACCGACTCATCGATAAGCTTGTAGCTACCGGATTTGAAAGACCGAAGGAGGTGAAGAAAGCTAACCTGGAAGATGTTTTCATTCAAATGACGGGTAAAGAGTGGAGGGAGGAATAGACGAAAGTATGGGAGTATGGGAGTATGGGAGTGTGGGGAATTTGGAATTCATTAACCATTATAAATTAACCATTAACAATTATGTCCGATCCCCGATATCCGATAGGAAAATACGATCCAAAACCTTTTTCCGAATCCCAGAAACAGGAATGGCTGAATAATATCCGCACGCTGCCTGCTGAACTTGAGCTATCGATACAGAACCTGGATGCTTCCCATTTACAAAGTCCTTACCGGGACGGAGGTTGGACCATTCAGCAACTGGTACATCACATTGCAGACAGCCACATTAACGCTTATATCCGTTTTAAACTGGCTCTCACTGAGGAAAACGTAACAGTTAAATCCTATGAAGAAAAATTATGGGCAGAGTTGAATGATGTTCAAGTTGTTCCGATAAACATCTCCATTACACTTTTATACGCCTTACATACCCGTTTGTATGCGGCTGTCAAGGAGTTGACGCAAGAAAAATGGAATACGACATTGCATTATCCTGGTAAGACCGAACCGGTAAGTCTTTGGTTTTTACTTGGAATGTATAGCTGGCATGGTAAACATCATGTGGCTCATATCCTTGCGTACCGTGAAACGCATAATTTAAAATAATGAAAGATTTAAGCTGGAAAAAAATTTCTTCAGAATATATTTCCAAAGATGTTTGGGGTACGGTAAGAAAAGATGCATGTCAAACTTCTGAAGGAAAAATAATCGATCCCTATTACGTATATGAGTTTCCAACCTGGGTAGCCGCCGTAGCCATAACAAAAGAAGGGAAAATAATTATCGAACGCCAGTATCGGTATGCCCTGGATGTAACCTGTTTTGAAATCCCAGGTGGCTGTGTGGATGACACAGATAGTTCCCTTGAAATGGCCATCGAACGCGAGTTGCTGGAAGAAACGGGTTATAGATTCACACAGTTTGAATATCTGGGTAAAACTTCTTCGAACCCTTCCACGAATAATAACTGGATGCATATGTATCTGGCGACCGGCGGAGAGTATGAAAAAGATCAGGAGCTAGATCATAACGAAGAAATCGAAGTGTATTTGTTTACTCTTGATGAGGTTAAAAAATTATTGTCTGATAATAGGATAGTCCAGAGCATGCATGTTACCACGCTTTACTACGCCTTGGCTAGAATGAAATCTCTTTAAGATTTATTTCTCCCACAAGAAAAACGCTTCCGCAAACCACGATAAGGTCCTTTGGATTCGCATTTAGTACGGCTGCTTCCAATGCCTGTTTTACTGTTGGGAATTTTTTTCCCATTAAACCCATTGACCTTCCTATTACTTCAAGATCGGATTCTGGTAATGCCCGCGGAATTTGGGCGCGTGTAAAGTAATAATTTGCTGTTACAGGCAAATGTCGAAGAATTTTTTCTACTGCTTTATCCTTTACCATACCGAAAATAATATGCAGCTCTTCATGCGAGGTATTTTCTATCTGATTTGCAATAGCTTTCATCCCCTCTTCGTTATGCCCGACATCCGAGACAATAATGGGGTTTTCATGAATTATTTCCCATCGGCCGTGTAGACCCGTCAGGGATTTCACCTGCTTCAATCCCTGCTGCATGGCTATGTCTGAAATTAAAAACCCTCTTTGATTGAGTAGGGAAATTACTTCCACAACTGTAACTATATTTTTTAATTGATAAAGACCCTGCAGGTCGAGTAAGAAGTCTTTTTTATTGTTATTGTGTACTTCAGTTAACTGGACATGTAAATATTGTCCCTCAATTTTCCATTCACCCGGGAATCTTTTCCGGCTTGCAAAATAGATCGGAGAGCCCTTATCATGGGCAACCTCTGTAAATATACTTTTTACTTCTTCCTGTTCTTCACCTATAATGACAGGGACTCCGGTCTTGATAATTCCAGCTTTTTCATTTGCGATTTTTTGAAGTGTATCACCCAAAAGGTCCATATGATCATAACTTATGTTAGTGATAACTGAGATTTCAGGAACTATGATATTAGTGCTGTCAAGTCTGCCACCCAGTCCTGTTTCGATAACTGCCATTTCGATTTTCTCATGAGCAAACCAATCGAATGCCATCGCCACGGTAATTTCAAAAAACGAAGGTTCAATAAGTTCAATGGATTCCCGGATACGCTCAGTAAACAGTACTACATTTTTCTCCGGAATCATTTGTCCATTTATTCGGATGCGCTCTCTGAAATCATGAAGGTGAGGAGAAGTATAGAGCCCGGTTTTATATCCAGCCTTTTGTAAAATTGCCGCCAGCATATGACTTGTAGAACCTTTGCCATTGGTTCCCGCCACATGAACAGATTTAAACATTTTTTCAGGATTGCCCAATTGATTACAAAGAGTCTGAATATTTGTCAGGTCAGCTTTATAAGCTGCAGCTCCTATCCTGCTGAAGAGGGGCAGGCGGGCAAAAAGATATTCGATCGTTTGGGGGTAGTCCATATTGAGGTCGCCCAAATGAGCGATCAGTTGTTATTCTTAAAATCGCCTCGTTTCCATGCCTGTATAAAATCGGCCCAGGCAAGGGGATTAAAGATATTCTGGGGCGGGTTTTGACCAGTATAGGAGTATTTGGTCGCGTTTTGTTTGAGATAATAACTGGCTGCTTCACGAGCGTCGGAGGGCAGACCCTGGGCCAGGATCCTTCGTTTGACTGCGCTGTTATTCTGACGTGCTATTTCTATCTCGTCGTCGGGTACTTTAGTATTTACAAAATCCCGTTCAAATTGCTCCCTTGTTGGTCTGGGGCGAATTATAGTAGCGGGCAGATACATTGTATCAGTTACCAGTAATTGTATAATACTCCATTGATTCCCTTCAAGGTTTTTTGGAACGTCTACCAGCCTGGGTTTATAGCCGATACTACTGAATTCGATCTGATCGCCTTTCATCACAACAATTGAAAAGACACCCTGATCATTCGTAAACGTGCCGCGGTGCTGACCCTTTACTACAATGCTTACTGAAGGAATTCCCTGGAGACTGTCGGCCGTCATAACAACTCCATAAAACTGCACTACAGAATCCTTCAATTTGTCAAATTGGGCTTTTACGGCAAAGGGCAGCCCAAGCAACAATAAGTATAATAGAATTTTTTTCAAAACTGCGGCAAAAATAAAGTTTATAAACCGTAAATCGTAAACAAATTAACCTCCCCATAGTTTAATTTTGCCGACAGTTTCTTCTTTTAACAAAACATTGCGCATGAACCTAGATAATGTGTTGAAGGCACTTGGTACAGTTCAGGAACCTGATCTTGGTAAGGACCTGGTTACACTAAATATGGTCAGGGATATTGCAATAAACGGGAATGATCTTTCATTTACAGTTGTTCTTACTACACCAGCTTGTCCGCTGAAGGACCTGTTAAAAAATTCCTGTATTCAGGCGATTCATCAGCAGATCGGAAATGAAATTAAGGTCAGCGTGAATTTTATTTCAGAAATGAATTCCAAAAGAACGGAAACCGAAACTACATTACCCAAAGTGAAAAATATAATTGCTGTTGTAAGTGGTAAAGGTGGTGTCGGTAAAAGTACAGTGGCTACCAATTTTGCGTTGGCACTTGCAGCGGACGGTGCTCGAGTAGGGCTGATGGATGCTGATATTTACGGACCAAGCCTGCCCATTATGTTTGGTGTCAGGGGAGAAAGACCAATGATGAAAACAGTTGACGGAAAGGGCATGATAGTGCCTCTTGAAAAATACGGGATCAGATTGATGAGTATTGGCTTACTTATCGATGAAAAAAATGCCGTTGTCTGGCGCGGTCCGATGGCCAGTTCGGCGATAAAGCAATTTGTTTCAGAAGTCTTTTGGGACGAACTTGATTATCTCGTTATTGATATGCCTCCGGGTACTGGAGATATTCATCTTACCCTGATGCAGTCTGTTCCGGTTACCGGTGTAATTGTAGTTAGTACACCACAGGATGTCGCATTGGCAGATGCGAAAAAAGCGATCGCAATGTTTGCACAGGCGCAGCTAAAAGCACCAGTAATAGGCCTGGTAGAAAATATGAGTTATTTTGTAAGTGAAGAAGCACCGCAGCACAAATATTATATTTTTGGTAAAGATGGCGGAAAAAGACTTGCAGAAGAATATGATATTCCTTTTCTGGGTCAGATTCCCCTGTTGCAGCGTATTCGTGAAGGAGGAGATGACGGGAAGCCGGCAATGATTGGTGAGGATATGGAAGCTAAAAAAGCATTTCAGGATTTTGCCGGAAATGCAGCCCGGAGTATTGCAATGATCAATGCTAACATCACTACCGGAAAGCGGGCCGAACTCGTGGATGCATAATCTGTATATGTACAACATACCCTATTTTAAAGCGGGACATCCGGACGAAGTCATTGCATTTATGCGGGCGCATCCTTTTGCTCTTATTTGTGGGGCAGATGAAGAAAATAAGCCTGTAGCCTCTCAGGTTCCCCTACTTTTTGAACAAAGAGATGATAAATTATTTCTCCAGGGCCATTTTATGAAGAAGCAGGATCATACAAATGCATTTTTGAGGAATCCAAATGCACTTGTTATTTTTTCCGGAGCGCACACATATGTTAGCGCCAGTTGGTATGAAAATAAGCAAATTGCAAGCACATGGAATTATCAGGCCGTGCACGTTTCGGGTACTTTGCGTTTTCAGGAAACTGCTTTTCTCCACCGGTTGCTTACCCGGCTTACTGAAACATTTGAAAGACCAGGTTCTGCTTCACTTGTACAACATATGGATCCGGTATACGTGGATCAGATGATGCAGGCAATTGTTGCTTTTGAGATAGAAGTGCTTTCCATACGCGACGTTTTTAAACTCAGTCAGAACAGGGACAGACAATCACAGGCAAATATTATTTCCCAACTCGACAATCTGGGAGGGGGTGCCCTTGAAATCGCCCGTGTGATGAAAGAAAAATATAAAATCAATTCATGACGCGGGCTACTCTGATAGAACAGATTCTTGCTAAAAAAAATTATCTATGTGTAGGTTTGGATACGGACCCTGAAAAGATCCCCCCTTTTTTACGAAAATTGCCAGACCCGGTTTTTGAATTCAATAAAATGGTTATTGATGCGACAAAAAACCATTGCGTAGCTTATAAAATCAATACAGCATTTTATGAAGTATCGGGAGTATCGGGTTGGGAGAGTTTACAAAAGACGGTTAATTATATTCCCTCCACTCATTTCAAAATAGCTGATGCAAAACGCGGGGATATTGGGAATACCGCTTCTTTATATGCACGTGCCTTTTTTGAAACACTTTCTTTTGATGCGATAACAGTGTCTCCATATATGGGGGAAGACAGTGTAAGACCCTTTCTCGAATATGAAGACAAGTGGACGATCCTGCTTGGACTTACGTCCAACCCCGGTGCTGCTGATTTTGAACTACAGAACTGTGAGGGTGGCGTGCTCTTTGAATCGGTAATACGCAAAGCATTAAAGTGGGGTACAACAGAAAACTTGATGTTTGTTATAGGGGCAACTCAGGCTGACTGGTTTACGCGTATTCGTGCAATCGCTCCGGATCATTTTTATCTTGTCCCGGGTTTGGGTGCTCAGGGAGGAAGTTTGAAAGAAATTTCTTCAAAGGCTCTTAACAAAAACGCAGGATTGTTGGTGAACGCGAGCCGGGCGGTTATTTATGCAGGTGCCGGAAATGACTTTGCAGAAAAAGCCGGACAGGTTGCTGCCAGATATGCAGACGAAATGGCGGGCTACTTATTTATTAATTGTTAGTTGTTATCGCAAAATCATTGTGAGTTAATTCAATTTATCTGTTCAATTTTTTTTGCGTTAATAACTAACAATTGGCATTTGTCTTTAAATCCGGATTATTACAAGTTTACCTTCGTTTTATCTGCATCCTTGTCGTCATCTTCATCATTGTTTTCCTTGTCTACGGATTTATCACCCATATTTACTAATCGCACACTCCCGAAACTGCTCTTAATTTTAATTTTTCCTGAACCATTACCAGCTTTCCCTGAATAAGTTTTATCGAATTTGGGACCTGAAGATTCGTCCTCTCTGTCTTCGTTGATTTTAAAATCCGTTCTGTTATTGAAGCTCCCAAAATTTGTATACACGTCAAACTGAGCTGATAAATTATCAGATACTCTCAGGTTAATGGATGAGTAAGATTGAAATAGAGAGAATGAACTGAGTGCATTGTCAACAGTAATATTTACCCTGCTGCAAAATTGGACATCCACTTTTGAATTACCGCTGATCCCGGCGATATTTGAATTGCCATTGAATTTCAGGACGACATCAGCATTATTCAGCCGGCCGATATCTGCTTTTCCAAATTCCACATGTACCAGTGTAGCATTGGGTAGTTTGCCAGTTGTCAGTTCTCCAAACTTAGAGGTGACGCTGGCACTTCCCTCTAAATCGGGGATTATAGTTTTGCCAAAACTGTTTTCAACGCGAAGTGCGTTTTTGGACGGCATAATTATTTTATAGTCTATATAAAACTTTCTTGTATCATCCCCATTTTTATTCCAGTTATCTTTCCCGGACATGTGACCAATATCCGTTTTAAAACTGATTTCATGGCCACCCTGGTTATCCTTGACGTTGATAAGGTCCATCATTTTTTGCGCTTTTTCTTCAGAAGAAGCATGCACTCCGATTTCAATATCAATCATGATTTCGTTTTTGTCCCAGGTGGTAACGGTTACATTGCCAAATGAATTTTCGATGGATAACCTGTCATCAGGTCCTACATTGTAGGTTTTAGAGATTGATCGTTTCTTTTCAACTTCCTCACCATTGTTGGCCTTACTCAATAAAGGGGCCAGCGCAAAGGCCAGAAGGACAAAGCCTTTAAACGGATTTATAAGCTTTTTCATACGCTGATTTTTTAGAATGTTTAATTTTTTTAATAATGTCCAACTGTTTATTTAATAATCCGATCTGAAGCTGAAGATTAGAAATCATTGCCTCGATCACCTGCTCCCGGTTGGAATTGTTCGGTAACTGGGTTTTGAGTGTATGATATACGCTGTCAAGCTTTTGCACGTCTCCGGAGAACTGCCTGTACAGTAGCGGTTCATCCTTCTCAAGTGTTTTAAGTTCTTCATGTTTAAGTTCTATCAGCTTGGCATAGTAATACATTTCTTTACTGTCTCCATTATCGGGAGATTTAAGTTCTTCTTTATCGGGGGATCCCTGATTTTGAATATCTGGAACATTCTGTTGTTGCACATCAGGAATTGCCCTTGCGATCTGTGCAGGAGAATCAGTCTGCGTGTGTGAGCCTGACTTGTTTCCCGAAGTATCTACGTGTCGGTCGGATTTTCCAGCTATGGAAGGTTGTGGATAGACCTTATGTAATGTATAATAGAGAACTCCGGATAAGGCTAGCAGCAAGACGGCAGCAGCAACAGTCATCCAGCGCTTGAATGGCATGGTACGAACCGGTACAGATTTTTTAGTCTCCGGATTGATCTTTTCATTTATCTTTTCCCATACCTGTGGATCCGGTGTATCCGCATCAAACTTTTCGTGGTTTTCAAGAATAAATTTTTCTAACGGACTGCTCATGATAAGCCTCCTTGTTTTATAAGTGATAATAATTTTTGTTTAGCTCTCATATACTGAGTTCTCACTGTAGCATGAGAAATTTGTAATATTTCTGCAATTTCTTCCTGATCATATCCTTCAAATAGATGCAAACTGATAACAGTCCTGTAGCCATTCGGCAATTCCTTTACTGCTTTTTTAATCTCCTCAACCTTAAATTTCAAACCTTCTTCGTCGAAGCTTTCGTCTTCAGGAATATTAACAGCACTTGTCTTTTCAATATCGATGATCTCCATTTTTCTCTTTCTTAATGCGTTAATGGATTTATTTATCACTATCCTTTTAAGCCACGCACCAAAAGTTGACTTATACGCAAAACTTTCCAAAGCTTCAAATGCATCCAGGAATGATTCCTGCAGCACATCTTCCGCATCCGCCGTATGATTAACAATCCTGAGACTGGTATTATACATGGCTTTGGAATATTTCGAATATAATTCACCATAACTGCGCTGATCGCCCCTTCTGCATCGTTCAACCAGCTCGTCATGCTGTATGGTTTCGATTAATTCCAACATCCGGATTTTGTTACTATATTAAGTACACAAAGAAAAGCAGGATGTTGCATCCCGTTTAAACTATTTGGATTGATGATATAATAATTACCAAAGTATATGATAGATGGTTTACGGTGAACGGGTTACGCATTTTAACCATGCTTTAGACATATTTATCCGAATTGCAACGAATGAAATATGGCCACCGAGTCTTTAGCTCCGGGCTTTGGGCTTTTTGAGTATTTTCGTATACAACTACGTCACTATGGCTGCTAAAACAGATATTTTTCAAAGTCCGGATTATTATCAGTTAGATGACTTACTTACTGATGAGCATAAGCTAATACGTGAATCTGTACGTTCCTACGTGAAAAAGGAAATTAGCCCTATCATCGAAGAATATGCTCAAAAAGCCAGTTTCCCCGAACAGATCGTAAAACAATTAGGTGATCTGGGCTGCTTTGGCCCCACAATACCAGAATCTTATGGTGGCGGTGGTTTGGATTATATTAGTTACGGTCTTATGATGCAGGAACTTGAAAGAGGAGATAGCGGAGTCCGTTCGACAGCATCGGTTCAAGGTTCCCTTGTTATGTTTCCAATCCATGCTTATGGTACAGAGCCTATGAAAAAAAGGTTTTTACCCAAGCTCGCATCGGGTGAATGGCTTGGATGTTTTGGATTAACAGAGCCTGATCATGGTTCTAATCCCGCTGGAATGCTTACCAATATTAAGGATGCCGGGGAACACGTTATATTAAATGGAAGCAAAATGTGGATAAGCAATGCGCCTTTTGCGCAGGTTGCTGTCGTCTGGGCAAAGGATGAGCTGGGGGATATCCGTGGCTTAGTAATTGAAAGAGGAATGGAAGGATTTACAACGCCATCTACTCATGGGAAATGGAGCCTGCGTGCATCTGCCACCGGTGAATTGGTTTTTGACAATGTAAAAGTTCCTAAATCGAATCTGTTTCCTGATATTCGGGGGTTAAAAGGCCCTTTAAGTTGCCTGACAAAGGCGCGATATGGAATAGCATGGGGTTCGGTTGGTTCTGCGATGGATTGTTATGACTCGGCACTGAGGTATAGTAAGGAAAGGGTACAATTTGGAAGACCCATTGGCGGCTTCCAGCTTCAGCAAAAAAAACTGGCAGAAATGGTGACTGAGATCACAAAGGCACAATTGTTAAATTGGAGACTGGGTGTTCTGATGAATGAAAAAAGAGCAACGCCGGCTCAGGTATCCATGGCAAAAAGAAACGGGTGTGAAATTGCAACAAATATTGCGAGAGAAGCCAGGCAAATATTGGGGGGAATGGGCATAACAGGCGAATACCCAATAATGCGACACCTCATGAATATGGAAAGCGTGCTTACGTATGAGGGCACTCATGATATTCATTTGTTGATTACAGGAATGGATGTTACCGGCTTTAATGCTTTTATTTAAATTGTAATTTGTACGTGTTCGAAAAAAGACCGGCGATTAATGAACTTTTGGAGTACACCGAGAAATTCCAGCACTCATATCAATATTTACTAAGCATGCGGATTTTTTTGATTGGGTTTATGGGTTCAGGCAAAACACATTGGGGTATCAGGATTGCTGAGAAATTACAGATTCCTTTTTACGATCTGGATGCTGTGATAGCAAACAATGAAGGGATGAGTATTTCAGAAATTTTTGCAGCTAAGGGCGAGGAATATTTCAGATATATGGAAAAGCAAACTCTTGAGGATCTAATTGGTCGGGAAGAGAATTTTGTGCTCTCGGCCGGTGGAGGTACTCCCTGTTTTTTTAACAACATTGATTTCATGAAAAAGAATGGCAAAGTGCTTTGGCTTAATACTTCGCTGGAAGCGCTAAATCAGAGGCTTCTAAAGGAAAGAATGACTCGTCCGCTGCTGAAGGGAATAAGCGAAGCAGGACTCCGGGCGTATATCATACGGAAACTGGGAGAGCGTAAAATGTATTATGAACAGGCAGATCTGATGGTTCATGAGGAAAGTACAGAGCTCGAATCATTTTTAAGTCTGTTGCAATAAGAGTTTAAGAATCGCTAAACCGGAGTATTGAAAATGCAGGCCTGATTTAAATAAAAGTTACTTTATTATCTGTCAACTAATCAGTTTCAAATAATTTTCAACGTATCTGTTCTTCAAACAATTGTTCTGTGAATAAATACTTCCTCCTACTGGCTGCAATTCTTGGTGCTCTTGCTGTTAGCGCAGGTGCGATGCTTGCTCACCTTTTGAAACAGAAGATGCCGGAATCGGCGCTGGAAATATATGAAACAGCCGTCAGGTATCAATTTTACCATGTATTTGCCTTGCTTGCTGCCGGCATACTCAGTGAGAAATTTCACAGCAAATGGATCATGGGTGCCGGAATCTGTTTTATTGCCGGCATATTTTTTTTCAGTGGATCGTTGTATATTATTTCTGTGTTTTTAACGAATGGAATCGTTATACCACTTGCTGTCGGAGTTCTTACTCCTATGGGTGGTTTTGGTTTCATCCTAGGATGGATTTTTTTAGCAATAGCAATATATAAGGGAAGATCTACTTAACATATCTTTGCTACCATGGCGCAGCAGTCAAAGTCGAGAAAAAGCCAATCATCCGGTCCAGCTTCCCTGAAAACAGAAAAGGATGCTAAACTTACTGTTTCTCAAGTGATCCGTGATGAACGAACCCATAAGATTACAGGGGCAATATTTTTACTGGTAGCTATATTTTTATTTATTTCATTTACTTCCTATTTATTTACATGGAGGGAGGATCAGGATAAAGTTTTCCGGGGTATTTCAGTACTTTCCCCTTCGCGTGACGTGAAAGTAACAAACCTGCTTGGAAATCTGGGTGCTTATATTTCCCATCTTTTCTTTTATAAAGGTTTCGGTGTAGCCAGTTATTTCATTTGTTCTTTTTTTTTCATTAATGGGATTAACTGGCTTTTTGCGAGGAATTATTTTTCCCTAAAGCGAAACCTGCGATATGTATTAATCGGGATTATTTATTTATCGACGACTCTCGCATTTACTTGCAGGGGTATCTCTTTTCCCTGGGGCGGAGCATTTGGAGATATGACCAGCGAATGGATGGTACGCTTTCTCGGAAAGATTGGTACAGCCTGTGTTTTATTTGCAGGAGCTCTTTCTTATTTTATATGGCGTTTTAATCCTGAATTCAAATTACCCATTTCGACCACGAAAAATAATGATGCGCCCTTACTTCAGGAACAGGATACTGAAAAAGAAACTGGCGCGTTACTTTTTATAGACGAACCTGCACCGAGGGATAAAAAAAATAAATTAAAAAGCGATCAGGAATATCCGTTGATCATAACTGCAGAAGAGGCTCTGACCGACATAAATGCACCTCATATGAGGGAAGAAGTTATTAAAAAAGAATTCCCACCTGTTCCTGTAATAATGAAGCCGTTGAAAAAAGTCGCTACAGATACAGACCCACTTGAATTGGAAATCAAAAAATTACCTGATCAACGGTTATCACAAGAAATCGAAAATGACAGGGTCGGATCTGATGCCATACCGGATTACGAACCCATGCTGGATTTGAAGTCCTATAAATTTCCACCAATGGACTTATTGCAGGCACACGGCAGTGATCGCATTATTCAGGACCCGGCGGAACTTGAAAATAACAAGAATCAGATAATCAGCACGCTAAAGAATTATGATATTGACATTCAAAAAATCAGTGCGACGGTTGGTCCGACAGTCACGTTGTACGAAATTGTTCCGGCGCCTGGAGTCAGGATCTCACGCATAAAAAACCTGGAAGATGACATTGCCCTCAACCTATCTGCGTTAGGCATCCGCATTATCGCCCCGATTCCAGGTAAAGGAACAATCGGAATCGAAGTACCTAATGTTAAAAAGACTATTGTTAGTATGCGTACTTTGCTGGCTTCTGACAAATTCCAGTTCAGTACATTTAACCTTCCCATAGCTATTGGGAAGACGATCAACAATGAAAATTTCATTGTTGATTTGTCAACCATGCCTCATCTGTTAATGGCTGGTGCAACTGGCCAGGGCAAATCCGTCGGTGTGAATGCCATTCTGGTTTCGCTCTTATATAAGAAACATCCTTCCCAGCTAAAACTGGTACTGGTGGATCCGAAAAAAGTAGAACTTAGTTTATACCGAATCATCGAAAAACATTTTCTGGCGAAATTACCCGGTGAGGAAGAACCAATTATTACGGATACCAAGAAAGTAGTTTATACCCTGAATGCACTCTGTATTGAAATGGATAACAGGTACGATCTTTTGAAGGAGGCAGGTACCCGGAATATCCGAGAATATAATGACAAATTCATTAAGCGCAGATTGAATCCCCAGAAAGGTCATCAGTATCTGCCGTTTATAGTTCTTGTAATAGATGAATTTGCCGATCTGATTATGACAGCAGGAAAAGAAATTGAAATGCCGATAGCACGTCTTGCCCAACTTGCCAGGGCTGTAGGTATCCATCTGATCATTGCCACCCAGCGGCCATCAGTCAATATTATTACCGGAACTATCAAAGCTAATTTTCCTGCGCGGATTGCTTTCAAAGTTTCTTCAAAAATAGATTCAAGAACCATTCTGGATACCGGTGGAGCAGAACAATTAATTGGTAAAGGAGACATGCTGGTATCATATAACGGTGAAATTACACGCTTGCAATGCGCGTTCGTGGATACACCGGAGGTTGAAGAAATTGCAGATTTTATTGGGAAACAACAGGGCTATCCACAAGCCTTTTTATTACCTGAATATGCAGATGAAAAGGAATTGGACGCGAGGGAATTTGACTCCAATAACAGGGATCCTCTTTTTGAAGATGCAGCTCGTCTTATAGTGCAAAATCAGGTAGGTTCAACTTCTTTGATTCAGCGTCGAATGAAACTCGGTTATAACCGGGCCGGCCGTCTGATGGATCAACTGGAAGCAGCCGGCGTAGTTGGACCAAATCAGGGAAGCAAGGCAAGAGAAGTAATAATTAAAACCGAAGCTGAGCTATCTGTATATTTGGCGCAAATGAACGCGTAATTGCCTCATACTTTTTACACGTATGGCATATCGATTGCAATTTGAATGGTATATCTTGCACCCCTTTATTATCAATTTTCAAATATGAAAATACTGTTGAGCATGTTAGCCGGATTATTGGCTATAACTACCAGTTTTTGTCAGAATAATGACCCGGCTGCTAAACAGATACTTGATCAGGCATCGGCTAAAATCAAGTCTTATAAATCCATTAAAGCTGTATTTACCCTTCAGTTAATGGATGCCCAGGGTACTTCTCAGGGCACTAAAAAAGGCACCGTATTGATGAAAGGAAATAAATATGTTGTGATGATAACCGGCCAGGAGATTTATTCCGACGGGAAAACGATCTGGACTTACGATAAATCTGCTAATGAAGTGACTATTACTAAAGTAGATCCGACATCCAACACCATTTCACCACAAAAATTGCTAACTAATTTTTATGATAAGGATTTCCTCTACAAAGTGAACGGCGAGCAGAAAATTGGAACCAGGACGGTCACAGAAATTGAGATGACTCCAATTGATAAAACGCAGAATTTTCACAAGATTTATTTATACGTAGACAAAAAGTCGCATCTTGTGAGTTCGGGAAAGTTTTTGGACAAGAGCAACAGCCAATACATTTATACAATCAATAGCCTGAATGAAGACGTAAATTTAACGGATGCTGCTTTCACTTTTGACAAAATCAAACATCCGGGAGTAGAGGAAGTTAATCTGACTCAATAGCTGAATAGTGTGAGCGCCTCTGACCTTACTGTCCACTCGTTATTTAATTCCCCATCTAAAACTCTTTAAATCGAAGCCAGCCAGATCAATGACCCGGTCGACGACAGTGGAAACAACTTCTTCAATAGTTGTTGGATTACTATAAAATGATGGTGAGGCTGGGCAGATAATTCCACCCGCAAGTGTAATCGTTTCCATATTTCGGATATGAATAAGGTTATATGGATTGTCCCTGACCACGCATATTAATTTTCTCCTTTCTTTTAACATAACGTCTGCAGCACGGCAGATGAGGTCAGTAGATACTCCGGTAGCAATTTTTCCCAAACTGCCCATCGAGCAGGGAATTATAATCATCGTATCATACCTGGCAGAGCCAGACGCAAATGGCGCATTGAAATTATCGGTTTCGTAAATTTCTAAGGGTATACCCTTATATGATTGACTGCCTAATTCAGTTTCCCAAACCTGGCGTGCATTTTTAGTCATCACTATGGAAACAGTCTCCCATTGGGAACGGATAGACAATAATTTTTCAATGAGTATGCTTGCGTATAAAGAGCCACTGGCTCCTGTTATAGCTACAACTATTTTTCGCATGGTGCGTATTTCATGAATTTACAAATAGACGACTTATATTGATATGCGTCAATATAAACCCTGTAAATAAATATTTTTCAATGGTCTAACCCGGTTTCTTGGCCTATTATTTTATATTTGACTTTTCATAGGATAAGGTTTAATGGTTAATGGTATTTGATTAGTGCGGCCTCCCTTCAAAAAGGAGGCTTTATTATGTAATTGAGCCTGGCAAATTAATTAACTACTTATTGAAATTAAGAATTGCAAGATGAGAAGGATCAAAATGATCCGCAGGAATTTTTACACCACCCTGATGAAAAAGTGCGGACGCTTGCAGCCTCAGGAATATATTGTGATTTTTATTGGATTTAGCATAGACTACGCGATCGAAACTTTCTTTGTTATAAATTCCCAGGCAAAAAATATTGATGAAATATTTACCTTTTGGCAAACTTACCTGAATCTTATTTTCCCTGTCAGGATAAAAGACCTTCTTAATCACGCCAGCGCCACTTAGATCATACCGGTCAAAGATTACAAAAACGGAATCAATTTTTGATAGTTTGTCAGATGCATTCTGGATGGTAATTGTAACCGTACCGGAATCTTTGGTGGGTAATTGAGCGATACCATAACAGTGAATGGAGAATATAATCAGAAGGCCAGATATGGTTTTTCGCAGGAGCATTCAATTAAGAATCTAATAAGGGCAGGTGTTAATTATGCTCTTTCAGGGACATGTTAAAATACAAAATGACCCTTAGAAATGGTAGCCATCCTGAATAAAAACGAAAAAAGAACATTTTTATGTTAGACTCTACTCAATATATTCATAACTCATTAAGCTTCAGCCATATCTGGGATTGCTTCTACCTTATAGTCCCCCATATCCAGTTTCTTTTTTGTAGCTTCAAAAGCCGCCAGGGTCGCTTCAATGTCCTGATCTGTGTGAACGGCCGTAGGAATTAAGCGATATATGATATGCCCCTTAGGAATAACGGGATAGACAACTATCGAACAGAATATTCCATAATTTTCCCGAAGGTCCATAACCATTGCAGTAGCTTCAGGAACATCTCCCTTCATATAGATTGGCGTAACAACAGAATCTGTTTTTCCAATATCAAATCCCTTTTTACGAAGTCCAGTCTGAAGTTTCAAGGCATTGCTCCAAAGCTTTTCCTTCAATGAAGGATTATTTCTAAGCAATTCGAGTCTTTTGAGATTTCCCTGAACAAGGGCCATCGGCAAACTTTTAGCGAAAATCTGACTACGGATATTGTAACGGATATAGTCCACAATGGCACTTTCTCCTGAAATGAATGCTCCTATGGACGCCATGGACTTGGCAAAAGTAGAAAAATACAGATCAATATCCTGCTGCACACCTTGTTCTTCACCAGCGCCAGCTCCTTTTTTTCCCAGAGTTCCAAAACCATGCGCATCATCTACCAACAATCGAAATTTATAAATTGATTTTAATCCTGCGATTTCCTTCAATTTTCCCTGATCACCTGCCATTCCGAAAACGCCTTCAGTAATCACGAGTACACCCCCGCCGCCTTGTTTTTCAATCAGTGCATTTGCACGCTGAATCTGTTTTTCGAAATCTATAAGGTCGTTATGTTTGAAAACATAACGATGACCTGCGTGTAAACGGAGGCCGTCGATAATACACGCATGGCATTCTGCATCATATACTATTACATCATGTCTCCCGCACAATACATCGATAATACTAACCATTCCCTGGTAACCATAATTCAGAAGTGCAGTATCTTCTTTTCCTACAAATTCAGACAATTCCTTTTCGAGTTGTTCGTGCTGGTTGCTGTTTCCGCTCATCATACGGGCACCCATAGGTGATGCAAGACCATACGACAAAGCACCTTCTGCGTCAGCTTTTCTTACATCAGGGTGGTTTGCCAATCCCAAATAATTATTAAGACTCCATACAATCATTTCTTTTCCTCGGAATTTCATGCGACTGCCAATCTCACCTTCCAGTTTTGGAAATGCAAAATAACCGTGTGCCCTATCCCGGTGTTGTCCGATAGGACCTTTATGTCTCGCAAGTTTTTCAAAAATATCTGCCATACGCTTTTTTACTATTGTTAAAAATTGATGCAAAAATAATGCATTTACGGAACCGGGCAATATGCAAATGCAGATACCTTTGTTCAAAGATTGACTGATCATGACTAAGTACTTTATTATTGTTGTTTTCTATTTATTTCAGGGTTTTGCGGCATGGTGTCAGCCAATAGGCGAGCAGATCATCAGGCCTAAGCTGGTCGTAGGAATTGTGGTGGATCAGATGCGCTGGGATTATTTATATCGCTACTACAATAAATATGGTGAAGGCGGTTTTAAAAGATTACTGAAACAGGGCTTTTCATGTGAGAATACATACATAAATTATTTGCCATCTTTTACAGCAGTTGGTCATACTTGTATTTTTACCGGATCCGTTCCCTCCATAACAGGAATTACGGGAAATGACTGGATTAATCAGTTGACCGGAGAACATGTATATTGTACTGATGACAGTGCGGTGCAGTCAGTTGGAGTTGATTTTGCTTTAGATGGCAAAATGTCTCCGCGAAATCTGCTCGTTACCACTATTACCGATGAGTTGCGCATAGCCACAAACTATCGGTCGCGCGTAGTAGGCATTTCACTGAAGGACCGCGCGGCTATATTGCCCGCGGGTCATACTGCTAATGCCGCATTTTGGATGGACGATTCAAGTGGAAATTTTATAAGCAGCTCTTACTATATGAAAAGCCTACCGGAGAATGTGGAAAATTTCAATAAACAGAAAAAGATTGAACAATTTACGAACAATGAATGGAACACACTTTATCCAATAAATACTTATATTGAAAGTGATTCAGACAATAAAACATACGAGGGAAAATTGACTGGGGAAAACTTACCTGTTTTCCCGCACAATTTAAAATCAGCGTACGCAAAAAATCATGGTTCCTTTCGTTCGACACCATTTGGGAATTCTTTGACGCTCGATTTTGCAAGAATCATATTAGATACCTACCAGCTTGGTCAGGGCACTGCAACAGATTTCCTGACCATTAACTGTGCTTCGACGGATTATGTAGGACATTTATTCGGACCCAATTCCATAGAGATTGAGGACACCTATTTGCGGCTTGATCTTGATCTTGCGTCATTTTTTTCTTACCTGGATCAGAAAATCGGAAAAGATCAGTATATAGTTTTTCTAACTGCTGATCATGGTGCGGCTCAGGCAGTGGGATATTCCCAGATGAATAGGATACCGGCTGATTATTTTGTAAATAGTAATATCCTTACCAACCTGGACCAGCTTATTCAACAGAAACTTGGCTATTTCAAAGTAATCCGTTCCGGTAGTAATTATCAGATCAATTTCGACATGGAAAAAATTAATGCTTATAATGCGGACTTTGAAGCTATTAAAAAATTAGTTGTTGATTATCTGAAAAAGCAACCTGGGGTTGCTTATGCGGTGGATATCGAGAAGATCCAGGGCGCTCCAATACCGGAGCCTATCAAAACTATGATCATTAATGGATACAATTATAAAAGGAGCGGACAAATCCAAGTAGTTTTTCAACCCGGATGGCTCGAATCTTATGCAAGGACCGGAACAACTCATGGAACATGGAATCCCTATGATACACACATCCCTCTAGTTTTTATGGGCTGGGATATTCATGCAGGTGCCTCAGCTGCCCACGTTAATATGACTGATATTGCACCGACGCTTGCAACGCTATTACATATTCAGGTGCCTAGTGGTAATATAGGAATGCCTATCATGGATTTACTCACCAGATAATAATTAAGGATTTAATATCGTTAATTCATGTTCTTTTGCGCGTAACAATCAATTGTTAATATCATCGATAGTTCTCTATATGCGAAAATTTTCACGAATTGAGAAGTTATGGCTGATTTTCTTTATACTTGTCGTGATCGGTCTGATCGGTGGTTGCATGTATGAGACAGTGGTTAGTCACAAACCTATTGGACCGAGGCCTACGCTAAAAATAAAATTACAATCAGGCTTATTTAGGATTGAACGCCTGCCTGATTCTCTCTGCAATATCTTGTAAATGATATTTGCTCAGTTTATCGGAGGACACATTTGCGGCCGCCAAAATTCGGGTACGCAATGCAGTTAAATGCCCGCGAGCAATTGATGGAATATCCGTATTCTTAATGTCTGCGCCAAAAAAAATGACTAGCCCACGAGGCAGGCCGGCAGGGATAACCGGCTGCGAAGGATTCATTAACGAAATCATTATTTCTACATATTGTTTTTGCAGGTTTCTTCTGAAAGGGTCGATCGATTTTGGACTATTCAGTTCTTTCCAAAGTCCTTTTTCTACGTCGGTAACCAGATCTTCCGGATCATACACATTAGATTTTCCAAAACGGTCAGAAATCGCCTCCATTCTGAATAAACGGGAAGCGGAGAGAAGCGAATTCAAAATACTACTTTGAGTATTGGCAACCATTTCAGAAGATGAGGGGCTGCTAATTTTATTCAGAATATTTTTATCCAGCAGCCACAAAGGTGTTTCAAATAGTTGGTTCTGTAAGAAGACCACAGCTTGTTCCTGCATTGATTTTGGGGTGGGTTCATAAACATCACCTGGTTGCTCCACACTCTTGAATGTTTCATAAATACCACCCACATTTTTTGCTACATGATTCATATAACGGCTGAACTGTCCTATAAGCTGGGCATATATATCATCAAGGTTTTCATAAGTATCTGATTCTTCTTTAGTCCATACCGGCAACTGAACTATTATTTTTTTTAGATTGAGAATTCCATATTCACTGGCTTTTACACTGTTATCACTTAAATCTTCTGTTTGAGATCTTGGATCAAAATTCTGAGCCTCCCCACCAAACCATAACCTTGGATTTGCTTTCAAACTATCGATGATCCAGCGGTTTAATATTTTCTTGTCCTCTTCAGAAGTCTTGGTATCCGGGATCATTTTATATCCCCATTGAATGGCCCATATGTCATATGGTCCGATGCGGGGATATAATCCTTTCGGTCCAATATGATCTTCCGGTTGTGCCACATAGTTAAAACGCGCATAGTCCATGATTGAAGCCGTATGTCCGTTGGCTTCAACCCAGGCTTTGTCCCTCAGTTTTTCAACCGGGGTCTGGCTACTGCTTCCCATATTATGGCGCAACCCAAGTGTATGTCCGATTTCGTGAGAGGAAACAAAGCGTATCAATGTCCCCATCAGACTGTCATCAAAAATCATTTTGCGTGCACGTGGATCTACCGCGCCTGTCTGAATCATATACCAGTCATGTAAAAGTTTCATTACATTATGATACCATCCAATATTACTTGTCAGGATCTCGCCGGTTCTGGGGTCGGCCTCATTAGGTCCATAAGCATTTTCTATATCCGATGCGAAATATCTGATAACAGAAAACCTCGCGTCTTCCAGATTCATTGTACTATCATTTTCAGGCCATTCCTTACCAATAATAGCATTTTTGAACCCAGCTTTTTCGAATGCTATTTGCCAGTCATTGATACCGGCAATCAGATATGGCCTCCATCGCTTTGGAGTTGCAGGATCTATGTAAAAAACGATAGGTTTTTTTGGTTCCACAAGCTCACCCTTTTTCCATCGGGCTATATTTTCATCTTTTGGTTCAAGACGCCAGTGATGAATAAAAGTACTGGTTTGCGTTTTCTGCGAAGTATCGCTATATACAGAATATTCACTTGCAAAATATCCGACCCGTGGATCAAATATTCTCTTGCGCATGGGTATGGCCGGTAGCATTATGAATGAATTATTCAATTCCATAGTAACCGCACCCGCCACATCAGCTGCAGGAAGGCTGGTGGAAGAATTTCCGAATGTCACACCTGCCGGGGCAGATGAAGAACTAAATGTTTTAACTGATCGTACTTCTGTATTTAGAGGGTAACTATGAATATAAGAAATGTAGGATCTTTCCGCTGATATTCCTCCCAGATTATATCTTCTCCTCAGTTCCGTACTCAGGCTTACTGGCTGATTATCCAATTTGAAAAAATCTGTTACATCTATCACCACACTGTTCGAATCCTTTCCGTAAGCCTTGACATCAAAAGCAGCGGCTATTGGATCCACATTTGAATTTCTGACTGCCTGCGCAATAGGTTGGGAAGAATCAGGCGCTATGCTTACGATCGTCATCACTCGCAAAAACACATTATCAGAAGGACCTTTTTCCCAGCGTATGGTCTGTTCGTTTACTTTTTCTCCGCCATACGACCGGCTCCCTGCAGGAGACTTATCAAATCGCGTGATCGCCAGGATCTCCCTGTTGAAAAGTGAGTCCGGAATTTCGAAATACCATTTGTCTTCAACTTTATGAACTGTAAATAAACCATACTGTGTAACTGCTTTTTCTGTAATTACGTCTTTATAAGCTTTAGGGCTGCTTTTGGGCACAGGGGAGACGATCGTACCCGTTACGGTTACAGGTTTTTTTGCCGAAGGGTTCGTCGGGGTTTGCTGAGAAAAACAAAAGCCGACAAATGTCAGACTTAAGAGGAAGGAGATGATTGATTTCATGTGATGAAAATATGTAATAAAGGCTAAAGCATAAAGTCTCAAGACTAAAGCTTTGATGTGTGGTTGTGCCGCTTGGTGAGTGGTTTTCTACCCTGGCGCCTGTTAATTAAAAGTAATAGTATCGGGGCAAATGGTGATATGGAATGAAATATCCAAATCCTTTTAAAGGATATAGATTTCAGGTTTTAACCGCAATTTTTAAGCGTTTCGATTGATACAATTCAAATCTTCAAAAGCTATTTGCAGGCGGCTTATAAAACTTTCTTCCCCTTTCCGAAGCCAGACTCGCGGGTCATAATATTTTTTATTTGGTTTTTGAGCACCTTCAGGATTGCCTAACTGACCCTGTAGAAAAGCTTCATTTTTCTTGTAATATTTTTGTACGCCTTCCCAAAAAGCCCATTGTAGGTCTGTATCCAGATTCATTTTTATGGCACCATAACTGATTGCTTCCCGGATTTGATTTTGAGGTGATCCGCTACCACCATGAAAAACAAAATAAACGGGTTTCGGTTTTGTTTTTAATTTCTTCTCAATAAAGTCCTGGCTGTTTTTGAGAATCACGGGTCGAAGTTCCACATTCCCTGGACTATACACACCATGTACATTTCCGAACGCTGCAGCCACTCCAAATAAATTTCCCACTTTACCAAGCTCTGTATACGCATAAGCGACATGTTCGGGTTGTGTATAAAGCTTGTCGTTCTCTACACCGCTGTTATCTACACCATCTTCCTCACCGCCAGTTACTCCGAGTTCTATTTCGATAGCCATGCCCAAAGGTTTCATCCTTTTAAAGAATTCCACTGAAGTTTGAATATTTTCTTCCAGCGGTTCTTCCGAAAGATCCAGCATATGCGAACTGAACAGCGGTTGTTTATTTTCTTTATAGTATAATTCACCGGCATCCAATAGTCCACTTATCCAAGGCAGCCATTTTTTTGCTGCATGATCGGTATGTACAACTACAGGAACACCATAATATTTTGCTACTGTATGTATATGAAGGGCGCCAGATACACCGCCATAAATATTCGCTTGTAGTTTATCATTGGGCATACCCTTCCCTGCAACAAATTGGGCACCACCATTGGAGAATTGAATGATGATGGGGGAATTTACTTTCGCAGCTGCCTCCAGAGCGGCATTGATGGTATCTGTACCGGTAACATTTACTGCCGGTATCGCAAATTCATTGTTTTTTGCGTCATCATAGAGAGACGCTAATTCTTCGCCAAATAAAACGCCAGCCTTATATTTTGCCATGGGATTGTGTTTCTGGTTTTAAGGATGCGAAGATACGGTTTCCCCCTCTCACCAGCCTGCCAGAATGATTGAAAATCATCTAATATTTAAACTGTATCTATCGCATATCTTAGATAACATTCAGTCCTGGAATTTTCCAAGGTTTTTTTGGATCAGCGCCAGATTTTTTTGAAGGGTTTGTTTTAACTGCCTTTTTACGAGCTGTCCCATGGACCGGCTTTTTAGAAAAATTGGGGCGTGAAACTCGGATGCAAGTTCTTCGCGAAGCTGAATAAGTTTTTCCTGAGTTGATATATTATCCGTGGTCATGATATTAAGCAGGTGCATCAGCCGAAACCTTGAAGATGCTACTCGGAAAGCCATCATTGTTCTTTCTTCAGTCTGATATTGAGTGATTGAATCCTGGTTAAGACATTTGATACAGTTATCAACCAAGGACTTATTTTCTTTGAAAAACTGAGGCAGGTACATTTTTTTTCTCCCTTCATAGGATTGCTGGTCAAAATCAATAGACCGTATTCGATATTGGAAATCCTCAATATCAGGCGTAATGTCTACGACAAAATTATAGGAACGCATATCACCCAGAAGACGCACAAAACATCGTTCATTAAATTTTACAAACTCCTTAGCAAAACGTATGCGGTTGGTGATTGGTTCATTCAGATAATGGGTAATGAAAATGTCTCCGGGAATACCTGGTATATGATCTTCGATCAGTGTTTGTTGATCGCTAAAAAAACTGATTCGGTTGGGAGACAACAAATGTTCAAGTTCAAGACCATAAACACGTGACGCGTCTGCCTGTTTAACATAAAAATGATCGTAATTATCATTAAATTTATTTACGATTCGAATCCTAAATGGACTGGAATTGGCGAAACTGCAGAAATCCACTCTTGCCACGTCCAGGTGTTTGCTGAATGTCAAGTCGCCTTCCGTTTTTAAGATCGCGTACATTTTTACCAGTCCTGTCCGTATAAACTGCCAGTGTTGCATGTCGTAGGAAACGGTCTCCCAAAGGCTATCTTTCCCGTTTTTGTCTTTTAACGGGACCGCATAGGCAACATGAAGGAGGTCGGCATAGGATACTGGCAATTTAACTTCACGCCCATGGAGCTGGAGATAATTTCGAAGCAAATCATTTACTGGGAAAATGGGTTTCTTTCGTGAGGGTTTATTCGACTTGTTATCATCCGTGACATCAGTATTCTGGGAAAAATACATTTTAGCGGCTTTATGGCAAAGATGATACTTTTAGTGCCTAAAGACCAAAGTGCACGACCAACAACTTCCAACCAGCAACTTATAGGAATTAACGGAATTTGACTAGCAAGCAAGCTGATAATAATATTAGTATTTGAAAAGGGAAATAAAATCCTGAAATTTTTTGGTAATCAATCCATCCTAGGGAGGCTCCTATGGGCACCTCCTGCTAAATTAACTTAAAACTTAGCAGGAGGGTATTGGATAAACAGTTGATTTTAGAACACTGGAACTTGAACTGTTACCGGGTATCCCATGGATTTGGATTTCGGGTAGGTTGTTTCAAGGATCAGATTTAAGGAATAAGGTCGACTTTCAGGGCCCAGATCAGGTTTTAATGGATTTGGATTGACTAGCCAGTAGCAATGGTTTTTACAGGACGGTTTCGATTTCTTAGGACAGGACCAGGTTTTTCCGACAGGATAGGTTTTAATGAACAGGATTGATTTTTTCAAATAGAACCTGTTTGTTTTCTTGGGATAGGATCTTATTCGGCTTCAAAGGATAAGAAAAAAGAAGTTGACTGATATCGGATTTCTCTCGGAAATTCTATTGGATATTGGATAAAGAACTTTGGTCGGTTTTTGGATATCGTTGGGAATGAGTTTGTATCAATCAACTTCAGAATCAAAATTAACTTATGCACATATTAACAACAATAGCCTTTTTGCCTGATTTTAACAGTTCATGATTTACACTGAATTTGGTAATTTAACGAGTTTGTTTGATCGTAGATTTACGCTGCTTTCAAAAAGCTAAAAGATTAATAAATAAATCTCAAGGCTTTAGAACGTTTGGGAAAGGAAGAACAAATTATATGAATAAGGGCGTTTAAATTTTAAACCTAAGCCTTATGGGTAAATGATTGAAGTACATCATATTTCGTAACAATATGGAAATTGCCACTGTCATCTTTGGCAAGTACAGCACCATTCTCTTTGCTTATAAGTGAGCTAATTCTTTCTACCGGTGTATCATAAGAAACAACAGGATAAGGAGCTTCGATAACTTCGTGAATTTTTTTATGTCTGATATCGGCTCCATTACTAAGTATAATATTAAATAAGCCGCTTTCACTTATGGCACCTATCGGAATGCCACCATTTACGACCGGAATATTTTCAATATGCAGTTCTTTCATGCGGTCGAATGCTTCACCTACGGTTTGATCTGGACTCAAGGCAACGAGTGTATACGAACCGCCACGTGCATTGACAATATCCCGGAAAGTCTTGACATCAAGAAAACCGCGTTCCATCATCCACTGGTCATTGTAAATCTTTGCCACGTAGCGACTTCCATGATCATGAAAAATACAAACTACAAGGTCGTTTTTTTTCAATTTATTTTTTAGTTGCATCAGTCCCTGTAAACAACTTCCTGCACTATATCCGCAAAATAATCCCTCGTCTTTAGCCAGTCGGCGAGCCATGATTGCACCAGCTTTGTCCGTTACCTGTTCGAAATGATCGATCACAGACATGTCGTAATTTTTGGGAACAAAATCTTCTCCGAAACCTTCAGACACATAAGGGTGTACTTCATTCATGTCCGTTTCTCCAGTATTGAAATATTTTGTAAGCAGTGATCCAAATACATCGATAGCCCATACTTGAATTTCAGGTTTTTTTTCTTTTAAATACATAGCAGTGCCGGTAATAGTTCCACCGGTTCCCGCAGTGCAGACGAGATGGGTGATCTTTCCATCTGTCTGTTTCCAAATCTCCGGACCGGTTGTTTCATAATGTGCAAGGCGATTCGCAAGATTGTCGTATTGATTGCAGTGAAATGAATTGGGAATTTCCTTAGCCAGCCTCCTCGCAATAGAATAATAGCTGCGAGGATCCTCAGGTTCAACATTTGTGGGGCATACGATTACTTCGGCTCCTACAGCTTTAAGGATATCTGATTTTTCTTTAGATTGTTTATCTGTCGTCGTAAAAATACACTTATAGCCTTTTACGACAGCAGCCAGGGCCAGGCCCATGCCAGTATTGCCACTGGTTCCTTCGATGATAGTTCCACCTGGTTTAAGTTTACCTTCTTTTTCTGCAACCTCAATCATTTTAACTGCCATCCGGTCTTTGATCGAATTACCCGGATTAAAGTAATCTACTTTAGCAGCAACTATACATGGCAGATCCCGCGTTATTTTATTCAATTGGATAAGTGGCGTATTGCCAATGGTTTCAAGAATATTATTTTTTATATCCATCAGGCAAATGTACAAAGGATTAGGCACTGTCTCCGTTAGTCCAATGTCTTGAATGACCGGCTTTTCTCTTTCCCTGCATATACTTATCAACAAGGATAAGTGCCAGCATAATATTGATGCCGATAAAAATATTCACATAAGTGTTATTTAATAGTTTACTCCAGTTCAGTTTATTGGCATCCAGACTATATGAGGGTATCAGGTTAGAAGTGGAATTTGTGTTCCAGTGAATCTGGCCAATAATATAAATGAAAAGTCCCCCGATCATCGCGAGGAAAAAAGCTGTGATCCCACGGATTACATTTTTATTAATATAATTTTTAGTGGCCGGCGCCACATAGACCTTGGCAATTTCTTCCATTACATTTTTGGTAAAACGAAGGGAGGGCATTTCGAGTTCTTCTTTCTGAAGCATTTCATGAATAATCATCAACTCATTCAGTTTGCTACGCCAAGCAGGATCTTCTTCCAGTTTCCGGTTGACTAATTCTTTCCCGGCGGGGTTACATCGACCGTCAATATATTCCCAAATAAGCTTTTCCATATCCTGGTCCATAAAATCTTTTTTAATAATCATATGTTCGAACGAATCACTTTTTTCCCCCTTAATCCGCATGTATTTCCCGTACCTCATGAGAAAAATGTTTTTCCAACTTGTCCTTTAAGCGCTGTCTTGCCCGGTGAAGTTTCACTTTGACTGTATTTGGGTCCAATCTCATAATTTGTCCTATCTCCTCGAGGCTCTGGTCTCCTTTATAAAAAAGGTTGAGTACCTGGGCATCGTCCAGGCTCAGTAAATTTATCGCCTGATTTAGCATTGCAAACTTTGATTTTTGTTCAATGCCGTTGGCGCTGAATCCTGACTCCCTGTTTCCCACTTGGAGACCCGTTCTCTCATTATCCAATGAAATGGTTTTCAGTTTTTTCTTTCTCAAAAAACTAAGGCAAGTTGTACGGGTAATAGTAAATAACCAAGTACTGAATTTTGAATCTCCCCTGAAGTCTGCGAGTGAACGGTAGGCCTTAATAAACACGTCCTGAGCTATTTCTTCAGCATCTTCACGGTTTTCTGTGAACCGGAGAACCAGGGTAAAAACGTAATTCTTGTATCTGTCTACTATCGAACCAAATGCAGACTGTTCTCCCTTCAGGACCCTGTTAATGATCTGTTCGTCTGGTTGTCCGCTTATTACCACAGCTATATGACGTTAAGTATATGTATCGGGTTACAGGCGAAGGTACATTTAATGAACCCAAGACATAGTTACGGTACTGCCTTAAATGGTCGATGTTTCATAAATCCATTTAAAAAGATTCAAAATAATGTAACCTGGATTAAAAAGCAGTAGTCTGATATGGGGTAAGTAACTGTTAAAAAATAAAAAACAAATATATGGGACCCGATCAATTGGTATTTTTTTGGTTAATTCTAAGCAGTGTTTCTATTTGTGCCTTGATTTTCGGCATTAGATATATTAATAACAAGGAAAACATGGCCATGATAGAAAAGGGCCTGGACCCAAAATTGAAACAGGAAAGACGGCCAGCTCCATTCCGTAATCTAAAATGGGGATTATTGCTGGTAGGTTCCGGCATCGGGTTATTTATCGCTTATCTTATGGACAATTTCTTTTTATATAGTGTTCGATTCCATGGTGAACACGGTTTGGGAAATGATGACGCCAATGTACCCATTTATTTTGCTTTAATTGCAATTGGAGGAGGTATCGGACTAATTATGTCTTATAAAATCGAAAGAAAACAATTACCGGATAATAAATTGCTCTAGTGAGTTTTGACCACTGAAGGTTTGGAGCTGTTGGTTTCTAACAGCTCCATTGCTTTTTTGACAACGGGATCCGTCTGGTTCATAATATAGTAATAGCCCTGTGACCGCCATATAAATCTCGCTAAAAGAGCTTTTATACGAATTTCCAACTGAATACGATTTCCTGGATCAATTCCATTCAGATCAATGGAATCTTTTTTTGCATATGTAAGGAGCGCATTCCAGATTTCAGCATCTTTATTAAAGTTGGCGTAAAAAGATGAGGGGGATTGGAACTGTTTTAGTTCAGCCTGATGAGAAATATAATATTCATAAATAAAATTATTAAACGCCCCGCTAATGTACATAGCGGTTACTACCCTGGGGATTTGTGTCGTATCAAGCGCAACAAAAACATCTGGGGTTATTCCACCTCCGCCATAAACCAGTCTGCCTGCCGGAGTTTTGAAAACAGGTCCTGAATGTAAATTGGAACTGTCACCATGAATGACTTCACCATTATGAAACCGGTCGATTACTTCTTCGTTATAAGCTTCGCGACCTTTATTATAAGGCTTTTGGATGCTTCTGCCCAAAGGAGTATAATAGCGTGCAATCGTCAGGCGCAGTTCACTTCCGTCATTCAATTCGAATGGTTCCTGGACCAAACCTTTTCCAAAAGTGCGGCGGCCTATGATACTTGCCCTGTCCCAATCCTGCAAAGCGCCGGCAAGGATTTCGCTGGCGGAAGCCGTTCCTTCATCTACCAGAAGTATAAGTTTCCCCGATTCAAAACTTCCCGGTCTTTGGGCACGATATTCTTTTCTCGGACTTTTTCTTCCTTCCGTGTATACAATTAATTCATCGTTTCCAAGAAACTCGTCAGCCATACTAACAGCTTCATCCACGATGCCACCTCCGTTTCCACGGATGTCAAGCACCAGTTTTTTCATACCTTCTTTTTCCAGTTCTTCCAGAGCAACCATAAATTCTTCAAAAGTGGTTCTGGAGAATTTGTTGATTTTGATATAGCCGGATTCTTTGTCAATCATATAGGAAGCATCCAGAGCGGGTAGGGGAATCATTCCACGCAGGATTTTAAATTGCTTGAGCGTGCGATCACGTAACATGGTAATATTTACAGTACTTGCACCTGGTCCACGCAATAATTTTTTAATTCTTTCAGCAGTAATTCCGTCTCCTGCTACCAAAGAGTCATTTACCCGAATTATCTGATCACCTACCTGAATACCAGCTTTGTCGCTTGGCCCGCTACCAATTACATTGGTCACATTTACAGTATCACTGAGAATCTGGAATTCCACGCCGATACCTTCAAAGTTTCCTTGAAGGTCTTCATTCATTTCTACCTGATCCACCGCCGGTATATAATAGGAGTGTGGGTCCAGATGAGATAACAATCCCTGAATGGCTTCCTCACTTAGTGAATCTGTACGAACCGAATCCACATATTTTTCACTTATTATGTCGAGTACTTCCTGGACAGGGCTCAATTTACCCGTTTTAAAAAATCCACCTGTACTTGTACTTGGATAAAGACGGAAACCTATCAGCATTCCCAGAATCATGACTATGGCAAATAAAAGGGGTAGCCAGAAGTTCAGTTTTTTCATGCACTTAATTTCACTTAATGGTCTGCAAATTAAGCAAAGAAATGATCTGAGGTTGATGGTATATTGTGAATGGTTTTTGATGAATGAATTTTAGTTGATTTTTTACGATTTACCATACACCATAAACCATATACCTTCGCCCCGGGAACTTTAAAATGCAAATATGTCAATTTTGATTGCAGACAGTGGCTCCACCAAATGTGAATGGTGTTTAATATCAAATGGTCGAAAAAAAACCATAAATACGCAGGGAGCGAGCCCTTATTTTCTGAATGAATTGCAACTCGTGAATATGATGCGAAAGGAACTTTTGCCATCATTAAAGAAAAACTTACCGACAAGTATATATTTTTATGGTACTGGTTGTGCTGCCGCCGCCAACCGGGCAATAGTTCGAAGAGCCATTAGCAGCATATTCCCAAATGCAAGAATTGAAGTTGAACATGATCTTACGGGTGCTGCACGGGCTCTGTGTGGTAAAAACAAAGGTATCGTTGTGATTTTAGGAACGGGCAGTAACTCAGGTTATTATAATGGAAAAAAAATAGTTCGTAATAGTCCGGGGCTTGGGTATGTTTTAGGCGACGAAGGTAGCGGCGCCTATCTGGGAAAAAAAGTGCTGCAATATTATTTATATCAAATATTCGATTCAGAAATGCACAATAAATTTGTTAAAAAATATCAGACTGCGCAGTCGGAAATTCTTGACTCGGTTTATAAAAAACCACTACCAAATCGCTACATCGCTTCATTTGCCATGTTCCTTTCTGAAAACAGAGGTCATTATATGATTGACAATATAATTGAAGACGGCCTGAGGGATTTTTTTTCCGTCCATCTAACGTTTTATCCAGAGTCCGGAAAAATACCGATCTTTTTTACAGGTAGCGTCGCTTTTGGGTTTCAGGATATTCTAAAAGAACTTTGCAAAGACTTTGGCTGGGAGGCTGGTAAATTTTTGGCAAAACCAATGGCAGGACTGATTGCCTATCATAAAAACAAGTAATGGATTTCGAGAAGATTACAGAAGAACAGGGACCTTATCGGCATTTGGAAAAAATGAGCTCTCATGAACTGCTCACTTTTATTAACAAGGAAGACCAACAGGTACCTTTGGCAGTCGCCCAATCTATTCCACAGATTGAAAAACTGACAGAAATCATCACTGATAAATTGTTGAGCGGTGGCCGCCTCTTTTATCTAGGTGCCGGTACCAGCGGTAGACTTGGAATTCTGGACGCAAGTGAAATACCGCCTACTTATGGAATGCCTTACGGACTAATAATTGGACTGATTGCCGGTGGTGAAGAAGCAATCCGCACGCCTGTTGAAAATGCAGAAGATGATCGTGAGCAGGGCTGGCTTGATCTGTGCGAATTTGAAGTTAATCAAAAAGACGTGGTTATAGGAATTGCAGCCAGCGGAACTACACCATATGTTATAGGTGCGCTGGAAAAATGCCGTGAGAATAAAATTATTACCGGCTGCGTAACGTGTAACCCCGGAACGCCTTTGGCTGACGTCTCAGACTATCCGGTTGAGGCAATTGTGGGTCCTGAATTTGTCACAGGCAGCACGAGGATGAAAAGTGGTACGGCGCAAAAACTAGTTCTGAATATGATTTCCACAACCGTGATGATACGAATAGGAAGGGTGGAAGATACCCGGATGGTCAATATGCAATTAAGTAACAGTAAGTTAGTAGCGAGAGGTACAAGCATGCTAATGAATCAGACTGGTATTACAGATTATGAAATGGCAAAAAAACTTTTATTACAATTCGGAAGTGTTAAAAAAGCAGCTGAGAGCAGAAGGAAGTAGAATGGAAGATTAGACTTATTTGATTTTGGCGTTGAATAGATATAACATTTTTTAATATGCAGGCGGTTCGTTTTAAACATTAACGAGTGCGAATGTTGAAATTAGATGCATGATATAGAACCATATTATAATTGGCGCCACATATATGTGAGTGAGGAAGATGAACGATCTCCATTCTTTGGTCGTATTTATTCGGAATTTGAGTTTACACAAGCTATTTACAACTATCTGATTCACCCTCAATGGGATGAGTTTGGGTCACGTACCATATACCTGAAAGTATTATTGGCTGACTACGAAGAAAAATATGTTATTATTGAGCTGATTGGTGAATGGAACGATGCTATTGAAAATGATATTATGAGCCTTAAAAGGGAAGTAGCAGACAAATTTATGGCAGAAGGAATATTTAAATTTATCCTGATTGCTGAAAACGTGCTTAATTTCCATAGCGGCGACAAGGATTATTATGAGGAATGGCGCGAGGATGTCGAGGATCAACAAGGCTGGCTGGTATGCATTAACATGCCTGAATCTACACAGTATGATTTTCGCAGAGCCAAACTGGATCGTTATATCGACCTGATTGAACAGCCTGACTGGAGAATTTATAAACCTTTTCACCTTTTTAAACTGGTTAGTGCCCTTCAGGAGAAAAGATTAAATAATTTTTGACCCTTAGGATGTTTTGAAAATAAATTTTTTGTATCACCGGAATGATTTATTTTTGGCTTAACATATGTCCATCGCAAAAGCATACCGTTATTTTGGTTTTTATTTTTTCTTCTACTTTAGAAGTAGACCGGGAATGCTTTTGTTAATCAGCAGGTAAACACTAAAACTTAACAATAGAATCCCGGTCAAAAGCCGGGATTTTTTTTTATACTATGCAACAACTTATTCAACGCGTGGCTATTCAGGGTTATGAAGGTAGTTTTCACCAGGAAGCCGTACGGATTTTTTTTGGAGAGAAGACAAATATCCTTGCCTGCGCGCGCTTTCAGGATGTCGTAAAATCGGTCGCGGATCCCACTTTATGTGACGGTGGCGTAATGGCTATTGAAAATTCAATTGCGGGAAGTATACTTCCGAATTATTCCCTGCTACGAAACAGTGATCTGGTAATTGCGGGTGAAATTTATTTGCAGATCAGACAAAATCTGGTTGTAAATCCCGGGATCGGTCTGAAAGATATCAAGGAGGTACATTCTCACCCTATGGCAATTCTTCAGTGTCTGGACTATCTGAATCAATTTGACTGGAAATTAATTGAAACTGAAGATACCGCTTTGAGTGCGAAGCATATTCATCAACGCAAAAGCAAACATATAGCCGGGATTGCAAGCAGTCTTGCAGCCAGTTTATTTCAGCTGGATATGATCGCTCCGGACATTCATACAATGAAAAATAACTATACTCGGTTTTTGGTTCTCCAACGAAAAGATATTGCAGAGCCGGTAAAAGACGCTAATAAAGCTTCCGTTACTTTTCACACAGATCATTCGCGAGGAAGCCTGGCCAAAGTGCTGACCCTGATTGCAGATGCGGGCATCAATTTAAGCAAATTACAATCTTATCCAATTCCCGGTAGCGACTGGAAATATAGTTTCCACGCAGATATGGAATTTGAGAATACAAATGAATTTGAGAATGTAATAGAGATTATAACGCCCGCCATTTCCGATTTGAAGATATATGGTATTTATCGGAAAGGTGTTCAGGTTTGACTTTCAAAATTAAATAAGGACGATATTTAATAATCTTATTTGTGAGAACTAACGGAAATTTATTTGAAAGTAATCATAGCAAATTGAATGTCTCATTTCTAAATATTTACAGCGTTTTAAATCAAAAAAATGCAAACTGCTGAAAGATTAGTTGGTATAGGGGAATATTATTTCTCTAAAAAACTGCGTGAAATTGAAGATCTCAACCGTCAAGGGAAAAATATTATAAGCCTTGGTATTGGTAGCCCGGACCAGGCACCGCATCCGGATGTAATCAATGTTTTGAAAGAGGAAAGTAGCAAACCGAATACCCATTCATATCAAAGCTATAGGGGTTCTTTTATTCTGCGTAATGCTATTTCTTCCTGGTATAAGGAATGGTATGGTGTGGAATTGAACCCTGATCAGGAAATCCTGCCCTTGGCTGGATCAAAAGAGGGGATCATGCATATTTGCATGACTTTTGTAAATCCCGGAGACCTGGTATTGGTTCCGAATCCTGGTTATCCGACTTATCAAAGTGCAGCTAAACTGGCTGGCGCTAATCTTGCGACTTATGAACTAAAGGAAGAGAATTCCTGGTTGCCCGATTTCGAGGAATTGATTCAGTTGATAAATAAAAGACAGGAAAATCAGGAATCTGTGTTGATGTTTGTGAATTACCCGCAAATGCCCACCGGACAGTTGCCAACCAGAAAACTATTTGAAGAACTGGTATTATTTGCAAAAAAGAATCGTGTCCTTATCGTGCATGATAATCCATATAGTTTTATTTTAAATGATGAGCCTATGAGCATATTACAGGTGGGGGGCTTAAGTGATCACGTCATTGAGTTAAATTCCCTCAGTAAATCGCACAATATGGCTGGATGGCGGATAGGGATGATGATTGCAAATTCGGAACATGTTGAAAATGTACTTCGATTTAAAAGTAATATGGATAGTGGGATGTTTCTTCCGCTACAACTTGCAGCAGCAAAGGCGCTTTCACTTCCTGCATCCTGGTATTCAGGGGTCAATAAATTATATCGAAGCAGAAAATCAGCTGTCGAGTATATGCTCGATGGTTTAGAATGCAGATTTTCGAAAAAACAGGCCGGACTATTTGTTTGGGCAAAAGTCCCTGACGGAATTACTGATGGTTATGCGTTAAGTGATCGTTTATTGTATGATGCAAATGTATTTGTTACACCGGGTGGCATTTTTGGGAGCGCCGGAAATAATTATATACGGGTAAGTTTATGTGCTCCCGAAGAAAAAATCCTGGATTGTTGTGATAGATTGGTAAAAGCTGGATTTATAAAACCAAAACGGCATGCTTAATACAGTTACAATTGTTGGCGTGGGTTTGATCGGTGGGTCTTTTAGCCTGGCGCTGAAGGACCATGGGTTGGTTAAAAAAGTTATTGGGGTGAGCCGAAGTGGTACTACTGCCCGCAAGGCAATGGACCTTGGGATAGTTGATGAAGTGTCATCTCTTGAATTGGCAATCAAGAAAAGTGATTTAATATATGTTGCCATTCCAGTTGATGTTACACTTTCGGTGATGAGAACTATTCTTGAAGAGATTACCCCGCACCAGATAGTCGCTGACGCAGGATCAACTAAATATGCACTATGTAAATCAGTTTCTGCTCATCCAGCGAGGAGCCGTTTTGTTGCCACACACCCCATGTGGGGAACTGAGTATAGCGGCCCTGAATCAGCTGTGCATGATGCATTTCGCGGACGTTCCTGCGTAATTTGCGAAAGGGAAAAATCTGATTCCGAAGCATTGGCACTGGTAGAAGAGATATACACCAGACTGGGTATGTCACTTGTAAACATGGATGCAGAAAGCCATGATGTTCACGCTGCTTATGTGAGTCATATTTCCCACATTACATCATTTGCCCTTGCAAATACAGTGTTGGAAAAGGAAAAGGAAGAGGACGCTATTTTTGAGCTTGCGGGAGGTGGTTTTGAGAGCACAGTAAGACTTGCAAAAAGCAGTCCGGCTATGTGGGGTCCCATCTTTATGCAGAACCGGGAAAACGTGCTCGACGTAATAAATGAACATATTACTCAGCTGCGTAAATTCAAAAGTTGTCTCGAAAAGGAAAATTATGATTACTTGATGGAGCTTATGGAAAATGCAAATAAAATCAGAAGAATTTTGAAATGAACTAAACAATTATTTACTTAATCCCCATTAAATCTAAGATGAATTGCAAAATGAGCCATATAATATCAAGTGTTTAAGCGGGTTATGACCTTCGGGGGAAAGGATACATTTAATCAGGTTACGCATTGAACCTTAAGCTTTAAGCTTAAAAGATTACCTTTGCGCAAAATTTTAGAACTGTATGAGTACATTTGAAGGGCTTGGATTACATGAAAACCTCCTGAAGGCGATAACTGCATTAGGGTATACTCAGCCCACCCCCATTCAAGAAAAAGCAATTCCTGTTTTATTAAGTGGTACTAAAGATCTTGTAGGACTGGCACAAACGGGAACAGGCAAGACTGCAGCATTCGGATTGCCCATACTTCAACTTTTGAATGCTGAGCATAGGTTTCCGCAGGCGCTCGTAGTTTGTCCTACCAGAGAACTCTGTATGCAGATTGTAAGTGAAATTGAGCTCTTCAAAAAATTTATGGGTGGCGTCCAGGTTTTGGCGGTATACGGAGGAGCATCCATAGGGATGCAAATACGTGATTTGAGGAGAGGTGTTCAGATTGTCGTTGCGACACCAGGAAGGCTGATCGACTTGATTGAGAGGAAGGCAATTAATCTGGAGGAGATAAAATATGTGGTATTGGATGAAGCGGATGAAATGCTCAACATGGGTTTTCAGGATGATATAGAATTTATACTTCAAAATACACCCAAACGGGATGCTACCTGGTTGTTCAGTGCAACGATGCCTGCTGAAATCAAAAGAGTAAGCCGAAAGTACATGAAGGAACCTATGGAGATTACAGTAGGTACAAAGAATACAGCAAATAAAAATATTGATCACCAGTTTTTTGTTACGAATGCACATCACCGTTATGAAGCACTAAAACGTCTTATCGATTTCAATCCTGGTATTTATGGAATTATTTTTACACGAACCAAGGCAGACGCGCAAAACATATCTGAAAAGTTGACACGGGAGGGATATGATATAGATGCCCTCCATGGCGATCTGACTCAGCAGCAGCGTGACAAAGTGATGGGCGAATTCAGAGAAAAATCACTTCAATTGCTGATAGCAACTGATGTAGCCGCCCGGGGAATTGATGTGCAGGGCATTACTCATGTTATTAACTATGAGTTGCCTGATGATGTCGAAATATATACCCACCGGAGTGGGAGAACTGGAAGGGCTGGAAATACGGGCGTTTGTTTGTCAATTGTTCATTCAAGGGAAATCGGAAAATTACGTCAAATTGAACGTATCGTTCAGGTCCCTTTCCATAAAGTAGAAGTCCCGACTGGTAAAGATGTTTGCCGTAAACAGTTTTTTCATTTTATGGATAAATTACTGAATGCGGATATCAGTCACGGCGATTATGAGTCTTATGTACCCATGATGGAAGAAAAATTTGCCAATGTAAGCAAAGAAGACGTACTGAAAAGAGTGGCAGCACAGGAATTCTCCCGGTTCCTTAAATATTATGAAAATGCTGAGGATCTGAATGTGCGTGTACAAAGAGAAAGGGAGGGGGCATTACGCGGACAAAGAGAACGTATACCTATTGGAGCCGGCAGACCACCACGACCTTCATTTTCTCCCGGTAATGGAGATTTTGTAAAACTGTTTGTGAACCTGGGTACAAAAGACGGATTTTACAAAGCGAGTTTTCTGCAGTTTGTTTTGGATATGAGTGATCTTAGAAAAGATGTGTTGGGAAAAATTGATATGAAGGAAATGAACAGTTGGATTGAGATTGACAGAAAATCTGCTCCACAGATGATAAGAGCTATCGATGGAAAAAATTACAAAGGAAGAAGGATACGGATGAACGATGCAAATTCTCGTTAATTCTTAAGAAACATAATCAAATAAAGTCATGGTAGTAACAAAGTCAATGAAGGAAATTACCCAGGCCGCATGGACTAAGCGCCCCCTGATCATTTCAGGGCCATGTAGTGCTGAAACTCAAGAACAGGTAATACAAACTGCCATTCAGTTGCAGGAAACCGGTAAAGTGGATATTATGCGGGCAGGCATCTGGAAACCCAGAACCCGCCCTGGTAGTTTTGAAGGCATAGGAACCAAAGGCCTTCCCTGGCTTCAAAAAGCGCGTGAGATTACGGGCATTCCCGTCGCAGTGGAAGTTGCTACGGCTAAGCAGGTGGAAGACGCCCTCCATTTCGATGTGGATGTGCTTTGGATTGGGGCGAGGACCACAGTTAATCCTTTTAGCGTACAAGATGTGGCAGATGCACTCCGGGGTGTGGAAGTACCAGTTCTTATCAAGAACCCGATTAACCCCGACCTGGAGCTATGGATCGGAGCTGTTGAACGTGTTGCCAAAGCGGGCATAAAACAAATCGGCCTTATCCATCGGGGGTTCAGCTCATATGGGAACACGGAATATCGAAATGCGCCGATGTGGCATCTGGCAATTGAAATGAAGCGCCGTCATCCAGGAATGTTATTTATCAATGATCCCTCTCATATTTGCGGTCGGCGGGACATTTTACAGGAAGTCGCCCAAACAGCCATTGACCTGGATTTTGATGGATTGATTATTGAAAGTCATATCGATCCCGATAATGCCTGGAGCGACGCCAAACAACAGATCACACCAATTAAACTGGGCGAAATGATTGGTAACATTCGTTGGCGCAACGAGGACGTGGCATCTGAAGAATATCATGCAGCATTGGAGAAATTAAGACAACAAATTAACCAGCTTGATGACGAACTGATGCAAATAATCGGAGAGAGAATGAAAATTTCAGAAAAAATCGGACAATATAAAAAAGAAAATAATATTACGATTCTTCAGACAAGCCGCTGGAACGCGATCCTGGAAAGAGCCTTCAAAAAAGGAGATAAATTGGGGCTGAGCCAGGAATTCATAACAAAATATTTTGACGCCGTACATATGGAAAGCATTAATCACCAGAATAAAGTGATGAATTCCTAATAAATCATTATATGTTGAAAAAGACTTTCTCATTTTCTAATTCCAGAACTACCTGCTATTTTGATGAATCAATATCACATATCGGGAACCTGGTAGAAAAGGATAGGTCAATCTTTGTCACAGATCAGCATGTTTTTGATCACCAAAAAAAACATTTCAAAGGCACAAAATTTATTAAGATCCCAGCTGGTGAATCATTCAAAGTACAGTATACAGTTGATCAAATTATTGACCAGCTCATCAGTTTTGGAGCCGATCGCCAGACGACGATTATTGGTGTGGGAGGGGGTGTGGTGACAGATATTACGGGTTTTGTTGCATCTGTTTATATGCGGGGGGTTCCATTTGGATTTGTGCCAACATCCATATTAGGGATGGTGGATGCATCTATTGGCGGGAAAAACGGAATCGACATAGGCAACTATAAAAATATGATCGGTACGATCCGCCAACCGAGATTTTTATTTTATGATATTTCTCTTTTACAATCCCTTCCCGACAAAGAATGGGTTAATGGTTTTGCTGAAGTAATCAAGCATGCTGCCATAAAGGATGCTTCACTTTTCCGTGAACTCGAAAAAAATTCTATTGGTAGTTATCGCAAGAATAAAAAAGCGCTGACAGATCTTATACGAAAGAATGTAATGATCAAATCAACAATTGTACAGAAAGATGAATTTGAAGGCAACGAACGTAGACTCTTGAATTTTGGCCATACACTTGGGCACGCGGTCGAAAATGTTTATCATTTACCCCATGGTCATGCAATTTCTATAGGAATTAAAGCTGCTTGCCTGATATCGGAAGAAATATTGAGTTTTAAGGAAACAGCTCGCGTAACCGGTCTTTTGCAGCAATATGGACTACCTATAGACGTACCTGTTGATTTTAGTAAAGTGGTTGAAATTATGCGGATGGACAAAAAGAAAACCAGAGATATCATGCACTATGTATTATTGGAAAAATTAGGTAAAGCAGTAATTAAACCTATTCCAATGTCCAATTTAGAAAAATTACTCTATTCAATTGCCCGGGCCAGATAAAGTACGATGAACGTTACGATTTTTCCATCTAAAATACAAGGGAGCCTCCAGGCACCTTCTTCAAAAAGCTCCATGCAGAGAGCTTGCGCAGCTGCATTAATTTCGCAGACAAAAACACATATTATCAATCCAGGCGTTTCCAATGACGACATGGCCGCGCTCCGTATTGTTCGGGCATTGGGAGCTACGGTAGAAAACCAGTCTGATGGCTCCCTGTTCATCAAAAGCGCCGGTATCAATCCTGTTAATGATTTTGTTAACTGTGGCGAAAGTGGACTTGGCATAAGAATGTTTGCCCCTTTGATTGCGCTGTGTTCACATTGGATGACTATTGAAGGAGACGGGAGTCTGCTGGGTCGACCAATGGACTTTTTTGATGAAATTCTTCCGAAACTTGGCGTAGAAGTTGTTTCAAATATGGGTAAACTGCCACTTCGGCTAAAAGGACCACTCGTCCCGTCAAATATACAAACCGACGGTTCCCTAAGTTCCCAATTTCTCACTGGTTTGTTAATGTCGTATGCTGCGGCTGATGCGAAAAACGTTACCATAGAAGTTAGCAACCTGAAAAGCAGACCCTATATCGACCTGACGCTGTCTGTTATGGAGGCATTTGGCCTAAAGTTACCTGTAAACAAAAGTTACGAGTCATTTTATTTCTCCTCTGAATCCTGGTTAAAACCTTCGGGTACTATCGAATATAAAGTTGAAGGGGACTGGAGTGGCGGCGCCTTTCTCCTGGTTGCGGCTGCCATAGCGGGACATGCAGTAATTTATGGTTTGGATCCTGAATCCGCGCAGGCAGACAAAGCAATATTAAAAGCGTTAAGGGAAGTGGGTATTCCAGTGATCCTGGAGAAAAATGAAATTCAGATAGGTGACGGTAAACAAAAAAACCTAAAGGCGTTTCATTTTGATGCTACCGACTGCCCTGATCTGTTTCCACCTTTGGTTGCCCTTGCTTCGGTTTGTCAGGGTTCGAGTTTTATTAAGGGCGTTGGCAGACTCGCGCATAAAGAAAGTGACAGGGCTATTACCCTTCAGGAGGAGTTTAGCAAGCTAGGCGTTGATATCCTGATCAATGAAGACACAATGGGAATTAAGGGAACTGAAAAATTGAATGCGACCATTGTTCATTCCAGACATGATCATCGCATAGCAATGGCCACGGCAGTTGCAGCTTTAAGGGCAAACGGACCAGTGCAAATCGAAAAAGCAGATGCTATTAACAAATCCTATCCCGGTTTTTTTAAAGATCTTACAAAACTTGGTGCTTCTATTCATGTACTAGATAAGATTTTTTAATATGAATTCATTTGGACGTTTATTTAGAATGACCATATTTGGTGAATCACACGGAGTAGCTGTGGGATTAGTATTGGATGGGTGTCCCGCAGGTTTATCATTGACGCCGGGGGACTTTATTACAGATATTGAGAGAAGAAAGGGCGGAATTCAAAAAGGTACTACACCAAGACAGGAATCTGATTTGCCGATTTTTAAAACAGGCATTTTCAATGATAAAACGACAGGAGCTCCGATTACCATACTTTTTGAAAATAATAATACGAGGTCCGGAGATTATGAAAAACTAAGGGCCATTCCAAGACCAGGTCATGCGGATTTCGTGGCGCACGAAAAATATGGAGGATTCGAAGACTATCGTGGTGGTGGTCATTTCAGTGGAAGACTTACCGTTGCCCTGGTTGCTGCAGGCGTGATCGCTAAAAAACTATTGCAATTTGTACAAACGGAAATTCGTGCCGAGATTAAAGAAATCGCAGGTATGGCGGACCTTGAAGCGGGACTTCAAAAAGCTATTGAAGCAAAAGATTCAGTTGGCGGAATTCTTGAATGCCGTGTTCAAAACTTACCGCCGTCACTCGGAGAGCCCTTTTTCGATAGCGTGGAATCGCTGATTTCTCATGCCGTTTTTTCTATTCCTGCAATACGCGCTATCGAATTTGGAACCGGATTTGCAGCAGCACGAATGTTTGGGTCCCAGCACAACGATGCGATCGCTGATAAGACAGGAAAGACGGTTACAAATCATGCTGGTGGTGTGGTAGGTGGAATCAGCAATGGGAACGAACTGTTTTTCAGAATCGCCGTCAAACCGACTTCATCTACTCCCAAGGAACAAGAAACATATAATCGTGAAACAGGAACCCGTGAATTGTTTTCGGTAAAAGGTCGTCACGATTTATGCATCGCTTTGCGGGTACCAGTAGTACTGGAAGCAGTAACAGCGATTGTTCTTGCAGATCTTTTACTTTTGGAGCAAAAGATTCCGCGAATATTAAAAGAACAATAAACTCGCAGTTATACAGTTAATTGATTTACGATTCCCCAACTACATTACTAAATTCATTTGGAAACAGGCTTTATTGTTTGTCCAATTGATCGAAATCCAAATCCAGAACTTCAAATCCGATATTGTCAGGCCAGCTGAAATGCCACCATTCAGTAGAAAGAGGGATGAATCCATATTTTTTCATCGCTTCCTTTAACAGGTTGCGATTTTCTTTAAGGTTCGAATTAAGTTCTTCAAAATCCTGGTGTGCCGAATCCGTAAAATTGTCGAATCCGGTTGGCATAGGCAGCAGTTTATGAGTTTTCAAATCAGCCAGAGTCAGATCGACTGCGATACCTTTATTATGGCCGCTTCCCTTTGAAGGATTCGCCGCATAACGTTCGTCTTTTACAATTTTCCATATTGCTTCGGTAGCTGAATAAGGTCGGTAAGCATCAAAAACAACTACGATAAGACCAAGCCCATTCAGGAATCTGTTTACACTATCCAATGCCTGGCAAGCCGGCTCTCTTAAATAAGTCGTTTTAATATTTCCCTGGTATATTCTTTTATGCATAAAGTTATCGTTGGATGCGTAACGCAAATCCAGGATAATGCCGGGAATGTTTTTTAAAGAAATCATCTGTTTTTCAGGATGATTTACAAGACTCGCTTTATAAAGGGAAATACTATTTATATAAGGAAGGCCATAGTGACTTATGGGAAAATTCTGAGCGGAAATGCCGTTGATGGCCGATAGAAAAAAGCTGCCGAAAAGGACTCGATTAAAGGCTTCTTTCATTATTTTGTTTTTCATCTAATTAGTTGTTTCTTTAAAGGCCTTCGACAGCCGATATTGCGATTGTCGCGTATTAGCGACAACCCAGGCTTGTACATGTAGAGAGTTGACATGAACTAAACGAAGGTTGCGGAATATTTATACAAACCCGGGTTAAGCAGATGAAACAATGTAGGTCGTATTTATTGATTTTTCTGATCACTGGTATTTTTTTCATTCAATGCAAGAACAATGCGGATCAGGTTCCTGAAAAACATACAGTGATTAATCCGGTTAAACTGTTTGAAAATGTAACCGAAGATATTCATCATACGATTGAATACCTGATCGCACATCAAAACAAACTTAACGATTCCGTGGAGATCAGTTTCACTCTTTTGATGGATAGTCTGTATAGTGCCAATCAATATCAACCCATCTGGCTCAGATCAGAAAGGACTACTCCAGAGGGAAATTCATTTATTAATCTTATTCAAAATAGCCGCTTATGGGGACTTTTCCCCAATGACTACCATTATAATATGCTGTCTTTTATTGATCGCGCTTTCTCTTTGGATACGAACGCGGCCAGAAATGCTGCATTCTGGGCACGTAAAGATATATTGCTGACCGACGCGTTTTTCCTAATGGTTAAACATCTGAAGCAGGGACGAATTCCTTACGATAGTGTCACTTTGCGCGCAGATACAGTTTTATCAAATGGCTTTTTTGCCGGGATCTTAAATAAGGCACTTCAGACCGGAAATGTCTCCCAGGTGCTACATGACCTGGAGCCCAAATGGAAAGCTTATGATTCGTTAAAAGCATATATAGGTGCTTTCCTGGATTCGGCCTCTTTTATACCATATACTTATCTGCCATATCCATATACGGATTCTGTCGCTTTTTTTCATTTATTGCAAAAACGACTCGTAGAAACCGGAAATCTGTCTGATACTGTACCTCCTATGAGTTTAGGCAAATTCAGGTCGACCATAATCCGGCTACAAAGGAAATATGAGTATAAAATAACCGGTTATACCTCCAACTCTTTGATCGACAGACTCAATAATACGGATCTTGAAAAGTTCAAACGAATTGCAGTTACCCTGGATCGTTATAAACAACTCCCGGATACCCTGCCGGAAAGCTATGTGTGGGTAAACCTGCCCGGATATTACCTACGTGTTATAGATCATGATACCGTCGTTTTTTCATCAAAAATCATCGTGGGAGGACCCTTAACCCGTTCCCCGGTACTGACAGGAGAAATTTCAAATTTTATAACCATGCCGCAATGGACAGTTCCGTTTAGTATAATTTTTAAGGAAATGCTGCCCAATATTATTAAGGATTCGAATTTTTTAGCAAAAGAAAATCTGATGGTGGTAGATGAGAATGACAGTGTATTAGATCCCCACACTATTCATTGGAAAAGACTGAATAAAAAGAATTTCCCGTATCAGATAAAACAACGGGAAGGTGATGACAATTCACTCGGAGTCATTAAATTCAATTTCAGGAATAAATATAGTGTCTACCTCCACGACACAAATGTTCGATGGAGATTTGGCAATTCATACAGAGCCATAAGCCATGGCTGTGTTCGTGTAAAAGAGTGGGACAAACTCGCCAATTATCTGGTCCGCAATGATACCCTTCGGATTCCGCCGGATTCAATTAAAGCGTACATCGCCAGAGGCGAAAAACACATGTTTAGTGGATTTCATAAACTTCCTCTGTATATACGTTATTATACTTGTGAAGGGAAAAATGGGAAAATCATATTTTATGAAGATATTTATGATGAGGATAGGACCCTGATTCAGAAATATTTCGCTAATAAAAGCGTTTTTTAAGTTTAGACCCGGATTTAAAGTAGAACACTACGTATTCAATGGGGCAAATATGAAAAAATCCCTCATCCTCCTTTTGTCATTCATATCCATGTTTGCATTAAATGCACAGGATGTTTCGGGATCTTCATCATCCGTTCCTAAACAACAAAAATCAAAAAAATCTAAAAGAAATGTAAGTAAGGAAAAAATACATTTTGGCACAGCAAGTTTCTACGCAAATAAGTTTGAAGGGAGAAAAACAGCCAATGGCGAGATTTTCAGTCAGAAAAAACTGACAGCAGCCAGCAACATACTTCCGTTGAATCAATGGGTTCGGGTAACGAATATCCATAATAATCTTTCGGTTGTTTTACGTATTACAGACCGTATGCATAAGAATAATAAAAGACTGATTGATCTGAGTAAATCAGCAGCAAAGAAATTGAAATATACAGGCTATGGTCTTGCACATGTGAAAGTAGAAGTTCTTGGGAAGAAATTACCGCAGGGTATTGTGCGTGGTTAGCCCTATAATGTTTTTTGAAGCGGCTATGCTACCGCCCGATTCACAAGGGCTGCTGCTTCGCTGAGCAAAATTGCAGATTGCACTTTCAATCCGCTCTCCTCAATCAATTTTTTTGCTTCCTCAGCATTCGTACCCTGCAAGCGCACGATGATGGGAACATGGATTGTACCAATGGAATGATAGGCATCGATCACACCCTGAGCGACGCGGTCACAGCGAACGATTCCTCCAAAAATATTAATGAGTATGGCTTTCACTTTAGGATCTTTTAAGATAATTCGAAAACCCGCTTCCACTGTTTGAGCATTGGCACTTCCTCCCACATCCAGAAAATTTGCAGGTTCACCTCCGCTTAATTTGATCATGTCCATAGTGGCCATAGCCAGACCAGCTCCATTTACCATACAACCCACATTCCCATCAAGTTTTACGAAATTGAGATTATATTTACCCGCTTCTACTTCTGTTGGATCTTCTTCGCCTATATCCCTCATCCCCTCAAGGTCGGGATGGCGCATAAGTGAATTGTCGTCCAAATTCATCTTACAGTCTACTGCGATAATTTTCTCATCGCTGGTCTTAAAAAGAGGGTTGATCTCAAGCATACTGCAATCAAGTCCCAAATAGGCGTTATAAAGATTGCTGACAAACTTTACACAGTTTTTAAACGCTTCGCCTGAAAGTCCCAAATTGAAAGCTATCTTTCTCGCCTGGAAAGCCTGGAGTACGGTACCCGGAAATACCCATTCCTTGAAAATCTTGTCTGGCGTTTTATGCGCCACTTCTTCAATATCCATTCCCCCTTCAGTGCTATACATGAATACATTCTGACCTTTTGCACGATCCAATAAAATCGACAGATAGAATTCTTTGACTGGATTTGCGCCAGGGTAGTAAACATCCTGAGCCACAAGGATCTTGTGAACGACTCTACCTGTATCGCCTGTCTGGATAGTTACAAGGGTACCTCCCAGCATATTCGACGCAAAATTGCGAACATCCTCGGCATTCTTTGCTACGGCCACACCGCGCTGTTCGGTTCCCTTTATCTTTCCTTTCCCACGGCCTCCTGCATGAATCTGAGCCTTTACTACCGCAAATGAATTACCGGTATTCACCTTAATCTGTTTGTAAGCCTCTTCAGCCGCATTAGCTGTATCTACCGGAATTCCTTCCTGTACCGGCACATTATATTTTTTTAACAGCTCTTTAGCCTGGTATTCATGCAGATTCATAGTGAGGAAATTTAAGCAAATCTATGAGATAAAAACTTAAGTTATTTGTTGCGGTTTCAAATATGACCTCAGCCGGGTTTCGGAGCTATACTATTATATAAACGTCCATTGACCGTTCGTTTTCGGATCGTTATCTATTCGAGGTCAACCGAACGATATACGAACGATATACCAACGATATACGAACGAAGTACGAACAATATATGAACGATATAAGAACAAATCCGGAGGGAGTATAGGTCAGTTGGCGTTAGGAAATGCTCTTTTATAAAGGGGGAAAGATATAAATTCTACCATCGCGCCCGGCAGGGACTGCCTGTCGAATTTAGTTAATAAGAAAATAGTTCTCACTTTTTCTATTTTTTCCCGGCATAAACCTGTTTTTCAAAGTTTCAATGAGTTGGAAAAACCTGTCCCTAAAAGATTCTTGAAATGAAATATCCGATAACATGTCTCTATTTTATTTTATTAAATCAAAAATAGAGACACGTTATAAGATAGAGCAAACCTCTTCGGCAACTATCCTTAAACTAGCGGTGAAGTTTGGGATTTCGGCGGTAAAAAAATTTTATTTCACATGTTTATTCAAAGCACCAGCCATTTCAAACATAGAAATTTGATCCTTTACAAAAATGGGTTTCAGCGCAGCGTCAGCATTGATCATACGTTTGTTCATCTTATCCTGGAGGTCATTTTTCTTAATATAAACCCAAATTTTCTTAATGATTTCAGTCCTTGGAAGAGACTTGCTTCCAACAACTTTAGATAACGCTTCACTGAGAGTCAGCGGTGCCATAAATGCTGCATTAGGTTTTCGCGCAGATTTTTTCTTAGCGACTTTTTTCTTGGCGGCTTTTTTTGGTGCGGCTTTTTTTGCAGGTGTTTTTTTAGCGGCTTTTTTTGGTGCGGCTTTTTTTGCACCTTTTTTTGCAGCTTTTTTCGGTGTTTTCTTAGCTGCTTTTTTAGCTGATTTCTTAGAGGACTTTGCCATAAAAAATGATAATTAATAGGTTAATAAAGTGGTTAGCATATTCAAATGTAGGGATTTTGGAAAATCCTATACTTAATATTCATTTTTTTTTGTTTTTCCAGACTATATTATCGGTTGAATAGCGAGCGGGTATTCCTGGAAGTAGCTTGTAAAATCGGGATAGTTTTAAGAATTCTCTTTCATTTTCGTCGGATCTAATTTGAATGAACGAGCAAAAAAATACCCCGGTAACAGGGTATAAACGATTCCTAAAAGAATCAAATCGGACTATGGCTGTGAGGTCGCCTTTAATTTGTTTTTAAACACTTTCTCGAATTTTTCAACCTTGGGACGAATTACAAATGTACAGTAGGGCTGAGAACCATGAAGGCGGTAATAGTCCTGGTGGTAATTTTCAGCGGCATAAAAATGGCTGAAAGGGGTAATTTCGGTCACTATCGGATTATTATAAGCGCCGCTTTTATCGAGTTTCATTTTATATTCATCCGCCTTCGTTTTTTGTTCGGCGTCATGATAAAAAATCGCACTCCGGTATTGTGTACCAACATCATTTCCCTGGCGGTTAAGCGTTGTTGGATCATGAGATTCCCAAAATACCTCCAATAATTCGTCAAAACTGATCACTTTGGGATCGTAAACAATTTGCAGACATTCAGCATGCCCTGTAGTACCTGTGCATACATCCTCATAAGAAGGATTTTTTACAGTTCCGCCTGAATAACCCGAAGTCACTTTATAAACGCCTTTTAATTCCTGGAAAACGGCTTCGGTACACCAAAAACACCCGGTTCCAAACGTAGCAGTATCTGTTTTTATTCCTGTGGGAATGATTTCTTCAGATATAGCGATATTTTGAGTTGTTGATGTATTACACGAAACCAGCGAAATTGTGCTGAATAAAATGGTTGCTAACATAATGAATTTCATTCTTTTTCTTGAGCAATATACGGTGTAGCCTATCAGCCGGATTGCAATTTATATGACAATTGAAGGCTTTTAAATGTTTGTTAACTATAACTTTGTTGCGAATGATAAGATATTACCCGGAATCGGCCCTGGGGCAGCTTGAATTCGATAAAATCAGAGACCTTCTGGCTGAAAAATGCAAATCTGCCTATGCCAGGGAAAAAGCTGCTTCCCTGATAATCCATACGCGACTGGAATTTATACAGATTGAGCTGCAAAAAACAAGTGAGTTTAAGGGCTTATTGGAACAAAACCAGTATTTCCCCAATGAGGAAAACTTCAATCTTTCCAGGGAAATAAAATTACTCGGTTTAGCCGGTGCAACGTTAAATGGAGATCAGTTTCTTCAAATCCGGAGACTGGCAGATTTGCTTCGCCAGATTTTTCATTGGTTCGATCGGGAACGAAGACAGGCTTATCCTGCTCTTTCTTCGGTTATTAAGGATTGTTACTACGAGAAAGTAATCATCCAGTTTATAGATGAGATACTTGAAGAAAACGGTCAGGTACGCGATAAAGCCTCCCCGGAACTTGCACGAATTAGGGTATCGTTAATTAGAAAACGAAATGAACTTCGGCGCCTGTTTAACCGGATCGTTGCCAGTTTAAATAAGGCGGGCTATGTAGCCGAAACAGAAGAAGCGTTTCTCAATGGACGGCGGGTTGTGGCTCTATTTGCTGAACACAAAAGACAGGTTAAAGGTATTTTACACGGAGAAAGTGAGAGCCGCAAGACCTCTTTTATTGAACCTGAAGAGACTATCGGATTAAACAATGAGATTTTTTCTCTTGAATACTCCGAGACTAGGGAATTAAATAGGATTCTGAGGGAACTGACAGCCAGTTTATCTGTATATGCCCCACTATTACAAACATACTATGATATAGTAGGGGAATTTGATTTTATTAATGGGAAAGCCAGGCTTGCAGTAGATATAAACGGAATACATCCGAACCTGCAGGACGGATCACACGTTCACCTGATTCAGGCCATCCACCCCCTTTTGTATTTATATCACAAGAAATCGCAAAAGCCTACAATTCCAGTCAACATTAAATTGGACGATAAAAACAGGATACTGGTCATTTCCGGACCAAATGCCGGCGGAAAAACTGTTACCATGAAAACCCTGGGTTTATTGCAACTTATGATGCAGGCTGGATTATTGATTCCAGTGCATCCCCATTCGACGCTTGGCATTTTTAAACAGATCATGATTCATATTGGTGACACGCAAAGCCTGGAGTTTGAACTGAGTACTTATAGCTCGCACCTTATTAACATGAAGTATTTTATGGAACAGTCCAATGGTCGAACGCTATTTTTTATTGATGAATTGGGCAGCGGAAGTGATCCTAATCTGGGCGGGGCTTTTGCGGAGGTCATATTACTGGAACTCGTGAAAAAACATGCGTTTGGAGTTGTGACAACTCATTACCTCAATCTTAAAGTAATGGCCAATAAAACGCCCGGCATTTTGAATGGAGCCATGGCTTTTGATGAGACCAGTTTGCAACCACTTTACCGTCTAATCATCGGTAAACCTGGAAGTTCTTATACTTTTTCCATTGCTGAACGGATTGGTTTGCGTCCGGATCTTATTATGAATGCACGCAAACTCGTGGATGAAGATCATTTCAAATTAGATAAACTTCTCAATCGCACAGAGCAGGATCTGCGGGATATCGAACAAAAAGCCAAGGAATTACAACTGATGCTAAAAGAAAATACAAAGCTGAAAACAGAACTCGAGAAAACCCTTCAAAAGGAAAAGCATCAGCAACAATTGCACATCCTCAGGGAACAAAATAAGATATCGGACGAACGCCACAGTTATCTGAAAGAAATGGAAAGAAAGTTAAAACAGATTATATTCGATTGGAGGAAAGCAGAAAATAAAGAAGAGGTTATAAAGCAATTGCAAGCACTTTTGTTTAATCAAAAAGAAAAGCCCGAAAACGAAAAAGTAAAAAAGAAATTCGACGCAAAATATGCGGAGATTTCCGGGGATATTAAACCGGGTTCACCCGTCAAGATGAAAAAAAGCCATCAGGTGGGTACTGTGCGGGAGATACGTGGCAGAAAAGCTATAGTGCAGATTGGGTTAATTCCCTTAACCATTAATATTTCAGATCTGGTGCTGATTCAGGAAAAAAGCAAAATTGAAATACCCAAAGTTGACTATGAATCCAAAACAACTGGCAGCTGAAAAAGCAGTTTCATTTCTGGAAGATGGTATGACCATTGGATTGGGTACGGGTTCCACCGCATACTGGGCAATAGAAAAAATTGGAGAAAGGGTAAGGAATGAAAATTGGAAAATTAAAGCGATTGCGACTTCAATACGTTCAGAGGAACACGCACGAAGCCTGGGCATACCTATTTTTGACTTTAATGTAATTCAATCGATAGACGTAACAATCGATGGCGCGGATGAAGTCGATCCGAAATTACAGCTTATTAAAGGCGGTGGGGGGGCCCTGCTCCGGGAAAAAATCGTGGCTTCCAATAGTAAACAAATGATCGTAGTAGCCGATGAATCGAAATGGGTAAAAATATTGGGGAAATTTCCGTTGCCTGTTGAAGTCGTTCAATTCGGATGGATACGGACATTTGAAAAATTGCAATCATTGGGATGTGAAGCCAATCGGAGAATGCATGGGAAAGATCCATACCTCACCGACAATGGAAATTTTATAATCGATTGTGCATTTACTGAAATTAAAAACCCACCTGTACTGCATGAAGCGGTTAATGCCATCACGGGTGTAGTGGATAATGGATTATTTATTCATATGGCAAGTCAGCTGGTCCTTGGTTTTAATAACGGGGAAACACGCATCATCAGCAGATAAATGTAATTGTTATGATTTTTTCCGGCCTGCTTCGATTCATCCGGAAAACACTCCGTTTTATTTTAAGGAGACCGTTCATATGGCTCGTGGACAGAATCTCATCTGCACCTGACAAGAATGCAGTCATGAAATCGCTTTCAGAGTTATATGGTGAGGCAGATAAACCCAAAAGTAAAAAGCTTAGGCGCATTGATTTGCATGCGGGCAATCATCGAATTATTATTTTTAGTGACCAGCACCGGGGAACGCGCAACGGTTCCGATAATTTCGCAATTTGTGAAAACTCTTATAAAACGGCGCTTGACTATTACAATAGTGAAAAATTCTATTATATCAACCTTGGGGATTGTGAGGAACTCTGGGAAAATAATATGTTTGGAATTGCAAAATACAATAAGGCTGTTTATGAAAAGGAGCAATTATTTTTACAAAGGGATGCTTATTGCAAAGTGTTCGGAAATCACGATCTGTTCTGGGATAATGATCCGCTGTCTTTATACTGGTTGAAAAAAATATATGGAGAATCTTTCCGGATTTTTGCTGGTGTACTTGTGCGCCTTTATTTTTCTCCTACTGCTCACTTTGATATATTTTGCACCCACGGTCATCAGGGTGACAAACAAAGTGACGGTAATGTTTTCAGCAAATGGTTTGTCAGTTATGTATGGGGCCCGCTCCAGGACTTCCTGGCGTTAAATACCAATAGTCCATCGACAAATGACAATCTGAAAACTCTCCATAATATGATGATGTACGACTGGAGTGCTTCGCAGAAAAATATATTGCTTGTGACAGGACATACTCATCAGCCTGTTTTCAATTCTCTCACCCACCTCGAAAGGCTTTACCAGCAATTGGAAAAAGCACGTGCAAATCGTGATACCGTCACGGTTCAAAAAATTGAAGCTGAAATTCCACGACGAAAACGTGAATATGATTTTGTGAACCATTCATTTGATTCAATGAAACCCACCTATTTTAATTCCGGATGCTGTTGTTTTGATGATGGTACAATTACTGGAATTGAAATAAGTGACGGTTATATCAGGTTAATAAAATGGAGTCTTGTTGGGAACAAACCTGTTCGTATTATAGCCGAAGAAGAGTCCTTAATATCATTGGCAGGAAAACTCGGAATCAGTTAGTTATCAACGATTTATTTTAGGCAATCATCGTGATATACCGTTTGCAGTATTCATTCAAATTTAGAACCGCGTTAAAATTAATGCTGATTGCCCGAAATTATTTCGGCCTCGTTGAATTTTGAGGTATAAAATCTTCGACCTGATTAATTAATTCCTCAATTTGGATATACTAAATTCTAAATTCCGGTATTCGGCGCTTAAAAAAACTGGTATGATACTTAGTATGTTTATAGTACTACTCGAAACAGTGCAGCGCCAATTGTTTATTTATTTGTAAGCAATATTAAGACCGAAATGAAGGAGAAAGAAAACTGTTTCCTGATCTGCCTGAGCGGATAATGGAATAAAGATTTCGCAAATGTGCGAAGTCTTTATTTTTTCTACATGCTGGCATGCAGGTAATCTTTTAGCTGCGATATCGTTTCCTGCTGATGCTGTATTGTTTCGCGGATCAGGTCATGAATGGAAACTACACCATAGATTTTGTCCTGTTCGAAAACCGGAAGATACCTTATATTCTTATCCGCCATTAACTGCATACAGTGTTCAATACTATCATTAAGATTGACCGCTGGCAGGTCATTAGACATTATTTCTGATACAGGGGTATCGGTTGAAGATTTTCCTTTCAAAATCACTTTCCTTGAATAATCTCTCTCTGTCATGATACCCAGATATTCCTGGTTATCCACAACCATAACAGAACCAATATTCTGGATAGACATAATCCGAAGTGCTTCCAAAACAGATGTAGTTGGAGGAACTGCGGTAATTTTTCTTTCCTTATGAAGAAAAATATCAGATACCTTTTTCATGCAGGCCAATTTTATGTGAGCAATCGTTTCAAGTAAATTACAAATAATTATCTGATTATAAGCCTTTGAAATCCGGATCCACGTTGACTAAGGGTATTTCCTTAGACTTAAGATATAACGGTTAAGCTTCAATGAAGTGAATATCAAGGCTTATGGTGATTATTCGAGTTATATTTAATAGGGAAAATGGAATGGAAACTATAGTGGTTGGGAATCGTACGAGAAGTGTCTGGAGCCAACAAACCAATTGCAAGGATTTGTGCGGGTGCTGATTTAAAGGTACTTTTATCGTTCAAAATCGGACTTAGTATGACAAATCAATTGTTTTTATTATCGATGCCAGGAGGCAGTGAATGGATATTGATCGTTATTGCGGTACTTGTATTATTCGGAGGAAGGAAGATTCCTGAGTTTATGAAGGGACTCGGAAAAGGTATGCGTGAATTCAATGATGCAAAGAATAATGTTAAACAGGAATTTGAAAGTGGTCTCAATGAACCTCAAAAACCTGCATCTACAACTAATACTGAAATTAAGAACTAAGAGATTTTATTTTTGTGGCCCTGGCAAAATCGGTATTTGCCAGGGCGTATTATTTCAAATAAATGCTAGCGTTCAATAGTGATTGAGGGAAGGTCCCGTTTAAGCATACTGTCCCGGTTGGCCATTTCCCATGCAGTGTAAAATACCAGTTTTGCTCTTTTTTCCAGCAGATCATAATTTATTTTGTCAGGCGTATCGGAAGGTTTGTGATAGTCTGCGTGAATACCATCGAAATAGAAAATGACAGGAACTCCTTTGCGTGCAAAATTGTAGTGGTCACTCCTATAATAAATTCTTTGCGGATCTTTTGGGTCATTAAATTTATAGTCCAGATCGAGGCCTGTATATTTCTTATTCATATCAAGGCTTATCCTGTGAAGGTCTGTGCTAAGTTTGTCGTCTCCTACTATATATACATAATTATTGGAATCCCCCTGCTTTTTCCCTGGATCCTTTCTTCCGATCATATCGATATTCAGATCTGCTGTAGTTTTGTCCAGTGGATAAACCGGGTTGTCAGTATAATATTCTGATCCCCATAGCCCTTTTTCTTCCCCGGAATTTGCCAGGAAGAGAATGCTGCGACGCGGTCCTTTGCCGGCAGACTTTGCCTTTGAAAATGCCGATGCTAATTCAAGCACGCTTACAGTACCCGAACCGTCATCGTCAGCTCCATAGTAGATTATTGAATCCTTTTTACCCAGGTGATCGTAATGCGCGGAGATTACCAATAATTGGTCCTTGAGATCAGTTCCTTCCAAATAACCAAGCACATCCGTACTTTGCAACGCGTTTGTTTCTTTCGATAGAGAGATCCAGATATTTGCATGATAATTTTTACGTTCAAGTGATCCGGTTTTTAACAAATCATAGTCCGATCCAATAATCGCTCGGGCAATTGCCGTAGAAATATAAAAACTGTTGGGACGAACCTTCGTACGATAATAGTTTCTATACATCATTCCTTTATCCGAAATCGCACGATGAGGGAAATCATCCTGTATTACGAAAATAGCTACTGCGCCATGTGCCTGCGCCGCATCTTGTTTTGCATAAGGATTAAAAGTTCTTTTATTTATTTGGGATTGGAGTAATGCTGGTGGATAACCATTTAATACCAACACAATTTTGCCTGAAACCTGCAATCCTTTATAATCATCCTGTAAAGAATCCGAAATACCATATCCTGCAAATACGATGTCAGTTACACCAAAGGAAATGGAATATGCGCTGGACAAACGAGTGTCAAAATCTTTATTCAATTCATATGGTATCCCGTTGACATTGATTCCTGATGACAGGAGACTGTCCTGATATACAGGGTAAGCAAGTTGAAAACTATCTTTATTGCCGGGCTTCAACCCCAGCTTTTTGAAGTATTCTTCGATAAAAGCTGCCGCTTTGCGCTGACCGGCAGTAGCGGTTTCCCTGCCTTCGAAAGCAGGGCCTGCAATCAGATATAAAAGTTTTTCAAGATTTTCTGACTTGATGCTATTGGCAAAAACAACGGGATCTGCAGCTTTCTGCGCGATACAAAAAAATACTGATCCGGTAAACAGAAGACTTAAAAATAATTTCATGGGCTCAAATATATTCGCTCCCCCCGAATATATCAACTATACCTGTTTTGCAAATTCAGTATTTGCGTGAAGCTTCTATGAATGTCGTTTGTTGAAATGGAATCAACTTGCGGGTTGAACCTGATATTTGCGATGGAGAAATCTGTTGCCTGTCGTAGTCTCAATATTAACTTTTCCGGAGAAACCAGTTATGCTGTTGTCCGTTAATCGACTCTTAAATAGAATATCTGGGTTTGAGAAATAGATAAAACACTCTTTTAACATCATTTGATTGCATTTAATGGTTAAACATCAAGCTCTTATCTTTCATTCTCACCAGGATTATCCTTTATTCGATATTAATGGAGGTCTGATAGGCGGTCTATGCCTTGCAAAAGGCTACCTTTGCAGCCGCGTTTTATGAAATCAGGATTTGTCACTTTATTTGGTAAGCCTAATGCGGGGAAGAGTACACTTCTAAACACCCTGATGGGTGAAAAACTGGCCATTGTTTCGCATAAAGTGCAAACAACGCGTCACCGTATTAAAGGAATCCTGACTGACTCTGCTTACCAAATGGTTCTTTCGGACACACCTGGTATTATAGATCCAAGATATAAGCTGCACGAAAAAATGATGGATACAGTAAGACTGGCAGTATCTGATACTGATTTGGCTTTGCTGCTTCTGGATGGATCGGACAACCTTGAGGAGAACGACCAGATATTTAAAGGATTACACCTAAAATCCCCGGCGTTAGTCCTCATTAATAAAATGGATTACTTGAATGAAGCTAAAATTACTGCAACGACAGAATTTTTTAAGGAAAAGAAATATGCAACTGATGTTTTAAGTATTTCTGCACTGAAAAAGTTGAATACTGATTATCTATTCGACCGCATTTTACAACTATTACCGGATGGGGAACCTTTTTTTGATGGTGATGAAATAACGGATCGCCCTGTAAAATTTTTTGTAGGTGAAATGATACGCGAGAAAATTTACAATATATATGAAGATGAAATTCCCTATCACACAGCGGTACTGGTACAGGAATATAAAGAGAAAAATACCCTTACCAAGATACAAGCTGATATCATTGTACAGCGTGAAACACAAAAAGGCATTTTACTTGGCGAAGGCGGACGAATGATCCGCCAGCTTGGAACAGAAGCACGCAAAGAAATTGAAATGTTTATCGGTAAGAAAGTTTTCTTGGAACTTTTTGTGAAAGTCCGACCCAAATGGCGTGACAATGAATGGCAGCTGCGCGAATATGGGTATTAACTATTGATTTTAATATTTGTTTTACATGTCAGGATTTACGGTAGCAATTACAGGGAGACCAAACGTGGGAAAGAGTACACTTTTCAATCGCTTATTAGAGCAACGCAAAGCGATTGTGGATGACCAGAGCGGAGTAACCAGGGACAGGCAATATGGAGTCGCAGACTGGAACGGCAAAAATTTCAATATCATTGACACCGGTGGATTCGTGCCGGAAAGCGATGATATATTCGAGCGGGAAATAAAAAAGCAGGTTCTAATTGCTGTAGAAGAAGCCAATGCGATCATATTTATGACCGACACAGTATCAGGCATCACCAATCTTGATGAATCGATGGCTGAACTTCTGCGACGTTCAGTAAAGCCGGTGTTTCTGGTTGTCAATAAAGTAGATAATAGTGATCGTCTGTTGGAAGCTGCGGAATTTTACAGTCTGGGTTTCGAAAATATATACTTTATATCTTCTATGAGCGGAAGCGGTACAGGCGAGTTGCTGGACGCGATTACAGAACTCATTCCGAAAACAGACGAAGAACAACCGGAATCATCACTTCCCAAATTTGCTATTATTGGACAACCAAATGTGGGCAAGTCATCTTTATTAAATGCTCTGGTTGGAAGTGAAAGAACCATTGTGAGCGAAATAGCAGGTACTACAAGGGACAGTATACATACCCATTACAATTTATTCCAAAAGGAATTTGTTTTGATCGATACGGCTGGAATACGCAGAAAGACAAAAGTACACGAAGACCTTGAGTTCTATTCGGTAATTCGAGCCATAAAAGCGATGGATGAAGCTGATGTATGTCTGCTTTTGCTGGATGCAGAAAAAGGCCTGACTGCCCAGGATCTTAATATTTTTAGCCTTGCTGTTAAAAAAGGTAAGGGCCTTGTAATTGTCGTTAATAAATGGGATCTCGTAGATAAGGAAACCAACACTTCTAAGGTCTATGAGACTAAGCTAAAGGAACGTTTTGCACCTTTTACTGACTTGCCCATAATTTTCATTTCTGCGAAAGAGAAAACCCGCATTTTTAAAGTTATAGAAACAGCATTAGGAGTATTTGAAAATAGAAAAAGAAAAATCCCCACTTCAAAACTTAATGATGTAATGCTGAAAGCAGTTGAAAACTATCATGCCCCTGTGGTACGCGGGAATGCCATTAAAATCAAATATGTCTCGCAATTGCCGACACCGGTTCCATCATTTGCTTTCTTTAGCAATTATCCCGATGATATCAAACAGCCTTATAGAAATTATCTCGAAAACCAGATGAGAAAGAGCTTTTCTTTAGAGGGGGTGCCCATCCGGATTTATTTTAGAAAGAAATAAATGAAAGTCAAAAAAATGAGTTTTACTTAGTTCTTTCGGGCGAAAAATGGTAACTTCGCCGGCAATAAAAAAATAACCTCAATGAAAAAATTTCTGACTGTTCTTGTTATTGCTTTTACTGTAGTTTCCTGTAGTGGAAGCGGAGACGCCGCTGCCAAAACGGATTCCGTTGTTTCAACGGTTGCTGACAGTGCAAAAAAAGTAGCTGATTCTGCTGCAATGAAAGTTGATTCAACTGTTAGAGCGATCGCAGATACGGCAAAGGCTAAAATCGGAGCTATCGCAGACAGTGCAAAAAAAGCTGTGAAGAAATAATTAATTTTCTGAATCATATCCCCCTGTCAAAATCAGGGGGATTTTTTTTGCTTGCTTACCACAAAGTGGTATTTGGTTGCGAGTCCTGTATGATTAATTTGCCTGATGCGTTCATGGAACCATCATAAAAAAGCAATATTCTACTGGTTGACAATATTATCAATATTGGCTCCAGAGTTTCTAATGGCTGATACTAAGTTTTGGACAGGCTATGGAGGAAACACAGATTGGGCAAATCCGTTAAACTGGTCTGGCCTGAACTTACCCCAATCTTCAGACGACGTCATTCTTGATAATAGTGAAATGCCGTTATCTTATCTGGTAACACTGCCTGACAGTGCTGTAATCATTCGCACGCTCATTGTAAAACCTTCGCCTGGTCAGAATATAGAGATTGTATTGCCAGCCTCTAATAAGAATGCAAATGCTTTTACAGCAAGCGGTCCGGGTTATGGTATAGAATTAAACGCTGGTGCAATTTTTCGTAATGCATCAGGTATTTCTTCCGGCGAGTCTCTTCAGATTGCAGATTCTATAATCATATATGACGGGGGAAAATATATCCACCAGACTCGAGCGTCCCACGCCAATGGTATTCTTAGAATTTTGTCTACGGCACCTGGTACGGAACAGGGTATTTTTGATTTTGACGTACCGAGGGCCTCTTATACTATTTCTATTAGTAATAGAATATACGGAAGTCTGGAATTAAACGCGACAGCATTTGGCGATACAGTCAATTACACTTGCACTGGTGCGAACCCACTTCTTATTCGTGGCAATCTACATATAGGTGTATCCGTAAATATGAGTACGGACTTAAGTGGTGCCAATGGAAATATTCAGGTAAATGGAAACTTTATTCAGGATGGAGGACGGTTGAATCTGGCTAGTGGCACTGGAGACAATACGGTTCTTCGTATAATGGGAGATATTTATCAGTCGCCTTCCGCAACCATAACTGAAACTTCAAACGGAAGTCCCTGGCTGGAGTTGAATGGACAAAGAATACAGGAAGTTGCCATGGCGGGTAGGATACAAAACCAGGTCGGATTTCGCATGAACAATATTGCCGGATCAATACTTCGTATGCCACTGATGCTTCCCTGGCGGCTGGATCTCAATCAGGGGAAAATTACCAGCTCGATAGATGCTATGCTTATCCTGGATACCATTTGTGATATTAAAATTGATAGTTCCCGCCTATTAAATACATATGTGGAAGGTCCTTTACGGAAACTTGGACTTGGCAAGCTGGATCATTTTTTATTTCCGGTAGGCAAGGACCAGAATCTACGTTGGCTGGAATTAAAATATGCCAGTGGAAATTATACCATTGAATATTTCCACGAAAATCCTGGTTTATTTGGCAGTAGTTTAGGACCTGGTTTGGATCACATTTCTAAACTTGAATATTGGAATGTCAATGCTGACGGCGCGATAAATAACAACGCAAAAATTGAATTATCCTTTACATCGGTTCAAAGCGGTGGCGTTACAGATCCGAGCTATTTGAACGTGGCTAAATTTCAATCAGGCCAATGGGAAGATGCAGGCCATGAAGCAAGTACAGGAAATTTCATACAGGGTTCTGTAATCAGCGGAGATATTGATTTTGAAGCCCAGGATTACACTTTGGCCAGTACTGTAAATTTAGAAAATCCGCTTCCTGTAACGACCATTGTGATGGAAGTCAAAGAAGTGTCAGAAAGGCCTGTTTTCAGTTGGACGCTTGAAAGCACCGAAATACCTGATCATTTTGACTTGATTGAATTAATTAGAGGTCAGCCTGTTCGCTTAGCTCAAATCTCCGCGACCGCTCAACAAAAAAAATATAAATGGATCTGCAACAATTTTTTAAGCAACGGTGATCATTTTTTTAGGATCAGCATGATCGATGTTTATGGAAATAAATATGATGGTGAAATAGTTCAGTTCAAAATGAGCGGTGGTAAAACCCATATTAGCCAGGTCGTAGAAGGAAATTATCCTAACCACATTCAATTACTCGTGCAGTCAGACAAAGTAGATGAATGGAAATATGAAATTCTTACGATGCAGGGTCAAATTATCAAAAAAGGAATTATGAATCTGGTGTCAGGAAATAATTATTTAGATATGGGATCTGAAATCATTTCCCGGGAAATGTATGTCTTCCGGGCGATTGACATCCTTGGCAATCTTCACTCGCTGCTATTCAGGAATAAATGAGTCAGTTTAGGTTCCAGTTTTCAAGAATATCTTCAACAACCGCCTGATATTCCTGAAAAAGCTTTTCCCTGCTTTTGATAAAGCTGTTATCGTCAAGTTTGCCAATCACCTGATCCATTTCCGCCTGATTTTCATAAACCATTTTCCGGAATGGATTTAGGTAATCCTTTTGTCTCGAGGTAAATATGCCTTTAGTTATCCAACTTGCAGTTTGAACTGTTTGAAATAAAAGCCTCTTGAAATCTGAGGGTTTAATTTTTTTAATGGATATGCTGCGCACCAGGTAGAGAATATCAAGAGCATGAAGCATTTTATCTGACTGATAGCTTTTGCTTTCCCTTATATAAAATTGATGAATTTCATCCCAACTGTTAATTTGGTTTTGGCGGACATTATCAAGCATTTTTTCGAGACTCGTCTTTTTAATTAACTGTCCGCCGACGTTTACCCATATTCCCGGCGATTTATTTTCAGGGAGGAATTCCTGCAGAGCAGCCAGGCTATTGAATTTATTTGATTTTATACATAGAACAATCTGTTCCATGGCATAGTGAATAATTAATTCGTTATAAATCGCATATCCTTTTGTGAGTTTTAGGATGCGCACTTTGCGGGAACTATTCTCAAATCCTTCAGCTGAAAAGACCAGGGAACTTATTGAGTCATCTTTGTTTTCAAGTAATTGACGGCCGCCCATTTTTAACAGAGCATCTTCGGAATTGAGATTTAGTGTATCTGTTTCCTTTTCAGTTGTATTGGAAATCTGGGACTTATTTCTTAGCCAGGATTTCGCCACGATCAGCTCAAGTTTTTCTATCGCTGAAGCAAGTTCCTGTATACTATCTGGAGCGAGATAATCATATTCAAGTAACTGAACTTTCTCTAATCTTTTATCCCGGTCAAAGTATTTCCAGGAATTTCGCGCCAGAGCATACATGTTATGAAGAAACCAGTATGCAGGCATTATTACCAGTTCGTCTTTCGAAACATCATTACTCACCAGGGAAAATGGTAAAGGAATATCCAGTTCTGCAGGATAATCTCCCTTAGCCATTATGATAAATGATGCAAATCGTGAATTGTGTTTTACACTTACACACAATCCCGGCCAAAACCCGCGACCTGCAATCAATTCTCCATCAGCACCACGGGAGTTATGGTTGGATCCAATAGTTGCACCTGCAGCCATATTCGTTTGACCCTTCAACAGGGAAGCACATAAGAACGAATTATTATGATGTTGTTCATGGGCCGGGAAAATCAGGGAGTTTAATACCTCACAGCAGGAAATGGTAGAATTGTTTCCGAGATACGAATTTATAAGGCGGGCACCATATTTTAGTTGGGAATTAGAAGCAAGAATAAAACGTACAGCTTTTACCCCATAGAAAATTCTGCAACCGTTACCAATAATCCCGTTCACGAGTTCACAACCTTCGCCTATCTGCGTGATGGATTCAGCTGTAGAATTTATGGTCAGGTTTTTGAGTTTGTTAGCGCCTTTCAGATAAGCATCGGTTCCTATTTTTACGTCTTTAACTATTTTACAATTTTTGATTACCGTACGATCACCGATGGTCCCATAAAATCCACGCCTGTTATCGAACTGTTTGTTGCTAAAAAAACGAAGTTTCTCCTGAAGAATTTGATCGTCCCGATATCTGCTAAACAGCCACGCATCTCCTGGTAACATGCCATCGAAAGGAATAATACTACGTCCTCCATTTTCATTACAGACCTCAAGTTCTATGCGGATGGATTCAGGTTCACCTTCCTTCAAAATTCCATTTCCGAACTTGGCATGGTCTGTCGTTTCAATTTCATTTATATTAATGAGAATAACATCGTTTCCGATGATGTAATGCGACAAATAGCTCACATTATCTATAACTACATTATTTCCTATGTCACAACTTATGATAGTGCTGTTATAAAACCCGATGGGTCGTCGCAAATTATGAAATTCAACGTAGTAGGGTTCCAGCATCCCGATCCTCACCAATCCATAGAAATTACAACGGTGAATAAGCTCAGGAAGGAAATTGCCGGTTACCATTACAAGACTCCAGTCATCGGAATTATTTCCATTTTTTTTCAGCTCATCAACTTCATCCAGTTTGAGGTGCCGGTAAGATATAGAATGAGGTTGTTGTTCATTACGGAGGTAGTATTCATCCTTTCCTTCCGGAAGATATTCAGCAGGAATAAAATCGTATCCGAGATTCCGAAGCGGCGTTTTTGTGATGTGATTCATGTAATTTATTCTACGGTTACACTTTTCGCGAGGTTACGGGGTTTGTCTACATCAAAGCCCTTGGCCATCCCCAGGTAGCATGCGAATAATTGAAGAGGTATGACTGAAAGAATGGGAGAGATGAGCTCATCCGTCAGAGGAATAGTCATAGTATCATCTGCCATTTTTTGAATCAATTCATCGCCTTCACTGATTACCGCTATTACCTTTCCTTTTCTCGCTTTAATTTCCTGGATGTTGCTGACGAGTTTTTCATGATAGATTCCTTTGGGTGCTGCAAAGACAACTGGCAGATTTTCATCTACCAGTGCAATCGGTCCGTGCTTCATTTCTGCTGCAGGATAACCTTCTGCATGGATATAGGATATCTCTTTTAATTTAAGCGCACCTTCCAAAGCGACAGGAAAATTGTTTCCACGCCCGAGGTATAATGCGTCCTTCACGTCTTTATATTTTACCGCCAGCTTGCGAATATGCGAAGATGAATGCAGGAGCTCTTTCGCTTTCTCAGGAATGGAATGTAGTTCTGCCAGCAGCTGAACATATCTATCTTCCGCAATAGTTTGTTTTTCGAAAGCAATTTTCAATGCGATCATAACAAGGACAACTAACTGCGCCGTAAAGGCCTTTGTGCTGGCGACTCCGATTTCCGGCCCCGCATGTGTGTAAGCACCTGCATGGGAAATGCGGGCAATGGATGAACCTACGACATTTACGATACCGAAAATGAAAGCGCCCTGTTCTTTAGCTTTCTCAATTGCAACAATAGTATCTGCAGTTTCGCCACTCTGTGAGATCGCAAAAATGACATCACCCGGATGAATTACAGGATTACGATACCTGAATTCTGAAGCATATTCAACTTCCACCGGTATCCGACATATTTCTTCAAATATATATTCGGCGATCAGTCCCGCATGCCAGCTGGTACCACAGGCCACTATGATAATTCTTCTCGCATTGACAAGTTTTTCCAGATTATTTTGTACACCCGCCATAGTGATAGTACTTTTCGTAACATCGAGGCGCCCTCGTAAACAATCAAAAATGGTATCCGGCTGTTCAAAAATTTCTTTCAGCATAAAATGATCAAAACCCCCTTTTTCAATGGCAGTCAGCTCCAGGTCGAGTTTTTGAACAAAGGGGGTAATCTTTTCATTGCCCAGGTTTTTTAAGATGAGCTCATCACATTTAATAATTGCAAGTTCATAGTCATTTACATATACAACCTCCTTGGTGTACTCAATAATTGGGGATGCGTCAGAGGCTAAAAAATGTTCTCCTTTACCAATGCCAATTACAAGAGGACTGCCTTTCCTTGCAGCTATAATGGTGTCAGGATTATCGCGGTCAAGAAGCACTATAACGTATGCGCCGGTTACACGTTTTAGCGCTATGCGCAATGATTCTTCCAGGCTACATTGATTATTTTGCTGGATGTCTTCAATAAAATTGAGCAAAACTTCGGTATCTGTATCACTGTTAAATTTATATCCCTTTTTAGTTAGTTCAGTTTTGAGCTGGGTATAATTTTCAATTATACCATTGTGTATCATAGCCAGCCTGCCACTGGATGACAGATGTGGATGGGCATTCCGATCGCTGGGTTCACCGTGAGTAGCCCATCGGGTATGACCTATTCCGGCGTTTGCATGTAGGTCTTTTCCAATGATACTTTCTTCCAATGCAGCAACCCTTCCCTGCTTTTTATATACCATCAAATCTTTGCCTAAAAGTGCAACTCCTGCACTGTCATAACCCCGGTATTCGAGTCTTTTCAGGCCTTTCATGATGACAGGGTAGGCTTCTCTAGGACCGATATATGCTACTATTCCACACATAATAAATTTTTGTAAATTTTCTCATTTAAACGTTCTGATCATTATGCTGGCTACAATAAAATATTCATCATAAAGATCGAAGCCACGGTAAAATAGATGATAAGTCCGGTAACGTCTACCAGCGTTGCTACAAAAGGAGCTGAAGAAGAAGCGGGGTCTGCTCCTAATTTTTTTAATACGATCGGAAGCATACTTCCTGCAAGTGTGCCCCAAAGAACAACACCCACCAATGAGAAGCTAACTGATAAACCAATTGCATCCCAATGTGGTCCATAAATATCCTTAAATACGCCACGAGACATAAGCAGGTGCCAGACAAAAATTCGTATGAAACCAATTAAACCAAGAATTGCGCCCAGCATAAATCCGGAAAGAATTTCCCTGCGCATCACTCGCCACCAGTCTGTGATAGTCACTTCTCCCAATGCCATTGCCTGGATAATGAGTGTTGAAGCCTGCGATCCACTATTGCCGCCACTAGACATGATAAGTGGGATGAAATTAGTCAGTATTAGCCATTTAGCCAGTTCGTCGTTATAGTATGCCATCGCGGTAGCCGTCAGCATTTCACTCAAAAAAAGTATTATAAGCCAACCCACTCTTTTCCTGATTAATTGAAAAAACGGCGTTTCCAAATAAGGATGATCAAGGGCTTCGGTACCACCGATTTTTTGGATATCTTCTGTAAATTCTTCAGTTGCCACCCACAATACATCATCAATAGTTACGATCCCCAGGAGTATTTTATTTTTATCAAGAACTGGAAGGGCCATTCGATTATTCATTTTAAATGCCTGGTTGGCTGTCTCCTGGTCGTCATTCACGTTAAGATAAATAAAGCGGTTGTCGATAACATCTTCGACCTTCTTATCCGGATCAGCAAGTATAATTTCACGTATTTTAATATCATCAATAAAAACACCCTTTTCATCCACCACATATATCACATCGATTGTTTCGCTGTCTTTTCCCACGTCACGGATATGACGAATTACCTGACGTATGGTCCATCCTTTTTGTACCGCTATGTAGTCAGGCGTCATAAGTCTTCCTACACTACTTTCGGGATAGCCCAGCAGCGACAACGTGATCTTGCGCTCTTCAGGATCTAACATTTTAATCAGCTCTTTTACTACTTCACTGGGGAGGTCCTCCAAAAAGGAAGTCCGGTCATCTGCCGGTAGTCCGTTCAGTAATTCAGCTGTTTTTGATGGAGAAAGCTCCTGGATTATGCGTTTCTGTATTGCGAATTCAAGAATTTTAAATGTACTCACCGCCCTGTGAATACTTAAATTACCAAGGATTTCACCTTCATTTTCAGGGTATTCATAGATGAGTTCCGCTACATCGCTAATATTCTGATTATCCAGAAACTTGTGCAGGGATTCCCGGTCGTTTGATTGGAGAATCTCCAAAAACTGATATTTAAGCGGAGTATCTTCTATTTCTACAGTCATTCCTCAAATTTACAGCGTAGCCTTGATAAATTGCATTTGAAACTACGACGTTAGCCGGATCCTTGCCGTTTAACTGACATTATGATTTTATCATGTTTATTCATTGCAGCATCGCCTGGCCGGGGTCGGGGTGTTTTTACCAATAAAAATTTGGTTGAAGGTAAATTTATAGAAATTTCACCTGTGATTGTAATGAGTGGTGAAGAAAGAAAGCTCCTGGATCAAACCCTTCTGCATGACTACATATTTTTATGGGGTAAGAGAGAAACTGAATGCTGTGTGGCATTGGGTTATCTGTCTATATACAACCATAACTTTAATCCAAATGCTGAATATGAAATGGATTTTGAATTATCTGTTATCCGGATTAAAACAATCCGTAAAATAATCAAAGGGGAGGAAATTTTTATAAACTATAATGGAGCCCCGAATGATAGCAAGCTCCTGTGGTTCGATCCTGTGCCGGGTCCCGGATAATTATTATTTTTTTGTTCTGCTCAGTACCGGAGTGTACCGGAATGATAACAGGAACCCATAGCTGTTCAACTTAAGATTTTCTATCCCCATATTTTCAAATGGAAGTTTCAGAAAAGGTTCTGCCTGAAATGAAAAGCCTTTTCCCATGTCAGATTCATACCCCAACGAAACATTGAGTACTTTAAACCAGTAATTTATCTGATCGTCGTCTTCTATTTTATAAGCCAAAAGCCTTTGACCGCTATGAAAGAAATAAATATAAGTCTGCTTCATAATGAAATAGGACGAAAATCCAGCATTCACAAAGAATTTATTTTTTTCATTTTTTGAAAGATCATAGCGAAGCGTTAACGGCAATTCCCACATACTGGAAGAACCGTTTATATAATCAATAGGTGGTGGTGCAGCAGCCGTCGTCATATTACTACCTGCGCGATAAGGACCCCTGGAATAGCCCGTATTGCCAGATTCATGCCCCGATGCCCAATAAAATTTATTGGTATATAATATACCGGAATTTACAGACAACTTATTTGTTAGGTAATATCCAACAGTGATTCCAATATTATTTCCAAGCTGATCATTTGTAATTCCACCGGCATCAGTGTAGTCTGGCCCAAAGGTCAAACCAAAGTTTAATGAGCGATTTACTCGCAGTGATTTGTAAGGAACAGATATTTTGGAATCTGTGATTTGATTTAGAAGTGAATCGTTGCCCCTTACTTTACCCACCGTAACACCCGAAGTAATCACGTTTGGCAAGCTAAGTCGGTTATTGATCCTCTGATTGTTTGTATTGGGAGCACCGGAAATATCAGTGGTATTATTATAGGTATTGTTATAAGAGTTTGAGCTTTTATTTGTATTTGTGGTAGTTTCTGAATTTATGCCATTCCCTGAATTTGATTTGTGGGATGCATAAATTCCTGAAGACGCCAAAAGTGGCAAATTTCCACTATTTGATCCTGATTTTTTTTTGCCTGAGTAACTTTCAGACATTGCGGTATTCGAATTCTTTCCTTGAATCTTTATTGACACATTGGATTGCGTACTTAAGTCCGAATTTGAACTACCCGAAATACTCGAATTCACAGCGCCATCCGCAACTTTATTTGATTTTTTTGCCAATTCTGAATTTTTACTGATGGTACTACCATCAGCGTATTGGACAGATGAGCTGCTGTTAGAATGAACCTTACTGTCATTGGCTTTTTTACTATTTGCATCTAAAGTTGGAATGTTCAGGACTAACGGATTAATTGTTGGTGTAGAATGTTGACTATAATAGATGTTTTTAATTACAAAAAAAGAAACTCCCGTAATCAATAATACAGCCGATCCCCATAAGTAAGGATTGATCCGGCCGATATGAAAAACATCAGGCGGACGCTCGGGAATCTGCTCAATTAGCTTTTGCTCGAGCCTGGTCCATGACAGGGAAGAATGGTCGGGTTCATAAAAATCCGCCGCTTCCCTGCTTAACCGGTCAATTTCTTTGTCAGAAAGGTTCGACATATGTTTTCACATCAGCTTTTTTAGTCAAAATTTTTCTAAGATTTTCCCTGGCTTTCGATAAATTCGATTTGGACGCACCCACGGAAATACCCAAATGTTTCCCTATTTCTTCATGCGACATGCCTTCGATTACAAAAAGGTTAAATACTGTTCTATAAGCGGGTGATAATAAACGGATTGCTTCAATGATTTCTTTATACGACAGTTTATCAATTCCGGTTTCCCCATGATCTGCTATTTTTTCTGATTCTTCAGAAAGCATCTGCCCCCTGAGATAAGCGGAATTTTTGCGATAATAGTCAATACATGTATTTACTAATATCCTTTTAAACCAGCCTTTTAAAGCCATGGAAGTCTCCAGATGACGGTTTTCATCAAACTGATGTATGTTTTTAAAAAATTTTGTGAAACCTTCATTGACAATTTCCTCAACCTGATATTGGTTATGCTGGTAACGATAGCAAATCTTCATAGCATATCCCTTCAGGAATTCATACAATTCCTTTTGACTGGCCCGGTCATTTTGCCTGCAGCCTGCTATTAATGCGCTAATTTGATGGTTACCGTTTATCAATGGTCTTAAGGTCTTTTCCTAGGGTGAAGTTAATAGCGCAACTACTTCATCTTTATTAAATTACGTAAATATAATGTTAAAGGTTGCCCCCCAATAATTTTAGTTCCCCGGCTATAAATACCTGAAATTGAACGCTTTGCCGGGATATTAGCATGCCAATGATTTTAGCTTCCTTTAGGGAACCTGTGGAGTGGACCCCCTGCATCCATTCTCTGTTTAATATTTGATCTATTATCGTTTTGTTGGCAATGATCAGTGCCTCTATGTCCAAATAAGATTTTCCCTGAATAGTCTTTCGGAGTTTATTTTTAAAAAGACTTCTTGCGATTTTTAACGCCAGATCCTCCCCTTCGAGAGAATATTGTATATCAGGAATACTCAATGTTTGTTTTGCTGTATCAAGCGTGGGCGTCCCCGTTAGGTATATACTTCCATGGTTACTCCCCGCAAAATCAATTCGCAGTTGCACCTGTTGATTTCCTATGCCACGAATGGTTGCATCCTTCACTACTATTGTTCTTCCTTTTACTTCAAAAACTCTATTATGGAGACTATCACGTAAAATGTTCGTTAGAAATTCGTAGTCGTAATTCATGTTTAAAAAGAGTCGAATTCCACTCCGGCTATTGGTCTGTAATAATGCAGGTAATGAGGATGGTTCAGAATTATGGTTCACTGGATCAGAACTGAATTGGGGTCTGCAGGACAGGCCTATTGAAATTGAAAAACTATCTTTCGCATAGTTCAGCTGTCCAATGCGCATCGCATATGGATTAAGAAGAAAATAACCGTATTTTCCAATTCCGATTTTCCTATAACTGCTATCTTTTATCTGCGCAATAAATTTCTCATAATTTAATCCGGCAATTGCCTGATCCATTGACGATGAGAATGTTGTTAAGGAAGACCGGATACTATCCATTACGAGTTGAGTGATATCGTTGGAAAAAACAGAAACCGAGCACTTATCTACTGGTTGAATCTGGTTAATCGTGGTAACAGTGCGAACTCCATAACCGGGAAGAAATTGCAGGCTGGTGCTTAATGACATATTTACTTTGCGAAGTGGTTGCGGTGGAAATCCGCAGTTGCCGGATATCCAGGGAGTCACGGGGATGCCAGCGGTACATAAACATTTGCTGCCACTGACCTGATAATTGCCTCCAAATCGTATACTGATAAGATTATTGGTGCTTGAAATCTGCAAATTCGATCTTACAAAACGATATTTATAACGGAAGTCACAAGCAGGACGCATAAAATCCGGCCATCCATCTGAAGTGAATTCCGATGGAACTAGTTTCTCGGCCTTGGCAAGAATCGGTGCCGCAGCAATATAAACGGGTATATCTAACTCAGATAACGGAAGCTCCGGAAGAACTTGTTGTTCTTCTTTTGAAACTGCCAGTCTTTTTGTAGTAGAACAGGCCAGGAAAAGGAATAGCACAGGAAGACAAATAAGGTGTTTCAATGGATTTGATTTCATTCTGATACGAATATAATATCCGGAAAGGGATGCCGGAAGTTTTTTGACCGTTAATTGAAAAATCGTGGTTATTTTATTTTGGGAGATTCAACCAGTTAGAATTTTCGTTTTTATTAAAATTCACTTCTGGAGATAAACTCCCAAGAATGTAATGAGTCTCAGAATTTTTTGAAATGATAGTTTGTGCAGAGGAATGTTGAAAATTTCCTTACTACTTTTCCGTTTTTTTCTATGAGTATGGGTTCAAGTGGAATGATTCGGTCGAAATAAGTATAGTAAGATAACGGTATGGCTTCATTTTCGTTTCCCAGATTCGAGAAATGTGGATTCGAATCTATATAAATTGCATTCCTGCCATTTAACGTTCGCAGGTCAGTACCTACAAAATCAAACTGTAATGCTCTCTCTCCAACTACATTCTTTGCATAAACTGTCTCATTCAAATAGAAATTGAGAATAGCAGCAGTTTTATAATCATCGGATGAAAAAATAAATGCATTTGGATATCGTTCACGCATCGTAGTTACCTTATCTGAAAATGTTGCCCATCCAAACCATGTATCGTCTGATCTGATTGGAACAACATAGAAAATGATTTCGATCGCAAGTAACAGGTGAAGGAAAATTGAAAAAATCAATTGAAAGCGTATCCATTTTACTTTCCAAAACCTGGATACCCAGATAATACCCGTAATATATGCAGGCATAATCCAGTTTAATTTTACCCAGTAAAAAAAAGAAATAAAAAAAAATCCCAGAAACAAAGGAATAAAAAAGCACAATAGAAATTGCTGATCTGAAGGAATCCTGTCTGGTCTGATTCCATATTTCCTTAAATAACGGTAAATGAAATATACAAGAGAAAAAAACAGTATCGGAAGAAGGATAGCGGATTGATGTCCAAGAACGCCTAAAAATCCGTTGATGTTGATATGCAATCCTTCCTGAACTCGTCCTTCGGATTGGAATTTAAATGATGCAAAGCCATTTCGCGCGTTCCAAATAACTACCGGAAGTATCGTAATTGCGAATGAGATCAGGTATAAGAGAAACCACCCCGAAATAATCAAATTCCTGTACGATTTATTCAATAACAGGAAGCCAACCAGACCAATGATAAGAAAAAGTGCAGTGTATTTTGAATCAAAGCTAAGTCCGGTAAAAATTCCGGACCAGACCCAACATATTTTTTTCCTTTTCCAGATGGCTTCATAAAGAAAATTCAAACTAACGGCCCAGCATAGCATTAGCGGTACATCCGGAGTAGAAATTAGTGAAAGTATACTGACCATTAAGGTGGAAATAAGGATGGCAGTAGCCATCCACGCTTTGTTCCCGCTCAGGAATTTTCCCGCCAATTTGTAAAAAGCGATAATAGTGATCAGAGTGATAAAACTATCAGCCAGTTTTAAAACAACTACTTTTCTCCCGAACAGAGTTGTAAATAAACGGAGAACATAAGCAATCAATGGTGGATGATCATAATACGAGAGATCAATGTGCTGGGCATAGAAATCATAATAGGCGTCCTGGGGCATGATGCCCATAATGCAGATAAAAATGATACGGATCCCTATTAACAAAAAACATATAACGACAATCAGGCCAGGACCAGATCGTGAACGGGGTCTATGCTCTAAGTCAGGAATGGCCTCCATAATTTATTTGGCAAATTCTGCCCTGATAACATTTAATGCACCACCTGCTTTAAACCATTCGATCTGGGACTCGTTATAGGTATGGTTAACAAGAATTTCCTCTGGTTCTCCGTGCAGGTGATGCATTACAAGGGTCAACGGCTGACCCGGTGTAAAATGGATCAGTCCGTCAATATCAATCACATCGTCTTCCAAAATTTTATCGTAGTCGGCCTTATCGGCAAAAGTCAAAGCGAGCATTCCCTGTTTTTTCAAATTGGTTTCATGAATTCGTGCAAAAGAACGCACCAGTATAGCACGAACACCCAGGTGACGTGGTTCCATGGCCGCATGTTCACGGGAAGAACCTTCTCCATAGTTTTCATCCCCGATCACAATACTGCCAACGCCTGCGGCTTTATAAGCGCGTGCAGTTGCAGGCACTGGCCCATATTCGCCTGTGAGCTGATTTTTTACATGGTCGGTCTTTTCGTTAAAAAAATTCAAAGCCCCTATGAGCATATTATTTGAAATATTATCCAAATGACCGCGGAACTTTAGCCATGGCCCGGCCATGGAAATATGATCAGTTGTGCATTTGCCTTTGGCCTTAATGAGTAAACGCAATCCTTTCAAATCCACACCTTCCCAAGGCTTAAAAGGTTCAAGTAATTGGAGACGCTGCGAATCGGGTTTAACAATTACCTTCAGTCTGCTACCGTCTTCAGCCGGAGGCAGGTATCCGGGGTCGTCCACAGAAAATCCATGGGGTGGCAATTCAAAGCCGGACGGTTCATCCAGTTTTACATAATCTCCTTTTTTATTTTTCAGTTTATCCTTCAATGGATTGAATGAAAGGTGACCGGCGATTGCAAATGCGGTTACAATTTCCGGAGAGGCAACAAAGGCATGGGTAGAAGAGAGTCCGTCGTTCCGTTTTGCAAAATTCCGGTTAAAGGATGTGATGATGGAATTTTTTCTATTTGGATCGTCAATATGACGGGCCCATTGACCAATACAAGGTCCGCATGCATTTGCCAATACGATGCCGCCTATTTTTTCGAATGTTTTCAGGTAGCCATCTTTTTCAATTGTATAACGAACAAGCTCGCTGCCCGGAGTGATGGTGAATTCGGCAAGTGTTTCCAGGTTTTTTTCAATGGCTTGTTTCGCCACAGAAGCAGATCGGCTGATATCTTCATACGAAGAATTAGTACAGGAGCCGATCAGGGCAACTTCCAATTTTTCCGGCCATTGGTTATTTTTCACCGCTTCTGCAAATTTTGAAATAGGCCAGGCCAGATCTGGAGTAAACGGTCCGTTAACATGGGGCTCAAGTTCATCCAGGTTTATTTCTATCAGCTGGTCATAATATGCCGAAGGATTCGCATAAACTTCGGGATCAGGACGCAGGGAATTTTTGATTTTATCTGCAAGTCGGGCTACCTCCTCCCGTTCTGTAGCTTTGAGATAGGAAGACATTTTTTCGTCATATGCAAAGAGAGAGCATGTGGCTCCGATTTCGGCACCCATATTACAAATTGTGGCTTTGCCTGTTGCACTCAGGCTGTCTGCTCCATCCCCAAAATATTCTACTATTGCACCTGTTCCACCTTTGACTGTAAGTATTCCCGCAACTTTTAGAATTACATCTTTCGGAGAAGTCCAACCATTTAATTTACCTGTAAGTTTAATGCCAATTAGTTTAGGCATTTTTAATTCCCAGGCGAGTCCAGCCATCACATCTACTGCGTCGGCTCCGCCAACACCAATGGCAATCATTCCCAATCCTCCAGCATTCGGCGTATGTGAGTCTGTTCCAATCATCATTCCTCCCGGGAAAGCATAATTTTCCAAAACTACCTGGTGAATAATTCCTGCACCTGGTTTCCAGAAACCGATACCATATTTATTCGATATGGAGGATAAGAAATCGTATACTTCTTTATTTACGTCCAATGCAGTTGAAAGATCAGATTTGGCTCCTGTCTTTGCCTGAATCAGGTGATCACAATGGACTGTGGAAGGGACGGCTACACGTTCACGGCCACAGGTACTGAATTGCAACAGGGCCATTTGAGCGGTGGCATCCTGCATTGCTACACGGTCTGGTGCGAAATCCACATAATCTTTGCCACGTGTATAATGTCTTAACGTTTTGGAATAAAGGTGAGTATAAAGGATTTTTTCAGATAGAGTGAGGGGCCCTCCGGTTATTTTTTTCGCCGCGGCTATTTTGGAAGGCATTTCATCGTAAACTTTCTTGATTAAATCGAGATCAAAAACCATGATAGTCTAATTTTAATGAATAGTGGGCAAAAGGCCTATTTTCAGGATACAAATTTACCTAAAAAATGCGTTAATGCCTCAGCATGAACTTGCTCTTTAGGCTATTTTTTTTAATTTTGCAATATGAACAGAATGAAGGAATTCATTGAGTGGCAGTTATTCGGAGTTTGCACTGCCATCGGCGAACGTTTGGGAATTGCAACCTCCCGAATCCGAACATGGTTTATTTATATCTCTTTCCTTACAATGGGCTCCCCACTGATTATATATTTTGTTTTGGCTTTCTGGATGAATATCAAGCGTTATATCATGGCGGCAAAACGTAATCCATTCACTGCCTGAAGAATTATCCGGCGTGGTAAATTTTTCAGTATGAAAAGTCATAGCGATTTAGACTAAATAACTGCATTTCTCAATTTCACCAGTTTTGCGAGTAAACCCTCCAGTAAATCCAGACGGAGCATAGTGGCACCATCGCTTTTTGCGTGAGCAGGATCAGGATGAGTTTCAATAAATAATCCGTCAGTGCCCGCAGCGATAGCTGACATGGAAATTGTACTTATCATTTTCGGATTTCCTCCTGTTACTCCATTTCCCTGATTAGGTTGCTGTAGAGAATGAGTGCAATCCATAACAACGGGTACGTTGTGCTCCTGCATCCAGGGAATATTCCGATAGTCTACTACCAAATCCTGATACCCGAAAGTATTCCCCCTCTCTGTAAAAATAATTTTTTCATTTCCGGCATTTCTGATTTTCTCTGCCGCAAATTTCATAGCCGGTCCGCTCAGAAACTGACCTTTTTTAACATTGATTATTTTCCCCGTTTCTGCCGCAGCAATAAGCAGGTCAGTTTGTCTGCATAAGAAAGCAGGTATTTGTAAAACATCTACAAACAAGGATGCCGGGGCAGCCTCATCGTGTGCGTGAATATCAGAAGTAGTAGGAATTTTATATTTCTGACCGGTTTTTTGAACGAGAACCAACGCTTGTTCATCTCCTATACCCGTAAAAGATCCGCTACTGGTACGATTGGCTTTTCTGTAAGATGCTTTGAAGATATAAGGTATTCCCATTTTTGAGCAAAGTGATGAAACTTTTGAGGCTACTATATCCAGTAATTCCGCTGATTCAACCACACAGGGACCGGCAATAAGAAAGAAATTTCTTTCATCATAGTCCTGTTCTTTAAATAATTCTTTAAGAAATGACTGCATATGCTGGTAGATAATTTTATGAAATTAGCCGTATTTCTTTTCTGTGATTAAACTATTTTTGCAATATAAGGTCAATCATTAAGATTGATAGAAAAACCAACAATATGAAAATTACCCTATTATCCGTTTTCGCGATAATAACTTTCTCCGGATGTACCAAAACAACAGTTCAACAGGTTAACCAGGTTTTTTCTGCCGTTTACACGGTTCAGGCTAACCAATGGGCTTCCGCCAATGATCCTGATGGTACTTTGTTTTATTACACCTCGCTAAGTGTTCCCGAATTATCCCAAAACATAGATCTAAATGGCGGAGTCCTTGTTTATCTGTCTTTCGATGATCCATCTTCGGCAAATCCGACTTATGAAGCTTTACCTGAAGTTATTGATGGCGTTGCCTACGGCGCCATACATACAACTGGTACAGTCACTATCGATCTGCGGGCCGCAGACGGTACCAATGCGCCGGGGCCTATAACCGGACCTACCATGATCAAGGTAATTTTAATGGATGCACAGGCTTTGGGTAACTAAGATTGATTTACTGACCCTTGTATTCTCCGAATACTTCCCTGAGTGTGTCAGCGATTTCTCCTAATGTACAGTCAGCTTCGACGGCTTTAATAACGGTTGGCATCAGGTTTTCTCCCGATGCTGCATGATCATTGAGGAGTTGGAGAATATGATCACACTTGGCAGGGTCTCTTTCCCTTTTTAATTTGTAGAGCTTGTCAGTCTGAATTTTCCGGATGGAATCATCAACACGGAACACGTTGGTATGACTTTTCTCCTTGGTTTCAAATGCGTTTACACCCACAATTATTTTTTCTTTATTTTCAACTTTGATTTGATATTCGTAAGCACTTTTGGCAATTTCACTTTGGATAAATCCCTGCTCGATGGCGGTGACACTTCCCCCTAATTCATCTATTATGCTGATCAAATTCCAACTGGCTTCTTCCATTGAATTTGTCAGTGATTCCAAAAAATAACTCCCTCCCAGGGGATCAACTGTGTCTGCAACGCCACTTTCGAAACCTATTATTTGTTGGGTTCGCAAAGCGATATGGGCTGCTTCCTCTGTTGGCAGGCCCAACGCTTCATCATATCCGTTTGTATGTAACGATTGTGTTCCGCCCAGTATGGCCGCAAGCGCCTGTATTGTCACGCGTGATATATTGTTAACTGGTTGTTGAGCAGTCAGCGTGCTGCCTCCCGTCTGTGCATGAAAACGTAACATCATGGATTGCGGATCAGTGGCTCCCAGTTCTTTCATAATGCGGGCCCACATTCGGCGGGCTGCTCGGAATTTCGCAACTTCTTCTAATAAATTATTATGGGCATTGAAGAAAAAAGAAAGTCGTTTTCCGAACAGGTTAATATTCAGCCCTTTTTCAATTGCCGCTTTAACATATGCTTTCCCATTGGCCAGTGTGAATGCGATTTCCTGAACTGCGGTACTTCCGGCTTCACGAATATGATATCCGGAAATCGAAATCGTATTCCATTTTGGCAGTTCGTTTCCACACCATTCGAAAATGTCGGTAACGATACGCATGGAAGGTCGGGGAGGATATATATAAGTTCCTCTTGCTGCGTATTCTTTCAATATATCATTTTGGACGGTTCCTGATATTTTTTTCAGATCGGCACCTTGCTGTTTTGCCAGGACCACGTAAAATGCAAGCAGAATAAATCCCGTTGCATTGATCGTCATTGAGGTGGTTATTTTTTCCAAAGAGATGCCGGCAAATAATTCCTGCATATCGCGAATAGAATCAATGGCTACTCCTACTTTACCTACTTCTCCATCCGCAAGCGCATGATCGCTGTCATATCCGATTTGTGTTGGAAGATCAAAAGCTACGCTTAATCCTGACACACCCTGACTCAGAAGATAATGATATCTTTTATTGCTTTCGGCGGCTGTACTGAAACCGGCATATTGCCTCATGGTCCATAGCTTTGACCGATACATGTCAGACCTGATCCCTCGTGTAAACGGAAATTCGCCCGGTATCTCACGGTTAGGCTCCTCCTCTTCGGGTTTGTAGAGAGGATTTATTTCAATACCCGAATCAGTAAATATTTTTTTCTCCATGAATAATCTTCAAACTATGGCAAAGTACCCGAATTTTTGTTCCTGAAAAATACAATTATTAAAATCATTGAGATCGAACCCCTGTAATTTGATAGTTCTGGCCCATGAATTCAAACGACAATTTTTATTTATTTAGAGAATTGGAAATATTGGTTTGCGTATTTTCGTTTAACAATAAATTTTCGCTGATGCTTACAACGAATGAATACATTATCTCCATCGCATTTGCCATTATTTTGTCTACTATCCTGGCATACGTTTTTTGGATTCAGCGAAAACAGGCAAAACAAGGCAAAACAACCACGAAACCTGAAGTTGCCAGCTCTACAACGCCAATGAAATTACAGGCATATGAAAGGCTTATTTTGCTGGCGGACCGGATTGCCCTCCCGAACCTCATTAGCCGGACAAATCAGCCAGGGTTGAATGTTCGCGAAATGCAGAACCTTCTGATTCAAACGATTCGTCAGGAATTCGACCATAACATTACCCAACAGATTTATGTGAGTCCGGAAGCCTGGGACGCGATCCGGAATCTTAAAGAGCAAAACATGCTGATCATCAACCAGGTCGCATCGTTTTTGCCGGAATCAGCGACGGGACAGGACCTTAATAAAAGTCTTCTTGAAATGGTAATGCAAACTCCAAAAGCTTCATTACACCACGTCGTTTCGGATGCACTCAGTTATGAAGCAAAAAGGATTCTTTCTTAGGTGGGATTTAACACTGCTTTAAGCCCTCAATAGCGGATTCGAATTTTGAATTTGGAGGGAGCCATAATTTGGGTTTTGCGTTTATAGTGGTAAATTTGTGATATGGAAAAGACAGTGGAAACTCCTTTACATTTTAGCTTACAAGCTGTGAAAGAGATTAGACGGCTTATGGGTGAACCAGGATTCGACAACAGTAAATTTCTTCGAATTGGCGTGAAAGGTGGTGGTTGTTCGGGACTTTCTTATATACTTGGTTTTGACAAACGTCATGAATCAGATCATTTATTTGAATCTGATTCGCTTTCATTCATAATGAACCCGTCTCATGCTATTTATCTTACCGGTATGAATATCCATTGGGAGGATGGCCTTAATGCACGTGGATTTAGTTTCGTTAATCCCAATGCTTCGAAGACCTGTGGTTGCGGAACTTCATTTGCGGTATAACAATACAATGCGAAAATAAATCCCTGACATTAATTTTTGGTCTTTACCGAATCATCGGACTCACCCTGGTGACGTGTATCAACATTGCGGTAGGATAAAAAGAAAACCACCGGAAAAATCAGTAGCGAGAATATAGTTGCACAAATCAATCCCCCGATTACTACCCGGGCAAGAGGACGGGAACTTTCAGAACCGATTCCTGCCGACATTGCCGCCGGCAATAAACCAATAGTCGCCATAAAAGCTGTCATAAGCACAGGGCGTATCAGTGAATTCACGCCGCGTTTAACAGCAGTAAATAATGGATTTTCGCCGCGTAGTCGTTCGAGATTTTGCTTAAAAGCCGTTGTAAGTAACACTCCTTCCAATATGCATATACCAAATAGTGCAATAAAACCAATACCGGCTGAAATACTGAAATTGGTACCTGTTATCAGCAATGCCAGTATACCACCCACAACAGCAAACGGTACATTTAAAAAAACAAGTCCTGCATCTTTCAAATTGCCAAACATTATGAACAGCAACAGGAAAATGAGCAGGAGACTGATGGGTACGACTTCGGCGAGACGTTTAGAAGCCCTTTGTTGATTTTCGAAATCTCCCTGCCATACCATATTATAACCCTTCTTCAATTTTATTTTTTCCTCTACTTTTTCCTGTGCTTCTTTTATGGCAGATCCCATATCTCTTCCCTCAACCGAAAATTTTATGGCAGAATATCTTTCGTTGTCGTCCCGGAATATCAAACAGGGCCCTGTTTTCTGTGAAATCGTTGCAATTTGTTTTATGGGGACTTTGGAGCCTGACGCTGTCGGAACTTGTAAATTTCCTATGTCGTCATCGGAAGATCTGAATTCAACAGGGAAGCGGATCCGTATATCAAAATGTCGAAAATTTTCATATAGCTGGGTTACCGCCTTTCCGCCAATGGCCATTTCAATAACCGCGTTAGCATCTGCGGTTGAGACACCGTAAAGAGCCATACGATCCTGATCAAGATCAATATCGAGTTCAGGCTGGCCAATATTCCTTATTACTCCCAAATCTGTAATTCCCTTAACGGTTTTAAGAACATTGTTTACCTCATCCGATTTTTCCTCCATATAATTAAGAGAATCACCAAATATCTTGACACAAATGGATCCTTTTACTCCTGACACGGCTTCTTCCACATTGTCCATTATGGGTTGCGAAAAGTTCAGTTCAGCACCGGGAATTATACTAAGTGATTTGCGCAATAATTCAATCAATTCATCTTTGGAAATCTTGGGGTTCCATTCCTCCTGAGGATACAATGCGACATCAAATTCGTTATTATAAAAACCGGCGACATCAGTTCCATCGTCTGGCCGACCGGTTTGTGATACCACTTTTTTAACCTGAGGAAACTGCATCATAATACTTCTCATCTGATTGGCAACCTGTACTGATTTATCCAATGCAATGCTATAAGGCATCGTGGCACGAACCCAAAGAGACCCTTCATTTAATTCCGGCAGAAATTCCGATCCGAGAAATTTGAATGAATAAAAACCAATAACGACGAAAACGATTGAAATTCCTAGCGCTAATTTCTTATTGCTGAATACAAACCGGAATCCAAACAGGACCCAACCTGTCAATAAATGTGTAAAAGGATTGTGTTTTTCTTTTACGTTTTTATTTAGAAGCACATTAACAAGAACGGGTACCAGAGTAAGTGTAAATATCAGTGCACCGAGTAACGCAAATCCCAGCGTGTAGGCGAGAGGTGCAAACATTTTTCCTTCCACTTTCTGAAAGGAGAAAATGGGAAGAAGTGCAGTAATAATAATAATTTTTGCAAAGAAAATGGACTTGGCGAGTTCGGAACCTTTTTTCTTGATCATGCCCATCTTGGCCAGTTTGTTAAACTTTTCCATTCCATAAATCTTTGCCTGTTGATCCAGCATAACAAACAAACCCTCGACCATGACGACGGCACCGTCAATGATGATACCAAAGTCGATAGCACCGAGGGAAAGCAGGTTTGCAGACATGCCCATCAGGTGCAGACATATAAAGGCAAATAGCAGCGAGAGTGGAATGATGATAGATACGATCAAAGTCGTTCGCCAGTTGAACATAAACAGGGACACGATCAGGGTAACCAATAAAATTCCCTCAATCAGGTTATGCATCACAGTATGAGTTGCATAATGGATCAGCTCTTCGCGGTTATAAAATGGAACGATTTTTACGTCAGGGGGTAATACCCGATCATTTAGTTTCTGGATTTTTAATTTTAAAGCCTTAATTACCTTATCGGGATTTTCCCCCTTGCGCATGAGCACAATCGCCTCCACCACATCATTGTCATTTAACACAGTGCGTGTTTTGCCGCTATCAATGCCATCTGATCTTCCTACTTCTCCAAGCCTGGGTAATCCGGAAATCTGAACATCAGCGATGTCTTTGACCAGCACAGGCAGACCATTAATATTCGTTATAAATATATTCTTGATTTCATTGATATCGTTGAGCAGACCAATGCCCCGGACAACATATGCCTGGTTATTTTTATTAATTACATCTCCGCCAATATTGATATTACTTCTGTTTACTGCAGTATATACATCCAGAGGTGTAATTCCCAATCCTATAAGTTTCTGCGGATTTACCTGGATTTCGTACGCTTTAACTGTTCCTCCAAAACTGACAATATCCGCAATGCCGGGAACAGAACGCAATTCACGGTCAACCGTCCAATCCTGTATTGTCTTCAATTCTCTTGGCTCCCTGAAAGAACTTACGAGACTGTAACGAAATATTTCACCCGTCGGACCTGTTGGAGGCTGCACCTGCGGATTTATATTGTCAGGAAGAGTGACGTTTTGGATAAGTGTATTTACTTGTGTACGAGCATAAGTATCCTGAACATCGTCCTCAAAAATTAGTTTTACTACTGAGAGGCCAAATATACTTGTTGATCGCAGGCTCGTTTTACGGTTTACAGGATTGAGTGCGATTTCTATGGGAATCGTAACAAATTTTTCAACTTCTTCCGCACTTCTTCCCGGCCATTGGGTAATGACAGTGATCTCTGTATTTGTTACATCCGGAAATGCCTCGATAGGCATGCTCATAAATGTAATCACACCATAGATTACCAGGATAATGGTGGCGAAATAAATGAAGTATTTATTTTTAAGGGAGAAAGCAAGAATATTCTTTAGCGTTTTGTTCATCAAATACTGATTTATACTAGCTGTTCAGTTCCTGGTATATTAACACTGCCTGAGTGCCAATCAAGCGCTCACCTTCAGAAAGGCCTTCAGAAATATATGCACGGTCGCCAGTTGTATTTAATACCTGAACGGGCCTGATCGTAATATCTGATGGAGATTTGAATACTAGTACGTAGTATTGACTATGATCGAAAATCAGGGTTCTTTTAGGAATGCTAAGCATTTTTTTATTTTCTGATGTATTTACCGCCACGCTGGCAAACATTTCAGGCTTCAGAAGATAATCCGGATTCCGTAAAACAATGCGCAGTTTCATTACTTTATTTGAAGGATCAAGCACGTTCATAATTTTATCGATCTTTCCGCGAAAAACTCTTCCGGGATAAGAGAGTGTTGTAATGTTTACACTGTCGCCCATTTTTACAAACGAAATATTAGACTCGTACACGTTCGCCATAACCCACACATTTTTCAGATCAGATATGGTAAAGAGTGCTGTAGAATTATCAGAGCGGATCATCATGTTGTTATTTACCTGCCTGTCCACGATAAATCCGTTTATGGGCGATGTTTCAGAATATTCTCCAGACGTACTGCCGCCATTGAGATTTAATATACGCTTTGCCTTTTCAAAAGCCGACATTGCCTGATTATATCCTTCCTGCGCTGTCAGCTGATCTCGTTGAGAGGCAAGCCCGCTTTTAAACATATCGTCTGTCGCGTCCATTGTTTTCTTCGCAATATCAACATTGGATTTAGCTGTTATATAATCGTTGCTATATCCTGCCATATCGGAACTTTTGATAACGGCAAGTACTTGTCCCTTTTTTACATAATCACCTGTCATTGCTTTAATATCTGATACCCGACCACTAATGGCCGGGATTATTTTTATTACATTGTCTTCATTGAAATCCACTTTTCCGGTAAGAGTCAGCGTATTCAGGACACGCGAATTACTAACCGTATCAATTTCTATAGTTTTTAAAAGTGAGTCAGGCATAACATATCCTTTTTTTTCGTCCTGCGGGGCTGCATTATCCTTGCAGGACGATATCCCAAGGACTATCAATAAGATGACAGCGAGGCTAAATCTATATTTGAATTGCATATATTCAGTAGGAGGTTAAGGTTGAAAGAATTCGGTACCCGTATAATAATTGATGTCTTCAAACGCCAGAACCCTATTATACTTTATAGAATTTATCTGAAGGACATTTTGCTTATAAGAATCATAAAAATCCAGAAATTCGAGAAGTCCGATATTTCTTTTTTGATAATTTATCAGGACTTCACGCATCAGTCGTTCAAAGTCGTAGAAAAAATTCGGATCGATACTTTGATAAAGTTTATTTTCCGAAAAAGCTTTCTGAAGGGATCGGGCGACATTTTCTGAAACAGTTGCTTCTGTGTTTTTCTGCAAAGCTTCTGTATTTGCGATCTGTGCTTTTGCTGATTTGATATTTCCCTGATTTCGATTGAAGAATGGCAGATCCATCGAAATTCCTAAAGAATTATAATATAAGGCATAGCTACCCTGTTTATCGTAACTGGCCAAAGCAGTAAGGTCTGGAACTGCCAACGCTTTCTGATAAGTGTAATTAAGTTTATTAATGTCCAGGTTTTTCCTGGCAATAAGGAGATCTGTCCTGTTTTGATATGCCGAATCAATCAGGGTATTAAGGGTAAATTTTTCAGGGTCGAGACTTTTGATGGCATTTGAATCTGCAAGCGGGTCTATAAATACAGTTGGCTTTACCTGAAGAACAAGCCTAAGCTCGCTTTCTACATCATTGATTTGGTTTATCAGATCGTTATATTCATTTTGGAATGCGTATAACTGTGCTCTTATGCGTATGACTTCTTTTTCGGAAATGTAACCCTTACCTTCCTGCTGGGCAAATGCGTTCACAATTTGCATCAAAGCCTCGATTTCCTCCTCATATACTTTTGCTGATTCCTTCAGATAATAGATGTTGAAGAAATCAGTTCGGAGTGTATATTTCAGGGTTCTTAGAAGATCGAAAAACTGGAATTCGGATAGCACAGCATTCGCTTCAGCCAATTTGATTTGTTTATTCCTTTTCCCGGCCAGTAAAATCAACTGAGATAAGGAAGCTGTATTTTCACTATTTTGAAAAAAAGTGGAATGCGATGGTGTTCCGGTTGGATCATTTAAAGGAATTACAGGACCATGTTCAAAAGATAAATTCGGATTGGGCCAAAGCTTTGCCTGAATAATTAATGCTTTCTGTGCGTCAATATTATATTTCTGGGCAAGAAGAGAATAATTTCCGGAAAGGAACAGACGCTCCGCACTGTCCAGGTTTAACTTCAATGTATCTGAATGAATCTGGCCGGAAACCATATTGATCCAATGGGTAAGAAAAACAAGTACGAGAAGTTTTAGTGACATGTCAATTTTATGTAATTGATGCAGTAGATCTGTTGATTAGTGTACAGACGCATTTAAACGGAAACCCATTCCATGTATTGTTTCAATTTGGACAGAAACATCTTCCTTGAAGTATTTCCTGAGTTTGGTGATAAAAACATCCATACTTCTCCCCAAAAAATAATCGTCTTTCCCCCACACGTTCAATAACACTTCTTCTCTTTTAAGAATCCTGTTAGGATGCTCACATAAGAATAGAAGTAGTTCTGCTTCTTTCTGCGTCATATTGAATGCAGTTGCGCCAATGGATAATTTGAGATCCTTAAAGGAGAACTTCATTTTCCCGATCTGAAAATTTAATGTTTTTTCTGAATACATTTTCTTGGTGCGCCGTAAAAATACATCGATCCTCAGCAGCAATTCCTGCATGCTGAAGGGCTTAACGATATAATCATCTGCGCCACATTCGAAGCCATGTATGCGATCTTCTTCAAGTGATTTTGCGGTAATCAGCAAAATCGGAATCTGGTCCGTTTGTTGACGGATTTTTTTTGCAACAGCAAATCCGTCTTTATTCGGCATCATAACGTCGAGCAGACAGATATCGAAATTTTCTTTGCTGAATTTATCTATGGCTGCTTGTCCGTCAGCGCAGAGCACTACGTCATATCCGGCGTCGGCAAGATTATCTTTGATTACATACCCTAAAGAGAGATCGTCTTCAGCGAGTAATACTTTTGATTTTGTATTCATTTGGGATGTTGCTTGATTTTATACAATTTAAAAAGGTATCAATAGGCGAAATTCGGTGCCAATGCCAGGCAGGCTGTTCACCCGGATTTTACCATCATGACCATCGATAATTCGCTTTACAAAATTTAGTCCAAGTCCAAATCCTTTTACATCATGAATATTTCCGGTCGGAACGCGATAAAACTTCTTAAAAATATTCTTGAGATACTTTTTTTCAATGCCTATACCATTGTCTTTTACTGAAATAAAATAATCAGATTCTTCTTTCCCTGTTTCAACAATAATATGGGGAGCGATTGAATATTTCAATGCATTTTCAAGAATATTGATAATGGCAAGTTCCAGATGTCCTTCATCAGCCTGGATATTGATATTGTAATTATCTACTTTTAGTTCGACAAGCGCTTGTTTCTGTTCTATCAGGGGCTGGAGCTTGTTGAGTGCCTGCTCAATTAACCTTGCTGGTTGAACATTATTTTTATCTAGGGGAAATTTTTTATTCTCTGCAGACGCTGATTTCAATAGTTTTTCAACCTGATTTTGAAGATGAGTCGTTTGATTTTGAATGATGGAAGCATATCTTTTCAGCCTTTCTGGTTTCTGACTAATATCATTTTGGGCGAGCACATCTGAAGCTATTTTTATAACGGCAAGCGGTGTCTTGAATTCGTGGGTAAAATTATTTACAAAATCCTTTTGTATCTCAGCCAGAAATTTCTGACGATAAAAATAAAAAAGACTGATCGCCAGTCCTATCAATGCAAGGAAGAGTGCTACACTGCTGATAATCCAAAAATTCATCTCCCCAAGGATATACTGGGAACGGTGCGGAAAATAAAGCAGTATATGATCATATTCCTCAGTAAAAACCGGCAGACCCCTGGCCGTAGTTATGTTAAACCCTGATGCAGCTGTTGGTATATAATCCTCGTAGATATATTTTTTTTCTATTGCACTGTACGCGCCCAGTTTAACATCAGTTAAAACATCGAAATCGCCAAATTCCTTTCGGATATAGAAAGTAAGTGAATCTTGTTCCGGAATTGTATCTGCTTTAAATAAATAATAATCGTCAGCTGGATTATGGATGAGCTGCTGAAGGCTCTGCGCAGGATTATCATTCATTTCGAGGTCTTCAAAAACTCCCCGAAGACTTTTAACCACATTGGTGTTGAATTGTTTTTGCTCAAATGAATAAACCTTCGTGAGCCAATAAAGCTGTACGATTACAATTAGTCCTATTAACACAGTGGCTGATAAAACCAGCCATTTCAACATGGAAGACCTCATGAACTGAAAAAATTGAAACGCAAAATTGGGTAAGTTTCTGTCCTACAAAATTACAAAAATGGTTAAACAGCAGTTAAAGAGTTGAATTTCAATCTAAATGGCGAGATTCCGGACAACTAGTTTTGGGTAATTCTACCGATTTTTTTAAATTAGCCCCACAAATACTGTTCTCTTATGAAAAAAATGCTGCTTGCTATAATTCTTTCGTTCGGTTTTGTCGCAATATCGCATGCCCAGTCTACACCGGCACAATCTACTCCAACTAATACCAAAGCTAAGAAACCTGCATCCACAACGACTACGACCAAGCCAACGACTACTTCTGCAACTGCAAAAACTACGACAACAACAAAACCTGCGAGTTCTGCCACAGCTGGCCCTACGAAAAAGGACGGATCAGCTGATATGCGCTATAAAGCAAATAAGGACGCTGCCAAGACAGCTCCCGCAACGGTTCATACCAAGAAAGATGGGACACCAGATAAGCGTTATAAAGAAAATAAATAATCAAATTCAATCCGTATTTAAAATGAAAATTATATCCTTTTTGGCTGCTTTGCTTTTTTTATCGTTAGTTGTAGTTGCCAGTCCTCGTCCACCCATGCATCACAATCATCCTTATCATCACTATCATGGACATAGGAATTACCGGCACTATCATCATAGATACTATAAGCACAATTATAACCACCGTCATTACCATCACAATTATCACGGTCACCGGCGGCCAGTTCATCATGCCCCTCATGGCCGATCACATACTGCAGTTTAATGCGTTTGACTTAGTGTAGCCTTTTCCTTAAAGCACAGATTATCGCCCCTCTCGGCTTCAGCGAAGGGGTTTTATTCGTTCTGAGACAGCTGGCATACGAATTGCAACTCTATCAGTATGAAATCAAAAATAAACTTGAGATCGGTCTTTTATATGAAGGCGATACCGATACTAATTTGTATGCTGTTCGGTTTTGTCTTCGCATATAGCCAGCCGCGGCCACCGACACCACCTGTTCATCATCCGCATGGACACTATTATCATGGACATCACTACTATGGGCATTCTCATAGTTACTATCATCGCCATTACTATAGTGGGTATCATCACGCCGCTTACTATCATCGGCCACCTCCGCATCCAATATTACCACCAAGGCCTCCTTTACCACCTCATCCCCCTTTGCCACCACATCCTTAAATGAATCTGGCCTTACAAAGAGTCCAATAAAAAACCCCCTGTTTGATCAGGAGGTTTTTACATATGTTTAAAAGATTTATCTCGCAGGTATAGCTTTCTTGGTTGCCACAGGTTTCAGGCTTGTATCTGCTGCACCCAACGGTCTTTTCTTTGCCATATCAATCAAGATGGGTGCGGCAACAAAGATGGATGAATATGTACCGGTTATTACTCCGATCAGCATTGCAAAAGCAAACCCCTTTGTTACTTCCCCACCTATGAGGAAAAGGATAAGGATCGTCAGAAAAACCGTAAGTGACGTCATGATCGTTCTGGGCAATGTTTCATTGACTGCTTTGTTGATAATCTCGCCTTTTGTTTTGCCGCGCAGTGTACGACTGTCTTCACGTATCCTGTCAAAAACGATAACAGTATCATTCATGGAGAATCCGATCACCGTAAGAACGGCTGCAATAAAATGCTGGTCTATTTCCAGAGGGAAAGGCACCACAGACGGGAGGAAAGAAAACACTGCCAATACGACCAGCACGTCATGCAAAAGTGCAATGATAGTTCCCAGGGAATATCTCCAGTCGCGGAAACGAATAAAAATATAGACAAAGATGGCAATTAATGCAAAGACGGTTGCTTTCACCGCGCCCGCCTTCAGGTCATCAGAAATAGATGCGCCAACTTTCTTAGATTGCTGAATGAATTTATTGGTTGATACAAATTCCTGTGCAGTGGTTCCGGCAGGCAGGAATTTTTGAAGACCCACAAACATCTTGGCTGCTACGGTGGAATCAGCAGCAGACCCTTCTCTGTTTACAAGATAATCCGTTGTAATTTCAAATTGCTGATTAGAACCATATGTCTTTACTTCCGGATATTTCCCCCACTGCAGATTCAATGCGTCTTTTACTTCCTGCTCACTTAAAGGTTTATTAAATTTAACTATATAACTTCTTCCTCCTGAAAATTCAACTCCTTTCTGGAATCCATGGAAATAAGCGGAAATACCCAGGACAAGCACCACCGCAGAAATACAATAAGTTACTTTTCGGTACTCTATGAATTTAAAATTAGCATGTTGAAATACTTTTTTGGAAATACCGGTAAAGTATTGAAAATGCCTGTTCTTATTGGTATAAAAATCAGTTACCATTCTGGAGACAAGGATTCCGCAAAACAGAGAAAGGGATATGCCCAGCATCTGTGTGGTTGCGAATCCGAGCACGGGTCCTAATCCGAAATAAGCGAGAATGGCAGCCGTCAGGAATGTTGTCACGTGGGCATCGAGCACAGGAGCAAGGGAACGGCGGTATCCATCATTCACGGCCAACTGATAACTTTTGCCCCGCGTCAGCTCTTCTTTAATTCTTTCAAATATGATTACATTAGTATCTACTGCCATACCGATTGTAAGCACCAGACCAGCGATACCGGGCGCTGTAAGTGTGGCATGCATGGCGCTCAGAATTCCGATTGTAAAAAGCAGGTTAAGTATCAGCGCAATATTTGCAACCCACCCGGCTGTATTATAATACACCAGCATCAGGGTAAATATCACCAGGAAAGAAATGCCGAAAGCTAAAGCCCCACCTTTAACAGCAGCTTTACCGAGCGTTGGACCAACCACCTGTTCCTGTACGATGCGTGCAGGTGCATTTAGTTTTCCGCTTTTTAATATATTGGCAAGATCGGTTGCTTCATTTACGGACTGACTTGAACTTCTGTTTCCCATTGTAATCTGGGAATTTCCTCCGGTAATAGGACCATTTACGTAGGGCGCCGAATAAACTACATCATCGAGTGTAATGGCGATTGGATCATGTTTATTTCCCAATGTAGCATCCGTCGTCATTTTGGCCCAAACATCCGCGCCGTGCTTATTCATGCTCATTTCTACGACCACACCCCCTGTAACCGGATCATAATCCTGTCGTGCATCTGTAATCACCTCACCTTCCAATTTAGCCTTATCGCTTCCCGGAACTGATTTGATAGCATACAATTCCAGATAAGGATACGCTTTGCCGTTGTCGTCATAATCCTGCTTTCCCCAGAGGAATTTCAAATTGGCGGGAAATTGGTTATGAACGGCTGGAATATTAAGATAACTGTTAATGGTCGATGTATCTTTAAGAAGGGGAGTGCCAATAGCGGAAGGATAGCGAACCTGTCCCTGGGCATCCTGGGTAGGTTGAATAAAACGCATAATACGTAATGGATTCCGGTTAAGTGCGGTACTATCTGCAGTGGAATCCTGTTTAGCTAGTAAAGCAGAATCTTTTACTCCGTTAAGATACTTTTGAAGAATTTTTTCGGCATTTTGCAGGGGTGTAGCCAATTCGGAAATATTATACAACTCCCAAAACTGGAGGTTGGCCGAAGATTGAAGGTATTTTCTTACACGATCCGGATCCGTAGCGCCTGCAAGTTCTACACTTATGATCCCTTTATTTTCATCCAGTTGAATATTCGGCTGCGAAACACCAAATTTATCAATACGCTTTGTGAGTACCTGATATGTTTGCTTCATTCCGGCAGATGCCTGGTCATGTAAATAACTAATGACATCACCATCTGATGATTCAAACTTCAGTTTATTTTTATTGGAATTGGCGAAAAGAGGTGCGAGTTTGACACCCGGATTGACTTCCTTAAAAGCCTGCGCAAAAAGGTCAATATAGTTGGCTCCGCCGTTGGTTAATTTTTTCTGATCTGCCGATTGTATTGCCCTGACAAGGTTGGCATCCCGTGAGTTGTTAGCAAGTCCCTTTATGAGCCCTTCGAGCTCAACATCAAGAGTTACATTGATTCCTCCCTGCAGATCCAGGCCCAGTAGCAGTTCGCTTTCTTTTGATTTTTGGTAAGTAGTTCCCCACCAGGTGATCTTTGTGTCTTTGGTGGAATCCAGAAGCTTCTGTGTACGTTCACGTACGAGCACACTCAGGCTGTCTCTATAAAGGACCTGACTTTCCTTATTTCCGGGGTATTTGGTCTCAGCCGAAGGGTAATTGTTCTTAACGAAACGTTCGGCTTTCTGCGTCATTGCAGATTCATGACTATTTACAAACCAGGTAAAAGACAATTGGTAAAGAGAAATGACAATCAGTAAACCTGCAAAAATACTAACCAGCGCTCTCATTGATTTTCGGTTTTTTTTAAGAGCGGCAAAGATAGGTTTTCCAATTGATAACTAAAATGTTAAGACGATGGATAAGAGGACTTGTTTTGCTACTTTCATGGTCTCAAAAGGTAAAATCAAATTAATCCGCACGAATTCATGATGTTGAACAAGTTCAGCCCCCTCTTTCTTAGCAACAAGATAAAAACCTTATGCTTTCAGCTTTTAGCTTTAAGTCTGTTTTCCTGTAATAAATCAGCCAATGAAAATGCCAACAAGTCATTTATAGGCCTGACGCATGTCGCCTACGGGGTCGGTCCCGTTTCAATGACAATCAATGGGACCCAACTTTTTTCTTCTCCGCTCGCATTTGGTCTGACAACAGGAATTGATGGAAATCCATACGACACAACCGTTTCCAGGATCAGTGAAATGAATGTTTTTTTGGCTCAGGATCCAACTATGAATTTGAAGGGAAATGCAGCCTTTCAGCAGGGAAGCCATTATAGTGCCTTCTTTTTTGATACACTGGATTCCAGGACCATTGGTCTTATTATCTTTCAGGATAATCCTCCTGTTAGATATGATACATTCACAATGATCCGCTTTATAAATTTTTCTCCCGGCACATCAATGGGAATAAAGCTGATATATGATAAGGATGAACCAATAAATGACTCAATTACAATTAAAGTGAGGGATACAATAAATATTGGTCCGAGTCCATTTGTTGGTTACAATCCGAATCCCGGTTTACCCATATATACTTTTAACCAGTATGTTCACATTGGGATGAACCAGGTATTTGCATTTGTGGACAGTGCTAACCCTGCAAGTGACAGTTCCAATTTTATACGACTGGACAGCCTGCAATTCGACAGCACCAAGAATTACAATATTTATCTTCAGGGATTTTTACTTGACACTACTGCGCAAAATAAACTGCAGGTTAAGTCGGTCAGAATCAATTAAGCTAAGACTTAATGTTTTTGCTATTAATCAATCTTCATATTTAATGTAGGAATTTAAAAAAGGGGTACATTTGCGGCCGCAATAAATTGCAACGAATTACTATGCAACTATCTTCTATCTTATCTCGCTTCAGCGAACCCGAAACCTTGAAAATGGCCAAACTCGGCCGTGAACTCCGCGCGCAGGGTATTGATATAATTGACCTCAGTTTGGGTGAACCGGATTTTGATACGCCACAGCATATTAAAGATTCAGCCAAGAAAGCAATTGATGATAACTGGAGTCACTATACCCCTGTGCCCGGATACCTTGACCTACGGCAGGCGATTTGCAAGAAATTAAAGAGGGATAATAACCTGGACTATAGTCCCGAGCAAATAGTCGCATCAACGGGAGCTAAGCAGAGTCTTGCGAATACCATGCTTGCATTGGTAGATGATGGAGATGAAGTGATCATACCGACCCCTTATTGGGTAACATATTCTGAACTTGTAAAAATTGCACGCGGGATTGTCGTTGAAGTGCACACCAGTCTGGAGTCCGAATTTAAAGTTACACCGGCACAACTGGAAGCTGCTATCTCGCCGAAAACCAAAGTATTTTTATTTTCCTCGCCTTGTAATCCTTCAGGCGCCGTCTATAGCAAAGGAGAACTGGAAGCATTGTCTTTTATTTTTAGAAAACATCCGAAAATCGCTATTATTTCTGACGAGATTTACGAATATATCAATTATGTTGGCAAACATGAAAGTATTGCACAATTCAATGACCTTAAAGACAGAATCATACTGGTAAACGGTCTCAGCAAAGGATTTGCAATGACAGGCTGGAGACTGGGATATATTGCTGCTTCAGTAGAAATAGCCAAAGCATGCGAAAAGTTGCAGGGGCAATTCACAAGTGCTACCAATTCAATTACTCAGAAAGCGGCAGTAACAGCATTGACAACTGATTTAAAACCGAGTTTTGAAATGGTGGAAGAATTCAGGAGGAGAAGGGATAAAACTATGGAACTCATTTCCGGAATATCTGGCATCAAGTGTTTCAATCCTGAAGGTGCATTTTATATTTTTCCGGATATTTCTTCATTCTTCGGTAAATCAGTTGGTGAAATCAAAATTCGTAATTCCAATGATCTTTGCATGTACTTATTAAATACGGCTCATGTATCCTCGGTCATGGGCGACGCATTCGGAGAGCCTCGTTGTATCCGTTTCTCATTTGCCAACAGCATGACCAATATCGAGAAAGCCTGGAACCGGATAGCAGATGCACTGGGTAAATTAAAATAATATGCTCTTTTAGCATTACAAATCGTGGATCTTGGAGAGCAGTGTTTGATGAATCTTTAGTACCTGTGATATTAGAGGCTGATTGCCATCGTTCGCAATGATGAAATCACACAGTTTGATTTTTTCACTTTCATCCATTTGTTGTGCCATACGTTGTCGGATATTTTCAGCAGAAATCAGGTCTCTGTTCATCACTCTTTCCAGGCGTAGGTTTTCAGGGGCGGATACTCCAATGATGAAATCGAAGAAATTCTCCAGACCTGCTTCAAATATTAAGGCCGCTTCCTTAATCGCATAAGGTGTTCTTTGATTTTGCATCCAGACAGCAGCGTCTTTTAATGTAGCAGGGTGTACGATTGAATTGAGTCGGGCTAGTTTTTCCGAATCTGCAAAAACCATTTCTCCCAGGAATGCTCGGTCGAGTTTGCCTTCCTTATAAACTTCTTTTCCGAATGCAGCAATGATTTCTTTTTTCAAATCGGGATCCTGATTCATCAGGTCCTTTGCAGCCTGATCGGCATAATAAACCGGAATGGCCAGCACTTCGAATATTTGTGCGACCGTTGTTTTTCCTGAACCGATACCTCCGGTCAATCCGATTTTAAGCATATCATTTTTCAGTAAAAAAACAACGCTTCCTGGCCGGAAGCGTTCAATAATTTAATTAATTATTTTTTGTCAGAAACTGAAACGGCTTTATTAATATTTTGTGTCCATTCAATTGAGATGGCGCTTTTTTCAATCTTCATATAACTTCCCGGGCTGGTTTCCAGCATGATTGTGCCATCTTCATTTACTTTGTTGACGGTTCCATGTATGCCGGCGATTGTAACAATCTTATCACCCTTTTGCATATTCTGCTGAAATGTCTTGGCCAGTTTAGCTTTTTTAGCCTGCGGACGGATCATGAATAACCAGAATACGAGGATCATGCCTCCAATAAGAAGCAATTGCAAACTGCCGCCACCTGGTGAGGCCTGTAACAAAATAACTGAATGACTCATTGTATTGTTTTTATTTGAATATATATTTTTACCATTTCTTTTTTTGAACCAGAACGCTAAACTGAACCTCATTACTTTGTGTTCCCTTCGTATTGGCGAATACGTATAGTTTCTTATGATTGATTCCTACTCGTCCTTCGCTGTTAAATGAAGCCTTGATCACTCCTTCTTTTCCCGGAAGTATAGGTTCATCGGGTTGTTCAGCTACCGTACAACCACAACTGGGTTGCACCCTCGCAATAATCAGTGGTTTGTCTCCGGAATTCAAAAAACGATATGCTACTTCCAGCTTTTGACCCTCCGGAATGATTCCAAAATCCCGGGATGTCGAATCCAGCCATGTAATTTTCGTAAAGAGACTACTGTCCTTTGGAAGATTCATGGAATGGGATACTTTTAATTTCGAGTCATTTTCCCCACAGGAAAATAGGAATGAGCCAATAATTAAAGAAAAAACAACATATCGCATCTGCGGATATTTTTTGCAAACCTATATAAAAAACCTGTCATTGATCAGGAGGCCTTGAAATTCACTTTGTGCATTTTATTTTCTGTAATGAGATCCTTATGGATATTATCCAGTATTCCATTTACAAACTGCCCGCTGAGAGGTGTGCTATAATCTTTTGCTAAATCAATGTATTCGTTAATGGTTACTTTCGGTGGGATGGTTTCAAAGTAAAGAAACTCACAAACTCCCATCTGCATCAAAATCATATCGAGTGTTGCTATTCTTTCCGCGTCCCAATTTTTTAATTTAGGTCGGATAAGCTCCATTGTGACTTCTTTTTTCTCCAATGCCGCATTCATAAGTTCACGTGCAAATACTTCTTTGTCAGGACTTACAATTTCTTCAAAATTAAACGCTGTAGGTTTATTCAGGTAGCCTGAAACCAATTTCTGCATCATCTCGGCATCGTCACCCCAATTAGGGAATATATCTTCAAGATGTGATTCGAATGCTTCGTTTGGAAGTAAAAAATCATTGAAAATGTATTCAAGTATTTCCTTCTCTGGTTTTTTTTCGCGGCTGTTTTCCGAAATATAAGCCCCATAAACTTCGGTTTCCCTGAGCTCCAGGTATAATTTGCGAACCATATCTGCATGATCAATCAATTCGGGTTTATATTTCTTAACCATTTTGTGATAGGATTCCTGTTCCAGCATTTTCCAGATAAGTTGATTCCCGGCTAGTTTGGTGTTAACATTTTTGTCATGTTCCGTTGGAAGGTGTTTTGAAGAACGACGAAGTGAATCTGTTTCAGCATAACGTGCAAGTTCAGTCAGAAAAAAAATGAGGTAAATAAGTAATTGTCCCGATTGATCAAAATGCTTTTGGAGAATCTTCTGTGCATCTCCCGGTTTTTGATTTTCCTGCGCTTCCAGGGAGTATAGGGTCTGCATTATTTTTACCCTGATATTTCGTCTCGTGATCATGTTTAAGAACTGGCTTATTTGCGGCTGCGAAGATAGGGAATCGCGAGTTTCTTTTTTAAAGTATTCCAGACCGGAATCACATCGGGAGATAGTTTTAACAAAAGAGTTCCAGTAATGTAAAATAAAATGAAACAGAGACTACGCAGGGTCATTGCAGTAAAACCGTGTATATGCCTGAATAATAAGTAATTTATATAATATCCTGCCAAAGCCAGTATTATAGTCAGGCCTGATTTAAAGTTGAATGGCTGGAGTCCGAATTTCTTTAAGAGGAATATATAACGGATTGCATTGTATATGGTGTAGGAAATCAGGGTAGCAATAGCAGGTCCTATAACCCCAAGTTTCTTTGCTAATATATAGTTCAGGGGAAGTGTTATGGCGAGAAGGATCATACCAGTAAGAAATTCAAAACGCCATCTTGTTGAAGTACCGATGATCTGTGAATTTACACCTGTTCCCATATCCACAATTCGCCAAAGTCCGAGGTATAAAAAAATGGGCATAGCCTGTTCATAAGCCGGCTGTAAATGAAAGTTTTTTACCCCGTCCAAAAAATTCATCCATATCAGTGCAAAAATACCGCAGGAAAAAATTAATTGGTTGATAGAAGAACGCTGATAGATGCGTTGGATCTTACCAAAGTCTTTGTCTTTCCAGGCACGTGAAAGATGAGCGATGGAAGCGGCCACGATGCCTCGTTGTGGCGCCTGGATAAGACTGGCAATATTTACAGCCAGGCTGAATATGCCGGCCATGGTGAGGCCATTTGGGATGACGGCTGCTATAACGAGATTGTCAAAAACATAGGCAATATTCTGGATCAATCCCCCACTCCAGATAAATGAACACAACAGAAGAATCTTTTTAAAATACTTTTTGGATACTCTGCTCACCCGCAGGGTGAGGTGTAGTTCTCCCGAACGTACCAGTACTACCAGCAAAATAATAGCCAATAATAAATAAGTCAGTGAAAATAATTTGATGAACAAATCAAAATCGTGTATTATATGCAGGAAGAAAAAAATGGCAAGTACCGATGTAAAAAATTTGAACAACATTTCTTTGAGAAAACTAGTCAATACTGATTTTCTCATTTGCCAGGCGTATGCTTCCAAAATAGAATACATGGTCAGGCCAAATCCCAGCGGAAAAACCCATGCATAGTATTTTACAAAATCCGGAGAGTTGGCAGAGAATTTTCTCACCACAAGCCCTTTGAAAATATAAGCGGCAGCCAGGACCATGATAAAACCCAATATGGATGTGACAAAAGCCCAGGCCATCATATCATTATCCCTTATTTTGAGGTTGTCCTGATAATAGGGATAGAATTTAGAGATATATGCTTGCATCCCGAAATTGGCAAAAGCATTGATTATATTGGCCACGCCGATGAAAGTTCCGTAAAGGCCAAATTCAGACGGCGTAAAACCTCCCTGACGGGTAAACAGATAAGTGTTGAGAAATCCCAGCGCAAAGCCCAGATAAATAATACCAGAAGAAAGTATACTCTGCCGCCTAATGGTGCTCATGCTGGAAATGTTGCGCTGCAAAGATGAAGGTTTTGGATCAAAAGATCCGACTAAGGATTGCTGGTAACATTCTGCAGATTCACATAAAAATTTTTGTCAACCTGGAGAACAGGGTTAGCGTTTTTTGGTATTCGATCCTTTTTCCATTCTGTAGTGGCCCTGAGTACACGCTCGCCATCCATATCAACTCTGACAGGCATATTAAAATCAGCATTGCAGTTTGTCCAGCGGTAAACCAGATTTTTATCTTCAAATTTGTATTCCAGAACAGGTATAGCAGTTGATCGAAGGTATTGGTTAAAGACTGGCGTAAAATCTATCCCCGAAGCTTTATTGATGTAGTTCTGAATATCCAATGCTGTAACGGTTTTGTGATAAAAATTCTGATTTAGCCCCCGCATGATACGCCGGAATAAATCATCATCGTGGATTACTTCGCGTATGGTATGTATCATATTTCCTCCCTTGTAGTATTCATCCGTCCCCTCTGGTCCATGGTTCACACCATAATATTGAATAATAGGGAATTGGTTTTGAATATTTTTTCTGGTTCCGAGACAATATGCATTTCCCGCTTCCTTCCCGAAATAGTACCCGGTATAGAGAGTTTCACTGTAATTTGTAAAGGATTCATGGATCCATTCATCTGCAAGGTCTTTACAGGTTATATTGTTTCCAAACCATTCGTGACCACTTTCATGCACGATTATAAAATCCCATTTTAGTCCCCAACCCGTTCCTGATAAGTCCCTGCCCAGATAACCTTGCAGAAAATGATTTCCGTACGCAATATCACTCTGGTGTTCCATACCCAGGTGAGGCGACTGGACAAGTTTATATCCGTCTTCATAAAATGGGTAAGGCCCGAACCATAATTCAAAACACCTTAACATAGAATCTACTATACTAAAATGCTTTTTTGCTTTTTGCAGATCGTAATCCAGTACCCAGAAATTACAATCCAGATTTCCTTTTTGTCCGTAAAATGTGTTGTGCCAGTTTACATATTTACCGATATAAGGGATGATATTATAATTGTTTATCGGGTTAACAACAGCCCAAGTCCAGGCGGTCAACCCCTTTGTAACGCTGATTTTTTTTATCAGCCTACCGTTACCAACAGCTACAAGACTGTCGGGCGCAACTATGGTGAGAGTCGCGCCACTATCCGGTTCGTCACCCAGATAATCTTTGCAGGGGTACCAAACACTGGCACCCGTGCCTTCACAGGCCACACTCATCCATGGGCGCCCAAGAGAATCTTTGGTGAATATAAAGCCACCACCCCAGGGTGGACGAACAGCGATCTGGGGATTTCCATGATAGTAAACAGTCATTTTCTTCGGGCAGCTGTAGCAGGGCTTTTGTTTGCCATCGAAATTTACTTTTACATGAAAAGCGTTTCCATCCCGCTGAAATTGCAATGAACGACCATCCAGCAGTATGCTGTCAATTACTAAAGGAACCTGCAAATCTATTTGCATGATCTGCAATCCGGAATCTTTATATGTAATAATATTTTTTCCCTGGATCGATTTATTTTCATAATCAGGAGTAAAGGAAATATCATATTTTAATACGTTATAAGCGCGTTCTGCGTTTAATGAACCCCTTAACGTATCCGCCCGGGTGAACTTTGGTTTTTCCTGTTGGGCATTGGCCAACAACAGAAACATATTACAAATTAGGGAAAGTATAGAAATCCTTTTCGCCTGATGAATCATAAATGCGATTTTCGTGTCGGAATGAAAATTAACTATAACAAAGGAAAGGTCTTTATTTTTATTTTAACGACCGGTTTTTCATTCGCCGCCTGTCACACGCTTTCAACCAGTAATAAAAAAACTTTTCGCTATAATGAACCTACAGGAATTGCTACACTGGATCCTGCGTTCGCAAAAAACCAGTCAATTATATGGCCCGTACACCAGATTTACAATACTCTTGTTCAAACGGACCCCTGCTTAAATATTGTGCCTTCACTTGCTAAATCATGGGACATTTCTGATGATAAAAAAACCTACCGTTTTCATTTGCGCAGGGACGTTTTTTTTCAAAATAATGAAGCATTTCCAGGTGGCAGGGGCAGACTCATGATCGCCTCAGATATAGTTTACAGCTTCTCAAGACTGCTGGACAAAAAAACAGCCAGCAGCGGAGCATGGATTTTTAATGAAAGGGTTACAGGCATGGAAGCATTTCAGTCGCCGGACGATTCAACCTTTCTGCTGCGATTAACAAAACCATTCCATCCAATTCTTGGTCTGCTCAGTATGCAGTATTGTTCCATAGTCCCACATGAAGTGGTAGAAAAATACGGAAAAGATTTCAGGAGCCATCCGTGCGGAACCGGACCTTTTCAGTTTGAAAACTGGGAAGAAGGACAGGACCTTATCCTGGTTAAAAACGAAAACTATTTTGAAAAAGACAGTGAAGGTATCCGTCTGCCATACCTGGATGCAATAAAAATCAGTTTTTTCGATAACCGTGCCACTGAATTTTTATTATTACAACAGGGCAAACTAGATTTCATGAACGATATTGACCCCTCATTTAAAGATGAAGTTTTAAATAAAAGAGGTGAATTAAAGAATGATTGGAAGGGGAGGATCCGTCTTTCAAAAAGTCCTTACCTGAACACGGAATACCTGGGAATTGTAGTGGACAGCAGCCTACCGGCTGTCAAGTCATCCCCACTCCGGTTATTAAAAATCCGTCAGGCAATCAATTATGGATTTGATAGAAGAAAAATGATGACTTACCTGCGGAATTCGATTGGCATGCCGGCGGAAAGTGGTTTTATTCCGAAGGGTCTTCCCAGTTTTGATTCTGCAAAGATTCACGGCTATCATTATGATCCGGTCAGGGCCAGAGAATTATTGAAAGATGCAGGATTTCCGGAAGGCTCAGGACTTCCAGTCATTACACTCAAAACTATTGATATATATGCGGATCTGGCTGGATTTATATCGCGTCAGTTGGAGGAAATAGGAATGAAAATACAGGTCGATATTACCCAGAAAAGCTTATTACTTGAAGAAACTGCCAAATCACAGGCAATATTTTTCAGAGGTAGTTGGATAGGGGACTATCCTGATGCGGAAAATTACCTGAGCGTGTTTTATTCAGACAATCCTGCACCACCGAACTATACCCGTTATAATAATCCCGTATTTGATGTGCTCTACAGGAATTCCCTTATAGAAAATAACGACAGCATAAGATATGATGATTACAGGAAGATGGACCAGCTTGTAATCAGCGATGCGCCTGTTGTTACGCTTTGGTATGACGAAGTAATACATCTCGTAAATCCGGCGGTCAGCGGTTTTGAAGCCAATGGTCTGAACCTGCTGGAACTGAGGCGTACCAGAATCCGATAAACCATTCGAATAAAGGGCGGCAGCTTATCTTTGCGCGATTCATACCCGGATCATATAAATTAATTATGACGGAAAGCCAGATTAGAAATCTTCAGCAAACAGCCGGTTTTATAAAAAAAGCTTATTCTTATGAACCTTCTATCGGTATCGTACTGGGAAGCGGAATAGGAAATTTATCAAGGGAAATTGAAATTGAATTTCAGCTAGACTATACCTCGATTCAGGATTTTCCGGTTTCAACTGTAGAGGGTCATAGTGGTCATCTGATTTTCGGAATGATGGAAGGAAAAAGAGTTATGGCCATGGCAGGCCGCTTTCATTATTACGAAGGATATAGCGTCGATCAGGTGGTGTTTCCGATCAGGCTCATGAAATTTTTGGGTGTCAAAACGCTATTGCTCTCTAATGCTGCTGGTGGAATGAATCCCAATTTCAAAGTTGGCGATCTCATGATTATAACCGATCATATAGGCTTATTTACTGTAAATCCATTAATTGGCCCCAATGCAGAAATATTTGGACCACGTTTTCCTGATATGAGTGAGCCGTATAAAAAGAACCTGGTGCAAATAGCAAAATCCATTGGGGCAAAGAAAAATATCCAGCTAAAAGAGGGAGTATATGCAGGGGTTACCGGTCCAAGTTTTGAAACCAGGGCAGAATATAAATTATTGCACCTGGCGGGTGCAGATGCAGTTGGAATGAGCACGGTTCAGGAAACCATTGCTGCAGTTCATATTGGAATGGATGTGTTTGCTTTGAGCATTATAACGGATATGGGTATCCGGGATGAAGAAAACATTATTACACATGAAGAAGTGTTGATGGCAGCTAAAGAGGCTGAACCAAGACTTACTGCCATTTTCAAAGGACTTGTGGCATCCATATGAATATTAACGTTTTATCATGCACCGGCCCGCGGGGAATGGTTAATTTTCCCTCAAATTCATGGATGAAGCGAAGTGGAATCAAAGGGTTTCTGGTTGTTTTGACTATTATAATGATTGGCTGTCTTGCAGCGAATGGTCAAAACGATCCTTCGAGTCGTTTTCGTGGAATGGGTGGTCACGGAGGAAAGGATTCACTTCAGCATCGAAAAGATGATACAATGAGCATTACTTTTCGATTTCTCGATTCCAGCAGACTACAAAAAATCGATTCTGAAGTTTACAATTTTTACTTACGGTACCCGCTTCCTCCTACATATGTTGATTTTGGAAATATTGGCACCGCTTCACATGACCTTATTTTTAATCCCTTTATGAAGCCCGGGTGGGATGGTGGATGGCATGCTTATGATCCTTATGTTTTTACTGTTGAAGGTTCGCGTTTTTACAATACTACTAAACCTTATTCCGAACTAAATTATCTTCTTGGTACTGATGCTGAACAGATGATTGACCTGGTTCATACCCAAAATATCACGAGAAACTGGAATGCTTTTTTTGAATACCGTCTGATCAATTCACCCGGTACATTCGGAAATCAGAATACAAATCATAATAACTATCGGTTTACATCCTGGTATCAGTCGAACAATAAACGTTACCAGGCATTCCTGGTTCTTCTGGGAAGCAAATTGGAATCCGCTGAAAGTGCGGGGATTCAAAATAATGCAGATTTGGATTCAATTACTTATAACAACCGCTTTACGATTCCTACGAATATCGGTCCTTCAAATAACTTTACCAGTGTTAATAATCCCTTCGGCGTACCAATACCAACAGGAACCTTTTATACAACAGGTACTTTTATGTTAAGACAGCAGTATGACATTATAGGCCTGAAGGACTCACTTGTAAACGATTCAGTAGTTATTCCCTTATTTTATCCCAAATTCCGGGCAGAACAAACCATCAGTTATTCCACTTATCATCAAATGTTCAATGATGATGCACCACAAGCTGAATATTATACCAAGGAACTCAACTTTATATCGACACCTGATACTATACACTTAAGTGATTTATGGCACAATCTTACAAACGATTTCTCCCTTTATTCATTCCCGGATTCGAAAAATTCTCAACAGTTTCTAAAAGCCGGTATAAGTTTTCAAACGATGAACGGCACATATGATGCCGGTGAGCGATCACTTTATAATTTATTTATTCATGGTGAATACCGAAATAAGACCCGCAACAAGAAATGGGATGTAGAGGCATTTGGGAATTTCTATATAAATGGTTTTAATGCGGGAGATTATAATGCATATATCAGTCTTAAAAGACAGATAAGCAAAAATCTGGGATACTTACAGGTCGGTTTTGAAAACGTTAACCGGTCGCTTGGAATGGCATGGAGCCAGGAGAGCAGTTTCGGGTTTGGTGTACCTGCGGGCTCTTTTTATAAAGAAAATGTTATACACTTATTTGGGTCAATAGAACAGCCCAAACTCGATCTTATACTTTCGGGAAATTATTATCTCCTCAATAACTATCCATATTTCACCAATTATTATGTCGCTGCACAGGAAACAAATCCTTTCAATGTGCTGATCATTTCAGCCGATAAAAAATTCGCCCTTTCAAGACATCTTATATTTAGAGTCATGGCGGCCGTTCAAAAAGTGGCAGGAGCTTCTCCCGTTAATATTCCGCTCTTTGTTACACATGGTCAAATAGGTTACGAAGGTAAGCTCGGATATAAAAATCTGGTACTGGCATTTGGCCTCGAATTCAGGTATTATACGCCATATACGGCAGATGGATATTCTCCGGTTGTCGGACAGTTCTTTACGCAAAATCAAACAACCATTGCAGAAAAACTACCTGATGTCAACGCATATATCAATTTCAGAATTCGAAGTTTTGTGGCTTATTTCAGGGCGGAAAATCTAAATACGGCAGAAATTTCACCAACAACCGGGTTTGGATTTACAAACAATAATTTTGTAGCACCTTCATACCCATATGCTGGTCTGAAGATTCGTCTTGGTATATACTGGAGCTTTGTTAACTGAGGTCAGTCAAATTGTATAAAAATGCCAATGGTTCGATATTTGTGGCGTGGACTAATGAATATTTTTCGGTCTTTATTTTCTAAAAAAGATTGTTGCAAATGAACAGAATCTGGTTAACCCTGTTTTTGATGATAGTCAGCTTAAATCTATTTTCACAAATGAGACCTGGCCAAACAGCGACCGACTTATCCCTGCCTGATTTAAATGGGAAAAAAGTTTCTTTGTCTGAACTGAAAGGCAAAGTGGTGCTGATTGATTTTTGGGCGAGCTGGTGCGGTCCCTGCCGGCAAAATAATCCCAGGTTGGTCAAATTATATAATAAATATCATGGGAAAGGTTTTGAGATATACGGAATTTCACTCGATGATGATATAAGCAGCTGGAAAAAGGCGGTTCGCCACGACAGGTTGACCTGGATTCAGGTGATAGATGACAGGGGTTGGGAAGCTTTATCAGCTTCCACATACGGAGTGGATATGATTCCAACTTCCTTTCTTATCGACAGGGAAGGAGTAATCAGGACTATAAATGCGGAAGGATCTGAACTTGAAAGCAATGTCAAGGATTTACTGAAAGATTAGACATTTGTCTCGGTTCGCAAGCCAGTTCTTCGGTTTCCGTTTCCAGTGTGACGTGCTGGATATTCAAAAGCAGAAGCTTGTGTTTTATTTCACCTTTTATTTTTTCCTGGTCCCCCATTCCTATTTCCTTTTTCAGAACAACATGACCTGTCAATGCATTCTCTGTTGTGCTGAGTGCCCAGATATGTATATGGTGAAAATCCTGGACGCCGGAAATTTTTTCAATGGCTGCTTTTACGGCACGCAAATCAATTCCCAATGGTACGGCATCCATTGACAAACGCAAGCTGTCGCGAAGCAGGTTCCAGGTACTAATAACAATAACAATGGCGACCAGGATGCCCAAAAGAGGGTCTATCCAATACCAATTTGTATAAATTATTATGACTCCTCCGACTACCAGAGCCGCGGAAACTACAGCGTCCGACATCAGGTGAAGAAAAGCTCCTTTAATATTAAGATCATTTTCCTTATTGCGGAAAAAAAGCAATGCCGTAATCGTATTGATCAGAATTCCGATAGCCGCTACAATTGAAATAGTCTTACCAGGTAATGGTTCCGGCAGGATAAGCCGGTGAATTGATTCATACAAAATTGCACCAATGGAGACAAGCAGTATTCCACCATTTAAAAGGGCCACCAACACAGTTGTTTTTTTGTATCCATATGTATAAATGGTATTTGATTTTGCTTTCATCATGCGAAAAGCAAAAAGGGACAATCCAAGGCTCGCAACATCAGCCAGATTATGACCTGCATCTGATAGAAGCGACATAGAATGAATTGTTATACCTACGACGGCTTCAATAAGGACGAATGTGAGATTCAGAATAATACCTATAATAAATGCGGTATTTACGGAACTAAGCTCCGTTATATGACCGTGTGAATGACCATGGTCACCATGGGAATGGCCCGAATGACTGTGGGAATGATCAACGTGACTATGAGAATGGGTTTCTTCCATAACGCACAAAGTTAGTCTTTAGTAAAATATCACCTTACGGATCGTCGGGGTTATAAAAGTGTTTAAATTTATAACAACTTCTCATACCTTTCTGCCTATTATTCTTAACCAGTACCCTGAAATTATAAGTACACATTAAGCATTTATTCATATGTCGTTCAATTTAATTGAAGCGGTCAAAGAAATCCTTGGCAGTGATATGTCGAACCGGATGGCGGGAATTTTGGGAGAAAGTCCCGCGAATGTACAACAGGCGATTCACGGAATTATTCCGACGATACTTACCGGTGTGATGTTAAAAACGGATTCCGGGGATGCACAGGATACGCTAAATCTCGCAACCGCTGCTGCAAGAATTGACATCCCTTTCAATCTGAATTCCCTGGCCGGTGGAACTGGAAATTCGAAGGGTATGGATTTCCTGAAAAATATTTTCGGAGAAAAAACTTCTGTTTTATCCGATGCTATTGCAGAATATGCAGGAATCAGCAGTCAATCGGCCTCATCATTGTTAAGCACTTCTGCACCAGCAGCATTGGGTGTTTTAGGCAATCACATTCTCAGCTCTAATATGAATGCAAGTGGATTGCGCTCCTTCCTGAATAGTCAGAAGAAAAAGGTACTGAATGTATTACCCGCGGGAATTTTTTTGCGTGGAATTATGGGTATTGATGATCTTGCTGGAATTGCCGAAAAATTTTCGGGAACTCCAATTCCGGAAAAAAAGAAAAAATCAGCATTGATATGGGTCATCCCTGGTATATTAATCCTGATTTCCGGTGTATTGGTCTGGTATTTTATGAACAAACAATCTCCTTCAGGAAATATACCACAGCCGTTAACGGATTCAGTTATCCCTACAAAGGATACAGTCAAACCAGCAGCTGTTAGAGAAAATAAATTTGCTATAAAACTTCCGGACGGGGTAATATTGAATGCCAACAAAGGTGGCATTGAAGACCAGCTGGTGGGTTTTTTTATCGACCCTAATAGTAAAGCTTCAAGGAGATTTCCATTCAATTTTGATCAGCTGAGCTTTGATAATGGCACAGCGGTAATTACGAACGAAAGCATGGTGCAAATTCAAAATATCGCTTCTATTCTCAAAGCTTTTCCAAAAGCTAAAATAAAGATCGGAGGATTTAATGAAAAAGGTGGGGACAGTATTTTAAATAAGACACTTTCGGAAAGCCGCGCGAATGCGGTAGCTACAGCAATTAAAGCTTCAGGTGCAAACTCCGGTCAGATTGCAGGCGTAGAAGGTTTTGGCTCTGACTTCGCAAAATACACGGCTGACGCTGCCGATTCGTTAAAAGAAAAAGACCGCCGGATTTCGATTAGTGTGAGATCGAAGTAACTTAATTGTACAAAGGGCTAGAGGCCATTGATGTGGGATCCATATCCTTGTAATTTCTGATTTCCCTATACAATGTATCCCTCTCAACCGGTTCGCGCTTTACCTGTTTTATTAGTGCGACTAATTCAGTCGTTGTAAGGGATGGATGTTGCTCTTCCGATCCCGCCATTGAATAAATCTTTGTTGAATCATCAATGGTGCCATCCAGGTCATTCACGCCAAAGGACAAAGCTAATTGCGCACTTTGACGTCCAAGCATTGGCCAATAAGCTTTGATATGGCGGAAATTGTCCATATATATTCGACTTACTGCATACAATTTCATGTCTTCGATAATGGTGGATTCCGCAATATGACTCATGTCATTTCCTTTATTTCTGAACTTTAGAGGGATGAATGTATTAAACCCGCCCGTTTCGTCCTGAAGCTTTCTAAGCCTTTCCATATGGTCGATCCTGTGGCCATAATTTTCGATATGACCATACAACATGGTTGCGTTTGAATGCATACCCAGAAGATGGGCATTACGATGTATATTTAACCAGCCAACGGCATTTACTTTATCATCGCAAATCTGCTTCCTGATTTCTGCATCAAATATTTCAGCTCCGCCACCGGGTAGTGAATCGAGCCCTGCCTGATGTAATATTCTCATGCCATCTTCAACAGATAGTTTTGCCTTGCGGAACATATAATCCAGCTCCACAGCAGTAAATCCTTTGATGTGCAGATCTGGCCGGTATGCCTTTATTTTTTGCAGAAGTTCCGTAAAAAAATACAGATTCATTTTCGGATGCACCCCCCCGACAATATGCACTTCAGTGACAGGATTGCCATCGTATTTTTTTACAATGGCCATCATCTGGTCAATACTGAGTTCCCATCCCTCTTCCCGCTGAGCGTACAACCTGGAATAAGAGCAGAATGTGCATGAGAATACACAGACGTTTGTTGGTTCGATATGAAAATTCCGGTTGAAATAAGTCTTATTGCCATGTAGTGATTCCCGGATATAGTTTGCTAATGTTCCAAGAAACGGAAGACTTGCTTTTTGAAAAAGCAACATGCCCTCATCAAAAAATATGCGCTCCTTATTTAATATTTTTTCTCCTATATTTCGAAGCAGAATGTCGGGCTGAACTGCAATGATGGATTTAATCTGGTCAATCCTTTTGTTCGATGGTTCGGTCATTTCCATATGTAAAATTACGAAGGAAAGGAATAGGCACTGACTTCCGTTTTATTACTTAATTCCTTTAACTTCCGTCTACAAATCTGCTTATGCAAAGAACTCAGGGTTTGATTGGAATCATACTAATTCTCGGCCTGGCTTACATTTTTTCCAATAACCGCCGGAGGATAAACTTAAGACTGGTTTTTTCCGGTTTGATATTACAGCTCGTGATTGGAATTATGGTATTGAAAATAGCGCCAGTCATTCACTTTTTTCAATTCCTTGGCCGAGTGATGGGAAAGATTGAACATTTTGCTTTTCAGGGAGCCGCATTTGTTTATGATGGCATAGCAGTTCCTGCGAAAGGTGGAGGAATCATGAATTATTCTATGGGGGGCTTTGTTTTTGCATTTAATGTTACGGCTACCATCATCTTTGTCTGTGCTCTCGTCGCAATTTTTTACCATCTCGGAATTATGCAGCGGATCGTGGCAGTTATAGCGAAAGCTATGAATGTCATTATGCGTGTGAGTGGGGCAGAAGCATTGAGTAATGTAGCGAGCGCATTTGTAGGTCAGATTGAAGCACAGGTAATGATTCAGCCTTATTTACCCGGAATGACTAAAAGCGAATTACTAGCCAGCATGTCAGGAAGCCTGGCCTGTATTGCCGGCGGTATTCTGATCGTTTATGCCAACATGGGTGCACAGGCTGGCATTGATCTCGCGCCTAAGCTCATAACGGCCAGTCTGATGGCTGCGCCAGGTGCACTGGTCATTTCTAAAATAGTATGGCCTGAAACAGAAATTAGCCAAACGATGGGCACAGTAAAATTGAAAGTTACAAGCCGGTATGCAAACCTGTTAGATGCGATCACTCATGGTGCGGCTGAAGGTTTCAAAATTGCTATGAATGTTATTGCCATGCTGATTGGATTTATTGCCATGATTGCGCTGGTAGATTTTCTGTTGATGAAAACTGGCCATTTGTTCAACCCATCTTTCGATCTAAGCTTGAACTGGATCTTCTCAAGAATATTCTATCCTTTTGCCTGGTCAATGGGCATTCCAACAGAAGATGTCCGGAATGCGGCTACTTTGCTTGGTCAAAAACTCACGGTAAATGAATTTGTGGCTTTCAAAAGCCTCACATCAGGTGCTGTGCCTATTATTTCTCAAAAAGGTCTTCTGGTTGTGAGTATTGCAATTTGTGGTTTCGCGAATTTCAGTAGTGTGGGCATGCAAATTGGCGGTATTGGCGCCATCGCTCCTGAAAGAAGAGCTGATCTTGCCCGGCTGGGGTTGAGGGCTTTACTCTGTGGCACTTTAGCATCTTACCTTTCTGCTACCATTGCGGGAATAATAATGTAGGAGGTTTAACCCCCGGGTCTTATTTATATTTGATCCCTTTACATCATTCCGGCAACTTCCTTCGCTACCTGGGGTGCAAGTGCAACGCCCATACCGCTCATCCGTACAGCACAATAAACACGCTCGTTTATTTTTTTTATAATGGGTTTTTTTTCTTTCCCGACTGCCATTGTCCCACTCCATCTTAAACCTATCCGGAAAGCTGTTCCAGGTAAAATGATATCCCTCAAAAATATTTCAAGTTCCTGTTGGACAGAATCCGATGTATCGGCGGAAAACGTTTCTTCTGCATCAATAAATTTATTGCGGGCGCCTCCGAGCAATACCCGGTTGTTAAGGTTACGGAAATAATAGAACCCCTCATCATAATGAAAAGTTCCTTTTATTTTAAGTCCTTCAATCGGTTCGGTTAAAAGTATTTGTCCGCGCGCCGGCGAAATATCCAGATCGGGTAAGAGCGCTTTTGCGAAAGCATTGGTGCAAACCAAAACCTGTTCGGCGCTTAGTGAAACAGGCAGATTGGTTTCCAGTCGCACACGATTAGTCCTAACGTCCATATTCTTTACATCAATATGCGTAAGTATGGTAACGCCTACTGAATAAACCAGCTGAACAAGCGCTTCCAGCAGCTTACCAGAATGCAATTGAGCTTCCAGCTTGTTTTCTATCAGGTGATGAGATCCACCCAATCCGAAATTTTTGATTTTTGAATCGTTGAGCTGGAAGGTTTTTTGCTTTCCTGTAATTATTTGCAATTTACTATTGAGCGAATCAATACTGGTGCGAAGAGCATTTACGTTGGCAAATTGTTCGGTCGACAATAATTCATAGCCTCCAAGGTTTTCATAATCGATTTGCGAAGGATTGAATTTTTTGCGGATCTTTTCCAATCCTTTAAACCTCATTTCCATAAGTGCAAACATTTCGGATTCACCCATCTTTTCTGCATCCGACAGTAATTCAGTAAAACTTCCAAAGCATGCGAAACCTGCATTTCTGGTGCTGGCGCCGCTCGGGATAATTCCTCTCTCGAGTATGAGAACCGATTTTTCCGGGTAGCGTTTTTTTAAATAATAAGCAGACCACAATCCGGTAAAACCGCTGCCTATGACAATGAAATCCTTGGGAGCAAAAAAACTTTCCATTTCCCAAACTGAAACCGGAAGCATATTTCAAAGCTTAAAGCCTAAGGCCTAAAGCCTAAAGCCAATTTAAAAATTAATTATAGTAAAAATAAAAAATGGTTAATTAATAATGTTCAATGATTTTTGAATCAAGTACTACTAATTAACCATTATGAACTGCTTTAGGCCTTAGGCTCTAAGCTTAAAGATGTATCGCTTCTCCGTATGCAACCTCAATAGCATCCTTCACACTTTCACTGATCGTCGGATGCGGATGAAGACTGTTGAGAACTTCCTGGTAGGTGGTTTCAAGCTTTCGACCCACGACTGTTTCTATAATAATTTCTGTCACATTGTATCCGATCATATGGGTGCCCAGCCACTCACCATATTTTGCATCAAAGATTACTTTAATGAAACCTTCTGTATGTCCGGCTGCTGAAGCTTTTCCTGAAGCACTCAGCGGGAATCTGCCTACTTTGACATCATAACCTGCTTCCCTTGCATGTTTTTCCGTAAACCCCGCCGATGCGATTTCTGGTGTACAATAAGTACAACCTGGCACATTATTGTAGTCAATAGGTTCAGGACTGTGAGAATATTTTTTCTCGGCATAAGCAATATTTTCAATGCATATAATGCCTTCTTTGGACGCCACATGTGCCAGAGCCTGACCTGGTGCACAATCCCCGATGGAATATAGACCCGCTATATTGGTATTATAGAATTTATCAACGGAAACCTTCCCTTTTTCTATTTTTACACCCAATGCCTCCAGGCCAATTCCTTCAATATTAGCAGCAATTCCAATGGCACTGAGTAAAATGTCGGCTTCCAATAATTGTTCACCGGTAGCTGTTTTTATTTTAGCCTTTACACCGCTGCCGGAGGTATCTACACTGGTCACTTCGCTACTCACCATTATATCTATTCCGGATTTTTTAAATGATTTTTCAAGCTCTTTAGATATGTCTTCGTCTTCCACCGGGACGATTCTCGGCAGGAACTCAACAATGGTCACTTTTGTGCCAATACTATTATAGAAATATCCAAACTCAACCCCGATCGCGCCGCTGCCGACCACTATGATGCTTTTAGGCTGAACGGGCAGATTCATGGCTTCCCGATAGCCGATCACCTTTTTGCCGTCCTGTTTCAGGTTTGGCAGTTCACGGCTTCGGGCACCCGTTGCGATCACAATATGGCGACCTTCCACAATTTGGGTTTTACCATCTGCGGCAGCAACTTCTATCTGACTCTTAGATTTAAATTTTCCAAAGCCCATGAATACGTCAATCTTGTTCTTCTTCATCAGAAACTGAACCCCGCGACTCATTTTATCAGCAACCCCACGACTCCTTTTAATGACAGCCGGGAAATCCGGGGTTCCGTTGGCTTCAATACCAAAATCCTTTGCATGTTTTATGTCTTCATAAACCTGTGCGCTCTTTAAAAGGGCCTTGGTGGGAATACATCCCCAGTTAAGACAAATACCACCCAGACTTTCTTTTTCAATGATGGCTGTTTTGAACCCTAATTGAGATGCGCGGATGGCAGCTACATAACCGCCGGGACCACTGCCAAGCACAACAACATCATAGGCCATAGAAGTAATTTTAGAATGAGAATGAATAGATAATTTCGGAGTGCAAAGCTAGGGTAAAATTGGATAATCTTCAGCACGTAAGCGGGTGGTAACAACTCTGATCAACTTATTATAATTTGCGACATGAAAAAAATAGATATTCTTGCAGTTGCAGTCCATCCCGACGACGTGGAGCTCTGTTGCTCCGGAACGCTGATGATGGAAAAAATGCATGGTAAAAACATTGGTGTTGCGGATCTTACCCGCGGCGAACTTGGTACCCGTGGAACTCCTGAATTACGTCTCAAAGAAGCAGAGACTGCATCCAGGGTCATGGAACTCGATATCCGGCAGAACCTTGGAATGGCAGATGGGTTTTTTCAGAACAATGAAGAAAATCAACGAAAAATTATCCGTATAATTCGTCAATTCAAGCCCGAAATCATACTTGCCAGTGCTTTAGAAGATAGACACCCTGACCATGGGCGGGCGGGCAGGCTGATATCGGAGAGCTGTTTCCTGAGCGGGTTAAGAAAAATTTCAACTTTCGACGACCAGGGAAAGGAACAGGAATATTGGCGTCCCAAATATGTTTTTCACTTCATTCAGGACCGCTTTTACCCACCTACATTTGTGTATGATATTACTTCGGTCTTTGATCGGAAACTGGAAGCAATCCATTCATACAGTTCACAATTTCATTCCACATCTTATGATAAGGATGAACCTCAAACTTATATTTCCAGCCCCGAATTCCTGGATTCTGTCATCGGTAGGGCGCAAATGCTTGGAAAGATGATCGGCGTAAAATATGCGGAAGGATTTATATCGGAAAAAATGATCGGTGTCAGCAGCCTGGATTCTTTTGTACAATTTGATACCTGATGTGCATAAACTACTAGTTTTCATCGTTATTTAACAGAGTTATCGCAATTAAAAGAGGTAACTTTGCAGCAAATTTTAGTTAAAGCGCTTTTTATGCAAATGCCTAAGTTTTCCAATAGTCCGCACACTTTCCATGCTGATCTAAAAAAAAGAATTAATTCCTATTTTGACCAGACAGGAAAATCAATGACGGGAAATTTTGCACTTTACCTTAAAGCAGCCGTACTTGGAATAAGTTTTATTGGATTATATGTACACCTGGTATTTTACACGCCACCGGTTTTAATCGCTATAGTAGAATGTATTTTATTCGGTTGTGTGATTTCTGCCATTGGATTCAATGTTATGCATGATGGCGGCCACGGAAGTTTCAGTAAAAGCAAACTGATAAACCAAATGGCGGCCTTATCGCTCAGTGTTCTTGGCGGAAACAGCTTTATCTGGCATAACAAACATAATATTATTCATCATTCCTATACTAATGTCGATGGTGTGGATGATGATATTAATATCCAGCCATTCATGCGCATGAGCAGCAATCAAAAAAGACTGAAACTGCATAAATACCAGCATGTTTATTTCTGGGGTCTGTATGCAATGCTCTATATACTTTGGATTTTTATACTTGATTACAATAAATATTTCAGAAAACGTGTTGGCGATGTTCCCTTAAAGAAAATGGGTGTTATTGACCATTTCAACTTCTGGATTTTTAAAGTGATACATGCCTTTATTTTTATAGCGCTTCCAATTTATATGGTGGGCTTTGGAGCTTGGGTAATTGGATTTCTGATTACGACTGTAGTTACAGGTCTCCTCATCAGCATCGTTTTCCAGCTGGCACATACAGTTGAACACGTATCTTTTCCGATTGCTAATGTTGATACCAACAAAATTGAAAACGAGTGGGCTATTCACCAGGTGAATACAACAGCTAATTTTGCCACACACAACAGACTAGTTTCCTGGCTGGTAGGGGGCTTGAATTTTCAGATTGAACACCATCTCTTTCCTAAAATATCACATATTCATTATCCCGCAGTAAGCAAGATAGTCAGGCAGACATGTGCTGATCATGGTATCAAGTATATTGAATTTGCCCGCGTGCACAATGCGATAGCATCTCATGTAACTTACCTTAAACATTTGGGACAGGCTTCTTAGACTTTAGCTTTCAGCTTAACTTTAGTCCGTAAATTTGCGAACTCAAACTTTTTCTGGCATGTCTAAAGTTAAAGTGGGAATTGTGCAGATGTCCTGTGTAAAGGATAAAACTGTCAATTTTCAAAAAGCAATCGAAAAAATCAGGGAAGCGGTGGGAAAAGGCGCTCAAATCGTTTGTCTCCAGGAACTTTTCTCTTCCCTGTATTTTTGTGACGTGGAAGATTATGACAATTTCCAGCTCGCCGAATCCATTCCCGGCCCGTCCACAGAAACGCTACAGAAAATTGCCGGTGAGAATAATATCGTAATCATTGCGTCTCTTTTTGAAAAAAGAACGCAGGGAATTTATCACAATACGACAGCGGTCTTTGATACGGATGGCAGGTACCTTGGTAAATACCGGAAGATGCATATTCCCGATGATCCCGCATATTATGAAAAATTTTATTTCACTCCAGGAGATCTCGGATATAAAGTTTTTGAAACGAAATATGCAAAAATCGGCGTGCTGATCTGCTGGGATCAGTGGTACCCGGAAGCGGCGCGGATCACTTCTTTGTTGGGTGCTGAAATTCTTTTCTATCCGACGGCCATCGGATGGTCTACCACGCAGGATGTTTCGACCAACACCGAGCAATACGATGCATGGCAAACCATTCAACGAAGTCATGCCATTGCAAATGGCGTCCACGTTGTTAGTGTGAATCGTGTCGGTATTGAACAGAATGGTGCCATGAAATTCTGGGGTGGTTCATTTATTTCGAATCCATTCGGAGGCCTTTTGGTCCAGGCGAGCCATGACCAGGAAGAGGTGATTGTTCAGGAAGTTGATGTTGCAAAGACTGACAGTTACCGTACTCACTGGCCTTTCATGCGTGATCGCCGGATAGATTCTTATTTACCCATTACCAAAAGATTTATTGATGAAGATTAGCCAACCCACTCCAAAAGATCTGGGTTACCGCTTTCCTGGTGAATTTGAAAAACATTCTGCTACATGGTTAAGCTGGCCGCATAAAGAAGCTTCCTGGCCGGGGAAAATCGAATCTATATATTCACCATATTGCTATTTTATCAAAGCCCTTGCGGAAAATGAAGCAGTTCACATTAACGTGGCAGATGAAAACATGAAGTTATTCGCCATTGAGAAACTTGAAGAGGTTTCAGCAAAAATGGACGGCATTAAATTTTTTACTCATCCAACCAATGATGCCTGGTGCAGGGATCATGGCCCCGCTTTTCTGATAAACCCTGTTGCAGCCCAACCTAAGATCATCATCGACTGGAACTATAACGCCTGGGGAAATAAATATCCGCCATTCGAACTTGACGACCTCATTCCGACACTTATTGCAACAGCTTACCAAATTCCTGTACTATACCCCGAGATCATAATGGAAGGAGGATCGGTTGATTTTAATGGAAAAGGAACGCTGATCACTTCTGAGTCTTGTCTCCTGAATCAAAACAGAAATCCGCTTTTGAGTCGTTCTGGAATTGAATCCTGTCTGGAAGCTTATTATGGAGTTGATCAGGTGCTTTGGATAAAAGACGGAATTGCAGGCGATGATACCGATGGACATATCGACGATACGGTTCGGTTTATAAATGAAGATAGCGTTCTCGCCGTGGTAGAAGAAAATAGAGATGATGAGAACTACGACATTTTAAAGCGTAATCTGGCAGATTTAAAAAAAATGCGTCTGTTGAACGGAAAGCAGATTAATGTTGCAGAATTACCAATGCCGGATAAGATTATTTATGAAAACCAGAGATTGCCGGCTTCTTATGCAAATTTTTATATCGCGAATGGATTGGTCGTCGTTCCGACTTTCAGGTCTGAAAAAGATGAAAGAGCCTTAAGAATCATTCAGGATGCATTTCCGGATCGGAAAATACTCGGAATCGATTCTACCGATATCATTTGGGGACTGGGAAGTTTTCATTGTCTTAGTCAACAGGAACCTTACGTCTAACGCCTTCGGCGTTAGACAATGTAGAAAATGTGGAAGAGTGGCTAATGTAGGAATGAGAGAATTAAATTTTACTTTTCTGCAATAATATATTTGTTTTGCCTTACGACTTTTAAATAAATTTAATACGATTGCTAAATGAAAAAAACACTGTTTCTCGGTTTACTGGCTCTCACAGGTTTTCTCTCCTTCGCTCAAAAAAAAGAGAATGCGGTTTCAATTATTCCGGAACCCGTTAGTATAACGAGAGCACCCGGATATTATAAATTGCCAGGCGTCATTTCAGTGAGTATTCCAAACCTTCCTGAATTGAAATTGACGACTATGAACATCCTCGGTAAGCTTGCTGCGACGGGCAGAAAAGTATCCTCCAGTAAAAACAACAGCACGGCATCCATAAGATTTGTGTTGAATAAAACAACTGACAAAGAACTCGGTGATGAAGGTTATCGTCTGTCTATAAAATCCACAGGTATAATCATTACCTCCAATAAACCAGCTGGCCTTTTTTATGGAATGGAGACACTTTGGCAATTACTGCCTCAGGAAATAGTAAGTGCAGTTGCTGTCAAAGGTGTCAATTGGCAGGTTCCTTTGGTGGAGATTACAGACTATCCACGTTTTGCATGGAGAGGTCTGATGTTCGATGTTTCCCGTCATTTTTTTACCAAAAAAGAAGTCGAAGATTTTATCGACCAGATGGTTCAGTACAAATTTAACCTGCTACATATGCATCTCACAGACGATGAGGGATGGAGGGTTGAAATTAAGAGTCTTCCAAGACTAACTTCAGTCGGAGCCTGGAATGTAAAGCGTGAAGGATATTTTGGCAGTTTTGCACCTATTCCCAAAGAAGAACCACGGCATTTTGGTGGCTTTTACACGCAGGATGATATTCGCGACCTTGTTAAATATGCTCAGGACCGTTTTGTAAATATCCTGCCCGAAATAGATGTACCTGGGCACAGTATGGCTGCGATTGTCTCATATCCTGATCTTTCCTGTACTCCGGGTTCAGACAAGTATCAGGTGATTTCAGGCGAAAGTTTTATGGACTGGCCCGGTCCCGTTGCAAGGCAGGATAATACACTTTGCCCCGCCAATGAAAAAGTATATACATTTCTGGATGCCGTTTTTACAGAAATCGCAGGCTTGTTTCCCTTCCCCTATATTCATGTCGGAGGTGACGAATGTGCCAAGAATTTCTGGGAACAAAGCGATGCCATCAAACAATTAATGGCGAAAGAAAACCTGAAGACTATGGAGGAAGTGCAAAGTTATTTTGAAAAACGTGTTGAAAAGATTGTCGAATCCAAAGGAAAAAAACTCATAGGCTGGGATGAAATTCTGGAAGGCGGACTCGCACCAAATGCGTTAGTAATGAGTTGGAGGGGCATTAAGGGAGGCATTGCAGCTGCTCAAATGGGTCACCAGGTCGTTATGAGCCCGACAACTTATGTTTACCTGGATTATATGCAGGGAGATGCTATCAGTGAACCTCATGTATATGCGACGCTTCGGTTGAATAAGACATATGAATTCGAACCTGTGCCCGAAGGTGTGGAAGCCAAATATATTTTGGGTGGACAGGCTAATCTCTGGTCAGAACAAGTCTATAATACCCGGCATTTGCAATATATGGTCTGGCCTAGAAGCCTCGCTGTTTCTGAATGTTTGTGGTCACCGGTAAACAAAAAGAACTGGGACTGGTTTGCGACAAAAGTGGAGAATAATTTCGGCAGAATGGACCTTCAAAATGTGAAATATGCAAGGACCATGTTCGACCCGATATTTCAGGTAGGTAAAGATGCCAGTGATTCATTGGTCATCACTTTAAGTACCGAAATTAAAGGACTGGATATTCACTACAGTTTCGATAATTCCCATCCTGATAATTTTTATCCGGTCTATAAGGAACCGCTTCAGGTTCCCAAAGATGCCGTCATGTTAAAAGTAATAACATACCGGGGCAACCAGGTAATGGGTAAACAAATTGATATGCCAGTCGCCGAGTTGAAAAAAAGGCTTGCCAGTGGGAATAGAGAGGATTAAAAGAGTATCCACCACTTATTAACAGAAGGGTAATCCTTTGAGCATTTTGATTAGGTTTGTTCCCGTACCAATATAGTGATCCGTGCGTTTAAAAAGTCTTGATATAAAAGGATTTAAAAGTTTTGCTGACCGCACCCATATTCTTTTCAATGAAGGCATTACCGGCATCATAGGTCCGAATGGTTGTGGCAAGAGCAATATTGTGGACAGCATCCGCTGGGTAATCGGTGAACAGAAAATAAGTCATCTTCGATCAGAGAATCTTGAAAGCCTTGTATTTAACGGATCAAGGAATCGAACGGCTTCCGGCCTCGCTGAAGTGAGCCTAACGTTCGAAAATACCCGAAATCTTTTACCAACGGAATTCAGTACCGTAACTGTAACCCGTAAATTTTATAAAAGCGGTGAAAGTGAGTACAGGCTAAACGATGTGAGTTGCCGCCTGAAGGACATTCAGAATCTTTTTATTGATACTGGTATTTCTACCGATAGCTATGCTATTATAGAATTGGGAATGGTAGATGATATTATTCGGGATAAGGAAAACAGCCGTCGGCGCATGCTTGAGCAGGCTGCCGGAATTTCCATTTATAAGACCAGAAAAAAAGAAGCGAGGCTGAAACTTGATGCAACGGAACAGGACCTCGCCCGTATAGAAGACCTCCTGTTTGAAATTAATAACCAGTTAAAAACTCTCGAAGCCCAGGCCAAAAAAGCGGAGAAATATTTTGAAATAAAAAAGGACTATCGTGAAATAAGTATTGAGTTGGCAAAGGCTTCTTTGGAGGGATTCAATACAAGCTATAAGAATCTGCAATCACAATCTGAATCAGAAACGGATAAGAAGATTCAGTTCGAAGCACTGATTGCTGGTGAGGAAGCTGCGCTTGAAAAGGATAAACTGGAATTTGTTGAAAAAGAAAAACAGTTACAGGCGTTGCAACATGACTTCAATGAACTGGTTCAGCAATTAAGAAACAAAGAAGGCGAAAAAAACCTGGTAAGTCAACGCCTGAATTTTTTGGAGGAAAAGCAAGTTAACCTGCAGGATTTTCTGACAAAGGGTGCGGGTCAGGTTAAAGGACTCGAAGAAAGTGTACATTTTACGGAAAACCAGTTAGCAGAAGAGGATACAAAACTCGGAACACTCCTTGAAAATCTTGAATCCCTTCGTGAAAAGACTGAATTGGCACGAACATCTTTCGGATCCATGAAATTGTTGCTCGATCAATTGAGAAGTGAGCACACTCAGGTGCAACGCAGACAATTTGATTCGGAAAAAAACCTTGCGGTGGCAGATACTTCCATTCAAAACCTTGAAAGAGGATTGAAACACCAGGAAGAGGAAAATGCCACACGGGCCGTTCAAATCGATCAGTTGGGACTAGAGAACGAGCTAACGGCTGAACAACTGGAAACCCGGAGAACAGATTTAAGACAGTTACAGGAACATCAGGAAAGAACCCGTGAACAAATTCTTCAAACACAGGAAAAGCTGGAAGTACTGCGTCAGGAACTGGCTGAAGAGAGCAGGAAATATGACTCAAAAAAAAATGAACACGATCTCCTGAAAAGTTTGATCGATTCAATGGAAGGTTATCCCGAAAGTGTCAAGTTTCTCCACAAAAACCCCAACTGGAATCATACAGCACCTGTACTATCTGACATCATTTATGTTAAGGAAGAATTCAGGACCGCAGTCGAAAATGTGCTGGAACCTTACCTCAATTTTTATGTCGTGAATGACCTGGAAGAAGGGCTCAAAGCTGTTCACCTTCTGGATGACAATAAAAAAGGCAAGGCAAATTTTTTCCTGTTGAATAAGTTTCCTGATGAGTTGCCGGAATCGCATCAACAACCTGCGGATACGGTAACAGCATTGAGTGTAATAGAAGTGGATGCCAAATATTTACCGCTGGCAAAACACTTGTTGCAACACGTTTTTATTGCTGAAAATGAGCCCTCGGTTGAGTGGTTCAATAATGAGTCCAATGGATCCGTAATTCTTGAAAAAACCGGGAAATATGTAAAAGGCAAATACACTCTTTCAGGTGGCAGCGTCGGTTTATTTGAAGGAAAGAAAATTGGTCGTGCAAAAAATCTTGAAAAAATCTCACAGGATGTGATTGCCAGGGAAAAAATAGTCAATCAGCTCAAATCCGAGATTCAGTCGCGTCATAATGAAGTGATTCGATTCAATGAACAATTAAAAGAACAGGCGCTTCGTCAGGCCCAGGAAGATATCAGCCGTTTGAATAATCAGCTTTTTGCCATTCAGAATAAAACGGAAAATCTCAATGCGTTACAGGAAACAGCCGTGAAAAGAATAGAGGAGCTAAGAGACCAAATACACCAGACGCAGGAGTCCATTGGCGGCGCCCGGACTGAGGCCATCCTTTTAATTGATGAAGTGAACGAACTAAAGGAAAAAATAATCCAGGGGCAGGATCAGTTTGCAGTTGCGGAAACAGGCTATAACACTGCTCTTGCAGGTTTCAACGAAGTAAACCTCCAGGTAATACAGCAACAAAACAGGATTTCAGCATTGAATCAGGAACGTGAATTCAGACAGAAACAGCTGTCAGATTTAAGAATTCAGATAGAAGAAAACCGGCTCCAGCTGGATCAGGCACAGACACAGATTTCAGAAAGTAACGAATCTCTTCTTGTTTTAGAAGGGGATTTGCTCAATATGCTCCGGAATAAAGAAGAAGAAGAGAAAAAACTCAACGAAGCAGACCAGGCCTACTATCTCGAAAGAAACAAACTGAGTGAAAAGGAATCTGCCCTCCGTCAGCTTGTCAAGCAAAAAGAAAATACTGAACACATCCTTGGAGAAATAAAAGACAGGCTCAATGATCTGAAATTGCAGCTTGCAGGCATGAAAGAAAGACTGAATGTGGAATTCCGTATCAATCTCGACGATATTATCGATGAGGCCAGGACAGGTGAAATGCCTGCTGAAGAACTGCAGGAAAAAGTCGACAGGATGAAAAAAAGACTGGAGAACCTGGGAGAAGTAAATCCCACGGCGGTCGAAGCTTTTCAGGAAATGAAGAGGCGTTACGACTTTATATTGGAACAGAAGAATGACCTGGTAAATGCAAAAGATACTTTATTGCAAACGATCCAGGAAGTTGAATCTACTGCAAATCAGCAATTCCTGGACACATTTGGTAAAGTACGGGAGAATTTTCAGAAAGTTTTCAAGGCCTTATTTACTGAGGAAGATACTGCCGACCTGGTATTGGAAAATCCCGAAAACCTGGCTGAAACAGGTATCGATATCGTGGCCAAACCGAAGGGCAAAAGACCGTCATCTATACAACAACTAAGTGGAGGAGAGAAAACGTTGACTGCTACGGCGCTGTTATTCGCAATATATCTGATCAAACCAGCGCCGTTTTGTATTCTGGACGAAGTAGATGCACCTCTCGATGATGCCAATGTCGGAAAGTTTACAAATATGATACGGCAGTTTAGTGATAATTCCCAATTCATCATTGTCACGCATAATAAAATGACCATGAGTACGGTGGATGTGATTTACGGTGTAACCATGCAGGAAGCCGGAGTAAGCAAGCTGGTGCCGGTTGATTTCAGGTCCCTGTCCACTCAGGAAACAACCTCATAAATCTCCACAGGTCTTGCTTTATGTTTTAGTTGAACTTCTTTCAGCCGGTTACAACGAAAGGATTGTTTAATTTTTTCGTACGATGCCTGTGTAATAATAATCTGGCCTTCTTCAGCAGCCTGATGCAAACGTTCAGCCGTGTTTACAATATCACCGATAACAGTATAGTCGAGGCGACGAAGACTCGCAGACCCAATATTCCCGCAAATCATTTCACCTGAGTGTATGCCAATCGATACTTTTGGTCTGAACCCCAGACCATTCGGATCGGGAGGCAGTTTCTCAATCTGTGTTCTTACTGCAAGACATGAATCGACGGCCCTGTCAAGATGAAATTCATTTCTGAAAACTGCCAATACTGCATCGCCGATGAATTTATCTACGTATCCGTTTTGCGCAATAATCTCCTTTACAATAATGTCGAAATAGTTGTTTAGCATGTTCACGACAACATTAGGCTGCTCTGTTTCTGTGATTGCTGTAAAACCACAGATATCAATGAAAGCTACAGAAGCCTCAATGGTTTCGTTCTTTAATAAGGAAGATTCAAATTCGGGGCGGCTCATAAAATTAAGAACGGTCTCATCAACATACATCCTTAAAATATTATTCTCCCTGATGGCTTTCAGAGTCTGACGTGTTTGAGCAACGTGACGTATTGTTTTGATAATCGTCAGATCCAAATCTTCAAAATTAACAGGTTTCGTAATAAAATCAAATGCGCCCCGGTTCATGGCTATCCGTATATTTTCCATATCACCATATGCGGAGACGATTATAGCTTTTAAAATTGGGTTTACCTGACCCATCTTATCCAACAACGTCAGGCCATCCATCTCCGGCATATTGATATCGCTTAGAACGACGTCCAGGTCATCGGTATCCTTTATCCTTGTAAGCGCATCTAATCCGTTTACCGCGAATGAAAATTCATATAGTTTGTCCCGAATCTGTTTACGGAACCTTTGTTTTATCAGAACCTCTAAATCAGGTTCGTCGTCTACAACCAATATTTTGACCATCATTCAAGGGATTTTAATTTTTCTTTCAATAAGTTAAAGTCGAGCGGTTTAGTCAGGAAATCGTCTGCGCCAAGTTCAATCGCCTGATGGTGTTTTTCTTCGTCACCATAAGCTGTAATCATCATTACCACAGGCGGCGGGTTTTTATATTTTTTTTTGATTTCACTCAATAATTCGAAACCACTCATACCAGGCATATTGATGTCTGATAAAATGAGGACGACTTCGTGTGGTACCTGATCTAAATATTTCAAAGCATCAGGTGCTGAGAAAGTAAAGATAAAATCAAATTCGCGCGACTTTATTTCCTTTCGAAAACGCTGTTCGAATAACTGTTGCATGTCACGTTCGTCGTCTACTACTAGAATTTTCATCAATAGGAATTTTAAGTTTTTATTTTAATTTGCACCTGCTATACCAGCGGTAGAGCCGCTAATTCAATTACAAATTCTGTGAACTCATTTACTTCTGTTGTAAGCTCAATTTTTCCTCCGTGCTCCTTGGTAATAATATCATAACTAAGTGATAATCCCAAACCAGTGCCCTGTCCAGCAGGTTTAGTCGTAAAAAAAGGTTGAAAAATTTTATCTATCACTTTTCGGGGGATTCCCTGACCATTATCGCGTATCCTGATTTCAATCATATTCCTTTTCTTTCTGGTGGTTACGGAAACGGTCGGTTGGTAATCAACAGGTGCAGTCTTCTTTTTTTCTGAAACGGAATAGAATGCGTTATTGAAAAGATTTAAAAAAACTCTCCCAATATCCTGTTGCACCACCATGATCTCTCCCAGGCTCTCGTCGAAATCCATGTCGAATTGTGCATTAAATGACTTGTCTTTTGCACGCAACCCATGATAACTCAGACGAAGATACTCGTCGGCCAGTGCATTTATATCGGTGGGTATTTTCTGACCACTGCTTGCCCTTGAATGCAGGAGCATTCCTTTTACGATCGCATCAGCACGTTTGCCATGAAAAGTAATTTTCGACATATTCATTTCGACGTCTTTCAAAATATCTTTTACTTCGGAAATATCGCCCAGGTCCAATGCCTTATTTACATCGTCGAGAAGTTCTGTATTTACTTCAGAAAAATTATTTACGAAATTCAATGGGTTCTGAATCTCATGGGCAATGCCCGCTGTAAGCTCGCCCAGGGAAGCCATTTTTTCGGCTTGTATAAGTTGATTTTGAGTCTGCCGAAGATTTTCCAGTGAAGTACTGAGTGCAGTGGTTCTGTCAATTACCTTTTGCTCCAGCAATGCATTTTCTTTTAATAAACGACGGGAGCGGTACCTGACCCATAGGCGAAGGACACCAATAAAAATCAGCAGATAACCAAGCTCGGCCCACCAGGAAAACCACCAGGGAGGCCTAATTCTGAAATGATATATGGAAGGTTCCGACCAGGGACCCCCTGTTTTTTTTGTGGATACCCGGAAAGTGTAGTAACCTGGCGAAATATTATTATAATTCTCCGATAATGGATCAGACGTTACCTGGCTCCATTTGTCATCTACACCATCAAGAATATAAATATACTTGTAGTCTCCATTTGTCTGTGGTAGTTTGTCGCTGAAATGAAAACGAATATAATTTCGGTCGGGTGGCAGGGAAAGGTTCCCTGGAATAAAATTGGAATTCAGGCTGTCCCATTCTATCCCCCTCTGTCTGTCAGTGTTCAGTGAATTGAAATTTCCATTCAGATAAAAAGTATCTTTATTTTCTCCCCATAATGTATCTGCATCTTTAATTAATCCCGGATCTGTAAAAAATTGTTGTTTCCCCATGAGTTCAATTCCGGTAACCTGGACCTGAGCAATGCTGGAATCAGATGAAAAAACTGTTGAGTCTGCCATGGTTACACCTTCAATTATCCCCCACCAGAATGTTCCTGTATGAGTAATAACAGCAGTATTTCCATTAAAATTCAGATAATAAAACCCCTGCGGCTTTCCATAGTTCCGAAGATTCCAGGTGATTTCATTGGTTTTAGATAAAGGATTTTCAGTTTCTTCCAATACAGTTAATCCATTCTCGGTCCCGGCAAATATTCGTCCGTTTTGTTCCAGCAGGCTATATACTCCGTTTCCAGGCATCCCGGAAGCCATTGAAAATATGGTGTTGGTTTTTTTGACAGGATCGAACAGGTTTAAACCTTTTTCAGAGGTTACCCACAGCCTATTTTTTTTGTCCAGCAGAATTGAACTCGGCCTGTTGTCACTTAAACCCTCGGCAGTAGTATAACTGCGAATGGTGTTATCTTTTAAATCCAACAGATCCACGCCGCCGAAAGTGGCAATCCAGAATTTCCCCGAAGGATCCTCAACAACCTGTGTAACATGGTCACTGCTTAGGCCGGAGGCTTTATTCAGATAACGCATGGTTCTTGTATGCGGATCAAATAAGATCAGTCCTGCATTGAGGGTTCCAATCCAAATCATCCCATGACTATCCATCAATAAATTAAACAGGCTCAAAGAAGGCAGTCCCTCTCTTAGACCAATTCTTTCTATAGTATGTGCTGATTCGTCTATCAGGATTAATCCGTCAACGTCGCCTGCCATGATAAACTGGTCTGGACCTGTTTGTATAATTGGATCAATCCGGTTGCTGCTTCTGTCATTCGGATAGGGAACTAACGAAAATATTTTATGATCAGGAGTTAAGATATTTGCGCCGGAAAAAGTCCCCACCCATAGCCGTTGCTTGCTATCTTCAAAAAGACCCCAGACCTGATCATGTAGCAATCCATTTTTTTCTTTGAAAAGATGCGAAACCTTATTCGATGGGGGAAAAATATTAAAACCACTCATGGTTGTTCCAACATACATCTGATGCTGTTCATCTTTGTAGAGAAACCATGTGGCATCATCACCGAGTCCCTCGTTTGATCCTACGTGGGTGATAGAATCTATACTTCTATTTAAAATGAAAATGCCCAGGCTGTCTGTCGCAATCCAAATATGGTCCTCATCATCATCAAGCATATTAAAAATCCGGCATTTTTTCAATCCCTGTGCACTGTCCAGATGTAGAATGGTTTGCTTTTGAATATTTATAATATCGATCCCTTTTTTAAGCGTACCTGCGAAAATATCTCCGGATTTGTTTTGAGCCAGGCTGATAATAGTGTTAGTTGCCAAACCCTGGGCCGGCCCCAGCCTTTTTATTTTTTTTTCATTAAGATCCAAAATATCTACGCCTTTCCCAATAGATGGCAACCAAACCCTGCCTGCACTGTCTTCAAATGTTCTAACGAAACCGTTTCCGCTAAGCCCATTTTTTATTTTCAGATTCTTATACGTTTTCAAATCCGGGTTAACCAAATATATCCCTTCTAAAAAAGTACAAATCCAAATATAACCCTGCTTATCAATCCGTAAATTAAACCCCCGTGGTAATACAATCTGTTTTTGAATTCCCGCTTTCCTGTCAACTATGAATACGCCCTGATCGCTTGTCCTGACCCAGATCAGGCCTTGTCTATCTTCAGCCAGGGCATAAATATCTCCATAGTGGAAAGGGATGGTTTCCAAAGATTCTCCTTTCGAAATACATAGTCCTTCATTAGTTGCTATCCATAAATATCCGTCTCTGGAACGCAATATCGATTGTGCGTTTCCACCGGGAAGGCCCTGTTCCAGGCCGTACTGAAACGAAGTGTAAAATGATTCCGCCCTGAGTCTCGGCGAACCCAATGTTGTTTTCTTGATGGTGCCCAAAACCATGGATTTTAATATGAGCGGTTCTGAAGGTATTTTGTTCAGATCAAAAGAAGAATCTGGAAGATTGTCATAGTGAAAAGGGAATGATTTCATAGGATTCAATAATGCATTGAAGCCTTCCGGATAAAATGAACGGACTGGTAATTTATTGATTTCAAAAGATGAAACCTGTCCGTGAATGCTGCTGTCATGGTGAGCGGGATTCCATTTGATTTTTCTAGGTTCTGAAAGCTGAAATGCTTTTTGAACAGGCTTTGAAAATTCAAACGTATTTTCCGGCAGGGGAATATTCCGGTTGGAAAACCAGCAACCTGAAAAAATTAAACAGACTAAAAAAACGAAATAGGGGTTTAATCTCATGTCCCTTATTTTGGCAAGATTAAATATAAAGAAAAAAGGTCCCGGATTTAAATGAGACTAATGAATATGTCTTCTCTTCATCACGCCGCCGGATGCTTCCTTAATGGTATGAGCAAACACAAAAGCCTGCGGATCAATTTCAGTCACCAGGTTTTTCAGTTTACGAAGTTCAAGCCTTGTAATAACAGTAAATATAATATCAGCTTCAGTATGAACATGAAACTTACCCGGCAAAAATCCTCTTTCTCCTTTGTAAATCGTAATGCCCCGGCCCAGTTCATTAACAAGTCTTTTTTTGACCATTTCACTCTTCCCCGAAATGATAGTAACGCCGGTATAAGCTTCTATTCCCTCCACCACGTAATCGATTGTTTTGGTTGCTGTAAAATAAGTGAGCATAGAGTAAAGCGCTGTCTGAATACCAAAGCGGAAGGCAGCGATGCTGAAAATAATTACGTTCAATGCAAGGATAATCTCACTAATTGTAAAACTGGTTCTTCTCCAGGTATATAAGGCAAGCACTTCGATTCCATCAACAGCACATCCTGCACGCATCGTAAGACCAATGCCTGTACCGAGAAAAAAGCCGCCAAATATGGAGACCAGCAATTTGTCGGATGTAATAACAGGGTAAGGGAGATAAAAAAGGCAGACCCCCAGCATGATTATGCAGATCAATGTTTTCCATGCGAAATGTCTGTTGATTGTATACAGCCCCATTATTATAAATGGCAGATTAGCAAATAAGATCACGTAAGCCAGATTGAAACCGTATATTTCGTGTATAAGCAGAGAAATTCCAGTAATACCTCCATCGAAGAAATTATTGGGTACCAAAAAACCTTTTAATGAAAATGCAGCTGTTATTACACCGATTATCATTAAGATAAGATCCGATATATATAATTTCTGATGGCCGGTTACTGAATGTGCGGATTCCAGTTCATTTCTTAAAGAAATCAGGTTTTGATGCTGAACCCTGGAAAGTTTGTCAATAGCCGATTGAGTGAAGTATCGATGTTCATCCAAAAAATGTATCTGCCTTTCGGTCCATTCTGTTCTGTTTTTGATCAGCCCCTGGCCCAGCATTTCCTGGTAAAGGTTCTCGGCATTTTCCTTGTAATCTGCTGTTCCAAGATAATAGAGATCAGCGTCGCAAATGACCCTGGCACTTTTATTCAATGGTAACTGTGGAAGCTGGGTCGCTTTTATCAGGAGACAAATCTCCCCGATATTTTCAGAAGTGTAACCGAAATCAGGTAAGATGGACTTCGCCAGCTTACATGAATTGTCTTCATGGCCCTCATAGGCAGTTAAATAGCCTGAATCGTGAAAAAGCGCAGCCGTTTCTAATATTAGCAATTCTTCTCCCAAAATATTTTCCAGAGAAGCCAGTTCTTCACTGGCCGCCATTACATCCCTTGTATGCTGAACATTATGGTAATTAAGATTAGCCGGTAACTCATTTTGCAGTTTGGTTAGTAAAAAAAAACGAACTTCTTCAAATCTCATGAGATCCGGGTTGTATTGGAGGCGTCTGTAAATGTAATTCAAAATAGGTATTCACAAGCTTTGCGTCCAAGGCCTGGAGCCTGCCGGCAGACGGGACTAAAACTCCATTAAGGCAATGGAGCCTTTTGAACCGGCGAGAAAAACAGATTTACCGGTTTTTGACTTCCTGCAAATGTGAAAGCCTCTATCTGATATTAACACCCAGTTCAATCCCCCGTCAGGTGAGAAATCCACCCCGCTTGTACCACAGCAAATTATTTGTTTGTCATTCAGGTATTCGACACAGCTGCGATATCCGTGAGGTGGGGTTGCAGGAGGAGTCTGAACGAATGGATGGAATTGTATTCGGAGACTATTTCTATAACGGGCTGTATCATGCGAAAAATCTCCACCAACAATAAAAGCCTCATTTGGATAAGCAGGATTGATGGCAATAGAATTGGCGCCGGTAGTTTCCTTTCCCTTATTAAGTAATAAAGGATATCGGCCTGAAGGCAGGTAGAGGCAAGATTCTTTTCCTCCTGATACAAACGCATAACCACCTCCGGTAATAATCCTGATATTTGATCCGCTGGCAGCAAAAAAGGCTTCTCCGTTTGCAGCATTTTCTGAACCGGACATTGATTTTTCCCAGTTCCTGCCCCCGTCAGCCGACCTTAAAAGAAATATTTTGCCTTTATCTGGATCTCCTATAAGCAAAGCCTCATTACCGGAAAAATCCATAGCGTCGAGAAAAACGGATTTTGCCGAGTCTTCAAATGTGGTAGTCCAATTCTTACCCCCATCAATGGTTCTGAGGATAACGGCCGGTTGCGTTATTCCCATGACGATGGCTTCCTGATCACTGAATGCTTCTATATCACGGAAATCAGTCTTTTCGTATCGGGGAACCTGAATCCATTTCCAGTTTTCTCCTGCATCTGTTGAAAGACCAACCGTACCTCCGGATCCGCTCACCCAGATAACCCGATCGTCGACCACACTTAGGCCTCGAAGCGAAACAGGCCTCCCGCTTGTCAACAGTTTGATCCGCTGTGCCTGTAACAAAACAGCGGGAAGCGTGAAAAGAAGCAGGGCCAGTAGCATTTTTGACATCTGTGAAATTAGAATCTATTCGGCAAAGAGGAATTGCTCTTCCCTTTCCTCAATGGGAATTTTCACTATGAAGCCATTATAATCTACGTCGTCATGATTGCTGAACGCACCGTAGGCATCAACACTATATCCCAAACTGCCGTCAAGGGCTTCCATGACATATAAGATGGAAGAGTCGGAAGGATCAGATTCCCCTTCAAAACGGTAGGTTTTGATGATCTTGAGTTCATCCGGCTGATAGAATTTTCCATTTCCGGTGGTGAACCCATTAGAAGTCAGGAGGAACTCATTATCCATGTGCTTCAACCTTAGTTTTTCGATAACCTGGCTGAGCGTTGTCATTTCTGATGGCTTTATCATATGAAGATTTTTATTATTGATTTGAAACCAAATGCTGTACCATTTATTGGCAAGGGAATTGAATCCATAAGCTAACTGAATTAGGATATGCAGATTCAAGGACAGACAAAAATATTAATAGTTGACGACGAGCCAGATATATGTTTTCTTTTTGGTAAAATTCTTCAAAAGCGAAATCTCAGGACAGATTTTGCCAAAAATCTGGCCGAAGCAAGTTATTCAGTTATAAATGAGCCTCCGTCCCTGATTTTTCTTGATAATAGCTTGCCGGATGGACAGGGGATGGATTTTATTCCGTTTTTGAAGGACCATTATCCAGGCACACGGATTATCTTAATTACTGCGAATGACGGCTCTACGGACAAAATGAGAGCCATGCAGCAGGGGGCAGACGATTTTTTAGGAAAACCGTTGAGTCTTGAATTGATCAATCGTGCACTTGATAAGATGAAGACATGATATAGCTTGTATGAAACTTTCCCCGCATTGTAGATTAATTTTCACTTTACTCTGATTTATTTACGAAATTAACAGTCAGATAAACCAATTTGATCCGGTTCCAGGTAACCGGATTGGTTATATTTTATAATATATAAAAGAAACTTTTTTTATTCATTAAAATCAACCAATATGGGAAATCTTCTTTACATCATTGCGGTCATTCTTGTAATTGCGTGGGCAATTGGCTTTCTTGGTTACCATGCCGGAAACATCATTCATATTCTCCTTGTTATCGCTGTGGTAGCAGTCCTCCTTAAGATCATCAGGGGCTCTGCGGATTAATTATTAAAAGTGCAAACATCAGATTGAAATGTGGAAAACTGTTTAAGTTATTATTTTGGTAATGAGTCAATTATTGATTAAATTGGTATGGCAGTTGCCCGAATATAATTAAAATCCTTATTTATGATTGCTGCGGTCGCTCATAAAACTCCCGGGATCATATTGGATAAACTTGCCCGACTTCTAAATGCACTTCAGGAAGTCAAGAATCATTATGAACTTATAGCAAAGCGAATCCAGAATCAACAATTGAAACTATCTATTTTAGGACTGGCACAGGAAAGTAAACAATATGCAAATGAGTTAATAGCCCATATCGAAACACTGGGAGGAATTTTAAATGACCGGGTCAAGGCCGACTGTAACCGGGTAGATGAATCAGCCGAATCGCAGGAGACTTCCGGAAGTGCCGAGGCTCTAATCCAATTAAAAATTGGAGAACAGCAGGTTATGAAAACTTATCGGGACGTTTTGAACGAACCTTTCTTATATGATACCATCCGGCAGATGATACGCTACCAACAAAACGGACTGCTTCATTGCTTCTCGCAGATTCGGATGTTGTATGCAACACTTCTGAAATCCAGCACCTAGTTCTATTGATCCTTTCCCCAAGCTGAATTTTATAAAACTTTTTTGAATTTTTGATTAGTCTGGCAGGGATTTTATACTATATAATCTATTGTCCATTTAATTAAGCATTAAAATAAGAAACATGAGTACCACCAAAGTTTTATTAGGTTTTTTAGCCGGAGCAGCCGCCGGAGCGATAGTCGGTATATTGTTTGCGCCTGACAAAGGTTCAGAAACCCGTCGTAAAATTGCTGATGAGAGTAATGACCTTGCAGACAACCTGAAAGGTAAAATCAATAACCTGGTAGATGGCGTGAAAGAAAAGTTTTCCTCTTTCAAGTCTGAAGCAGAAGATGTTGCCGAGAAAGGATATACAGCTTATAACCGTACAAAAGCAGAATTCAATTCCTGAAGCCCAAGCTTCGGCTCTTAGGAATATCTAATATCGTGTCAGTTCTGGTTGCACCTGGTCTATATAGGCCAGGATGCCTCCTTTGAGATTATAAAGATTATTGTACCCGAATTTTTCTTCCAATTCACGGATTGCTTTCAGACTTCGGATTCCCGATTTGCAAAGTAAGACTACGTCTGTATCATGAGGAATCTGATCTGTATGATCTGCAATTGTTTTCAGTGGTATAAGTTCACCGCCAATCTGTACGATTTTATATTCGGAGGGTTCCCTGACGTCAATAAGCTTAAATGATTTTCCTTTAACCTGCCATTCATACAATTCACCAACGGTAATTTCTTTTACGGCTTTTTCCTCCACTGCACGCATTCCACAAAATTGTTCATAATCAATCAATTTATGGATAGTCGGATTTTTTCCGTTGACGGGATTATCATCTCTCCGTTTAATATTGAATGTTCGGCTTTCAAAATTCAGCGCATCAAAAGTGTAGAATCTGCCCGACAAAGGATCACCAATACCGGTAATAACTTTAATGACTTCCAGCGCCTGCAGACTTCCTATTATTCCTGGTAACACTCCCAGCACGCCACCCTCGGCGCAACTTGGCACGAGTCCTGGTGGTGGTGGAGTCGGATAAAGATCCCTGTAGTTCGGACCTCTTTCTCCATGGCCATTGACGTAATTGAAAACTGAAACCTGACCTTCAAATTGAAAAATAGATCCATAAACATTAGGTTTATCAAGTAGGAGCGTAGCATCGTTAACCAAATACCGCGTCGGAAAATTATCTGTTCCATCTGCTACCACATCATAGTCCTTTATAATTTCCAGTGCATTCTCTGAATTGATATGCGTATTATGCATAATAATATTAACATAGGGGTTCAATGCTTCCAGCCTTTTTTTGGCTGCTTCAACTTTAGGTCTCCCTATTTCATGGATGTCAAATAAAACCTGCCTTTGCAGATTACTGTCGTCCACAATGTCAAAATCTACAATTCCAATGGTACCGACTCCGGCAGCTGTCAGATAAAGAAGAGCCGGGCTGCCAAGTCCTCCACTGCCGATGATCAGGACCCTGGCTTCTTTCAGTTTTAATTGTGCTTCTTCGCCAAATTCAGGAATGATGATATGGCGGTTGTAGCGGGCGAGTTCCGCTTTTGAAAATTGAAAATTATTTGTTATCATAATTTTTTTATTTTATACCTCCTGCAATTGCTGGCACTATACTGACAATACTGGAGTCATTCACCGGTGTATTTTCTTTTTGAAGGTCTCTTATGTCATCATCACCGGAGAATATATTTACAAATGACCGGATGCTGCCCTCTGGGTCTAATAAATGCTTTTTAAGTTCGGGAAAATCTGATGTGATCCGATCAACGATCTCACCGACGGTCATCGCATCTACCCGAATTCTGGCCGTCTGATTTGTAAATTTTCTAAGCGGTGTTGGAATAATTACGGTTGCCATTATATAGCCTTGTTTAAATGATTCAATAAAATATTTTCTTCTTCAAATTGTGAATCTTCATTCAGACGCCAACTTCGGATATGGTCATATTGACTTTGCATCACAGATATAATCAGGTAAGAAAACCAGGGTTGGGCAGCAAGTCTGTCGTGCTCTGAAGGTATTGCCGGATGATTCGGATGGGAGTGATAAATACCCAATAGCAAAAAATTGTTTTCCATAGAGAACTTCTCTGCCTGTATATAATCCTTGGCACTTATTTCGAATCTTCTTTTTTTATCACCCGGTTTTGAGTTATTCACTGCCCAGATTTTTACGATATTACGGGTGCCATCTGTTTGTTCAAATCCAAATAGAAACCCACAACATTCATCAGGAAAAGTCCCAACCGCTTCTCCTTTCATTTCACCAAGTAGGATGGTATCAATCTGTATCATTTAAATAGCTTTTTATTGAGCTCTCCGTATTTATCACCATTGTCCGGTAACAGGGTTACTACCGTACCATTTTCGATATTTGAGGCAACCCTTACAGCACCCACCAGATTTGCTGCTGATGAGGGGCTGAGAAGTAATCCCTCTTTTTCTTTAACCCGGATGATCATTTCATAAGCCTCTTCAGTAGATATCTCAAGGCTTTCGTCCGCTATTGAAGGGTCGTAAATCCCTGGTATAACAGCCGTTTCCAGGTGTTTCCATCCCTCCAGGCCATGTAGAGGATTGTCAGGTTCCAGAGAAATCAGGCGGATTCCTGGATTTTCTTTTTTAAGTCTTCTGCCCGTACCAACAAAACTGCCGGTTGTACCGAGGCCGGTTACAAAATCTGTAATGAGGGGAACTTCATAAAGAATTTCAACAGCGGTTCCATTAAAATGAGCTTTCCAGTTATTTTCATTTTTATATTGATCTGCATAAAAATACTGATCAGGCGATTTTTCAGCCAGCGACCGCGCTACTTCTTGAGCGCCGTCAGTTCCTTCATAACGTGAGGTAAGTATAAGTTCTACCCCGAGTTTACGAAGTATTGATTTTCTTTCAGCTGAAGCATTTTCCGGTAAACACAGGGAAACTGGTATTCCAAGAAATTTCCCGATCCGCGCATATGCAATTCCGGTATTTCCGCTGGTTGCGTCAAGTAGAGTCTTACCCGGATGCAATTGTTTTTTTTCAATGGCGCCCCTGAAAATAGCAAATGCTGCCCTTGCTTTCACACTGCCGGAAAGTTGTTCCCATTCCTTCTTTGCGTAAAGAAATACATTTTCCTTTCGGAAAATATTCGGAAAACTTATAAGAGGAGTGTGGCCAATTTGCATTTGCAGAGAAGCCAGTTTATCCAGCATTCCAGACGAGGCAATGGTCATCGTATTAAGCATATGTAAAATAAAAAAGGCTCCAGTGGTGGAGCCTTGTATAGTTAATTAATTATTTGTGTCTATAAAAGAATATTTCCCACCCCGTTTCTCAGGTTTGCACTACAACAACAACAACAAATTGGGAACATTCTGTTTTTCATGCGTTATTACTCTGTAACAACACAAAGATACTTCAATTGTTTAAAGAATTTAATGATTAGGGGAGAAATGTGATAAATGAATGATTTTGAGGATGAATTGTCATGTATCGGCTATTGCAACAATCCGTCTATTGTTACAGCCACGTAATATATTGCTCCTATAGTGGGTCCGCCCGCATATTGATTGTAGCGGTGATTTAAAAGATCGGCACCGCCCACCTTAACAACCATATGCTCCTTCTGAAAACGGTAATTCACTTGTGCATCTACTGTATTGAAAGCCGAAACATTTCCGTTTACAAGCGGGCTCTGCCAAAGAAATGAATCCTGCCATCTCCAGGTTATATTAAAGCCTGTATTTCTTCCTAATTTGGAATTACCTAAAGAGAGCGCTGTATTCCATTGCGGTGTATTGAAGCCTGTGACGAATATATCATTCGGATTACTCGCCTTCATATTATTGAAGTTTATATTACCATTTATCGTGTATCCCCGATAAAAATTATAAGTAATGGCAAGCGCAGAACCCCAATTATAATAAGTGCTTTTAGCATTCGTGTAGACACGGTAACGACTCTGTCCTAGGCTTGCAGCATTACCCCCGGATGCCGTAGTCGGATCACGGTTGCGGTCCAGCATAGCCAGTACACCGGCATCTTTGCCAACTTCTACCCCGTTTGGAACGTATACCTGAACCTGCCCAAGAAATCCTTTATATTGATTTACATATGCATCCAGATCTACAACCAGTGAATTATCGATTAAAATAGATTTGTATCCAAATTCGAATGATGTGATTTTTTCAGGCGTTGCATCCGGCAAATTCGCTACCTGGAGTAAGTTCTGATTGGCAAGCGCAACAGCATCTGTATTTCCCTGGGCGCTCACAACGGCATTAAAGTTTACTACGGATTGTTGAGTGTAACTATTCTGCAGATAACCCAGGCCATCGTTAATAAAAGGAAGACTTCCCACGCGCCTGACCCGGCCATTGTTTACAAATGACAATGCTTCGAAAAGAGCTGGAAACCTATATCCTTCCTGGAAGGTGAATCGAAAATTGTGTTTCTCCCGAAATGTATATACTGCGGCAATCCGGGGTGTCCAAATAGGTTTATAATACGGACTATAGTCGATGCGCAGAGATCCCCACAATTTTAATCTTTCATCGAATAAGGTTTTGGTAACCTGGAAAAATCCTCCAATATTTTTATAAGCTACAAGGCTGCCGAAAGTCCCGTCAGGCAATTCTTTATTGCGTTCCAAAAGTGGTCTCGAAAAGTCAACAAAATTATTTCCATCCGGAATAATATCAAACAGTCGTGCATTACCGCCAATTAGTAAATTAAATGTCCTTGTATACTGCGTAAGATCCCATTGGGCATCCACATTATATAAACGACTTCTTTGCCAGAGAGCGGCACCACCTGTAACAGGTGCATCTGGTGTAGTGCCCGATTTGATGTCCCAGTTATTAATGTTGATTATGGTATCCATCAACGATTTGAAAGCAGCTGTGCCAGGTTGTACCCGGCTTGAATCTGCCTGGGCCCGCGCATACTGATTAGCTGCAGCCAGATTGGCTGAAGTTAGTGCCCCGCCATGTGTGACAACATATTGGTTGAGGGCGTTTTTGTATTTTGTCCCCCAGCTTGTTGGCGTTTTAGTATCTGAAGCTCCTCCTGTATGAAGATCCATATTATCTGCCAGCGGTTTTATATTGTATGAATGGCCGGTATTCTCAATGGACATATAAGCCCTGATCTGATAATTGCTTCCCTGCAATTGAATATGATGATTCTGTACTGATGCCCCATCCAGCCTGATTTTATTTCCTCTTTGAAATGTGCCATCCATGGTACCATAACGGTAACCATAAGAAAGTTCCGCATTGTCAGAAACTTTCCAGTTTAACTGACCATCAAATTTTAAATTGCTGACTTTTGGATCCGCTAAATCATTTTCCCAATATCCGGTCCTGGCAATACGCAAAGTCTGATTGGGTTTACCGTCAATGGTAAGTCCGCTCAGTGAGATCAGGTTACTTCCGGCCAATGCATCGTCGCCATATTTATTCCAACCATCGTATGCCGTGTTGTTAGCCGGACCATTGAGAGCCGGAAATAAGGGGTTTGCACTCGGCAGATTATTTGGATTCTGATCATTTTTTGAATTAGACCTCCAGTCGATTCCCTGCATGTAACCTAAATTCAACTTGAAAGCCAGCTTATCATTAAAAGCCTTTGCGTAACGAATGGCCGATTCTGTCAATATGCTTGGAGCGTCATCAATACCATCCACATGATTTACGCCCGTGTTCTGATACAGACTGAGTCCCTGGTAAAGAAAAGGGCTTTTGGTAATAAGATTTGCCATTCCGTTTATTGCATTCATTCCATATAAAGCTGAAGCTGCACCCGGAGTAATTTCGACACTTGCAATGTCCAGTTCCGTAGGGCCTATTGCATTCCCGAGTGGGATACCTAAAGTTGCGGACTGCATGTCTACTCCATCTACCAGCTGCACAAAGCGAAAATTATTGGGAATATTAAAACCCCGCGTATTTGGAATTTTGAAAGTCAGACTCGAAGTAGTCATTTGAACACCTTTAATATTTTGAAGCGCGTCATAAAAATTGGGTGATGCTGTTTCTCTGATCGCGCGGATATCAAGTTTTTCAATGGCCACGGGGGATTTCAATCTGCTTTCCGGAACACGGGATGCCGTAACGACCACTTCCTGTCCCAGGGCTGTTTGCGTTTCCAGGGCAACGTATAATTTTGAATTAATACTTTTTACAATAAATTCCTGTGGCGAAAATCCAACCGAAGTAAATACAAGAGTAAGTGGAAATTTATTTTTTGTCCTGATGGTGAAAGTACCTGAATCGCTGGTAATGGTGCCTGCTACTGTCCCTTTGATTTGGACACTAACCCCATCGAGTGCTTTACCCGTTTCTTTATCAGCTACTTTTCCGGATATATAAATGAGGTTGTTTCCCTGTGCCCATATTGCATTTGCAAATATTATTGAAATGATTAGTATAAATAATCGACGAAAAATGATCTGGTGCATTCTTGAAAGCAGTTGGGTGTTGATGTAGAATTTTTTCTGTTTTAACCGGTTATACAATTGCCTCTTTTGTAGTGATGGCAGTTGAAAGCGTTAGACTTCAGATCTACATCGTTCAGTACGTTTCAGTTTCATTTGGTTGTTTTATTTTATTAGTCTATTAAAATTATAGACTTTTAAAGCATGATTATATTTTCAGTTGTCATCCTAATGTTTCAGACTTTACGATTTAAACTTAAAATAAATGTGAGATTCCTTTAACCAACGTGATAACACTGGTAATGACTACCATTAAACCGACGGCAATGTACATGGCTCTCATGGGAATCTTCCCCACAAGACGGGCGGCTATAGGTGCAGCAATCAGTCCACCTATAATAAGTCCCGCGACATCCGTGATAAAAAACGTTTTCAGATAAATGAAAAACGCGATCGAACTTGCAAGAACAACGAAGAATTCTGCGAGACAAACGGATCCAATCACATAACGGGGATTTCGTCTTTTCGAAATAAGTGTACCCGTAACCAATGTACCCCAGCCACCTCCCGCAAAAGCATCCATGAATCCGCCCGCAGATGCCAGCCAGCCGGCTCCCTTAATTTTATATTGCAGATTTTTTTTTCTGAATGCTTTTTTGACAATAAAATATCCCAGGTAAAGAGTGTAAAAAGAAAGAGGGATCCGGACATATATCGAATATTTCTGTCCGTAATAAGCAAGCGTTACACCAGTAAGGGCACCAATCACACCGGGAATGACAAGTGTCCTGAATAATTTCTTATTGATATTTCCAAAACGATGGTGACTAAATCCTGAAACACCACTGGAAAAGACGCGGGCCGTATGGACGCGACTGCTCACGATCGCAGGACTTACGCCATTGGCAAGCAAAAAAGTGGTTGAAATGGTGCCATAACCCATGCCTATCGATCCGTCTACCATCTGGGCCAGGAATCCTGTCAATAACATCATTAGAAATGAAGGCAGGTTTATATATTCAGGAATTTTTTTTATTCCCGTGCCGATGTCACGCAATGGGAGATAGGAAAGAATAGCATGGCCAAGTAACATGAATAAAAAAGCAAGCAGGCAGAATAAAACAATCTTCGTCCAGTTTTTACCGGCTGGTTTGCTGACTTCGTCCAGTTTTTCCTGCTTGGCACTGAGTAATTTGGTCAGGTCATCGAGTTGCCTGACTTTTTCTGCAAAATCGCCTTTCAGATCCTGACGGATCGAATGCATATTTTGAATGACGCCTTCTATTTCATCAGGTATCAGTTCATCTAACTGTTCTCTCATTCTCTTGGCAATCGTTGGTGATTTACCATTGGTAGAAATGGCAATTTTCAGGTTGCCCTTGTCTACTATAGACCCCAGATAAAAGTCGCATAACTCCGGCGTGTCTGCAACATTCACCAGCAATTTTTTTTGCTTTGCCAGAACCCTGACATAATTACTGGTCGCTTTATTATTTACTGCAACGATCACAATTTCCTTTTCATCCAGATCTTCGGGCTCAAATGATTTCTCTACCAATTTTACTTTTGGATAGGAGTCTGCCAGAAATCTCACCTGTTCAGAAATTTCCGCGGCGACTACAGTAACAGAACTGCCAGGGGCATTATCCAGGATAGCAGTCAATTTTTCAAAACCTACTTTACCTGCTCCAACCACCAATACTTCCAGTTCTTCGAGTTTCAGAAATACCGGGAAGAGACGGTTCTTTTCCGCCTGATTTAATATGACTCCAGGTAAATTTAGTTCACTCATTGCTCGGTTGACGGTTGACTTGTAATAGTAACTGCGAAAATAGGTAATTCTCTATTAAATTAGTAGACTTTACTTATTTATTTTAAATATTTATTGTTCTTACATAAATCACGATTAATAATATTGCTTTTATCTATTAAAGAATTATCAATTAACAATTAAACAAGGTTCTTCCTTAAAGCAAAATCACCGAAAGACTCCTTTGACTTTCTCTCCAAAGCGAATTGAGAGAAAAGAGAATCCAATTCCTCCAGGATGGCTGGTTCATCAAGACTTTCCTTATATATCTTATTGAGACGCATACCCGCGTGATCGCCACCTAGCTGAAGATTGTATTTTCCAAGTGCTGTTCCTATAAAACCAATTTCGGCAATATAAGATCTGGCACAGCCATTGGGGCAGCCTGTCATCCGTAGGATAATGTCTTCCTTATGAAGTCCGTTTTTCCTGAGCAGGGGCTCAATCTTACTTATCAAAGAAGGAAGGTACCTTTGTGCTTCTGCAAATGCAAGCGGACAGGTATTCAGGGCCACGCAGGCCATTGAGTTTTTTCTAAGGGAAGAAACGGATTCGGTGTATTCTTCAATACCGTATTTTTTCAGGATTTTTTCAATCAAAGATTTGTCTTCCTCCCTGATATCTGAGAGGATCACATTCTGGTTCGTTGTAAACCTGAAGTTTAGTTTTCGTGATTCCGCAATTTCATAGAGCGCAGTTTTCAGAGGCACTTTTTCATCATCTGTCACCCGACCGTTTTCTATAAACGGTGTGTAGTACCATAATTTATCATTGTTCTGAAACCAACCATAATAATCCTTACGTTCTGTGAATTGAAACGGTCTTTCCTTCTCCAGTGGGAAACCGGTACGACGGGCTATTTCAGCTTTGAACCATTCGATACCCATTTTGTCAACAGTATATTTCAACCGCGCAAGTGATCTGTCCGAACGGTTGCCGTAATCTCTTTGAATCGTCACAATCTCGTAAATCGTCTTCAATATTTTTTCTTCACCACTTACAAATGCAATTACCGTTGCTAACCTTGGATAAGTGGCGGGATTACCATGAGTTGATGAAAGGCCACCTCCAATGGCAATATTATATCCCTTAAGTTCATTGTTTTCAATGATTGCAATCAGACCCAGATCATTTCCAAACACATCTACATCATTATTGGGGGGAATGGCCAGTGCAATTTTAAATTTTCTTGGCAGGTAACGATCCTGATATAAAGGATCTTCTTCCTCTTTTTTATCAACCAGCTTTTCGTCGTCGAGCCAGATCTCGAAATATGCTTTCGTTTTGGGAAGCAGGAGTTCATTGATCTTATAAACAAAATCATGAACCTCTTTATGAATGGGCGACTGCTGCGGATGTGCTGAACAGATTACATTTCGATTAATATCGCCACAGGTGGCAATAGAATGAAGTTTAGCTTCATTAAATGCCCTTATGGTTGGCTTTACTTGTGATTTATATAAACCGTGAAGCTGAATGGTCTGGCGTGTAGTTATTTTTATTATCCCCGTAGAATGTTCACCCGCGATATCCTGTGTGGCAAGCCATTGGTCTGCTGTCAGGAATCCACCAGGTAATCGCAAACGGATCATGAATGAATATAATCGTTCCAGTTTTTTTTCGGCTCTTTCTTCTCTCCGGTCACGGTCATCCTGTAAATACATGCCATGAAATTTCACAAGGGCTTTGTCTTCTTCACTGATGGATCCTGTTATTTCATCTGCCAGTCCTTCCCGGATAGTACCCCTCAACGAATCGCTGGCCTGCTTCACTTTTTCTATGGACGATAAATTCTGTTCGTTCATGTTAGTAGTTTCAATAAACGTCTTTCAGGTATCTGCCCGCAGATTTCAGTTCGTTGATATAGGATTCCGCATCTTCCCTGATGCCAGATTTTTTTACCAGTTCAAGGATTGTTCTTTCTACATCTTCACTCATTTTCTTTGCTCCACATACATATAATGTAGCACCATTATCAAGCCACTGAAAAAATTCACCGGCTCTTTGCCTTATTTTATCCTGTACATAAATTTTCTCTGACTGGTCCCTCGAAAAAGCAACGTCCAAAGAATGTAATACGCCACCGTCCATCCACTGCTGCAGTTCGGTCTGGTATAGGAAATCTGTCGTGAAATGCTGGTCACCAAAAAATAACCAGTTTCGTCCGCCGGCACTTGCTGATTCTCTCTCACTCAAAAAAGCGCGAAAGGGAGCTATTCCTGTACCCGGGCCTATCATGATCATATCCCTGTCGTCATCGGGTAATCTGAACTGTTCGTTATGATGGATATAAAATTCTATAACAGCACCTGGCTTCAGGCCACATAAATGATCTGAACACAATCCATATTTCAATTCCTCTTCAACGGAAAATTTATCCCTTGCCACCGTCAGGTGTACTTCCCCGTCGACGGTCTCGAGAGAGGAAGAGATGGAATAAAGCCTGGGTGTAATCGGTTCCAGTTGCTGAAGAAAGGTTTCAAAAAGAGCCGGATCTTTTACCGGATAACGGGTTAACAAATCTAATAACCCGGTCTTCCCCGACGGAATCTCCTCTTTCATTTGTGCAGCATACTTAGCAACTACACGCTCTGGCAAATAAGCAATATTCAATTTTTTATGCAGCAGTTCATGGACTGAACAGGTTTCGTTCCGGTGAACAAATGTTCTTTCTGTATCGACGCCTGTAAGAGATATAATTGATTCAACCAGTTCCACAGGATTGTGTGGTACGATTCCCAGTGAATCACCAGGTTTATAATACACATCTTCACATGAAATCTCGATATGATGGGTTTGCTTGGCAGAACCCCTGTCATTTAAATTGATATTGGTAAGAATCTCTCCCCTGAATATTTTTTTTCCGGACGACTTTTTTACCGGTTTAATAATCGGTTCAGCAGAAGATTGGCTACCGTTTATTTTCCGGATCACATCATTCATCCAGTTTTGTGCGTCGGATTCAAAATCCACATCACAACGCTGAATATCAACTATTCGTTCTCCCCCTAGATGACCCAGTTGATGATCCACATCTTCACCAGCCTTACAAAACATCGGATAAGAAGTATCTCCGAGTGCCAGAACACCATATTTTAGTTTGGGAAGATTAAATCCATTCTGATGAATATGATCGTAAAATTTTTTTGCTGAGGCAGGTGGTTCGCCTTCACCCTGTGTACTGATCACCGTAAGGAAATATTCTTCCTTAGGAAGATCTGTCAATCTGTATTGATCCAGGCTTACAATTTTTGCATGTATGCCTTCCTGCTTTGCCCTCGAAACAAATAAGTTGGCAATTTTTTTTGAATTGCCAGATTCCGTTCCGTATGCAATTGTAATTTTTTTATTTTCTGCTGATGATTTATGAGAAACAGAATCCTCTGAAGTGGTTCCATGCTGAATACCTTCAAGATATCCAATTACCCAGGAACGCTCCTCCATATCCAGGGAACTGAGGAATTCTTTAATACTTTTCTTTTTTTCGGGATTGATCATGCTCTTGCCTCCTCTTCCTGATTTTTTACAACCGGTTTAAAATATAGTTCGCCATTTGTTTCATTTTCCGCTTTCCATTTCAATTCTTCATGAAGCGCGGCTACTTTACCGACTATGATGAGGGTAGGGGATGTATAGTTACTGTTTCCAAATGTGTGTTGGTAAGAATAAATGGGTGCGCTGATTACTTTCTGAAAAGGGGTGGTTGCCTGTTCAATTACCGCGATGTATTTTTCAGGGCTGATTCCATTTTCCATCAATTGTTTTGCAAGCTCATCCGTAGTATTGCCAGACATATAGAATACCAGGGTATCTTCTGTTTGAGCGAGTTCTTTCCAGTATGCCGGCTGAATAATATCATTTTGATGCAGGGTCAGGAAACGCACGGCCTGCGCATGATTGCGTGCCGTTAATGGAATACCCGCATAAGCTGCAGCACCGCAGGCAGCTGTGATCCCTGGTATGATTTCGTAGGGAATGTTATATTTATTCAGGGCCTGCAATTCATCCAGCAGGTTTGAAAAAACAGAAACATCGCCACCTTTTAACCGAACTACTTTTTTCCCCTGAAGTGCATATTCAACGAGTAATTCATTTATAATGTGCTGGGGTGTTGAACCCTCCTTTCTTCTTTGTTTGCCAGCGTGCAAAATCAGTGCTTTCGGATTAGTATACTTTTGCAGGATCACATCGCTCACCAGACGATCCGTGATAATCACCTCCGCTTCCCTTAAGTGGCGGGCTGTTTTAAGCGTGATCAGTTCCGGATCCCCCGGACCTGCACCTGCAAAAATTACTTTCCGTATTTGTTTTTTCTGGTTCATCACAATATCACTATTAAAGAATCATTGTTGTATCATACATGCACCTACTGTTACATTACTGGTTTCGTCGATCATGATCAGGCCGCCATTCACCCGGAGTTCCTTATAGAGATCATAAGCAATCGGAGATGCTGTCTTAATTTTCGCACGAACAATTTCATTTAACCCTACGCTTTCAATCCCTTCTTCCTTTTGCAATGAATTCACATCGAGCCTGTATTCAATTTCTTTTACGACTGATTTGATTCGCCGGCTGTTATGCTGTATCAGATACTTGTTTCCCGCTTTCAGCGGTTTACTGTCCATCCAGCAAATCAATACTTCCAGTTCCTGACCCTGCAAAGGCTGATGATCTTTTTTGACAATTACGTCTCCGCGGCTGATATCGATATCATTTTCCAGATGCAGGATAACAGCCTGCCCTGCAAATGCTTCTGCAACATCCCGTTGGTTTCTTTCGATCCTGCTGACGCGATTGCTCAAACCGGCGGGTAATACCAGGATCTCATCGCCAACTTTATATATACCACTAATGATTTTCCCGGCATAACCACGGTAGTCAGGAAGTTCGTCCGTTTGTGGACGGATTACATATTGAATGGGCATCCTCGCATGTGTCAGATTGGTTTCGGATTCAATAGAAACAGTTTCCAGAAAGTCCAGCAGGGTGGGACCTTCGTACCAGTTCATATTATCCGACTTTTCAACGATATTATCTCCGTTCAAAGCGCTGATTGGTATGAAATGAATATTTTCTAAACCCAGGGATTTTGCTACGGAAGCATATTCAATCAGGATATTATTATAAATGTCCTGGGAAAATTCTACCAGGTCCATTTTGTTGATGGCTACAACTACGAAAGGCATCTTCAGGAGCGATGCAATGATTGTATGCCGGCGGGTTTGTTCCACGATTCCATTTCTGGCATCCACGAGGATGATCATAAGCTGGGCGTTCGAGGCACCGGTAACCATATTGCGGGTATACTGTACATGTCCGGGAGCGTCGGCAATAATAAATTTTCGTTTTGGAGTAGAGAAATATTTATAGGCGACATCAATGGTTATGCCCTGTTCCCTTTCTGCACGCAGACCGTCTGTTAAAAGTGCCAGATCAATGCTGCCTTCTTCCTTGTTCCTGCTTTGTTTTTCAAGAGCCTCGAGCTGATCACTCAGTATGCTTTTGCTATCGTACAATAGTCTGCCGATCAGGGTACTCTTCCCATCATCTACGCTGCCAGCTGTTATAAAACGTAAAAGATCCATTTTAAAAATATGCTGATTAAAAATAACCGTTCTTTTTTCTGTCCTCCATCGCTGCTTCTGAAATCTTGTCATCAATCCTCGTTTCACCTCGCTCGCTGGTACGAGTAAGAATAATTTCATTGATAATATCATCAATAGTACTTGCTCCTGATTCCACTGCTGCTGTACATGTCATATCACCCACCGTCCGGTACCTGACTGATTTTCGCATAACCTTATCCGTTTCCGCGAGCTGAATAAAAGATGAAACCGCAACAAGTTGCCCTTCATGTGAAATCACATCTCGTTCATGGGAGAAATAAATCGTAGGCAGGTCAATTTTTTCCCTGCGTATATAATTCCAGATATCGAGCTCTGTCCAGTTGCTAATCGGGAAAACGCGCACATTTTCTCCTTTTTGAATTTTACCATTGTAAATATTCCAGAGTTCCGGCCTTTGTCTTTTGGGATCCCACTGTCCGAATTCATCCCTAACTGAAAATATTCTTTCTTTGGCTCTCGCTTTTTCCTCGTCTCTTCTGGCTCCTCCAATGCAAGCATCAAACCCAAATTCCTCAATTGTATCCAGCAGGGTGAAAGTTTGCAAAGCATTACGACTGGCAAACTTCCCGCCGGGCTCTGTCAGGGATTTAACCCGGATAGTATCTTCCACTTTACGAACGATTAGTTTTTCACCTATTTCATTTACCAGCCTGTCGCGGTAGTCGAGTGCCTCATTAAAATTGTGACCGGTGTCTATGTGTACAAGAGGGAAAGGAAATTTACCCGGCCGGAATGCTTTGAGTGCCAAATGCACCAGGGTGATAGAGTCCTTTCCGCCGCTAAAAAGAAGTGCCGGTTTTTCAAATTGTCCTGCCACCTCGCGGAGGATGTAAATTGCCTCACTTTCTAATTCGTCCAAATAATCGGTCATCTTTTTTAGTATAAGAGTATATGAGTATAAGAGTATGGGAGTGAATATGATTTAATTCTCATACTCCTATACTCTTATACTTTAATGTTTTTGTTCTCATGCAATCCACACTCCTTTTTGTCAGCTTCCTCCCACCACCACCTGCCGTCCCGAAAGCCCTCACCCGGGCGTATCGCACGCGTACATGGCTGGCAGCCAATACTCACAAAGCCACGATCGTGTAAAATATTATAGGGTACATCGTTCTCAAAAATATAGTTGCGAACCTCTTCCTGCTTCCAGTGAAGCAGAGGATTATATTTATTCAGCTGGTTGCCTTCATCCCATTCCAACAGGTTCAGCTGACTCCGATTATCCGAATGCTCCGCCCTGATACCCGTAACCCAGACTTTCTGCCCGGCCAGTGCGCGTTTCAGCGGTTCAACTTTTCGGATAAAACAACATGCTTTCCGGTTTTCCACTGATTCATAAAATGCATTGGGGCCTTTTTGATCAATGAAAGTCTCAAGTAGTTTCGTATTCGGATTATAAGCTCGTATCGCTACGCCATATTTTTCCCTGGTAGCTGTCCATACAGAATAAGTTTCAGCGAACAATCTTCCCGTATCCAGGGTAAAAATGCTTACGGGCAGGTTTTCTGAAACGATATGGTGCAGAATTACCTGATCCTCCAGGCTGAAGCTGGTAGAAAAACATACCTGACCCGGAAAGAGCTCCGTAAATAAATGAAGGGAATCAACAATAGACATCCTGCTGATCTCTTCGCTTAGATTTGAATTCAATATGTCTGCTGTTTTGTCCATGTATCAAAAACCTGTTTAGAAAAGTAATGAGAAAGTGGAAGTGGAGTTTTTACTTCTCAACAACAACATCCCTTGCAACAGGGACGACAGGTACATACAGTAGAATAAGAGTGATACATATTTGGGCAGTCTACAAATTAGATGGACAAATATACTTCAAGGAATTGAATTAAAAAAATAAGGAGGATTCCTTATTTTTAACTGAACTGACCCTTCATATGGAGTCAACCTCCCTACACAGATCAAATAAGTGGTTTCTTATAGGTTTCGGCCTTGTGAACACGGTGGTTTTATCTTTTGTGATCCTGTCTATCACCTTTATAAGTGGCCATGGGCTGGCATCCTGGCATTTTCCACTGGCTTTAATCCTGGCGATTTTATTGACCTTAATATCGGCCCGTCATTTTTTTCAGTATGAATTTCTTCCCGTATTTATAAGGGTTGCACCGATCATATTAATTATTATTGTTATTTCAATACTCATCCCGGTGCTGTTTTACGACATTTCATCAGACGGTCAGATGTACCATATGGAATCTGCCCTTCAGATGAAAGAAGGCTGGAACCCCTTTAAAAAAGAACTCCCCCTTAATCTTAATCAGGCCATTTGGCTCAATCATTACGGTAAAGGCGTGGAAGACCCGCAGGCTTTCGCAGGATACTTTACATTATCATGCTGTTAGATATTTCATTTTGCCTCGCATCATTTCCTTACGTCTATTATAAAACTGCGCAGATTAAATATGAACTGGAACAGCTGAAAGCAAGTAAAGAAATTATTCCTGTAGAGTTCACGTATTTCACTTCCAACAAGGCACGTTTTAAAGAATTTAATATTCCATACCGGGAGGTCTCCATTCCTGACATCAATGCTGTTTTCATGTCCAGCTCCTCTACAAAAATGATTCCTCCCATACCAATGCCGGCGCTGCAAAAATCTCTGGTACTAAGAGCCGGTGAAAAAATCGAAAAGCATTTACACCTTTGAATTACAAATTCAATCGTTATGCGTTAAGCGTTAAGCGTTATGCGTTATGCGTTATGCGTTACGCCTTCCGCTTTTTCATATATTTAGGGGATGAAGATTGCAATTATTAATGGCCCGAATTTAAATCTCCTTGGTATCAGGGAGCCTGGAATTTACGGAAGACAAACTTTCGAAGACTTCCTCAAAGCATTGAGAGAGAAATATCCTGCCATAGAGATCGACTACTTTCAAAGCAATGTGGAAGGTGAACTGGTGACGGAACTGCAACGGGTTGGATTTTCTTACGACGGTATCCTGTTGAATGCCGCTGCGTACACACATACTTCGGTTGCCATAGGAGATGCAATCGCAGCTATAAAAACACCTGTAATAGAAATTCATATAAGTAACATCGCAGCAAGAGAAGAATATCGCCTTCGATCGCTGGTTTCAGCTAAATGCGTAGGAGCCATTGCCGGACTCGGTCTGAAAAGTTACGAGCTCGGGTTACTCTATTTTTTATGATTTTTATAGGAAGATCCGCATCATCAGCGCCGCACCATTGTCTTCTTTTGGCCCATCAGTCATTTTGACAATGTGTAGCCCATTGCTTGACCATACCATAAACACATCCCCTTTTTTTGCTTTGACAAGTTGTTTATCAACAGCCGGAATAATGCTGCCCCTGGCAACCCATCCGAGATCACCCTTTGTAATGGATTCACCCCCCATTGAATAGGTCTGGGCCAGGTGCTCAAAGCTATCCTGATTATTTTTTAATCTTGACAGAATGGATTTACCCAGACTGTCGGCCATCCGGTATCTGAAAACGGAAGTATCTATAAAAATCTGACTGATCCGGTAAAATGTGTTCGGCATCCTCGCCAGTATCTGGACAAGGAATTTCCTGCCCTGAATAGTGTATGGTCCGTAGACTTTTTTGAGAATACCTCTGTAGGCCAGGCTGTCGGCCAGGCTTGTGAAATGTGTGGTTCTGTAAACAACTACGGTATCCAGCACGAATTTTTTCTTCAATATATCTTTTACATAGAGCGGGGAATTCGGAGATTTTTCAAGCTCCGTCTTCATGTCGGCTATGGTTTTGGGCTGGCCATACCCATGTAAGAAACTGATAATCAGTATAATGAAACAAAAACATTTCAACATAAATAGTTGTTAAGGTTACAAATATAGTCAGGCCCTGCCATCTGAGCCTGCAACAAATTCCCTTACCGGATCGTTTTTTGCAGGAAGCCTCCATTATGAAGCGACTACTGTTTTTCATCCTTTTGTTAAGCTGCGGCAGTAGCTTTTCTCAGGCTGGTTCATATATTATCGGTGTAAAGGGAGATACCCTTAACAAGATTGACTCCAAATCCATGAAACAGGGAAAATGGGTTAATAAGGTGGAGGAACTTAGGGGGGAGCCGGGTTATGAGGAAGAAGGGGAATATGCGAATAACCGGAAAGAAGGAACATGGAGAATATATAGCCTCGACGGGGATCTGACCGGGCTTGAATTTTATAAATGGGGCAACAAGGATGGTCTTTGCCAGTATTTCAATACTTCAGGTGCTCTGGTCAGGGAGGAAAACTGGCGTGCGCTGAATCCTGACAAATTATATGATACCCTTGTAATAGAAGACATCGATCATCTTAACGAATATAAGACCGTAATTGTCAAAAATGAAGGGGTCGCCATTCGTCATGGGCTCTGGAAGTTTTATAATCCATCTACTGGCATGATTTACAAGACCGAAACCTATACTATGGGTAAACTCGAAACACATAAGAACGATCCCGGATCCGACTCGACAAAAACTGCCAGTAAAACGCTTGTAAAACCTAAGGAAGTGCAGGACTATGAAAAGAAAAATGCTGGTAAGAAACAGATTAAAGTGCGGGACGGACAAACAAATTAATCCGATTTCATCGCCGCTTTTTTTACTTTGACGAGCACCTTATCGATGCGCTGCGCGTCCATGTCCACGATTTCAAACTTAAAATCCTTCCATTCCATTTTTTCTCCAGTACGGGGAATATGTTCCAACTGGTGCAAGATAAAACCCGCCAAAGTATCAAATTCGTGTTCGCCTTCGTTCATCCATTCTGTCTTGTCAAAATGATCCAGGAAATCATAAAATGGAATTTGGGCATCCACCAGATAAGAACCGTCATCGCGTTTTACGATTTCATAATCTTTGAAATCCGGCTGCGGTATATCACCTATCAAGGCTTCCAGGATATCATTTAGTGTGATCATGCCCAACAGGCTCCCATATTCATCTACAATACAACAGCTATGTGTTTTCGTTTCCTTAAATTTTTCAAGAACCTGGTATGCTGTATTGTTTTCCGGTACAAATAACGGAGGGGTCATCATCTCTTTAAAGGGAGTTGAATCATCGGCCATATACATTGTTTTAATGGAAACGATGCCTTTGATATTGTCAATTTCACCGTCACATACCGGATAAACAGAATGAGGTTCCCTAATAATTTTTTCTTTGCTCATTTCTTCGGTTTCGTTTACGTCAAACCAGATGATGTCACTCCGATGGGTCATAAGGGAAGTTATATTTCGGTCGCCCAGATGAAATACACGTTCAATTATTTCCTGTTCTGCTTCTTCAATTGTTCCCTGTTCTGTCCCTTCATTAATAATGGCTTTGATTTCATCTTCCGTTACATTGCCTTCAGGGGAAGCTTTGATCGAAAATAAAACAAAAAAAATTTTGCTCAGCCAGTTCAGCGAAGCAACTATTGGGTATCCGATCCGGGAAAAAACTTTCATCGGCCCTGCGGCAATCAGCGCAATACGCTCAGCTTTCAGTAGTCCGATCCTTTTAGGAATAAGTTCGCCGAATAGTATGGAAAGAAAGGTGACAAAGATGACGATCAGCGCCGTTGCGATACTTGAAGCATAACGGTGCAGGTATGGTATTTTTTCAATGATGGGTTTCAGGCCCTCACTGAATTTTTCTCCCGAATAATATCCCGTAAGTATGGCCACCAGCGTGATGCCTATCTGGGCAGTAGAAAGAAATAATTCTGGATTCTCGGTCAGGTTAAGTGCAGCCTTCGCTCTTAAATCGCCTTTGGAGGCCATTTCTTCAAGTTTCGATTTCCTGGCAGAGACCAGGGCGATCTCGGCCATGACGAACAAACCATTTAAAAGAATTAAACAAAAAAGTATTATTAATGAAATCATGCTGGTTCTTACTTTAAACTAAGGGTTCCAAACTGCTTCCGGTATAACACGCTCATTCCATAGCCGATCATTGTTCCCAGAATGGCTCCCCCGAGTATATCAAGCGGAAAATGAACCCCTACATAAATCTGGGCATAGCAAATAATGAAAGCCCATACAAATAACAACCAACGCCAGGAACCGGTTTGATTTAAAGTTATAAAAATAAACCAAGCTGCTGCGAAATGATTACATGCATGTGAAGAGGTGAAACTGGAATTCTGTGGACAATAATTCACTAAAACCCTTACCTGGTCGGCATAATCCGGGTCGCTGCATGGTCTGTACCGAAAAATCAGGTGTTTGATCAAAGAACTGCTGAACAAATCACTGACAATGGCAGTCATAATCAGTGATACGGCCCACCAACATCCTTTGATTCCGAAATTATAAAGTGCAAATACCAGTAAGAATAAATAAAAAAAATACCAGAACTCCTGCTGACGCAGGAATGGCATCACCAGATCAAAAAAAGAGTTTACCCAGATCTGGTTTATTTTGTGGAATAACCAATGATCGAATTGGAGAAGCGGTCTTAAAACAGCCTGGTAAATAGCAGAAAGGAGTAAAATCATGTTTGCAGTATAATTGCTCTAATTTTAATCCCCATGTTCAAGAAGATGTTTACAGGGTTAAAGATACCAAATTTGATTCGATGGATTTTTGATGTGTATATTATTTTTTTCTTTTCAGCCTGCGGTCATACAATTATAAAATACTCAGCTTCAGCAAACGAAATACAAAAAATTCCAATAGGGCCGGATCAGGTTTATGACCTCAGCGGTTATGCGGGCGGCGGCGGCGGATCCCCGTTCAATTTGTTTGATGAAAATGCGTTTGTTGATCCCCGTTATGAACAATCACCAGATTCTTTTATTCCGGTTACCAATTGCCAGCCTACCATACATCCAGCCATTTATTTTCACGGCTCAGTTGGCAACCGGGTAGTGGTTGATTTAAAGTCACCCCGTTCGATTAAAGAAATATGGATATATGATCATTCACATCAGCCTGACAGCTGCTGGATATATGCCGGAGATCTTAGGAAATGGAAAACGGTTAAAGCCTTCATAACAGCTGCTGAAGCAGGTGAAAGGGGATGGAAAAAAATTACACTCGATGAAGAGTCCAGATTTATTATGATAAGGTTCAGCAGTTATGAAACATCCATTACCGAAATGGTCATATATGGAACTCCAATACGATCCGTTACTGAACCTGATCGTGCTTTAACATCCAAAGGATTCACCAAAACTAATCTCGATGAGTTTCTTGGCGTTAATTATATTATGGAGGACGAGCCCCAATGGCTCAGGCCTTTTCACTTTAGCAGGCTGTATAATTTTGCACTGGATTATGATAATGATACTACAAAGAATGAAAATATTGTTCGCTTCAATATGCTTCACTACGGATTTTATGATAATGGCAGAAACAGATACATATTCAATATTGACACCCTGAAAACTATTAACAAGGGGAACATCTGGTTTAGTATACGGGGTGTTTCTAAATGGATGAGTGATATTGGATTTACTGATAAGGACCGGCCTTTGAATCGTCCATTACTAAATACAGAAGATCCGGCAAACTATTCCCGTCATGCGGCGATGATGTGGAACATGGCTGCTTTTTTTGGCTATGATAAGCTGGATACAAACCTTCTCTCATTATCAAATGAACCAAGACAAACGGGTCGGGGCTCCATGAATCTTTTTGAAAACGGAAATGAAGAAGATGCAACCTGGGTTGGAAACAAATATTGCAGTCCCTATGAATACTTTGAGCAAAGTTCGGCGGACTGGGATGGGGACGAAGGCAGGATTGGGAAACGCTTTGGAATTCATCCTGCAGACCCGGCTGCACAACTTATGATGAGTGGATTGACCGGACTCGACACTAATCGTGTGAGGGTTTATAGGTTCCTGGCTGAAAACCTTCGGAATGATCATCAATTTATCTGGCAGGGCGGAATACAATATCATTACTATTCCCAAAAAAACGGACACGGTATTTCTCCGGAATTGGATTCTTTGAGGTGGAAACTCTCAAGAGTAGCCGAATTCAGCCATCGGACTGCGCCTAGGGTCAAATGTTTTCTGGGTGAAAACGGATATGATAAATCGCCTTCTTCCTGGCAGTCGACACCCCTGATTCCAGGACTTTCAGCTTCCCAGAGTCAGGGTATCATGTTGCTTCGCTCCATCAACGCAACTTTCTTTTCCGGATTTGATGCCTACATTTTGTATTGGTTAAGAGACGGAAATCCGGAAGATGACCCCAGACCTTATCTGACAAGTGGTATTCTGCGTAAAATGCCGGATGGGAAAACAAAAGCCTACCCCGGCTGGTACTATATCAGCACCCTGGTAAACCATCTCGGGAAATATAGGCCCGACAAAGTGATCCGCGAAAACGGTAATGTCTGGATCTATCGCTACCGTCACAGTATATCATTGGACTCAGTGGCATATTTTATTTATAAAACCCCGGTTGATAAAAAAGCACCGGTTTCTTATTCACTTGAATTAGAGAAAACATCCGGTTCCACGGTTCAACAGATCAGTTTTACGGATAATTCAGAACAGGGCACAGAGAACATGATCCCGGTTATAGATGGAAAAATTAATATAAAAGCTGAAGAACGACCGATCCTTATTTTATATAAAGAACTTCCAGCCGGAAAATAATTTTTCCTCTTTCCTTCTTATCTTCAGGATGATCGGGAATTTTATTCAACCCTGATTGTTTTTAATCCTAAGCCCCAATCACCTTATGCGCAGAACCTATCTGGAGATTTTCATCGATGGTATGAACGACAAATTGTTTTTCATACTGGTCATTTTTATCCAGGTGATATTCATTTTTCAGGGATTGGATTTTGCAGACTCCGGATTCGCTGCTGATTTTTACAGTCGCATTTTCAGAGACCCTTCCTCAGTTCAGTACAATTTCATGTATTGGTTCACCGGTATCATCGGTGGAATATGGCTAAAACTATTTCCCGGACTGGGTTTGTTGGGATTACGTATTGCCGGTGTAATTTGTACCACGTTTACTCTGGGCATCAGTTATAACCTCCTGAAAAAATACCTTCACACAGGCCCCCTTCGTTTATCTCTTTTATTGATTGTTCTTTTTTTGACAACTGCTATTAAGGAAATCAACTATGATGATATTTCGGCCTTGTTCTTTGTATGCACCGCCTGGTTTTTATTTTCTGGACTGACCACGGAAAAACCAACTATGCTTTTTATCGCCGGATCATTTATTTCGTTGAATATGTTTTCACGCCTGCCTAATATTTTAGGACTGATGCTGATGTTTGTCATCTGGTTCAGTGGCTATCTTGATCGCAAAACAGTAAGGCAGATCTGCCTGTTGTCTTTCATTTTTATATCTGGGTTTGCAATGATGTCTGTCATCCTGTTTGAAGTGATGAAACTTATGCATCACGATGTTTATTTTTTAAACAGCCTGAAAATCACCCGCCAGATGGGAAGTTCAATAGACAATTCGCACGGCATCTATTCTATGTTGAAATTATATATTGTTCATTATGGAGAAGCACTATCGATTTCTGTGGTGGTTATGGTGGTTTTATGGAGTTCCGCAGCGGCATGGAGAAAATTGAAATCCATTCTGCCAGGCAGCGTTCAACCCATGCGTTTCGTAAAATATGGAGGTTTAATAATTCTCACTGCCATTTGTATTTACCGTTCCAAGAAGGACCCTGATTTCTGGTTTTATTTATTATTATTTTATGTAGGGACGAGCTTGATTGTCGGCTTTCTTATTATTGCCGGACGCCAACCGAAAAACCTGCGTATTCTTACTTCAATCGGTTGCATTATGTTGCTGGTCATGCCTTTTGGTAGCAACTACGTGTTAATGAGTGTGGGTAAATACTCCATCTGGATCGTAGTTCCGATTACGGTCGACTATCTTTTGAACATCCACGCACTCAGCAGCCGGGTTGTAGTGAGCGAAAACAGCCGGCATCTTTATGAACAGGTCATTGATACAACACATATGACTGGTCTACGGAACGTTTGTATATATCTTTCTTTGATTTTTATTTTAAGCGTGTCTTATTTTTTTCCATATTTCGACAGATCAAACCGTGCGTTCATGCACTATGGAATCAGGAACGAACATGTGAAAGGAATTTATACTTCCGAAAAACGGGCTAAAGTCATCAATGAACTTTTAATTGAATCCACCCTGTATATAAAGCCGGAGGATTATGTGCTTGCGTATGATTGTATACCCATGTTTTATTATTTGACCGATACCAGACCCTTCATGCATAATTCCTGGCCCTGGTTGTACGATGATGCAGTCTTTAAGGAAGAACTATATAAGTCAATTAAAGAAACACATATCTGCCCCGTGGTAATCATGCAAAAAAGGTCTACTATCGGGAATAACTGGCCGGATAATTATTTGGAGAATTATATCTTCAGACCGAAAGCATTGGCCGATATGAATGATTTTTTAAGACTATATAAATACAGGCAGGCATGGGAGAATGATTTTTTCAAAATATATATTCCGGCATCCGGAACGGTGCAGGAATAAGTTTCATCCGTATGAAATTCATAAAAAATTTTATTCTTTATGCCGCACTGATCCTCTTTTTTGGCGGACTTATTTTCTATCTGCTACATAAGGGCGGATCCCTGGATCATTCTAATACAACTATCTCTTCTGTTACAAATTCACCTTCTGCGAATGGAGGAATTTTTACCGATATATTTCAATCCAATCTCGAGGAATCACTTCCACGGCTTTTATTGCAGATCATTATCATCATTGCCGCTACGCAAGTCCTGGGTTCGGTTTTTAAAAAGATCGGACAACCCGCAGTGATAGGGGAGACCGTCGCAGGAATCCTTCTTGGTCCTTCCTTGCTGGGTTCATTATTTCCTTCCGTCTTTAATTTTATTTTTCCCGTTGAATCCCTTCCGAATCTTCGCTTCCTTAGCCAGATCGGACTTATTCTTTTTATGTTTATCGTTGGAATGGAGCTGGACAAACAGTTGCTGAGAAAACAGGCTTTTGAGGCGTTGATCATCAGTCACGCGAGTATCCTCATTCCATTTAGTCTGGGTGTAGCTTTATCTTTTTATCTGTATAATTCTTATGCTGGAGCGCAAACCCATTTTTACTCCTTCGCATTATTTATGGGCATCGCGATGAGTATAACGGCTTTTCCCGTATTGACGCGGATCATTCGCGACAGGAAATTAACCGAAACAAAGCTCGGCATTCTTGCCATTACCTGTGCGGCTTCTGATGATGTAACGGCCTGGTGCCTGCTGGCATTGTTGATTGCTTTTATCCGATCAGGATCCGGAATGAATGGAATGCTGGTTATTACTATGGTTATTCTTTATGCTTTCGTCATGCTGGTCCCGGTTAGAATGCTATTAAAACGAATTCAAGAGACCTATGAAAATGGAAAAATCGGATATAACACCCTGATGTCAATTATGTTTATCCTCTTGCTTTCTTCATCATATTGTACTGAACTGATTGGCATACACGCATTGTTCGGAGCCTTTCTGGCGGGGATCGTTATTCCCAAAAATGACGCGATGCAAAAGAAAATCATTGATAGGATCAGCGATGTGAGCATAGTAATGCTGCTTCCCCTGTTTTTTGTGTACACAGGTTTGAGAACCCAGGCAGGCATTCTGAATACAGCATCCTTATGGTTTAGTTTCAGTCTCATCCTTGTTTGTGCGGTGGCCGGCAAACTCGGTGGAAGTGCACTTATTGCCCGTGCCCTGGGACAAACCTGGAAAGACAGTTTATCCATCGGCGCACTCATGAATACACGGGGGCTGATGGAGCTGATCGTTTTAAATATCGGGTACGATATGGGCATCCTGAGCACCGAAATTTTTTCCATGATGATCCTGATGGCGCTGCTTACAACGATGATGACGAGCCCGATTCTCAACTGGATTGGGAAGCGAACTGTTTGATTTAATGGTGAAGTCGGTGGTAAGTGTCGGAAAAATTATTGCTCCGAAACCGACAAGTCGATCTGAAACTTCATAAATATTTCAGAGCTGAAAAAAATCTTTCCACTAGTGACTATTTTTGGAGGTTTTGATTCGCATTTGATTTCCAGGTGGATCAGGGGATTTCTCCGGGGATCGATCATATGCAGGAATTTGATCATTGGTGCTCCTGTAATGCGGAATGATTTTTTTGAAAATTCACTGGTTATTTCCGTAATTATCTGCATCATACATACCCCGGGTAAAACCGGCTGACCGGGAAAGTGTCCTTTGAAAATGGCATGATCCGGCCTGAGCTCAACAACGGCATCTATTTGATTCTCAAATTCAGACAGCGATCGAATAATATAAAGATCATTGAGCAGCAAGAGCAGAGATTTTTTTTAAAGTAATAGAAAAATGTGAAATATTAAAATGTCTGATAGAAATACTGTCCGGCGCATTTTCCGGTAAGTTTCCATAGATAATAGCTTCCATAACCGCTTTCTTTGTGGACGCCCTTTGCATTTTTACCAACTGGCTGCAGTTAGTGTCTGTAATATAATAATTTACTCCGTCAGCCTGGGGGAATGCATGAAATAACATTCCACTATCCTTCAATGTATAATATTTATTACTATCCATGTTCCTGAAAAGGAGAAGTTCAAAATCTTTGCGAAGAGTCCTGATAAGCGCTTCCTTATTCATTTGAGGCAGGATCACATAGACTTTGAATCCATTGTCGGCGGGAAATCCAAAATCAAAAAAAGTAAATCCCATTTCATTTGTAAAAACTACCCTGGTACTGCTGTCCTTCAGGCGTTTAATAATTAACAAACCACTGATATGTTTCCCGACAACGTCAACTGAAGTTTTATATACCGCGCGGCTGAGATCCGGTTTAAATTTTTGTATGCATGACTGATCCGATGACACTTTCTGCATATGCCGATATTGATTGCAGGATAGGCACCAGCTGGCCAGACTAAGGGATATTAAATATCGAATCGGGAATTTGCGCATTTAAAATTTTGTTCTGAAAGCGAATGATGGTTTTGTCACCGGAAAGCTCAATCATCTCGATGGCAGTGGCAGTAAAATCCTTTTTATCAATAGTTATATTGATATTTTTATAAAGTTCTTTCAGATTTCTGGCAAGTGGCGTGAGTTCTACCATGAAAAATCCGGAACTTTCAAATATACGCGATTGAAAATCCGGATTGTCAAGCATGCTGCCGGACACACAGTCGATCAATATCCGGTTTACCTCTTGAAATACTTTGTTTGAATTAGCCGATACCTTGTTTTCTTTTTGCCCCTCCCTGATAAGTATCTTGCCTCCATTGAGGATCAAAATATAGGAATAAGGTTGTATATATTCCATCCGGATCTTATCATTTTTCTGATACCAGAACCGGCCTGCAGAATTAATATTTTCGGAGAGCATGGAGAGAGACTTTTCCTGCCTGAATCCTGATTGAATCGATAATATTGCCGCAGTTGCCTCCGCGAAATTCTTTTTGAATGTTTCCGGATGATTTAAAAGTGTATACCCCGGGTACTGTCCTTCACTACACAAAAAACATAGAATAAAACTTATCAGGGCAAATGATCTAATCATAGGGATTCAAATTAATCATTTTATCCAGTCGGATCATTCTGAATCTTTTACTTCGAATTTCCTTTAAAAGTCGCGGCAGGATTTTCTGGGTTGACTCACTCGTATCATGCAAAAGAAGGATAGCTCCGGGTTTCAGCCTGGAAATAATTCGTGAAAGCAGGCGCTCTTCATTCCCAATAACAGTATCATATGAACGGATAGACCAGCCTATTGAAATAAATCCGCCTTTCCATACGGCTTTTTTAAGATTGGGATTGGTTACTCCATAAGGTGGTCTGAAAAAACGAGGATAGAAACCGGTTATGTCCTTGCAGGTCTGGCTCGCAAGTTCCAATTCATTCAGCATTTTTCCGGAACTCTGAAGATCAAAAAGAGGTTTGTGGTAATTGCTGTGATTCCCTATAATATGTCCTTCGTTCGTAATCCTTTTCAGGATATCTTCATTTTCCGGCATATTTATCCCGATGCAGAAGAAAGCGGCCTCTACATTATTTTCTTTCAGGATATCCAGGATACGGGAAGTTTTCGAACCGGCCGGGCCATCATCAAAACTCAATGATATTATTTTATCATTTGTTTTCACGGAACAAATGGACTTCATAAAAAATCCCATCCGTATAAAATAGCTGCCGCAAAAAAGGACTGAAACATAGATCAACAAAAGCCATCCATACACGGAGGCACCCATCTGCAAATGACGGTCCGCCCAAATCCATACCAGGATGAGAACAATATAAAAAATATTGAATATCCGGTTATTCAAACGGCGCCGATTAAAAACAAACTATGATGAAAATTCGAAGACTCGTGGTGTATGAGAATATTTCTAATAGGAAACTGCGGACCTTCCATCCAGAAAGGCGCCATTTGTTCTTTCAGTATGATGGACGCCATCCATAATCCAAAACCCGATGCGGTAGGATAGTCGCCGCAAAGAGACTTGTAAGGGAAATATGGTTTGCCTTTGTAAATCGTTTTCACGAGATGCTCTGCCTGTTCGTCCTGACTTTTATTTCCGGTATGAGAAGTAAGGATAAGCCCGACCTGATCCAGGCTGGTTCCGTTTTCTTTCAGGAACTCCATGACGGAATTTTGCAGGACTTCATTATTTTCAGCATTATATATGATTTGAAGCGATTTCAATTCGGCCATGGTCTTCTTTGTGGGACTACTGTCCAGCAGGAAAAAAACGGCACCTTCACCAGCGACATTTCCTGTATCCCCGCCTCTTTTTCTATACAAACCAAAACGACTTAGAATAGCATGACGATCATCCGTGATTTCGTCTATTGCGCCGACGAGTACCGGCCCGTTTCCTTCCTGTAAAAGAAGCATGGATTCCGTCAGTGCATTTTCGAAGGAGAAGGAACGATGAACGATCGTATTGTTATAATTATGGCATTTAAGCAGAAGGGCAATCTGCGCACCGACGGTATTGTGTGTTGACTGGATAAAAGCAGTCGGACTCAGGAGTTTTTCTTCAAATTCTATCATGCGCCGCAGAAATGCAGAACTATCTTCAAGGCAACCATAAGCTGTTGCAGTAATAATAGCGGCCGGGTTTTCTATCGATGCATTCTTCAGACAGGTCATTGCAGCGACCACACCCATTTTCACGATCCGGCTCATCCGGCGGATCATTTTACTATCGATGAATTCATCATAATCGGGTTCTTTGGATTTGAAATAATTATTTGAAGTGGTTACGCGGGACAGAAAAAATTCGTCCGTATCCAGACTATGCTGGGGAGAGATATTTCCTGCCGACCGGATATAAAACTTCATAATTTTTTTTAAGCTGCAGAAAAAATAAGCGATGTGCAATTACCTCCGAATCCAAAAGAATTCGACATCACGCGCTGAACACGTTGATTTCTTAAAAAACCTGTTACCGGTTTAAATGGAAATTCTTTCATGGGAGTTTCCAGGCGGAGGTTTGGGAAAATAACATTTTGCTGGATAGCAAGTATGGAATAAACCGCTTCTACAGCGCCACTGGCGCCAAGGGTATGACCCGTATAGGCCTTGGTAGAACTCATTTTCGGAAAGGACTGATCAAACAATAACTTGATGGCTGTACCTTCTGCAATATCATTATTCTGGGTACCCGTCCCGTGTAAATTGATATAATCAATTTCAGTGGGTTGCAATCCCGCATTATTCAAAGCATATTTCATGGCCAGGAAAGAACCGGTTCCTTCGGGAGAAGAAGCAGTCTGATGGAAAGCATCATTTGCATTTGCATATCCGCTGAGGATGGCGTATGGTTTTTTCCCCAGTTGTTTTAGGCCCTTTTCTGATACGAGCAATAAGTATGCTGCGCCTTCTCCAAGATTGAGACCATGTCGGTTTTCATCGAAGGGCCTGCATAATTCTTTGTCCAGAATCATGAGTGTATTGAAACCATTTAAAGTAAAACGTGTGAGTGCATCAGCGCCACCCACAAGGGCGAAGTCGAGCAGTCCGGCTTTTATCATACGCGCCCCGGTAAAAATAGCATTCGCAGAAGAGGAACAGGCTGTACTGACGGTACTCACAAAATGCCGGATGCCGAGGTGATCAGCGACCAGCTCGGTAATAGTACCACATTCATGATTTATTACGTTAGCGAGTTTTCCTGTGGATGTATTTTTTGAAAATCGTTTGAAAAAATCTTCTGTTTTATCCATCCCGCCTACTGTATTTGCGGAAATAAATCCAGTGTGCGGTGAAAAACTCTTGTCCCATCCTGCATCCAGCAAGGACTCGTATGCAGCCATACAGCTCAACAAGACTGTTCGGGGAAGTTTGGGTGAAAGTCCTGTAATAGTTGCGAGTTCCTCATTGCCGGATTTTACTTCTCCGACTGGCAATTCACCTTTGTGAATGGATTGAAGCCATTTCATATTACCGATCCCGGCTTTTTCGTTACTCAGCGATTGAAGATTTGCAAGGAGCCCCTTACCAATTGCGGACACAATTCCCATACCTGCAATAAATGTCTGGCTACTCATGTGGTAACCTTTACAGCGCCGCGATTCGCGGTAATATATTCGGCGATGGTTCTTACGGTATGAAATACGCGGGGACCATCTTCCGCATTGGATAATTTAATATTGTATTCCTGCTGCAACAAAACGATAAGTTCTAACGCATCGATGGAATCAAGCCCGATTCCTTCCACAAACAATGGCTGGTCGTCTCCGATATTTTCAGGTTTAAGATCCTTTAAATTCAGCCTCTCAATAATCTGTTCCTTCAACTTATACATCAATTTATCCATGGTCTGACCGATTCAGTTTATTTATATTATCCGCCGTAAAAGGTTTGGCACCTTCTGTATTAACTGTTTCAACTAAAAACAGGAGAGCCCGGTAATCTTCCTTCAAAAAATCCACCCAGCCACAGATACAGTTTCTGATGAGCTTGTTTTCAAATAATCCCGTTACATATTGAACCATAAATTTACCATCGAAGTGTTTAAATACAAAAAATGCATTTTCACCTTTGAAATGATGCCGGATGGAAATTTCTCCGATCACGATATTCGGTAAGGTATAAACAAATAAAGAAGGACTGGCACCTGACCGAATAGTTTTTTCATATCTGAGATCCACATCCAGACTTGAGTGAGAGTTGCTGAGCACTAAACCCGTTTCTGAATTTTCGTATTTATTTTCATGCTGCCTGCCTTTCAGCAGCATCTCAGCAGCCAGAAAACCCAGCTTGCAGAGATTATCCATTTTATGATATTTCGGGTAAGCTATTTCAAAATGAGTATAGATTTTATCAAGAAAAATTACAGATGTTCCCGGTTCTTCAAAAACAAGTTGCCCATCCAAAAATATTTTGTTGGATGAAATTAAACAGGAAGCGGTAATGGCAGGAACAGGTTGCACAATAATCTGATAAGGTTTAAAGCGATTTTGATTGTATGCTGTCCCTGTATGTGATCATGGAAGCGAGCCGGTGCAGGCCGGTCCTGTGATTTTTCACATAAGGATTACTAACATCCCATACATATCCCGCCAGCACGGAACAAATCTGACTTTTGATCAGGAGGTCCTGGTTATCCGCAAAGAAAATAGTATCCAGCGTGCCTTCATACCAGGCCATTACATAAGAGCGGAAAGTATCAACCCCCTGCATCATGATTTTCATGTATTCATTTTCCCAGTCAATATCACGGCCGTTTAATTTTTCAACAACCAGTTTGCCCGCGATCTGACTTGAGACTGTTGCCAGCGTTACGCCGGATGAAAATACAGGATCCAGAAACTCGGTTACATTACCTGTCAGCACAAACCCTTCTCCAAAAAAACGATCTGTAGTGGATGACCAGGATTCGAGCACACGGGGTTCGAACAGCAATTCCACATCCTGAAACCTTTCTTTCAGATATGGCTCATCGGCGATCATGCTCCGGAATTGTTCCTGGGTTGTTCCGGGATAATTGTCGAAAAAAGATGGATCACCAACGAAACCGAGGGAAGTGACACCGGTCGCAAACGGAATGATCCAGATCCATACTCCCGGTTTATGAACTACAATGGTGATTCGATTCGGCTCATCCGACATCTCCCTGCGCAGATCAACAGTATGACTGAACAGGGCCTTTCGGGGAGGAAGGTTGGATGGTTTATCCAGGTTAAAAAGTTTTGGTATCACACGTCCATAACCACTTCCATCAATAATGAATCTTGCTTTGATCCTGGATGAGTTGCCATCTTTATCCAACACTGTAGTTATCGAATCGGATCCCTGAAATTCGATGCCGGTGACTGTAGATTCGTAATCGATGGGAACGCCCATTTTTTCGACAGTATCGGCGAGGGTTTTATCGAAATCTGCACGTGTGACCTGCCAGGTCCATTCCCATCCTTTGGTGAACTGCTCTGCAAATCGATAGTCACAGATCTTTCCGTTTTTTACAAATTTCGCTCCTCCTTTTTCCTGGAATTTTTTCTCTTTTACCGCATCCAGAAATCCAGCCTCATCAAGGGCCTCCATGCAGCGGGGCAGGAGACTTTCGCCTATAACAAAACGCGGAAATTTCATTTTTTCCACGATCCTTACCTTATAGCCCGCTTTATTAACGATAGAAGCAGCTACGGTTCCCGCTGGACCGGCACCAATAACCAGAACATCCGTGGATTGTATTGACATAAATTAGTTTTATCTGTGAGAATGTTTTGATTTTTTACATTTCAATAAGGTATGACTCAGTCCGATATCGTCCAATCTTTCTTCCACTACAAAGCCGGCTTGTTCAATACAGCGGATAAAAACTTCAGAGTGATACATCTGGCTGTTTCCATTTGCCATCGCGGTGAAATAAATGGATGTCTGCTGCAAACAAAAAGCTGCCGTTTCGAATCTTTGGGTATCCCAGAATGCTTCCAGGATCAAAACATACTGATCCTCTGAAATGGCCTCATGACAGCGTTTTAATATCGAAACAATTTCCTGTTCTGAAAAACAATCCAGGAACTGACTCATCCATATTGCATCAAAGCCTTTTGGGAAAACAGTTTTTTCATCTAACAGGTTGGCGGGATAAAAACTAATGCGATCGCTTAATCCGGCTTGTTTTACTTTTTCCCTGGCAACTTCCAGCTGTCCCGGAAGATCCATGATTGTAATTTCAATATCTTTTACGAAGCCCGCACTTGCGATGGCCCATTTGCCTGTATTACCACCGATATCCAGAATCTTTCGAATACTGCCATCATATACTTTTGATAGTGCCGGTGGAAAAGCAAGATCCGAAAAGAAATGATCGAAAGCAAACCAACTCTTTTGTACCTGTACCGGCAGGGAAGAAAGCCCCTCATAAATCGTCTCCCAGTTTCCGAATTCTTTTAACCCTTCGGGCTTGCCTGTCTCAACACTTTTATCGAGAGCAAACAATCCCTTATAGCATATATCATGAATGAAATTCATGTTCACATTTGTCAGAGGATCGTTGTGAATATAAGTCCCCGTTTTGGTAATAGTATATTTTCCATCATTCAAAACCACCAGTCCAATACCCAGGGCCGACTCCAACAGAACGCGCAACCCGTAAACTGGTAAACGAACCTGTTCACGGATTTCATTCTCCGTAAGGCCCTGACTGCCTTTTTCCAGGAGTACTCTGAGTACACCCGTATTTCGCATCACGCGCGCAACCTGGAATATCACCGGACCGAATGCTATCCACTGTGCAATCCCTTTTGCTTCAAGTGCCGTCTTATTGTCTTTTTTGAAAAACCTCATTTTTAATTGTCAATTGTCAATTGTTAATTGTCAACGGCTAAAGATTCACAACTTTTCATTTCCGGAATTTATTACTGTATAACATTAATAATTGACAATTAACAATTAACAATTATTAGTGCTGCATTACATCCCCCAAATCCAGACGCTGTTTTTAAACATCTTTTTAATTTCGCGTGTTTCAATTCCTTCACGATATTGACCGGCATTTCTGTACCGGGCGTTGAAAAACCGGCGGTGGGCAAAATAATATTTTCCTTCATGGAATGAATGGACAGAATGGATTCCAGGATGCCGGCTGCGCCAAGGGTATGACCATAAAATCCTTTCATGCTGTTTACGGGAACATTTTCCAAAGATGCCAGATGAAAAGCCCTGGCTTCCATTTCATCATTATAGCGCGTTGCCGTACCATGCGCAGAAATAAAATCAATTTCCTCCGGCTGAATGCCTGCCTGATTTAGTGCCCTGCCAATAGCTAAAAACAATTCTTCTCCTGTACGGGAAGGTCCGGAGATATGATTGGCATCATTCGAAACGGAACCACCTCCCAGTTCGTATGGCGCCTGGTATTTTAGTCGACGAGAGGATTACAGTTGCAGCTGCTTCTCCCAGACTTATTCCATCCCGTGCGGCATCAAAGGGCCTGCAAGGATTAGGACTGATAGCCTGAAATGATTTGAATCCTGAATAAATAAAAGAACTGATAAGATCTCCGCCTGATATGACCATATTTTCATAAATACCTGACTGAATCAGGCGCATACCGGTAATGATTGCGAGCAACCCGGAAATACATGCATGCGAAACGACCAGTGGCTCCGAAGAGAACCCAAGATTTTTTGCAATGATGTCGGCGCTGGTATTTAAAGAAACCCTGCTCTCCGGTATTGATTCATCTTGCAGATTTTCTATGAGACTTATATTTCCTTTAGTGGTGGATAGAATGAAGCCATTTTTTTTATCACCCGGATCGAAACCAGTTTGTTGCATGGCATCGGATGCTGAATGAATAACAATACGTTCAAAGGCAGATATTGATTCGTCGCCATACTTATCTTCAGGAGAAAAAAGAGAAGCAAAAAAGGGTTCGGGATAAATATTATTTTGATGAAGTTGAATGCCCGTCTTGCCGGTCTTCAGGGCATCCATATTGGCGCGGGTATTTTTCCCGAGAGGAGAGAAGATATTATCTGCCACCACATAAATATTTCTCATGGGTGGTGTTTTGATTGGAGATATTTTCTTTTCCATTCCTCAAAAAAAGCCGGATTGAGTAACTGCAGACTGGATTGTTCCTTATCCAGGAATACCTGGACAGAGTTTCCGGTAGCGACCAGCTCCTGTGTTTTTTTATTGAAAAGGCGATAGCTGAATTTAATTTTGGCGGCATCGCAGGGAACGAATGTCGTCTCCACGATCACGGAATCTCCGTATCGCAGTGATTTTTTGAATGAACAGTCCACATTTACGACAGGGATGATAAAACCTACATTGAAAAAATCGAGATAGCCTATGCCATAACGATTTCCGAAATCCTCGCGACCGTCTTCGAAGTACCGGATATAGTGTCCATGCCAGACAATGCCCAGGGGATCTGCCTCATTGAAGCGCACGAGGATTTCTGTTTCACTTTTTAATATATTTTTTTTAGACATCTTTATTTATTTCCACAATATCTTTCTATCGAAGCGTAAGGCTTAAAGCGTAAAGCACAAGGCATTCAACGTTAAGCACAAAACTTTAGGAGTAAGAGATACGACATATTAAGAACAAAAGAGTAATTGAATTGTAGAAAATAAAAGTTACGTGAGCGCCTAGCCTTACGCTTTACTAGCCTTACGCCTTAAGCTATTTGCTGCCGGCACCGGCCTTCCACAGATCGTAATCCTTACTCTTTACATGGCCGATAGCGCTTTTTATTGCTGAGGCCCAATAATTCCGGAATCCAAAACCGCTGCCTAATTTACCTTCGACCCTTCCGGTCGTAAGCACTTTTTTTGAATCCATATCTATCAGCGTGAACCAAATTGTGCAACGTTTATCTGTCTTGCTCATGCCTTCCATGATGAGTAAAACACCATAGCCCTTAAGGGATCCATAATTGAAATTTTTGACAAGTTTATCGATATCATCCGGTTTCAGTCTGGTCAGATCCGCTTCATTGTTTGATTTGAGCGAATCAGGATTCGCTTTATCATTCCGGTTTTCTACTTCTTTAGTGTTCGGTGTCCAGGTACTGCGACGATAAGCTTCCTGGATTTCATATTTTTTGCTTTCAGCGATCATCAGGTCATTGATTCCGTTGAATTGGGTTGACTGAATTGTTTTTGCATTAGAAGCTTCATCATTTATCAGTTTTGCCAGCGTAAAGTCAATTCCCAGGTATGTGGCGGGCAGGGATTCATTGTTGAAAAAAGCCGACGCCGATAATGATTGGCCATGCATAAAAACCGGTAAAATAAAAAGTACAAACAGGATTCGAAGTGCTAAATTTTTATTATTCATGATAAACTGTTTACAAAAATTTTCATTTCACAGGATGCCATAATTTTTTCTCCGTATTTCACCAGTCCGCTTACCAGAGATACCTGAAGGATATTAGTGAGCAGGTTGATTTCCATGGTTATTTCAGCATTAGCCGGTGGCCAGTCAGTCACTTCAAGCTTCTGGATGGATCCGATATATCCCACGGGGACAGGCTTTTTTTCTTTTTTAAATAAATATCCGGTGCCGGCAGCCGCAGTCTGTGCCATGGACTCGACCATCCCCGGCGTGGAATAAAATCCCTTTTCTACAAATATATTCCCTTCCGGGATTTTGAAAACACAGCGGGATTTTTTTTCATCAGCATACAGGAGCTTGTCCACCATAACAAACGGGGGTTTTTGGGGGATAAGATCAGTTGCGTTTTGGGGCTCGAAAGGCATGGGATAAAGATAGGATTTAGTGTGGTAGTGTGGTAGTGTGGAAGTGTGGTAGTTAAAACTGTCAACTTAAATACTCACTACCACACTTCCACACTACCACACTATCACACTCTTCAGTTTATTCCTTATTCCAAAAGTCGTAATAATTATACCATTGTAAAGGATATTTCCTTATTGTTTTTTCCATTGAAACGCAATAGTCCTTTAACATTTCCTGAATGGAAGTATCCCTGGATCCGCCATAAACTTTGGGGGGGCTGGCGTAAAAATGATAATCGAAAGGACGGTCTTTCATCGCGAAAACAAATGAAACCGGCGAGAGAAAAGTTCGGGCGAGAAGAAATGGCCCTGCCGGAAACCTGGCCTCCTCATTCATAAATACAGCTGAAATAGTTTTATTTCCTTCCAGGAAACGATCGGCGTGCATACAGACAAATGCATTATTTGCAAGGGCTTCCTGGATGGCATAGATATGAGAGAGATCTTCTTTGATTAGTATGATATGCGCAGAATGCTTTTCGGTTACGCTTTCCAGGTAGTCTTTGATCTGTTCCTGTTCACCATCAAACATGACTATGTGCATATCCGTTCCCAATCTTTGCAAAAGATGGCCAGCGATCTCCCAGTTCCCAATATGGGCACTCAGCAAAAGACCACCTTTTTTCTGGCTCACCATTGCATGGAGATTTTCTTCACCTTCAAATTCAAACCGAAATGAATTCTTTATTCCTGAAGTAAGAACTACTCTATCGATAATTGTCTGACCGAACCAGTAATAATTCCTATAAATATTCCACACGCTTTGCCATATAGGGTATCCTATCCGATTCCTGAAGAAATTATATTGAAACCTGAAAACTTTCCCGGAAAAAATCAGGAAATAGAAAGCAACAAACCGCAAAAGCAGGTAAGCAGCCCGCAGACCGGCGTGTCTGAGTACCCAGACGAAAATCCGGTAACCTGCTTTATTACCCCTTGACTTGCCCTGCCATGAAGGCATCGCTTGGTTCTTTAGATTGAACGCGGGAGACGATATACGTATAGAAATCCTGGAAACTGATGATCCGTATAAAATCCTCTGGTTTGACTTTGAAAGAAAAATTATTTTCAATAACGACGACCAGATCTATATAGTCCAGGCTGTCGAGTTCCAATACCTGCCGGATATTAGCTTCTGGTTGCATCCCGTCAATATCAACTTCAAATTCTTCAGAAAGAAGCCCGTTTATTTTATCAATAATGGGCAGATTTCGTTTCATAGATGGTTATTTTTCGATTAGGGTTTCCATTTTCTGACTATCAGGGATGAATTTGTTCCTCCAAAGCCAAATGAATTCGACAAAAATACATCTATATTTTTTTCTGTGGAAGTTTTTACAATGTTCAGTTTTGAAGAGTCTTCATCAGGATTTTCGAAATTTATGTTTGGAGCCATAAATCCGTTTTGCATCATGATCATTGAATAGACAATTTCGCTTGCCCCGGCCATCCAGCATTCATGACCTGTCATGGATTTGGTGGAACTCACCGGTACCTTTTTCTCGCCAAAAACTTCCACCAGCGCTCTGGCTTCACTGGAATCTCCAGCTTGCGTGGATGTAGCATGTGCGTTAATATAGTCCACGGCGGAAGGTTCAATTCCCGCGTCTTTTAAAGCCATATGAAGCGACCGCACAGGACCGTTCACCGTAGGATTCGATATGTGTTCACCATTCGAGGAAAAACCATAGCCTATTACTTCTCCCAATATCCTGGCGCCTCTTTTTTCGGCGGCGTCCAGGCTTTCCAGAATAACCGTTGCAGCACCTCCGCTGGGAATCAGGCCGTCCCTGTCCTTGTCGAATGGCTTTGAAGCTTTCTGTGGTGATTCTTCATGTGAGGAGAAGGCAGACAATGCGTCAAAGTTTCCCATGGACAATGCATTTATTTCCTGCGCCCCACCGGTAATAACGCATTCCTGCAATCCGGTTTTTATAAAATGATAGCCGAGACCGATTGCATGAGATCCGCTGGCGCAGGCTGCGCTGATCGTGAAGTTGATACCGCGTAATTTAAATATGGTTGCCAGATTCATAGTAACTGTCGAATTCATCGTCTGAAAAACGGCCCCTGATCCCACCAGCATTGTATCTTTTTTCTGGCGCATAATATCAACCGCCTCAATAGTAGATTTCGCCGAGCTGTCATTTCCGTATAAAATGCCTATTTCTTTACCATGAATGTATTCAGCATCCATTCCTGCCTGAGCCAATGCCTGCAAAGTGGCCATATATGCAAATTCACCCTGTTCAGGAAGCATGATACGGGCTCTTCTGTCCAGAAGGCCCTTTAAACTTGGACGCTCTACGAAACCCGTGAGGGCGGAACGAAAACCCATTTGCTTTCGTACTGGGTCAAATATGATTCCGGACTTACCCTCCAGAAGACTTTTCTTAACTTCTTCCAGACCCTTACCAATGCAGGAGTAAATACCGAGGCCGGTAATCACGACTCTTTTCATTGGGGCAAATTAACGAAAGTATGGGAGTATAGGAATATAGGAGTATAAGAGTATAGGAGTATAGGAGTACAGGAGTATAGGCGTGGAAACACATACTCTTATACTCCTATACTCTATACTCTTATACTTGTATTAAGAGTACATCCCTCCATTAATAGAAATAACTTCCCCGGTAATATATCCACTTTCAGGTGAGACTAAAAATGCGACCAGGTGCGCGACTTCCTCCGAAGTACCAAAACGGTTTACCGGAATAAGCGATTTCAGTTCTTTCTCAGATATATTTTCTGTCATGTCAGTCTTGATAAATCCCGGAGCTACGGCATTTACTGTGATTCCACGACGACCCACTTCCTGAGCCAGGGCTTTCGTAGCCGCAATAACTCCTCCCTTGGCTGCTGAATAATTAGTTTGTCCGGGGAGTCCTTTGAGGCCGGAAAGAGAAACAACATTGACGATCCTGCCATATCTTTTCATCAGCATATCATTTAATACATGGCGGGTGACATAAAAAAAACTATCCAGGTTTGTCCGGATAACATTTTCCCATTGCTCATCCTTCATCCACATCATCAATACATCTTCTTTGATTCCCGCATTATTTACCAGCACTTCAATATGATCTTCCTTATGACCTTCTGTCCATAGACCCAGACTTTCTGAAATATCCTGTTTGCTACTTACATCAAAGGGTAATAACTCACCGGTTCCCTTATTTTGACGAATAATGGCCAGCGTCTTATCAGCTTCTGCAGAATTTGACTTAAAGTTTATTAGTACGTGATAACCAATGGATCCGAGCTTAATACAGATTGCCCTTCCTATCCCTCTTGATCCGCCGGTAACAAGTGCACACTTCATAACGGGTCGTTTTTCTGGAGCCAGTTTTTTACTTTTTCCTGTTCTTCATACCTGGGGCTGTCTTCAATAAATTTCGGGAATATCTTTCTGATCGAGGTATATACTCTATGAGTCGCCGGTGACAGTTTTTCCTGGCATTTCAGGTAATCAATCGCCTGCAGAATGGTCACTGCCTGAATTGTCAGCACTTCAAAACTATTGTCAATTACTTTTTTTGTCATCATCGCTGCATTACAACCCATACTCACAATATCCTGATTGTCGTTGTTATTTGGAATGCTGTGAACGTACATGGGATAAGAAAGTGTCTGATTTTCAGCAACCGTGGAAACCGCCGTGAACTGCATTCCCTGCATGCCAAAATTAAAACCCAGAACTCCCAGATTTACAAACGATGGCAAGATTTGATTCAATTTATCATTTAAGAGGTAATTAAGTTGTCTTTCGGCGAGCATGGACAACTTGGTGATGGCAATTTTGAGTTTGTCCATCTCGAGTGCCACATAATCACCATGAAAATTTCCACCGTGAAAAATATTCTTGTTTTTATGATCGATGACCGGGTTGTCGTTCACTGAGTTCAATTCTTCCACCAGGATTCTTTCAGCATGTTCGATGGTATCATAAATAGGTCCGAGCACCTGGGTTACGCAGCGGAGAGAATAGTATTCCTGCACTTTATCCTCAAAGAATTCATACTCTATGTTGGCCGGATTGTAAAGATGTTCAACCCGGCTATGGATCATTTTGCTGTCTTTCAACATTCCTCTCATCATGGCCGCCACGTAATTCTGGCCCGTGTGATGTTTAACGATATTGAGTTCTTTTGAATAATGATCATCATAAGCTTCCACGATTTCATTGGTCATGGATGAAAACATAACGGACCAGGCAAGAAGCTTTTTCGCATAAATAATATTGACCAGTCCGATACCGGTCATGGCGGAAGTGCCGTTGATGACAGAAATTCCCTCGCGGATATGAATTTCAATGGGTCTTATTCCGGCCTTCTTATATACTGATGCAGTTTCCTGCCACGTGGATTCATACCACATTTTACCCTCGCCGATCAGGTTAAGAGCTACATGCGCCAGTTGCACGAGATCTCCACTTGCACCAACGCCGCCATGTTCATAGATACAGGGAATAATATTTTTATTGACAAGGGCGGCAAGTAGTTCTACAAGACTGGTGTGAATACCGGAATGAGCCTGCATAAGGCTGTTCAATCGCGCAACGAGGATGGCTTTGCCCAATAGAGGGCTCAGCGTATTACCCATACCGGAGCTGTGACTGCGAATCAGGTTATATTGAAGCTGGAGACGATTTTCATCACTGATTTTATACTGGGCCATGGGACCGAATCCCGTGTTGATGCCGTAAATAAGCTTACCTGTCGAAAAATGTTTTAAAAATTGAAAACTGGCATCCACTTTTTCAAGTGCTGCAGGATTCAGTGTGATTTGATCCTCTTTAAAAACAATGTCTGAAAAATTTATAAGATTAAGGCTCCGCGATCCGATGTCTACCATGTATGTGGTCTATTTTAAGTGCCCAGCGCAAAAAAAGCGAATTAAGATCATGTGGTCAAATTTTTTATACCTCCGAATTTAAAGCCAAAAGCTTAAGGCCTAAAGCCCAAAGCCAGAACTGATTCGAGAATTTGAAATAAACAATAGATCTATAATTTTGTGATTAGAGAATCATGACAAAGCTTTAGGCTTTAAGCTTTTGGCTAATGGACCCTTACTTAAATACAGCATCCGGTATTCCCTTATTTACAGTATAATTAAGGTAGGTAATTTCAATTTTACCTCTTTGATTTTTGTTTTTTTCAGGCTCCTTTTTTTTCGAAGATCCATCGTCATAATCAAATGTGACGCCCTTCGGTAGTTTGAAGTCCTGGGTATTAAAGCTGAATACAATTTTATCGGGCAATCCGGTTTCAGGAAATTTTCCGTAATGCAGTTCCACTTCATCTGTCCCGTTTTCACGTGTCGTTATTTTCGCTTTCATAACATTCATTCGTCTGGTATCAATATATAATGTTGCCAGTACCAGGTCGCTATTTTCATCTGTCGGCAGAAGCTTTATAATCCTTACGGGCAAACCCTGATCTGTATCATTGCCGGCGTCCAATGCCTGATAAGGACTATTTACAAGGCTATAAAGGCTGATGCTGACCGTTTCCTTCGGGACAAGTGAAATTCCATTTTCATTTTTAATTTTGATCTTATCCGGCTTCTTATAATATATTTTTACCATCGCGTCCGGAACCCTCAAAAAAGGGATATTAGTTTTCAGGGAGGCTGATGCCTCATAGTCATTTATTTTTTCCAGTCTGAGTTTAATCATTCTCATCAATCCCTCCGGATCCTGCGCACAGATGGTTCCCATTTTTACAAAAAGGGAAATAAATATTAAACAGAAGACTTTCACTGATGTTATTTTTATCTTTAAAATACTCTTCTTGACGGTTGACGTTTGACGGTTGACGGAATTTGTAATGCAAGTAACCAACACACTTCCACATTACCAATCTACCTCACTTGTTTTAGGCTTTAAGCTTTTGGCTTATGAAAGAATGTCTTTTCTATTGAACACAAAAATGGCGGTCGAAACAAATCCGGTTATGTACAAAATCAATATCAGTGCGCTTTTACCTATGGCCCGGAGATTTTCAATAGTACCCGGAACGGAAGATCCTCCCTCATTCATCTTGCTGTAAAAAAATCCCTTCCAAGCAAGCATATGCGAAGTGAAAAGGAAGGGCTTTATCGTACGGTCATATAAGGGGATCTGCATTTCAGACAGTATCGTAAAGACGATCACTATACTAATAGTCGAAACTATGGGGCCGATAGAATTCTCTGCAAATACAGAAAGCAGAAAAGCCAGCGCTGCAACAGTTGTGAGTGCGAGTGTGGCAAATGCGAAGGCTGCCAGGTATCTCCACATCACATCATTACTCCGGATAATTTCCAAAGCATCATTGCGCGCGATAAGTATATCATTGGTTCCAAACAGTAAAATACTAAGCAGGAGAGCAATAAATGCCAGCCATAAAAGAAGTAGCGCCGTATAGATTACGGTGGCCGTAAATTTAGCGATCATGAGTTTTGTTCTGCTGACGGGTTTGCTTGCCAGCAGCCGCAGGGTTCCCATATTTGCCTCACCGGCAATGGAATCTCCGGCGACCAGTGCAACAAGCAGGGGAATATGAATCAACAATAAATTCAGAATTACAAAACAAACAAAAAAACCATTGAGGATATTTGCATAGGGTATTTCGAGTGAATCCTTTAAACCGCCCACGATGAATTCAATATATGACTGGCCGTCGAATTTCAAAGCGATCTGAACGATGACAACCATGGCCGCGATCGCACCGAAACTGATATAGGTTCTTGGTTTACGAAATATTTTAAATAATTCAATCTGTAAAAGCTGCCACATATTGTTTACTACGGGTTAAAGACAAAAAATAGGCTTCGAGGGATGTTTTCGTCTGAAGGGATAAAACGGAAATATTCAATCGCACGAGCTCCCGGTTCAGATCCGGTATCAATTCTTTCGGCAATTGAAAAATCAATACCCTGTCTGTTGTTTTCTGCAGCCATCTGGACCACCCTGAGTTTTCGAGGAGGTTAGCTGCACCTTTCGGATCATTCACTTCCGCTTCTACCAAAGTTTTTGCGGGATCCATCAGGGAGGCAACTGTTCCTTCCACCATTTTTTTTCCATCGTCAATAATGAGCATACGTGTGGACACCTGTTCAATTTCATGGAGCAGGTGGGAGGATACGAGAATGGTTTTATTTTGATGACGGCTTAAATGAAGAATCAGGTTGCGCATATCCGCAATACCCTGCGGATCCAAACCATTTGTCGGTTCATCTAAAATGATCAGGCGTGGATTATGAATCAGGGCCACCGCAATGCCGAGCCTTTGTTTCATTCCCTGGGAATAAGTTTTTACTTTATCGCCTGTCCGCCCTCCTAATCCTACCATTTCCAGTTGTGCAAACAACTCTTTTTTACTGATTTTCGATCCACTCATCCTGGCAAATAATGACAAATTCTCGTACGCACTCAGGTACTTGTAGAGATCAGGTTTTTCAATAACGGCCCCCACCTGACTAAGGATTTTTTTTCTTTCTTCTCTCAGGTCCAGCCCGAATAGTTCTATATGACCTTCTGTCGGTGCAACCAGTGTAAGCAACATTCGGATGGTCGTCGATTTGCCTGCGCCGTTTTGTCCGAGGAATCCATATACATCACCTTCATTTACGGTGAAGGATAGATCATCCACCACAAAATGGGTCCTGAATTTTTTTGTAAGATGGGAAACGGCTACGATGGACATCTGATAAATGCAAAGTAAGGAAGAAAGGACGCGTCTTTATTCAGTTACCCATATTAATAACGAAAATTTAGGTTGGGTGGAATCATTCAAAATCTGATCCTGAAAACATGTTGTCCATCTTCGAAATGATAGGAAACCTTTTTTCCTGAAACTTCGCCGATCTGTTGAACAATGGAAAGCCCCAGTCCGTGATGATCGGTCGTCTGTCCTCCCTTGGAAAATCTTTTAAATAATTTCCCGGTTTCGAGTGCAACGCCGGAAGCATCATTTGCAATAAGAAATTCATTGTTGCGCAGACTTATGTGAATAGAGCCTCCGTCGGCCGAATGTCGCAATGCGTTACTGAAAAGATTATTTAACAGGATATCTGCAAGCTGGGTATTCATAGTAATAACTGTCGGTTCCAGCAAAGTTGTTACCGTAATATTTTTTCCCTGCCAGAGTTCCTGCCAGGCAGCGATCTTCTCTTCCACTATTTTTTTAAAATCAAATGAACTGGTTTCGGAGAATTGTCTGTTTTCGATTTTGCTAAGCAGTAAAAGAGACTGATTAAGTTTGGTCATTTTCCGGATGGCTTCATACGCGGTTTGTGCAGCATTGCTTTGAGATTCTGAAAGATGCTCGTCCTGGATCAGCGTATCCAGTTTGGACTGAACAATGGCCAATGGCGTTTGCAATTCATGCGAGGCATTTTCGGTAAACTCTTTTAGCAGGGTATATTCTTTTTCAGCGGCTTGTATAAACTGATCCAGTGTTTTATTCAGCAGGCTGAATTCGTCAATAGATGTTGATTCAAAAGAAGGAGGTTTTTTTTCTCCCAACCGGAATCTCTTTATATCAGAAAGGGTAGAATAGAATGGCTTCCAGAGGCGGCGGAGAAGCCATCGGTTAATTAGCAGACTCACGATCAGGATTAAAATAACGGTAAGCAGGGAGATGACAATAATGGAACGGTTCATGTCCCTTGTTCCTTCCAGCGATTTGGAGACTTTGAAAAGCAGCCATTGATTTCCTACCTGTTGGGTGAACCTGATCTGCCGGAAATCTTCACGCTCATGTTCTTCAGGCGACTTTACTGTACTGAATTGCCGGGTAAGTTCGTGCAGGTCGGATGATTCGAAAGAAATGCGCTGATCCTTGACCGTTATGGGTTCAGGCGGCCGGTGATATTTGCTTACATAGGTTTCAATTTCCCGCTGTTCAATTTTGAGGTCCTCGTCCACCTGGCGTATCATCACCCACCATAACAGGAAATAAAATGCAATACTTGCCAGCAGGAATATGAGCAGGGTTGCCAGCAGATTGATCCGGAAATATCTGGTGAAAAGTTTCATGGATGGTCGCTGAATTTATAACCCATTCCATATACGGATTTGATATAGTCCTGCGCACCGGCCTGCAGTAGTTTCTTGCGTAGATTTTTAATATGTGTATATATGAAATCGTAATTGTCGGCCATATCCATATTATCTCCCCATAAATGTTCTGCGATGGCTCCTTTACTGATCACTTTGTTCTTGTTACTGATAAAATATAACAATAAATCGTATTCCTTCCTTGTCAGGTCCAGAAACCTGTTGTTCACCTGAACAGTTTTCTCTAAAAGGTCAAGTCGTAATTCGTCAAATAGAAGGCTGTTCTTTCCATCAAATGATTTTCTGCGGATAATGGCCGAAACCCGTGCGGCAAGCTCGGAAAGATGAAATGGTTTGGTCAAATAATCGTCGGCGCCTGATTTCAGGCCGAGTATTTTTTCATCCAGTGAATTTCTTGCAGAAATAATGAGTACGCCTTCGGCTTTGCGGTTGGCTTTGAGCTCTCTAAGCAGGTCCAGCCCGCTGCCTCCCGGAAGCGTAATGTCAAGAATAATGCAGGCATAATCATACAGGCTGATCTTTTCCATTGCCGTTCGGAAATCTGTGGCTGTTTCACAGGTATAGTGCTCCGAATTCAGGTAGGCAAAGATGCTTTCTGAAAGCGCTTTTTCGTCTTCAATGATCAAAACCTTCATGAGGATGGGTTGTTTTTCGGAATCTTTCTATAAGATAAGAATAAACACCCGTCCAAGTTGAAGATGAATTTTGGTGAAATCCTGAAGATACTTATGTAATCGTCCCGATTTCTGAATCATCCTTCGAACAGACCCGTGATTGGAATTGGTCTTTGAAATCACAAATTTTTTAACAAATAAACAAAGATTATGCGTATTGCCCTATCCGTTGTTTTTCTCTTCATTTGTTTTACCTGTTTTTCACAATCAAGAAAGCTGAATGCGGAAACAATCATTCAAAACGTGACCATCTTTTCTTCCGGTGCCAGGGTAGAAAGGTCTTCCTCCGTTTCCCTGCAGTCGGGCCGAACTGAAATATCATTTGCCGGCCTGAGTAATCAGCTGGATCAGCAAACTATTCAGTTAAAGGCCGATGCCAACATTACACTGCTTTCGGTGCAGTCCACCAGGGATTACTTATCGGCCCGCAAAATAGAGCAGGATGAAAAAAATCTGATCGAACAGTCAAATTCATATAAGGATAAATTTGATCTGGATTCGAAGTTGTTGGAGGTTTACAAGAATGAAGAAGATATGCTGATAAAGAATCAGGCCATTGGCGGACAATCAGGGGTTAAAGCAGCCGAGTTAAAGGAGTCGTTGGATCTTCAGCGACAACGCCTGACAGAAGTTTACGCGAAGCAACTGGAAATCAAGAAACGATTGTTATCCGATCAGCAGGATTTTGACAGGGCCAGGATGCAACTGGCGGAAATCAGCAAAAAAAAGGACAGCGTCAATTATATCGTTACGGCATTCGTTGACTGTAAAGAAACCAGGACAGTTAATTTTCAATTACTATACAATGTTAAGGATGCCGGATGGTTTCCTGCCTATGATGTCAGAGTCAACAGCGTTTCAGAACCATTGAGTGTACTGATGAACGCCAATGTTTTTCAGAGAAGTGGAGAAACCTGGAAAAATATCTCGGTTTTTCTCAGTACCGGTAATCCCAATGATAATGCCACACCTTCCATATTGCAACCCTGGATGCTCGGATTTTATGATCCGTCTATTTCCCTTCGTGAGCAACTCACACCGGGTGTTGTTATGGGTAGGATAACGGATGACAAGAATCAGCCAATTGCAGATGCATCTGTAACAGAAGTGGGTACTGCAATGGGGAGTACAACTGATGTTAACGGTTTTTTCAGAATTCCGAATATTTCGAATAACAATATGATGGCTGTAAGCAGCATTGGTTTTGAATCTAAAGAATTTGCAGCAAAACAGGGATATCTTTCCATTGTTCTTGAGCGATCTTCGACAACTTCAGATGATAAGGTTGTAACTGGTTATAGTGTGAGATTAAGAGGTGTTGCATCAGGCGTTCAGGTAAAGGGCTATAAAGTAGATAAAAAAGAAGAAATCCAAACTGTTGGTATTACAACCCATTACCAGCCAACGACAACCGTTTTCAAAATAGATGAAAAATACACATTGGAAACCGACGGCAAAACTACAACCATCGGAATCAAGCAGTTTGAAATTCCAGCCATTTATGATTATTATACTGCACCAAAAGTAGATCCATCTGCTTTCCTAACTGCAAAAATCATAAACTGGCAGGATTATAATTTGCAATCCGGCGAAGCAAGTTTGTATTTTGAAGGAACCTATCTCGGCAAAACCTATATTGATCTGGGCACGGTAACCGATACACTCGCGCTTTCCCTCGGAAAGGACAATGGTGTAAAAATTTCACGGAAGCTCGTCAAGGAATACAGTAGTAAAAAATTCATCGGAAATAACCGCACTGAAACGAAGGAATATGAAATCAGCGTTCGCAATTCAAAATCTGTTCCCGTTAATATTACGGTCCTCGATCAGTTCCCGGTATCTGTGAATAAGGAGATTAATGTTGATGATGTGAAAGCACCCGATGCACAGATCGATAAGGACAATGGTATTGTTACATGGACAATTTATTTGCCGGCTACGCAGGAAAGAAAATCAAGAATTGGATATAGTGTAAAATACCCGAAGGATAAAAGGGTGGTGCTGGAATAAAAACTTTCTAATTATTAATTATTAATTTTTTGGTTTCGGTTATTCCATTATGGATGATCCTGACGAAGTAGATACCTGTCTTAAATCCTGAAACATTCAGCACGAGATTATCGCTGGTTGTGAGAATGGAATTATTCACTATTTGTCCGCCGATATTCAGGAGCGAAACTTCATATCTTCCGGCAGAAGGGAAACTGATTTTGATCAAACTGGTTGCGGGATTGGGATATACAGTAATATCAGCATTCTTATTTCCCAGATTAATCGATATGATGGGAGAGAAGCTCTGTTTTCCATCGATATCGGTTTGCATTAACCTGTAATAAGATATTCCGGAGTAAGGAGCGGGATCATAAGCTGTGTAATTTTCTGTGATACTCGTGGTTCCTGATCCCAATACTTTTTGAACGGTTTCCCAGCCCTGGCCGTTTGTCGACTTCTGAATGGTAAAGAAAGCATTGTCTGTTTCTGATGCGGTGGACCATTCCAGTTTTACTTCACCATTATCAGGATATGCGTTGAATGAAATTAATGTAATGGGCAATGGAGTATTCACCGAGTTAATAGATCCTACATAAAAAGTATTTGTAAGATTAGCGAGCGTTACACCCGTTCTGTTGATTTGTGGATTCAAAGTGGTACCGCCATTAACGCCTGCGACTCCGGTTACACTATTGACAAGTGTTAGCCTCAGATCAGATACAGCACCAATCAATCCGAAACCTGTACCCTGCACCTGCAGGTTATAAGTTCCATTTGCAATTCCATTTGTTGATACGGCCCAGTTCAGATCTTTTCTGACAACTACGGTAGATGCGCCATCAACAATGGCTACGCTGGTATTGGTAGTGGCATCATTATATGAAACACTCATCGATCCACCAGTAGTCGGACCTGCAACTGGTGCGGAAACAAAAAATGGCCTGTAGTCGGTTGCTGTTCCCATGGGAAAAAGACCGGTAAGAGAACCTGCTGCAATTACACCTGTCTTAAACCAACGGGTAAATGTTCCAGCTCCAATTATAGTACCTGTAGTATATGCAAGTGTTCCGTTATTGGCTACCGATAATCCAAGTGTCAAAACATTTCCGTTCAGATTAATATTTCCCTGGGTCATGTTCAGGGTAGTGGATGTCTGCACGCCATTGAGTAACTGGATCCCCGTACCTGAATTGTTGATTTTTAAATTCGTAAAATTTTCTCCGCCGGCGGATGTGATGGTCTGCAGGGATGAACCGTTAAAATTCACCAGACTCGTCGCATTGGTGAAACCGCCTCCGTAATCATTCCAGTTACCTGCAATAATTACAGTATTTGCCCCGGGGGCCAGGTGCCCAGCATTGATAGAAAGATTATTGTTTATAGTCATACTATTCAGCAGCGTAATAGTATTGGCTGTTACAGTAATATTATAAAAACTCATACCGGCACTCGTAACATTCAGTGCATTACCACCAAAAGCAACTGTTGAAGTAAACGTTGATGCATCAACTGTGCCGCTGGTATAGGTCCAATCCTGACTTTCCGAAATAATTCCCTTCATGGTAAGAGTTCCGCCTGACTTGTTGATTACCATAAAAGGAAGGAGATCCTGGCTGATGGCAACGGCTGTTGCGTCCATCGTTTCATTACCCGCACCGACGATATTTATCGTTCCGTTACCTCCTCCGATTGTTGAAGTATTTGTTAAAAATATATTTCCATTTACATTAATCGATCCTGTATTTAAAGATACTCTGGCAGTTCCTGCTATCGTAAAATCGCCCGTGGCGGTGAGCGCTGTTGTAATGGTATACTGCTGGTTGGTGATTGCCAGGAATTCAATATTATTCAAACTTAACGTTCCGGTAATCGCGTATGGGTTCGCATTTCCATCGGTAAAACAGTAAGTGGAAGTTCCTGCATTTATCGTTCCTGCAGTATAAAGGAATGCGTTGGAAGAGGCGGGAAAATTAGCCAGGTTCAAAGTGCCTGTAACTTTATTGATGGTCAGCTGTGGCAATGCTCCTTCTCCTGCAACGGGCGCTCCGTTAAAGTTTTGTACACCTGCACCTATAATTTCAACAAGCCCCGTACCACCGCAACCTGCCGCAGAATTGGTCACATTGATATCTCCGCTAACGTCGATGATTCCGTTGTTTAAATTGTAAAATAATGCGCCTGTAAGATTCAGGCTGGACACGGTCATATTACCGGCTGAATTAATAACATAGTTGAATCCCTCGCCGACAAATTCAAGAATAAAAAAAGCCGGACTCGTTCCGGTAATGGTTGTTGCACCACCCGTAGCGTTAAATCTTACTGTACCATTATTATGAATAAAAGTTGCACTGGTAAACGCGGCGTTTCCATCCATCTCAAACACGGCTGAAGTTGATGTAAAAGCCGTTCCTGCTAAAGTAAAATTCCCACCGATCGTAATATTTGAACTGCCACCAGTAAAAGTTCCGGTAGAGAATGAAGCGTTATTGACTGTGGAGAATGTATTTGCGCCCTGTGAGATTGTTCCGGCGTATCCATTTACTGTGATACTTAAAACATTTACCGGAGCATCGATTGTGCAGTCGCCGTTCCGGACATTATTAAATGTAACAGCATCTCCGGCTCCGGGTACGCTGGCACCGCCTGCACCACCTGAAGTTGTTGACCAGTTGGCTGTATTATTCCAATTGGAAGGCCCTGCTGCTATCCAGAACCTCGCGGCAAATGAACTCACGCACACACATTGCAATAAAACTAAACATAAACTGGTTATGGCTAGTCTCATAAAATACTGGATTTCAGGATAAAAAATAAATGCAGGCTCCTAAGTGTAAACGCTTAGATGATTAAGTAAGTGGAAACGCTCATTAACTATAATTATTGTATTCATAATCAGCATATTGACGGAGATCAATATAATTATGAGTTATGGGATATGGGTTATTGGATATGAGTTATGGGTTATGGGATATGGATTATGAGTTAAACCAATTTCTCATAGCTCATATCTCATAACTCATATCCAGTTAAAGTTTATTCTGTCCTTAAACTGTCGACAGGGTTCGCAATCGCTGCTTTGACAGACTGGAAACTTATGGTTATAAATGCAATCAATATAGCCATTGATCCCGCCAATAAAAAAATCCAGATACTCAGATTGATGCGATAAGCAAAATCATTCAGCCAGTTACTCATGAAATACCAGGCAATGGGTGAAGCGAGCACCAGGGAAAGTATTACAAGCTTGAGAAAATCCTTTGACAGCAATGCAACTATCTCAGAAACAGTTGCGCCCAATACTTTGCGAACGCCAATTTCCTTTCTACGCTGAACAGAAGTAAAAGCAGCCAGACCAAATAAACCCATACAGGAAATAAAAATGGCAATTACCATAGCAGTTTTCATTATCTGATTTGTCTTTTGATAACTGTCATAGAATTTCGCAATCTGGTCGTCCAGAATCTTATATTCAAACTGATCATTCGGAAACGCCGATTTCCAAATTTTTGCAATTTGTTCCATCGTGGATTGAAGCTCTTTGGGATGTTCGTTTTGGCTGTTTAACCTGACGGCGATTGTTCTGCTTTGATCATTTGCGATAGTGACGGCCTTTATCGGATCGTGTAATGACTCAGAATGAAAGTCAGCAAGTACACCCACGATGGGGCGTTTAACATCCACCGGTCCGTTGCTGAAGCCGAAGTCGACTAACTTGCCCAACGCATCCTGAGGGTTTTTAAAGCCTAGGCCTCTCGCGCAGGTTTCGTTAATCACCAGTTCCCTGATAGTATCACTCTGAAAAATATTTCTCCCTGCAACGAGTTTCAGATTATATAACGGAACATAATTTTCATCTGTGCCAAAAGCTTCCGTGTTCATCTGAACATTATTATATGTAATACTTGTACCACCATGCCCCGTGCCTGCAGGAGGTCCGTCATTCAGACTCACCATTTGAACATCTGGTATGGTTTTCAGTCGGCCAGCAAATAATTTCACCTGGCTTTTCGGGTAATTGCCATATGCATAAATGTTGATGATGGCATCCTTTGTAAAACCCATATCCTGATTCAGCATGAAGCGAATCTGATTGCCAATGATTAACGTCGCAATGATGAACACCAGCGAAACGGTAAATTGAAAGACGATCAATGATTTTCGCAGATAGCCTCCTTTACTTACCTGGCGGGATCCTTCGCCTTTGAGACTGATGACAGGTAAGTAGCCCGATAAAACCCTGGCCGGATAGAAACCTGCCAACAGAGAAGTTAACAGGATCAGGAGTAAAAGGAAAAGAATTGTAATTGGATTGTAAAACCCTAAATCTATTCCGGGAGGTAATAAGTCGTGAAAAAGATAGATCAAAGGTTTCATAACAATCACGGAAAGAACTCCGGCAATCAGCGTAAGCAGAAAAATTTCACTTAAAAACTGAAGGACAATATTTATCCTGCTACTGCCCAACACTTTTCTGATACCGATTTCCTTTGCCCTTTCAACAGATTGCGCTGTGGAAAGATTAATAAAATTAATAGCGGCGATTATTAAAATGAAAGCAGCGATCGCCATCAATCCATAAAGCGTAGGTAAATGTGCCTGTCTGGAATAAGCATCCTTAAAGTCCCCGTTGAAATGAATATCGCTTAAAGGTTGCAGTAGGATATTGACCTTTTCGTCTGGCTGCAATTTCATATGCTCTCTTACAAGTTTGGTAAGCTGGACATTTATTTGTCCGGGAGATGATTGACCATTTAGTTTCGCGAATACCTGTGTATGACTGCTCCATCCTCCCCAGCTATTCCAGTTCCCCTGATCTTTCAAAAAGCTGTTTTGAACAGTGCTGTAAGAAATAAAATCTTTGAAATTAAAATCAGTGTTTTTGTCCCAGTCTTTTACAATGCCGGTTACCGTTAACCTGAGTGAATCGTCATAAATAATGATCTTTCCCATGACCTGATCCCGCGGCATATTGCCAAAATATTTTGCTGCTTCGTTTTCACTGATCACGACATGGAAAGGTTCGGTCAGCGCCGTTACCGGATTTCCTGCGAGCCAGTCGTATTTAAAAATCTCGAAATACTGTGGTTCGGCCAGTATGACCGGTGATGCCACGCCGGGTTCATTGGACGGAAAGAATCGTTTAATAATTTTATCTTTTTCAGGGATCTCCACTTTTGGGAAGTAATTATGGAACATGGCGACTGTTTCCAATCCTGATACAGAAGTACGGATGATTTTTGCAGCCGGGTCCGGAATGGTCGACATCGGATTATTTTTGGAAGCTCCATTTTGCAGATTAGTGACGATCCTGTAGATCCTGTCCTTATCCGGATGAAATGTATCGTAACTGAGTTCGAAGCTCGTCACGATATAAATTAACAGGCAGGCGCTGATGCCGATGGCGAGTCCCAAGGCATTGATAATAGCAAAAACTTTATTCCTGGCGACATTTCTGAATGCGATTTTGAAATAATTCTTTAGCATAAATAATTTCTTTTTACGGGCTGAGCGGAGAAGATCCAAATATTTGCTATTTGCTCTAACAAAATGCCAACATAGTAAGATACTGCTAATCAGTAAATTGAATTTCGAATCGTATAAGAAAGTGTTCGGATATGGTACATAGGTGTATCGCTTATTTTAAATACTTAAATACTAAATTCGACTATTTTACCAGAAATATGGTAGTAAATAAGCATGTCCTGTTGCAGATTTTATTGATCGGAATTCTCCTGACGGCCTGTAAAAAAGAAGGTAATAATGCTAATAATAACGGATTCAAAATAAATATCGTAAAAGGCGATAACCAGACAGATACGGCTGGGAGGCCATTAAAAGATACTCTCGAATTTAGAGCCTCAGATAACAACGATACGCTGCTTTCAGGATACGTCGAAATATACACTTATGATTGTGATGGAAACCGCCAGCAGGTAGCAGGATACATCGTCGGCAGAGGAACTATTACATCAATGTATGTACCATACATATGGACCTTAAATAGTGATGTTGGTAGTCAGAAACTAACCGCAGTACTGTTTGACTCAAAAAATAATCCTAAAGACTCGGTAACTGTTATTGCCAATGCGCTGCCTCCTTCACATGGATGGTATCGGTCAGGTTGTTTCCCGCTAAACAATTACGCCCAAAGTTTTACTCAATTGCCATCCGGGCGAATCCTGGCTGCATTACGGCAAGCGGATTATCCCTATTATTCTGATGATGAAGGAATGACCTGGCATGCGCTTGCGACGGTGCCGTCCAAAAACAATTATACTAAAGTAATTTCTACCGCTTCTAATGAAGTATTTCTGGCCATCAACGCAGTGGGGATCCTTTACTCTTCCGATGGAGGTTCAACCTGGGAAGCAAGAAATAATGGATTGCCGCCTGGTAATTTCTGGGGAGACTTACAATATACAAAATCCGGTAAATTATTTTCTCTGACTGGTGGTGGAACATTTAAATCGGACGACAAAGGCCTGAGCTGGCACCAGATTACTTATGGCCTGACCGGTAGTTCTTTTTATGATGCTTCTTCGACTTCTGATAGCACGATTTATGCGAACGAAAATTCATTTATTCAATCCACGGATGGAGGAGAAACCTTTAGACCCGTTTATGCATTTGAAAACGCTCAATATTTTTTCGTGGATAATAACGATGACATTTATGCGACTGAATATGACAATTTTGGTCAGCAACCTATGGGGATGTATGTATCACGCGATCATGCACAGTCCTGGAATAAGATGTATTCACTGCCAATCCCAAATGCCGGATTTCAGATAGACATTAGTAACATGACCAAACACGGTAGTTCATATTTCTTTTATTCCACATCAGAAAATCTTCTGGTCCAAACACAGGATTTTAATTCATTTTATACTTATACACCGCCTGTAGTTGATAACAACGGGAGGCAATCCTTCCAGTATATCGTCACACAACAGGGACATATTATTATCTCGAATGAATTTCAGGGAGTATTTTATTTTATTCCATGATATTCTCCGTTTTGTACTCCACATTGAACAGGTAAACTGTGCTAATTGAGAAAAAAAATAGTGTCACTCTCAATAGAATGTTTAAACCAGGTTTAAACCAAAAAAATAAAAAGGGTCTCAGTAAAAACTGAAACCCTTTCATTTTTGAGTGGGAGCACACGGGTTCGAACCGCGGACCCTCTGCTTGTAAGGCAGATGCTCTGAACCAGCTGAGCTATGCTCCCTTTTAGGGAGTGCAAAGATAAGGTCTAAATAGTTTCTGCAAAATAAATTCCCTGTATATTTGCAGCTCAAATTTTTGACTCCGTAGCTCAGTTGGTAGAGCAAAAGACTCTTAATCTTTGGGTCCTCGGTTCGAGCCCGAGCGGGGTCACTTAAGGAAATGGTCAATTAAGATCATTTCCTTTTTTATTTCATGTAACATCCTGGGAACAAGATAATTGTTCCTCTATTTTCCACCTCAATAAGCGGTTCGAGATTTTCGAAATATTATTCCATATCATTATTGTTTGATACGGTTCCTTTCACAAGCAGCGTAACTGCTCTGGCGCGCATTGCGTGATTTTCCTCGTCTTGTTCGCGGCTGATCGTCAAGAGGAGCAGACTGGTTATTTTATTTCGAACTTCGTAGCTTTGCAGCATTTAATAACACAGATAAAATAATTTACTATGTCAGCGAAGGATGATAAGATGAACCAGTTTATTTCTGCAATGTTCAGCCTGACTAGTGCAATAAAATGTGAGTCGGAGCATTGCTGTAAGATATGTGGCGAAATAAATGAAAAGGAACTAATGATTGTAGCTTTTGTAGGAGACAATAAAAGTGTAAAAATGAGCGAGATAGCCGACTATTTAAAGGCGCCTTTAAGCACGCTTACAAGTATTGCAGATAAACTCGTCGCAAATAAATTCCTGGCGCGTCATAACTCTGATGAAGACAGGCGCGTGGTGAAAGTTGCTCTTGGTGAAAAAGGTCTGGAATCTTACAAGGCGTTTTTAACCCGAAAGAAAGCAATGACAAAAAAAGTCCTTTCCCACTTCAACGAGAAAGAGCAAAATATAGTGATCAACCACATCAGTAAACTTGCTTACGCAATAGTGTCTTAAATATAAAAGAAAAAAAATTTAGTTATTAATTACGAAGTTCGTAATATTGTACTATCGAATTAAAATTCGGACGGTCATTAAACCAAATTAAACTGTAATTAACTCACCCAATTTTTAAACATATAACTTAATAACTACTTCAATTAAAGGATAAAAAAATGAACGAAAGCATATTAATAACCGGAGCAAATATTGGCATTGGGAAAGAGGCTGCCCGACAGTTAGCATTGAAAAAAGAAACAAAAAAGGTAATTCTTTTCTGTAGAAATCAAGCGAAAGCCGAGGCAGCAAAAAAAGACCTCGAGGAGAAAACGGGAAGAAAGATTTTTGAAATTATTATTGCGGACGTTTCGGATGCAAATTCTGTAAGAAAAGTGGTAGAAAAAATAAAGGAACCTATTGATGCAATAATTTTAAATGCAGGTGGAGTAGTTGGTAGAACTGCTGCGAAAGTTACGCCTTCCGGTATGAATGAATTAGCTGCTACGAATATTTTAGGTCATGTAATTTTAGTCGAGGAATTAATAAAACATGGTAAGTTAAATAAAACAGTACTATTAGCAAGTGCGGAAGCCGTACCTGGAGTAAAGCTGCTCGGAATGAAACCAGTTTCCATGAAGACTTCTTCTGCAGATGAGTTTGCTGCTGTTCTTGATGGATCATATTTTGGTGATAAGTTCGATGCATTGGAAGCATACGGATATGTCAAATATGCAGTAACCATGTGGATGTTATCCATGGCAAGAAAATATCCTGACATCAAATTTGTTGCTATGAGTCCCGGGAACACAAAAGGAACTCAGGCGCCAAAAAATCTTCCACCAGCAATGAAATTTATGTTAACGTATTTTATGATGCCTATTATAATGCCACTGATGGGAATGGTGCATAAGCTGGAAACAGGTGCAAAACGCTTTGTTGATGGCATTTCGGATGAGCGATACAAGAGTGGTATTTTTTATGCAAGTAAGGAAGGAAAGTTAACTGGGGACCCGGTTGACCAAAGCACTTTTTTCGTTGATTTAAAAAATAGTTCATTTCAAGACAATGCCAACGAGGCAATTCACCGGTTTATAAAATAGTGGTGCGAGGGGGGAAAGACTAATTTAGGTGCAAGGAGACGCTAGCAATTTTAAATCACTTAAAAAGTGGTTCGACATCAGCCCGATGAGGTCACTTAACGAAACAGCCTAATTTAGGATGTTTCGTTTTTTTATCCCAATAAACTAAACAATCCAATAAGTTACGACACTCTGGTTAATGGTTTGATCACTATCAAAAAATCGCTCCATCTTTTCCCGTATGCAAGGCTAAAATGAGACGAAAGTTAGTAGGAGTCTTCGTTTTAACGAGTTCGACTTCTCGTTAAGGTTACTATTTTTTTATGGGCTTCGTGTTTGTTATAGTTCAGAGCAATAAAACACCAAGACCATCGAAAAAGGGGAGTATTAGTAGCCAAGACATTTTTACTACCACTCAGAGCAAATGTTTCTTTACATAGTTATCCATTGAAATTTCCCCACTTCCTGCGAAAGCAATTAATATTAATAAGAACAGTACAAAAATCTCCAGGAGCAAATCCGGATAGGTATGTGATAAACTATTATTTAAACAAAGAATAAATATGGCCCCAAGAACAATAGGTAATTGTGCCCAAACTGATATTTTTGTCAATAAACCCAATATAATAAATGTTCCTCCCAGTATATGCACCCAGCAAAAAAACAAAGCCAAAGACATGTTCACGCCCGGTTCATTTAAACCGCCTTCTTTAAATAAATACACCATAGGTTTTATGGTATTAAGAAAATAAATACCTCTTATAGTAAGAATGAGTCCGAGTATTATTCTAAGAATTACAAATAAAACCGGAAATCTATCATTCCATACGGATATTTTATTATGTGTATTCATAAAAGGTAAGTTTATTATTTTGAAGATGCCAGTTTCGAATTTCTGAGGCTTTTTAGTCAATCCTCTTTTTTATTTTTTAAGCAAAAAAGCAGGTGATGTTGGCTGAGGATGATTGCTTACATGGAGATATTGGAATGTAAACGGTAAATACAATAACGTTAATTTATAATTTCATGTTCTTTTTTTTGTTTAATTATTCCTCACTTAAAGTTGAAGAGGACGAGCTAACAGAAGATCCTGTATTTTATTCTTAAATGTTAATATGGATTTTTGTTTATTCAAAATGGAAATATAAAGGCCTACCATAAATTTTGAAGTTATTATTTTTGGATCTGGTCTGATGAATTTGAATAAAGGTTTTAATTTTAATTTAAGCTCCCGGAAACCTAAGGTTCCATTTTGGAATTTTTGAAACAAGCCCGGATAATTGGTATCAATATCTGAAAAGGCTTTTTCCATTTGTTTGATTACAATTAGTTCTCGCTTTATTTCTTCGGAAGGCAATAATGCCAAATCACCTAACGCATAAATCATCATATATTTAAGTTCTTCAGGAGGCCTGTTTTTAATAACATTAAAATGACTTAAATCCGGGAATCGTTTCTCGGATTTAATTTCAAGTCTTTTAATCTCCGAAATATATTTATTGTAATTTTCCATATCCGCTTTCTTTAAAGATAATCACATCTAATAAAATTTTACTGTTGCAATATGATTGTAATCCTTTAACATATCGTGATCGACCAATTCAACGGCTCCTCCACTTTCCAGCACTCTCTCAATAATAGAATCAACTTTATCTTTTATATAAAAAGGTTTGTGCCATATTGGAATTTCATTTTGATGGAAAGAATTGTCATCATCGGTAGCCAGGGTGTACATAAAATCTTTTTCTATTACCAGTAGCCTGCTGTTTTTATGAACCGCGGCTGCCCAGCTTTCGGTGATACCCGATGCCAGTTTGTGGTCTCCATCGGCGTGTTTGAGTATTTGCAGGGTATTTGCCTGTTTAACTTTTTCCCATTCAGTTATATAGGGATGCATCATTTCTTCAATTTCAGATTCTGTTGCAAGCAAGTAATTGCCCTGAATATATTTAACTATGTTGCTCGAGTTTTTTGTAATTTTTTTAAAGCGATTGACAATTTCATCCCTGCCAATTACAAAAACAGGTAGCTGATAGGATTTTAAAATAATGGAAAGTCCCTCGTCCATATGATGAAGAAATCTACTTTGTCGAATTATTTCAGTCTTAATGTGAGAAGGTAAATCCAGGGCTTTCTCCAACGCAGTTTTAGAACGGGATGGCAGGTCCCTGATATTTGATTTTAAAAGAATAAACCTGACGCCATTTGAATAATACATTTTTGATGCTTTAGAACTCAAAAGCATCAAAAGGCATTTAATGATCTGTTTCCTGCAGGATAATATATTTCTTATTCCAAGGTCGTTCGTAACGGCAATTTTCTCTTCGACCTGAAAGTCCAGATACAATACTTTTTCGAATAATGGGGACACAAAAATGGCGATGCTTCTTTTATGAGTGAAGTAGTTTAATTGCTGAACCAATACCTGCAATTTGTGAGAAACAAGAATGGCGCTCTCATCTGAATAATTATTCATCAACAAAAAATCTATTGACTTCAGAACCGACTTTAATCCCCGTTCAAGTTCGCTTTTACTAGTCATTTTAGGCTCGAAGGGCAGGATTATTGAAACCGCAGGAATGCGGTGAGAATGATCATTTTTAATTTGTTTTTGTTCGGATAATGCAGGGTACATGACATTAAGTTTAAAACGCCGTAGCTCAAATGAAGAATTAGATATTTATACTGTATATCAGAGTGGTAAATTATTATTAATTAGCTGACCTGTTTTATTGAAAAAAAGTATTTTATTCGGGAAATCATCCTTCGTTACTACAATATGATACTGATCGTCCTGATCAGGAAATTTAAGTACATATGCTGATTGAATGTTCCAGTCAGCATACTTGCTTAACCGGATATTCTTTTTGATTATTTCTGGTATACTGTCATTTGTAATTTGCCTTTCTGTACTTATCCACTTTCCGTCCAGACTGAATTTAGCTTCACATTTGGAATTGTTTGCAAGAAAGAATACCTGGTAATCAGTTAGTTTATTTCTCCAGTCTATGCTCTTTGCGTCCGGAAACATGGTGGTAAAAATATTTGTAACGTTTTGTGGAACGGATTTCACCTGGCATAGACCATATTTATTCATGCCAATTAATTCAAACGATAGTAAAAGAAGGAATATTATCAGATTTTTATTGTACATAACCCCCAATTTTAGTTTTACTAAAAATATTTACACGCGGAGTTCATGATTATAGTAATTACCGGATTACGATAAGAATAAAATTCCAATAGAATAATTTGCCGTATGTAATTTATTTCATAGAGATTAGTGCTTGATTAAAACAGGATTAGAAGAGGCCGCAGGAATTGAAATATTTGGTTAAAATAGCTGACTCTATTGATATTTGTTGCTTGTTTCCGCTGTTTCCGCTTTCGTAAACTTATTATTTGTAAGTAATTCAATGCTTTCTCCCATTGACTGTATTAGCTCATGGGGCCATACTGATTCCCCATTTTGAATATTTTGTACCCAAATACTTTTGTTTTTATTTGTATGAAGCGAAGTGGGAACGATGACTGCGGAATGCTCAAAGAAAATAACTTTGATCCAGCCTTTACCCCTGGTGGAAGAAGAATAATTACCAATACATTCTCTTCCATTAAATATAAAAGTAAAAGACCTCATTAAATAAATATTAATGGAATGGTTCAATCATTTCTTATTTACTCTTTCAGCTATTAGGAACTTTCATTTCCTGTTGACTTAACGACCTTTCTAATAATAAGTCTTCTGTTTTATTTTTTAAGCTTAAAATAGAATTCTGTTTGGTCAGAATGACTGAGTAAATCCCTATTATGGAATGCGCGGAAGTTACGTCGTCATCCAGCCTGATATCATCAAACAGGAGATTTAAATATTTGAATAATTGGTCCCTTGAAAGTTTACCATTTTGAGCCAGCATAAACAGTTCAGGGTAGTTCTTATCGAACCAGGAGAATAAATCTTCCAGTTGATGAAGTAACGTTAAATGGCGTTGTATTTTTTCAATGGAAAGCATTTTAAGATCACTCAAGGCATGCTTCTGTAAAATATCGAGTATAGCCGGGTAGCCACTTTGAATACTGGTATAATGATCCAAATCTATTAATCGGCCGATAGATTTTACTTTCAGGGTTTTAATTTCTGAAATATATATTTCGAATTTTTCCATAGTTTATTTATTTCTTTTCGAGTAATTTAAAAAACTGATCGAGCTGCGGGAGTATAATGATCCTTGTCCTCCGATTCAGTGCCCTTCCTTGCGGTGTGTCATTGGTAGCAACCGGCTGATATTCACTCCGGCCCGAAGCTGTGATATGAGAGGGCACTAACCCGTATTGGTTTTGGAGTATTCTTACCACAGCTGTGGCCCGTTTAACTGACAGGTCCCAATTATCCAGTAAATCACCTCTCCTGTAAGGTACATTGTCAGTATTCCCTTCTACCATGAATTGAATGTCAGGCTGGTTTTTTAGTACTTTGGCCACTTTACCAAGCACCATTTTTGCCTTCGATGTAACGGTATAGCTGCCGCTGTTAAAAAGGAGCTTATCGGAGATATCAATATACACTACATCCTTATCAATCTTTATATTGATATCCGAGTCGCTCAGGTCTCCAATAGCTCCCTTTAGATTTTGTACCAGTACCAGATTGATAGAGTCCTTTTTGGCGAGTTCTGACTGCAGACTTTGGATGACGGCATCCTTAGCGCCTATATTGTCCAGTGATTTTTTTATACTTTCTGCCTGGGTACTTGAAATGACCGACATATTCTCGAGTTCTTTAAGAGCCTGGGTACTGTTTTCTTTAAGGAACGCATTTTGTTTATTAAGAGCATCGATCTCGGTTTTGTCGGCATTTCTTTTCGCCTCGCAATCTGAGGACTTAGTTGTACAATTCTTTAGATCGTTTTGAAGAGAACTATAGGCCGAATTTAAATCGTTATACTTCTTTTCTTCTGCTTCCATTTTTTTCCTTGATACGCAGGACAACATGAAAATCGGAATCAGGCTGATCAGAAAAAGATGTTTGTTACGCATATACAGATTTTTTATTTTTTTATAATTCAGGTCAAACCACTTTATACATTCTCGTAGTGGAATTGATATAATCCAGCGGATTAAAAGCATTTTCAAATATGTCTTTGAGTTCATTCAGTTTCTTCTGCAGTACGGTCATTTTTACTCCCATCGCAGGGTCTTTTGAATATTCTTTCAGCAGGCTCTCATATTTGTCTATATAAGCCTGAAGACGGAATGTTATATTACCGAATCGTAATTTGATGGACTGGATATCCATCAGAGAATAGTAAATATTTTCCTTCCAGTCTTTGGGATTTGATTCCTTTTGTGAAGCAACCAGTTCAGATGCCTTTTTTCTGATGCCGGTTATATATGAGTATCTTTTGTCTGCGTCGTTTTCATGAGTAAAGCGTTCGTTAAAATCAGCCGGCGAAATTCCAAGTGTTTTCAAATTCTGATTCAGAATCACTTCGTAATGAGTATGCAGTTCATCAAGTTCCTTGGTAATGAGTTCCCAGTCCTGCTCTATGGCACCTTTATCATGGTCAAACTGACTCAGTTTTGAAATCAGTAGAAACATATTTTCACTTTGTTCCTTTAACTGATGCTGTTTTTTACTCAGTGTTTTTATATAATCGTCTATACCCGTAAAAAACAAAGTGGTAATGGGTCCTCCCAATGGAATATTGCCGGCGGCAGTTCCGGTTACATCCATTAGTTTTATTAATACATCTAAAGTGGGCTCTTTGTCCTTATCCTTTTCAATATAATTATGAAATTTCAGGAACCATTCGTTGTAATCCGGATAAGTCGTCGGATTCGTCACATCCGATAAAAGCCCGAAAAACTCTTTCGTGGATTCAAACAGGATGACCGGTTTGATTTCCCTGTCCATATACAATAGATTAACTATTGCCGACTGGTAATTCGCCTCGAACACAATCAGTTCATTTTGTTCAAGCGCTTTTTGTTTATCCTCAAGGGCCTGAACCCTTTCCAATAATTTGTCTGCTTTTTCCCTTGCATTATTCGTTTCGATTATGGACTTATCCAGGTCATTTACTTTTTGGTCCAATCGAAAAACTGTTGAATCAATGGACCTGGTTTTTTTATCCAGGCTAACCTGTATATCCGACAATACTTTTTCTCTTAACTCTTTTTCGGTACCCAATGAATCTGAAATCTGGGCGAATACAGATAACTGAACAATTAATAGTACTAGAATTATAATAGATCGTTTCATTGAAAGAGTTGGTAGCAGATTAATGAATAGTCAGAGATTAATCGTTTCACGGCTCTCCTGAATTAGAATCAATAGCCATCACCTGAAGTCTTGACTGGCGTTTAAGTAAATAGGAAAAGTCCTGCAAACCGGTAATTGACCAGGCTTTTGATTCTTCCGGGTTGAGCAATAGCATATCAGCCTGAACGGATTCTGCAAATAGAAGAAGGGTTTTCGCCAGATTATTGTCATTTACGAGTTTATGTACTATCTGACAATTAGCTGCCTCCTTTAAAATCCGGTAAGTTTCTATCAGTGCGTGGGAGGTGGAAGAATATTCCAGGTCATTCGCTTCCTGGTTCATTACAGATACCAGGTAAATGGTAGTTCCTTTATTATTTACGAATGGTGCAAGTATTTCAACCTTTCTCTTTGGTATAAATGACCGGATGGGCAAGACAATGGACTTTATCTTATTAAGAAATGCACCCGGTTGTATGGTTAAAACAGCACTGTGCGTTTCTTTTGCAATATTGGATGAAGAAATTGGTTTTTTAAATGACAGCCATTTGCGTTTTGCATGCCTGGCTAAAATGATTAATTGTGCATGTACCTCTTTAGCTTTTTGAACGATCATTTTTTCTACAGGTTTGCCTTTGACAATATGAATATTGACTACTGTTCCCGGAACAACCCTTTCTATTATTTCTTTCCATTTGTTCAATTCTGAAATTTTATCTCCTTTAGTAAAGTAGCTGTTCTTTTTTTCAGGATTCACGACATGCATGATATGAATAACGGCACCTCCGGAACCAGCAAGTTCAATGGCTTTCGTCACGGCCATTTCTGAATTCAGGGAGAAGTCTACCGGCAAGAGTATATTATTGAAGGACTGTAACAATGGATGACCTGTTATTAGTGCGAATATGGTGTAGCATAATTAACAGGAGATTATAGGGAGATTATAATTTGATTAGAATTTATTTTAACTTAATTACATTGTTATTTTGCAGAACTTTATATTATACATTCAATAAATGAAATGGCGGAAAGGAGAATTTTGATTATTGAAGATGAAAAGAAAATAGCTGATACGCTAAGAATGGGTTTATCAGAGTACGGATATTATGCTGAAGTAGCCTATGATGGTATTATTGGCAAAAGACTTTTACTTACAAAAACTTATGATCTCATAATACTCGATATCAATTTACCTGGTGTGAATGGTTATGATCTCTGTAAAATGATCCGGGTTCATAATGCTGCCCTTCCGATTATTATGCTCACATCCATGAGTACCCTAAATGATAAAATCGAAGGCTATAATGCGGGTGCGGATGATTACCTGGTCAAACCTTTTGAATTTCGTGAACTGATCATGAAAATAAGGGCCTTACTGAAAAGGACACTCAGCGAGCATCTTCCGATTGGTAACATGCTTCGGGCAAACGGACTGGAAATGAACCTGGACAGCAAGGAAGTAATTCGTGATGGCCAGAAAATAAACTTAACGGCGAAAGAATTTCAATTGCTTGAATATTTTCTGCGCAATAAAAACAGGGTCCTTTCCCGCGCTGATATTGCGGTGAATGTCTGGGAAATTGACTTTCAGTCCAATACGAATGTTATTGACGTATATGTTAACTATCTCCGAAATAAAATAGATAAAAAATTTTCAGAAAAACTTATTCAGACCCATGTGGGTATGGGTTATATTCTCAAAGAAAAATGAGTACATGTCGGTAAGAATTAGGATAACGATTCTTTTTGCTTCCATCGTGCTGATAATACTCGTACTTGTATGTGGCTCCATTTATTATTTTTCTTATACCAACAGGTTGAATACATTTAAAACAAGACTTACCAACTGGGCTATTACAACCGGCAGGCTCCTTAGCCAGTCAACTGTTTTTGATCAAAAGATGGTGTTAGCTATTGATGCATCGACCATGATGGCAATGAGGGATAAAACAGTTCAGGCTTATGACCAGGCAAATAACAGGATATATATCTATAGCGACAGCGCTAGGGATACCCTTCCATTTCCAACAAATATTCTGAACAGAACCAGGGAGGACGGGGATATATATTTCAGTTTTGGTAAGCGGGATGCCATATCTCATTTTTACCATGATAATAAATTCAGCGTGGTTATGGTAGCGGCGGCTTTTGACGAAGCCGGAAAACAAAAGCTTGTCCAGCTTTCGTATATTTTATTATTCAGCTTTGCAGGTGGAATTTTAATTGCCATTGCTGCCGGTTTTTTGTTTTCTAAGGGATTATTGATTCCGTTGAGAAAAATTGCCGATGAAATAAAAGAAATTTCTGTTCAGAACCTGGCTGGTCGCATCAAATCAGGTGAAGGCAAAGATGAATGGAATTATCTGGCAGAAACAGTGAATCAACTCCTTTATCGTTTGCAGGATGGTTTTGAAATACACCGAAGGTTTATCTCCAATGCGTCGCATGAATTATCCACTCCGCTAACTTCTATTTCCAGCCAGCTTGAAATATCACTAAACCGGGACAGGGAAGCTTCAGAATACCGGATCACGATGGAATCCATACATCAGGACGTACGTCAGCTTAGCAGACTGACACAGACACTGCTTGAATTTGCAAGAGCTTCCGGCGATCCGGGAGGTCTTGAAATAGATCTGGTGCGTGTAGATGAAGTTTTGATGGCATTACCCGGAGAAATTACAAAACTCAATCAGTCGCACAAAGTGAAACTGGTTTTTGAGAAACTGCCGGACGAGGAGGAAAAATTGCTTGTATTTGGGAATGAAGAATTACTTATAACTGCTCTTAAAAATATTACAGTCAATGCATGTAAATATTCAGACAAGCATCTTGCTGTCATAAGGCTGGAATCTGAAAATAATCAGATTATCATTTATATTGAAGACGAGGGGAGAGGCATTCCTGATGAAGAGCTAAAAAATATATTTCAACCTTTTTATCGCGTCAGTAATAACCAGAATATAAAAGGATTCGGTCTGGGCCTTTCATTGGCAAATCAGATTATAAAACTTCATAAGGGCAGGATCAATGTACATTCGAAGTTGGGAAAGGGTACAGAATTTATAATTACACTGCCTACTGCGGGCAATCTTTCAAAAAAACGGGGATCATGATTGTTTGTTACCCGGATTTACTATAACTATTTATTTTACGGTAATTTCAATGGTAGCAGACAACTTACTTCCATAAGAACGGTGAATACCATCGGCAAACTGGAGGGTAAGGCGATGTTTCCCTTTGGGTAATTCAATGGTTGCAGAGGTTTGTCCCTTCCCAAAATGCAGATGTTGCACGTCTTTTGGTATTACCTCCCCGGCTGCAACAGAATCGCCCGCATCAATTAGAATATGGTGATGACCTTCACCGGTCACAACGGAACCTGCTGAATCGACTTTAATATTTTTAACACCCATTATTACTTTAAAAGGCGATTTAACAACTTCGTTGTTTCTCAGATTTTTAAAATAAACTTTTGCTCCGGGGGGTACTGGTGGCAATGCTGTAATATTCTTTACAGTGTCTTCAGAATGCTTCATTGAAGTATCAGTCGCTTTAGCGGAAGCTGCCGTATCAGCGGAACCTGATTTACTTCCATTGCTGTTGCATGCCATCCATCCGATGGTGCCAAATAATAAAAAGATGTAAAGTTTTCTCATAGTTGAAATATATGGGTAGCAAAAATAAATGATTCGTATTAATAAGAAGTTAGTTCGGGATTAGAATCTGATTAGAATGTAAAGTCATTTTTCGAAAGTATTATCTTTAACCTATGGACGAAATTTCAGCCAGTCGCAAGTCGTCAACAATACGCAGGTTTTTTAAAAAAATATTTGATTCCGCAGGCAATGAAAAATTTAAGGAGAATTTCCTCCGGGCAGTCCCTTTTTGGATTGCTTCACTGATTACAGGTTTAATTGCCGTATTTTATTCCAAATTATTTCTGATTGCAGAAAGTACTACGGACACTTTATTAAAATCTTATCATTGGCTGCTGTTCATAATTACGCCATCCTGTTTTTTGATAGCCTGGTGGCTTGTGGTCCGGTTCGGGAAATTTGCCGGAGGCAGCGGTATTCCGCAGGTTATGGCATCTATTGAACTGGCCAATCCCCGCGATCATGATAAGATAAAAAGTCTGCTCAGCATCCGCGTAATTATAGTTAAAATCATTTCCAGTTTATTTATGATTCTGGGAGGAGGCGTGGTTGGCAGAGAGGGTCCTACAATCCAGATAGCCGGTTCTGTTTTCAGAAAAGTAAATCAGGTCCTGCCGGCCTGGTGGCCCAAGATATCAAAAAGAAATATGATTATGACAGGCGCGGCAGCAGGCCTCGCTGCTGCTTTCAACACACCACTCGGTGGAATTGTATTCGCAATCGAAGAATTAACAAAAACCCATTTGAGTTATTTCCGGACAGCTCTTTTTACCGCAGTGATTATTTCAGGACTGACGGCTCAGGCTTTATTTGGTCCCTATTTATACCTTGGATATCCGACCATTGATGGATTGTCCGGTTACATTTTCTTTGGAGTTATTTTGGTTTCCATACTGGCAGGATTGGGAGGAAGCATCACCGGCCGTATTCTTACAGGTATTATAAATTGGAGAAGCCGTTTGAAAAAGAGAAGGGAGCAAATAATATTTGTATTAATCTGCGGATTAATCATCGCTCTACTTGGTTTTATTTCAAGCACTGAACTGATCGGTTCCGGTAAAATTATTATGACCAAAGTATTATTTACTACCAATAAAAATCTTCCTTGGTACGCACCAGTTATAAGGATGACCGGTTCAATATTTTCATTTAGTACAGGCGCTGCAGGGGGAATATTTGCCCCGGCGCTTAGTTCTGGAGCCTGTATTGGCTCTGTCTTATCCGGGTGGATACACCTGACAGATTCAAATACTAACCTGCTAATCCTTTCAGGCATGGTAGGATTTCTTACCGGCATAACCCGGACTCCGTTTACATCATCGATCATTGTTCTGGAAATGACAGACCGGCATAACCTCATTTTTTATTTGATGCTGGCAGGGATGCTTGCCGGCATGGTTTCCCTGCTTATTGATAAACATTCATTGTACGATCATTTAAAGATTAGATATCTGCGGGAAATCCAGATGGATGAACCAGCCCATCAGGCATTTAGAAGAAGTGAAAAATGAAAAAAATGAATTCATTTAAGCGAAATCCTTGCCATTCGCCCAATTGTCAATCCCTGTACAAGAATAGAAAAGACGACAATGATATAGGTAATTGCTATGAATTCATCACGATAGGCAGATGAAGGCAGGGATAAGGCCAATGCCACGGACAAACCCCCTCTTAATCCACTCCAGGTCAGGATCTTTATTGAATTTTTTTCGAATTGCCCCCAGGGTTTTAACAATAATACCGGGAATGCTACGGATACCCATCTTGCGATCAGCACAGCGATGATCATAATCAGTCCAATGCCCAAAATATTACTGTTTATTTTAACAACCAGCATTTCGAGACCTATGAGAAGGAACAGGATGGTATTAAATATTTCGTTGATCATTTCCCAAAATTTAGTCAGATAGTCTTTGGTTTTAAGGGACATTCCAATATCCCTGGTCTTTCCACCCGTTATAAGTCCGGCTACTACCATGGCAAGAGGACCGCTAACCTGCAGAAAACCTAGCAAAGTAATAACCTGCTATAACTAGCGCCAGGGTGATGAGAATTTCCACTTTATAGTCATCTATTGACTTTATTACTATGTAACCAATATATCCGATGATCCAACCATATAGGATGCCACCAAATCCCTGCCGGATAAAAAACCAAAATACTTCCGTAAGATGAAATTCTTTTTGCTGATTTACAGACAGCTGAAAAATTGTGGTAAACAATACCACAGCAACTCCATCATTAAAAAGAGATTCTCCCTCAATTTTTAACTCGAGCGAATAGGGTATTTTTTGTTCTTTTAATATACTCAGAACGGCTATGGGATCAGTTGGGGAAATTAAACTTCCGAATAACAAGCAGTAAATAAAGGGGATTGGATGGGAGAAATATTGAAATACGAAGAAAGTAAGAAAGCCTATAATAAAAGTGGAAAGAATCGTACCGAGTGTTGATAAGGTTAATATAGGTAGTCTGTTTTTTTTTAAATCCATCGCTTTGATTTGGAATCCGCCGGCAAACAGGAGAAAGCCAAGCATATATTTCATTAATATATCCTTGAAGTCAAGCGATATTATTTGATTTTTGAAAACCGTAGAAATATTGGAATATCTGCCGAATATTACAAGCAAAAGCGATGTAATGAGTGAAATGGACATGATCCCAATCGTTTGGGGCCATCTGATCCACTTATGATTGACATAGCTGAATACAGCCGACATTAATATAATAATGACGAGTATGGGATAAAAGTCCATTTTTTGAAAACCTATTTTTTCATTTTTAGTCGGCTTACAATTAGATCCCCAACCTCTTTACCCATTTCATTACTCCTCTCGCAACAATATTTATAGTGGATCCCTCCATAAAACCTGGAAATTTTGGTTTCGAGCGAAGCATCACGAAAGGAAGTAAAGGACCTGCTTTTAATTCCAAATTCCATTTCGGTAGAATCAGTATAACCGAAATGATCTCCAAACACGCTCGATAGTGCTTCCGCCGCAGAAGCTGAAATTGTGCAGTGACCGCAAGTATACTCCGGAAAAGGGGGAGTTTGAAGATGCGGTCTCCAGTTTGGGTCAAAATATTTGTCAATGACTGTCTCAGGTCTTATTGTGTTGTAAATATATTTGATATTCCAGCATTGAATAAATGCGTCAAACAAAGCAATGGAGGTCTTGGCATATGCATAAACAGTTTCAGGCAGATCGGCTCCGGACTTTTTTGCGGCAATCCCTACTATACCCATCCAGTGCCCAGGCGGAGAAAATTTTTTAGTTCCAAACATCAAATGCCCGGATACGTTGAGTTTAAATGGATTGTCATCCCAAAAATCTGCTATCCAGGATTCATCAGGAGTCAGGCTGTCACCGGTTTTTTCAATTAATTTTACTTCCTTGTAATAATTGCTTTTTTTATCTGTTACATTGAATGGATAGGGAGGAAGAGGCATGAATTGATTTACACTATCAATGACAATCGCCCTTATTTCTCTCCAGTGAGGTTCAGAAGCCGGAAAATAGGCCGGAGGAGTTGGTATCCACCTGCCAGGCGAATCGTTTACATCGTATTCAGAAGATCCCCGGGTTTCCAGGTAATTATCATGCCTGCTCCAATCCATGATTATGGAAGAAACTGTATCGCTGTACTGTATGGTATTTTCAAGAATATCTTTTGGCATTCCATGATCCAGGGCAAGTTGTTTTAGGCTATCCGTCCAATATCTCATGCTGCCAGCCGGGAAAGTAACTGATTCACCCAATTTACAAAAAGCCAGCAGGGCAGCGAGTTCATAATTTATTTTTTTACTTAAGGTGGTTTTGGGAATGGTTTTCAGGCCATGTAGTTGGCCAGCCAATGAATTGAATCTATACGGATAACCTGCTGCTATGATTTCATAACCGGCCACTGCTGCATACAAATAATTTCTGGAAGCTACTATCGGTGTAAAATTATTCCCCATGACGATCGTGTTCAATTCATGGACAGTACTGCAATAAAGAGAAGGGTCTTTGAAGAAAAGTTCATAATCCTTTTTTTGCATACAGCCGGCCATGCAGATAACCAGACTAAGACTAATAAGTAATATTTTTTTCATATGCAAAATATTTCTGTCAAACTGCAATTTACAGTTTGTTACATGCTTATTTTATCTAAACTGATTTTCTTAAAAATTCTAATGTCATTTTAATACCTTTTTAATTCATCACTAATACTCCCGGTGTACATTTAATCTGATATAGTGTTAGTAATACAATGTGGATAATCAATGGCTATTTTATTTAAAAATATTTTGGTTCCCGTAGATTTTTCAGATGGTTCTGAGATTGCATTTAGGAAAGCCATCGAATTGTCTGACCCACTGAACTCTGTAGTTTGTATTTTATATTTATTCAAACCCCGGTTTGGCTTCAATATATTTTCCTCCACCGGGTATTTGATTGCGCCGGCAACTAAAATTCTCTCCAAATCTGATGTACAAAAGAATGTCAAGAAATATCGTGAAACGGCAGCTCAAAGAGCGCCAGGAATAGAAATTGAAACTATTTTATCCGGATTAGGAAGCATCCAAAATAAAATAGAAAAAGCTGCCTTTTTATTCAATCCGGATTTGATTATTATATATAAAAATGACAATAGATCATATTTCCCATTTTTTAATAAAGTTTTCCCGGACGGGATTGCAAGAAAAACGAATAGTCTTGTTTTAACCATTAAACAGGGGTCGGATTCACCCGGAATAAAAAATATTGTACTCCCGGTTACCTGGCAGGTGCCGTTTAGAAAATTGGATGTGGCGGTCTCAATGGCTAAAAAATTTAATGCCAATATTCATCTCATGACATTTCCCGAATTTGAACCACAAAGAGAAGATGCAGTAAAAGTGTTCATCGATGCATTTTATAAAATAAGGCAATATAATTACATCAGTGTTAAGTATGGCTCCTTGAAAGGAAAAAATATTGCACGTGCGATTTTAAATTATTCTATATCCATTCACGCCGATATCATTATGACAAATCCGCAAACCGAAAGCAGCATTCACTCCATTGCCGGAAATAGACATATCAGTGATCTTTTGCCACGGAATTCACCCATCCAGGTGCTGGATGTTGAACCTTACTTTCATTTTAAATGAATTAATAAAGATTAGTGTATGAAACGATTATTGCCATTTTCGATATCATTATTGACCATCTGCATTGCACATGCACAATCTGTTCCGGAGGCTAAAAAATTGATCTATTATGAAAAATATCACAGTGCAGAAGGCATGTTGCATGAAATATTGCAAAAAGACAACCGGAATGCTGAAGCCTGGTATCTTCTGACCACATGTTACCTGCACGACAACAAAGTAAAGGTTATTGAAGACAGTTTTAAACTGATTCCAAATGATGTTGATAATATTGCTTTCATAGAGTGCGCAAAAGGTGAATTGGACCTTAAAAAAGGTAAAAAAGATGATGCCAGTATCCTTTTTAAAACTGCCCTGCTACATTCCAACGAAAAGGATCCATTGATACTTTCAGCGATTGCGAAAAGCAATATCGATTTGGATTCCGGAAATATTAACTATGCTATAGACCTTCTTAATAAGGCGATAAAGAAGGATAAGTCAAATGCATCGCTTTACATTGACCTGGGAAATGCTTATCGCAAATTGAGGAATGGCCAGGAAACCTACAAGGCATATCAACAAGGCATTGGAAATTGATCCTGGAAATGCCGAAGCCTTATACCGTTTGGGACTCCTGTTTGTTTCCCAGAATAATCCGGAGGAATATCTGAAATATTTTTATCAGGCAACCAGCAAAGATCCCGATTATGGACCGGCCTGGTACGCTTTATATTATTATTTCTACTTCAGGGATCCGAACAAGGCGATTGATTATTTGCAACACTATATAGCCTCATCAGATAAGAGTCCTGAGAACAACTACAGGATGACAGATTTGTTATATCTGTCCAAACAATATGCCGCAGCATTAAAAAATGCTATGGGCCTGCTCGAAAATAGAGATTCAACAGATGATTCGAGGTTATATAAATTAATAGCCTATAGCTATAACGGATTAAATGACTCCGTAAATGCATTGCATTATATGCGGATATATTTAGCTAAGGCGCCGGATACATCATTTATTTTAAAAGATATGGAAACAATGGGGGACCTGTATTCACGGTTTCCGGAGAAATCTGATTCTGCTGCGCAATTTTATGCCAGAGCGTCCTGTATTGAAAAAGATAGCATAAAAAGATTCGAATATTATAAAACCATTGCGGGTTTATATAAAAAAATAAAGGATTATAAGGACGAGGCCGATTGGTTAGGTAAATATTATAAATCAAATGCAAACGCGACGAATACTGATTTATTTAATTGGGGAATTGCGTCATATTTATCCGGTGAATACAAAAATGCCGATTCTATATTCAATAGTTATGCAAATAAATATCCTGAACAAACTTACGGGTACTATTGGGCGGCCAGAAGTGATGCTGCAATTGATACAGCCATGGAAAGCGGAATGGCGATACCGGATTATGAAAAAGTGATTGAACTCACATTAAAGGAAACGCCTGAACAGCGCAATAAAAAATGGCTCATTGAAGCATATGGATATATTGCTGCTTATAAAGCAAACGTGCAAAAAAATTACAGGGAGGCCATTGACTATTTGGAAAAAGTGATTGAACTGGATCCGGGAAATGAAAGCGCTAAAAATTATATTGAGATATTGAAAAAAAATAATTCGCGTGCAGTCATTTCAAAAAATAAATAAGAAGATGATCGTGTTAAATATTTATTACAATAATAAAACTTTGCAGAATGAATTTATCTGAAGTGTAACTTTATGTTGTCTCCTGCAGCAAGATAACGTTGATGGTGAGCATTGTGTTTTCGGTTCTATTTTAAATAGCAGATACTAATTATCTTTTTACATAACTGCTTGGGTAATTAAACCAATTGCTCAGATTTTCCCTGATGGCAAATTTGCCGGGTCATAATCTTGTACTCGTTGATGATTGGTCGAGATTTAAAATGTGCACAAAATACCCGATGGAAACTATATTGATGAAATTTATTTATTAATTAAATTAAAAAGGAGGATGCTAAAATGAATAATTCTAAAACGAATAATAATATGCTGGTTAACGAAATATTCACTGATATTGAAGCTGGCAAGTTTGACAAGGCGAATGCCATACTTTCGGATAATTTCAGGACAACCCTTTTAGGAAAGGAGGTAAACAAACCGGTTTATATTTCAGCTTATCGTTCGCTGCTTAAAGGGTTTCCCGATTTGAGGTTTAATATTCAAAGCCTGAAATCCGAAGGAACGAAGGCGACGGCAAAATTGAAGGTAACGGGTACTAATTCTCATGCAATTCCGGCTTTGATGAAAGGCTGGAATGAAATACCTGCTACCCATAAAAAAGTGGATGGATTGATTATGGATCTGGAAATTATCTTAAAAGATGATAAGATAGAGGAAATAAGAAATGCCAATAACACAAAAGGTCTGTTTGTCAGCCTATTGGAACATTTGGGAATGGACTACAGGAAGCTCCATGAAAACTAGGCTTTTCAGTTCTATGTTTTAGGAATTAAGAGGCCGTCTGTAGGCGGTCTCTTTGTTTGATTATTTCAGATGAAAACATAAATATAAGCTATATGAAAACTTTTATTTCTGCACCAACTTTTTCAAAGTCATTACTCGCAGGACTTTTGGTTGGAATTATTGCGGCCTTATTGAATTTAACTTACATGATTGTTTACCGCGAGTCAACGAATTTTTCAGCGGATCTTATAGTTATGCCATTAACAATCTTTATTGGATTTCCGATTTTAATGTCAATGGCAGGCTCGGCTTATTTCTTGTTGCAGAAGCATTTGCATTCGGGTGCAACATGGTTTATAAGCATTTGTTTTATCAGCATGATTGTACTATTAATCGTGACCATCCACGATACCAGATTCAATCACGGAGCTCTCCTGACCGGAGCCAGGGGACTTTTTCTAGGAATGGTATTAATCACATTTTGTCTTGCGGCGTTTCTGATTCCGTACCTGGCAAAACATTCCAGAATTTATAGTTGAATTTTATCCGATACTCCTGATCTTTTGGAATATGGGCATTAAAGAGTAGCCAAGAGTTTTAAATCATTTAAAAAATGGTTCGACATCAGTCCGAGCGGGGTCACATTTACTGAGGAAAACGGACCGGGAGACGACTCAGAAATGTTTTAAAGGAAACCACCTGACATCAGGTGGTTTTTTTATTTTGTAAGTCAGGCTACCAGCAGTAAGTGTGTGAGAAGACTTGTTCCATGTCATTTACAGTCCTGTAGTGCTTACCAGTCAGGGAAAAGCTTATCACGGAACCATCTCTGGAATGACCAACTAAAACCTCTCTGTTCCTGCTAATCGAATCACACCACACGTTAATCAAATGGGGTGATTCTTTATGATAAAAAAGAATGAGGAACTGGTTCTACAGCCTTTATTTCAAAACTCAGTAGAACCAATTCCCCAAAATTCATTTTGTTGGTGGTTAAAAACCAAATCCTACATATATGGAGAGGCCGTTATTTTTGGCATTGCCCAAGGTGGCACCCGTTAAATTATTCGATTTCCCTATATCTGTGAGACCATAATTATATCTGGCGCCGATCGTAAAATTTTCGATGTCAAAGCCGAAACCACCTGCCAGTCCAAAGTCCCAGCGGTTGAAATCATCCGCATTCAAATCCGTAATGCTCTGAACGGTGCCATCATTGTTTACGTCCTTAACATTGGCATTGGTCAGATAGGCTCCGTAACCGCCCAGATGAATGCTGAAATTTTTCGTCAGATTTACAACTGCTAAAATCGGCAATTCAACATACCCCAGGTTAAATCTGTATTCGCCGCTCCCTTCTGCAACATTATTATAGTCTGTTTTTGAACCCTTCAGACTGTATAAAAATTCCGGCTGGATGGAGAATCCCGTTGTAACGGGAATCTTCGAAAATATTCCCACGTTAAATCCTGGTTTCAAATGATTATCAGTAAAATTATCAGAGGAAAGGTTTGTTAAGTTCAAACCTCCTTTGATCCCAAACTTTGTAGCCAGAGCGGACTCATCTGATGTTTGTTGTTGCTGAGCGTGAACTGTGGAAAAAATTACCAAAGATGAGGTAAGTAGAAGAAATGCAAATTTTTTTTTAATACGTGTTTTTGTTTTCATAACAGATTTTTTGTTTGGAATAGATTATTCAATTTCTATGCCTGCACATGGCCCGGGCGGGGTCACAACCTAAACGTAAATCCAAACAGGTGACGGTTTTGGGTGACGATTTAGTTTGTCGTTTTTACACCCTATTTAATCCTGAAATGAATACTAATTTTGTTTTGTCAATAAAATTCGAATTAAAATTAAACAGCGATATGAAAAATTTAATGCTAATAATTGCAATTATGTTTGCAGCATCCGGGTCAAACGGGCAGCAGATCAAACCTTCCAACAGTGGTTACGCACCCGCTAATGGTATCAAAATTTATTACGAAATATACGGCGAGGGTAAGCCTTTAGTTTTACTTCATGGCGCTTTTTATACAATTGAAATGAACTGGGGGCAATTAATCCCTGAGTTGTCAAAAACCAGGAAAGTAATTGCCATTGAAATGCAGGGACATGGACATACGCCATTTTCAGAAAGAAAATTGTCGATTACTACTTTAGCAAGTGATGTGGAAAAAGTAATGGATTACTTGAAAATAGACAGTGCTGATGTAGCAGGATATAGTATGGGAGGCTCTGTGGCTTACCAGTTTGCTGTACAAAGCCCTAAACGGTTAAGAAAATTAGTGATCATTTCTTCTACTTATAAAACTAATGGTTGGCTACCAATAGTGAACGGCGCGTTTAAAGATTTCAAGCCTGAATTTTTTGATAACACACCAATAAAAGCCGCATACGATGCAGTAGCACCTGATACAACAAAATGGAGAAATTTTTTAGAGCAGATGTTTGTTTTTGCAAAGGAGCCATTTAACGTGGGCGATTCCAATATTGCAAAAATTGCTGCCCCTGTACTAATTATATCTGGCGACAATGATGGGACGGATAAAATTGAGTTGATGAAAACATATAAATTGCTGGGTGGTGGTGTTTCTGCTGACCTGCAACCAATGCCTAAATCGCAATTGGCCATTGTTCCGTCGCAGGGACATGTCAGCCTAATGATGCAGACGACAACGATTTTGACCTATTTGAACGGTTTTTTAAAGTAAGCTAGTAGTTCAATGATTGCGCCTCAAGAGTTTAGAAAAATATGCCTGTTCGCCGGGCACTACTTATTCGTCCAAAAAATTGCAAAAAGGCAAAACTGCGCTTTATGTGTCCATTCTAACTGCTAATTAAATATATTTCTGATGGACACCTGTTGGCGATGAAACATTTTTTCCTTCTGCTACATACTATGAAAAGCGGGATTTGCGTTCTCCCGGATAGTCTAAATGGCTAAGCGATTAACATATAATATAATAACCGGCAACGACCCACGCCTCAGGATGTGTTTTTATTATTCTCCCTATTTTGATCAGAATATATGGCGCCGGGGGTCTTCGCTTACCGGTGAGCGAACCAAAAAGGACCCTGCCTTTAAAGGGTTTCGCCAAAGCAGCAGCCGGTTGAAGGAAGCTTCCCCAATCGCTGCTTCACTGTATAAACAGGTGCCCGAACAGGTAAAACAATACGCTCTCTACAGAACATTAACGGGGGAAGCGATCAAAATGCTGAAAGAAGGAATGGAAGCAGCCGTTATTACAGAAACCCTGAAGAAAAAATATATTGACCCGCTCCTGGATGCACCGAAAAAGAAATCCGGAAACAGAACGACTAAGGAACCCGTTATAAGAGATCGCGTAAAAGGCATGACTGATTTCACTGTATTTCCTCAAATGGCTCCAGGAGTGAGAAAAATTACAAGAACACGCCGCTCCCTTTTGCTTCAAAAAATCACAGAAGGCCAGTCAGCAGCCGAATATTTTTCATCCACCGATTCAGATCCTCTACCACAAACCTGCAGAAATGTTTCAGAATCTTCATTTAGTGAACCGGAACCACCGGAAGAACCAAAGCCGCGAACCAAAACCACCAGTGGCCTGATATATCTTGGCCGTCTTCCCGAATGTAAAAAACTCAAAATCTGGGTGCGACCAGTCTAATATCAAGTGTTAGTCTCAATAATCTGATGAATATGCTTTGACGTATTTCACTATTGTCATAGTTAGTGATGAGGCGTATGGATCGCGGCGATTTTATTCTCTTTATTTTTCCAGCCGGCCTCGTAAAATTCAGGCGCTCTTCCTTTTTTATCCACATAAACAATAATGTCGTCGAGATTATGTCCAACAGCAATATCGACTTGTTCCAGAAGAGTATCAGGTAATGGCGCTGCCCACATCGATAGTACTTCCCAGGGCGTAAATACCACCGTGCAGATGATCGCAACGATTGGTATAGTTATTCTAAGCAGTCGTTTTGTACGTTTCATTCCAGAATTTAGATTATTAGCCATCAGGATACAGGAAACACTGTCAGCAATGATAACATTAGCTTAATAGGGTTTTAACATCCGGTTTACGAGTCGGCGCCGCTCACCGATAGATAACATATGTTTACCGATTCGGCCTTCCGCTTAACAAAAGATGACCTTATTTTCGATTTCGATAAAAGGAACAATTATGGAATTTGTACTGGAATATCCAAAATCAAATGTGAACTGGGTGCACATGTTCATTCATTCGATAAAAATATGGTGGATGAGAAACGAAATTAAAAATTTTAAAGAAAATGACTTGCTGATAAATTAAACAGATTGTTGCAGTTTTCACGGCACTTCAAAAAGCTCAAGACCTTCGAATAAGGCGCTGATATTAATTTGAAATGCAATAGAAAGTTTTTGGATTATTTCAATTGAAATATCCCATTCACCCTTTTCAATTCCGGAAATACAATTTATATCCAGGTTTACCAAATGAGCCAACGCCTCCTGCGACAGGCCTCTCGCCTGACGCAGTTCTTTAATTCTCTTGCCAAATCTTTTTCTGATATCCATTTCTTGATCGTCAGATTTTTTACACTTCACAAAAGGATCTAAGCTGCTGCCAGGGTGGTTTCCTTTACAAACAAGTTCACTTCAATATTACCCCTTGTAGCATTTGAATAAGGGCAAACGGCATCTGCTTTGTGTACTATTTCTTCAGCTTTTTCATGGTCAACTCCGGGTAATATTATTTCCAGATCCACTGCCAGGCCAAACCGGGATTCGTCGAGTTTACCCAGACTGACCTTCGCTGTAACAGTAGCCTCACCTGTTTTTATTTTTTCCTGATTGATCACACGATTCAGCGCACTGAGAAAACAGGCTGAAAAACCTGCTGCAAAGAGCAATTCAGGATTTAAATAATTATCATTGGCGCCGCCCATTGCTTTGGGGTAGCGAAAATCAAAGTCCACTAACTTATCAGGAGATTGCACGTGCCCGTTGCGGCCACCCCTGGCTGTAACTGAGGCGGTATATATCTTGTTCATATATTTTATTAGTTTAATAATTAAAACAAGCAACAATTATGCCTTTGGAAAGCCTAAATTTTGCTGTTCGACAAAAGGAAGGCGTGGTCCATAATCACGCTCTAATCAGATTCAGAAATCAGGAACTATTTTGATAAACGGCTTTATGCCAAGAAGTATCGTGGATTTTCTTGGAATTAGCGGTTCGTATTTTTCAGGAGTAAGAAAAATGACCAGGAAAATTAAAAAGGGCCAGAGTGCATAGGCCATCGAATTGCCCCAAATTTCAATGGGAATATACCACCTGGTGGATTGCCAGTTAATGTCAATCCACAGAATATTATAAACAATAAAAGGACCGAGGAATATCGAAAATAACAGGAGGGAAAACTGCCTTCTGTTAAAGACTAAATGATGTTTATATGCGGAAAGTATGCGGGTCTCTTCTTCTATTTCGGACAGGTCATACCTGTAAAATGTTTTAATAACAGAAGAATAAAATTCCTTAAAATCTCCGTTTTGCCCGAGATTTTGTTCAATAATTATGCAAATATGATCGAGTAAATTATATTGGAGGTCTTCAGTAATAATACCTCTGGCGACAATATCCTTCAGAATAAAATCAACTTCCTGGTCACTTAAACAATACATTTAAGATTTTTTAGGCTTTAGATCTAATAGGGAAACCATCAACTCCATAAAGTTCGATATTTCCTTCACTTTCTCTTTTGTTTTTATTTTCCCTTCCTGGCTTAACCGGTAATATTTTCTCATTCGTTTTCCGATATATTCAATTTCAGTTGTTACCAGTTTATCGGCTTCCAACGCATGTAGCGTCGGATATAAGGCGCCCTCCGTTAATTGAATTTTATCAAAAGTCAATTCCTTTACCTTTTGTGTAATTTCATATCCGTACATCTTTTTATTATCTGCGAGTAGTTTTAAAATAATTGTTTTTAAAGTTCCTTTCAACAATTCTGTAGAATAAGTCATTATGATAGATTATCTTATTAATCAAATATACATAAGATCTCAATGCCTTGAAGTCATTGGTATTAAAAAACTTTAAAAAACCCCCAATATCCAAATAAGGTCAACGCAAAAATATAAGTCAGAGAATTGAAGGGCAGGAGGGACCTGATATATTTTGCTCCTTCTGTCTGACTCATCATTCGGATATTCAGATAAATAATCGGCATAATCGCCATAAGAAGTAAGACCGGGAAATAAGAAAACATATCAAGTAAATTGTTGTTATCAAATTTATAAGGTGAATCAAAATAGTATATAGGCAGATTAGTTAAGAGTAAGTACAGGTAATAAGCCATGACTATATTTACAAATAAATGTGCCCATACCAAAATCCTGTTCCATTTGTAACCAGTTTTAATATTATTGAATATCCTGTTGCGAATAAGAATTGACACATACATGATAACAGTTACCAAATAAAATGCGATCAATGCATAAAATGCCAAACGTAGAAAGAGGGAAGTAAATGGCGTTTTATATTTAGTAAATCGTACGTATTCCCGGTTGGGTGGAAAGATGTCGAGCATTCGTATTATATGGTCTCCCTTTCCCAATTCCTGGTGGATGTTAAACCTGACAACGTGTTTAAAATCATGATAGAAGTACAGATAAATAATTCCTTCTTTCAGATCGTAAATAGAAGTGTATGTAGTCCCATCTCCAATTTTAGCCCTGCACTCATGCATGGTATCCATAACAGACAGGCAAAATCCCAGGCTGGAGTCTGGAATATTATTCTTCAAAAATAAATTTCCTCTAATGTAGCGGGGAATCTTAACGTCGCCTGGCTTGGTAATGGAAGGACAAAAATTTGCCAATATATATTCACGGTTATTACCGGTTATAACTGTATCTACTTCCAGCACAAGATATTCTCCGGTTATATCCACAAATAAAAGCATCGCTCCATTAAAAATACTTCGGTCATACAGGTTAAAGAGATCATGAACCTCGTTTACCGTCTTACAGTTTTGCATAATCATTTTAAGAAAAGAAGACAGATTATCAATGTGTTTTTTCCCATATACGGGATTTATTTTCCTGGGATATACAGCAAATCCATCGTATACAAGCCCCGTTTCATTCATACCCCCCTGTGGGAATAAATCGTTATGCCCCACATATGCGGACCCATATTTACCGTCTTTTCCGGTCTCAAACCAGATTTTTGAATCCAGACGCCAGGCATCTTCGTTATTGCCTACCATCGTTTTTCCATACATGGTTATCTTGAACATACTGCACGGAAATGTGACTTCTCTAATTAATAATACGTATATTAAAAATGCGATTGTCTTAAAGATGCTATAGATTTTCATTTGAACTTAGATTTAAAAAGTCATTTGACTATTGTTAGAAAAGGCTTTTTCAGTGTTATATGTATTTTTGATTTTGGCGGAAGAATCCCAGGATGTAGAAAAATACAGATAAGCATCAATAGGGGCTCTCCTCCGTAGACTGCAGCATCTGCCCATAAACCATAGAAACCATCGACTTTGGCGTCTGTAGGGTTGTTTGCTTGATACCTGATCGTGACCATGGATCCTTCTTTTAAATGCATGTTGCCCGGTCCCTCGAACCAGATCTTCTGATTACCGTACATAAAATATATTAACGAATAAGAAAGTTTGATTCGTTCCCCGGCGCTGCCCATACCCTCAAAAGAGAAAACTCCGGTGGTTTTTCGGGAATGGCTTAACCAAATGATCCTGGGTAATACTATCGGAGTGGCATAAAGCAGAAATATGCTTATAAATAATGTCGTCTTACGAATTATCATTTGCCATGAATCTATAGCTAATATACATAAGAAAACAATGCATAGTATAAAAATGCATAAAAGAATTGTATGATGTGATTCGAGGACTGGTAACTGGTACAGGAATGACCGGGTGCCCCGAAGGGTTACAGCAATAAATAACCGTTTAACCTTTTCTTAACCCCTTTATATGCGTCTCCACTTCCGCTTAAGGAAAACTAATCATTGCATTTTTCAGGTAGCTTATTTTTACTTTAATTAAACTGCATGTTCAGATTCAAATATTTATTATTGGCATTTGCAACGGTTGCTTTATCTGCTGAAGCACAACACCCCTTTAAATATGATAACACTATTTATAAGGGGGTTTATCTGAATGAGGCATTCAGATTAATGGATTCAATGAACAATTATTTACTGCTTGATGTAAGAAGTCCAGGTGAGTATGCTGATACTTCCCGCGGAACTGTTTCGAATATCGGGAGAATCAAAGGATCCGTAAATATTAATATTGACTCAATACCTGCTCATCTGGAGCAATTGAAAAAATATATTAACCAGCCTGTTTTTGTGTACTGTTCCCATAGCCAGCGCTCCAGGAGGGTCAGTAAATTGCTTGGCTGAAAATGGTTTCACGAAAGTTTACAATATCAATGGGGGAATGACCCAGTTAAATCTGATGGATGCCTCCCGTTTTCCTGAGAAGAGTAAATACATGATAACGCATCTGGATTATAAAAATATTGCATCTACTGAGGCATATCATCTCATAAAGGATACGCCTGATATTGTCATCATCGACATCAGGACTGTTCGGGAATTTGCATCGAATGATAGTATGGTACAGAATAATATCGGTCACCTGAAAAATGCCATCAATATTCCCCAGGCCGATTTTGAAAGTAAATTTGATTCCTATAAAATTTCTAATAATCGTCCGGTACTCTTGTATGACCAGCGTGGCATCAACAGTATGGACGTAGTATTTGTACTGAGGGCAAGAGGCTTCACAAGAATATATAATTTATTTGAAGGGCTTGATGTTTTTGCTTCTGATCACAGAATAGATAAATCTCAGTTAAGTCAATTGATTACCGATCCCGTACCCTATAATATCGTGGACCCAAAAGGTTTTATGGATTTATTGAAAGAGCCCAATATTGTGATTTTGGATACAAGGCCGGTGGATGAATTCAACAATAAAGCGCGTTTGACATATAAGAATCTGGGACATATCAAAGGAGCCATAAATATTACATCCCCTGATTCGGTTGAAATGACAATCCGGGCAAAGGATAAATCATCTGTTTTTTTAGTCTATGGTTCAGGGTCCGACATGGCTGCCATTATTTGTCGTAACCTGATAAAAGACGGATATCAAAATGTGAATCTTCTTAATCATGGTCTTTACGATTTTGTTTGGTCCACGGCTAACGTAGAGGAATGCAAATCCGGGAGGGGGTTTCTTACGGATCACGAAAGTCTTTATTAATCCACTCAGACGCTTTGAAATTCAGCGAATTCACCCGAGCTGGTTTTGATATTATAGATATTAGTTAACCAGTCTTCATTTGCAACTGCAAGAGTGCATGGTCCAAAAGTGAATATCTTTATTTTTCTCTTTTTTACCTGGTTCTTTAAATTATGTAATGTTTCCTGAAGCATTTTACCTTCAAACGGTGTATACATAAAAAACACGGTGCCTGCAGAAAAGTCAGCAAATCGGGCATCCTCATTAATAAACTCCACATCGGTTAAATGAAGATCCGCGGCGCATGATATTGCATAATTACAAAACGCAGGTTCCATTTCAACACCTTTTGAAATGACTGAACTTAAAAGATTTACCAGAATGGGAACCTGTCCCAGACCTGATCCCAAATCAAAAAAAACATCCTGTGGCTTAAATTCAGCTTTTTTTATTAAATCCAAAATTATTCTGGCGGGTGTCTTTTGGTAATATACCATCCCGGGCTCCCTTATCCTGGTCTCAGCAGGAGGTTTTTGATTGCTTAAAAGGCCATTTAGAAATATATCCAGGTTGTCGTAACCGATCGTATCCTGATGGATATTAGCGCTCAAATCAAAATATTCATTAATCAGCCCCATTAAATTTTCCTTTCTATAACCCTCCTGTGAAATTTTCGTACGGAGCAGATGAAACATTCTTGTATTTACTTTTTCCAATCGATCCCTGACTTCTAAAGCATATTGTCTCAAATTATTCAGCTGATCATTTGCACCCTTAGTTTCCGCGAGCACATCTATCCTGTCAATAATATGAAATTCGATATCATCAAGTGCCTGGGATCTTTTATTAAAATTATTTTCCTGATATAGTTTTTCGTCGTTCCCGATAGTCTCCATATCGGCGAAAATTTCATCTTCCAATGTGCTTATCAAATGTGATTTCATTCGTCTGTTTCAGCTTTAAAGATATCCTGATTAAGGTTTATTTGTGGAATATAACCTGCCCTGAATGCCTGAACTGTCGACGCAGGCGTCAGGACTTTTACTTCGCATGCAGATGGTAATTGAATTTTTTTGTCATAGCCAAAGGGAGTCCAGTGATAATGAAATTTATCTGAAAGAACATAAGACTCTCCTTCGAACTCAATAAAACTGCCGTAAGGGAGTTCTCCGATATTGGATTTGAAAGTGACTTTACTGTCATCAGCATTTATTCTGTCACGATGAATCACCTTGTCAATTTCCCTGATCGATGTTTTTTCGTTAAAGCGATGTTCAGGGTTGCCTTTGAGCCAAAAGGATTTGAACTTATCATAATCCTTTCTTCGACATTCAAAACAGGGTCTGTGCCCAGCAGAAAAAGCAGTTGCCTCATCAAAAAAAAATAATTCAGTATACCGGTCAGGTTTCATGATCTGCCTTTTCCGGTCCTTGAATTCTAAAACACAAATCAGCCAGGCTTTCAATTTAAAAGGCCTGACAATATTTTTCTGGTTATCGTGTAGGAGACCGCGGTTACCCATCCAGGCCCCCCTTGCGAGAGTACTAATTATTTGACCCTGAGGGTTGACGCGGTTCTGATGCATAAATTCTTACATAAAAAATTGCTCCGATACGATCTTACCCCCACTGATTGTATAAACGCAAAGTTCGTTATGTTTCATGCGCTCGCGCCCTTTCATCGTCACGTCTATAAGCATCGTAAGTGCAAATGAATCGTCCGCAATCAACGGTTCGGAGATTTTGAAGGAATGCAGTTCCGATACCATCTCACTCCATTTTTTTCCCTTGGCGAGGATCGCATCCATACCCTTTGTTTCCCTGGCAAAGTCGGGTGACTCATAAGGCTCAATACTGAGCGCATCCGAAGAGAATAATTCTTTGAGGGCGTGTTCGAACTGTCCCTGGTCACCAAGTTCCTTCAGGCGGAGAGCAATTTGTTCTGTAGTCATACAATAAAGTTTAATAGTTAATGGTGAATGATTAATAAACCGGGCAGCTAAAATATATAGTATTATTTATACTAAAAAATTTAGTTTATAACTTGTGCGAAACAGATATTTGCTTAATTTAGATCTGAAAGTCCATAGTTTTTTTCAATCATTGCAGAACTAATTCGATTAAAGATTTTCAATCCGCCTCAAACCAATGGTCCAGGTGCCAAATATGGCCCGGCGAAACCTAAATCAATTAATTAGCTCAACTTAGATATACGTGCATCATGACATTCTCAAATTATTATTTATGCCTGAAATACCCGATGTAGAAGTCTTTTCAAGAAACCTGGACAAGGCACTTGCAGGGAAAAAATTAATTAAGGTAAAAGTTGTAAACGGCACAAAACTGCCTGATACGGCGAAAGCACTTTCGAAAAACCTGGAGGGTAAAATTCTAAAGAGGATTTATCGTTCGGGGAAAGAATTTCGTTTTGAATTTGATGACGGGACACTTCTCGGACTTCATCTTATGTTAACCGGCGATATGTTTTTATTCCAGGGGAAAAATGAGCATCATTCTACCATAGTAGAGCTTTCCTTCGAAGGAGATAAAAACCTTGCACTGACCGATCGTATGAGGAATGCTCAAATAAAATTGAATCCCATCGATAAAGATGGTGTGGATGCTATGGAGCTGGATTTTAAATATCTTAAAAAGATCTTCGACAGGAAAACAACCATTAAAAATATAATGCTGGATCAGGATCTGATAAGAGGCATTGGCAATGGTTACTCGGATGAAATTCTCTGGGAAGCCAGGATCTCACCTTACTCCATTGCATCTGCAATTCCGGATGAAAAAATAAAGGAACTTGTAAAAATAATTCCGGCAGTATTAAAAGAAGCCACGCAAAAAATAGACAAGGCCTATCCGGGCAAGATAAATGATGAAGTAAAAGAATTTCTAAAAATTCACCGCAAGGTAGATGCGAAAAGCCCGACAGGCTTTCCCATTCACATTGATACAAAGGGAAGTCGGAAGACATATTATACGGATGAGCAAGTTTTATACGCTAAGCTAAGCTAAAGCTAAGCTAAAGCTTAAGCATAAGCTTAAGGCGAAAGGCTTAAACTGTCATCGGTTAACGGCCAACGGTCATCTGTTTGAATTGAACAGTCCTGTTGCATAAACGGACAGTATCATCCGATAATATTATCTTAAACTACTGATTATCAAAATTATATTATTTGGTATGTCATTGGCTATTCAACACCTGTCCCTTATTCGTATTGTGAATTTTAAGCGAGTAATTAATAATTATATTAATAATTAATAGTATATGTTAAAAAATTATTTCACTAGTGCATTTCGGAGCATCAGGCGGAACCTGAGTTTTACACTTCTCAATATTTTCGGACTTAGTCTGGGCATCGTATCCTGTCTGACTATCTTTCTGATAGTCCGCAATGAATTAGGTTATGACAATTTCAGCAAAAAAGCCAGCCGGACCTACAGGATCACTCTCAATGCCCTTGATTTTAATTCAAATATTTCGATGGCAATCGTTCCTGCCATGCGCAATGATTTTCCTGAACTGGAGAACATCACCCAGATTTTTTATCAGAGAGAAGGGTTGGTGAAAATCGACCAGAACAAGTTCATGGAGAAAAGTTATGCCTATGTGGACAATGACTTTCCGAAAATATTCGACTTTCAGTGGATAAGCGGCAACCCCGCTACTGCTCTGTCCGAACCTAATTCCGTTGTGCTAACGGAGACCACTGCACGAAAATATTTTGGGACAAAACCGGCTATGGGTGGAACGATTAATCTGGAAAATCAATTTACCGTGAAAGTGAAGGGAATCATCAAAGATCCACCGGGCAATACCAGTCTGCCGTTTAATTTTCTTGTTTCACTGAATACGCAAAAATTCAATAATGGCATCATGACGAATTTCTATGCCATTATGGGTGCCAGTTACGCGTATCTCGTGATTCCTGAAAATTATTCGATTCATCAGCTGGAGAAAAAAATACCGGCATTCATTACTAAAAATTGGGGAAAGGATATTGCCAGTGAAGCGCATTTACCACTTCAGCCCATTCGGGATATTCATTTTGACCAGCGTTACATTAATAGCATTATAACGCCTGTATCCAGGGATACATACTGGGGCCTGGCCGTCATTGCAGTATTTATCATTGTAATGGCCTGTATCAATTTCATTAATCTTTCTACAGCGCAGTCGGTAAAACGTTCCAAAGAAGTTGGGGTAAGAAAAGTAATGGGTGCAGGCAGACTTCAATTGATTCAGCAATTTTTGGGTGAAACCAGCTTGCTTGTCTTGATTTCAGTTGTAGCCGGACTTGCTATAACCATTTTAGCCCTTCCGGAAGTTACGAAATGGCTCGATATCAAAGTTGATGCAAAGCAATTGAGTGAACCCATTGTTTTAGGCCTGTTGTTATCGGTAACTATCGGGATAATTCTATTGGCTGGCCTCTATCCGGCTTTTGTGCAATCTGCTTTTAATCCCGTAGAATCTCTTGAAGAGAAAAACAAATATGTCATTTCGTGGAATTAATCTTCGCAAGGGCCTTGTACTTCTTCAGTTTGCCATTTCTCAAATCCTGATCGTCGGCACCCTGGTAGTTGCTCATCAGATGAACTTCTTTCAAAATGAGGACCTCGGATTTAATAAAGAGGCCGTTGTAAGTTTTAGTATACCTGATGGTTCAAAAAAAGATATTTTGAAGCAGCAATTGAAATCTGAACCCGGGATAACGGATATTAGTTTTTCTTCAGGAGCACCTGCGTACTTCGCCAATGCGACCAGTTTTGCCTGTCCTGAATTGGGCCTCACAAAGGATGACGTTACAGAAGTTAAATGTGTTGACGAGAATTATACCGATATGTTTGGATTGAAAATGCTTGCTGGAGAAAAAATAAGCAGGAAATATGAAAAGGATACTACGATCAGGATGGTAATTAATGAAACCCTGATGCACAAACTGGGTATTCAAAACCCTGCTGAAGCCATTGGAAAGAAAATCAGGTTCGGATGGGGAGATCCTTCATACGTGATAGGTGTCGTACAGGATTTTCAAAGTGAATCGAAACATAAAAAGAGAAGAGCCTGCGTATTATTGTACGCCCCCGACAATTTCTATATGGCAAGTGTCAGGATAAAACCCAGTTCGATTCACCAGACCATCGGGCATATTGATAAGATGTGGTCAGCAACATTTCCAAAAGATGTGTTCGAATATGAATTCATCGACGAACATATTGCAAGCTGGTACAAGCAGGAAGCAAAAGTCTACACGGCCTTTAAGCTCTTTTCATCTCTTGCCATCCTGATAGGTTGTCTCGGCCTGTACGGCCTCGTATCTTTTTCAGCAGTACAACGTACAAAGGAAGTCGGAATCAGGAAAGTGTTGGGTGCTTCATTATTTGATATTTCAGCACTCTTCGCCAGGGAATTTATTTACTTAATTGCCCTTGCCTTCCTCGTTGCGATACCTGTTGGATACTATTTCATGCATTCCTGGCTCGAAAATTTTGCTTATCATATCGGCATTGGGAAGGGAATATTTCTGATAGCGGTCGGAATTTCACTTGCCATTGCACTTATCACGATTAGCTTCCAGGCGATAAAAGCTGCAACGGCAAATCCGGTCACGAGCTTGAGATCTGAATAAGCTTTATTGGTTATGGGTTATGAGATATGGGATATGGGTTTTTGTTAAATCTCATAACCCATAGCTCATAACTCATATCTAGTTAAACCTGCCACTCAACAATGGTGTTCACCCACTCCTGCCGGTAGGGAGTGGTTACTTTAATATAATTGTCTGTATAACCTTCCATCATTGCTTTATCGCGGCTGCGCTCGAAGAGTACTTTGCGGGTCTGACCAGAATGGAGTGCTGTGAAATACTGTAGTTTTTGGAACGACAGGTTGCGCAGGATTTTATTTCTTTCATTTCGAATAGAAACCGGAACTACAGGGTGCATCTCCGCGGCACGGGTATTTTCTCTTTCTGAATAAGTAAACACATGCAGGTAAGATATTTCCAGCGTATGCAGAAAGTCGAGTGTTTCCCTGAAATCTTCATCTGTTTCTCCAGGGAATCCAACAATGACATCGGCACCGATCGCTGCGTGCGGCATCAGTGTCTTGATACGCGCTACCCGGTCCGCATAAAGTTCGCGCATGTAACGGCGACGCATGAGCGCTAATATTTTATTACTTCCGCTTTGCAGGGGAATATGAAAATGGGGCATGAAGTGGTCGCTGTTTGCAACCAGGTCAATGATATCATTGTTGAGCAGGTTGGGTTCGATGGAAGAAATGCGATAGCGTGGTATTTCCTTTATCTGTTCGAGCGCGCGGGTGAGCTCTAAAAAGTCAACTGATTTCTTCTTTGTCAACGGATCAATATTTCCAAAATCGCCGAGATTCACACCTGTCAATACAATTTCCTGGATTCCTTTGGCGGCTAGAGATTTTACATTTTCCAGCACATGGAGGATACTATCACTTCGACTTTTTCCGCGGGCCATGGGGATCGTACAAAAACTGCATAGATAGTCGCAGCCATCCTGAACTTTCAAAAATGCCCTGGTCCGGTCATTCAGTGAATAGCTGTCATGAAAATCATTTACCTGTTCTATATCACAACTGCAGATTTTGGCCGAATCCCCTTTTACCAAATCACGGATATGCGAGGCTATATTAAATTTCTCTGCTGCACCCAGTACCAGGTCCACCCCGGGAATTTCTGAAATCTCTTTTGGTTTCAATTGCGCGTAACATCCTGTTATTACCACAAAACTTTCGGGAGATTTGCGTTGGATCTGCCTCACCAGATAGCGGCATTCTTTATCTGCATTTTCCGTAACGGAACAGGTATTGATTACATAAATATCGGCCAACGAATCAAAGGGTTTTTTCTCAAAACCTTCTTTTTCCATGAGTCTGGAGATAGAAGAAGTTTCAGAAAAATTGAGCTTGCAGCCCAGTGTATGAAATGCAACTGTTTTTAGTCCTGTCATGCGGCGCAAAGATAATATGATTCAGGAATTATGCCAGTAACTTTAGCGATGCGCCAGGATATACCGGCTTTTACTGATTTTTGCAGTTTTTGCCTCCTGCCGTGATAAAAGGGTACCCTTCGACCGTCATGGTCAGCTGATTCTTACCAAACACGTACGCTGCCGGATGGACTGCCGTCATATTACAATCGATGAAATTCATGAAATACTGGATGAAGGAACGATCAACTATTCCAAAAGTGAACCCGATGCACGTCCTGACCCCAAGTATGCCATGGAAGGACTTACAGAAGAGCACCAACATCTACGTATCATCATTGCACCGGAAAAAGACAAACTCATTATTATAACCTGTATCGAACTGGGAGTGGAATGGCGATGTGACTGTAATTGATAAGTTCACTATTTTAGTGTAAAGGCAGTAAGAGTTATGAATTATGAGATATGGGATATGAGATATTAAAATAATTCAAAACCAATAACCCATATCTCATAGTCCCTATCTCATAGTCCCTATCTCATATCTCATAACCCATTATGCATAACCCTGATGAATAATATTACCAGCAAGATCTACACTCTCTACGCTTTATTCTGGTTCGTCTTTTTTACATTGATTGCTTTCCCTTTTGTAATTGTTTTTTCTTTTTTCGGAAAGCGCAGGGGTGGTAACCTGATCTGCAGCATGGCCAAAATATGGGCAGACTGCTGGTATTTTCTGCTGGGAATCAAACATGAGAATATTTTTGAATCAACCTATGATCCTGCGGGAAATTATATTTTCCTGATCAATCATATTTCCTATATGGACATTCCCTGCATCTTTAAAGCGATCAGGAAACAACCATTCCGTGTTCTTGGAAAGGAAGAAATCAAAAAAATCCCGGTATTTGGATTTATTTATAGCCGGGGTGCAGTAATGGTCGACAGGGGAAGTACAGAACGACGGGCAAGAAGTGTCAGGATTTTAAAAAGCCTGCTGAAGCATCATATTTCTGTCTGTATTTTTCCTGAAGGAACTTTCAATGAAACAGGCAAACCTCTCAAGTCATTTTACGACGGCGCATTCAGGATCGCCATAGAAACCCAGACTGCAGTAAAACCTGTTTTGTTTCTTGATAACTACACTATAATGAATTACCACTCCCTGCTCAGTTTAAAAAACGCAAAATCCAGGGCGGTTTTCCTGGAAGAAATAAGCCCGGCGGCTATAGCTTGCGGCAGGTTAACCTGTATAAACAAAAAGTATTATGATGTAATGGAAACTAAGCTGAAGACCTACCAGGCTTCCTGGATCATTGGCAGATAATATAAACTTAAGCCTGTATCGGATTGTTTAATATTGATAATTATAAAATAAGCTATTGTACGCAGAAATAATCATACCGCTGGCCCTTCCTAAAAACTACACCTGGGAAATTCCCGACCATCTGAAGGAGGGGCTCCTGCCAGGTTGTCGGGTAGAAGTCTCTCTCAAGAATAAAAAGTATGCGGGTATTGTAAAAAGGTTTCAGACTGAAAAACCGGAAGCTTTTGATCCCAGGCCCATCGAGAGTGTTCTCGACGCTGAACCTTTGATTTATAAGGAGCAATTGCTTCTATGGGAATGGATAGCGCAATATTACATGTGCTCGGAGGGCGAAGTAATGGCCGCATCTTTACCCGCCCATTTTAAATTGAGCAGTGAAAGTACCCTTGTCTTTAACGAAAGTTTCGGAGATGATTTTTCATCTCTGGATCATGATGAATACCTCGTTGCGGAGGCACTATTGCTGAAAAACGAATTGAAAATACCTGAGGTTCAGGAGCTTCTTCATGGAGGTGCTGTGTATCCTGTTGTGAAACGACTTATTGAAAAATCAGTTTGTTATGTATATGAATCATTAAAAGAATTTTATAAACCCAGGACGGAAACCTATATTAACCTGCATAGTGATTATGTTACTGATGAAAAAATGGAGGCTCTTTTAAATGAAGATAAGAAATGGTCAAGGGCTGAAAAGCAATTGGAATTACTTCTTTCTTTCCTTCATCTGAAAAAAAAGGAGCCCGAGGTTACACGCACGGCATTATTAAAAAAATCCGGAGCTTCTGATGCACAACTGAAATCTCTGATCACCAAAAATATTCTGGTAGCCGAGCAACGTTCTATCGACCGCCTACGTGTGCTCCCCAGGAATATTCATATTTCCTTTGATTTATCCGCAGCACAACAAATAGTGCTGTCCGATATTCAAAAACAATTTGAAACAAAGAACACTATCCTCCTGCACGGATTGACTTCCAGTGGAAAAACACAGGTCTATATTAAACTGATTGAACAGCAGCTGCTGGAAAATAAGCAGGTTTTATACCTTGTTCCTGAAATTGCACTGACTTCGCAGATCGTAAGAAGATTGCAATCACATTTTGGAGGTTATCTGGGAATCTACCACAGCAGGTTCAGCCAGAATGAACGTTTTGAGATTTGGAATAAAGTGCGCAAAGGCGAAATAAGGATTTTACTTGGTGCACGCTCCGCACTATTCCTGCCTTTCACCGATCTCTCCCTTATTATCGCAGATGAAGAGCACGATAGTTCATATAAGCAACAGGACCCCGCGCCCCGTTATCACGCGAGGGACACGGCGATTTATTACGCTTCTCTTTTTAAAGCCAAAACAATTCTGGGAAGTGCCACACCTTCCATTGAAAGTTATTATAATGCTGTTACCGGCAAATATGGATTGGCCGAACTTTTGGAGAGATATGGTCAGGTAGCCATGCCCGTTATTCGACTTATAGATACAAAGAAATTTTTTCAGAAAGACGGATCTAAAGTTATCTGCACACCGGTTCTCCAAAAAGCAATTCAGGAAAGCCTCGACAATAAAAAACAGGTAATTCTATTCAGGAACCGTCGGGGTTATTCTCCTTACCAGATATGCAAGATCTGCGGTTGGATTCCACAGTGCAAAAACTGTGATGTCTCGCTGACTTTTCATAAGCTCTCCAACAAACTTTTATGCCATTATTGCGGAACTTCTTATCCGCCGGTAAATACCTGTGCTGCATGTGGCAATCATGAGTTTATTCAGAGGAATTTTGGTACGGAGAAAATTGAAGAAGAGCTGGAAACTCTTTTTCCTGATGCACATGTTGCAAGGATGGATGTGGATAGCGTGCGTGGAAAAACTGCGCATGATATGCTTATTAAACAATTGGAACAACAGAGGGTGGATATCCTGGTGGGCACTCAGATGGTCGTGAAAGGACTGGATTTTGATCATGTCGATCTCGTAGGCATACTTGATGCGGATAGTCTACTGAATTTTACCGAATTCCGTGTAAATGAAAGGGCATTTCAATTGATGGAACAGGTGAGTGGGAGGGCCGGCAGGAAAGACGGATTAGGAAAAGTATTCATACAGGTTGCAAATACGAGGCATCCGGTTCTTCAGTGGGTCATTGATCACGATTATAAATCATTTTATACACAGGAAACGGCGGCTCGTCAGCAGTTTTCTTACCCTCCATTCACGCGAATCATACGTGTCAGCTTTCGTCATAAAATCAGGGAGATCGTGCAGGATGCGGCTTCCCTTTTCGCACTGCACCTTCATAAGGATTTTGCTAATTACTTAACTGGTCCGGGGGAACCCGTTATCGCCAGGATCCGGAATCAATATATCATGGAACTGATGTTAAAACTGCCAAAAAATGTTGGTACAATTGCATTTGCTAAGCAGGTCATCCAGCAGCAGAAAGGCATTTTGCAGAATGATCGGAAATTCAGATCCGTCGTGATAGTGCCTGATATCGACCCGCTTTAATCTACAAATTTGAATATGGCAATTCAGAAAAATATATCCCTTTTGCCTTACAACAGTTTTCATATAAATGTGAATGCATCAGAATTCATATCTGTAGGATCGATTGAAGAACTGGAAAAAATATTAAGCCGGCCCGGAGCAGAGCCGCCATTAATACTTGGAGGAGGCAGTAACATATTACTCACTAAAGACATTCAGGGAACCGTACTCAAAATTGATTTGGTTGGAATTGAAGAAGTGAAGGAAGAATCTACTCATATTTATGTCAAAGCAGGAGCAGGAGAGATTTGGCAGGAATTTGTGCGGTATACGATGAAAAGGAACTGGGGTGGTCTCGAAAATCTTTCCCTTATTCCCGGCAACGTTGGTGCCGCACCCATTCAGAATATAGGAGCCTATGGAGTCGAGCTTAAAGATGTTTTTTATGAACTGGAAGCTTATGACCGGAAAGAGAAGAAGGTTTATGCTTTTGGCGTTAACGACTGCAGGTTTGGTTATCGAGACAGCATCTTTAAATCTACTGAGAAGGGTCGTTACATTATTTTAAATGTTACTTTTCTCTTAAGTAAAAACCCGGCATTAAAAACCAGTTATGGCGCCATTCGGGAAGAGTTAAAAAAAATGGGTATTCATTCTCCGACTATTCAGGATGTTTCAGAGGCCGTTATAAAAATCCGGCGCTCAAAACTTCCGGATCCGGCAGAGATAGGTAATGCCGGAAGCTTTTTTAAGAACCCGGTGGTGGATCAGTCAGTTTTTCTTTCACTATCTGAAAAATATCCGGATATGCCGGCTTATCCGCATGAAGATAAATCAGTCAAGCTGGCTGCGGGCTGGCTGATAGAGCAATGCGGCTGGAAGGGCTACCGCAAGGGAGATGCCGGAGTTCACGCCAACCAGGCGCTCGTGCTTGTGAATTATAGGAAAGCGACAGGAAAAGAAATTTTTGAACTTAGTGAAAAAATTGCGCAATCAGTTCACAAGAAATTTCGGGTTATACTGGAGGCTGAAGTAAATATATTTTGAGGATTATTTTTTAAGAAAAAGTAAAATAAAACCGAAGGTTGCGGCTATCTGACCGATCCAAAAGACAAACATCCATTTGATCACATCCGTTTTTGTGTTAGCCAAATCTACTTTAGTTGCAAGATGCTGTGATCTGTCATTAAATTCGTCTCTTATTTTCTCTGCAATATATGAAGTAAGATTCTCAGCAGGTTCCTTACCTATTTTAAAACTTAACAAATCATATAATTTTGTTATAGAAACTGAACTCATCCGCTGTCTTTTAATACAAAAATAATATATTATATGAATTATCTAACTACTACGAATGTGGTAAATTGAACTTTTGGATTGGCAGACAATCATCTATCCAAATTCTTCCTCTTCTCCCCCCAGATTCTCCTGGCTCATATTCATCATGGAGCCAATAAGGTCCTTGAATTCTATTCTACCCTCGACCACTTTTTTACTGATCATGCTATACGCGGAAAGTCCGTGTAACACAAACTCCATCAGGAGAGCCATTTCCTTCTCGTTCGCGCTGCGGAAATGTTTTTTTACAAAGGAATGCAGGCCATCTACTTTGTATAGCAACCTTACTTTGTCATCGTCTTTGGAATTGAAGAATACTTCAAGGTGATTTCCTTTATCGAACCATCCGGTAATGGGTTTATATGGATTCTCTTCACCGCCTTTTCGCTTTTTAAATAGTTCCGGATTGGGAAAATAATTGATGAACTGAGAACGAAATGCTTTTTCAAGCAGGTTAAATGCTACCTGATAAGGACCTTCCTGTTCACCTTCATATACGAGTTCTATTTTCCCTGTAATAGACGGAATGATTCCTACCAGGTCGCTCATCCAAACCTGGGTTTCTTTTTCATTATTTAGTAGGGATCTTCTTTCTGCCGCACTTATCGCATTTTCATATGCTGCAATGGTAAGCCTTGCCGATACACCACTTTTCTTGTCCACAAATTCGCTTGTGCGGGCCTCGAATGCTACCTGCTCAATAATTCTTTTCACCATATCACTGACCTTCACCCGCACTTTCTGATCTTCTGTAATTTCAGCCTCCTGTTCTGTTATCAAAAGGGCATGTTCAATGCTTTTTGGATAATGGGTCAGAATCTGACTTTCAATACGGTCTTTGAGAGGCGTGACGATGGATCCGCGATTGGTATAATCTTCGGGGTTGGCAGTGAATACAAATAAGATATCAAGAGGCATGCGTAACTTAAATCCGCGGATCTGGATATCGCCTTCTTCCAGAATATTAAACAGTGAGACCTGAATGCGAGCCTGCAGATCAGGAATCTCGTTGATTACAAAAATGCCACGATTACTTTTCGGAATGATACCAAAATGTATAACTTCTTCATCAGCAAAATTTAATCGCATGTTAGCGGCTTTGATAGGATCTATATCGCCAATCAGATCGGCAACGCTTACATCCGGAGTCGCGAGTTTTTCACTGTAACGTTCGCTGCGATGAAGCCAGGAAACAGGAGTATCATCTCCTTTCTGACGGATAAGTTCACGGGAGAATTTAGAAATCGGGGCGAAGGGATCGTCATTGATTTCACTGCCCGTCACAAATGGAATATACTCATCAAGCAGTTTGATCATCTGGCGTGCCATACGTGTTTTTGCCTGTCCACGAAGACCGAGAAAAAGAATATTGTGTCTTGAAAGCAATGCCCTTTCAGTATCAGGAATCACACTGTCTTCATAACCTACAATTCCTGGAAAACTATTTTCCTTAGAATGCAGTTTCTTTAAAAGATTCTCTCTCACTTCTTCTTTAACTGATCGGTGTTTATAGCCAGACTTCTTCAGATCTCCCAGTGTTTTTATTCTTTCAATGTTCATTTTTATACTTTATAAAGCTCGCAGATTTAATTAATCGTAAATGGTATATGGTTAATGGTAGATGGTATTTCCTTAATCGATCAACGATCTACCATCTACCATCAACCGTCAACCGTCAACGGTCATCGGTCAACGGTCACGGTCAACAGTTTTCAATATACCGTTTTTCTTTTCCCGTTTTCAAAATCCCGGAAAATGAAGGCGCCGAGATGATCCAGTGAAGCAAAAAAAGCTTTTCCGTTATTGGTTTCCGTGAATTCATTCACAAACCGCTGTAAATATGGATCACTGGCAATCATAAAAGTCGTGATGGGAATTTTTAGCTTTTTACATTGCGCCGCCAGGTTCAGACACCTTGCTGTTATTTTCCGGTCCAAACCAAAGCTGTTTTTATAATAGCGTTTGCCGGATTTGAGACATGTTGGTTTTCCATCCGTGATCATAAAGATCTGTTTGTTCGGATTTCTTCTCCTTCTCAAAATATCCATCGCCAGTTCAAGCCCGGCAACTGTATTTGTATGATAGGGTCCCACCTGCAGATAAGGCAGATCCTTGATTTCAACAGTCCATGCATCATTTCCGAAAACAACTATATCCAGCGTATCTTTTGGATATTTTGTTGTAATCAGTTCACTAAGCGCCATGGCGACTTTCTTCGCAGGCGTGATTCTGTCTTCACCGTAAAGTATCATTGAATGGGATATATCAATCATCAGAACCGTGGACGTCTGTGTTTTATAATCTGTTTCACGGATCTTCAGGTCATCCTCCTGCATGTTGAATGAATCGATGCCGTGATTGATCTGGGCGTTTCGGATAGATTCTGTGAAATCTATGTGTTCCAGCTGATCCCCAAACTGGAAGGGCCTGGTTTCCGGATTGATTTCGTCGCCGCCTCCTGGTTTGAAACTATTATGATCGCCTGCCTTTGTCTTTTTTAACTTGCCGAATATTTCTTCCAGTGATCGTTTGCGGATACCCTGTTCAGTTTTCGGACTTATTGTAATGGAGCCCGTCTGTTTATTTTCATCAATATAACCTTTATCCTTCAGGTCCTCAATAAAGTCGCCCATACCATAATCACCCTCGGTGAGTTTATACTCCTTGTCAAGCTGATTCATCCATTGAAGAGCTTCACCCACATCACCACTGGTATAGGTAAGTAACTGCATGAATACATCCAGCAGCTGGTCAAATTTCGGTTTGCCATCCTGCTTCGGGTCATATTTTCCAAACTGAAAACCGATCATTTTATCAAGTTAGCACTTTTAGGCTTAAAGCTCAAAGCCTAAGGCCTAAAGCTTTTAATTAGTTTATAGTTATTTTATAGGCCAACGGGTAAAGTTACCAACCAACAATTAACAATTAACAATTAACAATTAAAAAAGATCGGTTCGACAGAAATAATAAGCCCCCTGCTCATATAAACAGGGGGCCATTATTTGATTTTGAATTCTGCTATTTCAATTTATTATCGACCGGGCGGTTTGGTTGAATATTGTTTGTCCATCTGATCTATCTGCATAAGCATCCGGTAAGTAGTAAAGATATCCTGGGTAAACTGCTGCTGCCGGTCAGAAAGTGTTCCTCCTTTGCCCTGTAAAATCATATAGGCGTTAGTTGCCAGCTGATCGTCGCTGGTTTCATCCCCAAGACTTTTATAATAACGCATCTGCTGCTGAAGGTCTTTTTTCAGGGAAGCTTCCACTTTTTTAGCCAGTGTAAAATCTCCTGAAATATAGCAGGCCTGAAGGAAATCGGTTGAAATCGCATCCTGTTGATTGCCCCGGTTGGATGTCATTCCATAGGGGAAATTCGGTTCGTATACATTTTTGTCAAAATGTTCAAGAACGTTCCGGGCTGAATCTTTTTTACCGGCATCAACCAGACTAAAAGCAACCTGTGAATGCGCCATGCGGATACTATTCAGATGACGACGGTTTTCTTCGTCATAATATACACCAGGTGTAATTGCATCACCGTATGCGAATTTATTCATGATCGTATTATAAGCTGCATCATTATCCACAGCACCTTTATCAAAGGGAACCAGCTGATAGGAAAGTCCTCTGAGACGAACATATTTATCCAGGCCAAGATCTTTCAGTTCCTGGGTAGAAGTAAAGCAAATCGGACGTTTCCAGTGATTGGCTGCAATGACTGCATAAATCGCCAGGTCATTTTTGAGTAAGTAAGAACGATTGATATCAATTTTCAGTTCACTTAAAACACTGTCTCCCTCATGAATCAGACCAGCAGCTTTTACTGCCTCCAGGTCAACCGGTACGCTGAACTTTTTGACAGGCATGAGATTGAAAACATCATCGTCCTGCTGTTGCGTATATTTCGGATCATCGCTACCCACCACATTTTTCAGAATATCATAGAGGTCATAATATTTTTTCTGATCAAAACCCGGCAGGGGCGCCACATAAGCAACATCCCTTTTATTTCCCTGTATCTGTTCTTTCGTAAAAATAATATCGAATGGTGCGCTCTGGTTCACTTTATACCGCAACTCATTCATATACCAGTCCGTTCCCAGAAGGCTGTTCACCACCACACGCACATCGGGACGTATTCCCTCCACTTCCTGGGCATACCACAATGGATAGGTGTCGTTATCTCCGAATGAAAAGAGCATGGCATTTGGGGGACAGCTTTCCAGGTAGTCTTTTGCCAAGTCACGGGCAAGGGTCTTTTTACTTCTGTCGTGGTCATCCCATTCCTGGGTACCCATCAGTACAGGAACAGCCAGCAGGCAAAGACCTGCCGAAACATAATTTGCAACGGGCGCTTTCATGAATTTCTCAAAGATTTCTTTCACCCAGATCACTCCCAGTCCGACCCAGATGGCAAAAGCATAAAAGGATCCGACATAGGCATAATCCCTTTCCCTTGGCTGCTGGCCCGCCTGGTTCAGATAGATTACAATGGCCATCCCGGTAAAAAAGAAAAGTAGTCCGTTGATGATAAAATCCTTTCGGTTTCGGTTGTACTGGAAGAAAAGTCCGATCATACCCAGTATAAAGGGCAGGGCGTACATCCGGTTATAGGATTTATTTTTTGTATGAATGCTGTCAGGCATTTTGCTTTGGTCGCCGTAGAAATAGTTGTCTATGAATGGAATTCCGGTTATGGCATTACCATCCCGGATATTTCCAAATCCTTCCAGGTCATTTTGTTTGCCTGAAAAATTCCAGAAAAAATACCTCAGATACATCCAGTAAGTCTGATAGGTAATAAAGTACCGGATATTATTTCCCATGGTTGGCTGATCACCTTCGGCAACATTGCCGAATTGTTTATATACGTCAACCTGTCCCCGGTCATTGGCATTATCCCACATACGCGGAAAAAAATGTGAGGAAGGAGTATTGTTCCAGTCCTGGGCGACAGATTTTCCTGCTAATTCATATTTATCTTTCCCTTTAACATATTGGTCGCTGCCTTCAGAACGTCCTGGACGATCTGTATAATCCGGACCATAAACGATGGGCCAGTCTCCATACTGGTCCCGGCTCAGATAACCTACCAGGGTCACCGGATTATCTACATTGAACATATCTACGGCAGGATCCGCATTGGAGCGGATCATGGTAGTGAAATAGGTTGAATATCCCAAAAGCATGAAAGAGATGGACCAAATCCCGATTTTAAGCAGGTAATATTTTTTCCTGATAGCATAGCGGAGGGCAAAAACAAGTATGGCCGCCAATGCGATAAAGAAAAAGCCAAATCCGGTAAAGAAGGGAAGGTTCAGGCTGTTCACAAAGAGAATGTCGAACCAGGCTGCACCTTTAATAGTATATTGGATTACGAATTTCTGGACAAGGCCGGTAATAACACAACCTATGAATAAATGCGAATACCGATCCCCAGGCGGTAGTTTTATATCTTTTATAATAATACACCATTACAATAGCCGGAATGGTGAGCAGGTTCAAAAGGTGAACCCCGATGGAAAGTCCCATCATATAAAAAATAAAAATAAGCCACCTGTCCGCCTCCGGATCTTCAGCCACATCTTCCCATTTCAAAATCGCCCAAAAAACCAGGGCTGTAAAAAAAGAAGAAGAACCATATACTTCACCTTCAACTGCACTATACCAGAAGGAGTCGCAGAAAGTATAGCAAAGAGCGCCAACGGCTCCGGCTGCCATGATGGTGAAAATTTGCTGGGAATTGAGTGCCAGACCTTTGGGTTGAATTATTTTTCGTGCGAAATGTGTAATGGACCAGAAAAGGAAAAGAATAGTGAATCCGCTCAGGATGGCACTCATAAAATTGACCGCCCTGGCGGCGGTATGTGGATTATCACCAAAAAGAATGATGAAAAATCGGCCCATCATTACAAAGAGCGGTGCTCCGGGCGGATGAGGAATCTGTAATTTATATGCACTGGAAACGAATTCACCGCAATCCCAGAAACTGCCCGTGGCTTCCATAGTTAAAATGTATACCATACAGGCAAAAAGACAAACCACCCAGCCTGTTATGTTATTCACCTTCTTATAATTCATAGTCCGTTGATTTTTAGGAGTGACAAATATAGAGAGACTGGCGGACTAATAAACAACAAGTATGGGAGTATGGGAGTATGGGAGTGTGGGAGATGACTATGTTTTGCAATAACTTAACAAACTTATTGTGAAGGCTAAAATCATATTATCACATATCACATACCACACTACCACACTCCCACACTACCACACTCTCACACTATTCAAAGTATACCTTAACCGTCTGGTAAAAAAGATGATGCTGCAGTGACTGGTCCGTAAAATCCTGAAGACCGAACAATCCGGCGGCATTGCCTTTATTGATGGCTACTTCCAGATAATTCGCGGAATTAAAGATGGCCAGTTTTTCCCCCTGTGGCGACGTCGGCATAGGATTCACTGATCCTGTCGATGATTTCATTTCTTTTAAAAACGATTCGGAAACTCCGCCTTTACGCTGAGCTTCAAATTCATCCCTTGTAATATTGACGATTACATTTTCAAACTTGTCTATGAAGATGATCTGACCTTCAATATAATTATCACCCAGCAATGGCCGGAGATCATTTTTTTGAATATGGTCTATTTCGGGATCGCCCAAGGTTTCCGGTAAGGCTCCCGTTTCAATAGTCCCGAATTGCCATACCGATCTGACGGATGCAATAAAGGGTATTTTTGATTTCATTTTTATCCAAGCGGCAATCCGATGAGTTTATCGGGCTTTGCCGGAAGAATCATGTCCATTAACCCGTTATCTGCACAAAAAATATACTGGCCATTTGCACATGGCCAGCAGTATGTATTCAGGTTTTTGTTCAAAGAGGTTTACCAGTATAATATGATAAGTTTTCTCTGGAAAATGCCAGATGGCATTTCGGCAGATATATGCAGCCTGGGGATAATTGAATGGTGCGACCTGATGAGAAATGTCGTGAATCCGGAATGATGGATCTATTTGAAGAAGCTGACCCCTGACTGCGCCGGCAATATAATCCTGCAGGCCGAAGTCGGAAGTAAGGGTAATAAGCGCCATCTTGATCGGTTCATTTTAAATTATCAACCCTTATTTAACCAGTTCCCCGTTTTTGAAATAATGCCGGTGCACAAGCCTGTCCGCCAGGGAAGGGAAAAATTTATTTAAGAAAACCGTGAACTTTCCGATGAAGGTAAGCACCAGCACCCTTTTTCTTTTTTCTATGGCATTTAAAATATATTTGGCGCAAATTCTGCGCTCATGAGTTTGGATTCGTCCAGCACACTTTCTCCCTGGCTAAGACCCTTGCTGTTAAGCGCTGCATGGCGGATATTGGAAGCTGTAAAACCAGGAGAAACCCACATTACGTGAACACCTGTATACATCAATTCTGTTCTTAGGGACTCCAGCCATCCCTGGAGGGCGAATTTTGATGCCGAATAACCGCTTCTGCCAGGTAATCCCCGATATCCTGCCGTGGAAGAAATACCCACAATGGTTCCTTTTTGCTCAATAATAAATGGAAGTGCTGCTTTTGTACAATAAACCGCTCCCATGAAATTTACGTCCATAAGACGGCGGATCACATCAGTATCAGTATCATCGAAAAGAGAGCGCATGCTGATACCTGCATTGTTGATTAAAATATCAATCGTGCCAAAAGTTTCAATCGTGGAAAGTATGAATCTTTTACACTCATCTTCATTGCTTACATCGCAGACCATGGTATGCAACATAAACTGTGAAAATTCAAGTTGCAGAGCATAAAGTTTATCATACTGCCTTCCGCATGTCGCCACTTTGGCGCCTGCCTCTATAAGCAAACCGATTAGTGCCCTTCCAATCCCGTCACTGCCACCTGTTACTATCACGACCTTATTACTGAAAAAGGACATAGTCTTTTTTGATAGCGCAAAATTAGGCTAAGAAAAGAATAGTGCCGCGTGTAATCGGGATTATCTAATTTGATTTCATAGTTTCATAAAACGAACATTTATCGCTATAGGGATGAAAATTTCTTCAGTTTTGTTATTGCTCTGCATTTGCATGGCCGGTCGCACTCAGTCGCCCTGTCGAGCCTCTGCCTGCAGCTAAGCAATTAGCCTGGCAAAATGCACCATTTTATTTATTCATGCATTTCGGACCGAATACTTTTACAGATCTTGAATGGGGCAAGGGATCTGAAAATGAAGAGATTTTTAATCCAACAGCATTGGACTGCCGCCAATGGTGCAGGATCGCTAAATGCAGCAGGTGCCTCGGGAATTGTTATTACGGCCAAGCATCACGATGGTTTTTGTTTGTGGCCCAGCGCTTATTCCAAACATACCGTAGCTCAAAGTAAATGGAAGGATGGAAAGGGAGATGTACTACAGGAATTATCCAGTCGCCTGCAGGGAATATGGCTTATCATTTGGCGTATATCTTTCTCCCTGGGACAGAAATCATCCGGCATATGGAACTGCTGCCTACAATGATATATTTATTAATATGATGAAGGAAGTGGTTGCGCGATACGGACCATTCTTTGAATTCTGGTGGGATGGTGCAAATGGAGAAGGACCCAATGGGAAAAAACAGGTTGTATGACTGGCATCGTTTTGAATCAACCATGCGGGAGATTGCGCCAAACACCATGGTGTTTAGTGATATCGGTCCGGATATGCGATGGGTGGGAAATGAAAATGGAATTGCAGGGACTACCAACTGGAATTTATTGGATACCGCAGGTTTCAGCAGGGGAATCGGGGCTCCTCCGAACGATACACTTAACAGGGGAAATGTCAATGGCAGGAATTGGATACCTGCTGAATGTGATGTGAGTATACGCCCGGGATGGTTTTATCACGCAAAGGAAGACAGCCTGGTTAAATCTCCTGAAAAACTTTTTGATATTTACCTCAAGTCCGTTGGCCGCGGAGCAAACTTAATTTTGAATGTTCCGCCGGATACCCGCGGACTTATTTCTTCTTATGATTCTGCGGCCCTTATGGGATTTGCAAAGTTGAGAAAAGAAAGTTTTCAGGATCTGCTTTCTTCAGGAAATGCAATGGTTTCTTTAAATGGGAAAATCATAAAGGGATTAACAGAAGAATAAGAATGAAGTTATTCAACTGGGGACGAAATATAAAGACGACTTGCTTGAAATTCATTTCAATCAGGAAACAAAGGTCAATTGTATCTACAACTGAAAGAAGCAGTGCAATGGGGCCAGCGGGTAAAATCTTTCAATATTGAATTATACAATAACGATTCTTTAATCTATAAAAATGCATATACAACTATTGGACACCAACGTATTATCAGTTTTCCAACGAGGAACTGTAACCGGATTCTTATCCAAATTTCGGATGCCAGGTCGGAGCCCATTCTCAGCGGACTTTCTGTTTATCATATTCCGGAAATGCTGGTTGAAAAATAAAACGGGAATGTTTATTAAAAGTAATTTGAATGCAGATAAACAGGGAATCTCAGATAAAAGCGATTGCTGATCCGGATACGGTCTGGGATTTTATCATAGTTGGTGGTGGTGCCACGGGGCTGGGAACAGCCGTGGATGCGGCTTCCCGGGGATTCAAAACTTTATTGCTGGAACAGTCAGATTTTGCAAAAGGAACTTCCAGCCGAAGCACTAAACTTGTACATGGAGGTGTCCGTTATCTTGCGCAGGGAAATATCGGCCTGGTAAGAGAGGCACTGCGGGAACGCGGGATACTAATGAATAACGCACCACATCTGGTGAGGAATGAAAATTTTATCATACCTAATTATTCCTGGTGGAGCGGAATTTTTTATTCTGTCGGTTTGTCTGTTTATGATCTGCTGGCAGGAAAACGTAGTTTTGGCACGCTCGCGACTGATATCCCGGAAGGAACTGATACGCAGGATTCCGAATATAAAACAGGATGGATTGAAACTGGGCGTGCTTTATCACGATGGCCAATTTGATGATGCGAGACTGGCTGTAAGTCTCGCATTGACTGCTATTGAACAGGGTGCCATTGTGCTCAATTATTTTCAGAGTTTGTGGTCTGACCAAAGAAGCTGGTAAAATAAGTGGTGTAGTTGCAAAAGATCAGGAGACGGGAATTCAATTTACTCTCAAAGCAAAAACTGTAATTAACGCTACGGGTGTTTTTGTAGACGAACTGCTGAGTATGGATAAACCCGAAGCCAGACCCATGGTGCAGCCCAGTCAGGGCATACATCTGGTGTTTGATAAATCATTCCTGGGACCAGGAGATGCTCTGATGATTCCAAAAACAAAAGATGGGAGGGTCTTGTTTGCGATACCCTGGCATGACACGTATGCTGGCGGGAACAACAGATACTCCACTGAATGCGCACCAGCTTGAACCCAAAGCTTTAGAAGAAGAAATCAAATTCATACTGGACGCTTTGAGTGACTATCTAACCCGAATACCTACACGAAAAGATGTGCTGAGCGTTTTTGCCGGGCTGCGCCCCTTGGCTGCTCCTCAAAATGATAAGCAAAAAACAAAGGAAATTTCCAGGTCACATAAATTGATTGTGTCAGACTCCGGACTCATTACCATTACCGGAGGGAAATGGACAACCTATCGCCAGATGGCGGAGGAAACCGTTAATGAGCGATCGTTGTCGGTAAACTTCCCTATCGTATCGCAGTTACGAAAACCCTGTCTCTTCATGGGTTTAAGGAATCTGTTGAATGGACCGACCCGTTTTTTGTTTATGGAAGTGATGCCAATTCTAGTAAAAGCCCTTACAAAAGAAAATCATTGCATGGAAAGAAACATTGGATCCGAGGTTACCTTATATTGGATGCGGAAGTCATTTGGGCGACGCGTTATGAAATGGCAAGAACCGTCGAAGACGTGCTCGCGAGAAGAACCCGCGCTTTGTTTCTGGATGCACGTGCCGCCATGGATATGGCTCCTGCAGTGGCGCACTTGATGGCGGCTGAATTAAAAAAAGGTGTTGATTGGGAAAAGGAACAAATAGTATCTTTCCTACAGGTTGCTAAAAATTATTTGGTAGATGGTTGATAGTATATGGTAAATGGTCTATGGTAGATGGATTTTCACCATACAACCGTCAACCATAAACGCCAAAGTCATTGCTCGCTATGAAAAAATACATCCTTGCATTAGATCAGGGAACCACGAGTTCGAGAGCTATTCTCTTTGACCGGACAGGTCAGGTACAATCCATTGCACAAAAAGAATTCACCCAAATATTTCCTCAACCCGGATGGGTTGAACATGATCCCGGCGGAAATCTGGTCCTCACAAGCCAGCGTTGCGGCGGAAGCCAGATTGAAAATAGGAGCACTCGTTTCTGAAATTGCTGCAATCGGGATCACGAATCAGCGGGAAACGACAATTGTGTGGGACAAGGAAACCGGCGAACCTGTATACAATGCAATTGTATGGCAGGACAGACGGACCGCTTCTTTTTGCGAACAGCTAAAGCAATCAGGTTTGTCAGAGAAAATTCGGTGCAAAAACAGGATTGGTGATAGATGCATATTTTTCAGGATCCAAGATTCGATGGATACTTGATAATGTACAGGGTGCAAGAAAAAAAGCACTCGATGGATCACTTGCTTTCGGAACAGTTGATTCATGGCTTGTTTGGAAATTCACTCGATGGACAAGTACATGCAACTGATATTACGAATGCTTCACGTACCATGTTGTTAATATTAGTGAACAAAAATGGGACGAGGAACTATTGGAGATTATGGGCATACCAGAAAGCATGCTGCCCGAAGTAAAAGAATCCAGTGAGTTTTATGGAGAAACTGATCCTAGCATTTTTTCTGAAAGAATTCCTATTGCAGGAATTGCGGGTGATCAGCATGCTGCATTATTCGGACAAATGTGTCTTGAAAAAGGCATGGTAAAAAATACTTATGGAACAGGTTGTTTCATGTTGATGAATATAGGTGACCATTTTGTCGAATCAAAAAATAATTTACTTACTACAGTTGCATGGAAAATAAACGGACAAATACAATATGCATTTGAAGGCAGTATTTTTATTGCCGGTGCAGTCGTACAATGGCTGCGTGATGGTCTGGGAATCATTCATAGTTCTGCTGAAATTGAAAAGCTTGCTATGCAGGTTGAAAATACGGATGGCGTTTGTTTTGTACCCGCATTTGCCGGACTTGGTGCGCCGTATTGGAATCCGGATGCAAGAGGAACGATGGTTGGTATCACCAGAGGAACGAAGGCAGCACATATCGCACGGGCTGCTGTGGAATCCATTGCTTACCAGACCATGGATGTTTTGAAAGCAATGGAAGCTGATGCTGGTATTTCAATTAAAGAATTAAGGGTAGATGGAGGTGCCACGGCAAATAATCTACTTATGCAATTCCAGGCTGACCTTTTGAATTGTAAAGTGATCCGGCCGGAGATTACTGAAACCACAGCTCTGGGCGCAGCTTATTTAGCGGGACTGGCAGTGGGATTCTGGAAGGACAGTACTGAGATTTCACAATGGTGGAAATCTGAACGTGAATTTTTACCAATGGCCGGTTCTGCATGCGATGCAGGACAGGCATTGATTCCTGGAAACAAGCGGTGCGAACGGCCCAGGTCTGGAGTAAAAAATAAATTAATATATCATGACTCCTGTTTTGGCTGAATTTATTGGTACCGGCTATATCTGGTTTTATTGGGAAATGGAGTAGTTGCAAATGTTGTTTTAACCGATACTAAGGGACATAATAGCGGATGGATTGTAATTACTACCGGATGGGCTCTTGCAGTTTACGCAGGTATTGTAATCGCAAATCCATATAGTGGAGCACACCTGAATCCTGCAGTTACTCTCTCCTATGGCAGTCGCAGGAAAACTGGACTGGTCATCTGTTATTCCATATATTTCAGCGCAGATGTTAGGAGCAATGACTGGTGCATTTGCTGGTATGGATGATGTATCGCGATCATTTCAACCGAACAAAAGATCCCGGTTTACAACTTGCGGCATTTTCTACTGAACCTGCCATCAGGAACAATTTTTCAAATCTGTTTAGCGAAATCATTGGAACCTTCGTACTGGTATTTGTTGTTTTTTATGTAACGGGAGCGGAAATCACTGAAACCAAAACTAAGATCGGACTAGGATCTATTGGTGCATTGCCAGTCGCTTTTTTGGTTTGGGCAATTGGATTGTCTCTCGGCGGCACAACCGGTTATGCAATTAATCCGGCCAGGGATCTCGGTCCGCGAATCATGCATTTCCTTCTTCCCATAAAAAATAAAAGAGATAGTAACTGGGGCTATTCCTGGATCCCGGTTGCGGGTCCAATCCTTGGCGGTTTACTCGCTGCTTTGATGTACATACTATTTAAATAAAATGGGTTAACCCATACTCGCAAAACCTTTTAAAACGTCGTTTAGCCGTTAGGCTAGTAATCCAGAAAACGGGAAAGGCAATAACTTATCTTAATAGTATTGCTTCACTTTCAAAACTATTCATTTATGTTTAAAAAAATATTTACCCGATCAGGATTATTATTGGGCATTCTTATGTATCTGTCTTGCAGACCAGGCTCAACAAGCTTTTATTCCCCGTGAACCTAGTCCTGCAGCAAATGTTTCTCAGATAGTTGGTATTTCATCTATTTCTGTTAGCTATTCACGTCCCTCCGTAAAAGGAAGAGAAATATGGGGCAAACTGGTTCCCTATGGTTGGAATGTACAGGGATTTGGAGCTGGTAATAGTGCACCCTGGCGTGCCGGGGCTAATGAAAATACCGTGCTTCACTTATCCCACGCGGCTACCGTGGAAGGTAATCCTGGTTCCTGCCGGCGACTATGGATTATTTTTTGTCATCAACAAAGACAATTCCGGAGAAGTAATCCTTTCAAAAGATTACCAATCCTGGGGAAGCTTTTTTTATGATCCTAAACAGGATCAGATGCGTGCCAAAATAACCGTCCGCGATGTCCCGGTTTCAATGGAACGTCTGACTTATACATTTGATATACTGGATAAAAATACCACTGAGCTCGATCTGAATTGGGAGAAAAAACAATTTCCTGTAAAAATCGTATTTGCGGTAGATGAGATCTTTTTAACCAATGCATTAGAATTATTCAAAGGACAAACCGGATTTACCTGGCAGAATTATAATGCAGCAGCGAATTATACACTGACAAGTAAAGCAAATACAGAACAGGGAATGAAATGGGCTGACCGTGCAATTCTGATGAACCCTAATTTTACCGATATGTCCACAAAGGCAGGACTTTTAGATCTTGCCGGGAAACATGATGAATCGGAAAAAATAATGAAGGATGCAATGGCGATCGCAACAGAAAATGAACTTAATAACTATGGCTACCAGTTACTCGGGAATCAGAAATTTGATAAAGCAATTGCTGCCTTAAAAGCGAATGCGGAAAAACATCCTGCAAGCGCAAATACCTGGGATAGTCTGGGGGAAGCGTATGCACTTGCAGGCGATAAACAAAATGCGATTCTGAATTTTAAGAAATCGCTGTCCCTGAATCCTCCTGCTCCCACAAAAGCAAATTCTGAAAAGTACCTGAAACAACTAGAGGCAATGTAAGAAAGTGTGAGAGTGTGAGAGTGTGAGAGTGTGAGACCGGGAAACTATTTCGATAAAAGGAAAAAGGAAAGATCTTTATCCTGATCTTTCCTTTTATTTTTTAGATGAACTTTTCTTATTATTCAGCATTTTCTTTCTTTTCTTTCTGAAATAGTCTGCCATCCGCTTGATTCCTTCAGATTTCAAAACGACAATCTGATCAGCATTTTCAATAGTTGCATAATAGGCAGTGCCAGATTCTGTCTGAATTTCAAAAAGATCGTTACCCAATATCCGTTTGTGTTTTCTTGAGTGAGGTTAATAATTCAATGGGAATTGGTTTGGACTGATAAAACGTGTTACAGCAATTAATTCTCCACTTTTGTTGAAGTAAGCAAATAACACCATTTCGTTTATGGTAAACTGGGCTTTTACAAAATTTGCGTTGCTTTCCCATTGAATATCGCTGGCATTTGTAAATTCCCTGTTGAAAGAATTGATTACATTTTTACTGATCGCAGCAGGAGCAACATTCTGGTGGTAGTTGGTGTAACTGCGGCAAAGCTGAATGCAGTAAAACTTACCAGGGCGATGCTTAGAAGCAGGATTCTCTTTTTCATTTTTTTTGTTTTTATTGGTTTGTTTTTGTTTCGATTGTCGATACAAATATAGTATGATTAATAGTACTATGCAAAACATAGTAGTATGAATGGCATAATAATATGTATAGACGGTGAATTTGGCTTGATGAATGTCATTTTAACATAAATTCTGAGGTAAGACTACATATAAAAGAGCTTTGTTACCTTTAGTTCAAACATTCTTTTATGGTGTCAAAACTATTTAAACTACTGATAATCATCTTAATACCTGGGATTTTTACTAGCCCAGCAGAAGGATTCCACCTATGCAGACCGGTTAGGGTTTCCCAAAGGGGCCAGGGTATTGATTCTTCATGTGGATGATGCAGGAATGAGTTTCGACTCCAATATTGGAGCTGAAAATGCACTAACAAAGGTGTCTCAACTTCCACCAGTGTAATGATGCCCTGTTCCTGGGTGCCAGGATTTGTTCATTTTCTTAAGTCTCATCCCGAAATAGATGCAGGTTTACATTTAACACTTACTTCAGAATGGACTTCTATCGCTGGGGTCCGCTTAGCGGGAAAAAAAATGTACCCGGGCTGGTAGATTCAGAAGGAGATTTATGGCCCAGTGTTTCTGAAGTAGTGGCACATGCAACTGCCGATGAAGTGGAAATGGAAATGGCCGCTCAACTTGACAGGGCAAGGACCATGGGTTTTGAACCGACACATCTGGATACTCATATGGGAACAGTTTACGGATCGCCGGAATTCCTGATGCGATATATACAGGATTGGTATTAAAAATCATATTCCTGTAATGTTACCCGGAGGTGCAGATGTTTTAATACAGGAACAAACGAAATTGCCGGATGCAACCATTCAACAAATGCGTAGATTGGGAAAAATGCTCTGGAATGCCGGACTTCCCGGTTCTGGATGATCTTCATAATAGCAGTTATGACTGGATAATTCCTTCAGATATTGCCTCAGATATAAAAACTGGATGAGTATAAAACCGCCAAATATATTGAAGCCCTTAAAACACTCAAACCCGGTCTCACAATGATGATCATGCATTGCACTGATGCAGTCCCGAATTTAAATATATAAGTGACAGTGGGCCAACCAGAAGGGAGATATGCTTGCGATGATGAATCCTGCATTTAAAAAAGCCCTCGCGATCAGGGAATTATTTTAACTACCTGGCGTGAAGTAAAACAGCGGAGAGACAAGATTAAATAATTTGAAACTGCGTTAAGCATTAAGCTTAAGCTTATTGCAGTCTTATTATTGCAAATCCGGATTGTTGATTATTCGAATATGGAACCGAGACTTCATCTGCAGAAAAGCGATGCGATCTCTGAAAATCCATCTGTCTATTCATTTTCCAGAAAATAAGCGCATCGTCAGTCATTCCCCATGCATATTCAAAGTAGTGGTCGTTGCCAGCGGGTCCGTAGATCCTTCAGTACTATTATAAATAATATACAACTTTATTTTTTATTGGCAACAGCAGATAGGAGAGATCGGGATTATTTGATTCAGTATGCTGCTCCATATTCATTATTCCACTCCAGGTACTGTCTTTTGAAGTAGCAGGGAAATAAAAAAGATTTAAGTCACCCGGGTTTCGTACGTTGGAATAGGACTCAATCCACGGCTTAAGTTGTAACCTTGTTTTAATTGTTTTTTGTCTGGGGTCTGGCTCTGAATAATTTGCCATCAGATAAGCTGTTTCCCAGGTATTAATAAAAGGAACCTTCGGCTTATTAAATTCAAATGGAGAACCATATTCCTTCAAATACATATAACCCCCGCCAGGAACTGCAATAAAACTTTCATGGCTCAGATTTTTGTTCTGTATTTCATGGGCCTGTGTATTAAAATGATAAGACGAATCAAAATAAAATCATCCCCTCTTTCATTGAATAATTATATACCTGTACATTTTTTAAAGTCGTATTTGAGTAAGAGGAGAAAAGACCAACGCTCATTTCCTGAGATCGTTATTGATGGACATGGCAATATCTTCCATTTTGTAATATGGTGAAAGCAGGAATCTCCCTGAAATAATAATCGCTGCCATTTGGACAAACATGAAAAAGAGAAAAATTCCGGCTGATCCTGTCGACGGAGATGCCATCAACCATTCTCCATTATTGGCCAGTTTGATCGGCATGTTATCAAAACTTTCAGCTGGAAAACCAACTTCCTCATCCTGAATACATGGCTGGGAAAATTGAGTATGGGAAATTTCCTGCTGATAAATTAGGTTTCCAATCAGAATCGTAGAGGAGTAGCGTATAACCGCGAAGATTCGGTATCCGTATTTTCAAAAGCTAACAAAAGAATTTTTGACTGATCCTCGGATCTGACCAGAAAAAAGCGGGAAGCACCTGTTGAAAAAGGAAGTTTACCGATCTGCATCGTCTGAATTTCCATATTTTCATCTGGCCAGAAACGTCTGCAGTAAATATTAGTCTTTCCTTCCGATGCTTGTTATCATGATCTGATCCATTCCCTTTTTTCCTGCTACCAGCCATTGCTTCAGAGTTCCGGCTGATATTTGTAGCAGGAATTTCTTTAAGCAGATTTAACTTAATGTCGAATAATTCAAAACTTTTCAATTCTGATACATCCTCCAACTTCTGTTGTCTGCCAGATCTCTGTTTCTGCATTTTTCTATCCAATAATAATTTTCAGATTTGCCTATCACCTGAATCGAACAGATTTCGCGTATTGAAAGGATTCAGAATAAATTACTCGCTGGGCATTTAAATTGCCGGGAAGCCAGAAGATAGGCCAATGCTATATGGAATTATCCAGCACAAATCTTCGATTCCCTTACAAGTTATGAAAAATTAACAACGCATAAGTTCTAAAGACCCATTCTTAGTATTTAATTCCTCGTGATTTTCCTCTGGGAATGGATAAAGATTTCCAGTTATTGTCACAAATCATTTTACTAATAAATACGATCTGACCAACATGGTAAGCATAGTGGGTCAACTGTCTGTTCATCGCCTCCATAACTGTATGTTGTTCATTTCGTATCCGAACTTTTTTCGATAAATCTTTCAGCTGTTAAAGTATTTAATAGTATTAAAAAGGCAATTCCATCCTTCATTCCATTTTTACATGAAGATGTATCCTTTTTCAACATTTCATTTTCAAATTCCCTGTCCCGGTTTCTCCATTTCTTTTCACCGTCGCTGGTATAAAATTCTGTAAAACGGGATAGCATATTTCCGGACATATGTTTAACGATTGTTACGATACTATTCGACTCGCGTATTATATACCCAGTTTATTTTATCCTCCGGAACCTGTTCGATGGCTTTTCTCACCAAGTGTTTTATATTGAAGAAATTGAGTTTTTATACTTGCTATATAATTCGCATCAAACATGGTATTCAATTTTCAGAACGGATTGCCTAATCCAGTACAAAATTATAAAATATCCATTTGTTAATCTGATTTTCTGTTGCAGCTTTAAATGATGCGTTACAAGAGGATCCTCATTTAACTCCTTTTGCAATTTTTTTATCGGAACTTCCTGTATGGGTAATTGCATATCTATGGCCATAACGGCAGCAATTGCAGAAGACTGGCCAAGTACCATGAAAACTGGTTCCATCCTGATGGAGCCGTATGCGATATGGCTCGCAGATAAACAAACCGGAACCAGCAGATTGGTGCATTCTGATTTTTTGGGTACAATGGACCTAAATGAAATTGGATAGGGGGGAAAACCTCCAATCTGAACATCTCCTTCATTTTTTACCATGCCATTTACAATCACACGCTGACAATTATGGGAGTCCATTGTATATGCTGCCTCACCAATGCTGTCCGTGACTTTTTGCGTTCCAATACAATTCGCTTCAGTCATAATATATTCGCCAATCATTCTTCTGGATTCCCGAATATATAATTGGGGCGACCAGTGATCATTGTCCGGGTATTCATCACAGCGGATAACCCCATTTCAACATTTCATTTCGCAGATGTTCAGGTATTCTATTATCATGCCCGAAGAAAGTATAAGAGTCCTTTGTCATAATCTATATGATCCTGTATAATCTTTTTACGGATTTCATAATTTCCTTCCGGATAATCATAGTTCATGCCAATCATATCTGTTGAAAATGGACCATTATTATTTATATCTGTTTTTCTGCCAGGCATCAGGTTTATATTCAATAAGCCATCTTCCAGATTTTCTGGTTTTTTTATTGGATATACCTAAGCAACAGATTATAATGGGTACTGTCATATCCCTTCGGCCTTGTAATTTCAATTTGTTTTGGATGCTGTCAGTAAGACAAATCCGAAAATTATAAGCCTGTATTTTTTTATCTCCAGTCCCACGCGAGCCGGAGGATTGCGCATTGACCCCCCACAAAACTCCGCTTGCAGATTCTCCGGGTGTGTTATAAGGATCTACTCCATCCGGAAACTGATGTTTGTCCAGCAATTGAACGCCATTGTATGTTTCATTATATTGTAGGTTGTTTTCACGGCCAACAGTATACGAAACCAGGAAGCCATGGCCATCAGATCACCTTCATAAGAACAATCAATAAATTCTTTTGCCCTGATAATTTCTTTGTGCGTTTAATGATCTCAGTAGCACTAGATGAAACAACGATTTCCTGTATACGCTTATCTGTTTTCTTTACAGATTGTAAATGCTGATTATATAAAACGGGAATCCTCCCTCTTTTTATATAATCAAGAATAAATTTCTTCTGCTACGTGCGGTTCAAATATCCATTGTTCAGCATTTTCCATAATGTTGACCGACTCTTTTATAAAAATCCCTTGCAAGACCGGTTATGGCAGATTTATTTCCAATATCCGTATTGCCAAGTCCGCCGCTACTTAATCCCCCGGGGTGCATAGGATTCAGAAATCAAAATAACTTTTTTCCCGAGTCTGCTGGCAGTATAGGCAGCAATTACTCCACCGGAACTGGAACCATATACACATATATCAACGGATTTGATTTGCTGGGCTTCAGTAACAGAAAAGCGAAGGAAGTGATAATATACATAACAACCAAATACGTAACGTTACCATATTTAAGTTTCGATTCAGGTAATCAATCCATTAAAATAATAAGTATTTTTAGTGTTACCATCCTGAGAATTAAATCACTTCAGTTTTTGCAGGTTCAAATATTCATCTATGTATTCAAAATGCCGGATTAAATTATTTATGCTTCTTTTTTATTATGATGCAGGTTGTTTTATGCAAAGCCCAATTGCCGCCATTGAAAGTAAGTGAAAATAAACGGTTCCTTGTGACCGCTGACGGGAAACCATTTTTCTGGATGGGGGATACGGGCTGGGAATTATTTCATCGCCTGAATAAAGCAGATGCGGGTTCGTATTTTAAAAAAAGAAGCGAGCAGGGGTTTAATGTTATTCAGGCAGTAGTTCTTGCTGAATTAGACGGACTGCATTCCCCTAACGCAAATGGCGACTCCCCTTACTTCACGATGATCCGCTTCAACCCAATGCCGCATATTTTAATTATATCGATACGCTCCTCGACCTTGCTGCGAAAAATAATATATATATCGCCCTTCTTCCGACGTGGGGAGATAAAGTCTATAAAAATAAATGGGGTAAAGGCCCGGAGATTTTTAATGAATCAAATGCATATGCATATGGGAAATGGATTGGAGCACGATATAAAAATCATACAAATATTATCTGGGTGATTGGTGGGGACCGAAGTCCAAGGGATAATTCCAGTGATGTCGCAATCTGGCGGGAATGGCAAAAGGAATAAATGATGGCTTGGGAAACGGGAATGAAGGACTTATGACGTTTCATCCGCAGCCTGACGGAACTTCCAGTTCTTCACAATGGTTCCAGGAAGATAGATGGCTGGATATTAATATGCTTCAAACCGGTCATTGCCGTGATACACCTGTATGGGAACTCATCAGCAGACGATTATGATAAATATCCCGTTAAACCTGTGGTTAACGGAGAAAATATTTATGAAGAAATGCCTGTTTGTTTTAATCCCAAAGAATTGGGATATGCCAACGCTTATGACGTTAGAAAATCAGCATATCTCTCCGTTTTTGCAGGCGCCTGCGGACATACTTATGGATGCGGACCGGTCATTTGGTTTTCCAAAAAAGGGGCTGATTTCTTTTCTGCTTTTCATTCATGGGATGAAGCATTAAATCTGTCCGGAGCTAATGAAATGAAATATCTTAGAAAGCTTAATTGAATCCAGGCCGATGCTGGAAAGGATTCCTGATCAGAAGATGTTACTGGATTCAGGATGTTGTGTCTCCGAAAGAATTCAGGCAACACGGGGTAAGGATTATGCTTTCATATACAGTGCTTATGGTATGCCGGTTCACGTAAAAATGCATGTCATTTCGGGCAACCAGGTCAACGCGAGCTGGTATGATCCGCGCAGCGGCAAATCATTATTTATTGGGAAATTTGAAAATAAAGGTGACCATACATTTAATCCTCCTTGCCGGAAGCCTCGCCTGTTCCTTCCCAGCGGGAAGACTGGGTGTTGATACTAGATAATGCTGACCGTCTACCATAAGGGTTAATACACAAAAATAAATTTCCAAAACTACTTTAACTGGTAAGGAGACTATAAACGTCAACGATCTTAACATTGAAAAAACGGGTCTTACAATGAAAACTCGTTAATTTTGTAACTGTTAATATAAGAATGGCATCTCAGTATAACCGGAGAATATTATTTACCAGGATTATTTTTCCTTTTGCATACGCAGGGTTTTTTGCTGTTCAATTCTTCATCAATTTTGATACAACACTTGCCGGTTCCCCTGACAGGTATCAGGTAATACAGTGCCGGGTACAAGGCAATTTCTCATCCGACTTATTGAAAGCAAAGGACAATCTTCCGGTAAAGACAAAATTCCGGCTCAATAAAAGATTTCAGCCTTCCGCCATTCCTGTTCTTCCTGATCTGAACTATGTGCTGGCTATTTCTGATATTTCTGAAACACGGTTATTTTATGCGAATCCAATCATCACGGACCCCCTCCTTGATATTCACTTGCTCCGTGGCCCTCCATTTGATATGGTAATCTCATAAGTCAACATTTTTTTATTCAAATACCGGCAATGATTAATATTTCCGATGGAAAATATTTCCGTCTGTTTGTAATTGTTCTTATGACCCCAATATTTGGCGCCTTCGGACAAAAACCATATTCTCTCTCCAGTCTGACAGACAGTGCACTACGCAATCTTCCGCAGCTTATGCAAAAAAAAGCGTTAATAAATAGCGGACAAGCTGCAGTTAAAGATATACGACATCAGTTTATTCCCTTCCTGCGGGCAAACGCGCAGGCAGAACTAGGTACGGATAACTCTTTGCCTGGAAGTTATTATTCTTTCGGAATAATACCATCCACATCTTCCGGTATCAGTAACCAGAACAATGGTCAGGCTGCTGTGGGAAGCTTAGCTACCATTTATGGTGAATATACTTTTTTAGATTTTGGTTATCGTAAGGCAAGCATTCAGTCAGCTATTTCGAATGTCGGTGTGGAAACGGCAGATTATGAAAGATTGAGTTACCAGGTAAAAGCCGATGTCACAAGGCTTTATCTGACTTTGCTTAAAAATCAGATGCAACTTGAAATCGAGGGACAAAACAGACAACGATATAAAAAAATATTTTCAGTAATTCAGGCCCTAACCAAGAGTGGTATCAGGCCCGGGGTTGATTCTTCGCTTGCCATGGCTGAACTTTCAAAATCTATTACTTTGTATAACCAAGCTTTGGGTTCCGTGAGTAATCTGCGGGAACAACTATCATACTATACAGGTATACCTTCTTATCGAATGGAAATTGATTCACTGCATATTCAAGACAGAGATTCAACTCGTAATGTTACCTCAGATTCTTCGGGCAAAGAATCGAATCCACTGATAGCTTATTATGCCAGTGTTAATAATGCTTACGCCAGTAATGAAAAGCGGGTATCTAAAAGTTTTCAACCCACCCTTTCACTGGTAGGTACTGCATGGACAAGGGCTTCGAGCATTACACCTGAAATGGAATATAAAGACCTGGGCACCGGACTGGGCTTTCAGCGGTATAATTATCTGGCTGGTCTCACATTGCAATATGATTTATTTAATGGAATTCATAAAAAGGATCAACTGGCAATAATTCATTATCAGCAACAGGCTGGTATTTATGATTTGCAGCAGCAGGAACTGGCCTTGCAGTCTGCTTCAAATCAGGCCGACCTGGCAATTCATACAGCTGAAGTAAATCTGGTGGAACTTCCAATACAAATAAATGCGGCAAGGGATACGTATAATCAAAAGCTTGCTCAATATAGGGCAGGCCTCATTACCCTGATTGACCTTACCAACGCTGCGTTTGTTTTATACAGGTCGCAGAATGACTATACTGAAACACTTACCGACTGGTATCTCGCTCATTTAGATAAGGCTTTTGCTAACGGAGGACTGGATCGATTCATTCAAATAATTAAATAAATTAATCATGGTAAGAGCAGCGTTGAAAAGGCCCATCACCGTTATGGTCTTGTTCATAGGCCTTTTGTTGTTCTCGGTAATGGCTATTCGCACAATTCCAATAGATATATTTCCCAAACTGAATGCGCCCACGATTTATGTAATAGAACAATATGGAGGAATGTCGGCATCTCAGATGGAAGGATTTTTTGCCACACGTATGCAGGATCAGTTTTTATATATAAATGGAATTAAAAATGTCGAGAGTAAAAATATACAGGGACTATCACTTATTAAACTGACCTTTTACGAGAACACTGATATGGCTGAAGCTTCAGCCCAGGTTGCTCTGCAGGTAAACCGAACTATGGCTTTTTTCCCTCCGGGTGCTCTGCCTCCCCAGGTTATCCGGTTTGATGCGTCTTCACTGCCGGTTGGCGAGTTGGTTTTCAGTAGCAAAACAAAAACGCTGAATGAAATATTCGACCTGGCCCTGACCCGTGTGCGACCTCTTTTCGCGACAGTACCCGGTATGTCAAGTGCACCACCCTTTGGCTCAAACGCAAGAACCGTTGTGATCAATATTACACCGGAGAAATTACGCACCTATAATCTTACCGCAGATGAAGTCGTGGACGCGATAGTAAAGAATAATGCCATTTCACCTTCCGGTAATTTACGCATGGACAGCATGATGTTAATTACTTCCATCAATTCACTTGAATCCAAGGTTAATCATTTCGAAGATATTCCTATTAAAAGCAATGGGATAGGAGTGGTTTATGTAAAGGATGTGGCCCGTGTGGCTGATGCATCGGATATAACAGTTGATTATGCATTGGTGAATGGGAAACGTTCTGTTTATATCCCGGTTGTTAAAACGGCAGATGCTTCAACCTGGGATGTAGTGCAAACTTTACGACAACGCCTCCCTGAAATGAAAAGTCTTTTACCGGCAGATGTAGACATAAGTTACGAGTTTGACCAGTCGATATTTGTAATCAATGCGGCCAAAAGCCTTATGACGGAAGGAATACTTGGTGCGATTCTTACCGGTCTGATGGTATTGCTCTTTCTGCGGGACTTGCGGAGCAGCCTGGTAGTCATCATTACAATCCCTGTATCTGTTCTAAGTGCTGTGTTTTTTCTTAAGCTTAGCGGACAAACGATCAATATCATGACCCTTAGTGGTCTGGCGCTTGCTATTGGAATATTAGTTGACCAGGCAACGGTTACGATTGAAAATATTCACCAGCACCTGGAGATGGGTAAAGATAAAAAACGGGCCGTGCTGGATGCCTGCTCAGAAATTTCATTTCCTCTTTTACTTATTCTACTTTGCATATTAGCGGTATTTGCACCAGCCTTTGTAATGACAGGTGTTCCACGGGCAATGTTCCTCCCTCTATCGCTATCTATTGCATTTGCCATGATGGTTTCATTTATCGCAGCCCAAACACTGGTTCCCGTTATTTCCATCTGGCTGCTCAAAGCTGAGCGGTTTCAATATAAACATGCAGAACCGCATGCACACGCAGGTCTTGCTATGGATAAAGAAGAAATCAGGGAAATTGAAAATCACAATACGCAGGATAAACAATATCCAGAAGAAAATAATTATTTTCAGAGACTTAAAAACGGATTATCTGCTAGGCTTACCAAATGGATGCCCATCAGGAAATGGATCGTTTCAATTTATTTACTGATCATTGTTACATTGGCACTGACCTGTTTTATTTTTATCGGAAAAGACCTTTTACCCAAAACCAATAACGGCCAGCTGCAACTGCGCATCCGTGAACCGGATGGAACAAGACTCGAAGTAACAGAAAGGGATACGCGTAATATTTTAAATCTTATAGATTCAACGGTGCATGGAAATATCGCGATTTCATCGGCTTATGTAGGTCTCGTGCCCAGTAATTTTGGATCCAGTAATCTGTACATTTTTAACAGTGGAACGCATGAGGCGGTTATACAGGTGAATCTGAAAGAAGATTTCAAAATTAATATGGAATCTCTGAAAGAAAAATTGAGAAATGTTATCGCTGCTGATTATCCGGATTTAAGATTGTCATTTGAGCCGATCGAGCTTACCGAAAAAATCATGTCGCAGGGAGCTGCCACACCTATTGAAGTACGTGTTGCCGGGAAAAATATGGAAGATATCAATCGTTATGGGGAAGCCTTATTGGCAAAAATGAAAACCATTCCATTTCTTCGTGACGTACAAATTGCTCAGCCGTTGCATTTTCCAACAATTAATATAACTGTGGACAGGAATAAACTGGCATTGATGGGTCTTTCGCTGGAAGATGTTTCGAAAAGTATGGTAGATGTTACTTCCTCCAGTCGATATACAAACAAGAATCTTTGGCTGGACGATAAAACGGCATACACTTATCAGACTCAGGTTCAGGTGCCAGAATACGATATGACTTCATTAGAAGAACTGAGATCTGTACCGTTGGTAAAGGGACAGACTCGACCGGTTGTGGGTGATGTTGCAAGCCTGACTATTGACACCCTGCCTGGTGAATATGACCGGAGCGGTCCGCGTCGTTTTATTACAATCAGTGCGAATATGTATCATAAGGACCTGGGATCAGCCACCAGCGCGGTTCAGAAAGCTATTGACGAGATGGGCAGTCCGCCGGTAGGGCTGGTTCCTGAAGTCAAAGGCATGTCTTCTCTTTTAACGGAAACTTTGGGTTCTCTTCAATCAGGTCTGCTTGCGGCGATTGTGGTTATTCTGTTATTACTCGCCGCCAGTTATCAATCCTTTCCGTTATCCATCTGTGTATTGAGTACGGTGCCCGCGGTTTTATTGGGATCGCTCGTGATGCTCCTGATAACAGGCGCGACCCTGAACCTGCAATCTTATATGGGGATTATTATGAGTATCGGAGTTTCTGTAGCCAATGCGATATTGATCGTTACAAATGCTGAATCATTACGTCTTCAATATAAGGACCCATTTCGTGCGGCAGTCATGAGTGCAGGAATAAGATTGCGCCCGATCCTGATGACCAGTCTCGCAATGATTGCTGGTATGATACCGATGGCCAGTGGACTTGGAGAGGCGGGTGATCAATCTGCGCCACTTGGAAGGGCAGTGATTGGGGGCCTGATTTTTTCTACCCTGGCAGCACTCCTGATCGTGCCTTTGGTTTACGGATGGATCCAGCAAAAAAAATCATTTAAATCAGTTTCCCTATACCCGGGAGATGAAAACTAACAAACGTATTAAAATGAAATATACTTTATTGTTATTCTTCCTGTGTTTATTAACTGCATGTTCATCAGGTGTAAATAAAAAAGAAGAAAAAGATCCGAAGGATCAGCCACCTGCGTACAACCTCGTTGCAGTAAAAAAATCGGGCGTTGCTACAATGATTAAATTACCGGCGCAACTTTTCGCATATCAGGAAGTAAGCATTTTTCCTAAAGTAAATGGGTATGTGAAGGACGTATTCGTAGATATTGGTTCGGAAGTTCGCGAGGGTCAGCTTCTTATGGTCCTGGATGCTCCTGAAATTGTGCAATCAGTTGCCCAGGCCAGAGAAAAGTATGCACAGGCAAAAGCCGGATACAGTATAGACAAGGAAAATTATGCTCGTCTATTGGAGGCTTCTTTAACAGCAGGTGCCGTATCTCCGCTGGATATTTCATCAGCCAGATCAAAGGTGGAAGCCGATAGCGCTTTGGCCAATGCAGAAAAAAGTAATTGGCAGATTCAGCAAACCATGCAGGAATATCTTAATGTGGTTGCTCCCTTCAATGGAGTCATCACAGAACGTAATGTATTTTCCGGAGAACTGGTAAATGCAGCTTCAAAGGACCACCCCATGCTCGAGTTAAAAGATATTAAACTTTTACGATTGAAAGTGGATGTCCCGGAAGCATTTGCAGGTTCATTTAGAAAAAATGATACAATTTCTTTCTATACAAGTGCTTTCCCGGGTAAAAAAATAACTGGTCGTATTGCCCGTCAGTCCATGAATATAAATGCCCAGCTTCGCTCTGAAAGAATAGAAGCTGATATCGAAAATAAAAATGAGATACTTCAGCCAGGTATGTATGCAGATGTGGTTTTATATTCATTGGGAAATATTAATGCGCTTAGCGTACCCCGATCAGCTGTAGTAATTTCTACAGAAGGAAAGTACGTGATTGCTGTAAGAAATGGGAAAAATATAAAAGTAGATGTGCTGACTGGTAACGAAACAAAGGACAGCATAGAAATCTTTGGCCAGATACAGGCAGGAGAGAATGTGATTGAACATGCAAATGATGAAATTAAGGTAGATGGTTAATGGAGGATAGTGGATGGATAATATGAACGGGGAATCCATAAACCATTTACCATAAGCCATTCACATAAAGTTTTAGGCCTTGAGCTTTATGCTTTAGGCTCAAAAATGGTACACAATTTGTCTTTACATACGGATCCAATTCCATCACTATGAAACACCATGCCCGTATTTATACGTTTGTAATTTTACTAGGATTAATATCGTGTTCTAAAAAAACCATTGATACAAGTGACCATAAATCAAATGGCACAGATTCAACTAACGGTACATCTTCAACATGTTCTGCAGTTACATCAGATTTCTTAGGCATAACAATTTTCCCGGCAGACAATTCATGGAATGAGGACATTTCATCAAAGGCCGTTGACCCTTCAAGCATTCAGATTTTGTCTGGCTATTCTACCGCCGGACTTAAAGCGGATTTCGGCAGCGGATTGTGGGATAATGCGCCGATAGGAATTCCTTTTGTAGTCGTCTGTGGCACTCAGCAAAAAGTTTCCATAGTTTTTAGGGCAAACGGATATGATGGTAATTATGGCGACGAGAGCGATCCCGGCCCTTATCCGATACCTTTGAATGCACCCATCGAAGGAGATGGGCAGGGTGATTCACATGTGCTGGCAGTAGATAAAGACAATGATATTTTGTATGAGCTTTACAACGCCAGCGTAAACGGAGATCATTGGGAAGCATCATCAGGTGCCGTATATAATCTTAGTACTGATGCACTGCGCCCCGATGGATGGACATCTGCCGATGCCGCCGGACTCCCGATTTTTCCCGGACTTGTAAAATATGACGAGGTTGCAAGCGGCGCGATTCATCACGCGATAAGATTTACACTCATCTCGTCTAATGTCAAACCTGCATATATTTCACCCGCCACACATAAGGTTAACAGCAGCGGTGGCCAATATTCACTTCCGTTCGGTGCGAAGATCCGTCTGAAGGCAAATTTTGATGTCAGCAGTTTCCCTGCAAACGATCAGGTCATTTTGAATGCGCTTAAAAAATACGGATTGATCCTGGCAGATATTGGCAGCAATATGTATATCAGCGGCGCGCCTGATGAGCGCTGGAATAATGATGAACTACAACAATTAGGAAAAGTCAAAGCTTCTGATTTTGAAGTAATAGTGCAGAATTAGGATCTGTTTGCAAAAGTTCGACCATGCTCAATGCACACCCGGATATTAAGTATTCCCCAAACCCATCGTTCCTGCCTGATGAACTACTCCGATGAGAGTATTTTATTTAATGTAATTAACAGTAGATTTCTCCGAAACTATCCTGAACTTTGTTAACGGATTGGACACAAACGTAAAACTGGAACGCCATTATAAGAGATTTGAATTTAAAACTAATTCGCATTAATTATTTATCCGATAAAAATTTGAAAGATGATTAAGAAAAAGAAATCACTGGTAAAGGATGAAGATGAATCCCAATTTCCTGGATACCCGCATTATTCGGAAAAGGAAGACATATTCAGTAAAGAAAAAAAATTACCATTAGCTGAAGAAAATCCAACCCCCATTGGCGGGGAGGATGTTCCTGGCAGTGAGCTGGATGACCAGGATGAAAAAATAGGAGAGGAGGATGAAGAAAATAATTATTACAGCCTGGGCGGAGACGATCACAATGATCTCGAAGAAGATCAGGGAGACTAGAGAAAGTATGGGAGTATGGGAGTTGGGAGATGGGAGTACTTTGCCCGACGAAGCAAATCTAAGGCAGGTGGGAGTGAAAAACCGCCAACGGTCAACGGTCAACCGTTAATGAGTGTGTTTCTTGAATATAGAACTAGCCGTATGCCCCCCGAATCCAAATGTATTATTCAGACTGTAGTTGACTGTTTTGTGGAGCGATTTTCCGATTACGATATTTAAATTCGCAGGAATTTTTTCATCAATAGTTTTTGTATTGATGGTGGCGGGAATGATATCATGTTTGACAGAGAGTACACTGATAATGCTTTCAACAGCACCTGCAGCTCCGAGCAAATGACCCGTCATAGACTTTGTTGCACTGATAAAAACCGGCAAGCCTCCAAAAATCTTTTCAACTCCCTTCATCTCGCTGATATCTCCAATACCTGTTGAAGTAGCATGCGCATTGATATAGTCAATATCCCCAGGAGCGATTTCGGCATCCTTCAATGCTCTGGATATACAAAGCCTGGCACCGAGTCCTTCAGGATGAGTGCCGGTTAAATGATATGCATCTGCAGCCATCCCGCCTCCAACCATTTCCGCATGTATATTCGCGTTTCTTTTAATAGCATGGTCCCATTCTTCCAGGATCAGTGCACCGGCTCCCTCACCAATTACAAATCCATCCCGTTCTACATCGAATGGTCTTGAAGCCATTTCCGGAATATCATTTCTTTTTGAAAGAGCCTGCGAAGCACCAAAGCCTCCAAGAGAAGAAGGTGTAATCGCAGCTTCTGAACCACCGGCAACCATAATGGTAGCTTTTCCTGAACGTATCGTGTCAAATGCATTGATGATCGCAGTATTCGAAGAAGCGCAGGCCGAGACGGTGCAATAGTTCGGGCCATATAAACGATGACGTATGGAGATTGCGCCTGCAGCAATATCAACAATCATTTTAGGAATGAAATATGGGCTGAAGCGGGGCGTACCGTCCCCTGCATAAAACTCTTTTAGCTGTTCTTCAAATGTTCCGATACCACCATTACCCGAAGCCCAGATTACGCCGATATCATAAAGCTCTTCATCTGTCATGACTGAAGGATCCAATCCGGCATCCATGAATGCCTGATCGCTGGCAACCATGGCATAGAGTGAAAACAGGTCATATTTTTTTATTTCCTTTTTTTCAAAAAAATCTTCAGGATGAAATCCTTTCACTTCACAACCGAACCTCGTTTTAAATTTTGAAACATCAAATTTGGTAATAGGCCCGGCGCCACTCTTACCTTCTACAATATGCTGCCAGAATTCATTGACGGAATTACCTAATGGACTGAGCAGGCCCAGTCCTGTGACTGCAACTCTTTTCATGATGTATTAAATTAGCGACGGCGAAGATAGTACGGACTATTTTAATAAAATTAGTTGCCCGTAATGATAAGAAAGATGATTAGTACGGTTTAGTAAAACTGCCAGCTTATTTCGAGTGGGATCTTTTTCATAGTCCAGATCGGTCATTGACTCGTGACGGCTGAACCATCTTTCCGGTGTTAATTTTACAAATTCATTTTTCAATCTTTCGTGCACGGTGATCCAGATTTGTCTTAATTCAGACATAGAAGGAATCTTCTCAATTGTCTTATCAGGTGCTTCCAGGAATACAGGCTGCAGGCCGGGGTTTGCTCTCTTGCCGAAGCCGAGGATCTCTGGCATTGCATCATGCACAGCGGCGAGATGGCCGACAAGGTAAATCCCCCTGTTTTTACCAGGAGCAATCTCCCTTAATAATTGATCATCTGAAAGTTCATTAATTAACCTGGTACAGCGGTCAATATTTGTATGCCATGAACTCAATGCCATTTTTGCTGATAAAGCTTTGTGATCCATATTATTATTTTTAGAAACAGGCCCGATTGCGAACAGGGCTTCCATGATTAAACAAAGTTGGATTGATTTTGTTCACAGTCGCAAATAGCCGCTCGTCTTTTCCGGATGTCGACCGACTTACTGATAGCAAAGGAGAATATTGCCGCTCCTGAATACCCTTGAGTCCACGAGATTCAGGTTCAGCCTGGGTTTGATGTCTTTAAACATGGATGATCCTTTTCCGACTACTACAGGAACCACCATTATCCGAAACTCATCTATCAAACCTTTTTGTGCAAGCTGTTGCACTATGTTGCCACTACCTAGAATTATGATGTCCTTACCAGGCTGCTGTTTCAGTTCAAATACAGCCTTTTCCATTTTTTTTCTGACTAAATGCGTATTGTTCCATTTAGTTTTTTTTAAAGTCCTGGAGAATACAATTTTTTCTGATTCGTTCATCGCTTTTGCTACGAGCGGATCTTTTTCGATCACATCCGCATTTAGCCAATAGCCGGCCATCAATTCATAAGTAACCCTACCGAATAAAAGAGTAATCCCGGATGAAAGCATTTCAACAGAATATTCGGCTTCCTCCGGACCAAATTTATGCCAGCTGATATCTCCTTTTTTTGGTCCTTCATAATATCCGTCGAGTGAAACGAAATTAAAAACCGTGAGCTTTCTCATTTTTGTTGTTTTAGTTTCTTAAATGAATATTTCACTGATTACTTCTTCATTTTTAAACGTTCAACAATCAGGTCTCCAAGTTCTTTGCCCATCTCATTGCTTCGAATGCAGGAATAATTATAATGTATCCCGCCATAAAACCGGGAGTATTGAGTTTCCAAAGCGGCATCACGGAACGATTTGAATGACCGGCTCTTAATTCCAAATTCAAGTTCTGTTGAATCTGTATAAGGAAACTGATCCCCAAATACACTGGTCAGCGTCTCGGCGGCAGCAGCAGAAATAGTGCAATGTCCGCAGGTATATTCAGGAAACGGTGGAGTTTGCAAATGTGGTCTCCAATTGGGATCAAAATATTTATTAATGGCGGTTTCGGGCCTCAATGTATTGTAGATATATTTTATGTTCCAGCATTGAATGAATGCATCGAAAAGAGCGACGGATGTTATTGCATATGCATATGTTGTTTCACTTGAAATCAGCACCCGATTTTTTGGCAGCGATTCCGACAATCCCCATCCAATGACCGGGTGGTGAGAATTTTTTAGTGCCGAACATCAAATGCCCGGAGACATTTAACTTGAAAGGGTTGTCATCCCAGAAATCGGCTATCCATGCCTGTTCGTCTGTCAGGCTGTCGACTATGTTCTGACTTAGTTTTACTTCTTTATAATAGGGACTGTTTTTATCCGTAACGTTGAAAGTATACGGCGGATCTGGCATGAATTGATTGGCACTGTCTATGACCAGTCCCCGTATCTCACTCCAGTGTGGTTCTGCGGCGGGAGAATAAGCCGGTGGAGTGGGTACCCACCTTCCGGGAGAATCCTTCACTTCATATTCTGTAGCTCCCCTGGTTTGCAGATAATTATCGTGTTTACTCCATTCCATAATAACCGAAGAAACCGTATCACTATAAGCAATGGAGTTTTCGAATATATCAGAGGGCATTCCATGATCAGTCGCAAGTTGTTTTAAACTATCTGTATAATACTTCATGCTTCCTGCCGGAAAAGTAACGGATTCGCCCAATTTGCAATAAGCAAGGAGTGAGCTGAACTCAAAATCTATTTTCTGACCCGCTGGAGGTTTAGGAACGGCTCCAAGGCCACGCAACTGGCCCGGCAAGTGAATTATATTTATCAGGATAACCGCCTGCTATCACTTCGTAACCGGCAACAGCCGCATATAAATAATTCCGGGAAGCTACGATGGGAGAAAAATTGTTTCCCATCACAATGGTATTCAATTCGTGAACCGTGCTGCAATATAGGGCGGGGTCATTAAATATTTTTTCATAGTCAGTTTTAGTATGACAGGCACTAAAACATACGATGACAAAAATCATGGCAGGCAATCTCTTCATCTTGATATAAGTTTTGCTCATTTAATTTATCTTTTAACAGAGCCAGTTGGTTGATTATCAGTTTTGGCGTGGCAAAAATAAAGCAACTGCCCGATAATATTTAAATTGAAGATAACTAATAACTTTTTTGCAACTTTTTGTAGAACCATTGTTTAAGAAATTCGGCGGAAGCAATATAGGCGGCAACGATGAGTGCCATCCAGCCGTAAAAAGCCAATGGCAACCTGGCAAATCCGAAAAGCTCCGCTACCGGCGAAAATGGAAGCCCCAATACCGTCAATATTATCAGGATGGTAGCAAGCGATAAATATTTTCCGGGCAGACTTTTAAGAAAGGGAAGTTTTGTACGAACAACAAGCACAATCAGAGTAGCAGATATCACTGATTCAACAAACCATCCGGATTGAAATTCTTTCTCATTCGCTTTCATAATAAATAATAATACGCCGAAAGTCAGATAATCGAAGACCGAACTTAAAAGTCCGAATACAAGCATGAATCGCTGGATAAACCGAATATCCCAGCGATGTGGCTTTTCAATGGAAGCAGCATCCACCCGGTCGGTAGCAATGGCCATTTCAGGAAAATCTGTTAAGAGATTGGTCAGCAATATTTGCTTGGGTAAAAGTGGAAGGAAGGGCAGGAAAAGAGAGGCACCAGCCATGCTGAACATATTTCCGAAATTGGCACTCGTAGCCATAAAGACATACTTCATCGTATTGGTGAAAGTCTTGCGACCGATCACGATTCCCTCAGTAAGAACATCCAGATTTTGATCCAGCAGCACAATATCTGCCGCTTCTTTAGCCACATCCACGGCAGAATCCACAGAGATACCCACATCAGCAGTATGGAGTGCCGGTGCATCATTTATTCCGTCACCCATGAAACCAACCACATTGCCGGCTTTCTTAAGACAAAGTATAATGCGTTCTTTCTGGTTGGGCTCTACCTCGGCAAATATATCTGCATGAACTCCCTGCTGCATAATTGCGCCATCTGTCATTTGACTAATCTGAAGACCGGAAAGTATAACCGGACTGGAAATACCGATTTGCTTCGCAATACTTTCCGCCACCAGGGCATTATCTCCGGTTATGAGTTTTAACTGAACTCCCAAATGTTTTAATTTATCGAGTGTTTCATGCAGGTTCTTTTTGGGAGGATCAAAAAGGGTAATAAAGCCGAGGAAAATCATTTTATTTTCCTGATCCCTTGTAAAATCAATCTCATTGTTTGTAATCTTATAGGCAACCCCCAACACGCGGTTGCCTTCCAAACTTAACTGGTGATATTGATCTAAAATCAGTTCTTTTTTATGATCCATGGAAATTAACTCTCCCTTCTCCGTTTCTGCACGGTCACAGATATCAATGACGGAATTCAATGCGCCCTTCGTGATGGTGAAATTTTCCTTATCATTCTTTACCTGTATACTAAGACGCTTACGAATAAAATCATAGGGAATTTCTGCCTGCACTGTATAAGCATCAACCGGAGCTTTATAGGCGGCACTGATAGCTTCATCTATGGGATTTTGGAATCCCTGTTGTAAAGAGGCATTTAGAGCTGCGTACATCAGGGTTTTACCAGAATGATTGCCGTTAATATCCAGTGCATCCTTAATAGTTACTTTTCCTTCCGTAATAGTCCCCGTTTTGTCTGAACAAAGAATATTCATGCTGCCAATATTCTCAATAGAAGACAATCGCTTTACTATGACTTTCTTTTTTGCCATGGCCCTTGCTCCGGCAGCAAGATTGACCGTAATAATTGCGGGAAGGAGCTGAGGTGTTAGTCCGACCGCAAGCGCCAGTGAAAATAAAAATGAATCCAGTACGGGTTTATGTAAAAGCACATTGGTGGCAAATATGAGAATCACGAGGATCAGTGTTATCTCCATCAGCATATAACCAAAACGACGGATACCTTTTTCGAAATCTGTTTCTGATGGCCTGATACGCAGGCGGTCGGATATTTTACCGAACTCCGTCAATTTACCTGTCCGAATAATAAGGGCCCTTGCTTTGCCACTAATCACATGCGAACCCATGAATAAAGAATTGCTTCTTTTTGATAAGGGTGCATCGGCTGGAACATTACCGCCGCTCTTTTCCACCGGATAAGATTCGCCCGTAAATGCGGCTTCATCAATAAACAGCTCTTTTGATTCCAATATCAGGCTGTCACCGGGAATAACATCTCCTGCAGATAGGACCACTATATCACCCGGTACCACTTTTTCTATCGGCCATTCATTTTCGGTTCCGTCCCTGAGAATCCGACAGCGTATCTGAACCATCTTGAGAAGTTCCTCGACGGCATTCGCAGCGCCTTTCTCCTGCCAGAAACCCAGGAAACTGCTGATAAGGATAATAATCAGAATGATGATGGCATCCGTAAAATCTCCCAGAACCATGGATAGAATGGCAGCTGCAATAAGTAAAATTGTAATAGGGCTCTTAAATTGGGAAAGAAAAAGAACGATACCGGAAGATGATGATTTGGCTTTTAAGGTATTCGAGCCGTATTGCTGAAGCCTCGAATCGGCGTCTGAAGCTGTAAGGCCGTTACTTGTACTTGAGAGTAATTTAAAATTGGTTTCGGGACTGAGGCTCCAGTAATTATCCAGTGATGGCTCCATGTATCAGGCTTAGTTCCTGACAATATTAACCATAAGCTAAGTCAATTACAAAAAACATGGACGCTGTCTCTATCTGTTGAAAATATTTCTGAGATATTTCTCCCAACAGATCTGCGATTGCAGCGTCCATGTTTCGCGAAATTCAGACAGACATGACTTTAAAACTTAGTTTTTAATCAGGTATCCGAAGATGCCATCTGTTTCATCATTGGCTCCCGCTGTGAAATAAAGACGTTTAGGATCTATAGTGGTAGCTGTTGTGGGAGCAAACGACAATGCCCACAATCCGTCAATGACAATTGTTTTGTTATGAGATTGTAATTGTCCCAGAAACTGACCGCCCAATGAAAATACATTGATATGTCCATCTCCGAAATTACCAATCAGGATAAAGGGTTGGTTGTCGTTATCAAATTTACCAGGATTGTTCTTACCATCTTTTCCTCCATTATCATCAACACCCATATCATTATCTCCCAAAAAATTCGCAGGCGTCATAACTGCGCCCCATGGAGAATTCAGTGTACCAAATGAGGCAAATCTTCTTACAAAAGAACCGTCTGTATTGTAAACATCAACAATTCCCAAACCCACCTGATGAATTTCATTCCCATCCGCTCCCACTTTTGCATAATTCACAATTAACCAGGATCCGACAGCCTGAATATTAAAGGGAAAATAATGATCTGGTAAGTCAGGATCATGGAAAGGCATTGAAACCGGTGTAAAAGTAGTGTCCCACACATCGATCTTTCCGGTTTTGAAATTAGCAGCATATAGCATGTGAGATCCTGCATTAGTTGACAGTGCCAGACCGAAATAAGAAGCAGTAGCAGAATTATCGGCAATACGTTGCGCATTATTCCCGTCTGCTCCGTTCCAACCTGATACGACTCCATCATCCCCTACAAAAAGAAAAGAGGCGGGCTGTTTGTTAGCAAGCATGAAACCAGCTCCCCCTGCATAAACAATGCCTGTTGGTGTGCCGCCAATTATATCTGAGGGTGACGGGATATTTATCCCCGGCCTCACAATGGCGCCTTCGCCTGTGAATAATTCACTTACGTGGCCAGTCTGAGCATTAACCCATGCAATTCCTGACGGAGCCCAAGCCAGACCCCATGCATTCTGCAGGCTGGGAACAACCAGTCCGGGCGCATATATCGCACTATTTGCATCCAGATTTACCTGTTGAAAATTACGCAGGTCATTCTTATCGATTTTTATTTTCTGGCAGCCGGTAGAAAAAACAAAGAATGAAAACAAAAGCATGCAAAGATTTATTGGCCCTGGCCAATCTTTGGTGGATATAAATTTGTTCATAACAATGGTTTTTGACGAACGCGTTAGATAATAGGTCACATTCCACTGATACCATTTAGTAACAGTGGCCAGGAAAAAATAATAATGGAGAATGCAACGTCCAGGATCCGGGGCTAAGAAATGTGAACGTGCCTATAGAAATAGTGGTTGCGTCGAAAACAACTTTGCAAAATTATCTTACAGATTTGTGCTGACAGATTTTTCCCAGCCGGTCTCTTTTAATGCAGGATCGTTTTCTTTCTTCAGAAAATCGGCATTTGCGAAAGACTCTGCGTCCCAGCTTAATATGGCTTCGTCAGGAACGATTTCAACCGGAATTTTCCAGGAAGTTGAATTCTCGTTATAAGCCAGATTCGACTGGGAATTATAACAGGAAATGATGGACCATCGTGGATGAGCCGAAAGATTGGCTTCGGATCGATGCAAAAGATTACTATGGAATATCAATGCATCTCCCGGGTCAAGCTCGCTGTATACGAGGTCCATTGTATTAAGTGCATTATTTACCATTACCATATCGGCACCCACCTGCTCTCCCGAAAAACCATGATTTACCCTTCCCAGTTTATGCGAGCCCTTAATTACCTGCAGACATCCATTTTCCTTATTCGCTTTTGTGAGTGCGATCATCACGCTTATTAACTGATCAGGATAGATGAACTGGTTCTTATACCAATACCCGTAATCCTGGTGCCATTCCCATGCACCACCGACTCTCGGTTCTTTCTGCATCAACTTTGAATGAAAATGACAAACAGGCGCATCACTATCCAACAATTGGGCAACTGCATTTACCATGCGTTCACTTCGTGTCAGGTAGCCAAAAACATCATTGCCTGGTGTAAACCATAATGAAAGTTTGGTCTTCTTACCCGAGAGATCATTCAGGTCCAGGGCATTCTTGCTTATAGAAGCGTCCTCAATGGCTGTAGCATAGAGTTTATCAGTCTCCCGGCTGCTGCAAAAATTCTTAATAATCACATAGCCGTCTTTGTGAAACGACTTTATCTGGTCTTCGCTGAGTTTTTTGAATGGCATGGCAATCAGTTTAGAATGATTTATTTCAGATCCAGGGCATCAAAAGGTAAAATTTTTTTATCAGATAGCCAAGTGGAAATCCTCTCTTATCCGCCTGTTTGGCATATGTCTTGCATGTTATTCGACGTAAAGGTAAAGTCGCTTATAATTTGCCAATTATGAACAGAATACTTTCTCTTATTTTATTCGTTTTTTTCTCCTCAGCCGCCATTTCACAAACTGTTTCGCAGGGCGCAGCAATGACTGTTGCTCATGTAGACAAAAAGACAAAGGAATTCTTTGTAACGTCGAATCCCAAAGCTGAATATAAAATTTTTGGATACCAGTACGCGAATGTTACGACAAGGAAAATGATTTGTTTCTCTTCTTATACCTACGATGTAGGTGATAATCTGAATAAATGTCCCCTGGGCTCATATTTTGATTCGGGAAAAATGAAAGAAGGTGACAGGATCACTTATGTAGGTAAGGCCGGCAGCTTTAGTAAAATGATGTTTACAAGCGGAAGCGGCAAGAAAACGATTTTCTATTTTCCCAGCGGTAGTTTTACTATGAAATAATATTTCTATAAAACATGAAGCCCATCGGGAATTAACACTTGTTATTTAAAATATGGTTTTGTAAAGCAGATAAAGATTCAATCCCAGGATTATAAATGCAATAATCCATGCTATTATTTTAGTTGACAGCCGGTTTACAAAAGTGCCCATTTTTAAAGAATCATTGGTAAATATAATGAGAGGAATTACTGCGAAGCTGAGTTGCATGGAAAGAATTACCTGGCTCAATAATAAAAGACTGGCAATTCCTTTTTCTCCGTAAACAACTGTAACGATAAAAGCAGGAATGATGGCAATCGCTCTCGTTATCAATCTCCGAAGCCAGGGCTTCAACCTTATATGCAGAAATCCTTCCATTACGATCTGACCGGCCAATGTACCTGTAAGGGTAGAATTCTGACCAGAAGCCAATAAAGCGACTGCAAACAAGATGCTGGCAAGTGAAGCGCCCAATACCGGTGTCAGCAATTTATGAGCTTCCATGATGTCTGACACGCCCTGGTGGCCGGTAGTGTGAAAAGCAGCGCCGGCAACTATAAGTATGGCGGCATTGATAAAAAATGCAAATAATAAGGCAACCGTGCTGTCTATCGTTGCAAATTTTATAGCCATTTTCTTCCCCGTCTCATTGCGCTCATAATTACGCGTTTGGACAATGCTGGAATGCAGATATAAATTATGCGGCATTACGGTTGCCCCAAGAATACCAATAGCTATATAGAGCATGGAAGGATTTATAACAATTTGCTGCCGGGGAATAAGACCTTTTAAAATGGGAATAAAATCAGGATGTGAAGCCAGGATTTCATAAGTAAAACAGGCCAGGATAATAAATATGAGAGAAGCCACGATACTTTCGATAAGACGGAAGCCCTTGTACTGAAAGAAAAGAATGATCAGTACATCCAATGAAGTGATCGCTACGCCCCAGGTAAGAGGTATATGGAATAACAGGTTCAGCGCTAAGGCAGATCCAATCACTTCAGCAAGGTCGCAGGCTGCTATGGCAATTTCACACAGGATCCACAGTAAAAAACTTACGGTGGGGCTGTAGTGATCCCGACAGGCCTGTGCCAGATCTCTCTCCGTGACTATGCCAAGTTTCAGTGCCAGGAATTGCAGGATGATCGCAAAAAAGTTGGAAATCAGGATTACTGACAATAAAGTGTATCCGAACTGCGCACCTCCTGCAATATCTGTGGCCCAGTTTCCGGGATCCACATATCCCACGGCCACCATTAAACCCGGACCGGAGAAAGCCAGTAATTTCCTCCAGAAACCTCCGCTTTTAGGTACATGGATAGTGGAGAAAACCTCAGGTAACGAATCGCTGACTTTCGCCTTGCGCCATCCCTTTTTATTATCTGTAATCGATTCCATTCTTTCCATTCTGTTATAAATATTCAAAAAGGCATAATCAGTTTTGCACAGATATTTCTCCCCATTCCGAAAATTCCCAAATGCCCGTTTGGTGATGCTGTATAATATTCAAAGTACTTGAGCCGGCTCTGATTTGACTGATAGGCCGTATTTAGCAAATTATTTACCTGTACCTGTACTTGCAATGAATAGTTCTGATTGTACCTAATCGTTGTGAGAATTCCCGTATTGATTAAAGTATAAGCAGGTGTTGGCGTTTCGGTATTATCCAATGCCAGATAATGATTCTGTGCTGCATTAAAATCCGCAAGACATGTCAGGGTTAAGGAAGTAAAAATGACCGATCTTGTTTTTATCTCCTGATTAATTCCGGACACAAGTCGCACAGGAGGCATGAAAGGAAGGTATTCCCCGTTTACGCCTCTGTGTTTAAAAGAAGAATTAAGATTGTAGCCATTTATCAAAGAGAAAGAGTTGTTAAATGAAAAGCCTCTTAATAATTCAGGATGGAAATTCACTGAGGTCTCAAATCCGAGTAATTCTGCCGAAGATTGTTCATATCTGAATGTTTTATTTCCCGGAACAATAACTACAGAATTACCCGCTGCATCCGTTTCCTGCGATTCGTATAAATAATTCTTAATATAATTATTAAAAACACTGATGTAAATTGAAACATCATTAAACGTCATTTCCATTCCTGCATCTTCCTGCAGACTAAATTCAGGGAGCGCATTCCGGTCGCCTAAATAAACAATATGGGCGCCAGGATCAAGGCCGTTGGATGCGAACTCTGAAATATTCGGAGCGCGGAATCCCCTTGCAATATTTGCCTTTAAACTCATATGCTGATTTATCTCGTAAGTCATTCCGGCGCTGAAAGAAAAACCAGCAAATGTTTTATTAAAAGCAGGGAATTGTAAATACGAACCAGTTGTGTCCTGGTTAATAACATGTTTAAAAAATCCGGTGACTGAATCCTGTTTTGTATAAAAATTATTTCCCCTGAGAGAACGGTTATCATACCGCATGCCACCGCTCATCGTCCACCGATGCCATTTTTTATGCAAGTATATATAAGGCCCAATATCCAGTAAATTAAAATCAGGTATCGGGAAGTCGGTTGCGTTCAGACTTTTATTATTCTGATACATCCCATTGATACCTAAAGTCAGATCCGTGCTCTCAAAAACCTGCTTTGTATATCTGATTCCATAGTTTAATGTATAAAGTCTGACAAATAATCCGGCCTGAAGAGGATCAGTTGGATGATCATATTCCCTGCGCAGATTTTGCGTGAATGCCAGTTGACCGTCTAAATATCCCTTTCCGATTTCATAATGATTATTACTGTAAAATTTATAATCCTGTATCCGTTGATGAAGCGGGCTCAATAAGTAACTATTTAATGAATCGTAAGGAACGACGGGTCTTTGTTTTATGTTATCGTCCGGCTGACCTCCAATTTCATAAATCTGTTTGGTAAATTGTCTGGTAAGGGAGTCCCGGCTTCCATCAGGAATTCCCTGTTTATGATCATATAAATTAATATTCAGGGTTGTGAATCCTGACGCTCCTCTATACTGAGCAGTTAATGACGCATTGGTTGTCCTGAAATTCGTATTGTATACCCATCCGTCCACCGGGTCACAATAATTTTTTGCAATACGATAAGATCCGCGAACTGTATAGGACCAGTGACCACTGCCATATATTAATCGCATCCCGTTTCCGGTGAGACCATTGTTGCTTTGATATTCTGAAGTATATCTGCCAACTAATTTCCCCTGAGTATTGTAAGGCATAATAGGGAAAAGACTCATCACACCGGCCAATGCATCAGAACCATACATCAGGCTGGCTGGCCCTTTGATGATTTCCGCATGATCAATATTATAATCATCAACGACAATTCCGTGTTCGTCGCCCCATTGCTGACTTTCCTGCCGGACACCGTCATAAAGTGTTAGTACCCGATTATAACCAAGACCATGAATAAAGGGTTTAGAAACACCGGGCCCTGTTTTTACACTATTAAACCCGGGAGTAGCCTGCGCTAACGCATCTACGATATTATCTTCTGTAGCGCGGTCAATAGCTCTGGCTGAAATAAAAACAATCGGTACTGGGTTTTCTTTGATAGAAGTGGCTTTCGATACGCCGGTAGTAACTGTGACATTTGTTAAACTATTAGGCATTGGTACCAATTCAATGATATAGTTATCCTGAAATGAGTGAAACAAGATAGTATCTGTTTTATATCCTGAATAAGAAACAATGAATTTGAAATCCATGGTTGCAGCCGGAAGTGACAAAAAAAAGGTCCCTTTGCCATTCGCTGATATGACTTTGCCATTTATAGATACCGTGGCTGAAGGAAGATATTCTTTAGAAAATGTATCAACTACTACTCCTGCAATAATCCGCAATTGGGCAGTTACAGAACTAATAGTAAAAATACAGCCTATCAACATAATGACCTTCATACCATCCAAAACATTTAGCCCAAATATATAAAATAATTTAGGTATATACAATTTTAAAAATTAGTCTTGCCTAATTTTATAAATGAGCCAATCTTTACTACCTTTATTTCATGGCCAAGCCGCTTACTCAGACTTTATCGGAAGAGAATTACCTGAAAGCCATTTATCATCTTGATAAACAGGGAAATGGCAAAGTGAGTGCCACAGCAATTGCTGAAGAACTGGATAACAACCCTGCTTCTGTGGTGGATATGCTTAAAAGGCTGTCAGACAAAAAACTTATTCATTACGATAAGAGCAAGGGAGCCGTGCTGACCGCCAGCGGACTAAAAATAGCCGTTTTAATTGTCCGCAAGCACCGGCTTTGGGAAGTATTTCTGCATGAGAAGCTTGGATATAACTGGGATGAAGTGCATGATATTGCTGAGCAGCTTGAACATATCCGGGATTATGATTTACCCGACAGGCTTGAAAAGTTTCTGGGGTTTCCAAAATACGATCCTCATGGAGATCCTATCCCACAGTCAAACGGACACCTGCCGGCAAAGGCCTCAAGACCTTTATCGGATGCGGAATTGAATCGCAAATTATTGATCACAAGCGTTTCTGATAGTTCAGCCGATTTCTTACGCTATCTGGAAAAGCAGGGGATCGGTCTTCATCAGACGATCATTGTGAAAGAGGTGCAGGATTTTGATAAATCGGTACTGGTACAACTGAAAGGCAAGAAAGAAGTTTACCTCAGTGCTGAAGCTGCAAAAAAGATATTTGTAACTTAAAAAAAGAATGTGATCCCGCTGGGAGAACCGTATATGTTCTCAGCCAATTATAATCCATCGGCTTATGAAAAACGATTTACTAAATACGCTCGAATTGCGACCTGCAAATACCAAAGCAACTTTATAGGTTTATCCAAACAAAAATAGGCATATTTTCAATTCTTGCAATGTACAAGTCTCATCTTAGAATTTTCAAATAGGTTTATGGCACGAATGGCGTATGGCAGCGGGGAGCCACTATAATGCAGGTGTTAATTAAAGTGAAGGGCATGCTCCGCAAATTTCGTGTCAAGCTTTGAACCGGCAAGTGTACAAATTTGTCTTTAATAGCGCACGACTGCACCGTCTGGAGAAATATTTGCCTGCCTTTGCATCGTTTTTTTTGTACATTTATTGCAACCCGTTTCATAGCTATTATTTTTAACCCAGGCGATTGCAGCATGGGTTAACCGTTATAAAATCAACGCATGCTTTGCCAAATTCCAACTACTTCCGGACAATCCTTTCAGTCTATTTCAAGGCTGGCCTTTAAAAAGATTAATTTCCACCTTTTTATGGCCCTGTTTTGTTCATCACAGTTTCTCCACGCACAAAACCAGGTATCTCTTCATCCCGGAAACAGCAGCGATACCATCAATAAAAATATTTACGGACACTTTGCCGAAGATCTCGGACGCTGTATTTACGGTGGATTTTATGTGGGCGAAGGCAATAATAAAATTGCCAATGAAAACGGAATTCGCATCGACATAATTGAAGCCCTGAGAAAATTGAAGATTCCAGTTCTCCGGTGGCCCGGCGGTTGTTATGCCGACCACTATCACTGGAAGAATGGAATTGGACCGAAAGACAAAAGAAAGCAAACTGAAAATGTTTCCTGGGGTAATGTGCGGGAAGACAATGCCTTCGGAACGAATGAGTTTCTGGATTTATGTGAATCACTGCATGCCGACCCCTATCTCGCGATGAACGTTGGTGGAGGCAGCGTACAGGAGGCAGAGGAATGGGTTCAATATACCAATCATGCAAGCGGCAAAAGTTATCTAACTGACATGCGCACGCAAAATGGAAGGCTAAAACCCTGGAACGTAAGATACTGGGGCATCGGGAATGAATCCTGGGATTGCGGCGGTCATATGTCGGTTGAATACTACATCAGTTTATATAAACAGTATGCGACCGAAATAACGAGCTACGGTAATAGTGAAGGTCTATTCCGAATAGCGGTAGGTCCGGGAACAGAAGATTTTAAATGGACAGAGGCGTTGATGCGTGATATTCCACGCAAACTGATCGAGGGTATATCCATTCATCACTACTCTGTGATTGACTGGAGTAGAAAGGGCTCCAGCACAGATTTTTCAGAGCAGGAATATTTTGCCACCATGGAGCAGGCCTACCTGATGGAAAATATGATTTCCGGCAACAGCGAAGTAATGGACAAATACGATCCCGGAAAAAAAGTGGCCCTGGTTGTGGATGAATGGGGTGGATGGTACGACACAGAGTCGGGCGTGGATGGTTCGCCCTTGTATCAGCAAAATACCATGCGGGATGCCATGATCGCTGGTCTTACCCTGAACATTTTAAATAATCATTGCGACCGCGTTAGAATGGCCAATCTGGCACAATGCGTTAATGTACTACAAGCCGTTATACTAACGAAGGGAGAAAAAATGATCATGACGCCTACCTACCATGTCATGGAGATGTACAATGTTCACCAAAATGCGCTGATGTTGCCACTCAGCATCAACAGCAATGATTATACGCTGGGTGATAAGAAACTAAAGGCCATTTCAGCGTCTGCATCAAAAGACATTAGCGGGACCGTGCACATATCACTGGTAAATATTGACGCGAACACAGAGCAGGAAGTATCCATTGACCTCGGCGGCGTGATCGCAAACGACGTAAAGGGCAGGATACTTCGTTCGAACAAACTGCAGGATTATAACAGCTTTGAAAATCCCGGGAAAATAAAACCTGAGATTTTTTATGGTGCATCGTTGAAAGGAAACACTGTTTCTTTAAAATTGCCACCGTTCTCAGTAGTTGTATTAGAATTGAAATAAGTATGATAAGAAGAATATTTTCCTCCGCAACGCTTTGTTTTTTTATGTTCCTCAGTAACTATGCACAACTTACCCGACCTTGGCAGGGTAAACAATGTGCGGTTGTGCTGACCTACGACGATGCTATCGACCAACAGCTGGATAATGCCGTGCCAGTGCTGGATTCCCTGGGACTAAAAGCAACTTTTTACATTACCGCTTATTCCACTTCAATACAAGCCCGGATGAATGAATGGAGGCAATTGTCTGTGAGTGGACACGAGTTGGGTAATCATACGTTGTTTCATCCCTGTGATGGCGGAACAGGCAGAAGCTGGATTAAACCGGAATATGATCTGAAAAATTATACCGCGCAGCGTATGATCGATGAAACCCGGATGACCAATGTATTTCTACAGTCACTGGATGGAAAAATAAGAAGAACTTTTGCATTTACCTGCGGGGACATGAAAATCGGTGATTTTTCTTTCATCGATTCCATGAAAAAAGATTTTGTTGCTGCCAGAGCAGTCAGAAATCAAATGCACCGGATCGACGAAGTAAATCTTTATGATTTGGATTGTTATGTGGTAAATGGTGAAAGCGGCGCCCAATTGATTGAATGGGCTAAAAAAGCCATGGAAACAAATTCGCTGCTGATTGTCCTTTTTCATGGCGTCGGCGGAGGGAATGCACTGAATGTGTCTGTTCAGTCGCACAGGGAATTCCTGGTGTTCCTGAAACAAAACGAAAAAGACATCATGATTGCTCCGGCAATCACCGTATCGGATTACATCCATTCTTGGAAGACGTCTCACTGAAGTTGTTTGACTTATTCAGACATTCAAATCTTTTAACAGAATATCCGAAAGACCTTTTTTCCATTGCTCATATATTTCATGAATTTGATTTGCATCGTGCTCAACCGGATCAATCCTGCCGACTATTTCCATTCCGGCATAACATTCCCTGATATGAGAGTAATATCCGGATCCAAAACCAGCAGCGCGGGCCGCACCGAGTGCACCATCGGTGTTGTATAATTCAACCGGACAATGAAGCAGGTTTGCAAATGTTTGTGAAAATAACGGACTTAAAAACATATTTGCCATTCCGGCCCGCACACGCGTTAACGACAGGCCCATTTCCAGCATGATCTCAGTGCCATACATAAGCGCAAACGCAATTCCTTCCTGCGCTGCCCTGGCAAGGTGGAATTTATTGTGCCGGTTGAAATCCAGGCCAAGGATCTGAGCTCCCGGATTTCTGTTTTCCAATATTCGTTCAGCGCCATTTCCAAACGGATAACATAAAATTCCATCACTTCCCATGGGTATTTCAGCTGCACCTTTATTGATCCACTGATAAGAAGCATTATCAAACAATTCCCTGCGTAACCAACTGTTGAAAGCTCCTGTGCCATTGAGACACATCAGGATTCCCAAACGGGTATTGTCCTGCGTATTATTCACGTGAACAAATGAATTCACCCGGGAACGTTCGTCAAAACTCACATGATCGGAAATGCCATAGACCACACCGGATGTACCTGCGGTGGCGGCTATTTCTCCGGGATCCAGCACCTGAAGTGAAAAGGCATTATTGGGCTGGTCGCCTGCGCGATAACATACCGGAGTCCCCGCTGCGATTCCCAGCAATTCGGCCGCAGCAGATTGTAGTTTGCCCTGATCGGAGAAAGTAGGTACTATGGGTGCCAGCAACCCGGGATCAATTCCATAAAAATTCAATAACGACTGAGCAATATTATTTTCTTTATAGTCCCAGAAAATTCCTTCGGATAAACCCGGGAGGGTTGTCACTGCTTCGCCTGTCATTTTCAACGCCAGAAAATCGCCAGGTAATAATATGCGAAATATTTTCCTGTATATTTCCGGCTCATTGTCCTTTACCCATTTCAATTTGGACGCGGTGAAATTGCCGGGGGAATTCAAAAAATGTTCCAGGCAATAAGTATGTCCCAGCTGATCAAATGCTGATTTGCCGGTATTGACTGCGCGGCTGTCACACCATATAATAGCCGGCCTCAGGGGTTCATAATGATTGTCGATGCAAACCAGGCCATGCATCTGATAGGAAATGCCAATGGCAGCAATTTCGTTTTTCTCAAAATGGATTTTATTTTTCAATAATCTGGTTGCGCCTATCAGTTCCTCCCACCAGGATTCGGGTTCCTGTTCTGCGAAACCGGCTCTTGGTGCGTGGATTTTCATTTCAACAAGCGGTGAAAAAGTAGACGCAACGGACTTTCCGGTTTTTAAATCAAGCAATGAGGCTTTGACTGATGAAGATCCCAGATCATAGCCAATAAAATATTTCAATTTTTAGAAATGATATTAATGATTGAAAAAAGTAGTGAATATAAGACTTAAATCAAATCAGTTGATTGATCATAAGGTAGGTTTTGCGCTGTTTACCTATTCCGTCAGCAAATTTTACGCGCATTACTTATCACCGTGTCGATAACTTTCACGCAACGGCCTAAGGGGTCGAGACATCTCAGGTTAAAAATCTTATCTATCTTTAAGTGGACAGTTATCAAAAACAATTAAAAACGAATCAGTTTATGAACGCATCCGATAAAATATTGATAATAACCGGCGATGCCGGTGAAAGTTTTGAAGTTCTTTATGCCATGCACCGCCTGCGCGAGGCAGGTTATACGCCTGTGTTGGCGGCTCCTTCTGTAAGAAAATTAAACCTTGTGATGCACGACTTTGAACCGGGATGGGATACTTATATAGAACGAAAAGGATACCTTCTTGAGTCGGAAATTTCATTTGAAGACGTGAACCCCAAAGATTATGTGGCTGCGCTGATCCCTGGCGGACGGGCACCGGAATATTTGCGAAATGATTCAACGGTTATTAACATCGTGCAAAAGTTTTCGGAATTGGATAAATTCATTTTTGCAATCTGTCACGGAGTACAGATATTGGTGACTGCCGGACTGGTCAATCAGAAAAAAATTGCCTGTTATGAACACGTGCGGTTTGAAGTGGAATCAGGCGGAGGAATTTATGTTACTCCCGACCAGGCAGTAAAAGATGGCAGGATTGTTACAGGCAAGACCTGGCAGTCGCATCCTGAATTTTACAGGATCGTTTTTACTTGTCTGCAAACATCTGACAATAAATTCAAAAATGCAACCCCCGCCGTTGCTTTGGTATGAAGGTCTATAAGCATTATAGCCAGGAGCAACTAAATGACCAATATAACAACAGATTACATGTTACGGATTATGCCGGTTATTTCGAGCGTTGGGAGCGCCTAAGCAGGAAAACTGAAAAAGAGCATTATGTTTTAAAAGGCATTTTATTTGGAAATCATCTCAAAGAAAGCCTCGACATTTTCCCCTCGGAAAAGCCAGACTCAAAAACAATGATCTTTATTCATGGCGGCTACTGGCATTTACTGGACAAGACAATGTTTCATTTTATGGCGACGGCGTTTCTAAAGCGTGGTGTTACAACTGTTTTTTTGAATTACCCGCTTGCTCCTGAAAATTCCATGAGCCAGATCGTTTTTTCATGCCGTTATGCAATACGGTGGCTGCACGAAAATATTAAACGATTTAACGGCAGCCCAGAGCAGATGCACGTAATGGGACATAGTGCTGGCGGGCATCTGGCCAGTATGCTGTTGGTCGATGAAGATTTAAAATATTTAAGATCCATCATTACATTAAGCGGTTTGTTCAATCTGGAACCGCTGATGCTTTCCAATCTCAATAGCGTACTTGGTATGGACAGAGAAACCGCAAAGCGAAACAGCCCGGTTTATTTAGAGCCGTGTTACGTCTGTCCTCTTTTGCTGGCCACAGGAACCGATGAAACGGATGAATTTAAAAATCAAAGTACAGACATGTATGAAAGCTGGAAAAATAAACACAGCTGTTTAACGCTTTTGCCTGTTAATGGCAAAAATCATTATTCCATTCTTGACGCAGTTACCGAAACTGGATCGTCGCTACAATCTGAAATTTTTCGACTCTTGAATATATAGGAGTAAACAATGTAAGGGTATAATTGGATCTCCGTGGATTATGATCTTTCATTTATCTATTTGGCGCAAAGACAACTTAACATGGAAATAGATTTCATTTTCAACTATTCTGGGTAATAGCAAATATCTTATTTTAAATTTAGCGCATAAATCCTTCCCGGATATGTTTCCAGATCATAGGTATAGGTTGTATTTAATTCCGGTAATAAAATCTTTGCTTTCTCTGAAATAATTGGTGGCCGGGTCGTTTCAACGTGATAATATAAATTTTTATTTTCGCCTCTAGCATTATTCAAAATACCGCCATCATTAAGTTTTAATTCGTTTGGAACTCTCAATCGAAGATTACCGCCGAGTGTGGATTTGATAACTGCTCTGATAACTTTGCCGTTTATCCATTGTAAGGTTAAAATTTCAAAGCCGCCTCTTGCACGCAGACCGCTAACACTTCCTTTCGCCATCCAAACATCGGGAATTGCAGGAAGAAGATTTAGCTCTCCGTCCTCACTTTGCATGAGCATTTCTGTAATGCCTGAAGTGCATCCAAAGTTCCCGTCAATCTGGAAGGGTGGATGCGCATCGAACAAATTATTGTAAGTGCCGCCACCGGATTCATTGCTGTCAACTGGCTTCAGTTGGTTCCGGATTAATTCATATGCGTGATTGCCATCCAACATTTTTGCCCACCAGTTTACTTTCCACCCCATACTCCAACCTGTTGAAACATCTCCCCGTTGTAAAAGTGTTTGTTTTGCTGCGCTATACAATTGCGGCGTTCGATAAGGTGATATTTGGTTAGATGGAAACAATCCATACAAATGTGATATGTGACGATGATGGTCATTGGGATCGTCTATATCATCGAGCCATTCCTGCAATTGTCCATATTGGCCGATATGCATGGGCGGCAGCCGGCTTCGAAAATATTTCAGCGTATCAGCAAAAGTTTTATCTCTGTTTAAAATTTCCGCAGCATTAATGGCATTGTTAAATACATCCACTACAATCTGGTTAGTCATCGTTACACCGGCATCCAGTGAAGATCCTTCATGCGCTTTGGGCGAGTTCTCCGGCGACATGTCCGGACAAACTACCAACCAATTATATTTCGGATGCTCAACTAAAAAATCGGCATAAAACAACGCGGCATCTTTCAGGACCGTATACACAGACGAGAGATATTTTTTATCTCCGGTGTATAAAAAATGCTCCCAGAGATGCTGGCTTGTCCATCCACCTCCATTATTCCAAGTGCCCCAGAATGCACCGTCAACTGCACCGGTCGCCCTCCAGATATCTGTATTGTGATGTGCCATCCAGCCTCTTGCACCGTACATGTCACGAGCTGTTTGCTGACCGGTTGCTGCCATTTCTTCCACCATCCTTAAGAAAGGTTCGTGTAACTCGGAAAGATTTGTTTTTTCTGCCGGCCAGTAATTCATTTCAGCATTGATGTTGATTGTATACTTACTGTCCCACGGTGGATACAATTGATTGTTCCATATTCCCTGGAGCGTGGCAGGCTGACCGTCTGGTTGGGACGATGATATCAATAAATATCTTCCAAATTGAAAATAGAGTGTTACCAGTTCCGGATCGTTCGTTGAATCAAAATTTTTTAACCTGATATCAGTAGGCAGGTTTATCTCACCGGTTGTCCCTAGATCGAGTTTTACCCTGTTGAAATATTTTTGATAATTGGCAATATGCGCCTTTAAAATATTGGCAAATGATTCCTTCAGGACTTCATTCAGATTAGACTGGGCTCCTGCATTTTCATCGCCACTGATATCATGGTAATTCTTAAAATTCGTTGCAATGGAAATAAACACGGTTACTTCATCCGCATTTTTTACAGACAACGTTGTACCTGTTTCAGTATAAGTTCCACCTTTCAGTTTAAATTGGGCGATACCTTTAAATTTGACTAACCCCTTTACACCCTCATGGTCAATCGTCGTTCCAGAAAAAATGAGTTGTCCGTTTGATGTAGTTTTAGTCGAAACATTTTTCTGGGGCGTCGTATAGAATGCGGTAAAAGAAATACTTTTCGGTTTACTTGCGGTGAGGTGTATTACAATAACCCGGTCGTTGAAGGAAGCGAGAACTTCACGGGTGTAAACAACGTCGTTCACCGAATAGACCGTTGTCGCGAGCGCCTTTTCAATATCCAACGCGCGGTAATAGTTGGAATAGTGTTCATGATCAGTGAAGGCCAGGTGAATTTCGCCCGCGGATTCAAACATTTGACCCTGTGACTTTTTGCTCACGATTGTTTTGTTGGCCAGTTGTTCGGCTTCTTTTTGTCTGCCTTCAAATATCAACCCGCGTATTTCGCTCAATGAATCCAACGCGAGCGTATTGTCGTTGCGGTTGGGACCACCGGTCCATAATGTGTTTTCATTCAGCTGTACGGTCTCAGTGTCCACATTGCCATACACCATCGCGCCTAAATGGCCATTGCCGATGGGCAGCGCATTGGTCCAGATTTCACCAGACGGATGATCGTACCAAAGCTGCAGTCCTTTATGTAATTGGGAATAACCGATATACTGCTGCAACACAAAAAGTAAAAAAACAAAATGATATTTTCTCATTTTTCGATTTTATGTTAAGAAGATTGTATCCCTGAAACATATTATTGAAAGCTCTTACTGATTCCAATTTCCAACCCTCGCAATTCGGCCAATCCACGCAAACGCCCAATAGCACTATATCCCGGATAACTTTTTTTAGGCAGATCGTCCAGCATCTTATGCCCATGATCGGGTCGCATGGGAATGGAATGGCCACTCCGAATGCCCGTTTTTTGAAAACACCAATACCGGACAAAACCTTGCCGGCACGGCAATCAATATCCGTTTGAGCATCATTGTTGTGATTGGTCCTGGTGTGGAAATTATGGCTTCTTTCGACAACACTAATGTAATAAGATTTGCTTGCAATCGATTACATTTATTTGGCTGAGAAAATCTTTTCTATAGCTTTACAGGCATTATGTAAACGATTGTATAATTCAGACCCATAGGAATGGTCCGTGGGATTATACTGCGAATGACACTGTCCTCGGGGCATTTTGGAAAAAAGGAATTGAAAATATGGGTCATCATGAAAGTATTGTTACAGTTGGGATGCGCGGCCATGTCTTCATGCCGATGACTGAAGGACCGAAGATCATATCAAACAATATTAAGATGACCATGGCCAGAAGCAATGGAGCCAATGGGTGGCAGATAATGTTATTTTAAAATCAACCCTTCTTCGTATAGAAAAAAGTGGGAAACATACCATTACCTTCTATCGAATTAGTACGGCAGTCGTCTTGCAAAAGATAGTGCTCGATTTTGGTTTCATGAAAAATACTTATCTCGGACCGCCCGAAACCATTTTAAAACACGTCAATAAATAATAAATGGCAAAAAAATTATCATTATTTTTTTATTTATACTCAGTGATTCTGTTTATGTGTTTTGCAATAAGCGTTGATGCCCAGGATCGAAAAATACCTTCGCTGAAAGAGATATTTAAACCGGATTTCCTTATCGGTACGGCGATGAATAGAAGTCAAATCGAAGAAAAGGATTCCACTGAGGATGCCCTAATAAAACAACAATTCAGTGCCCTGACACCGGAAAATATTATGAAGGCTGAAATCATACAACCGGGGTGGGATACATACAATTTTGAATATGCAGATAAATTGGTTGCATTTGCGCAAAGAAACCACATCAAAGTAAACGCACACACACTAATCTGGCACAGTCAGTTGCCGTCGTTTTTTCGTGGAATAAATAGCAGCGATTCGGTCCGCCAGTATTTTGTAAATCATATCAAGATCGTTGCAGGCCGGTATGACGGAAAAGTGTATTCATGGGATGTCGTTAATGAAGCACTGAACGAAGATGGCACATTGCGAAATTCTGTCTTCCTGAAAAATCTTGGTGAAGATTATATTATCGAGGCATTCGGTATTGCACAGAAAGCTTCACCGCATTCAAAATTGTATTATAACGATTATAATATTGAACAGCCAGCCAAAAGGGCCGGTGCAATAAAACTCATCAAGAAAATTCAATCTGCCGGTGTTCGAATCGATGGCGTGGGTATACAGGGGCATTGGAAAGCAGACAAAGTGCCTTTAAAGGAAATTGAAGAAAGTATCAAGGAGTTTAGCGCACTGGGCATTGAAGTCATGTTTACAGAACTGGATCTGGGTGTATTGCCGAATCCCTGGGATAACAACACTGCTGATGTGAATCGAACGGCAAAGGGCAGCACCGAAATGAACCCGTATTCAAATGGACTTCCCGACTCTGTTGATCAAGTACAGGCAAATGCTTACGCCGATTTGTTCAGACTTTTTTTGAAATATAAAAACAACATCAGCCGTATTACATTCTGGGGAGTCAGCGACAGGCAGTCATGGTTGAACAACTGGCCTATTCCGGGTCGGACAAATTATCCTTTGTTATTTGATAGAAATGGCAAGCCGAAAACTGCGTTTTATAGTGTGATTTCCACAGTCAATTCAGCGAAAAAATAATCTAAACAGGAATCGGAATTGCAATTTATGAAATCACAAAATCTGGCATCAGACGCCTCAAAATTATCCACGGATACGCAGAAACTTTCTGTTATGGAAAAGGTTGGCTATAGCCTGGGTGACCTGGCAGCTAATCTGATCTTCCAGACTTTAATGGCATTTCTTGCTTTTTTCTATACTGACATCTATAAAATTCCTCCGGGCAAGGCAAGTTTTGTTATGCTAGTCGGTGGTATCATCGGGGCTTGTTTTAACTTGGTGATGGGTGCTATTGCGGACCGCACTAATACGCGATGGGGTAAATTTCGTCCTTGGGTTTTATGGACGGCCATTCCATTTGGTGTAATCTCTATGCTAGCCTTTAGCACGCCGGATTTTAGTGAAGGCGGCAAAGTAGCTTATGCTTTCATTACTTATTTTTTACTCGTGATTGTTTATTCTGCCAATAATCTTCCCTATTCTGCATTAAGCGGTGTGCTCACAGGGGACATGAAGGAGAGAAACAGTTTGTCATCTTATCGTTTTGTAGCCGTAATGTTAGCGCAGTTTGTGATCCAGGTTTTGCTTTTGCCGTTAGCGCTTTCGCTGGGTCATGGTGACAAAGCCAAAGGATTTGAAAAGGTTATGCTGGTATTTGCCATTACCGGTGTCATCTGCTTCATTACAACATTTCTTACAACCAAGGAGAGAGTACATCCCCCTAAAGAACAAAAGACGCCGGTGAAACAGGATTTGTCCGATTTAAGCAGGAATAAACCCTGGCTCATCATGCTGGCGCTCACCATTATGGTATTCATAACACTCTCCATAAAAGGAGGTATGAATGTATTCTACTACAAATATTTTCTGACTGAAAAAAGTGAAATCGACTTTTTGAACAAAGTGGGATTCAACAACATTATTAGTGCATTGAGCCGTCTTTTCAATCCAAAGGCTTTCGAAGAATTTTCCAAACCCGGAAGTGCTCCTTATTCAGCAGTCAGTTTTACCAGTGCATTTAGCACGATTGCTATGATCGTCGGAATCATTTTTTCGAAACCGCTAGCAGATCGTTTTGGTAAGAGAAATATTTTCGGTATTTTTTTAACGATCTCCGCTATTTTTCTTTTTGTGATTTATTTTTTCAGTAACACATCTGTTTCGATGGTGTTTATTACCCAGGTTATACATGGATTTTTATACGGTATCACCATTCCATTATTGTGGGCAATGATTGCCGATGTGGCAGATTACAGCGAATGGAAAAATAAGCGCCGAGCAACAGCTATCATATTTTCAGCAATGATTTTTGGACTAAAAGTGGGTCTGAGCGTAGGGGGCGCTTTATCTACATGGATGCTCAGCATATTCGGTTATATCGCCGATGCACCAGTGCAAACTGACATTGCAACGAATGGGATTAAATTATTAGTAAGTGTAATACCAGCCCTGATATTTATTGCAGGAGCGGGTCTTCTTTTCTGGTACCCAATTGATAAAAAAATGGAATTGAATATTGAAAGGGAATTAAAGCATAGAAAAAGAAGTTCATAAATAATTAAAAATTTTGGCATGCCTGAAGAAAATGTTAAACATATAGACTTTAATGAGCTGAATAAAAACGCTATATCGCAGCCATTAATAACATTTATATATACCGCAGATCCCTCTGCACATGTTTTCAATGGAAAAATATATATCTATCCGTCACATGACATTGATGCGGGCGAGGCCTTCGACGATTTAGGCAGTCATTTTGCCATGGAAGATTATCATGTTATATCTATGGACAGCCCTGAAGGAGTGGCCGAAGTTCATGGTATAGCCCTGCAAGTAAAATTCGTACCCTGGGCAAAGAAGCAAATGTGGGCGCCTGATGCGAATGAAAAAAATGGAAAGTATTACCTATTCTTTCCGGCGAAAGATTATCAGGATATTTTTAAGATTGGCGTGGCGGTGGCAGATTCTCCGACTGGTCCGTTTGAGGCGCAACCCCATCCTATAAAAGGGAGTTTTTCTATCGACCCGGCTGTGTTCAAAGATGATGACGGTACCTGTTATATGTATTTTGGTGGTATTTGGGGTGGACAGTTGCAGCGTTGGCGTAGCGGACGTTTTAATTCCACCAGCCCTGAAAGTCCGGTTGCTCATTTGCCGGAAGATTCAGAAGCTGCTTTATGTGCAAAGGTCGCAAAGCTTACGGGTGATTTGTTAGAGTTTGACGAAATACCGCGCGATGTGCTAATCGTCGATGAAATCGGAAATCCCTTATTACAAGGTGATCGTGATAAAAGATTTTTTGAGGCTTCCTGGCTGCATAAATACAAAAGCAAATATTATTTTTCTTATTCAACGGGGGATACCCATTTTATCTGTTATGCAATCGCTGACAATCCTTACGGCCCGTTCCGGTATGCCGGTAGAATTTTAAATCCGGTTGTCGGATGGACTACGCATCATTCGATCGTGAAATTTAATCAGGATTGGTATCTGTTCTACCATGATAGTAGTCTGAGTAAAGGTGTAACCCATTTGCGTAATATAAAAGTCACCAAAATCAACTATGATGAAAATGGATTTATTCAAACGATCAATCCGTATAACGAATTAAAGATTTTAGGTCAATAGACGTTCTTATTAAAAATAATATGAAAAAAGTCCCCTTTTTACTACCGACTGTTCTGTTTGCTTTGGTCATGTATGGTCAATCAACCGAAATGTCGATAGCCGGTTCACAAACAGAAAAAATCATTTCAACAATTATAAAAGGTCAGGAATATGTTTTAAAAATATTGACGCCTGCCGGTTGTGGAAAAGTAACAGGTAATATCCTGTTGTCTATCTGATGGATTCGTAGTGTGATTTTCCATTGTTGACTACCTTGTACGGAGAACAATATTTTGACGGTTTTATCCGGAATTAATCATTGTTCGTCCACCAAACGCACACCATACACACCACCGGCACTGTTGTCGGGCATGGATTGAAATTTGACACGGATATATTTTTTGTCATTCACGACAGTATCTGGAATAGTATAACTGATATCGTAAAATGCCGAACGGTTCCACCGACCTGTATTATCTTCCGTTAACAACTTTTTATCATTAATATAAATGTCGAATTTCCTGTTTCCCCACTCGGCACCCCAATAAGTAACAATTAATTTCAAATTTATTTTGTTGCCCGTCGACAAGTTGTAACTAAAATATCCGCCGTCAGTTGCTTCCCGGTACTTCTTGCCGTTTGAAACACCCGAATGTGAATTTTCCATTTGCAAAGCATGATCAACTTCCGGGTGCTGTTCGCCGGGGGATACCTGGTCAATTGTCTTTTTTTGCAGTGCGAGATTTTGTTTTTCAATAGTTGAAAGTGAATCCAGATATGATTGATATTGATCCTTAGTCAGGGCCATCCAGTACATCATATAACGCGCCCCGTGAATTTGGTAAAACGGCTGCAGTTCCGCATTAATCGGATTGATCATTTTCAGACCGCGTATGGTAAAATGAAGTGGGCTGTTTGGAACAAGGATAAGAGAATTTGCTATGTTAGTCTGTTCATCGATGATAACCGGCGCCTGATCCAATGGTAATTTTTCACCAGACGGAATATGTCCCCAGCGACTCTCGTCTGCGATCAGTCCTTTTAAATCTTCAGTTCCTGTTTTCGCGGCAAGTAGAATCGGGCCGTGCAGGATGGCAATATATTGGGAAAGATTTGGCAAATGTTCGATGGTATTATGCATCGGTAAAAAAATATCAACGACGTCACCTTTCTTCCAGTCCCTTGTCACAGGAATATACGAAGAGGGACGTCCGTTAAAGGAAACAGGTTTGCCATTAATTTCAATGGTCAATCCGCCTTCATTTACCCAGCCAGGATAACGTATCATCAAAGTGAAATGGCCGCCTGTTTCTGTAATGGTAAGTTTCGTGTGTTCATCATATGGGAACCTGGTTTCCTGTGCCAACCGCATTTTTTTTTCGCGCCAATATAAATCAGACGAGATAAAAAGATTCAGGAATAGCGAGTCGTGCCGGTGTGTGTAGATGAGCTCATTATACTTGCTGTGGTTTTCCATGCCCGTTCCGACGCAACACCACATGGATTTATTCGGTGCCGAATATACCCGGTAACTGCGGGGTCGAACAGGTGTGAAGTAAACGTATCCGCCGGTTTCCGGATTTTGGGTGGAGAGGATATGATTATATAATGTGCGTTCGAAATAATCCATGTACGACGCCGAAGGATTAATCCTGAATAAGTCGGCGGTTAACTTCAGCATATTGTAAGAATTGCAGGATTCTGGGCCCTCTACATCGCTGACAAAATCTGAGCATGCTTCCGCGCTTGGAAAAAATTCACGTCTGCTATTACCTCCAAAAGCAAGACTCCGGTTGCTGGTGACCGTTACCCAGAAAAAATTTCCTGCATTTTTGTAAGTAACATCCTGACCAAGTTCTCCAATGCGAACAAAACCGATGGCTTTGGGTATCTGGGTATTGGCGTGTTTATTATCCAGATTATCTGTTCCTTCAGACATGGGATCGAGCAGCATCCGGTGAGAAAATCGTTTTGCTGCAGCCAGATATTTATGATCACCAGTTATTTGACAGGCATCAGCAAAAATTTCATTCATGCCGCCCTGTTCGGTTTCGAGCATTACCTGCATCTGATGATCCGATAATGCAGAGGTGATATATATTGCCCAGTCACAAAATTTCAGAAAAATATTTTTTGCTTCTTCATTGCCTGTGAACAGCCAGACGTCCCTGAGGCCTGCATACATTTTATGCAGGTTGTACCATGGAGCCCAGCTCATCTGGTAAGTCGCAAAATTTCCGTTTTTTAATGTCTTCCAGAGTTTTTCGCTATGGGGAACAGCGCCGGTGTAGCCGGCGCCCCAGCCAGGATGATTTCTCGTATTAGCGTCCTGGCACGCTTTGAGTTCCGTAATCATGTACAACATTCGCTTTTGACATTCGACATTACCGGTCGCAGCTACATTCATCGCCAATGCCGAGAGATAATGACCTGCGATATGGCCGTCGAGACCTTCCCAATTAGTGTAACTTGAATTCCTGGGTCTCAGCCCTGCTTCTTTCCGGTAGCCCGCCAGCAGGCGGTCGACATGGTACTTTAACAATGTTTTTATATTCAAATCGCGGGCTGCCTGAAATGAGCTATTTCTTAGTGTTATATCGCGTAAAGAGAATTCATTGGCATATAATCTTTCCTGAGCACGAAGACCGGTCAAAAATCCCATCCCAAAAAAAGTAAAAATGAAAACTGTTTTCATCTCGTGATTAGTCTTTGAACAGCAACGGCGCAAAATTGTACAGATTATTTCTCCACACGGGCCATGTGTGCCCTCCCGGGTACTCACTGTAGCTGTATCTGATATTCAGCTGTTTTAGTTTTTCCAGCATGAGCTGCCCGTTTTTATAAGCGATGTCATCTTTGCCACCCATAGCAATCCAGAACTGTTTCAAATTCTTATTGACAGACGCACTGTCTTTTTGCAACAGATCATATTGCGCATCGGCAATGTTGGTCATCATAGGGATAATCCAGCCGGAACTAAAAACCCCGAGATAAGAAAACATATTCGTATTACGTATTCCCGTGTACAATGTATGAACGCCTCCAAGTGACAGGCCTGCAAGCGCCCTGCTCGCCGCATCGGATTTTACCCTGTAATTAGTTTCCACGAAAGGCAGGATCGTTTCTTTCATTTCCCTTTCGAATGTCTTCAGGGAATTTTCGATGCCCTGTACATTAAACCCACCCATCCCGATATTTGCGTCTGGCATGACAACCAGCATGGGTGTTGCTTTTTTTGCTGCAATCAGATTGTCGAGGATCAAATCTGTTTTTCCTTGTGTTGCCCAGCCGGTCTCATCTTCTCCGCCACCATGTAAAATGTAAAGCACGGGATATTTTTCATTGGTATTGACATCATATCCGGGCGGTGTGTACACATACAGTTCGCGCCAGGAATTGGTCACTTTCGAAAAATATTTTTTGATCCTGATATCTCCATGCGGAACATCGCGTAACGCATAGTAGGCGCCGCCTGCGAAGGGGATTTCAATGCCGCTCGCCATCCTGCCCATTCCGTAAAATGTTTTGCTGGCCGGATCGGCAACGGGCAATCCGTCTATCAACAATGAATAATAATGAAAGCCTTCACTGATTGAATCTGTGGTCACGGTCCAGGTGCCGCCTGAATCTTTTAGGAGATCGTATTTTCTAACCAGATCAATCTGCACTTTTTTTGCGTCTGGTGCTTTAATATTGAAGATCACGCGATTGTCCGGAAGTATCTGCGGGTAATTCGCATTACGGACATTTGTAGAAGCGGGCGCTCCAACCACGGGATATTTCGAGAATGTCGTTGTATCCACTGTTTTAAAAATCAATTGGGAAAACATGTACAAACCGTTTTTCCAAACTTTGAAATCATGCACGCCCGGCTCGATATAATAGATATGCGGCACATGATTTTCCTGTAGATAATCGTGCGTTCGTTTACTGAAAATGATTAATCCATCACTGGCTCCACAGGATATAAAGAGAAGTTCAATTTTTTGTTTTGCTTTTTCGGGATCGGGTACTAATTCTTCAGGTTTTTTTGTATTGGGCGCCGATGAAAAACCGCCGATCCAGGCAAATTTATCGAGATTGCCAAGCCCAAAATTCAGCGATTGTCCACCGCCCATGGACAAACCCGCGATTGCACGGTTTTCCCTGCTAGTTAAAACAGGATATTTTTTTTCGATATAAGGAATCAGGTCATTTAAAAGGTCTTTTTCAAAATTGGCAAAGGCCTGTATTTTGTCGGCCGCCATAATATTGCCCGTTGCGCGATCATCCGGCATGGCCCGCCCATTGGGCATCACCACGATCATGGGTTCGATTTTATTTTCAGCATAGAGATTGTCCAGAATGATCTGCGGCGATCCTCCATTAAGCCATTCTTTTTCATCCCCGCCAATACCATGCAACAAGTATAATACCGGATATTTTTTCTTTTTGGAAAAACCGGGGGGCGTATAAATCAGTGCCCTTCGGTTAGTTCCTACCGTTACCGAATGGTAAATGATGGTATCAATTTTTCCATGCTGGATTCCCGCCCTAAGGGTATCATAGCCCGGAGGTGCGTGTTGGATGATGTTCTGGGCGTGGACAGTTTCTCCCAAAAAAAATACAAACACTAGATAAAAGATGATCCTTCTCATAATTATTTGGTTTTTCTTTTTTTAATTTATGGTTGAAGTGCCAATGTTAGTTCAGTATTTTATTTGGCCACTGATATAAATCGAATGTTTTTGATAAACAGATTGTGGTGGTTTCCCGAAGGAAATCTTACATATACGTCGTGATGACCGGAAATATTTTTTACTGGTTGTTTGAAGATTTTCGATTTATTTTTCCCGGTTGGAGAAACAGGAATTACTGCGATAAGCTTACCGAATTTTAAATCATCAAGCCATATTTCAATTTTTCCGGTTTCATTAGAAGAAGCAAGCAACTCTATGCCTGTCGTTTCGTTCAGAGCTCTTCCGATTTCAACGCCCGATATCATAAACCATCCGCCGTAATCTGAACTGTTAGTGACTGTCCATTCACTGTCTTGTTTTATTCTTTCTGCACCATAATAGTTGCTGAATCCAACGACCGGTATGGGCGAATGGCCATCTTTGCAAATGAATAAATCGAAGTTTGAAGGTTTTCCGCCTGCGAAAAGGCCCAGACTGGTTCCTACCCAGGAATTCCATTCGGGTTGTGTTTTATCCAAATCCGTTACATTGACGGGGCCGCCTACCTGAATCCAGGTTTTACCATTCCCGCTGCAATAGCCCGTGAGCTGATGTTTGTATCGTTCTATTTTTAGCCAAACAATATTTCCCCAGCGATTGGGAATACTTTGCAACGTTGAGTTGAATTTGAAAAATATTTTCCTGGTATGGTCAAACCCGGTATAGAGCTGCACAAAAACTTTTTGATTTCCGTTTGAAAGATATAAACCCGCTTTCGCAGAAGAATCGGATGCGTTGAGATCAACTTTTGTCACTGCTGAATAAAAAGGGTCCGTTTCTTTTTGCATCAGGCTTGTTGTTCCACTATCAGGAGATAATGTTATCCAGCCCCTTTTTATTTTTAATGAATAATGGGCAGCGTCCTTTTTGCTCAGGAAATGCCAGCACAAACTGAGGGTGTCATTATCAAAAAAATCAGACATGACGCTTCTCCACGCGATACCGGATTGCGGAAGATTGGGTTTCAGTATGGGTTTTGTTGTCGGTGCCATTCCCCAAGGGCGGTCATCTTTCCATATAACAGGAAACAGGGAAGTCTGTCGTCCTTTGCCCGACCAGTCGTCCGTATCATATTTTTCATAGCTCTGTCCGATCGTCCACCATGTACCATCTTCCAGCTGAACTGGTGCAGCAATATGGTTTGGTTTTTTTAATCCTACTGCTGAATCGTTGACGGGCTTAAAAAAATCACCTAGGCGCTGCCATTTTGAAGAATCACTGGTAAGTTCTTTTGTTCTTAAAACATATTGTCCACCGGAAACATCACCGGCTGGAAAATAAAAATAATATCCGTTTCGCTTACACATCACCGGACCTTCCGCCCAGCTGTATTGCAGATTTGCATTTATCCAGTCGAGATTGATCACCGTATCGGTTAATTGGCCGTCCCGGCCCAATGCCTGTATGCGGTTTATTTTCTGCATATTCTTGATCAGCATATACGGTTTTCCATTATCGGGATCCACAAAAATGGAATTATCGTAACCCAATTCTCCTGTAGACGGATTGGTTTTCACTTTTACGGGATCACTCCATGGACCATAAGGAGAGCTGGCTTTGGAAAGCCATTGTCCGTTTGCTGAAAAATAAATCCAGAATGATCCATAGAAATAGGTTATCGCCCCCTGCCATATTCCAACGGAAGGGCGGTCCGTTACCCAGTTGCTTTTTGTCGGTGAAACCACTCTGCTGATGACCACCCAATGGACCAGATCCTTTGAGTGATAAACCGGCAAATATGGCGTGAAATGAAAGCTTGATCCGCAATGATAAAAATCTCCACCTACTTTCAGTAAAGTTGGATCCGGATGATCCCCTGGCAAAACCGGATTCGTATATGTTTTTACTTCATTGTAAAAAACAGCGGAGTCAGGTGTATTATCCTGCGCGTAAATATGATCTGAGATAACACATAAACTCAGAAAACATCCAAAGAGTTTTTTTATATGATGATTCATAGTAAATATTTTTAATTGCCAGCTCAATCCCGGATTAATTGCCGGTCATATTTATACTGATTTGTGTATAAGAATGTGGGGGAAATGAATATGAAAATTTATTACCGGATACAGGAACAGATTTTACCACAGGCTTGTAATCTTCACGATGGTCGAAAGTGAATGCAGCCTGCAGGTCATCGCTGTTAACAATGGTAGCTTCCGCTTTACCGGAAAAATTTCCTTCCATGCTTAAGATGTTGGCCGCAATGGATTTCTCGCGGTGGCGATTCACAACATTAATAAAAAGAACTTTTTTTTCTTTTGAATAAACAGCAGTAACATCCAGATAAGGAATACCCTGATATTGCGATGTTGAGAAAGTATCGCAAGCGGTGTAAGTATCAACTGAATTCCCAATACAGTTATTCGAGAAGAGTTTGAATGTATAGAAGAGAGGAGATTTAAAAGTTCCCCGTTTTGGATCACTGCTAAGCAATGAGGTCAGCATCGTAAAATTCGCCATCTTCACTACATCAGCATGCCTTATAAAAGAATTCAGACATTGTGCAATGGGTAATACATTTAGAAAATTTCTGCCAAAAGATCCCCACTCATCGACAGCTATACAAATGGGGTTTTTAAATCCCTTCATGGCCCTGGCAGAAGCAATTTGTCCTGCAGTCAGTTTTATTTTTTCTTCAAAGTCCATGGCTCCCGCCCCCATATGCGTGTAATAGTCGGGAGAATTTTCCCAGTATCGATGTATGGAAAGAAAGGAGATCTTGTCGCCAATCCCCTGCAAAACCCGGTTGTTCCATTCCACCCATTTTCCTGAGGGTTCATAATATGAAGAGCCGGAGCCTACCAGCTGAATATTGTTATCTACTGCCTTCATAGCTTTTGCAGCTTCTCTGGCCACTTCAACATAATCGTCTGCATTTTTATGCCCGAGCTCCCAGGGTAAGCCGTCCACTTCATTTCCCAGCCCCCATAATTTTACACCGTAAGGAGCCGGGTGACCATTTTTTGCGCGCAGGTCAGAGTAATAGGTTCCCCCTTTGTAGTTGCAGTATTCAACCCAGTAGGCTGCATCCATAATATTTCCAAGGCCAAGATTCACGCAAATGACATTTTCGCTGCCAATGGATTTATTCAATGCCAGCCACTCATCGGTGCCGACATGGTTATTATCCAGTCCTCCCCAGGCCATATTAATACGAACCGGGCGCTGGGCTTTCGGTCCGATACCATCCTGCCAGTTATACGCCATCAGATAGTTACCGCCGGGCCAGCGTATATTGGTTATTTTCAGTTCCTTCATTGCATCGATATAATCTTTGCGAAAACCATTTTCATCTGCAAGAGGTGAAGACGGATCATATAAATTGCCGTATAGCGTGTTGAAATCTACACTGTCCGGCAAGCCCAGTCTTTTCCCATTCAGGTGAATGGGTTCCATAAATACACCATAAATCCTGGAATCGATTTCACCAATTGATCGGCTAATGTCTATTTTTATGGTTGCTGTTTGGGCTAACAAGGCAAATGGTGCAAAAAGCAGAAATGAAAAACCTGATTTTTTCGACATGGCCGCAAGATTTTTAATATATTAGGTATGTTTCGGCATTTTTTTGCAGGGGAATAACATGGTTTTAGTCATTTCCGTGAATCAACCGCTAACTTTACTTTTGTGAATTGCTATCTAAAATAAAGGAATCTGTTGAAACCGATTACATTAATTTCTGAAAAATTATATACTTTTCGTTTTTAAATACAGCATGTAACCGTTTGTATGAATAAAACCAGAGAGATTACCATTTACGATATTGCGCAAAAGCTTAATATTTCAGTAGCGACTGTAAGCCGTGGTTTAAAGGACAATGAAGCCGTAAATAAACAAACCCGAAAAAAGATTTTTGAACTTGCTGAAAAAATGGGTTACCGTAGCAATCATTTTGCCCGGAACCTCCGTCAGCAGGAAACGCATACTATCGGGGTTATTGTACATGAGTTGAACAGCAATTTTATAACTTCTGTTTTAGCGGGCATTGAAAAAGTAACCGCTGATACCGGGTACGATATTATTATTACGCATTCATCTGAAAGCGCTATAAAGGAAGCAGCCAATGCTAAAAATCTTTTTCATAAAAGAGTAGACGGACTAATTGCGTCACTGTCATTTGATACCGAAAATCTCGATCATTTCGATTCCTTTGTGAAAAAAGGAATACCGGTTATATTTTTTGACCGCGTGGAGCAGGAAGGAAATAGTGTTGTAATTATCGATAATTATAAATGCGGTTATCAGGCCACAAAACACTTGATAGATCAGGGCTGTACACGTATAGCGCATGTAACTTCAAGCCTCAAACGGAATGTTTATCTTGACCGTTTCCGCGGTTACAAAGCCGCACTTTCCGATGCGGGTATAACATTTAATGAAGATTATTTAATCATAAAGGATTTGAGTGAAAAGGCAGGTACGGAAGCGGCTGATCAGATTCTTAAAATGAAGGAATTGCCAGATGGTATTTTTCTGACGAATGATTTTGTAGCGGCAGTTTGTATGCGTACGTTAAAAGAGCACGGCATCGTTATACCAGACGACATGGCAATCGTTGGATTCAACAACGATGTCATTGGGAAACTGATCGAACCTACGCTGACTACGATTAACTATCCGGGTATTGATGTGGGTGAGATCGCCGCCAGGAATCTCATCAACCATTTGAAGGGATTGAGTAATATCAGTCAAACGAACTGTATTATTGTGCGGTCCGATCTCATCATTAGAAATTCTTCTCTGAAAAATAAGACTTCTCCAAAAATATAGCTGGCATCCTTAGCGAAAATGGTGTTTTGAGTTCTTTCTTTTAAGGAACCCATAGCAACAAAAAAATCGGTTGCATTTTATCTGCTTTGATACAATTCTTGCAATTCCGGTATTGATATAGATCAATTTATAGCTTATAAAAATACGTAATTAGTTATAATGGAACAGCGGGGTTTAACTGGAAATGCGGCAAATAAATGAAATCGGTTGATTTTTTTTTGGTGATTTGATAAATAACTTTAATTTCATAGCAAATTACCTCACCTAACCAATCGATTGCAATATGAGAAATTTACAAACTGGCTTAGTGCGAGCTGTAAAAAAAACGTTCCTGCCAATCTTTTTTTCCATTTCTTTCTCATTGTTAGCGTTGGAAATAATAGTCGCTAAAATGGCGGATAACAAAGGGGCTCCCTTGAGGGGGTCGTCTGTTACAGTAAAAGATATATTCATGAGGGTTATAGCAAATGCAAGCTCGGAAAAAGGGTTATTACAGAAAAAACAAGTGCTTGCAGAAATGATATCAATGAAAGGTTAAAAACATGATAGGCTTTGATAAGCCAGAAGGTCATCCATTTAGCCGTTGCGAATTTATTCTTCACATCAAAAAAAACTACGATGCTTGTGAAATTTCTATCTGTAAGGCGCTTGCTGCCTTTGCTCTTCCTTATTTTCTTTGCTTCTTCCGGTTTCGCGCAAAACAAACTTGTAACAGGAAAGGTTGTAGCCAGCGAGAACGACAGTGCTCTTGTAGGTGCAACGGTGCAAATAAAGGGAACGTCTATGACCACGGTAACTGCTAAAGACGGGACCTTTTCGCTTAACGCGCCGCCTAATGCTTTGCTAATAATTAGTTCTGTTGGCTTCGCTACTCAGAAAGTCGCGGTTAATAACCAAAGTGTCCTTAACATAAGGCTTTTTATCGACCCTCAGTCATTGCAACAGATAGTAGTAATAGGCTATGGTACCGTAAAACGTAAGGATGTGACAGGCGCTATAAGCACTGTTTCCGCAGCGCAGATTGCAAAAGTTCCCGTGACCACGTTAGACCAGTCTTTGCAAGGCCGTGCGGCGGGGGTACAGATTATCAATAATGATGCCTCTCCCGGGGGAAATGTAAGCGTGCTGATTAGAGGGATTGGGAGTCTTGCCAGCGGAGGAAATACCCCCTTATATGTTGTGGATGGATATCCTACGACCGGAGGGACCAATAACATCAATCCCAATGATATTGCTTCCATAGATGTTTTGAAAGATGCATCAGCAACGGCTATTTATGGTATTCGCGCTGCCAATGGTGTTGTAATTATCACTACAAAAAAAGGAACAAGAAACAACAGGACGCAGGTTTCCTTAGATGCGTTTGCTAGCGTTCAAGATAAACCAAAAGAATACAAACTTTTAAATGCCCAACAATTTGCTGGCCTGTCTAATGAAGTTGAGGCTGCTGATTCAACGCATACTTATGTAGGATTACCAATCTGGCATACGCCCGACCAGCTTCATAATCTGGACTGGCAGAATGCTGTTTATGGGACTGGCGTGACACAAAACTATACGATTGGTATCCGTGGAGGTGGTGATAAAGTACAGGCTGCAATGTCGTTTGGGTATTACGATCAAAAAGGTATCATAATCGGATCTTATTTTAAGAGATATAGTTTAAGCCTTAACCTCGATTATCAGGCCACCTCGTGGCTCAAATCATCAACAAGTGTGAAGTATTCCTATCTGCAACAAAACAATCCACTCAATGGGTTTAATCTTTTAAATGTAGCGACTAATCCGCCTACCATGGATAGCGGTAGCAGACTGACTACACAGATAAAAGATGTAAATGGCAATTACGGCTTTTATAATCCCCTTAAAAATGTTGTGAGCGGCTTTGGTAACCCTGTTTATTCTGTTGAGACCAACCAGTATCAAAATGTGACAAATTACGTACTAGCATCTTCTTTTTTGGAAGCGACAATTTTCCCTGGCTTTAAAATTAAAACGAACCTGGGGGCAAACCTAAACAATTTCTCCAGTTTTTATCTTCAGCCAGAAGACAACCGGGCGAGCCTGCAATATGCGGGGACAATCGCGACACCTGCAAATTATCACCAGACTCTGAACCGCACGTTTGAATGGGTGTGGGAGAACACTATATCTTACGATAAAACTTTCGGTTTAAATACCATCAATTTTGTGGGCGGGATTTCTGCCCAGGAAAACACATGGACTGGCATGGGAGGGGGTGGTATTCCTCCAAATACTGTCACAAGAGATTTATCGCTGGTCTCAAACCTGACGCTTGATCAAAATGTACCGGGAACGAATACAGGCAATGGTCAAAACATATATACGCTGTACTCGACATTTGCGAGGATAAACTACCAGTTTGCAGACAAATACATGCTGACTGCCACTGTGAGAAGGGATGGGTCTTCCAAGTTTGATGAAGGGAATAAGTATGCCACCTTCCCCTCTGCAGCATTAGGATGGAGAATAAAAAATGAATCATTCTTACAGACGGCCGATTGGTTATCTGATCTGAAGCTAAGGGGCAGTTATGGTGAAGTAGGAAATGAGAGCCCTATTGGGTTATTCCAGTATCAGTCACTATATGCAGGGAATTATCCGTCAAATATAAATGGTGGAGGGCTTGATAACCTTGGCTATCCATTTAATAAGGTGTACCAAAACGGTATTGCTCAAATTCAGCCTGCTAACCCAACCCTGAAATGGGAAACCGACAAACAAACAGATATCGGTATGGATGCCGCCTTTTTACACGGTGCTTTAACCTTTACTGCGGACTGGTTTAACCGAAGCTCAAGAGATTTTCTGCTAAGGCTTGCAGCACCCGCGCAAACAGGTTATAATTTCATTACCCGCAATATAGGGAGTATGAGCAATAAAGGTTTTGAGTTTGCGCTCAACTATAACAAAAGCGTAAGTAAGGACTTCAATTTTGGTATTGGTTTAACAGTCACCACAATTCAGAATAAACTCACGAGCATCACATCAGGAACCAATTTCGTATCAAATTTTGGCGGCCTGATTTTGAATGGTTTTCAGGGATGGGATGAATACACACGTTCCTATATTGGACAACCTGTGGGAGAGTTTTTTGGTTACAAAGCAATCGGGATTTATCAATCCCAGGCACAAATTGATAATTTGAATGCAAAAGCTCCGGGTGGCATATATCGCCCCGGCGCTGTTGCTGTGCCCGGTGATCGTTATTTTGCAGATATTAATGGCGACGGCCTGGTAAATGCTGATGACAGAGTGCCGATCGGAAACCCGCAGCCCAATTATTACGGTGGACTGAACCTGGATGCTTCTTACAAGGGATTTGACTTCAATTTGTTTTTTTATTTTACCGAAGGAAACAAAATATTGAACTATGTTGAAAGCAACCTGGAAAGCCTTGCACGACGTGGCGGGGTTGGATCTGAGAATGTAAATGAAGAATACTACACGAATCACTGGACGCCAAGCAATCCGTCAAACAGGTATGCGAGGGCGGTGGGCACTGCAGGGGACAATAGTTCGATTAATAATGTTCCATCGAGCGTATGGATTGAAGACGGAAGTTTTGTGAAGCTGAAAAATGTTTCCATTGGTTATACCTTACCGCAGAGCCTAGTGAGCCGTTATTCCATATCAAAGGTAAGAGTGTATGTATCTGCTCAAAATCTCTTTGTTATTACTAAGTATACGGGGCTTGATCCTGAGATAGGGATTCAGGGGGGTAATGCAACCCAAAATGGGGTTGATAATGGCGCCTATCCATCCTCCAAGTTTTTTACTTTGGGATTAAACGTATCATTTTAAATTAATAGCGAAAAATCGGCAATATGAAAAAAGCAACAATAATATTAATTAGTATCACGGTTCTGATAGGCAGTTTTATTCCGGTGGGATGCAAGAAAAGCTTCTTAGATCAAACCAACACATTTGGGATATCTCCCGATGCTGCTGCCAGTAAACCACAGCAGGTAATTTCTCTTGTTAATGCCATATATGATACTTACCAAAACAGTGACCTGCTTAAAAAATGTATCTGGTACAGGGCCAATTTTGGAACGCATGATTTCTTCAACTGGGGCGCTGATGTATTTTGGAACAATTATCAGATCGCTCCAATTTTCGTCGGGCTTATTACTTTCTGGAATCAATCTTATATTGGTATTGCAAGGGCAAATTCTGTATTTGCAGTTATTACAAAAGCTGAAAATACGGGTGTAATTGATCCTGCATTAGCAAGCCGTTTAAGAGGAGAAGCTTTTTTCCTTAGAGGTATGACGTATTATTACCTCGCTGCTTCTTTTGGCGGCGTACCCTTGGAAACAGATACTACCGGTAGCTGTAAACCTTGGGTTGAGGCCAAGAGATTCGAGGGATTCTGTGTTTATGCAGGTAGTGTCAGATATGCAGCAGGCAGAAAATCTGTTATTGTCAAAAACACAGCTAGCAGCATGCAGATTTGGGAAGGGCAACGAAGGGAGCTGCCTATGCCTATGAGGGTGCTGCACGCATGTGGCTAAAAGACTATACGAATGCTTTAGCAGCCTTCAACAACCCGGAATTTAATAACTACCACCTTTTACCAAATTTCGCAGATGTAAATGAATATAATCACCAGAATAATGATGAATCCCTTTTCGAAGTTCAATTTTATCTGAAAGCCGGTGATCCTCAGGATTGGGGCGGAAGCTGGCAACCACCGGGTGCTGAACTTGGTTGGATTGACAGCTTTAGCTGGCCAAATGAAATAACTCAGCAAGGTTATGATTATGGTAACCCGGCGCTTTGGAATTCTTATCAATCCGGAGACAAGCGTAAGCTTCTCACTATAGTTGGCCCAGGCGATGAACTGCAAAGCCCAGGGATAATCGCCAAATGGGGCGGTATAAAAGGTTATCCCCCGGTAGTATCTGGGTTTGCCAGCGGCAATCCAACATATACCGGCGATGATGGTAAGATCATTAATACTGTAGGCACTTTAACCAGGCCCTGGTATGGTGATGATAAGCAACGTACGGGTTACGTTTGTGCAAAAAAATGGAGAGACCCTAATCTTACAGGAAATTATAATAATCCAAGTGATGGCCAAGCACACATTTTTGGAGATCAAAACCAGATATTGATGCGCTATGCGGAAGTTCTGTTAAGCCGTGCAGAATGTAAGGTGCGCACTGGAGATGCAGCAGGAGCGATGGCCGATCTTGCATTAGTCAGAAACAGGGCGTGGGGCGGGACAGCGCCAGCCATTATGCAGGACAGTGCTAATTTTGACGGCACTCCGGGGCAACCAATCACTGATCCCTTACAAATGGTATTAAGCGAATACAGGCATGAACTGAGCGGTGAGTATTCCACTTTCTTTGATCTTTGCAGGGCAGGTACGGATGTGGCTGTTGAATTTGTCAACAGGATAAATGGTGCTCAGACTGGCAACTATATTTCTGTTCCTAATCCTGCGCCAGGCCCCACCCATGACGGGCAGGTGCATGGTTTGTACAATACGGCCATTGTAGCGAACTGGACCCTTTTGCCAATACCACAAGGCGCCATTGCGCTTAATCCAAACCTGGCGCAAAATCCAGGATATTAGTATTTTTTAAACGAATTTTGGCAATAGCAGCATAAAAAGGCTTTCTCCGCTAGGAGGGGCCTTTTTCAATTTCGATCAAATATTTTTTTTTTGATTTATGTGAATTAATTTTTTGTATGAAGCTACTTCAGGTAATTTTTTTAGGCGTAGTTCTATCATGGGTCTTTGCCTGCAAAGACAGGCACGCAACATTGTTCGAAAAAATCCCATCATCACGTTCTGGCATTACTTTCAACAATCTGATCACAGAAAACGATTCCACCAACCCACTAAAAATCGTTAATGTATACAATGGCGGTGGTGTTGGCATCGGGGATTTTAATAATGATGGGCTACAGGATATTTTCTTTACTGGCAATATGGTGTCGTGCAGGCTGTACCTGAACAAAGGAGATTTTAAATTTGAGGACGTTACCGAGAGGGCAGGTGTTGAGGGGAAGGGCAGATGGGCAAGGGGCGTTTCTATAATAGATATCAATAATGATGGATTAATGGATATCTATATCTGCAATACCATTTATAAAGACTCGCTAAAAAGAAAGAATATCCTTTACGTGAATCAGGGCTTGGACAAGGATGGCATCCCTCATTTTAAGGATCTCGCGAAAGAATATGGCTTGGATATTAATGTGCAATCTACGATGGCTAGCTTTTTCGATTATGATAATGATGGTGATTTGGATATGTATCTGACAGTTAACGAGGCCTCCACAGGGTATGGCTCTTCTGTTTTCAAAGAACGGAACCAGCAATTGATGGCACCCAACAAAGGCAGGCTGTATCGGAATGATATGGATCCTCTCTTAAAGCATCCGGTATTTCATGATGTTTCCGATCAGGCGGGGATAAATTTTGATGGTTACGGACATTCTGCAACAATTTGTGATATTAATAATGACGGATGGAAAGATATTTATGTCTCAGACGATTTTTTATCAAGCAATATTCTTTATGTAAATAATCATGACGGCACATTCACTAATCGCGCAAAAGAATATTTTAAACATACATCCTTCAATTCCATGGGTCAGGACATTGTGGATATTAATAACGACGGTTTACCTGATGTAGTGGAACTTGATATGAACCCCGAAGATAACTATCGCAAGAAAATGATGATCGGATCAAACAGCACATACACTTATCAGGGTTTTGATATGTATGGATATCAATATCAATATGTGAGAAACACATTGCAACTGAATCAAGGGCCAAGTGTTAAACAGGATGATTCTATCGGCATCCCGGCTTTCAGCGAAATAAGCTTTTTGAGTGGAATGTCTCAAACGGATTGGAGCTGGTGCCCGTTGATCGCAGATTTTGATAATGATAGCTATAGGGATTTGATCGTTACAAATGGTTTTCCGAAGGATGTTTCGGACCACGATTTTGTTGCTTATCGAGAGAGATCTAACGGTCTTGTAGGCATCATGACGATGTTGGATCAAATACCGCAAATAAAACTTCACAACTATGCTTTCAGGAATAAGGGCAATCTCACATTTAGCAACGAAACAGATAGCTGGGGGTTGACGGTTCCGACATTCTCTAACGGTGCCGCCTATGCGGATTTCGATAACGATGGGGCTATGGATATGGTCATCAACAATATTGATGATGAGGCTTTGATTTACAGGAACACGTCACGACATAAAGATACAGCTGCACATTTTCTTCAGGTTAAATTCAAAGGCAGCGGACAAAACATAAATGGTTTGGGGGCCTTTGCAAATATTTATTATGATCATGGAAAGAAGCAGGTTTATGAAAACAATCCTTACAGGGGATATTTGTCAAGTATGCAGTGCGTCGCTCATTTTGGGTTGGGGAAAATTGGAGAGATCGATTCTCTTGTGATAAATTGGGGCAACGGGAAAAAGCAAATATTAAAAAACTTAAAATCGGATCAAACCCTCACCGTGAATATTTCTGATGCGAAAGAAGAATATCCATATGAAATAAATATGCTCGCAAAGAATAATTTATTTAAGGAAATCACATCCGAATCAGGGATAAATTACAAACATAAAGATTTGGAATTAATCGATTTTAATATACAAACCCTTTTGCCGCACAAGCTTTCAGAATATTGCCCGGCCTTAGCAGTGGCAGATATAGACGGCAATGGCTTGGATGACTTCATTGTTGGGGGCAATAAGATTTATCATGCTCAGGTTTTTCTGCAACAACCAAACGGAAAATTTACGCAAAAAGACCTGCAGTCTACTCCAGGCAGTGAACCCCTTTATTATAAAGATGAAGGCTTATTGCTCTTTGATGCGAATGGAGACGGCAGCCCTGATTTGTATATAGCACGTGGCGGCTATAAAAATGCGTATGACAGCAACAGCTATCAGGATATGTTATACCTCAATGATGGTAAAGGAAATTTTACGGCAAGCCCCTCAGCGTTGCCGGTAAACCACACAAGTAAATTATGCGTCAGAGCGATGGACATTAACAACGACGGCAAGTTGGACTTGTTTGTTTCGGGGCGAGTAGAGCCGGGCAAATATCCAACGCCTGTGAACAGTTTTATATTCAGGAATGATTCGCAGAACGGTCATGTAAAATTTACAGACGTTACAAATGAAATAGCGCCCGACCTCAATAAAATAGGAATGATTTGCGATGCATTGTTTACTGATTTCGATGGTGATGGTCAAACCGATTTGATAGTTGTCGGTGAATGGATGTCGGTAACATTTCTAAAAAATATAAACGGGAAATTCAAAAATGTTACAGAGGCATCAGGCGTTGCCAATCAAATAGGATGGTGGAATTCGATCACTGCAGGCGACTTCAGGCATACAGGCCGAACGGATTATATTGTAGGGAACGTGGGACAGAACACATTTTATCAGGCAAGCGATCAATATCCTGTTTATATAACAGCAAAAGATTTTGACAAAAACGGGATATTTATTTCAATGCCCTCTGTGTTTTTGCCTGACGTGAATGGTGAAAAAAAAGAATTTCCGGCTCATGGAAGAGACGACATTGCAAAACAGCTGCCAAGCATAAAAAAGAAGTTCGCTACATACAAGCCCTTTGCGCTGGCTACAATGGATGAAATTTTGACTCCCGAACAAATGAAAGGGGCGTTGCGGTTGAAGGCCAACATGCTTCAATCCTGTTATCTGCGAAATGATGGGAGCGGCAAATTTACGATGATTCCATTGACTACTGAGGCACAGTTTTCGGCGATTAATGGAATGGTAGTTGATGATTTTGATGGTGACGGTAACCTTGATGTGCTAATTAATGGGAATGATTATAGCACAGAAGTTAGTACTGGAAGATATGATGCATTAAATGGCTTATTATTAAAAGGAGATGGCAAAGGCGGCTTTACCCCTTTGACAATTTTGCAAAGCGGTATTTATATTCCTGGCGATGGCAAAGGATTGGTGAAATTATTGGGCGCCTCAGGGGATTATCTTATTGCCGCGAGCCAGCATAAAGATGTTTTAAAATTATTTAAGCTGAAGAAAAAAACAAAGACTATTAAAGTGAGCCCTGATGATATGAGTGCTATTTTGAAATTCAAAAATGGAAACATACAAAAAGAGGAATTTTATTATGGCAATTCTTTTCTATCGCAATCGGGCAGGTTTTTGACAATCAATGAAAATGTTTCCGAAGTACAAATAACAAATAGCAAGGGCAATAACAGACGGATGTCTTTCAATTAAAAAAAAATAATTGTAGAGTCAGAGGGCTGTGGAAACAATTATTTCTGTGGCTGCTTGCTTGCAAGATAGCGAACTGAAATTTTGTTGGTCTTGTTATAATAAAATAATATCCGTTTATACAAAAAAGATTTCCGTGCTTCTATTTTTTCGTGGATGTTATTTTGTCACTGAGGTTAAGAAATACAGAATGACTTCTTTCAAGCCCAATCTCAAATATGACTATTGACGATTAGTTCATACAACTCCTGCTTTCCGCTGGTATTTTCAGGCTCACCCTTTTCGACCGCATAATTTCTCAATTCTTCCAGCGATAACTTTTTTTCTTCAAATTCTTTGCCTTTGCCCTGATCAAAAGAAGCGTATCGGTCCGTTCTTAGTTTTTTATAATCCGAATTGTTAAGTATAGTGTCAGCAGCGATTAATGCCCGCGCGAACGTATCTATACCTCCAATATGACCATAAAACAAATCTGCTATATCCGTAGAATTTCTTCTGCGTTTTGCGTCGAAATTTATTCCACCGCCCTGAAAACCGCCCGCTTCGATAATAACCAGCATTGCTTCTGTAAGTTCTGCAACATTATTTGGGTATTGATCCGTATCCCACCCATTTTGATAGTCACCGCGATTGGCATCGATACTGCCAAGCATATTGGCATCTGCTGCAACCTGCAGTTCATGCTGAAAAGTGTGACCTGCAAGTGTGGCGTGGTTTACTTCGATATTCAATTTAAAATCATTTAATAAATCGTACTGTCTCAAAAAACCAATGACTGTTGCGCTGTCATAATCATATTGATGTTTGGTCGGTTCACAAGGTTTGGGTTCTATAAAAAATGTCCCTTTAAAACCATTGCTTCTGGCATAATCTTTCGCGATATGTAAAAAATTGGCGAGATGTTCCTGTTCACGTTTCATGTTGGTGTTCAGAAGCGTCATGTAACCCTCACGACCCCCCCAAAAAACATAGTTCTCCCCATTCAGCGCAATGGTACTGTCCAATGCCGCTTTTACCTGCGCCGCGCCATATGTCAATACGTGAAAATCCGGATTGGTAATCGCACCGTTCATATACCTTTTGTTAGAAAACAGGTTAGCTGTACCCCACAATAATTTAACTCCACTGGCTTGCTGTTTTTCTTTCAAATATTGAGTCAATACCTGTAACCGCCGCTCATTTTCTTTAATGTCGCCGGTGTAATCAATCACGTCTGCGTCATGAAAGCAATAATAGGGGAGACCAAGTTTAGTAATGAACTCAAAGGCTGCATCTGCTTTATCCCTGGCCCGCTGGACTGGATCAGGATTATCGTTCCACGAAAAAATATGTGTCGGTTCACCAAAGGGATCCGCGCCATTTCCACAGAACGAATGCCAATACGCGACGGCAAATCTTAAATGGTCCTTCATCTTTTTTCCGGAAATAACCCTGTTTTCATCATACCATTTATAGGCGAGTGGATTTTTACTGCCTGTACCTTCGTATTTAATTTGCGGAATACCCTTAAAAAATTCCTTTTCTCCCGTTAAAACTGACATTGTATTATATTTTCTTTTATGCAGGTTGTAGATCCCGAAGCATTAGTGCAGTATCCTCTGATCCGATTCTACAGAATTAAAGAAGGAAGGGTATATACCCTCCCCGTGTTGCTTAATACCAAAAAAAAGCGACTTATTTTAATCGATAAAAATTGAAAATGGCTTTTATGGTCGATTTTGGGCCAAAGAACGTCTACAGGCTTGCTAGTCAAACAAATATAGGAATATTTTTGAAAAAATGAAACCGATTACATTATTTTTGAGAGTTTTATTTATAGGGCCATACTTTGAACGATTTTTAGATAAAATAGTCTGAGCTGCTGGGTTAGGACATTTTCATTGACGTTGAAATTGTCGTGTTTAACGGCGAGGGAAGCCCAATTTTAATGTGTTGCAGAAATGTGACGGGCCTGACACATCTTTAACTTATTGCGCGTTTGACATTTTATGAATATACGGATACGGTAAACGTGTTAAAATGAGTAAATAAATTTGTGATCGAAATCATTTTTTATAGATGTCAGTAATAATATAAAGAAGTGATTATATGAGAGTACACCAACGATTGCTAATATGTATGATTATGCCAGCGATCTCTTTTTGTTCATTCGGGCAAAGTGATATAAACCCCGATAGGAAGGCCAGTTAATGTCTGCAGGTTTAATTGGCCCGGTGGTTATAAAAGAATAAACTTAAGAATCAATTATATAAGGTGGTCTTCTACATTTAAAACACTTGCTTAACAACATTTTATTTAGCATTTGCTATGATAAGCAATTCTTTATCGGGACTGTTCCTTACTTCACATGTATTATCAAAGATCATGGTAGCGCCGTTGGCGGCAGTATATGTGGGCCAGTTGGGCAATTCTTTCGTGTTGGGGTCACCTTTTTTTGCAAAATTGAGCCATGCACTGCTCATTTTTTCCGCAAGTGCATAGGCAGATTTGCCACCACCTGTCATTTCCTGGCAACGGGCAATATTATCAAATTCGAAAGCGATATCCATGCAATGCATGGCTTTATAAATACTATCATTTACGGGAGATTGCCATGTAAAAAGATACATGTAAACTGGGGCATTACCGGAGGTAGCTTTAATGTTTGCCTGTTCTATGGCGTTTAACCTGAAGTTGATATCAATATCAATATAATCAGAAGGCTTTACAGTATTTGGATACGCTTTTTTTACTGCTGCAATGTAATCAGCAGCTTTAGCGCCATATTTTTTTTGCAGATTTTCTATTGCCTGTTCCATAGTTATATTCCTGGTAGAAGGATTAAAGGGGGCAAATTCATTTTTGGTACTTCCTACCAGTAAAGGAATATTATTAGCAAGTTCTTTCGCTAACGGATCAGCAGGTTGATAAGGCAACAACGCTGCATTTAATACAGGCCCCCATCCCAGGCCAAAACCTTCTACAGGTTTACCAGCTTTTTTCAAATCATTTTGAACTTTTACCAAAGCTTTCTTTCCGGCGGCATTTAAAACATCGTATGGTATTTTTTGAAGTGAGTCTACATCTGATGGCTGTAGCCTGAGTTCCTCCAGCAAGGCTGCTCCTATTTGCCTGGAAACAACTGTATCCATAAATGTTTTTATATAGCTTCCGCTTTCAACGATTGCTTTTTGAAATAATCCCTTTGCATCTGGCGAATTCATTAAACAGGTAACTTTTCCACCACCGCCAGACTGTCCAAAGATGGTTACGTTATCCGGATCGCCGCCAAACTGCGTAATGTTCGTTTTCACCCATTGCAGTGCAGCAATAAGATCCAGCAGGCCTGCATCGGCAGATGATTTGTATTTATCGCCATAAGCAGATAAATCTAAAAACCCCAAAATGTTCAGGCGATGATTAACTGAAACTATCACTACATCACCCTTTTTGCTCAGGTTCTCTCCATCATAGGACGGCAATTCAATAGAAGATCCTGCAGTAAAACCGCCACCATGAAGCCAAACCATTACAGGTCTTTTCTTAGTATTGTTTATCTGTTGTGTCCACACATTCAGGCTAAGGCAATTTTCATTGGTATAGCCCAGGTCGTGTTGAAAAGGGAATTCAAATTCATCAAAAGTAGTAGTGGTAGCATCAGTAGGACAGACGGGGCCGTAGGTCATTGAGCTACGCGTATTAGCCCAGGCATCTGGTTTGGAAGGTGCCATGAAGCGCCCTGCTTTGGCATAAGGAATTCCCTTATAGGTATAAATGCCATTATGTATATACCCTTTCACCTTTCCGCTTTCAGTTTGAACAATGGCAATGTTTTTACCCGCTGTAATACTGGCATCATATTGTGCAATTGTAATAAATGGAAGAAATGTAATCAGTAACGCAATAATTGATGTGAGCCTTCTCATATATTTTATTCTTTTTATTGAGGCGAAAATTATGGCAATCAGGTTGGTTTAAAAATAATTTGCGACGAAAAGGTAAAAATTAGCTTCATATCTCACAGCAGATAAATTTATTCCGATTTCTGGTGGGAATTCCATCCGATAAAGTTGAAGGTAACTTAGTTTAGGACATTAAAATCTTTTGAAATTGAATAAAGATGACGACACAAAAATTTCACTTGTTATTTTAAAGACTAGGATATCCATTTTCCATAGTTAAAAAAGGATAATAGTTTGAAGATTTTGCTGCACCCAAAGGGTTGACCTGGATTCATATCCCTGTGTCCGATACTAAAACTTTTGTACATTTCATAAATGGAAGAACACGATAATTTAAATATGACTTTAATGTATCTCTATAATCGAAGAGATATGCCTGATGCCCTTACTACCCCAGATGCTGTGGCAAGAGAAATTACAATTGGACTCAGTCTCGCGGAAAGAATATTGAATAATTTAAGTACTGATAACTTAGTAAGCGAAATAACAAGAGAAAATCCTTTTACTGGTAAACATGAAATATATGGAATTAGTAATCCAGGGATAAGGCTAATATAGTCACTACCAGCAAAATTTGAAAATAAGCCCTTTGACTATTATTTTAAAATGAAAGAGGACGAAAAGAAAAAAGAGGAAGAATTTAAAAACCAATTAAGTGCAGTTAACAAATCGGTCTTAGAAACAAATAAATCTGTGCGAAAAACAAATACTACATCATTGGCAATTGCAGGTTTAGCAGCATTATTTGCAATCCTGACTTTTTTTAAAGATTGCAACATTAAAAAGACTACTGGTCAGATTAAGTCTGATTCCGTTATTTCAGTTAAGGGAACTCTGATTATTGCAACACCAGCTAAGGATTGTTTGATGATTGCTGCAGACAAAAGAACTTATAACCAGGTGGATGGTGATTTAGATACAATCACAAAAATCGTAAAACTAGGTAGGTATACAGCATTTACTGCCGTAGGGAGACCAACTATTTTAGCTCTCCCTAATAAAAATATTCTTTTCAGCGCGAGAAATATTGTTGAAGCATATGGACTGCATGATAAAGATATTGCAGGTACTGTATTACTTCCACTGAGAGATAAATTAATAGATGAATTTAAAAAATGTCTTAGAAATTTGCCTTATAAAATGTGGCCTGATTCAGGTGATCCTCCTGATAAAACATTATTTGAAATTGAATTTTACCAATATAATCAGCACAGGCATGAATATCTTTTATTATTTCTACGATTTCATTATATAAAACAACCTGATACTCTTGTTGATGCCGATATTTATGAAGTATCACAGCGGGCATTTGCAAGATCATGTATAATCCCTTTTGGAAATTTAGATGTATTTGAGGAAATCGTGCAAGGGAATAACGCCAAACTAAATTTACTTCGATCAAGCAAAGTGGTCCAGGAGTTTATTTTGGACACCCTTCATCAACCATTGGTTGATGTCGATAAAGCTGTAAATTTTTCGAAATATTTTATCACGGAATGCAGCAGTCTGTCGCAACAGATAAATCAATCACCAAATCACATTGGAACGACAATGGATATAGCCACGATTGATCCTAAAAATGGATTTCGATGGAAGGAAAGGGATGTTTCATATAAACGAAAACAATAAAAGTGCCCGTTACCCCTAATTTGCTACCTTCATCTGCCAACTAAATGAGGAAACCCACGCTGAACGTGGGTTTCTGTGATCCAGCTGGGAGAACCGTAAATGTTCTCAGCCATTTATAATTCAGCGGCTTATGAAAAACGATTTACCAAATACGCTCGAATTGCGACCTGCAAATACCAAAGCAACTTTATAGGTTTATCCAAACAAAAATAGGCAAATTTTCAGTTCCTGGGACTTTCGAGTCCTCTCCACGGAATAATCCGTTTCCCTAGAATTACTAAAGACCTTTCTTTTCATTATTCTCAGTTAGGTTTTACAGTTTTTGCAGTTTGAAATGTTTCAATATATTTCAATGAACTTAAATGAAGCTGAGTATTGGTTATAAAAGTATTTTAATATTTATCGTGAGTCCGTCCGAGTCCGTAGGTGAAAGAAAATACTTTTATTTTGAAAGGCCAGCGCCCATATAAGTAAAACTATTGTTTAATTCTTTAGCAAGCCCCTCCCATTTATCTTTTGGTGTTATTGCAATGAGTTTAAACCTCATATTTACCAGTGACTCAGTATAATTCTTTCGCAGCGTGATCATATTTGCACGTGGTTGTTCAAAATCACTGCGTGTAGCAGTATAGATCCTGAGCGACTTTAAATATTTGTAATTCAAATCAAGGAAAGCAGCCGAGACCGAATCTCCACTCATCGTATATTCGTCTACATATTTTTTTGCCTCAGCTTTTCCTACAGAATCTGAAATATTTCGGACGCATGCCCGAATCAACCGGTCGTGCAATTTCTTATTTTCACTGGCCAGTTGTTTTTTTGCTTTTCCTTTTTCGGGTGTCACTAAAACTTTATTTATGATACTATCCCATTCACCCGGTTTGATCAACGACCTGATTACCATCTCTGAGTCCAGAAAATTATTCTGTAAACTTACAAGACCTACATAAAAATCCTTATATACCACTGCAAATTGTTCACGTGTAGAAGCTCGGTTCATATTAAGATCAACCAGTTTTTTATCAGATCCTTTCTTTGTTTCTTTTTGAAAATTCTCCTGATCTTTCGCTACCGCTTTAATGATTTTGTCTATCTTATCCTTTCGACTTTTATCTTTTACATAAGTACTTACATTCTTTGCTAAATTCGGATTGAGCAGAAACGTTTCATGTCCGCCGCCCAGAAAAAGATATGCTACGAGTAATCCTATTAACATGGTTTTATTTTTTGAGTTTGAAGTTACACACTCTATTCAATATTAAGTGGAATCAAGGCTCCGCCAGATATCGCTAAACATAATTTATGGATTTTGGAAAACCAGGTATTTCATTCTGGAAACTTATATATGAATTGAATCGGCTTATGAAGTTTTATAACTGGTAGTTGACTTCAAAAATCATTCGGTTTTACGGTTAAATAAGTATGTTTTCTTTAGAATTAGCAAAAAGTAAATAACTTGATTAAAATTTATTTTTTTTCGCTGAAAGTAAAAATGGATATCCTTCAGCTGATGACAGAAATTATTTTTTAGATAATATCAAGTATTATCCGTTCTTCTTATCATCTTCTTTAAATCCTTACCTGCCTTAAACTTTAACCCATCAAATAATAATTCGCACCCGTCAATGGATGCGTAGTCTAGTATCTATTCTATTAATATGAAGTAAATATTTGAAATGAGAACATCTGCTTTTTATTTTTCTTAAACCTTTTCACTAAATAAACAATCATGGCCACTCAAAAACCTTCACTTAAAAATTTATTGACAATTTTATTTGCTTTATTTCTTTTTGCCTTTTCTGCATATGCACAAAAAAAACCCAACGTCCTTATCCTGATGACGGATGATACAGGCTGGGGAGATTTTGGATACATGTCTGGTGGCGGTCAGGCTTTAGGACATCCTACACCAAACATTGACCGGATGGCGAAAGAGGGAGCCGTCTTTACGTGTTGGTACGGCCAGGCGAGTTGTACGGCCGGACGATCTTCATTGATGACCGGTCGATATCCTATTCGTTCCGCCCTTTCTGTTGTGGTAGCTCCTGGTGATGAAAATGGAATAAGACCAGAGACTCCTACAATGGCAGAATTTTTTAAGAAAAATGGATATACCACTTATTTTTCAGGGAAGTGGCATTTGGGAGATCAACCAAAATTTTATCCTATTGAGCATGGTTTTGACGAAATGAAAGAGTTTGCTGCTTATTATCCGGGGGTATATTCTTATAGCAATACTGACTTTTTTATGCATCCCTGGTTTCCTTCATATAATCCTCAATATTTAGCGGAATACAATTCTGTAATAAATAGATTCGAATGGGAAGGAGTTGCGGGCAAACCAGCCATCCAGGTTGCCGAAATTACGTATGATTACCTTGCAGAATTTGATGTTCGGCAGGCAAATTCTGCGATTGAATACATTAAAGCACACACAAACAGTGACAAGCCTTTTTTCATGGATGTAAATTTCATGAAGATGCATAATCCAAATCACCCGGCAAAAGCATTTCAGGGGAAGTCTCATTTAGGCAACTATTCAGATGCGGAACTTGAACTGGATGATAATATAGGCCGAATTATGGAAGTCGTGCGTCAGATTGCACCTAATACTATAGTCATACTTACAGCAGATAATGGAGCATGGCAGGATGCTTATCCGGATGCTGGAACCACTCCATTCAGGGGCGAAAAAGGTTCTTCTTTTGAAGGAGGCTTTCGTGTACCAGGTCTTATGTGGTGGCCCGGCAAAATTCCTGCCGGCGCAAGATATGATGAAATGATGTCCCATATCGACTGCTGGCCAACCCTTGCAAAGATGGTCGGACTCACCCCTCCCCCACACGACTGGAAAGGAAACGATGGCAAAGGAATATATTTTGACGGAATAGATAATAGTGATTATGTACTTGGGAAATCCATTCACTCTGCACGTGATACCTGGGTTTATATTGATGGCGAATCTTTTGGTGGCATTCGCGTAGATATTGGAGGAGATCCTTCCAATCCGGGAGTGAAGATCGCCTGGAAATATCTTTGGACTTCCAAAGATTCCTGGCTCGGATCAAAACAAGATCTTGGTGCAATTGGTTCTTTATATTGCCTGACGTTGGATCCTTATGAAAAATATGATATGACTTTTAATGGTGCCGCACCTATGCGAAATATAACTACCTCTCCCGGTAAATATGCAGGCCAGGATAATGGGTGGTGCCTATCGCTAATTTACCCGGCGCTAATCGCTTTTGATCAAACGATAATAAAGTATCCAAGCATAAAACGTTTCCCTGGAGGGGCATCTAACGACCTTCAGCCAAATTTGCAAGACCCGAATAATCCGGTACCGGCACTTGATCCAGCACATCCGCCAAGGGTGAAGAGTGCAGGTGACTAGTAGTAGATAGTATCAAAATAAATCAATGTTAGCGGGCATCCTGGTTATTTGGACTGCCCGCTTTAGAATGACTGTCATTATTAAAAACACCAAGCACACCCGATCCCGATTTTAGGACCAAGCTGGACTTGAATTTTTGTCCAAACTCTAAAACCGGAGTCGCGACGGTTTTACCCCCAGCTATATGCTGGGCGAGATAGTTTTTGTCCGGACAAAAACACATCTTGCAGCTTTTTTTCTCTGATTAGAATCCAAGCAGTTATACAGACATTTTTAAAAAGTATTTTTATCATTTTTTCTACCCGTTTATACATTTTCATATTTTATTATAAGATTCTATCCTTTTGTATAAAAGATGATACCTTTTTCGACAAGATTATTCTTATTTGGTCTAACTATATACTGGTCTAATAATAGTTTATAATTATTAGACCAGTATATAGTAATTTTTTCGATTGGTATAAAGCTGACTGGTCGGGGTTTAAATGACCAGGTATTGTGCTCAATTTAGTTGAACCAATTTCTTTTTTAATTCCTTCATGTCTACACTGATTTTACCGTCCAAAATCTTTGCATATTGCTGCGTTGTACGAAGGCTACGGTGTCCAAGCATTTTACTTACGGTTTCAATCGGAACACCATTTGTTAACGTCACAGTGGTAGCGAATGTATGTCTGGCGCAATGGAAAGTGAGATCTTTGTAAATCCCGCAAATAACTGATATCTCCTTTAAATAGCTATTTAATTTTTGATTGCTAATGGGTGGAAATAGTTTTCCTTTGGAAACTGCTGTAGGATGGTTTGAATACTTGGTTAGTAGGCCAATTGCAATAGGCAGAAGAGGGATTCTGGATAGGGTGTCTGTTTTTTTGCGCTTTCTAAATATCCATTTTTCACCATCAATACCAATACAAATATCAGTGGCTTTCAAATCAATTACGTCAGAATAGCAAAGCCCTGTATAACAACTAAAGACAAATAAGTCTCTGACCTGATTCAGACGGCTTATTGATATTTCTTTTGATATTAAATTTTCAAGTTCTCCCATCAATAAAAAATTCCGACTGGTTTCCTGAGTCGTAATGCGATATGATCGAAAGGGGTCATTTTTTATCCATTCATTGGCAACACAGTGGCGAACAATCTTTTTTAATTTCTTGATATTACCCATGGCGGAATTATGTTGAACACCTTGAATGACTTTCAGGTAATATTCATAATCTTTAATGAATTGGTGGTTAATTTCGTTTAAATTAATATCAGGTTTTTTATATTTCCACTGGATGAATTTTTTTAAGGAGCAGAGAGCAGATTTAAATTTTTTAAAAGTCCCCTAGGAATATTGACCTATTGTCAATTTTTCGAAATGATCATTGTGATCCTGATAGATTTGTACGAGTGTCTGAATTTGATTTTCGTTCTTGTCAACAAACCTTGAGCGAAAAACAGAAATATTCAATTTTTCCTTTCTTAAAGCATATTCATTTTGTACTTCAAGAATAGCTCCCTGGATAGTGTTCAGGAAACTATTGAGTTGAAGCGTTTCTGTTTTGGTTCCGTTAGCCCTACCCTTATCCTGATTCCATTTAGAAGGTTCGCATGACTTTTGTAAGCTCCATTCAATTCGTTTCCCATCAATAGTAACACGTGCGAAAATGGGTAAGGTACCCTTCTTAGAAATATGACCTTTTTTCAATAAAAAAAGTAACTTAAATCCTTGGTTCATTTTACATGATTTTTACGGGTTATAAATTAACCTTAAAGTCATTTTGAAACAAGATGTCCACCGGCTGGACCGCTTGCTAATCAAGCATTTAAGAAGAATTCGAGCGTACTTTTTTGAAAATGTGAAATGACGCTCGAATTACGCCCTCGGAGTATGTGATTCTTTGGTGTATTTTGTGAAACACCTAAAATAAAAAACCCCGCAAATGCTGTATTTGCAGGGCTTTTGAGCGATTTTGTTGAAATTTGTTTTTCTAAAAAGTGATCCCGCTGGGACTCGAACCCAGGACCCCTACATTAAAAGTGTAATGCTCTACCAACTGAGCTACGGAATCTTGCCGGTTATTTTATAATGAACCAGGCAGATACAAAACAGGGATTTACCCTCTTGTTTTGAGCGTGCAAAAATAGTGGAAAATGGGCTTCGTACAAATTATTTATCAGGGAATGTTGATATGTGGAGAAAAGCTCAGTTTTAACCTATTTTATTCTGTTCCAGGTCAATTCTGTCTTCTTCCCTTCGTATTATATCTTCATCAAAAACCTCCTGGAGCCTTAATATAGTCAGCTGCCTGGTCATGGAATTCACCTAAATCCAGCAGAACCCGGTTGAATTCATCAACTTCATGCTTTTCATGTTCATTTATTTTTAAGGATTCAATATTCCCAACAGTGAAATTCACATCCTCTTCGAGTTTCTGTTTATAATTTTTAACCAGTGTATTCGATTCAAGCGAATCCTGATATTTTTCTTCCAGGCGCGCAAGAGAGAGTTTCATCAGCAGCAAATGAATTTGCTGCGACTGGATGTCTGCAGGAATTTCGAGTTTGTCCTCACTGATTTTTAATTTTTTAATTACCCATGGAAGAGTCAGTCCCTGCAAAACCAGTGTGATCAGGATTACCATAAAACTAATAAACAAAACCAGGTCCCTTTCCGGAAATTCATTGCCGTCTTCAAGTACTACCGGGATCGCAAGCGCAGAAGCCAGGGAAACGACACCCCGCATGCCCGCCCAGCCAATCAGGAAAATTTCACGGGCATCTGGGTTTTAAAATTCCTCTCCCTTAGTTTTTTATTTACCAGCAAGGGAAGGTAAGTGGCAGCATACATCCAGACGATGCGGATCGCTATTATGAGGCCGGTAATTATCAGGCTGTAACTGATGGCTTCTTCAATGAATAATATCTGAGGCCTGAAACAATCAGCGGCAGTTGCAAACCGATCAGTATAAATATCAATCCGTTTAAAATAAAAGTCAGTGTGGTCCACACACCTATTGCCTGCAACCTGGACTTGTAATTCAGGATCTCTTTCGAGCGGTACGATAGAAATAATCCGCCACTTACAACTGCGAGTACACCTGACGCATGAAAATGTTCCGCACGTCAGATACATGATATAGGGCGTGATCAGGGTAAATGCCGTTGCAATATTGCTGGTGGTGACAAATAATTTATGTATATAGTATATAATCTGCGCAATGACGAGGCCGATCATAATGCCGAGCACGGTGACAATCACAAAAGAAACTGCAGCTTTATGAAATACGAAGTTTCCAGAAATGACAGCAGCCAGTGCAAAACGGAACACCGTTAAACTGGCGGCATCATTCACAAGACTTTCTCCTTCCAGTACCGTCTTTACTTTCTTCGGGATCTTGAAAAATTTCAATACAGAACTCGCCGCTACAGCATCCGGCGGAGAAATGATTCCTCCCAGCAACAGACCGATCGATAAAGTAAATCTGGGCACAAGTTTTTCCGAAACAAATGCCACGATAACGGAAGTGACGATAACCAATCCAAATCCATGCAGCCCGATGGGCCAGCGCATTCTCCAGAAATTGGGCCAGGAAGTAAACCAGGCTGCTTCATATAGAAGGGGAGGAAGGAAGATCAGAAAAATCAAATCCGGACTGATCCCTGATCGGGGTGCACCGGGTATCTGGCTGATCAACAGGCCGCCGATCACCAGGAATACCGGATAAGCGATCCGTAGTTTTTGCCCCAGGATCACGAGCAGCATCACCGCAAATAACAGCGCGATCACGTATAAAAGCGTTTCCCCCACCATGTTTCAATATAAAGGAAAATTGCCAGACCCGATTGCCGGAGAAATTGTAAATACTGACATAAGAAATCATCTTCAATGTTTAACTTAGTCCTGTTTTTGATTCAATCAATTCCCTGACATATGAAAAGTTTTTTTCTGTCCGCAGTCCTCCTCATTTGTATTTCTGCTACAACCGCTTATAGCTCAGAACGTCCTCCTGGGTCAATCTGTTCGACGGAACCACATTAACCGGCTGGAAACAGGTTGCCGGCAAAGCTCACTTTTGATGTATTTCGCGGGACTATCGTGGGTACGGCGGTTCCGAATTCTCCCAATAGTTTTCTTGCAACAGAAAATGAATATGGAGATTTTGTTTTGGAAATGGAAGTCTATTGTGATGATACCACTTTCAATTCCGGCGTGCAATTCAGGAGTCATTTTGATCCTGCGGCAAATGGTGGCGCCGGCAAAGTATATGGCTATCAGTATGAAGTCGATCCTTCTTCACGCCGCTGGACGGGTGGTATTTATGATGAAGGACGTCGCGACTGGCTATATCCGCTTACCCTGAATCCCAAAGCACAGGGTTATTATAAATTAAAAGAATTCAACAAGATCAGGATAGAATGTATCGGAAATGAAACGCGAACCTGGATAAACAATACACCTGCAGCCTGTCTCGTGGATATGATCGATTACCAGGGATTTATTGCCCTCCAGGTGCATGCCATTTCAAAACCTTCGCTGGATGAGCCAAAAGTTTTTTTCAGGAATATCCGGATCAAGTCCCTCACCAAATTTGATGATTTTCCTAAGGGATTTTATGTGGTGAATACGATTCCGAATATGCTCACGGATTTCGAATTGAAAAGTGGATGGAAACTTTTATTTGACGGAGAAAGTTCAAAAGGATGGCGGAGCGCAACTAAAGAAAGTTTTCCCAGTCCAAAGGCTGGGAAATCAGTGATGGAAATATTACGGTGCTTTCTTCAGAAGGACATGAATCTGCCAATGGTGGCGATATTGTTACCCTCGATCAGTATAAAGCCTTTGACCTTTCATTCGATTTCAGAATTACACCAGGAGCCAATAGCGGTGTGAAATATTTTGTGACTCTGAAAGAAAAAAACGAAGGATCCGCCATTGGTCTGGAATACCAGATACTGGACGACAGCCTTCATCCCGATGCAAAACTGGGCCGGGATGGTGACCGCACAATGGCATCTTTATACGATCTCATTCCCGCCGTCAAACAGCAACGTTTTGTCCATCCCGTTGGGAAATGGAATACGGGCAGAATATTGTCTATCCAAATAATCATGTGGAGCATTACCTGAATGGTATTAAAGTGCTCGAATATGAAAGAGGCTCGCCGGCTTTTCGGGCACTGGTCGCCGTTAGTAAGTATAAAATCTGGCCGAATTTCGGCGAAGTCGCCGGAAGGTCATATCCTGCTACAGGATCATGGAAACGAAGTCAGTTTCCGGAGCATTAAAATTCGCGTACTGGAATAATCGAATAATATCACATATGAAAAGAAGGGATTTTATTAAAACGGGTTCCGCTGCCGCTGCAGGTATTCAGATTTTAAATTTTCCGGTATTTGGTAAAGCTGGCGCCTTCGAATAAAGTCGTTCTCGCTGTCATGGGACTGAACAGCCGGGGTTCCTATCTCGCAAAATCATATGCACAATTGCCCAATGTTGAAATTGCCTATATCTGCGACGTGGAAGATGGTGCGATTAAGCACGGATTTGATGCACTGAAGGATGCCCCACGCAAACCCATTCTTGTCAGGGATATCCGGGAACTCGTTCAGAAAAATGATTTTGACGGTTTATTGATTGCAGCACCCGATCACTGGCATACACCCGCCGCCATACTTGGTGTAGCCCATGGTAAGAATGTCTATGTGGAAAAACCCTGCGGACAAAATCCTGCTGAAGGTGAGATGCTAGCTAAAGCAATGAATCATTATGGAAAGCTGATCCAGATGGGAAATCAGCGCAGATCATTCCCCACTTTAATAGAAGCCGTATACGAAGTTCGCGGTGGAATTATAGGTGAACCTTACCTGGCTAAGGGATGGTATGCCAACGATCGTAAATCCATCGGTATCGGTAAAGTAATACCTGTTCCTGCAACATTGAACTATGATCTCTGGCAGGGCCCTGCACCACGAAAAGAATATAAGGACAACCTCATTCACTATAACTGGCATTGGTTCTGGCATTGGGGAACGGGGGAAGCCTGCAATAACGGAACACACGAAATTGACTGCTGCCGCTGGTTCCTGGGAGTCGATTATCCGACGAAAGTGACTTCTTCCGGCGGACGATATGCGTTTAAGGATGACTGGCAGACTCCCGATACGCAAATTGCTTCATTTGAATTTGGAACAAAAAAAGTCGATTACCTGGGAAGGCAGAAGTTGCAATAAATATCCGGTAGAAGGATCGGGGAGGGGATTTATCATTTATGGAGAAAAAGGAACACTGGTAAATCTGGGTGCGGGCGACTATAAGATCTTTGATTACGGCAATAAGCTGGTAAAGGAAGTGAAAGGAGAAATGGCAGCTGATCCGGCCAATCCTGTAAGTGCAACAGGCAACCTGGATTTCTATCATTTCGAAAACTTCGTAAATAGCATCAGGGGAGAAGCAAAATTGAATTCCCCGGTGAACGAAGCGCAGAAAAGTGTACTGCTCTGCCACCTCGCCAATATTTCACAAAGAACAGGCAGTACATTGGATTGTGATGAAAAAAACGGCCATATTCTTCACGATGAAAACGCCATGAAACTCTGGCAGAGGGAATATGAGAAGGGGTGGGAGCCGATGCTTAAGGCCTGAAGGCCTTAAGCAAGTGTGAGAGTGTGAGAGTGTGAGAGTATGGAACTGAAAACGATCCACCATAATCCATAACTCATATCTCATATCCCATATCCCATAACCCATAACCCATAACCCATCACGATCCTCTCTGTGACCCTCCAGTTAACTTAGTATTCCGTGACAATCCCTTCGTATTAATCTTGATTTTTGATTTTGCTGATTCGGTTTGGGTACACCGGTTCCACCACCGCCGGGGCGGCTATCTTTTTTGTTTTTCTTATTTGGAATAAGCGACATAGAATTTATTTGGTATAAAGATAAATGATTCTGTAAAATTCTTCAGAAAGGATATGTGAAAAATTATTTCTCTTGCTTTTGATTTGTTAATCATTGACAATGGAATTTTAGCAGGGAGAATAAAACATATTTTTAGGCATTATTTATACAAAGTTGAAAGATATATGTATCTCCTCCGGGAAATTGTCATTAAAAAGGTTTATTCTTTCTGCAGCTGACCTGCTTATTGTAACCGTTCTCTGGGCTCAAACTATTCAAACATATACGTACAAAGATTCAATAGCTGTTTATCCCCCGGGATGTTATCAGAAATTTGATGTTAAGAAATTTATTGGTCCGGCGGTCCTGATTACTTATGGTTATGTGGCAACGAAATCGGAGGCTTTATTTAATGTGAGCAAATCTGTGCAGAAATATGTTTGGGTTGATCATCCGCATAACACCACTACGATCGATAATTATCTACAGTTTGCACCTGCTGTTGCAGTATATGCATTAAATGTAGCGGGAGTGAAAGGAGAACATAATTATATTGATTGCTCCATGATTTATCTGATTTCGAATGTTATCATGGAAGGCTTTGTTTATACTATAAAAAACGCAAGTCATGAATTGCGCCCCAATGGGAACGATTATCAATCCTTTCCTTCGGGTCATACGGCTGAAGCATTCCTGTCTGCTACTTTTCTTTTCGAAGAATATAAAAATGTATCAGTCTGGTATGGAATAGGCGGCTACCTGGTAGCAGGAACCGTTGGCTATTTGCGTATATATAATAATGCGCATTGGCTTCACGACGTGGTTGCCGGTGCGGGTTTCGGGATCGCGTCAGCCGAATTAACCTATTGGTTATATCCATTAATGAAGAGAACTTTTTTTCCAAAGTCCTGTGGAAAAAAGATGTTGGTCCCCGTTATGGAAAATCATGGCGCAGGATTGTCTTATATCCAGCTTTTTTAGGATCTCCTTTTTACTTTTTCCTTTTTAATTTTTATTTTTTGTGGCTTTAACATTTCCTTCTGTTTGTTTACAAACCAGAACTGTACGTATCCGGACACTCTTAATTGCTGCAATCCATTGCCCTGATTGATTTTCAGCGTTTTAATGTTTTGGCACGCCATTGCATTATATCATCTGAACGACACAGAAATATTCTAAATGTTTTTTGACAGCAGCTGCAACATGAACGAAGAATCTGCGTCTTATATTCAGAACCTAATCAAAAACATATAAAACATTAACCATGAAAAAGTTCATCTTATCAATCGCAATCCTGCTGGCGCTCACCGGCAGTTCATTTGCAAAAACTAACGGCAATATCAATGAACGGGTTTTTGCATCTTTCAAAAATGATTTTCGTCAGGCATCCAATGTAAAATGGGATGTAACCAGCAGCTATATACTGGCTACTTTTCAGATGGACAGGGATGTGCTATATGCATACTATGATTTCCAGGGAAACATGATCGGCCTTGTGCACAACATTCTCACAACCGCTCTGCCTCTTCACCTTCAGAAAGATATTAAAAAGCACTATTCCAATTACTGGGTATCTGAACTATTCCAGGTAACCAACGACGACGGTGTTTATTATTATATCCAGCTTAAGAATGCCGATGAAACCATCGTGCTAAGCACAGAAGGTACAAATAGCTGGCACAGATATGCAGTACCGAAAACTAAAATAACAAAACTCTGATACATATTTTTAGCACTAGTCTTTTGGTTTAGATCCAGAATCCCTCCGTTCCCGGAGGGATTCTTCATTTATATAAAAATCACCATCTTCACAGCCGTTAAAATGATCTGATGCAAAGAACACTGGTAGTGGCCGGCGGTGGAGCAGCGGGTTTTTTTTGTGCGGTAACGGCAGCAAGATTGAATCCGCAGCTAAAAGTAGTACTGGTAGAAAAAACAGGAAAACTTTTGTCCAAAGTAAAAGTCAGCGGTGGCGGACGGTGTAATGTTACGCATGCCTGTTTCTCTATTCCGGATATGATTAAAAAATATCCCAGGGGCTCTAATTTTGTAAAAAAAACATTTCACCAGTTTTTTACCAGTGATACCATTCAATGGTTTGAGGAAAGAGGGGTGCCGCTGAAAACAGAAGCGGATGGCAGGATCTTCCCAGTTAGCAATTCGTCCCAGTCTGTCATTGATTGTCTGCTTCAGGAAGCAAATAAATATTCTGTAGAAATACGTCTTCATCATGAAATCAGGAGTATAGAATATAAAAACGATCCCGTTGCATTCATCATTCATTTCAATAACGAATTGAAATTGCCGGCAGACTTTATCTGTCTTGCTTCCGGTGGCTATCCCAAGTCATCTATGTTTGACTGGATCCTTCCCAGCAGACACAGTATCGAAGCGCCGGTTCCTTCTCTTTTTACTTTTAATATGCCCGGTAATTCGGTTGTATCTCTGAAGGGTATTTCAGTTCCGGATGCACTGGTAAGAATCAGCGGTGAATCTTTGAGAGAAAGAGGTCCCTTATTAGTCACGCATTGGGGAATGAGCGGCCCTGCAATACTAAAATTGTCGGCATGGTGTGCAAGAACATTGAATGAAAAAGAATATCGTTTCGAAATCAGGGTGAACTGGCTGGGCGAACGCAATGATCAGACAGTTCGCGACGAAATGCAAATGATCCGGGAAAATTCCGGTGGAAAGAAAATCAGGCAAAGAAATCCCTGGGATCTGCCACAAAGACTCTGGGACTGGTTGCTTGATCAATCCGGCATTGGAGATATTCACTGGGCCGATCTTCCCGCTGCACAACAAAATAAATTGATTCAGCATTTAACGAATATGCCTTTTAACGTAGAAGGTAAGACAACTTTTAAGGAAGAGTTTGTAACTGCAGGTGGTATTCGCCTTTCAGAAATCAATCATCATACTATGGAAAGCAGGATCAGACCGGGCCTGTATTTCGCGGGAGAATTGCTCGACGTGGATGGGATCACCGGTGGTTTTAATTTCCAGCATGCCTGGACAAGTGGGTTTATTGCGGGAAAATCAATTGCTACACAAACTTAACGATGTAGGTATGTAGTTTATGGTGGATGGTTTATGGGGAAACCATAGACCATCCACCATAAACCATAAACTAAGCAGTCACGGTCAACGAAAAAAAATACTAAAACTTAATCTCCCCGCAAACGGTGTTCCCGGCGTAAAACAAATTCCATCTACGGGTGCGGGCTCACCTTTTAGGCGTGTAATAGTATCGAACTGTGTTTCCTTCCATTTTGTATTCAGCACATTATCGATGGTAAATCCTATTTCGTAATTTTTCTTTGTGTAATTCAAAACAAAGTCAGTTACAAAATAGCCTACTGCAGTCAGACTGCCATCACTGTTCGCGGGCCGGTCTCCCATATAACGATAACGCAGACTTCCGTTAAATCCTTCAGTCCGGCTGTAAGTTATGCCGCCGGTGCTCGTCCAAACGGGCGCCAGCGGAATATAATCCTGGCCTTTTGCGTTATCAATCGCTCGGCCATTCGCATAGTTAAGATCGAAATCGAGAAATAAAAATTGCATTGGCTGGTACCTGGCAGAAAAATCAAAACCAACCCTTCTTGTCTTACCGCTGAATTCCACTGTACCGCCATCTCCTCCGTAAACAAATTCCTGATCCAGTAATATATACCATAGAGCGGCATTGATGATCAGATTTCCGGCAGGTTTTAAAACAGTTCCAAGGTCTGCCCCATAAGCTCCTGGCAAAGACAACGTTCCTTTTTCTGCAACAACCGAACGTGCATCATTGGAATGAAATCCCTTACCAAGATTCAGGTAAAATTCCAGGTTTTCATTTTCATGATAGTAGAAACTCAATTTGGGATTGAGACTATGATCGTTTGCCTTATATATTCCCGTTCCCTGAAAAGAAGTATCCGAAGCAAGTTTATTATTATAAGCATAATAAAACTGGTCAAAACGTAATCCGGCATTCATACTAAAATGATCATTTAGACGAATAGTTTCATTCACGAATGCACTGGCAGACATTTCAGTAATATTGCCCAGTTTAAATATTTGAAGAGTTGTATAGCGATCTTTTGTATGGGAGAGTTCAGTATTGTCGGTGGCGTCGCCCCGGAATTGAACTCCTGCTTCTGAACTGATTTTTGTAGTTCCTATATAGCCAGAGTGTTCATAACTGCCTTTATATCCAAATAAATTCCTGGCTTCCTTTTGACGGATTTCATCACCGTTTACGGTATCAACCAGGTAGAAAGTAAAATTGGAATGCAAATCAAAAGTATAGTAGGAATAATACAATTGATTTTTTATGACGTCCCCGTTCCTGAGTGTAGTCAGCGTTTGCGCATTGGCGTTAGTTCTGGAAGTAACTCCACCTTCATTGGGATCCAGGGAGCCATAAAAACCTATTATACCTTCAGAAACAGCCCGGTCAGGAATCTGTCCCGAGGCATTCCACTTGCTGTATAAGGTGGAGGCAGAAAAATTCAACCATGTCTGACTGGAGATTCTTCCATTATATTTTGTGAATATATTGAACCGGTTAAAATGCTGGGGGTTGTCAAAATAACTGTCCGTATAGCGGTACTCGGTAGCGACATACCATGACTGTTGTCTCGCTTTTGCTTTTTCTCCCAAAAGATTAAACATGCCTAAAAGCCTGAATGTATTGAACATACCGCCTTCCAGCTTGACTGTATTGATGGGCAGCACATCCATGGTATGATAATCTACATAACCGGTTGTACTAAAATCTCCTTTCTCAGCATAGTAGGGTCCCTTTCTGAAATTTACATACCCGATGGTTTCAGGAATAATAAAATGAGTATCCGCATAACCCTGTCCGTGTGCATGGGATACCATGTTTACAGGCATGCCGTCTGCATTAATGCTGATATCGGTTCCATGATCACAATCAAACCCGCGGAGGAATATCTGTTCAGCCTTACCACCCCCCTGATGCTGCCCGATAAATAATCCGGGGACGAGGCGTAACACTTCCTGCGAATTGGTAATATCCCGCAGCTGGATATCAATTTTACTGATCGCCTGGAATTGCTCACCGGGTCTTGGTGATACCGTTACAGCACTCAGTTCAATGGCTATAGGTGTAAGCGTTATAATATTTTTTTTCAGGTGAAATTCTTTTAAGGTGATGGTCTGCGTTTTATAACCAATGGCAGATATGAGAATTCCGGTCGTATTGTTGAAAGATTTGAAAAGAAAATTCCCGGCCGCATTGGTGGCTGATAATAATTTATCGGGTAATAAGCTTATGGTGGCTCCTTCTATCGGCAGATTAGTGCCACTATCAACAATATTGCCTGCAAGAGCATTTGACTGACCGAAAGATTGCCGGCTTACCAGGAAGGTTAAAAAAATCAATATTTTTCTCATAAATCCTGAACCAAAACCTCTGCGTTAAAACAATTGTTGAAATAAAAATGCAGGTAGAATTTTTCGAAAGACTCCTGCTTTATCTGAACTATCAGCATATACGACTGACCGGATGTTTTGGATTGAAAAAAGTATGAATCCGGGAAAGCTCATTAAAAAACTGCTGAATGGGAAAAGGATCCATTCAGCAATAATAAATTAACCTGCAGTTTTCCCCGCCTAACTTTTTTTCGGTGTATACCAGATAGGAGAAGACCAGGCACGCTCCTGAATGGAAGCAGGTGTTCCTTTCGGTATATCAACGCCCAAAGCCTTGGCATCATAAGTTGACCATCTTGGAACCGGAATTTCCAGTACCCGGATATAGTAGCAGGATGGAACTTTTGGATCAAAATCAGGATCTGTCCAGTAACCAGATAATTCTGCACTGCCAATGGTATTTGTATAGCTGGCATTTTTAACATCAACGGTATTTCCAACGGGGGGCAATTTACCGGTTGCAGCATTTATTTTCCTGTCGCCAGACCAGGCAACGTTATATATTTTTTCAAAGTACTTTCCACTTTTGAGAGAAACTTTGATAACCTGTATGCGATCGAGGTTGCCGCTGTTTGGATCTTTTACTGCCTGCATAATAAAGGTCGGAGCTTTTGCCGCTCCGTTGCATCTGGTAAATCTCCGCCCATAGGTACTCCCTTCGCGTAAGCTGTTTTTACCCAACCATCACTTTTAATCGTATTCGCATCAAAATCCCATCCACCAAACAAACGGATTTTCATGAGTTGGCCCGATGTACAGAATACTTCCTTTCGTTTCATCGCATCAAATATGGCATCTCTGGTATTTTCTTCTGCCCATACACCCGTTAAAGCCGCTGCCGATTCTTTTATAAGTTGTGTGCCCACTCCGGTTGGATCGTATAATCTTTTTTTAGGTGTATTATCAGCTCCTGCATGACTGCCGGGAAAATGATATTCTTCGGTCGCATTCATACCACTATGCATGTCTGTACCACCTGCAAGACCCATTTTATACGGATTACCGCCAATTGATTGCTGCAACTCCAGACCATGGCCCAATGCTTCTCTAACATAACCTCCACTGATTTTAGAAGGCACCGCTTTTCCGGGGTAGAGTATGTTTACCCAAAGTTCATAGTCTGCAAACTCATCATTGGGCGAAAGCGTGGGATGCGTTTCTGAAGTTCCCTTCGTCTGCATCAGTTCTGTCAGTGGTTCATTCATTATCCTGCGTTCGGCGTAAGCAAGATCAATCGGGTTGCCGTAGGTATCTTTCATGGGATACATTAAACCGTTGCTGATATTCCCATTGTGGCTGATAGCAAAAACATCAACGCCGGATTTTCTCTGTCCTTCCATCCAGGTCCAGAGGTCTTCAGGTTTGTTGGAATTTAAGTGCCGAAAAAATGACATCGGGAACCTTCTCACCGCGGAAAAAAACATTCCGGTGCAGATTTGCGAATCCGGGAGCTGAAGTCCATTCATAAGAATGAATGGTGGTATATTTTCCGGGCTTATTATGTTTATCGGCAATTTCAATTTCATATTTCCAGTTGGCAGCTATTACTTTTGGATCCACCAGGTATTCAATGGGTTCTGATTTCACCATGGAAACAGCCATCGCTGAATACGCCTTAAAAGCAGAATCCTTATTGCCGGAATTTACCAGCATACCAATGGGACTTTTTGAAAGTGGATTGGTAGTATCTATTAACAACTGGTTAACGCCTAAATATTCCGCATGATCGGTAAGACAGGTAAAATCAAGCCCCTGTTTGCGCTGCATTTTAACACCCAGGTATTCAATTTCTCCACCTGCATCAAAATCATAGGTCTGATCGGGAGTTGTTCTGCATCCGAAATTGTAAGCATCAAAAGACATGGTAGAATGAGTATGCGTGCTTCCGAAATAACAATTTCTTTCCGGATTGCGGGGAGGAAGATCTGGCAGTTGCTGAATCTGCTGCCTTTGTTGAATCGGAAGTTGCTTCTTTATTGCCTCCGCTATTGCAGGAAGTAAATCCGATGAAGGCAACTGTAAACAAGAACAATTGAAGTTTCATATTCAATGATTTTGTTTTATGAATTAGGACCGGTTCGCCAAACTAAGTTACAAAGATTAAAATCGGGTATACTCATCCACAACTTTAATCATGCATCGTTTAACGGTTAAACCACTAAAGGAAATAAATAACGGCCAATCTTTGAAAAAACCAGAATGCTGCCATACAGCCAATTGCATAAGGTGGTATCCACCGGGACCATAGTGGGAGGGAATTAAATATTTTTTTAAGAAGCCAGGTCATGAGCAGTACAAATGTGATAAAAATCAGCTGACCTGTTTCTACTCCCACATTAAATAAGAATAAGGTAAGTGGAATATCATTCGGCGGTAATCCGACATTTGCAAGCGCCCCCGCAAATCCAAAGCCGTGCAGCAGACCAAAAATAAAAGCGACCACCCACGGATAGCGGCTGCTGAAAACAGCTTTACCCTGGTAATAATGAACCAATTCCACGGCAAGAAATATAATGCTTAAAGCAATTACTGCTTCTACCGGTGCGGATGGTATATGAACCCATCCCAGGGTTGCGGCCGCAAGTGTTATACTATGTGCCAGCGTGAAGGCAGTAATTGTCTTAAACAATCTTCTTTTGCCCTTTACAATCAAAATCAACGCGAGCACAAATAGTAAGTGATCTATTCCAAAAAGAATATGTTCAATTCCTAATCTCAGGTAATCTAAAACCGGTAATGCAGATTGTTGCGATTTGTTGATAACAAAAGAAGGATCTGATGGACGGATGATCTTCGTAATATTGGTCCCATCTGAAAATACAATTTTGACCAGCACATCGGTGATGGTATTTCTCAAACCATCAATTGTGATAGTTTGCCCTGCAACCGGCAAATTGGTTTTTATTTTCCATTGTCGGATTAAAGCTCTTCCGCTTGATGAATTATCCGAGGCGGAATCTGCCAGCCATCCGGATGATAAAACCGGCGTCAGATAAATGCCCGATTCTCCTGAAACCGGCTGCTTCCAGAATATTTCGACCCTGTTTGCAAATTCTCTGATCTCCAGATATGCCGGCCGTATTTCATGTGCTTTTGCCCAATAAAACGATATCAGAAAAAAAACTAAAATGAATCCCTGTTTAATTTTATTCATTGTTAAAAGAAGTTCAGTCGACCTTTAATTCCACATTATATTTTTCTATCAATTTCACCATGGCATCATTATCCATCTGATTTAATTTATCATTTTTATATGAATCAATTACTTTGTCCCTAATTTCTTTTAATGGCGGAATAGTATTATTCAACTTCTTATTTACGTACAACAAATGCAGGCCATATCCCGATAAAAAAGGCCCGCACCATTTATTTTCCTTAATAGCAAATAAGGAATCGGTAAACTGCGAATCGCCAAAAAGACCCTGTGCTTCCGTTTTATCGATATTATCATAATCATATAGAAGCATGAAATGATCCCCCAGTTGAGGCGCCCTGGGAAGAACGGCTTTGCCTTCCATATTATGTAACACACTCTCCGCTCTTTCTTTTGCCTTTTCAATAGTGCCGTTATCAGTATTGAAATAAATATGGGAAAAAGATACTTTGGGAGCTTCTGTAAATTTATGAGCATTTCGTTTATAGTAAGATTCCAGCGTCGATGAATCCGGATCAGGAACAATGATATTGTCTTTGAGAATAAATGCCATTTTCTGCTGAAGGCGTCTTTTAATTATTTCATCGTCCTGATTTAATCCCAGCTGCTGTGCTTCCCTCACCAAAACCTCCTGTTTAATATAATCGTCCAAAGCCATCTTTAGCTCTTTGTTATTAGGAGTTCTTCCGAATTGCGTTTCCCATGCCAGCGTAAGTTTTGCTAAGACAGACTTATCAATAATAATTGTATGTATCTCGCGCTTCTTTGATATATAAAAGGAAGAAAGGAAAATCGCAAGACCTATCAGCAGAAAATGGAGGAAAGGCTCGGATAGGAAATGTTTTATTCTTTGTATCATAAACAAACATTATTATAAATTTGAAATTCAGATCTTACCATAAATTTAAATACTTAATTCTTAGGGTGTCTAATTCATTCGGTTTGTGTAGTTTATTGATGGCGATATGGTTTATCTTTATTCATTGAAATAACCAAATGTTCAAAAATTGATTCAATGAAACCCCTCATATGTTTTATATTGCTATTGGTCGCATCGAATCATTCAAAATCTCAAACAACAGAAAAATTGACTTTAAAAAAAGTACTTTCAGACCAGTTAAAAACCAGCCATAATAAGGAAGAATGGTTTGCGCCATTGAATGTTGCCATCGCCGGACTAACCCCTGAGCAGGCCAACTGGAAAGAAAAGGGCGCTGATCATTCGATTGCCGAACTCACCACCCATATTATTTTCTGGAACCAGCAGGAACTGTCAAAATTCCTGGATCAGCCCGCGCCAAAATATTCCGGAGACAATAAAGAAACCTTTTCGCCGGTGGATAAAGATTCCTGGCCCGCGACTGTGAAAAAAGCGGATAGCATTTTGATCAACTGGGAGAATGCCATCGCAGCCGCAGACGAAAAGAAACTCGAAGCCTGGTATGAAATAATTGGGCATATCAGCATGCATAATGCCTATCATACCGGCCAAATCGTTTATATCAGAAAAGTGCAGGGATCGTGGAACCCGGCGACTGGAGTTAAATAGACTTTAAATTAGAAGTGTATGGGTTATGGGATATGGTAATGAAGGACCGCCAACGATCATTCCGTACACGATAAACGATTATACAATACCATTATCCATACACCAAAAATGAAGGGATTTCAAACAATCATATTTCTTTTTATATCCAATACATTTATGACTTTCGCATGGTACGGGCATCTTCGCTTTAAAGATTTTTCCTGGGGAAAGAGCATGGGTTTATTTACTGTAATTCTCATCAGCTGGGGACTTGCATTTTTTGAATATCTTTTCCAGGTTCCCGCCAACCGGATTGGTTTCAAAGAAAATGGCGGTCCTTATTCCCTGGTTCAACTAAAAACCATTCAGGAAGTCATTACACTTACCGTATTTGTGACTTTTACACTGATTTTTTTCAGGGAAGAAAAACTGGCATGGAATCATCTGGTGGGATTTGTATTCTTAATAGCCGCTGTATTTTTTGTTTTTAAAAAATGGTAATTATCTTTGGCTGGTCTGAATTAACCCTTCATTTACAATGGTTCGCCCGATCATGAAGTATATTGGGCATTCATGTAATAAATCACTTATCTTAAAGCTTAATACTTAAGTTTGCGGCCTGTAAACAAAGGCAAAAATGAAAAAGTACTGGTTTTTGCTTTTTCCTTTTTAATTTTTACTTTTTAACTGTCCTGGAAATGAAAAAGCGCTGTTTTTTACTTTTTCTTTTTTAATTTTTACTTTTTAACATGAAGAAGATTTATTTTTTACTTTTTACTTTTTACTTTTTACTATCTATCTCCTGCAGACAAAAACGTACCGGCAATCCGCGTGTTTTGGTTTATACAAATCACACTCCTTCGGCAGATGTAACTGCCGCAATTCAGGCCTTGCAAAAACTGGGAGATATAAACGGATTTGAAATTAATCCGACTGATACAACAAATCTTTTCACAGATGATTCCTTATCTGCTTATGCTGCCGTATTGTTTTTAAATCGTTCAGGTGTAAACTTTGGAAACAATGAAAGAATAGCACTGGAACGATTCGTCCAGGCTGGTGGCGGATTTGCAGGAATTCATCCAACTGCGAAAACCTATAACTGGCGCTGGTATGGCCGAATGATCGGTTCAACAGGAGATTCAGGTGTTTCGTTTATGCACCAGGAATATGATGGCGGCCGTGTTGAATATAATAATGACAGTCTGACTGCAAAAAATGCAGGCGACGATGCACATTTAAAAACTGTTTTGAACGCAGTTGAATATGCGATCGGTCACTATAGACCACTCGATTATACAAAGGCAACAACTCCCTATCCTCCTTCAGAGGATCATTTTACTAAACATATGTTGGTTACAGATACATTTTTATGAGCCAACAGAAATGACCATTCTTCCAAACCTGGATATCCTGATCCTGCAGCGGCGGGGCGAGATCATGCTGTACAAACAAAACACAGGCAAAGTGAAACAGGCAGGATTTCTAAACGTATATTTTGTGTCCAAACTGAAGGGAGTAAATGTAGAAGAAGGAATGCTGGGATTATCGAAGGATCCGGATTTCAAAAGCAATCACTGGGTATATATTTATTATAGCCCTTTCGATAGTTCTGTGAATCGTTTGTCGCGCTTTACACTCGAAAATGATTCCATACTCAACAGTTCTGAAAAAGTTATCCTGGAAGTAAAATCACAACGCGATATCTGTTGCCATACGGGAGGATCGATTGCATTTGGTCCCGACAGTCTTTTATATTTTTCAGCAGGTGATAACTCTACGCCGTTTGATGAACCAGGACAGCTTTATGTAAATCATGGGTTCGCTCCATTGAATGGCGCACCTGGTCATAAGCAATATGATGCAGAAAGATCTGCAGGCAACAGTAATGATCTCCGGGGGAAAATTATGCGTTTACGCATACATAAGGACGGTAGTTATGAAATTCCCGCAGGAAATCTTTTTCCACCAGGAACTCCTAAAACAAGACCGGAGATCTATGTAATGGGAAACAGGAATCCTTACCGGATCACTGTGGATCAGAAAAACAGTTTTTTATATTGGGGAGAAGTCGGACCCGATGCGCCGGATGATAGTCTCAGTACGCGTGGTCCGCGGGGATATGATGAAGTAAACCAGGCAAGAAAAGCCGGATATTTCGGATGGCCATTTTTTGTCGGAAATAATTATGCCTATCATCAGTACAATTATCTAACGGGTGTTTCCGGACCTGCTTTTGATCCTGCGAAACCTGAAAATCATTCACCCAATAATACCGGCATCACAGATCTGCCTCCGGCACAGCCCGCATTTATTTGGTATCCTTATGCGCTTTCACCTGAATTTCCCGAACTGGGCACAGGAGGCCGAAATGCCATGGCAGGCCCTGTTTATTATCCGGATTTGTATCCGGCAGCAACGCGCTATCCGGATTATTTTAACGGGAAATTATTTATCTACGACTGGATCAGGGGATGGATTAAAGTAGTAACGCTGCAGCCCAATGGAGATTTCGAACAGATGGAATCTTTCATGCCGCATATGGTTTTACATAATTGTATTGATATGGAAGCCGGTCCCGACGGGAAATTGTATTTACTCGAATATGGAACAGGATGGTTTCAGAAGAATCCTGACGCCGGATTATCCCGCATTGACTATAATCCAATCGCCACCACAGCTGCAGCCGCCGCTGCAGTTGTTGATACTTCCGCTTCAGCGCGTGGACCATTTGCAGCAGGGTATGCATTGACAAGGTGATGGATTGCAAGAGTTGTCATAAGGAAGATGGTGTTTCGATCGGGCCATCATTTAAACGTGTTGCAGAAAAATATGCCACTGATAAAAAAGCAGGCTGTACTATCTGAGTCAGAAAATCATGAAAGGAGGGAGTGGCGTCTGGGGAGATGTGGCCATGTCCGCCCATCCCGACCTCGCACAAAAAGATCTTAGATCAGATTGTGGAATACATTCTTTCACTTAAAGCCGAAAGCTCAGAAAGGCGTAAAGCTTAAGCACAAGGCTTAAAGCCTAAAGCCTAAAGCCCAAAGCTTTTGGTTTATGGTGGATGGTTGATGGTTTATGGAAATCTTATTTAAACCCCATATACCATACACCATCAACAATCCACCAAATTCCGTCAACCGTTATCGGTCAACCGCCAACGTAAATAAAATGAAACAAGTATATCGTACCAGTGCTGCTGTTTTTATCTCAGATCGCTTATTCTCAAAATAAAAATTTCGCAGAGATTAAGAATGAAGATGGGACGGCTGTTTCAGGAGCAACGATCCATGTGCTGAATACCGATATTTACTGTAATGAGTAATGGTGCGGGTCAGTTTACCATTCCGGATCTTCCGAAAGGATTGTATTCTGTAGAAATCTCTTCTGTCGGTTATGCAAAGCTTCAAAAACAAATTCAGCTACCCATCTCAGGAGATAAACTGGAAATTCAGCTTGCGCGATCATCTATGCAGCTGGATGCCGTCGTAGTAACTGCAGAAAAACAGGAAGCAAATATTCAAAATGTTCCGATAAGTATCACAGCACTCTCATCCCGCGATATAGACGTTTACAGGCTCTGGGCCAGCGAAGATCTGAAGGGAATCGTTTCAAATATGTACTCTGCCAATCCAGGTGACGGACGAAATGTAATTTCCATTCGTGGAATTACTTCTACTTCCTATGATCCTGCGGTGGTCACTTATATCGACGGTGTTCCACAGTTCACGCTGGATACGTACATTCCACAATTATTCGATATTGACCATATTGATGTTCTAAAAGGCCCTCAGGGAACGCTTTACGGAAGAAATGCGATGGGCGGTGTCGATCAATATCATTACAAAAAAACCAGACGATCAATTGCATGTTTCCACTTGAAGCTAGTGCCGGCAATTATGGATTGCAGCGATACACTTTTCAATTCACTGCGCCATTGGTAGCTGGAAAATTATTCCTGGGTGTTGCCGGATTATATGAAGGATCCAATGGATTTTATACGAATGATTATAATAATACGCATTTCGATAAACAACACCGCTTCGGAGATAATATTTACCTGAAATACCTGCTGAACCCGCAGTGGTCGTTCACCCTGAATATGAAAAATCTTTGGAACCGTGATAATGGCGCATTTGCTTTGAATCCTTCCATATCCGATGCCTTCGTAAATCCTTATCACCTGGATCAGAATGCCATTGGCGAAATGATCGACAATACACTGAATAGCTCTTTGGTGATCCGTCATACTGGTGCGAAAGTGGACTTCAGTTCACTAACGGCCTATCAGTCGAACTACAGAATTTATCAAACACCGGTCGACGGTGACTTTTCTCCATTGGATGCCATCAGTATTGTAAATAATTATGGCATGCCATGGAATAAAGTGAATGCGTGGACGGAAGAACTCCGGCTCTCTTCCGCAACAGCCTCTTCATCACCATTTGAAATGGGCCCTGGGATCTTATTTCTTCCTGCAGAATGCGCCCAATGAAGCAGGGTGTTCATTTTGGAGCGGATGCTTCAGCAGTAGGTTCGCCCGACAGTAACTACACAGTCATCAATACGACTAAATTAAAAAATCAGGGACTCGCCTTTTACGGACAGGCGCAATACGCGATATCAAAAGCATTTTCTGTAACGGGTGGCATCCGATACGATTACCAGCAATCCAGTGAAGAAGTATCCGGACTTTATCTTCCTGATGGTTCAACAACCGGTTTTGTGACACAACCAGATACTTCAGGAAAAACTTCTTTCAATGCGCTGAGTCCCATGGTCTCTGTTTCATTTCATGCAAGTGAAAATGCGCATATATATCTCAGTTATAATCGCGGATACCGGACCGGCGGACTGACACAGCTTTCCACGGATCCGACCCAGCCTCCATTATATCCGTATCAGCCGGAGTACAGTAATAATTATGAACTCGGATTCAAGAGTAATTATTTCGCAAACAGACTGCATGCCAATTTCGCTGTTTTTTATAATACCGTACAGGATGCACAGGTCCCAACTCTGATACTTCCGGATGCGATAACGGTAATAAAAAATGCAGGTGGGTTAACAAGCACAGGATTTGAAGCAGAAATGCAGGGACTGCCTTTGCCCGGACTGGAAGTAACTTTTCATCTTGGATATACACATGCAACATATACCAGCGGCGAACTTTCTTCTAATGGAAACCAGGTGCCACTGGATGGAAAATACCAGGTATTTACGCCCGTCATGACCTCCATGGTGGCAGCGCAATACAGCAGGCATATTACAAAATTGGCCAGTGCTTTTGTAAGAGGGGAATGGTATTATTTCGGGAAACAATATTTTGATCTTGAAAATGATCTAGTACAACCGGATTATCAATTATTCAATGCCAGCGCAGGAATTACTTATAATCAGTTCGAGTCTTTCGGTGTGGCTGCGCAATATTACCGGTACTACCTATATTGCCTATGCCTATAATTTCGGCGCCGCGCGATTGGGAGATCCTTCTACGATTGGGGTTAACTTTGAAATATCGAATTAGATGACGGTTGACGGTTGACGGTTGACGGTTGGCGGATGACCGTTGATCGATGACCGATTGACTGTGGTTCGATAAACGATATACGATCAACGATCCACGAAAACATCTTCAACTCCTGCAATCTCGCACCACCACACTTCCACACTACCACACTTTCGCACTTGTATTAAATGGAATAATATTATTTTTTCTTGCCGCTAGTCTCAAAAAAATAGTCCTCATCACGAGGCAAATAATTAAGGCCTGAATAGAGTTTTGCGGGCCGAGCGGACCGCCTGTAATGAAGTCGTGGACCGGAAATCCTACTGTCGAATAAACTTTTTGTTATAGAGATACTTGGATTAATCGCACCATAAATTCCCGGCTCGGTAAAATCCCACGCGAAATGCAGAAATATGGGAAGCCATAAATTCCTTGAAAATACATAAGCGGCCGGAAGTAAAAGCCCTGCCATCGATGGAAGTGGAAAGTAACAGATATAATATTTCCATCTTTGACACCGCTATGCGCAATTATAAATAAGCAGGATCATGATGATGATGGCAACTGCTGTTCCGAATTGTTTTTCGATCAAGCGAAAAACAATTCCTATGATTATTATTTCAGCTACAAAACCTGCCGTCAGGGCCATGGTAAATGAAGGAATCATATAACTGAAAGGATTACCTGAATAATGGTGTAACCACCTGCTATGATAAATGACGAATATGAATAATGATTGCAAAAGAAATCCTGTGAAAAAACCAAGATTTGCGTTGCTGCCAAATGAAGAAAAACTTAATTCGGTAATTTTTCTTTTTTCATACCATGAGAAAAGAAAAATATAAATCAATTACTGCGGCAACAGCTTCTGAAATATCTAATGATCCCATTGATTAATTCTTCTGATAATTTTATTTTTTCAAGTAATGTCCTGAGCACTGTTCAATCAATATAACCGCAACAGCAATGGCAGCAATGCCAATGATTATTTTGGTAAGGAAAAAGGAAAGGATTTTTCTTATTAAATTAGATTGCTCATTTTACCGTTGACCGATGACCGATGACCGTTGACCGATGACCGATTTCACTACCACTCTTCCACACTACCACACTTCCATACTTGTGTAAAGTTTAGCACCCGAAGTGGTTCACCCTGTACATCCATTGTCCGCCGGTAAAATCAGGCATATCGACTGTCTGATTTCCGAGCTCGATACTCATTTCACTCAGCGGCGTGATGGAACTCCACGCAGCTGCATCATATACATCCATGGGTGTCCTGGTTTCCTGTTTCACTGATTCAACAAAATCCTGGAGAACGAAGAAATCCATGCCCCCATGCCCTGCGTTCTCTGCTTCCTTGCCCCAGCGCTGCCAGTCGGGATGATCATATTTATCGAGATATGGTTGCGCGGGTTCCCATGCATCATTTTTTACACTTACTCCTTCAATATAGAGTGACTGATTTACATCCATCCAGATTCCATGTGTTCCCTGCACGCGGAAGCCAAGTGAATAGGGTCTCGGAAGACTGGTATCGTGTTGCAGTAAAATGGTTTCTCCATTCGCGCAGCGGATCTGTGTGGTGACAACATCACCGAGTTTGAATTCTACTTTTGCATTCGGATGATCAGGTCCGCCCTTCTTCACAATATATTCATGAAGTCCGCGCGATTTGGTAGCGAAGGAACAAAGAGAAACAAAACGATTTCCATAATTTATATTCAGCATTTCAGCAATGGGCCCGATACCATGGGTAGGATAGAGGTCACCGTTGCGATGAACACTGTGATTCGTACGCCAGCGTGCTTCCGAAAAGCCCTTCTCTCCAAATTCAACGCCGCTATTATAAGGTGTTTTCCCGTCATTTAATTTCACGCCGCGTAAATCATGCTGATAGCCGCCCTGCATATGTATGAGTTCTCCAAAAAGTCCCTGTCTTACCATCTGCAAAATGGCCATCACGTCGCGGCGATAACATACATTCTCCATCATCATCACGTGGGCACCATGTTGCGATGCGGCATTCACCACATTCCAGTGATCCTGCAATGTGATGCCGAGCACCACTTCTGTCCCGATATATTTAATACCTGCAGAAATTCCATCCAGTATCATCGGCGTATGCCATTCCCAGGGTGTAGCGATGAGGATTGCCTGCAGATCTTTTTCCTCCAGTAATTTCCTGTAAGCATGCGGATCGCCTGTAAATATTTTAGGCATGGGCCTGCCGGATTTCGTCACCAGGTCTCGCGCAGATTGCAGCATGCGGTCATCGATATCACAAATCGCAACCACGTCCACATCGGGCCGCTGCAGACATTCCATAAATGATTTTGTCCACGGAGGCCGGTGCCGATGATTCCCAACCTGATTTTGGTTGATGATGACAGGGCAAAAAGGGAGGATGGACGCATCAGGCCGACACCTGCGCCTGCGAGGGAAATGTTTCTTACGAAATCTCTTCTTTTCATGTATAATGATTATGAGTTATGGATTATGGGTTATGATTTATGGTAAAATTAGTTAAACCACCATCTACCAGAACTCATAACCCATATCCCATATCCCATAACCCCCTAAAGCTGCACCAATTGATTCCTGATCGCATACAATACCAGCCCCACGCGATTTGTGACGTTGAATTTTTTGAAGAGAGATTCGCGGTAGCCGTCCACGGTTCGTTCGCTGACGAACATTTCGTTGGCGATCTGCTGATAATTTTTTTCACTACAGGCATGTTTCAGGAATTCCATTTCCCGGTCGGTGAGTTTGGGAAAGGCATTTGCAGAATCCTGTCCGCCTGAATGAATGGACTGGATCACTTTGCGGGTGAGTACTTCATTATAATAATATCCCTTCGCAAGAATTTCTTCAAAGGCAACCTGAAGTTCCTTGGGATCTGCATCTTTCAGAATATATCCTCTGGCACCCTGGTGGATCATTTTAATAATCGTCGTATCGGAATCCATAGTGCTTAGAGCGAGTACGCGTATTTCCGGGTGATTCTCATGCAGCCAGGCAGCCGTCGCATATCCGTCCATCACCGGCATGTGAATATCGAGCAACACGATATCAGGCAGGTGATCCGGGTCAAGCTGATCAATGAATTCCCTTCCATTACCCACATCCATCAAAACCTTGTAGTTCGGAAATAAATCGATCAGCACGGCCAGTCCCTTTCGGAACATCGTGTGATCATCCACCAGTGCAATTATATTTTGGGTCAGACATATTTCATTTGAATTTCCATGGTTGTTCTTTTTTGGATCAGACATAAGTCATTTGTATTTGCAGTGTGGTTCCTTCGCCGGGCTTGCTCATAATTTCTGCATTTCCACCGACCAGTGTGGCTCTTCTCAGAATATTCTGCAAACCAAGACCCTCCCTTTTTTTCAATTCTGTTTCAGGATCAAACCCAATACCATTGTCAAAAATGGTAATGTACATGCGGTCCTCCATGTAACGAATGGAAACTTTTACATCAGATGCTCCGGCGTGTTTGATAATATTCTGCAATCCCTCCTGCACAATCCGGAAAGCAATCAGCTTGTGCTGGTCCGGAATATTTTTTTCTGTGCCCTGCACATCGGAACTTATTTTGACAAAACCACTCCTGTTGATGCGACGGATCTCCTGGATGATACTGTCCTGGAGACTTAGTTTCTGAATACGTTCACTACTGAGACTTTTTGCGATATCGCGCAGTTCTGTCATCGCCAGGCTGATACTTTCTTTTACATTGCCGAGCAACTCACCATCTACCGTTTGCTTTTGTTCCATGATTCCCAGTTGCACTTTAGCAAGACTCAGGATCTGACCCACATTATCATGGATCTCCTGGCTGATCATATCAAAAGTTTGTTCCTGAATTTCGAGTTTGGATTCGAGCAGTTGCTTGTCGAATGTTGCGCGCATGAGTTGGGTTTCTTTACTCATCTGTACTTTTTTGTTATTATAGTAAAACAACATGACCAGGAACAGGACGCCCAGGAAAAGCAGTATTACGATTACTGCGATAATAGTAAATACTACCTCGTTCTTTGTGTCCTGCATAATATAAAGGCATAGCTGTAACCCAAATACACAATGGCATTTACAACAGGTAAGATGGCATGGTAAAGGGATATATGGGCGATTTCAACGTGATTTATCAGAATATATGTCTGCAGACCGAGTACCACCAGGGTAATCAGCCAGAAAAAAAGATTCAGGGAATTGATCCAGAAATAAGGTTCCTTCATAAAGTTTAGTTCTTTTTCGTCAAATACGGTCAATCGAACGAGGCAGAGGCCGGAAAAAACGATAAGCATAATCCCGATCACACAGAGGGAATACGTATTGAACTGGGTGAATCCCTGGATAAATCCATAGTTGAAGATCACCAGCAGCATGCATAAAACGCAGACGATAAAAAATATGACGGATTCCTTCCTGGTTAAAAGTAGCATTTTGCCTGCTAAATAAAACAGGAAAGGCGTTGAAACCAGCAGGTACAGATTGTAAACAAAATAGTTGGAATTCCATCCAAAGATGAGGTAGTTTCTCGCCGTCAGTTCCGTTATATTCACGATTATCAGGAAGGGAATAAAAGCCTGTAGCGAGCAGGCTTTTAACCCTCTCCAGCAATATATGGCTACGAAAAGACTGATCATCTGACAGTATTCAAACCAGGCGATATGCATAGTTTAGGGTTGAAGTCCGCCGAGATCGTAGCCGGTTCCCCAGATCCACCACTTCCATTAGGTTGTGCTACGAGTGCACGTACAACCTGTCCTGTGGCAGCATCTGCCGGTATCAGGAAAATAGCAATACGGCCGTTGTTGGCAGCCCGCTATGCGGCGTTGGGCTGATAAGTATTCAAATAATTCATATCATAAACACCCAACTGCACATTTATCACCAGGGTTTTTTTGGCTGCAGCATATTGTGCAATGGTTGCATTCAGCCATTTCTGTAAATCCTGGGCATTGAATGATTCGCCGGTTGTGAGCATGACTGCTGGTTGGAATTCGTAAGGTTTATGGTTTGTCCGCCGGGATTGGTGAATCCATGTTGCGCCATGAAAGCGGGAAAATTATTTATACAGGTCATAGCCGAATCAATATTTACTGTTCGGCCCCCGGTATCTGTTACCATTTCATTCCGAATTGCGATCAATGAATTGGCAGGTTTCAGATTGCGCGATTCTTTATCAGCATTTCTGAATGAAAAAAGAAAAACAGAGAGAAAAAATAATAGATGCAGGATGGAAGGTTTTTGTAACATATATGTGGTTTTGATTCTGACTTTAAAATACGGAGAATCTGAATTCCCTGAACTCATTGGGAAAGAAACGGGGTTAATCCCTTGTACACCGGGAAAAACACCCGGATCAGATTCCTGTTTTATCCCGTTGTTCCAGGTATTGAACGAGTGTATGTTTGTATAGAAGCACTGAACCCTCAACCATTTCGACCATTACCTTATCCGATACGTATAACCGTTGAAGACGTTTTGAACTTTATCTCGTGGACTAGCAATCGTTTGGCTTTCCTGTTCTCAGGGAGGCCTTTTTTTTTGGTGGAGGCTTAACATTATTTATTTTAAAGGTTATGAGATATGAGATATGGGTTATGAACGATGAGATATGAGATATGGGATATGAATTATGAGTTAAACCCATATCTCATAACTCATATCTCATATCCAAAAGAATATCTCATATCCCATAACCCATAGCTAAAATAAAGAAAGCTGTCCTTTACTTTTAGTTTTAAGTAGCAGGCTCCTAAACTGACTTTCTTCCGGCGCGATCTGATAAAGTGCGGTTTCCTGATGGCGGCTAGCAATGATGACGCGAGTTTCGGTGGGAACAGAAGTAAATAATGATTCGACCAGCTCGGGTGAATTATTTTCCTGTGAAAGATGGGAGAGAAGAAGATGGGTCATGAAAGTTGGCCGGTGCCTGATATACAGTTCCAGGGCCTGGCGGTTCGATAAATGTCCGCTGCCTCCGCGGATGCGATTTTTCAGATATTTTGGGTAGGAACCTTTCTCCAGCATATCCTCATCATAATTGGTTTCCAGAAATGCGGCGTGACATTGTTTAAAATAATGGATCAGCTGATCGCAGGGTTCGCCGATATCTGTAAATACCCCGATATTTGTTTTGGCGGCACTTACTATAAAACTATGAGGATCACAGGCATCATGTTTTTTCTTAAAAGCCGTAATACGCAGTCCCCCGATCATAACAGGCTGGGTAGCCGTAAAATGAAATGCATATTTCCTGATTCTCCCAAAACCCGCTTCCTTTAAAGTCGGCTGACTGAAATACACCGGGATCTTGTATTTGGCCACGAGTTGTGAAACCCCCTGAATATGATCACTGTGTTCGTGGGTGATGAAAATGGCCTTGACGAGGTTCATGCCCAGACCTAAACGCTTCATTCTTAATTCCGTTTCCTTACAGCTCAGGCCGGCATCAATAAAGACGGCTTCTGTCGCCGGTACCTATAAAATAACAGTTACCATTACTTCCGGAATTCAATGAGGCGAACGATAAAGACATGCTAACCACGAAATTAGCGGTCTGCATGAAATAAATGGGGGATGTGTAGAAATAAAAATGATGCCGACCGGCAGTTTTTAACCAAGACGAGAGACAAACATATTGAGAACTAAAAGGAAACGTCCCCGATTCGGCCTTGACATTTTGACGGTAGGTTCTTAGGAGAGCTTTCCCAAGAATATCCCAACAATACCTCAACAATGTACCAACAAACCCAGTCTTTTCCCCCTGTAGTTGTTCGTGAATTCACTGCCGATTAGACAGTTTTTATATCCTGGGGGAAGAAGATTAAGTGATGATGTGAAAAACCCCAGGTCCGAACCTGTATTTATTTTTTTTCCTGTTCCTGCTCTGTTTAAATATAAATAAAAATTTTATTATTCCGCACTCTGAAAGATATTCCCTAAAAAATACCATTTTTGTACAGTCAGTCATTTGTTTCCAGTCGGTCAGTCTGGGTAGACTGCGTTTGATCTTTTTCCAGTCCAACCAGCTGATGGCGTTGCATAAACAAATTGTTGACAAGAGTTCTTATTTTTTTTGTTTTAAAAAGGTATCGTATGGGAAAACTTTCCAATGGTATCCTTGGAGGCTTCAGCGGAACCTTGGGTCCTGCGGTGGGCAGTTCCTGGAAAGGCATCCAGGTGATACGCAGCAGACCGCCCCGCCGGAGAGGTAAATCTTCCCCCGATCAGTTAAAACAAATGGCAAAAATGTCGCTGGTGTCCGGATTCCTTCAACCACTGACAGGATTATTGAACAGGACTTACAATAGCGTGACGGTTCGTATGTCGTGTTTCAATAAAGCATTATCGTATAATATACGTAATGCTATCACGGGCGACTATCCTGCATTTACAATCAACTACGAACAGGTTATACTTGGCCGTGGTGATTTGTTGAATGTAAAAATGCCAAGAGCCGACTCTTTGACGAAGGGAACGCTCAGTTTTAGCTGGATCGATAACAGCGGGGAGGGAAGCGCAAAGGCAACGGATCAGGTGTTCGTTGCTGTTTATTGTGAAGCCAAAGATGACTGGGAAACCAGTGATAAAGGCTCACTAAGAAATGCCGGCAGCTATACATTAGATGTAGCTGCATTCAGCGGCAAAGCGGTACATGGCTATATTGGCTTTTTGTCCGCAGATGGCAAGTTTGTATCTACCAGCCTGTACACTGGATTAGTAAACATTCTGTAATCAAGACATAATCTAATTTGACCCTTCGGGGTTTCGTGGGGGCTGCCGAAGGGCGGCCCTTTTTTATTCATCTTAGCATGTCTTCATGGAGGCCACAAAGTGTGACCTCCGGTTTTTTAAGAACAATTATTTTTACAATAAATAAACTTAATGGCGAAGAAAGAATTGCAGGTACTTGTGGCGGAACAAAAAATATTAAACAAGATCTATGCGATCCGCGGCGAGAAAATGATGTTAGACCGGGACCTCGCAGAAATGTACGGGGTAGAAACCAAGCAACTGAAAAGGCAGGTAAAACGAAACATGGACAGGTTCCCCAAAGATTTTATGTTCGAGCTTACAGAGAAGGAATTTGAAAACTTGAGGAGCCAAATTGGCACCTCAAGATGGGGTGGCACAAGGTATATGCCCATGGCTTTTACTGAGCAGGGAGTGGCAATGTTATCAAGCGTCCTGAACAGCAAAACCGCTATAGAAGTAAATATCAGGATTATAAGAGTGTTCACAAAGCTTCGTGAATATGCACTTACTCATAAAGACATTCTAATTCAGTTGTCCAAGCTGGAAAAGGAAGTAAAGGGCAATAGCAAAGACATCGAAAATATTTTTATAGTGCTGAAAGAACTGATCGAAAAGCACAGCACTCAGACGCCAAGAAATAAAATAGGGTTTAAGCGGTACGAATAGAATATTCGAGGAAATGGTAAGTCCATATACTTTATAAGATATACTGATTTATCAGGAGAAATTTAAAATCATTGTCAGGGAAAATCATATCGACAAAGCAGACCAGAGTACGAGGGAAACCAAAAAAAAGATAGCATGCCATCGCTGGCATGCTATCCCGAATTGACTATGTGGCTAAAATCTTTCATTTGAAATTATCATGGAAGGGTTTTTATCAGATTGGCCGCCCAGGAAATTCTTTTTGACTGAGTCGCAGCTGGGTTCGTGATATATGGAATATAAGCAGCGTAACTCATTCCGTTGACATTTTCGAATTCAAAAGTCTTTACTGCCAGACTACTTAAGGAAACACCCTGTAACAATTTGCTTTTTTGATTTGTCAATAAAGTTACCGGATGAATGGTAGTTGTGTCAGAAGGAGCATATATAGCCATTAGAATGTTTGGGCTGCTCAGGTAAGCTGCATAATAGGTTGGTGCGGCATTGGGGAAACTAACTGAAAAATTATCATTTTGTGTCGAAGATAATGAGTAATCAGATTCAGCTGGAAAGGGAAGGGTAAGTGGAATCGTATTGGTATAGCAATAGTAACCGATATTGTCATTGCTGGCGTTGGTAGCATTTACATTCAACTCATATTTTTGTACCGGTACATTTGGATATTGCAAATCTACTCCCGGTCTGTTCGTTGCTGTATAAAGAGATGTAAAAGCCATGACCTTGGTGAGATCTGTCGTATCCGGAATACCTAAGAAAGAAGAATAGAGAGATGAAACTGTAAAAGGTGAAGGACGATTGAACGTCAGGGCAATGGCAGTATCCAAATGAGAACAGTCGACCGTGTCGATTGCGTTGGTCTGCATATGAAGATTATATAATCCAACTGAAGGAAGAATCATGTAGGCATAGTTGCCTGTATAATTCAGATAGTTAAGCGCTATAGTATTGTTTGTGGGACTAGCCTGCGACCCTGTAGCAGAATTGTCAGGGTAATTGGTGAATACAAAACTGTTAAAGCCACTGATTACACCGCTGGGAATATTATTATAAAATAATGATGCCGGAGTAGTGGTACCTAATTTGGTCTTGATAAAATAACTGCCTGGAGTAAGTCCGGTGAGTGTCGACGCGTCAATGCTTTTAAAAGTATTGACACTAAAAAAGTTTCCTCCCTGCGACAATACCGTTGTTACATCGACTACCGTACTGTTGGTTTTAAGCGCAGCAATTATCGGTGTGTTTGTCGGAGCCAGCGTATCCAACAGCACAGTTCCGCCCGGTTCACTGATGATCAGTTCGAATTGAGGCCCCTGAGCAGGATAAGAAACATTGATATTCATGGTTCCAACAACCGGCGGCGGCGGTGGCGGACTGGAATTAGTTTTGCTGCAGGCAAAGAAAAACAAAGAAAATGCAGGGGCACTGAGGAGTGTCAGGATCTGGCGGGGCATCGTTTGATTTTTTAAAGGGTTTGAATCTATTAGGCAGTAAGATATATAAACGTTTATATATTTTAAATCGTCTGGCAATCAGGGTCTTTATTTTTGATTGGCAAATGAGTTTAATTGATCGAAATCAATATGTGTTTGTAGAAACTCTCTGCAAAGTTCGGTTTCATCTAAGGGTTTTTATGTAGTGCAAACATCATTAACGAAGTTTTTGTAGATTACTTTATAGGTTTTGTTTCCGTGCCTTAGTTTTTAATCGTTAATACTCAGTTGAAATACTCTCTGGAAATTCATAAATGTATGAAAGCGTATTGCTTACTTCTCCTAATCATTTTCTTTAATATATCATTGTCCAAAGGATCTTTGAAATTATATGAAAATGGTGCAATCGGCGATAGTATTATTGCAAAGGCAAAGCATTTGCAAGAGCTATATATGCTTTCCACTTCGTCATCAAGTAAGACTCACTTTTACAGAAAACAATTTTTTAATTTATTTCCGAATAGTTTCAAAAAGCTTAATGATTTATACGGATACAACAATGGCATAGAAGCTCCATTGTATAATCAGGTTGAAAAGCACATCTTGGAACTATTCAATAACTTAAATAATATCAACGATACACTATATTACAAAAAAATTGTTTCGATAGCAATTGGAGGACATTGGGATGCTGATGCTGTTGAGGCTTTTCAAGAGGGGTTACGAAAAAGAGTATTAAGTAAACCAAACCTTGTTGTTTATTTGCTTAATGAAATACCGGATGAGAAAATTAAAAGCTTTTGGTATTTTTATTTTGATGGGGTACATCCTTCAAAACAAATAGCTGAACCATTACTAAAAATAAGAACGAATAATCTTAAAATCTATAACCTAATGATTGAAGCTCATAATGATGTTTTAAAAAGGGTAATTTAGGGTATGGTCCAGCCGGCGAATTGGATAGCGCTATATATGACAAACCCTAATATTACGTCGAAATGAAAAGAATTATTTATTTGTCATTTGTATTATTATTGAAATGTAGTTCTGATAATTTTCGGAGTATTACCATGGGAGATTATATCGTGGAAGGTAATATCACCAAAGATTCGATATACAATGGACTTATTAAATCTTATAATAAGGGTACAAAAAAATTGTTCTCGGAATGTGGATATGTTAATGGAATAAAAAATGGAGAATACAAACAGTTCAATGATAATGGTACTCTTATTGAGGACTTATTTTATAAAGATGGAAAAGAAAATGGACTCGCAAAATTATATAACGATAATGGATTCATTTATTCTCAAGACTATTATTTTTATGGATTACGGGTGGGTAATTCGTTGAAGTACGAGAACAAGGTATTGAAATCATATTCTTTCATTTCATTAGAAAATACAGCTTTAATGCAATTTGAATATGATTCAATTAGGGGTCATCATTTACCGGATTTAATTAGAAATTTGTATTTCTATACATCTTCAAATTATTCAGAAAGTGTTGATGACTCTCTTTCAAAAAAGACTGAATATTTCCTTTACACTCCTAACCCACCAATGCAAGAGTTTATATATAGTTTAGTAAAAGTGGATCAAAACAAAAAGGTATTATCGACGATCCAAACATTCGATAACAATCAGCCATGGTCAAAATTTGATTTGGATTTTAATTTGGATTTGCCAAATTCACTATATGCACTAAAGCTCAGAATCATTGATACAATCAATAATAATAATGCCACAATAGTCAGGAAATTAAAATATGCCGATGTTGTAAAAAGACGAGATTTTTACACCAAAAAGGCCACCCAATCTGAGCGGCCTTTTTAATTAATACATAATCGATTTACTGTTCCGACACAGGCAGCGGGAACATAGTCCATACATCATCACCCGGACGGTCGATAGGAAGTGTACCTAATAGATTGTACCGGCGCACATCGATCCAGCGGTGGCCCTCCATGAATAGGGAGTATCTTCTTTCGTACAACATTTCATTGATCAGTGATGGCTGGTCGACGGTGCCCGAATAGGCGGGGAGGTTATGCCCTGCGCGGATTGTGTTTAATGCGGCGACGGCTTGCGGTAGGTTGTTTAGCTGAATATTTGCTTCGGCATTTATCAGGATCAGTTCCTCGTTGCGGATGAGCGGCATGGGTGCTGTGCTGGATGTATAAACCCATACATCGCGGTCACTGCTGAGACCATCGAGTGAAGCCACAGGTCTCAGTGTTGCTTTGGAAATGCGATCGTCACCGGGAAGAATGTCTGCTGCATAAGCCGGATTAGCCACGCGCACTTCGCCTGTATTATCCTGTGGAATGAATGCAGGATTCAACTGATCGCCTGATCCTGTTCCAAACACACTGTACACGCCCAGATTAAAAGGAAGATTTAATCCGTAGAATGATTCACTGAGCGCAGTGAGTGCAGCGCTCCAGTTCGATAAGTATAGTTCGACTCTCGCTGAAAGTGCGCGATTGAATTGTAATAATCCAGCTGCATCACTGAATCCTGCGAACCCGTTGGAGAGTGGAAATATTACGGATGCATTCTGCAGATCCGTTTTTCCTGAATCAAGAATACTCTGAATGCCATTCAATGCGGGAATGAGACCGAACAATCGGACCGAGTGCATTTGGATTACTAACGTCGAGGCGTATCCCATTTGAATCGGTCAGATTCAGGTTCATCAATAACTGGTAAGCAATGATGGTTCTTGCAAATCCGGTATATCCTGCTTTTTCTGCTGCACTGATCAGCGTTGAATTCGTCGCAGCCTGTATCAGTGTATTGCAATTCTTCACCACACGATACCTGGAAGACCAGGTATTGGTAATATAAAAATTACTATTGCTCAGTACGGAATTATCGTGCTCCCAGCAGATCCGTTACATAGCGCGGCTCAGAAGCAGAGAAGCGATAGATTTCTCTTCCGATCGTTCCGACATCATCGAGATAGAGGGCCGAGTTCGTGCGCATGCCTGATTCTGATCCGGTGACGAGATTATTTAAATCACTCGCCGATGCGTCAGATAAAAAACTTTCAACCGTCGGACTGTTCAGATTCCCATAATCTTTCTGGCAGGAAATGAAGAGCGTGCCGGCGGAGATAAAAAACAGACTATTTATAAATATCTTTTTCATAATTGTTGATTCAGTTGGTTTAAAAATCCAGTGAAATGTGAAAATCAGCGCGTTTTGTTGCGGGATAAGGATCCACATCCACATTACTGGAGAAACCGGTTCCGAAATTGGATACCTCCGGATCGTACGATATATATTTTGTCCACACGAAAAAAGTTCGTCATGGAAACACCCAGTCGCAAGCCCTTTACAAAATTATTCGCTGGTTGTACTGAATGAATAATACAAACCGATTTCACGAAGTTTCACATATCCTGAATTCTGTACGAATTCCTGTGCACTCGTTCCAACCTGACTTATACGGTATGCCCCATTGGGAACTCCTTTTTGAATCGTCTGTGCATCCCAGTCTGCACTCGTTCCTCCGAAATCATTTTCGAGATTGGTAAGATTCACATTTTGTCCGCCGTTTTTCCAATGCAGGAGAAACCGCAGACTTAATTTATTCTGGAAAGTAATTTCATTATATGAATTCATCTGGAAGATGGGTTCAGAATCGCCCCACTTTACAATTCCTGTTGGTGATAGTCCGAGGATCTGTGTAGCGGACGCTCCCTGCTGAATCTGGTAAGAACCGAGTACATATCCAAAAGATCCCTGAGGAGTTGGAGGAATGATCAGTCTTGTTACAAGTGAACGATTCAACCAGAAATTCAATGTGGTATTCCAGACAATATTTCTTGTAGTAACCGGACGGGCATTCAGGCTCAATTCAACTCCCTTGTTCTGCAGATCTCCCGCATTCAGCCAGCTCGTTGAAAATCCTGAAGAGGAGGGAGGATTACTCAGCATCAGGAAATTGTAAATATTCTTTTTGTAATAAGTCAGTTCAAAATTCAACGCGCCATTCAACACACTGAAATCAATTCCTGTTTCAAATTCTGCCTGTCTTTCGGGTTCAATATTAGGTTGTCCTTCCTGCAATCCGATCAGAGATCCGGGCAGGCCGCCGATATTGGAAACATTCATAGATGTAAACTTGGAACCATAAGCTGGTGTATTGTTCGCTTCACCATAAGCGGCCCTCAATTTAAAGTTGCTGAAAAATCCATTCGGATCAAGGAGCCCACTATGTGTGAGGTTCCAGGAAAGTCCTGCTTTTGGATACACATAAAATTTTGTGGCGTCTCCATTATTTGATGAACGATCGAAACGAACACCTGCTGTAGCGGTGATGGATTCAATGATGCTCGCTTCTTCCTGAATATAAATTCCCTGGTTCTGGAATTGCGAACGGAACTGTGTTGCAGTCAGTGATCCGGCCTGGTCAACATTCGACTGGCCCGAGATCACCTGCGTAGCTGCATCCAGTAAATTATTATAGTTTCCATCCTCCTGTGTAAATCCGGCAGATGTTGTAAGTGTCAGATCCTTTGAAGCCGTATAGGTATTTACGAAAGACGTGATAAAATTAATATTCAGGTTATTGGTAAATCCCTGAACGGATGTTCCTTTGTTGACAGATTGAAATTGCAATTCACTCGGGAAAAGAACATTTGTCTGCAGACTGTAAAAATCAAATCCTCCACCTGCAATAAATTTAGTGACGCTTTTTTCTGATCGTTGAAACACGGCTTCCAGACCGATGCCCGTGATGAAACGATTCACTCCTTCGTGATTTTTCATCAGCGCAATCGTTTGTAAAGGATTCGAAGCGGCGAAAGGATTATTAGGATAGTTGCCATATTGATCAGGATGCAGCTGGGCAAACTGAGGTGTAGATGAAAGCGCGATACCAACCGTTACACCTGCATTGTCATTTCCGGAAAGACCACGGTCCGCACCTGTATTCAGATAGTTTGTACTGATCCCAATTTTTACGTTGTCTGAAATATGATGATCTATATTGAAACGCAGACTGGTATTTCGGTAGCCTGTATTTTGTACGATCCCTGTTTCATCCTTCACGCCGGCAGACAAATAAAAAGTTGTTTTTTCATTTCCTCCACTCACACTCACCAGTGTGTTTCTTGCGAAACCGGTATTGCCGAATACTTCTTTTTCATAGTCATAGAGTTTTCCAGCGGCCTTTGCGCTGTCAAATTCAAGCGCATATTTTACACCCGTTAAACTATCACTGGATAAACTGGCCGCTGTTTGTGCTGTGAATTGTCGCACGCCCAGCAATTTGCTCACTTTAATAAATCCCAGGTCCTGCGAAAATGTAATATGTGTTCTTCCGGCCTTTCCTTTTTTTGTTGTGATGATGATTACACCAGCCGATGCCCTCGATCCATAGATGGCTGCTGCTGATGCGCCTTTCAGTATTTCGACATTTTCAATATCCTCTGCGTTGATATCTGAAATTCTTCCGGAAGGATTATCCTGGTTGGAAGTCAAAGCACCGCCGCTTTGCGCCAGGGTTACAAAATTCAATCCTGCAGAAGTGGAAGTGTTGTCGACAAATACACCGTCAATAACGTAGAGCGGTTGGGTATTCCCGTAAACAGAAGTAACTCCGCGCAGTTTGACAGACTGACCACCTCCCGGTGCTCCTGTGTTCGAATTAATCGTTGCTCCCGGAATTTTTCCATTCAGAGCCTGATCAAAAGTTTGTGAAGGTGCCACACCATTGAGTTGTGTGGCATTGATCGTAGTGACTGAATTGGCCAGGTTTCTTCTTTTAATAGTTGTACTCAATCCGGTAACGACTACTTCGTCGAGCCGGCCGATATCCTCCAGCATATCGATTTTTAATTCTGATGAACCGGTCAGTTTTATCAGCTGACTTTTATATCCGGTGGAAGTGATGACCAGGGTTCCTTTATCCGGAGCGAACAATTTAAATTTTCCTGTTTCATCGGTTACCGTGCCCTGTGTTGTTCCCAGGATAATAATACTTGCCCCGAATATGGGATGGCCCTTACCGTCTGTTATGGTCCCGGTGATGGGTTTTACCTGTGCCATGGTTATTAGCGGCGTCCAGGAAATGATTAGTAATGCAGTGATCACTTTTAATTTACTCATAGTCTGATTAGTTAATGGTTTGAATGTTTTGGTTATGGGATATGAGATATGAGATATGGGTTATTTAGGAGGTTATGAGATTTGAGATATGGGATATTAGATATTCTGGAGGCTATGGGTTATTTCCGAGGTTATGGGATATGGGTTATGGGTTTAGCTCATATCTCATATCTCATAACCCATATCTGTTCTAAGTTTTTTCCTTTGAATAGATATGAGAGCCATATCCATTTTCAACAATTTGTCTCGCTCTTTCGGGATATGTCGAAAGATCCTGTGGTGCTACTGAAGCGAGACCGTCCACATAGCGGTTGAACAGACAAAATGCTGCTGCTATTAAAACCGTATCGTGTATGTCCCTGTCTGTCGCTCCTTGTTGTCTCGCATTTTCTATGTCCTCCGGAAGAACGGACTTGCCACTTTTCTGAACCTTGCCCGCTATTTGCAAAAGAGATTTTAGTTTGTCTGAAATCGGCGCGTCCTTGTAATTGTGGCGTACGGCTTCTACCAGATCACGATCGCCGTTCAGATAGCATACCGCGATTTCTCCATGTGAATGATGGCAGTAAAAGCAATCGTTCAGATAAGAAACATGCGTGGCGATCAGTTCACGATCTGCAGGACTCAATCCTACGGTATCTCTCAGTAATATTTCCGCCAGCGCACTGAGCGGCTCAGCGGTCTCCGGGCGAAAGGCCATTAGTGACCGGATTCCAGGAAGTGTTTTGTCGACGTCGATGTGTGGCATGTCTTTAATTTTTAATATACTTTTTTACTTTGGATATGGGTTATGGGTTATGGGATATGGGTTATTTCTGAGGTTATGAATTATGAGATGTGAGTTGAACCCATAACCCATAACTCATATCTCATAACCCATATCTCATATCTCATATCTATTTTGTGATTCCCTCCTGAGAGTACCCCTCCCTCGCCCGCATCGGCGCTCGGTCAACATATACCTGCCTGTCTATTGGTGCCCAGGTATTGAGTCCGTCCACGTAGCGGTTGTACATACAAAAAGCTGCGGCGATCAGAACCGTGTCGTGAATTTCACGGTCCGTGGCACCGAGTCTTTTCGCTTCTTCAACCTGTTCTTTCGTAACATGCCGGCCGCCTTTCTGAACACTGCCGGCGATAGCGAGCAGGGATTTTAATTTCTCCGGAATGTCGGCAGACAAAAAATCTTTTTTGATATTGTCAATGAACTGCATGTCGCATTCGAAATAATGCTGTGCCATGGCGCCATGTACGTTCTGACAAAAAAAACAATCATTCAGATAAGACGTGTATGCACCGATCATTTCGCGGTCACCGCGACTCAGTGTATTGTCTTCATCATGTAATAACACCTCTGCGAGTTCATTCAGGATCGTGCCGGTCTCGGGCCGGTAAATCATCGGGCCGCGTATTCCCGGAAGTTCATTTTGCAAATCGATAAATGCCATGCTTTATTTTTTAAATGTGATAACCTTTTTGTCCCATTCTTTTCCCCATTTCTACATAAGATTCTTCATTTGCCGGCGTGTAAACTGCGAGTCCATCCACATACCTGTTGAACATGGAGAAACTCGCAGCGATCAACACGGTATCGTGAATGTCCGTGTCATCGGCGCCTGCTTTTCTTGCCATTTCAATGTCATCAGGCGTGACTGATTTTCCATTTCCCTGTACTTTGCCCGCAATAAAAAGGAGTGCCTTCATTTTTGGCGAAAGGGATTCAGCTTTCTGATCCTTCAATAATTCATCGACAACATGTTTTTCATCATCAAATAAATACCGCGCCGCCGCGGCATGACTGTTCATACAGAACATGCAACTATTGCGGTGCGACACATAAGCCGCGATTAATTCTCTTTCTGCTGAACTCAGTGGAGACGGGCCTCTCAATAAGATTTCTGCGAGCTCGCATAGTGGTTTGCCTGTCTCGGGACTGAAATTGAATAAGCTGCGGATTCCCGGAACGCCTTCTTGAACTTCGATGTATGCCATTTGTAAAGCTTAAAGCTTAAAGCCTAAGGCGTAAGGCAAAAAGCCTAAAGCCTAAGGCCCAAAGCAGTTAGAGAATGAAAAAATTATTTGAGTGAATATTCTGCATGTCTTGTTTGTTTATTAAAAAGCGTGATGATAAATCCGATGAGAAAAACGAAATCGAAATAAAATATCGCGTTCCCGTAACCGCCGAGCATTTCTACCAGGGAGCCAATAAAGAAAACAGCCACCCCCGTAATGATACGACCCAGGTTAAAACATACGCCTGTTGCCGTGGCACTGAGGGATGTCGGAAAGAGTTCAGGAATGTACATGGAAAGCGCACCCTGACTCATACCGAGAAAAATAGTGATGAATGCAATTTGAAAATAAGCGCTCAGTGAAAGTGTCGTGGTGATCCTGAATAAAAGGAATGCTAAAATAAAACTGGCTCCAAAACAAATGAGCAGGGTTCTTTTCAGTCCCATTGCGTGCACGACCCATCCTGAAATAAATCCTCCCAATAAACCGCCACCTCCCATGAGCATCATCGCGAGACCTCTTTCTTTTTGTCCGCTGGTTCCGGAAACCAGGTTCTGAATCCAGGAAGGAAGCCAGGAGAACGTGGCCCAGAGTCCGATCAGCGCAGCGCCGAAAACAAGTGAACCCATGATCAGGTTCTTACTGTTTTCCTTACTGAATAAGTCGATTGAGATTGTCTTTTGTTTCTTTTCCTTTTTGCTTCGCGATGGCCCATTTTTCTGATTCAGTAAAATATACAGCGGCCATTCCTGAAAGTATCACGGGTATCGCTCCAATAAAAAATGTATATCTCCATTGGGAAATAAGATAAGTAAGGAGACCGGCGGCAAAAATTCCAACAGGAATAGAGATGGAAAGAATGCCCAGCAGGATGCTTCTTTTTTTCTCTTTGTAACCTTCCGAGATGAGGATATTTGTTATGACGAGCACACCACCGATTCCAAATCCCGAGAGGAACCGGCAGACAACCACACTGAACCAGGTGGGGGAGAGACCGGTCATGATTGTGAACAATCCATAACAAAGCGTGGCATAAATAAAAGATCTTTTTCTCCCAATAGAATCACAGAAAATTCCCCAGATGATTCCTCCGGCCGTCCATCCGAAAATAAAAATGGCGTTGATGGTAGCACTGATATTGTCGAAACTTTCCGTGGTTGAATTTGGTAAGAGATCTTTCATCACATCGGGCAGGTAAACTGACATCAGCGTAGATACAGTGCCGCCGAACATGCTGCTGAAAAAGCAGATGAGAAATAATGCACGTTTGCTTTTCTGCAATCCTGTTGGATTCACCTTTGATATTTCTGCCGATGTATGCATGATTCTATTTGAAACTTTCTTCACCTTTTCTTGCCAGGGCATCTTTCGGTCTGTCATACCCGATAGTTACCAGTCTCGATGCGAGCTTCTGGTAATAAGCAGGATCTTCCGGACAATAAGTACCCATTCCATCCACATACCTGTTATATAAACAAAACAGCGCGGCGATCAGTACCGTGTCGTGTATTTCCTTATCTGTTGCGTCGGCCTTTTTTGCACGCTCAATATGTTGCGGCAAAACAGCCTTCCCGGTTTCCTGCACTTTGGATCCGATGACGAGCAGGGATTTCATTTTTTCAGAAACGGGCGCATTCTCCAGATCGTGATATACTTTATCCAGTAATTCTTTGGTTCCACCCAGCGCAATAACCGTGGCCGCATGTGCATTTGTACAAAACCTGCATTGATTTTTAAAAGAGACGATCGTTGCAATGAGTTCCCTTTCCATTTCTGTCAGTGTATTCTTTCCACGTAAAAGAATCTGCGTGAGTTCCCGGATCGGTGCGGCCGTATCAATGCGATTTTCTAATAAGCCTGTGATGCCGGGTAAGCCATTGTTCAATTGGATATATGCCATGTTCTAGGGTTTATATTGGGTTGTGTTTGGATGAAACTGTTGCCATGAATGCCAGAACTCCTGGTAGGCCGCCAGCCTCTCCAGCCTCGCATCTTTAAATGCACCACTGACACATAATCCGTCGATCGTCCAAATGGAATGTGTATTCGAATCACTGAATTGGGATCCTGTCTTATCTGAAATGAAGAAAAGCGTTCTTCCCTGAAGGTTCCTGTTGAATGCATGAAAACTGCTCGTATCATTTTCCAGCACCAGCAAAACAGGGTTGTTTCCAATGGTATCCTGTATAAAATAATTCTTCAGCAGGTCGTTCCAGTCATATGCTTTTTCAAGACTATTTGTTTTTATTCCGATAACCCATGATTTCATTTTCCAGGAAGCAGAATCTCTTTTTTCAAGATGACCCCTGATGGTTCCTTTATCAAAATCAGCGAGATCGTCATATTCTTCCTTATAGTTTGAATCAGGCTGAAGAACCGTGGAATTCGGATGCATGCGCAGCCATGATGAGAGTGAAGCCTGGCGAGAAGGAATTTCCTGGAGTCGGGAGCCCGTCAGAGGACCCGCGATCGCTTCACCTGTGGCCTGTCTCCACCAGCTCTTCGTGGTTGCATCTTCAAACATCGCATTGAAATGATCCATACCGACCAGCCTGAATGTTTCCGGTTTTCCATTGACGAATGGACTATACACACGCCCGGTTCTGCAGACCGTACAATAAGTGATCATGACCGGAGTATTTCCGACCGTGTCTCTCACCTGGTGATGATACCCGATGATCTGAATGGGATAGGCCCTTGACTGGCCATTTATTTCAATGCCGATAACCAGTTTATCGGAATCAATTTTGTTTTCTGATACTGCAGAAAAGTTTTTAATGGAAGGCTGGTAAAACATTTTATCTGCTTCGAACCGGAAATTGAAAAAGAAGAAGATAATGATGTACAATACGATGATCAGCGACAATAATATCTTCACGAATATTTTTCCCTTCGAAATAAATAGCCGGTACAGGGGAGTGATCACCAGCAAGATTCCGATAATGCGAAGCACCCACTTATATTTTTCAATAAAATAGGCCCAGTCAATGCTGTTCGCGTGCTGGCTTCCCGGAAAGGGCATGATAAAATAAACGCGCAATATTTCTGTCGCTAATAACAGAAGAATGCCGATTATTAAAAATAATCGTGACATGTTCAATATTTAAATAAAAGGATAGGCTGGTAATGGCAGAGATCAGGCCAGGCACTGGGGTGGTTTGCCTGGTAAAGCAATATGTGGATCCTTAAAGTTGGAAATTTGAAAAGTTGCATAAAGAAGATTTGAACTCCCACACTCGCACACCACCACACTACCATACTGATTAATGTATTCACTAGCACTGAAACCTTTTTGCAATAACAGAGCGACCGGTGTTTTTACCATTGCAGGTTAGATCAATGCTCGCATTTTCATAATCAGATTTTGCCTTCTTCAAAATGTTTTTATGATTGTCAGGTATGCAAAGCAGTATCAGGTTGCCATCGGAAACCCTGCGTTTTACATACCTGAAGATTTTGCCATTGATATTAATTTCACCGTTTACACGTTCAAAACTCTTTTGTTCCAGCTGATATGGGTTGTAAAGGGGAATTGTAAAGGCAACCAGTTCATTTTCATCATACTGGTCCTGGTCAAGCCGGGCTTCCATTGTGGCATCTGCTTTTCCTTCCGCATAATAGAACCAGGCGCGGTACCCGATCATATTGAACAGGAGGACGAGTAAAAGTATAGTGGAAGCAGACTTTCTCATGCAATAGTCAGTTGGGTAAATATAAGAATTATCCTAATAATTCAAATTTTCAGTTTTGTTTGTCCCGGTATGATAATTTAGATTTCCTGACATGGCGGGATTTTAGTAACTATGATAATGCTTTTAAGGAACCTGGTTTTAGTATCTGCTTCCATTGGCGTTCATGCGACTCTTGCACAATCGCCCCTGGAAAAATTTGAGTTCGTCAATTTCTCCCGTGTGAATATTACCGACAGGTTCTGGAAACCAAAAATGGATCTGGTGGCGACCAAGACTCTTCAGGCCTGCATTTATCAGACGGAAACAGCAACACCCCGCATAAGGAATTTTGAGAAAGTGGCCAGGAAAAAGGGAGAGAAGCACGAGGGAATATATTATGATGACAGCGACGTATATAAAGCGTTGGAAGCAATGAGTTATTCCATCTACACACACCATGATACTGCCCTTGAAAGAAAGGCAGATGAATGGATAAAAATAATTGCGGCAGCACAGTTACCCGACGGCTACCTGAACACTTATTTTACTTTAAACGGGATTGACAGACGCTGGACGGAAGTTGAAAAACACGAAGATTATAATGCCGGACATTTGATTGAAGCCGCGGTGGCTTATTATAATGCAACTGGGAAAACCACCCTGCTCAACGTAGCGATCCGTTTAGCTAATCATATTGACAGTGTATTCAGACTTGGCAGCAAACCCTGGTTCAGTGGACATGAAGAAATTGAACTGGCACTTGTGAAGCTTTACCGCGTTACTAACGATGACCGCTACCTGAAACTGGCGGACTGGTACCTGCAACAACGCGGCAGGCCACATGACCAATGGGGAAATTCTGAGTACTGGCAGGATGTGCTTCCGGTAAAGGAACAGAAAAATATTACTGGACATGCGGTTCGCGCCATGTACTTATATACCGGTACGGCAGATGTAGGTTCTTTAACCGGTGACATGGCATATATGAATGCGATGAAGTCAGTCTGGGAGGATGTGGTGGAACGAAATATGTATCTGACAGGTGGCATCGGATCTTCCGGTAACAACGAAGGATTTACACACGACTATGACCTTCCCAATCAGTCCGCCTACTGTGAAACCTGTGCTTCAGTAGGTATGGTTTTCTGGAACCAGCGTATGGCACAGCTTTCGGGAGACGGACGATATGTTGACGTGCTGGAAAAAAGTTTATACAATGCAGCGCTTGATGGTCTTAGCCTGAGTGGCGACAGGTTCTTCTATGATAATCCGCTTGCTTCCATGGGACAGAATGCGAGGAGTGCCTGGTTTGGCACGGCTTGTTGTCCAGCCAATATTGCGAGGCTTGTCGCTTCACTCGGAAATTATATTTATGGAAGATCTGATAACAGTGTCTGGGTGAATCTGTTTGTCAACAGTGATACCCGTATGTCCATCGGAAAAGACAGTGTTTCCGTTGCCACTGAAACCAACTATCCATGGGAAGGAAAAGTGGTGCTCAGGATAGATCCTGATACAAAGCAACAATTTAATATAATGATCAGAATGCCGGGATGGGCAAGGGGAGAAGCTTCACCGGGTGCGCTTTATCGTTTTGTGCAGGATAAACCAAAGCAGATTGCGCTCATGGTGAACGGAGAAAAAACAGAAACGAAAATAGAAAACGGATATGTGTCAATCAACAGGGTTTGGAAAAAAGGAGATCAGATCAGTTTTTCCTTTTCAATGGAGACCCTCCAAATCCGTGCGATGGATAGTCTTCGGAACGATGTAAACCAGATCGCCATTCAACGCGGTCCGTTTATTTACTGTATCGAAGGAGCGGATAATGCAGGTTCTGTCTGGAATGTTTTGGTGAAACCACATACTGTTTTCAAAGAAGTAAACTATCGGATTTTGGATGAGCCGGTCATTGCATTGCAGGCGAATTTGGACCTGTCTGAACCATCCGAAGGAGGTGCCGGAATAAAAATACGGGAGGAGAAAATTACAGCCATTCCTTATTATACCTGGGCAAACAGAGGTGCCGATCCCATGCGTGTATGGCTGCCGGAAAAAATTACTTCAGTAGCCCTGAACGCGGGAGACTGAGGGTTTATTAAATTAAATTCTATGAATATTAGTCCTGCTGCCGGCAAAACGGCCGATCCTTCCATCCTGGTAAATATTCCAAGACTGATCTCTGCCTACTATGCGCTGCAACCGGATGTTTCCGTGGCGGCGCAGAAAGTTGCTTTTGGCACATCGGGTCACCGCGGTTCTTCTTTTTCCAATTCATTTAATGAATGGCATATCCTCGCCATCACGCAGGCAATCTGTTTGTACAGAAAGCAAAATGGAATTGAGGGTCCACTTTTCCTGGGCATAGATACACATGCACTTTCGGAACCTGCTGCTATCACTGCGCTGGAAGTTCTTGCGGGTAATGAGATAGAAGTAATGATCGCTGAAAATAATGAGTATACACCTACACCCGCCGTATCCCATGCTATTCTTACTTACAACAAAGGACGTGAGAAAGGATTTGCAGATGGCATTGTGATCACGCCTTCTCATAATCCGCCCGATGATGGCGGCTTCAAATATAATCCAACCAACGGCGGACCAGCAGGTACGGATATTACTTCCTGGGTTGAGAATAAAGCAAATGAGATTTTAGAGAATAAACTGAAAGCTGTAATAAGAATGCGTTATGAAAAAGCATTGCGTGCATCGACAACTCATCGTTTCGATTATTTAAATCATTATGTAAATGATCTGCACCATGTGCTGAACATGGATATTATCCGGGATTCTAAAATCAGTATTGGCGCCGATCCTTTAGGAGGTGCCGGTGTTCACTACTGGGGCCCGATTGCAGAAAAATATAAATTGAACCTGCATGTTGTAAGCGATATCGTGGATCCTACGTTCCGGTTCATGTCGGTGGACTGGGATGGTAAAATAAGAATGGATCCTTCTTCACCCTATGCAATGCAAAGACTGATCGGTATGAAGGATCGATTTGATATTTCTGTTGCATGCGATACAGATCATGACCGCCATGGCATCGTTACAAAAAGTGTAGGACTCGTTCCTCCAAATCATTATCTGGCGACCTGCATTTTTTATTTACTACAGCACCGCCCTTCCTGGAAACCCGGCGTCGCTATTGGCAAAACACTCGTTAGCAGCAGGATGATTGACCGTGTTACCAAAAAACTCAATCATCCGCTTTATGAAGTGCCAGTCGGATTTAAATGGTTTGTCGACGGACTTATGGACGGGTCGCTGGGATTTGTCGGAGAAGAAAGTGCCGGCGCCAGTTTCTGCCGGATGAATGGAGAAGTATGGACGACCGACAAAGACGGATTTATCCCGGCACTACTGGCTGCTGAAATGACCGCAACGCTGAATAAAGGATCCGGGCGAAATATATAAGGGCCTCGCTGATGAACTGGGCCATTCTACTTATGATCGTGTGGAAGCGAAAGCAAATGCGGAACAAAAAGCCAAACTTGCAAAACTGAGTCCGGATCAGATCACACAGAAAACGATGGCCGGTGAAAAAATCACCAATATACTCACCAAAGCGCCCGGTAACAATGCTTCTATCGGCGGCCTCAAGCTTGAAACAGAAAACGGATGGATCGCCGCAAGGCCCTCAGGCACAGAAGACATTTATAAAATTTATGCAGAAAGCTTTTTGGGGCGAGAACATTTGAACCTGATGTTGAAAGAAGCGCAGACTATCGTAGACGCTGCACTTAAATAGTTATGGGATATGGGTTATGAGATATGAGATATGGGTTTGTTTTTGGGATATGAGATATGAGATATGGGTTATGGGATATGGGTTATGGGTTGGCTTTTTGTTTTATTGTAAGAATTGAACTTCTTATCATTTTTAAAAGAGAAGAGGCGCTATCGTGATGTTTAGTAAACTCTTTTAATTCAATATAATCAGATTCATATAATAATTCAAGCCAATAAATAGTTTCATCACATTCTTTTTGTGCTATCGCTAGTTTGTGAATAAAATCGTTTTTACTTTCTGCGTTTTTTGCTTCCCTGATCATTGCTCCAACAGAAGTGCCGCTTTTCAACAATTGTTTGCTCAATACAAATTCCTTTTTTGATACAACTAAATTCTTATACAGTTTAATAATTTCAAAAGCGAATTTGAAACTGTATTCTTTTAAAATACTTTTCTCCATAGGAAGTAATTTAGCCTTCCCATCGGAAATAATTTAGTATTTATAACCCGTACCTTTCAAGTTAAAACACATAACCCATAACCCATATCTCATATCTCATATCCCATAACCCATATCCCATAACCCATAACTCATATCTCATGGCCCATAGTTCATAACCCAATTAAAACTGTTTCAGGTAATTAATTTTAAAGATGGCATTATCCTCAAACACTGCTTTGGAATTGACAGGTTCGAACCCCTGGTGATTTAAGATCAAATAAATATAGGAGAGAGGCTGGTACTCCCAGGAAAATCGGATATTATAATTGTCAGAACTGTTTTCTGTGTTCTTCTGGTAGAAGGCCGTCAATTGAATTCGTGGATTGAGTGCGAATCTTCCCTGCAGGACGATCAGGTCAACAGTAGAATTTGTTTTGGGTTCACCCACTCCGAAAAATCTGTTCCGGTTAAATTCTCCTGTAAGTGAAATATGGGGTATGGGCGCGAATTGCAGTTTATAGTCACCCGAATTCAATCTTCCATTATAATAGGGACCCCAGGTATATAATATCTGCATGTTCAATATTTTGGATGGGTTGGTGCTGAACCATATTTGTTGCTGGGTATAACGGTATTCTCCAACCGCAATGTTAATACCCAAAGGCTGAAAGGGCATCGTTGGATTTTGATATGTAGGAATGAAACCATATCCGAAATAGGCACCGCTTTTAAAATTGAGCCAGACAGGAAAAATATAGTAATCCGCTTCAATAAGTTTACCGGTAGAAGCCTGTAAATAAATTTCCGGGGCAAAACTTGGTTCAAGTGCCAGGAGATATTTTTTCAGGGGAAGACTTTTCCCACGATAATAATAGAATATGCCCGGAGTGGTTCCAATCACATCAGTACGGGAAACAAATCCCATTTCCGGGTTGAAATTCTTTGTGACAACAGATTCCGTCCACCATACTTTCCACTGGTTAGTAGAATTGAAATATTGTACGGCTCCGGCAAATCCTGAGTTGGCTGTTTGCGTTGAATAAGAGTGAGTAAAAATGGCATTGATAGAATTGGCTTTACCCAGACGCAAAAAACCGTCCACTGTATTTTCCACACTGGAGCCCAGCGCATCATTTTTTATCGTTGTCATGAGACCGATGCGGTTCAGCTCACCAAAATTTTCAGATAGCCTCCCGACGAAAAAATCAGTGAAAGGATAACCACCGGAATTTCCCTGACGCATGATGATGGCTCCGTAGTTCAGTTTATCAGAACGATGAACCAATCTGGCACCCCCGATGATAGGTATTGGATTTCCACTGCTGTCAAGTCCGATGGTGCGGCTGTTGAAAGGTTGAAGACGCATAGCGCCTCCGGCGAGATCCGGCGTTTGTTGTACACTGACGCCAAACAGGGAAGCATTCTCAAGAAAAAATTGTCTTTTCTCAGGAAAGAAAACGGAAAACTGTGTCGTATTATTTACCTGCTGGTCTACATCTGCCTGTGCAAAATCTGTATTTGCTGTAAGATCGAGAACTGTGTTCGGGTTGATGGCCCATTTGAGGTCACCGCCTACTTTAATATAGCTATTTTCACTGGAAGCGCCTTGCACAATATTCTGTTCATGATCATACTGCGTCAGAAAATAAGGTATAAATCTAATATTGGGTTTAGGCGGAGGTGGCTGAAGGTTGGTCAGTCTGCCGGCATAATTCATGCGAAGAGAACTGTATGCATGTGGAAATTCAGAGAAAGCGCTGATCTCATTGGTGAGTCTGCGGTTCCTGTAAACGTTGAAGCCCCAGCTCTGAATACTGTCTTTCGATTTAGGATACCTGAGTGTCTGCCAGGGGATGGCAATTTCGGCCGTCCATCCTGAATCCGTTCTGTTTGTGCGAACACTCCAAAGGCCATCCCAGTTGATATCATAATATAAATCATCAAAAGCCAGAAGATCTTTTTGCACGCCATAAGCATTCGTAACAAATGACATGGCATTCCTGTGATCATTGAATCCGTCAAATGCGAGCGAAACGAGATCATGCCTGGTAATATCGAAATCCCTGATGAAATCTGTTGCCATGATGGCTTTTTTTCCAAGCGTATCCAGGGCTATTATTCCAACATATAAGTATACTTTATTATAAAGTACTTTTATTTTTGTTTCGAAGTGGACGGGTTTTCCCTGTTCTGGATCTATCTGTACAAAGTGCGGGGAAGCCGCTGCCAGCGCCCATTCCGGCTCATTTAGAATGCCGTCTATATTGAGCCTGGTTTCGATCTTCGTGGCGCGGATTTCCTTTATTTTTTGAGGAGTAATTGAATGCGCAGTATCCGTGTGAGTAAGAATTATTTTCGGATTTGGTACCGATAGTGAGCTGTCCTGCGAATAAGCAACGGGCAGGATGGAACAAATAATAAATATCGTCAACAAAAACTTCATAGGTGGTTTAAAAGGAAATGTGTAAATCGTTTTTTGCAGATAATTGCAATCTTACCTTTGATAGTGGTGAAAACCTCGGTCTGGAGTCAGTGTGGTTTTATCAAATGTTGTCGACCGGATAATGAATGCCCGCAACGGCCCTGATACGATCCAGTGTTTCCATCAATAACAGGGAATCATCATGAGTCATTATGGGACTTTCGGTCAATCCCTTTCTGAGACATTCTCCCACATGACGGGCTTCATACTGATAGCCCGATCCGGGTTCCTTATCGACGGGTATCATTTGTTTTGTTTCTTCTCTTCCGGAAAATATTTCAATTCTCGCACTGGGTGCATAAAAGCGACTGGTGAGACGGATCCTGTTCTTTGTTCCGCCGATATCGGCTTCTGTTCCGAGATTAGTTGACAACGACGAAAAAAGCTGGGCCATGGCTCCGTTCTTATATTTAAACAGTATGGCACATTGTTCATCAACGCCGGTGGACGCTGGTGTCATGGTTGCTTCAATTTCATCCGGTTTACCCAGGAATGAAAGCGCAAAAAATACATTGTAGATTCCGATATCGAGAAGGCTGCCACCCCCCAGTGCAGGATCGAATATCCTGGATGGAAAAGGAGGCTGTGGGATGAATCCGAAATCAATGAGCACAGATTTGATTTCTCCCAGTTCGCCCGCCGCTATAAGTTCCTGCACTTTTTGATATTGCGGAAGAAATTTTGACCAGAGTGCTTCCATCAGGAAAATTTTTTTAGCGCGGGCCGTATCTATCATTTCTTTTGCCTCCCGAAGATTAATGGCAAAAGCTTTTTCACACAATACGGCTTTTCCGTGGTTCAGACATAATAACGTGTGTTCACGATGATGGGAATGCGGTGTAGCGACATAAATCACGTCCACATCCGGATCCGAGACCAGCTCTTCGTAACTGCCATGCACATGCGAAGTTTGAAATTCCCTGGCGAATTCCTGCGCGGTTGAAAGCTGACGGGCACCCACAGCCATTAGTCTGGCACCTTCAACCAGGGCTAAATCTGAAGCGAATTTCCTTGATATTTTCCCGCATCCTAAAATACCCCAGCGAATTTGTGCCATCGTTTATATTTTACTACAAGTTACTCGATTCGGTAATTTAATATAGTGATGAAATCTACCAACGGTAGCGAATTTCGAATTACCGGGCCGTTAAATAGGGTTAACTTTGCGGACTTTAATTTGATATGAGTAACTGGAAGGACAAAGAGGTTTTTAAAACCATACAGCTGGCCATCCCCATTATCATGGGAGAGCTGGCTCAATTATCCCTGCACCTGATTGATACTGCGATGGTGGGGAATATCAGTTACAAACACTTGGCTGCGGCTTCACTGGTAATGACAGCTGCGAATATTCCATTCGTGCTCGGCATTGGCATGACTATTTCTGTTTCCCAGCTTGTTTCCATGGCCAACGGGCGTCGGGACCATCAACTGATTTCGCATTATCTCTTCAATGGTTTCCTGTTATGTACTGTTTTTGCGCTGATTATATCCGGGGGACTTGTCTTCGGAAGAAATATTTTGAAGCACCTGGGCCAGGACCCACAGGTAGTGGTGCTGGCACTCCCTTTCATGACCCTGGTAGGTCTTTCTGTTATTCCGATGCTTCTGTTCATGACCCTGAAACAATTTACTGACGGTCTGGAGTACACGAAAACTGCCATGATGCTTTCACTCGCGGCACTACCGGTCAATATTTTCCTGAACTGGCTGCTCATTTACGGGAACTGGGGATTCCCCAGGCTCGAACTGGTGGGTGCAGGTTATGCAACCCTGATTACAAGAACGGTGATATTCCTGGTGCTGGGGATCATTGTGCTGAGACATAAGACTTTCAACCGGTTTGTTGCTGTTCGCGGGCGACAATGGAAATATAATTTGGCGACGATAAAGGAATTATTACGCATCGGCATCCCAAGCAGTATTCAGATGGGAGTTGAGATAGGTGCATTTGCCGTTTCAGGAATTATCATCGGTACCATTAGTGCCATTTCGCTGGCAGCACACCAGATCGCGCTGAGTTGCGCGGCTTTTACTTTTATGGTTTCCATGGGTCTTTCCCAGGCCGGATCCATACGGGTTAGTAATGCATTTGGAAGATTGGACTGGGATAAGATCCGCGTTATCGGCAAAACAACTTTTGTTACGGCCTTCCTGTATGGATGCTTCTGTGCTATTGCCTTTACTATTTTCCGGTGGCAGTTACCGTTAGTATTTAATAAAAATCCCGAAGTAGTTCATCTGACCGCGATACTTTTATTATTCGCCGCCGTTTTCCAGATCTCGGACGCGACGCAGGCAACAGGAGCAGGATTGCTTCGGGGTATCAAGGATGTAAAATTGCCGACAATATTAATTACGATCGCGTACTGGGTCATTGGTTTACCCATCGGCTGCTTCTTCGCTTTTCATTACCAGATGGGTGCGGCAGGTATGTGGCTGGGATTAATCATTGGTCTGACGATGGCTTCCATTTTTCTTGGCAGTCGTTTTCTGAACATGGCCAGGAAAAATAATTTGCATCAGCCAGCCTGATCAGGATTTTAGTTTGTCAAATCCCATAGACAGATCTTTCACGAGATCATCAATGTATTCTATACCGATGGAAAGCCTCAGGAGATTCGCCGGACTTCTTGGAGATTGACCCTCTGCTGATCTGCGGTGTTCGATGAGACTTTCAACACCACCCAGGCTGGTTGCGTGTTTAAATAATTTCATGCTGCCTGCAAATTGAATGGCCTGTTTTTCTCCACCTTTTACCGTTATAGAAATCATGGATCCGAATAATCCATGCATCTGTCGTTTGGCGATTTCATGATTGGGATCGTCCGCAAGACCGGGATAATAAACCTGTTCCACAACGGGCTGGGTCTTTAGGAAAGCAGCGATAGATTCTGCGTTCCTTACCTGACGTTCCAGCCGGAGGGAGAGTGTGGAAAGACTTCTGTTTAAGAGCCAGCAATCGAATGGTGAGGGCACGGCGCCTCCCACGGTCTGATACTCACGGATTTTCTGTGCCAGTTCGTTTTTCTCTTTTATAATAATACATCCGCCCAGAACATCAGAATGACCTCCGAAAAATTTGGTTGATGAATGAAAGACCAGATCGGCTCCGAGTTCGAGGGGCCTCTGAATAAGAGGAGTTGTCCAGGTGTTATCACAGCCAACAAGGATATTCTTTGATTTTGCGATTTTACATACTGCGCTGATATCGGTAATTTTTAACATGGGATTGGAAGGCGTTTCGATAATGATCAGGCGCGTATTTTTCTGAATGGCATTTTCGAGCGACGCCGTATCAGTCATATCAACTTCAGTGTAAGAAATTTTCCATTTGGGCAACATGGATTTAACCAGGTGTGCGATCCCGTGATAACAATCGTCCGGAATAATGACATGCGTTTCGGGTTCCAGTACAGTTTGAGCGAGCGCCATAGCAGCAGCCATTCCGGATGGAAAAGCAAATGCTTCTTCACCACCTTCCAGCAGTGCGAGTTTTATTTCGAGACCCCTCCGGTTTGGATTGTCCCATCGTGTGTAGATATAACCCTTTCCGCCAATAACACCCGCTTCATCACGTTCAAATGTTGTAGTAACATGGATCGGACTCATTACCGAACCGATCTCATCTTCCATATGTCCGGCGTGTACAGAAAGAGTATCAAAATGCATCTTCACTTTTTTGTAAAGATAATCTTTCGGGGCTTAAAGCGTAAGGCGCAACGCTTAAGGCCTAACGCGTAAGGCTTAACGCGTAATGCTTAACGCGTAATGCTAACGCGTAACGCATACAAACTGCTACACTACCTCATTTGCTTTAAGCCTTAAGCTTTAGGCGTTAAGCGTTCTGCGTTAAACCTTTTTACATAAATTGTGTTTCATAAGAAAAAAATATGCCTGCCAAGCCTTCCGTGATGGGTCTGCATCTCAAATACAGATTATGGATTGCAGAATTGAATTTCGATATCAATGTGCTTCGGATATTTGGAGACTACCTGACTGAACTGAGGGCGAAGCGCAAGGAAGCAGAGGTCAAAACAAAGAATGATTATTTCGAAAAAGAATTTAAGTTCCTGAGAACTGAAATCGATGAAATGCGACATGAAATGCATATTGTCAAAATGAAGATGGGTGGGTATGCGCGGGATTCCAATCCTTTTAATTACAGGTTATACAATAAAGAAAGTCACAATCCGATTAAAAAGCGACTTGCTGCTTACAGGATAGTTTTCAAAAAGATAAATAAGGAATTCAGAGAGTTTGAAGGACGATGGCTTTCATAAAAAAAAGTTCCGGATAATCCGGAACCTTTTTTTATGAGATATGGGTTATGAGATATGGGTTATGAGATATGGGTTATGAGATATGGGTTATGAGATATCGGTTATGGGTTATGAGATATGATTTATGAGTTAAACCCATAATTCATAACCCATAGTTCATAGCTCATATCCCATAACCCATAACCAATAAGCAATCTATTTGACTGAAGCAAACACCTTCACCTTATCCCAGCTCATTGCAAATCCCCTGTCGAATTCTTTGTCAGAAATCGTGTAAATCAGTTTTTCCTGAACATCCTTTAGATCCTTCGGTTTTACTTTAACAACCAATACATTCTTGGCCGGATCGAAATTCGCTGATTCATCATTTTTAACTCCCCATTGGCCGGTCTGTGAATTAAAAGTAATTGTCCAGTCTTTTTGACTCGGTGTTATAAACAGGCTGTATTTGCCGGCAGGCAGGTCCTTACCTTCGACCTTGATGGGTTTGTCTGTCGTAAAAATGGTGGCTTCGTTGGCGCCGGCCCTCCATGGTTTGTCGTAAGGTTCCAGACCTCCCCAGATTGTTCTTCCTTTAACTGAAGGGCTGCTGTAGTCGATAGTAATTGTTGCATCTTTTATTTTTCCGGTAACCGTGGCCGGTGGACTTGGCCTTTTGCTTTTGTCTTCCTGCGCCCATAGATGACTGCAGAACAAAATTCCGACGAATGCAATACCAATGATCCTTGCAAGAAATGTTTTTTTCATATGAAAGTTGTTGAGTGAAAAAATAAAATGGTTTTGTGAGCCGTAAAGTTAGACAATTCCAGTAATTTTCTTTTTCGTTTATTACATAAATGGTTTTCGTTTGTCACCTGAGTGGTTTTTCTTTTGAATAAATAATTGAATGGGTAAATCTTTTCCCAGTTTTGTTTCAAACGGTAATTAAATTTATCTTAATATACTGAACTTGGCCTGCCAAAAACGGTTTTCTACATCTAAAAAAATACACATGAAACGAATTGCTTCCTATTTGATCCTACTGCTGGTGATATATTACATTTCAGGCTGTAACGGTTCCCAATCATCTTCTTCAAATTCAGACAGTAGTGCTGCGAAAACGGATACCAGTATGGTAAAATCCGATTCTTCGACAGGGTCGACCGCCGGATTTAAATTAGGGCTGCAGATGTGGACCTTTATGAAATTTTCATTCGCTGATGCATTGGAAAAGGTTGACAGTGCCGGCATAAAAAATATTGAAGCTTTTATTGGGCAGAAGCTGGGAGGCGGGATGCAGGGATCTTATGGATTTGATATGTCAAAAGAAACCCGTGATAAGCTAAAAGCCCTATTGCAGAAGAAAGGTATTCAGATTGTGGCGATGGGAGTTATTACTCCTAAGAACAAAAAGGAATGGATCAAAACATTTGAACTTGCCAAGGATTTCGGATTAAGTTACATAACTGCCGAACCCATAAAAAGTCAATGGGGTATTGCGGATAGTCTCGCGGGTGTTTATGGAATTCCCGTGGCCATTCACGATCATCCAAAACCAAATATGTACTGGAGTCCTGATTCCGTTCTTGCAGCAATTCAGGGTCATTCTCATATAGGTTCCTGTGCGGATATTGGTCATTGGGCGAGGAATGGTTTGAATCCGGTCGACTGTCTGAAAAAATTAGACGGTCATATTATCGGGGTTCATTTGAAAGATGTTGTGAAATTTAATTATCCCGAAGCTACAGACACATTGGTTAGCAAAGGGGTTGTTGATTTGCCCTCCGTTCTTGCCGAATTGAAAAGACAAAATTTTAAAGGCATGCTTTCCATCGAACATGAGTCAAACTGGTATCATAGTGTTCCGGACGTAATTTTTACAAAAAATTATTATGATTCACTGGTCCGGAAATTGCAATAGTATGGCTGATTAACAAATTGTTTACATAAGGTTATTCTTGTTTCCCGTTAAGTGGGATAAGAAATTAAACCTATTAAACAGTATGCAGTCATACTAAAAACAACATGTATGAAGAAATCATTTATTAAACTATTTGTATTTGTCTTTTTTACTCTCGCCATCGGATTAACTGCTGGCGCGCAGACAATTTATGTAAAGGTCAGACCTCCTGTTCCAACAGCAGTTGTGGTCAGACCTGCCCAGCCTTCACCTCACCATGTCTGGGTTGCTGAAGAATGGACACCAAGAGGCGGCACTTACGTTTATTCCGGAGGATATTGGGCAGCACCACCACACGAGGGATGGATCTGGATACCAGGTCATTGGAAAAAACACCCTGAACATGGTGAATATTGGATTGCTGGTCATTGGAGGAAAGGCTGATAGCGGGAAACTGGTTATGGGTTATGAATTATGGGTTATGAGTTATGAGTTATGAGTTATGAGTTATGGTTGATGATAAATCGTGTTCTCATCCACTATATCCCATAATTCATAACCCATAACCCATAACCATTTACCTCCTTCCGCCTTGTGCGTTACGCATTTGGCGTTCAGCGTTAGGCGTTACGCGTTACTGAGCCGGAAAGCCTTTCGCCACCCAATCCGTTTTTATATTATGTTCAAGGTTCAGGAGATGTGTATTGGTGAATTTCATTTCATTCAACAAAATAAAAGCTGGCCTGATATTCGGACAATGTTCAAATGGACAACATCCGCAATAGATAACAATATCTGTCTCTCTGGGCAGTTTGCTAAGTCGCACCTTTAATTTTTCGAGATTCTCTTTTTCATGGACCTGCCCCATATCCACTGAACCCTTTATCAAAGCGCCGGGTCCAACGCAAATAATCATTGGTTTTTTACTGTTTGGATTATTGATCACCGCGGCAAGGTCTGCCGGGGCCATCAGCTGGTTGTCCGTCCACGGCTCTGACAGGGACGCTTTCTTTTCCTGGGACCTGGTGAAAGCAATCGTCACAATACACAGCAGGATGAAAATAATCCGGTATTTCATTTTGATTTTATTCTGGCAAAGTAAAAATAATCTCTTATACACTGTAAAATTAAACAATCAGACTTCTCTGTCATTCATTTCATCCAGGTCAGTAATTCTGGCCACTGACAGACCAGCCCTAAATGTATAAATTTAGTTCTTAAATACTAAATATTTTAGTAAACTTGTGGTGAAATAAAAAGTATTAAAACGGTGCACTATGGAGTTGTTATACTATGAAACGGCTGTGCCGGCAGGTTTTCCATCCCCGGCGCAGGATTATTTGGAGGAAAGGATCGAACTCGACAGGGAACTGATACGTCACCCGCTATCGACTTTCATTGTGGAATGCACAGGCGATTCGATGATGGGTGCGTTTATTCCCCCAAAGGCCCGGCTGATTGTGGACCGCTCACTGACTCCTGTGAATGGGAATATTGTCGTCGCGGTTTTGAACGGTGAATTCACGGTTAAGTTCATGCGAAAGAATGACCACAGCTGCTGGCTCGTGCCTGCTAACAGCAAGTATCCTGAAATTAAAATTACCGGTGACATGGACATGCAGGTCTGGGGTGTGGTCACCTATATTATTACCGACACACAAGACGTTCGAAGATGTATGCGCTAGTTGATTGCAATAATTTTTATTGCTCCTGTGAAAGGGTCTTTAACCCGCGATTGGAGGGACGGCCTTTGATCGTGCTTTCCAATAATGATGGTTGCGCCATTGCACGCAGCGAGGAAGCCAGGGAACTGGGAATCGCCATGGCATCGCCGGTATTTATTATGAGGAAATTTATTGATAAGCATAATGTTGCAGTACTAAGCTCCAACTATACTTTATATGGGGATATGAGTAGTCGGGTCATGGGAACACTGGCATTTTTTGCTCCGAGAATCGAATCATATTCAATCGATGAGGCTTTTCTCGACCTGAATGAGATGACCCACACCGACCTCCTGGAACTCGGATTCAGGATCCGAAGGACGGTCAGAAAAAACGTCGGGATGCCGGTGTCGATTGGGATCGCGGCCACGAAGACCCTCGCAAAAATGGCCAATCGCCACGCCAAGAAAAATTATAGTCAGTCGGCGGTATTCTGGGCCGCTAATATGTCCCTCACAGAAGAAATGTTGTCGGCGACACCCGTCGGGGAAATTTGGGGAATTGGCAATCAGCATGCGCTGTTTCTGTCAAGGTCAGGATTTAAAACCGCGGCGGATTTGGTGCAGGCGCCAGAAGACTGGGTCAGGAAAAACTTGTCCGTCGTTGGGCTGAGGCTTCTCTATGAATTGAGGGGTATATCTGCGGTTTCCTGGGAAGAAGAAAAGCCATTGAGGAAAAATATCTGTACCTCCAGGTCTTTTGGAAAACGGATCGCGGAGAAAAGCCGGATAGCCGAGGCGTTGGCGAATTACGCAGCCAGTTGCGCTGCCAAACTGCGGGCAGAGAAATCCAGCTGTCGGCGCCTGCAGGTCTTCATTCAGACCAATCCTCATAAAACGGATGAGACACAATACCTCCGTTCAATTGACATGAACCTTGAGCGGGCCTCCAACCACACCGGCGAGATTATTAAAGCCGCGTTGAAGGGACTGGATATCATTTTTAAACCCGGTTTTCTGTATATGAAATGTGGTGTCACGGTGATGGATCTCGTACCCGAAGCGTCGGTGCAGTCAAGTTGTTTTGACCAGACGGACAGGGAAAAGAACGGCCTCGTGATGCAAACGATCGACCGCATCAACAAAAGTATCGGAAAGGAAATCGTGCGAACGGCTGTGCAGGGTTTCGAGCGGAAGTATAAACTGAAGGCAGATTACCTTTCTCCGTGTTATACAACCAGGATGGCAGACATTCTAAAAATCACAATTTGAAAATGTGAAATTGTAATGATGTAGACATGTAAGAATGAAATTTTTAATTTCGTTTGCTCATTTCCGCATTTCCACCATTCCACGATCGCATATTATGGAAGTCGGACTATTGCAACCTTTCGAGGAGTTCAAACCAAAATATATATCGCGGCTCATCCAAATGGGACGCAGGTATCTAGTTTCACAAAGCTATTCCCGGACGAGCTTACAGGACCCTGACTCATTTAATTCCCGAATCAGTTTGTTGTTTTCAGATTATGTCGAAGCGGGGGAAGCAAGGCTTCATTTTAATGCGGTAAAAAAGGACCGTTATGCAGCGATTATTGACCTGCAGAAACCTGTCCACCTGGACAAAATCAGGGAAATGCTGCTGGAAGGTTCGGGGTATCAGATATTTTTTGCCGTGGTCCGCAGTGCGAAAGATTTAGAAAGTCAGATTAACCGAAAATATAAGGAGAAGCTAAAACAATATGTCGAAAAACAAACGAACTGGCGGATCTCCCGGGATGCTATTGTAAAGCCGACCATTCAGCTCAGTTTCGGAGAATTGTTTATCATTCTAAAACACGGGAACCAACATATCAGGATTAAATTTGAAGAGATTGAAAACGCTTAACGGCTAACGCGAAACGCATAACGCGTAACTCTTAAGGCTTAAAGCCTAAGGCATGGCTCGTTTCGACTACGCCAACGCCGTAAGGAAAAAAGACGACCAAATTTCTGCAAGATTCTTATACTCTTACACTCTTATACTCTTATACTCTTATATTCCCATACTCCCATACTCCCATACTTCTACAGTTTCCTACCTTTACTCCGAAACGCGCAGATGCAATGTGTTACGACATTTCCTTTACGGTAAAACTCAAAGAGCTGCCCGCATATTTTCCGGATCTGGAAACATCCCTGCAATTGGAATTGAATTTTGATGGAACCCATATCATAGGACATAGTTTCAATTTTCATCCCATCATCTACCGTGACCGGGAAAACAACAAACTCACAGTGCGACCGATGGAGTGGGGCGTGATTCCTTTTTATGTGAAGGACGAAAAGAGTTTTCTCCGGCAGCGGGTTTCCATGCTGAATACGAGAAGTGAACGCATACTTGGTGATGAGAAAAGTTACTGGTTCAAGATCAGGAACCGCCGTTGTCTCATACCGGTTACCGGTGTATATGAACACCGGGCCGTGAAAGGGTGGAAAAAGAAAGTGCCGTATTTTATCAGCCTGAAGGAGCAGCCGCTATTTTTCCTGCCAGGATTGTATTCCGTTACGGAGCTGCCCGATCTGGGGACAGGAGAGATGATCAAGAGATTTACATTCAGCCTCATCACGCGGAATGGTAATGACCTGATGAAAAAAATTCATAACGACGGTGAAAACCGTGGTCGCATGCCCTTGTTCCTTCCATTGGATTTATCAAAGGAGTTTTTGGAAGAGGATCTTTCTCCGGAACGTTACGGGGAAATATTGCAATTCGAGATGCCGGAAGAAAAAATGAATGCTATAACGGTTTACACTATCCGAAGCGGGAAGCCCCGGCCTGATGGAAAGGCTAAGAATGAATATTGGGAATGGGAGAAACTTCCGGAGGCGAGTTTGGAAAATTGATTCGAAACGCAAGGCGGATGGCAGTATATGGTTATGAGTTATGAGATATGAGATATGAGATATGGATATGAGTTATGGGTTATAGCAGATGAGAACACCATAACCCATAGCTCATAACCCATAGCTCATAAACGGCTTTGAGCTTTCGGCTTTGAGCTTTCGGCGTTAAGCGTTAAGCGTTACTGGTACACCCTGACATAATCAATAAGGAAGTGACGCGGAAGTGAATTTATCGCCACTCCTTTCTGACCGCCCCAATCGCCTCCGAATGCGAGGTTCAGAATGATAAATTGTGGCTTGTCAAATGGCCAGTACGCATTCCCGGAATGATCATTATTGAAAGTAAAAACTTTATTTCCGTCAAAAAACCAGTCGATGCGCTCTGCATTCCATTCTATAGCATAAATATGAAAATCCTCATCCGGTGAGGGATAATAAATGCGCGTGCCCTTATTGCTTTTTCTGGCGTGTTCATTGAAATGCAGCGTGTCTCTCATAAACCCGACATGTTCCATAATATCAATCTCTCCGCAATCGGGCCATCCTCTTTTGTTGACATTACTTCCAAGGGTCCAGATGGCCGGCCATGTGCCGGGCGAGGATGGAATTTTAGCACGAACCTCAATTCTACCGTAAGTCCAATCTTTTATTCCTTCAGTTGTAAGATCTGCTGAAGTAATTGGATAAAGGTGTCCATTCATTTGAAAAGAATCATTTCTGGCAACAATATCCAATAAGCCGTTGCTGATCTGCGCATTTTCTGCACGATGATAGGTATAGTATTGAAGCTCGCGGTTACGCAGATATCCGGTATCATATTTCCATTTCGCAGGGTCGGGAAAACCCGGCACGTCAAATTCATCCTGCCATACCAGTTTTGTGAACTGAGACTGGGTTCCTGTAGTCGCATTTGATTGTGCGATTACAGATTCCCTAAGGATCATAATATTAAGCAGAAGCAATGCGTACCTGATAAATTTTGGATTCATGAGTTTACCAAATTTATTATTTAAAACCGTCTAAACAAGGACGAATATGATTCCCGGGCGCTGATGGGAATTCAATTATATCAATTTCTATATTTCCAAATTCCACCCTTATCTTCGAATTCAATTCTTTTTATGAAACCGATTGCTATTATTTTTTATCTCAGCCTGATGAACATGATTTCATTCGGACAATTGACTTCAGATAATAGTCTGCCGACAGTGAAGACCGCCAATGGAATTTTGCAGGGAACACAACTTTCCGGAATCAGCATGTTTAAAGGAGTTCCTTATGCAGAACCGCCCGTTGGTGATTTAAGGTGGAAAGAAACACAGCCGGTTAAAAATTGGGAAGGCACACGCAGAGCCGATCATTTTGCTGCCAGAGCAATGCAGCTCCCGGTTTTCAGTGATATGAAATTCAGATCCGATGGCGTGAGTGAGGATTGTCTTTACCTGAATATCTGGACGCCTGCAAAAACCGGAAAAGAAGAGCTACCTGTACTGGTTTATTTTTATGGCGGAGGTTTTATCGCCGGCGATGGTTCAGAATTCCGGTATGATGGTGAGAGTATGGCAAGAAGAGGTATTATATCCGTTACAGTAAATTACAGGCTTGGGATATTTGGTTTTATGGCTCATCCGGAACTTACTAAAGAATCATCTCATCATGCATCCGGCAACTATGGTCTCCTGGATCAAACGGAAGCTTTAAGATGGGTGCATAAAAACATCTCGGCATTTGGTGGAAACCCCGACAATGTTACGATCGCTGGTGAATCGGCCGGTTCTTTTTCCGTAAACGCACAGGTTATCACACCACTTGCAAGAAATTTATTTGCTGCAGCTATTGGAGAAAGTGGTTCTCTATTAAATAACAGACCTACGGCTTCTCTGGCCGATGCTGAAAAATCCGGTCTTCAGTTTTGTGAGAATATGGGGGCACATTCCATAAAAGAATTGCGTTCGATGTCTGCCGATCAAATTTTACAGGCGACTGCAAAGGCTGGTTCTCCATATTTTTCAGTAGATGTGGATGGATATTTTTTTCCTGAGTCTCCTATTGTTCTGTATAAAGCGGGAAAAATTGCAAGAGTTCCACTATTAGTGGGATGGAATTCGGGGGAAGGAGGATGGCAGTCAATTTTAGGGAATGCGGAACCAACGAAAGAAAATTATATAAAGGCAATTCAGAAATTGTATCCCGGAGAATCGGAAGAAATATTGAAGTTGTATGCAGTGCAGTCTGATTCAGATGTTGAAACTGTTGCATCCGCACTTGGCGGTGACAGGTTTATCGCATTTGGAACATGGCGATGGGCGGATATGCACGCAAAAACCAACAGCCCTGTATACCGGTATTATTTTACGAGACCAAGGCCGGGATTACGTGCGGACATCAACAAACCATCTGCGACACCGGAAGACGCGGTCCATAAACCGGGAACATTTAACGGAGCATCTCATTCCGCAGAAATAGAATATGCCCTCGGCAACCTGCCAACTAATCGTGTTTACGACTGGCAGCCCGAAGACTACCTCGTATCTGCCATTATGCAGGATTATTTCCTGAATTTCATTAAAACTAAAAACCCCAACGGACATGGCCTCCCATACTGGCCGTTGTATCAGTCATGGCAGAAAGATCCAATACAGTATATTGGTGTTGAAACGCATCGGCAGCCAGAGAAGAACAGGGACAGGTATCTTTATTTTGAAAAAAAGGCCGATAAACAATAAAAAGATTATTCAATTTTCAAAATCACATCTCCCCTCTGGGGATGTCCCGTGCAGGTGAGAATGAGTCCCTGTAACAGATCTTTATCTGTCAATACTTCGTTATTGGATATCCAGACTTTTCCCGAAATGCAGGTAGCCGCGCAGCTCCCGCATTTTCCTGTTTCACAGCTGTAAGGCAGACTGAGTTTTATTTTTTTCGCAGCCTGCAGGATAGTGTCAGGATATTTTACAGGAAAATTATACTTCACCCCGTTCAGATTCAACTCCACCTGATAAGTGCTTTTATCCGGAGGCATCCGGCCGGTTATCTTTTTATTTCCCGGATTAAAATCTTCTTTTTTAATCTGATTTATATTGAAGCCCTCTTCTACCAGATGAAAAATAATCATGCGCATATAAGATTCAGGTCCGCAGGTATAGAAAAGAGTTTTTCCCCTGTCAAAGTGATCTGTTTTTAATAGTTCCAACAACAGGTCGCGGTTCAGGCGTGCCTTTCTCAGATCTGAACCGGAACTAAAGAGGAAATCAATTTGTAAGCGATCAGCATGTTGCTCCTCCAATTGCTGAAGTTCCCTGTAAAATGCCGTTGATCCCGGGGTTTTGTTACTGTAAATCAGAAAGACAGAAATATCGGGTGATAAATGAATCACTGTTTTCAACAGCGATAAAATGGGTGCAATGCCGCTGCCGGCGGCAAAAAAGAAAATGCTGCTGTAAGCTTTTATATTTTCCGGGAGACGAAAGAAACCAGCTGCACCGGTTGTTAACAAAGTTTGTCCGACCCGCGCACGGTCAATAAGTTTTCTGGAGAAAAAACCATTATCGATGCGTTTGACGGCAATTGCCAGGGGTTCATTAAGTGAAGGAGAAGAGATGACAGAATAGGATCGACGTATTTCCTCTGATCCGCTTTTATCAATGAGGGTAATAAACTGACCAGCCTGGTAATCCAGGTGATGGCCCTCCGCAAAACTAAAAGTTTTGAAACCCTTAATTTCCTCCCTGATGTTTTGAATTATTAATTCCGTCAAGATCATGGCGCTTCCTGTTTTAGGTCCGCTTCTGTATATTATATGTATATGCCCGTTGAATTTACAATTAAAATAAAGTGTTTATTAAAAACTTGAATTAAATTCATAGCTCAACATCAACGATACTATGCCACAGGATTCAGTGCGAATCAATAATCAGGCGGTTAAACAAAATACATATGATGCGATAGTAGTCGGATCAGGTATCAGCGGGGGATGGGCCGCAAAAGAATTATGCGAGAAGGGTTTAAAAACCCTGGTGCTTGAGCGCGGCAGAAACGTAGAGCACATCAAAGATTATCCAACTGCAACGCTGGCACCCTGGCAATTTGACCACCGGGGATCCATAACCGAAGAAATGCGCAGGGTACAGCATATACAGGTTCGCGGTTTTTGCAATGAGACCAATAACCATTTTTTTGTAAACGACCTGGAGCATCCCTATACTCAGGTAAAACCATTCGACTGGATACGCGGATACCATGTGGGTGGAAGAAGCCTTATGTGGGGCAGACAGTGTTACCGCTGGAGTGACCTGGATTTTGAAGCCAATGGCAAAGATGGACATGGTGTGGACTGGCCGATCCGCTACAAGGATATTTCCCCCTGGTACAGTTATGTTGAAAAATTTGTCGGGATCAGCGGATCGAAAGAAGGTTTGCCGCAGCTGCCCGACAGTGAATTTCTGCCTCCCATGGAAATGAATTGTCTCGAAAAACATATTACAGAAAGTATCCACGATAATTTTTCAGACGGAAGAAGAATGATCATCGGCCGGGTTGCAAATCTGAGCAAAGGTCTTGATGGCCGCGGACCCTGTCAGTACCGGAACATGTGTGACAGAGGTTGCCCCTTTACAGGATATTTCAGTAGCAACGGTGTTACACTTCCCGCCGCAAAAGCTACTGGCAATCTCACACTGCGACCGTTTTCCATAGTGGTTAATGTTATATATGATAAGGATTCAAAACGCGCAAAGGGCATTCGCATTATGGATGCCAATACTATGCAGGCGGAAGAATATTACGCCAAAATTATTTTCCTGAATGCGTCGACCATTGGCACGACGGCAATCCTGCTGAATTCTGTATCAGACGTGCATCCGGAAGGACTTGGTAACAGGAGCGGCCAGCTGGGCCGCAACCTGATGGATCATCATTATCATGTGGGAGCGAGTGGATCGTACGACGGATTTCAGGATAGTTATTTTTTCGGAAGAAGGGCTAACGGTATTTATATTCCGAGGTTCCGAAATATCAATGAGAAAACGAAACAGAAAGATTATGTGCGGGGATTTGGTTATCAGGGTGGTGGCTACCGTGGAAGGGTAAACGATCTGGAAGGAATCGGCGAATCCCTCAAAGCTAAATTAACAGAAGCGGGCGACTGGTCGATGTGGCTTGGCGGATGGGGAGAGCACCTGCCGCATCCGGATAACCGTGTAGAATTAAGTAAGGATAAAAAAGATAAATGGGGTCTTCCACTATTGGATTTTGACTGTATCTGGCGCGATAATGAACTGGCTATGCGGACAGATATGATGAACAGCGCTGCAGAGATGCTGGAAAAATCAGGTGTAAAAAATATTAAAACATTTAATGATCCTGAAGCCAATCCGGGTCTTTGTATTCATGAAATGGGCACTGCACGCATGGGCCGCGATCCAAAAACTTCTGTACTGAATGGCAATAACCAGGTATGGGATGCATTAAATGTTTTCGTAACCGACGGGGCATGCATGACTTCCAGTGCCAACCAGAATCCTTCATTAACTTATATGGCATTGACAGCAAGAGCGGTAGACTTTGGGGTAAGGGAATTAAAGAAGGGGAACATTTAAGAAAGTATGGGAGTATGGGAGTATGGGAGTGAAACGGCCGATTTAAATCATCAAATGTAAACTTCCAACTGTAACCATGTTGCGTTATGCGTTATGCCCTAAGCCTTGCGCTTTGTGCCTGTAGCTTTCTTCTTACTTCTTTTTGCAGAAGAAACAGATTTTACGATAGTCTTCGATTCCATGATCTGTTTGGGATCTTTCACTTTCAGCATTGAATTTGTAAAAGCTTCCTTCAGAAGTTTTTTAATATAGGTTTTCGGAAATTCGTTCTTATCCTTCACGAGGATGTAACGATATTGATTTCCCTGGCCCAATAATATTTTTTCCGGGTCTGATATCTGGCTTCCCCAATAAAATCCGAAATGGATATTGTGACTGGTTCGGCCGACCGCAATGGAACAAAAAGTATGTCCGACCCTGTCCGTCGGTGACCATCCGAATGCCAGTGCGTTATAATTATCATAGATGAGTTCATTCGTTTTTGGATAATGCGTCCATACAAAATCCCTTAGCCATAAAGCAGTATCCTTTATTTCTGTAGGGAAAGGCTTTAAGAACTTTAGTAATGCGGTTGTATCTTCTTTAGACATTTTTTTTCATTCTAAATTTAGATAAAAAGACCTGCATTTTAAATGTCAATTGACAATTAACAATTAAACAGCGATCGTTTTCCACTTTCCCTTCCTGAAATAATACCATGCCACGAGGGCTATGAGGGATTCGGCTACAGGAATGGCGATAAAGGCACTCGTTTCTTTTAGATGGAAACCGAAAGCCAGAAGATAAGCGAGGGGGATCTGAAAAAGCCAGAAACAGATAAAGTTTATCCAGGTCGGCGTCTTTGTATCACCTGCGCCATTGAGGGCCTGCATCATAACCATTCCGATACCATAAAAAAGAAATCCGGATCCAATCCATCGCAGGGCAAGTGAACCCACTTTTATTACGGCTTCATCCTTTGTATAAATTCTCATTATGAAATCCGACAGAAGGAGGAAAATGAACATGACGATTCCCATGAATAATATGCTGTATTTCGCTGTGAGGTAAACACTTTTTTCTGCACGAACAGGATTCCTGGCGCCGAGATTTTGTCCGACCAGGGTTGCCGCTGCATTACTGAGGCCCCATGCTGGAAGAATAAAAAATACGATATTTCTTATGGCGATCTGATAACCCGCTGAAGCAACTGTTCCTCCGGTTTCTGCAACAATACGGGCGAGGAAAATCCAGCTTCCGCTGCTAATTATAAATTGAAGTGTGGCGGGCCATCCGATGGAAACGATGGATTTCATTAATTGTGGATCATAATTAAAATGGACAGCCATCAGACGGATGACTCCTTTTCCTTTAAACAGATGATAACACTGGTAAAGCACGCCGCCGGTTCTTCCAATTACAGTCGCAATGGCCGCTCCTTTGAGTCCCAGGAAATGAATGAAAACGGGGCAAAGAATAATATTCAGCAAACTTGCCAGCCACAGACTTTTCATGGCCATGGCTGCGTCACCGGCCCCGCGGAATATTCCGTTGATAAGAAAAAGCAATATAATGGTGATGCTGCTTCCAAACATAATTCTTGTAAAAACAGCGCCCTCTCTGACTACCATGGCATCGGCACCCATCAGGGATAAAATATTTCCTGCGAAAAATACACCCAGCACGCTCATAAAAGCAGTTGCGACGATTGCTACAATAAGCGACTGCGCGCCCGCATGCGCAGCTGCATCCGGATTTTTTTCCCCGATGCGTCTTGCTACAACGGCAGTTGCTGCCGTACTTAAACCAATAGCGATCGAATATACGAGTGAGATTACGGATTCTGTCAGGCCAACTGTGGCTATTGCATGTGGACCAAGTTTACTTACGAAAAACATATCGACTACCGCGAAAACACTTTCGAGGCTCAGTTCAAGTATCATGGGAATAGCCAGCAGAAAAATGGCTTTGGATATATTTCCCTGCGTGTAGTCGCGTTGTTCGCCATTGAGTGATATGCGAATAACTGCGAATATTTTCCTAAACGTTGACTGTTTTGTCATGGCTAAAGATTGAATATAATTGAAATATTTATATTACGGTAGAATTCAAATAATGGCAGAAATTAAAATCATCAAAGAGGAATTGTTGTCCGACAACTGGTATTCACTAAAAAAATATACCTACGAAATATTTAAGAATGATGGAAGTCTGCAAAAGCAAACACGCGAAGTTTATGACCGGGGAAACGGGGCTGCTATCCTCCTATACAACAAAGAATATAAATCGGTCATCCTTACCAGGCAATTCCGTTTGCCCAGCTTTGTGAATGGTAATGCATCAGGTGAGTTAATTGAAGCCTGTGCGGGACTGCTGGATCAGGACAATCCGGAAGAAGCGATAAAAAGAGAAACGGAAGAAGAAACAGGATACCGTATTAAGGATGTGCGTAAGGTTTTCGAGGCGTATATGTCGCCGGGATCCGTGACTGAAATTCTTTATTTTTTTATTGCTGAATATACGCACGCAATGAAAGTAAATGATGGCGGGGGAGTCAAACAGGAGCAGGAAGATATAGAAGTATTGGAAGTCAGTTTTGAACAGGCATTTTCAATGATTGAAATCGGAGCTATTAAAGATGCCAAAACGATCATGTTACTTCAGTACATGAAAATAAACCATATTCTATAATCCAGCATTTTACAAACACACTTGCAAATCTGTTTTAAACTTTACGCGTTAAGCGTTAGGCGTTAGGCGTTATGCCTTAAGCCTTGAAAAGGTTTTACAGTTAAATGTTATTAAATAGCGGGTTTTGCCCCGAAACTGGATACCTTGGGTTGCTAAAAATGAACCCAATATGGACAGGAAATTACAGGGCCAGGTTGCCATCATTACCGGAGCCAGCAGCGGTATTGGGGCAGGCGTCGCAAAATCTCTTTCAGCTTCGGGAGCTGCCGTAGTTATCAATTATCCCGTGGTTCAAACTAAGGATGCCGCGGAAGCAGTATTATCTGAAGTCAAAGAAGCAGGTGGTTTGGGTAACACATACATGTGTGATATAAGCAAAGAGGATCAGGTTCAAAAAATGTTTGCAGATACCATTCAGCAATATGGTACGGTGGATATTTTAATTAATAATGCAGGACTTCAAAAAGATTCGCCCTTCGAATCAATGAGCCTGGAACAATGGAATTTTGTTTTAGGAGTGAATCTTACAGGCCAGTTTCTTTGTGCGAGAGAGGCTATCCGCGAATTCTTAAGAAGGGGAGTTGATCTAAAACGCTCCCGGGCCGCGGGGAAAATCATTCATATGAGCAGCGTGCATGAAGTTATTCCCTGGGCCGGCCATGCAAATTACGCCGCTTCCAAGGGAGGAATCATGATGCTCATGAAAACACTCGCACAGGAATTCGCATGGAAAAAAATACGGGTCAACAGTATTTGCCCGGGCGCAATTCAAACACCTATTAACAAAGCCGCATGGGAAACACCGGAAGCATTAAAATCGCTGCTTACACTGATCCCATATCAACGCATTGGTATTCCGGAAGATATTGGAAATGCTGCTGTATGGTTATGCAGCGACGACAGTGATTATGTAAACGGAACATCACTCTTTGTGGACGGGGGAATGACTTTATATCCGGGTTTTATTAATAAAGGTTGAGAAGTTAACAAGAAACCTGTATGAACCCAGAACAATCTCGTATTGATCTTCCCGAATGGAAAAAATGGGGGCCTTATGTGACCGATCGTCAATGGGGAACTGTGCGGGAAGACTATAGCGAAAACGGGACAGCCTGGGAATTTGTTAGTCATGATATGGCCCGCAGTAAAGCCTACAGATGGGGCGAAGAAGGAATTGGTGGCATTTGTGATGAAAAACAGGTGCTGTGTTTTGCACTGTCTTTGTGGAACAAAAAGGATCCGATTTTAAAAGAACGATATTTCGGACTTACCGGGAACCAGGGCAACCATGGTGAAGACGTGAAAGAATTTTATTACTATCTGGACAGCACGCCCACGCATGCATACATGAAAATGCTCTATAAATATCCGCAGCAACCTTTTCCATATCAATGGCTCATAGAAGAGAACAATCGTCGCGGTAAAACAGATCCTGAATTTGAATTAATCGACACGGGTATATTTAATGAGGATCACTATTTTGACGTTTTTATTGAATATGCTAAAAATAATCCGGAGGACATACTCATTAAAATAACTATCTGCAACCGCTCTCTTCAAGATGCATCTCTCCATGTTTTACCAACTCTCTGGTTCCGCAATACCTGGGACTGGGGTTATGACTCTTACAAACCAAATATCTTTATCTCAACGCCGTGTTGCATTGATATTGTGCATGAAAATCAAGGGCATTATTTTTTTTACTACCAGGATAAACCTGAATGTTTGTTTACTGACAATAAGAGTAATAATAAAAAACTTTATAACTCGGAAAACGAAACCGGATTTTTTAAAGATGGCATAAACAACTATGTCGTAAACGGAGATCTGTCGGCAGTTAACCCAGAGCAAAAGGGTACAAAAGCTTCTGCCAACTATGATCTTTTCATAAAAGGCGGCCAGACAAAAACCATAACTCTTCGACTTACAAATACAGAGTATAAAAATCCATTTGCTGACTTTGACCTTATTTTTGAAATGCGAAAAAAGGAAGCGGATATTTTTTATAATAATTTACAGGAAGGCATAGAAACGGAAGATGCGCGTAATGTTCAACGGCAGGCATATGCAGGACTTTTGTGGAGCAAACAATTTTATTATTTCAATGTACATCAATGGCTCAAAGGAGACCCCGCTCAACCACCACCTCCCAATGGCAGACAGTCAGGAAGGAATCATTCATGGAATCACCTGGATAATTCGAATATTATTAGCATGCCGGACAAGTGGGAATATCCATGGTATGCGGCATGGGATCTTTGCTTCCACGCAGTAGCTTTTATACCTATTGATCCTGGTTTCGCCAGATCCCAGTTACTTCTGCTCACCCGGGAATGGTATATGCATCCCAACGGTCAGCTGCCAGCTTATGAGTGGGCTTTCGAAGATGTAAACCCACCCGTGCACGCTTGGGCTGCCTGGCGTGTTTATCGGGGAGAGCAAAGATTTCACCAGGTAGCAGGTAACAGAGATTTTTTGGAAGCCATTTTTCATAAACTACTGCTCAATTTTACCTGGTGGGTAAACCGTAAAGATGAAAACGGGAATAATCTTTTTGAAGGCGGGTTCCTCGGATTGGATAATATCGGGGCTTTCGACAGAAATACAAAACTTCCTCCAGGAGTCAATCTGGCTCAGTCGGACGGAACCAGCTGGATGGCGATGTACTCATTGAATATGATGCGTATTGCACTTGAGCTTGCCAGGGAGAATTATATCTATCAGGATCTGGCTTCAAAATTTTTCGAACATTTCCTTCATATTGCCGAAGCTATGTGGAACAAAGGACCCCGGAAAGAGGGCCTGTGGGATTACGAAGACGAATTTTATTATGATATGCTTTATGCGGATGACGGAAGGTCACTGAAGTTAAAACTTCGTTCCATGGTCGGGCTTATTCCTATGTTCGCCGTGGAAGTGCTGGAAGATGATATCTTTCTTCAACAGACGGAATTTGTAAGCAGGTTGAATTGGCTCCTGAATAATCGTCCGGATCTCGCTTCCCTCGTTTCCCGCTGGAATGAAAAAAGCGCGGGAGAAAAACATTTACTTTCCGTGCTGCGCGGTACAAGACTCACGCAAATACTGGTGCGTATGCTGGATGAGTCTGAATTTCTTTCTCCCTATGGCATTCGGGCAATGAGCAAATACCATCTTGAAAATCCATTCAAGGTCGAATTAAGGACGGTGACTCTGTCTGCCCATTATACTCCTGGAGAAGGGGACAGTTCCATGTTTGGAGGCAATTCCAATTGGCGCGGCCCTATCTGGATGCCAATGAATTATCTTATCCTGGAATCCCTGCGACGTTTCTATCAATACTATGGAGATGATTTCAAGGTGGAATATCCGACACATTCAGGGAACTACTTGACGCTTTATGATGTTGCATTGAAACTGGTAATCAGACTAACCCATATTTTTTTAAGAGATGAAAACGGGCAACGTGCCGTTTTTGGTGACAATAAAAAAATGCAGACTGATCCGCATTTCAAAGACTATATTCTATTTTATGAATACTTTCATGGTGACAGCGGACGTGGGGTTGGTGCTTCCCATCAGACCGGTTGGACGGCCATTATAGCAAGACTGTTATTTTCAATGGAAAACGAAGAGAAATGGAAACATGAGAATTAGATTTTTAAAATAATATCTAAGTATGGAAAAAGTAGAGACTACCAATCCTTATGCTGCCCGGTCGAAACAGATTGTCCATTTTGCAATCCAGTTACTGGCGGTAGCCGTGTTAATAAAGTGGTGTTTCGAGATTCTTGCACCTTTTTTTACGCCAATCATCTGGGCGGCTATTCTTGCTGTGGCCCTATACCCTTTACATCAGAAACTCACCCGGTTATTGAAAGGGAAAAGAATATTAGCCTCCATACTCATCACTATTTTTTTTCTTGGATTTTTTATTTCGATCATAAGTTGGTTGGGCATTCGCACAGGCGAGGAAATCAAATATGAAATTACTGCGTTTCAGGAGGGAAAATTAGTAATTCCATCACCTCCCGACAAGGTGAAAGAATGGCCATTGATCGGCAGAAAAACTTACCAGGTCTGGACGCAGCTTGCAAACGGTGTGGAGGGATTTATTCAGAAATATCCTGACGAATTGAAAGCGATCAGCAACTATATACTTGATTTGATGACCTCTTCGGGTAAAGCATTAATCCTTTTCATTTTTTCCATTATAATCAGTGGTGTATTTCTGTCGTATGGCAGGGAATCGGCGGAATATGCCAAAAAGTTTTTTGGCCGATTAATAGAGAGCACCCAATTTGATGTCAGTTCCCTGGCAGCTATAACTATCCGCAATGTGGTGCGTGGTATTCTCGGCGTCGCACTTATTCAGAGTCTGTGCGCTGGCGCAGGTTTTTTTATTGCAGGTATTCCTTATGCCGGTATATGGACACTTGTATGTCTTATCCTGGCAATTACACAAATCGGAATCCTGCCTGTTTCTCTTGGAGCACTCATTTATATTTGGACGTCAGGAAGTACCGTAACAGCGATTCTGCTGACTATCTGGATGATTCCGGTAGGCTTTCTGGATAATATATTAAAACCCATCATGATGGGTAAAGGTGCACCGGTTCCCATGCTCATTATATTTCTGGGTTCACTCGGTGGTTTTATGTATTCCGGATTTGTAGGATTATTTACCGGTGCCGTAGTCCTTTCTCTCGGATACCGTTTATTTGATATCTGGTTAAAAGGTGCTGAAATATAACAAGATTGAAAAAGTATTTAAAAAAACTCTCAAATATCTGGCAAGAGCGGCAGAGCTTTAGTTTTCTGCTGATTGTACTCATCATTTATATGTTTGTGATATTCCCTGTATTAAATGAAAGGCTTCTTGGAAAACTCCTGTTTATGGCTTTTTATTATCTTTTTTTATCGAGTGGTCTGCATTTCCTGGAGCTAAAAAGGAAATTGCCCATCTATCTGATTTTTATTTTTGCACCGCTTCTCATTCTGGTTTCTCAGATTATTTTGGATTCTTCCTGGCTATTGGCTGCAGTAGATGTGTTTCTTATAATTTACTGTGTCTGGCTCGGTTCGATTCTTCTGAAGAGGACTTTTTCCCTGGGTCATATCACGAGAAACCGTGTTCAGGGAGCGGTCATAGTTTACCTTCTCTCGGGCTTTGCATTTGCCCTGATATACCATGGTATTTTTTTAATAGCAGGACCTGCCGCTTTCCATGGACTGACTTCATCGCGGCGGATGGAATTCATGTATTTTAGTTTGACCACGCTCACGACCCTGGGCTATGGTGACCTGACACCTGTAAATGTTTATGCCAGATCTCTGACTAATCTGGAAGCTCTTGTTGGTCAGTTATATCCGGCAATACTCATTGCGAGGCTTGTCTCAATGGAAATTACGACAAATAAGGAAAGGATATGATTCACACCAAATTTCCATTTTTCTATTTAACCGATAAATCCAGAATCCTGTTTTTTTTTTGATTAATAAAGATAACTTTAATAAAATTAATCCGCATGTCTTCAATTTTAGCCAGGGGACTGGTAGCCGGTTATTTAATTTCTTCAATCATTTCCTGCAAAGAAGAAGAAAAGAAATCTGAAGTTTCGCCGGAAGTGAATGTTGTGCTTGCCGGTAAAAAAGATATTCCGACTTACAGTGAATATGTTGGTCAGGTATACGGCCTGACAGATGTAAATATTGATCCACGCGTTCAGGGCTGGATAACCGGAATATACTTTAAAGAAGGCTCTCTTGTACAAAAAGGAAGTCTCTTATATACTATAGATGACCAGCCATTTTTAAATGAACTGGACGCTGCAAAAGCCGAAGTAGCCAGATCCCAGACTCTTATGGAAAATAAAAAGTCCGAACTCGGAAGGGTAAAACCGCTCGCCGAAATGAATGCATTGAGCCAGCGTGACCTGGATTATGCAAATGCAAACTATGAGGCCTCACTTAACGAAGTAAAAATTGCGCAGGCCAGATATGAAAATGCGAAGATCGAATTAGGATACACTAAAATGACCGCGCCTATAACGGGTATTATTGGAATTTCCAAAGTGCAGGTGGGCGACTATGTGCATTCAGTTAACCTGGGTAATGGTATAAATACAATTTCTTCCCTGGGGGAAGTCAGGGTTCGCTTTCCGATTTCAGAAAATGATTTTTTAAATTTCGCGCGTGAGTACAGAAAAGATCCGAAGAGCATTAATTTCCAGCAAGTCCCGGTGGATTTGATTTTGGGTGACGGGTCTGTATTTGATGAAAAAGGGAATTTACAATTAACAAACCGTCAGATCGATCCCAGTACCGGATCCATCCTGATCCAGGCTGTTTTCAAAAACTCACGTGGCGTTTTAAGGCCAGGTCAGTATGTCAAGGTCCGGTTCAGAACTGGTGAGTTTAAAAATGCTATAGTCATACCACAACAGTCTGTTAACCAACTCCAGAATATTTACCAGGTTTTTATATTAACAGACAGCAATAAGTTAAAACCGACGCTTATAAAAGTGGGTAGCCGGATAGGCAGCAACTGGATTGTTAATGAGGGCTTGAAAGAAGGTGACAAAGTTGTCATAGTCGGAAGTACTTTTTTAAATCCCGCTATGGTAGTCAAACCGGTTATGATGAAATGGAATTATGATTCCACTTCAAGGGACTAGAGAATCGAGATTCCGAAAAAAAGTTTCCAACTATAATTTATGAGTGAGTTTTTTATCAGGAGACCGATCGTTGCAATGGTAATATCCATTTTTACCATTATACTGGGAGTATTGGTTTTAAAGAAAGTACCCATTTCCCAGTATCCGGAAATTACACCACCCATGATTAAGATTACCGGCACCTATAGTGGAGCAAATGCCGTTAACGTTGAACAATCAGTAGCTACACCTATTGAGCAGGAAGTGAATGGGGTTGAAAATATGCTTTATATGCTTTCCATCAACGCCAATGATGGAAGTACCACAATTCAGGTTTCTTTTGAAGTAGGGACCAACCTTGACAATGCAAATATGCTAACGCAGAACCGCGTTGCGATTGCAACTCCAAGTCTTCCTACGCCCGTAAAGGAACTTGGTATCAGCACAAAAAAGTCGCTTGCGTTCCCCATGATGATTGTGTCATTGTATTCGCCCAACAATACTTACAATGCACAATTCATAAATAACTATTCATATATCAATGTGGTCGACCAGATTAAGCGATTAAAGGGGGTGGGAGATGTAGTCGTATTTGGGGCCGCCCAATATGCGATGCGCATCTGGCTGAAACCTGACCGGATGAACTCATTGGGTATTTCTGTGGATGATGTTACGAATGCATTGAAGGTTTACAATAATATTTATCCGGGCGGTTCATTTGGTAATAATCCGGCACTCCCCGGAATTCAGAATACTTATACAGCCCAATTGCAGTCCAGACTTGTGAGTGTGGATGCTTTCAACAAAATAATTCTGAAGTCTAATACAAGCGGCGCCCTGGTAAGACTCGGGGATGTTTCAAGAATTGAACTGGGAACTGAAAACTATTCACAATCCTGCCGTTACAATGGCCGCAATGCATCAGCGATTACAATTTATCAGGTTCCTGGAAGTAATGCCCTGGACCTGGCAGCAAGTGTCCGGAAAACAATGGAAGATCTAAAACAAAATTTTCCGGATGACCTGGACTATACTTATTCATTGGATACAACACTTGCAGTGAGCGCAGGTATCGATGAAATCATGCATACCCTGGTGGAAGCACTGGTACTGGTGATTCTGGTTGTATTTATCTTTTTGCAGGATTGGCGTGCAACACTCATTCCCCTGTTAACAGTACCTGTATCACTCATTGGAACATTTATATTTTTTCCGCTTCTTGGATTCTCTGTGAACGTATTATCATTGCTGGGGATGGTGTTGGCAATCGGCTTGGTGGTAGATGATGCCATTGTGGTGGTGGAAGCGGTGATGCATGAAATTGAGCATGGATTGACACCTGTGGAAGCTACGAGGAAAGCAATGAAAGAAGTAGCGGGACCGGTAGTGGCGATTGCAATTGTACTCTCTGCTGTATTTATTCCCGTGGCACTTACCGGTGGTATTACCGGAAGACTCTATCAACAATTTGCCATCACCATTGCCGTTTCTGTGTGTTTGTCGGCCTTTAATGCACTGACTCTTAGTCCAGCTTTGGCTGCCCTGCTTCTCCGCCCGAAAAAGGAAGGGAAGAAAAAAAATCTGCTGGAACGATTCTTCGCTTCATTTAACCGGGGATTTGACAAATTCACAAATGGATATACACGGGTTGCAGGTTTTTTCACCAGAAAATTAATTATCACATTGATCATACTTGGTTTCATAACACTTTCTGCAGGATCATTACTAAAAAATGTTCCCGGAGGTTTTGTGCCTGAAGAAGATGAAGGATATTTTTTAATGGGGACATTGTTGCCCGATGCGGCTTCATCCGAAAGGACGGATTCGGCTACCCATAAAATAGAGGCTGTTCTAAAACAGATTCCGGAAATTCAATCTTATACGGTAATTAATGGATATAGCATTCTATCCAGTACCAATTCAAATAATTCGGCGACGGTATTTGTACAGTTGGCACCCTGGCATGACAGAAAAAGAACATCCAGAGAAGTCATAAGGGAAGTGAACCAACGATGCGCCCTCGGAGTAACCGAGGCTACTACCATCGCGGTCAGTCCTCCGCCCATACCAGGTTTGGGTAATGCGGCCGGGTTTACATTAGAAATACAGGATCGGTCAGGACAATCTCCTTTGTTTCTTGGAGAACAGGCGCAAAAATTTATCCAGGCTGCAAAAAAACATCCCGAGATTGGTAATATTTATACTCTCTTCCGTCCGAACGTTCCTCAAAAAAGCATATTAGTGGATAAGGATAAAGTTGAAAAACTGGGGCTGAGCCTGAATTCTGTTAACAGTACTGTTTCAAGTCTGCTGGGAAGTTCGTTTGTAAACAATTTCAATGAATTTGGAAGGCAATATAAGACCTATATCATGGCTGACGCGCCTTTTAGAATGAAACCAACGGACCTTAGTCAGTTTTATATAAGAGATCCATTAGGAAATATGGTTCCGCTATCCACTCTCGCATCTGTTCGTGATACTGTTGGTCCACTCTATACTAACAGGTTTAACTTATATCGTTCAGCGGAAATTTCAGGATCACCGGCGCCGGGATATTCTTCTTCGCAGGCTCTTGACGTCCTGGGTGTAGTAGCTAAGGAATCTTTGGCCAAAGGCGTTGGTTTCGCATATAGTAATATGTCTTTCCAGGAAAAAGCGGCCGAAGGACAGAGCGGATTCGTTTTTGTTATGGCGCTGGTATTTGTATTTTTTATCCTGGCGGCACAATATGAAAGCTGGAGTCTGCCCTTCAGTGTTTTACTTGGTACGCCCTGGGCAATCATGGGTGCGATGCTGGGATTGTTTTTAGCCAGACTTAGTTCTGATAATTATGTAAATAATGTTTTTGCGCAAATTGGTCTTGTAATGCTGATTGGGTTGAATGCAAAAAATGCCATCCTGATCGTTGAATTTGCAAAAATGAAGTTGGAAGAGGGCATGTCAGTTAAAGATGCGGCGATTGCCGGGGCGAAATTGCGTTTCAGGCCTATCCTGATGACTTCATTTGCATTTATCCTGGGTGTTATACCACTTGTGAAAGCCTCCGGGGCGGGATCACAATCCAGAAAAGTAATGGGGATGGCTGTTTTCAGCGGGATGATAACCGCAACCATCCTGGGAGTTATATTGATCCCCGCCTTTTTTGTTTTAATAGAAAGAAAAAAGAAAGTAAAACCAAAGGAAGATAAATCGAATTCATCTGACACACCCCAACACGTTTAAATGTATGACCAGGAAACTAACATGGGTTTTGTTAGCATTTAGCATAGTAACAGGTACAGGTTGCATGGTCGGTAAAAAATATACCAGACCCGAAATACCGGCTGGTATTGTATATCCGAATGCTACAAAAACCGATACCTCGGCCCTGGCAAGATGGTTTGACGTGTATCACGATACTGCATTACAGACCCTGATCAAAATGGCTATCGACAGCAACCTGGATCTGCTTACTGCCGGAGAACGTATGCAGGAAGCCTTCGCATTATCGGGTGCTGTAAAAGCCAATTTGTATCCGCATTTAAGTTATCAGGCCGCTGCCGGAGGAGGGAAAGCTGGCACAGAAGCTTTAAAAGTTAATGGTGGTGTGGAGGGAGGACTTCTCAACGTATTCGGAGTATTAAACTGGGAGCTTGATTTGTGGGGCAAACTTCGTCTTCAAAGTCAGTCAGCAGTCAATGATTTCCTGGCGTCAGAAGCAAACCGCGATGCGCTGCTGGTTAGCCTGGTAGCAGAAGTGGCTACAGATTATTTTTTGCTGAGGGATCTCGATAATGAACTGATGATTTCAGAGAATACCCTGGAAGGGAGGAAAAAAAATACTCAGATTATTTCAGATAAATTCAATCATGGTTATGTTTCTGAACTGGATCTGCTGCAGGCCAAGCAACAGGAAGCCATAGCTGCTGCCGCCGTTCCGGGTTTCCGCAGGCAGATCACACTGACGGAAAATGCGATCCGCGTACTGCTTGGTCTGGGTCCCGGACCGATTATTCGTGGCGCCAGCAATTACGACCAGATACTTTCGCCGGACATTCCAGTTGGTCTACCTTCCCAGTTACTCGAAAGAAGACCAGATGTGGTAGCTGCTGAATATGCTTTACAGTCGCAATTCGCAAGAATAGGAATTGCCGAGGCTAACCGATTTCCGACAATTAGTTTAACAGGTGCCCTCGGATTCGCCAGTCCGCAATTATCTACTCTGCTTTCAAGCCAGGGTGTTGTTGCGAACGGTTTTGGATCTCTGGTGGGACCACTGTTCAATTGGGGACAGAATAAAAAGCTCGTTGAAGTGGAAAAACACAGAACTGAACAACTATACTATCAGTACCAGCAAACGGCGCTAAATGCATTTGCAGATGTTGACAATGCGCTGGCATCATATCGTAACCTCAACGAAGAGCATCTGGCAGTCAAACAACAGGTGGATGCTGCTGCCAGAGCCCTGACGCTTTCACAGGCCCGTTATGACGATGGGTATACTTCATATCTGGAAGTAATTATTATGCAGACCAATTTATTTAATGCACAGTTACTGGAATCTACCACTCTGCAACAGGAACTGAATTCTATTGTGTCTTTATACAAGGCGCTGGGCGGAGGCTGGAAATAATCAGGGATCTAAGGGCTAATTTTTATATCACTTTATGGAATTGGTTCCGGTTTACGAACATTTAGAAGAAAATCCCGAGTTTGCCAGTAATCCTATACTGCGGGAGAGCCTGCATATGTCCATTGATTTTTATAAAAGGGTGGGGTTTTCTCCACCCTGGATTTGTTATTATGCGAAGGAGCATGGCGAACTGGTCGGATGCGCCGGAATAAAAGGCAAGCCTGTTAATGGAACTATAGAAATTGCATATGGTACATTCGAACAATTTAGAAATCAGGGTGTAGGTTCCGGAATTTGCAAAATACTTGTTGATCTCTCTTTAAAAACTGACCACTCGATTCGAATTACTGCACGAACGCTGGCTGAAAATAATTTTTCAACAAGAATTCTGAAGAAAAACGGATTTAAATTCTCAGGTGACGTTTTCGATCCCGAGGATGGAAATTTGTGGGAATGGGAATATCAAAAGGAATTGTCTGTCCAAATATAGAGATCAGTTTAAATTTTGCTGCAGCCTGGCATATCATTTTATTTGAAGAAATCAAACTAAATTGAGCCAAAGAAAATCCGGCAACTAGCATGAAGCACAGATGTCATCTTTTATTTTTATCATACCTGTATTGCTTTTGCCTATTTTGCTATTCTTCCTTCGCAGCCTCCAATGATACATTAAAAGCGGTTTCTCTCCATCCATACGGGAGATATATTATAAACACGAATGGAGATTTAGAGTTGATCAGCTCTGCAGTTCATTTCGGTTTTCGATTTAGCGGACCGGTCTGTAATTTATACGCGTTCATCCCTGATCCGGCATACCACAACTACCTTCAGTACACGCTGGACGGAGTTTATCAAAAGAGGATAAAAATTTCAGGAGATAACAGGCAACCACAAATGATCTCAGGACTCGGTAAGGGGATCCATACGATTTGGATTTATAAGGCCACAGAAGCGACAACAGGCCCCATTTTTATTGAAAAGATTATTGCACATGATATTTCCGCTTTGAAGGATCCGGAGCTGCCATTGATTGAATTCATAGGAAATAGTATTACCTGCGGGGCGGCGGCTGATCCCTCTGAAATACCCTGTGGTGTTGGTGAATACCATGACCAGCATAATGCTTATTATGCATACGGGCCACGTGTTGCAAGGGAACTTCACACAAATTTCCTCATGAGTAGTGTAAGCGGAATTGGCATTTACAGGAACTGGAACTCAGACGGACCGGCGATGCCACTGGTTTATGAAAAAACCGATTTCCAGATAAATAGTAAGCGCAATTGGAATTTCAGGACTTATCATCCGGTTATAGTAAGTATTGCGTTGGGAACGAATGATTTTAGTGAAGGTGATCATGTACATGAAAGACTCCCCTTTGACAGTTCGGTATTTGTAAATAATTATATCAAATTCGTAAGACTTGTAAAATCCAAATATCCAAGCGCAAGAATTGCATTGTTGAGCAGTCCGATGATCAATGGCAGCAAGAGGATTCTTCTTCAGAATTGTTTGACGGCCGTCAAAACGAAAACGGATTCCAGTTATCCAACTGACAAACCTGTCGCTCTGTTTTTCTTTGAACCTATGCAGGCCAGGGGTTGTGGAGGTCACCCCAGTGTGGAAGATCATGCGATTCTGGCCGGGGAACTTATTCCGTTTTTTAAAAAACTTTTATAACCAAAGCTAGGTCATGAATAGGCTGATTTTCATTTGTTCTTTTTTAATTCTACTTACGGGAAATAACAGTTGCTCTCCACCTGCAAATCACAGACTGGATAAAGCGTCGAGGGAAGATAAAAACGGTTGGATTTATGTTCACCTTGAAGGATCTCCTGCCGATATTGGTTATCAGCATGGATACCTTCTGGCAAATGATATTGATACCAGTATTCAGGCGCTGGCTTATTTATTGGCGCATGATACCAAGAGGAGCTGGCAATTTTATCGTGATGCCGCCAGGAGTTTTTTGTGGGACAAACTGGACCAGGAATATAAGGATGAAATAAACGGAATCGTCGAAGGCCTGCGGGCAAAAAATATTAAATATGACAGCCTGGACCTCACGGCTTACAATGGACTGGAAGAACTGGCTTTTTATTATGTGCCCTTACTGGACAACAAGGCGAAACCAGGTAGCGGAAATAATAAAGCACCTGGTAATTGCAGCGCATTTATCGCGAACGGCAGTTATACTAAAGATGGGAAAATTGTCATGGCTCACAATAACTGGACAGAATATATTATTGGTCAGCATTGGAACGTAATCGCAAATATCGTTCCTGAAAAGGGTTACCACATGCTGATGGATTGCATGCCTGGATTTATTCACAGTGGAGATGATTTTGTCATTTCCGAGTCAGGTATAATGATCACAGAAACTACCATTACCCAATTCAACCGATTTGATTCGACCGGTATACCCGAATTTATGCGTGCCCGAAAAGCAGCTCAATACAGTAACAGCATCGACGATGTGGTAAGAATTTTTACTAAAGGAAACAACGGAGGATATGCGAATGACTGGCTGATAGGCGATACAAAAACAAACGAAGTGGCAAAACTGGAACTGGGTTTGAAAGATTACAGGGTTTGGCGCAGCAAAGACACAGCCATGATTGGTTCCAATTTTCCAAGTGATCCGACTTTAATAAAAGAAGAAACTACTTTTAATGTGAATGATTCTACCAATTCACCCAATGCAAGAAAAAAACGGATGGATCAGCTGGTATTTGTAGACATGAAGGGAAAACTGGATGTGGCCAACGGAAAGCAGATTGAGGGTGATCATATGGATGCCATCGAAAATAAATCCATGAATAATCGTTGTGTCATCTGTGGTCATATTGACGAAGATGCAAAAGGATGTCCCGAATGGAGCCTGGCGCCTTTTTATCCGATGGGTGCAGTTCAGGGAAAAGTGACCACTTCAGAACTGGCTTCTAAAATGCAATTCTGGGCGCATATGGGCCATCCCTGTGGGGAAGATTTTATCGGTGACAAATTTTACAAACTTCATCCTGAATATGCCTGGCAGAATAAATATTTGAAGAATATGCTTTCTTATGACTGGACGCTTTTCACCGGGAGAAAGTAAAACTATAAACAAGTATGGGAGTATGGGAGTATGGGAATGTGAGATCTTAATTATGAGCGTTATGCCTTACGCTTTGCGCCCTTTGGCTCAAGAACGGAAAGATTGTCTTTCACTTTCCATTTCACAATTTCTGAAATGAGTTTTACGGGAAGTGGTTTGTCGAGGGGGAATCTTATTGTTCCTTTGGAAGTATCGAAGGATTTGAGTTTTTCGCTGAATGCATTTACCGGGCCTGAGGTCGGATAAAAACCATAATGATTTTTAGTGACAGAAAAAAAAGCCAGCATACCATTTAATTTGTATGCTGGCATTTGATAACTGATCATTTCTTCCGCTCCAGGTGCTGCTGTTTTTATGGTTTTTCGAATTAATGCCAATCCTTTTCTTATCGGGGCCGGATGTAAAGCAATATATTCTTCAACCGTTGAAAATCTTCCCTTTTTCATCATTGGATTTGATCGGGATTCGATTAATTAGTCAGATTAATCATTCACTCAAACCTTTTTCAGCTTGAAACTAAATATAAGACCCTTTAAAATTAAGGATTTTAAAGGGTCCCGGTAAAAAAAAATTCCTGGATGAATGTTATTATTTTATGATCAGTCGGATTATTTAGTGTCCCCCGAAATCAAATACCAGGCCTCCGGTAAAACTAAACTGGAGGATTGTTGCATAAGTGGTGTACACATATCCATAATAAAATGCATTTCCGGTAGCCTGAGCGCTGCCCAATAATTGTGCGCCGATTTTAATTCCAACGGCATTGGAAGCTTTAAATTTGACCCCGGCTTTCAGATCCCACGCAAATTTTGTCTCTGAAGTTGCTCCCTGATAATCGCCCTTATAAAAAGCGGCGCCCAGTCCGATTCCTCCATATGGCTGGATCTTCGGATTGTTCATATAATATTGTTCGAAGTTCAGCAGCAGATATGAAATTACGGCACCATCTGAACCTTCATTTTGTTGATTATTGCTGGGATAGAGATAAATGGGAATTTTAGTACTTTGATACTGGTACATCAATTCTACCCCTGTTCCATTTATGTTTACACCTTCGGCGGAAACACCCCAGATTCCACCTTCGTTGATATAAGCATAGGCATTACCAAAATTAACCTTGTCCCTGAATGTATATCCGCCATATGCATTGATTGACAAATGCTGCGAATATCCTGCTGCTGCAATAATCAGAATTACGGATGTAATGATAGTTTTTTTCATAAATAGTTTATTGTCTGTAAAATTCGGGTATTTGTGGCGAGATCAATTGATTTTGATCGTTTTACTGTTAAACGAGCAACAAAAGTATGGGGGTATGGGTGTATGGGAGTATGGGAATGCGAAACTCAAACACTTAATTTATTTAATTTTAAAAATATCAAAATAAGATTTGTTGGATCGAGACTTGGTGATGAGTTCTTCATTCCCATACTCCCATACTCCCATACTTTCCTGTTATTTCGCCGGGGTTATTAGTATATTCCTGAAATCAACGGGTCCATGATCTCCCTGAATTAATATCGGGCCCGGCTCCCCTTCATGACTGTCGAGCGCACCACCCGTAATACCGGGAATGGACTGACTGCAAATAACGGTTTTCCCATTCACTGCAAGTGTGACGAGTCTGCCCACCAGAGTAACATCATAGGACTGCCATTCACCTGCGTCTTTCGCCATCATTTCGGTTGGAACAAGAAAGCCATAGATAGCTCCCAGCAGATCCCTGGATGGTTCCATGCCCTTACTGTCCACAATTTGCACTTCATATCGGCCACGCAGGTACACGCCGCTGTTGCTACCCTTGGGATACCGGAATTCAATATGCAGTTTGAAATCGTTGAACAACTGGTCAGTCATGATATTTGAACCTGAAGCGGGACTTCTCATGATACCGTCTTCAACCTTCCATTGATTTGGCCCGGAAGCATGCCAGCCATTCAGGTCTTTGCCATCAAATAATTTTATTTCCGTTCCCCAGACAGGATCAGACTTGCGATTCAACAAAGGTGCGCGAACGCCACTCATCGTATATTTTTTCCCGTTAGATTCCACAATGGTCCCTGACAAACTATCTCCCTGAAAAACGGCTTCAAATACCAGGTCATTGGGAGACGGATCCCATTGTGGCGGAATGGAGAAACTAAGTTTTACACCGTCGAAATTAACTTTTGAGATGGGTCTCGCGCTTCCACCTGATCCGACATATTGACCTACCAGTGTGCTTAATCCCGAGTGATGGACTTCCAGCCATGCAGGAGAAGGTTTTCCGGAATTAAACAGAGTAAGATCCCAGCGGCCTTCGAGAGGAGATTCGAAATAAACATTGTTGGCCTTAGAATAATAAAAAGTAAAAAGTAAAAAGTAAAAAACCAGAAGTACATATTTGAGATAATAGTTCTTGCGATGAGCCACGCTCAAATTACTGACGATTGTTTTCTTCATATAGCTTGATTGGAACGTTTAATATATACATAAAATTAGGAAATCCATTCCCACCAGGAACTAAAATTCTGATCAGCGTCAAGATCTATTTTCTCACCAATCATGGGGTGCAACAGTTTGAAATTTCTCCTCTCAGCTTCTTTTTTGATTCGAATAATCGGTTCGTCCCAGGAATGAATCGACAGAGAAAACTTTCCCCAATGCACAGGCAGGAGTTTATTCGCTTTCAAATCCAGGGCCGCCTGCACTGTTTCTTCCGGAGTCATATGGATATATTTCCAATATTTATTATACTGACCGTCTTCCAGGATAGCCAGATCAAAGGGGCCGAATTTATTTCCGATCTCTGCAAAATGACTATCATAACCTGAATCACCACCTATAAATATTTTTTTAGACGGGGTCATTAAAACGAACGACAACCATATGCTCCTGTTTCTTTTTAATCCCCTTCCGGAAAAATGCCTCGCGGGTACAGTATTAATAGTAAGTCCTTCTTCAGGAATAATTTGTTCATTCCAATCCTTTTCTTCGATTTTGTTTTTGTCATAGCCCCAGCGAAGAAGATGCGCAGCAGTTCCGAGTCCGGTAATCACTTTTTTAATCTTAGGCTTCAACCGCAAAATGGTTTTATAGTCGAGATGATCCCAGTGGTCATGGGAAATTATTAAATAGTCAATATCGGGTAAGTCACGCACCGTATAAATATCTGATCCTTTAAAACTTTTCGTTGTGAAACTCAGCGGCGAAGCATTCCCGCTAAAAACCGGATCTACCAGGAATGTCCTGCCATCGATCTGCATGAAATAAGATGAATGTCCAAACCAGACGAGTATGTTTTTCTCTTTATCAAGATTCAGCAGATCTGTCTTTATGGAAGGGAGTGGAGCAGGAGGGATTCTTACTTCACTTTTATCGAAAAAGAATTTTTTCAGAATTTTGAAGAAACCCGCCCCCTCTGTCAGTTGCGGTGTAATACTCAAATTTTGGAACTGCCCATCGCGGTAATGAGGAGATGACCGGATTTTTTGTAAACTTTCACCCTGAGGCATGGCACCGAACTGTGCGCCATGCATAAAGAAATAAATAACAACAATAATCACCAAAATAATGGCGCCGAATACCAGCATAGGCCTTCTTAAACCTTCAATTTAATACTAACCTATCCAAAATTTAATTTTATTCTGTCCGGAGACTGGATGCCGGATTCATCAGCGCTGCTTTGATTGCCTGGTAACTAACAGTAAGCAGGGTAATACACATAGCTCCCAAACCTGCAAGCACGAAAATCCACAAGGAAATTTCTGTCCGGTAAGGATATTTCATCAACCACTGATGCAGAAAATACCAGGCAATGGGTATCGCGATCGCACAGGAAATAATCACCAGGTTTACGAAATCCTTTGACAGCATTTGCCATAAATTGAATACACTGGCGCCAAGTACCTTACGCACTCCAATTTCCTTTGTGCGTTGTTCAGCCACAAATGAGGCGAGTCCGAACAACCCAAGGCAGGAAATGAATACTGCCAGAATCGCAAAAAAAGTCGAAAGATTGCCAATGCGCTTCTCGTCTTCAAATTTCCGGGCATATTCTTCATCCGTAAATTTATATTCGAATGGAGCGGAAGGATTATATTTTTTGAAAACTGTTTCAACTTTGGCAAGTCCCTTTTGTATTGTAGTGGTTGGTTTCAACCTAACAGTAACTACATTGGCCCATCCGGGATTCAGGAAAAAGAAAGTTGGTTTAACCGGTTCATAAGGAGATTCCATTACCATATCTTTAATAACTCCAACTACCTGATGTGGAGTAGTGTCCCATTTGACAATCATTCCGATTACATTTTTTATTCCGACAAGTTTTACAGCCGATTCATTCATGATCATCGCCGTAGAATCGGTGAGGAAACTCCTCGAAAAATCACGGCCTTCTTTAATCTGCCAATGAATGGTTTTACCAAAATCATATGTCATAGCCACTGTTCCAAACAAAGGCAGTGAATTTGGATCTTTACCCGCCCAGCTGAAACCTATATTATTTGACCAGACTCCTGTTGAAGGACTGGAAGACTCGGCCATATTTTCTATTTCTCCTGTAGTCAGCAGATCATTCCGAATGGCATCATAATGGCCAAATAAATCAGGTGTATTCATCATGATGGTGATCAATCCTTCCCGTTCATAACCCACAGGTCTGTCTTTGGCAAATTGAATTTGACGGTAAACGATGAGGGTACCAATAATGAGCGCTATCGAAATGCTGAACTGAATTACAACCAATATTTTTCTTGGTAAGGATGCAAAGCGGCCGACGCGGAAAGTACCTTTCAATACTTTGATCGGTTCAAACCCTGATAAATAAAATGCCGGGTAGCTGCCAGAAATAATTCCCGTAAATAAAGTGAATGCCATTAAAAAAAGCCAGAAATAAATATTTGCACCTGGCAGATGAATGGCTTTATCTGATAAGCCATTAAAAAATGGTATTAGTGCCAGCACAAGCACAAGTGCAATGAGAAGCGCCAGAAAAGCTACTAAAATAGATTCAGTAAGGAATTGTTTGATCAGCTGCAGGCGAATAGATCCTACAGTCTTGCGTATACCGACCTCTTTCGCCCGTTTTTCACTGCGCGCAGTAGAGAGATTCATGAAATTAATGCAGGCCAGCAACAACACAAATACTCCAATGATACCAAATAACCAAACGAATTGGATACGGCCACCGGCAAGTTTACCATTTTTGAATTCATTACGTAAGTGCCAGTTATCCATGGGTTGCAAAACAAGTTCTTCCACACCGTCTTCTGCTGCTTTCAGATGGATCATGGAAGCTTTTTTTATTTTTTCGCTGGTTTTGGCCATATTATTATGATCGGTTACCTGTACAAAACATTGCCATGAATGATTGCCCCATTGTGTCTTCGCTTCTTTCAGCCAATTTTCAGTGGTAATATATTTATCCCAGCTCAACAGTATCCGGGTATCATGAAGCGTCGTGTTCCGCGGAAAATCTTCATAAACGCCGGCTACTTTAAAATCAAATCTGTTATCCAGCTTAATCATTTTATTCAAAGGGTCTGCAGATCCAAATAATGTTTTGGCTATAGAAGCGCAAAGCAAGATGGATGAAGGGTCATTGAGCGCGTGTATGTTACCTTCAATCATGTTCAATGAAAACATGGTTGGGAAAACGGGTTCTACCCACATACCGGATGCACTGATTTTTTTCTCACCTGCAGCCAGTATATGGCCGAAATTCCAGGAAGCCATACTCACCGCCTTAAAATCACTTCCATATTTTGTTCGCAATTCATTTCCAAGAGGCTCCGCCACTGCCTCACCGGTTCCGGTTTGACCGTTGAATGTCTGAGTAGTCATCACCTGCGCTATCTCCTGGTGATTTTTATAATAATTGTCAAAGCTCAGCTCATCCCATATCCAGAGCGCAATCAGGATGGCCACTGCCATTCCCGTGGCCAGTCCGACGATATTGATGGCAGAGTAAATCTTGCTTTTCAACAAATTCCGCCAGGCGATAACGAAATAATTTTTTAACATGGGGGGAGTGATTCAAGGATTTTTGCACCCTGTGCAAAATAAAGACAGGGTAATTTTAGATTTGTTGCATGGATTACTAAAGGGTCGCCGGTGGTATTTCAAATAAACAGACTAAATTCATATCCGGGGTACCAATCCTGCAAAACACCCAATCGTGAAACAATTCATTATCCTTTCGATTTTATGGTTTTGTTGTGGTCAAATCCTGGCACAGAATTCCACTGAAGAAAAAAAGGACAGTCTGCCTACTTCAGAAAACAAAAAGGACAGCTCAGGTTTCGACAAGTTCAATAGTAAGGCAGAAAACCTGTTCAAGATTTTACCTGTTCCTATTTATTCGTATTCGCCGGAAGCTGGAAATATTTTCGGACTGGCAAAGTTTAATGTGCTCAGTCTTTCCAAGAAAGATACGATCTCCAAGCCTTCCAAATTGTCCGGAGTCTTTACGGCTTCAACCCTTGGAAGGATTAATGCATCCATCGCAACCCAACTGGTATTTGATGAAGATAAATATATCATCATCAGTTATGTGAATTATAAAAAGGAACCTGAGTATATCTGGGACATTGGAAATACGATAACGGATGACCCTGAACAGGATATTGTAGAAAGATTTGTATTTGCGGGAACAGCATTGAGACAGGTTAAGAAAAATTTTTATGTCGGAATTCCATTTGATTTGTCCGATTATTTCAGTATTCAGACCGACAGTAATAGTTTTCTCGTAACGGATAGCGTAACCGGTTTAAAAGGCGGGACAAGTATTGGCTTAGGCCTGGCTGCCGCCTATGATTCAAGGGATAACCGTTATAACCCACATCATGGTTCATACATACTTGGAACTGCTCTATTTTATCCGGGTGGGTGGGGACCATATGCATTTTCCAAATTTTCACTGGATGCAAGAAAATATCTGAATCCTTTTAATAAAAATGTAATTGCCGGGCAGATCACAACGAGCTATGCAAACGGGGTCGTTCCTTTTTATGAACTTCCTCAATTGGGAGGTGACGCCCAGATGCGGGGTTATTATGAAGGCGGACTGCGGGACAATGTTTTGGTGGATGCGCAGATTGAATTGCGTATACCTATCTGGAATATTTTTGGAATAGTTGGATGGTTCGGGGTAGGGCAGGTGGCCAGTTCATACAGTCAGGTTGCGATGGACGAATTTCATTTATCCTATGGACCCGGTCTGCGTATTATGGTTGATTCAAAACATCAGACCAATCTCAGGTTTGACTTTGGATTTGGACCGAATGGCGTGCAGGGTTTCTATATTAATTTTGGGGAAGCGTTTTAATATTAAATGAAAAGATTTAAAACCTCACTGAGTACTATTGCCATTGTTATGACCATTTGAATAATGCAATAGACTGATTTGAAAAAGGTAAAATACTTTACAATGTTAGTGACCGGGATGATTAGCAGGTTTAATGGAGAAATTCCGAGGGAACTGAAGGAAATTCTTAATTTTTGATCAAAAATTCCAGGGAAAGTAAATTTTATTTTCATCGGTAAAACCGATGAATGGGGGGGAACCTGGCATTAAATGGCGGATAAGTGGCAGCAAGGAAGCTGTAACCGGGGGTCTTTTCTCTAGTTCTGATGTTAAGTAGCTGTAAATAAAGATTTTAGCCAATAATTGCTTTTAGGCAGGCTATCTGGAATAAGTTTTTATTTAATTTATAATTTATGGAAAATTGTTTTTATTTTGTACCGATCGATCCAATCCTTCGAAATGCATTTGTCAGTCCATGATATGCATGTTACATGCTGAATTCAGCACTTTATTATCTTCCAGATCCTCCTACTACTAATCCAGATCCTTTCGCCGAATCACCGCTGACGATTTTTATTAACTCAATTTACTTAATTGTAATTTATTTGATTTATGCCCAAGACCCTGAGTGTGTGTGCCAGAGGAATAAAAAAGTGCGTCTTATTTTTTATAATGACGATAGCGATTTCCGGAGTTTCCTTTTCCATAAATATTAAAACAACTGAAAACTTAAATACAGGTTTGCCCATTGTTGCCTGGGATTTCCCAATGCAGATGAATGGCATTTTAGGGTATCCTTCTTTACAGGAACATGCGTCGGGTATAAGAATAAAGCAAGGAGGAAATCTTCCACCTCTCTGTAACCCCTGTACTATATTTAATCCCGCCACTGAGTTTCCTGTTTCTCCCCAAACTCCTCAGAATGACGGTGGCGCTGTTCCCGGAACAACCTGGGGAGTTAAATTTAAATCATCTACTGACGGTTATATTGCTGGTATTCGGTTTTATAAAGCCGGGCCGGGGTCTAATTCAAATGGTCCATTTGTCGGAGACACATCTCATAATACTGTTCAATTATGGACGCTGGACGGATCCTTACTGGCAACGGCACAATTAACTGGTAATTCCACTACCCCTGGTTGGACTGAAGTAGACTTTCCCGTTGCTCCTCTTGTAACTGCGAATACTGTATATATCGCCTCTTATTATAGCTCGGCCGGAACCTATTCCGAAACAGATTTTTACTATAATTCTGCGAAAGTTAATGTTAGTGGGACCTTAACGGCATTGGCAGCCGGTGATCCAACAGGAGCGAATGTGAATGGAACGGCTAACGGTTTATTTGAAAAAGCCCCTCCTAACTCTATGCCTGGTAATGGCTTTAACAATTCCAATTATTGGGTGGATGTTTCATTTTTTGATGCTAATATAAATGCAATTCAGCCTAGCGTAGTATATTCTAATCCAGTTAACGGATCTGCAGGTGTTGATGTCAATGGTGATATTACGGTCACTTTCAATAAGGATATTGATGTGACCACGATTAACTACGGCACCACAATTTTTTTAAGGGATCATTTAAACAACCTGATTCCGGCTACGGTGAGTTATACCAGTAGTTCAAGAACGGCTGAAATTAATTCCTAATGCCTCATTGAACTATTCCGAAACATATACGGTAACCGTTAAAGGCGGCGGTTCAGGAATAAAGGATACGGGTGGTTTAACCATGGCCTCAGATTATGTGTTGTCATTCACCACTGAACCCCCACCGCCGCCGCCACTTAACGATGGAGGTGGTGGACCTGTTTTGATCATCAGCAATGCTACTAACCCCTACAGTCGTTATTTTACAGAAGTTCTCCGGTCAGAAGGTTATAATGGTTTTTTAGCCATAGATATATCTACGCTTTCCGCAAGTATCATTAATAATTATGATGTGGTGATACTTGGTGAAATAAAAGCAACGGACTTACCAGCAGGTACTCTAACCATTTTGACAAACTGGGTGACTGCAGGTGGAACTTTAATTGTAATGCGACCGGACGTTACCAATGCCGGGCTGATGAGTTTGTTGGGTTTAACACCAGCCGGTTCGATTTTATCCGATTCTTATTTGTTGGCAAACACCAATGCTGGAATGCCCGGAGCCGGCATCGTCAATTCGACAATTCAATATCACGGCACTGCAGATGAATATACCCTTTCCGGAGCCACAGCTTTGGCAACACTTTTTTCAAATGCCACCACTGCAACCACTTTCCCGGCGGTTACCACGATTAATGTAGGAACAAATGGGGGCCAGGCAATTGCGTTTGCCTTTGACCTGGCAAAATCCGGCGTATATACCCGTCAGGGAAATCCCGCATATGCAGGTATAAGTCGGGATGGAATTCTTCCAATACGGTCTTATGATTTGTTTTATCCCACGTATATAGATTTTAATAAAATACAGATACCACAGGCGGATGAGCAACAACACTTGCTGACCAATATTATTTTACTTGACAATCTGCATAAAAAGCCCATGCCCCATTTATGGTTTTTGCCCAGTGGATTCAAAGCTGCGGTTGTAATGACGGGAGATGATCATGATTTAAATTTTTATCCGGGATCTTCTGGTACGGCAGGACGATTTAATGAATACCGGGACTGGTTATTACCAGGAATTCCGAATACTCCGGCGAATATTGCCGATTGGAAAACGATAAGGGGTACTTCTTATATATTTGCCAGCACCGCTTTACGATTTGCGACCACTCCTACTGATTCGATCAATTATTACCAGCAATTGGGATTTGAAATTGCCCTGCATCCTTATGTAATACCTGGATCGGGATCGGGATGCGGTGATTTTACACCCGGACTCACCGGAACCCTGGCTACGACTATTACGGCACAGTTAAATGAAATGAATTCCGACAGATCAAATATAACACCTCCTGTTTCTAACCGGACACACTGCCTACCCTGGAGTGACTGGTCGACTCAGCCAAAAGTGGAATTTGCCAATGGTATGCGGTTTGACGTGAATTATTATTATACTCCGGCTTCCTTTATTCAAAACAGGCCAGGTATGCTTACCGGTTCGGGAATGCCCATGCGCTTTGCAGACCTTGATGGTACCATTATTGATGTTTACCAGTCCCCAACCGTCATTACCGATGAATCGGGGCAGGATATTCCCTTACATATTCAAACACTTATTGATAATGCTACCGGGCCATCCGGATTTTACGGGGTTTTCTCCATGAATATGCATACCGATACCGCCATTCATGTGGGATCAAATGAAATTGTTACTTATGCAGTTTCAAAAAGTATCCCGGTTGTTTCTGCCAAACAAATGCTGACCTGGGTCGACAACAGGAACAATACTGTATTTGGCCCCATGAGCTGGACAAATCATCAGCTGAGTTTTGCAGTTATTACTTCAGCCCATAACCTGCAGGTTATGGTTCCGTTTAATTCCAGTGATGGTTCTCTAACGGGCATAACAGAAAATGCAATTCCGATTACCTATACTATCCAAACTATTAAAGGTATTTCTTATGCATTTTTTGCTGCAACTTCAAAAAATTATGTTGCTTCTTATTCAAGTACGCCACTGCCGGTTACATTAATTAATTTTACGGCAACCAAAGAGGGTGAAGATGCCTTGTTGAACTGGACCACAACTATGGAAGAAAATAACAAAGGCTTTGGAATACAGCGAAGCGTGGATGGAGCTACCTGGAACGAAATTGGTTTTGTAACCGGAGCAGGAAACAGTCAGACCACGATCAATTATCAATACCTGGATAAAGATTTATCCGCCGGCACTTATTATTATCGTTTGCGCCAGGTAGATTTAGATGGCCACGAGCAAATGTCGAAAGTGGTGCAGGTAATATTCGAAGGCCTGGCCCTGGAACTTAAGCAAAACCGCCCTAATCCGGTTAGCAATACCACAACGATTGATATGGTAATACCAAAATCGGGAAGGGTGCAGCTTGTGCTATATGATCAATTTGGCAGGGCCATTCAGCAATTGATGGATGAATACAAATCACCAGGCAACTACAGTATAATTGTAAACAGAAATGGAATGAGTTCAGGAATATATTATTACAGAATGAATGCGCTCGGACAATCTATCATGCGCAAGATGATCGTAATGTAATTCTGATATACACTTAAAAAGCAAAAGGCTATCGTCCTCGATAGCCTTTTGCTTTTTAAATTTACGGCATTATACTAATTCAAAATGCATTTTTGTCGCCCTTGATGGTTACCAATACCGTTTGCATGATAATGCGCATATCAAGAAACAAAGACCAGTTTTCGATATACCAGGTATCGAACTCTACTCTTTTTTTAAGAAAATCGTTGTCTCTTATCTCCCCGCGGAAACCATTAACCTGGGCCCATCCGGTAAGACCCGGTTTCACAAAATGACGGATCATATATTCCTTATATAATTCTGAAAATTGCTCCGTATGTTTCAGCATATGTGGCCTCGGGCCAACCACAGACATATCTCCGAGGAAGATGTTGAAAAACTGTGGAAGCTCATCAATATTGGTTTTGCGCATTATCCGGCCCACGCGGGTCGTTCTGTCATCGTTTCGGCTTACCTGCTTGGAATCTGCATCCTCATTCACCCGCAGACTTCTGAATTTTAAACAGCGAAAAGGCTGATTACTTTTTCCGGAACGGTTCTGGACAAAAAAAACAGGACCGCGGGAATCCAGTTTGATCAGAATGGCCAGCAGTGGGATAAGCCAGGAAAGAATAAACAGGATGACCAGCGAACTTGTAATTATGTCTACTGCCCGTTTTTTAATACGGTTACCGGTATCTTCCAGTGGTTCTTTTCTTAAGGATAAAACCGGAATATCATTGATGAAATCTACATAAATATTTCTATTTACGAAGATGTGAAAATCGGGCACAAATTTAAAATAAACAAATTCGTTTTCCGCTTCTTTAGCCAATTCAAAAAGATAAGGATAGTGTTCAGGCACGAGCGTTGAATAAATTTCTGTTATCTCATTTTGTTTTACAAATGGCATACAATCCCTCAGGTTGTTAAAAACCGGCAAAGCACTGCTGCTTTCTATTTCTCCTTTATCATCAAAACAACCTGCCAGTTTAATCAATTTTGCTTCTTTTTGGAAATAATCGATCAAACGTTTGGAAACTTCATTATAGCCGAGTACTATAACTTTTTTAGACATCTTAAATCTGCCCCGAAGGGATATCACCAGAAGATTAAAAACAATACGATTGAATAATAATATGGTAGCGAAACCGCTAAAACAAAAAATGATAAAGAAGCGGGAAAACTGATAATGGTAAATAAAAATGAATAAGAGAAGCAAGGCAACCGTCGACACATAACATTTAAAAGTTCTTTTAAAAAAAAGCTCAAAGTCGAGCCAGTTCTTACTCATATATAATTGTGTGAGATAAACCGAAGTCATCCACACAAGATTAAAAATGGCGAATAAGAAGTGATACTCTTTTGTATTTATGGCATCCGCTCTGAAAATAGCCAGGCTGGCAAAAAGCAGTACCATGTTCAGGGATAAGAGATCCCATAACCATAGAAGCGTTCGGAAAAATATAAAAGAGGACTTATTCATTTAGCTGATCATAGAAATTTAGTTTAATTTTTGATTAGTTCGCGATTTCAAATGACATGAGTTGCGTTATTCTTTATTTATCAGTTAAGATTTTTTTGAGGGTGAGAATTACTTTTTCCATATCCTCATCTTTCATAGGTATATACAGCGGGAGTATGATGCTCCTATCGGAAGACTTTTCTGATACGGGAAGTGACAATTGTTTGTATTCATCTTTATAGGCTGTTTCCCGGTGAGTGGTCATGATCCCTCTGCGGGTTGAAATGCCTGCATCGAGCATTTTCTGCATGATATCATTTCTATTGAGTGGGCATTCATCTTTCAGAAAAATGCTGTATGATTGATAGTTGCTGAAATATCCTTTTTTTTCCAAAGGAAGCTGAATGCTGGGAATTCCACTAAAAGCTTTGTGATATCGGTTGGCAATTTTCCTACGTTTTTTAATGATCCAGTCCAGTTTTTCGAGTTGCCTGATTCCGACGGAAGCCTGAATATCTGTAAGCCGGTAATTGTACCCGACTTCCAGATGATCTTCAAATATAATTTTAGAGGATTCATGCCTTGTCCGGTCATTTACTGACATACCGTGCTGTCTGAGTAATTTCAGCCGGTTATAGTAAGATTCATTATTTGTGGTAATCATTCCGCCGTCGCCGGTGGAAATCACTTTTCTCGGATGAAAAGAAAAACAAACCAGTTCGGAATGACTGCCAATCTTTGCTCCTTTATAGGAAGATCCGGCCGCACAGGCAGCATCTTCAATCAGTTTAAGCTGATATTTCTTTGCCAATGCCGTAAATGCATCAATATCTGCAGGCATACCGATCTGATGAACCAGAAGAATGGCTTTCGTCTTATTCGTTATTTTTTTTTCGACATCGAGAATATCCAGATTGTAATTTACCGGGTTAATCTCTGCGAATACAGGTTTTGCGCCTACATATTTTATGGCATTTGCAGTTGCTATATAACTCAGGGATGGACAAATTACTTCATCACCTTCTGTTATACCCGCCACGATCATGGATAGATGCAGGGCTGTTGTGCAATTGGAAACAGCTACTGCATATTTAGCCCTGGTATAGGCTGCAAATTTTTCTTCGAACTCCGCAACGCGCGGGCCCTGGGTAATCCAACCGGTGAGGATAGTATCATAGGCGGCTTTTGCTTCTTTTTTCGTCAGATAAGGTTTAGCAATCGGTATCATTCGTTTACAGGTTGTTTAATTTTTTCAAAATACCATGCACTTAATTCTTTCATCCCCTGTTCAAGAGAGATTGTAGGAGAGAAGTTCAATAGTTGTTTCGCCTTGCTGATATCTGCCAGTCTGCGACTAACAGGGTTAACTGAATTTTCCTCTCTAAATTCCGGGGTTAGATTAGATTGATTCACTTTTAATAATACTTCCAGTAATTCTTTAAGACTTGTTTCTTCGCAATTACCAATATTGAATGCTTCATCTGTAACATCCGCCTGCAACGCGGCGATATTCGATTTGGCAATATCTCTGACATATACAAAATCCATTGTTGTTGAACCATCTCCATAAATAAGTGGATTTCTGTTGTCCCGAATGCAGTCCAGCCATTTAATCATAACTTCTGTATACTTGCCATCTGTATCCATCCGGGGTCCGTATGCATTAAAATATCGGAGTGCAACATAATCCAGGCCATACATGAATTTAAAACTGCGGAAAAGTTGTTCTCCCCACATTTTAGCCGCTCCATAAAAGGTTTGGTTATTATATGGATTATCCGTTTCCGGAGTAGGAAAGTGTTGGGCCAAGCCATAAACGGAAGCACTGGAACTATAAATAACTTTTTTCACTTTGTGTTTTACACATAAACTGGCGATTTCAAAGGTTGACTTCAACATCACTTCGAATCCTTCCGCCGGATTGGCAGCACAGGAATTAATACGCAGGGCTGCCATATGAAAAACATAATCACTGCCTACTATGCATTTTTCCAATAATTCCTGATCCCGTATATCTCCGTTGTAAAATACAATCCGCGAATCATTTATAAAGTTCATCATATTAGCATTGCTTCCGCGAATCAGATTGTCTATTACAATTATTTTTTTCGGCTGAAGGGAAAGCAATTCTTCAATAACATAAGAACCAATAAAACCAGCTCCGCCGGTTACCAGAACGATACTGTCTTTGAGCTTATTTGACATGTTTGATTGAATTTGTATGGATTGGTCTAGAGTTCAACAATTTTATCAATAATAAAAACAGGCCTCTTGCGACTGGCGTCCAGGGTCCGCCAGAGGTATTCAGCAATGATACCCAGGGAAATATTGGTGATTCCAAATCCAATAGTAAGAATCGACATCAATGCAGGCCATCCACTGGCGAGATCATGATAAATCAGTTTTCGTGTAATTATATAAATGGTCCACAATATGCCTGCAAAAAACATTATGAACCCTATAATGGTAACCATGCGGATTGGCGCATAAGAAAACGCTACAAAAGAATCAATAAATAATTTAATTTTTTTTGAAACAGTCCACTTGCTTACACCTGTTTTTCTTTCTCTTTTTTTATAAGAGATGGATGCCTGCCTGAAGCCCATACCCAGAATTTGCAGAAAAATGGAAGAATTCGCTTCAATATTGCTTTTTACCTGGTCAGCTACTTTTTTATTGAACATCACAATATCAAACCCTTTTTCAGGGAAGTTACTGAATGCAAACTTTTTCATTAAATAGGCATATGCGGAAGAAAATGCTTTTTCTCTCATTGAGACTTTAGTGCTTTCGCGGTGTGCCCAAATAATATCTTTACCTTCCCTGGTTTTCGATTCCATTTGAAGGATCAGTTGGAGCGGGTCCTGCAAATCTGCATAATTGAAACAAACCCATTCCCCGGATGCTATTGATATGCCTGCCCTTAGTGCAGCATGTGATCCAAAGTTGCGGGAAAGGCTGATTATTTTGGCATTGTAACTTTTATGGGTTAATTCCTGAAGTCTTTCTGCAGAGTGGTCTCTCGAACCATCATTAACAAAAATAACCTCCGCATTCAGCTGTGGATTTTCTCCAAAAAAAGAACTCAGATTTTCTACCAGAAATGGAATTCCTTCGTACTCATTGTAAATGGGTATGATTACTGAAATGTAAAATTTGTTGGATTCAGGCATGACTGTCCTTTTTAAATCTGACGCGGATGCTTTTTATTTCCTCAGCGGGTGCTATTCTTTTCCCTTTATATTCTATTTCCTGTAACTCCAGCATGCCTTCTCCACAAGCTACATGAATGAAATTTGAATTTTTTTGGATTCCTGTTACATGACCGGGAATTGCCATAAATTTTTCATCCAACCGCAATATAGCGGCTCGCCATATAATTACTTTTTCTCCATTTAAAAAACTGTAAGCGCCGTTATAAGGTTCCGAAGAAGCTCTTATAAGCCGGCAGATTTTTATGGCGGTTTCGTTCCAATTCACCTGACTGTCTTCCGGAAGACGGGGATAACACCGTGAACCTTTCAGGGAACCTTTCAACAGGCAGGCATCCGGTTGATGTAAAACTTTAATTAATGCTTCTTCATATAACAGTGGTACATCCTGAACAGCTGTACTCAATACTTCTGCTATATATGTCTGATCAGTAATGGGTATCGCTTTTCGGGATATTATGTCACCTGCATCCAACTCAGGGTCCATTTTATGAATATTACCATAAATTTTATCCTCACCGTTGATGATAGACCAGTTAACGGTTGCATTCCCTTTATAATCCGGGAGATTGCCCAAGTGAAAATTCAGGATGCCACATTCAAATAAATCGAGAAAGCTTTTTGGAATGGTATATTTCCAATTCACACTAATGGCTGCACGAATTTTATTTTCTTTTACTATTTGAAGAAGTTCTGGTTGATTGAGTGATTTTATCATTAAAAAACGGGCACCGATTTCAACGGCGAGTTTTTCGAAATCCTGGTGTTTTATATCATATTCTTCGTAAGCCTCTTCTGTTACTATAGCTAAACAGTTAAACCCTTTGGATTGAAGATATTTTATGCCATTATATAAATATCGCGAGCGGCCAATAGCAATAATATTTTTGGATGCATTCATAGCTCGTTCACTATTTTAATTTTCTCGTATTCATAGTTACCGTTCAGCATTGCTTCACCTGCTTTAAGCCCTCCGGATTGAAGGCGTATGATTGGATCAAAGCCAATTGCAGATGGAAGAACACCCATGTGACCACTTATGCACTTGAGATGGGAAAAACCGAATTCCATTTGCTTCCAACACGATTTCATCCAAATCTCCCGCATATCTTAAAATAAATGGATCTGAAACCTGGGATTTAATCTGTTCAATTGAAATCGCTTTATTTTTACCCATCCAGGTCTGATCGAAAGGATAAGCGGTAAAGATTATCGCTTCAGCGTTTTTATAAGCATCGGGAATTTTAATTTCCGGAAATCCACCTATCCATTCTATCTCTTCCCGGTTATATAAAGTTTTATGTTCATCCAGGTCAATAACGGCTAAACCCGCACAGATTTTCGCCAGCACTTTTGCAATAAAAGGACCAAAATCATTATTACAAAGAAGAATGAATTTATTTTTATAGGGACAAATACCTGCATCAAATATTTGCTTCAGGGCCATATCACCCAGATAATTGAAAACATCCACCTTAGGATGCCTTTCATTCGTTGCACCGATTTTAAATCCTCTTTTCCGGATATAGTCGATATCCATATCTGTATCCCTCCATTCCCATGCTTCAAACATTAACGGAATTACCATTGCATTTTTCGCATATTGAAGCCATGTTTCATTGAGTGGTCGTAAATGACCTGAATTCGTAATAATGTCAGCCTGTTCAACAATTTCCGGACTAAGTTTGTCAATTAAATGAATATCAAGTGGGAAACTGGTGAATAAATCTGCCAATTTTCTGGTCGCCAAAAATACATCCTCCATTGTACCGTAACGGGTTGTTTTCGAAAAGGCAAAAACCCTGGCACCTGCGATGGCGGCAATCAACGGTGTTACAATATATGCACCGGAAGCAGCTTCAGTCAGAACAGTTTTCCCCTTTAGATTTAGCTGAAGTGCTTTTACCTGCCTGACCAGTTTTTCAATAAGCATGTTTAATAACTGTTCAGGGTTTTAATAACATATTCAACATCATCCTGAGAAAGTTCAGGATACATTGGTAAGGAAAGGCAGTGTTCGGCCAAATATTCGGCATTGGGCAAATCTCCTTTTTTATACCCCAGTCCGGTATAAGCTTTTTGTAAATGGCAGGGTACCGGATAATGAAGACCAGGGAAAATATTTCTTTCATTTAGAAATTTGATAAGCCCATCCCGATCTTCTGTGGTAATTACAAAAAGATGAAATATGGAATCATGTCCAACAGGCTGTAACTGCATTTTTATTTTGGTATTCCGGATGGCTGCCTGATATTTTTTGGCGATTTCCCTCCTCTTTGAATTCCAAAATGGAAGATGTTTTAGTTTAACCTGCAGAGATACTCCTTCCAGGCCCCCCATACGCATATTATATCCGATTTCATCATGATAGTACCTGGTTATAGAGCCGTGGTTCCTGAGACTTTGCAGATGCTTATAATAGTTTGGATTGTTCGTAGTAATTCCTCCGGCCTCACCACATGCACCAAGGTTTTTACCCGGATAAAAGCTAAAACAAGCCATTTCACCAAAACTCCCTATGGGTTTGCCAAGATAAGTTGCACCCTGAGCCTGGGCAGCATCTTCAACCATCCATAGTCGATTTTTATTACATACAGCCTGTACTTTATCGACATCAAATGGTTGGCCGTAAAGATGAACACCAATGACAGCTTTTGTTTTGGAATTTATTTTTTCCTCCAGTTTCGAGGGATCAATTTCCCAGGTATCCGGATCACAATCAACAAATACCGGAACGGCACCTGTGTATGATATACCCCAGGCAGTTGCAATGAACGTATTGGCCGGTATAATAACTTCATCGCCTGGGCCTATGCCCAGGGCCAGCATGGCCAGATGTAAAGCGGTAGTACCATTATTTACACCTATTGAAAAGGAGGTTCCGCAAAAACCGGCGAATTCTTTTTCAAATTCCTCCACAAAGGAACCTCCCGAAAAAGCAGTCTGATCATATACTCTCTCGAAAGCAGTAAATATTTCTTTTTTAATTTGCTGATGTTGTTCCTTTAAATCAAGACAGGGTATTCGTTTATCCATAAAGTATTATACGGCTAAATTTCTTTTATAATTTTTGCAGGCACACCGGCTACTATTGTATTGGGAGGAACATCTTTCGTTACTACAGAACCCGCACCTATCAATGCATTTTCCCCAATCGTAATTCCACAGAGTATGGTTGCGTTGGAACCAATGGATGCCCCCTTTTTTACCCTGGTTTCAATTACTTTCCAGTCTGCTTCTGATTGTGGTGAACCGTCCGCATTGGTAGCCCGGGGGAATAAGTCATTTGTAAACATTACCCCGTGACCGATAAACACATTGTCATCAATATGTACCCCTTCACAAATAAAACTATGGCTAGACACTTTGCAATTTTTTCCAATAAATGCTCCTTTCTGGATTTCTACAAATGCTCCGATTTTAGAATTGTCGTCAATACTACATCCATATGCATTCACAAAATTAAAAATACGGGTATTCTTACCCAGTCTTACATTATTCAAACTTTGCTTATCATTATTGATGGTTACCAATTCCATGGTATTATTTTATTTTCACTTCTTTTCCAAAGTGTTTTATAGATTCCTGGGAAGCTTCCAGAATTTTTACCACGCTTCTTCCTAAAATTGCATTAGAAAGGGGAGATTTTTTTTGTATAATCGACTGAATAAAGTCGTCTGCAACACCTGCCAAAGCTTCTTTAGTTGAAAGTTTGGGAATGTGAACATCTCCGGTTCGGTAATCTACCATGATTCGGGTTTTATCTTCTTCTGTTTTATGGTCATACCCCGTATCATAAACCCTCACTTTTTCAGATGGCTCAAGATCATTATATAAAATCATTTTGATATCCCCGCCAATTAGTGTTTGCCTTACTTTTACCGGTGAAGACCATGAACAGGTAAAATGTGCAATAAAACTGGAATTGTAATTCACCGTCAGATATGCGATATTTTCTATCTTATTACGTGTATGTGAAATGCCCGTTGCATTAATACTTTCCGGATTTTCTGTAATCAAATAGGAGAGTATGGAGATATCATGAGGTGCCAGATCCCATAAAACATTTATATCCGGTTGAAACAAACCCAGGTTAATTCTCGATGAATCGAAATACAAGGGTGTGCCTATCGCTTTACTTTCAATAATTTCCTTCATCTTCTGAACGGCACCTGTATACAGAAAAGTGTGATCTGCCATTAGCGTCAGGCCTTTTTGTTCTGCAAGGCTGATCAGTTCATCTGCTTCTTTTACAGATGAAGTCATGGGTTTTTCAATCAAAACATGTTTGCCTGCAAGCAAAACACGTTTTGCTAATTCGAAGTGCGTAAATACGGGAGTGGCGATAACTACGGCGTCTACCTCACGATTATTGATAATTTCTTCTGCGTCTTTAACACCAAGAATAGAAGGGAAAACTTTGGATAATAAATTCAATCTTTCGGGCCTTCCATCGGCAACCATTTTTACTGTGCAGGAAGAACTGCCAAAGAAGTTTCTGACAATATTGGGGCCCCAATAGCCATAACCGATAACGCCGATATTAATATTTGACACTTGGATAAGGTTTGGGTTTTAAAATTTTCTGACAGGCTTGTAGAATAATTACTCAATTCTTCGGTTTTATTTATTTAACGGCAATAATATTTTAAATGCCTTATTTTCCCAAGCGATTTTATAATTATTCTTCATGAGAAAGGTATCCAATATTTGGTTTCTTTCCAGATTTAACTTGTTCACGTAATAATTTCCGGGCAGAATTTCTTCCGGCCATTTGCTGTCATTACCTACTGTGCCAATTTTTTGAATGATAAGGTCTGGCAATTGCTTATTCCTTTGAATCGAATTATAGAGATCAGACCGGAACATGTCCGGACTATAAACAGCAGGCATGGGATTGGATAAATAAGGAGCTCTGTTAGTAGCATAATAATATAAGGCGATATGATCATAGGCCAAAACGTAATCGTCTGGACGGATGTATTTTGCGCTTGCATTCAACAATTCATTAAAAACTTCTGCACGTTCTTTGCTGGTGTAGATTCCTTTTAAATTACTGCTTTGTAGACCAAAATGCATATCGATCCGGTTATGCCTGTCAAAAAATGGGTAATAAAACAACTGATATAGACCGGCAAAAAAGAGTAAACTAACCAGAATTTTTTTTGTGTAGTAAAATTGTATGGAAGTAATTATTAGTTTTTTTTGATATTCCAGTTTATCTCTTTGAACGATTAACAGATTATTCAATGATTGAATTTTCAGAATATGGTCGATCGAAACCGGAAGGGCTATCCATAAACAATACCTTCCGGCTGTAAAAATACCGTCCGAACTGCCCAGAGGAAAGGAGATAAGAAAGAATACACCGAAAAATTGCAGGACCCGGATATTCTTTTCTGTGGAAGAAGTGAAGATTAATATAGTTGTCAATAATATAATGCCGGTAATAAATAATAAAATGGTGAAATGAAAGATCCAATGGGTAATAATTAAAATCACTGTGGATAAGATTAGTATGACCACTACAGTTTTCACCAGTAATTTCACTAAACCGGATTTATTGTCAAACGAGTTAAGAAATAAACAACAAAGGATGACCCCTGTACCGAACAATGCATATTTAAGGGACTGAATATTATTAGACCAGAATATATATATAAGTCGTGGCAGGCCATATCCGCTTGGATCTGTTATTGGAACCGCCTTACTATTACCCATTGCGAATAATAATTTTAAGGAATTCGTATATAACTGAAGATGACCCAGCAGGCGCATCGCAACTAAAATAAAAGCGAGAGCAATAAAAAAACCGGCAATAAAATAGATTATCTGCTTTATAACATTATACATTTTTCGGGTATTTACCGATGAATCATTTATGCATTGATAATAAACGATTCCCAGCACAAATCCCAGTTCAAGGATATTTGGAATACGAACAAAAACATTTAGGCCCACAATAAAGCCACTTAAAGTGATATACAGGACATTGTTTTTTTGCAATCCCGAAAATAGGAATTGAATTGTCAGAATAAAAAACAAGCTGGAAAGTGTATTGTAATTTAAAACTTTGATATCATTATTAAGTGAAAGAACAACCAATATCAATCCGATTTTAAGGTACTCCTGGTTTACATATTTTTTTAATAGGTTGTATGTTAATATAACAGTTATCGTATTAACTAACACACCGGCCAGCCTGATTCCAAGAAGACCTAGTGGCGAGAATAATTTAAGCCAGAGACCGCCGATAATACCGGTAAGCCAAAACATAAAATTATAAGAAACCGATTGCGGGTTACTGAATATTCGGCTGTAAAATGTGGAAAGGAATCCCTCATCCGATAAATCAAGCCCCTGGAAAATCAATATTAATTCCAAAATAAACACGAGTAAAAAAAATACCCGGGTGTTTAATTTGTAAATAAAAGGGAATAGGTGATCCTTATTATTCATTTTTATTCATTATAAGTTTTCTAAGCAAAAAATATAAAATTATAAAATAAAGAAGGTAAACGATTGCAAATGCCAATGTGGCACCGACAGTTCCATACGATCTTACCAGGAAATAACTGATCAATATTAATAAAATGAAATTGGCCATTTCCATTATTATATATATTCTCGTCATTGCTTTGGCTAATAATAAATAACCCAGTACCCAACCCATAATTTTTAAAATATCACCGATCAGCTGAAAGGCAAATAAGTTCTGCATGCCGTTGAAAGCCGGCGTAAATAAAATATGAATGATCAAAACCCGAAATACATAAATGAGGAATGTGGATATTATCATGAAAGGGAGGATCAACTTATATACGGTGATTATTTCATTTCGAATTTCCACCTTTGATTTCAAAGCAGATAATTTAGGCAGGAAATAAACTCCTAAAGAAGTGGTTATCACCATGAGATACATAGCTGAAATCCTGTTAATGCCTTCCCAGAGTCCTGCATCAGAAATTGAACTGTTGTTAGTAATAAAATTTCTCACAATTATCTGACCGGCCGGAACGGTGATAGCACTTACCATGGCCATCAATGAATAGTGTCCTAATTGAATAGCAATTTTTTTATTGAATTTTAATAAAAAGGATTTCCATTTGAACCAGATAGATTTCGCTACTATAAACAGGGTAATAAAAAATACGATAGATTGATAAGTAACTGTAGAAATCAGTGCACCATAAATTCCATAACGGAGTGATAAAATAACCGCGAATATCATACCGACCAGGCTTCCGATGATATTTGCGATAACATATTTTTTATATTCTCTAAATCCATTAATTACAGCAATTAACAGAGCATTTAGTGCATACAACAGAATTGTTCCTCCAAATATGTAAAACACTGATCGATAATGAATATCGTGCAAGATATTTTCGGAAAAATACCCTGCACCTATAAACAAAACAATGCTTGTAATTACGGACAATATAACTGTAATCCAAAATCCGGTTCCCAGATAAAAGATATAGTCCTTTTCGGAATCTGCATATTCTGAAGTGTACTTGGTAATTCCGGCATTAATTCCTCCATTGGAAATACTTAAAAGGATTTGGGTAAAATTATTGAGCTGACCTAATAAGGCAACACCAATAGGGCCAATAACCGCCGCAACCACCTTTACACTCACAAACCCGGTTAACATGCGGATTACGGTAGCCACAGCATTTAGAAAGGACACCTTTACCAGATCTGTTGAAAATATTTTTTTTGCTTTTAGCAACATCTTTAATTATTAATTAATGCAGCTTCGCCAACTCAGTCACAACAAGTGCAACCAATCACTTGACTATCCAACATTTACAGTTATACCTTTGCTTCCTTAAAGAAGGTTTCTTTAAGAGGGTAGGGCAATGCTTAAGGGGTTTTTCTTTCAATAAACTCCAAAAATGAATGTTAATTGTGTGAGTTACAGTTGAATAGGTACTGTTTTTTGAGAAAAAAAATATGTATTCTACGGATATTGAATAGACGAGGCAGTTTTCAGGATATTTTTTTTACTTTTCTACTATATTCTTCATATGAAGAACGAATATCATAACCGTAACCATGTCCAAAACCATAGCTGTATTTACCAAATCCACGATTTTTAACTCCGTTGAATATAATAGCTACGTTTTTAATATTGTATGATTCCATATCCTTGTTGAGAAGTTCTACATGGGATTTTGGGGTATGATTATGCCGGATCACATGTAATACAAGGTTGCAGTAGGGTGCGATCACAAGGCCATCGGTGAGAACTTTTAATGGAGCTGTATCAATGATCAAGACATCAAACCTGGTATCCAGCCAATTCAATAAAATTTCAATTTTTCCGTTTGCGAGCAATTCTGAGGGCTCATCCACCAGATGGCCAGCCGGAATTAAATAAACATTCGCATGTTTTGTTGTTGAAAAGACGATTTCTTCCTCTGAAACATTGCCCAGAAGAAAATCTGTAATCCCGTTACCAGAAGGTATGTCAAATATTTCCTTTAGTTTGGGTTGATGCAGATCCATTTCCAATAAGGCTACTTTCTTCCCGCTCCTGGCCATGCTCATGGCAAGATTAGATGAAACAAAGCTTTTCCCATCCGATTTGATACAGGAGGTTATCAATATTCGTTTAATGTTACCGGGGGGAGTACCCTGATGCTTAAGCGCTGTTCTGATCAACCGAAATTGCTCTGTAATAAAACTTCGTTCTCCATTTTCTGTAACAATTTTGCTTTTTAATTTTTCATGGATGATTTCCCCAATTATAGGGAAACTGGTGAGTTTTTCAATATCGCTCCGGTACAATATTTTGCTATTGAATATATCTTTCAGTGAGATGAGTAAAACAGAAAAAGCAAGAGGAGCTGCCAGCGCCAACAGTGCCAAAAATGGTTTTTTCGGGCTTACAGGACTTCCCGGTGTTGTTGGGTTGCTTACAACATAACAATCAGGAAGTATTGAGGTAATCGAATAGGCAGTCTCTTCCTTCTTCTGTAAAAGGAAGGAATATATATCGTTTTTGATATTCTGTTGACGACTTACTTCTACCAATTGTCTTTCTTTCTGTGGAACTTCGCTGAGTAAAGCATTGTAACGATCCTTTGATTGCAGAAGGGTAGCTTTTCCCGCTTCAATATTACGTCTTGCACTATTAATATTTTCCAGTATTTCAGGTCTTGTCTTATCAATTTCCGCCTGAATACTTAGCATGATCGGATTATTCTCTGCGGTAGTTCTTTTCAACCTTTCGTATTGAGATTCCGAAGCAGCAAGTGTGGTTAGAAGTTGCGTTAACGAAGGGTCATTAATATTGAAAGTGGATGGAACTATATTACTTCCACCAGATTTAGATTTTACATATTTTTCAACCTCGTCCAGTGCTGACAATTGCAGGTTTATATTACTCAACTGCTTGTCATTATCTTCCACGCTCGTCAAATATTGCTTGCTTTGTGCACCCATATCAACCACTCCCGTTGCATCCCGGTAACGTTGAATGCTACCCTCAACGGAATCCAGCTCATGGGCTGCATTTCTAAGTCTGTCTTCTATAAATTTTAATGTTTTAAGGGCAATACTGCTTTTTCTGTCCGCGGAAGCTTCGTTATAGGCAGTGATAATTTCAGCAATTATAGCTTCACCGCGATAGGAAATGGGGTCTTTAATAGATAAGTTTATTATGGACGATTGTTTACTTGCAGCACTGACCATCAGACTTCCCAATACGCTATTGGTTGCATGATCTAATGTTACCAGGTCGAAATAATATCTTACCGGTTCCTTGGGTTTTTTGAGGTTTGGATAATAGTGTGGATTTTCCCGAAATCTTAAACTGCCAAAAGGAGAATTTACCCATTGATTCATCGGGTATTTGGTTCCATCGATATAAATACTGCTATCCGTTTTTGAATACTGGAAATAAATTTTATTAAATTCATCTATATTACTTGGATCGGGTACTTCTACAATAATCGGGCTCGTCAAATAAGCAGAAGTAGTTCCCAATCCCCTCCAGCCCTTTTCTTCAAAAATGGGAGCATATAGATCCAACTTTTTTACAACTGAAATGATCAAAGAATTGGAATGAAATATCTCGAGTTCGTTTTCTACAATTTTCTTTGTTCCGAAAACATTCAGAACCTCTTCCATTTTAGAATCTTCCTGTCCCTTTTTTTCATCTTTAATCAGAACGCTGGCTGTAGTTTCATAAATGGGGATAGTTATGCTCAAATAGAAATATAAGCAGGCAACGCTAATTATTAAGAAAAAAAGAAATATAGGCCAGTACGGGATGAATTTAGTCAGGATCTCCTGAAAACCATTATGCTCTTTTTTATCCAGGGTATTATGGTTGGATTTTTCCGCCATGTAATAAGGTTTAATTCGATATATGTACAGTCAAAATTAATAATTTTTAATCTGACTGATAGCTACGATTAAGAAAGAAAGCACGGCAAAAAATATTGGAATCGACTGAGAATTCTTTTCTTTGGCAAGCCTGCCTCCATTTGATGATACCATCAGGACATCGTTGGATTTCAGATAATAATATGGAGAACTCAGTATGCTTTGATTTGTCAGATCCAAATGTTGAATAATTTTCTCTCCTTTATCATTTTCCCTAATTAAAAGAACATTATTTTTTTCGCCATAAATGGTTATATCTCCGGCAAAACTCAATGCTTCCAGAATACTCAGCTTTTCCGTTGGGGTTGTATATACTCCCGGGCGTTCTACTTCACCCATTACACTCACTTTGAAGTTCAGATAGCGTATGGTAACAATAGGGTCAATCAACAGTTTCTTTTCTAAAATTTTCTGCGTTAAAAGGGTAGAAACCTGAAATTTAGTCATGCCCAGTACGTGTATCTGACCAAAAACCGGAAATATGATATCTCCATTCTGATTTACCAGGTATCCAATGGTGAGGGTGTTGGTGGATGAAGCCGCAGCACTGGTAATATTGGTGGATTCATTAGGTGCATTGAACATATTGGAAGCTTCCGGATTAGAGCTGCTTACAATAATGCTTAATAGATCGTTTATTTGAATCTGTGGTTCCGGTGCTGGTAATTTGTTTGTTATAACTTCATCTTTTATCCCTGGAAAATAATTTGTGTCTTTTGTGGATACACATGAGTCAAGAAAAAGAAGGCCGATAATCCCAATAAGGTATATAAAATTGATTCTGCCAGAGGTGAACAAACGTGGTCTGTTCGAAGGAAAACTTAAAAAATTCAAAATGTTAGATTAAAAGGGGGTTAAACTGATTAAATTAAACGGTTTTCTGCGAAGTATTGGGGTATAAAACAAACAGAATCAATATGTTATAGAAAAAACACTCATTGGTGTCAGGGATTAAAAATAATAAAATTTGTTTAATTTGCAAAGGAAAGGATAAAAGAATTCCACTCTATTTTTGACACCAATTTGAGATGATTTTTGTAAATCTTCAATCCGTTTTATCAGCCATCGACAGCTACCAGGAGGCCATTAGTTTTTATTGAATATCTTAATCAAAATTTATCTTTAAATATGCGTCTTCCACAGGTATCTGTTGTAATGCCGGTTTATAATGGAGAAAAGTACCTGAGAGAAGCAATAGAAAGCATATTAAATCAGTCTTATGAAAATATTGAACTTGTAATTATCAATGACGGTTCTTCGGATTCCAGCAAATCTATTATTCTCTCTTACAAAGATCCCCGGATATTATATCTTGAAAATAAGATCAATTCCGGAATCGTGTATACCAGAAACAAAGGGCTTGAATCAGCAAACGGCAAATATATCGCAACCCTTGATTGTGATGATATTGCATTTCCCGACCGTATAGAAAGACAGGTTTATTTTTTGGAGAAAAACGCCGACCATGGTATGTGCGGTAGTTTTTATTATATCATGGATGGAGACGGCAATTCAGGGAAGAAGATCCAGATGCCCACCGAGAACAGGGATATCCTTACTTATTTACTGCTCGGGAATTGTTTTTGTAATTCTACCGTAATGATTAGAAGTGAAATAGCCAGGGAATTGAGATACAAAGAGAACTTTTATTTAGCGGAGGATTACGAATTATGGCTTAGGATTTCTGAACAGACAAAACTTGCCATTCTTCCATTCTATGGCGCATATTACAGGGTACACGGAAGTAATATTACCGTTTCTAAAATGGATAATATGTTTTTCCTGGTAAAAAGATTAAATGCAGAGATTTTAATGAATGCGCGTATAGATTTTTCAGAGAAAGAACTGGATATCCATGCAAACTGGATAAATGGGAATTACCTTTTTTTTAATGAAAAACATTCTTTGTCAGCGCTTTCTTCCTGGATTTATAAGTTTTATATAGAGATTACTAATAGGGGCAAAGTGAATAAGAGCTTCTTTTTTAAATTGATTTCTGAAAAATGGCTATTTATTTTATTTAAAACGAAAAACTACAAGCAACTTTTTCACAACAAATTCTTTTTCCTGAACAGGATCATATATTTGAGGGAGCTTTTGCGTAAATTTTCGAATAAATTAACCGTGATTAAATAAACTGTCCGATTTGACGTTGCATTCTTAATTAAGTAAATAATTTAGATTTTGAGTTTGATATTATTACTTGCAGGAGCTTTACTGTTCGGGATAGCGCTCATCTATAAGCCGGAATTGATCGCCATTGTACTCTTTACTTTAATCATTTCCCGGGTGAATTTTGATCTGAACGGGCTTCCTTTAAATATGCGGGCGATTGTATCTATTGCATTATTTGGAAGAATTATGTCAGATAGATCAAATAAGAAAAAATATCCTGCATTTATGAAAGACTCATTCGTAAAAATCCTGGTATTTTTTCTTGTCTATATCATTTTTGTTTCTTTTTCTCAGGACCTGTTTACCATTGATCTGCTGAAGGAAAGTATTTCAACTGTATTAGCCGCTTTCTGTGTATATTATTTTTTCTTTAAATCCGGGAATGCAGATCAATTAAAATATGCTTTGATCGCTGCGGGAATAATCTGTTTTGCAGATCTTGCATATACCTATATAGTATTTGGCTCATTTCCCGTTCACCGGATTTACTTCCTGTTTACCGGACTTGATGCTAATTTATCAGAAGAAGAAATGCAATTACTTACAAATTGGAATTTCTTCGGGGAGATATGCGGCATGTGTTTTGTTTTTTGTTTAAGCGATTATCTCCAGAACCGCTCTTCTGTAAAACTATCCCTCTGGGTAATGCCATTCATGTTCTTAGGGGTATTGATGTCAACTTCCAGAAGCTCAATATTAGGTTTATTGATTGTTTCCATACTGATCATTTTAAACGGATTTAATTATCAGGAGCAGAAAAAAAGGATGGCCAAAATCGGGCTCTTTAGTACAGGAGCTGTCGCTTTGGCATTTTTGTTATACGCCAGTTTCGGAAAATATATCAATCTGGATAGTAAGTTCGTTGATGAAATCATTGCGCGAATGGCCTCGGAACCCATTGCAGTGATGAACAGGGCTATGGGGCAGTCCTACGACATTCATAGTCTGGGATCAATGGACTGGAGGGAGGAATCCTCAGAAAATGCATATACGGCTTACATGAATATGAGTTTCCCGGAACAATTGTTTGGAATCGGGAGTGGGGGTTTCGAAGCCAGGAATTACGGTCATGGGTACAATGCGCATAACGCCATTCTTCTTCTTCTAATAGAAAATGGAATTATAGGTTTTTGTATTTTTTTGCTTCTCGTTCTTGGTGTTATTATTCAAAGTATCGTAAAAAAGAATTTTTCACCCTCTCTGGGTACGGTAATATTCATTCTCATTTATGGATTGGGTCAAAACCGGGATTGGACCAGTATTACTACTTTATTGTTCGTAACCTGTATAGCAACTGAACTCCGAATGCTTAAATGGAATAAGGATTCAGCAGAAAGTCAATCTGATCATATGCCGGAGCTGGCAGCCATTAAACAGGCAAGCAGACTATGAAAACTCCGCAAAAAAAAGGTAATCCGGCAGGATTATACGTTTTGGGTGCCCTATATCCGGAAGTTACGGGGGGCATGGAAATATTTAATTATTATTTCCTCGATTACCAGGTTAAGGAATCCAAGGATACTATATATTACCTGAGTGAAAAGCCCCTTGGAAACGCAAAGGGAGAATATGTACAGCTCAAAAAAAGATGGCCTGTAAGATTCTTTTATCCGGTACAGTTTTTACTTGTCGTGAGTAAACTGAGTAAAAAAGTGAACTATGCATATTTGCCTTATGCAGAACAATCCTGGATCCTGGTTTTTGCCCAATCTCTTGTTTTCAGGCTTTTTAAAATACCGTATATCATCACCATACATTGGGGGAAGGAACCGGATTGGAAATTCAGTTACCCGTTTAAATATTATTTTCGTCATGCCAGATCAGTAGTTGGCGTATCTGAACCAATTTGTGCCGCATTCAAAAAAACTATTCCAAAACAGGAATTTCTATATATTCCTCCATTAATTCCATTTGAAAGGTCTGAAACTCCGAAAATTGTGCTTAAAAAGCAGTTGGGATATCACGAACAGGAAAAGATTTTAATTTTTATCGGGTCTTTAAAAGGAATGAAGAATCCAAACAACATTGTAGACGCTTATTTTAATATCGGGGCTGAATACCTCGAAAACCATCAAATTCGTTTAATTATAGCCGGAAAAGGAGATATGGAAAATGAAATAAGAGGAAAAATAGATAATTACAATCTGGGAAAATTTATCCGTTTGGAGGGTCTGGTTACCAGAGAGAAAATTCCCGATTATTTTAAAGCTGCGGATGCATACATTATTTCGTCAGATTATGAAGGTACTTCCCTTTCATTATTGGAAGCAATGTATAACAGATTGGTTATCATAGGCTCAAATGCTCCAGGAATAAACAAAATGCTAACACATGAAGTAAATGCACTCTTGTATGAAACCCATAACATTTCTGATCTGGCTGATACCATAAAAAGAGCGTTTTCCGATCATCTTTTGGGAGAAAACCTTGCAAAAAGGGCCTATTTTGACTTTACGAACCAATATTCTTATGAATCTATGATTAAAAAATATCAGGCCATTTTTTCTGAAGCCTGATTTTGAATATTACCGTTTTTTTTCTATTATTAACCATCGTGTTTTTACCAGGTAGAAACCTTAAGAGACAGTATCCTTGTTAACCGGAAACTTAAACCTTAACTTATCCCCCCATGTGCGGTATTTCCGGATTTGTAGATTTTACTTCCAGGAATGGCAGGGAAGAACTGGAATCCATGACGGATATCCTCTTTCACCGGGGTCCGGATGCCAATGGATACTATTTTAAACAGCGATCTTCATATTCAATAGGTCTGGGCCATCGAAGACTTTCTATAATAGACCTCTCAAAGGCTGGAAATCAACCTATGCAATTTTTGAATGGTAGATATTGGATAGTTTTTAACGGCGAGATTTACAATTTTGCAGAAATACGGGATCAACTGGCAACTTTGGGTCATAAGTTTGAAACCAAATCAGATACCGAAGTGATCCTTCACGCTTATCATGAATGGGGAGCAGCCGCCCTGCAATATTTTATTGGCATGTTTGCCCTCGTAATTTATGATTCAGAGCAAGAGAAATTATTTTGCTGCAGAGACCGGGCCGGTGTTAAACCTTTTTTTTATTATTGGAAAGATGGATTATTCTTATTTGGGTCCGAACTTAAAGCTTTCATGGTTAATCCATGGTTTCAGAAGGAAATAGAAATGAATGCTGTAGGAACTTTTATGCAGTTTGGGTATATTCCTGCTCCCCATTGCATTTTTAAAAACTGTTTTAAATTATTACCAGCCCACTATTTGGTTGTAGACCTGAAATCAAAAGAAATAACTGAAACCAAATATTGGAATGTCTATGATTATTATAACCGGGAAAAAATAAAAATATCTATAGAAGAAGCAGTAGAGGAAACAGAAAATGTACTTACAAAAGCATTTAATTACCGTATGGTGGCCGATGTTCCGGTTGGCGTTTTCTTAAGTGGCGGATACGATAGTTCCTGCCTGGCTGCATTACTTCAAAAAGATCAAACCAGGAAAATAAAAACATTTACTATCGGGTTTAAGGATGAAAAACTAAATGAAGCGAAGTATGCAAAAGAAATCGCTTCGATACTGGGCACTGAGCATCACGAATATTATTGTTCGGAAAAAGATGCCCTGGAGCTGGTTCCGGACCTTCCTTTTTATTTCGACGAACCGTTTGCTGACAATAGTGCAATTCCGACAATGTTAGTAAGTAAAATGGCAAGAAAGTCTGTTACCGTTGCACTTTCAGCTGATGGCGGAGATGAAATATTTGGAGGGTATGACCGTTATGCATGGATGCTCAAATACTATAAGAGAATAAATGCCATTCCTGCTTTAGCCAGGAAAGGCGGTTCGGCTCTTTTAAATTCAATGGCCATTGAAAAATGGTCTGTATTCAGGGATGATAATATCTTCCAGAAAAAATATCGAAAATTAGCGGCTATCCTGAATGATCCGGGTCCGCATAGTCTATATATGGGTGTTACAGAGGATTATAATGTTTATGAGAGAAACAGACTTTTCAAAAACAAAATCGAACCTATTTTTTCCGCTCATTACATACAAGACTTAAACAATAAACAATTTGATCCTCTGTCTTATGCTATGGTAAAAGATTACCAGACCTATATGGTAGATGATATCCTTAATAAGGTAGATCGCGCAACGATGTCGGTTGGCCTTGAGGGCAGGGAGCCTTTTTTAGATCAGCACGTGATTGAATGGACAGCTTCATTACCTGCGGAATATAAAATCTACAATGGTAAGCGTAAATATTTATTACGCCAGATTGTTCATAAATACATTCCTGAAAAAATGATGGACAGACCAAAGATGGGTTTTATAGTTCCCGTCAAGAGCTGGTTACATAATGTATTGAAACCTATGGTCGATTTGTATTTGGACGAAAATTATATCAAAAAACAGAATATATTCAATATTGAATATATCATTCAAATAAAGAAAAGTTATTATGAAGCCGGAAAGGAATATGATTATAAAATTTGGTATCTGCTTATGTTCCAAATGTGGTATGATAAATGGATGAACAGCTAAGAAATTATTAGTCTTCAATTTTGCCAGCATATGAATCCTGTTTTAACTGCCTGACATGAAAATTCTGATGGTAATTGATTCTTTGGATAAAGGGGGAAAAGAGAGAAGGATGCTGGAACTTATAAAGGGCTTGATTAAATCTTCAGATTCATTTGAAATATACCTGGTATCCCTTACGGACAAGGTAGAATATAAATATGTTTATCAATTACCTATTCGTTTTGAAATTCTAAAAAGAAAGATCAAGAAGGATATTACCATTCCTCTTAAATTAAACAAGATCATTTCGGAATTTCACCCCGACATTATTCACTCATGGAGTACTATGTCAAGCATATATTTATCCTTCTCAAATTTATTCAGGAGGATCCCTATGATTAATGCTGTGCTTGCAGATGCGCCTGCCCATTTGAATATTTTTGATAAACATTATTTCAGGGTCAAATTAACTACTCCATTTTCTAATCTTTTCATTTCTAATTCAAAAGCAGGTATTGATTCCTACAAAACTCCAAAGCACAAATCAATTTGCATTTACAATGGGATTGAATTTGCCCGTTTTGAAAATCTGCGTAAGGAATCAGAGGTAAGGATAGATATTCTGGGAGGAACGAAAAAGGAAGCATTTGTTATAGCTATGGTTGCTTCATTTGATGAAAGAAAGGATTTTGAAACCTTGATCAATGCGGCTGTTAAAATGTGTTCAGTCAACCCATCACTGGTATTCCTTTTGATTGGAGACGGTCCTTTTCTCGAAGGATTGAGAAAAATGACTCCCGAAAACCTTGTAGCAAAAAAACAAATCATATTTACCGGTAAGAGAGATGATGTTGAATCCTTACTTCAAATTATTGATATAGGTGTATTAATGACCAATCCGGAAAATCACGGGGAAGGGATTTCTAATGCCATTATTGAATATATGGCAATGGGGAAGCCAGTTTTGGCAAGTCAGGGCGGAGGTACGGATGAAGTTGTAAAGGATAATTTTAATGGTTTTCTGATTATCCCCAGGAGTGAGACAGAATTGACTAAGAAAATTGAAATTCTTTTCAATGATAGAAAATTATTACAAGCGCTCGGGAGTAATGCAAAGAAATTTGTTCATGATAATTTTGACATTGAAGAGAAAACTGTCGAGTATATTGAAGTGTACCGAAAATTAATTAATAAACGCGGATTTATATAATCGGGCGATTATGCAAAAAAAAATTCATTATTCTGAAAATTCATACCATTCATGAATATACTAATTACCGGGGCAGCTGGATTTATTGGTTCTCATGTTTCGGATAAATGTTTATTTGAAGGTCATTCGGTAATTGGAATTGATAATTTTGATCCATTTTACCCTAAACGTTTCAAGTTAAACAATATTGAAAAACTGAAAAACATAAAAGGATTTTCATTTTATGAGGGAGATATTCTGGATAGAAATTTTCTAAATAAATTATTCAACCTTGGGAAAATTGATGTAGTCATCCATCTGGCTGCCAAAGCCGGAGTACGGCCTTCAATAGATCATATTGAAGAATATTATCAGACTAATATTACAGGAACGGTTAATATTTTGGAAAAAATGCGGGAAAAGGAAATCACGAAAATGATTTTTGCTTCTTCCTCTTCTATTTATGGTAACAACAGCAAAGTGCCATTTTCAGAATCGGATAATGTTGATCAGCCGATTTCGCCCTATGCGAGTACAAAAAAAAGTGGTGAATTATTGTGCCATGTATTTTGTCATTTATATGAATTTGATATAACCTGTTTACGTTTTTTTACTGTTTTTGGACCAGGTCAGCGACCAGATCTGGCCATTCATAAATTTACCCGGTTAATCAGCCAGGGAACGGCAATTCCTTTTTATGGAGATGGAAGTACAGCCAGAGATTATACCTATATTAATGATATTACAAATGGAATTGATTGTGCACTGAACAAATTAAACGGATATAAAATTTACAATCTGGGTGAATCAAAGGTCATTCTTTTGAGGGAATTGATACAGGTACTTGAAGATCGAATCGGGAAAAAAGCAATATTGGATTTTTTGCCGATGCAGCCAGGGGATGTGTTAAAAACTTACGCAGATATAGAAAAGGCTAAAATGGAAATAGGATATAATCCACATTTTGATCTAAAAACAGGTATAGATCATTTTGTGACCTGGTTTTTTGAAAACGAGAAAAGACTTTATCCTGAGAATTCCTGAATGCTGTATCCTTTGAAATAAATTTAGATCGTAATTAACTGCTCTATGTTATTTAATTCTTTAAGCTTTGCGGTTTTTCTCCCAATAGTTTTTTCAGCTTATTGGTTAACAAGAAAGAATCTGCAAGCTCAAAATTTGCTGCTTCTGCTTTCCAGTTGTTATTTTTATGGAAGCTGGGACTATCGTTTCCTCTTTCTGTTACTTTTTTCCATTTCGCTTGATTATTTCACAGGCATTAAAATGTCGGAAGCCAGCAATCGTTCTATCAAAAAATTTTGGTTCTGGCTTAGTGTTTCTATTAACCTCGGTTTTCTTGCGCTTTTTAAATATTATAATTTCTTTCAACAGTCTTTTGCGGATTTCATATCTGCATTTGGAATTAAGACGAATTTCTGGACTTTGCGGGTGATACTTCCTGTTGGTATTTCCTTTTATACCTTTCACGGATTATCCTATATTATTGATATTTATAAGGAGAAAATAAAACCTGAAAAGAACTTTATAAATTATTCCGTTTTTGTAAGTTTTTTCCCGTTACTTGTTGCAGGGCCCATTGAACGCGCAACCCATCTCTTACCCCAGATTCAGAAACCCAGGAGATTTATTTATGCAAATGCCGTAAGCGGAATGCGGCAGATCCTCTGGGGTCTGTTTAAAAAAATGGTAATAGCTGATAATTGTGCTGAATTTGCCAACCAAATTTTTAATCATTCGTCAGCATATTCTGGCAGTACCCTTGTTTTGGGGGCAATATTTTTTACGTTTCAGATTTATTGTGATTTTTCGGGATATTCAGATATTGCTATTGGAACAGCAAAACTTTTTGGCATCGATTTACTTAGAAATTTTGCATATCCTTATTTCTCCCGGGATATTGCAGAATTCTGGAGACGGTGGCATATATCCCTCTCTTCCTGGTTTAGAGACTATTTATATATACCCCTGGGTGGCAGCAAGGGTGGAAACTTAATGAAAGTTCGAAATACATTCATCATATTTTTAGTCAGCGGTTTTTGGCATGGGGCAAACTGGACCTTCCTGGCCTGGGGGCTTCTCAATGCTATATATATCATGCCATCAATAGTATTAAGCACAAATAGGACAAATCTTGATAGCGTTGCTCATGGTAAAATTTTTCCTTCATTTAGAGAGATTGCTTCGATTGCATTAACTTTTTCGCTGACCGTATTCGCCTGGATTTTTTTCAGGGCAAATAATATTCATCATGCTTTTAGTTACGTTTCAGGTATATTTTCAAATTCATTATTCAGCAAACCTGAAATAAGTTTGGAAGCTACCGGTTATATTTTTCTAGCTATTCTTTTTATGTTTGCCGAATGGTTTGGGCGTGAACAACAATTCGCCATTGCGCATATTGACCGGATCTTCTCAAAGAAAATACGCTGGGTTTTTTATTTCATACTCATTTTAAGTATATTTTATTTTTCAGGTAAGGAACAGGCATTCATATACTTTCAATTTTAATCAGTCATGAAATTATTCATCAGAAATATTTTCTTATTCGGAATATCCTGCTTTTTTATTGCAATCATCATTTTATTCGTGGAATCTCTAATACTAAATAACCAGGGGCATTTTAAACTTTCAAAAAAAGAAAAGTATATTATCCTGGGGCATTCTCATGCCCAGATGGCCTTAAATGATAGTTTGATTGATAGTTCGCGCAACTTAGCATCCGCAGGGGAAGCATATATCTACACTTATATAAAATTAAATAAACTCCTTGAAAGCAATCCAGGAAATAAAGTCATATTTGTAGAATATTCAAATAACAATATTGTTAAAGAGATCAACAAATGGATATGGGATGATTCCTATATTTATGATAGATATCGTCTCTATTCACCATATACCCATTTCGAAGAATTTAAACTTTTATTTTCTAAGAATCCGAAAGCCACTTCTTTGTGTACCGTCAGATCTATTGTTAATAATATCTATTACATTTTCAACCTCAAAAAAAATTCAGTAGACAGCAGGATAGGGGGCTATATTTATCTCGAGAGAGATAAAGTGGATTCCCTGTTGAGGGCTTCAGCTTTAAATCCAAAATATTATCCGCCTGATAGCATTATTTCAAATACCAATATCAAATATTTGGAAAAAATTATTTTACTCTGTAAAAAATGGAGAGTACCTCTTTATTTGATCAGGAATCCGTTACATCCTAAATATGAAGGACTGGGAAATGAAGTTAATTACCAGAAATTTCTAAAAGCAAATTTTGGTTCTGTTGAATTGCTGGATTTCAAGGATTTCCCTTTAAGTAATTCTGATTTTGGTGATTTGGAACATCTGAATCACAGGGGAGCCAGGAAATATTCATTATTTGTAAACAAGTTAATAAAAGAAGGCTTATTGGAAAAAGAGAATAAGCAAAAATTTATTCAAGATCAAATGGATTCGATAAAATGCCAAAACTGAAACTAGGGATTGTTAACAGCACGTCACTTAGCATGTCTTATGGTGGTGTGGCTCCATTTATAAAAAACTTAGATCCGTTTATGCAGAAAGAATATGATGTGCAATATATTTTTTTGCCGGATTATCTGACTAGAATAGACTTTATTCCGCGCAGACTAATATTTCTTTTGTATTTGCTGGGAAAAAGAAGACAACTCAGAAACTGCGATATCATATTGTCTCATGTTCCGGAGGGTTCTTATGTTGTGTCTTTTGGATCGGTTCCTTTTATACATGTATTTCATGGAAATTTTAATCCAATGTCTCAGTCCCGTTATTGGTATGGTAAATATTTTATGTCCGTTTTTGAACGAATGGAAAAGAGAGTGATCAGGAAAGCAAGTTTAATGTATACCGTGGGTACTGAAAGAAAAGGTATCCCTAAAATATTTAACCCCATATACCATTCGGTTGAAGTTAAGAGCAATCATTTACGAAGTGGATTTATTTTTTCAGGAAGATTGGAAAAAATAAAAAATATCGACCGTCTGATAAGAATTTATGCCAAGCTCCCGGAAAATACCCGGAATGAAAACGCATTTTATATTGCCGGTACCGGTACACAGGAGAATTTGCTCAAAAAGCTCACTTCCCTATTGGGGCTGGGAAACCAAATTCATTTTTTGGGGAATTTAAAAAATGAAGAAATGGTATCAACGGATTCAACTAAAAAAATCCTCACAATGGCTTCAAGCCAGGAGGGAATGCCTATGGCTATTGCCGAAGCATTATCTGTAGGAATTCCCGTTATTTCAACAGACACAGGTGATATCGCAAGAATAATTCGAAGTAATGAAAATGGTTTTTTACTTCCTTTGGCATTTGATGACGATGAATACATTCGTTGTATTCATGATATTCTCAATGATTACGATAGGTTTGCGAAGAATGCCCTGCAATCTGCTGAAATATTTCGTTCTGAAAAAATAGCTGATGGACTAATTCATGATATAAATTCAATAATTATAAAAAATTGAAAATTCTCTTCGTTCATAGTTATTACCGGCAGAAAGGCGGGGAAGATTCTGTTTTTGAACAGGAATATGCATTATTAAAACAAACAGTAGACACAAGAATTGTGGTATTTCGCAACCAGCATGGTCTGAAGGGGATCCTTCAATTTTTATTTTCAGTGTGGAACCCGGTAGCGGCCCTAACTGTACGAAGAGTGATCAGGAAGTTTAAACCTGATATTGTACAGATTTATAATTGGCATTATGCTGCCGGGCCAATTGTTATCAGAGAAGCAAAAAGTTTGGGAATTTTAACTGTGCTAAATCTTCAGAACTATCGTCTTTTATGTCCTTCCGGCACATTATTAAAAAATGGGAAATTATTTACAGCCAGCATTGAAAAAAGAGGCTTTCCCTGGTATGCAGTTAAGAAAAAAGTATTTCGAAATTCTAGTTTTCAAACTTTCTGGTTGGGTTTTGTCGTATGGTTTCATAAACAGGCAGGAACCTGGAAAAAAGTAGACAAATATATTGTTCCTACAGAAACGGTAATGGGATTGTTTATGAATTCAGTGAACAACCTGGGAATCTCAGAGGATAAATTTATTATAAAACCAAATTTTTCAGTTCAGGAAGGTTTGTCCGTTTACAAAAGAGAAAAACATTTTTTATTTGTCGGCCGATTATCAGAAGAAAAGGGTATTCGTGTTTTACTTGATGCATTTCAACATCATACGCATGAATTGATCATTGCAGGTAGCGGACCTCTTAAGGATGAAGTAATAAGAGCTTGTGCCATTAATTCGAATATTAGATATGTCGGGAATCTGGACAAACCAGCGATTAAAGAAGCTATGAGCCGCTGTAATGCTTTAATATTTACTTCGATTTGGTATGAACCTTTTGGCCTGGTCATTACAGAAGCATTGTCCAATGGTTGTCCATTAATTGCATCTGATATCGGATCACCTTTAGAGTTGGTTCAGGAAGGTATTACCGGGATGCATTTTAAAAGTGGCGATGTTATTTCACTCCAAAATAAAATTAATGAATGGCAAAGCCTGGATGAAGGAAAGAAAGAACAATACCGCTTAAATTGTATTTCCGTCTATAATAAATTATATACCCCGGAAAAAAATAAAGAGCAATTATTATCAATTTATCAATCTTTAACCAGTTTTAGTTCGGGCCGGGAAATTCAATAAATTTCTACCGGGAGTGAAATCAGATTCTCATGCAAAGCAAAAAATTATTAAGTATAAATATCAATCTTGGGACTTATTCTTCCTTTATAAACAATTTGATTGACAAGGCAAAAACGCGGCAATCTTACTATACCTGTGTTGCTAATGTACATATGGTAATTGAAGCTTACAAGAAACCCTTTTATGCAGATATAGTAAATCGGGCGACCCTGGTAACACCTGATGGATTACCCCTCACCTGGGCCCTGAATATATTATATGGAATAAAACAGGAAAGGGTAGCCGGTATGGATTTATTACCTGATCTTTTAACCGCTGCTGAGAAACAGGATCTTTCTGTTGCATTTTACGGGGGAACAGATGCTTTACTTGAAAAAACAAAAAAACATGTGAAAATAAAATACCCCGGATTGACGGTGTCAAAACTACATAGTCCTCCTTTCCGCTTACTGACACCTGAAGAGGAAAGCGCTGTTGTTCAAATGATGAATGATTCTGAAGCATCAATCATATTTGTTGTATTGGGTTGTCCCAAACAGGAAAAATGGATGGCTTCTATGGAGGGTAAAATACATGCTCTAATGATTGGCATTGGAGGAGCTTTGCCGGTTTTTGCAGGTTTGCAAAAAAGAGCTCCGGTGTGGATGCAACAAATCGGATTGGAATGGCTGCACCGTTTGAAACAGGAACCCAGACGATTATTTAGACGTTATGCATATACAAATATTTTCTTTATATACCTGGTGCTGAAAGAAAAATTTTTTTCAAATACTCATTATCCACTTTCAAAATAAATGATTGATTCGATTACATATTTTGTGGAATATCCAAATTATTAAAGTGCATTTTGAGTAATGTGGATAAATATTTCATAAAATCGCTACACTACTTTTCCCCAAAAAATTGTTGAAAAATAAGAATTGGAGTTACACTCAATAGTAGATTAATTCTTAACTCCTATAAATCAACAAATTACTTTAACTATAGAACATTAGAGCATGGGGATCCCAATTTGGGACTTTTATTTTGGCAAGGAATTTGACCTCTCAAATCGATAAGATTTTAATCCACTTCTTATTTTTTTTCGCGAATCCAATATCGAGAGCTATGGGAAACAAATTCTACACAGCCAGGAACATAAAATGTTCAACATTTAGCGTATCCGTTTTTCAAAGATTTTTAGTCGTTCTTTTATTCTCTTTGACCGGTCATTTTAACGGATTTTCACAAACAGCTTTATCGTTTACGCAGATTCCTACATCGAGTGCAGATATCATCGCGCCGGGCCGGGGTGCTGAGCAATGGATCGGCAGAATTTGGGATAATGGCACGGGGGGCGGTATTGAAGTACCCGCAGGTAATAAAATGGGTTTAAATGCATATTACCGGTTTCTCTGGGGTACGGATATTGAAACAGGAGGTCAGGGAGTTTATAACTGGACGAAATTCGATGCACAAATAAATGCTGCCATTGATAATGGGCAGATGTTTTCATTTGGTTTAATGCCATTATGTGATGCTTGTGGAGCTAATCCAAGTTATCCTGCTTATCTACACACTTTAATGCAATCTGAAGGATCTGGCAGCTCAGACTGGCAAAATTCAAATGGAGACTGGATCCCTAACTGGAACAGTACAAATTTCCTTAGTAGGTATCAGGCACTACTGAATGCTGTTGCTGCACATATCGCTTCTGGAACTCATGTACAGGCGTCATCAGGAAAAACAATCAATTATAAAGATGTTATTTATTACGTCGACATACGCGGATATGGAGATTTTGGAGAATGGCATACTTATCCATGGACAGGAACAGAACCTGCAGGAAGAAAAGCAACATCAGCTACTTTGAAGGCATTAATAGACATGAATCTGGCTGCTTTTCCAAACTATCCTAATGTAATTCTGGTTGGGGCTTATGACGGCGGTGATGCGTCAGTTACTCCGACAGATGTTACTTATTACGCCTTAACACAAACTAATTCATGGGGACAGATTGGATGGAGAAGGGACCAATGGGGAGATCCGGGTACAAGTGTTATGCTGGACAAAAACGGAGGTTCCTATAACTCAGTGGCTTTTGCACCTCTGATTATGGCTAAGTATAAAACTACATTAGTAGTAGGAGAACCGAACAATTCCACCAACACATTCAGTTGTGGAAGTATGTATTGCGATCTGACCAATGAAGTGAATCTATATCATGCCACCTCATTTGGAGACGGAAATTTCCCTAATACATTTGATGCAGCAACTCAGGCAAACGTTATATCCGCATCTAAGGCAAGTGGTTACAGACTGGTATTGACTGGTGGAACTATGACAACCACACTGGCTAGTGGAGGTGCATTTAATATTACGCTCAATTGGCAGAATATCGGAGTTTCTCCGGTCTATGAAAAATGGAATGTAACGTATGAATTGCGGAACAGCAGTGGAACTGCAGTTTGGACAGGGAATTCGACATTTGTGCCCAAATTTTTTCTTCCACAAGGAACAGCAACCCCAATATCTGATAATTTAAACTTATCTGCAGTTACACCCGGTACTTATAGTATGTACCTGATTATCCGAGATCCGTTGAATTATAAAAAACCATTACCTCTGGCAATTACAGGTGTAAACGCTGATGGAAGTTATTTACTTAGAAGTAATATCACGGTAGGAAGCGGATCAGGTAACCAGCCACCAACTGCAAATGCCGGAACCAACCAAACGGTTCAACTTCCGATTTCAACAACAACCCTTTCAGGAACGGGAACAGACGTTGATGGTACAATTTCATCTTATGCCTGGACCTACGTTTCGGGTCCTTCCGGTTCAACCATCGCAACGCCAAACGCGGCAAGCACCAGTATCACAGGACTGACTCAGGGCGTATATATTTATAATTTGACAGTTACAGATAATCAAGGCGCTACGGGGTCTTCCAGTGTTCAGATAACAGTAAATCCGGCGACTACAGGTCCACCCCCACCACCCCCTCCTCCGCCTCCATTTGTTGTGAATGCAGGACCCGATCAGACACTTCCGGCTGGAACTGCAGCAACCTTACTTTCCGGGACAATTCCCGTATCTACAAAAAGTACAACCCCTGCTTCTTATTCTGATTCACTTACGCTGGTAGTAATTCAGGGAGAAAGTAATGCTGCTGGTAACGGTCCAAATACTTCTCTGATGCCCAGCGAGCGTGGAAAGCATCCATCAGTACAGATTTTGAATCATAGGACGAGTAAGTTTGAGCCATTGCAGATTGGGGTGAATAATGAACAAGATACTTATTTCGATACGTCTCGTCATGGTTTTGAGGTTGGTTTGATGGATGAAGTAGAAGCTGGAATTCTTCCCAACCCTGTCTATCTATGTAAAATTGGAATATCCGGTTCATATGTTGAAGAATGGTTACCAAACAATTCGACTCCTTATCAATTGTGGAATGGTTGGATAGGATATTTGGACGCCGCTATTGCGCAAATGAATACACTTGGGAAACCTTATAGAATTATAGTTTGGCAGTCCTTAGGGCTCAATGACAGATATGGTCAGGGAACTCCTGACACAACATTTGTCAGAAAAATGGGTTTAATCAGGGCAAATTTCAGATCCAGATATAATCGACCGGACATGGTTTTTTTGTCGACGAATTTTAATAACCCTCCTGGTCCTAATTTACCCGCAGGACAGGGCCTGACCTTTGATTGGGTGACTTTATTTGCTCAAATGGCGAAGTCCGATCCAATGATGCATTCGATACCTGTTATAGGAGCAACCTATATCGACGGAAGTTCCCATTGGGATTATGCCGGACTGAAATTGATAGCTGGGAATATGACTGATACGATGCTTGCCATTCATAGTAAGGGAACTACCGGCGGAAGTACAACTCCGGGTTATACGTCCGACTGGACTAAGGTTACCGGCCCGAATGGCACAAGTATCATTTCACCTACTACAGCAAGCACAAGTGTAACAGGTCTTAACCAGGGAATCTATACGTTTCGATTATCAGTAACAGACAGTATTGGGGTTACTGTTTCCGATGATGTTCAAGTAACAGTAGACTCGGGTACCGTTATTCCGGTAAATCTACCACCGATTGCAAATGCAGGTCCTGATGTCGTTATTACACTTCCCTCCAATTCAATCACTGTGAATGGGGCCATGTCAAGCGACCCGGATGGCACTATTACTACATATCTATGGACTAAAATAGGTGGGCCTTCTCAATATACAGTTGCCAACAGCAATGCGGCCAGCACAATTATTAATAATCTGATTGCAGGTGTGTATTCATTCCAACTGAAGGTAACGGATAATTCAGGAGCCACAGCAATGGATACCGTTAAAATCACCGTGAATGCGGCTCCGGTAAATCAGCCTCCGGTTGCGAATGCAGGAGCGAATCAAACCATCACTTTACCTGTAAACAGTGTGACACTAAACGGAAGCGCATCAAGCGATCCGGATGGTACTATTGCAAGCTATTTATGGACTAAAATTAGTGGGCCTGCACAATATACTATAGTCAATAACTCAGCATCCAGCACGATTGTGAACAACCTGACGGTGGGATCGTATTCATTCCAACTGAAGGTAACGGATAACGGAGGGGCTGTAGCGATGGATACTATTAAAATTACAGTTAATCCTGCGCCTGCCAATCAACCACCAATAGCTAATGCAGGTGCAGCAATTATAGTAACTTTACCAACAAATGTAGCAAATCTTGACGGATCCGCTTCAACAGACCCGGATGGAACAATTTCCTACTATGCCTGGAGTCAGGTTTCAGGTCCTTCTACAGCGACTATCGCTTCAGCATCCACAGCTAAAACAGGTATTTCGGGACTTCAGCAGGGAGTATATGTATTTTCCTTACTGGTGACTGATAATCTTGGTGCAACCAATTCCAATACAGTGTCGGTTACAGTTAATCCTGCAGCCAATATATCACCAATTGCTAACGCTGGTTCCAGTTCTACGATTACTCTTCCAACCAGCAGCGTAAACTTAAATGGATCTCTTTCCTCTGATCCTGATGGAAACATTGTTTCTTACTCATGGACTCAAATCTCCGGACCTTCATCGGCTACAATTTTAGGTGGCACTTTATCAACAGCAACAGCAACAAACCTTGTTGCCGGAGTTTATACATTCCAGCTCACGGTGACAGATAATAGTGGGGCAAGCGCGAGCGCAAGTGTAAAGGTTACTGTAAATAGTTCCGGTGTGCAGCCTCCTATAGCAAATGCTGGCGCAAATCAAACGATTACATTGCCTGTAAACAGTGTTACAATTGATGGAAGTGGTTCCAGCGCATCTTCCGGAAGTATTGTAAGCTATGCCTGGTCAGAAAAATCAGGCCCATCCTCAATCAGTGTCTCTAATACTGTACAGAACACATTGAATAATCTGCAGGCCGGTACATATATATTCTCGTTGACAGTCACTGATAATAACGGTGCGACAGGAACTGACTCAGTGATAATTACCGTCAATCCTGCAGCTAATATTCCACCTGTCGCTAATCCTGGTCCAAGTATTAGTATCACTTTACCTACTAATACAACCACCCTTGATGGTACTGGTTCACATGACCCGGATGGAACGATTGCTTCATATAGCTGGACGAAGGTTTCAGGTCCGAATACACCAACAACAACCGGTGCGAATACAGCTACACTGAGCTTAAGCGGTCTGGTTGCCGGACAGTATACGTACAAATTAACAGTAACTGACAACAGGGGAGCCAGCAACAGTGCTCAGGTAAATATAATTGTAGCACCAGCTGCAAATATTCCACCAGTCGCTGATGCCGGAGCAAATCAAACGATCACGTCACCTGCAAGTACAGTAGTTTTGAACGGCTCTGGTTCGCATGATCCGGATGGTACAATAGCAGCCTACGACTGGGTATTGATTTCCGGCCCTGGATCTATCACCATCAATAATTCTAATACGGCAACACCTTCAGTTACAGGATTGGAAACAGGTGTCTATACATTCCAGCTTACTGTTACTGACAACAGTGGTGCAACGGCTACAGACCAGGTATTTGTAACCGTCCTGCCGCCGGTAGTGTTACCTAATCAGGCACCGGTTGCCAACGCAGGTACTAACCTTACCATCACATTACCTGACAATAGTGTTTCATTGAATGGTACCAGCTCTTTTGATCCTGATGGTACAATAGCTACATACGCCTGGAGTCAGATTTCGGGACCATCCGCTGCAGTTATCACAGGTGCGAATACAAGTACACCAGCGGTCTCTCAGTTAATTGTGGGTCAATATGTTTATCAATTGACCGTGACAGATAACAATGGTGCATCTAATTCCGATCAGGTGACCATAACAGTTAACCCTGCAGTTTCCAAAGTAGATTTACCACCGGTGGCAAATGCTGGTCCTAGCGATACACTCACTTTGCCGAACAACACATATATGCTCAATGCATCTCAGTCTACTGATCCCGATGGTACGATTACATCTTACCAATGGCAGCAGATCGGTGGACCGAATACAGCCACAAGTACAACTATGGACGGAGCGCAGGTTTCCATCAGCGGTTTACAGCAGGGTCAATATGAGTTCCAGGTTACTGTAACGGATAATACGGGTGCTACTTCTGCAGCTACTATGACTCTTACGGTGGAACCAGGATTATTGTCAACCGATAAGTTAGCTGTATTCCCGAATCCGGCGACAGATGTAATACACGAAAGAATAACAAGTACAGTTACCGGTACTGTAAGGATAAATGTGTATGATATGAATGGCAGATTGGTACTTTCATCCCAGGTTGATAAGTCATCGGAAACCATTCGTCAAACAATGAATGTTTCCTCACTGGCACCAGGAATGTACACCATTCAAATTAATATTGCCAACCAGAAAACAATGGTAACCAAGTTTATTAAGAATTAGTATATAGGTTTTTGGACTTTTGAATGACCCGCTTAGTCGGGTCATTTTTATTATGCAAATACTTCTGCAATTTTAAGTAGCCGGAAAAGGTAATTGAATTTTATGACGTGAACGATGCATAGAGGAATATGCATGCAGAATATAAGGGGGGACCTCAACCATTATTTAATAGTTACCATCTATTGAGATATTAATAGGTTTTCATGCTTAAACTATTTATTATCAATAATCTACACGCCTCTTTTAAATGTTTGGGAAAGTTTTTGAATCAGGTTAAAATTTGAAAAGTTGCAAATAACACAAGTAATCTGTAATTTGACTACATTTTAATACCAATCACACTCGTGGTGTTTATTCGACAACTTTGCAATTGTCGTTTGTTGTTGTCATAGGAATGAATTCGACCCAATTACCACCTGAGGAAAACTATAAATCTTACCTTTGTACCCTGGTATGGACAATTGATCAGTAATATTCAAGGATTTGCCATTTACTATTTACTGATGCTAAAATGCACCACGGGTGTTAATACTTTTTAATTAAATCATTGATAATTATTAAAAATGGTTCTTTACGACATCCTGTTCAAACCCAGGCGACTCCCGGAATGGTGGTACCGGTTTACAGAGAAATACCCAATTGTTCCAAACTTTATTTCTATAGTGGGTCTCGCTTTAATCTGCATTTCCATTGCAAATAATGTTGTAACGGCAGAAAAGAATAGTAAGGCCCAGGTTTTAAATAATCATAAAATTGTGACCAAACAAAGCCCGAAGGCTGAACATAACTTTAGCCTGCGGGAGGTTTATCATAATTACGTTCCTGACGAAGTTAGATATATGCTTTCGGAGCTTTACGGTAACATTGCCCTTTATACGGTAATTCCCTTCCTGATGTTTCTGGAATTCTTTTTCCCGTATAATCGAAACCAGCCGCTCGTTAATAAAGGGTTCTTACAAGATATAGCCTGGTATTTTCTCGGCACACCATTTGTTGTACTTTTGCTTCTTCCTATACTTCATTTTCTTAACAGGCAGTTTGATCAGCACTTAAGTTTTTTAAGTATAGAATCTTCAAAAAACTGGCCGGTATACCTACAAATAGCCTGTGCCCTTTTTTTAGCAGAATGTATTAACTGGTTTAACCATTTTGTACGGCACAAAGTAAAAGTACTCTGGTGGTTTCATGCTGTTCATCATTCACAAAAGGATTTGAACGTTTTTACAGATGACAGAACCCATATTTTTGATCTGCTTGTTGAATTAATCCTGAATTTTATTCCTTTCTTTATCTTCCATGTAACCAGTCTGTATGCTGTAGCTATCATCGGATTATACAAGCCCATCCATACGCGTTTTATTCATTCCAATTTAAAAATCAACCTGGGCTGGCTTGGCTGGATCTTAACATCCCCCCAATTTCACCGGGTCCATCACTCTGTGGTTCCGGAACATTTTGACAAGAATTTTAGCGTTTACTTCAGTTTCGTTGACCTTATTTTTGGTACTGCGTTTCCATCCCGAACAGTTTATCCTATTACCGGAATTCCCGATCTCAATTTCCCCTTGGAAGAAAAGGTTCGGTTTGGACAATTACCCAGAAATATCATCCGCCAAACGATTTATCCATTTAAGCAGGTTGCTGCCCGCATATCACAGGCCCGGGACAAATTCCGTTCACGCAGGAGTGTAAATCATTTACATAATGAAGTAATATCAAACGGCGAAACTAATAACTCCAATCGCGAATCTCTTCAGGGTTCAAGGGGAATGGCCAGCAAAAAATTGGTTTAAGAAATATCGTTTTTTATGACTCTACCGTTCACTTCAAATGGTTTTCAGATGAGTCAATTCCTATATGAAGGAAAATTCCACCATGCCGCTGGAACCTCCTGTTGACCTCCTCCCGATAAGTTGATCCAATCTAAATTAGAAAATTCGGGCAAATACGAACAGTTTTAAATGCGTTAATTTGTCTTATCGTTTTCTCCAAATTACATTATCATTCACAAAATGAATCGAAGCAATTAAATGAAATGACATGAATCGATTGCTACTGATTTTTATTTTTTTACTTTATCTTTTACCTGCCGGAGCACAGATACTTGATTCTACTGTATTATATCGATCATGGAAAGCGTCATGGATCGAGGTGCCGGATGAATCTTCCAATAATTACGGTGTTTATTTATTTCGTAAATCAATTACACTATCCGTAAGACCCGAATCATTCAGGATTCACGTGTCGGCTGATAACAGGTATAAATTATTTGTAAATGAAAGACTGGTGTCCCTTGGTCCAGCGAGAGGTGATCTGGATCACTGGAATTTTGAAACGCTGGATATCGCTCCATTTCTTCTCAATGGCAAAAATGTTATTGCAGCCAAGGTGTGGAATGAAGGCGAATTGAGAGCAGAGGGGCAAATTTCTTTGCGCACAGGATTTATCTTATCGGGAGATGGCACTGCTCAAATTTTAAATACAAACAAAGATTGGAAATGTATTCGTGATAGTTCTTATAAGGCACTTCCGTTTGTCACTCCCACCTACTATGTTGCCGGCCCGGGTGAAATAGTTGATAAAAAAGGAGATTTGGCTGAATGGCAGACTCAGGACTATAACGATAGTTCGTGGAGGAATGCCAAAATTATAATGCCCGGCATTCCTAAAAATATTATCGGCGGTTATGGGACAGTTAGCGGATGGTTGTTGGTTCCATCCCTTCTACCTCAGATGGAAATGAAACCTCAATCCCTGGTTCGGGTGAGTAATTCCTCAGGTATTAGTCTGCCTTCTGACTTTCCTTCTACTAAAACTTCGCTGAAAGTTCCATCGCATAGTACTGCTACCATTTTATTCGATCAGACTTTTTTGACCAATGCTTATCCCACACTGGTTTTCAGTGGCGGAAAGGGTGGTGCCGTTTCGATGAGCTACGCAGAAGCCCTTTATTCAAAATATCCTTCCAAGGGGAATAGAAATGAAACTGAAGGGAAATTTTTTATTGGGAGAAAGGACAGTATTATTTCTAATGGTAAATCGGGACAAATTTATACAACACTTACCTTCAGAACTTATCGTTATCTGCAATTAAGGATCTTTACGAAGGATGATCCGCTGTCCATAGATGACATATATGGCATCGCTACATGTTACCCATTTCAAATGAATGCGAAGTTAGAGTCAGATGATCCGGAACTCAGCAAAATCCTCGAGACTGGCTGGCGAACGGCTCGTCTTTGTGCTATGGAAACCTATATGGATTGCCCGTATTATGAACAACTCCAATATATTGGTGACACGAGAATTCAGGCGCTGATTTCTTTGTATAATAGTGGAGATGAAAGATTATTACGCAATGCCATGAATGAAATGGATAATTCACGCAGACCAGAAGGCGTGACATTAAGCAGGCATCCCTCATTTACACCGCAGTATATTCCTACTTTCTCGCTTTGGTATATCGGTATGTTGCATGACTATATGATGTATGGCCGGGATAGTATTTACCTGAAAAATAAACTGCCAGGCGAAAGACAGATAATGAATTATTTCAGAAATTATCAGTCGCCTGACGGTTCATTAAAGGGTGTTCCATATTGGATGTTTACTGATTGGGTAGAAACTAAAGGATGGAATTCAGGAGCAGGCCCCGTTGGCAAAGATGGTAGCTCATCTTTAGTCGATCTTCAATTATTATGGGCATATCAACTAGCAACGGACCTGGAATCCAAATTCGGCATGCAGGCATATGCTACACTGTATAACAAATACGCTAACCAGCTGAAGAAAACGATAAGATTGAAATATTGGGATGGAACACGGAAACTTTTTGCAGACAGACCTGAGAAGGATCTTTTTTCACAACACGCCAATGCACTGGCCATACTAACGGGTATGTCTGAAAATGCGGGAACGGTGTCTTTGGCCAGTCAAATTATTGCGGATACTTCGCTGGCGCCAGCTTCTATATATTTCAAGTTTTACCTGCATAGTGCATTTATCAAAGCGGGACTTGGGGATGATTACCTGGGCTGGCTCGGGCAATGGAGGGAAAATATGAAAATGGGTATGACCACCTGGGCTGAAATATCGGATATCAATAACGCCCGCTCAGACTGCCATGCCTGGGGAGCCAGCCCGAATATTGAATTTTTCAGAACCATTTTAGGTATAGACAGTGATGCACCTGGTTTTGCCCGGGTAAAGATTGAGCCTCATCTGGGATCCTTAAAAAAAATACGGGGAGAAATTCCTCATCCGAAGGGGAAAATAGCGGTAAACTATATGTTTGAAAATGGTAAATGGAAGATTCAAATTGATCTACCACATAAAACAACGGGACATTTTATTTGGCAAAATAAATCTTATTCTTTAAAGGAAGGAGAAAATGATTTCAATTTTTAAAAAGAGTAGGATTAGATATTACGAACTTAAAGTGAATATTTAAAGAGTCATGCTCATTTTGAACTGGCCGTTTTATCCCCATATATAATACTCATGATGCTGTCGCCTACGGCAGGTCTGAAATGAGCCGATTCGTAATAATTATTCACATTATCAGTGAATTTATTTTTGCCTGAAAAATCATATATATGTCCCGGAAATACCGATTCTAACAAATCCAGATCTTTTGGATTGAATTTTATCTGTTCGTAAAGTGGGCTCAGTATAATTTTATAGTTGGTATTATTTTTTTCTAATATTCTTTTTATATCCTTCAGCAAAAGCAAATGGGTATTTTGAATACGTTCCAAGCTGTCCGTCCGTTTTGCAACCCGTGTATAAAAAATCTTATTACGTTTTGCATAATATTCATGGGGGGTTTCTGTAATTTCTTTTTCCTGGTCGACTATCTTCAACTCGTTTGTTATCGTATCGTAACTTATTTTCCTGTTTTCCAAATAACCAGTCATATAGGGTTTGAATTTCCCGGTTAACTTGTAGTCGTAAAAATATACTATAAACGGTGAACTTATAAATGCCTTAAAGAATGTGGTTTGAAAACTGAACTCATTTTGACCCGACAATATTGGATGTTTTATATACAGATGTTCTGTTGGATTATCCGTCGTTTCAAAAGTGGCGTCCCTACAGAAAATAAGCATCGCATTTTCCAGTTTTACGTGCATTGAATCCAGAAATCTCAGCTTGATATCAATTCCATAGGCTGTTTCGGCGGAAGCATCAAATACAAAAGGTTCAGAGCCTGTGGGCAGATAGTGAAGCCAGGAATTTGGTTTGAAAGCCATGGTTCTCGAACTTCCGAATATAAAAGAATTATATTGGTATTTTTTATAATTACGGAGAAACGTCTCAGTGGAAATGTAATCCCTGTCTGTTGTCGCATAAGGATATGAATAATCCCTGTAATTCCAGATAACCTTGAAAGGATCGTAATAGATATAAGTAACCAATAAAACGATCATGACCGTTGCACCAAATAGCGAGAATGTAACCAACGACGTAAGAAATTTCTTCATCAGAATTGGAAATAAATGAATTGCTGTTGAGGACCTCCAAAATGGAAAATGCAAAAGATGACAGAGTAGTAAAAAGCCCACCTGATGTACCGTGGAAATTTGATCCACAAAGCGGCAATCGCATACTGCTGCATTCTCCCTATCCATTCAATTGAAAAAAACACAAAGATCAAAACAGGCAGCAGCCCCATTTTTGATTTTATGAAAGCGTAGGTTTCCACATAATTATGTTTTGCGGTCAATCCGGAAATCATATTATGGATATAAGAGAATGCATGACTGAGATTTTCGGACCGGAAAAAAATCCAGGCGAAAACGGTTAGTGAAAATGTCAGAACGATGGAAAAGAATTCTCTTGCGGTCGGGAAATTTTTACCCTGCGCAACGATATCCAGGTTCGTACGATTCGTACGGAAAATAATAGAAGGCAAAATATAAAGCGCATTTAACATTCCCCAGAAGATAAAAGTAAAGTTGGCTCCATGCCAAAAACCACTAACGATAAAAATGATAAAAGTATTTCTAATGCGCATCCAGTTACCACCTTTGCTTCCTCCGAGTGGAATGTAAAGATAGTCCCGGAACCAGGACGAAAGGGAAATATGCCATCGTCTCCAGAATTCAGCAATGTCCCTGGAGAAATAAGGGAAGGCAAAATTTCTCAGCAGATCTATACCAAAAAGCCTTGCTGTTCCGATGGCAATATCTGAATAGCCTGAAAAATCAGCATAAATCTGGAAGGTGAATAAAAGAGCTCCCAACACCAGCATAATCCCCGAATAGTGAGATGCATTATTAAAAATTGTGTTGGCATACTCTGCGCACCGGTCTGCGATCACAATTTTTTTAAAAAGACCCCACAGTATTTGCCGCAGTCCATCAGCAGCCCTTTTGTAATCAAAAGTCCTTTTAACTTTAATCTGAGGTAACAGATGTGTTGCCCGTTCAATGGGGCCCGCAACAAGTAAAGGGAAGAAACTTACGAAAATGCTGTAATCAATGAAATTCCTTTCAACCTTTATCCGGTTATTATAGATGTCCAGAACATAGGACAACCCGTGAAAAGTATAAAACGAAATTCCAACAGGTAGAATCACTTTTATAGTCGTCGGATTTACCTGCCATCCAAGATGAGCGGCGGCGTCAGCAAAAGAAGATGCAAAAAAATTGTAATATTTGAATACTCCAAGAAAACCCAGATTTATGCAGATACTTATCCATAGCCAGGTTTTTTTAATGCTCAGGTTTTTACTTTCTGACATCTTTACACCTGAAAAGTAATCCAATATAGTTGAGAAAATCAGGAGGAACAGAAAGCGCCAGTCCCAACAGGCATAAAAATAATAACTGGCGGCGAGTAGTAGAAGATTCTGGGACCGTTGGTCTTTATTCATTACAAACCAATGGAAGAAAAATACAATTGGAAGAAATATGGCGAAGCCTACCGAATTAAAAAGCATTTTTTTTCACCTTTAATCGTCACTAATAGGTACAGGAAAATAATCTATAAACCGAAATACTGGGACAAGTTTTCAATGAATCAGGTGACATATTCAACTTTTTTCTTCAAAAAATCAATGCCATATATCTCTTCCCTGAAACAGAATATCTGCGCTCATCCGGTAAGGCTGAGTTTAGTAAAATACCTGATCATATATACCCTGTATAGTTCAATAAAGTGCATGGAAAGTTTTAATATGTGAGGATTTGGCCCGACAACTGATATATCGCCCAAAAAAATATTAAAGATGGTAGGAGTCCATCAATATTGGTCTTCCGCAAGATTCGTACGAATCTTGCGAGCCGGTCATCAAAATTACCAGCATGTTTGACAAGCTTGGTTTCTTTCAAAAGATAATCGATGAGGCGGACGGGAACTTCATTATATCTCACGACGACAACATTATTTGCAAGTCTGAATTTTCCCCGAAGGGAGAAGACCTGGAGATTAAAAATCATGATTCCTTTTCTGGTAGAAATACCTGTGTCCAGCATTTTTTGCATAAAATCGTTTCGGCTAAGTTGAAAATCATCCACTAGGTAAATGATGTAGGATTGACAATTACTAAGGTAACCCTTTTTTTCGAGTGGAAATTGTATACCTGGGATACCTTTAAACACTTTGTGAAAGTGACCGGCTATTTTTCTTCATTTACCCGGGATCCAGTCAATTTTTTCCAATTGGATATGAGGAATGTTGTAAGGCTTTCCTTATGATTTTCGGACCAACAGCCAAGAAGAAGGATATGTCCGCAAAGGAATTGGGTGCCGAAATCGGCGGACAGCAAAAAACTGCGTGTCCGTTTAAAAAGAAGGTACGTATAGTGATGAAACAAAATGACAAGGACAAACTGAGAGGTAAGGCAGACCCAATAGGGACGCTGCTGGGTGCCTACATTAAGAAACACCGTGGCTGGAGTCTGAAGTATAAACAAATAGGGCTGAAAACCGCCGAATAGCTTTTGGAAGGAAGAACAGGAAATATCAGGATGGAACATATTGAAAACTTTCAGGTTGGTACCCTTAAATTTGCTTTAAAGGCCTCGGTCGGAAGTGATGCAGTGATCTGAACCGTTGACATAGATCAAATCAAAAACTAAAAAAGGGGATTCCAGTAAAACCAGTTAAATTAAAGATAGGTAAAGGGTTGGAAGAGTTTCATAAACTGATTATGCAATTTAAGAACTGGATGCTGGGCATCCATTATAAATGTTCGGTCCAACTCTGTAGTTTGCCCTGTATGAATAAATGTACCGGTTCAATAATTGTAGTATTAGGATTTGGATTCTCAACGAGGTCATCGAAAAACTCATACATTAGTTTGCTCACCCCAATTCGATATTAAAAGTTATTTGGGCCTGTAATGCCTAATCCATTTTAAAAATAATTATAATAATGTCATAACAATTTTCGTGTTAGGTTTGCTGACCAAAAATTATCATTCGTGTTAAATTCCAAGCAAAAAGTAAGGATGGAAAAGATGCATTCAATATTAAAATGTATCCTCTGCGGATCTTCATTATATAATACTGATCAGTGCCTTAGTGAAGTCAGTTATCATTGTTCTTCCAAAGAAGCTCGTTTCTGGGATTGTGAAAGAGGAAGCGAGGATGAGATAAAAGCAAAAGATCACTGGGATCGCTCCAGACAAGAGATTCCTAATGGTGGGATTTCCTAACGTTCATGATATTTCAAATCATCATTATTTTCTTGGTTCTTGTTAGTTCTTTCTGGGTGTTCGGTCGGGTGAACAGCCCAATCAGGACCATGTTTATTGTTTAGTTGATTTTTCTGACATAAAATCCAGTCCGCCTTTTCCCGGAAGCAACTGTTTCCCCGATTCTTTGTCAAAAACCATTACCTGAAACGTCTTAGTGTTATAAGACGGCCATTCGGGTAAGTTACTGCCGTTAGGATTTGAACCTGATATAAAATTCACCCAGTAATTCGACATAAGTTCAGCAAGCCGAAAATCGGTCTGTTCCCATGGACGGTGAAGGAATTTCAAATTATCCATAACATAGGCCACTTCGCCGGTATGAAACGCCCCATATTTTATATAATCTCCTGTAGCGGGAAGTTTTCTCGCGAAATAATACATATAAACTGGTGATTTTCCCCTGTCGCTTTGTATGCCGGCCCACTTATATCCTGAAAGTGCAAAAATCGTATTACGACTGAGTATGATTTGAGATCTTGTTGCTTCTTCATCGGTATTTGCCGGAAAATATTTCAAAAACTCATCCGCATCTTTCCCGTATTTTTCTTTGGCTTCCTTCTGAAAAGCCTCTTTATTTTTTATTCCATTTACAAAATTCTCATCAGCGTTCCAGCCTGTAATCAACGGAACATTATTTTCTTTTCCTTCTGCAAATATATCAGGTATGGATTCAGGCAATACATAACCATCCACGATCGGAAGAAAATAGGCGGGAAACTTCATCAGCTGATCTGCAGGAATTTTACGGAGATCTTCCAATGAAACTGCATGAACGAAACTGGCAAGGTCCGTCCCCTGCTTCTCTGCCTCTTTTAAATTATTTGTTTTCATGACAAAAAAGGACCCGCTTTCGGCGATTGCTTTTGTGAAAAGACCCTTTGCGACGGGTGATGCAATCAGGCAGTTAATGCTCATGGAACCAGCTGACTGTCCATCAATAGTTATATTAGCAGGGTCGCCACCAAATGCAGATATATTTTTTTTGATCCATTGCAAGGCAGCTATCTGATCAAGCAGGCCATAATTACCTGATGAATGATAAGGCGCTTCCTTGGTAAGATCTGGATGTGCAAGAAAACCAAACACGCCGACTCTGTAATTAATAGATACAAAGATGACCCCTTTCTTGGCCATGGCTTCGCCGTCATAAATAGGTACGGCCGTTCCGCCACTGTAGAAGCCACCTCCATATATCCATACGAAGACTGGTCTTTTTTCTCCCTTGGATATGCCGGTCCATATATTTAAATAAAGACAATCCTCGCCTATGGGTTTCTCAGGGATCAGAAACTCAGATGTATAAACCATGAAAGGAATTGGTTTTGGTTGCATTGGGCTAGGACCAAATGCGTCACATTTTTTTATACCCTGCCAGGGAATAGCTGGTTGGGGCGCTTTCCAGCGCAAGTCGCCCAATGGTGGGGCAGCATAGGGAATTCCTTTATATGCAGTAACATTACCTGATTCATTCTGTAATCCTGAAACCAAACCTGCATCGGTCAATATTGGCTCGCTATATTTTCCGGTATTTTTTGAAATGCTGAACGAATAGAAAATTATGGACACAACACATAAAACCAGTGATGCAATGACATATTGATTTTTCATAATTTAATCTATTAGTTAAACTGTGATTCAATGAATATAAGGAATATATTTTTGTTTCTTTGGACGACCACATTCAAGTGTATGAACACTGATTAGCCATCTTCCCACAATAGAGGAAAGGTTGTTAGAAATTGAAATTGCTACTAAAAAGCAGACCTAAAGTAGAAATATTGGGATTGCTGGTATAAGTAAATCTTTTAATCAGATCTACACGGAGGAATGAAAAAATATTGTAAATCCCAATACTGGCCTCAACATAGGGTTTACCGTTCAAACTAAAAGTCGACGTGACTCCATTGGTTGTAGGAAACAACATTTGATTAGGGTTATAATCTGGATTATTTTCATTACGAAGTCCTCCGTATAAGATTTTTGCCGCAATCACTTCGCGGAGCCTTAATTTTTTAAGCAATGGGATTTTGTTAAAAAAGAAACCATTGAAATAATGATCGATGTTTAGTCCCGCATAATGATCGCTGACAAATTCCTCCACATTCATCAAATTGTATGAATAGTAACTGTAAAAATAGGATCTGTTTGCAGGGTGGATAATTAATAAAGGAAATGGGAGGATGCCAGCAAGATAACTTGCACTAAATCTTAGGTCGGAAAACCCGAGTGGTGAAATTTGAATTCGTTTAAACACATCGAAATGAAAGGCGTCATAATTGTATTCGCCTCCATAAAGTCCTTTGATTCCTCTTGAATATTGAAAAGTAAATACGGGATAATTATTAATGACACTTCTGCGGGCTATCTTACTTTCAAAGAATTGTTCATTGGGAGCCCAGCGGATTGCCAGGGATATTTCACCAGTCGTTATCTGAGAAATGGTATCCAATTGTAAAGGATAGGGTTCCTTTACATATGCAAGAGATCCGGCAGGCTGTTGCCTCCAATATTTAGTACCAAGTATGTATGAAAAATGGTCCTCATATTCATGAACATAAGACAGACGGAAGATATCACTGTATAACCAGTTTGTATTATAACCCCGGCTAAAGGAAGTAAGAAAACTGTTACCGGTTGAAAAGATATCTTCCTGTCCGGGGTTCTTGATATCGTGAAGGTAACTTGCCTGGAGGTAGTTAAATGGAAATTTATAGATCGAGTGATTATTGAATGAATATGAGCCTGTCATTTTATATTTAAATCGCTCGTCTTTAAATCCGTAGCCAAGATAACCATCAGCAAAAAAGCGGGAGCTGAATTTTTCATTTGTCCGGCCCCCGAATTGTAATCTCTGACCTTCTACTGAGTTAAATGAATAAAACGTACGCAAAGGTCCTATATCAAATTTTCCAGCCGTTTTATATCCAACAAAATATAAACTTGCCCAATCCATGAGTCTGTTGTAAGTGCGTAATTTTAAAAGACTGTCAGCATTCGTATAAGTTTTGATTTCGGAGTTACTAAGAGAATAGGGTCTTTTCAAAGACCAAAACGCTTCTGTCTGACGGGACGAAAGCGGCATGCTGTCAACAGTGGACCCACGAAAAATGCTGTCTGACAGAACGGAGTCCGAGAAATGAGTAATTGTGATTTTTCGTTCCCCATAAAAACCAGCGCTTTTGGGAAAAGGACTTAGGAATGCCTGCATCGCAGATTCGGCCATGTGATAATGCTGTCCCGAATCCTTTTTAAAATCCTGCTTTAATTGAAAATTTCTAACATAGTTTAGATTGACATGCTTGCTTAATCCCAGTTCCACTCTCGTAACTGCATAGCGGCCATCCAGAGTGATGAACAAACTACCCCGGAAAAGCAGGTCTTCCGGGTTTCTGGGAGTAAAATACAATTTCACGATTTTGGTCCCATTCTCAACAATAGTGTCCCTTATAAAATACATATAAAGGCTTGGGGCTATATTGGATATAGGACTCGTGAATTGAATGGTGAATGCTGAAATAACATTGTCGTAAATATTAATATCATCATATAAAAAATTCAAGGCACCGCTAATGCCTCTCATGTCAACGTATTTGCCATAATTGACTGATTTCTGTGCAATAATAAACTTCTTGACTTTTTCGAGTTCTTTACTATAGTAATTTTCAGAAAGAATTTCCTGCAGATAAACTGAATTTAGAGATTTTCCTGGTACAATAGTCGTGTCTGTATTTTCAAAAAAGAAATGCAATTTTTTTAATACGAAATTCTGAGTAATGTTTCCCCACGGACCATCTGTAAATATCCGGGTTTTCTCATATTTTTCGTAAGAAGAATAAGGAATTGAGCCAGGCCCGTTTTTAGATTTATTGGCTATCACAAGCCTGATCAGATCTACCGCAGGATTGTTTTTGTTATGATATTTCCCTCTTTTTGCATTTATAGTAATGTCTTCAAGCTCCGTGTAAGACTTGGAAAGCAAAATGATCAATTCCTGTTTGGGATTGTTTGAAAGAGATCTGGTTGTGGACCGGTAGCCTGTGTAGCTAAATGTGATGGCCTGGGCATTCATATTTGCGTTAATCGTAAATTTTCCTTCTGCATCTGTCAATCCGCCGATATGGCTGCTTTTTATGATGATGCTTACATTTTGCAAAGGGGAATGAGTTGCCGAATCCACTACTTTTCCAAAGATTATTTTAGTCTGGGCATTGCCAAATTTGGAAAATGCAACAGCAATCAAACATATCGTAATATGCTTTAAAATGAGAATTATTTTTTGAGAACGGAGAAAAAGTAACCTTCACCTTACACAAAGGTAAGCATGGATTCAAACAGATATTTTATTCTGAATTGATCAATTTAACGAAACATTGTCTGTTTCAATATCCCAGTGAGAGATCAACAATTCAAAACGATGCTGTTCTGCTTTTTTAAGTGATTCCTGGTCGGGGTACAACTCTTTTTTATAAGGTTCAGTGAGGGTTTCGTCAAATGCCTGTACGACGGTTCGGAAAACGATGATTACCCTGAAGTCCCAACGCGTATCTTCGCCACTGTGGAATATTGGTTTCGATGCAGTAACACTTATAATGTCTCCTTTTTCAATCGCTTTTTTTAAGAGAGGATAATGATTCGCTTTCCACAAACTTATGAATTCGTCAGCATAACCCCATTTAACTTTATAATAACCTTCAACAGTAAAATATTTGCTGGCAGTTGTTGCATTTTGTTGTGCATTACCCGTGTATGAAATAAATAAAAAAATAAAAAGCGAGACGATTATGATCTTCTTTTTCGCGGATTTAATTTGAGGAATGATCATGAAATTATGTTTTTTGTGGATTAAATATTTGAGTAAGACAACTCCCCAAATTACTTCAAACCAATCAATTATACGACTTAGAAACTTCTTGCGGTGAAGAACTCTCTTACTATTACGGACTTCAGCCTAAGTTGAATGCACCAGTGTACAGCCATTCAGAGTTTTAACAGGCATTTCCAAAGGCTGATATTTGCAAGTTCTGACTCGCACATTTGCGGGATTTCAGCGAAAGATTTCATTTTTTATTACTCAAAGAACCCTAAAAAATGAGAACTTTATACAAACTAAAATATGAAGAATTGGATTCTGAAGAATAAACTGATTCTGCTGGGTGCCGTTATTGGCGCCATTGGTGGATATTGCTATTATCATTTTATCGGATGTGTAAATGGGACTTGTATGATAAGTTCAAGACCAATAAACAGTGTTCTGTATTTTGGATTTATGGGAGGGTTATTTTCCGGTATGCTTAAAAAGCAAACAGATGGAAACACAAAATGAGCGAAGAACATTTTCTGAATTAATAAATGGAGAAAACCCTGTTCTCGTTGACTTTTCTGCTGAATGGTGCGGACCATGTAAAATGATGCCTCCCATACTGAAAGAATTGAAACGGTTGACAGGAGACAAGCTGACTATTCTGACAATAGATATTGATAAAAATCCAAAAGTTGCTTCATCGTTCAATATTCAAAGTGTTCCGACCATGATCCTCTTCAAAAAGGGAGAAGTTAAATGGAGGCAAAGCGGTGTGATACAAGCCACACAACTGAAAGCGGTTTTGGACCAGTCGTTATAGGCTTTGCATAAAAAATCAGTTTATCTTAACATGAATATATTGAAGGCCTTGTTGGGAATGACTTTCATTTTTCTTTTTGAAATCTCCTTATTCGGACAGAATAGTTGGAAGCCGCAAAAAGAGAAAGATGGAATCAAAATCAGTAGCCGTCATACTGCTTCTTCACAGTTTGACGATGTGCATGTAGAGGTTGATTTGCCGGGGAACATCGAACAAATGAAATCGATCCTGCTTGATATCAGTCATTATAAGGATTGGAGTTATGCCATGAAGAAATCCGTTTTGATTAAACAAACAGGTATTAGTAAACTTATTTATTATTCGGAAATTGAAGTTCCGTGGCCGGCAACAGACAGGTATTTCTATGCAAACTTCGAATTAAGGGAAGACACTCCCAATCACGCCATCAATGTGGTTTCTGTAAACATTCCTGATTATTTGCCGGCTTCAAAAGATTTACAACAAGTGACATCTGTCAAGGGTTTGTGGAAAATTTCGACGATTTCAAAAAAAACTATTCACGTAGACTATGTTCTGGAACTGAACCCGGGTGGGAGCCTTCCCGCATGGGTTATAAACTTGTTTTTGACAAAAGGTCCTTTGGAAACATTTGAAAATATTAAACAAAAAATGACAGCCCTGAATCCTTAGCAATTGATCTTTTTCGACGTACCAATGGATAAATAAGAAAACAACTGATAAAAATCTGCCTTTGGTATTTTCCCGTATATATTCTGAAAATGAAGATCCGAATATTTCCGGGGATACTCATTCTCTGTGTATTGTTGGGCTGCTCCCATCAAAAAAAGGCGATAATCAATGAAATTTATATTGACAGTCTGATTAAAAATTATCATCTGCCTCAATTCGTCAGGCAAAATGATTCTTCCATGCAATTCTGGAAAAACCGTATTCGTCCGGATCGGCCAGGGCTGGTCAGCGAATCTAAATATGCCAGCACTCTTTCCATGCGGTTTCATTTATTTGGTGATATCCGCGACATAAATAGGGCGGACAGCACAATCCGAAAAGTAGATAGTGATTTTAATGATAAGGAAGCGCAGGCAGATCTTACGCTTGTTGGGTATTCAATTCTTCAACATCGGTTTGGGACGGCTGATTATTATCTTGAAAAAGCAAAGCAAACCGGTCTCAAAAAATATGATCTTCTTACTTCTTCATTTGATGTAGATTTTGAACTTGGCAGGTATTTTAACGCAGGCAACGAACTAAAGGAACTACAATCCTCTTCAGATTACGGGTATTTTTTCAGGCTTTCGAAAATGGATCATCTGAAAGGATTGCTGGATAGTTCTATTTATGCTATGTTGAAGGCGGCCAGCCTGGAGGATGGAAGTCCTTATCTTGAGCAGGTGGCTCTTTCGAATGCTGCTGATCTTTACATTCATGCTGGAGAACTTGAGAAGGCAGCTGAACTTTACAGAAAATGCATTTGCATCAACGCTGCAGATTTTCACAGCATTACAGGACTGGGATGGATTGCCCTGGTGAATGACAAGAATGATTCATTGGCAGAGAAAATATTTGCCTTTGTTCAATCTAAAAATAAATTACCTGATGCACTTTATAAACTTACTCAGATGGCTGAAGCCAGAAGAAATATAGAGCTGGAAAAACGATGGGCCGAAATTTTTGAATTCAGGGCAACCGATTCTCTCTATGGAAATATGTATGATAAGTATTTAATAGAATTATTTACCGGCATTTTGCAAAATCCATCCTACGCCGAGCAAATTGCAAAAAAGGAATTGGAGAACCGTTCGACACCACAAACTCATGCCTGGTATGCCTGGTCCTTATTTTCTAATAATAAAAAAAAGGAAGCCTACGAAGAATATGAAAAAAATGTTTCAGGAAGGCCTCTGGAAGGACTTGAACTTTATTGGATGGGGAAGCTCATGCAGGGGTTGAACAAAGGATATAATGCTCAGGCCTTCTATAAAGCAGCTTATCTAAATAAATATGATCTTAGCCCAGCTATTCTGAATGACCTTGAAAAGCAATTAGAGTAAAATTCTCTGAACTGTCCAAAACCCGGCGACGACAACAATGATAGCGGAAATTGGTACAACAATACGCTGACGATAATATGTCTTACTCCCTAACCATCTTGCCATAAGGAAATATGCCAGCAGGATAATAGTCAGCTGACCCAGTTCAACACCTGCATTAAACATGACAAGCGAAAGAAAATAAGCATTCGCTGGAAGCCCAAGTTGTCCCAGCGCGCCAGCGAATCCTAGTCCATGTACCAGTCCGAATAAAAATACAACTCCAATTCTGGAAGGTTTAAGACGCGGAGAAATAATATTTTCGAATGCTACATACATGATGGATAATGCTATCAGAGGCTCCACAATATTTACAGGTGGACTGATTACATGATACATCGCCAGGCCGAGTGTTACGGAATGGGCTATTGTAAAGGTAGTGGCCTGCCATAATACAGGTTTTAATTTTGGACTGAGCAGGAAAAGACTCAACACGAATAAAATATGATCCAGGCCCAGGGGAAGAATATGATTATAACCTAGTTTAAGATATACAACTGCTGCATCTGTTCCGGACATTTTATCCAATTCTTTGACAATCACGTGAGCCCATATGGGCATGCTGATAAAAAAGGATATACATGTAATGGATGGTTTTAAAATATCCATCGGTCTGAAACAGGACATGCGTTAAATAATTAAGAGTAAATAAAAAATACAAAGCCCAAAGGTTTAGGCTTTAGGCTTTGGGCTTGAAGCTTTTGACTTTTTTTACCAGGGACTTGCCTCGTAAGGAAATGAAGTCAGGAATGGTTTATCATTTCCGTTTACATGATCACTTGTAAGACCCGGATTAGCTGTACCATCAGGACCGCCAAAAACCAGGGTCAGCTCTACATCTATTACATCATCACTTAATGATCTTCCGGTTAATACCTGAGTTCCATTATAAAAACTAGTAACTCCGGTAGTGGAAGCATTTAATACATCTGTTGATACCACACTGATAAATTGGTCAGCAGTCAAGCCCAACAGGTTGGTAGAAAAATTGGGGTTTAGGGTAAGGAGAGAAGTTTTCATATCATTTGTAAATAACCCGGCCATTTGAGTGGGTACAGTCGTATTGAAACTATCCTTTCCACTGGCAGGAATAAAAACAGTATTGATGGCAGGCCGTCCAACCTGATCGGCCTGATCATAATAAATAACGGGAACAGGGGGAGGTGGATTGTTTGACTTGCTGCAGGCTGTAGCACTTACTGTCAAGATCAAAATTCCAAAAATGATTTTATTATAATAATGCTTTTCCATGGTTTTAATTTCTTATTTGATGAATAGTTTTTTGATAAAAGATGATCATTTTATGGTTCTTTCTTTTTTGTCGTTAGCCAGACATTTAACTTGCCTGTACTGTTTAGAAGTGTCTTTGGGACTTCAATTACAACTCCAAGTACATTTGTACCGGCAAACGTGTCCAATCCAGGATTATTGAAACCTGTGGCTTTACCACCAAGGATGACATGGTATTGATTAAGATCGAAAAAGAATGGATCATCCCTTGGACCCGCGAAAACTTTGATGCCGGAAGCACTGCTGGCTATTGTTGGAGAAGTTGCGCCGTAAGGAGTGACCGCGACAGACACAGTGACGGGCCCTTCCAGCTTACTCCGAATCCCCGTCATTGATGGTTTTACGGGGCCATAAAAATTCATCATGCCATTGGCATAAATGGCCTGGATCACCATGTCCTCCACATTATCACCGTTGTTGTCAATGTTGAACTGGATTAGTGTATTTGGATCAAATGCAGCAGCTGCAGTGGATGTGGGCGCCAGCAGTCCTTGCGTATTTCCAATGAATACCAGGTTATTGGTATCAGATCCGTTAAATACATACAAGTCAGTGATATCTGTTGTTTGGTTTTTTACTGCCGGCGCGTCGATATGATCTGATGCCAGTAAAAAACCTCCTATCGTGGTGGCGACGGCTACCATGACAACCAATACAAGTCTTTTTTGTTTCATACGAATGTTATTAAGTGATTATTTCCAAGACCTACGAGAAATCAGACTTATCGGATTTTTAACTTACATAATTTTTTATACGAGTCGAAAACCACCCTGCAGGCTTGATATTCCTAATAACCTTTCAGTCTTAATAATTAATTAATGTTATCTGAAGAAAATTTGTACTCATCTGATATTCCGTCGGAAATATTACTTCTACCTTTACAGATACGCAGAAAAATATTATTTATTTGTCCCCTTTTGCAGCTTTCATTAGTCATTGTTCTATTAAATAACTAAAAATTAAAATCATGAAAGAGTATCTGTTCTTATTAAGAGGCGGAAAGCCAATGTCAGCCAAAACAGAAGCAGAAAACAAAGCAGAAATGCAGGCCTGGGGTGCCTATATGGGAAAACTCGGCGAGAAAAACCAGTTTGCAGGTGGGTTGCCGCTCGTATCGGGAGGAATGGTTGTTTCAACTCAGGGCATTTTATCAGAACCGGTAAATTCCGGCAAAGAAGGTATTGTCGGAGGATATCTGATAGTAAAAGCGGATAATCTTCAAAAAGCTGCGGAACTTGCGAAGGAATGCCCTCACATTTCAAATGAGGGTAATATTGAAATAAGAGAAATAGCTCCGATGCCGGCCATGTAACGGCTCCAATAAAAGTGTGTCATAATTAAATAGTGGCACACTTTAATTTTTACATCAGGGTTCTGGAAATCGATTGAATGATGATTCAGGAATTTTTGACCGGAACTGTCAGCATAATTGTTATGATACTGCCGACTGAACCACCAGGCTTTCCAACATTGTAATCTTCTCGTTTGATCGTGAATTTTCCGGCAAAATTTCCTGATGACTCTTTGCTGGTAAATGTAAAAGGAATATCAAGGGGCTTTGTTATGCCTTTTATCGTCAAATCTCCACTAGCCTTAAAGCCATTTGCGGTCTTTTCAATTTTATTTGATTTGAAACTGATCTTGGGAAATTTGTCAGTATTTAACCATATTTCTTTATTGCGAAGATCACTGTTGCGCAAACTCACACCGGTACTTACTGTTTTGGCATCTATGCTGGCTACAATGGAACTGTTGGAAAGATTCTTTTCATTGAAATTTATGGTTGCTTCCAGTCCTGTAAAACTGCCATGCACTGTTCCGAAAGGACCATCTACAGTGAAACTGACTTTCGCGTTCGCTGTATCTGCTTTCCAGTTTCCGGCGGCCGTAAATATTATGATTAAAGCAGTAGCCGCGAGGATTTGTTTGAATTTCATACACTTATTTTTATTGATTGTTTAATTTAGATTCATTCACATTCGTTTTTTCTGCAAGAAAAATGTGAATACCCGCATAGAAATCAACGCCCTCCAGGTTATTTAACCTGAACAGGCTGCCCGGTGCATCGCCACCTATGAAAAAATAATATACCCGCATTGCCAGTCCCAGACGTGGCCTCCATTGGTTATAATATAGTAGGGACATTGGAAGACTTATTTCTCCCCACAATGTTTCATAACGTGGTGTGAGTGAATAGACATCAGGTCGTATCACACCAGGGTTATTGCCATGCCCGAGACCCTTAATAATGGTCATATTCGCAAAGAAATTTTTATAGACATTCCAGTCGGCCTGAATGCTGATTGCAGAAGGCAACGCCATATTGAAATGATTTGACACGAGAGACTTAAGTGAGTCGCCGTGATAAAAAATAGCACTCAGGGATTGGTCGAATTGAATATTGGATGAAAATTTCGACTGATGCCAGTTCGAAAAATCTGCACTGTCTGTCTGAAGGTGATAGGCTGCACTATTTCTGTTGAAATTAATATAACCCAGATCTATAAGTGAAATGCCAATTCTATATATATAATTGGAGCCTGTCTCTGCCTTTTCGTCTCGCTCTTCGTGATACGCTTCTGGATCTTTCAGGCGCATATATGTGAATCCGATATCCGCCCCAAATCCATGTCCGTGATTCAAATCTCCATAGTTGTTTATTTTTTTATACGTATCGATATCTGTCCTGCCATAGTCAAGTGAGGAATTGGAAAACATGATATTGGAAGTATCATTGATCCTGTAAGTAATATTTGTGTTTTTGGTATATGCAGCAGCAACGCCCTGCAAATAGTTCAAGCTTATACCGCCTTTCAGCTCATCTCTTTCCTTTAGGTATAGGACAGTGGCATAATGTAAACCGTATGAAATCCAGTTCATGGCGTTTATTCTGGACGTGCTGTCATGGAACGTGGTATTCCACAGGTCCGGCTCAAGCAGATATGAAAATGAGTTTTGCGCAAGGTTTCCGGGAATATTTTTGATGTTTGAATAGGATCTTTCAGCAATGGTGAATCCGATCACATGTTTTTTTCCGACTTTCATAAAGAAGGAGGGACCTAAAAATTCAGCTGAAAAAGTAAGGTTGTATAATTTGTCTGGGTCCTGCGGATTAAAATGGGTATAAAATAAATCTTCATGGATACTTCCTTTGATGATTTTATTTACTCCAAAGAAGGTAAGGGAATTTTTGGGTGCATATAGAAAAGTATTGTCAAACACCTCTCTCCGACGAAATGATATTCACGTCCCACTTAAGTTTTGAATCTGCTATGGAACTTGGATTGAGAAGCGAGCCCTGGATACCTGCATAATTGCTATTCCTTATTCCAAGATTCTGTTGGGCGAGTAAATCAGCACTACAATGCATACACAGATGTAAATAATACTACTTTTTCATAAAACATAGTTAATCCATCTAATAAATATTCTACTACTAAAGGGTACAAAAGCGTTGGAGTTAACTGAGAGGATAAGTCTGAATTATTTTTGAGAAATCAATATTTCTAATTTAATACGTTACCTCATTATTAAAAGTTGCGTTTATTGTTTTCAATGAAGGAATATGATGTCTATATTTTATTTGAGATTGTATTTCTCTGTCTATCCCCAAATAAAATTCCCGATTTCATTATAATGATGAGAATATTCTACATCTTTGATCCAGATTTGCAGTCATACAAACCCCTCTCACTATGATCTTTCAAAGTCAGACTTTCAAAAACAATGCCGCGGCAGTCATTATTTTCTTACATTCATAGCTGATAGCTTTACAACTCTGTCTATTAATCACCGATCTGTTATTGTTATGAATCGCCGGAATGCCTTTAAGAACCTGGTTTTGGTTTCGGGGTCATTGATTACTCTGCCCTTTTGGATGGAGTCATGTGGAATGGCTGATAATAATTCACATGTGTCAACTTTTTCACCGGATGAGCAGAAATTACTTGCGTCTTTTGTCGACACAATTATTCCTGATGGTAATGGCATAGGAGCCTTATCGGTTGGTGTTGACAGATATTTACAGAAATTATTAGATGACTGTTATGAAACCTCCGTACAGGATAATGTAAAGAAACAGTTGAGTGAGCTTGACGCCAGGGCAAAAGAAATAAATGCAAAACTATTTGTTGATTGTAATCAGAAGGAAAGAGAAACCTTGCTATTAAATATTTCAGTTTCTGCAGACAAGAATCAGAGAGATTTTTTTGACCTGATGAAATCCGAAACTATTCATGGTTTCAATACTTCTCAAAGAGTGCTGGAAGGATATTTTGATTATAAAGTTGCACCTGGTCATTATTATGGTTGTGTAAATCTAAAATCCTGAAACTATGGGCGATATTCCAACTGATACTTTAAAAAAGAGAACCTTCGACGTGATCGTTATTGGATCTGGCGCGAGTGGTGGTTGGGCTGCCAAGGAATTTTGTGACAAAGGTCTCAAGACTTTGATTCTGGAAAGGGGTCGCGAAGTAAAACATGTCAGCGACTACCCAAATGCTTCTAAACCTCCCTGGGCTTTTGAACATCGGGGAATGTTGTCTGTAGAAAAGAGAAAGGATTATCAGGGATCAAGATTTCTTCGGGAAGAAACTTTGAACTGGGCGCTCAAAGATGATGAACAGCCCTTTGTACAGGAGAAGCCATTTCGGTGGGTCCGTGGTTATCATATGGGAGGTAAATCGCTCATGTGGGCCAGACAGACTCAAAGATGGAGTGATTTCGATTTTGAAGGACCGGTTCGCGATGGGTTTGCTGTTGACTGGCCCATTCGCTACAAAGACATTGAACCCTGGTACAGCTATGTCGAGAAATTTTCGGGCATCGCTGGTAATAGAGACGGATTGCCCGAATTGCCCGATAGTGAAGTGATGCCGGGATTTGAAATGAGCTGCGTCGAAGAATATTTTAAGGAGGTTCTCAAAAATAATTATAAAGACAGGCATTTGATACAGGCTCGTTGCGCCCATTTGACCGATCCCGGACCGATTCATATTGAGCAGGGAAGAAGTAAATGCCAGAACCAGAATATGTGCAACAGGGGATGCATATTTGGGGCATATTTTAGCAGCAACGCTTCCACCTTACCATGGGCAATAAAAACGGGTAATCTGATTATCAAACCATTCTCAGTCGTTCATTCAGTCATTTATGATGACAAAAAAGGAAAGGCAACCGGCGTGAGGATTATTGATGCTGTCTCGAAAGAAATGATAGAGTATTATGCTACTATCATTTTTGTTAATGCATCCGCATTAAACACGAATGCTATATTATTGAATTCAACATCAACAAGATTCCCATTCGGGCTGGGAAATGATAATGATCTTATGGGTAAATATGTTGCCTGGCACAATTACCGTGGAAAGGGAGGTGCCGAATATGAAGGATTGAAGGAAAAGAAAACAGATGGCCGAAACCCAAGTAATAGTTATATACCCAGGTTCAGAAATGTGTTTAAACAGGAAACGGGTTTTCTCCGCGGATATGCCATAGGCATTGGTGGGGGACGGAATTTTGAGCCGGATACAAGCAGGATTGGTGATCAGCTTAGGGAGAATTTACTGTATCCGCCTCTGGGTAACTGGCATGTCAGCAGCTGGATGATGGGTGAGACCGTTCCTCTGGAAAAAAATCATGTCAGACTGCACAAGGAACTAAAAGACAAATACGGTATTCCACAATTAATCGTATCCTGTGAATGGAGTGAAAATGATGACAGGATGGTGGAGGATTATATTCAGGAAACCAGGGAAATGTTTACAAAGGCGGGATTTATCAGTATAAAAGTCGATGATACCAAATCTCCGCCCGGCTCTGATATTCATGAAATGGGCGGAGTACGAATGGGCCAGGATCCCGCTACTTCATTGTTGAATAAGTGGAATCAGCTACATAATTGTAAAAATGTATTTGTAACTGATGGGGCCTGCATGACTTCTACGGGTACGCAAAATCCTACGCTGACTTATATGGCCTTAACTGCCCGGGCAGCAAATCATGCAATAGACGAATTGAAGAAGGGAAATTTATAAGGAGTAATTATTTAAGGATTGAAAGTTTAAAATGAAATATATGAATTATAGGCTCGCTTTCTTTTTAATTATACTATCTGTCTTTTTTGAGGGCGGGATGGTTATCGCTCAAAATAGCCCGTTATATACGGCTCCGTTGGGCGTCCAGGCATATACTTTTCGAAAAAGTTTTCCCATTAGTGTGGCCAGGACCCTTGACACGATTAAGATGATGGGATTTACAGAAATAGAAGGGGGCAGCAACCGCATGTCGCCAGATAATTTCAGGAAATTATGCGATGAAAGAGGGATCAAGATACCTTCTACCGGAGCAGGCTATGATGAGTTGGTAAAATCTCCTGATTCGATTATCTACAGGGCAAAAATATACGGAGCGAAATATGTTATGTGCGCATGGATTCCTCATGATAATGGGGTTCTGACGTTTGAAAATGCAAAAAAAGCCGTAGAAGATTTTAATAGAGTGGGGAAGCTGTTTAAGGAACAGGGACTTATTTTTTGTTATCACGCACATGGCTATGAATTCCAGCCTTATGAAAATGGTTACCTGCTGGATTATATTTTTAATAATACAAATCCTGAATATGTTTCTTTCGAAATGGATGTATTCTGGATGCAATTTGGAGGTGGCGATCCGGTTGCATTACTTAAAAGATATGGTAACCGGTGGAAGCTCATCCATTTAAAGGATATGAGAAAAGGAACTCAGAAAAACCTTACCGGACTTACGTCTCCCGAAAATGACGTGCCACTGGGCACAGGTGAAATTGACATTCCTGGTATATTGAGAGAAGCAAAAAAAATCGGGATTCAACATTATTTTATTGAAGATGAAAGCAATTTTGTAGTTGAACAGGTACCACAGAGTATTAAATATTTAAAGAGCCTGAAAGAGTAGCAGACCAGGTGAAGTGGCCATTTCGTAACTTTAAAATGGACATTGATCTAAAATGATTATGGACCCTGTTTTGAAGGAAGATTTATTGAATAGCCGTGAAGTCCCAATTAATATGGACACCGAAGCATTTCGTGAAGCAGGTCACAAGCTTGTCGATAACATTGCCGGATTTCTCTCTTCAATATCTGATTTGCCTGTCACCCCAGCTCCGACACCTAATGCATTGCAGTCAAAACTCCCAAAGTCACTCCCTTTATCTGGATCAGATCCTTCATTGCTAATTAAGGAAACCTGGGAGCTTCTTGTAAATAATAGTCTATTCAACGGACATCCGAGGTTTTGGGGATATATCACTTCATCACCCACGCCAGTAGGTATGCTCGGAGATCTCATAGCTTCTGCAATCAACAGTAATTGCGGCGCATTCGTACTTTCTCCGATGGCAACTGAAATCGAAAAGCAGACAATACAATGGCTGGGAGAATTTATTAGTTATGATGCAGGGAGTGGAATAATGGTGAGTGGAGGAAATATGGCAAATTTTGTCGGCTTCCTTGCTGCGAGAAAAGCCAAAGCAAACTGGGATATCCGTAAGCTGGGTATGCAACCTGCAGGGGGCAGGTGGCGTGTATACACTTCATCGGAAACCCATACCTGGATAAATAAGGCAGTTGACCTTTTTGGTTTAGGTCTGGATGCAATCCGCTGGATACCGGTAGACAGAGACCAGAGAATGGATCTTTTACAATTAGAAAAAATAATTGCAGAGGACAAAAATGAAGGGTTGTTTCCATTTCTGATTGTAGGTACAGCAGGGTCTGTCGGTACAGGTGCGGTAGATCAATTGAAGGAACTTGCCCTGATCTGCAAAAAACATGAATGCTGGTTTCATGTTGATGGTGCTTATGGTGGATTCGCGGCGGCATTACCTGAATTAAAAAATTTATTTCAGGGAATTGATCTGGCAGACTCGATAGCGATTGATCCTCATAAATGGCTGTACAGTCCATTGGAAGCCGGTTGTACATTGGTTAAAAATTCAAATGCGTTGACGGGTGCATTCAGCTTTCATCCGGCTTATTACAACTTTGATGGTGAAGAGGAACCTCAAACTAATTTTTACGAAAGAGGTCTGCAGAATTCAAGAGGATTTCGTGCGCTTAAAGTCTGGCTCGGTTTTCGTCAGGTGGGTGCAGACGGACATATCCGCATGATTCGGGATGATATAAGATTAGCTGAAAGGCTCTTTGAATTATTGAAAAAAAACATTGGAATCGAAACATTTACTTGTCATCTAAGTATTGTCACATTCAGGTACAAACCAGAAAACCTGAATGCCCATTCAGATCAGGATTATCTGAATAAACTTAACCAAACACTTCTAAACAGGTTGCAGGCAGGAGGTGAAGTCTTCCCCAGCAATGCAGTGCTTGATGGTAATTTTCTACTGAGGGTATGTATTGTAAATTTCAGAACCAGGTTGAAGGATATTGAATATTTACCGGATATTATTTTGAAGGAAGGGAAGTTGATCCATGAACAAATGCAAAAAGTTATACCATGATTTACAAATTTGAAAAGCCGGTTCATGGAACCATTGGCCTGGAAAAATATCAATGTGCCATTGAATGGCGGAATGGTAAATTCATTTCGGATGAACCCCAATCCTCCGGCGGTAAAGATCTCGGACCGGATCCCCACACGTTGCTGCTCTCTTCGCTGGCTTCTTGTACACTGGTAACTTTGCGGATGTATATTGACCGTAAAGGCTGGAATATCCCTTCAATATCTGTAAATGTCAATTTATATAGTGAGAAGAAAGACGATAAAATAATCACTGTTATCGACCGGGATATAATATTTTCTAAAGAGACTCCTGAGGAACAAAAGACCAGGCTGCTGGAAATTGCGGCCAGCTGCCCTATTTCAAAAATCCTTCAAAACGAAGTAAAAGTGAGAACATTTGTTTTCCGCGACGGCGAAACGAAAACAATCAAATACGCCAACGGAGAAATTACTGTTGGATGGAAGCCTGATTTTTGTCAGCATTCCACACGCTGCTGGACCCAGCTCCCGCAGGTTTTTAAGCCTTCTGAAAAAAAATGGATTGATCCCGATGGTGCATCGGCCGAAAGGATTGATCAACAGGTGAAGGAATGCCCTTCCGGGGCTTTGACTTTTACGTTCAATAAATAGTATGTTTGTTATAACATAGCATGCTTTTTAATTCATTCCCGTTTTTAGTATTTTTCACTGCAGTAACCATCCTTTATTACGCCGTACATCAAAAATGGCGCTGGTTATTTTTGCTGTCAGCGAGCTGTTATTTTTATGCATTTTCAATACCCGCTTATCTGCTTGTTTTGTTTCTGATTATCACTGTCGACTACTTCGCGGGCATACTGATTGAATCAAACCATGGAAATTTTCGCAGGTTTTATTTAGGAATAAGCATAGTCAGCAATCTGACAGTTCTTGGGATTTTTAAATACCATAATTTCTTTGTTGAAAACCTGCATCTGTTAACAGGTATTTTTTCCCCGGGACAAAAATCGTTTTCCTTCTGGAATCTGGCACTTCCAATAGGACTCTCTTTTCATACGTTTCAGGCTATGTCCTATACGACCGAAGTATATAAAGGAAATCAAAAAGCAGAAAGACATTTCGGTATCTATGCCTTATATGTCATGTTTTATCCGCAACTCGTTGCGGGGCCCATCGAAAGGCCACAGAAACTCATTCCACAATTTTATCAAAAACACCGTATCGACTTTGATAACATTACCAACGGATTAAAATGGATGTTATGGGGCTTTTTTATGAAAGTGGTGGTGGCTGATAGATTAGGAATTTATGTTGATTATGTTTTTAGAAATGTGGAAGTCCATAGCAGGCTGGCATTGATAACAGCAGTCATCTTCTATTCATTTCAGATTTATTGTGATTTTGCCGGATATTCACTTATTGCCATCGGTTCTGCAAAAGCAATGGGATTTTCATTGACTAAGAATTTTAACCGTCCCTACCTGGCTGCGTCCTTAAGAGATTTCTGGATGCGCTGGAATATCACACTTTCACAATGGTTTCGTGATTATCTATACTTTCCCATGGGTGGCAGCAGGGTAAACATGTCAAAATACATATTTAATATCCTGGTGGTTTTCATATTGAGCGGACTATGGCATGGTGCAAACTGGACTTTCATCGTTTGGGGTCTTCTTCACGGGAGCTTTATTCTCATTGCCCATATAAGACGAAAGCTCCTTCCTGGATTTGTCGTTCCGAATTTAATGGGAGTATTCTTAACTTTTTTAATAGTGAGTTTCTGCTGGATTTTCTTTCGTTCTCAAAATATCCACGAGGCTTCCGTTGTTGTAACGAGAATATTCAGCCCGAACACGATCCCGATAATTGAAGGCGAGTTTGAAGAACGATCTCTTCTTGTATATTCAGTCCTTGGCATCCTCTGCATTGTCGCGTCAGACATTGTTACTGAATATGCTCCAGGAAAATTCCGCTTACTGAATAATTCGACGGAGTGGGTTAGAATGGCGACATGCATCGGCGTAATAATAGTAATCCTTCTTTTCGGAGTTTTTGATGGGAGTCAGTTTATTTATTTTCAATTCTGAGTGCAGTATGAAGAGTAAAAAATTCGTTTGGAAAATAGTCATTATTATCTTCTTCCTGATTCTCATCGACAAAGGACTGGGAGGTATTTTGCAGCATTATTACTTTAAAATCAGTCATGGTGAGCAGGGGAGGACAACCTATGCGATTGATTCCTGTATTTCGAATACGATTATTTTGGGATCGTCCAGAGCTGCTCATCATTATGTTTCGCAGGTGATATCCGGAATTCTAAATACAACATGTTATAATGCCGGGAAAGACAAACAACGGCTTATATATTGTCAGGCTATGTTGGAAATGTTGTACAGGAGGTATTCTCCTAAGCTAATTATTCTCGATCTGAATCCAACTGCATTTGAAAAAAATGAAAATGGGCTGGATGAATTATCTGTCCTTCTGCCTTATTACAGTACCCATCCTGAAATCAGGTACATAGTTGACAAGCGAAATCGTTTTGAATGGGCCAAGACTTTTTCTGATTTATACTGCTTCAATTCCTTACCGTTAAAAATACTGTTTAACAATCTTTCAAACCAGCGCGATGGGAACGACACAAGTGGGTATGTTCCACTTGTGATTCATAAGGAAATAATTCCGGAAAAGCCGGATAGTCTGCCAGCGTCTTATCCTATTGACAGTAGTATTGTAAACTGCTTTAAAGCAATTGTTAAGATTACAAAAGATCATCATTCCAGATTAATCGTAGTTGTTTCACCCATATACTACTTGCTTCCTGACAGTCTCAAAACGATGGGAATAGCGAAATCTGTTTGTGAAAATGAGAAGATAGTTTTTTTGGATTACAGTCAGTCGCCAAAATTTCTCACTCACGGACAGGAAATGTTTCTGGATTTAGGGCATCTGAATGATTCTTCAGCTTATTTGTTTTCCGAATTACTTTCCAGGGATTTGAAGCATCTAATAACCTCGGATTTAATTAATACGCCCGGAAATCATTAAATAACAGTAAGATCTTTTCACTTCTTTAAAGCTTCATTTCCGGGAAATTGATGGCACCATTAAACCTCTGCAGGCTTTGCAGATTTTTCAGCGACCTGTTTACTGACCCAGTTGTAAGTTTCGATCATACCCCTTTTCAATGGCAACGAAGGTGTCCATCCAAGTTTCTCATTCAGTAAATGATTGTCGGAGTTGCGACCGCGTACACCGGTGGGCCCTTTAATATTCCTGATGCTGAGATTTTTTCCTGATATCTCAATAGCCATTTTGGCAAAATCATTGATGGAAATCATTTCTTCGGAACCTATATTCACCGGACCTGTAAAATCTGATTTTACCAAACGACGTACGGCTTCCAAACATTCTTCAATAAATAAAAACGATCTCGTTTGCTTACCATCTCCCCACACTTCAATATACGAACCGTCTTCTGCTTCTGCCACTTTTCTGCACATGGCGGCCGGGGCTTTTTCTTTGCCACCCGTCCAGGTACCCTGTGGTCCGAATATATTGTGAAACCTGGCTATCCTGACTTCAATTCCGTAGTTCCTTTGATAAGACAAATACAATCTTTCACTGAAGAGTTTTTCCCATCCATATTCACTATCAGGTGCCGCAGGATAAGCAGATTCTTCCGAACATTTCGGATTATCAGGATCCATTTGATTGTATTCAGGATAAATGCACGCAGAGGAAGAATAAAATATTTTAGGGATCCGGTGAATTTTGCTCGCTTCCAGAGCATTCACATTACAAAGAACGGAATTGCGCATGACGTCCGCATCGTGTTCTCCGGTGAAAATATATCCTGCGCCACCCATATCAGCTGCTAACTGATATACTTCGTCAAAACCACCTGCAAGAACGGACTCGCAAAAAGCTGCATCCCTCAGATCGCCTTTTACAAACTCATCGGCATAGTTGTTACCATATTCATTTCTTTTCAGGTCAGCTCCTCTGACATAATAATCTTCTCTTTTAAGCCGGTTTACCAAATGTCCTCCTATAAAACCTCCAGCTCCTAATACAACAGCTTTCTTGCTCATTTTCTAGAATTTTTAGTTATAAATTTTAGCTTTTAATATGAATTTTAGCAGGAAATTGGAAGCATTGAAGGGGAAGACAGATATTCCAAAATGAAAGGCTAAAGTAATAGATTTATTGATATAAGTCAAGCTGCCTGTCGAATCATGATGTTAGTACCCGGCTGACTCAGTTGCATGATACCATAACTCAAAGATCCAATAAAGCTTTGATTTTCAGTTACTTACCGATCGATAACCCAATTTCGTACCAGTACAGCAGTGGTCTCAGAGTAAATTTCCCAATTCCTGGGGTCTTTATTGGCCACAGAATTGATGGTAAAGACCGTTGACCCGGAAATCATTAAATTACAGTAAGATCTTTTCACTTCTTTAAAGCTTCATTCCCGGGGGAATCATTTTTATGAAGCGAGTATTGTTACTCTTCGCGATCATGATGCCTTTGCTGCTTACGGCGCAAACGGTTGTTTCCATAAAAATAGATGGCACCATTAATCCTGTAACTGCGGAATATATACACAGGGGATTGGAAAAAGCGATCAGTGAAAATGCAAGATGCCTGCTGATTCACTTAAATACACCCGGCGGATTACTGAAATCAACACGAATTATAGTGGGCGACATGCTGGAATCCCGGATACCTGTTATAGTTTATGTTTCTCCTGCTGGTGCACATGCAGGTTCTGCCGGAGTATTCATTACACTGGCGGCTGATATTGCAGCCATGGCTCCCGGAACAAATATTGGTGCAGCGCATCCGGTAACCATGCAGGGCGAATCCGATAGCATTATGAACAGTAAGTCCACCAATGACGCTGCTGCGTTTATACGCACGATTGCTGAATACAGGAAACGAAATCTTGAATGGGCAGAAGATGCTGTGCGGCAAAGTGTGGCAATTACCGCAAGTGAAGCACTTGAGAAAAACATCATAGATATCATTGTTTCAGGAGATCAGGAACTTCTTAATAAGGCAGACGGGAAATCGATATTTCGCGATTCCGTCGAAACCCATTTGCATACCCGGGGAGCAACAATACAGGTACTTGAAATGAGCTTTACTGAAAAAATACTGAATCTGATCAGCGATCCGGATGTTGCGTATATTCTGTTGATGTTGGGACTGGTAGGACTTCTCTTTGAATTATTCAATCCTGGAAGCATTTTTCCGGGAATCGTTGGTTTTATTTCTCTCGTACTTGCTTTTTATGCCCTGAATACCCTGCCGGTTAACTATGCCGGGCTCGCGTTGATTATTTTTGGAATTGTTCTATTGCTGCTGGAAATAAAGATTGTGAGTCACGGTATGCTGGCCATCGGTGGAATAGTTTCACTACTTATTGGATCACTGATGCTTATCAGAACAGATTCAAACTTTGATGTTGTAAAAATTTCACGTGTACTAATATTCTCTTCTGTTGCGGTTACTGCCTGCTTTTTTATTTTTGTTATCGGTATGGGACTAAAAGCCCAACGCAGAAAGCCTGTTATGGGAGTAGAAAGTATGTTGGGTGAAACCGCGGAAACCATAGGCCCGTTGAATCCTTCGGGGAAAGTCAAAATGCAGGGAGAAATCTGGAATGCAGTATCCGTTTCAGGAAATATAAATATGGGAGAAAAAGTGCGCGTAAAGGAAATTAAAAACCTGACTCTTTATGTTGAACATCGGGATGGTTAATATTTAAAAATAATTTTCATGCAAACAATACCTGTATTTACATTAGTTGTCATTGTTTTCGGCATTATGATTCTGGCGAATGCTGTCAGGATACTTCGCGAATATGAAAGAGCGGTTATTTTCCGATTGGGAAGACTGGTTTCCGGCGAAGTAAGAGGCCCGGGACTAATTTTTCTGATACCCATTGTGGATAGGATGGTAAAAGTCAGTCTGCGTACGGTGGTGATGGACGTACCTCCGCAGGACGTGATCACGCAGGACAATGTGTCCATCAAAGTAAATGCAGTTATTTATTTTCGCGTGCTTCAGCCAAACAAAGCTATTGTAGAGGTAGAGAATTACCTGATGGCTACTTCTCAGATGGCACAGACAACGTTACGCAGTGTGCTTGGCCAATCCGAATTGGATGACCTTTTATCACAAAGGGAAAAAATCAATCAGCGTTTGCAACAGATCATAGACGGCCACACAGAACCCTGGGGTATTAAAGTATCGAACGTGGAGGTGAAACAGATCGATTTGCCGCAGGAAATGCAAAGGGCTATGGCTAAACAGGCAGAGGCAGAAAGAGAGCGACGTTCTAAGATTATTGCTGCCGAAGGAGAGTTCCAGGCTTCACAGCGCTTGGCCGATGCTGCAAAGGTATTAGCCGAGCAACCCAGTGCAATTACACTTCGCTATCTGCAAACTCTTAGGGAAATTGCTACTGAGAATAATTCAACGACCATTTTCCCAGTACCGATTGATCTTCTAAAACCTTTTTTGAATTTTGAAACCCAAAAGAAAATTCCACAGTAAATTAATCCCTTACTTAATCATCTGAAAAAAACGATATGCTTCCAGCCAAAATTGCCAGAATTGCAGGAATTATTGTAACCCTGCTTTTATTCAATTTTCTGTCCGCAGGTGCGCAGGCTCTTCACAGTCGTTGGGATGAACTGACCGCCAGTGAATGGTCAAAAGCCCTTCAACAATCTGATTCAACTTGTATACTTCCAATAGGTATCCTGGAAAAACACGGCCCGCATGACCCGATCGGTGCAGATCTTATACAAGTGCGGGAATGGGCATCAAGAGCCACAAAACGAGAATATGCGGTTGTTTTCCCGGATTATTTTTACGGGCAGATAAATGAGGCGAGACATCAGTATGGGACTTTTTCATTGGAGGAACGTGTTGTCTGGGATCTGCTGGAAGCAACCTGCGATGAAATAGGAAGAAACGGTTTTAAGAAAATCCTTATTATAAACGGACATGGTGGTAATCCAGAACTGATCAGCTACTTTATTCAGACGAGACTTGAAAAACAAAGAAATTATGCAGTATATTTTTTTGAACCCAGCCAGGATTCCAACTACAGGAAACAGATTTCAGCGCTTCACAAGTCAAACCAGGCAACCGACGAACATGCAGGGGAACGGGAAACATCCGTCCTCTTATATTTGCGCCCCGACCTGGTAAAAATGGACAGTGCCTCCAACGAATCCGGTGCAAATCAACGCCGGCTTAATATTCCGAATGTTTATACAGCCATCTGGTGGTATGCAGATTATCCAAATCATTATGCCGGAGAAGGAAGCCAGGCAACCATAGAACTGGGGAAACTCGTTACAGAACACATAATCGGTCAGTTGGTCACTGCACTTAAGGATGTTAAAGCCGATCAAAAAACACTCGCTCTTCAAAAAGAATTTTTTGACCGGGTAAAAAAGGAATAACTGTTATATTAAACCCCTTTTTGGTTATAATAAACTGCTTTCCGGATGAAGGATAAAATTGAAGTAATCGATTTTTTAAAGGGGTATTCTATTCTCTCCATAGTTCTTTATCATTTTTTTCAGGGAATTCAGTTATCACCGCTACTCTCTAAAGCCATTAATTTCGGCGGAACAGGAATTCATATTTTCTTTTTCACTTCAGGATTTGGATTATTTTATTCTCATCTTAAAAAACCTCTCAGATACCTTGGTTTTTTAAAGATTCGATTTATAAAGATTTATATTCCATATATTTTCGTAGTAACCCTGAGTGCGCTTATTTCCTTATTTTTCCCCATTTATGAAAACAACTGGAACAATTATTTCAGTCATGTTTTCTTTTATAAGATGTTCGATAATTATCTCATCGGCACATATGGGTATCAGCTGTGGTTTATTTCAAGTATCGTTCAATTTTATCTGCTTTTTCCACTTATCGTAAAGCTACGGGAATGGATTCCCGGGAAAGCATTTTTGCTGGTTGGTTTACTCATTACTTATGTATGGGCAACAATATTTCTGCTGTTACATAAGGAAGAATACAGGAACTGGAATAGTTTTTTTCTGATGTTTATATGGGAATTCATGCTTGGTATGTACTGTGCACAAATGTATTTGAAGACCGGTTATAAATTCTGGGATATTCGAAAACCTTATTTAATTTGGATAGCAATCGGGGGCCTTGGTATTTATAGTCTGATGGCGATAATGGGAGGGCGTTTTGGTAAATCATACAATGACGTCCCGGCGCTTTTTGGATATGCATCACTCTGTATTTTTATTTATTCGCTCAAATTAAAATGGTTTAACCGGTTTATCCTTTTTACAGCCAGACTTTCCTTTTCGATTTACCTATTGCACTTTCTTATTCTGAACCTGGCATTAGCCGCATGCAGGTCCATGGGAATTGCATGGTCTTGGGTCATGCTGTTCCCCGTTCTGGCCCTTTGTTACCTGGCCGCATTACCACTCGAAAAGTTTTCAAACAATGTAACCTTTGCTTTGCTTGCACGAAAGAAATCCATATCAAAGACATCAGAAGTTCAACCTGTAAAGACTTTACCATAATATGATTAACCCCTGATCAGGCATTGCACAATTATGTAAACAGATAACTTAAATGGATATTCTGTGCTATTTTTTTAAAAATGTAATAGAAGCAAAATTAAATCCCCCCTTCTCTGCATACATACGCAGGTGATGAATTCCTTTACTTAGCTCTATAATATCTGAGCTTACTGAATTCCAGTTTTCGTAGCCTCCTGTTGACGGAATTTTTATGTTTTCTATTAACGGAGTATTTGCATCTTTTAAGGTCAGAATACCATTTCCATCTCTTGCTGATACGGTCAGTACCAGATTGTATTTGCCTGGATCCATGGCCTGGACAGTATATTGAATCCATTCACCGTCTTCAATATTTCCAACATAATAGTTCTCCGGATTTTTAGTGTCCCGGTAAATATCTACACCATCGTTCCTGTACATTCCACCTGAATTTCCAGTACTTTCTTTTCCCGTAGACAATCGATAATTCGCTGTATCCATATCGAAGTAAGCCGCGCCATTTCTACCCAGATCATAATCCACCGCCCGGATAATGGTGCCGGATAAAATCTTATTTTCTTTAAAAGGCATTGTTTCATAGCTGAAAGGTTGTCTTATCAACGCGTCAATCACATCACGGTGTACAATATTTCTTTCGCATTTAGTATTAGCAGCCAGTTCCATTAATCCTTTATAAACATTTTCTTTTGGAGGTGGTTGAGACTTTTTCCCGTTCCAATAGTCAGTCAGCGCATTATAATCAGCATTGGATTTTATCTGAAGCGGATTATTGTTGCCCAGTTTTTTCAAGGGCCACCACGACCATCCGATATTATTAGTTTCAAATAAACGCACCGCTTCCATAAACCAGACGTTTGAATTTTCGCCTGTTTCGCCGAGCCATACAGGAACATTATATTGTTCGCGGAATTTCAAAATGTGTTGAATTGACTGAAGATCGTTGCTATTCCAGTATTTGTGGAAACTCAAAACCATATTATTGTCCCATGTTCCAAGTATTCCATTATAATTGTTGCCCCATCCGTTGCCTTCGATGACAATGATATGTTTTTTATCTACTTCGCGAATGGCTTTTGTTATATCCATCATTAATTGTTTGAGGGGAATATTCTTTTTTTCCTTGAGACCATTCCGGTCATTGAGGGTATCTTCAAATCCCCAGTTTGGCTCGTTCAGGATATCATATCCTCCTACGGCCGGTTCATTTGCATACCGTTCGGCAAGACGTCGCCATAAAGCGACTGTCTTTTGGCGGTTTGCATCGCTCTGCCATAATGAAGGTTTTGAGCCATCTCTGTCGGAAATATTCAGATCGTTTCCCTGTCCCCCGGGAGCTGCATGGAGATCCAGGATGACATACATATGATTTACCTTGCACCAGGCGACAAGACTGTCCGTTAAAGCAAAACCTGTGGCCAGCCACGTATTTTTTCCTGTTACGGGTTCACTCTCCACGGGCAGCGTAAAAAGGTTATAATGCATGGGCAATCGTACAGAATTAAACCCCCAGGAATGCAAAGAATCTATATCCGATTTTGTTACAAAATTCGAAAGCCACATTTGATAAAACTCCTGCATTTGTTCTTTGCCGATCAATAATTCAATTCTTTGCTTTATCCTGTATTGCTGGCTTTCTTTATTTACATGCAACATATAACCCTCCTGCAACATCCAGCCGCCAAGTCCTATACCGCGCAGCAACACATTTTCACCTTTTTCATTTACAATTCTTGTATTGTCTGCTTTCAGGAAACCCTGACTCAGAGATTGGTTGACTAAGAAAAATCCGGGAAACATTATTAGAACAAAGGTCTTCAATAGATTCATGGTGATGGAAGATGAGGATTTGATACTTAAAGAAGCTGATTAATGAATGTTGAAATTAATTAAAGTATTTTTATAAAGGGAGATAATTGGATGAAGAAACTTTTTTTTATATCGGTGATATTGTCCGCGGCAATAGTGTACACACTAATTTTCTGCAAACAAAAAACTGTTAAGCCTGAAAAAGCCATAGAGTTAACTATCCTGAAACAAATCGACAGCTTTTCAGCCATTTGTTCAAAACTTCAGGCTGCTGTGTCAGGCGGATCTCCAACAGGCTCAGATTTACAAACTGATTTCCTTTTAGCAAGGCTGGCATACAAAAAATTTGAATGGGCGGCAGAATATTATACACCCGAAATATCAGGACTTGTTAACGGGCCACCGGTGCAGGAAGTAGAAATGCCGGATGTCCGGATAATCAATCCCGCGGGTCTGCAGGTTATCGAGGGCTTTTTATTTCCGGTATACGATACTTCCAAAAGAAAGGAACTTATTGCGCAGCTTTATCTGCTTCAAACAGATTGCGATAATTATAGATCATATTTTAACCTGAATGATATTCATGAAAGACAGGTGTTTGATGCAATCAAGCTGGAAGTTTACAGGATAATGACGCTTGGCATAACAGGTTATGACGATCCGTTGACTCTTAAAAGTATGCAGGAGTCTGCTACGAGCCTGGAAAGCCTGCAAAATGTGCTTGATTTTTATATTAAGAATGGGTCCAGTAATTACCTGGCTGAGAAATTACAAAAGGCGATTGACTACCTCGGCAGTCATCCTGATTTTAATTCTTTCAACAGAATGGAATTTATTGAAGTGTGCTGTAATCCGATTTCATCAGGACTAACGGAATTGGAGGAAAGTCTGAGTATTCGAAATTTCAAATACAATCGTTTATTAAACCAGGATGCAAAAACAATTTTCGATACAAATGCTTTTAACGTAAATGCGTATGCGCCGGATCATTCTTCTTTTATTTCCAATGAGAAAATATTATTGGGTAAAAGGCTGTTTTCGGATCCGATGCTTTCCGGAAGCGGAAAGAGAAGTTGTCAGTCCTGTCACCAGCCCGAAAAGGCTTTTACAGATGGTATGACAAAAAATACGATCATCGGAAAAAAAGAATCGCTGGGAAGAAACACGCCCACTTTAATCAATGCAGCTCTTCAGCCATCACTGTTTTATGATTTACGGGTCAGTTCACTGGAGGAACAGTCACACAGTGTTGTTCAGAGTGAAAAAGAGATGCACGGGTCAATGTTATTGTCCGTAAAACGCCTGTGGAATGATCGAACATATCGGGATATGTTTCTGGCTGCCTTTCCAAATGAAGATAAAAATAGTATAGACACATTTGAAGTCATGAATGCGATTGGCTCTTATATCAGAAGTCTTGTATTATTAAACAGCCGTTTCGACAAGTATATGCGGGGAGAAAGATCTGCCATGAATGAAAATGAAATTAATGGCTTCAACCTGTTTATGGGCAAAGCAAAATGTGCTACATGCCATTTTATGCCGTTGTTTAACGGAACCCTTCCTCCGGGTTTTTTGAAGATGGAGACTGAGGTGATTGGTGTTCCCGAATCTGAATCGTCACAGAAAATAGATCCGGATTTGGGAAGGTATGGTGTTCTGAAAATTGAATCTTTCAGGTATGCATTTAAAGTCCCAACCGTCCGAAATGCCGCACTAACGCCGCCCTATATGCACAACGGTGTATTCTCCCGTCTGGACCAGGTTTTGGATTTTTACAATAAGGGGGGTGGTATCGGCCTGGGAATTAAATTGGATAATCAATCCCTGCCTTCTGATAAACTCGGTCTTTCAGAGAAAGAACGAAATGATATTATCGCGTTTATCGGGAGCCTGAACAGTAAAATGAACTTTGAATAGTGGCAGCTATGCAAAAAAATATTTACCTTACATATAGTAATTTGAAAAACCTGGTTATATGAAATTTGCCTTATTGACTGTAACATATGGTGGATTGTTTTATAAAGGACAAGCGTTGTCCCTTGAACAACAGATCCTGCGCGCAAAGGAATTCGGATTCGACGCATTGGCGATCGAGACCAAACGACCCATTGCCTCGCCGCTTGATTTGACAAAAGCGGACCGGTCACGTATAAAAAGAATGGCTGCGGATGAGGGTATTGCATTATGTGCAGTTGAAAGCATGTCGAATTTTGCAGGTAAACACATGGAAGAGCGCGAAAACAACCTGGCTATGATGCGCTACGTACTCGAATTGGCCAGGGATCTGAATGTTGACCTCGTGAAAGTTTTTGCTGCATGGCCCGGACTGATCAATGATGAAGAGGACATAGCATTATACGGTCAATTTGAAAGGGGAAATTATTATAAGCGTTTGTGGCCCGCCGAACTTCGCAGATGGAACCATTGTGTAAATGGTATCCGTGAAGTTGCAGACATGGCCGCTGATATGGGCATCACACTAGCTCTACAGAATCATGCTCCCGTACTTACAAAGGGATATGAAGATACATTGACCATGATGCATGAAATTGATAGAAAAAACGTCGAACTGTGTATTGATGTGCCTTTATTCTACGAACGCCAGAGTGATGAATATATTCGCGAAGCCGTGGATAAATGTAAAGGACATATTGTACATAGTCACTATGGTGCCTGGAATTTCAGCCAGAAGAAGAATGGAGAAATCGTTCAGGATCCGTCTCCATCCAGTGGCGATCTTATAAATTACCAGGCCTTTATTGAGGCACTTTACCATACCGGATATAAGGGTTATCTCACTTCAGAGTATTGTTTGCCGGTGATAAGAGATCATCAGCTCGCCGGCATCGATGAAGTTGACCATGCTACACGTATTTCCCTTCAGTATATGAAACAACTGGTTCAGCAGGCTGTGCTGGCATAGTCCTTAAACCCGGAACTGCTTATGCTTCGATATCCGAAGTCCCGTCTCAGTATCATGATGTTTTTGCAATTCTTTATCTGGGGCGCGTGGTATGCAACGGGTGGAAATTACATGAAGAGTCATGGCATGTCCAATGTTATTTATCTCGCCTACATGACGAGTGCTATCGGTGCTATTATTTCTCCTTTTTTTCTCGGTATGATCGCCGATCGTTTCTTCCCCGTGCAGAAAGTGCTGGGCGTTATGCACATACTAAGCGGCATTTTTGTTTTTTCGGCACCATTCTTTGCCGAAGGAAGTCTTATTTCAACTCCTTTATTTCTTGGATTCCTTTTGCTACATATGCTCTGTTATATGCCAACGGTAAATCTGGCTGCAGCTACGGCATTTCATATATTGGATAAACGGGAAAAACAATTTCCCCTGATTCGTTTATTTGGAACCCTGGGTTGGATAACCGCAGGCATTCTTGTCAGTAAGATCCTTAAAGGAGATACAACAGCCATGCCTATGCGCATTTCGGGGATTGGAGGGGTGCTGATGGGGTTTTATAGTTTTACGCTTCCAAATATTACTCCTACTGGTTCAGTAAAGAAAATATCTTTCAGGGATGTAATTGGAGCTGATGCATTTGCCAAACTGAAATCAAGGTCCTTTATCATTTTCATAATTAGTCTGCTGCTTATAAGTTTACCCTTCGCCGCTTATTTTTCTTATGTTCCTGTATATCTGCAATCGGCCGGTATAGCCAATCCGGCATTCAAAATGACATTCGGTCAAATGTCCGAGATTATTTTTTTGCTTGTGTTGCCATTGTTCTTTGCCCGTTTTGGAATTAAATGGGTATTGCTAACAGGCATGCTGGCCTGGGCTACACGATATGCATTATTTGCATTGGCCGCACCAGGCGCTGTAGACTGGATGATCATAATTGGCATTTTATTACATGGCTGTTGTTATGATTTTGTGTATGTGGCAGGACAAATTTATATCGATAAAAAGGCCACTCCTGATATCCGTGCCCAGGCACAAGGTTTGTTTGTAATCGTGTCTTATGGCGCAGGGCAGGGCTTAGGAACGCTCGCTGCGGGGGGAATCTTCAACAGTATAATGGCCGACGGTATCTCATTAAATAACTGGCAGCATTTCTGGATAATTCCTTTGCTGTTCTCAGCAGTCGTTTCGATCCTGTTTATTTTTGGATTCAGGGAGCACGCTGCTAATTCTCGGAAATGAATTGTTTATTTAACTGATCGTACATTTTCATAAAGTCATTTGACTTGCCCTCTCTGTCAAAAATGGATTCCCAAGTACTCAAAGGTTCCCAGATGCAAGTCCCTTTTCCTCTTCCGCCAGGTAATTCAAAAACAATTTTATTTACTTCTTCTTTTTTTGCCGAATACTCCACAACAATTACATCCTTATTATATTTTCTGACAATGTCATTCAGGTTATCCCGTAAATCATCCAGACTGCCATGCCATTTTGGATAGTAGGAAAAACCAATCACATCAAAATGTACTGACCTTTTCAGCATCTGATCTATAAAGAATACCGATTCATCATGCTGACCGCCCAAAGCAATATGAAGCATAATCACCACGGAAGGGTCAACCAATTTTATAGCCGCAATCCCTGCTGAAATTAGCTGGGCCAGGCTGTCAGGATGGCTTATACTTCCTTCTGGCCAAACCATTCCGTGGTTAATTTCGTTTCCTACCTGTACCATATCGGGTTCGGTACCCTGGTCCTTTAGTTCCTGCATTACCTTTTTAGTGTAATCATAGAGTGCCTTCTTCAATTCTTCAAAAGATAAACCACGCCATGCAGCTGGTTTATATTGTTTTCCCGGATCGGCCCAATAGTCACTGTAATGAAAATCGAGTAGCAGTTTCATATTGGAGGCTTTCACTCTTTTTGCCATTTGTTTGGTATGCTCCAAATCACAAAAGCCTTTATGCGGCGAATATCCACTATCAGTGGAAGGGTCATTAAAAATTCTGAGTCTTACATAATTAAATCCGTGGCTCTTTAAAATTAATATGGGATCCTTCTGTACACCGCTGTCAGAAAATTTCATCCCTCTGTCTTCCAGCTGCGGTAAAAATGAAATGTCGGCGCCCAGCATTTTAGTCGACGTTTTTTCTCTGTTGGCTTCACTTTTCAACTCATAATTCTTATCGAGATTTACAGCAGCAGCGCCCGCCGGGGAGACAGTAATAATATCTGTTGAACCGGTCCATAATCCAATAGCCTTTGCTTCAAATTTTATCGATCCACTTTTTTTGTCAGATTGAATAAGCACCTGACATTTACCATTGAAAAGGCTTCTTTGCCACGCACCGTCAACACATTTGTCGGGCTCATGACTGCTCGGATCGCCATTGCCAACGCCGATGATTTTTCCATTCCCTGAAATCGAAAACCGGATCATATTATCCGCATCAGGCACTTCACGTCCTTCACGATCCACAACGCTGACATTGATTACTGAAATATCTTTTCCATCCGCGAGCATGGTTGTTTTGTAAGGTGTGAGCACCACCTCCTCAGGCAGGCCAGTCGTTTCTACTTTCGCAGTTAATTTCTTTCCCCTTTTATATGCAATGGCCGAAAGTGTACCAGGCTCATAGTTTACTATCCAGTTTAAATGGCTGTTGCGGGGCATATCTTTCTTACCCAGACTTTTTCCATTCAAAAATAATTCTACGTTATCAGCATTAGTATTCACCCAGACATCGATGGGCTGACCTCTCTTATTTCTCCAGTTCCAGTGCGGAGATATATGTAATACATCTTTATCTGTCCACCATGACTGATAATAGTAATAAATGTTTTTGGGAAAGCCGCACATATCCATGATACCAAAATGAGAATTGATATTGGGCCAGTGAAAAGGAGTGGGCTCTCCACGATAGTCGAATCCTGTCCATACAAATCCTCCCATCCAGTAGGGATTTTCAGCTGCCAGTTTCCACCATAGTTCTGCAGTACTCGCCCACCATGGGGCTGTTATATCCTCGTCTGGAAGGTATCCCCGGATACTGTCTTTTTCATATACTCCTCTTGTTGTAACCGTGCTTCCCATTTCCGTTCCCACAATAGGCTGCGTGGGATGGTCCCGATGATAGTCAGCAACTGCATATTGTCTGTAATTAAATCCCCTGACCGGTATGACTTCATTCACGCCAGTGAATACATCAGGTACATCGGCTGCATACGTACTGGTACGGGTGGGATCCAGTTCTTTTTGTTTTGCAAGTAAAGTTTCGGCAATGAGTTTACCGTTCATATTGGTTTGTATCCATCCCTCTTCGTTTCCAATGGACCACATGAATACGCTCGGATGATTGCGGTCACGCAGGATCAACCGTTCAAACTGGCTCATATTTTCATTGCTGCTGTTAAGTGAGCGGTTTTCATCCAATACTAACATCCCTAAGCTGTCGCATGCATCCAGGAAGGCCGGCGTTGGTGGATTATGACTGGTGCGGCAAGCATTTACTCCCATATTCTTCAATAATCTTATCCTGTAATACTGCATATAATCTGGCATGGCAGACCCTATTCCAGCGTGATCCTGGTGGTTATTTGTCCCGAATATTTTCAGATGTTTGCCATTCAGGAAAAATCCTTCTGATGCATCAAACCGTATTGTTCTTACGCCAAACCTTTTTTCTATCATGTCCACCTGTTTGCCGCCTGATACGACAACCGATTTGACACGATATAAATAAGGATCTTCCAGCGACCATATTCTTGGATCAGTAAATATTAATTTTTGTTTTACTGAACCTTCTTCATTTACCGTTAGGGATATTGATTGTTCTTTCGTCTGTGCTATTTTATTTCCATCACGGTCAGTGATGATGGAATAAATACTGGCATTTGATTCAGACGGATTCCTGTTTTCAACTTTGGTTTCTATTGTTACGACAGTATTCTTTCCTTCTGTTTCAGTATGTACAAACAATCCACCATCGGTTATATGCAGGTTATCATACTGATTCAAAAAAACACTCCTGTAAATTCCGGCACCTTCATAGAACCATCCTTCATATTGTGTTGCATCTACCCTTACAACTAAAACATTGTCGTGGTCATATTTGATGAAATCGGTTATATCGTATGAGGCCCCGATATATCCGCTTAAGTTATTGCCTACGTAAAATCCATTTATCCATATGCTGGCGTTCCTGAAAATACCATCGAACTGAATCTGAAACCTGCTCCCTGAATCCGCACGTGCTATATTGAAATGTTTTCGATACCAGCCAATACTGGTCTCGGGAAATAAACCCCCTACAGGTTTGTACCCATGTGATTCGACATTATCGTCTTTGACATTTGCAAAAGGCAGTTCTACCGCCCAATCATGGGGAAGGTTAAGCGTTCTCCATGAACTATCGTTGAACCTGGGTTCTATGGCAGTTCCCCAGGCTCCTCCGGACTTCGAAAAAATAGTAGCGATACTGTAATTGAAGTCTTTTAATGGATCGGATGCATTTCCAAAATGAAACTTCCAGTTTTCATCAATATTAATTTGTTTACGAGGGGAATTTTGTGCAGTGCAGGTCGGAAAGGAAAATGCAAGAAGAGTCAGGCAGGCAATAAAATGAATGCAAAATGTTCGCATAAGAATTAAATATAACAATATATGAATGATGGGTTACTTATCGGTAAAACCATATAATGCAACTGTAGGCTTTCCATTGTTGTCAAATGCTCCCAGCGAATACCCCTGCCAGTTATAACTTTCGGGTTCCCAGTAAAAAACTCCCAATCCCTGTGCATTTGATAAGGAATTTGTTTTGTTTATGATATCTGCAATAAACAACCTGCAGGTGGCCGGCGCGGTGGCGTCCATTCCAATTTCACAAATCATAACCTGCTTTCCATACCGCGAAACCATATCCTGCATATTAGTCATGCATTGCGCATCCAGTGACTGCCAGTTGCTGGTGCTGGGATATAGCGACATGCCAATGATGTCGAAATTTGCGCCATTGGAAGTAAGTCCGTCGAATATCCAGCGAAACATTGTATTATCATAACCGTTGGAAATATGAACGATTACTTTAGTGGAATCATTCACTGCTTTTACTGCCTGGTATCCGGCATTTATGAGTTTTGCAAACTGTGGCATATTGGTTGAAGCCCTGCCATCTTCCCATACCATTCCGTCATTGGTTTCGTTGCCAATCTGTACCCAAACTGGATTAATCCCATTGGATTTCAGAGTATCCATGACATGCTGAGTATAACTAAAAACTGTATCCGTCAAAGAGGTAAAATCCAAACCAGCCCAGGCTGCTGGCTTCAACTGATGACCAGGGTCTGCCCAAACATCACTGTAATGAAAATCAATCATGATCTTAAAACCCAGGTTATTTGCTCTGATAGCTTTAGTAACAAGATCGGCAGTATTACACCATCCGTCAGATGGATTAACCCAGGCTCTTAACCGTATAGAATTGATACCAAGGTTTTTTAATATGAGCATGCAATCCATTTTAGCACCGGTGCTATCATAAAAGGAATAGCCGGAAGTTTCCATTTGTGTGAGCCAGCTGAGGTCGGCTCCTTTGGCAAAACTGGAAGGAACTGGTTTTGACGGGATGCTGTCATTGGGTGGGACCGTAGAGATGGTGCTGTCATTTTTCTTGCATCCCATGACAATAAACAGGCCGAAGACATATAGAAATTTTCTGACAGCGTGCGCACCCATTACCATAATGCTTTGCGAATAAAATGAGTAATTATTTATTTATGATTTTTTCTTTCTGAAGATTCCCGAAAGATAGGGATCGGTTCGAGTACAATCTTTTTATGAAGCGCAATATCAAGATCCTTTTTTTCGATTAGTTCCAACAACAGCCTGAAAGCCTCTTTGCCCATCAAAACAGTTTGCTGATCGATCGTGGAAAGAGAGGGTGTTGTATGTTCACCGAATAGCTCGTTGGCAAATCCCATGATGCCAAATTCCTCGGGAATCTTCAATCCGTGCTCTTTTATTGATTTCATCAGTCCCAATGCACAAAAATCCTCTACAGCAAATACGGCGTCTGGTCTCTCTGCCAGGGAAAGAAAATAATCCGCGGCTTTCTTTCCTGATTCAATTGAGATATTTCCCTGGAAGACAATGCTGGGATCAAATGGTAAATTATTAACCTGAAGGGCAGCCATATAACCCTTAAAACGATCGTAAAAAACTTTTACGTGCTGAGGTCCAGAAATATGACCGACACGCTGGTATCCCTGCTTGATCAGTCTTTCAGTGGCGATAAAAGCTCCTTTGTAATCGTTTATTACTACGGAGGGAATTCCCATATTATCATTACCACGGTCGAAGAATACGATGGGAAGCCCCCTTTTTGCCACATCGGTAAAATGAGTGTAGTCAACAGTTTCCTTTGCTATGGAAACCAATATCCCATCAACGCGTGCGGCGAGCAGGGTTTCAATTCCCTTTACTTCGTGTTCGTAGGATTCATTTGACTGGTAAATTAGAATATTATAACCGTTCGCGTTTGCAACCGTTTCAATGCCATGAACGACTGACCCGAAGAAATTAATTTCAGCACTGGGTATGATTACACCGATCATGTGGGTCTTACCACTCCTGAGCGAAGACGCAACTTTGTTTCTTTTGTAATTTAGTCGGCTGGCTACCTTAAGGACAGACTCCTTGGTTTCGGCACTAATTTTAGGGTGGTTCCTGAGTGCCCTGGATACGGTAGCGGGAGTAATATTCAGCTCTTTAGCAATATTTGACAGCGTTATTTCATTTGCCATTCGTGCAATCGATTACCATACAATTTTAATCAAAAAAATGGAATTGTCAATTTTATTCGATTGGGTGAACTCATATTAGTACGGTAGATTATCCGTGTTTTAAACTTAGATAAATATAATTGGAAGCGATCAAAAGCAGCATTTTATCAGAATTAGGGGTCATTATTCAAGCAAAAGGAGTTTTTCAAGAGCTGTTTAAACTGAACAGAATTTAAAATCCGGGCCCAAATGGAGGTGTCAATTGCAGGTTAGCCCGATTATTCTAAGTTTTACTGTCGTTTAAAAAATAATAGTTGCAAAATTTGGTATGGTAATTTTTTTTCGAAATATTGTGTAAAATTTACATTTTAATATACTGCGATATCCAAATGGGAGATGCAGTGTAAAAGAAATGTGTTAGGATATAAATTATTTTTTTGGAGCGAAAATATTTTTAAACTTTGTGTAATCGATTGCATAAAGTTTTATTATTGCATAGGATTTTATTGAAAGGGTATAATTCTAAACTTTAACAACTGCCATATTTATGAGTAAGAAACGATTGCCTTGGAGAAGGGTAATACCTTTGTCCCTATTGTTATTTGTTTATTCATTCAGCTACGCTCAAACCAGAACAATTACTGGTAAAATTACAGATGCTACAGACGGTACAGGTCTCCCGGGAGTAACCATTCTCGTAAAGGGTACTAAGTCAGGGGCGCAAACATCCAGTGATGGTAGTTTTAGTATTTCTGTTCCAGCTTCAGCAACAACATTAATTATTTCATCAGTAGGATATGCAACAAAAGAAATTCCTGTCGGGAGCAGTTCCTTTAATATCACACTCGAAAAATCTTCTGCAACTACGTTGAATGACGTAGTAGTTATAGGATATGGTACCGTAAAACAAAAAGATCTTACGGGATCCGTTGCTACTGTTACATCAAAAGATTTTCAACAGGGAGCGGCTATCACATCTCCGGACGAACTACTATCAGGTAAACTTGCCGGTGTTTCTGTTACTTCCAATGGTGGTCAACCGGGCGCTGCGGCCACAGTCCGTATCCGCGGATTGTCCTCATTAAACGGAAACAATGACCCCTTATACGTTATTGATGGAGTACCTATGCAGTCTCTGCATAATCCGGATGGAAGTTCTACCATTTCCGGAGTATCTGATCCATTGTCCATGATCAACCCGAATGATATTGAAAGTATGACGATACTTAAGGATGCGTCTGCTGCCGCCATATATGGTTCCAGGGCCTCGAGTGGGGTTATTCTTATCACCACAAAAAAGGGCAGGAGCGGATCCCCGAAATTTAATTTTAATACACAGTTGGGTAGCTCAGTTATTGCGAAAGAAGAATCTGTTTTATCTACCACAGAACTCAAAAACTATGTAACCACAAATGGAACGCCTGCACAAATCGCATTAATGGGTGGTACAAGTACTGACTGGCAGAATCAGATTTATCAAAATGGTTTTATCACCAATAGCAATCTGAGTATGTCTGGTGCATTGAAGAATCTGCCTTATTATATTTCAGTCGGCTACCTTGACCAGGCGGGAATTTTGAAAACAGATAATTTGAAACGGACATCTGCTGCCCTCAGGTTAAATCCAAGTTTTTTCAACAACGATCTGAAGATTGATTTCAATTTTAATTATTCGCACGAGAATACAAGATTTGCCAACCAGGCTGCGATAGGTGCTGCTGCGGCATTTGATCCTACCCAACCCGTCATGAATCCAAAAGGAAGTCCGTTTGGCGGATACTTCGAATGGACAACAGGAAACGACAGCACACCTAATTCAAATGCCACAAGAAACCCGGTTGCATTATTAAATCAATACAATAGCTCGAGTATGGCCAACAGGGTTTATGGCAATATTCAAATCGATTATAAACTTCATTTCTTTCCTGATCTTCATGTTAACCTGAATCTCGGTCTTGATACGTCCAAGGGATGGGGCAACGTAAACATACCTGGCGATGCGGCTCAGTCATGGGGCACAACAACCAATCACGGAAATAATTACCAGTATCAGGGAACAAACCGAAACAAAGTCTTGGAATTCAAACTTAACTACAATAAAGACATTGCAGATATAAATAGTAATGTCAATGTGGTGGCGGGCTATGGTTATTATGATAACCGTGCGTATACATACAATTATGCATCATTTGACTCGAAGGGAGATACGATACCCGGAACAGCACCCCTGTATCCATATGGTTTAAACCAGAATACCCTGCTTTCATATTTTGGCAGGTTGATTTATACATATGATAATAAATATATCCTGACTGCTTCCCTCAGAACAGACGGTTCTTCGCGCTTTTCCCCGGAAAACAGATATGGCGTCTTTCCGGCAGTTGCTGTGGCCTGGAGAATCAATGACGAAAATTTCCTAAAAAATTCAACTACGGTTTCCACATTAAAACTTCGGGCCAGTTATGGTGTTACAGGTAACCAGGACGGTATCGGTGATTACGGATATATTCCCAGCTATTACCTGAGTAATAATGGCAGCCAGTACCAGTTTGGAAACAGCTACTATTATTTATATACTCCTTCGCCCTATGTGTCAAATCTTAAATGGGAACAGACGGCATCAACTAACATAGGAGTTGATTATGGCTTTTTAAATAATCGCATTACCGGTAGTCTCGAGTATTATTATAAAAATACCACGAACCTGATCAACAGTATCTTTATTCCCGATGGTACCAACTTTACTAATAAAATCACTGCAAATATAGGCAGCATGGTCAGCAAGGGAGCAGAGTTTACAATCAATGCCATTGCAGTCCAAACAAATAAAGTTATCTGGAACCTATCCTTTAATGTGACTTATGAGGACATTAAGATTACCAAGCTTACCAACGCAACCAATGATCCAACATTCTACGGTGATGCAGCAGGTCCTATATCCGGCGGAACTGGTAACACCATCCAGATGAATACGGTAGGGTACGCACCTTTTTCCTTCTTTGTTCTTCAACAGATATATGACCAGAAATCAGGAGCTCCTACTGAAGGACTTTACGTTGACCGGAACCGTGACGGGGTGATATCTTCACCACCTTCTTCTCCCGATGCATACCATTATAAATCTCCTTTTGCTCCAGTTATTATGGGTTTCAGTACTTCCGTATCTTATCAGAAATGGAGTCTGAGCACTGTACTACGCGCAAACATCGGCAATTACGTTTATAACAATGTTGCGGCAAACCTGGCAGTACAGAGATCCATATTGAATCCGAATAATTTTATTTCAAATACACTCACAACCTACAGCAATACCAATTTTATAAATAACCAGTATTTCTCTGATTATTACGTTGAGAATGGATCATTCCTTAAGATGGACAATCTTAGATTGAATTATAATTTCGGTGCCGTTATTAATAGTAAAGTCAGGTTAAATGTAAGTGCGAGTTGTCAGAACGTTTTCGTCGTAACAAAGTATACAGGTATAGATCCAGAAATTTATGGGGGAATAGACAATAATATTTATCCCAAACCCCGCACGTATACGCTGGGTGTAAATCTTGGATTTTAATTTTTAAATTTTATTCAAATTATCAGATATGAAAAAGAATCTGTTCAATATAGGAAGTCTGGTGATAGTGACAGTCGCGTTCCTTTCGGGTTGCACAAAGGATCTGAACCGGAATCCAATCAATACAGCTTTGGCCGGTGACGTTTACAGCACGGCAGCGGGATATAAGGAGGCCCTGGCCAAAGTCTACGGAGCATATGCTTTGACGAGCAGCACTGGCCCGGCCAATACAGACCTGGGTGGTATTGATGCGGGTACTTCTGATTATATACGTCTTCTTTGGGACGCGCAGGAATTAAGCACGGATGAAGCAGTTTGTGCATGGAACGATCCGGGTGTGCCTGATTTTCACAATATGAATTGGAATTCAGGTAATGTAATTTTGAATGGTTTGTATAGCCGCTGCATCTATCAGATAACAGTAGCAAATTCATTCATCGCTAACGCAAGCGACGCTGCTATAGCAAAATTCTCAGGCAGCGATGCAACGAACATTCAATTCTATCGTGCCGAAGCCCGCTTTTTGCGCGCATACCAATACTCCGTATTGATGGATTTGTTTGCAAACCCGCCTTTCACAACTGAAATGAGCCCTATAGGTACCGCATTCCTTCCACCACAAATTTCCAGGGCAGATCTTTTTTCTTATATAGAATCAGAACTTCTGAGTCTGGATAGTGCAAATGCCATGGTTCCTGCTATGCAGAATGAATATGCAAGAGCAGACCAGGCCTGCGTTTGGGCGCTGCTTGCAAGAATTTACCTGAATGCTGAAGTATATACCGGAACTGCCAGGTACACAGATGCAATTACATACGCGAACAAAGTAATTGCAGCCGGATATTCTTTGTTGCCAAAATACCAGAACCTTTTTCTTGCGGATAATAATTTAAACAATACAGAGCAACTGCTTTCTATTGCCTACGATGGATCAAATACTCAGAATTATGGAGGAACTACATTTATAATCAATGCGGCCATCGGAGGTAAAATGACACCCGCCAACTATGGTGTACCTGGAGGTGGATGGGGAGGAAACCGAGTTACTTCAAATATCCCCAGTCTTTTTCCCGACGTGACTGGTACTCTCGATCACCGTTCATTATTTTTCACGAATGGTCAGAATGAAACAATCGACCAGATCGCAAATTTTAATGACGGGCTAGCAGTGACTAAGTTTCAGAATGTGACTTCAACAGGAGCTACTCCCACCAATGCTAGTGTATATGCTTCTACCGATTTTCCTCTTTTTCGCTTGGGTGAAATTTACCTGATTTACGCTGAAGCAGTCTTAAGAGGTGGATCAGGTGGAACTAACGCACAGGCGATCACATATTTCAATATGTTGAGACAAAGAGCTTATGGTAATGCAAGCGGAAATGTGGCTTCAATTGCCTTGCAAGATATCCTGAATGAACGTGGCAGGGAATTGTACTGGGAATGTTTCAGACGTACCGACCTGGTACGTTTCGGTGTATTTACTTCGGGGAGTTATTTGTGGCCGTGGAAAGGTGGCATTTCATCAGGGACCGGAGTTGCTGATAATTTTAATGTTTTTCCTATTCCGTCTGTTGACTTAAATGCAAATCCAAACCTTATTCAAAATAAAGGTTATTAAATTAATAAGACCTAATAACGCGACGTATGAAAAGATATTTAAATAAAATAATGCTGACAGCTGCCATTGGGTTGCTTTTATTCAGTGCCTGTAAAAAGGATGAAGCAAAAGTTTATTATGAGGATGGCACTGCCCCTGTTCTGACTTCCACGTCAACAGCTGGCGATACGATTCCGCTGCCTGTTACTGATACAACAGCCTTTGCTGTAACATTCAGCTGGACAAACCCAAACTATCAGTTCAGTAATGGTATCAGTTCCATGAATGTTACCTATTACCTGCAGGTTGATACGGTGGGTGCAAATTTCAGCAGTCCAAATATGCAGACAGTTGCTATTAATTCTAACCTGAGTCAGACTTTCAGTGTTTCAGCATTTAATGCTTTACTTGGAAACGGTTTGCAATTGAGCTTCGACCAGCCGCATAATATTCAGGTGAGGGTAGAATCATTCCTGCAACCTTTTACTTCTTCTACTGCTGTTGCAGCACCTCTGTATTCCGAATCGCTTAACTATGTTGTAACGCCTTATGCACCACCGCCAAAAGTGGCGCCTCCCAAATCTGGCACACTCTTCATTGTTGGAAGCGCTATTGCTGTAAGTGGCTGGAACAATCCAATCAGTCCGGCAACACAGGTACCTGTCCAACAGTTTACACAGGTTAGTCCTACGGAGTACAAAATCACTGTACCCATTGTTGGTGGTGGTGAATATAAATTAATAGGAGTGGACGGATCCTGGACCGATCAATGGAGTGTTGCTACTAATGATGATCCTACAGCAATCAACGGCGGACCTTTCGTATACAATGGTAATAATTGTCTTGCACCGGCGGCAAGCGGTACATATGTCATTGATGTAAATTTTCAAACGGGTATGTTTACAGTAACGCCTTAGTAACTAACATTCAATGATGATCAAAAAAAATGATATGAAATATAATAAATCAAAACTCTTTATAATTGCCCTGTCATTGCTGCTGGGAATTATAGCATGTACAAAAGTGTCAAATACTTTTTATCCGAATGGGAATGCGCCGGCATTGACGGGGTCAACTACAACCATTGCTCCCGCGCCATCTGATTCCCTGAGCCAGGTACTTTCATTGTCCTGGACGGACCCTATGTATTCGACTACAAAATCCACCGAAAAATATACGATCCAGTTTGATTCTTCCGGACGGAATTTTGCAAAAGCCATGAACGTTGTTGTGAGCGGAGTATTGACTGATACGTTCACAGCAAAACAAATTAATACCATTGCACTGTCATTCGGCTTTTCTTACAATGTGGCATACAACATGGATGTAAGGGTAGTATCCTCCTATGCAAATAATAATGAACAACTAAATTCCAACACACTTACGATTAACGTGACTCCTTACGTTATTCCTCCAAAAGTTCCACCTCCAATAACAAAACAATTATTTCTGGTGGGTTCCGCCACACAGGGTGGCTGGAACAATCCTGTGCCCGTACCTACACAGCAATTTGAAGAAATTGATTCGGTAGATTATGGCGGCGTATTTAATATGATTGGAGGGCAACAATATTTACTGCTTCCTAAAAACGGTGACTGGACTAATAAATATGCCGTGACCGACAATACTGTTCCAGGTCTAAACACAGGTGGTGGTTTCGGATACAATTTGTCTCAAAATTTCCCGGGGCCGGACAGCTCCGGATTATATAAGATCATTGTAAATTTCCAGGCAGGAACTTTTACTGTCACACCATTTTCACAGGTTCTGCCAGATAGTTTGTTCCTGGTCGGTAGTGCAACGGCAGGTGGCTGGAACAATCCAGTTCCCGAACCTTCACAGGTGTTCACGCGCCTCAACGCTACCCAATATTCCATTTCAATACATTTACTTGGAGGAAATCAATACCTGATGCTTCCAAAAAATGGCGACTGGACAAATAAATTCGCCGTTGCAAATGGAAATGTACCTGCAGCAGGTGGACCTTTTGGTTATAACCTGAGCACCAATTTCAATGGCCCTGCAACTGATGGTAATTATACGATCATTGCTGATTTCTTAAATTATCAATACACACTGACTTCGCCATAAACATAATGGCACCGGTTAGAGATAAATTTCAATAACGAAGGAGGCGAATTAAAAACGCCTCCTTTCGTTTTACTTATCTTCGTTTTTAATTGAATGAAGGCGTCCGGACCAATAAATATTCACGGGGTAAAATGAAAAAATTATACATCATTACTTGTTTGCTGCTCTTCGCTTTTTCTATTCGGGCTCAGGAACTCACGTCGGCTCCCGCATTTCCACTTGACACAAGTACTGTCTCGATTACCGTTGATTGTTCTTTTGGGAACCAGGGTCTCTTAAATTATGCAAATACAAGCGATATATATGTTCATATCGGTGTGATTACCAATCTTAGTGCTAATAATACTGACTGGCGATATGTTCCTTTTACCTGGGGAACAACTAATCCAACTGCCCACGCAATATCACTGGGGAATAACAAATACTCATATACCATAAATAATATCCGGAGTTTTTTTGCTGTTCCTGCTTCAGAACAAATACTAAAGGTGGCGATCCTATTTCGCAATGGCGATGGATCTCTGGTACAGCGAAACAGTGATGCCAGCGATATGTACCAAACTATTTATCCGCTTAGTGGCTTATTTGTACAATTCAATCAACCTCCGTTTCAACCCACATATAATGCCATACCGGTACCCATCACAAAGAATGTCGGAGATTCGCTGGCAATTACATTTGTTTCGAGTCACATTGCTGCCCTTAATTTATATTTTAATAATGTATTGGTGAATTCAGCAGCGTCTGGTAATTCACTGACAGCCAAAGTACCCATCGCGGTATCGGGCAATCAATGGGTAAAAGGAACGGCGAATGATGGTGTGAATGTTACAACTGATTCATTTAATTTTTATGTAAGTGAGGCCTCTGATATTCTGCCCTTACCTGCAGGTGTTAATGAGGGCATTAATTATCTGCCAGGAGATACTTCTGTAACACTGGTATTGTTTGCTCCTCATAAAAATAAAGTAGTTGTGGTGGGCGACTTCAATAACTGGACGCAGGGCACAACATACCAGATGAATAAAACACCGGACAGCAATTATTACTGGCTGCAAATAAATGGATTGACCGCAGGTACCGAATATGCTTATCAATATGTCATAGATGATACACTGATACTGGCAGACTATAATACAGAAAAAGTGTTGGATAAAAATGTTGACCCTGGAATTCCTTCATCTACCTATCCGAATTTAAAAACTTTTCCATCTGGTGCAAGTGGTACATTGGCCAGTATTATACAAACAGCACAACCCGCATTTAACTGGCAGTCCGGTAATTTCAAAAGACCTTCAAAAGAAAGTCTGATGATCTATGAACTCTGGCTGGCTGATTTTACAACTGCGGGAAACTGGCAGGGGCTGATGGATACATTGTCTTACCTGAAACATCTGGGTATTAACGCAATAGAAATTGAACCATTTAATAATTTTGAAGGCTCGGTAAGCTGGGGTTATAATCCTAATTTTTATTTCGCACCAGATAAAGTATATGGCACTGCAACAGCTGTCAAGCAGTTTGTAGATGCCTGTCACCAGCAAGGGATCGCAGTTATCATGGACCTGGTAATGAATCATTCTTTTGGAAGTTCTCCCATGGTTCAGATGTATTGGAACAATGCACTGGGAATACCGGCTGCCAATAATCCATGGTTCAATCAGTATCCTACACATGCATTTAATGTGGGTTTCCAGTTTAATCATGAAACCCAGGCCACCATAAATTTTACGAACAGGGTGATCAATTACTGGCTGACAAACTATCATATAGACGGTTACCGATGGGATCTTGCGAAAGGTTTTACACAGACGAATACCTGCGATGCTTTTGGAAATAATTGTAATGTATCTGCCTGGGGGAATTATGATGCGGGAAGGGTAGCAACATGGAAAAATATTTATAACCAGATGCAGACCACTTCACCCGGAAGTTACTGTATTCTTGAAATGTTTGCTGATAATGATGAACAGTCTGTCGAGGCAAACTATGGCATGATGCTATGGGGAGCTAATCTTAATCCCAATTATAACCAGGCCACAATGGGTTATAGTACAGTATCCCCAGGTGGCGCAACCTGGGATCTGACCGGCAGTATTTATACTTCTCTGGGTGGCTGGAACAATCCGGGTCTGATCGTTTACCAGGAAAGCCATGATGAAGAACGCCTGATGTATAATAATGAAAATTATGGTAACAGCAACGGGGCTTATACTGTGAAGGATACTGCTACCGGATTGCAGCGTAATGCTGCGGCTGCTGCTTTTTGGGCGCTCGCTCCCGGGCCCAAAATGCTAACGGAATTCGGAGAACTGGGCTATGATTATTCCATCAACTGGTGCACCAATGGAACAGTGGATCCTTCAGGAAGCTGCCGTCTAACACCCAAGCCTATACGCTGGGACTATCTTCAGAATAATTCCAGAAAAAGCCTGCATGATGTATATGCCTCTATGATGCAGCTGCGTACGACTTATCCTGAACTGGATACAGCCAATACAGTATATTCTTTAGGCGGTGCGTTCAAATATTTACTCGCATCCGGTCCCAGGGTCGGTGCAGTTGTGATTGGAAATTTTGACGTCAATGCGTCAACAGGAACAGTTCCCTTTCCTGCCAAAGGCACATGGTACAATTATTTTGGCACCGACTCCGTCCAGGTTACGGGGAATCAGAATTTTACACTCTCAGCCGGAGAATATAGGGTTTATCTCAATACAAAAACAAGTGATACCAGTAGCCATGATACAACGACTGTACCTGCCAGTTCGCTGGGTGTAAGAGTTTATCCAAACCCGGTTATCAATGGAAGTTCAGTTATAGAATATGATTTGCCCGAACCAGCAACCTGCAGTTTAACAATTTTAAGTATTACAGGACAGACAATGGGCACGGTTAATCTGGGTCAGCAGGATAAGGGTAAACACATTCTTTCTCCCGGACAAATACCAGTAAGTTTTACTTCCTTCGCAAATGGGGTTTATATAATCAAAATGGTAAGTAGTCAGGGCAATGCCGTTTCCAGATTTATAGTTGTACATTAAACAGATTACTAAACTGCCCAGAGTTCAATACCGGGTATCAATCATTCCAGAATGCAAAGACGTAGATTTCTAACTAATGTCATTGGTACCGGTTTAGTTATTGCTCCATTTACATCATTTAGCAGGAGGTTTCTCACGCATCATTACAATATCGCCAGCGGCCCTTCGAGACCTATCAATATTTATAACAACTGGTCTTCCTATGATGAACTCTCAGATGTTGTAAAACTTACCGAAGACCTTGCTATGAGGGAGCTCAATGAGGTAGTACGTTTGAAATCTCACGGAGGAGAAATAGATTATTATATGATGGATGCTTTCTGGTTTGGAAAGGAGGGTGGCTATCGAACCTGGAATAAAAATCACTGGCCCAACGGACCGGACAAGTGGCTGGAGGCCTGTAAGAAAAATAATATTATCCCCGGCATGTGGTTCTCTACAAACCTCATCAGCATGGGCGGACAAAGAGTTCTGGATGTAATTCCTGCCTGGGAAGATTCTCTGGCAACCGATACGAATATATTATGCCTGTTTGAGGGAGGCTATTTAAATCACCTGTCCGAAACGTTGCAAATATGGACCAACAGTGGAGTGGGGGCATTCAAGTTTGATTTTGCCTATTTCGAAGCGGCTACCAAATCAGCAAAGGAGAAATATTCGCCGGCAGAAATTCGGGAAAAGAATAAGGTTGCCTTTATAAACATGCTGAAAGATTTAAGATCAAAAAATCCACATTTATTGATTACCGGGTACAATGGTTTTGGCGGAGAAATGGAGAATACTTTTACAACATTTAAAAAAACGGTTGATCTGAGATGGCTGGAGGTTTTTGATACTTTATATTCCGGTGACCCAAGATTTTCAGATGTTCCCATGATGAATATCTGGCGCTCACAGGATAATTATTCAGATCATATGGTTCGCCAGTTTGAATTCAATGATCTTCCGATAAGACGCATTGACAATTGTGCGTTCATGATTGGGAAAACCGGTACCTGTTATTACCGGGCAACAAATGCATGGAAAGGCATGCTGATATTGGAATTTGGACGAGGAGGATGGTCAAATGTTTTTCATGGAAACCTTGAACTGTTGTCTGATGAAGACATGGTCTGGTTTGCCAAAGTGCAGGGTTTGTTTCTTCCTTTGCAACAGTACGCCGGATGGAGCACATTCGGTGCTATTCCCGGCACAGGAAAATATTATGGGTTTAAAGCTAAGGATGAAAAAGGTATGGTACTTACTATTGTAAACCCTTCCCAGTCCATGATATCAGAACCACTCGATCAACATCCATTTGGAGAAGGTATGGTTCTGTATTCTGATGGCGGCTTCAATCCCTCGGTCAATAATAATATATTAAAGCTGGGCCCTGAGCAACTGGTTGTTATTGGATTCGGGATATATGCGAACACCAAATATTCTCTGGGAAGGGATGAGACCATTCATATTCCGCATTCAATGGAAGATCTGAAAGTTTCATTTTCTGAAAATGGAAGGAACAGTGTCGTCACAACTTTCAAATCAAACTCTCAAAAGAACATTCGCATTCTCTTTCAACAATACACCCCTGATGGATTGCCTTACAGAACCTGGGGAGGCGGACCGCCTGATGGGAAAACGATGGACAAATATTTCATCATCAGGGTTACTCAGAATGCCAAAACAATTCCTATCACTATCATGTACGATAAAATGATCTGGAGCGGCCTTTCCTGGGCAGCAGGAGAGATAAGTAAAAATGATTATGACGCAAATCAACCATTGACTATTGAATGCAGTTCTCTGGAAAAAGAAAATTTGTCTATAAAAGCAAAATTGTATGAGGTAGGTTATGGATGAGTTACCTGCAGTTATTGAACAATTATTGAATTCGCATTTCCATTGTTAGATAAAATTGTTTCTACGTTGTTTTTCCAATAGACAGCTCCGTTGGACGTAAACCCGGAAACATACACATCGGATCCCGATACAAATATGGAGGTAGGATTTCCATATTTGGCTCCATTCAATGGCAGTTCAAATTCAACCCCATTTTTCCAATATGCAGGTGCATTACTACCCCCGTTTGCTAACACAAGTAAACTTCCTGCTACATATACATCATTTCCTGAAACGAAAATCGAGCTCACATAGGTAATATACGAACCATCGTTTGAGGGCAAATAAGTAGCTACCCCATTTTTCCAGTATACTACACTGTTGTCACTATTGGTTCCTCCAATATAAACATCATTACCTGAAACGTACATACAAGATACAGATGGATCTGAACCTGAACTGTAGGTTGGGTAATATCCCTGTGCGACAACATTTAGTCTACCGTTTTTCCAATATACCGCATCACCCACGCTATCAGATCCTGCGATATAAACATCAGTGCCATTTGTAATAATGGAACTGATATGTCCGGAGCCCTGACCCTGTAAGGTAATGGGCTTGCCATTTTCCCATAACTGATAGCCAGATGAATAATATAAATCATTTCCGGCAACAGAGATAGAAAGGATACCTTCCAGAAGTCCGGGAACGCCTATATTATTTTGAATTCCATTCTTCCAATATGCGTATTGTCCGCCAGGCCCTCCGGGTGAACTCAAAGATCCTGCAGATATATCGCATGTTCCGGCTACATAAACGTCACCTTCGGAAAGTATTACCTTACTTGCAGAACCTAAAGTCGATGAAAGAATCTCTGAAACGCCGTTTTTCCATAATACGGGATTAGATCCATTGTCACCCGCAACATAGATCTTTACTCCAGCATTATATATAATGCCATTATCAGTTTTAGAGCATGAAATGCAAGTAAAAATTGAAAATATTGATATTGCGTATTTAAAAAGACAGGTATTTGTCATGATATGAATATCGAAGCATTCACAAATGACATGAAAAATGGGGGAAAGGTTGTGCTTAATAAATGTTTTTTTGATTAACATCTCCTAAGTTTGTATTGCAAATCTTTTATATACTTCCTTTTATTTGGATAATGATATGAGATTCACTAATACTAAAACCACGTTTATGAAAAGAACAATCTTCTCCTGCTTTGTGTTATTGATTAGCCTTTCTGCATTTTCACAGTATATTTCTATAAATGCGTTTGGTGGATATACGTTTCGTGACAAGATAAATTTCGGCAATGCCTACGCTTATTTAAATGAAGGCGGGATTTGGGGTGCTTCCATTGAAGGCGTAAATATGAGAGGTACTGGTGTCGAACTTCTATATCAATATCAGAGTACAAAAATTCCGTTGTACACTTATCCGGGAAATGCCCAGCAAAATACAGGAAATGACGGTGCTGTGATTTCCTATTTACTTTTAAACTTTGAGCAATATTATATGAATAATCCGAAGATTGAACCTTATGGCGGATTGGGTCTTGGGGCAGCATTTTATAAGGGAGATTTTGCGGGTTCGACTTCCGAAACCAAGTTTGCCTGGGATTTAAAGGCAGGTGTCAAATTCAATATGAGTAGCAGTTTTGGAATAAAAATAGGTGCACAGCTGTTATCAAGTACACAGGTTACCGGTTCTGGATTCTATGTTGGATATCCGGGATATGTCTATCCGTATAATACTTATGCCACTATTTTACAATTTAGTTTTACCGGGGGTTTGGTATTCAGTGTTGGTGGCAAATAAAAGTATTTACAGTATTATTCAACTGGGAGGCAAATTGGAATCGTTCAATTGCTCAATATTTTTCTGGTATTGATCGCCTGAACATGGCGGGCATTATCACCCTCCATTTTTTCAATCTTAAATATTTGGTCGGGGGATGCTTCCAGAATATATTTCTTAACTAACCAGTCAACAGTTTCGGAATATGGAGGTGTAGTTAGTGATCCTTTATATGAAAAATATCCTTTTTCATTTTTTGGGATTTCATTGAATAGATCCTCAAAATTGACTGCTCCGGGTAACAAAGAATCTTTTCCTTCCTCGGCAGGTATCGTATTTAAAAACTCTTTTAAAAATTTATTCTCGCGACCCATTTTGAAAAGAAATGCTATGACCAGATAATGTGGATTGCTGCCATCCGTCGAATCTTTCAAGATATTTACGATATGCATTTCCATGGGGTAAGTCATTCCGTCAATTAAATGCTCAGATGGGGTATGGAAATGAAATTGCTTCGATAAATAAACCCTGCCGTCGGCCAGAGTGGTACTACCTGCCTTAAAATCCAATTGTATTGTATGTCCTAAATTCTCAACGGCAGAAATTCCTGTGTTGAACTTGAGAATGATTGATTGATGTGTATCTGTTGCGGTACTGTCTGTTATAATATCTACCGGAGACTGAGCCTGTTTATCATCGAATCTTGGCAGCGCGTAACCTTGGGTAATTTTCGTTGTCGCATCAGGCGCTTCTGATTTGACAAGATTGCCCCCGGTTACAGAATCTTTTTGAACTACGACATTTTCAACACTGTCTTTTTTATTTTCCGGATTATCTGGTGGATTACATGCGAAGAAAAAAATTATGAGGAACAATGAAATTTGGATTCTGTATTTCATATCAAAAATTTAATTCCTGATAATAAGAATGTTTGCTAAGAATCGTATAAATATATCAAATAAAGCAAGTGGAACAGGCAAGTCCCAATGCGAAGTTAACTATTTAGATCTGCCAAGCGCCATCTTGTAATCATCGGGCGTTCCGGTGATCTTAAGATTTATAAAGTGTATTTTCTTATCCATATCGCGGTATTCAATGGCATCCACCTGATCTGGATCCACGTCTTCCTGCTTTTTACCAAAAAGTTTTCGGAAACCAACCTGGGTTACCAGCTTCAGGGGAATACGGAGATAATATTCCATCTGTTTATCCATCGACTGACTGCCGGAAATCTCCAGATAACCCAGGGATGAATTGATATTCATAGATGGAATCGACAGCGTATTGTTTTTGAATGATAGTGTATTTCGCAATGTGTCAAACCTCACAATGTTCAGATTCTTATCTTTAAAGTAAGATGACATTGCCTGAATTGGCGTAAAATTCACCAGCTCACCGTTATAAATATTCACATTTATCTGAGCTTCGGAATTATCCATAATGGGCGTGAGATCCGGATGTATTTGAATATAACATTTTACCTGTCCGCTCAGACGTCCCTTAATATTCTTATTGATTACATAATCCTGCCCCAGGTAATCCAGCTTCAGCATCAATTTTTCCAGGTCCACATCATCCACACGTATCTTGCTTTTTAGATATATTTTGTTCGGATCACTTCCGTTAAAATGTGCTCTCGCACCGATTTTCCCTCCCGCTAGTTCTATGCCAAATGTATCCAGGTAAAGCTGCTGATTATCCAACATGCGGATTTTGGTGGAAATATTTTTCAGCCCCAGGCGGCGGTATTTTACCTTACCAATATTTACGGTTGCATTGAAATGAATGAATGGTATTTTGAATATATTAAATGCATCTGCATGGGAGGCAGTTGAAACAACGTTAGTAACAGTAACAGAGTCAGTTTGGGGAGCAGTCATTTCTTCTTCCGCTGTTTGCATATAATTCGTCAGCTGGTTCACGTCAAGGAAACGGGAAGAGAACTGCAGGTAATTTTCTTTATTTCTTCTGGCTGTATCCTTCCCTGTATACAGGCGCATGCTGATATTAAAATCGCTGTTCCCGATCTTGCCCTGAAGGGTATCAATCTTTATAAAATTGTCTATGCCTAATTTAATATTGCCATGAATGCTGTCAAGCTGATATGGATGTTTTGTAAATGCACCTGAGATATTGGCAATCTTAATGTTGGCGAACCTGAATATTGTATCATACTTTAAATCAATCTTAGAACGCAGCCAGATCCTGGTAAATATTTCCTGGCTAAATTCTTTGGGGATGTATTTGCGGCTGCGACGGCCCAACAATTCATCCAGGGCGAGCCGCTGCGATTTGAGATCGAATGCAATCTGTGTGTTGCCTTTTTTGATTTTAGTGAACCATAAAGGATAATTATTTACCCGGCCACTGAACCGGAGATCACTGCTGTCTACCTGCCCGGCAAGATTTCTTAACAGTATTGAAGTATCATTAATAGTAAGGTCAGCACCAAAATCATGAAAGACATGCGGATACTTCTTAAATGCAACGGAGAGATTTTCAATTTTGAATTTACCTCTGGGAAGTGGTTTTGGATGCAGTAATTCATTCACAGAAGTTTCCAGAGATAAACCCACATTAAAGCCATAAATCTCTTCCTTTGCCTTTCTGCTCCTTGTTGAGTCAAAAGATAACAATTCGCTTAATACTATTTTGTTGCTCCCTGCATTTAATGCAAGCTGTACCGGTTTCTCCTGATGGTGGAAGAGAGCAGGTAAATCGCTGAGCGACCCATTCATATGGAAATCAGAATTGCCTACATGGAATGACAAAGTATCCAGTAGGAGAAAACCATCCTTCATATCTGCATGCATATCAAGGTGCTCAATATTATATGGATAGGAGGGTATCCGGAAAGTTAGATTGGTTACAGTTAATTCACTTTGTATGCCCCCCGTTAATTTCCCGATTGTTTGTTCAGGCAGACTGATGTCAACCAGTTCTTTAAAATCCATTTTCAGGTTTATATGTCCCGAAATGCGCTGCAGATCTTTTATTCCTAAAAATGCGCCAATGAATCCTAATTCAAGATCTGAATTTACCTGCATTGAAATTTTTGGATTCGTAAAATCACGCAGAATAAGGTTTCCCTTGAATAGTCCTTTATCAGGCCTTGCGCTGACATTCAGAAGTCTTAATTCGGATGTCTTTAACGACTGGTCAGTACCATTGGTATAATATCCCTTGAAATTAAGGGAATCCAGTTTTGTTTTTGATTCAGTGTTATGCAGCCATGCATTTTTGCAGGAGAAGGAAAGGTCTATGCGGGGTTGGCGATTGCCGGTAAGTTTACCTTTAACTGTCCCTGAGAAATTGAGAATCCCATTATATTTAAAATGCTTTAATTCCTTTGCGAGTTTTTCTGGTGCAAATGCAAATAGCTGTTTGAAATCCGGTTTGTCTCCGGAAAACTTTAAATCTACTGTATTATCATGCAGGAGATCTGCTGATCCGGAAATATTAAAAATAGCATCCTCAAGCTTCAGTTTGCATAGATTTATATTTAGCAATTTTGTTGTTTTCGTGTAAGACAACTCTATTTCCGATTCAAGATGTCTGTGGCGGAATAGGGAACTGTCACCGGGCCGGGTATAGTCGACGTTCAAAGCGCCTTGCAGATTGGATAAAATCATCGTGCTGTCGTTGCTGAAGGAAGACTGAATCCTGTCAATATGTGAAATCAGTTTCTGCCTGCTCTCCAGGTCAAAAAAAGAAATGTCTAAGTTCTTCAAAACGATCTTCTTCAAATCCAGATCGAGTTCGTTTGACCTGGAATTTGTTGATGAGGTATCGGTCTGGCCTAACTGGCTTGCCTCAATAATGTTCAGTTTTCCATTGTTATCCTGTTCTATATTCAGCCGGCCATTTTTCAGGAAAATCACTTTTACATGATACTGACGTTTCAATATGTCCGAAAGACTGAATCCTACGAAAATCTTTTCAGCTTCAAATATGGGTTTGGCGGTTGTAATTTTATCGGAATAAAAATGAACATCTTTCACAGCTATGGAGACATAAGGAAAATTCTGGAACACTGAAATATTACTGGATCCTACAACGAGTTCTCCCGGGAATTTTTTATTGAGTTCTTTTACGGCCAGCAATACAAGACGCTGTTGCTGGGAATAGAGTACAGCGATCGCCGCAATAACAAAGATGATCAGACAAATAAGCGGTATAAAAAAGTATCGGATTAGTACTTTTCGCACATAGATTTTCATTGGATGATATTTGGATTCAGCGCTATTATAGCCGCCAGACAGGCTTACAAAATAGTCAGCCGACCCTAATAAAACAACCTGAAAACCTATTTATTGTACGACCGGATAAGTCAAATAGCGATTTCTGTATCTTAATGAAAATCAACCTATTATATAAATTAAGAAGAGATGAATTACTTGTTTATTAACTTCCATTCCATATACTTCATGCTAAAATGAATAATAAGGAGCGATCAATAAGTCTGGGCACGGTCGTGGGACTTGGGTTTATGGTTCTGGGTATTCTCAATTTATATGCAACATTTCATTATCACAGATCATCCATCAATTCAACAGGCAGGATTCCTGGCATTTTATTCATATTGACTGGCGTGATCGTGCTCATTGTACGAGCTGTTAAAAAGAAAAAAGAATAATCCGGATTATTTGCAATTCATGGGCCCGTCTATTAATACATCCCATTTATCGCTGCAGACTACCAGACATAAGTACATACTGCGCCGGCTGGTATCGTTGTCGTAACCCATTTCCCGTTGAACCTGATATTAAATATATCGGGCGAGATATCACCATTTTCAACAATCATTACTTTTTTCCGGTCTGGAGTTATAAAAGCCGCTGTTTGCAATGTATTGGTCACAGTACTCGATATGCGAACGGAACCGGCCGGTACAAATTTCGAAGCATGTGCAATGATATAATATCCCACATTCCTGGTTATTGATGAACCACTGATGGTAAGTCCACCTCTGCAGGTAGTACAACCTCCGGCCGTATGTGGTCCATAACTGGCATCGTTCGCAAGATTCCATTCAAGGGCATTCCGGCTCCAGTTTCGCATGGAACCTATGATCACATTTTGCACATGCCATTGCAGATCTCCTGCAAAAATCCCGGTGGAAGCCGTGTATTGCTCAGTAAAATATAACTGTTTGTTAGGATACAGGTTATGTACCTGACTTAAAGCGCTTATATCACCCGCATATAGGTGAAAGGCTGAGCCATTTACAAAAGAGGCTGCCGAAGGATCACCTAATATGGTCTCAGGATAATCGGGCCTGTCACAATTGTGATCGTAAACGACAATTTTTGTTGCGATTCCGGAAGATTGAAAAGCAGGTCCAAGATAGTTTTTTATAAAGGATGCTTCATCGGTTGCCTGCATAACCAGACTCGGGTTGTTGTTTGGATTAAGTGGTTCATTTTGAGGTGTAACGGCATCAATCGTAACTCCCTTCAATTTCATTTGCTGAATGTATTTTACAAAATATTGCGCGTATACACCATAGTAGTTTGTTAGCAAACCGCCACCAACGGAATTATTATTATCCTTCATCCAAACCGGCGCACTCCAGGGAGCGGCAATAATTTTTATTGACTGATTGATGGCTACAATCTGTTGCAGCAACGCTATTAACTCAGCTGTATCGGGTGCAAGGCTAAAATGTGTAAGTCCCGTATCTATTTGTCCGGGGGGCATATCGTCATAGCTAAAAACAGATGCATTTAAATCAGAAGATCCAATGGATAGACGCAGATAACTGATACCTATTGAGAGGCTGTCATTTCCAAACAATTCCTTCAACAGTGAAGCCCTGCTGGCAGCATCCATCAGTTCAATGACATGCGCACTTCCTCCCGTTAATGTGAAGCCAAAACCATCGACGGTTTGAAATATCTGGGTACTGTCCACATCAATAAAAGGAAAACTATTAGAATTGGTGCCAAAAGAGAGCGGTACATTTTGCTTTTGCAACAAAACCGTCTGATCTCCTTTCGTGAGCCAATAACTGACATCACTGGGCTGGCTGGTTCCGGTTGAGTCTGTACCTCCGGTACTTCCCGAATTACTTTCTCTTGAGCAGGAAAACAAAATCAGAATAGCAACCATTAATACAACAGATGCCAGGGTGGTTCTCATATCTTTCGAATTTTATCCCGATAAAAATATCATAACTAAAATCAATATCCGGCATTCTGAGTCAGATTTTTATTCAATAATAAATCTTGCTGTGGCACAGGAAAAATATACTGGTATTTATTTGGATTCACATTGTAATTAAGATTATTACCATGAGAATCAACCTGGACGCCCATCAACGTAACGATGTTTAATGTACCATTCGCATCGGCCCTTAGCAAATCGTTCCAGCGGGTACATTCAAAAACCAGTTCCAGCTGTCTTTCATTTAAAATAGCCATAGCCAGATCACTTTGTGTAGTTGCAGTGGTATTGGGTAAACCTGCCCGTGTTCTGATTTGATTTAACTGCGCAGTTGCGGCAGCTGTATTCCCCAATTGATTGTTTGCTTCAGCGGCCAATAAAATAATATCAGCCAGTCGCATAAGAACAATATCATCCGGAGAATTATAACCGTCGGCGTCAGGATATTTATTCATAAAGGGGATTGGCTGGCTGGGATCCCATGCATTTGGTGGCATGGTGAAGGCCGCACCGGGAATCTGCCAGGTGATCGTAGTCTGATACCGCGTGAGAGTATCGCCTGCTGCCTTAAACGCATTGATCAAATTCGCGGAAGCAATGTCACGTTTAGGATAACCGTCAGAAGCGACATAATCAAAAATTTCAAACCCAAAAAATCCATAGGCAATTGCATTTGCCTGTAATTCAAAAATAGATTCTGAATTGTTCTTGTTCGCTACTCCCCAAAGATTTGCAAAATTACTTACCAGGGAATATGTACCGCTGCTTATCACTTTATTGCAATAAGTAAGACAATTGGCATAGTCACCATTTTGTGCATAGGTTTTTGCAAGTAAAGCCTCAGCAGCACCTTTGGTTGCTCTTCCCAATTGTCCGTTATAAGGTGTAACATCCAGCACACTGTCCGCGTATTGCAGGTCATTTATCATTTGCGCATACACTTCAGGGACAGTATTACGTGCAGGGTATAAATTTCCTCCATTTGAAACAGAAAGAATAATTGGACACTCGCCCCATTCTGTCACCAGCCCCTATGGCAAACCCCCTTTAGAAATTAAAGAATCAATAGGACAGCTCTGTATTCCACGCAACTCATGCTGATTAGCCAAGCGTTGCGATATCTATTACGAACCTGTATTTTACATCGCTTTTCTCAATTCTTTCAAATGCTTTCTCGATATCTTTTATATCTATCAGTTCAATATCGGAGGTAATATTATGTTTTGCACAAAAATCCAGCATTTCCTGCGTTTCAGCAATACCACCAATCAGGGAACCCGCAAGGCTTTTGCCCTGAAAGATCAGGTTTGCTGCCGGTATTGATGCTGGAGTATGAGGCAGTCCTACGCAAACCATGGTTCCTTGTGTCTTTAGCATAGCAAGGTAAAAGTTATAATCATGATCGGCGGCGAGCGTGTTCAGGATAAAATCAAAATAGTGCTGCACTGTCTTTACCTGTTCTTCGTCTTTTGTGATGACAAATTTATGGGCGCCCAATTTTTCTGCATCTGCTTTTTTATTAGGGGAAGTGCTGAGAACGGTAACTTCCGCACCCATCGCCACGGCAAATTTGACACCCATATGGCCTAGTCCTCCCAGCCCGACAACTGCTACTTTCTGACCTTTACGGACATTCCATCTGCGGAGTGGTGAATAGGTAGTAATTCCGGCACAAAGCAGGGGAGCTACATTTTCAAGTGGCAGGTGATCAGCCACTTTTAAAACAAAATCTTCGTCGCATACAATCTGGTTGGAATATCCACCATGAATAATTCCATCCCCGTGTTTTTCCGGAGTGAAATAAGTGAAGCTGGGACCATTCAGGCAATATTGCTCAAGGTCATTTTCACAGTTTTCACATTCTTTACAGGAATCAACCAGGCAACCAATTCCAACTGCATCTCCGACCTTATGCTTCGTAACCTCGTTACCCACTTCCTTTACTATTCCGACAATCTCATGTCCGGGAACCACTGGGAATGTTGTCATTCCAAAATCATTGCGTACAAAATGGATGTCTGTATGACAGATACCACAATATTTTATTTCGACAAGAACATCATTAGGTCTTGGGTATCTTCTGGTGAAATTAAATGGTACGAGTTTCTCTGACGCACCCAACGCAGCATAACCTTTTGAAGCCAGTCGGATGGAAGCTTTGGTTTCTGTTGGAGTTTCTTGAACCTGGGACATAAAATAGGTTTTTAAAAATGAATAAATGAGGATAATCCAGCAAATAGGGAGGAAGAAAAATGTAAGGGTATCAATTTTTCGGATATTAAAGGTATCAAATTATAATACACAAAATCATTTGCAGACGGGTTTGGATGGATCTCTTAAATGAAGTCCTAATAATTTAATAATTAGCTGATTATAGCGAAAAAAAGGATAGTCATGATCGTCCTTTATATATTTAAACAAATGATTAAAATATTTGGTTAATTAAACACTAACCATTTAATTTTGTAGCAGGAAAAAGATTTAAATCATGAAAAATAAGATTGAAACTCCGGATCAATCAACGGAAGAAAAGATAAAAGAAGCGGCACGCACAGTATTTACCAGAAAGGGATTTGCTGCCACGCGTACCCGGGACATTGCAAAAGAAGCAAATATCAACCTGGCTCTTTTAAATTATTATTTCAGGAGCAAGGAAAAACTATTCGGATTGATCATGATGGAGAAGATGCAGAAGTTTTTCGGATTCATTGGCCCTATCATTTATAATGAAGGGTTGTCTCTTGACCTTAAAATTGAGGCAATTGTATCCAACTATATCGACATGATACAGGCTAACCCGGATATGCCATTTTTTATTTTGGGGGAATCAAGAAATAACCCGGAAATCGTTATGAATGCAATGCCAAGGAAAGATTTTTTGAAGAATTCTTTTTTTATCAAACAGCTGAAAGAAAAGAAGCCTGACCTGGATCCTTACCAGTTTTTGTTGAGTATGCTTGGAATGACCATCTTCCCTTTTCTGATGAAGCCGGTATTTCAGAAGCTGACAGATATTAAAGATGCAAAATTTAAACAGATGATGACAGACAGGAAAAAACTGATATCAGTCTGGTGCAATGCAATTTTGAAGATTAAATAAATCAACCACTATATATGAAACGCAGTTTCTTCATCGGATTTCTGTTCATGGGCCTGGCTGCCGGGGCGCAGAATAATATCTATACGCTTGAAAAATGTTATACCCTGGCCAGACAAAATTATCCCCTGATCAAAAAACACGACCTGATTGCCCGTAGCAGTAATTATTCAATTGAAAATGCCGGCAAGGAATGGCTTCCTCAGTTTTCACTGGGTGGGCAGGCCACATACCAGTCTCAGACCATCAACTTTCAGGAAGCATTGGGAGCCGGCACGGGTCGGCTTATACCTCCATTAAGCAAGGATCAGTATAAGATTCAGGCCGAAGTAGACCAAAATATTTATGATGGTGGCAGAATCAGAAATGATAAGGAAATGATCCAGGTCAGTGAAGCCAGTGAGCAGCAAAGTCTCGAAGTGTCACTTTATCAACTCAATGACCGGATCAACCAGCTGTATTTTTCTATTCTGCTTATAGACGAACAAATCCGGCAGAACAATATCAACAAAGACAATTTCCAGAGTTCAGCAGATAAAGCGAAAGCAGCTTACGATAATGGTACTGCCCTGAAGAGTAATGTGGATGAATTTCTGGCCGAGATCGCTACCATCGAAATGGTGAATATAGACTTGACATCAAACCGGAAAGCTTATACTGATATGCTCTCTGTTTTCATCGGCCAGCCGGTAGACGAAAAAACACAACTCATAATGCCACCACAGATCGTTACTGATCCAACCATTAAAAGACCGGAATTAACACTCTATGATCTGAACAAAAAGATATACGATATCCAGGATCAGGAACTTAAAACAGCGTACCTGCCAAAGTTTGACGCATTTCTGCAGGGCGCCTATGGAAGACCCACATTGAATTTCATAGATAACGATTTTGGCGCCTGGTATATTGGCGGGGTGCGTATGGTTTGGAACCTGGGCAGCCTTTATACACTAAAAAATAGCCGTTCAAATCTCAGGATCAACCGGGAGTCAATTGACATCGACAAAGAAACTTTTATCTACAATACTAACCTGACACTGGGTAAGCAAAACCAGGACATCATAAAATATGCCTCGCTTTTAAGACAGGACGAGACGGTCATTTCCCTGAGGAGTTCGGTGGCAAATGCGGCTAAGGCGCAACTCGAGAATGGTGTGGTTACGGTACATGAATACATTGCCAAAACCAACGACGAAAACCTTGCAAAGCAATCGAAGATCCTGCATGAAATTCAACTCATACAGGCACAATACGAATACAAAAACACCACAGGCAATTAAACAATCAATATTATTTTTTATGAAATATTTTAGACTTTCCGGATATATCATAACGGTACTGATCTTATCCTGCAATAAGGGAAACAACTTCGATGCCTCAGGAAATTTTGAGTCGGACGAAGTAATTGTATCTGCCCAGCAAAATGGACAAATTCTCTCGTTTAATATCGATGAAGGCGACACACTTACACAGGGAGAGATAGTCGGGCAGATTGACACCACCTTTCAAAAACTTCAGAAGCAACAGGCACTGGCAACCATCAACTCGCTGAAACAAAAAACATCCAATGTTGCCGAAACCAATGACCTGGTAGAAAAACAGCTTATGGTGCAGGAAGTGGAACTCGACCATCAGCTCAGGGAACAAACCAGAACGCAAAACCTGGTAAAAGCAGATGCAGCAACTCAAAAACAACTGGACGATATTAATGCACAGGTATTACAACTGGAAAAACAGATTAATGTAACCAGACAGCAGTTAAAAGTAAATTCTACAAATATAAATACTCAGAACAACGGCATCCTGAGTGAGAAAGCCCCATTGGAAAAATCAGTGGCTCAATTCCAGGAGCAGATCGACAAAGCACAGGTGGTAAACCCAATCAGTGGTATCGTGTTATCTAAATATTCTATGGCAGGTGAGATGGCCCTTGTTGGTAAACCTCTTTATAAAATTTCCAATATTGATACGCTTACTTTAAAGGCCTACGTAACGGGCAACCAGCTTCCTCAATTGAAGATTGGTCAGCAGGTAGCGGTCCGCATCGATTCAGCCATAGGTGGCTATAAATATTATTCGGGCATTATTTCCATGATCTCCCCGAAATCTGAATTCACGCCCAAGACGATTCAGACCAAAGACGAAAGGGCCAACCTGGTGTATGCCATTAAAGTGCGCGTCAAAAATGACGGATACCTGAAAATAGGAATGTACGGAGAACTCAGTTTCACCTCTTTTGCAAAATAATTATCATGGCTGCAGCATCAATTTCGGTTCAACAGCTTACTAAAACTTACGACAAGGGGAAACTGATTGCAGTGGACAAGGTTTCCTTTGATGTGAAACCTGGAGAACTGTTCGGTCTGATCGGCGCGGACGGAGCAGGAAAGTCTTCCATCTTTCGCATACTCACTACCGTTTTGCTGGCAGACAGCGGAACAGCCACCCTGGCGGGATTTGATGTAGTGAAAGATTACCGGGAAATTAGAAACAGGGTGGGATATATGCCTGGAAAATTTTCGCTCTATCAGGATTTAACGGTACAGGAGAATCTTGAATTTTTTGCCACAGTATTCGGAACGACAATCGACGCCAACATTGATCTGATTAAAGAAATTTACGATCAGTTAAAACCATTCAGTGCCCGTCGTGCAGGGAAACTATCTGGAGGCATGAAGCAAAAACTGGCACTATGCTGTGCTCTGATTCACAAGCCGGAAGTATTGCTTCTTGATGAACCGACCACCGGTGTTGACGCGGTTTCCCGGAAGGAATTCTGGGAAATGCTCAGGAGATTGAAAATGCAGGGCATCACGATTATCGTTTCAACGCCCTATATGGATGAAGCGAAACTTTGTGAACGTATCGCCCTCATCCAGAATGGGAAAATAATGTCAGTCGACACCCCCGCGAATATTATTCATGATTTTCAGGAAAAACTATTTGCTGTAAAATCAGACGACATCTATAAACTCCTGAAGGATTTCAGAAGCCATCCGGAAGTAAACAGCTGTTTTGCCTTTGGCGAATTCATTCATATTACATTAAAAGATCAGTCAGTAGATGGGGTGGAAGTCCTGAACAGGATAGCATCCGGAAATAATCATACGGGTATACAAATAAAAGAAATCGAGCCGGGTATTGAAGACAGTTTCATCCTGCTGATGAATCAGAACAATTTGAATCCGGATCAGCAAACTAATGTAAAATAACAGATCATGGAAGAAAAAGTAATTGTTTGCAAAGAACTGACGAAGCAATTCGGAGATTTCTACGCAGTCGATAAGATTTCTTTTGACGTATACAAAGGAGAAATCTTCGGTTTTCTCGGAGCAAACGGTGCGGGTAAGACAACTGCCATGCGAATTCTCTGCGGTCTTTCTTATCCTTCCTCCGGTGAGGCAACCGTCGCAGGTTTCAGTGTAAAGCATCAACAGGAATCGATAAAAAAGAATATTGGCTATATGAGCCAGAAGTTTTCACTCTATGAAAACCTGACCGTCGTTGAGAATATTGAATTCTTTGGCGGTGTATATGGTGTCAGCAGAAATGATATTAAGCAACGTTCCGATAAATTGATCCGGGATCTTGGACTTCAAAAGGAAGCTAAAAAAATGGTAGGGGAATTGCCTCTGGGATGGAAGCAAAAACTTGCCTTTTCAGTATCCATTTTTCACAGGCCGAAAATTGTATTTCTGGATGAACCCACTGGTGGCGTGGACCCGATCACTAGGAGGCAGTTTTGGGATATGATCTACGACGCTTCGGCTTCAGGGATCACCATTTTTGTAACGACGCACTATATGGATGAAGCGGAATATTGCAACCGCATTTCAGTGATGGTAGACGGGAAAATGGAGGCGCTGGACAGTCCTGCTAACTTAAAGAAGAAATATGGCAGCGACAGTATGGACGAAGTATTTTATAAACTCGCAAGAGGGGCCAAAAGATCCGGCGATTAAAAAATAACCATGAAACAATTAGTGGTATTTATCAGAAAGGAGTTTAAACAGGTCTTCCGTGACCCGCGTACTCTGCTCATCATGTTTGGTCTGCCGATCGTGCAGATCATCCTCTTCGGTTTTGCACTTACCAGTGAAGTGAAAAACATTGATATTATGATCTCGGACAATTCCAAAGATGTAGTAACAACGCAGATTGTAAATAAAATAAAAGCAACTAATTATTTCAATGTTCAGGAAAAGACAATGGGTAATCCAGAGATTGAAAAAACATTTAAGAAAGGAAAAATACAATCCGTGCTAGTCTTCCCCGCCGCTTTCAACAATGATCTGACACATGATGGCAGGGCACAGATTCAGATCATCACAGACGGTACGGACCCGAATACTGCAAAGACTATCGTGAATTATCTGACCTCTCTGATTGCAGGTTACCAACAGGAAGCTTTCCCTTCAGCAAAGCTTCAATATCAGATCACGACTGAACCGCGGATGTTGTATAACGAAGAAGACAACGGATCGATGAATTTTATTCCGGGCGTGATGGCACTTATCCTGATGCTGGTTTGTACAGCTCTTACATCTGTTTCCATAGTAAAAGAAAAGGAACTGGGTACTATGGAAATTCTTTTGGTATCGCCCTTTAAGCCGGTAATGGTGCTCATCGCAAAGGCTGTACCTTATTTCATATTGTCCCTGGTAAACTTCACCATCATATTATTACTCTCCGTTTTCCTGCTGCATATCGACATAAAAGGCAGTTTGCTTTTGTTGTATGTTGAAAGTGCATTATTTATTTTAACCTGTCTTTCTCTCGGACTGCTCATATCAAATTCAACCAATGCCCAGCAAACGGCGCTACTAATATCCATGATGGGAATGATGCTGCCAACCATTATTTTCACCGGATTTTTATTTCCATTAGAGAACATGCCCTGGATACTTCGGACTATCAGCAATGTGGTTCCGTCGAAATGGTATTTCATTATTGTAAAATCGGTTATGCTGAAGGGACTCGGGTTCCAGTATATCTGGAAAGAAACACTTATCCTGGCTGTAATGACCGGCGTGCTATTGTCGATCGCTATTAAGAGATTTAAAATACGGCTTCAATGAGAAATTTGCGATTCCTTTTGCAAAAAGAATTCAGGCAGATATTCAGGGATAAAACAATCCTTGCAATGATGCTGGGTGTTCCTATCATTCAGCTGATTATTATACCATGGGCGATGAACCTGGATATTAAAAATATTAATTTGTCGATCGTCGATCATGATCACAGTACTTATTCCCAACAACTGATTACAAAAATCGGTTCCTCCGGGTACTTCAGGATCAACAGTTCCGATCAATCCTTTAAGCAGGCACTTGTGCATATAGAGAACGGATCTTCTGATTTGATTATGGAATTACCTGATGGCTTTGAACGTAATCTGGTCAGGGAAGGAAAACAAACCATCGGAATTTCAGTAGATGCCATAAATGGATCAAAAGCATCTATCGGTGGAGCATACCTGAATTCAGTAATTGCTGATTTTGATGCGAATTTGACAATCAACCAGGTTAAAGTCTCTGATTCATTGAATAAGTCTTATGGGTTCATGGATATCACATATAGTAACTGGTTCAATCCCCATGGCGAATACAAACTTTTCTTTGTTCCGGGTGTGCTTGTGCTCCTGTTAACATTGATCGGGGGCTTCATGACGGCTTTAAATATTGTTCGTGAGAAAGAGGTTGGTACAATTGAACAAATTAATGTGACACCAATAAAAAAATGGGAATTTATTATGGGTAAATTGATTCCCTTCTGGATTATAGGGATGATCATATTTACCATTGGGCTGCTGGTCATCCGGGTGGTCTACGGTATCGCGCCGGTGGGAAGTATTCCATTGTTATATACTGTTGCCGGTGTATATATGATCGCCCTGCTGGGATTTGGCCTGCTTGGTATCCACTTATTGTGAAAGCCAGATTCAGGCGATGTTCATTGCGTTTTTCTTTATACTGATCTTTATTCTGATGAGCGGATTATTTACTGCGATACAAAGTATGCCGCAATGGGCGCAATACATATCCAATTTTACACCCGTTGCACATTTTATAAAAATTGTGCGGATGATTGTTCTTAAAGGAAGCGGGTTTTCAGATATATCAACCGAGCTTGGTTATATATCCATTTTTGCAGTCGTATTGAATATTTGGGCAATCTGGAATTATAAGAAAACAACCTGATGCAAATAATAAGCCACAGGTTTCATATGAACTTACATTGGATTCATATGATGAATAAATGAAAGGATCAACGACAGGACAGTTAATAACAGTCCAATAATAAAAATATTGTACGAAAGGTTAATACGCCTGAACTTCCTCGTCAATATGATCCCCTGATGGTAAATATCTTTGGAAAGACTGTTATACAGGTAATCCTTATCCACGATGGTTTCTTTAATCATCTGCCTGAACTCAATGAATGGCATTTTTTGAAAATTCCCAAAATACAATAGATTATTTCCGGCATCATTTAAATGTATATTGTCCCTCACATTCATATTTATTTTCGGACGTGTTGCTGAAATGGCAGTAAGTATGGTTGTTACATTGGTCAGGACCAGTATCAGAGTTGGTAATTCCAGGTATTTGTTGGCATCAAGCCTTATGACCAGAAGGGAGAGAATGACGGATAATATTATTGAATTGATACCGATAACCAGATTTGCTTTATAATCAGCCAGTCGAATCAGATGTATTTGATTCCGGGATATATTTCGGAACAAGGTCTCGACGCCACGTTCCAGCTTAATATCTTCTGGCAGGATCTGTTCTGATTTGTTCTTATTTTTTTTTGTCTTAACCAGCTCTGCGGATTCGTTTTGGGAGCTTTCCTGTCCCGTCAGTTTCTCCTGCAGGCGAACTTTATTTTTTTCTTTCTTTTTGTCAAATGTTTCCCTGGAAAAGGGAACAAAATAAATATGATTTTCAAACATCGTAATATTTTCTGACAGCCTGTCTTTGTCCGGAATCTCTTTTTTCCCGGCAAGGGCTTTTTCTTTCCTTAAATATTTCAGTGTTTGGGAAAATGACTTGTCGGCCAACCAGCTGTTTTCCGCATCACATAATATCTGGGCCTGAATCGTAACGGGCTGCTGGGGATCGCGTGTGGCAAGAATGATTTCTCCGATTTCCTGAATTAATTCGGCGGACAATCCTTTTTCTGTATAATACTTTGTGGCGATTTCGACACTTTCTTTCTGATAATTTTCCGGATCAATGCTAAAGCCGGTATATAGAAACCAGGCGGCCAAAATAACTTTCACTCGGTCCTGCTTGTCCAAATCCGTATGTACGCTGATAAAATCACAGGTTTGAACAATTTTTAAAGTGGCTGGATAATTACGCAGTTCGTAAACCTGAGCCAGGTTAGCTTTAAAGTATGACTCAATATACTTCGCCGTTTCTGTTAGCAATTCAATGTTGAGTTCCACGTCTTCCATTTAATTTAAATCAGTTTCTTTTCTAAAAGTTTTGCAGGATAACTTTCAATCACCCCTCAATCCTCTGATAACTACATTTCCCGTCCCATTTGGATCACAGGGATATTCAAATTCTTTTTTCATTGCAGCCGGATTATTAATTGTTGCATAGAAATCATCCAGAAACTTTAAGGTTGACTTTACATATTTCGCATCCAGTAACGGACAATTATTATAAAGGGCATAAATGTCTTCTTTTCGCTGATTGTAAAATTCAATTACTTTATCAAATTTTTTCAAATCCCGGACGCAGTAGCCGCGATACCTCCTTTCCCTGACAGAATACATTTTCAGTTCCTCAGCTGGCTTGGCATAAGGCGAATTTACAATGCCGGACATATCAAAATCGTATGGTACGGCAAAGGGAACGGCATTAGAATCTGACGCAATTAGTTTAATATTTTGGAGGAATTGTACCGACCAGTCGGTATTACCTATCAAATATTCAAACACTGACATGATCAGAAAGGAGCTGGTATCAGTCTGTTCGGGTCTCCTTCCTTTTTTAAGCGAAATGGTTCCGTTTCTTTTGGCCATTTGTTTTTCTTCTTCCATGATAAAACCATAAAATGGATCAGGTCCTTTGTTATTTTTGTTGCTCACCATTTTTACCTTGACCAGTCTCACCCTGAAACTTTTTGGTGTTATTATGTTATATAACCTGTATACCAGCCATTCGTTGACTACAAATTGAGCACCCTTGCAAGGCATCACTAATTTAAGCTTAGCACTTTTTTTAAAAATGGAAGATTTGTTGGCGCTTTCCTTTGGAAATTGCAATAAAATAGGAGGGTAGTAACAATTTTCTTTGAGCCTCCGGAAATTGCCCCTTGTTCTTGCCTCGATCGGGATCGTGATCACGCTACTGTCTTGCTGCATATATGAAAGATGGAAAGGGTAGTTTTTCGGAGCTTTGTATCGGTCATTCAATAATTCGCGGGTATCGCCATTTAATGTGATCTCCAGGATATCATCTGTATCAAACAGGCCTTTTTCAGAAGATGCCTGTTTCATTCCTGACGAAATTGAATCTTTGGCTTTCTGACTATTGCCAGGTAATGGACAAAGCACATAACAGAAAACAAGGATCGGGTAAAAGCAATCTTTTATTTCCATTGTAACAAATTTCATTTAATATCATCGTAGAATTTTGCCATGGTTACATTGATAAAAGGAATCAGCCAAAGGAATCCAATACCTAAAGTCAGAATGCATAGTAATCCTAACAAAAAGAAACGAAGGCACAGGTAAAATAATTTCAATTTGTGCCCATCCATCATGGATTTGCTCTTCTTCAAAGCATCCTGTGGTTTAATGAGTGGATCATCAGACAGGATAAAGAACGTCATGGAATAACCCAGGGCAGCGATGATCCCGGGAATAACGAGCAACAGTGTCCACAATAATACATAAAGTATTAAAAGCAGGTAAGTAATAAGAGCCGTTGAAAAATTATTAAATCCCAGAAATAATTGCTCCATCCTTGCTTCTTTACCGCGCGAAATGGATAGGGAAAAAATGGCTGCACCGAGTTCTAAAGGTCCGCCAATGATTAATGTCAGGGCCGAGCTAAATGTCAGCATTGATCCATACGATCTGGTAGTCCCTGTTGTTGAAGTAAGCAGAGTATAAATCAAAAATGTAAGTATGGCCAGACCCCATTTGCCTTTTAATGACTCGCGGGCTGCCCTCATTAAACTAACATTATCTGTATTCATTTTTTTTTAATTTTTGTAAATAGTTTACTCCTGTTTTGTAAAAGAACATAAATGTAAGGACGATTTAATTCCCATTTATTTTAAAGGGGATGTTATTAAAAAATACAATTTGGAGCTGGTTCCTGTTTCGGTTTTCAAAAATCTGTGTCATAACGCCCAGTTCAGTCCTAAGATTTTTACTAATAACCCATCCCAGTGCACCATATACGCGATCCTGGTTATACACCGGCGTGTTACCATTCAGAAATATTTCGTTGTAGGCTGAAACATACAGTGTTTTTGGAGACATCAATTTGTCAGTAACTGGAATATTCAGGGATAAAAAATACCTGTATCTCATCCTGAAATTCTCAGGAAGAAATCTTTCTTCAATCCGGTACCTGTGCAGTATGAAAACTCTTCCAAAGTTTTGCCTGGTTATAAACTGCTGAAAAACCGTGTAAGTATTGTTCGATGTTTTCTGGTTAGTATTGGGAATATATGGTTCGGAATAGATGTAGGCAAATCCCAGCAGTACATTATTGTTATTCTCCGTTAAATTATAACCGATACCTGTACGTAAAACCAGCTGTTCAAGGTCACCGATGAAATTGTAGTTACGGTATTGAACCTCATTATACCAATTCCATTTTTTATTAATGGCCTGGTTTCCAAAATATACAAACCAATTCCCGAAATTTGATTTTTGTCCAAATGAGGTCTTCGTGAATAGACTCATTAGTGCGGAGATGGCTACACACCTGATGAGGTATGCTTTCATTTGAACAGTCTTTAAAATAAATATCAATCGGACGGGTAAATCTACAAGTTAAATGTTTATTATAATATCTTAGTTTTATATCGTCTAATCACGTCAAATAAACTTGAAAAAATGAATACAAATATTAAATATACCTATGGTTTGGTTGCTTTTCTCCTGACATTTTTTTCCTGTAACACTGTTCAGGAAAAACCTAAGGAAGTTGCAGACACAGCGGTTGTTAAGCAGGAAATACCAAAGCCTGTAAAAGAAACTGTCTTAACAGCAGAACAACAAAAAGCACTCACTCCGGATGCAGTTTTACAAGGTCTGAAAGACGGAAATCTTCGCTTTGTAAATAATAATGTTACGGCAAGAGATCACTCAAGCCTGGTGAGGGATGCTTCTTTTGGTCAATATCCCAAAGCAGTGATACTTTCATGCCTGGATAGCCGGATACCCGTTGAAGATGTTTTCGACAAGGGTATTGGTGATATTTTTGTTGCCAGGGTTGCAGGTAATATCATCAATGATGATATATTGGCCAGTATGGAGTTTGGATGTAAAGTCTCTGGCGCGAAACTGATTGTCGTATTGGGACATAGCAGCTGCGGTGCAGTAAAAGCCGCCATTGATAATGTGAAGCTCGGCAATATTACTACCCTGCTGAACTAAGATCAAACCTGCCGTAACGAAGTCGCAAAATTATACTGGCGAAAAAACATCTAAAAATGCCGCATTTGACCGACCTGGTAGGCAGAAACAATGTTTTGAATTCGATTGAAATTATAAAGTCCCAAAGCCCGATTTTAAAGCAAATGCTCGAAAATGGGGAAATTAAAATTGTGGGTGCTTACTACGATATGAAAACAGGAGAGGTGACTTTTATTCAATAAAAGTCACCCCCGTTTCTACTACCATGACTGTTTAATAATATTGAACATCCATCGGACACCAAAACGATCCTTGCAAGTGCCCCAGTATCCCCAGAATTCTTCATGAGGTGCTACTCCATCTGATCCACCTTCCGATAATTCTTTGTACAATCTGTCTGCTTCTTCTTTGGAGTCGGGGCTCAAATTGATGGTAAAATTATTTCCTTCTACCAGTTTATGTCCCATGCTTTCCAGCATATCGGTCGCCATTATCTGCGTGCCGCCAAGTATGGGCAATGCCACATGCGCCACTTTGTTTTTCTCTGCATCCGGAAGAGCAGGTTGTCCTTCCTGACGTGGTGTGTCTCCCATTCGCATGATTGGATTGGAAAATTCTGATCTGAACGCTTTTTTATAATGGTTAAAAGCTTCTTCTGCGTTGCCCGCAAAATTTAAATAGATTGCTACGCTTGCCATGGTTATTTGTTTTTATGTTTATTAAATATTTCTTCATTGAATCCCTTTCCGTCGAGAATTTGTTTGATATATTTTTCTACCCTTGCTTCCCTGGTCTTGGATTGTTTGGGTGCTGAAAAATAAAGTATGTATGCCCTTTGCCTTCCCGGGGTCAATGCCTCGAATGCTGCTTTCAGGGCGGGTTTCTTATCCAGCTTTTTTTGAAATTCTTCAGGAATAGGTTCCGGATTCTTTTTTAGTTTCACTTTCAAACCTGCTTCTTCCACTTCAATGGCTTCATAGATATAGGCTTTCAAAACTCGTTCCATCCGAACTATTTCCTTAACACTGGTAAACCTGATCAGGCGAACCGTTTGGGTATTTTCCCCTGGTTTCTGGAGAATTCCCTCCGCATCATTTAACAGGTTGCCTTTAAAAAAACTAAGTACACAAGAATCTTTTAACCCGCCAATGATAACTATATTGGTATTTTGAAAAGAGTAACAGGGAACACCCCACTTCAATTCTTCTGTTAGTCCACAGTCAAGAATAATCATTCTCAATGCTTCCAGTTCTTCCTGCCAGTTTTCGAGTTTACTAAAATATGCATCGACCCTGGGATTCATATTAATCATTTAGTCCTTTTCCATTCAGAATAGGCTTGATACTTTTTTCAATCCTTGACTCCCGGGTTTTGGATTGTTTGGGAGCGGAAAAAAATAAAATATAGGCTCTTTGGCGCCCGGGTGTTAATGCTTTAAAGGCCGTTTTCAGTTCAGGATTTTTATTTAATTTCTTTTGAAATTCTTCCGGAATATTATATTCAGCAGTTTTTTTAAGATGCACTTTCAAACCCGCTTTCTCTGCTTCAATGGCTTCAAAAATATAGGCTTTCAGTATGGTTTTCATCTTAACTATTTCCCGGACATTAGTAAACCGGATCTGGCGTGCCACCTGTACATTCTTCGTTTGCTGGATTAAAATTTTATACGCATCATTTAACAAGGCGCCTTTGAAAAACAATAGGGCACAGTATTCTTTGAACACATGTATCAATACAATGTTCTTTTCCTGAAACATGTAACAGGGGCAACCCCACTTCAATTCTTCGGTCAGCCCGCATTCAAGAGCGATCATTCTCAATCTCCTGATCTCTTCCTGCCAGTTTTTGTCTTTGCTGAAGTAAAAATCAACTTTTGGATTCATGTTATTCATATTCTATGCACTTACGGTCCCGATAATTCGGTGCATGCTCATTTCATTCTGATCGACTGAAATGATTCTTCTGCTTGCGGGTCTGAAATACCAGGATACCACGGTAATGATTAGATTTAGAGTCGCGGGAATTAGTTCCTTCGCCGGATCATTCACTGCGATATGACAGTATATCGCTCCCGACATGATAAAGAAAAATCCTGCGTAAGCCCATTCTTTTAGCAATGGAAATTTAGGAACAAGCAAAGCTACAACTCCTAAAATTTTCCAAACGCCCAGTATAGTTAGAAAATAGACCGGGAAGCCCAAATGTACAATGCCATAAACCCCGGGCGGTGAGACGGATCCTTCCACTTTCGCTTTCAATAACTGAAATACGCCGGTTGATAACATTCCTGTTGAAAGCCAGATAGTAGCTATCCAATAGATGATTTTGTTTCTCGTTGTCATAATATGTTATTTTAATTTGTTTGCAATTTCCTGCAGACGGTTATGAGCCATGTTCAATCCACTGGCAAAGGGTAGTTTCAGCACCTGGTCCCTGAGTGCAGCCGATTCATATATTACATGCATTTTGAGTTTGCTGGTGTCCTCAGTCAGTTTTTCAAATTCATAGATTTCAAGCTGCACACCAAAAGGTGCATTCTCCATTTCAAATGTCCTGGAGATTTTCCGGTTGGGGCTGAACTCGTGGATCACCCCATTTGCTTTAAACACTACGTTTCCCTTGTCGTCGGTCGTCTCAAATTGGTAACTGCCGTGTTTTTTGCTTTCGAGTTTCAGCACTTTCGTACCCATCACCTGCTGAACGATTTCGGGCTCTGCATGTGCTCTAAATAGTAATTCCAGAGGCAAATCAAATTCCCTTGTAATTACCAGGTCCTGTTTGCCGTCTTCGGCATGGATTTTCGTTTTTAGTTCCATGGCATTCTATTTTTTTGTTTTGTAAATTTTCATAACTGCTTCCAGTTTATTAAACCTGTCTTCCCAAAGTTTTGCAAAGGGCATGAGCCATTCAGCTATTTCTTTCATTTTGTTAGGATTGAAATGGTAATAAATTTCCCTGCCTGATTGTTCCTGTTTCAGGAGCTGGCATTCCGTAAGGATTTGAATATGCTTGGAAATGGTTTGCCTGGATGAATTAAAGCTGTCGGCAATGGCTCCCGGAGTCATTGCCTGTAATGCTACCAACGTCAAAATGGCCCTTCGTGTCGGGTCTGCGATCGCCTGGAATATGTCACGTCTTATTTTCATTGTGCAGTTATTTCACTGCAAATATAATGCAGTTATTTAGCTGCACAAAATATTTCTTATATTTTTTTTGTCATTAACAATTTATTTTCAAAAGCTGACTAAAACATTACTTTGAATTTTTCCCCTGCCGCCAGGGAATATTAATTATTTCACTGAAAATGTGATCGTTGTGGTGCTGGTAGCTCCTGTGGCGGTATGCGCGGCAATTGTATATGTGGTAGAGGGTGATGAAGCAGATGGGTTTCCGGAAATTATTCCGGTTGTATTGTGACAGACAAGTGAAAATGGCAGTAAATATGTATTGAGCCACCATTCAGACACTAAAAGAAAAATCTACTGGCAGATTTCTTCTGTATCGCTTTTATATTTAATTCACGTAAGTGCGGAGTTAGTCCGGTAAATACCGCACTTACTCCGCACTAATAGCGTCTAAATATAGAATGATTCGCGAAGGAGGATGCTTCAAATTTCAATTTTTTGCAGAAGTATTATTATGGGATGGGATTATAGATGGGAAAAACTCATGGCCATTTATGTTATTAAAATTAAATTTAGACCCAAAGAAGAGGAATAATTTTTGCAATACTTCACCGAAATTTTGAGACGATAAAAAACCGGGGGAAAACATGGCTCAGACAGAGAACGCACCAAAAAGAACAAAGGCCCGCTTGATCATCTACTGGATCCTTACAGGTTATCTGGCCTTTGAATCCATATTGAGTGCCACATGGGATTTCAACTGGCTCAACAAAGGATATGCGGTTGGCTTAATGCAACATCTTGGCTTTCCCCCTTACTTTCTGGTTATAAAGGGTGTTTGCAGTCTCCTGGCTGCGCCGGTTTTTGTTCTTCCGGGAATGCGGTTGCTTAAGGAATGGGCTTATTTTGGAATCTTCCTCATTTACCTGAGTGCGATTGCATCACATCTGGCGATAGGGGACGGCTTTCGGGCATTGGTGGCTCCGATTATATTTTTGTCAATCGCCGTCGCATCGTGGGCTTTGCGCCCCGATTCGAGAAGATTTAAGATCGGCTAGTATATAAAAATCAGTATTTATCATACAAATTTATTGATGCGCAATTGATCCCTTCCTTGATAGAAATTCAAGAAAAGTTACCAGCAAATTCACTATGATCCTGAAGGCAAAATTTTAGAACCATTCGCCAATGTCCATATTTTTTAGATCCCGTGTTTTATTACATATTTTTGAGTGCCCTGTATTATGAAACCTGAAATTTTATAATTAAATCAATTAAAATAATTCATAGATGAGAAATAAAATCCTTATCAGTTTTACTTTTTTATTCTTCCTGTTGTTTGCAGATGCTCAAACTGCATATTACCCTGACACGGCCTGGCAGATAAGAACACCGACAGAATTGAAAATGGACAAATTGTTGATGGATAGTGCAGTTAATTTTGCCGCGACACATGAAAATAAAGTTGATAGAGATTTACGTATTGCCAACCTGAAAGCTTATAGCGACGAACCAGGCTATAAAATGATTGGGCCGATGAAAGAAAGAGGCGGGCCTGCAGGCCTGGTAATTAAAAATGGTTACATCGTAGCCCAATGGGGCGACATATTGCGTGTTGATATGACTTTTAGTGCAACAAAAAGTTTTCTTTCAACCACTGCGGGATTAGCAGTAGACAATGGATTAATAAAAAATGTATCCGATAAAGTAATAAACTATGTTTGGGATGGTACCTATGAGGGTGAGCACAATTCGAAAATAACCTGGGATAATTTATTAACCCAATCTTCTGATTGGAGCGGAACGCTTTTCGACTGTCCCGATTGGGCTGACCGGCCACCTAAGGAAGGAGGCATTGATGATTGGAAAAACAGGAAACTCAACGAGCCAGGAACGGTTTTTAAATATAATGATGTGCGGGTAAACCTGCTGGCTTATTCTTTATTACAGGTTTGGCGAAAACCGTTGCCTGTTGTGCTGAAAGAAAAAATTATGGATCCTATTGGTGCTTCTACCACCTGGCGCTGGTACGGGTATGATAACTCCTTTGTAAATATTGATGGATTCATGATGCAGTCGGTAAGTGGGGGAGGCCATCATGGCGGTGGTATTTTTATAAGTGCAATAGACCAGGCCAGGTTTGGATTATTGTTTTTGAGAAACGGGAAATGGAAAAACCAGCAATTAATATCAGAAAAATGGGTAAACGCTGCACATCAGTCTTCAACCGCCAATCAAGACTATGGATATATGTGGTGGATAAATGCTACAAAAAAATGGAAAAATGTTTCATCCGCAATTTATTTTGCTGAGGGCTTTGGCGGTAATTTTATCGTTGTTGATAATGAGCATGATTTGGTTGTAGTAGCCCGATGGATGGATGAAAGTAAGATGGGTGATTTTATGAATTTGGTTGAGCAATCCATCACCAAGGGTCAAAACAAATAGTTTTTCAAATCCATTTGCAGCGAATGACAGCAATAAATGAAATAATTCGGACTTGCTCCCGGTAGAAAAGTGCATGTCACTGTAATATGTGCTTAGATAATAAGTCACCGAAAACCGATTTTATATATTTGAAGTGGCGAAATTATAAGAATGAAGAAAAACAATATTGTTTTCAAGGAGGTAATACTTGTAACGTGCATATTTTTCATAGGATTTGTTGGATATTCTCAAAGCCCTGAGTTTTCTTTGCGCGAATTTGCATCAGGGCAAATAAAAAAGGGTGTTCGGTCCATTGGAATGGGCGGCGATGGAGCTACCTGGGGAAACTATTCATTAGTGTGGCGAGATTCAAGCACCGCTCTATTAGACCTGGGTACTACTCAATATACTAACAACAATAAATTTGGCTTTACAGCAGTGGGAGTAACTCTGCCTCCCTTAAAGCATGGATTTACAATTTATGCTATTGCGCTTTCCCAGCACGCAACTGATATTTCCACTTCAGTAAAGTTGCCTGGAATGGGCAATACCGCCGTCCCGATGGAGGGAGACGGTTCAAACCAGGCAGTATTTGTGAAGATGGCAATGCCATTGGGAAAAGGGTTTTCTTTTGGTTTGTTGCTATCTTACGAAAGATCAATTTTTGATGCGGTATCGAACAGTAATACTCAAAATTTCGCCCGCTATCAAACAAGCTGGTTACCATCCGGAGGTTTGGGACTTTCCTGGCAGCCTTCCATACGTTTTCTGTTTGGATTCAGGGCTCTTTTCAATAATGATAATGAAACAATAATCGATAGTACAACTAATTCACATGGAGTGAACAGCACGCAGGAATATAGATTAGGCGCATCAGTCGGATTGTGGAGTGGAGCCTTAATTGATATTGGCGGTAATATCAGACACCGGTATAATCAAATATATGGTACTTCAAACACGGCGATTGAACCCAATCTGGGATTTGAACAAATTCTATGGCAGCGACATTTCACGTTCAGGTTTGGTTTGGATGAAACTTCAGAAACCGGCGGTTTTACATTGAGGTTTAATCCAATTGTTTTTGATTTAGCCTACGTACACAATTTAGCGATGGCAAGAGTGGGTACTCTATTTGGGACAACCAGTAATTCCATTCTGGCTACCATTGTATTTGACTTCGGAAATCATTTGAAAGGCAGGGGTTAAGGTTATATAATTATCACAAAAAATAATTATCAAGAAAACAAAGTTCAGACTCTTATCATTTTTTTATTAATTGCAATTAAAAACAAAATATGAGAAAACTAATTGCAGCAATGAACATGACCCTTGACGGGTTTTGCAACCACACCGCAATGATTGCAGATGGCGAAATACATCAATATTATGCTGAGCTACTGAAGAATGCGGGCACCCTTTTATACGGAAGGATAACTTATAAACTCATGGAAAGTTATTGGCCATCTGTCGTAAAAAACCCTACCGGCATCAAACCAACGGATGAATTTGCAGTGGCAATAGATAATATTTCGAAGATTGTTTTTTCCCGCACAGTCAAAAAGGTCGACTGGAAAAATACAATATTGAAAAAGGAAATCATTAAAGAAGAAGTTTTAGAACTTAAGGAACAGGAGGGTAAAAATATTTTAGCTGGCAGCCCTGGTTTAATAGCAACCTTTGCGCAACTAGGCTTAATTGATGAATACCAGCTTTGCGTTCAGCCAACTATTTTGGGAAGCGGACTCACACTATTTAAAAATATCAGCGATAGAATTAATCTTACACTCTTAAAAACGAAAACATTTGGTTGCGGTGCAATAGCTCTTTACTACGAACCGAAAAAAAAAATAAGCGGCATCACAACATAAATTCTTTCAAATATACCTTGGCCCACCCCCAGTTTTCCGACGCATCCTGGAGGGTTTTCCAAAAATCTTTTTCATCGGTAAGCTTGCCTTTTTTTGGAGGCACGATATCCTTTTGGGGAATGGAACTCTCTGCAACTTTTGTCGCAAACCAGCTTACGTTTTCATGTGGCAGGGCCACTCCGAGAATCATACCTGGCAAACCACTAAATGATTCGGGCCCACCCGCCACAGGTATGCGTGTAGTGTAAAAAGCAACGATATAAACAGAGTCAAGATAAATACCGTTTGCCCTGCGGCAGGTATAGCCCGCGATTTCGCGGGTCTCATCGGTGATCTTCCATTTAATCTTGCGTGTGCTGTCTTTAACCAGGTAGGTTTGTCCAAATACAATTTTCTGATCCACTGAACTTTTAGTCTTAATGTCGGTAAAAATGGTATTAAACTGATTTAGCATTGGGTTAGTGTTAATAAGCCAATTTTGAGACAACTCAGTTTCATTGGGCGTGTACAGTGTTTTATTATTTCCAAATTCCAACTTTGCGTTCAGCGTCTTGAACTGCGGATTGTTCTTCTTGTAATAATCGAACTGTGGTTGTATCCAGGCTTCATTATCCTTAGTAATATTTTTCTGTATGACGACATAGGAATTAACGCGTTTTTCAAATTCAATCGTCCCTGAAGTGGTAAAATGGGCATACTGCGCCGAAAGACTGGCGGCATGAACCAGCAAAACAGCGAATAAAGTAATTTTCTTTCTCATAATACTATTTTTTGGAGGTCCCACCTGACATTTTGGTAAATTCATAATTGATGGTGAGCATATAGTATCGCTTCAAAGTATTATAGGTAGTTTGGGTAATCAGGTTAGCCTGGGCATTACGTGAGAAGCCGGAATTTTGATTTAGCAGGTCGTTGGCCCAAAGCTCCACCATGAGGTTTTTTTTCTTCCCGAAATTTTTGATGATGAACATATTCAACAGCAGCTGGCTGAAATCACTGTGAAATGAGGCGGTTGCTGCATTGTATTGATATGAACTATAAGTGCCGACCTGAAAATCCAGGGGCAGATAAATAGTGCCATCCAGATTGGCCTGGGCTCCCCATCCGTTATTATTAATACTAGGTTGAAGTGAAGTCTGACTGGTGGTGTAGGTTGGTCCGCCAGACAAATTCAGATCTACCTTTTTTTCCTTATGCATCGAAATATTCAGTGAGGGGTTGTACACGATGTTTTTCGACATATTCAGTGAATCATTTGAATAGTTATAAGAGGTATTCCCGTAGACATTAAAACCCAGACCGCCATAGATATTGGAGAGCTTTCCCAGTTTGCGATTGTAGTTTATACCACCGTTAAAATTGGTGGCCGATCTGCCAGGAAGATTAAAATACTGACTAACGCTCTGACCCATTGCATTGTAATTGATATGATTTACGATGGGATTGAAAATACCGGAATAAGTTCCGTATAGACCAAAATACTGATTGGTCAGTACATTATAATTGCCGTAATTCACACTAAAAGTATTGGTAAACGATGGCGTCAGCGATGGGTTGCCCAGTATGATGTTTAGCGGATCATTGTTCGTTGCGACTGGTTGTAATTGCTGCAGTGTCGGTTGCGTGGTAGTACCGTTATAATTAAAAGTGAAAGCTTTCTGCTGTGAAAACCGATATTGAAAACGAGCCTGTGGCGCCCATTCTATAAATTTGCGGTCGCTTGTCTGACCGGTAGTTACATCCAACTGATGAAACTGGTCATCTGTTACGCGGGTACCGAAATTGAAATTAATCTTGCCTTTTTTATAATTCAGGATGGCGCCGGCATGATTTAAAAACTGGTTGAACGAATAATTGCTGCTTAGGCTGTCCACCAGCATGTCGTATTTTCCCTGGGGTGTTGGATTAAAAGTATTCCGGTCGGCGCTCGCAACATTTGAACCGACACCATAGTTCAGCACGAGTGTCAGCGTTTGAGAAAATGGTTCTGAAAAAGTCAGGTTGGCGTTTAGAATATTGCTTTGCAAATTATTGGTTTTGTATTGGTCGATGTTCTGCGTACTGTCGACATCGCCCCCGGAATTATAATAATTGATTTGCGATTTTAAATACCCGTATGCCTTACTCTGACTGTAGGAATCACTGAACAGGAATGAAAGCGTTCGGCCTGGTTTGGTGAATTTTCTGGTATAAAATGCGCTTCCGTTAAATGCCCCCTGATCGGCCGTGTTGGTCAATTGGCGAATGCTGTTATTTACCAGCGAACCATTTAGTGTGTCACCTGCTGTATAATAACTATCCGTGATGATATGTTTTAATGTACCGTCGACAGTAATCTTCAGGTCTGACATGGTATCGAGTTTTACCTGGTAAACGGCACTCAGCTTCTGCCTGAACATCGAATTGTGATAGTTTTGTTCAGAGCTACTGTTCAATATATAACCAGGTATGTTGTTTTGCGTAATGGTGCTGTTCAAACCGTTAATGATTAAATTACCGATCTTGAAGTTGGCATTCATCGATTGCTTGTCTTCATCCCACTTGTCGTCATAATGTACACCGCCTGTCTGCGCTAACGGGAAACCCTGACCACTATAAATTCCACCGAAAATATCCAGGTCTTCGGAACTTTGGGTATTTATGTTGATGCCGTTATCGGTAACATTCACCAGGTCGCCGGTACCATACTTCTGATCGTCTTCCCAACCTAAGCCAACTTTCCCGTTATTCCCGATCGTACCGTAAACAGAAAATTTTTTCTTATCCTTAAAAGAATTTATCAATGCTTCCCCCTGATAAATGCCTTCAAGTCCGTCACCCGCCTGCGCTTTGCCAAAGGTTCCCTGGTTTTTGTCCGCCTTCAGTTTTACGTTAATGGTCTTTTGAGTTCTGCCATCATCCACGCCCGTAAAAGCTGCCTGATCGCTTTTTTTGTCGTACAGTTGGATTTTATCCACCATATCTGCCCTGATATTTCGCGTCACCAGCGTCGGGTCATCTCCAAAGAATTCTTCCCCGTCAAGTAAAACCTTGGTCACCCGTCTGACCCTCGGCAGTAATCTTACCATCCTTATCTACGGTTATGCCCGGCAGCTGTTTCAGCAGGTCTTCTACCTTGGCATTTGGCTGGATGACAAAAGCATTAGCGTTAAACTCAGTGGTGTCGCCTTTAATTTTCATTTGTGATGCTGTCCCTTTAACAATTACTTCCTGCAACAGTCGTGATTTGGGCTCCATGCTTATATTGTGAAAATCCTGCGATGGGTTTGCTGAGTCGAGGCTGAAAGATTCTACATAATCGGCATAATCCGGGTAAGATATCAGCAGGATGTATTTGCCCCTGGGCAGGCCATCCAGCATAAAGCTGCCATCGCTTTTGACATAACCGAATTTTACCAGTATCGAGTCGCTGGCCTGTAGTATGGTGACGGCAGAATTTGCCAGCTTTACCTTTTCAACGGTATCGCCTATCGTCCCCTTTATTGAATAGTTGTTTTGTGCCGAAGCGCCTGATCCGAAAAAGATCAAAAAGGTCAAGGGTAAAAGGAAATATCTCATGTTAAGATAGTGAGTGGTCTCCTAATTCTGTGCCGGTTATTTATAGTACTGGTTTTTAAGGTAATAGCAATGGATAATATATAAGCCTGTTCGATTTCGATACGGTGGGTGTGCGATTTTACAATGGCGTTATTCTTCTGTTGAAGAATGAAGAAGTGAGAAATTAAACGTTAAAAATTAACTGGTCGGGTACAATCTCATTTTGGAATGCGTTTCATAGAATTTGTCCGGACTGTACAAAAAAAGGCAGGTGCCGTTTTTAATTTTTTCTATAATAGCTCTGTGAAGTTTTTTGGGAATGGCCGGACAGCCTTCGCTTCTTCCGATATAACCATGGCTTTTCGCGATTCGCTCATTTACATAAGAAGCACCATGAATAACGATACCGCGCGAAGAGGCATTGTCGTTGATTCCTTGTTCTTTGCCATTTAGTCTTAGCGAATAACCATGATGCCCGATATAAGTTTCTCCGGTGACATAAAAACCCAGACTGCTTTCGTAACTATGGGGATTGTTTGAAAAACGGGTAGCCCATTCTTTCCCCGAATTTCTGCCATGAGAAACGTAGGTGTTAAAAATCAATTTGCAAGCATTCAGATCAATGACGAATAATCTTTTCTTGGAAGACGGCAGACTGAGGTCGACGATGGAAAGTATGCTGTCATTCAGTATATCTCCTGAAGATTCCAATTGACAGAATCCTGCGAGACCAAATTCATAAGCAACTCGTGACAACCCGGCTTCTCCCAAATGAAGGCTATCATAGATATCGTTCCTGCTGAATGGCCTTTTTACATTGGCGGGTGCCGAAATATGAACACGATGATATTTGATATCAGGCAGGTGCCACATGATTAATGTGGGAACTATACAAAGAAGCAGTAGGTTGAAAAATATAAAAGAAAAGTGTTTTTTGCCAGCCTTCATCATCCATCTCTTCATTGAAATCAATTTTAGAATCCAGGAACGTCAATCATTATTTTAGGAACTAGCGAAAGTAATTAATATTGTTGTTTGATCGCTGATAATAAAAACTTGGGATATTTTTAACGGAAAATTGGATTGTTACAATGCGGATTCCCGGAATACAGGCTGGATTATAGATCAATTGACCGGCTGATATCCGGGAATAAGAACGCCGTTACAATGTATTGTTTTCCACCTGAACCCCATTTCCAATTACTAATAAAATCGCTAAGAGAAATGGTTTGTGAAAATAATTTGTTGGAAAATAACAATCGTCCAAATAATATATAACGATTGAAATTACTGATGTCCCCCTGTGTTATTCGAAGTTGTGTTCCAGATGCCATAAAATAAAAGTTGTTTAACGGTTAAATGACTGGTAATTTTTGAAAAGGTAAAATTATTTATAATTTTATCATAGCTTGTTGGATGTGTAGAAATTGAATAGTATTTCGATCGATGTTCCGGTAACAATGAATTTAGTTAAGATAAGATCTTCATCACCCCGTTTTTCTTATTTTCTTCAATTTAATTCTTACCTATATTTTCTTTTAATTCCTGCCTGAGTCTATAATCTAAAAACAAAAAGTGCAACATATCATTAAGTGATATGCCTTGAAGTATTTATCTAAAAAGCAGGTAGAAACAATTGCGTTAGCGAACCATGATTTTTTTATTTTCTTAAACCTTATCATTAAACATACAATTATGACAATTAAAAAACCTTCGCTAAAAAATTTACTGGTCATTTCATTTTTATTATTTTCATTCATATTTGCTTTATCGGCAAATGCACAAAAAAAGCCCAATATTGTAGTCATAATGGGTGACGATGTGGGGTGGTTCAATCTCAGTTGCTATCATCAGGGAATTATGTCAGGCAGAACACCAAACCTGGACAAGTTAGCGGCAGGTGGCATGCGTTTCACGGATTATTATGCAGAAGCGAGTTGTACTGCCGGACGTGCGAATTTCATTACCGGTGAACTTCCACTGCGTACAGGTATGACAACTGTTGGTCAGGCTGGTGCCGATGTAGGCTTGCCAGCCCAGGCGTGCACAATGGCTACAGCTCTAAAAGCTTTGGGCTACGAAACCGGGCAATTCGGTAAAAATCATTTAGGCGACCTGAACAAATTCCTGCCAACTGTGCATGGTTTCGATGAATTCTTTGGTTATCTATATCATCTTGATGCCATGTCTGATCCTTATTGGTATTCATTCCCAACGGATGAAGCGTTCTACAATGCAAATGGCCCAAGAAGCCTCGTTCATTGTTATGCATCAGAAACTGATGATGCAACAGTTCAACCACGCTGGGGCAGAGTTGGCAAACAAAAAATAGTAGACGAAGGTCCTCTGGCTCCGTATCCGGATATGTCGAATGTTCCCAATATGCACGCGCTGTCGTTCGCAAAGGCAAAATACGATATGACGACTTTTGATGAAGTGTTGGTGAAGACTTCAAGTGATTTCATGGATAAAGCAAAAAAAGATGGCAAGCCATTCTTTATTTGGCATAACACTACCCGTATGCATGTTTGGACTTTTTTGTCCCAGAAATATGGGTCACATATGAATTCCAAAACTAATTATGGCCTGGAAGAAGCCGGAGTTGAACAAATGGACGATGCCATCGGAGCGCTTCTTAAACACATTGACGACATAGGAGAAACTGACAACACCATTGTCATATTTACAACCGATAATGGCGCTGAAGTATTCACCTGGCCTGATGGAGGTATGACACCTTTCAGGGGTACAAAGGGAACTGTTTTTGAAGGAGGATTTCGTGTGCCTGCTATCATTCGCTGGCCTGGTCATGTAAAACCGGGTACAGTTGAAAATGGCATTATTTCAGGGCTGGATTGGTTCCCGACCCTTCTGGCAGCAGCAGGCAATCCAAATATTACAGATCAATTGCTGAAAGGCGTGAATTTGGGTGGATATACTTATAAAAATCATTTGGATGGATATAATCAGATGGACTTAATTACCGGCAATGGTCCTTCAAAACGAAATGAGATATTTTATTTTGGTGGTCCACACCTTGGTGCCATTCGTATCGGAGATTTTAAGTACCAGTTTTATCAACAACCATATGGCTGGCCTGGCGAAAAAGTAACTACGGATATGCCTACTATGGTAAATCTCCGCCAGGATCCCTTTGAACGAACACCATCCATAAGGGGAGAAAATTTAAATGATCTAGCCGGAGGATATATGAATGATTTCTATGCCCGTGAATTCTGGAGATTCGTAGATGTTCAGAAAGCTGTTGGTGTACTTGCTATGACAGCCATAGATTACCCACCCATGCAGGATCCGGCTTCTTTTAACCTGGATGCAGTAAAAGAGAAAATTCAACAGATGGCGAAAGAACATGAAGGTCAGTGAGTGTAGATCTTTAAATTAACGGGCGGTACTTTTAGGTACTGCCCACTTTTTATTTCCCCGAGTTAGGATAATTTATTCCGGGTCCAAAAAAAAACACTCGTAGGCAGTTGCTGAACACTTTCTATTGCCATGCATTTCAGGGTGAAAATAAATTCAATAATACTGCTAAATAATTCTAAGGTTTTTCATTAATGTTGAATAGGTTAATGTTTAAAAATATTCAACTTTTCTCAACTTCATAAACCCAACGCTGCTTAAGATAAATCTGGTCATTTCCCTGCTGCTGTTTACGGGAATATGTTTATACCTTTGATTCCCCCACGAAACATCCAGCCAGTCATTCTCTTACCGATAAGTTTTAAAAATTGAAATCTCTTAAGCAAAATCAAACAAAATGAACACAACATCAATGTTCCCGCAGGGACAGAAATTACCAAGCGATCAGTTTGCCGGAAATGCTATTTTATCACCATTGGTTGCCAGGGACAAAAACAATGATTTTACAGTTGGCAGCCTGATCTATGAACCAAAAACAAGAAGTAACTGGCATACACACCCCAAAGGGCAGATCTTAATTATCATTGAAGGCGAAGGTCTTTATCAGGAAAAAGGAAAACCAGTACGAGCTATTAAAAAAGGCGATACAGTCGTCGCGCCCGAAAATACACCACATTGGCATGGAGCATCTGCGACAATTAGAATGGTTGACATAGCCATCACCAATTACAAAGGCGACGAACAGGCTACGTGGCTTCAACCCGTAACAGACGAAGAATACAATAGTGTAAATCTGGCAACTGCAATGTCCTGAATAAAAATTACAACGATGACAAAAGAAGCTCCGGATTATTCAGTTGATCCACATCTCTCACCGGCGGTGAAAGCTTTTTTAACCCTATTGAATGCACCGGGCGCTGCAGTAGAATCTTCGTCCGAGCAGGATGCACGCAATGTTCTGATAAATTTACAGGCGTCAGTAAAGGTTGATTTATCCGGTATTGATGAAAGTGAAAAAACGATTACTCAGGACGGTCATACTGTAAAACTCACCATTGTACGGCCAAAAGGGAACAAAAACAAATTGCCTTTGTACATTTTCACTCATGGCGGCGGCTGGGTACTGGGTGATTATCCCACACATAAACGTTTGGTAAGGGACCTGGTTGTAACATCAGAGTGTGCAGCTGTTTTTGTCCATTATACACTTTCACCCGAAGCGCATTATCCGCAGGCTATCAATGAAATTTACGCGGCGGCCAAATGGGTGTCAGAACATGGTGATGAAATCAATGTAGACGGAAAAAATATGGCTGCCGTGGGCAACAGTGCAGGAGGCAATATGACTGCTGCACTGTGTTTGATGGCAAAAGATAAAGGTGGCCCCGGGATTAAATTGCAAATATTAATGTGGCCGTCTACTGATGCCAGTTTCACGGAGGATTCTTATGAAGAATATGGTAAGCAACGCTTTCTTACCGTGCCACTGATGAAATGGTCATGGGATCGATACACTATGGATACGACTCAACGCAAAGAAAAATACGCTTCTCCTTTGCAGGCTTCTCTTGAAGAATTGAAAGACTTGCCGCCTGCTTTGATCCAGGTTGCAGAAAATGACATTTTAAGAGATGAAGGCGAGGCATACGGAAGAAAATTGGAGCAGGCCGGTGTGAAGGTTTTATCAGTCAGATATAATGGAATGATTCATGATTTTGGAATGTTGAATGGATTGGCTGAAACGGCGCAGGTAAAAGGTTTGATTGAACTCGCAGCTGCCGAATTGAAAAAGCACTTGCAATGAAAAATTATAGTGTTGTTATTGCTTTTCTATTTCCCCTGTAGATTACAAAGGCACTATCCCCACTCATCACCATCTTATCCAAATCCATTCTTTTGATCTTATAGGCATTCAACCAGCATCTTTCCTTGAAAGCCGTTAAACTGATATGATCATCAAGTATTCATAAACTACCTGAAAACAGGTATTTTTTTGAAACAAAATCAAATTTACTTTCGAATTGATTAGCATGAATTTAATTCAGCCATTGAGTTTGTAGACGACTAAGATGGCGATTACAAATTTCCATTCAATCCTGATCGCCCTTCTTCTTTACATCTATTGGTTCGGGATGCTGATCCGGTTGGAAAGGATTATAGTAATAGATGTTTGTTCTATTGTATAATAACAGATGAGCTTTCAATCTTGGATTAAATTGGTCGTCATTCTTAGCCGAACCGGCGTTCCAGCCAGCCTCAGCAAGCGAAGCCATTCTCGGGAATATTAAATATTGCAGTCTCTTCTTTGAGATAACGGTCTCTGTCCATAAATTTCCCTGGATGCCAAGAATGTTGGACTTCCCGGACAAATCCTCTGCTATTGAATTTTCGGGAAAATGATAAAGATCCAGATATGAATTGAATTTTTTCTTGTCCCATTTCCGGCCAGACTTGTGTGTACTGTCCTGAACAAAATCAAGATATAGTGGTAATCGTGGACATAAAACTATCTTATAGCCTTTTGAAATGGCTTCGTTTAAACTTTCAGGATGATTCTGTCGCCACCAACTGATATAAGTTTTGTTCACCGGTAAACCTGCAGGAACTGCTTCATCCCAGCACATCAGGTAATTGCTGAATTTTAAAACACTGTCTCCCATTCTTCTCAGAAAATAATATTCAGCCTGGTTCAAATCAGTCATTTGATTTGCTGCCATTAATTTAGTAACACCAGGATTGTTTTTCCATGCAGCAATACCAAATGCAACCTCGTCACCGCCTACATGTATTATTCCGGAAGGAAAAAGAGCTCTGATTTCCTTCAGAATATTGGTTAAGTAAGTGTACGTTTCGTCGTTAGCCGGATCAAAAGTAAAACCAGGATACCCTGGTGCATCGCCACCTGATAGCATTGGGTAAGCACGGGTTGCAGCAGTTGCATGTCCGGGCATGTCAATCTCAGGTATAATGGTAATAAACCTGTCTTTTGCATAAGCGACGATTTCACGGATGTCTTCCTGGGTATAGTAGATGGCATCAGCCGTCGAGTCTGTAAAATTTCCTTTGCCACCGACAGAAGTTAACAAAGGATATTTTTTTATTTCTATCCTCCAACCCTGCGAATCACTCAAATGCCAGTGAAAACGGTTCAACTTGTAAAAGGCCATCCAGTCCAGTAACTCTTTTACTATTTGTTTACCAAAAAAATGGCGAGACTCGTCCAGCATAAAACCTCTCCAGCCGAACCTTGGCTGATCATGAATAACCACATGTGGCAATACCAGTTTATTATTTACAAGTTTTGCTGATTTGTAAAGTTGTAATAAAGTAATCAGACCATTGAACAATCCTGCAGAATCCGCAGCCGTGATGGACACCTCTTTTTCAAATGTTTCCAGTTTATATGAGCCGTAAACATCTGAAGAAGGCAGGATTTTCAGGTCAATAACCTGCTTAGGAATATCACCGCTCTTTTGCTGCGGACCAACCTCCTCATTGAAAAAATGAAGTAAACCAGACAGGCCTTTATTATTCGTAAACAACTTCGAATTGTACAGAACACAATTCCCTTTTAAGATTTCAACCTGGCTGGGGTAAGGAATAAGATTCAGGTTCTGGGCTTTTAAATATCCGGTGCTTAATATCATGAGCGCTAAAATGACATGCACCTTAAAAAGGAATTTATTCATCTGATTTATTTGACTCCCGATAACCGGTTATATAAATTATGTATTTTCTGATTTCTCAGATTGTTTTCTTCATCTATGGCGGCTGGGTAAAGTACATCCTGATTTAATATCCTGAACCTGCCATCCAGGTCAGGTTCCTCATTCATCAGTGTTTTTAAACGGCTAAGGTAACCGGGTATGCTGTCCCGGCTGAAATGATCGCTGTTCACCTCTTTTTCGATTTCCATGAAGTTGACGTAGTACACCCTGATATCTGCCATCAGTTGAAAATGGCTGAACTCGTTATTATTTTTTTTCGGTTGCAGTGAATGAAAAATTTCGGAAGCATGACGAACACTGTCCAGTAAATCGTTCACGGTGATATGTCCGGGAGCTTTCACTTTGCCATCTGTAATCGTGTAGGGTGCTGTAAAAAGGGCTTTTTGAAATTCTTCAGTTTGAATTTTATCAAACCCAAATGTTGACTGGCAATAATCTTTTATGAATTGATCAACGTTGAGTGGATGATCAGCATTTATCGCCTTGATATAAGCGCTTATCAGGATGTCAAAACCCGTTATTGGATACACGTGTCGTAAGGCATATAGTTCTACCAGATCGTCTTCAGATTCATAAGTAGGTGAGTACACTCCGGAAGTGGACCATGATGTCATTACGATTCCCTTATATCCGAAATTTTTACAAACAGGAATAAAGTCCCTGATATTATTGAAATGATATTGCCATCTTGTTAAGAAATAATTATCCGGCGAACTCCTGATGGATGGTGCTCCCCAGATTTCATATCCACTTTTAACGAGTTGTTCATGAGCTCCGAACCTGTCGAGCGCCCAGCCATAATTCCAATCCACAAAAATGGTTTCCTTTGGCAGCAGGTGGATATATTCAGGATAATTAAGGGCAATATCTGCCCAAACAACTGGTCGTTTACCAAGTGAGACAACTATATCGCAAAGCATTTTTATATGGTCAAAATATAGCCGCGATATCCCGATCTCCGCAGCCCTTTTTTTGCATTTTTCACAATGTCCCAACAGATGGGTTTCGTCACCGCCAATATGAAAATAGGGTGAGGGATGCATGGCAGCCATATCCTTAAACAACCGGGTGAACAACTCCTTGTTTTTCTCTGGCTCACTGGGACATACCTGTGAAAAATCCTTATCATCTTCACGAAGTTGAGCGTATTTATAATTTCGCAGGATATATTCAACATGACCGAAACTTTGCTGAAGAGGAATGACGTCAAGATGAAGGGTCTGGCAATAATTTATAAAGTCTTTTATTTCCGCCCTGGAGTAAGCAAACCGGTTAGGAATAAGTGGGTCTTCCTGAAAAGGGTAAGTGGCTTCCCATTCCATTACCAGCGTATTGATCCCTTGTTTGCTTAGATTAAGAGCAAAATTTTTCAGTGCCTGCATTTTCATCACCTGAATCCGAAGATCCAGGTGGAACCCCCGGATATGAAAACTATCTTCGGGACCGCCTGTTTTTGCCTGTGATATTCCACTAAAAAGAAGAAAGACGATGAGTAATAGTTGTCGTGCTCTCATTTGGATCGTTTTAAATTGGGTGTAGCTTCCAGCTCTTTATACGATCCACGTTGCTTACCAGATATGGATCCTTTTCTCTTCAGGTAAATACATGCTATCTCCTTGCTTTACGTGGAATGCCTCATAAAAATGTGGATTGTTCATCAACGGACCATTTACGCGCCACATCGGAGGAGAGTGTGGATTATTGTTGATCCATAAACGCAGGAATTCATTTTTCATTTTTACTCGCCAGATACGCGCTACAGAAATAAAGAACCGCTGGTCTGGAGTATAGCCGCCAATCTTAGTTGTGTCCTGTCCTTCTTTGGTAAGTTTAAAAGCATCATAGGCAATAGAAACGCCGCCTACATCTGCTGCATTTTCGCCAACGGTCATTGCGCCCTTCACGTGCACGGTATCAAGCACCACAAAACTATTGTAGAGGTCAATTACATTTTGCGTTTTTGCTTTAAACTTTGCATAGTCATCTTTTGTCCACCAGCTTTTCACGTTGCCTTCCTTGTCGAACTGGGCGCCCTGGTCGTCAAATGTATGCGTAATTTCATGACCGATTACCATGCCGATACCTCCGTAGTTGAAGGCATCATCGGCATTATTGTCAAAATAAGGAGGTTGCAATATAGCCGCCGGAAAAACTATTTCATTGGCGTTTGGGTTGTTATAAGCAGTAACTGTTGAAGGCGTCGTTAACCACTCGCTTCTATCCACCGGTTTGTTGAGTTTAGCCAGTTGAAACAAATAATTATTAGAAGAAGCGGATACGACATTTTCAAAATATTTATCTTTTACAATCACCACATGGCTATAGTCTCTCCACTTATCGGGATAGCCTATCTTCTTTGTCATGGCAAACAATTTTTCCTTGGCTTTTAGTTTTGTACTGTCGCTCATCCAGTCCAGCTTATCTATTCTTGCGGCTAATGCTTTCTGCAAATTATTTACCAGATCCAGCACACGTTTTTTTGCATCTTCTGTAAAATATTTTTTAACGTATAATTGTCCCAGTGCCTGACCCAATAGCCGATCTACCTGGCTCGCCATTTTTTCACCACGCGTTTTTTGCACCGACTGGCCGGTAATTACTTTATTGAATTCAAATGAAGCATCCACAAATGGTTGGCTTAACACATCTGCATAATTACTAATGGTACGAGCCTTCAGGTAAATTTTCCAGTTGCTGATGGGAATGGATTTCAGGGCAGTATTCAACTTGTCGTAATATGCTGGTTGAGTCACATCAATAGAATCCGTTTTCGCACCCAAATCTTTTAAAACACTTTCCCACCCAATATTTGGTTGTTTCTTTGCAAGCGTTGAAACGGCCATCTTATTATAATTGGCATTTACATCGCGCAATTCAATATTTGTTCTATGGGAACCAGCGAGTTGTTTGTCAATATTATAAACAATATCGGCGTCTTTAGATGCTATTGCTGTATCGCTGCCGGCGAGTTGAAATAGTTTTGCGAGGTATAATTTGTAGGCTTGCTGAATAGCTACGCTGGGCGCATCCGTTCTGAAATAATAATCTCTCTCTGGCAGGCCGATACCTGTTTGATTGATATGTGCTATGTTCAGCTTGCTATTTTTATTGTCCGGCCCAACCTCGAAAGCCAAAAAAGAAAAGTTGTTTGACCTGGCTTCTGTTGCAACAAATTTCATCAAAGAAGTAAGATTACTGATGCTGTCAATTCTGGCAAGTACTGGCTTGATGGGATCAAAGCCGAGTTGGTTAACCGTGGTTGTATCCATTCCGGATGCATAAAAATCGCCCAGCTTTTGTTCAATACTGCCCGCAGTATTATTGGCCTTTGAAACGCTGTCCAGAATACCCTGCAATCGCAGGCGCTGAGGATAATTCATAAACATGTATGCACCCACACCAGATTGCGAAGGAGGTATTTGGGCCGAATCATACCAGATACGATTCACATACATAAAAAAGTTGTTTTCAGGTTTAACCGAAGAATCGATTCCAGGTATGTCTGCCGATGCAACTGTTTCTGGTTTGCTTTGGCATCCCGCCAGCAAAACAATAGTGCAAAAAGAAATGGTAATTTTTTCATATATAATGTCGAAGTTAAGTTGTTTCGTGATTCCAAAAATAAGCCAAACACTGGTTGAAGTCGGTAGTTCATAATCAAATATTATATGACTATTTTAAAAAATATGAAACGAATAAGCGTGGCCAGACTGAGTTGGTTAGTGCAGTTCTATTTGCCGCTCTCTAAGAAATTCCCCCATTCTCTTCCCATTTATCCGGTTCATTTTCGCAGAAATTTTGATGACCACTCTTTTCGTACACTACCAGTTCTTTGACAGAAGAAATGTTTTTAAACTAGTCATTGATTTCGGATTCTGTAACACCTGGATCCTTTTTTCACCATTGCATCACAGCAGACCTGGTCATTGCGTTTCGCGCATTCCTCGTAGACACGTTTGACTCGAATGACACTATTCATTTTAAACCGGTTCTTTCAAATAGTGAACTGTCTAACCGGGCTATCCGGGACTTTAAGGAGCAGCGTCCTGTTTACCTGATCACTATTCAAATAAATTGGGTATGTTTAAGGTAACTTAAAATAAATGAATATATGAGCAAGAAACATTTATCAGGTTACCTGGCTATCGTTTTATTAATGATGCTTTACTGTTTACCTGCAGTTAGTCAGAAAGTGCTCGCCACGATTGTAAAAAACGGTGAGCTCCGCATTGGAACCAGTGGCAATCAGCCTCCTTATTCGATGAAGTCGAAAACAGGGGAGCTGATGGGGTTTGAAATTGACCTGGCGAATGCACTGGCAACCAATATGGGCGTGAAACTGAAACTTGTAGAAATGCCTTTTTCAGAATTGATGGACGCGCTCAAATCAAATAAGATTGATGCAATCATGTCAGGTATGACCATCACACCTGAGCGAAATCTGATCGCACTTTTTGCAGGCCCTTATACAATTTCGGGAAAAGCAATCCTGACTAAATCCGATAAGGTAGCAGCGTTCAATGCTGATACCAGCAGCATGGCAAAAAAATATAAGATCGTTTGTTTGAAAGGATCAACCAGTGAAGAATTTGTGAAAACCATTATGGCAAAACAACAACTCATCGCCGTTAGCAATTACGACGAAGGTGTGAACATGGTCATCAATGATCAGGCTGATGCCATGGTTGCGGACAAACCCATCTGTGTGCTTTCAATTATGAAATATCCGGGAAAGGACCTGGTGACTACGGAGCAGCCGTTGACGATTGAACCCATCGGTATGGCGTTACCCTCCGGAGATCCGCAATTTTTGAACCTGGTGTCAAACTATATTTCTACACTACAAATATCCGGTACACTTGCAGCGCTGGAACAAAAGTGGTTCAAAAATGGCTCCTGGATGTTGAATGTAAAATAGACAGATTATATTAAGAACGATTGATCTTGCGTTAAAATCTATATTTTTAAAAAACTGTATTTCAAAGTCAAATATTTGAACATTGAAGTATTAGCCATTCAAAATAAACTTGTTGCAACGTTTGAGTTTTTTCTCCCTGATCAATGCAGATGCTTTGCTTGAATGGACTTCGACATGAATCAAAACCCAGAGTGTTTTAATGGAGGTATATTTTGAAAGACCAAGATCCTTTTCCGTCTTCTGCAAATATTGGTACACCCGCCTGTTCCAATGCTTTTATATCTCTGTAAACTGTCCTGATACTTACACCAAATTTTTCAGCAAGCGTCGTTGAAGTCAATATTCTCTTTGTTTGAAGTTGGATTAAAATTGCAGTCAGTCGGGAAAGCCTTTTTATATCGTTATCGTTCATTTTTTGTCTGACTTTGGTTCTGGATAACTGTAAAATGCATTCCCTTTTTCACAATTGAAAAAAAACAAAACCTGTTTTCCTGGTCGATATTGTTTCCATAATACAGGGACTTATATTATTCCTGCAGTAGTTTCCGCCCTGAGCAAGCCTTCCGATTCAGTTTCTATATTTTTTATCCTTGATTGAATCTCTGCCTGAAGTTGCTCTACAATTTCTTTTGTGTATAAAAAATGCTCCGAAGGAAGTATATTCAAAGTTAACATTCCTGTATAAATCTTTGTATATACGGTGAGAAGATCGTATAGCTCCGATAGGTCGAAGTTGCTAAAGTCGGGCATTATTTGAGAGTCTGCTAATTCTTATCATCAAAACCTGTGCTACCCCCATCATTTAATATAAACTCAAATATGGAACCCTTATGTAGAAAAATAGTCACGATTTACGTGGCAGGTGTCAAAGTTATTACCATAAAAAGGGTCAGATAGAAATCCAACCCGTTTAATCCAATATCCAATATCTGAAATCTATGTAACCATTATATGACAATCAAAATATGTTCCATTGAAATAATTTAATACCAGCTAATATCCAAGCTGGAAGCCTGGATATATAAGGTGCTGATATTATTCCAAATCGGGGAAATTAGTGACGGCTAATTAAAGGGTTTGTCTTTATTTAAATCATCTATTCTGTCCTGCAGAATTTTCATTTCGCGGAATAATTTTTTGACTTCTGCCAGAACTACATTTTGGTTAAGGGCATCGTCAAACTTCCCTTTCAAAGAATCCAGCTGTATTTGCAAGGAGACCATTTCAGGTTGTAATTCTACAGATTGCATGACTATGGATTTTAAAGCTCAAATACATCAATCTAAAACTGAGCCAGTTTTTAAGCGCAGTTATAAATATCTCATATACAATTTACTACATGGCTTTTTCCAAAACACTCTTCAGGTTATGAAGGCTTTCAGCCATATCCCTGGCCAGCATGGCGGGGATAAACAAATTGAAAATGTTCATGGGGTACTTATTTTGCCCGCGCATGGTCCATGTTAATTCGGTTTGTCCGGCCGCAATCGCTTTGGTAATCATGTGGACATCCGCTACATTCTTAAATGGTTTTTCAAATCGGACTTTGGAATCAATCTGCGATCCCTGTAGAATTCGGATGATTTCCTGCTCGCCCTTTCCAACGTTTCTGACATTACTGTCCCAGGCTGAAATAAATCCAACAGTGCCGTCGATACCTGTGCCGGTTCTTTTCACGTTCGGATCCATCATCACCCATTTGTTATAGTAGACCTGGTTCCCCAGCAGTTTTACAAAATCAAACACTTCAGGATCCGGTTTACTGACGACTACTTTTTCTTCAATGGTATATTGCTTTTTAATAAATAGCGGGAAGACTAAAAATAATAGGACCAGCAGGATGATGATAGTGCCGAGGACTGGTAACATGAGGGTGTTTTTAGAATTCAAAATTAGTCTTTTGGATCTCAATTATATTTCGGTTCATTAAGGCTGATCAGTACAAAATTTTATATCTTGAATCATTAACTAAAATCAACCAATGAAAATTATTTTAACCCTGGTGTTCTTGTTTTCTTTTTTTGCGATCCGTGCACAAACTGATTCGGCAGTTTACTTTAACCCGGAAATAAAAGCCGAATTTCCCGGTGGTCAGAATGCATGGATTCATTACCTGCTAAAAAATCTGCGATACCCCAACATTGCAGTGAGGAAAAATATACAGGGAACAGTTGTTACTCAATTTATGGTAGATTCTACGGGTTTAGCGCATGATGCGACCTCTAGCAGTGGGCCTGAAGAACTTCGCGCAGAGACGATCAGACTTGTTAAAAATACCACATGGTCTCCTGGTATAAATAACGGTAAAAAAGTGAATTCCTGGAAAACACAATCTGTCAGTTTTAAATTAGAATAAATAAAAAAGCCTGAATTAAAGTCCGTTTTCGAACTGTTATGTGCCGTTTTTATTCAAATATTCTTTTCTTAAACAATTCCTTCATTCAACGGGGGTAATTCCATATGTCCAAAAGCAGGATGGCGACCCAATTCAATAAACAAAAATTCATCGCTCTGAAAACCAGAATGGCTATCTGCAATTAAATGGAGAGTTAGTTTTAAAATACAAAAAAATAGGATGGTTAGTTTAGTCTGTTTATTCATTCGTTTTCTATTGAAGACGAAGTAAAATGTCATCGCTCTCCAATACTTAAACGGCAAAACTTTTTTGTTCCTGTGTATTCTTCTAAATCCAAAAACCTGTTGGTGCCACTTTGAGCGGCTTCAACATCTTTCACTGTTTTCGCTTTTTTATTTCCCCGAATTTGGAAAATTGATCCCCGGCCCGAAAAAACACTCGTACGCCTGAATTTTCCCGTCTCTTATCCTGAAATAATCGGTGTTCCGAATTAATTTACCGGCTTTATTCCAGCCCTTAGAGATGACAAAGGCTTCATCTCCATTTACAGCGAACTTCTCAACTTCGAATCGTTCGATATTAGAGGCATTTGGCCAGCACCTTTCCTTCATGACCTTCACATTAATATGATCATCAAGCGGGCTGGAAAAAGTAAACCCGGTTGCCAGAACTTGCTCCAGCGAATTCCAATCGTTTTTCGACCAGGCGGTATACCAGGCGTAGATGATTTTTCCGTTTGGCATATTTTGCAACGCCGCTGCCTGGCTGGAGGGGCTTTGGGCAAATCCCTCCTTGCAAGATAGGATAGTCCATACCATAAGAATTCTGCCAAAGAGAGTAGTCATTTTCATATTTGTCTATTTTTAAATAGACAATTCCAGCAACTTATTCCGGACATATCTGCTTTATTATTTTTTGCATCATAGCGCTGGATGTCGCCATGCAGTGAAGTAACGCACTCGACATACTTTCGAATGGAAAGAAAACCCTTTAGAATCAGGCATACTAAGGGGTTTTGAAGATTTAAAAGGGAACCTTGCGGACCAGACGGGACTTTTTCGCGTTTATATTGTATTGACAGTTAATATCTTAATTTCTAAAAAGTGATTTACTGAAACATTATTGAAACAGATTTTCCTTAAAAGTTCGAGTCCAGCCGGATCCCAAAATCGGGATCTGTTATGCATAAAACGACTGGCCTTATTAAATGATGAGCATTCCAAATCTTCCTGTATAATGATTCAAATGCAGGGTTATTTTTAATTATAAATCCAGTAAATCGATTTGTATGTAAACTATTTCAGACTGCGTAGATGAATCGATTTTATTTTGGTATCTTAATACAATCAAAAGATTGTTCCTTTTGAAACTATTTTAATCAAATCCGTTCGATAAATTTGGTACGAAACGAGAGCGGATTGACCAAACATAGCTTAGTTGTTGATTAATTATGTCACTTCATCAAATAACCAAAAAATAGAGAGAGAATATGAACAAGAATAGATTGGCATAATTATGATAGGACATCTTAAATTAGATAAGAATGAAGATTCTGTTCTGCTTGACGATATTTATTGAATTCCTATCAAACGTAAGTACAGGACAAAATAATGCAATTGTCAACCTTAAACAGCAGCTGTTACTATCAAAAGAAGATTCGTCTAAAGTAGATGTCCTTTCGGCCTTATCATATAAGTATGTATGGTCCTTTGCTGATAGTTCCGTGATTTATGGAGAGCAAGGATTGCAACTTGCACAAACCCTCAAATATGAAGAGGGTGAAGCCTGTTGCTTATATAGTTTATCTATAGGATTTACAACTTTGGGCAATTATTCTACTGCATTGAATTTGGGTTATAAATCCTTATCCTTATATGAAAAGTTGAACGACAGTTCAGGAATGGCTAATATAAGAGACGCGTTAGGACTCTGCTTTAGAGAACAGGGTGACTACAAAGAGGCCATCAGACTCATGAAAGAAGCTAAAATGTTGAATGAATTATTACATCGGTCAACATCAGAGTCCGACGGAACATTAAGCTCAGTTTACGAAAGAAATAATCAACTTGATTCTGCATTATTTTATGGACAAAAGGCTTACGAAGAATATAAAACTTGGAGCGGGCTGTTAACTGTGCTTGGGTCAATCCATGCTAAATTAGGCCACAAGGAGACTGCACTCAGTTTTTATAACAAAGCAATCCCTTTAGCCATGGATAGTAATTATCAAATAGACATTCTCGACGCATATAATGGTATTGCAGGAATTTATTTGGAGGAAAGAAAAATTGATTCGGCTATTTATTTTTCAAAGCTTGCATTAAACCAAAAATGGGGAAAGTGCTATCCCATTGGATTGCTAAATTCATCCGCGCTCCTTGTTAAACTTTACGAATCGAAAAAATAGAACTGATAGTGCTCTAAAATATATAAATCTTACAATATCTCTTAAGGATACTCTGTTTAATCAGCAGAAAACAAGAGCGGCACAGGCGTTTGTATTTAATGAACAGTTGCACCAGCAAGAATTAGCGCAAAAATTAAAACAAACGGAACTCATTTACAGAAGCCGCCTAAATATATCTATACTTTTATCAGGGATAATTATATTACTAGTTATAGCGGGAGGTCTTTGGCGCAAGAATATTTATAAGCAAAAATCATTTGGTTTGCTTCAAAAACAAAAACAGGAGATAGATAATCAAAGGGAAAGAGCTGAAAAGACACTCGAAAACCTTAAGTCCGCACAGTCTCAACTTATTCAATCCGAAAAGATGGCTTCGCTTGGAGAGCTCACTGCAGGCATCGCACATGAGATACAAAACCCATTAAATTTTGTTAATAACTTTTCTGACGTGAATGCTGAATTAATTGACGAATCTATTGATGCCATTAACGCAGGTAATCCAAATGAAGCGATACAATTATTATCAAATCTCCGCCAAAACGAAGAGAAGATTAAATTTCATGGACAACGTGCTGATACAATTGTCAAAGGCATGTTACAACATTCTCGTGAAAGCAAAGGACAAAAGGAACTTACAGACATCAATTTATTAACGGATGAATATTTACGTCTTTCCTACCATGGCCTTAGAGCAAAAGACAAATCATTCAATTCAGTCATACATACTGATTATGATTCGAAAATTGGGAGCATTAATATCATTCCCCAAGATATTGGTCGTGTCTTACTTAACCTCTACAACAATGCTTTTTATGCCTTGTCGGAAAAAAAGAAGCAATTATCTGACGGCTTCGAGCCATGTGTTACTGTGACTACAAAAAAACTAATCGGTAAAATTTCAATTATCGTTAAAGATAACGGCAATGGTATCCCTCAAAAGGTTCTTGACAAGATCTTCCAACCTTTCTTCACCACCAAACCAGCGGGCCAGGGAACCGGTTTAGGATTGAGCATAAGCTATGATATAATTAAGGCGCATGGGGGACAATTGAAAGTTAACACCAAGGAAGGCGAGTATGCTGAGTTTGTAATGGAGCTGCCTGCGTAGAGAGGAGCGGTTAGATTCGGACGGACTCGCAGTAGAAATCTAGATGGCGTAAAAACTGAAAAACTCTAATTACGAATGGCCCGGAAATAGGGGGAGCTTACACATATGTAAGCTCCCCCAGATTTCTGCCATACAAGATTAGAGAATTTGCTTTTTTCTCCTTTTCCAGGTCACTCACGAAATTATATATTGTCTGCTTTTTTTTCTGACAGTTTTGAATTTAACCGAATTACGTTTGAGACTTACCTTTACACTGACTTAACTTTATTGACAAAAAGGTCGAATAATTCTTACTATTTATTGGATAGTGTACTATTGATTTCCGAACCATTAAAAAGTAAATAAATGATAAAAAGAAAGTAAAAAAATTCAAGTAGATATTTTTTTAAATTAAAGTAAAAAATGAAATCATTTCAGTCATACCCGGCAAAAACCAGACAGGATATTTTACTTTTGCTATTCATATTTTGCATCTGTCAAAACATTGTTGCTCAAAAAAGACCAAACATTGTTTTTATCATGGCGGATGATATAGGCGTTTGGAACATCAGTGCGTACCACCGCGGCATGATGGGTGGAAGAACACCCAATATTGATCGGATTGCAAATGAAGGTGCGCTTTTTACCGACTATTACGGGCAACAATCGTGCACGGCCGGACGTGCCGCTTTTATCCTAGGACAGACACCATATCGAACCGGATTGTTGAAAGTTGGTCTTCCTGCTGCCAAACAGGGTCTTCAGGACAAGGATCCAACTATTGCGCAATTGCTTAAACCTATTGGTTATGCAACGGCGCAAATTGGCAAGAACCACTTGGGCGATCGTAATGAATACCTGCCCACAGTTCATGGCTTCGACGAATTTTACGGTATTCTTTATCATCTAAATGCCATGGAGGAGCCTTATGAAGCCGACTATCCAAAGACTCCTGGTTTTCTTGAAAAATTCGGACCGCGAGATATTATACAAAGTACTGCCTCAAACGTAGACGACCCTATAGTAGATCCGCGATGGGGTAAGGTTGGCAAACAAGTTATTATTGATGCAGGTCCTTTCCACCTCACCCCGGCATGGATCCAAAAGCAAAGTTTAGTATGGAGAATGTAGATGATGAAATCGTTCGTCGTTCTCTGGACTTTATTGACCGTTCTGTAAAAGCAGGCAAACCTTTTTTCCTCTGGGACAATCCCACCCGCACCCACACATTTACGCACCTATCTCCAAAATGGGCAAATAAAACCGGATTTGGCCTTTACGCCGATGCCATGGCAGAACTGGACGCTGAAGTCGGCGCTATTCTAAAAAAGCTCGACGATCTCGCGATTGCAGATAATACGATCATTGTTTTCACTTCGGATAATGGATCAGAAACTTTTTCCTGGCCCGATGGTGGCACATCGCCATTCAGGGGTGAGAAGGGTACCACTTTTGAAGGCGGCTTTCGCGTACCTACAGTTATAAGATGGCCAGGCAAAATAAAACCGGGCACAATTATTAACGATATTATGTCGGCAGAAGACTGGTTGCCTACGCTTGTAGCAGCAGCCGGTAATCCGAATGTAACAGAACAACTTCTTACCGGCTACAAAGTGGGTGACAGAACTTTCAGGAATCACCTTGATGGTTATAATTTTTTGCCATTCTTTGAGGGCGATACTGCCAGTGGACCACGCGAAGATTTCTTCTATTTCAGTGACAACGCCGATTTGAACGCCATACGATATCGCGATTGGAAAGTTGTGTTCGCCTGGGTCAAGGGCAATCTATTTACGGGACAACAGGAATCACTAAATGTGCCGATCGTTATTAATTTGAGAATGGACCCTTTCGAACGTTTCCCCGACCAATCGATGAGTTATGTTCAATGGTGGGGCGAAAAGTTATGGACGTTGGTTCCCGCCCAGGCTATTGTTGCAAAGTATCTGAATACGTTTATTGAGTATCCACCCAGCCAAAAGAGCGGTAATCTGGGAGTAAAACAGTTTCTGGACAAAATACAGGAAGGTGCTTCAGGAACTGGCAAGTAATATAATCAGTCATCTATTACTGATCTTAACTTTTCCTTTTCTTAAAGTTACGTCCGTAGTCGAAAAGCCAGATCTTAGTAAAGTATAAAAATTTGCTAAGTGTCCATCATACTTCTAGTAATTTCCACGAATACTTAACGAATTAAGTATAATATGATCTTTTGACATCGACATTTTTATATTAAAGATCCTGAAATTTGTTAATGAGCAGATAAGATCAATGCAGAATTAGCGAGGCCTGCAAAACAGTGGGCGAGCTGTCAAAACGTGGTCCTCCCCAATCTGTTTCATCACCATTCAGAATACGGAGAAATTTGAATGTACCATTTTCAAAATGCCCCTCCTCCACTTTAAGGTATTGCCAGGCTTTGCCAGAATTGAGGAGAATTGGCTTAAAGGCGATCCGGCACGATGTCCCAATCAGGATGAATTTATTTTCATCCGTTTGTACAATCATCGCCTTTCCGATAGGCAGTTGATTAGGCTTTGATGTTACGTTTCTGGATCCGGCACCGAAAGAGATTACTACCTGCCAGGATCCAAAATTAACAGTCTGATCTGCATGATCTTCCTGTTCAACAACTGCCTGAATCTTTCCTTCATAACCCCATTTGGCTAATTCTCTGATCATAGGTCCGGCCATAATATATTCCTGGGCAAAAGGCGCGAGGCGCTCTGAAATTTCTGTTTTGGTTTCTCCGCGGCCATTATCATCTATCCCGAATGGCGAGAACCCGATACCACCTTCGGCTATAACTTTATATAGATATTTTGCATTTTCTCTGGCAGAACTAATTTCTGGTACAAACAAAGCGTTGTCCGGGCGACTATATAATTCAATTACTTTTAAAACCTTTTTGCTGTCCGAAAGATATATATCCGGAGCCAATAGATCAATGGAAGGCGCCGCAACTTTCCAGATCGGAATTACATTATCTGTAGGTCCACCGCTTTCATAGGATGTTGCACTGGGATTTGTTAAGGGATCACGCAGTGCCGCATTAACATATAATGGTAATGGATATTCCTTTTTTCCGGCATCTGCAACTTTTCCGACAAACCTTGCAACGGACCAGGCTTGAAAATATTCATCTGCTCTGTCTCCAAAAACTTTCTGCCAGGAGCCACTAGATCCTACAGGAACATTTAATGCTTTCAATACTTCTGGTTTCAACAATTCAGAAGGGACGGAACCTTCAAATAATTTTTGAGCCAGTGGTGCATAGTCCCTGACACTTCCCCAGGAACCTGATTCATTTTCTACCTGTACCATAATAACCGTATGCTGCTGATCCTTTTTCTTCAGATAATTCATAACCTCTGAAAATGCTTTTACATCTGCATCTAACGTAGCGGGTATATTTGGTGATGGCGAATCAACGGCCCCACCATTTTTCCCATATAAATTAGGGAACTTTGTCGCATTACGTTTCATCCATTCCGGCATGTAATGGTTACTTCCGTTTTTCCATGTGGCGAACCAAAGAAGTATAAGATGTACTTTATGATCTCTTGATTGATTAAGCAATGTATCAACAAGAGAAAAATCAAATTTCCCTTCCACAGCTTCAATTTGCTCCCAGTAAATGGGTACTTCAAGTGTATTGAGGTGCATCACTTCTGCTGCCAACCATAGTTGTGGCAACATAGCAGGCCACGCGCTTGAATTATGCGCCTGACCTCCAAGAATTAAGAATGGACTTCCATCAACAAGTAAGGAATGTCTGCCATCTTTTTCTATAATTTTTGGTATCATTTCCTGATCTGCCTGACCAAAGATTCTCCCAACTGTCAAAAAAATCATTACAAGCAATATATTAATTGCTTTGTTCATTCTTTCAATTAACATAGTTGTTTGTATTAATGCATTCGTTCATAATATATAAATATTACCTTTTTTCATTTCACTTACCGCGTATTCTGCAGCCCGGGCTGTCAGCGCCATATAAGTTAGCGAAGGATTCTGACAGGCCAGCGTAAAAGAAATTTATTGAAAGTAGTTATTTTGTATTTAAATTATAACTTAACGGATGACAACTATGACAAAAACAACCCTGGCTTTCGTATTGCTGTTGCATGCCGGTTTTGCTTCAGCACAAAAAGTAAATCAGTTTGACATTCTTTCTCCAGATGGCAAATTAAAACTGACCGTCGAAACAGGATCAAAAATAATATGGTCTTTAAGTCATCAGAACTCAGAAATAATTGCCTCATCAGCAATCTCTATGACGCTGGGAAACGGCTTTGTGCTTGGCCGGCTGGTAAAGATTACTTCTTCGAAGAAAACATCAGTAAATGATATAATTAAAACGCCGTTTTATAAAAAGAACGAAGTCATAGATCAGTACAATCAATTGTTACTGGAATGCAAAGGACTCTACGGAATTATTTTCAGGGTATATAATGAAGGAATTGCTTATAGGTTTTTTACTCGTTTAAGAAGACGAAATCACCATTCAGTCTGAAGAGGCACGGTTTAATTTTAATCAGGATGATACCTGTCTGGTTCCTTATGTACGCGATTTAAGGGGTAAGGATCAATTCATACAATCCTTTGAAGCCCTGTACACCGAAAAGCCTTTTTCCCAACTTTTCAAAGACTCACTCATCTTTCTCCCGGTTCTTGTAAAAGTACCAGCTCATAAAAAACTAGTGATAACAGAAGCTGATCTGGAGGACTTATCCGGGTATGTATCTAAAACCTACGCAAGAAGCAGGTTATGGATTTGAAGCTGTTCATCCATCGTATCCGGAAGAGGAATTTCAGGGTGGATATCATATGCTCAACACCATGATTTCGAAACGTGCTCCGTATATCGCAAAAGTAAACGGGAATCGCAATTTTCCCTGGCGCGTCGTTGGTCGTCAGTGAACATGATGCCAATTTATTAAACAACGACATGATCCAAAAACTGGCATCCCCCTCCAGACTTTCGGATGTCTCGTGGATCAAACCGGGTAAAGTGTCTTGGGACTGGTGGAATGACTGGAATATTTCCCACGTCGATTTTAAGGCAGGTATTAATACAGAGACTTATAAATACTATATCGATTTTGCCAGTGCGAACAAGCTGGAGTACATCATTATGGATGCGGCCTGGAGCGATCCGCTCGACCTGATGAAAGTTTCTCCCGAAATTAATTTACCAGAAATAATTAATTATGGAAAACAAAAAAATGTGTCGGTCATCCTCTGGTCTTCCTGGTATGCGGCCAGTCAGAAAACAACCGAAGCATTTTCCAAATATTCGGCTATGGGAATAAAAGGATTTAAAATTGATTTCATGGACAGGGACGATCAGAAAATGGTTAAGTCAATTTATGATATCGCACAAAAAGCCGCCGAATATAAACTAGTGATCGACTATCACGGTATGTACAAACCTACCGGAATGCAAAGGACCTATCCGAATATTCTCAACTGTGAAGGCGTGAAAGGAATGGAAAATGTGAAATGGACGCTTCATGACGATGTGCCAAACTATGATGTTACCATTCCATTTATCCGGATGTTAGCGGGCCCTATGGATTATACTCCAGGAGCTATGAGAAACGCTACGAAGAATGGTTTTCATCCGGACGGATCGATGCCGATGAGTCAGGGAACCCGTTCTCATCAGCTTGCTATGTATACAGTTTTTGAAGCGCCTCTGCAAATGCTGGCGGATAATCCTACAGTATATATGAAAGAACAGGAATGCACGGATTTCATTTCAAATATCCCTACAACTTTTGATTCCACTGTTGCTCTTGATGGAATCGTTGGTGAATATGTGGCGATTTCACGAAAGAAAAATGATGTATGGTTTGTAGGCGTCCTTAACAACTGGAATGGCCGCGATATCACGCTGGACTTTTCATTTTTGGGAAAAGGAAACTACGAGGCAGAAATATTTAAAGATGGAATCAATGCAGATCGTGATGCTACGGATTATAAAAAGGAAATCATAAAAGTAAACGCTTCTGCCAAAAAGGATATACACCTTTCCAATGGAGGGGGATGGGCAGCAATTATAAGGCCATTGAATCCCTGAAACCAGAAATGAATTTTCCATGATCAATAAATATGTGATGTTTTTTTTGTGGATAATTTCGCAGTTGTTGCAATGTGATTGTATCCGAGCGCAAACCATTTCAAACGTTGATGCAACTTATAAAAAATATCCTCCTTCGGAAAGTGGCCTTGATCACCGGTCATTTCTCTATGCTGGGGAATGGGATACAAGACATCCGGAAGCGCAAAAGATTTTTCTGGTTCTCAGGGGTAAACTGGTTTGGGAATATTCAATACCACTTCACCCGACACCCACGACAAATCAGGAATTTGATGATATTACGATGTTGCCTAACCGAAATATCGTTTTTGCCCGCATGTCTGGTGCGGGAATTGTTACCCCTGACAAAAAACTTATTTGGGAATATGTTTGTGTACCAGGAACTGAAACTCATTCATGCTCGCCGATTGGAAAAGACAGCGTGCTAATGGTCCTCAATGCAAATCCTGCCAAAGTATTAATCATTAATACGAAAACAAATCAAATCCTCAAAGAGATTATCATTCCTACTTCAGCCACCAATACACACGGACAGTTTCGTCATGTTCGTCTCTCTCCAAACAGAACCATCCTGGTCGGATTGATGAAAGAGGGTAAAGTGAATGAGTATGATCTGAATGGAAATCTGTTATGGTCTGTGGATGCGAAATCCCCCTGGTCTGCGATAAAATTGTTGAATGGTAATGTATTAATATCCGGCGATGCCAGCGGATATACCAGGGAGGTTGATTTTTCCGGAAAAACTGTATGGCAACTTACCCAGACTGACGTCCCATTCAAATTATATAATTCTCAAACAGCCAATAGGTTGAAAAACGGGAATACCATTATCTGTAACTGGATAGGAGGAAATCGAAATCAGGTAGATTGGCCGGGATCTGTTCAGGTATTCGAAATAACCAAGGAGAAAAAATTAGTGTGGATACTATCATCCTGGGATAACCCAGACCTTGGAACATCTACTGTTATTCAAATGCTAACCGATAATGGCCTTCCTGATCCCAATGATATACAGAGGTAATAGTCACGCAGAAAATCAGATCGTAGCTAAACTGGTTTTTACACTTGAAACCAGAAAAAACAAAAATTCCTAAAAACGATGAAACCCGCCGCCAGAGCGAGTTTCAACCTAAGCGGACCGGACGGGACTTAATAACGTTTGTAATGTGTTAATAATTAATATCTTAACTTTCTTAAAAGTGATTTACTGAAACATTATTGAAACAAATTTTCCTTAAAATTTCGAGTCCAGCCAGATCCCGAAAATGCGACCTATCACGTTTATTTTATAAGTGTAATATATTGAAAAATGAAAATGTTTTTTGAAATTTTCAATGGTATTTAGTTCATGATAATTCAATAATATTTAAGAATCTTGTTTCCATAAATACATTGGAATTTCTATTTTTTTCTCAATCAGTCCTTGCAGTTGCTTCATTTATTTTTTCTCTATCAGCATCTGCAAATTCTTCGGACTGAAGATTTATAGTTAGATTTTTCTAATGATTTACCACTGATTTCAGATTCCTGGAAATTTCTTTCGAAGAAATAATCATCACTTAATAAAATTTATTATCAGCCGGACTAATTTTTAGTTCCATGTTCAATTTATAATCTAGGATAGTACGAAAATTATTGAAGCTTACAAAAAGATTTTAAAAGAACTTTACTTAACGACAGCGCAACATCATTGAAATATATTAATATCTAAATACTTCCTACTTTCGCTTTACGCCCTAAACGGGTAACCCAATTAAAGTATTACGTCCGTATATCCATTCGTCCGAATATCTTTTAATTCACTCCTTCATTCAAAATAGTTCCTCACTCTGCGGAGGCTAGAAGCAGGCACAACTCATAATCAATAGAACCTAAATATGAAAAGCAAACAAAATTTGATCGTCGTTGCTCTGGTAGCTGTATTAGCTTTCCCTACTTTTCAGGTAAGTGCGCAAACTGAACCTCTTGGCGGACAACCCGCGATTGGATCAAAGCCATCCGTGCCTGACCTCGATGAGCAGGTCGCCTATCAGCGCGCGTTTGAAGCCGTTGTGTGGGCCATGCCAGCATCGGCGATTTACCGATTCCGCGTCGGCGTGCTGGAAGTGTCGGGGATGGCCGACAATGTCGTCGTCGCCAACTCGGGACCGATTACGCAAACGACCGAGGCGATCACGCCAAATACGGTTACCCCTTATATCTCCGAGTTCTCCGACCTGCGGAAAGGCCCGCTCGTGCTGGAGCTTCCCGCCAAGACTGACAAGGCAAGCCTTTACGGGCAGATCGTTGACGCCTGGCAGTTGACGCTGGCGATGTCGGGCCGTCTGGCTTGGACAAGGGCGCGGGCGGCAAGTATCTGCTGATCCCGCCGGGCTACAGCCAGCCGATCCCAGATGGCTACTTCATTATCCATTCCACCACCTACCGAATCGGGATGGCGTTCCGTTCGGTGCCTGCCCCGACTGCGTCCGATGCGGATGCCTACGCCTATAGCCAAACGCTGAAATTCTATCCGCTTGTCGGAGGCCGCCAATCCCGCGCCGACAAAGTTCGTGAACGTACTTGGCATTCCTCTTCATACGCTGCCGTTCTACGACATCCGCGCGCTGAGGATATCAAGGACATCATTGATGTGGAGCCGGTTCGTCCACAGGACAAGGTGATGATGGGAATGCTGGCGACGATTGGAATCGAGCGGGGCAAGCCATTCAATCCGCAGGGCAAGCTCAAGGATGCGATGGAAAGAGGCGTCAAGGATGCCTATTTCTACATGCAGCAACTCGATGCGAAGCTGTTTGCCTCGAGCCTGTATTGGCCCGACCGTCACTGGAGTTTTGTGATGGTGCCCGACGAAAAGCGCGGGTTTGAGTTTGTGACGGACGATGCCGTGCAGATTGACAAACGCGCGGCGGCATGGTTTTTCTTCACCTGGTATCCGAAGTTGCTCACCGACCAAGCGGGCACGGTGTATCTCGCCCCGACTGCCGATCAAGACGGGACCCGATTAAGCCTGGCAAGACTTACCGGCTGCGTGTGCCCAAGGATGTTCCCGCCCGGCAGTTCTGGTCGCTGACAATGTATGACAATGCGACCTGGTCTTTCATCATCAATCCGCAAATGCGAAATGGCCTGTCTCCCTGCAAAAGGATCCATGAAGATGAACGACGACGGGAGTGTGGATTTGTATTTCGGCCCGAATGCACCGGCTGGATTTGAAAATAACTGGCTGCCGACGGTGGGGAAGAAACCCTATCTTTGGTTCCGGCTCTACGCTCCGGGCGAGACATTCTGGAACAAGACATTTGAATTGCCTGATGTCGAACTGGTGAATTGAATCAATACTAAAATGGAAGTTCATTAGATTTCTATTCGATCTGGAAACAGCACTATTTTTTTTTTCTATCCTATACCTGGGGAGTTAATTAGGAAAACAGGCAGCTACCAGCAACGAACGGTTTATTCTAATTATATGTGTGAAAATAGCTTAGAGCTTGTGATACCAAGTGAAGTTTGTATTCTAGCTAACGTAGAAAGAGCAAATAATATTAAACTTAAAAAAACAAAATCATGTTAATTGGATTACTCATTGCTTATCTTTTTTTAGGCGGCGGACATGAAACGTTCCTGCTTAATCCGAATTTGGCAAAGAATGTCAGTACCTATGTAAAAGATAAAAGCCGAAAGGAAAAGATAGACAAAATCATTAAAGCGGTAGCGAAAGATCAGGAGAATTTCCAAAAAGGAACAAAGAAAGTATCTGATAAAAAACTTGTCGATCTCAATATGAATAGTGCATCGACACGGGAACAGTTTGCAGGGGCATATAATAGTTTTTATGCAGGTCTTATAAGTTTACAGAATAATTTTCTGGACTCAGAGATGTTAATAAGGTCTTTGATCAAACCGAATGAATGGGATAGTATCATAAATAAAGTTTTAGTGACGCCCGAAAAAGGAAAGGCAAAAAAACAACTGGCCAGTGAAAATAAAAAGTTGCACGACCGGTTAATAAACGCATGCGACCGAAATATTTCAGATTCGACCGGGAAAGCCGAAGCTAAAAAATATGTAGACGAATATACGAAGAGCGGAGATTCGGTCTCGGCTGCTTTCCTGGATTTGAATTACAAATATTTAAAAACACTTAGGCGCTATACCGCCACGCGCAACGATTTTGAACAACCGCGTGCAAATATGATCACGCTGCGAAAGAATTATACTGAATCTCTTGTGAATATGAGGTTTAAACTAATTGCAATGACACCAAAAGATAAATGGGAGGGACTTGCAAAAGAATTAAACAACAGCTTTACATATATGGGTGCCGGCCTTTCAAAACAATAGTATTTCCTTTATTTACGGACTCGGACGGACTCGCCGTAGCCAAGTTCATGCATCTAAAACAATCACTTAGATATATTGTCTAAAGATTGATGAAACAATACTGAAGCACCTCGAAGAACCAAAATCTGGAAAATTCTGATTGCGAATGACTCGGATATAAGGTGAGTTTACTCAAGTCAAGATAATATTTGGAATACGATTTTGGAAAAATAAACTCATATCAAAAATTTATGTTTTTACTTCTGTTCTTTTATCAGACCTAATCTAGTAATGGAGGAATCAGCCAATGTAAACGGGTTATGGCCTAACGGATGTACATTTCCTATTGATTTGATTTGTAGCATCTTCCGGAAAAAGCAATGAGGAAATTTTTGATAAAATGGAGCCAAAACCATTATCTTTGCCCTCCTTCGGATTAAAAAAACGGAGGCTGATGGCCGTAAAAGGCAGCTGTCCCAAGAAAGCAGTCACATCAAACAAGAGGATCGGTAGTTCAGTTGGTTAGAATGCTGCCCTGTCACGGCAGAGGTCGCGGGTTCGAGTCCCGTCCGGTCCGCTCAAAAGAGATTACATAAAAATGTAGTCTTTTTTGTTTAACATGTCTTCACTATCATCCGGTTGATTTTCAATCCTTCATAACATGCTCCTATATTTTTCCTCCGATTTTTAATAAAGGTTAATTATTTATTTAATCGATTAAGAAAAATCGACTAAAACGTTGTTACCTCAAGCTTTCAATATTCCTAGGCCTGGCAAAACTGCGCTTTATCTCTTTATTTTAATCGGTTCTCAGATAGGATACAAATGCCAACCGACAGGGGCATTTTACTATCCCGGACGAACAGCATAATTTTTTCGTCGTCTACACATACTTTGCCTTTATTTTTTTCGTTGCCTTTTGATTATATGAAGAGACTCGCCAATAATGTAATTACTGGTATCGACAGGAAACTGAACCTGTACTATTATTATTCACCGTATTCCGGGAAGAATATCGTCCGAAGGTGTTCCTCGCTTACAGGTGAACGCGTGAAGAAGGACGCTGCATTCAGGGGCTTCCGCGAAAGTGGTAACCGGATGAAGGAGGCTTCGCCGATCGCTGCATCATTATATAAAATGGTTCCCGCAGAAATAAAACAATATAACCTCTATCGCTTGTTAACGGGTGAGGCATTGAAGATGCTAAAGGGAGGTAAGGACTCTGCAACAATCACTGAAACTCTCAAACAGATTTATATAGATCCGCTTCTTCAGGAGCGGGTAAGAGAGCGCAAGTACATGGAAAGAACAAGACGAGGAAACTGCGACAACAGTCGGGGTATCAGTGACATTACCCGGTATTTCCCCATCCGGTCACATGGCAAAAACAGGTTGAGAAGTTGGCGTGGAAGCCTTCAACAAAGTACTTCGAATTTGTCGGAAAAGGAGAGAATGCCAATATCTGAACAAACGATACCAGTATCGGATCATCCCATTTCCATCATAGACAAAACACGAAAAGAGCCTCACCAACAAACCCCTATACCTAAAACAAAGTATCCGGAATTGATCTACCGGTGCCGTCTCCGTGAATGCAAAAACCTGAAATTGTGGATGCGTTCCTCTTCTTTTCCCGGAGGACCGAACTGACCTACCGTCCCCTAAACCCACCCCGGAATTAAACTTTCCTATATTTTACGCTTAGCTTAAATTTACAGCTCAATAAGCCCATATTATAAGCCTATGCCACTGGATAAAAACCGGCAATTCCTGGATTTTGAGAAACCGATCAAAGAGCTCTTCGACGAGATAGAAAAACTCAGGCAAACGGCTGAAAAGACAAAAGTCGATCTTTCTGACTCCATCAATAAACTCTACGACCAGGTTACCGAACGTCGCAGGGATATAACGGCTCACTTAACTCCCTGGCAGAAAGTCCAGCTTAGTCGGCATCCCGATCGTCCCTATACGATGAAATATATCGAAAAGCTCTCGGAAAATTTCATCGAATTATTTGGTGACCGGAACGTGAAAGACGATAAAGCCATGGTAGGGGGGTTCGCCCAGCTCGATGGTGAAACGGTTATGTTCATCGGCCAGCAAAAAGGTACCAATACCAAGATGCGCCAAATGAGAAATTTTGGTATGGCTAATCCTGAAGGTTACAGAAAAGCACTCAGGTTAATGCGGCTCGCAGAAAAATTTAATAAGCCTGTTGTCACATTGATAGATACACCTGGTGCATTTCCCGGTATGGAAGCAGAGGAACGCGGACAGGGTGAAGCCATCGCGCGGAACATTTATGAAATGATTCGGTTAAAGGTGCCCGTTATATGTGTGATCATCGGTGAAGGCGCTTCGGGCGGTGCACTGGGCATCGGGGTGGGGGACAGGGTTTTCATGCTTGAGAATTCATGGTATTCAGTTATATCTCCTGAAAATTGCAGTTCCATATTATGGCGCAGCTGGGATCAGAAAGAAAAAGCGGCTGAAGAACTTCGCCTCACGCCTGATAATATGCTTGGATTCGGGCTGATCGATGGAATCATTCCTGAACCTATTGGCGGAGCACATTGGGATTACAATGAAGCGGCTGCTTTGTTAAAACCTGTAATTATTCGGGCTATTCAGGAATTGAAAAATATTCCTGAAGACCGGCGCATTAACGACCGCATTGAAAAATTTACGAAGATGGGATTCTGGAATGAACTTCCGGAAAAATCAAATGGTATCCAATACGGAGAACAGGAAACTGAAATTATTGATATTATACCCGTGAACCATGAGTAATCTGATCCCTTTATTATCCGGAACAGGTGTTGCACTTGTTACACCATTTAATTCTTCCAAAGCAATAGATGAACCAGCACTGTCGAGAGTTATAGAACATGTAATTGCCGGTGGCGTTGAATATATAGTATCACTGGGAACCACAGGTGAAACGCCAACACTTATCCCGCGAAGAGAAAGTCAGGATTGCGCGCCTCACCATAGAAATGGTGAATCAGCGCGTTCCCATTGTGATAGGAGCGGGTGGGAGTGATACGAGGGAAGTAATTCGCGAAATTGAAAAACTCCCGACGGACCATTGTGTCGCCATACTCAGCGCGAGTCCTTATTATAGTAAACCTTCCCAGGAAGGACTTTATCAGCATTACAAAGCGATAGCGGAAGCGTCTCCCAAACCCATATTATTATATAATGTGCCCGCGAGAACAGCGCGTAATATAAATGTATCTACAGTTTTGCGTTTAGCAGAATTAACAAATATCGCGGGCATCAAAGAAGCAGGAGGTGATATGGCACAGTGCGCCCTGATTTTGCGTGACTGTCCTGAAAACTTTCTCGTCGTCAGTGGCGATGATGCGTTAGCATTTCCGCAGATTGCTATCGGTATGCGGGGAGTGATCAGCGTGGCAGCCAATAGTTTCCCACAGGCATTTTCAAATATGGTACGCGCCGCATTGGACGGAGATTTGGATAAAGCAAAAAAAATAAACGACGGATTAATCGAAGGATATGAATTATTATTTGTAGAAAATAATCCGGCCGGAGTTAAGGCAGCGATGGCCGAACTGGGTCTTATCGAGAACGAACTCCGTCTGCCGCTCGTGCCGCTGAGCAAGTCTTATCATGATCAGCTTAAAAAGTATGTTGCAAGCTTAAGGCTTAAGGCGGAAGGCGTAAGGCTTAAGGCGTAAGGCAAAAAGCAATTACTAATTAAATCTTATATTACACTTTCACACTCCCACACTCCCACACTCTCACACTAGTTAAATATGGCTTCATCCATTTTCCGGAGAAAATCTTTAGAAAAAATTATAAGGGATTCAGAAGCAGGTTTGGGAGATGCACATGAACAGAAACTCAGAAAATGTTTAGGCGTTAGAGACCTTACTTTCATGGGCATCGCGGCTGTAATCGGTGCGGGTATTTTCTCTACGATCGGGACGGCTGCATATCACGGAGGACCGGGTGTCATTTTTCTTTTTCTTATCACTGCAGTTACCTGTGGCTTTACCGCACTTTGTTATGCTGAATTCGCATCGCGCGTTCCTGTTGCGGGGAGTGCCTATACTTATTCTTATGTGAGTTTTGGTGAAGTGATTGCCTGGATCATCGGATGGGCCCTGATCCTGGAATATGCAATCGGCAATGTGGTCGTTGCGATTTCCTGGAGCGCGTACTTCAATAATATTTTAAGAAATATGGGCATCCATCTGCCCGACTGGCTGGCGATCGGTTACCAGACGGCGAAAATGTCGTATGAGTCGGCATTGGCAGCTCACAAACCTGTTGCAGCCCTGGTATATATGAATGCGCCGTCCATCGCTGGAATTAAATTTATTATCAACCTGCCGGCTTTTATCATAGTCATGCTCATCACGGCGCTTGCCTATATTGGAATTAATGAAAGTCGCAAGAGCGCCAACTTCATGGTGGGCCTCAAACTCACGGTATTATTATTTATAGCAGTTCTAGGCTTCTGGTTGATTTTCTCTACCGGCACCACTCATAACTGGGTTCCCTTTCTGCCGGAAGGAATGGGCGGAGTCATGCAAAGTGTCTCGTCGGTATTTTTTGCCTATATCGGATTTGATGCTATTTCGACTACTGCTGAAGAATGCCGGAATCCTCAAAAAGATCTGCCGAGGGGAATGATCAATTCTCTCCTGATCTGCACTGTCATTTATGTAGTCACTGCGCTCGTCATCACAGGACTGGTTAATTATAAAGAATTTGAATTTGTGGCGGATCCGCTTGCTTATGTTTTTGACAAGATCGATATGCATAAAATCGGGTTTATTATTTCCGTGAGTGCAGTGGTTGCTTCCACCTCAGTACTTCTTGTTTTTCAGATCGGACAGCCCAGGATCTGGATGAGTATGAGTCGCGATGGATTACTGCCACCAGCATTCGGTCGCATCAGTCCCCGTTTTAAGACACCCGGTTTTGCAACGATCATATCAGGATTGTTCGTCGGCCTGACAGTTTTAGTGGTAGATGATAAACTGATGACCGACCTCACCAGCATCGGTACCCTGTTTGCATTTGTATTGGTTTGCGGAGGCGTTTTATATTTACCCAAACTAATCAAAGTACCTGGTAAATTCAGTATCCCATATCTGAATGGGAAATATATCATCTTCGTTTTCTTTGCGATATTCTTATTTTTTGCAAGGCATCGAATTTCAGATGCATGTCTGAATTTAAGTGGAGAATCTTACCAGGAAATTTTATTTCTTTTATTCCTGATCACGGCCCTGATCATCTCTATATTTACTTTCATCCGGAATTATTCCGTGATACCCGTGCTGGGTGTCTTGTTTTGTCTATACCTCATGATTGAAATTCCCGCAAAAAGCTGGATGGTATTTTTTATCTGGATGGCAGTGGGACTTACGATTTATCTTTTGTACGGAAGAATAAAGAGCAGGCTGGCGAGCAGGCCGGGCTGATTCAACAAGCATGGACTATGGGTTATGAGATATGGGTTATGGGTTCTTCATTTCCATGCTCCATATGTCAAATCTCATAACCCATATCTCATAACTCATATCCCCTTATCCATACTTTCTCGGAGTTACTCAGTACGAAGACTTTCAACAGGATTCGCCGCCGCTGCTTTCATTGCGAGAAAGCTCACGGTGATTAATGCAATCGCCAGCGCCGCAACACCTGATAAAACGAATACCCACCAGGACATTGGTAAACGATAGGCGTAATCCTGCATCCAGTGATTCACGGTATACCAGGCCATTGGCCACGCAATTGCATTTGCAATCAAAACGAGTTTCACAAAATGCTTGGAGAGAAGAGCCACAATGCTTGACATCGAAGCGCCAAGTACTTTGCGCACACCAATTTCCTTGATCCTTCTTTCAGCAGAATAAGATGCGAGTCCGAATAAACCCAGACAGGAAATAAGGATCGCCAGGAAGGCCAGTATGCCAACCATCTGTGTGATCTGCGCATCTGTCTTATATACTTCTTTAAAATGATCGTCAAGAAACTGATATTGGAGAGGATGGCCCGGAAAATTATCCTTCCAGACTTTTTGAATAAGCTCAATGACCTGACTTGCTTTATCGCCATTTACTTTTACGGACAGCGTTCCAAATCCCCATTCCTTTTGATTGAAAAGAAAAATGGTTTCAATTTTATAGTGAAGGGAATTGAAATTAAAATCCTTTGCAATTCCTACAATTCTGCCCGCGGAATCAAAACCGAATTCTTTTCCTATCAGTGTTCCGATGTCGGCTTTAGGTTTGTCTTTCAATAACTCGTGAGCCAGTCTTTCATTCAGAATATACTCATTTCCATTGGCATGCTTTTCATGAGAAAAATCTCGCCCGTATGCCAGCTTCATCTTGTATACATTCATATAATCCGGATCAACCATCAGGATGGTACTGGAAATTTCCTGCTTCGCTCCATCGCCTACGAAATGCACTCCCGTCTGATCCAGATGCCCTCCCAGCTGATCACGGCAGGCGGTGACGCCTGCAACATACGGACTGGCTGACAATTCGGTTTTCAGCAGATCATATTTCCTGTAGGTAATATCATCCAGTGAAATCGTGATCATGTTGTCGCGTACATATCCCGGATCCTTATCCTGCATATATTTCAACTGGCGGAAAACAAAAATGGTAGCGATGATCAAAAAAATTGCACTTACAAACTGACCAACGACTAATACATTTCTGAAGTTCACCTTTTTATTGGTTGTTACGGCTCCTCCTTTTAATACTTTGGAGGGTTGGAAAGATGAAAGATAAATGGCCGGATAAATTCCGGATATAATTCCCACGACGATAGAACCTGTCAATATAGAAATAATGATTCCCGGATGCTGCAAAAAGAGCGGCTTGAGGTTCCTCTGGCTCAGGTTTTCAATATATGGAAGCACCAGGAAGACAAATACTGTTGCAAGTATCAGGGCAATCAGAGATAGCAATACGGTTTCACCAAGAAACTGAAATCCTAATTGGAATCTCTGGGCGCCAATAGTTTTACGGATTCCTACTTCTTTGGCTCTTTCTGAAGACCTGGCCGTGGAGAGGTTCATGAAATTTATGCACGCGATGCTCAAAACGATCAGTGCGATGATCATGAAAATATTGGTATAGTTCTTATCGAACTTTTGATAGTTGAGATAATCCAAACCAATATCTGCAGAATTCGAATGAACATCCTGTAAAGGAAGCAGGAATAATTCGTAATATTTCCATCCGTCATTATCACCTGTCATATGCTTTTTCAGATAGGCAGGAAATTTTTTCGTCATGGCAGCGATATTCGTACCAGGCGCTAATTCGAGATAGGTGTTGAGCCAGTTTCCACCCCAGTTTTTCATCCAGTCCGGCTTGTATATGGAATTGAAAGAAAATAATGCTTCGAATTGTAACTGGGAATTATCAGGAATATCTTTCATGACACCTGTTACGGTAAATGACATAGTGTCCCCGGCATAATGTGTAATAGTCTTTCCGATTGGATCAGCATCGCCAAATAATTTCCTGGCGGCTGATTCTGTAAGTACAGCGCTGTTGGGTTTTAGTAAAACCTGCTGACGGTCTCCCCTTAACAAAGGAAAATCGAAAATGGACAGAAAAGAAGTGTCCACGAAATAGGTATGCTTATAATAGATCCTTTTTTCTCCGAAAGTCATTTGGTAATCATCGTTCCAGTTGACGCGGGTATAATTTTTTACTTCGGGGAAATCTTCTTTCAGGGTAGGACCCATGGGAAACATTGACAGCGCCACTTTTTGAGGAGACAACATACCCTTCCATTTCTGGACCTCGTTGAGACGGTAAATATTCTTCGTATGCATCCTGTCAAAACTTCTTTCATAATAAACAAACAGCGTGATCACGACAACTGCAGCCATTCCGATGGCGAGTCCGACGACATTAATAGCCGTGTAAAGCTTGTGTTTACTCAGGTTGCGCCAGGCGACGGTGAAGTAGTTTTTTAGCATGACTTTTTACTTTTAAACTTAAAACGTTTTGTGGGTTATGTGCTATGAGCTATGATTTATGAGTTATTGGTAAAAAAATATCTCATAATTCATAGCTCATAACTCATATCCCATATCTCATAACCCATATCTCATAACCGTTATTCCGTCCTCAGGCTACTCACAGGATTGGTGACCGCTGCTTTGAGTGACTGATAACTAACGGTCAGCAATGTAATCATTATAGCGCCCAACCCCGCGGATGCAAAGACCCACCAGGAAAGGACAGTTTGATATTCAAATTGCAGAAGCCATTTATGCATGAAATAATATGAAACAGGCACGGCAATACAGATCGCAATCAATACAAGAAATACAAAATCCCACGATAATAACTGCCAGAGATTTATGACCGACGCGCCCAGTATTTTACGCATTCCAATTTCTTTGGCGCGCTGCACGACCATAAATGAAGCGAGACCGAATAAGCCGAGACAGGAAATGATAATGGTAAGTCCTGCGAAAAGCGCAGAAAGCGTTGCTGTACGTTTTGTGTCCTCAAATTTCCGGGCATATTGTTCGTCTACAAAATGATATTCAAATGGATAATCAGGATTATATTTTTTCAGGATCTTCTCCATCTTCCGCATATTATCCTGCGTACCGCCTTCGGCGGTAAGTTTAACATTGATAACATTCAATCCTGTATTGGATGCGCTTCCTTCGATCGCCATCGGCGAAATGGGTTCGAATGGAGATTTTAAAATGAAATCCCTGATCACGCCGATTACATGGTAGGTTTTTCCATTGTCTGTGACCAACTGACCGATGGCATTTTTAAATCCCATGGTTTTTACGGCGCTCTCATTTAAGATTGCAGCTGTTGAATCTGTCGGGAATTTAGTGAGATCCATATCGCGGCCCTCAACAAGTGTTAACCCCGCTGTTTTAACCAGATTTTCATCAGTACTAAACCGGTCAAAATCAGTTTTATCATTTGGTGATTTTCCCTGCCAGCCAATATCCCATGTATCACTCCAGACTTCTGTCAGGGGCCAGCTCGTCCTGTTTACCATGGTAGCAGTTCCCGATTGCAATAATTCATTTTTAATCATTGCGTAATTTTTGTTAATGGTACCTGTAGTAAAATGATAAACCAGCTGATTACGATTGTAACCGGTATCCCTGTCCTGGGCAAAACGGATCTCCTGTACGACAACCAGCGTGCATGTAATCAATATGATGGCAAAACTAAATTGCAAAATTACCAGTAACCTTCGCGGCGTAATCAAAGATTTTGCGTTTTTAAATTTTCCTTTCAAAACAGAAACAGGCTTGAATGAAGAAAGAAAAAAAGCGGGATAGCTTCCCGCCAGTAAACCAGTGATGAATATGAACAACAAAGAATATATCCAGAAGAGTGGATTCAGCAAGGGGAGCATGAGTTGCTTGCCAATCATCACATCGTAAGAAGGTAAAAATACCTGCACCAGTACCAAACCCAGTATACCCGAGATGATTGCGATGAACAAAGATTCTCCCAGGAACTGAAAAACCAGTGATGATTTATAGGCGCCTGATACTTTCCGTATCCCTACTTCCTTAGCGCGTTTCTCACTTCGCGCTGTGCTGAGATTCATAAAATTTATGCAGGCAATCAGAAGTATAAATGCGGCAATGATCATGAACATACGAACGGTATCAATTACACCGCCTGCCACTTTCCCATTTTCAAATTTTGAGTATAAGTGCCACTTGCTCAATGGATGAAGAAATATTTCTTCCTTTACAAGACCTTTAGATTGAGTTTGAGAAATGTTTTTTATTCTCGCAGAAAACTTTTCAAGATTTACCTGTGGTTTGAGCTGAACAAAAGTATTTGGACGGTTATTTTCCCAATAGTCGTCGTCCCAGCCCAGCTTCTTCATCATTTTCCATGACAGCAGGTAATCAAAATCAAATCTTGTATTTGTCGGCAGGTCCCGCATGACACCCGTGATGGTGAAATTATTACTGTCGATTTTTATTATTTTGTTCATTGGATCATCCTGACCAAAAAACCTTTTGGCCATTTTTTCTGTGATCACGATGGAATAAATATCATTTAAAGCGGTTTGGGGATTTCCCTGTTTCAATGGGAAGCTGAACATGGTTAAAAAACCGGGATCAACGATCAGGTAGGCGCTGGAAAACTTTCTGTCACCTGCAGATGTTACAAATGAACCGAAAATTGTCCTTACTACATCGGCAATTTCCGGATAGTCTTTTTTCAGTGTGGGTCCCAGAATATTGGGTGTAGTATTCCAGCATTGTATTTTACCACCGAATTCACCCCTGTTCCAGGCCTCATATATATAGTCACCATTCTTATGAAAACGGTCATAACTCACTTCGTTCTGAACCCAAAGAAAGATTAGCAATGCACTGGCCATGCCAATCGCAAGTCCGCTTATGTTCAAAAATGAAAACGCTTTGTTCTTAAGAAGGTTTCTCCATGCAATTTTGAAATAATTTCTGAGCATCTTAATTAAAGTAAAAAGTAAAAAGTAAAAATTCAAAAGGAAAAAATAAAAAACCTGTTCCTAAGCACATTAACCTCATTCAAGCCTTCCTACGAATAAACCGGAAACAGGAGCTTTCATTTTGTTTACCAAATGGATGCCAGCTTAGTAACTGTATATAAATCAAAATATTAGTTCTACTCAATAAATAATAACTGTACGGTTTTGCAACAATCCCTGTTCGTTTAAATTGTTAAGAGCCTTTCTTTCTTTGTCACCCAACAATCTGGGATTCGGACAAGTCTGTAATATTAGCGGACAGTTATTTTTCGCCGGATAATACTAATGTTTTGATTTATATACAGTTACTAAGATGGCACTTCCTTTGGGAATTAGAAGCAAGACTCTGAAACGGGATTTATCAGGCTGCCGAAATTAGGTGAATGAATGAACGAACAAGAGCTTTTTTCCTTTTGAATTTTTACTTTTTACTTTTGAATTTTTACTTTAATTAAGATGCTAAAAAACTATCTGATCGTTGCCTGGCGCAACCTGACTAAAAACAAATTTTCGGCAGCGATAAACATTGGTGGCTTGGCTGTGGGTATGGCGGTGGCAATGCTGATCGGCTTCTGGATCTGGGATGAAATTTCATATAATAAAAGTTTTGAGCATTACGACCGGATTGCATCGGTAATGAAAAACCAAACCATCAATAATCAGATTGAAACCTGGAATGCTGAAGCTTATCCTTTGGGAGGCGAGCTGAAGAATCATTTCGGAAGCGAGTTCAGGCATGTGATTATGTCTTCCTGGACAGCGGGTCGTATTCTGACTTCCGGAGAAAAGCATTTAAAGATTACTGGCAACTACATGGAACCGGGTGTTACGGATATGCTTTCACTTGAAATGGTAAAGGGTACCAGGGAGGGATTAAAAAACCCGGCCTCCATTTTATTATCAGAGTCCGCTGCGAAAGATTTATTTGGGGAGGCCGATCCCATGGGCAAACCCGTCAAAATAGATAATAAACTGGATGTTGTTGTAACGGGCGTATATAAAGATCTTCCAGCGAACACTTCCTTTTCTGACCTCCATTATATAGCTCCCTGGCAATTGATTGTTAACGCTGAACATTATGACACGCGGTTTAATAATCCATGGGGTGCGAGTTGGTTCCAGACATTCGTACAAATAGCGGATCATGCCGATATGAAGGCAGTCTCTGAAAAAATTAAGGAAGCTGAATTGAATCAAATCCTGAAAAATGATGACGTCCGGTTTAAGCCTCTTCTCTTTCTTCAACCAATGAGTCGCTGGCATCTGTATTCTGAATTCAGGAACGGAATAAATGTGGGCGGTGCCATTCAATACGTCTGGTTATTCGGCATCATTGGAATATTTGTGTTGTTACTTGCCTGCATCAATTTTATGAACCTGAGTACGGCGAAGTCAGAAGGAAGAGCAAAAGAAGTTAGTATAAGAAAATCCATCGGTTCTCTCCGGAATCAATTGATCTATCAGTTTTATATTGAATCCGGACTGATTGCCTTACTCGCATTTTTCTTTGCGTTATTACTGGTTCAATTGATGATGCCTTTCTTTAATGACCTGTCGGGGAAAAATATGCACGTCATGTGGGCCAATCCTTTCTTTTGGATGTTGGGCCTCGGTTTCAGCCTGATCACCGGCATCATTGCAGGAAGCTATCCTGCATTATATCTTTCTTCTTTTAATCCTGTAAAAGTGCTGAAGGGAGGGTTCCGTGCTGGTCGTCTTGCTTCTGTGCCCAGGAAAGTGCTGGTAGTAATTCAGTTTGCTGTTTCAGTTGTTTTAATTGTCGGAACCCTGGTGGTATTTCAACAGATTCAATATGCAAAGAACAGGCCTGTGGGTTATAGCCGGAACGGACTGATCATTATTCCTCTTCAAACAGAAGAAATTGGTCGCCAGTTTGATGTGGTTCATAATGAACTGATCAAGACAGGTGTGGTCAGTTCTGTTTCAGAGTCAGAGAACTCAATTACAGCTATCTATAATAGTAACAGTGGATTTAAATGGAAGGGCAAGGACCCTCAGCTGCAGGAGGAATTTACAAGCATGTCAATTGGGCCCGATTTTGGTAAAACTGTTGGCTGGCAGATCATTCAGGGCCGCGATTTTATTTCTTCCAATCTGAATGATTCTACTGGTTTTATAATAAATGAAGCTGCCGTTAAATATATGGGACTTAAAAACCCGGTTGGGGAAACAGTAGACTGGATTGGAAATGACAAATACCATATCATCGGAGTAGTAAAAGATATGGTTACCAGCTCTCCCTATGACCAGGCAAAACAGACTTTCTTTTACTGGATTCCAAGGTGGGGACATATGAACAATATAAATATCAGGGTGAACCCCGCTGTAAACATGAGGGATGCCCTGGCAAAAATTTCTGTCATATTCAAAAAGTTCGATCCCGCTTCACCCTTTGTTTATCAGTTTGCGGATGAAGAATATGCAAAGAAATTCAGTGATGAAGAACGGATTGGAAAGCTTGCTTCCAGTTTTGCAAGCCTCGCTATTTTTATCAGCTGTCTCGGATTATTTGGCATGGCCTCTTTTACCGCCGAAAAACGCATCAAAGAAATTGGAATCAGGAAAGTACTGGGCGCTTCTGTTTTTAATTTATGGAGATTGTTGTCAAAAGAATTCGTAGGACTGGTGATCATATCATTTCTGATTTCCGTTCCTTTATCCTGGTATTTGATGAATCACTGGCTTTTGAATTTTGAATACCGCTCAGCAATAACAGGTTGGCTATTTGCATGGACTGCCTTAGGTACAATATTGATAACTTTATTAACGGTAAGTTACCAGAGCATCAGGGCCGCGATTACCAATCCTGTAAATAGTTTACGATCAGAATAATTTTTCAATTTTTCAAATTGATTATGATCTCCCGCTTCTTCTTCCTTGGCTTTGCATTATTTTGTTTTATTCCACAGTTTGGGAAAAGCCAGAATACCGAAAAAATAATATTTAATAATAGTGACAGTGCGAACGACTATTATCTGGCTATTCCTCCCATGTCGGGAAATATAAAGGGAGTGCAGGTGTTGCTGACCAGCTTTATGTCGCCCGAGACAACCCTTTCAGAATCCAAACTCCAAAACGTAGCCTACGGAAATGATCTGTTAACCATCGTCGCATCCCTGGGGCCGGCCCTTTCGGCCGATTCTGTTTCTATTAACCGGATCAATATTATTCTGAAGAATGTTATTAGTCATTATTCAGCAGACACATCCAGATTTGCCACTCGGCGCTTTGGGTTATGCAGGAAATATTGTTCTTCGATACACTGAAATGTGTTATGAAAATCCCACACAGTTTCCCATTTTGCCGAAGGCTGTATTTTCAATGGATTGTCCGGTAGATCTGCCGGGGCTTGTTCATTGGTGCGAGAATGAAATTAAAAAGAACTATTATTCCGGTGATACGGGGGATGCAAAATATATTTTGGACGCACTGGGAAAAAAATATGGCAGTTATGCTGAGCATTCTGAAAAATATATTCAGGCATCTTCATTTTATAGAGAAGGACCTATGCCCGGCAATGAAAAATGGCTTGGGAAAGTTGCAGTCAGGTTATATTATGATACTGATATCGAATGGCAATTAAAAAATCGCAGGAACAGTTACTATGATACTTATATTCCCGACGGATCTGAATTGATAAAAAGATTGTTACTGCAAGGTAGTCAGGATGCAGAATTTATTTCATCGAAACAACCAGGGGTGAGGAGCAATGGAATGAGAACGCCATATTCCTGGTCATTGCCGGATGAAGTGGATTGCATTCAGTGGATAAAACTCAAATTGAAAATATTTGATCCACAAACTTATTCTCCGACCTATCTTTTACCCATACCAAAGGGCTGGTCCAGGGAAGTATTCTCACTGCCTCCGGATTTTGCAAAGCAAATCAGATTCAAAGGAGTGGAAGAGCTAAGATTTTTTCCAGGTTGGGGAGATGAGAAAACGGAAGACTACTGGTCCTATGCGTTTCTATGGTGGCTGGATGGAAATCCGGATATTGACGCACCCGTTCTGCAGGATAATCTGAAAATTTTATATTCGGGCCTGATTGAAAGAAATGTTGTACAGAGAAAGATACCCAGAGAAAAGTTATTTCCTGTTGAAGTTAAAATTCATAGTATAAAAACTTCTGCGGGAGATTTGAAAACATTTGAGGGAACCGTTCATATGCTGGATTATATGCAACAACTGCCTATGATTTTAAATTTGCGGATCCATATTCGCGATTGCGCTGATAAGACTCATGCTTATGTATTTTTAGAAATTTCACCAAAATCTTTTGATCACCCCAACTGGCAGCAGCTTGATAAGCTTTATGAGGATTTTGAATGCGTAATAAGCGCTAAAGCCAAAGTTAAGGCGTAAGGCCTAAAGGCTAAAGCCCAAAGCCTAAAAGCTAAAACTCGTAATCAATATAAACAATATTAATTTTAGCAGATTAAATATAAATTGCTTTAAGCTTTATGCCTTAGGCTTTAAGCCTTTCGCCTTAACTTTCAAAATGAAATTTCAAATCGGTGACAAAGTAACAGTGCTGCATTCCAATGAGGAGGCGGAAGTGGTAGAATTGATCAATGATAAAATGGTTATGGTAGACGTTCGGGGTGTAAAATTCCCCGCTTATATTGACCAGCTTGATTTTCCATACTTCAAACGTTTTTCCGAAAAGAAAGCGACTGATCAGAAAAAGGCAAGAACTTTTATTGATCAGCTGCCTGTTGACAAATCTAAAAAATCGAATATACCACTCGATGGATGCTGGCTAAGGATTCTGCCCATATCTGATGAAGATGAATTCGGTGATGAAGTCGTGGAAAATCTCAAAATATACCTTGTAAACCATACTGATAAGAGTCTGCATTTCAATTATAAGCTTAGCTATTCGGGAAAACAGGATTTCAACCTGAACAATGAATTGCAATCATCAAAAGATTTTTATCTGCATGATATACCATTTGAAAAAATTAATGATGCTCCGTTGTTTGAATTTGAATTTAGTCTTCTTCATCCGGAAAAATCAAAAGCGCCACAGTATGAGACTTCTGTTAAACTAAGAGCCAGGCAGGTTTTTTTGCGCATTGAAGAAATGCGGAAAAAAGGGGAAGCGAGTTTTGCATACAAATTATTTGATCGTTATCCGGATAAAATTCCCGAGCAGGAAAAATCCGAATGGAGTTCCAAGGGCAAAAGAGAAAATAAATTGTACGATGCAAAGCTTGGGCGTCAGCATTTAGAACCTCCGAAATATGAAGTTGACCTGCATATTGAGAAACTTGAACCCGAATGGAAACACCTGAGTAATTTTGAAATACTGACAATTCAGCTGAGAACTTTTGAAAAATACCTGGACCTGGCCATCGCGCATCACCAGCACAACCTCATCGTCATCCATGGTGTTGGAACCGGAAAATTAAAGGACGAGATTCACGAAATTTTAAAGACCAGGCGTGAAGTGCGTTCATTCATCAATCAGTACGATCCACGATACGGATACGGTGCTACGGAGATATTTCTTTAAATTTGCGAAGGCTACCGGCCGGGCCATCGTTCCCGCTAAAAGCGGGATAGGAAAGTCCGGACAGCACAGGACAATGTACCGGTTAAGCGCCGGGGTCATCGTTGCATGGGCTTCATGATACAGACAGTGCCACAGAAAATAACAGTCACTCCTTTTCACGCGAGACGCGTGATTCGGCGTGATAAAGGTGAAAACGTAGGGTAAGAGCCTACGTCCTGCGGGGGTAACTTCGCGGGAGGGTAAACCTTGCATGCTGAAATGCCATGTAAATTATGCTTTTCCGCCATAGCCTTGGCGAGCGGATGGGTGAACGGTCCGTTCATAAGGCAGAAATGCTTTGCATAATGGGTAGGCAGCTGGATCCTTTCAGTAATGAAAGGACAAGATAAATGATGGCAGTAGAACAGAATCCGGCTTATGAGCCGGTAGCCTTTTTAAGCTTTAAACGCTGATGCCATTTTCTCAAGCAGTTGAGTGGAAATCATTTTCTGCGCGAGGAGCAGCATGTTCTTATATGCTTTTGCGCGGGAGATACCATGACCGATGATCACGGGTTTGTTTACGCCAAGAACCGGTGTGCCTCCGTAGTCTTCGAAATTAAACCGGTCGAAATATTCATTTTTAATTTTCTGACGACCCATGATTACGTGCAGTGATTCTGCGAGTTTGAGTATAACATTTCCGGTGAATCCCTCACAGACCAGCACATCAGCATGATCCAGAAAAATATCCCTGCCTTCTACATTTCCGATGAAATGAATCTGGTTGTTTTCCTTGAGCAGGGGATAAGTTGCCTGTGCGAGCACATTACCTTTGCCTTCCTCTTCGCCGATATTGATGAGTCCCACTCTGGGGGTTTCTATTCCGAGGATATGTTTTGCGTAAAGCGTTCCCAGAGTTGCAAACTGATTCAAATGTTCCGCCTTGCAATCTGCGTTGGCACCTACATCAAGCAAAAGACCCGTTGCACCATTTTCCATCGGAACGATGGTGCCGATAGTTGGTCTCAGGATTCCTTCAATTGGTTTAATAGTATATAAAGAGCCGATAAGCATGGCTCCTGTATTTCCTGCACTGATGAATGCATCTGTTTTTCCGGTTGCAAGCAGGTGAAATCCTATAGCAATGGATGAATTCGGTTTTCCCTTGAGGGCCTTTAACGGATGTTCATTCATTTCTATAACTTCAGTAGAATGAATAATCCGGTAAGTATTTTCAGGGACCTTATATTTTGCCAATAGCGGCAGGAGCTGTTGCTCGTCACCAATCAGCGATACCTTTGCAGGAGTTTTTTCTGATATGTAATCGCGCACACCTTTCACCAGTTCTTCCGGTGCAAAGTCTCCGCCCATCATATCTAATGCAATATTCATTCTTGCAAACTACATTATAAGCGATAAAGAAATACTCTACGGTGCCTTTTCAACTACGACTTTGCCCTTGTAAAATAATTTTCCTTCGCTTACATGTGCGCGGTGACGCACGTGCAGTTCACCTGTAGTGGAATCCTTGCTCAGTGTCAGCTTGGAAGCCTTATAGTGCGTCCTTCTTTTTGCACTCCTCTGCTGGGAGTGTCTCCTTTTGGGATTTGGCATGACTCATCTGTTTTTAAATCTATAATCTATTCCGGGTTGCGGAATTTTTCCAGTCCTTTCCATAACGGGTTCTCCGCATTACTTGCACTGGCATCCATTTTCTTCAACATGGCCAGCACTTCGGGATTACAATTGGGTCCGCCAATTTCATCTTCTTTACACATCCTCTGAACCGGTATACTGAGATTCACAAATTCATAAATCCAGTCCGCCAGGTGCAGGTGACTTTCAGTTCTGGATATATAATATACATCCGGGTCTTCCTCTTCCTGGTTCATTATGTCAGGATCTTCTACCAATTTCACGATCACCTGGAATTCATCCCAGAGATCTAAGGGCAATGGATTTCCGCAACGATCACAAAATACTTTCAATGTTCCCGTTACCTCGAAGCGGAGCAACATAAACCCCTGATTTTTCTCCAGAAAAAGTTTTACCTCGGCATCACAATCGGTAAAATCCTGTTTCTGGTATGCCTCAAAGAACCTGTCTGTAATTTTATAATCGTACGCATGAATTCCGGGCTTCAGTCCCACAAACGCAAGTTCATATTCTCTGCGGCTGTTCATGAGCACTTTTTTAAATAGTCGGCAAAGGTAGTGCGTTTCAGGCACATTTTACCTATCTTTTTTCCAGTTTTATGAGTTTATTTCCACTGTCTGTGAACAACTTAAGAAAATAAACGCCTGGTGAAAATGAGCCGACCGATAGCTGTTGAATATAGCCCTGTCCCGTCTTATCCATCAGTTTTCTCCCTAGTACATCAAATATCTGTATTTCCCGGCAGGTTGACGGAGTTTTAATGGTGATATCGCCGTCAGTCGGGTTTGGATAGACCAGCACAGAACCCGGAATGGCGTCATAGCTGATCTTTCTTACTGGTGAAATAAGGCTGTCTCCGTTTTGAAAATAAAGGACCAATCTGTAGTAGTTATTCCCTGACCATAGCAAAGGATCTATGAAATTATACGATTGAACGGAGTCCTGGTGGGGTATGGCAATGACCTGACCGATCCGGTTAAACTGTATACTGTCACTGCTCTTTTCAATGAAAAATTTCACCGAGCCTGTTTCCTGCCAGGTCACCCAGTTCAATTGTCCACTTGAATCCAGTGCTACTGCCGTGAAATCCTTTAACCAGGCCGCCAATGGGTGGTCCTGCTGTTTGCCGCCTCCATTGATCCAGAATTCTGAAAATCCCTGTACGGTTGTTTCTGCATAATAACCATTGTCGAAAGGAATTATCTGAACATCCTGCTGAGGCTTGTGAAATAAATAATTACCCAGCCTGTTATTTATCAGGCTGCTGTCCTCTTCCGTAATCGACGGACTACTGTACTGGGTTATTCCTGATGAATAAGCGTCGGCCATATTCAAACAGGTAGCACATCCAGTGGCCTGAATGAGTTTGTTCGCTTCAGAATCTGTAAAATAATAACGTACACCCACAGCCGAAGAAGCAGGATTTGCAGTCTGTATAACCCAATTCCTCTCACCATAATATTGTCCGGCGGTATCCCTGATGCTCACCGTATCCCTGAAAACACTGAGCCGTGTATTTCCCAGGTTCTGGCCATTAGGGTTGATGGAAAATATCCTGTGGCCGTTTTCATCAAAATCAATCCAGTTGGTTCCGTTCACAGGTAGCGAAAGGCTTGCAACAAGACTATCCGTAAATACAGGCGCCTTTTCAAAAATATGAATGTCATCGATGCCAATGCCCTCATAGTTCGTTCCGGGATCTGAGTACATTACAATTCTAAACCTGATTTTATTGGCGCTCACTGGAATATCATAACTGGAAACATGCCAGATAGTGTCGGATAATTGCCATGCATTCACAGAAGCATCATCATACCAGTTTACACCGGATGAGGCGTTTCCAAGGACTGTCCAGGTTGAATCATCCAGACTATATTCTACCCAGTGAAAATCACAATTGCAATCGTCTTCTGTCTGAAATATATGACTGAATGATAATACGGGTTTCGTCAAACTCGTCAGATCAAAACAGGGAGAATACAAAAACGAGTATTCATTGTCGTTATAATTTCCGGTCAGGTTGGTTACCCAGGCATTGGATCCATTCGCAGCTTTATGAATAATTTTTTTGGCAGGCTTACCCCATTGCCAGCTATCATTTTGTCCGTTGGTATACCAGTAACCATTATTGTTTTCAAAACCTTCGAGATAAGGGTATTGGTTGATCAGGGGTGTGGTCTGAATGGTGTAATCGCCTGAACTGTCATTATTCCTATAATTATCAGTCGGATTACTCACCCAAGTCTTGATATTATAAGATTGATATGCAGACATATCTACCGTTTTACTAAAGCTATACTGAAGACTATCCTCCGGCAGAAGAATGGGGATGGTTTCTGTTACCGTATCCTGGTTAATAGCATAGGTTACAGGGATATTCAACAGAGTATCCGTTCCATAGTTTCTGATCAGCACAGTAACGATTTCTGCATTGCTCAGTGCACAAATATTTTTCAATGAAGGTTGAAGAAGGCCCCGCATACCCACATCGTTTATAGCATTGGTAAGCATAAAATCATCGAAACTAATTCCACCACCGGGGAGGGCCTGGGGATTTGAAGAAGCTGCAGGAATTTTTCCTTCTGTACCGCATTTTACCTGGAAGCTGCTGCTGATAGTTTGTGCGGGAATTGCGGATGCTAATATACCTGTCAGGTCAAGATTTAGTTTTATGTAAACGCCTGCCGGATCTATCGGGTCGCTTAAACTTTTTACCGGAATCCACGCGGCCTGATCATTACCGCGGATCCATACGTAATTTCCAGGCATACCCGGAACGGTGGATTGTTTTTTGAAATATAAATCCAGCCAGATCTGGTCTGAAGCCGAATAGTTTGAGAGATTAAAAGTATTTATCAGTGAGTCCGCAGCATTCGTACCCTGTTCGGTCACATCAAGCAAAATGCTGCGTTTGCCGGTTCTTGCAAATCCGGTATTGAAAAAAGTACTTGCCCTGCCGTTGGCCATGGAATTGGAAAAGTCAGCTCTGTCCAAACTATCCAGTCCTATAGTTTGCAGGTTATACGAGCGGTCCGTCGCCGACTCGAAACTTTCTGTAAAAGACGGACTTAATATCAAAGGGTCGTTCCGGAGATTCTTCAAAGTGAAAACAAGGGTGTCGTTGGACGGAATAGTATCTGCACTATAATGAATCCAGGTCTTGATACTATACCTGCCTGCAGCAGAAAAATCATAACTATTGGCGGGAGAGAATGTGTAGACGATAGCTGAATCAGCGGGTATGGCGGGCGCATAAACCTCAGTAATGATGGCTCCGCTATTTACCTGGTATGAAAAATTAACAGGGGAGGATGTGGGCAGATTTCCGGGGTTTCTAACATGCACGCTTATGCGCTGTATGCCAGGCTGGGTACTGGTAAATTGTCTGCCACTTGTGGGGGCCAATACTGAATCGAGTATCAGGTCATTGTTGAGAATGCTCGCTGTGCAGGGACCTGAATTGGGAATAATATTTTGTCCTATTGCACGCCGTCCTCCAAAACCGCCGTGCACGGCTCTTACTGAAAACCAATAGCTGCTGTCTTTATTCAACGGTGTTACAAGAAATGAAGTATCCACTGTATTCCCGATCACCTGCATCGTGTCGCCCGATAATTTCATGATATCATAGGAATCGGTACCGGTAATACTATTCCAGTTAAGTTGTGCATATCCAGGGCAGCTATTGGTGACCGTTAGTGCGGGCTGATCCAGGATCGTAAAGGGATAGTGGCTTATATCTGAATATCCGGCAACATTTCGCGTAATCCGGATCAGCGCATTATTCGTTACTACTGCCGGTACCGTCCACGCATAGGAGCGACTCGTCGAAGGAACGGAATTACTAATCGTGTTCCAGCTGCTTCCACCGTCGCTGGAAAATTCGAGGGTAAAACTATTGGGATCGCCTCCATATGCACTCCATCGTATATATTCTGTTTGTCCGGGCACCCAGGTTTCAGTTCCGTAAGGATATTCAACATTCACGGAGGGCTGTAAGATTTCATAAGCAACGTAAAATGGCTGGGGTCCGACAGGAACAGTTGATCCGTTCACCTTCAGAGTATAATTACCAGGAGGTGGGTTATTGACTAAAACCTGCTCGATATTATTGGTGTGATCAGCTCCTTCAACAGCATTATTATTCACATTGCCCGGTGTAGGATCCAGGATCATGGGGAGATGGACAGTTCCACCGGGTTCGGTTACTGTCAGATCCAGGTCGTTTACCAATGTTTTGGCTGCCTCTGGAATGGCCGGTGCGTCGGGCCAGTAAAGCAATACTTTTAATTGGTAAGTTCCTGCAGGGATCGATGGGATGGCAAATTGCTGAGTGGTATTGTTTGTTACAGATCCTGAAAAATAATGATTTTGCTCCAGCGCCTCAACAGTGGTGCGTCCGCTGATCATCCCAAATCCAAAACTATAGTCAGGACCGGGATTACCGAGATCCACAGCACTGTTTGTTACCAGTGCCTTGAGTAATGCACCATCGGGATAAGCACCCGCATTCAACTGCTTATACCTTTCAACGATCAGCGCGAGAATGCCTGCTACCGTAGGGCTGGCCATACTCGTACCATTATAGGTAGCATAAGTATTTACAGGAATTGTGGAAGTGATAGCAACACCACCAGCTACCAGTTCAGGTTTTATGCGACCATCGTTAGTAGGTCCGAGACTTGATGCTCCGCCAATCGTATATAATCATATTATCCATCGACCCGACGGTTAAAATATTCTTACCGGTTTGAAAACCTGATTTGATGGTAGCATAGCCTATTGAGTAGGGAGAACAGGTCACATATCCATCATTGCCCGCTGCAAAAACATGCAATAATTTTGGATAGCCCAGCATTTGAGAATCCACATAATAACTCAACACATTATAGTCACCTTCACCCGGGCAGCCAGCATCTCCATTATAATATGAATTATTCGTCAAAGGCATATTATAATCAGCTACATAGGTTGGACTATTGACAAGGATATTACTGAAATCATTTACCACAAGGTGACTTCGGGGAGCCATTCCTGTCCACATGGGATTTAGAATTCCACCGCCTGCAATGATGCCGCTGGTATGTGTACCGTGGAGGTCAACAGGCTCATCGGTACGCATGATAAGTTTTCCGGCCAGATCAACATGTTGCGAGGGATCTGCATTATCGCCAATTCCGATAATGAGATTATTACCAGTTAAATTTCTTCCGGTAGTTGCAGCCAAAGACTGGACCCCGTGAATGGCGCGGTTATTATAATTTAAGGGAACATCTTCAAGATGAATAGGTGAAATCGAATGAACAAAAGCTAATAACGAAAGCTTGTTGATACATTCTGAGGTACCACGAACGAACCAGGTATGTGCAGGTATAATTTTGGTATCTACGATTTCTGCTCCAGATTGGGAGATAGCTTTTTGGGCAATTGATTTATCTACTGAAAAACAGGTAATGGCAATCAGATCCCTTGGACCTTTTGCTTTCTCGAAATAATTCTTCAGATCCCCATTGACTTTGAATGCCGGTGGTATGGCATAAATATTTATGATTCCCAGTTCACCAGTGTTTTTAATCGAAAACCCCCGTTTGCAGACAGCCAGGTAGTTATTTCCCGACAACCACTGATCCAGTTTGATGCCGTTTTCGGCCAAATCGGACTTCTGTATCGGGTCAACCAGGTGGTTCATCTGAATGATGACATAATAATCAGAAAGGAATCGTGAAGACTGCCAAAGCGGGTGTGTTATTTTATGGTTTAGGAGACTGTATTCGGGGGTTAATCTGCCATTTTTAAAGGCCGGAGCCTGTTGTGTAGCCTGTCCGTAAACATTCAACTTTATGAGGATGATTAAAAGAAGAGCAGTCAGGATTCGGAACATGGGGCTTGGTTTTGGGCCGGCTTCAACAAAAATAAACGTGAAAATTCAGAAAAGCTTCCGGAAACTAAACGCAGGGTCTGTCCGATTATTTTATCCATAAGCTTCTGAAAACGAAACAGCTACATCAAAATTCCAAAATAATTTTGGGAATCACGGGATTTCCTTTTACTTGGGCAAAAATTCAATGGCCAGCGGCTTTGAATTACCTTCCTGTCGAAAAAAAAGCTGAATATTAAGTGTTCCTGGATTTATGAGTAGCGCGTAGAAATTTGAATACATTTTTGCATATCACCTACCGAATTGTTTTGCTATCCTGTTTTCTATGCTTTTGTACTACACTTAAAGCTGGAAACTGTGCAGGCATTTCTATCAGCCCTGATACGGTTCCAAAAAATCAATCAGATACCATTCCAAAAAATCAGCCTCCTAAAAAGCGCAGCAGTATTACCCGCTATTTCAATATTATAACTGACCAGCAACAAAGAGATTCCCTTTTTTTAAAACTCGGAAGAACTAATGCACCGGTTCCTCAGTCGGACAGCATGATTTTTAAATCGAGAGAAAACTCTTTCAATGTTTACGGTGGTAAGCAAATTCGTTATATATATTACAACCAGCTAAAAGTATTTGGAACAACGATTGAAGACACGACAGTGGTGCCTTCCAAGCTAATACGTTTTGCCAACATGCTGCACTACGATACGAGAGTGTGGATGATCAGGCAATCACTTTTTTTTAGTGAGGGGGATACGGTGAATGCGTATAAACTGGTTGACAATGAAAGGTACTTAAGACGGCTACCCTTTATACTGGACGCCCGCATTTATGTCATAAATAGTTACGAGAGCAATGATTCGATTGACATAGTTGTCCTGACAAAAGATGTCTTTGAATATGGAACAAGTATAGCGGCAGTAAATAATACAAAGGCTTCAGCTACCGTTTTCAATAATAACCTCCTTGGAGCAGGACAGAAAGTCGCCTTTGGTTTTAGCTGGGATAATTCATATACCCCACAGTGGCGCACGGGGGCCAGTTATACCAAATATAATGTTGGCGGATCCTTTGCAGACGTATCTGTAGGATATACCATGCTGAATGATAAGATAAACGCGGATACGGGCCAATATGAAAATTCTGCTTATATAATTATTAATCGCCCGCTTTACAGTACCTGGGCCTCATTAACCGGCGGTCTAACGTTGTCGGTTAACCGATCGGTAAATATATACAGCCTTCCCGATACAATATTTAGAAACTATACATACAACCTTGTAGACGCCTGGGCTGGTTATAATTTCACGAACCAGTATAAAAGATCAGGATACAACAGTTCAAAGCCAAATATTGGTATTGAGCTCAGGAGTTTTAATATGGATTTTAAAACGAACCCGACTGAACCAACCCTGAAATCTGATCCAAATTATAATTCGCATTATTTCCTGCTGAGTCAGCTGGTCTTTTATCATCAGGATTTCTTTAAAACAAATTACTTTTTTGGTTTTGGAAGAACAGAGGATATTCCCATGGGATACACTTATGCCGGAAGTTTTGGACTGGATAGCTGGACTGGCCTAAAACGAACTTATACTGCTATTCAAACACAAAAATATTGGTTCCTTGGAAAAAACCTGATCAGCTCCACGATTGGATTTGGAGGTTTCTGGTATAACCACCAGTCTGAAGATGCAGTATTACATATTGCTTCAGATTATTATAGTAACCTGTTTCCATTTCACGGCCCAAAAATTCGTGAATTCCTGCATGCTGACTATATTATATGCTTCAACCCGGTTTTATATAAACCGGTAAATATCAACCAGGAAAATGGAATTTTTGGATATCGCTATACTTTATTTAATGATTATCAGCGATTGAATATAAGTGCACAGACAAATTACTATAGCCCAATCAGTGTCTATGGATTCAAGTTTAATTTCTATTTATTGCTGCAGGCTTCGTTGTTATCATCACAAAAAGCCTCCATTTTCGATAGTCCGTTTTATTCCGGATTCACCGTTGGCTGCCAGATTAGAAATGAAAATCTTTCGTTCAACACCGTGCAGATTTCAGCCAGTTATCAGCCAATTGTTGCTCACGGACCAGAGGGCGCCAATGGCCCCAGCAGTCTTTTTTTATCAATCACTTCTGTAACAGCATTCAATTTCCCCATTTTTGCGCTTACACAGCCGACGCTTATTCAATATCGGTGAGAAAAAGTATGAGGCTATGGGTTATGGGTTATGGGATATGAGTTATGAGATATGGGTTATGGGATATGAATTATAGGATATGAGTTATGGGTTGATTATACCATATCTCATAACTCATATCCCATAACTCATAACCAATGTAAGTTTCCTGCAACGTTCATATTGAATAAATTGTCATACTATTAGTTGTGAAAACTGTATTAATCTTATATTTTCTGCTTATTTCGTTGGTAGGCTGGTCACAAACATTTCCCGTACCGGGTCAGCTTGCATCTACGGCGTTTCCCGTTTGCGGAACCAGCATATTTCAACAGTCGGTAGTACCCATCGGGAGTACTACTGCTTTATTTGTTCCCGGGTGTGATTATTATCCCGACACAAATCCCTTCTGGTATTCCTTTACCTGTTTTGTCGGCGGAACTTTGGGGTTTCTTATTACCCCAAATAACAGAAGCGATGATTATGACTGGATGCTTTTTGATATAACGGGGCACAATCCTAATGATGTGTATACGGATGTTTCCCTTATAGTAACAGGAAACTGGTCCGGATCCAGCGGACTAACGGGTGCTATAAGAGGTGGCAGCACTAAAATTGAATGCGCATCCAATCCGGCCGTCTACGAATCAACATACGCTGCCATGCCCACGCTGATTACAGGGCATAAATATTTGTTGCTTGTCAGTCACTATACTCAAACTCAAAGCGGATATTCACTGGCTTTCGGAAGTGGGACAGCTGTTATTACCGACACACTTACGCCAGTCCTGAAATCTGTAGCAATCAGTTGCGACAGAAAAACATTAACGGTAGCTCTCAATAAAAAAATGCGTTGTAACAGCCTGACATCAAATGGTTCTGATTTCATAATTGGCTCCAATCCCGGTTCGATTGTTAGTGCTTCAGGATTGAATTGTAATAGCAGTTTTGATATGGACAGTCTCCAGCTTACGATGCAGAATCCGTTGCCTCCCGGCAACTATTCTCTTCTTGCTCAATTGGGTACTGATAACAATACCCTGCTGGATGATTGCGGTACACAGATCGAAGTAGGTGACAGCCTCACATTTAAAGTGTTGCCACTTCAGCCAACACCATTCGACAGTCTTACAAGACCGACTTGTGCTCCGGATTTCATTCAACTAATATTTTCCAAACCCATTCAGTGCAATTCGATTGCTGCAGACGGTTCGGATTTTACAATATCCGGTAGTCCTTCCGTACACATCACCGGTGCCTCAGGTGTTTGTTCCAACGGACTGACAAGCGTTATCAATCTTACGCTAAATGGACCCATTGTCGCGGAAGGAAATTTCAATGTCACCCTGGTGACCGGAAGTGACGGAAATACAATTATTGATTTGTGTGATATGGAAACACCGGCGGGGGCAGTCCTTTCATTTAGTACAAAGGATACAGTATCGGCCGCCTTCAATTATAATATTGGCTTTGGTTGTAAAAATGATACGATTTCATTGACATACCTGGCCGATCATGGGGTAAACCTGTGGAAATGGAATATAGATTCTGCAACTCAAAGCAGTTTATTGGATCCGTCCATTATTTATAATGTTTACGGGTTGAAGAATATTCAACATATTGTATCCAATGGATTTTGCAGCGACACAGCTTCCCAGGTTGTAGATCTGAGTAACACACTGACTGCCGCATTCCAGGCTCCCGGTGAGATTTGTCCTAAGGATGTAGTGAACTTTAGCAATACTACCATGGGAAATGTGATTTCATGGAATTGGAATTTTGGAGACGGAACAGCCAGTGCTCAACAAATACCGCAGGCTCATTTATATCCTGATACCTGGGCAGGAAAAACATATACCGTGAGCCTGGTTGTCCAAAATAATATGGGATGTTACGACACTGCATCCCGTCAGATTATCAAATTGCAGAGTTGTTATATTACCGTGCCCAACGCGTTTACGCCGAATGGCGATGGTAAAAATGATTATCTATACCCACTCAATGCATTTAATGCCACGAACCTGGAATTCAGAGTATATAATCGTTTTGGTCAGTTGGTATTTGAAACGCGTGACTGGACAAATAAATGGGATGGTACAATTAACGGCCAGTTGCAGTCCCCGGGGACTTTTGTCTGGACACTTCGGTACACAGATATTTCAGGAAAGAATTTTTTTCTCAAGGGAACTTCTGTACTGATCAGATAAAAATTGCATCCAAAAAATCAATTCAGATTACCTCCTTTAACGGGCGTTGAATACCCGAAGAATTTTCCTGACAACGAATTTAGGGAACACGAAACAGCATGGAATAGATTAACTTTATAACCCATAAAATTACTATTCCCTGCTGGATCGAATCCATTCGGGGCTGGAATGGTTTATGAGGCAAAAATTTAAATTTTAATCTAATGGAAACAGCGGAAAAAACAACAACCAGTCTGGAAACACTTTGTATCAACACAGTAAGGGTACTTGCGGCTGATGCCGTGCAGAAAGCGAATTCAGGTCATCCCGGAACTGCTATGGCACTGGCGCCGCTGGGACACCTGCTATGGTCAAAACTCATGAACTATGATCCGCAGAATCCAAGCTGGCCCAACAGGGACCGTTTTCTTCTGTCAGCTGGTCATGCCTGCATGCTTCAATACAGTTACCTGTATCTTACAGGATATGATCTTACACTGAACGATATCAAAAAGTTCAGGCAACTGCATAGTAAAACAGCCGGTCATCCGGAATATGGATTATTGGATGGCATTGAAGCAACGACTGGTCCGCTGGGGCAGGGCTTTGCAAATGGTGTTGGTATGGGCATCGCGCAAAAATGGCTGGCGGACAGGTATAACAAACCTGGTTACGATCTTTTCGACTATAATATTTATGTTATTTGCAGCGATGGTGATATCATGGAAGGCATTACTTCAGAAGCCGCATCTGTGGCGGGTAATCTTCAATTGGGGAACCTGATTTACATATATGACGACAATCATATTACGATTGAAGGCAACACAGCAATAACTTTTAATGAAGATGTGGGTGCCCGTTTTCTTGCTTATGGATGGCATGTTCAGGTTCTGCCTGATGGTAACGATCTGGATGCAATTGATAATGCATTAATAAATGCCAAAAATGAAACATCACGTCCCTCATTAATTAAACTGAGAACCCATATTGGATATGGAAGTCCCAACAAAGTTGATTCTGCATCTGCGCATGGTTCTCCTTTGGGTGAGGATGAAGTCAGGCTGGTAAAAAAATTCTTTCATTTCGACCCCGATCAGGCCTTTGTTGTACCTGACAATGTACTTTCTTTTTACAGGACCGCAGGGAAAGCAGGAGTAGAAAAAGAAAAACAATGGAACAATCTTTACAACCAATACAAGGAAAAATATCCCGTAGAGGCCAATGAATATGTTAGTTTCAGTAACGGAAGATTACCATCCGGATGGAAGGAAAAAATTCCCGTTTTCAGTGGCAGTGAAAAAATGGCCACCAGAAAGGCTTCAGGAAAAGTATTAAATGCAATTGCAACTCAGATTCCGTTTCTGATGGGAGGTTCAGCAGACCTTTCGCCATCAACTGACACGATCCTGGATCAGTTTGAATCTTTTTCGGCAGAAAACCGGGATGGTAGAAATTTTCATTTTGGAATACGCGAACATAGTATGGGCGCCATTTTAAATGGCATGGCTCTCACGAAAGGTTTTATACCTTACGGTGCTACTTTTCTGGTTTTCTCTGATTATATGCGACCACCAATGAGACTGGCCGCCATCAGTAAAATAAAACCCATCTATGTTTTTACTCACGACAGTATCGGGTTAGGAGAAGACGGAACTACGCATCAACCCATTGAACAGTTAGCAGGATTAAGATCCGTTCACAACATGACAGTCATTCGGCCAGCTGATGCCAATGAAACGGCACAGGCATGGAGAGTAGCGTTGGAACATAGCGGTGGTCCGGTGGCGCTTATACTGACAAGGCAGGGACTTCCGATCATCGATCAGCAAAAATATGCCAGCGCCAGTGGTCTCGAAAGAGGGGCCTATATTCTTTCTGAAGCCGAGAAAAATCCTGAAATCATATTGATCGGGACGGGATCTGAAGTTTATCTTTTATTAAAAGCACAGGAAAAACTAAAAGAGAAATCAATATACGCCCGCGTAGTCAGTATGCCATCGTGGGAATTATTCGAAAAGCAGGACGCCGCTTATAAGGAATTGGTTTTTCCAAAATCGATGCGCAAAAGATTATCAGTTGAGGCGGGCTCTACTTTGGGATGGCTGAAATATACAACAGAAGACGGAAGGAGCCTGGGTATCGATCATTTTGGGGAATCTGCACCCGCAGAGGAAATATTTAAAGAATTCGGATTCACGGCCGAAAATATTGTAACATTAGCGGAGCATTTATAAATCGGGTATTCCTATGATGAAGTTTCCTTTTTATGCCCGACTGGCACTGACCCTTTTTGCAATCGCACTCATATTGTCATTCATGTGGATTGGGAAAAGTTTGCTGGTACCTTTATTTTTTGCGTTTCTTGCCTCCATTCTGCTACATCCCGTTGTTCTATATTTGGAAAAGCGTCGTTTACCGCGTCCGGTGGCCGCTGGTATAACTCTTTTAGTTTTTATGGTACTGTTCCTGGGGCTATTTTATTTTTTCACCAGGCAACTTATTCGTCTTTCAAGGGATCTGCCTTCCTTACAGGCAAAGGTTTTAGAAAAATGGCAGGATGTTCAGGACTGGATTAGTGATAAATACCATATCACCAATACACAGCAGGTTTCGTACCTGCATAAATCGGGAACAGGTATTTTAAATACGGCCATGAATTCAGTCGCAACAACATTCATTGGAATTGCAGAAACGCTCATACTCATCGTTTTCTTTTTCATATTTACATTTTTCATACTTCAATACCGTCGGTTAATCATGCGTTTTGTTGTTGAATTATTTCATGAATCGCATAATATAATGGTTAAAGATATTATTTCGAGGATCAGGTCACTTATAAACAGTTACGTACATGGCTTGCTTATTGAGATGAGTGTAATAGCCATCCTGATTTACATCTGCCTTATGATTATTGGCGTAAAATATGCATTGCTGATCAGCGTTATGGCAGCCGTCCTGAATATCATTCCTTACCTGGGAATTTATTTTAGTATGGCAGTAGCCATGCTGATAACTGCTGCTACCAATTCAACCGGACATGTAGTGGCAGTAGGGGTAGTTTTTCTGGTTACACATTTTATCGACGCCAATATGATCCTTCCGCATGTGGTGGGAGGTAAGGTAAAAATGAATCCTTTCGTCACGATACTGGCAGTTTTAATCGGTCACCTGGTCTGGGGTATTCCCGGCATGTTCTTATTTATTCCCCTGACTGCAATGTTCAGGCTTGTAAGTGAAGAAGTACCGGAATTGAAACCATGGGCTATTCTTCTTGGAGAAGAAAAGGAATGATGGCCTAAAAACCCAGCCAAAGCGTATGATGATCAGCAAGTCTGTCAAAAAAATACTAAGGCGGATCTTTCGTATTACAATTACAGCCGTTCTTGTCTTACTGAGTATAATTCTGCTGATCCTGCTTTTGATACAGACCGGGCCTGTTCAGAATTATGGCCGAAGAAAAATTGAGGCATATCTCGAAAACAAACTGCGGACAAAAGTTCGCATTGGCAATTTGTATATAGAGTTCCCCACTCGCATCGTCCTGAAAAATATTTATCTGGAGGATCGGCGCAGGGACACTCTTCTGTCAGGTGGAAAAATAGAAGTGGACATCAGCATGCTTAGATTGCTGAGTAGCGAAATACGGATCAGTCATCTTGAATTAGATGACATGACCATGAAAGTGAGTCGCCGGCTTCCCGATTCTATATATAATTTTCAGTTTATTTCAGATGCATTCAGTTCACCACCCAAAAAGAAGGAAGATTCAGGTGGTTTTCGTTTTGTAATCGGAACGATCCGTCTTCAGCACATTCGCGCAACATATCGTGATGATGCTACAGGGAACGAACTCTACCTTGTACTGGGAGATTTTAATACAAAATTAAAAATTTTTGATCCGGCTCACCAGCAATATTCGATTCCATCAATTAATCTGGAAGGTGTTACTGGTAGCCTTCGCCAATACAAACCCATACTGATTCTGCAAAAGATAGCAGATACGGTGACTGTACACAATGAAAATTCCACTCCCGTTAAACTGGAGCTGGGCAACATCGATTTTGCCGGTATCAGCCTGAATTACCGGAACGATATTCAGCATACAGATGCAATGATTCATTTGGCGAATTTCAAACTGGTTGCTGATTCCATCAACCTCGCAACATTACATATTAAGTTAAAACAAATTGCTCTTTCCAATACCTCTGCGGCACTGCGTTTTGGCAAAACAATACAGCCGAAAAAAGCCGATAAAACATTGCAAATACAACCTGCGTCAGCAAATACGAATTGGAGTATTGATATTGCACGATTAACGATCGACAGCACAAGTCTGCAATACGATGATGACAATAAAATTCCACTCAGACAGGGAATGGATTATAATCACTTGAATGTAAAACACCTGCGTATTCACAGCTCAAACCTGCATGCGGGACCTTCTGATTACAATGCTTTGATCTCAGGAATTTCATTTGATGAAAAATGTGGATTTATACTGAAAAACCTGTCTGCGGGAGTATCTTATAATCCGGCAGGTGCGTCGGTAAAAAACCTGATTATCCAAACCAATAAATCTGAAATCCGGAACCAAAGTATTATCACCTATAAATCTTTTGAAGATTTTAAGAATAGTCCTGGAAATGTTAATACAAACATTGAATTTGATCACGCGCGCATCAGCACTCAGGATATTTTGGTTTTTGTCCCTTCTTTAAACGGCACCCTGAAAGATTATTCGCAGGCTGCAATCCGTTTAAATGGTAAGATTTCCGGTAAGTTAAATGATCTGAAAATTTCAAATCTCGAATTCGACGGACTGGGAAATACTTCGCTTGTCGCTTTCGGAGAAATCAAGGGCATGCCAAAAGCCAGGACTGCGATATATAATATTTCTGTTTCAAAATTTGTCACTACGAAAACGGATATCAACCACTTTGTTCCCGCAGGGACTGTTCCCGATAATCTGAGGATACCGGAAAACATATCTCTCAATGGTAAATTCAATGGTTCATTTAATCATTTTTTGATTCAGCTCCATACAGAAACGAGTGAAGGAGGTGCTGACATTTCGGGATCCCTTGATGTAGAAAGAAAAACCTATGATCTTACCACTCATACAAACTCATTGGATATTGGACATATAATAAAGATGGACAGTCTGCTGGGCAGGTTTACCCTGGATGCCACGGCCAAAGGATCAGGATTCGATCCAAAAAAAATGAATGGTAATTTTCATGTGAATCTTAAGGAAGGAGTATTTAATACTTATAATTACCATGGACTGGTGCTGGATGCAAAAATGAATAACGGAAACGCTTCTGTTGTTTCCTCGATGCACGATCCAAATATTACATATCAATTGAATGGAGAAACCAATCTGTCGGAGAACCATCCTTCCGTGAAAATAAAACTGCAACTCGATACGATAAATCTATTGGCGTTAAATCTGTTAAAAGACAGTTTGCAAATGCACCTTGCGCTGGAAGCAGATTTTAAATCGACTGATCCCGATGCGCTCCAGGGGCAAATGGTAATAAGTGATATTGGATTGAAACTTGGAAAACTTGCCATCCATACCGATAGTATATCATTGACGGCTCTTCATTCGGATACCAGCCAGTCAATTCGTATTCGTTCTGAAGCAGCGGATATTGATTGGACAGGACGTTATAAGCTAACTCAGACAACGGAATCGTTAAAACAATTCATCAATAAATATTATAAAATTCAGGTTGCCGGCACGGACACAACAGAGCCTGAACAATGGCAGATGACTCTTGAATTGCGGCCTTCACCGCTTGTTATTGCTGCCATGCCTTCCCTTAGAGGATCTGACAGTCTGACGGGATATATCTCATTCAACAGTTTAAAGAAAGATTTTAAACTGGATCTGCATACAGATAAAATACAACTGGATCAATTGGTTATTCATCAGTTTGGCATAAAGGCTGAAACTGGAAATAACGGCCTCGATTATAATATTTCATTTGCAAATGCCAGGCAACCTGGATTTCAGCTATACCAAACCGCGTTGTTTGGAGCGCTTGCAGACAATAAACTAACGAATACCCTTGTATTAAAAGATCAAAAAACAAAAAACAAGTATATACTGTCAGGATCACTTTCCTCTGTTAAAAATGGTTTTCAATATGTTTTTATTCCCGACAGCCTGCTGCTCGATTACCAACGCTGGCAGATTCCCGCAGATAATTTTGTTCACTATGATTCAACAGGGCTTATTGTACGGAACCTGAATCTCAGTCATCAGGGTGAATCCATCGGTATAAACACAAAAGGAGAAACTGCAGAATCGCCTCTTGAAATCAGTTTTACCAATTTTAAAATTAAAACACTTACACATTTTGCTGAACAGGATTCTCTTTTGCTGGATGGAACGATCCAGGGAAACGCTGAAATTAAAAATCTCTTTACCAAACCATTATTTACGTCAGATATTAAAATTGACAATCTTTCATATTCAAAAGATACATTGGGAAACCTTGTTTTACAGGTGAATAATGAAGAATTAAACGCTTTTGTTGCCCATATTACTTTACAGGGGCATGATAATGATTTGAGCATTGATGGAAAATATTTTTCAGGAGAAAGTAAAATGGATATGGACGTCAAATTAAATCAGTTGAATCTGGCTTCCTTTAAAGGCATGGCTGCAACCCAGGTGAGAGGAATGACGGGTTACCTGAAAGGCAATTTACACGCCAGTGGTAACCTGGATCAGCCACAATTGGATGGTAATATTCATTTTGAGAAAGCAGTTATTACTCCGGTTATTACAGGTGAGCCACTGAAGATTTCTGAAGACTCTATTGGTTTTGATGATGAAGGTTTTAATTTCAGTCATTTTACTTTACTCGATTCTGCGGGAAATAAAGCCATGCTCGATGGAAATATTTTTACAAAAGACTTTAAAGATTATCGATTTGACCTGACGCTGAATGCGCAGGATTTCCGACTGGTGAATGCGCCAAAAGAACCCAACAGGTTATTTTATGGTAAGCTAAATGTAAATGCAAATATTGATGTAACCGGCGATCTTAAATTACCGAAGGTGGATGCGAATCTGCGTGTTAATAAAAATACAGATTTATTTGTAATACTGCCGAGTGATGATCCTGAAGTAGTCGATCGGGAAGGGGTCGTAATATTTACAAATAATAAAAAAAAGACTGATTCATTACAGCTGAGTAAATTCCTGGATTCACTGGCATCTAATGCACGTTTGAGCGGGATGGATGTGACATCGACTGTTGAAACAGACAGTAGCGCACAGTTTACAATTATTATAGATGAAAGAAACGGGGATGCACTTGCCATGCGCGGCCGTGCTGATTTAAGTGCCGGTATTGATAAGAGCGGAAAGATAAGTCTGACAGGAAACTATGAATTAGTGAATGGGTCATATAACCTGACCCTGAGTATACTGCATAGAAAATTTGACATCAAACCCGGCAGCACAATTACGTGGACGGGCGATCCTGCCAAGGCGAATATTGATATTACGGCGATTTATACAGTAAGCACGGCACCGATCGATCTGATGCAGGAACAGATTACGGATCCAAACTCCGAGGAAGCAAATAAATACAAACAGCGTTTACCGTTCCAGGTAAAATTAATTATGACGGGGGAATTATTGAAGCCCATTATAAAATTTGATATCACTCTGCCGGATTATTTATTGGCGTCCTGGCCGGAAGTAGATACGAAACTGCAACAGTTGCGCTCAAATGATGCAGAAGTAAATAAACAGGTATTTGCATTATTACTGCTGGGACGGTTTGTTGCAGAAAACCCGTTTCAGACTGCATCGGCAGGAACGGATGCGGGATCTATGGCAAGACAGAGCGCCAGCAGGATTTTGAGCGCTCAGTTGAACCAGCTGGCTGGCTCACTGGTGAAAGGTGTTGACATAAGTTTTGACATGAATTCCAGTCTGGATTATACTTCAGGAACCGCACAAAATCAAACACAATTGAATGTAAATGTTTCGAAAAGTTTATTCAGCGACCGTGTACGCGTAAGCGTCGGCAGCGACTTTCAACTGGAACAAACCAATCCGGGACAGGATGCCTCAAATATTGCAGGAGATGTAAAAGTTGACTACCGGCTGAGTAAAGATGGAAGATACATGATAAGGGTTTACAGGAAAGACCAATATGAAACTATTGTAGAAGGCCAGGTTGTGGAAACCGGATTAAGTTTTATACTCACATTCGACTATGATACTTTCCGGGAATTATTCCAAACTAAGAAAGTAACTCCGTCTGCTACCAAACAAGACAAATCAAAAAATCCAGGACCCTGAAAATAATCCGACTGAGAAATGAAAGGATCCATAGTCAAAATGCTGTTTTTTGTTTTATTCACAGTTTTGTTTTGCGCTTGCAGTGAGACAAAAAGCCTGGAAGAAGGACAGTATTTGTATGATGGAGCAAAAATCAAAATCAAACAGGATTCTTCTTTTACGATCAAAGGGAAAAAAGCACTGATCAGGGAATTAAATGATCTGCTTCGTCCTAAACCCAATGGTAGTTTTCTTGGAATCCGCTTCAAGCTATTGCTCTATAACCTGGCCGGGAAACCGAAAGGGAAGGGTATCCGAAATTTCATTCGAAACAAGATGGGTGAACCACCTGTGATTGCTTCTTATAGTGCCTTTGAAAAAAACAGGGCCGTCCTTCAAAATCGTTTGGAAAACAGGGGTTATTTTAAAGACAGTGTCGTATTGGATACTCTGTATAAGGGAAGAAAATTAAGCGCAATATATACTGCACTCATATCAAAACAATATACCATCCGCAACGTGGTTTATCCTTCAGGGCCGGATTCATTAAGTCAGCAGATTTCCCGAATAGGTTTGGAATCGCTGCTTAAGAAAGGTGATCCGTATAATCTTGACGTTATTAAAAACGAAAGAATAAGAATTGACGGGCAACTGAAACTTATAGGCTATTACTATTTCAATCCTGAGGATTTGTTAATAAGGGCTGATTCCACCGTGGGCAATCATCAGGTTGATATGACCCTGATCGTCAAAAAATCAACACCGACAGCGGCCCTCAAAATCTACCGGATCAATGATATAGTTGTATTTGCCGATTACAATGTGCACGTGGATACCAGTATAAGTATCACTGACCTTCCAAAATTTAATGGGTTTACTATTATTGACCCGGAACAAAAGTTTAAACCCCGGATTTTCAGCCAGGCACTTGTATTCAAATCAGGGGACCTATATAGCCGCAGGGACCATGATTTATCACTCAACAGACTGATCAGTCTGGGCGTGTTCAAATTTGTAAAGATCCGTTTTGATGAAAAAGATACAGCGGAAAATAAATTAAATGCATATTACTATCTGACGCCCGCTAAGAAGAAATCCATACGTTTTGAAGTATCCGGACTGACCCAGTCCAATGATGCAAATGGAGGACAGATTTCAGTTAACTGGCGAAACAAAAATATTTTTCGTGGCGCTGAATTACTCACTGCAACCACTTACCTGGGATATTTAAGACAGAACCTTGGCCAGGGTCAATATACCAATACGACTAAATTAGGATTAGACGTCAGTTTATTCGTTCCACGTATTATTGGACCTGTGAAGTTTCAGACCAACAGTGGATTTATTCCCAAAACAAGGTTTAATATCGGATATGAATTTTATGAACAGTCGCAGGAATACACGTTGAATTCTTTTAAGGCAGGGTTCGCCTACGTTTGGAAGCAAAGTTTAACCAAAGAACACACGTTGGAAATTATTCGTGTAAACCTCGTGAATCCGACACATATCGACTCTTTATACCAATTGCAACTGGACACAAATATTGTACTCGCGCGCAGCCTGGAAAAAGCTTTTATCATTGGTCCCACATATAATTTTAACCTGAACACGCAGTTACGTCCGAATCGCAATAAGAACAATTATTATTTTGATGGAAATATTGATTTATCGGCTAATATTCTCGGTATCGCCAGCGGCGCCGACGTAAACAGCGGGAAACAAAAGACATTATTTAGTATTCCCTATTCACAATATATAAGAGGTGAGATTGATTTCAGACATTATCTAAGCTTCTCCCAGACAACTGTGCTGGCAAGCCGGTTCACCGGCGGGATCGGGTACGCCTACGGCAATAGTACCACTATGCCTTTTATAAAAGAATTTTTTGCAGGGGGTGCAAATGACATCCGTGCATTCAGGTCGAGATCACTTGGACCTGGTTCCTATTATGCAGGAAACAGGGACACCGCATTTATTGCCGATCAGCCAGGAGATATTAAAATGGAAGTAAATTCGGAATTGCGGTTTAAACTATTTTCTTATTTCAGGTGGGCTTTTTTTGTCGATGCAGGAAATACCTGGACGCTCCTATATGACAGCTCAAGGGTTGGATCCCAGTTTACAAGCAAGTGGCCAAGTCAGATTGCCGTTGGCATTGGAACGGGTTTCCGACTGGACATAAGTATACTTTTAATAAGACTGGATCTTGGAATACCTGTAAGGGAACCATGGCTGACTTCCTCCGATAAATGGGTTTTCGATACGAAGAATACGGTCCTGAATTTTGCGATCGGGTATCCATTTTAAGCCAAAAGCATAAAGCATAAGGCGTAAGGCGTAAGGCGTAATAAAATTAATTGGACTCTTTTTAGAAAACATTTTTAAAGAATATCCTTTTATTATTAAACAGCTTTCTGCTTTAAGCCTTAAGCCTTAGGCCTTATTTGGGCTTTAAGCTTATAACGCGACATTCTTAATAGCCATAAACAATGATTTCCACATCAGGTTAAAAATAGAACGATGGATATCTCTGTCGTAATCAGTGATACCAATGCGGGTCTTCCCGTTTTTCGGATTAGATCCTTTTATAGCTACACCAGCCACCAGAGTGGAGAGTACTTTGGTTTTGTATATATTTTTGTCATCATCTTTTTTCAGCAATTTTAATGAAAGGTCATCGTACACCAATAGCAATCTTCCTTTAGCACTCGTGTTAGTGGCTTCCAGGTGATATTGCAGTTTTGAAATTTTTCCTTTATCCACTTCTGCCAGGGCCATTGGTTTTAGCAAAGGGTTTAATGAAACAGCATTTATTTCTCCCAGTTCTGCATCCATTTGAAAATTGCCATTATTGTCATTCAGTCTCATCCGGACATTTGCATGAAAAGGCGATTCATTCAGAAATGAAGCGTTGAAATTTAAGCGCATCTGATTATTGTTTTTGATACGAACCAGCATATTGGTTACATTGTCAAATGCTGCGCGCACATGAAAAAATGTGACCTTTCCACTGCTGTCTGACCTGTCGTTTTTTTCTTTGTATTCAATATAACTTTCCTTCACAATGAGTTTTGACACATAAACTGAAAAGAATAATTTCATGATGGTTTGCTGCGGGTAAGTATTGGTCCTGTCCGCTGAATCATGTGGATACGATTTATCTCTGAAGATCCGAATGGAAGCGTTCGCTATCTGTATGGTATCTGAAATCAATTGGCCCGCCTGTAGCGCCTGAAGGTTGATGTGCTGTACATCCAGGCTACCGATCCTGATATCAAGGCGGTCAACAGCAAATTTATGCGCCCTGGCAAAATCAGTTTCTGATAATAACGGATTCAATGAGATCTTACCGGTATGGAGCAGCTTCGAAACTGTATTAAAGTCCAATCCCTGTACTTCAAGATTATAGAATCTGTTTTTAAATGGCAGTTTCAACTCTTCGCATTGTATCGCCAGATTTTTTGAAAACAGGATGCGACTGCTGTCATTCTGATGCACACTATCAATTAATACTCCGGAAAAACGGATGCTCAGACCATGGGTGATTAAACTCTCTTTTGAGTTCTTATCCGAAATGGATACATCAGCGTTTTCAAGTACAATACTGTCTGTTTTAATGCTGTTCAATTTTCCAAGTATTATACGGTACAGTTCGGATCGGATGCCGGAATTGAAACCGGAATCAACTGGTTTATTACCATTATTTAGACGGATTTTGATACTTGCATTTTCAATTTTTATGATGTGGGCGCTTATTTCTTTATTCAATAAAGCTTTCGGTGTTATTACACCTGTAATTGTGAGTTTAGGAATTTTTATAATGAAAAGAGTTTCCGGCGCTGTATTTTGATCTACAAGTGTCTGATAAACCAGGCTGTCCGGGGTCATTTCCACATTTTCTGCAGAAATATTCCCCAGCGCTTCATCTATAACAAGATTTTGGTAAGCAAGCTGATAAAGACCCTTTGATTTGCCGTATATCAGCTTATCGAGCTTTCTATTGACCAGTTTATATTTGTAATTTCTCCAGAAGAAAAAGCCGGAAACAAGAATGATCAGTGATATCGAGGATAGAATATAAAATAACTTTGATCTGTGGAAGGACTTTTTTTGAGCCATTTACCTGCGAATTGAGAATGAATTAAATAGCTCAGTTTAGAATGTCAATTCTTATATGAGGACAATGAAGCATATTTTACCTCGCCTGGGATTTGCTGATATCCCAGCTCATTTATCGGATGAGAATGTCTGAACCAATTGTAAACCCTGTTTTTTACCAGCTTTATCATGGATTTTGCTGATGTTTTTGCAGGTGCCTTCTCAACATATTCTGCGTGGGTGATTTTTACTTTTACGATTAAAGTATTGTTCGTCCGCGCCTGCTGTTTAATATTTTCATTCAGGCATTCAATGATATTTATTTCTTCCGGGTCATTAATCAGGAATGCTTTTCCAATAATCTTCAAAAAGAAATCCCTTCCTTTTCGGAAAAAATCCAATTTTGCCGGAAAAGTTTTGTCAAACGTGTGAATAAACTGGCTTGGCCGGGGAATAACGAACCACATTTGCCCGACTTCATCAGTTTCCAACACTTTTACAACACAGGCGGGGATCTTTAATACCGAATTGCTCATGGAAAAAAACAATGCATATTCGAGATCCCTAATTTTCTCTTCGATAAATGGTAATGGCAGGTATCCGGACATAAATTTGTTTTTATGTAAAGTTCAAATGAGATACCACTTACCATATTAAAACAATTTAACTTTGATTCTATGAATAAGATATTTACAATCAACACTTAACAAAAAGCTAAGGGAATGTTGCCTACGAGCAAAGCATCCTCAAATATTCAATTCGAGTAAAGAATTCCACATATTAGCCCGATTTTAGAAATTGGAAGTAAAAATGCATTGGCATGAAATTGTAGAAAAAGAGTTATTAAATTTTATGAAAACCAACTGGTTCAAAAATTCGTGGAAATTGTTTAAAAAGAGTGTTGGTCAATTTAATGATCTGAATGGTTTGAAATTAAGTGCCGCGCTTTCATTCTACACAATTTTTTCGGTGGCTCCTTTTCTAATCGTCATTATTTTTCTGGCTGGAATATTTTTTGGCCAATCAGCAGTGGAGGGGAGGATTTATCATCAGATTAGCGGACTGGTCGGGAGCGATGCAGCGATGCAGATACAGAATATTATTCTTAGTACAAAGCAGTCCAGTCACGGGAAAATGGGCGGACTGATAGGGTCGGTGGTATTGATTGTGGGTGCTTCCAGTGTATTTTCAGAAATTCAAAGTTCCATTAATTTTCTATGGTCCATTCCGCCGCCAAAGAAAAAAGCATTTCTAATAGCTATAGTAAGAAAATTGATTTCATTTTCATTGCTGATTGGTGTTTCGTTTCTGCTTTTGGTTTCCCTGACAGCCAATGCTTTGCTGGATGTATTAAGTGACAGGTTGAAATCGTTATTTAGCGTTTCATTGCTGAATTTATTTTATGTTATTAATCTGGCCCTGATCTTGTTTGTAATCAGCACAATGTTTATGTTGATATTTAAAATACTTCCGAACACAACCATTTCCTGGAAGCATGCATACGTGGGTGCACTGGTCACTTCAGTATTATTTTTATTTGGGAAGTTTATTATAGGATATTACCTCAGTTATTTCAAAATCGGCGCTACTTATGGAACGGCAGCATCCATTATAATTTTGATGTTATGGATCTATTACTCTTCCATAATTCTATATTTTGGAGCATGTTATACTGCGGTTTACGCGGGTAACCGTGGCCATCCTATCAGTGCGTCCTGATCTGAAATGAGGTGGAACCGGGAATCGGAAATCAATTTAATTTTAATTATTTATTTCATTAAAACTGAATAACTGAGTTGAAAGTCAACATTACTCCCATACAGGAATTCATTTCCCAGTTACGTATTTCATTTCTGGGAGATGATCTGATGCACAAATATGATGACGAACAGGCGCCCATACGTTCTGAACTTTTTAGTCTTGAACAACTGGAATCATATGCACGTACGCTTGCGGGGAGTCATCAGTTAACCAGCGAAAAAGCTTCGGAACATTTACTGAAAAGACTTGCAGAAAATGAAGAAATTCTTTTGGAGGTACATAACCTCCTGACTGCTTCTACAAAAGAAAATAAACGTATTACACCTGCGGGGGAATGGTTGCTGGATAATTTTTATTTAATAGAGGAGCAGATTTATACAGGCAAAAAGCATCTGCCAAAAGGATACAGCAAAGGACTTCCGCAGCTTGCGAAGGGCCCGTCTGCCGGATTACCGCGGGTATATGACCTGGCAGTTGAGCTGATAGCACATAGTGATGGACGGGTGGATCTTAAAAGCCTGAATAGCTTTACCAATTCTTACCAACAGGTTTCAGAATTAAAATTGGGAGAATTATGGGCCATTCCCATTATGCTTCGGCTGGCCCTCATTGAAAATCTGAGAAGACTGGCAGCATTGATTGCAAAGAACCGCATAAACAAAAACCTCGCGGATTACTGGGCAGATCAAATGACTGAAACAGCTGAAAAAGATCCGAAGAGTCTTATCCTTGTAATTGCAGATATGGCCCGGTACGGACCACCACTTGAAAGTTCCTTTGTTGCTGAACTTACCCGGAGACTGGTAGGAAAAGGAGCAGCATTTTCCTTACCTATAAGCTGGATTGAACAGCGTCTTTCAGAAAAAGGAATGAACAGTGACGAACTGGTCCATATTGAAAATCAAAAACAGGCGGCGGATCAGGTCTCCATAAGTAATAGTATAGGGAGTCTTCGTTTTTTAAGCAGCAACAACTGGCGTGAATTTGTCGAAAGTGTGAGCGTTGTTGAGAATATTTTCAGATCAGAAAATTCTGGTATTTATCCTGCCATGGATTTTCTGACGCGGGACGAATACAGACACAGCGTAGAAAAGATTGCAAAAGCCAGCAAGCAGGCAGAATCCCGCATTGCGCATATATCATTGAAGCTTGCAAATGAAGGATATCTCAGTAATCCGGAAAATGCGCGAATGGGTCACCTGGGTTTCTACCTGATTGGGAAAGGAATGAAAACCCTTGCGAAAGAATCAGGGACTAAATTTTCTATTTTGGAGCGTGTGATATCTTTTTTTAAAAAAATTCCACTCTTACTTTACGTTGGAACATCTTTATTCCTCGCTTGTGCCATGGCTGGCACATTAATTCTTCGTTCCTGGGAGGAAGGATTCAGAAACCCCTGGTTGTTATCATTGGTTATTTTAATGTGTTTAATTGGCTGTAGTCAGCTTGCCATCTCACTTGTAAACTGGATCAGCACATTGATCATTCGACCACTCACTCTTCCAAGAATGGATTTTTCAGAAGGAATCCCCAAAAGTTGCCGTACCCTGGTGGTCATTCCATCGATGTTCAGCGATAAGAAGGAATTAGATGATTTATTTGAAAACCTGGAAGTAAGATTTCTCGCCAATCGCGATCCCAATATTCATTTTGCGTTGCTAACCGATTTTAATGATGCTTCGGAGGAAAAACTACCTGGTGAAGATGAATTATTGAGAACAGCAAGATCCCGCACAGAGGAACTGAATAAAAAATATGGCAATGACCTGAACGGTATGTTTTTTATTTTTCACCGGCCCCGAAAATACAACGCAAGGGAAAAAGTCTGGATGGGTTATGAAAGAAAGCGTGGCAAACTTGCCGAAATGAATGCGCTCATCAGAGGAAAAGGCAGGGAAAATTTTTCCCTGATTGTTGGTGATTCAATGATATATGAGCAGGTAAAATATGTCATAACGCTGGATACGGATACACAACTTCCTAAAGATGCTGCCTGGAAGATTACAGGTACGATGGCACATCCGATGAACCATCCGCAATTCAGTGAAAAGAAACAACGGATAATTGACGGATATGGTATTCTCCAGCCAAGAGTAGCCGTTAGTCTGCCATCAAATGTAAGCACCCCATTTGCGCGGATCCATGGAAATGAACCCGGCATTGATCCATATACCCGTGCGATTTCTGATGTATATCAGGATATTTTTGGTGAAGGGTCTTTTATAGGAAAGGGTATTTATGATGTTGATGCTTTTGAAAAAGTGCTCAGTAACCGGTTTCCCGAGAACCGGGTTCTCAGTCATGATCTGCTCGAAGGAAGTTATGCTCGTTGTGGTTTGCTAAGTGATGTTCAGTTGTATGAAGCCTATCCTTCCGGCTATGAACTGGATATGAAACGTCGTCATCGCTGGATCCGTGGTGACTGGCAAATCGCATCCTGGATCCTTCCATGGGTTCCGGGTCCTTCACGTAAAATTCTAAAAAACTCGATTTCTGCCTTATCAAAATGGAAAATATTTGATAACCTGCGCAGGAGTCTTGTGCCCATCGCACTATTATGTATGATATTATTTGGGTGGGTCTATTCGCGATCCCCGGTCTTCTGGACCCTGGCGGTTCTGACCATTCTGTTACTCAATTCCCTGATTAGTTTTTTTTGGGAGGTCTGGCAAAAACCAGAAGACGTACACATTTTAAAACATGTTGTTACAAGCTTCCGTTTTACTCTGAAAAATTTTGCTCTTCAAATATTTCTGTTGATCACTATACCCTATGAGGCATTTGTATATAGCGATGCGATCTGGAGAACGAACTGGCGAATGCTGATTAGCCATCGCCATCTGCTCCAATGGAACCCTACCCAGAATTTGATGAACCGTAAAAATAAAAATCTTTTTAAGACCTATGTCTACATGTGGTTTCCGGTATTGCTGGCTCTGGGAGTTTATATATGGATGCATTTTCAACACTCTGCCGGAATGATAACCAGCCTTCCCTTTTTGGTTATCTGGATGCTGATTCCGGCAGTTACCTGGAGAATCAGTTTGTCGGACAAGAGTAAAAAGGTGGACCTGAATGAAAAACAAAAACTATTCTTACATAAACTGGCTCGTAAAACCTGGTCTTTCTTCGAAACATTCACAGTTGCAACTGATAACTGGCTCCCGCCCGATAACTATCAGGAAAGTCCGGTAGAAAGAATTGCTCACAGGACTTCACCTACGAATATCGGACTTTCGCTACTCGCCAATCTGACAGCTTTCGATTTCGGATACATTCCCATGCAGGTAATGTTAATTAGAATTTCGAATACCATGCAAACCCTGCAAAAAATGGAGAGATATGCAGGTCATTTTTATAATTGGTACGATACCCAGACTCTTCAGCCGCTCCCTCCGAATTATGTTTCAACCGTAGATAGTGGAAATATGGCGGCTCACCTGATCACACTGAAACAGGGACTCATACAGTTAGCTGACCGTCAGGTTATTTCAGATCAGACGCTCAGAGGTCTGAAAGTGACATTAGAGATATTAAAGAATAAGATGGGTTCCGTTAAAGGAATCGGAACATTGGAAAAACTCCTGACTTCCATAGATGATAAGGAATTCTATTCAGTTTTTGCTATATATCGTCATTTACAAAAGCTCCTGCAGGAAGCTGAAATAGTAACCGGATTATTTGATGAAGAATCGGATACGGCGTGGTGGGCAGATACTTTTGCCAATCAGATAAGAGATGCACTAAACGACGTTTATCAGTCGTCTCCATTTCTTTCTGTTTCTAATTTTCCTGAACGCTTCAAATACCTTGAAGAAAAGATATCAATGTTATTGCCTTTGCAGGAACTGGCTTCCCTTGAAGTTACATTGATTCCCGGCCTGCACGAACTTGATGAAGAAGATCTGAATACGGAGGAAAAAATATGGCTGGAAAACTTTCGCAAACAAATAATCGAGACCAGTCGTCGCGCCAAAGAAAGATTGTTAACCATTCAATCACTTATCAGGCTTTGTGAAGAATTCGCTGATCTGCAATTTGATTTTTTGTATGATAAGTCACAAAGGCTTCTGTCGATCGGCTATAATGTGACGGATCATCGCCGTGATAACGGTTTCTACGATCTTCTGGCGTCGGAATCGAGACTCACAGTTTATCTTGGGATTGCGCAGGGAAAACTTCCACAGGACAGCTGGTTTTCGCTGGGTCGTCAACTCACTAATCCGGGAACTTCTCCTATTCTGGTTTCCTGGAGCGGCTCTATGTTTGAATACCTGATGCCTATACTGGTCATGCCAAGCTTTGATAATACGCTGCTTGATCAGACCAATAAATCGGTCGTTCAAAAACAAATCGATTACGGAAAGAAAAGAAATGTACCCTGGGGCGTATCTGAGTCAGGCTATAACCTGGTCGACGTTAATCTGAATTATCAATACCATGCGTTTGGAGTTCCCGGTATGGGTCTTAAAAGGGGACTGGGTGAGGATCTTGTGATTGCACCTTACGCGAGTGTAATGGCGCTCATGGTTTCACCCGAACAGGCAACGGAAAACCTGTATGATTTGGAAGCGGATGGCTTCAATGGAAAATATGGAATGTATGAAGCCGTAGATTACACGCCTGCGCGCCTGACTCGCGGTCAGCAGTCTGCTATTGTAAAATCATTTATGGCCCATCACCAGGGAATGTCTTTTCTTTCCATTTCCTACCTGATGCATGACAGACCCATGCAAAAAAGATTTGAAAATGAGGCTCAGTTTAAAGCCATTATGCTCCTGCTTCAGGAAAGAATACCGCATGCCACAGAATTTTATTCTCCTACTGTTCATGTATCAGATAGCAGTATAACGGAGCAGGAAGTTCAGATGCGCGTAATCCGGACTCCTAATACACCGCTTCCGGAGATCCAGTTACTTTCTAACGGTCGCTATTATGCGATGATCACTAATTCAGGCAGCGGATATAGTCGCTGGAAAGATATTGCCGTAACGAGATGGCGTGAAGATGCTACCATTGATAATACGGGCATTTTCTGCTATATACGTGATTTGGATAGTGAAAGCAGCTGGTCCTCTGCTTTTCAACCGTCATTAAAAACACCCGAATCCTACGAAGTGGTTTTTTCACAGGGAAGAGCAGAATTCCGGCGGCAGGAGCAAAACTTTGAAACACATACAGAGATTGTTGTCTCATCAGAAGATGATGTGGAAATGCGCCGTGTACATATCAGCAACCGCTCGAGAAGAAAAAGATGGCTGGAAGTAACCAGTTATGCTGAAGTAGTATTGACAACAGCAGCCGCTGATGCCTCACATCCTGCGTTCAGCAACCTGTTTGTCCAGACTGAAATACTTCCGCAACGGGACGCCATTCTTTGCACCAGGAGGCCGCGCGGGCCCGGGGATCCGCAACCATGGCTATTTCACCTGATGAAAGTACATAATGCGGAAATCAGGGATGTTTCTTTTGAAACTGACCGGTCAGTTTTTATAGGAAGAACCCGAAGCATTCATGAACCCGAAGCATTGAATAAAAGTCAACCGCTTAGTAACTCGCAGGGCGCCGTGCTTGACCCGATTGTGGCAATCAGGTATCGTTTCCAGATAGACGCACATGACTCGGTTACTATTGATATGGTACTTGGTATCGCAGATAATAAAGACGCCTGTACAGCACTGGTGGAAAAATATCAGGACAGGCCCCTGACTGACCGTGCATTTGAACTCGCATGGACGCATAGCCAGGTTGTTCTAAGGCAGATCAACGCATCAGAAGCTGATGCACAATTATATTCCCTGCTGGCAAGCTCCGTAATTTTTTCAAATCCTGCACTTCGTGCGGATTCAACCGTGATCATCAGGAACCGCCGAAGTCAGTCTGCACTATGGAGCTATTCCATTTCCGGAGATCTGCCAATCGTGCTCCTGCAGATTCAGGATATAGCCAATATCGAACTGGCCAGACAAATGGTGCAGGCACATGCATACTGGCGATTAAAAGGTTTGATGGTGGACCTCGTTATTTGGAATGAAGATTATGGTGGTTACCGCCAGTCGCTTCAAAACGAATTGCTAAGTCTGATTTCACCCGGAATCATCAGTGATGTAAAAGATAAACCGGGTGGCATTTTTATAAGGTCCGGTGAGCAGGTTTCACAGGAAGACAGGATTTTATTTCAGGCTGTATCCAGAATTTTTCTTTCAGATAGTCTGGGTACACTGGAAGACCAGATAAAGCGGAGAAGCAAGGTGAGGGCCGTCATACCATATTTTACACCTACAAAATTTTATGCATCCCTTGAGTCGGAAGTTAAAATGCCGGAAGATCTTATTTATTTTAATGGGATGGGTGGATTTTCGAAAGATGGTTCATCTTATCACATCATTACAGGTATTAATAATCCTACACCGGCTCCCTGGTGCAACGTACTTGCGAACCCGTTATTCGGCACTGTTATTTCAGAAAGCGGTCAGTCATATACCTGGATGGAAAATGCGCATGAATACAGATTAACTCCCTGGAATAATGACTCCATTTCTGATTTATGCGGAGAGGCATTCTATATCAGGGATGAAGAAAGTGGAAAATACTGGTCGCCTTCACCGCTTCCCAATCCGGGTAAATCAAATTATCATTGCGTTCATGGGTTCGGTTACAGTGAATTTCATTTTGCTGAGGATGGAATATTTTCTACCATGACTGTTTTTGTTGATCCCGAAGATCCTGTTAAGTATATTTATTTTAAGATTAAGAATACTTCAGGACGGCTTAGAAAATTATCAGTAACCGGATTCGTTGAATGGGTGCTGGGGGATCTCAGGTCTAAGACATCCATGCAGATTGCCACAGAATTCAGCCAGGATACTGGTGCCCTTCTGGCTTCCAATACTTATAACAGTGAATTTGGAAACTACATCAGTTTCTTCGACGTGGACGATGCGGCTAAAACTTTTACGTGTGACCGAACGGAATTTCTGGGAAGAAACGGGACTTATAAAAATCCCGAGGCAATGGGAAAAGCTAAACTTTCTGGCAGAACAGGAGCGGCTATGGATGCCTGTGGTGTTCTACAGTCAGCTATGGATCTGACCGATCAGGAAGAAAGGGCACTTGTTTTTCGACTGGGTGCAGGGAAGGATCAGTACAGCGCCTTGCAAACCGTGAAAAACTACAAGGGAATTCCGGCAGCCGAAACCGCACTTGTCCGCGTAAAGGAATTATGGAAGAAATCTCTTTCAGTTATACAGGTAAGTACTCCTGATAATTCGATAGATTTCATATTTAACGGATGGTTGAATTACCAGACACTCGCTTCACGTATCTGGGGAAGAAGCGGCTTTTATCAATCAGGTGGTGCTTTTGGATTCCGGGATCAGCTGCAGGATGTTTTATCCCTTCTTCATAGCAGGTCCGACCTGGTCAGGCAACAAATTTTGTTAAGCGCTTCAAGACAGTTCCGCGAAGGAGATGTGCAACATTGGTGGCATCCGCCAATGGGAAGGGGAGTACGTACAACCTGTTCAGATGATTATTTATGGCTTCCTTATGTTGTATCGAGGTATGTCCAGCAAACGGGAGACGATGCTATTCTTGATGAAAAGGTAAGATTCATTGAAGGCAGACTATTGAATCCCGGAGAAGATTCGTATTACGAGCTACCTGGAATTTCAGAGCAGTCAGATAGTTTATACCAGCACTGTATGCTTTCCATTCAGCACGGTTTCCGTTATGGCGCCCACGGATTACCGCTGATGGGCTCGGGTGACTGGAACGATGGTATGGATAAGGTTGGACATGAAGGAAGGGGTGAAAGTGTTTGGCTTGCTTTCTTTTTATATGAAATACTCGAACGGTTTCAGGAGCTTGCACATTCACGCAAGGATCTTGAATTTGCCGATCGATGTAAAAAAGAAAGTTTTCAGTTAAAGAAGAATATTGAGTTGAATGCCTGGGATGGCAATTGGTACCTGCGTGCTTTTTTTGATGATGGTACTCCACTGGGTTCCTCAAATAACACAGAGTGCAAAATTGATTCCATACCCCAAAGCTGGTCTGTATTGTCGGGCGCAGGAAATACCACCCGAAGCAGGACGGCTATGAATGCAGCATATGCCGGTTTGGTAAAAAAAGAACAATCGCTAATCAAGTTGTTTGATCCCCCCTTCAACGTGGCTGTTCCTAATCCGGGTTATATCAGGGGATATTTGCCGGGGGTTCGTGAAAATGGTGGACAATACACGCATGCAGCCGTCTGGTTGATAATGGCTGCTGCCGCTTTGGAGGATAAACAAAGAACATATGATTTAATTCAGGTGATCAATCCAATAAATCATGCCGCCACGTCAGCAGGTATTAAAAAATACAAAACGGAACCATATGTTATTGCAGCGGACGTATATGCAGTAGAAAGACATCAGGGCATGGGCGGCTGGACATGGTATACGGGATCGGCGGGATGGATGTATCAATTACTGGCTGAATCTTTTTTTGGATTGAAAAGATATGGGAACCGCCTGACCATTAAGCCCTGTGTTCCTGATAGCTGGGATAGTTTTGATATACATTATAAGTTTGCCGAAACAACTTATCATCTGAAATTTGAAAGAAATGCTTCAGTCAACCAGGTGAAACTTGCGATGGACGGAGTTGATCAGGACAACAGCGATTTGCTGTTAGTGAATGATGGCTTAATGCATGAAGTGAAAGTCAGTCTTCCAGTTCAGGTACAACAAATAAAAACGCTTGTTCATTGAGCTTTAAGCCTGGAGCCCTGGGCTTAGTTAAGATACTTGTTTAAGTCGGAAAGGCTAATGGGTTTTTCCCATATTCTGACCGAAGTCAGTTTGTCAGAATAACTATGATCATATTGATAGGCACTGATCAGGTTAATAAGGGTGTTTGGATAATTTTGTCTGATAAATTCTGTTTTTTCCCATCCCAGTCCGTCAGGTAAATTGTTGTCCAGGAAAATGATATCCGGATTTATTTTTTCCAGATTTCTCATACCTTCTTCCAGTGTGTGAAAAATATAGACATCGTAATTTCTTCGCGCAAAATAATTTTTCATCAACAGGCAAAAATCAGTCTCATCGTCGATAATGAGAACACTTTTTACGGAACTGGACAGGTTTTCCATCTGATGGTTTGCGCGGAATATGAGTGGGATTGTTTTTGCGGTATTCAAATATAACAACTGTTTATAAAATTTATTTCAATTATTTTGATTTTTTGTGTAGAAATTCATCTACATCAACATTTTGAACTGTTGAGAATGTTAATATGAACAGGTTAAAAAGCTTCAAAACGGGTCTGGCATGAAATTGCATTCTGATTAAGTAATCATTCATCAATTTCAATTCAATTTATGAGGAGTCTATTGTATCTCATCGCAGTTGTCTTAATTATCGGATGGATCTTCGGGTTTTTTGTATATAGTGCAGGCGGGTTGATTCATATTCTGCTGGTCATTGCCATTATAGCTTTATTATTGGGAGTGATCAGAAGGGCCTGAAGTCTGTTCCTGATGAACAATTGCCTGTCTCAGGACGGGCAATTCTGTTTTGAAAAAATTCTCCACGAAAAAATATCTGTTATGAATATCATTGAAACAGTTCAAAAAAACCTGGGATTTTCAGGTTTGAAAAAGATTGATCCCAATTTGCAGACATCGACTGATCATATTGAAATGGGCAACAATGCTCTTGCACAGGCAGCCATACCGGCCATTTTACTTGGAATTTACAATAATCTGGAACAAAATCCTGACCTGGCAATCCTGGATATTCAGGAGGGAAAAAAGTTCAAAAGGATTTTTGGTGCGACTTCAGAAATTGTTGAAAAAAGGATTGTTGCTTATTCCAAAATTGAAGATAAAAATAGTTCTCAGGAGCTGGAACATATGACAGCTGAATCCATGCGTGTAATAAAAGAAAAAATAGGTGAGGGGGCTAATGAAAGTTCCATAAGGAATTTCATTTCGAAAAATAAAAGAGATGCACTGATGTTTTTGCCTCCTTCACTGGATCTGGGGACAATTTTAAAGAACGATAATCTGGATGACAGGACCGGAAAAATGGAAGGTCCCATTTCAGGGCTCACACGCCGGTTAGAAGAAATATTTAATACATCAGACAGTAACTAGCGGACAAGCCGGTTTCGATCAGCTTCAGATGTATGATTCGAACCGGATTTTTTTCTAAAAATCTTATCTATCAATACACCGGCCTTTTCTTTAATCTTCTCTGCATTATTTGAAACCAGTCCGGCGATACCCCATTCCATGGCTTTTCCAACCGCTTTACCCAGGATGCCCTTGCCTTTGCCGAGTAAAAGCTTCCTGCTTAGAACTCCGGTACCTAAACCAAACATTACGTTAACCAGTTCTTCCCTGTGCTCAGGAGAAAAAATGGATCGTACACTGTTCCTGACTAAATTAAGAGGTTTCAGATTTTCGGCTACTACAGAAAATGTCTCCTCGATATCTCTTCTTTGTGAAGCAGCTTTCAATTCGAGTTCAGCAATTGCCTCTTCAAGGTCAATGCTATTCTTAACCTGTTTTTTCATGGGAACTATTTCAGCATTTTATTGATTAGCCCATTGGCAATTGGAGTTTTGATCCATTTATTCCTCTGAACATACAACACCAGTAAAATAACTGCATAAAACGCTCCCATTATGAAAAATCCATAATGATAGGCGCCCAGCAGGCTGCCAATCAAGAGCGATAATCCGATGCTGACGAGAATGATTACCAGAGACCCTATGAAAATCATTGAAACCATAACAACAACGGCAGATAATACATCTGCTGATTTGTCAATGGTCTTCAGCCTGGCCAGTTCGAATTTCGTCTCCAGATAATCTTTTGACTTATCAATAAGCGTTTTAATGGAATCCTGTGAGTTCATAATTGAGTATTACTCAAAGTTAACTACTTTAAAACACCCCATATTTGAGATCAACGGCCTATCTGATGATATTAAGTCGTTTATACATTCCACAGTCTGGGTAATTATTTCCCCATAATTGACATTTTAAGCAGGAAAATTGGTAAATTAAGGGGAGAATTTCTGGTGTTTTTTTTGATTTTAAATGCTAAACTAAAGACAATCACATGCTCAACCTGCATCAGTCGCAAAAGTTACAGCATAAGATTCTGCCCCACCACATAGCATTGCTCAACCTTTTACACCTGGATTCGCTATCACTCGAGCAAAGAATTGAAGATGAAATCAACGAAAATCCTGCATTAGAAGAAAGCAACAATTCTGACGAATGCACGGAAGATAAATTTTCCAGGGAAACGATACAGGACTTTCAGAATTGGGAAGAATATGGGTATGATGATATTCCTGATTATAAAACAGAATATGAGAATTATTTACCGGCAGACAAAATGCCAGACCGTCAAATAGCGGACACTCCGGATTTCAGACAGGAATTAAAAAAACAATACAGGTTTACTGATCTGGACGAAAGCAGGTATAAACTGGCAGATTTTATTATAGATTCTTTAGATGAAAACGGATTCCTTCCGCATGATCTGGAAACTATCGCAGAAGAGATTTCATTCAAACAAAAAATATGGGTTCACGCAACGGAGCTGGAACCAATACTTAAAAATATCAAGGAGCTTGATCCAAACGGTTGTGGTTCTAAAGACCCGGGTGAATTCTTTTTGTTACAGCTTAAAAAAATGAATTGCGATACACGAAACTGTCAGTCAGCTATTGAGCTTGTGCAGGATCATTTTGCTGACCTCCATGCCTGTAATATTGAGAAAATCAAAAGAGAAATGAAAATGCGTGATGGGGACGTTAAAGAAGTTCTCCAGCTACTTTCTTCTTTAAAGTCCAGACCTTTTAGCGGATCTGCCAGTACCACACAGACAAATAACCGTGTGTTTCCTGATTTTACAGTAACTGTTGAAGGAGATGAAGTATTGGTTTCTCTGACAAGACAGCGATCTGCCTCTTTGCATGTTAATCAGGCATGGGCCGAGACCGTACAACAAATGGACAATGATAAAACTTCCGATCGTGGAACCCGGATATATTTGAGGAACAAACTGGCTTCAGCACAATGGTTCATTAAAGCCATCCGCGAACGTGAATCTAATATGCTCAAAGTAATCCGGGCAATTATTCATTTTCAAAATGAATATTTCAAATATGGGGATACCATGCAGCTAAAACCCATGGTATTAAAAAATATTGCAGAGGTAGTGGGTCTTGATATTTCGACAGTTTCCAGGATAACCTGCAACAAGTATGCAGACACACCCTTTGGGATGATTCTGTTAAAGGATTTATTTACAGAAGGTCTGTCAAATAGCGAAGGAACCATTACCAGCAATAAAGTGATTCAGAGGATTGTGGAAGATCTGGTGCAAAAAGAAGACAAAAAGAAACCATTTACTGATCAGCAGTTAGCAGATATCCTTTCAGCCAGGGGCTATAATGTAGCGAGAAGGACGATTGCCAAGTATAGGGACCAGCTGAATATTCCGGTAGCACAAATGAGGGCACTGTTCTTTTAATTTCTTACACCAAAATCTTTTTTGAATCAAAAATTTGAAGTTTATGAAGAAAATTCTAGTAATTGATGATGACAGAGACATTTGCCTGTTATTAAATCGATTCCTTACGCGAAGAGGCTATGAAGTAATTGAAATGTATACTGGCAAAAAGGCTCTGGCCTGGCTTGATGGTAATCAGCCAAAATTGGTCATGTGTGACTATCGCCTGGGAGATATGGATGCTATGGAAATGCTTACCAGTATTAAAAATAAATATGCCGATTTACCTGTAATCATTATTACAGGATATAGCGACATGCGCACGGCAGTGAAAGTCATGAAAATGGGTGCTTATGATTACATCACCAAACCTCTGTTGCCGGATGAAATTATGCATACTATCCAGCAGGCAATCGAGCACAGTGAAAATAGAGATGCTGTTCCCGATGCAAAAGCCAAATCGGATGCACCTGAAAAACAGGCGCCTGAAAATACCGGCATCACTTATTCAGGGAAATATATCTATGGGGATTCGGAAGCATTTCATAAAATTCTTAAACAGGTCGCGTTGGTTGCGCCAACCAGCTATAGCGTAATTATATATGGGGAAACAGGCAGTGGGAAAGAATCCATAGCTTATGAAATCCATAAACGGAGTAAGCGCAGCGCTAAAACATTCATCGCGATAGATTGTGGAGCATTGTCAAAGGAACTGGCAGCCAGTGAATTATTTGGTCATGAAAAAGGCGCATTTACCGGGGCAATGAACCAGAAAATCGGTTGTTTCGAATTGGCGAACGGAGGTACAATTTTTCTGGATGAAGTGACAAACCTGCCTTATGATGTTCAGGTCTCCCTGCTTCGGGTAGTACAGGAAAGAAAAATGAGGAGGGTGGGAGGCACCAAAGATATTGATCTAGAAGTCAGAATTCTGATTGCCAGTAATGAGCCATTGTGGAATGCGACCCGCACCGGGAAATTCCGCGAAGATCTTTATCACAGGTTCAATGAATTCTCCATCGAAATACCTCCCCTTCGGGAGCGCCGGGATGATATCATGTTATTTGCCAATCATTTTCTACATACAACCAATGAAGAATTAGGAAAGCAGGTGCAGGGTTTTGAAGCAGATGTGGAGGACATTTTTAAAAAATATGTCTGGTATGGTAATCTGCGCGAGCTTAAGAATGTAATCAAGCGGGCAACCCTGCTTACTGAAGGAGAATTTATCGAGGCCCGAACCCTGCCTTTCGAAATCTCGAATTATAGCAAATTACAATTTGCGGAACAACCGGCTGGTGCATCCTCCGGTCCGGGCACGCTGCCATCGGCAGAAGCAAAAACAAATTGGAACGGAAAATTGATTTTAAGTGAGAGCTCTCTCAAGGAAGCCAGTATAGACGCTGAATATGAAATGATACTTCAGGCTCTAAAGGAATCCAATTATAATAAAAGTAAGGCAGCCCAGTTGCTTAAAATTGACCGGAAAACTTTATATAATAAGATGACTCTTTATGAAGAAATGAAAAACCATTCGTTGTAAAAAGTTCTACGTAAACATTCGCCATATTGAACCCTGCCATGTCTGCTGAAAACATACCTATTAAAGTTCTGATCGTTGATGACGATGAGGAAGATTATTTTCTCACCAGTCAGTTCATACAAAAAATCAGAGGCAGGAAATTTATCATCGACTGGTGCTATAGGTATAAAGATGCTTTGGAAGCAATTGTGGAAGCAAAGTATGATATCTATTTTATTGACTATTATCTGGGAGGAAAAACGGGGCTCGAATTGATGAAGGAAGCTTTTGAAAAGAATTGCGAGCAACCGCTGATCTTACTAACAGGTATGGGAAACCAGAAAATAGATATGGAAGCAATGCAGGCAGGTGCATATGACTATCTGGTTAAACTTGAATTAAATACTGAAAAACTGGAGCGGTGTATCCGGTATTCTCTTGAGCGTGCGGCTTCGATGAAAATTCTTCGATCGAATGAAAGGAAATTCAGGAGTATTTTTGAAAGGTCAAAGGACGCAGTATTCCTTACCGATGAATTCCTTGTTTTTAAAGATGTAAATTATATTACATCGGAGATGCTGGGCTATTCTAAAGAGGAGCTGACGAAGTTGGACCTGAATCATTTTTTTGCGAATGCAGACCAGGCTCTTGGAATAAATAATATGCTAAGGGTAGATGGCAATGTGGAGGATGTGGAAGTGCAACTGATCAACCGCAAACGCGAAGTGCTGCAGGCCATACTATCCCTTTCCATGGAGATGGATGCCGAAGATAATCTTTATGTACAGGGGATCATTCACGATATTACAAATCTTAAAAAAGCAGAGAAGGCAACACTCCAGATAGAAAAGATGGGAGCCGCAAACCGGCTCGTGCGCGCACTCGCGCATGAAGTGAGAAATCCATTAAACAATATTAATTTATCTGTCGAACAGCTGGCACAGGAAAATCCGACCGAATCAGGGACTGTTTTTATGGAAATCATAAGTAGAAACAGTAAACGGATTAACGACCTGATTACTGAACTTTTAGTATCATCCTCATTTGCTCCTGAAAATATCCGGGAAAAAAAGGCACTCCAAAGCATTCTGGATGAATCGATCTCCACGATCATCGATCGGATTACGCTTAAAAAAGTAAACTGGAGGGTAATTTATCCAAACGAACCGGCTTATATCATGGCCGATCCAATGAAATTAAAAATAGCATTTACTAATATTATCATCAATGCGATCGAAGCAATGAATGAGAATAAAGGTGAACTCGATATTTCTGTAACCAGTCAGAATGGCCATCACCTGGTCTCCATAAAAGATAACGGAACCGGTATCAGTAAAGAACTCCTGCCGCATTTGTTTGAGCCTTATTTTACCATCAAAAGGAACGGGTTAGGCCTTGGCCTTGCAACCACCCTGAATATTATTCAATCTCACAGAGCATCGATCGATGTGCAATCAGACGTAAATCAGGGTTCCAATTTCATCCTTAAGTTTGAAAAAATCTAAAGAAAGTATGGGAGTATGGGTTATGAGATATGAGATATGGACTATGAATTCTTATAACCCATATCCATATCTCATAACCCATATCTCATATCTCATAACCCATATCTCATATCTCATAACCCATATCTCATATCTCATAACCCATATCTCATAACCCATACCGACTTTCCTCAGCTTTCTTTGAGAATTTTCAGAAGTACTTTTTCAGATGGGGTAAGGCCTGAGCTTTCTTCGGGGTTCTCGGTCTGATCCATTGAACGTGTATAGCGGGCAAAATTATTTTCTTCATAGAGGCGCAACAGACCGGGATGGACGTAATATTTTTTACAAATGGCCCTTGAATTCCCAAGTTTTTTGCTGACGGAATCCAGCACTGCCAGGATATTTTTCTTTCTTTCAGCCTCAGTAATGACTTCCGTAAGAGAGCAAAGTGTTTCGAGTGCATGAACAGAACCCGCCCATGTTCTGAAATCCTTTGCGCTAAAATCTTTACCCGTGGATTTCTTTATATATTCATTGACCATGCCTGATTCGATAATCCTTCGGTTTCCTGATTCATCGTAATACTGAAATAATTCTTTACCCGGAATATCCCGGCATTGCTCTACTGTTCTTGCCAGTTTCTTATTTTTCAGGGTAATATCGTGTTGAATACCTTTTTTCCCTCTGAATGCGAATCGCAAACGGTCACCATTAATTGAAACATGTTTGTCCTTTAAGGTAGTTAACCCATATGATCCATACAGCTTTTCATAATTGCTATTGCCAATCCGGATATAGGTTCTTTCCATCAGACTTATAACTGTGGCCAGAACTTTATCCTGGTTAAGTTCCCTGATTTGCAGGTCAGATTCAAGCTGGGCACGTAATCTGGGAAGCAATTTGCCGAATTCATATAATCGGTGAAACTTAGTTTCACTTCTTACATGTGCCCAAAGACTGTGATAACGGTATTGCTTTCTTTTTCGCAAATCCTGACCGGTAGCCTGTATGTGACCGTTTTCCAGCGGACAGATCCAGACTTCGGTCCAGGCTGGTGGTATGGCCAGTTTTTTAATACGCTTTAATTCGTGGCGATCTTTCAGGGTCTTGCCTTCGTAAACGTAAGTAAAGCCCTTCCCTTTACGAAAACGGAATATTCCAGGCATATTATCCCTTACATAAGTAAGATTGACTGCCTCAGCCGCTTTTTCGTAATCCTTATCGGCTTTAAGAAGCTGCGCATGGGTAAGGGTGAGGACAGGCTCATCCATTTTCGCTGGTTTTAATGTTTTAATATCCTGCGCCGTCCCATTTTTGGAATATCGGTATGTGATTTGAATCATTTAATAGGAACCTGGCACTAGAACGCAAAAAACCATGGTATGGATATAAGTGATTTCAATTTTATGGACGGTATGGCCAAGACACAGGTGCTGGCTACCGACGGAGTTTTTCTGGCTGAAAGGAATGATGGCTGTTTTCGCATTAGCCTTTATCAGGTAAACGATTTTTACGTCGAAATTTATTATCACAAAACCCGTTGCTTCTATATATGCATACGAAGTTTTGAGGATGTCGGCGAACTCTTTCCATATTTGCAGGACATTGATATTTCGGAAGTTTATAAGGTCATCTACAGCGCCTGAAGGCAGGACGAATAAAAAGAGATCCACATAGGAAAAAATGTGAAATTATTTCTACATTCATTCCCTTTCAATTGAGAATTATAGTGATCCCAATTAGAAATCATTTCAGGGGAAGACATCTTTTCCTAACTTTATGGCATAAATAAACTCCCCGATATAACGATTTCTACCTGAAACGTTTTTGTTATAATAAAAACATAGAAATGAAGAAACCGCTTATTATTTTAAGCATGGCATTTTTTTGCTGTGCTGCTTCTTTTTCACAGACAACGTATCATACTGCTGTCGGATTAAGATTGGGTACGGGTTATTCGGACCTGATTTCAGTATCGTTGAAGACTTTTTTGTCCAATAGTCCGGGAGCTCTTGAATTCGACCTGGGAGTAAAACCCGCAACAGATTATACAACCGGATGTTGTTCACTGGAAAATGGCAATGTAACCATGGTTTCCTTTTCAGCTTCCTACCAATACCATGTTCCTATCTCAGCAGTGCCAGGACTTCTATGGTTTGTGGGCGGGGGATTTACATTAAATAATACATTTTCAGAGAACAGCAATTACAGCGGAATCGGTCTGGGTTTTTTTCCAACCGGCGGCGGTGACTATAAATTCGGAAAAATTCCCCTCGACGTGTCAATAGACATCAGGCCTACATTCAGGATCGCTTCCCCTCAATATTACAATTACGAGAACTTTTATTTCCCCGATTTTGGGTTTTCAGCCCGTTACACCATTTATTAGGCAGAAGGCGTAAAGCGTAAGGCTCAAGGCGTAAGGCGTAAAGCGTAAAGCTTAAAGCTTAAAGCAGAAGGCCAAGGCGATTTGATATCGATTTTTGAATATTGCAATTAAAATAATTAGCTATTAATCATTAACTAGCATTTGAAATGCTCTGGGAAACACTCGTTAAGCCCTAAGCTTTAAGCCTTAAGCTTTACGCTTTACGCCTTACGCCTTGAGCCTTACGCTTTTTAAACATGGAGTCATTGAAACAACAATTCGGGAAATTAAAAGTCTGTATACTGGTACCGACATTCAACAATGCGAAATCCCTGGCACCCCTGCTTACCGATCTGATGGCATTCGAAGCTTATATCATTGTTATAAATGATGGTTCAACTGACGATACAGAGAAAATTCTAACCCAATTTCCAGGCATACATTCCGTTACTTATTATTCAAATCGCGGTAAGGGTTATGCCCTGAGACTGGGATTCCGGATAGCTGTAAAACAGGGTTTTGAATATGCCATTTCCATTGATTCTGACGGGCAGCATTTTGCAAAAGACATTCCCGCCTTCCTGAACCTCCTGGAAAGTAATTCAGGATCACTTATTATCGGCGCCAGAAATATGGATCAGAATTCGGTTCCCGCAAAGAGCAGTTTTGGGCACAGATTCTCAAATTTCTGGTATCGTGTAGAAACGGGAATTGAACTTCCCGATACACAGTCTGGTTTCAGACTTTATCCGGTCAGTCGTTTACAAAACATGATTTTTATTACCCGTCGTTTTGAATTTGAAATAGAGGTGATCGTACGCGCTGCCTGGAAAGGCATTCCCGTAATTTCTGTTCCAGTTTCAGTATACTACGCGCCACCCGAAGAGAGAATTTCGCATTTCAGACCCTTCATTGACTTCACACGGATTAGCATACTCAACACTTTTCTTGTACTTATTAGTTTTATTTATATCAAACCCCGTGATCTGCTGAGACGTTTGTTCCTGAAACATAAATGGAAGGAGGTTTTGGTGGATGAGCTTTTTGATCCCGCTCAATCAGACCTCAGAAAATCTGTTTCCGTAGGATTTGGAATTTTTATGGGTATTATACCCATTTGGGGCTTCCAGTTGATTGCAGCCATTTTTCTTGCCGTCCTGCTACGTTTAAATAAGGGATTGGTAATTGTATTTGCCAATATTAGCATACCACCCATGATTCCCATTATCATTTATGCGAGTTATCAGTTTGGGGCTTTCTGGATGCCAGATTCAGCTCATTCAGTTTCCCTTTCGAAATCTCTGAGTTTATCGGCGATCCGCTATAACTTCAAACAATACCTGGCAGGAAGTATCAGCCTCGCTATTATCGCCGGACTGGTAGTCGGACTAATTAGCTTTGTTTTGCTCAGAATATTCAGCAAAAAAAACCGGGTTGTCCTTTAGCAATGTCAAAACCATTTCTTTATATATACAATTATTTTGCAGTAAACAGGAAGATCTTTTACGCTGTCTTTATTGGCCTCTTCCTGATAACAGGATTTTTTTCCCTGAAAATAAAACCTGAAGAAGACATCTCAAAGATTCTTCCAAAAGACAGGCAGTCTGGTAAATTGGATGAGCTACTCCGAAATTCACGTTTTGCAGACAAACTCGTGGTGATGGTTTCGATGAAGGACTCCGGTAAAATCTCGCCCGAAACCCTGGCTTCTTTTTCTGACTCTTTCGCAACCATAATCCGGAGAAAATATCCATATTTTATTCGTTCCGTAGAAGAAAGGGTAAACGACAGTTTGATTCCGCAATTAATGGAACTGGCCATAAGGCACCTTCCTGTATTTCTGGAACCGGATGACTATATTTATTTAGACAGCCTGCAAAAAGGAGAAAAGATTAAGGAGATTTTATCCCGTGATGTCCAAACACTGTCTTCCCCTTCCGGTTTTTTTCTGAAAACCTATATCAGCAAAGATCCTCTCGGGTTAACAACGCCGGCTGTCAAAAAAATTCGTCAAATCCAATATGACGAGAATTTCGATCTATACGACGGACATATAGTTAGCAAAGATGAACGTTATATGTTGCTTTTTGTAAGTCCGGCTTTTCCGACAGACAATACAGGAAAAAACAGCCAGCTGTTAGAAGGCATGGACAGGATCATTGAAGAACTTCAGTCAACTGGATTCAATACAGTTGAAGTAAATTATTTTGGCGGAACTGCAGTAGCAGCAGGGAATGCCGCCCAGCTCAGAAAAGATTCATTCCTTACACTTGGTATTACCACAATATTTCTGATTTTATTTATTGGCTGGTATTTCAAAAAGAAAAGAGCTCCCTTTCTTATCCTGCTACCGGTAATCCTGGGTGCTTTATTTTCTCTGAGCATGATGTACCTGATCAAGGGATCTATTTCTGTAATAGCACTGGCGGCGGGTTCTATTGTGCTTGGAATCGCGATTAATTATTCGCTGCATGTGTACAATCATTTCCGCCACCGCAGGGACATGCGGTTGGTTCTAAGCGACCTGGCCTTTCCGCTCACAATTGGAGGACTGACAACTATCGGCGGATTTTTTTGTCTTCAGTTTGTACAATCAGAAATATTAAAGGATCTCGGACTTTTTGCAGCTTTCAGTCTGATTGGAGCTTCATTAAGTTCTTTGATCTTTCTGCCACATTTAATACCACCAACTGATTCGGAAACCTATCCTGATATAAAAGACCGAAGGGATTCGTGGATTCTTCGTTTGGCAAATTATCATCCTGAAAAAAATAAATGGCTGGTCGGTATCATTTTTGTCATGACGATCGTGTTTGCATTTTTTGTGAACAGGGTGGGCTTTGATCAGGATATGATGCATTTAAATTATATGCCGGAGAAATTGAAAATGGCGGAATCTACCCTCAATAAGATAAACGATTATAGTCTGCGTTCCGTTTACCTGATTACGGAAGGAAACAGTCTGGAATCTGCATTGAAGAGGCAGGCATTTGTCAACGAAAAAATAAAAAACCTTCAGCAAAAAAACCTGATAAGAAAATCCTCCGGCATTTTTCAATTGCTCATATCAGATTCTTTGCAATTGGAAAGGATCCGTTACTGGAATAATTACTGGACTGAAAAAAGAAAAGCCGGATTATTTGACAGTCTGTTAATTGCCGGCAGAAATCTTGGATTTCGTGATTCAGCATTTCAGTCATTCAATCAATTGCTCAACGGCATATATCGACCTCTGGATTCGAATGAATCAAATATTCTGAAGAAGGGATTTGCTAATGAATATATTATAGAAAAGCCTGGACAGGTCTCCCTTGTCAGCTTATTGAAAGTCGAGCCACAGGATAAGAAACTGATCTATCAGGGTTTTTCAAATCTGAATGACATTACGGTTATTGACAGACAATACATGACTTCAAGACTCCTGGATGTAGTTACGGCCGACTTCAATCAGATTGGCTGGATGGTATCCTTACTCGTATTCGGGGTGCTACTGCTCACTTATGGAAGGATCGAACTTTCACTGGTTTCTTTTATTCCGATGGTAATTGCTTTTATCTGGATTCTGGGGATCATGGGCATGGCCGGGCTCCAGTTTAACATCGTTAATATTATTTTGTCGGCACTCATATTCGGTTTAGGCGACGACTACAGTCTTTTTATCATGGATGGTTTATTGCAGGAATATAAAACCGGTAAGAAAAACTTGTCGAGTTATAAGTCATCCATAGTCCTTTCAGCTATTACAACCCTGGCGGGACTGGGAGTCTTGATATTTGCGAAACATCCGGCATTGAAATCAATAGCTTTCATTTCAATAACCGGTATTTTAAGTGTCGTTTTAATTGCACAGGTATTGATACCTTATTTCTTTGACTTTCTTATCCGCAATCGCATAAAGAAAAGACATTATCCATGGACCGCAACGGGCCTGTTCAAATCTGTATTTTCATTAACCTATTTCGGTTTTGGAAGTGTTGTCGTTACACTCTTCGGAGTTATTCTGGTGAAACTAAATCCTTTTGCAAAAAAGCAGTCAAAATATTTATATCACAGGATACTTTCGGCTTACACCTGGTCTGTGATATATATTATGGGCAACGTGAAAAAAAAGATTATCAATCCGCAGGGAGAAAATTTCTCAAAGCCTGCTGTCCTCATTGCTAATCACCAGTCATTTCTGGATATACTTATAACGACCATGTTATATCCAAAGATGATTTTACTAACCAATAACTGGGTTTGGAATTCTCCTTTATTTGGATGGCTTGTACGGATGGCTGGCTATTATCCAGTGGCCCGGGGAATTGAAAATAGTATAGAATATCTCGGGGAACAGGTGAAAGCAGGATATTCGATTGCCATTTTCCCGGAAGGAACAAGATCGCCTGATGAGCATATCAGAAGATTTCACAAAGGAGCATTTTATATTGCCGAGAAGCTAAATCTGGATATACTTCCCGTATTGATTCATGGTACAGGATATACGATGTCAAAAGGAGATTTTTTACTAAAAGATGGGTTTATTACAATAAAATACCTGCCCAGAATAAAAACAGGAGATCTTTTTTTTGGGGTGGATTATACTGAAAGGGCCAGGTATCTTGGCAGATTTTTCAGGCAGCAATATGCTGCGCTTAAAGAAGAATTTGAACAACCCAGGTATTTCAGGGAAAAATTAATTTACAATTATATTTATAAGGGTCCGGTGCTTGAATGGTATTTGCGTGTGAAGGTACGTCTCGAGAAAGACTATAAGGTTTTTCATGATTTGCTGCCGGTAAAGGGACATATTCTGGATATTGGATGTGGATATGGATTTATGACTTATATGTTACAATTTTCTGCCCCTGAACGCGACATTACCGGATATGATTATGATGAGGAAAAAATTGAAGTCGCAAATCATTGCTTCAGCCGCAATGTAAATACCAGGTTTTTTAACTACGATATTAATCAGGTACAAATAGGTTCCGCCGATGCCATTATTCTCTCGGATGTTTTACATTATCTGCTGCCGGACGAACAGGATCGTCTAATACAAAAATGCATGGATGCATTAAATGAACATGGAGTATTACTCATTCGGGATGGGAATCGTGATATTGAAAGAAAGCACAGACGTACAAAACTTACCGAACTTTTCTCGACACGGCTCCTTCTTTTCAATAAAACGGCTGGGCACCGGTTGCATTTTATTTCCGGAAAAACTTTACGTGATATGGCTCTCCGTCATGGTATGGAATGCAGATCGATAGAACAGTCAGATCATACTTCCAACCAGCTTTTTGTAATCACACACCCGGTAAAATCATATGAAGAAGTTTGACGTACTGATTATAGGAACCGGAATGGGCGGACTAGTCTGCGGTAATATTCTGTCGAAGGATGGATATTCCGTTTGCATGGTTGAAAAAAATAAACAGCTTGGAGGCTGTCTTCAGATTTATGTAAGGGATAAAGTGATATTTGATTCGGGGGTACATTATATTGGAGCGCTTGATAAGGGGCAGAATCTTTATCAGATTTTCAAATGGCTGGGCCTTCTGGATAAGCTTAAACTGGAAAGAATGGATCCAGCATTCGACCGGATCCTGTTGGACGGTGATGAAATAGAATATCCGATCATGCAGGGCTACGAAAATTTTGAGAAAGCAATGATCAGGAATTTTCCGGAAGAGGGAAAGGCAATTCAGATATATACCAAAACTATTCTTGAAATCTGTGACAACTTTCCACTATACAGGCTGCGTTTAGAAGGAAATGCAGAAATGAAACAGGAGGCTATGAAGATTTCAGCACAACAGTTTATTGATTCAATAACAAAAAATCAAAAATTAAGAGCTGTATTGGCCGGAAACAACATGCTGTATGCAGGGTCCGGGGAAGCAACACCTTTTTATATTCATGCACTCACGGTAAATAGTTATATGGAATCTGCCTGGAGATGTCTGGACGGCGGTTCGCAGATTGCAAAATTGCTTGCAAAAAATATTGCGGAAGCCGGAGGTTTAATTATTAAGAACAGGGAAGTTAAAAAATTGGAATCTGAAAATGGATTGATAACAGGTGCCCGTCTCAGCGATGGATCCAGGATAGAAGCAAAATATTTTATTTCTAATACGACACCATCACAAACATACCGGCTGGTCGACGCCGCGCTCATCAGGCCAGCCACGAGAACAAGAGTGGAAGCAATGCAGACTACTGTTTCTTCATTTGTCCTGAATATTGTCCTTAAGAAAGGACATGTCCCATATTACAAGCATAATTATTACTACCATAAAAAGGGTCAGGTCTGGGATATGGATTCTTATAATGACGATAACTGGCCGTTAGGTTATGCGATTTATCTTTCTGCAGGCGCAAAAAAGGATTTTGCCACGGGGATGACTATTTTTGCATATATGCGCTTTGATGAAGTTCGTCCCTGGTCGTCGAGTTTTAATACAGTATCCATTAAACAAAACAGGGGTTCAGATTATGAAGTTTTCAAAAGTAAAAAAACAGAACAGCTGTTAAACAGGGTGGAAGAACGATTTCCCGGACTAAGAAAATCTATACTGCGTACTTATAGTTCAACGCCACTTACCTTCCGCGACTATATTGGAAATGAGGATGGAAATCTGTATGGAACGGCAAAAGATTATCAGAATCCTTTAGGAACACTTGTTTCTCCGAAAACCAGGGTGCCAAACCTTTTTCTTACCGGACAATATCTGAATCTGCATGGAATTCTTGGTACTGCCATCAGTGGACTGATTACTTCCATTGCACTTACGGGCAAGGATGATTTTATTGAAAAAATTAGGAATGCCTGAAACAAAAAAAATAAGAAGAATACTCACCATAATTTTCGGAGGCATCGCTCTGTTTATTTTGTTGGTTTTCTTATATCTGCTGATCGTATCTCATACCAGTCCCCCGCCAATTGCTGATAATACCGCATTAAGCTGGCAACGCACTGAATCTGTTCCCGGATTCTATACGTTAAAAAATAACTGGTTCAGGAAAAGCAATTCAGGTCTTTACGAATTGTATATGGAAGGTCAGCCATTTGAGCGGGGAGTTGTGAACGGGAAACTGACAAAGGAGCTGATTCAGCTACAGGAGGACTATTTCAATGATCAGATCAACCGGATGGTACCTTCAAGGTTTTACAGACATTTTTTAAAATATGTGGTTGGTTGGTTTAACCGCGATCTTGACAAACATGTTACTGAAGAAGATAAAGAAGAGATATATGGTATATCTACCTCGGCTTCTGAAAAATATGATTATATCGGAAATAACTATCAGCGTATTTTGAATTATCACGCGGCACATGATATTGGTCACGCTTTGCAAAACCTGGCGCTGGTAGGATGTACTTCCTTTGGTACCTGGGGTTCAAAGTCTGCCGATGGGACGATGATCATCGGAAGGAATTTTGATTTTTATGTGGGGGATCATTTTTCGGAAAACAAAATTGTTTCTTTTGAAAAACCTTCTGACGGTTTTAAGTTCATGTATGTAACCTGGGCCGGATTCATCGGTGTGGTTTCAGGAATGAATGAAAAAGGTCTGACGGTAACCATTAACGCGGCCAAATCGGATATACCTTCTGGTTCTGCTACACCGGTGTCGCTGGTGGCCCGTGAAATTCTACAATACGCCGAAAATATTCATGAGGCAATGTCGATTGCCAGAAAACGAAAAATGTTTGTCTCGGAATCTTTCCTGATAGGATCTGCAGAGGATGGGAAGGCAGTCATCATTGAAAAAACTCCGGACTCGGTAGCAATATATGACCCGGGGAAAAATGAGATCATCTGTGCCAATCATTTTCAAAGCAGTGAGCTGGGAGGATTGAAATCAAATAAAATTCAAATAAGAGAAAGTGCTTCAGACTATCGCTATCGCAGAATGCAGGAACTCCTGGACTCCGCCGGAAAAAATACATTGGAACAAACTGTCAAAATCTTAAGGGACCGCCGTGGACTTGAAAATGAAGACATTGGTCTGGGGAATGAAAAAGCAATCAACCAGCTGATTGCCCACCATTCCATCATTTTTGAACCACAAAAAAAACTTGTTTGGGTTTCCACGGGGCCATGGCAACTTGGTAAATTTGTCTGCTATGACCTTAATAAAGCATTCTCACTAAGTGGAATGAAAATAAACCAGGAAATTTCCGATAGCAGTCTGAACCTTGCGGCAGATAGTTTTCTGCTTTCAGATCAATACCTTCATTTCCTGGACTACCGCCGGTTTAGAAAAGAAATAGCGGACGGAACGGATGTGAATCCGGACAGCCTGATTTTAAGCAATCCAAATTTCTATCAGTCATACCAGCTTGCGGGTAACCTGATGTTCAGGAAGAAGTTTTTCAAAACTGCGGAACAATATTATCGAACGGCTCTTTCAAAAGAAATCGCAACAAAAGCCGAAGAGAATGACATTCGCAGGCAGATTGAGAAGTGTGAGGAAAAACTGAAATAAGTATAAGAGTATAGGAGTATAAGAGAATAAGAGTGAATTTTTGGGAATTTAAAAGGAAAATAAATTGTAAAAAATAATTAGAATAATGAAAACCTACTCATATACTCCTATACTCTTATACTCTTATACTTGTACTTTATGATCATCGGCACCGGCATTGACATCATTGAAGTGGAGCGCATTGCTAACAGTGTTGGCAGGGATTCTGGATTCCGTGAACTTGTTTTCTCGAAATCAGAAATCAAATATTGCAATTCAAAAGCTTCACCCTTTGAACACTATGCGGCGCGCTTTGCGGCAAAGGAAGCATTTATGAAAGCACTGGGACAGGGGTGGAGTGGCGGTTTATCATTTAATGAAATTGAAGTAGTTAATCAGGCCAATGGAAAACCTTACCTGAGAATATCCGGTCAAACCGAGAAAGAACTGGCTCCATTGGGTATTCAAAAAATGCATGTATCCCTCTCTCATTTGAAAACAATGGCAACAGCCGTCGTCATCCTCGAAGCATGAACCCTTCTTCCCATAAAAAATTCCTTCAGCAACAGGAGATCCGTTATATCCAGGAAAAAAAGATGGGGGAACTTCTCAGTTATTTAAAATCCAATTCACCATACTATCAAAAGATATTTAAACGACATAAAATAGATCCTGAAAAATTCAGGCGGCTGGAAGACCTGAGCAGGATTCCTACAACCGTAAAAGAAGATCTCCAATCAAACAACGATGAATTTCTCTGTGTTCCCAGGACTTCAGTTATCGAATATACTTCCACATCGGGCACACTGGGATCTCCGGTAACGATTGCCCTTACTGAAAATGACCTGCAAAGACTTGCTCTGAATGAGTTCAATTCTTTTGTCTGCGCGGGTAGCAAACAGGAAGATGTTTTTCAGCTCATGCTGACGCTCGATCGTCAGTTTATGGCCGGTATGGCATATCATTCAGGCATAAGGAAGTTAGGAGCAGGCATCATCCGGGTGGGCCCCGGCGTACCGTCTCTTCAATTGGAAACCATATTCCGCCTGAAACCGACAGTATTGGTAGCAGTTCCTTCGTTTATTTTGAAACTCATTCAATATGCTGCGGATCATAAACTTGATCTCTCAGGATCGTCAGTAAAAAAAGCCATCTGTATTGGGGAAAATATCAGGATGCCCGATTTTTCACTGAATGTTCTTGGGAAAAAAATTACAGAAAACTGGGATCTGAAATTATATTCAACCTATGCTTCCACAGAAATGCAAACTGCTTTTACTGAATGTGAAGCTGGCAAGGGTGGTCATCATCAGCCAGAACTGGTGATTGTGGAATTACTGGACGCACAAGGTTTCCCTGTTCAAAAAGGTGAAGCTGGCGAAGTAACCATCAGCACACTTGGAGTGGAAGGTATGCCCCTGCTGCGATATAAAACAGGCGACCTTTGTATTGCACATGAAGAGACATGTGTTTGCGGACGTAATACATTGAGGTTGTCACCGGTGATCGGCAGGAAAAAACAAATGATCAAATTCAAGGGCACAACTTTATTTGCACCCGCACTTTTTGATTTACTCGCCGGTATGGAAGACATTTCAGATTTTGTAGCCGAGGTTTTCTCGAACGAAATAGGGACGGATGAAGTATTGTTGCACCTGTTGCCCTTGAAATATTCGGAGGAATCTGATCATCGCATCCGGGCATATTTGCAGGCCAGGTTGCGGGTAACACCTCATATCAGGTACGTGACTGCCGAAGAAATGCAGAAACTTCAGTTCCCGATCGATAGCAGGAAACCGGTGAAGTTTGTTGATAAGCGAATTTAGATGATGGGATATGGGTTATGGGTTATGAGATATGAGATATGGGTTATGGTGGATGGTTGATGGTAAATGGTGTGTAGTAGATGGTAGAAAAGTATAGAACAATAAATTTAGTAATGAATTTTTTTTTACTATTTATATTCATCACACAAGGACGTTCAAATTCTGCCACCAATAATTATTTCTATCCACCATCCACCATAACCCATATCTCATATCTCATAACCCATAACCCATATCTCATATCTCCTAACCCATATCTCATATCTCATAACATCTCATATCCTAACCATATCCCATGCCAACCCATCAACCATCAACCGCATTTCGTATTACAAAGCCCTGGAACTAAACTACAAAGATCTTGTGAATGCTGAATTGACTGAACTCAAAACGGCTCCTGACGAAATAAGAGATGCTTTTACCGGAGCCATGCTCATGAAAAAAGCATCTTTTTTCGGCGCGGCTTCGGCCAAACTTCATTTATTCAGGGAAGGCCATAAAATGCTGGAAGATGCTATAAAAAAAGACCCTGATAATGTCGAATTTCGATTTCTGAGGCTCATAATACAGGAGCACGCACCTGGTGTCCTGGGATATAAAAACGACCTGCAAAAAGACAGCGAACTGATCAGAAAATCTTATAAATCCCTACCCGAAGATGTACAGCAAATCATGACTGATTACAGCAAAAAATCGAAGTTTTTAAAGCTCGAGGTTTCTTAACTTCGAGGCTAATGGGCAAAAAAGTCTTAGCGGTATTTTATTCGCAATCCGGCCAATTAGAACAAATTATAGATCATTTTACCATGCCTTTTACCCTGGCAGGGGCCTCAGTGGAAAAACTGCGCATCTTTCCTGAACAGCCATATCCTTTTCCGTGGACAGGTAAATCGTTTTTTTCAGTCATGCCCGACTGCGTGCTCCAGGTTCCCGGTAAACTTAAACCCTTCTCTTTTAAAGAATCTAAATACGACCTGATCATATTGGGATATCAGGCATGGTTTCTTTCTCCCAGTATTCCTTCCAATACTCTTTTATTTGACCCGGGTTTCAGGGAACTGGCGAAAAATACGCCTGTCATAACCATCACCGGGGCAAGAAACATGTGGCTCAGCGCCATGGAGAAAATAAAACCGGTATTAAAAAATATGGGCGCACAGCTGGTGGGCAATATGGCACTCGTGGATCGTCATCACAATTTTGTAAGTTTCGTCACGATCTTTTACTGGATGTTCAAAGCAAAAAAGGAGCGATTTCTAAATATCTTTCCCATACCCGGCGTTTCGGAGCAGGATATATTAAATACAAAAATTTATGGGGAAACCGCGATACCATATCTTGAAAAAGGAAACTGGCAGGGATTTCAGGATGATATGGTTAAGCAGGGTGCGGTACCTGTAAAGTACGCCTTGATGTTTATAGAAAGCAAAGCAAGGAAGATTTTCAAGGTCTGGGCAGGTATCATTTCCACGCGTAAAAAAAGAGATGCCTGGCTTGTTGCATTCAAATATTATCTTTTAATTGCGCTATTTATAGCGGCCCCGATTATCCTGACGGTAGATGCGATTTTTTTCAAACCATTTCTATCCGGGCGAATTAAAAGACAAAAACAATATTATTCAGGTGTGAATTAATCCGGTAACGAAGATGGAGTTCAACGAGGTATATATCACTAAAACGGCTACATATTTTCCCAATGAACCGGTGTCTAACGATGAAATGGAAGAGTTCCTCGGACTGATCAATAAGAGCCCTTCCAAATCAAAGCGTATTGTACTACGCAATAATGGGATAAAGAACCGTTTTTATGCACTTACAAAAGAAGGAAAACCTACCCATACCAATGCGGAAATGACCGCCCAGGCCATCCGTAAAATGCTGGACAATGATAATGAGCAAATAAAGGCCATCGACCTGCTGGTTTGCGGTACTTCTTCACCAGATCAGATCATGCCTTCGCACGCTGTAATGGTTCATGGAGAACTCCCGGAGGCAGGCGCCATAGAAGTGGTTTCACCCTCCGGCGTCTGCTGCGCCGGAATGCACGCCCTGAAATATGCGTATATGTCGGTAAAAACAGGAGATGCCCATCATGCGGTGGCCACCGGATCTGAACGTTTCTCAGCTGCACTTAAATCTGAAATATTCGAAGATGAAGCTAAGAAACTCAAGGAGTTGGAAGACAATCCATATATAGGATTTGAGAAAGAGTTCCTGAGATGGATGCTGTCAGACGGGGCTTCGGCATTTATGTTGACCGATAAAAAGAATGCTAAGGGATTCAGTCTGAGGATAGAATGGATTGAGGGTGTTTCTTATGCTCATGAAAAGGAAGCATGCATGTATATGGGCGGAGAAAAACTGGAGACAGGAAAACTAAAGGGCTACCTTGACTACACACCGGAAGAAATTCAGGCCAAATCAATCATGAGCATCAAGCAGGATGTTAAACTGTTGAGTGAAAATATCGTTCCCCTTGGTGGAATCAAATTATCAAAACTTTTCAAAGAGAAGGGTCTTGATCCAAATGATGTGGATTATTTCCTGCCGCATATGTCGAGTGATTTTTTCCGCACCAAGATTTATGACCAGCTGATCAAAAACGGAACGCCCATTCCTTATGAGAAATGGGTTATAAATTTAAGTACTCTTGGAAATGTCGGAGCCGGTTCTGTATATTTTATGGTCGATGAAGTATTTAAAAGCGATAAATTGAAAGCCGGACAGAAAATTTTATTACTTGTACCCGAAAGTTCCCGGTTCTCCTATATGTATGCGTTGCTCACAGTGTGTTAAAATGCCCAAAGCCTAGGCCAAAATCTAAAACTGGACGTTTATTGTTGATCGAAAATGTTTTTCGATCCACGATCCACTATAAACAATTTACCGCCAACCGACAACGGTCAACCGCCAACCAATAATGCTTTAAGCTCAGAATGTGAAAAAAGAAGAAATCCCACAAGATCTCGGTGCCCTCGGAAAAATAACCACGGAAGTGGTCTACGCTGTGGATGAATCCGGGAAATATGGCACTGCACTTAGCAACGGATGGGAGGTAAAATCCTCTGCACTGGAAGTAGCCTGGAAAGACGTCGAACAAAGGATTGAGGCGGCAAGGCAGAAAGTAATTAACAAAGAAGCCAGCCCCATTTTATTTTTTATGGAATATCGTGTGATGGATATTCCAATCGTCGCGGCCTATACAGGTTTCTGGAAATGGCAGGTAAAGAAACATTTGAAATATGATGTATTTGAAAAGCTTTCTGAATCAAAGCTTACGAAATACGCAGATTTATTTGAAGTGTCAGTGGAAGATTTAAAAACCATGCAAATACATGAAGCTTGATTTTAAGCATACACAGGCCGCCCATTGTGAGAACGGTGTCACAACCAGCCTGCTTCGTCATCACGGGGTAAACCAGATTACAGAACCTCTTGCATTTGGGATCGGATCCGGCCTTTTCTATATTTATATTCCATTCATGAAAATCAATAATGGCCCTGCGATAGCTTTTCGTACGCAGCCGGGTTTGATTTTCAAGAGAACCTGCAAGGCTCTTGGCATAGAAGTAGAGAGAAAAAAATTCAGATCAAAACAGGAAGCGGAAAAAATATTGATGGAATGTCTTGCCGCAGGTCAGCCCGTCGGTTGCCAGGTAGGTGTTTATTACCTGACTTATTTTCCCAAGGAATACCGTTTTCATTTCAACGCACATAACCTGATTGTATTTGGAAAAGAGGAAGACAATTACCTGATCAGTGATCCGGTAATGGAAATGGCTACATCCCTGAGCAGCTACGAACTCGAACGTGTCCGGTTCGCCAAAGGCGCTTTTGCTCCCAGGGGACAATTATATTATCCAAAAGTAAAACGGGAAGTAACTAACGAACAGATGGAGAAGGCCATCAAAACAGGAATCAAACGGAACGCATTCCTGATGGTGCGCGTGCCCGGACCAATCGCGGGCATAAATGGAATTCGTTATACTGCTAAAAAAATCAGGCAATGGCGTGATAAGCTGGGACCTCAAAAAGCGGGAAGTTACCTGGCCCAGCTGGTACGGATGCAGGAAGAAATAGGAACCGGGGGTGGGGGATTTCGTTTTATCTACGGAGCTTTTTTACAGGAAGCCCATGCATATATTCCTATCGATGAGCTGTTAGACATCTCGAAACAATTTACAAAATCAGGCGATGTCTGGCGCTCTGCAGCAGTGCAGGCTGCCGGTATTTATAAAGGCCGTATCGGGAGTCAGGCCGATTTTAATGTTATGAGTGATTATCTGTACACGGCTGCAGATATTGAAAAAGAAGCATTCCTTTCTTTATCAAAAATAAAGTGGCCGGCATGAACTCTCATGCCATAAAAATTCAGGAGCTGGAATTCCAATATCCCCGGCAGGAAGGGATTCAATTCAGAAATTTCAATCTTGAAATAACAGCAGGCGAAAGATTTGGATTGTTTGGTCCGAATGGCGCGGGTAAAACCACACTGATGAACCTGATGACAGGCATCCTGAAATATTCTGCAGGTAGTATCAGTCTTCTGGGCCATGAAATAAAACACCATCCGAAATACGTCAACAAAATATTCGGCTTCGTCCCTCAGGATTTTTCTTTTTATCCGGAATTATCGCCAAAGGAAAACCTGGCATTTTATGGCGCATGGTACGGACTGTCTGGCAAACAAATTAAAATTAGAACGGAGTCATTACTGGAAATACTGGGACTGACCGCCGTCAGGAACAGGGTACTAAAAACTTTTTCCGGAGGAATGAAGCGCAGGGTCAACCTTGCCATCGGAGTCATGCATGAGCCCAGAGTTCTGTTTCTGGATGAACCGACTGTTGGCGTGGACGTACAGTCAAGGCATGCGATCATCCACTACCTGAAAAAACAAAATGAAGCCGGAACCACATTGGTTTATACTTCTCATCAACTGGAAGAAGCAGCTGAACTCTGTAATAAAATCGCACTGATCGACGAAGGCAAAATTATTGCGCACGACAGTCTCGAAGGACTGCTAACGGAACACGGTCATGAAGGTTTGGAGGGATTGTTCCTGGAGCTTACAGGCAAAATATTCCGCGACTGATATGCATATACTGAGGGCAACCATTATTAAGGATCTGAAAATACTCCTGCGTGACAGGGTGGCTCTTTTCATGATGTTTTTTATGCCCATACTCCTGGTGATAGTCATTACCAGCGTGCAGAATAGCGCCTTCGAGCTGGTAAACAATAACAAAATTTCACTGGTAATCTATAACAATGATAAGGACAGTCTCAGCCTGAGGCTTGTTGAAGGAATTAGAAAAATAGGCTTATTCAAATTGCAGGTATCAGACTCCGTGATCATGGAAAATCATATTTCATCACAGCTGTATAGTAAGGATGCATTGGTGGCCCTTGTAATTCCGGAAGGCTTTACCAGGATCATTCTCAAAAAAGCGGAAGATATTGCCGCACGTTCGCTGAAAGATCCTGATTCGGTAAATGAAAAATCTTCGGCTCCGCAGGAACTACCCGATTCACTGAAAATGTATTATAACCCAGTAATGCAGGCTTCATTCCGTCATTCAGTAGATGGAGCATTGACCAGTGCGATACAGGTAATTCAGGGAGAAGCAATCGTAAATAAATTGTACGAGGCTGTCAACCAAAAGGAAATTCCGCAGGATCTTGAAAAACAAATCTTATTCGGACAGTTTCCCATTTCAGAAATTCCGGTATCACGCAGTGGTAGTCGTACCGTACCGAATGCCTCTCAGCACAACGTACCGGCATGGACCATTTTTGCGATGTTCTTCATCGTTATATCTCTCGGTGGCGTGATGGTGAGGGAAAAAAACAGCGGGAGCTTTATCCGTTTAAAGACTCTTCCGGCCAGTTATATGAATGCACTGTTTTCAAAACAATTCGTTTACCTGATGGTCACATTGTTGCAGGCTTTTGTAATTTTTGTGATCGGCAATAAAATTTTCCCTTTGATCGGTTTACCTGAATTAAATATTCCAGACGATATGTGGGGACTGCTGATCGTGACAATTGTTTGTGGTTATTGTGCGGTGAGCTACGCCATTTGTGTTGGTGTATTCGCAAACACACCTGAACAATCGAATGGATTCGGTGCGATCTCAATTTTGATCCTTGCTGCGCTGGGAGGCTTACTGGTACCTTCTTTTGCAATGCCGGCTAACCTGCAGAAAATTCTCCGCATCTCACCTTTGCATTGGGCGCTCGAAGCATATTACGGACTGTTCCTCGAAGGGGGAAAACTAAGGGACATATGGATGAATATTCTATCTTTAATGGGTATTACCGCACTTATACAAGTTTTTACTTTGTACGGCCTTAAACGGAAAAATTTAATCTAAAAAATAATGGAAACAGCTGACTTAAAACGGCAGTTAAAGGAGCAGATCATTCATTTCCTGAACCTGACGACGGTGAAACCGGAAGATATAAAAGACGATGAACCATTATTTGGCGAGGGGCTTGGATTGGATTCCATTGATTCTATTGAATTGATTGTGTTATTATCCCGCGAATATGGTATCAACATTCAGGATCCGAAGGAAGGAAGAAAAATCCTGACTGATATCAATACTATGGTAGAATATATACAAAAAAACCGAACCAAGTAAATAGCTTCACTTGAGCAGGATCTTTGTTACAGGAATGGGTTTAATCAGTGCGATTGGAGATACTGTAGAGGAAAACAGGAATTCTCTTCAACATTCACGCAGCGGTATTGGCCTGATTCAATATTACCAGACTGCCTATGCAGGCAGGCTGCCAGCTGCTGAAGTCAGGTATTCAACGGAAGTACTAAATAAAAAACTATTCGGCAATCCGAATCCGACAATTACAAGAACCTCATTGCTTGCTTTGCACGCAGTTAGTGAAGCAATTCTTGACAGCGGATTGACTAAGGAAGAAATTTCCTCTGAAGATACGGCCCTGATCGGTGCAACCACAGTGGGCGGAATGTGCCTGACAGATGAATTATATCATGACGCAACTTCCAAAAATGGGGGGACGACTTATTTATCATCCTACGATTATGCTTCCGTTACCATGGCGATTCAGGAACGGTACGGAATGATGGGAGAAATAAGCACCATCAATACAGCATGTTCTTCTTCCGCAAATTCAATTTTATATGGTGCCCGTCTTATCCGGCATGGGTTTGCCAGGCGCGCTATAGTTGGCGGAGCGGAGAGTCTCGCGAAATTCACGATCAACGGTTTCAATTCACTGAATATTCTTTCGTCGGGACCCTGCGCTCCCTTCGATCGCGATCGCAATGGATTAAATCTGGGTGAAGGCGCAGCCTTCCTGGTGCTGGAAAAAGAAGAAGATATAAAAGGCAAAAAAACCTATGCGACTTTGTCGGGCTTTGGAAATAAAAATGATGCCTTTCATCCTTCATCTAATTCTCCGGAAGGGCTGGGACCTTTTCTTTCCATGCAGGAGGCTTTGCAAAGCAGCGGACTGAATGCAGACGAGATCAGCTATATCAATGCGCATGGAACAGGCACGGAAAATAATGATGAAACAGAAAGTCGGGCCATGATCAGATTGTTTGAAAAAGTTCCTCCCTTTTCATCCACCAAGTCTTTCACCGGGCATACGCTGGGAGCTGCCGGCGCATTAGAAGCGGTGTATTCTATCCTGAATCTGGTTCATCAGGAAGCGTATCCATCCTTATCTTTTCAGAACCCGATAGAAGAAACAGGATTGATTCCTGTTCTTCAATTTATTAAACAACCCATGCAGCATATCATGTCGAACTCTTTTGGATTCGGTGGTAATTGCAGTACCCTGATATTTTCAAAAACCTGATGCATGGCTTACTTTCATTTACCCGTTTGTATATCGCCACAAAATAGTTATCCCGATGTGGATCTTTCACATATTACGGAATCAAAAAATAATCTGCTGGTAGTTATCGAACCGCCTTATCCCGGATTACCCCAGGCTGCGCGAAGAAGGATGGGCAAGTCCGTACGCATAGCCGTGGGTGCCGCTATTCCCATCCTTGAAAAATTTCCACGGCCCGATGGTATTATCATCGCGACAGCGAATGGAGGAATGGAAGACTGCATCAAATTTCTGAATCAGATCCTCGAATATAATGAAGGCCTGCTCACGCCGGCTAATTTTGTACAGAGTACCTCCAACGCAGGAGCAGCGCAGATCGCACTCATCACAAAAAATCACAACTATAATATCACCCATGTTCACAGAGGACTGGCATTCGAAAATGCGTTGATGGATACAGTGATGTTACTGAAAGAGAATCCTGATGCAGGTTATCTTATGGGAAGCACGGATGAAATATCTGCCTACAATTATAATATCGACAGTATTGCAGGATGGTTCCGTGTTCAACCCGTACTAAATACAGATCTGTTCGATCAGAAAGCCAACGGAACCATCGCGGGCGAAGGATCATTTATGAGCTGGATGAGTAATCAACGGTCAGGGGCCAGCGCTGAACTGAATGCCTTAAAAACGATTCATAGCACCGACCCATTGGTGGTTCTGAATAGTTTTAAAAAATTTCTGTCTGAGCATTTGCTGCCAGGTGAATGGCCGGACATGTTAATGACGGGAGAAAATGGCGACGAAAGACTGAATCCTTTCTATGATTTAGTGGAATCTTATATGGATGATTCTGTTTATGTAACGCGATTCAAACATTTAAGTGGTGATTATTGCACGGCCACTTCATTTGCGTGCTGGCTGGCCATTCAAATCTTTGAATCCGGCAAAATACCTTCCTTAATTATAAAAAAACAGGGGACCATTAAATCCTGCAAACGCATACTGATCTATAATAATTATCGCGGAGCGCAGCACTCATTTATTTTGATTTCGGCGGTTGACGGTTGACGGTTGACGGTTGACGGTTGACGGTTGACGGTTGACGGTTGACGGTTCAATTCTCGGGGATTAAAATTAATCAATTCGAATTATCAAAGATTGGATAAATTTCATAAAATTTAATGAGCATAAATTTCATGTCGATGTTAAATAAAACCCTGTCAACCGTCAACCGTCAACCGTCAACTACTTTAACGGTTCTTATTATTTTTTTAGCCTCCTGTACCTCCAAACCCGACCCATACAATGGATGGACAACAGTAAGCGGAAATCCTACCGGAAATAAATATTCATCCCTTAACCAGATAGATACGGCAAATGTCCAGCAATTAAAAGTTGCCTGGACATATCATACAGGCGATGTGGATACGGGAGCTCATTCGCAGATTCAATGCAATCCCATTGTCATCAATGGAATACTTTATGGAACTTCTCCACAACAGAAACTATTTGCAGTTGACGCCGCGACAGGAAAGGAAATATGGATGTATAAACCCTTCGACAGTGTGCCAGGAGGGAAGAAATACTACTTCGGCTTAAACAGCAACCGTGGAGTTGCATACTGGACGGATGGTGCAGGAGATGAAAGATTATTTTATACGGCAGGACCATTTCTCCGGGCTGTTGACGCTAAAACAGGAAAAGCCATAGCATCATTTGGTGCTGAAGGCAAAGTCGATCTTCGCGAAGGTCTCGGTGTGGATGCCAGTGATCTTTTTGTAACCGCCACATCGGCGCCGACTGTTTATAAAGATCTTCTGCTGACGGGTACGCGTGTCTCTGAAGCCATGGACGCGGCTCCGGGACATATCCGTGCCTACAATGTAAGAACAGGCAAGCAGGAGTGGATATTTCATACCATACCATACCCTGGAGAACCAGGTTATGAAACATGGGAAGATAAAAACGCCTGGAAGATGACGGGTGGTGCAAATAACTGGATGGGAATGATCATTGATCGGAACACCGGCATCGCCTATGTTCCGCTTGGATCGGCTTCCATGGATTTCTATGGCGGTAAAAAAAGAGGCGATGACCTTTTTGCAGATTGTATGGTGGCCCTGGATGCCAATACAGGAAAAAGGATTTGGCATTTTCAATATATACACCACGATACCTGGGACTGGGATCCATCTTCTGCGCCCGTATTACTAACGGTCACGCACAATGGAAAAGAAATCGAAGCAGTGGCGCAAACCACCAAGACGGGTTTTGTATTTTTATTTAATCGCGCCAGTGGGGAGCCTTTGTTTCCTATTGTTGAGACTCCGGTAGATACCGTAACGGATCTCATAGGCGAAAAACTCTCGCCCACCCAGCCCATTCCTCAAAAACCAGCTGCATTTGTAAGGCAGTCATTCACTGAAAAGGATATTAATCCTTATCTGTCGCCGGAGGAATTCGCTGACGTAAAAGCAAAACTTGCCGGATACCACACCGGGTCTATGTTCAAACCGGAATCCAAAGCAGGTACCATTATTTTCCCCGGATTCGATGGAGGAGCAGAGTGGGGTGGCCCTGCCGTTGATCCGGTAGACGCCACACTTTTTGTGAATGCCAATGAGATGGCCTGGATCCTTCAGATGATTGAGATAGATAACAAAGCAAAGGCAAATGAAAATTATGGAACCGCGGGACAACGATTATATATTCAGAATTGTATGTCCTGTCATGGTGCTGAAAGGAAAGGATCGGGAAACTATCCATCCATCCTGGATGAAAATAAAAAAATGAATAAAGATCAGCTCGTGCAATTTATTAATGCGGGCAGGAGGATGATGCCTGCGTTTTCATTTCTCAAACCAGAAGAAAAGGATGCGATTGCTGCCTTATGTGTTGAATATAAAATCAGATATGGGTAAACCATTCCATCACGAACTGAGCGATCTGGAAAAATTCAGACAGGTACCCTATACAATTTCAGGATATAATAAATTTCTTTCAAAATCCGGACTACCTGCCTTATCACCACCCTGGGGCACACTAACTGCGATTGATTTAAACAGTGGAGATTTAAAATGGAAAACAATATTGGGAGATAACGACAGTGCATTTGCAGGCAAGCCACAAATGGGAACTGAAAATTATGGAGGACCGGTTATTACTGCCGGCGGACTATTATTTATCGCAGCTACAAAGGACGCAAAAATCAGGGCCTTCAATAAAAGAACAGGCGCATTGTTGTGGGAGGCCAGGCTTCCGAATTCAGGTTTCGCCACACCTGCCGTTTATGAAATGAATGGGAAACAATATGTGGTGATTGCATGTGGAGGAGGAAAACTGAAAACATCTTCAGGAGATAGTTATGTGGCGTTTGCATTAGAAAAGTAAAAAGTAAAAAGTAAAAAATCAAAAAAATAAATTGATTGGAGTAAGAATTTTTCCTTTTTACTTTTGACTTTTTCCTTTGTTACGAATAAACATCCACGCAGCCGGCGCGGAAAGGATCGCAAAAATGGCAACTAAAGCTGCCTGGCGGTTATCTTCTGATCCGTAAAGGAGAACGCCCGTCAGTGCAGCGGAAAAAACCAGGATCGGAAGTGAGAATAGAAGCATGAGACCTTTATTCTGCAAAGGAATCTTAAATGACCGGACGAGTTCTGTTTCTTTTTTACGAAGGCTGATCAGCGCAGCAAACTCCAACACAATTCCCGCAGTGTACAAGCAAATATCCATGATGAAAAGATCAGCAAGTGGTCTCAAAATCAAAACGCTCACAATGCATGCACATGCGATAATGGAAATATATGGAGCCTGATATTTTTTATTAACCCTTGTGAATATTGGCGGTAACAGTTTGTCTTTCCCCATGACAGCAGGTACTCTGGAAACAGAAAGCATGACGGCACAAAAAATCCCCACCGAACTCGCCATGCCCCCGATTGATAATATTCCTCCCAGGGAATTTCCTCCGATCTTCATTCCGAGATAAGGAATGCCTTTCTCAGCAAACACAGATGCAGAAATTCCCGAATGAAGTGCGAGATAGGTGAATGAAATATAAAAAATGTAAACAGTAGAAAATGCAAGCAGGATGGCTACAAGGTATGAACGTACAGGTCGTTTTACTTCTCCGGCATAAGTGGTTGCATTATCCCAGCCGATGCAGTTCCACATGATCGTAAAAAGAGCCAGGCTCAGCGAAGACATTCCTGCATGTGGATGCGAGACAGAAAAACCCGGATGCAAAAATCCTTTAGAATATAAAATCAAAAAAGGAATCATCACGGCCGCCATCAGAATCAGGGCTGTTCTTCCAACCAGCACGATACCACGAATATTTAAAAAAGCGATCAGCCAGATCATCAGCAGGCATGCTTCCGTTTTATATATTTCGATCTGCGGGAAAAAAAATGCGGCGTATTCCACAAATAAAACAGGATAGATGGCCAGATCAACAAATGAATAGAGCCATGTCCACCAGCCTTCCATAAATGCCCAGCGGATACCAAGACCACGTTTCACCCATTCATAATAGCCACCCTCCACAGGCATCATACTATTGAGTTCAAGTACGACCAGGATCATGGGAATATCCCACATCAGGGGCGTGAGCAGGAGCAGGGGAATGGAATAACTACCTGCGAAACCGACGAGAGGTTCAAGGCCATAGGGACCTCCGGAAACTGTAAAGAAAATTACCGCTGCCAATGGCAGGACGCTGATTTTTCGAACGAACTGGGGAACCGGGGTAGGGCCTGATTTCATCAAGGTCAATATCCGCCGAACCTACAACAATTATCAAAGGCCGCGCATGGATTGCATGGGTTTTTTGCTGAAATTTTTTGCGTATATTTGCCGCCCTCAGGGCTCGGAAACAAATGTTCCACCCAGGGATGGCCCCGTAGCTCAACTGAATAGAGTATTTGACTACGGATCAAAAGGTTTCAGGTTTGAATCCTGACGGGGTCACAACTGATATTGAGAGATAAAGAGTTACAAGAGAAGGGGACAAAAAGGGGACTTTTTGGACACTTAATTAAGAAGAAAAACCTCCAGTAAAATGGGGGTTTTTTTATTTGGTGAATTAATAAGATACTTGAATATTTAAAAGAGAATAGTTTGTCTGTATAGGGTTAGATTTTATGGATAATAAAAAGAAACTCTCTCTTCTTATAAGGTGACTAGAACTTATCATAATAAAAACAGATCATAGATGGGCAAAAGATTAATGATCATTTCCGTTGTCTTATTATCTATTTTAAGTTGTAATAAAAATCATACATGCATTGGCATCAAGGATGGCAGATATGGTGGGTATGGGTTGATTTTTTATCATATGCCAGTTTCTGGTAGTAGTTATGAGTTAGTTATAGTACCAACTTGTAGTGATAGCTTAGATCTAGTTGGAGAAATAGTAAATGGTACCAAGTTAAAAAACATGATAGGCGTGAGTGTTAACATGAATTCCAGAAATACCTTTTTTGAAGGAATTTACAAGAATTCCGTAAGACTTAGACTCTTCAATAATGATAGTCTAGCACCACAATATAGAGTGATATATATCTGTCCAGTGTATATTCAATTTGAAAATGCAGATAACGCTACTAAAATTATAACCTGGGGGAGAGACAGAATACTATCAGAGAAATTTACATTCAAAAATAATTGGGAAATGTCTTTGGACTATTTTCTTTCGACCAAAGTTCGGATTACAGAACTCAGAGTTCTATAATATCAAACTCCTGATGTTCTTAGGAATTCTAGGGAAACGGATTAAATTCTGTCCTTGTGCTATACCAAGTAAAGGCTTATCTGATCAATTAAATAGGTTCAATATGGCATCTATGTTTCACCTTATGTCTTTATACAATGTAAGGCATCTTACTTTAGTAATAACATGCATGATAGCTGCAGAAGCTCTTTCGTAGTCTTTGTAGTAAAATTTTAAAACTACCTCTTTAAGCGAATAATTTGTAGTTCATAACCTTCTGGTGTATATCCGGAATCCGTGAGGGTCGCTGTGTGTGCTGTTAAATTTGTAATGTCGAAAGTTCCACGTACCCCCCCAGAGGGACCAAAGCCATCCCGTTTGCATAAGAATATACAAGCTCAACTTGAGTTTTTGTAACCATTAAATATGTTGCTGTATCCAACGATAAACCTTCATTAATGTAAAGGTTTCCGTTAGCAGTAAAATTATAATAGTCGTTAGATGTCCCAATATAATTTGAACCACTATTAAACCCATTTAAAGAACGTGTTATTGATGCCGAATCATCAATGATATTCCATTTACCTACTAATAGATTTGTTTGAATATCTGTTTTCTTACAGGAAATTTCACATGCGATTAATAATGTAAGAAAAATAGTAGCGACTATATTTTTCATCTTCAATTACTTAACCTAAGTTATAAACGGCCACTTTTTAATATCTTGACAATATACTATTAAAAAACATTGCATTGACTATTTGACAACTTGTAAATATGCGCACTCTCTGTCTAGGCCACCTAAAACTGGACTGTACCAGCCCCCTAAATGACTGGACTAAATTAGTTAATCAATTTAGTCACTCAAATTTAGGTATCCATATGACCCTTTATAAAAAAAACTTTAAGCCTTTCTGTTGACGGATGGCCTTTGTATGGAATAACGAAGAACCAAAAGATTTGGAAGTTTAGACTTAGTAATAACAATTAAATAACACTCCTAATTTATAGACCGGTCAGCGTCCTCCACGCCCGTTATGCGCAGCCTTTTACCTGCACTTACAAAGCAAAGTTACTGTTCACATTTGCAGCCCATTCTACCAGGGATCATGATAATCGGCTAGGGGTAACTGTTGACGGGAATACGGTCATAGTAGCGCCAGGCGCATCTTTCGTAGGGAAGGGAAAACGAATACTATAGATTTTTGGCACACTTTCTGGATTAATAGAAAATTGTGCGAAGGCGATAGGTCAATCAATCTGCGACATGTGGCCCCGATAATGAAGTCACCAACCCTATCAGAGTTTAGTCTGGTTTCTAATTTACAAAAATTTATTGTTTACTAACGGTTTCTAACCCGTGAAGTTGCCGAATTCCCCTGAACTGATAAGTGTTATGTCACTCTAAATTTATCAGCTATGCAACCTAGTAAAGAAACACATGATGCGATTTTGGCTTTGGAAGCTGAGATCGATCGCTACACAAAATTGCTTGACAAATCATTGGCCGAGAAAGAGGATCTTGAAAAAACAAAAGTGATTTTTCACGATCTGAAAATTCTCACAGAAGAATTGGCAGAGCTGAAAACCACCAGGCGGCAAAGCACGAGGCCCAAAAAAAAGGGATGGTTGCTTACTTTATCTTCTGGTATGATTAACCGCCACATCCAAACCGTGCATGACTAATGACCTTTTCGTTATTACTTTATAGATAGATTGTCAAAAAGATTTATCCTGTGTCAAATCAAATAAAAGGCCCTACTAAGAATAGTAGGGCTTGCTAATTTTACATTTCGTTCCGAACTATGCCGGATCGATTGCCTACGTTATGTTGCCAAAAACTGTGCCTGTGATATTACCACTCATCCTATAAAATATTATGACCTGATTTATATTAATTCAATTCGCTGTCTGTAAATCTGGCTTTCGTCTTTCGGCTTCAAAATATTGGGCATCAAACTGGTCGATGGAATTTGAACAAATTTTATCGATATCGGATGAATTGGATGTTGAAGAAACCGAACTCTTGAGCAGAATGTAGGCAGTCTCATTTTTCGAGGTTCGTATTCTTCGGGTCAGCAAAGAATTCATGAAGAACCCCATTAACTTATCACCGGACTTGAGTGTGGCATACTGGATTGTTATGTTAAAGGTGGAAGAGTCGGTAGTATCACTGACTATGGCAATATTGGATTTGTTCCCCAGATCAATTCTTAAATCACCGAGTATTTTACTTGTCAATTTCTCGTCGGTCCCGTGGACTATTAATTTCACAGTAATATCATGGCGGACAGGCGAGTTGCGAAAGCTTAAGATGAGCAGAAGCAATAGGGTATTCCGGAGAACTTTTTTCATGCGAAATATTGTATGGTAATTTACAAGATGATAAAATTAGTTCATTTCGTAATATTTAAATTAGCAGAACCGTAACTGTGATCCTGCTCAAAGACTACCCCGAAACATAATTCCCTAACTTGGCTGAATGAAAAAATACCTGGGGCTGACCCTCATATTTTTAGAATATCCACTGGTAGTCCTTAGTCATAAAATTGACCCCAGCAGTTTTGCAGGAGCCGGGTTGGATTTATGGGTTTTGCTATTCTCGGTTATCTACAACAGTTTCATGATGGTAATAGGGGTGCGGAATTGGAAGAAAGGCATATTTCCTAAGCTTTACTTTCTTGCCTCAATAACATCAATAATTGTATTGTCTCACTGGTTTACCCATATCTGAACATTAATGAACAGGTAAGTGGATGATGCTAACCCTGGTGTTAAGCCATGTGGTTCACAACATTTTATTGTCAATAGTCTTTTTTGTTTTTCTATTCCTCATATCTCTGGTATCGAAATTATTTTAGAAGGATCCGTCATGTCGTCCAACAATAACAAATCATACTTCATTGATATGAAGAAAATTGTCGACAAAAAATCTTTCGAGAAAATCTGGTGATGGTAATTAATACTGAATTTTTACCGCCCTCCATCGCTATGTAAGTAATGGATATGCTGATGGAAATAAAATTTAATGTGAATACCGTTTTTTAACCTTTTTTATAACAACCAGATGGGTTAGATTGGATTAAAATTTATTTTTGTGGAGATGAGCATGAATCAAATCCGGCTATACGATCTTTTCAGGAAGGAATTGCATTTGCCTGACGACAAAGCTGCTGCCTTCGTGAAGGCGGTTGGAGAAGTTGCAGAATCGGAAATAACATACAAAAGTCATTTGCTTGCAACAAAAGACGACATCCGCGTTTTAAAGGGGGACATCCATTCTTTAGAGTTAAAAATTGAGCAGTCAAAGACCGATATTTACAAAGCGATGTTTCTGACAGGCATTGTACAACTCATTGCGATACTCAGCGGCACCTTAGCCATTGTAAAATGGATAAAATAATTTGAGTGGCTGTAAACCGCCATTTCAACAATCTCCACCGGTTACACCCGCATTTTTTCCAAATGCTCCCCAGAGAATATGTTCGTTTCATCCATACCCCATATCTCATAACCCATAACCTATATCTCATAACCCCTGCCTGCTACAGTCAGGCATAACCCATAACTCATAACTCATAACCCATATCTCATAACCCATAACCCATATCCCATAACCCATAACTCACTTTCCCTATGGTCAAAACCCAGGTTTCCGGGGGGTTGCTCAGGGGTTGCCGGGGGGTTGCCGGGGGGTAGGCCCCGGAAAGCCGGGGCCAACTTCTGCGAAAGGGGCAAAAATGTAGGTAAAAATCCGGGAAAAGACTGCCTTAAATGTGGAATGGGTATATAAATTGTATTATTTACCTGCAAACTTTTTAACCTTAATTATTAAAAACAACCCCATGGGGAAGTTATTACGAGGCATCAATGGACCTTTTTCAGGAAAAGTCGGCCCGGTAGTGGGCTATATGTTGGGAAACCAGGCTGTTATGCGCAGTCTTCCGGTTCGCAGTAAGCGCCCTCTCACTCCCAAACAAATACACCAGCGCAAGAAATTCGCTTTAATGAACGATTTTCTGAGTCAGCTGCAATCCCTGCTGAACCTGACTTTCGCCAATGTTGCCGTAAACATGACCGGTTCCAACAAGGCATTTTCCTATAATGTAATGAATGCAATCCGGGGGTTTTATCCTGATATTTCGATCGATTACAAAATGGTGCTTCTTGGAAGGGGTGACCTGCCCAACGTGGAATCAGCGCAAACTATACCAACAGAGGATAGTAAACTGGTATTCAGTCTGGGATGATAACAGCGGAACAGGCAAGGCAAAATCGACAGATAAAGCATTCGCGGCAGTTTACAATGAAGAGCTGAATGACTGGGAATACGGCCTGAATCTTGCAACGAGAAAAGACGGTAGTTGTGTGATAGATATATCCACATACAAGAATAAACAGGTGTATGGCTATCTGGGATTTATAACCGAAGACGGAAAGGATGCGACTGATACGATTTATACCGGCATGGTTACTGGAAAATAATTCCGGAATTAAAACGTTAACGACTTATATGAAAAGCCATATTCAAAAATCCCTCATGCAGGGGATCAGAGACCTGCATATAAAAATCCTGCAGTCCAACAACCTGACTGATATTGGAAATTATCTGCAGGAGATTTTGGATAAGGTAAATGAAGTACCGCCTGAATACGTTGAAAAATTACGTATCAGGCATTGGAAAGGCGTCAGCACTGCCGAAATAATCAACACTTTTAAAAAGGATATTGTTTCCATTCTTGATGGAACCTACACCAGGACAGAAATTGCAAAATACAAAGCCACTCTCAACATTGCCTGGTTGAAAAATCTCTTCACTGCACCATTTGTCAGTCAGTAAAAATGCTGACCTCCTCTTTTAATTTATTTTCAAAAAAGGCACCGTAGTACTGATAAGATAATCTGATCAGGAAAACCTTTCAGGATCGAACGCATCTATTTTTACAGTTGTCGGCTGTCCATTCGCTAAATCAGCAACGACTTTACCCGTGGATGGTCCCAGACCCAGGCCCATCATGGAATGTCCGCCGGCGATAATCATATTTTTTATTTTCCTGCTGAATCCTATATAGGGGAGGCCATCTGCTGAACAGGGGCGAAATCCATACCATATATCTTTTGTTTCCGGGAGTTCCAGTTGTATTCCTGGAATATATCTAGTTACCGATTCAACAATACCCCGCACCCGGTTCAGGTTAATATTCGCATTCACCGGGGCTATTTCCATTGTACCTCCATAACGCATATACCCGTTCATGGGTGTAATGGCAACTCTTGCTTCGCAGAGAATAGCAGGTATATTTAATCTTTTCTCTGGATTCTTCTTAGTGATCGAGTAACCCTTACCTGGCATGAGGGGAATATGAATACCGGCCATTTTACACAGGTCTGGCAACCAGGATCCGCCAGTCACAATAAATAAATCAGCTTCATAATTTTCTTTCTCAGTTTGAATATTTTTGATGTTTCCGTTTGCGATCTCCATTCCAGTCACTTTAGAATTGGTTTGAATGATGCCCCCGTTGCTCCTGATATTCTGCACCAGCTGTTCCATGAGTTTTACCGGATATAAATGTGCATCGCAATGATAATGCACGGCACCCAGTATATCCAGTTCAGTTTCCGGCTCCAGTGATTGTACCTGTTCTTTTGAAAGAACTTCTGCATCCAAACCAAGTGACCTGGCTGTTGCTGCAAGATGCGCTTCTTCTTCGGCAGCTTTTTCAGTTTTATAATAAACCATTACTCCTTTATGTTCAAGCGCAAAATCAAATCCAGGCTGATCCGCCAGCTCATCAAATAATTGGGAGCCCAGCAAACTCAGGTCGCGTAAATAAGGGGCGCCATGTTCCACATTTTTTTTATTGGCATGTCGCAGGAATATCATTCCCCAATTGATGAGTTGCTTATTCAATACCGGCTTTATATAAAAAGGGCTTTTGCTATTGAACATCCATCTGATCCCCTTTGAAATAATTCCTGGCGATGCCAGCGGAGTAATATGACTTGGCACAATGTATCCTGCATTTCCAAAGGAGCAATTGTTTGTCAGATCATCTCTTTCAATTACGGTTACCTTCCATCCACTTTGTTGCAAATAATAAGCAGAACATAATCCTATAATGCCTCCTCCAACAATAATTGCCTTCATAATATTAAACCTGTGTAAACTGAATCTAAAAATTAAATTTCATTACAGAACCTGGAATCCATAAGCATAGGGATCATCTTCGTCATCAATACTGATCGTATTGCGGCCATATATTCTCGCCCATCCTTCGATGCCGGGTTTAATAGCCGGTTTACCTGCTATGGATGTTTCTTCTTCAATCGTACCTCTGAATGTTGAACCTATGATGCTCTCGTGTATAAATACATCTCCTTTTTTCATTTTTCCTTTCGCATACCATTGAGCCATTCTGGCTGAAGTGCCCGTCCCACAAGGGCTGCGGTCAATCGCCTTATCCCCGTAGAATACAGCATTTCTGGCCGTCGATTTTTTATCCATTACTTCGCCCGTCCACAAAATATGTGAGCACCCATGAATCGTCGGATCTTCAGGATGCACAAAAACGTATTTTTCATTGATGTGTTTTCGCAGTTCCCTTGCCCAGCTTATCAATTTATCAGCGCTGTAATGTTCCAGTCCTTTGAAATTTTTCTGTGAATCTACGATCGCATAAAAATTTCCACCATAAGAAACATCAAATACCAGTTCGCCCAACCCGGGGCATTCTGCCGTTAAACCGGTAGAAGCCAGATATGAAATAACATTGGTAAGTTTTACAGATTTGACTTTTTTGTTCTCCTGTTTATAAGTCACTTCAATGAGACCGGCCGGGGTTTCCATGCGCACTAATCCCGGAATCTTCGGATTGATCAATCCTTCTTCTATCGCAATGGTAATGGTACCGATAGTACCGTGTCCGCACATTGGCAAGCAACCGCTGGTTTCAATAAATAAAACCGCCACGTCATTGGCAGGATCATGTGGTGGATATAAAATACTTCCGCTCATCATATCATGACCGCGCGGTTCAAACATCAATCCTTTGCGAATCCAATCAAACTCTTTCAGGAAATGCTGGCGCTTTTCGCTCATCGAATTTCCGTTTAACACGGGCCCTCCGGTTACAACAAGTCTTACAGGATTGCCACAGGTATGTGCGTCGATGCAAACGAATGTATATGCAGACATATCTATTCTATGAATATTATTCCCGGATGCTTTCTCTTGTGTACCCGCCGTTAACCCTTCTCATGATGCCCAGGGGATTTTCATTTTTCAACGCATCTGGTAGTAAATTGGGGGGACAGTCCTGAAAACAAACGGGTCTTAAAAAGCGTTTAATCGCGTCTGCACCTACTGAAGTACTGCGCCCGTCGGATGTGGCTGGGAAAGGACCACCATGCACCATTGCATAAGAAACTTCAACGCCGGTGGGTACACCATTAAAAATAAGCCTGCCGGATTTTCCTTTCAAAATATCAATGCAATACGCGTATTTATCAATATCATTGGCATCACCTAAAACAGTGCCTGTTAATTGTCCGGTCAGGGCTTTCAAAGCCCTCCTCAATGCATCATCATCCCTGCATTGAATGATCAGGGATGCAGGTCCGAATATTTCAGTTTGCAATTCTTTATTTTGAATGAAATCTTCGGCATCCACCATGAATAAGGCGCTTGAACCCCTGTTTTCCGAACTGGCGTCTTCGCCCATAAATAAAACAGATACTCCTTTTTGTTTCGACATCAGTTTCCTGTTTGTATAATAGCTGTTGCAAATTCCGGTGTTCAGCATAGTCGCTTCAGGAATAGCCGCAAGAGAATCCTTTAATTTCATTTTAAATATCTCGAAGTTCTCATCTGCGATCAGAAATAATAATCCCGGATTTGTGCAGAACTGACCTACACCCAATGATATGGAACCAGCCAGTTGAACAGCAAGCGCATCTGTATCCTGTCTGATTTTGGAGGGCAGGATAAGAACGGGATTGATGCTGCTCATTTCAGCAAAAACAGGTATTGGTGATTCGCGTTCATTCGTCGCGACTTTAAAAATGGCCATACCAGCACGATAAGAACCCGTAAATCCTACTGCTTTTATTCCCGGATTTTTAACAAGGTGTAAGCCTGTAATCTGGCCATCACCAATAACAAAAGAAAAAACGCCGTCGTGCATATTGCATTTCTCAGCAGCTCTTTTTATGGCGGTTCCCATCAGTTCATTGGTTCCAAGATGGGAGGGATGTGCTTTCACGATTACCGGATTACCGGCTGCCAGTGCTGAAGCTGTGTCACCACCGGCAGTTGAAAATGCAAAAGGGAAGTTACTGGCGCCAAATACGGCAACAGGACCGATGGCCATATTCATTTTGCGTAAATCGTTTCGGGCAAAAGGTTTTCTTTCGGGTAAAGCTGTATCAATGACAGCTTCCACCCAGGATCCTTCACGCAATAATTCTGCAAATAATTTTAACTGGCCCGTTGTTCTTCCCCGTTCACTTCTCAGCCTTTGCTCAGTTAAACCCGTTTCCATTTTTGCGCGTTCTATGAGCTCGTCTCCGATATTGTCAATTTCTTCGGCAATGGTTTCGAGGAAAACCGCTCTTTCTATAGAGCTCGTATTTTTATATGATTCAAATGCAATGACTGATTTGTCGACCGCAGTCTCCAACACCCTGTCAGTTGCAATAATAAATTTCTCGGGCAGATTTTTCTGATGCGTTGGATTAAATGCCTGCAGATAATCTTCTCCCTCCGCAATTTCCGAGTCTCCAATTATATTATACCCTTTCAGCATGCTGCTTCTTTGAGAGGTTTAAATAATCCGGTAATATGGGTCTTGTGGCAATGGCCTGGTTGATGATTGCCAGAATTTTCTTTCTTTCATCTCCTTCCAGTAATAAACGTGGCGCCCGCATATGCTCGGATCCAATGCCGGTCTGCGTTGCGGCCAATTTGATATAATGCACCAGCTTCGCCTGGATATCCAGTTCCAGCACTGGAAGGAACCACCTGTATATCTGGAGCGCTTCCTTATATTTTCCAGCTTTCATCAACTGATATACAGCTACTGTTTCTGCAGGGAACGCATCTACGAGACCAGCAATCCATCCGTCGGCGCCGAGTGCCAGTTCTTCCAGTGCCAGCGTATCCACTCCGCATAATATTTTAAATCTTTCTCCAAAATGATTTCTCATCCTCGTCACATTCGACACATCCCTGGTGGATTCCTTGACAGACTGAATGTTTGGAATTTTTGCCAGTTCTTCAAACATTTTCAGGGTCACTTCAATTTTATAATCATATGGATTATTATAAATCATGATCGGAAGCGAAGTATTTCGGGCCACCATTTTAAAATATTCATTCGTTTCCCTGTCGTCAGCTTTATAGCGCATCGGAGGAAGGAGCATCAATCCGTCGGCTCCATTTTTTTCGGCATCCTGTGCCGATTTGATGGCCGCTTTAGTTGCCTGTTCGGCAATATTTACAATGACCGGAATGGATTTGGGTAAATATTCTCTTGAACAGTGCAGGAGTTCCATTAATTCTTCCTTCAGCAAAGTACTTGCTTCACCCAGTGATCCTCCGATCACGACACCATGAATTCCTGCATTTACCTGTGCCTGTAAATTCAATTTGAACATTTCGAAATCAATCGTATCGTCTGCTTTAAATGGCGTGAGCAAAGCCGGATACACACCTTCCCATTTTACTACTGACATAAAAAATATTTTAAAAGATCATGAAAGATAATAGTGGGTAATCGGATGAAGTTCTTCGTTCAGTTCATATACAAGGGGATCACCGGTAGGAATATCGAGTTTCTCAATATCCATATCGCTCAAATTATCGATCTGTTTAACCAACCCCCTTAGAGTATTCCCATGAGCAGAAATAATTATTTTATGACCCTGCAATATACGAGGCGCTATCTGATCGGTCCAGTAAGGAATTACCCTGTTTTTCATCATCACCTCGAGACTTTCTCCAAATGGCTTTTCCCCTGGAATGAGCGAATCATATTTTGGATCATTACTGACGCATCTTTTGTCATCACTGTTTAGCAGGGGAGGCACGGATTTAAAACCTCTGCGCCAGTCATGAACCTGCGCCTCACTATAAATAATTGCCGTTTCTGATTTATTCAATCCTTCCAGCGCGCCATAATGTCTTTCGTTTAATTCCCAGGCCTTTATTTCCGGAATCCAAAGCAGGTTCATTTGTTCTAAGGCTATATGCAGGGTTTTTATGGCTCGTTTTAAATAAGAGGTATATCCAAGATCAAATGAATATCCAGCCTTTAATAATAGATCACCGGCTTGTTTCGCCTGTAATAAACCTCTGGAGCTCAGATCAACATCCTGCCAGCCGGTAAACCTGTTTTCCTTATTCCATTCGCTTTCTCCATGCCTCAGGAGCACCAATTTGAACATGCTGTTAAAGTTAACTAACGCGGGCCAGTTTATTATTTATCAAATAATCATAACTATCCTTCAACGCAACAAAAACATCGTCGGATGTCTTGTCCATTTCCACGACCATCCATTCCGTGTTGCCATCAGCGGCTCTTACTATTTCAGGGAAATTTTGTGTGCCTTTGCCAACCGCGGTCATCGGATCAGGGATATCCTTCGGCAGTAAATCATTCCATTTAGCGGGACCATCTTTAATATGAAGTAAAGGTGCCCTTTCGCCAAATTTCTTTACGATGGTTGCAGGATCCTGGCCGGCTACCTTTACCCAATAAGTATCTATTTCAAAAAAAATATCCTTGTCAAGGTTTTCCAATAATAATTCATAGACATAGCGATCGCCAATTTTATTTCGATATTCCCACCAGTGATTATGCAGTCCAAACTGGAGGCCATTCGATTTCGCAAATTTTCCTGCTTCATTGTAAATTGAAATTAACTCCATGGTTCCATCGTAACTGCTGTATCGTTTATCCTCAGGCCAGCCATGCCAGATCATTTTTTTGCAGTCATAGGCCTTGGCTGTATCCAGCATGGTTTGTTTTTTGTCATTGATGGGTAATTCAATATGCGCAGAAGATACAGAGAAACCGGCGTCCTTAATATAGCTGGCAGCTGTTTTTAAGGAAGTACCCTCCGGCCAGAATGCTGTTTCCACCGTTTCATATCCAATAGCACGAACCTTTTTTAATGTGCCGGGAAAATCTGTGTTGATTTGGTTGCGGACGGTATACAATTGAACAGATAATTTGGCGGGTTTCCATTTTGCCGGTTTAAATGCCGCCATAGCAGGATTCACTATGGTTGCTCCAAGAAGGCCCATGCTGCTGACTTGCAAAAAATCCCGTCTGTTTAAATTTCTCATGGTTCTGAATCGAGGTTAAAATTAGCAAAGTTTAACGCTCATTTTGATTTAATGGAAAAATATGTGATGAACTAAAAGTTTTGAGGTCATCCCGTTTTTCAAAAGATTATTTTATGAATACATGTATATGAACGAACTTATTAAATAATTGTACGCGTACACTATGGCGGATACACTGAATATTAACTCCAAAGCAGCTACTGCAAACAGTTTTGATGCTATTGTAATAGGATCGGGTATCAGTGGAGGATGGGCAGCAAAAGAATTATGCGAATTGGGTATTAAAACACTGGTACTGGAACGTGGAAGAAATGTAAAACACATAAAAGATTACCCGACTGCAACCAAACATCCCTGGCAGTTTATTCATCGGGGAAGAATTTCGCACGAGCTTGAAAAAGAGAATCCCATCATCAGTAAATGCTATGCATTTGACGAATCGGCCCAGCATTTCTTTGTAAAGGATAAAGAACATCCTTATATACAGGAAAAACCATTCGACTGGATCCGTGGATACCAGGTAGGCGGTAAATCGCTGATGTGGGCGCGCGAAACTCAGCGCTGGAGCAGGTTTGAATTTGAAGCTCCGTTAAGGGATGGGTTTGCTGTCGACTGGCCCATCAGATATGATGATCTGGCGCCCTGGTATTCGCATGTCGAAAAATTCGCCGGAATCAGTGGTAATAAGGATGGTATAGACAATCTGCCGGATGGCGAATTCCTGCCGCCATGGGAATTTAATTGTGCGGAAAAAAAAATGCGGGAGAAAGTGAACGCTCACTATTTAAACAGACGAATGCTGATGGGGCGTTGTGCAAACCTGACGCAGGCGGGAGAGTTGCAGCTTAAGCAGGGTCGTGGACAATGCCAGGCAAGAAATCTCTGTAGTCGTGGCTGCCCCTATGGCGGATATTTCAGTTCCAATTCATCTACCTTACCCTGGGCTGAAAATACAGGTAATTTGACCCTTCGCCCGGATTCAGTGGTGCATTCCATTATCTATGATGAAAAAAAAGAGAGAGCGACCGGCGTTCGGGTGATCGACGCAAAAACAAAACAGGCAACAGAATATTTTGCGCGAATTATTTTTTTAAATGCGGCCTGTTTAAACAGCAATCTGGTATTGTTAAATTCAACTTCGCGTCGTTTTCCCGAGGGTCTGGGTAATGAACATGATATTCTTGGAAGATATATTGCTTTTCAGAATTACCGTGGGTCAATTTCTGCTGGCATAGATGGGTTTTCAGAAGATTACTATTATGGCAGAAGACCCGTATCACCATTGATGCCGAATTTCAGAAATGTATACAAACAGGAGGAAGATTTTCAACGGGGTTATCTTGTTTTCTGGGGAGCTTACCGAAATACCGGAGTCGATATTTCACAGTCGGGAATCGGTGAGAATTTTAAGCAATCTATGTGCAGTGCGGGTGACTGGTCAGTATATATGTCCATGCAGGGCGAAGTGATACCTAAAAAAACCAATCATGTCCGGTTAAGCAATGATTTGAAAGACGAGTGGGGTATACCTCAGTTAATCACATCTGTTGCATATGATGACAACGATGAAAAGATCGTGAAAGATTTTTTAACCCAGGGTGCTGAAATACTGGATGTTGCGGGCTGTAAAAATATAGTTCAGAACGATAATAAGCAGGCGCCGGGTTTGGATATTCATGAGATGGGTGGTATTCGAATGGGTAAGGACCCGGCTACTTCCATGTTAAATAAATGGAATCAGATTCATAGTTGCAAAAATGTTTTTGTAACTGATGGTGCCTGCATGACATCTGTAGGCAATCAGAATCCCTCTCTTACTTTTATGGCCATAACGGCAAGGGCTGCTAATCATGCTGCCGAAGAATTGAAAAAAGGGAATTTGTGAAATAATCTTTTTCTATTACCAATTCATTTTCACCGGATAAATGCCGAATTTTACCGGCTTAATTAAGGGAATTACCTAAATAACCTTGAATAGCACAGTTTCAATAGTTATTTTGATCGAAATTTTAAATAAGAGGGAGCGCACGTAATGAAAGCGAATCTGAAATTGAAATAAATTCTTCCCCTGATTAGCGTGCATAAAAAATAATTATGAGTCAACAGAAACCAACCGCACCTGCGTTTACAGGATATCAGAAATTCGCCATTTTTATACTCGCTACAACCATGTTTACGGTTGTACTTGATTTTATGGTGATGTCACCACTGGGTGATATACTCATGAAATCGCTTAACCTGAAACCCGCACATTTTGGTTTTGCCGTATCAGCCTATGCATTCAGTGCCGGTATATCAGGTCTGCTGACAGCCGGATTTGCTGATAAATTCGACCGCAAGAAATTATTGTTATTCTTTTATTTTGGATTTATTGCCGGAACATTTTTATGCGGTATTGCAAATACATATCCGCTCCTGGTGGGGGCCAGGATTATTACCGGTTTGTTTGGTGGCGTGATAGGTTCCATTTCCATGGCTATTGTAGCTGATCTTTTTGATTTGCAACATCGCGGAAGGGTAATGGGATTTTTGCAGATGGGATTTGGTGCCAGCCAGGTCCTAGGTATACCGATCGGTTTGTACCTGGCAAATATCTGGGGCTGGCATGCACCGTTTTTATGGGTGGCCGCCATGGCTGTTGTTATTGCCATATTAATTGCTGTCAAACTGCAGCCTCTGACAAAACATCTCGCTTTGCAGCAGGATAAATCAGCATTTACGCACTTAAGACATACAGTTGCCAAAAAAAATTACAGGATTGGTTTTTCTGCTACATCGCTGATGTCTATCGGCGGTTTTATGATGATGCCATTTGGAAGTGCTTTTGCCATCAATAATTTACATATCACACAACATCAGCTGCCACTGCTTTTTATGGTAGCCGGCTTGAGTACACTTATCATCATGCCAATTGTAGGGAAGATAAGCGACAAAATAGATAAGTTTAAAATATTCGCGTTCGCTTCCGCATGGATGATTGTGATGGTATTAATATATACCAATCTTTCAACTACACCACTCCTGATTGTAATTGGACTTAACGTACTCATGATGGCCGGCATCATGAGCAGGATGATTCCTTCCCAGGCCCTTATCACCGGAATTCCTGATTTGCAGGATCGTGGTGCATTTATGAGTATTAATTCCTCATTGCAGCAAATAGCAGGAGGTATTGCTGCTGCATTCGCAGGCATGATTGTCGTGCAAAAAGATAAGTTCAGCCCTCTGGAACATTATAATACCCTGGGATATATAATTGTTTGCATTACTATTCTTAGCGTTTATTTATTATCCCGTGTTAGTGTGATTGTAAAAATAAAAGCCAAAAAAGATAAGCTTCAAAAGGAAAGTCAGGCGATTATTAATAAACAGGAGCCGGAAATTCTGATGAATTAAAGAAAAACGTGATAAGAATTTCTTAAAATCTGTACCCTATTTGAACGACATACCTGAAACCTAGACTCCAGAAATCTGACACTCCGCTGCTGCTGAGTTTTTCACCATTTGATAAATCTTTTAAGAGCGGATATTTTTGTTTAATAGCATCCAGGATGGCCTGTACCTGTTCGCTGTAGTCTCCGGAACCACTGCCATTCAGTTTCAAACTAAAATAATAACTGGAGACAGCAGGACCAAACAGTACACAATCAACCGTAAATCTCTTCTTTATAACAAATTGATAGCCGAGTTCACCTCCGATATTTAAAAAGTCCATAGTAGTACTTAATGAGACCTGATTCCCGTTTGTCGTATCCCGTCCATACCGCTGGTTATTGAAATGATAAAAACTTACAAATGGAGCGAGGTAAACACCATGAGGAACATCATATTTATTTTCTTTGGAAAGATAGAAACGAAATTCTGATCCAAGAGTATATCCGCTTCTTGTCCTGTTTTTGTCAAAATTAAGAGAGCTGTTCTCGATGATAGATGGCATGGGAAACGAAATATACCCGCCAAACAATGTGATGCTGGTATGACTGGACAATAACCTTTCATATGCCAATTGAACACCATTGGAATATAATATCCAGCTGGTGATATTCAATTTTGCAACATTTTTTAATTGTTTTTCCTGCTTGATATGTGTGGAGTCCTGCTGCGCTGCTCCACGCATTGAAATAATTAATGCGAAGAGCGCGACAATATAAGTTCTCAGGGTTGACAGTATTTTAATTGAGTTTTTTAAGTTGGCAGGATACATAACGTAGTTTTGATTTAGCGAAAGATTTTTATTTCAGATTTGATGTTTATATTCTATTTTCTCCCGCCCTTTGACGCTGGGGCGCTTCGCTGCTGTGCAGGGCGCTGAGTCGGGGCAGCCTGTCTGGATTGATTAAAATTGTTAGTACGCGTATCACCACGGTTCTGTATTTGCTGTTGCTGGTTCAGTTTGTTAATATCTCCCTGCCTGTTCTGATTCACATTCTGCCAGTTGTTTCCATTTCTTTGCTGCCAGTTATTCCCATCTTTCTGATATACATTTCCCTGACGATCGGTCTGGATATTATTATTATTGGGAATCGCCGGTCTGGTAGCAGGCTGTGTAGATGGCAATTTGTTACCCGTATTACCTGTTGCGGGTTGAGTAGATGGAAGTTTGTTGCCCGGATTAGCAGTGACAGGTTGGGTGGATGGAAGTTTGTTATTTGGATTTCCAGTAGCCGGTCTTGTTGCAGGCATCGTTGATGGATTGTTCGAAGGCATTGGGCGAACACGATCATTGGTGCTAACACTTTTATTATTCCTGTAGATATTGTTATTGATGGTTACATTATTGTTATATCCTCCTCCGTGATAAGGCACAGCTACAGGAGGTCTGTATCCTGGTGGCGGATAATAAGGCGGACGATAATATGGCGGATATCCCGGATGATGATAATAGGGTGGTCTGTACATGGGTGGTCCCCAGTAACCGCCATAGTGACCTCGATAAACACTATAATTAAACCAGCCTGCGCTATAATGAAATCCAACGCTCCATCCATAGTATGGATTATAGCGCATACTGTATCCATATGTAACGGGTTTTGGATAATAATACGGGCCGTACCATGGATTATAATAATAACCCGTACCATAAATTACTGTTGGCCCATATACATAACAACCCATATATCCTGGTGTGTATCCTACATACACATATTGGGGAGTTGTTTCATATACGTAAACATATTTTACATTATACACAGGCACGCTTGGAGGAATTTTATTTACATCCGGTGGCCTTGTAACTGAAACGGACCAGGGGCCCTTTGGACTAATTGCTTCAAACCATATTCCATTATCGACGCAGTAATAAGTTTTGGCGGATAATAATACAGTGGAACTGGTGTTAACCGCATACTGAAGATCTGTTCCGTCAATAGCAACAAATTTTGGTTCACCATCATAATTAACTTTTACAGTAGCCGTCTTCCTGTCTACTTTGGCTGTTTGCGGAATCTGTGCATCCATCATTGCATCCTGCGCCTGATCCGTTCCGCCTATACTTGATAGTACATCATTTTTTTCAGAGTCTGGTGGTATTTTTGAAAAATCAGCGGGTAGTTTATCAGATGCAATATATGTCCATTGTCCTTTCAGGCTGGCAGATTTATACCACCTGCCAGATAACAAAATATAATATTGCTGATCGCCAATATTCATAAACACATCGTTGTTGGTATTTGTCATATACAGCAAACTTGTCCCTTTGATGGGAGAAAAATCAGCTTCACCGTTAGACTGAATTAATTCAGCTGGTGTGGTACTTACAATAATTTCCGGGATGGTATTAGCAGCGCTGTCAGTTGCAGCATTGTCCATCTCTTTTTTGTCATTTTCCTTAATGGCTTCGTTTAATTTTTCCAGAGACTTCGGAATAGATTTTGTATAACTCCATGGCCCATTAATGTCCTTGGATGAATACCATTTGTTTGAACCATTCAGATAATACAGATTATTTATTTTCGCAATGGTAAAGGGCGTATTCATTACCAATTCGACACCCATTTCTTTATTCTCCTGGAGTTTTGGTTCTCCTTCTATCAATACAAGGGTCGAAGGTTTAGTTGCGTAAATAATTTTGGGTGGTGCTGTTGACAGATTATCGGATGAATTGGGATTGTCAGAGCCGTTCTCCTGAATAGAAGCTTCCAGCTGATCCAATGAAAGTACCATATCCCATTTAGGTATTTCAGTTTCCAGAATAGATTTAAGCCTGGTAACATTCGATGCGATGGAGTCGCCGGCAAATTTTGCATCGTTTACTTTGACTATATCAATAACGGCCGTACGATTCTGGCGGTCAGTTTGCAGTGTTCCATTTATCCAGAGAGCTCCAAAAACAGGTTCCGTGCTGCCTTTCAGCAAAATAGAAAAAGCTCCTCTGGCGACAACTGTATTCCCGCTGTAACTTTCAATCAGGGGCTGATATATTTTAATTATTGTATCATTCTGGTTAATTGATTTCGGCCAACCTGTAGACTCCTGTGCAAATAATTCAGATAAGGAGAGTATGCAAACTAAAGTAACGTGAAAATATTTTTGCATAGGTTCAGTTATTCCTGGCTACGAATTTACAGCCTATTAATCTGTAAATCAAGAAATTGATCATGCGTTTAACCGATAAACGAATGATTTTAATTAATTGGATGTAATTTCATCAAACACTTGCTGTTATTGAAACCTACAGCAGTTATGTACTTTATGGTATATTAAACCTTAATTAATACAAAATGAAAAAGCTATTATTTTTTTGCAGTTTGTTGGTCATCATTTCTCATACGGTATCTGCTCAGGCTAATAATAAAACAAATCTGAGTCTTCAGGTTTCTTCGGCCGCGGCGGCGAATCGCGCCCAATTGGCAAGTTATGTATGGACAAGAACGGTACAAATATTTACTGATGGAGAGTTGAAAGTTACAAACGTAAGTTCTCTTTCTGTTGGTCCCGATGGTAAGATTGTTACAACAGCTGTTTCCTCCACACCGGCAAAACCTCTACCTGGCGGGATCAGGGGAGATATGGCGAAGAAGAAAATTGAAGAAATAAAAACATACGTGGATGATGCTCTCCAGGTAAGCGCCGGATACTTGTATATGTCTAAGGGAAAAATGGTTGATTTTTTCGACAATGGAGGTATTGCCCAGTCAGGCAATACCATTACGGTAACCGGCAGCAATGTAAACAAGCCCAATGATCAGTTGACGATGAATGTTGCAACCGGAACACTGGCTTATATCAGTCAGAGTTTCAAATCCACTATAACAAATGGGGATGCTATTTCAGGAACGATCAATTTTAAAACTTTCAGCAACGGACTAACAGCCATGAATAACGGCGAACTGGATCTTCCGGCCAAGAATATGAAGCTTATGGTTTCGAATACGAATTACGCTAAAAAGTTGCAATAGATAAATCTTTTCAGATCTAAGGTCTTTGAATTTTCAGGGTTACTTTGGTTCAGATGCCAGGTATCTTGCATATTGCCTGGACTTAAAATACAAATTAAATTGTAAACCTATTGCGTTTAGTGGTTCTACATATTGTTTATTCTCAAACTGGTGCAAATAATATGTTTCCATGCTCAGGTATTTTAAAACCTTTATATCAATTCCAAAACACAAACGAAATCTATCCTGCGTATTGTCATTTAAATAAAAAAAGTATTCTCCATATAAGTAAGCATTAAAAGTCAAATATTCAGTTTTCAAATTCCGTATAAATTTAGCCCGGGGTCTGTAAATAGGCTGGAACTCTCCGTTTACCCATCGCCAGTCCAAACGGTTTCGCGTTTGAAGAATAATATCTTCCGGTAGATGAAAATTATTATTGGTTTCTGTTTCAAAAATATTCACTACTTTTTTCTTATCGCTGGGAGGGGCATCAGAATAAGAGTAGCCAATCCTGAACCACCAATAATATCCACTCGTAGAGTCGCTTAATTCAGTGTTATTCCTTCTTCCTTTTAACCAGGGTAAGGCAAAATAATCTAAGTAAATGCCTGCAGTTCCATCTGTATATTCTGAATTTGATCTCGTTCCCGAAATCAGGGAATATATTCTGAATTTTTCGTTGATTCTATAATACATGTCTAATTCCGGCCAGACTTGTTTTTGAACCGAAGTATCCTGCGCTGAAAGTAAATATGAACTGAAAAGAGAAACGATCAATATAAACGTTTTTAAAAATGGGGCTCTCATTCAGATTTTTCGTTTAACGGTTAAATTAAATCGTTCCGGCTACCATAAGAATAAAAAAGACTTTAGTTTTAGGCCTCAGGAGCTGTCAAATAAATCAAATTTAGCCGTTTAGCAATTGTAAATGGGTGCAAATGAAAAACTTACCTATGTTTTTGATAAGGTTTTACCGTTAAACATTTAAAAAACGCGTTAGTATAGCTCGGGTTACTTAACTTTAGTTGCTTACTTCTCTAAAACATTATTAATATGAAAAAAGCGATCTACCTGTCAGCAGCCATTTTATTTTCAATGTTATTGTTTACTTCATGTGGTCCAACTTTAACTGTGACTTCTGACTATGACCATACTGCAAATTTCAGCCAATACAAAACATTCAAGATTGTTAAGCTGGAACAACAGTACCAGGCACTTAATCAGTTAAACCAGAATCGTATTATCAATACAGTTCAGCAGCAGATGATCGCCAAGGGATTTACACCTTCTGAAACACCCGATTTATTAGTAAACATTACTGCGATTTTAAAAAACCAGAAAGAAATCGTTGCAAATTCATATGGATATGGAGGCGGATACAGACCTTATGCCTGGGGTGGCGGCAATATGTCAACTACTGTGAATGTCCAGAATTACACTGCAGGTTCGTTGATTATTGAAGTTGCTGCAGCTACAAACAATAAATTACTTTGGGAAGGCATTGGTAACCAGGATATCGATGCACCTTCAAACAATCCCGATAAAACTGTACCTGCTATAGTTGTAAAAATCATGGCTAGTTTTCCTCCTGGAGCGGCATCAAAATAATTTCAATTTCATAATTATTGTTGCAAGAGGTAATAATCAAAAAAGGGAGTCAGCTCCCTTTTTTATTTTCGAATCTTCAGCTAAAATAAAAATATCATAATCTGTAGCCTACGATGAATACCGCAGCAATGGTGCCATTTGCATAACTGGATGAATAGAATCCCTTGAGTTCGGCCGCATATGAAATCCTGGATTTCTGTATGAACCTGTATCCGATTGTTGCAGTGAAGTCCGCGAGTGACCAGGTTGTAGCGTTGTGGTTGGTCGAAATTCCGGATGCAGAGACCTCATTAAAAGTGATGGATTGACCCATGGCCCAGTTGGCGTAAAGCTGTTTAGAGAATTTCATTGAAACGACAAACTGTATGGGAATACTTGAGTTAGAGACGTGTACATTTGACTGCTGTCCGCTTATTGAATCAGAAATAGTGCCGCTGGCAGTATATAAGCGAAAATAACCTGTTTCAATTCCAAGGCTCAAAAATGAATGTTGAGGTTCCCACATCACCCTGGCTGAAAATGCATAGCCGAGTGAATTGACCTGGTTCTTGAATATCAGAAGGTTATTGAAAAAATAACTGGGTCCTACACCTCCATACACTGCGAACTTATGGTAGGGCCCGGTTTCGCCTTCACCATTTTGAGCCAAACCATGGCAGGCAATAAAACATGTGAAAACAGCTACAATAAATTTTTTCATTCGCATGATATGTTATTATGGGCAAAAATTAAATTCTTTACTACTTACTTCATCGTATAAAAATCATACACTACATAACAGGGATAATCAGAAATAAATCCATCAAACTGACCGTTTTGAATATAATTATCTATAAGCGATTTCTGATTCAGTGTCCAGCTGATTACTTTTATGCCTGCAGCATGTGCTGTGGCTACATCACTGAGTAAAAGTCCTCTCGAATATCTTGGTCCCCAACGGGTGCATCCGTTGTCAACCACATCCTGATAAGTCAGTTCGCACATCGTTGGTAAACCTGACGCACGATATTCAGGGTATGATTGAAACTGACTAATAACTGTCGTAGAAGGCATATCAGCATAGACAACTATCTCACGTCCCACGCTTGCAGCATGTGCGTAGGCTTTTTGTACGACAGGCAGAAGTGCCTGGAATACACCCGGATCTCCTTTAATGTCCATCCAGAAATATTTCATTGTTGTGGAATCAATGAAAGCGGTAAGACATTGATCAAGTGAGGGAATCTTTTGACCATCCACTAACCGGATATAATCTTCCAGAAAATCAAACTTATATTGATTATAATCACCTGAGATTGGACTTTTCTGTGTAAGGCGAATATCAATATTCCCGTCATGCATCATAATGGGAACCTGGTCGAGAGTCATTTGAACATCAAATTCTAAACCGTTAACTCCATAATCCTCATCATTTGTTACACCCAAAAGTGAGTTTTGTGCAAAGGGCGGATTGGATGTTGTCTGTACTCCATGATGAGAATAAATTTCAAAGGGCGTTGCTTTGGCATAAGCGGAAAAATTCCTGGAGAATTGTAGAGTAATCGGAGACGCATGATTATCCGGATCATAAACAGTCCCCGGCAATGAAAGGGCACTGATATCTCCGGTTTTAAGGAATGCAAGTGCATCGGCTTTTGGGAGTGTGAAATCTATTAGTCCCTGCGTCGGCACCTGGGAAAATCTCCAAAAGCCGGAGAATTTTAAGGAGCTGTCTGAAGGATCCAATCCATATGACAGAATCATAAATACGCCGCCTGCATTACTAAAAAATGAAACCTTATATTTCGAGGCCTTACAAACAAATTGTGTTCCCAAAGCACTGCTACCCGAACCTAGCGTATATATACCTTCCATTTTCTTCATCGAAGTATCAGAAATGAAATTGACATTCCCAAGACTTATATCCGGCTGAAGAAGGATCTGGTTTTTTGAGCAGGAGAAAAAAACCAGCAGTAACATCAGGTATTTATAGGAATTTCGAGCTGACATTTTTTTAAGTTTAGATTATAAGTTAAGTCCTACCTGGAATTCGGGTACCCAATACCTTTTTCCATTCACGGGGAATGCTGGCCATGCGATAATATGATACAGGACATAATCCAGTTTGAACCCGAGGGAAAGTGCTCTGTTCTTGTATAATTTCTGTTCAAAACTTGCTGAGAAACTATAACCGTTCACAAAACTGTTGGTGAATGGAAGGGAATGGCCTCCTTCACTCAGATAGAATGAATTAGTCCAGTAAAGATCTCCTCTCAGAGTAAGTGCGGTTTTTTCGAATGCATGCCCTACCGTAATCGAGGGTTGTTGTTCCCATCCGGTTATAGTAGTGGCAAAACCAAACTGATTCAGGACTCCGTAATTCCAGGCTACATTCCAGCCGAGCCCGATATAGTTGTCGTTTATTTTATAATTCCAGTAAGGCCCCAGATAAACACGATTGGAAATAATCAGGCTCGTAAGACCTGCCTGAATATTAAATCCTTTTGGCAAAGTATATTTTGCCTGGTAAGAAAACATAGGTGCTGTAATAACATCATCTGTCCAGTCTCTCGGTGTAACAACATATATCACGGAAATAGATGAAGAATAATGTCCTCCAGGCAGGGGCTGCGGTAAAATAAAACTGGCTTTCAATATATTAAAACTATCATTCGCTGGCTTTTTCTGACTAAAACAAAAAAGACAGGAAGTCAGCATGCTTAAAATCAAGGCTATCCTGATTTTCTTAAAGTTGCGAAATGTGTTCACTAAATATATTTTAGATTTCTTTGAGATCCGGGCGGATTAAGGTTGAAAGTGATCCGGTTACCCGCAGCTTAATTGTTTGGTTATATAGGCAAGTTAATTTATTCTTTTATGAAAAGAAGGTGATGGTGTCATTTAACCGATAAATCACCAAGAGACAACGGATAGGTCAGGCTACCGTTAAAATTGGAACATTGATTGCCTTTAATCCCTTATAAAGATTATCGACCAGATCCTGGTCCAACAGGAATCTGCTTATCTGTTCCCTCGAGATCCAGGTTTTATTTATTTGAAAACCTTTGAATACTTTCATCATTTCATAGGCTTCAGATTTTCTTCCCATATTCACAAGAATTGAAACGCGCAGAATGGCATTCAGGACAAGTTCTGAAATACCTGATTTTTCCACCTCGAGATATGCCTGAGAATATTCTTTTAATTTGAAATGATAAAGGCTTACAAATAAATTAAAGAATGGGGGATATGATTTGTTCCTGTCCAGAGATTCCCTGATTAATTCAATACCGCGGTTATATTCACCTGCGCAAATCATTAAGCATCCGATAATACCTATTAGTCCGGTAGCATTCGGATTCAGGGCCAACGAATACTCCAGTGAATCTATGGCAGCCTGTTTATTATTCACAAAGATATTTGCCATACCGAGTGTAGCATGGGCATGCTGGCTAAGAGGGTTAATTTTCAAAGCATTATGGGCACACTTCAAACCGAGCATGCGGGGATTTCCTTTTGTCGAATGATTAAATAAAAAAGCCAGAAGTACCAGTTGACCCAAAAAAGACCAGGCATTTTCATTTGCCGGGTTTTGTTCAACCGCCAATTCCATTGCGAGGTAGGCTTTTTTAAAACTCGCTTTATTGAATACAGAATAGAACTCATGATACCAGGAAAGCACGGGTAGCGAGGACCTGTCGAATTTATTCTTGTAAAGACTCTTGGTCAACTGCTGGATAATTAAGCCGTTAAAATCGCCTAAGGCAGCAATGATATGTGTAATGATATCATCTTCCAGTTCGAATAAATCGGAAGGAGAATAATTGCGACTGTATAGTTCGGTCCAGACCTGGGCACCGTTTTGTGTTTCTGTCAATTGTACTGCCACCCGCAGCCTCTTGGTTTCAAAATGAACATTACCTGTAACAATATATTGTGCTCCATAATCAGAAGCCAGTTCATGTATCCCTTTATTTTTTGCAGATAACTGTTGGGTTGTATAATAGGCTATCACAGAAAAATCAGGGAATTTCCCAAATTCAGCACTTAATTGTTGTCCCAGACTATCCGCAAAAGCAAGCTTCGATTTATCCTTTTCAAAAGTTTTGAAAGGCATGATTGCGATCTTTACGGAATCGTTGGAATCTTTCTGAAGTCCGGGTATTTCTTCTGCATCTGGCTTTGGTTCAGCGGTTTGCATGTTACCAAATACTGGTACGTAAGTACCTTTGGGAACCGTAATTTCTATCTCGTCTCCAATTCCCTGCTCCTTGTAATAGTAATTTAATGCCCGACGGAGCCTCCCCGCGTGAATACGCACTATAGCATCATGCTGTGGTTTGAAACTGGGAGGTTTGTTCAGAACATTTACCGCAATAGTATATTCCTTAATTGTATTGGACCTGCCGTACAGCGTTTCATCAACAATATAAGAAAGGAAGCGTCGCAGGATGTCCGAAACAGAAAACGCTGGGCAAAGAAAAATTCTTTGAATTTGCACGTGTACCTGTTCCGCAGAAAACAGGCCAATGGTATTGGATGCTTCTATGGTACTCATCAGATAAGGTTTTACAGTTAAATGTCCGACCAACTAATCTTTATATCTACAATAGAGTACCTTGAGTAAACAAAGGCGGATTTCCGTTTTTAAATATAGGAAGAATAGGAATACCAACAATGGATTAACTCTTTAGGTTCATAATTCCCCGATTTTTATGAACAAGCTCCATACTGAATTAGGCCTTGTAAAAACCAGGTTTCCATCACATCAATTTATTATTGATGAGCTTTACAGAAAGGACCCTGATTTTAAATCTCTGTGCGCCGATTTGTTTTTATGTTCGAAAATGATTCAGGAATTTGAAGTTGAAATTGCAGAAAAACAACACGCTCTTACCGAATACAGGGACATTGTAAAGGATTTGGAAAATGAATTATCGACAGTCATTAAAAACATGGAAGTTGATAATTAGCTGCGCAGCCTGGAAATTACAGTTTGAAGTTGCTGTCATGTATTCATGGAAGCAGGCATTCCTTTGAACCATTATCATAATGAAGAACTGTTTTTGTTGATGCACCCATAAAGTCAATTTCAAAAAACCCTCCGGAATTCCATAACAGGAATTCATTGGGAGAAAGGGAACTGTTGTATTTCACTATATCTTTCTCGGATAGGATTTTTTCTTTGCTTCCCGCACCACTGATTATATAATGAATGCTATCTTCCATATAAAAATACTGGAGCGTGTGTGCATGTCCGCTCGCATAAAATATTCCCGGGTATTTTCGCAGCACTTCATTGATTTTTGTAGACATTTCGCGGTAGGAGGGAAAGTCGGGGGAAGAAGCTTTAATACGTCCAAACAGATAGGGATGTTTTAAAGTTTTATTATAAGGTCCCGCCGTCAGTACCGGATGATGTGCCACTACGATAACCTTTTGGTTTAGCATAATTCCACTTTTAATAATACTATCAAGTTTTACGTAAAATGTTTTCTCCTCTTCAGGAATTTTGCTCTTTTTTATGCCTGTTTGAATAATTCTATAAGTATCTATAAATAATATCCGGATTGTTCGATGGTTAAGTTCCACATATTCGGGTCCATAGCTGCCATGATGAGGAAGGAAAAAATTATCATGATTAGCAAGGTGCGTATTTAGTTTTAGATTTTCCTCAATAAAGGATTCTTCCATTGCCAGTTTTCGTCTTCCTTTTTCGTATGTTGTCCGGTTCCACCAGTCATGGTTTCCCGGGATAAAATAAGCGTACCCATTATAGTTATCCAGCATCGTTAACTGTGATCTTACTTTTTCTATTGTATTGCGGCTACTGTCAAATCCCTTAAATCCAACCGGGATTATTTTACCTAAGATGTTTCTGTAACTGTTATCACCCAAAAAAATAACTGCACTGTTTGGGGTTCCCATTAATTCCTTCTTGATATTTATCAGCGTTTCTCCAGCTTCCACATTGTCACCGGCATCACCGATAAGAAATATTTTAAAGTTATCCTGTGCCTGTAAGTTGTTTACTGAAAGGAACATGCAACAGATCACACACAAATGCATAATAGTTGGTTTCAAAATATTCATGCTTCCTTTTAGTCGCAAATTGCACCTTATTTCGATAGTCTGACTAAAATTCCAGTGTTGAATCCTGTTTAATCATTTCATAGATGCGGGAAATCTATTCATCGGTTTTACTGTTAAATACCTGTAAATTAGATTCCTCGTAAAGAGAAGGGTAATTTTGGCGATTCGGCTATCTGCTCTTCCTGGCTTATTTCGGCATAAAGTTTTTAAATCATGAGATTCTTCAAAGGATTTGAAAGGGGACTGGTGTACTTGATTTTATTCCTTTCTCCTCATCTTTTGCCGGCACAGGATAATGAAAAAACCAAACCATCGGAACCAGCCAATGAAGCAGCAGAACTGGCAAAGAAACTGGCAAACCCGATTGCCAGTCTGATCAGTGTTCCATTTCAAAATAATACGTTTTACGGTATTGGCCCTTTGAAAGGAACTCAAAATATTATGAATTTTCAGCCCGTTATCCCTTTTAAGATTAACGAGAATCTGAATCTCATCACACGGTATATTATTCCGATAGTTACCCAATATAATATCACAGGTGAAAATGCTTCGCAATCGGGATTGGGCGACGCTACTATAAGCGCTTTTCTATCACCATCAAACACAAAAAACGGACTCACCTGGGGATTTGGACCTGCATTTCTGGTTCCAACAGCCACCAACATGTATCTCGGTACAGGAAAATTTGGGATAGGTCCGACTGCAGTAGCATTAAAACAAGCGAATGGTTTTACTTATGGAGCCCTGGCCAACCAGATTTGGTCTCTAGCCGGACAAGCTGACCGTGCATCCGTAAGTCAGTTATTTGTGCAACCTTTTTTTACTTATAACTGGAAAAGTGGTGCGGGTATTGGGGTGGTAGGGTCGATTACTCAAAATTGGGAAACCAAAACAAATGCCACGTCCATCGCAATTCCTTTAACAGGTATAACAAAATTCGGAAAGCAAATTATACAGTTGGCAGTAGGTCCTCAAATACCTATTTCCGGTAATCCGATAGCAGATTTTGGCTGGAGGGCACAGTTGGTTCTTATTTTCCCAAAATAACAATTTCTATTTATCGAAAATATCCGGACAATAAATTGACATATATGCGAAAATTGATCTTTGGAATTTTAATCATTAATTTATTGTTCCTGGTTTCCTGTGGTCCGAGTAAAGAACTTGTAAGTACCAGGGCAAAAGTCGACAGCCTGGGAAATGTAGTAAACCAATTAAACGGCCAGATCGTTCAGCTCAATACGCAGATTGGACAGTTGAATAACTCAGTGGGTGCGGGTAATGCACAAATTGCACAGCTTAAAAATCAAAATGCCATTGCAATGCAGGAGGCATCAGATTGCAAACTGGCAAAAGAAGCTGTAGCCAGGAGAATGGAAGAATTGAACCAGGCGATGGAAGCCAATGGGATTTCCATGAAAGAAATTCGCAGGAAGGCGGCAGAAGCGCTCCAACAATTTGCCAATGCAGGTGTGGATGTATCATATAAAAACGGATTGGTTTATATTTCCCTGCAGGATGCCTTATTATTTGATGCCGGCAGTGCAAAGCTTGGAAAGAATGGACAACAGGCGCTGGCGGTCGTTGCCCAGGTATTGAATGACAATCCAAATCTCTTAATTTATGTGATAGGAAATACCGATTCAGTAAAAGTTACTAAAGCCAAAGGGTTTATGGATAATTGGTCGTTGAGTACAGAAAGAGCCAATAGTGTTGTACGTGTGTTGCGTGATCAATATCAGGTTGGCCTCGACCGTGTCACATCGGCTGGGAGGGGAAAATATAATCCCGTCGCTGACAATTCAACTTCTGAAGGAAGGGCATTGAACAGGAGAACAGATATTATCCTGAATCCTGATCTGAGCAGGCTTTGGGATCTGATCGATAAACAACAGTAGGATAACCGGACATTTTTTAATACTAAACTTATTTTTATGAAACGCAGAAAAGGTTTACGAATACAGATTTTCGTCAGGGCATTTGTATTTATTGTCTGTTTGATTTCGAATAGTCAGGTGAGTGCCCAGATTTTCAAAGATTCCTCCCATAAATATAAAGTATTTGTGGAGCCCTACCTCATGTTTACAAGTATGAGTGGTACTACTGCTATGGGAAATCTTCCTCCTGTCTTCATATGCATTCCGGCGAGCGAGATATTTAGTTATTTAAAAATCGGCGGAATGCTATACGCAGAAGTTCACAACGACAAACTTGCTTTTACCTCAGACTTATTTTACGCAAATCTTTCGCAGGACGCTTCCTCTAAAAACAATATCGTAAACGGAACTGCTAACCTAAAACAATTCCTTTGGGAACTTGAAGGACTTTACCGTCTGAATCCCTGGTTGGAAGTTGGTGTAGGTGCCAGGATAAACGATATTACAGCCGAAGTCAATATCAATTACAATCCACCGCTTGGCGGCGCGAGCGTCCCTGGAAATCAGCAACGGACTAACACCTGGGTGGATCCCCTAATTGTAACGAGATTGAAGACTGTTATTCATGACAAATGGCTTTTGCAATTGAGGGCTGATATGGGAGGGTTTGGCATCGGATCGCAGTTTGCCTGGCAATTGCAACCTGATATCTTTTTTCGCGCCTCCAAATTATTGGAACTGGGAATCGGTTACCGTGTTATTTCCATGAATTACTATAATACTAAAAGCGGAAGTGACTATTTCTTATATGATATGGAAGAATACGGTCCGCAGATCAGGATCGGTTTCAATTTCTAAGATGGTATATTAGGGACATTCAGGGTAGGATTCATTTTTTATACATTTTTATTGAGATTTAATAATTATTTGAAAAGGCTTTTGAAAGAATATAAAATAATAACCCTTTTTATAGCAGGATTATTCATTTTATTAATGATTCAAACCACCACTTATGGGCAGGCAAAGAAAAATATTCCGGATTCCCTGCACTTTGTTAAACCGATAGATATTTTTGATATTATTCGCAAATGGACTGGGAAGCCAGCTAAAATTTCTATAGATACCCCAGAGGTAGGTGTTAAAAACCTTTCCTTGTTACCAATTGTTGGATATAGTCCGGCCAACGGTTTTGTAGTTGGTGCAGCCGTAAGTGTCACGAAATTATTAGGGAACCCTAAAACTACCCAGCTTTCCTCATCTTTATTAAATGCCTCTTTTACAACAAAAAAACAGATACTCTTAAATCTGAGATTTGATGTTTTTCTAAAAGAAAATAAATGGGCAATCGCTGGTGATAACCGTTTATTATTTTTTGCACAGCCAACTTATGGATTAGGCATTTATGGTCTGCAGGGACAGGCATATACATTTGGACTGAATGGTTCTTCCGTTACCCGAACGGATTCAGAGCAACCCATGCGGTTTAACTATATACGTTTGTACGAAACCGTATCGAGGCGGATTATTGGAAAATGGTATGCGGGTATGGGTTTGATGATTGACTATGATTTCAATATTAAAGATCAGGCCTTAAAACTTGATACTCCGAATCAATATATTACATCACATTATGTCTATTCAAAAGCGTATGGGTTTGATACAGCTCATTATTCTGTAAACGGATTGTCATTTCAGATAATCCACGACAGCCGCGACAATCCGGTCAATGCCTACTCGGGCAATTATTTAAATCTCGCCTTTCGTGTAAATGAGGTTGCATTTGGAAGTACGCAGAATAGTACGATGTTTTATTATGAATGGAGAAATTATATAAGCGTGAGTAAGCGAATCCCCCGAAATGTGATTGCTTTCTGGTTCTGGGGCGTTTTGGTAACATCCGGAAGTGTACCCTATCTTGCTCTTCCGTCCATAACCTGGGATACCTATAACCGGTCGGGCAGGGGATATATTCAGGGAAGATTCCGGGGAGAAAATATGATCTACGAGGAAGCGGAATTCCGCTATAGAATTACTACGGATGGTCTATTAGGTGGCGTAGTATTTACCAACTTTACCACGGCCAGCAATCCACTCACCGGAGAAAAAGTATTTGATAGTGTTGCGCCTGGCTACGGATTCGGACTACGTATCATGATGAATAAAAAGGACAGAACTAATATCGCTATTGATTATGGTATCGGCGATGGTTTTACGGGTGTTTATTTCAATATCCGGGAAGCTTTTTAGGCTTAACGCTTAACGCCTAACGCCCAACGCGTTTTTTACTCAATGCTTTTTTAAGAAGTCGTAAGTCACACCAATCTGGTAATAAAATGTATTCGGAAGTTTTTCAATGTAGGTATAGCTCTTACTAACATTATTTACCTCAAGTGTCGCTTTGATATCCGCGGGATTTACAGGTAAAGCATAAGTAGGCGTGAAAGTAAAGGTCCAGTTACCCGCAGTAAAGTTTGCCGGTGCACTGAACTCATAATCCAGAATTTGAAACTTATCTGAATTCAAAACTTCTCCCGAAAGGGTAATATTTGCAGGTAATGGCTTACTGGTTCGTGGAATTGTGAATCTGCGGTTCTGATAATAGGAATTATATGAATTTTGAGTTGCGGCATTCATTGTAACCGTGGGTGTTATATTGAAATTGCCAATATTGAACTGTTGCTGAAGAGCAGGGGAGGCCTGGTAATCCGGTATATGATTTCCAAAAGTCCAGGTCAGATTCAGGGAGGGTTGGATAAAACTGAATGAATAACTATTGCTGTACGCGAGACTTCCCTTCTGCTCAGATGTTGTACTTCCACTGTTTTTACTATAGATGAATCCGGAAAGGGTAACTGATCCGCTGTAATTACCGGGGTTGAAACTGTAGGAACCATCCAGCGTATACTGATTCACCTGCGGCGATGGATCATGCACGTTATATCCAACACTCAGATCAACTTGAAATCCTGATTTAAAAATATAGCTGATCTTGGGTGTCACCAGGGGAATGACCGAGGAATCCTTTCGACCGTTGTTTACATCATTGGACTCGTAAACGATATTCAATTCCAGATGGGAGGGCGTGGGTGCCGTGTTGTCTGAATCTGCAGTTTTTTTTAAAGTATCTTTTTTAAACATTGTGTTATCCTTCTTCAAAATGGAATCCATCACTTTTGAATCCGGCCGTAAAGTATCTTTTAAAACAGCAGGTTTATCCTGAGCTATTAATGGACAAGAAAAACAGAGACTGATGATCGAAACGACCAGCCGGTTGAAACTTAAATTCATTTATCTAAAGTATTGCACTGTGGGCACCCGGATTGATGGAAATAGATCAGGAAATATACATCATATTTATTTCTGCTCAGGCTTTGGCGCCATTTTACTGTTAAGGCCGATTTTTCATTTCATGCTAAAACGGATTTTTGCGGGAAAATTTCAATAAAAAACCTTAATTTAAGTGGTTGTTATAGTATTTTGAAACAGGCCTGCTATATAAAATAATTCAACATGAAATGGGCAATCTTATTGTTAGTGGTTTCATTGATCGCATGTAAGAACAGAAACCCGCCCTGTTTAATAGATGCCACAGATTTAATGAAAGGCACGCCTGGGAAATTGATTGTCGTAAAGGATTCCGGTTATAAAATCACTGCATTATATGATGAAGGCTGGGATAGTTTAAAAGGTGGGGCATATCTTTTTCACCCGAATGAATTCCTCAAATCCTATACGTTTTATCAGAACAGGGTAGCGGTCTATTCCGAAAATTATGATGAACACGGTTATTTGATTCGTACTACGGGAAGTCCCATGGTAAATCGAATTATTAATGAACTGGGCGAGGACTCGGCTTATGTTGAGGTATATTTTTACAAGCCTTTGAAATCTTATCAGCAACTAAATATTAAGATCAACAATGGTCCGGCTGTAAATTATAATTTGCAAACCGATACCACTTATTCAAATATGCAGTCTGTCACTTTCGGAATCAATACCAGCGGAATGACAAAGATCAGCATGTATTCCCAGATAAAGTATCTGGATGATTGTTCAAAAGCAGAACACATTCTCAGCGACTCCCTTTTCCTTATTAAAGATCCTCATAACGGGTTGACTCCTGCTTCTGCAAAATAGAGGGTCAATATTTTTTGTCAAATTCTTTCGCTAACTGATTTAAGAATGCGGCGTTTGGTGTTGATTTACCATTTTGAATATATATGCGATACCTGAAAAGAACCGAGTCTCCTTTTTTGAGTTTTAAGTTTAATGAATACTTTCCTCCGCTGAATATCTTTTCTCCCAATGGATTTGCTGCAAACAGGCCATACCCACGGGCATGCCAGAAAGTAGGATAGCCGGGATTCCCCGAATGATCAAAAATGCTGATGCTTACCGAATCATTTCCAATTTTTCCAAAAACTTTACACCAGATACCTCGCGTACTCCAGGCAGAATCCCCCTGTTTACCTTCACTCGTAAGATAATTTCCGCAGGCAACAGAATCTCTTTTTACAATGGTAATATTTCCCTTGTTATCAGTAAACTGTTGATCATTCAGACTTGGAATCTGTAATTCATGTGCAAGCCTTAAACCTAAAAGTCCGTCTTTTGCATCCGCAAATAAAATATCCTTATCTGCTTTCAGTTCAGTTATCCGGTCAATTATTCTCTCCTTGTCCTGGCCGGAAAATACATATCGTGTCGTTTCTTCCAGAAGAACCTGATTTTGCTGGTTTACCCAGTTAGCATGATAGGACAGTTCTCCCGTCCGTCCACTGGAAATTTCAAGTATACTGTCTGTTTTAATCCAGCCATATTGTGATTTTTTTTCAGAAGGAATCGCGTAGGAATTATTCCAGAAATCGAGACCATTTACGTTTTCATAAGTAAACCAAAGACCAAGATGGTGCGGGTGATCGGTTGGTTCGCCGGGTCTTGGGTTCCTGGGAAATCCGCGTGTAACAATTGTATTCCCTGCATCGAAGATTGGGAACAATACTGGCTTCTCCAGGCTGTCAGGATACAAAAAACTGGTAAACATATGCGAACCAATGAACACATCGATACGATTTTCATTATCTGCCTTAACCAGCTTCACTTCTTCCGTTTGCTGTGCTACTGCAAACACAGGAATGATAGTAATGGATAAAATCAGTTTCCGGATATGCATTTATTTCAAGATGATTTTATCAATACTGAAAAGGCTTGCCATCTGCCATGACGTTTTGGGATTGTTCGTCAAAAGTAACTTTGACACCTGTATGAGCCGCCGCCGTTGTCATCATATTAGCAATGGAATGACTGTACCCCGCTTCGACAGGTGCATTTGGTTGTTTTCTGCTTCGAACACATTCCATCCAGTTTCGGATATGCGCTGACGTTAGACTATCTCCGCCGGTGTTGGCGGACACGACCACTTTTTCTGTATTTGATAAATCAATTACTGGCAACAAATTTGGCTGCATATTCATGGCTTCGGCGAAATGTTTAGTCAGACCTCCGGCAGGCGTTACTTTGTTCGTATTAAGATTGATTTCGCCACCATTGGAATAATAAATTTCAGTCGGATTTTCATCGCCGTTGTCCATACGGGACTGGAAGCTTACCTGAAAGCCGGTTGAAAGATCATCTGCGGGTCCATAGTCAAACGCCGCAGTAATTGTGTCCCAGTTTCTTCTGCCATCCTTCCACATATAAATACCACCGTTAGCGACTACTGAACGAGGATGCCGGAATCCGCTAAACCAGTGAACCGTATCAATCTGGTGGCTCATCCACTGGCCGGGTAACCCTGATGAATATGGCCAGAAAAGACGAAATTCAAGGTAATAGCGAGGGTCAAAAGCTGTATACGGCCGGTTCATCAGGAATCGTTTCCAATCAGTATCCTCTTCTTTTAACAACGGAACAAGTTCAGGCCTGCGCCAGCGCCCTGGCTGGTTAACGTTCCAGGTAAGTTCAACCATTACAATATTTCCAAATTTACCAGACCGGATAAATTCGTTTGCCGCCTGATAGTTAGCACCACTTCTTCTTTGCGAACCGATCTGGACAATTTTATCTGAGGCTTTTATTGCTTTCAGGGCCGCTCTGTTATCTTCCATAGTTTCTGCAAAAGGTTTTTCCACATACGCGTCACAACCGGATTCAACGGCCTGAATGGCGTGGCGTGCGTGCTGAAAATCGGCTGTACTGATGAATACGGCATCTACCAGTTTCCTGTCATATAATTCTTCATTATTCCTGCATGCGACGATATCGTGCTGCATTTTTGCTTTCCATTGTGCGGCACCTTCTTCGCGTCGTCTGCTCCAGATATCCGAAACAGCAACAATGTCGAAATTCAGTTCCTTATAATGATTCATGAAACAGGGCATATGTGTGGACCTGTGCCTGTCAGAAAATCCGACAACACCCACACGCACCCGTTCGTTGGAACCTATGATCCGGTTGTAACTGGATGCTGTCCAGGCTGCTTTCGTCATCAGCATGGTTGTGCCCGCAAGTGCAGATTTTCTTATGAATGAGCGCCTTGAATTTTTCATTGACTTTTATTTACATTCGCTGATAAAGATAGTGTTTTGTAAAAAAAATAAATTATGTCAACAATACCAGAACATCTGATACCTAGTCGCCTGGCAAAAAGGGCACATTTTGAAAATGAAGCTATCTATTCCATTTTGGATGAAGCGATATTTTGTACTGTCAGTTATGTTGCGGATGGGAAACCATTTTCGATTCCCACGGCATTTGTCCGATACGAAGATAAAATTTATATACATGGATCTGTGGGAAGTCATTTTATCCGCGAGATCGAAAGGGGAATACCGGTTTGTATTTCAATCACGTTAATGGATGCTATTGTAGTGGCGCGATCTGCATTTCATCATTCCATAAACTATCGGTCGGTCGTTTTATTTGCGACCGCAGAAAAGATAGTTGATCCTGAAACAAAAAAAGATGCTTTTAAATGGCTTACAAATAAAATTGTTCCGGGGAGCTGGAATTATCTGCGAACCATTAAAGAAAATGAAATAAATAAAACGATTGCTCTGGCTTTCCCGATAAATGAAGCTTCTGCAAAAATTCGAACGGGTATGCCTGTTGATGAAGAGGAGGACCTGCAACTTCCGATCTGGTCAGGAATCATTCCACTATCGACTTTAAAATTAATTCCCATAGCCGATGAGCACAGCCAGCATATTCCGCTTCCCGCCCATTTGAAGTAAGGATCTTCAGATCATTTTGGGAACTTCTTCCAGGAGCTGCCGAAGGAACTGGGTCGATTCTTTCTTTTTGGAATTGGCCATATCGTGAAGTGTTATCCTGTCAAGCAGCTGGTCAACTGTAAATTGGATCATCTGCCATAGAGAACGAGCGGAACAATCCACTGAATTTGTGCAAAGATTTACTGAACCGGTGTGCTGGCCGCAAAAATCTTTATCATATAAAACGCCGCCCAGAGCCTGAAGTACATATTTTATTTTAATTTCTTTAGAAGGTTTTGCCAACACATAGCCACCTTTATATCCAGGTGTACTGTTGATAAAACCTGCCATTCGAAGTGTCCGGGTAAGTTTTGCAACATAGTGACTACTGAGAGCTTCCGCTTTGCTAAGTTGAGGAATGCTCATACCATCTTCTGTTTCACAACCCGCGATACGTATGAGAACACGCAGTCCAAATTCTTCCTGTGCCGTAATTTTCATAAAATGATTTTCATATAACTAATAACAATCGTTTTGACATCTTTTTATTTTCATTTTGCTTTAAGCTTTACGCTTTAAGCTTTAGGCCTTCAGAGCCAGCCCAATTCCAACTGTGCCACTTCGGACATTCTGCTCTTGTCCCAGGGTGGGTTCCAGGTAACTGCAACGTGAACGTCATTTACTCCTTCTATCTCCCTTAATTTCTGATCCACTTCAACGGGAAGGGATTGAGCAGCAGGGCAGCCGGGAGCTGTGAGCGTCATCACGATTTGAACATTGTTGATCGGCAGAATATTTATTTCATAAATTAATCCCAATTCGTAAATGCTCACTGGAATTTCAGGATCAAAAATCGTTTGTAATTTCTCAATTACTTTTTCCTTAAGTTCTTCCATTTCCTAGTTTTTTGACGGAACCGGATCCTTTATTTTAAATGCCAGCGCGTAATGCTTCATTTGCTTTACCATGCTCAAAAGTCCGTTCGACCTGGTTTGTGCCAGATGTGTCGTCATCCCTATTTCCCCGATAAAACCCAATTTAGCATTTATAATTTCATCAGGCGATCTACCCGATAAAACCCGAATGAGCATACTGATCAGTCCCTTTACAATCATCGCGTCACTATCAGCCTGATATAATATTTTTCCGTTTTGATATTCTGCAACCAGCCAAACCGATGACTGGCATCCTCTCACACGATTTTCATCCGTTTTATATTTTGGATCGAGCACAGGCAATGATTTTCCAAGATCAATAATATATTCATATTTATCATCCCAGGAATCAAATAAGGCGAACTCCTCGATGATTTCTTTTTCAGTTTCTGATATGCTTTGGACCGGATTCATCAGGCCAGTATTTTAGCTGCTCGTTTTAAAGCGTTCACCAGTTCATCCAACTCATATTTTGTATTATACACGGCAAATGAAGCCCGCGTAGTACCAGGAATACAGAACCTGTCCATCAGGGGCTGGGCGCAGTGATGACCGGTTCTCACAGCGATTCCGCGGTTATCAAGCAGAATACCGATATCCTGTGGATGTGCATTTTCAATAGTAAATGAAACCACTCCCAGTTTCTCCCTGGCCTTTCCGACAATTTGTAAACCCGGTATCTTCTCAAGTTCCGCATGGGCATAATCCATAAGATTCTGCTCATGCTTACGAATTTTTTCCTTGCCAATGGACTGGACAAATTGAATGGCAGATTTAAAGGCAATCACATCCGCAATATTGGGTGTACCCGCTTCAAATTTATATGGCAGGTCGTTATAAGTTGTTTTATGCAGGGTAACTTCTTTTATCATTTCTCCTCCGCCCTGAAAAGGAGGCATAGATTCCAATAATTCCTTCTTACCATATAATACACCAACACCTGTTGGCCCATATACCTTATGAGCAGAAAAGGCAAAAAAATCACAATCCAAGTCCAGCACATCAATATCCAGGTGAACGGCAGATTGGGCTCCATCCACTACGAAGATTGCGCCTACTGAATGAGCCCGGGCGATCATTTGTTTTACCGGATTCACCGTTCCGAGTGCGTTTGAAACATGAACAATTGAAACCAGTTTGGTTTTTGATCCAAGCATGTTTTCATATTCATCCATCATTAACTCGCCTGCATCGTTTATAGGAATTACCTTCAGTATTGCATTTTTTTCTTCGCATAATATTTGCCACGGAACAATATTGGAATGATGTTCCATGGTGCTGATGATAATTTCATCACCTGCATGAATATTTTTTCTTCCCCAGGTATAAGCAACCAGGTTAATACCTTCCGTAGTGCCTTTCGTGAAAATGATTTCTTCCCTTGAAGACGCACGTATGAAGTCTTTCACTGCATCGCGCGTCATTTCAAAAGCCGCTGTTGCCTCTTCTGCAAGAGTATGTATACCACGATGAATATTGGCATTATAGTGTGTATAGTATTGAATGAGAGCATCAATAACCTCCCTGGGTTTCTGGGTTGTCGCCGCATTGTCAAGGTAGATAAGCGGCTTTCCTTTTACCTCCCTGTTCAAAATTGGAAATTCCCTGCGGATAGCCGCAATATCCAAAGTTGCCGGTTTGATGAGCGAAGTATTCATGACAAATCCTTTTCCAAACGATAGTTAATTAGTTTTTCTATCCATCTACGAAGGGGTTCCGGTTTTACCTGTTCCAGAATATCGGAAGCATACGCACCGAGCAACAGATTCCTGGCGGTTTTTTCTGAAATGCCCCGTGACTGGAGATAAAAAAGCCCTTCTTCATTAAGGCTTCCTACTGTACAACCGTGGGTGCATTTCACATCATCTGCAAAAATTTCAAGCTGGGGTTTGGTATTCACACTGCAATTATCGGAAAGCAGAATATTCTTGTTGCTCTGATATGCATTGGTTTTCTGTGCCGGTTGACGAACAAATATTTTCCCATTAAATACACCTGTAGCATGGTCACTCAATATGCCCTTGTAAAGTTCATTACTGAGGCAGTTGGGTTTGATATTATCTACGACAGTATGATTGTCGATATGACTGTGGCCCGATTGAAAATAGAGACCATATAAATGGGCCTCGCAATTTTTCGCGTCCAGTATCACATTCAGGTTATTACGTATCAGTGCGCCATTCAAAGAAATCGTAACGATATGTGAAAAACTTTTACCGATATGCCTGATATGAGTTGTACTGACCTGGTTTGTATTTGAACCGTCGTTTTGTATTTTGTAATATTCCAGTCTGGCTTCACTTTCTATTATAATTTCCATAACCTGGTTGGTAAAACTTTCATTGGATCCAAGGGTTGCATATGCCTCCACTACCTGTGTATGTGCGTGTTCATTCACAATCATCAGACTACGTGGCTGCGAAAAAATATTTACTGAACGGGCATCTGTAATATGATAAATATAAATGGGATGTTCCAGATGCTGCCCTTTGGCAACATGAATAAAGACACCCCCATGCACAAATGCAGTATTTAAGGCATTGATACCATCTTTTAAATATTGACTACTATCTCCGAGCCATTGTGAGACCTGAATGCAGAATTCATTTTTTGATGCCTCTTCCAGTGCTATCACCTGAATACCATTCGAGCGAATCCTGGATAATGAAAACGAATAAAATCCATTTACGAAAACCAGTTCATTGGCGTGTTCGTGGCCAGGTAAGCGAATCTCCCGCAGTTCTTCTGCTGAAAGGGAAATGGTGAGTGGGTTAGCCGGAAGCTGAAATTCTTTATCAAATAAACTGGCTACCCGTGTATACTTCCATTCTTCATTTTTTGAACCTGGGATTCCCATATTTGAAAATTGCTGAAAGGCATGTTCACGCAATTTGTCCAGACTGCCATGATCATCATTGGGCTGGAGCTGGTCGAATCTTTCTTTAAAATATGCGATCGTGTTCATGTTGTCAAATTGATCTCGGCCACTATGCGGCTTCTACCGTATTTTCATTTTTAATAAAATCATATCCTCTTTCTTCAAGCTCGAGCGCGAGTTCTTTAGAACCTGATTTCACAATCTTTCCATTATATAACACATGTACAAAATCCGGAATTATATAGTCAAGTAGACGTTGATAATGTGTTACTACAAGGATGGCATTGTCTTTATTCCGTAATTTGTTCACACCATTTGCAACGATTCGTATAGCGTCAATATCGAGACCGGAATCTGTTTCATCCAGAATCGCCAGGCGAGGTTCCAGCATAGCCATCTGGAATATTTCATTACGTTTTTTTTCGCCTCCGGAAAATCCTTCATTCAGTGACCGGCTGAGTAGTGACTGTTCGATATTTACAAGTGCCATCTTTTCTTTCATTCTTTTAAGAAATGTGACAGCATCGAGTGGTGATTCGCCTCTGTATTTACGCACTTCATTAACAGCGGTTTTAATAAAGTTTACCGTATTCAACCCGGGAATTTCTACCGGATACTGAAATGCGAGGAATAATCCTTCCGCAGCCCTTTGTTCAGGTGACAATTCGAGTAAGTTCCTGCCAAGAAAATCTACAGTACCTTCCAGGACTTCATAATCACTTCGCCCGGCAAGTACGGAAGCCAGCGTACTTTTCCCTGAACCGTTTGGCCCCATGATGGCATGTACTTCACCAGGTTTAATGTCCAGGTTTATTCCGTTCAGGATTTTTTTCCCCTCAATACCTGCATGCAAATTCTGAATCGTCAACATATTTCTTCTTTATATTTTTAATACTCTGATTTGTTAGATTTTCGTTGGCAGTTGGCCGTTTATGAAATTAAAGTATACTTCTTTTTCAAATTCGCATACTCCCATACTTTCCTTAACCCACACTTCCCTCGAGACTAATCGCAAGTAATTTCTGAGCTTCAACAGCAAACTCCATTGGAAGCTGGTTCATTACTTCCTTCGCGAAGCCATTGATAATTAAGGCTACGGCTGTTTCAGTATCAATGCCACGCTGATTACAATAAAAGATCTGGTCTTCACCGATCTTCGAGGTTGTAGCCTCGTGTTCGACGACCGCCGTATTATTTCGCACTTCGATATATGGGAAAGTGTGTGCTCCGCATTTATCTCCAAGCAACAAAGAATCACACTGGGAAAAATTCCTGGAGTTTTTGGCATTTTTATTTACATGCACAAGTCCCCTGTAACTGTTGTTACTGAATCCGGCTGAAATACCTTTTGAGACGATGCGGCTACGGGTATTCTTACCCAGATGCATCATTTTGGTACCGGTATCAGCCTGTTGATAATTATTCGTAACAGCTACGGAATAAAATTCGCCGGTTGAATAGTCTCCCTTCAAAATTACACTTGGATATTTCCATGTAATTGCAGATCCCGTTTCCACCTGGGTCCATGATATTTTGGAATGATTCCCTTTGCATATACCTCTTTTAGTTACAAAATTATATACGCCACCACGGCCTTGTTTGTCACCGGGATACCAATTCTGAACAGTAGAATATTTTATTTCGGCATTTTCAAGAGCAACCAATTCAACCACAGCCGCGTGTAATTGATTCTCATCTCTCATAGGTGCAGTACATCCTTCCAGGTAACTTACATAGCTTCCAGCTTCGGCTACTATTAGTGTTCTTTCAAACTGACCGGTATTTTCTGCATTTATTCGGAAATAGGTTGAAAGCTCCATCGGACAGCGGACACCTTTTGGGATATAGCAGAATGATCCGTCACTGAAGACCGCTGCGTTGAGAGCGGCAAAATAATTATCGGTGGTTGGAACAACAGAGCCCAGGTATTCCCGAATCAATTCGGGATGTTCTTTAATGGCTTCACTCATAGAACAGAAAATGATACCCAATTCGGCCAATTGGCTCTTAAATGAGGTACCGATGGATACACTGTCAATTACAGCATCCACAGCTACTCCGGTCAGTCGTTTCTGTTCTTCAAGAGAAATTCCCAGTTTTTCAAATGTTCGAATAAGTTCCGGATCAATTTCATCCAGATTCTTCGGATTGATTTTTTGTTTAGGAGCGGAATAATAGATTATATCCTGATACTTAATTGGCGGATATTTGATATTTGCCCATTCGGGAGATTTCATGGTGAGCCATTGTCGTAAGCTTTTAGCCTCCAGTCAAGCATCCATAAAGGTTCCTTTTTGCGAGCAGAGATAAAACGGATCACATCCTCATTCAGACCCTTCGGAGCTTCATCTGCTTCAATTTGAGTAACAAATCCATATTTATAATCACTGAAAACCGTTTTTTCAATCGTACTTAGTTCATCTTCAGCTTCCCGGGACTTAGGTTGGATAAGATCTGTCTTCATCAGGCAAATTTACGAAACCATTTATACTAAAAAGTATAAACAGGTTAATTTCTTTCATTTGTAATGGGAAAAATGGTGCAGCTTTTGAGCCATAGGGCCTGTCCACGTAGAATTTTGGAAAATGACGGTAAAACCGGATAAAAAAGCCATGATTTGACCCTGAATTCAGTTATTTCTGGAGTGTTAGATACTATTAAAAGAAATTCATATATTATTTTCATTAATGATCATAATCAGTTAATTTTCATCACATTGCGTCCGCAAAACTTACGCTAACCTTCAAGCGTTAAGCGTTAAGCCTGAACTTTCAGCTTTCAGTTCATCTTCGGGACCCCAGGTATTTCTTCCTGGGGAACAGAATATCCTCCGCAGTTTCGTAACCTTCTTCCGCGACGACTGTTAATTTCTTTTCTAATTTTCTTTTCCTGATCAATTGAAGGATCAGCAGTGCTGTAAGGGTAATGCCAGCAGCTAACAATATTTTCTTTGTTTTCATGAACCAGAAGTGCTGAAATAATTGATCAAAATTTCGTTATAGGGTAGTCATTGTAAAAATCATGCCGTTTTAGCCAATCGTTCAAAATACCAAAAAGACAACAACCAGATGCATCTTTTGGATGAATAAGACTTTATTAGATTTGACTTTTTAATAACCAATATGGCTTTACCGACTAATAAGCTTCCTTTTTATCAAAAACTGGCATCTGTTTTAATCAGCCTGATCGCTATCGGATATCTTGTGATCCAGGGAAAGCAAATACTCAGCCCACTTATTTTTTCCTGTTTATTTTCAATTTTACTATTGCCCCTTTCATCATCTATGGAAAGAAGATTTGGGTTTCGCCGGGGTCTGGCGTCCATACTGTCAATATTAATATTGCTTGCATTTATTTCCAGCATCATTTATTTCGTCGGCATGCAGGTAGGCGATCTTTCCGAAGATTGGCCACAGTTTAAAATTCAGCTGAATGGTTCTCTTGCAAGTATACAACACTGGATAGCCGTAAAGTTTCATATCAATTCTTATAAACAACTGACATTCATAAAATCGGCTGCAAGTAAAGCTTTGGATTCTGGCACTACTGTTCTGGGAAGCACGCTGGTATCACTTTCATCTTTTATTTTATTTCTGGTTTTCACTTTCATCTATACACTTTTTTTACTTACTTACCGCAGACTCATTATGAATTTTCTGATTTCCGTATTCCTTGAAGAAAATTCCATGGTGGTTTACGACATCGTTGAAAAGGTTCAGCTTATACTCAGAAAATATATTATTGGATTATTTATTGAAATGTGTATTGTTTCATCGGTGGTTTGTATCGCATTCTGGGCACTCGGAATCAAATATGCAGCCCTTCTTGCCATCATTACCGGTCTCTTCAATATCATTCCTTATATAGGAATCTTTGCTGCCATGCTTATCAGTTTCCTTATCACATTTGCAACGGCCGCAAGTGCGGGAAAATTGCTGCTTGTTGTAATAACTCTGATCATTACTCACCTGGTAGATAGTAACATTTTGTTACCGGTAATAGTAGGTTCCAAAGTGAAAATAAACCCGTTAATTACGGTGCTCGGAGTTGTAGTTGGTGAAATGATCTGGGGAATTTCAGGTATGTTCCTTTCTATTCCTGTCATCGCAGTTCTCAAAATTATATTTGACCGGGTAGAAAGCCTAAAGTCCTGGGGTATATTATTGGGTGTGGAAGAAAAAATAGCCCGTACCAAAGAAATTCAGACGTCTGTTCAGGCTGGTTCTTCCGGTGTTATAGAAACAGATTCATAATTCGACCACCAATCATTAATCTAGGATCCGCTAGCATTGGTATACTCCCTGAACGCCTTTATTGTTTGCTGAAGAGATTCTTCCATTTGCTTTTTATCCAGTAACTCTAAATGATACAAGCCGTTGGTCATCAGGGATACGAGAATTTCGTGTCGCGGTCCGCTGGCTATATAGGGATTCTGTCCTTTGAACTCAGGTTTCATTTCATGATCTGTGGTTAGTTTCTCGACCTGTTCCCGGCTTAAATCACGCAATTTTAGGGACATTTAAAAGCTTTTTCCAAAGTTCTGAAAATTATCAATGAATCAATGGTCACTGTCTGAATGTTTTATAAACCAAATGTTAATAACCTTTTTCATTTAAAATATCTGGGTGAAAAACTTCCGTTTAGCCGCTATTTAAACCTAAAATATTATTCAGGATCAATTACATTTGCGATATGGCAGTATTGAAAAATGTGCAGTTTTCGAAATTAATCAAAGCAGAGGGAAGATTGAGGGAATTCAATTTTAGAAAAAGCAATGGAATCGCTGGCCCTGTCTATCATATTGACGTAAGTGATGATCGTGGGAATCGCTACTATATGAACATGAAGTTTGAAGATAATACCTGGACTGTTCAGGAGAAGAATCTTCCACCCTGGATTCAGGAAGCCGTTGTCCAATTTCATCCGGCAATTATAGAACAGGAGGGATGATCAGAGAAGGATTCAGCAAGATTATTTTCTTTCTACCCTGACAGCCGTTCCGTATGCAAGGACTTCTGTTACTCCGTTCATTACTTCATTTGCATCATAGCGCATATTAATAATTGCGTTAGCTCCCATTTCCTCCGCGTGTTGCATCATATGCTGAAATGCCTCTTCCCTGGTTCTTTCACAAAGACTTACATAAATGGAAATCTTTCCGCCAAAAATCGTCTGAAGCCCCCCGGCCATATTTCCCAGTATACTCCTTGAGCGTACTGTAATGCCTCTCACCACCCCTAAATTTTTCGAAATCTGGTATCCTTCTAACGAAATACTGGTTGTTACCATTGATGCATCAATCATATTATTTGAATTATTTGAACCCCAAATTAAGATCATTTTATAAGACCATCTATCCGCTTTTTTGGTTTTAGTACTTTTATTTATCTTCCGATCAAACAGAATACACAAATGAGTAAATCCAGACTTGAAGCATTTAGTGATGGTGTTCTTGCCATCATAATAACCATTATGGTATTGGAGATTAAAACACCCCATAATACCAGCTGGACAGCTCTTTTGGAACAGCTGCCCGTATTTTCCAGTTACCTGTTAAGTTTTGTATTTATTGGAATTTATTGGGGAAACCATCATAATCTGGTTGGAGCAGTAAGCCACACTAATGCAGCAATAATTTGGTCAAATATGAATCTGCTGTTCTGGTTATCTCTGATTCCTTTTGGAACCGGATGGATGGGAGAGAACCATTATGCTCAAAATACGGTCATCCTCTATGCTATACTGCTCCTTTTATGCGGAGTATCTTTCACCATTTTACAAATATGTATAGAACGAATTACCAAGGATAATCCAAAACTTGTATTCGCATTTGCCTGTATGAGACAGAAGGGCATTTTTTCAGTGATTTGTTATATCCTGTCCATTATCCTGGCTTACTACAACACATTGTTTTCAGCAGTTCTTTTTTGTATCGTAGCTGTGCGCTGGCTGATACCGGATAGAGGAATTGAGAAAGCAATTGGCAGATAGTTGTCAATTATAACCCATTAGTATTCATAATGCTAGTCGAGTCAACTCTATACAAATTCGATTCTGATTTGCAATAAACATTCTGGTAACCCGTTTTCTCTTTTAACCCAAATCAACCAATTATGAAAAAACTGATTTTTTCAGCGTGCACTTTTTGCCTTTCCAGTTTTGCTTTTTCCCAAACTTTTATGCATGGCATCGGGGTAAATACATTTGTCCAGTCTGCCAGTGGATTTTCAACTCAGGTTACCGGAGGTATAATTTATTCCCCAAGAATTAGTTTCATGGAAACGGACAATACTTCCCTTTCAGTTGGTATACCTCTGAGCATAGGTGTTTCGGCAAGCTATAATACAAGTTACGACGGTTCCAGTTCAGCGTCGGTAATGTTCGATGCACCTTTGATCGTAAATTTTAATTATGGAGCGGGGTCCAGCAAGGAAACTGAAAGCCGGTTCGGTTTTTTCGCGGGCGCAGGTTTTGGATATCACACCAGTGAATATTCTTCGAGTGATGGTTATGAAGATTATGGAGAAAAAATGAGTGGCTTTGGTCCGGTGGGAAACGCAGGTATCCGGATAGGCGTTGGCAGTGGCTCGCATAATATTGAGATCCGCCTCTCCTATATGAAAACAATGGATACTTCGAAATCCAATGTATTCGGAATCGGTGGACTTTTTAACTTCTGATCTGTCGAAATTTTTGACACTTTTTATCCAAGCATGCTGTAACGATTATTAATATAGTCCCAATTTATAACCGACCACCAGGCAGTAATATAGTCTGGCCTTTTATTTTGATATTTCAGATAGTACGCATGCTCCCAAACATCAAGTCCAAACAGGGGCTGTCCCTTGGCATCACTGATATCCATTAAGGGATTGTCTTGGTTGGGAGTCGAGATTACATCAAGTTTGCCATCTTTTTTTACAATTACCCATGCCCACCCGCTGCCAAAACGTCCTTTGGCAGCATCATTGAATTTAGTTTTCATTGCATCTATTGAACCGAAATCTCTTTGTATTGAGGTCATTAGTGCTGCAGATGGTGCTGTCGTTTTTCCGGGGGAAGTCATTAATTGCCAAAACAAAGAATGATTATAATGCCCCCCTGCGTTATTTCTCATTTTGACGGAATATTTAGAAATGGAACCAAGCAGATCTTCCAGTGTTGTTTTTGTAGTATCTACTTTTTCTGCATCGACAGCTTCCGCGAGATTCTTTGCATATGCTGCCGCGTGTTTAGTATAGTGTATCTCCATTGTCATTGCATCGATTGCAGGTTCCAATGCCGTATAAGCATATGGGAGATCACGTTGTTTATAAGGTATAGGATCGGGCGCACCCATTTTATGCGAATGGGAAATTTCGTTATTTGCAAATGCAGTTAGAACCGATCCTGTAAGATCCGGCAACGACTCCTGCTTTACCTGCTGTATTAATAAATTCGCGTCTGGATAGATCTTGATTTGCCATAACTGATTTTTTTGGTCACGTAATTTAAGATATTCCGATGAAAGAAAGACTGAAAGCATAAGGTCAAATGCTACTCGAAGTTTAGTATGCAAAAACTTTACCATCTGTCAACAGTTAACGGTCATCGGTCATCGGTATAACAGATACTTTAACCTTTTGCTTTTAAATGCAGAGAGGGCGGGCTCCCAGCTATTTCGTATTTCTATTTCTGAAACACCTGCAATTATTTGTTTGCGGAGTATTGAGTTGCCTGCAAGTTTGTCGAAATTGCCGATCTGTTTGCTTTGTGAAGCATCAAAGAATCTCACTTTGTCGGGGTATTCCCTGTACAATTCGATTAACCATTGCAGGTTAATTTGTTTTTTTTTGCGCAGATTGTCAGTATCATATTTTCCAAGGTCAAGGCCGTAACAAACGGAATCCTGATAAAGGGGGTGCTCACTCATACCAGGTATTGATTCGGGCTTAAAACTAAATTCATATTTCCCTGACAGTGCCGGAGCACCAATGATCGTAAAAGGCCTTCGTGTGCCTCTGCCGAGACTGATCACCGTTCCTTCAAAAAGACAAAGACTTGGATAAAGCAGGATCGACTGATACGTATTTAAATTAGGCGAAGGCGACACAGGCAAAATATAAGCTGAATCATGGGTATAATTTTCCAGTTTTACAATAAGCAATTCACATTTGGCTTTATTGGCCAGCCATCCTTCTCCATTTATCATTTCTGCCATTTCTGCAATGGTCATTCCATGTACAATCGGAATGGGTTGTAGCCCAACACCCGAACGCAGAGAATCTTCCAGTACGGGACCGTCTACATAAAAACCATTTGGATTTGGACGGTCAAGTATCAGCAACGGTTTATTAAAATTGGCACATGATTGCATTACGCGCTGCAATGTGATAATATAGGTAAAGAATCGCGCACCCACATCCTGAATATCGAACACAATCAAATCAACATCCTGCAGATCTTCCTTGATGGCATTGATTTTTTTCCATACAATGAGATAATAGGAAGCCCTGTTAATGGATCATTACTATCCGAAACTGTGGCTCCATTACTTGCATTTCCACGAAACCCATGTTCAGGGCCGAATACTTTCACTACATGAATGCCTGCATGCAGGAGACTGTCAACTAATGGGATACCTGCAATTTGCGATGTTGGGTTTGCAACTACTGCGATTCTTTTTCCAGAGAGCGTTGGAAAATATTTTTCCGTCTGTTCAGCACCTGTATGAATCTGGTTGCCCTGCTGCTGAGCCATTGAAAAAGTAAAACCGGCAATAAAGAAAAACAATATAATTGATTTCTTCATAGGAACATATATTCGACTGGTAATCTCCAGATGTATAAGATGAGTTAGTCGTATAATTTTTTTGCAACGCTCTCCACCATATTTTTAGGAAGTAACCAGGCAAAAAAAGCACTTAGTTTATTCATGCTCCCCGTAATTACTTCTGGTTTCTTACGGAAAAGAGCATGAATGGCAATCCTTGCAACTGTTTGCGGCGACATATTAAAGCGCTCAGCAGCCTTTCGTCCCCTGGGTCCTACGTGAGCCCGGTCTACAAAATTCGTATCTGTAGGACCCGGGCAAACGCAGGTTACAGATACATTTGTTTTTCTAAGTTCCTGATAAAGGCCACGACTAAAACTGAGTACATAAGCTTTGGAAGCCGCATAGGCAGAAAGCATGGGAACAGCCTGGTAAGAAGCAGAACTGCCAATATTCAGAATATAACTGCGTGGTTGCTTTAGAAGTTCAGGTAAGAATATTCGTGTTAACTTGGTCAGCGAGATAATATTAACATGTAACATTTCTGCGTGTTCAGTTGCAGAATAATTTTCAAAACTTCCACTCAATCCGTATCCCGCATTATTGACAAGAATTGAAATCCCAAACTGATTTTCAATACACCAATTGAATACAGTATCTGCCGAATTATCTGCAGACAAATCGACGGCAAGCCAGCGGCAAATTCTCTTTGTGGACGCATTTATTTCATTTGAAACCTGTTCGAGTATCTGCGCCGATCTGGCAACCAGCAGGAGATCATATCCGCGCTCAGCGAGGGATTCTGCAATAGCCTTCCCGATTCCTTTGCTTCCTCCTGTTATGAGTGCAAAAGGCATTTCAATTCAATTTTAATACACTTCCTCCTTAGTTCTGAACCTTTGAAGCAAAGCGATGGTAAAAAGGTGTTTTGCTGTTTTCGTCTTTGGGCATGTATTTACCGGTAATGATAGGAACATACATAACCCTTCTGCGACTGGCTTCGCCCAAATGCGGTGATTGTTGTGCGCGATGCCAGATACGACCGTCATGAACGGTCAAATCTCCTGCATTAATGTCAAACCCGATTTCTCTTGCATCAGGATTATTATCTATGAAGTATTTTTTCTTGAAAAGTAAGCGCAATACACCCTGCGTATGTGTGCCTGGAAGTACTCGCAAACCTCCGTTTTCAAATGGACAAGGATCCAGGTGTATTCCCACATTTAACATTGGCATAATCTTCTGCCCCAGAAATAAATCGCGTGGGCTATCGGTATGCCAGCCCATCTGTGAAAAATTACTTTCAGGTGTACGAACGTAGTGATTGAGGATGAGTCCGTCTTTTTCATTTTCGGCAATTCTGCCCTCATAGGGATGCAATAATTCCAGCAACGCTACTAAACGAGGATCATTCAGGAATTCATGGAAAGTCGGGCTAAACAGGGATAAAAAACATAAACGCTGGATAATGGTTTGCCCATTATGATCTTTTCCAAATTTGAGAGGAACCCCATTTATCTTATCCTTACCTTCTTTAAGCAGTTGTTTTTCAATCCGGTTGATTTCCTGGATAAAAAAAGCAACGGTTTCAGGCTTTAGGACATTGCGAAATACGATTACCCCATTTTTATGGAAAAAGTCTGATTGCTCCGGGGTTACCTTGTCACCTAGAAAGAATTCAGGGCATAGTAATTTTTTCATATCATGGTAGCATTTAAGTCTTTAGCAATTGTAATCAACTGCTTATAACCCAATTTTGAACAGGATGAAATTAACTTAAAAATAATTATGATTTTTTTATTATTGGCAAAATTAATGAATAAAGTGCTATTAACCAGCCTTCTCTTAAATTCTTATTGCCATCCGTTAGTTCACGGACATCTAGAACGTTTAATAACAGCCCTTGGTATCCCATTTTGACAACTTTAACCATGTCCCGTATGGGGAATAATGGCTTTATTTTCAATTTTTGTAATTATCAATGCAATTCTATATAAAGCATATGTGAAGACAGGAGCTGCCAGTACATCAATTGTGTAATGAACATGCTGTACAAGTAACAAAACACCCAGTAAAATCGAAGAGCAAAATGCATAAATCCGGTCAGTTTTCTTCTTCAAACAGAGAAAAATCAGGAAAACTGTTGTCGTATGACCCGAGAAGAAAAGGTCGTGTGTTATATAACGCTGACCATAAAACTGATTGGTAATTGGATCCGCAAGCGGGATCAATCCTGCAGGTGGATTCAACGAAACCAGCCCTATACAAGCCATCCTGACAAGAGTTACGCCATTGTAAGCCCATAATGTAACCAACAACATCATCGGATCCCGGTAGATACGGATAACCAATATCAGGCAACAGGACCAGATTAAAAAAAAGACGGCAACTGAAACATTCCGGGCGGGAATTCTTTCTAATACTACGTCAGGTAAACTTTTACCTTCCCTGTTTTCGATTGCATTAAAAAAAAAGGGGAGTGCAATCAAAATTCCGGTAAAAATAAGCATGCCTATCCAGAACTTCCATCTGAAAGAAGTTATTTTCCAGGCAGCCGGCCAATTCAGGCCTAAAGCTTTTTGCTCATTACTGTTTGATGAATTATTGGATCCCTTGTTTTCTAAACTCAAGTAATAAAATTTTCAAAGAAATTGACCTGAATCAATCCGATATGTTATAAGCCAGGAACTTTAACTTAATAATGCCATCGCTTAAATGCCTCCATCGCTGCGTATTTTGTAAGGCCGAGTTGTGCATAAAGGCTGGCTGTGTTCGCGTTTCTGTCCTCTGCCCTTTGCCAGAATTCACGACTGTCTGAACCCTGAAATGGGACCATGTCCTTTTGTGACTGATGTATAAAAATTCCAAATCTTTTTTTCAATACCTGGTCAGGGCTCATCGGTATTGCCATTTCGATTTCGCTTACATCCCATTCCTGCCATGCTCCTTTATATAACCAGATCCAACAATCCTTTACCCATGATTCCCCGGCATTTTTTAGCCGTTTCATTGATTCAAATACGATTTCGAGGCAAACCTTATGCGTTCCATGTGGATCTGCCAGATCTCCGGCACAATAAACCTGATGGGGTTTAATTTTTCTCAATAGTTCAATTGTAATCAATACATCTGCTTCACTCATCGGGTTTTTGTCGATGGTTCCGGTCTCATAGAATGGCAGATTAAGAAAATGAATACAGGAATCAGGAATGCCGACATAACGACAAGTGGCGCTGGCTTCGCTACGACGTATCAGACCCTTTATATTCCGAATTTCCTGGGTGTCAATTCCGGCAGTCTTTTTTTCTTTCAGGAAATTCTTGGCATCGGCAAGTATTTCGGTTGAACGCTTATTATCAATACCAAATTCTGATTCAAATCCTACTGCAAAGTCTATAAACCGGGTCACAAATTCATCAGTCACTGCAATGTTCCCGGAAGTCTGATAACCTACATGTACTTCATGCCCCTGATCATGAAGCCGCATGAAAGTACCCCCCATGGAAATAATATCATCATCAGGGTGGGGAGAAAATATAAGGCATCTTTTAGGATAGGGGGTCATCCTTTCCGGTGCATTTGGTAGGGGTTGATTTTTCCCGCCAGGCCAACCGGTGATACTGTCGCGCAACATGTAGAACACTTCCATATTAATTTCATATGCATCCCCTTTAACTGCCAGCAGGTCACTCAGTCCATGGTCGTTATAATCCTTGTCCGTCAGACTTAATATAGGCTTCCCCAGTTTGAGTGCTGTGCTCACTACGGCTTTGCGAAGTATATCAGCGTTCCAGTCGCAATCACCTGTAAGCCAGGGAGCTTTAAAACGGGTAAGTTCTGATGCGGCAGCTTCATCGGTGACAAAAAGAGTGTCTTCATGCTGCTGTAAAAGCGAAGCCGGAACTTCCTCTGTAGAAGGCCCTTCCAGGGATTTTTGGACAGCCTTTGATTTATTAACTCCCCATGCCATCAGAATGATCTTTTTGCTATTGAGAATCGTACTGATGCCCATAGTTATTGATAAGCGAGGTACCTGAGTTACACTTTCAAAATCCCCCGCATTGGAAAGTCGGGTTGAGTTGTCGAGTGGTGTTACACGCGTTTTGGAATAGCGACTCGATCCGGGTTCATTAAATCCAATATGGCCGTTAGATCCGATGCCCAGAATTTGCAAATCAATTCCCCCGGCATCTGCTATCGACTGCTCATATTCGATGCAAAATGTTTTCATGGCCGCCCTTGCCAGTTCACCATTCGGGATATGACAATTTTTTGGATCAATATCAATATGATCAAATAGATTTTCCTTCATGAATCGAAAATAACTCTGCGGCGCATTCCTGTGTATGGGGTAATATTCATCGAGATTGAAAGCAACAACATTCCTGAAACTGAGTCCCTCTTCACGATGCATTCTGATCAGCTCGGCATATAACTTCAGCGGGGATTTCCCGGTAGAGAGTCCGAGTACACAAAGTTTTTTATTTTTTTCTTTCTCACGAATCAGAGACGCGATTTCTCTAGCAACATATATGGAACCGGAAATTGAATCGGGATAAATTTCTAAAGGAATCTTTTCGAAAGCGTCTACCATTTTCATAATGCAGGCTGTTTATTTCAAATTATCTGCGAAAATAGGCCTTTAAGCCTAAAACCAGTATGGGAGTATGGGAGTATGGGAGCATGGGAATGAAAATCCGACCGGTCATAGGTCAACGGTTATCCGTCATCGATTATCTTATCGCATCATAACAAAGCGAAAGGAGCTGTCGGCTTTCAGGATTCATCTGGCGATTTTCGATTTTTTGCTGAATGCCATTCATCAATTGCTGGTATCGAAGATGGATATCTCTTTTCTTGTTTAATTTAGCAACAATCAAATCAGTACAGAGGTTTCCACCACTATGAGTATCAAGTGACCAGTTTGGCTTTGTTTCAAAAAAACTGTCCATGTGGGAAATCGTGCTAAATTGATTACATAGTGGTACCAATTCATATTGAAGAGTCTGAGCAAACCAATCGCCGACCATAAATAAATCCCTGGAATTATAGATTGGATAATCTTTGACTACTTCCTGCTTTGCGTCACCTGAAGGAAAATCTTTCATATACAATATTATACTGCACAGATTAGATTCCTTATGCAGGATATCGCCCATATAGGTTTCTTTTATCTGCCTAATTTGCGGATGCCAGATTTCCAGTTGAAAACTTACCCTGTAATTGACAGGAAACTGGCTTAAGAAGATTATAGACAGTTCATCCTGACTATTTTTATTTTTTCTTTTGAAACTAAAATTTGATCTGTAGAATTGAAAATTAGCATGTTTCATAGGCTGCCTGGTCACCTTATAAATATAAGATTGGACTTCCTGAAGCCATAACTCCAGTGCCTGTGAGTTTTTACTGGTAGATTCCATGCCTGGCGATTGGGTCTGATAGAAGGGTTAATAGCACGCTAAATTAATTATATGGCCGCGCATTTCGAAATATTTGTGCCGGACAATTATGCATTATTTCAGGCTGCCTGAAATGACAGGTAGAATTATGGCGGATGCATTTGACTTGTCATGAAAGATCCGGATGACCGACTTTTGAAAATCGGAATCATCGCAAGTATAGATATCTGTAAATTTCTGAGGATTCCTGTCAGACAATGGAAACCAACTGCTTTGAATTTGGATCATTAGCCGGTGGCCCTTCATGAAAGTATGTGCCATATCCGTTAAACTGAACCTGATTTTTTCTATTTTTCCCGGTTCAAATGGTTCTGGTTTTTCAAAACTATTTCTGAATTTCCCGCGGAATATTTCTCCTCTCACCAACATTTGGTATCCCCCCATGGGATAAATTTTTACTCCTTCATTCACTGCATAAATGTCAATACGGTTATAAGAAAGCGTATCCGGAAAAACGTCTATAACTTTCACTACAAAATCTGCATCCGTCGTACTAATGCTACTGTATAATTCTGCCGTCACTGGTCCGCCGATAGTAAGATCCTCTGTCAGAATGGTACTCTGATAAGTAAGTACATCTGGTCTTCGGCTTGCAAATCGCTGGTCATCGGTCATGTATTCGCGTGAGCGATTGAAATGCACGTCTTCAGTATATGGAACGGGATGCGCAGGGTCGCTGAGATATTCATCATAAGACATCTCTCCTGCAGCAGGTAATGCTGACAATCGATTGTTCTCACTTAAGTAGATTCTTTCTTCTTTTGCCTGATCAGTCGGCCAGGAATCAAATTTTCTCCATTTATTTTCACCGGAAAAAAATATTGTTGCCCGGGCAAGGTGAGGATCATTTTTTCCTTTCAGGTAATAATTAAAAAAAGGAACTTCTATCTGATTCTGATATGTAATTGCCGTATTCGATCCAAATTCGATATTGCCCAGATGAGTGCCATCGACACTTGACCACTGACCATGGTACCAGGGTCCCATGACCAGTCTGGCATTAGTTTCGGGACTTTGCGACCGAATGGCTTTAAAAAGATTCCAGGCTCCAAAACAATCTTCCGCATCAAATAAACCACCTGTAACCAGTATGGCTGGTTTTATATGATATTGTGCCACCCTTGCGTTCCTTTCCTTCCACCATGCATCTTCATTGGGATGGCTATATAAATCTTTGAAGAATGCGATGCTGTCGCCTGTTAACTTCAACAGGTTTTTATCTGCACCCTGCTCCAAATAAAAAAGGTAATTGTCCTTTGTGTTGTATATATCCGGTGTTGGTGATTCTGCAGATATAGGAAAGGGATGTGGCCTGCCAAAACCACCAGCAACATAAAAGTCAAACCCATCCATATAAAAAAAGGCTCCGTTGTGATGAAAATCATCCCCCCGGAACCAGTCTGTTACCGGAGCCTGGGGACTTACGGCCTTCAGTGCAGGATGTCCTGAAGCAGCTGCCATACCCGCATAAAAACCGGGATATGATGTACCCTTTACTCCCACTTTTCCATTGTTGGCAGGGATATTTTTCACGAGCCAGTCTATAGCATCATAAGCATCCGTCGACTCATCTGTTTCTCCGGCCTTCCTGTCTTTGATGAAAGGACGTACATCTACAAATTTTCCTTCGCTCATCCATCGACCCCGCACATCTTCTATCACCATAATATATCCTTCCTGGAGATAGTAACGGTTGTAGTTCGACCAAAAATCACGGTATTTGTCTTTACCATAAGGTGCGCAGTTGTAAGGCGTTCTTTCCATAAGGATCGGATGCTTTTCGGAACTGTCTTTCGGTATATATATGGAGGTAAAAAGTTTTACTCCATCACGCATGGGGATTGCTTTTTCGATCTTATAATAATTGTCGCGGAACCATGCACTGTCCTGACTGATGGATTGAGATACAGCAGTAAATCCTGAAAGTATTAGCAGTATAACTAAATGAAGTTTTTTCATAATCATAGTGTGGTAATGTGTAAGAGTAAATGAATGTAGTAAATGTGCCATTGAAATTTTAAATTTAATTTTAAATTTCATTTTCACGTTGATGTATTTCCACAATTTCATGTTTTTCAAAATGTGAAACCTGGTCCGCCTGAAACAATTGACTTAAATTGAGCAATAATTAAATTGGAAATGTTTAACAGAAGAAAATTTCTCGGATCTTCCCTGCTCGCATCCACAAGCTGGTTTCTGAGATTTAATGATACCCGGACAAAGGCCACATTCAGCACAAATAAGCCTATAGTTATTTCAACCTGGGATTTTGGAAAAGCCGCCAATGCCGAAGCATGGGAAGTGCTGAACAGGAAAGGCAGAGCACTTGATGCAGTCGAAGCCGGGGTCAAAATTCCGGAAGCAGATCCAAATAACCATTCTGTGGGATACGGGGGTCTTCCGGACAGGGACGGTCATGTTACCCTGGATGCATGTATCATGGATGAAAACAGCAACTGTGGTTCCGTGATGTGTCTGGAATATATTGTTCATCCTATTTCTGTTGCGAGGATGGTTATGGAAAAAACACCTCATATAGTTCTGGCGGGAGAAGGTGCTTTGCAATTTGCACTGGCAAACGGATTTAAAAAGGAAAGCTTACTGACACCGGAAAGCGAAAAGATGTGGAAAGAATGGCTGCACAATTCCAGGTATGAACCGGTGATTAATATTGAAAATAAAAAATATGGCCCGAATGACAAATCATTGAGTCCCGGCGGTCCTGGAAATCACGATACCATTGGTATGCTCGCTCTTGACAGTAATGGAAATCTTAGCGGTGCGTGTACTACCAGTGGAATGGCTTTTAAAATGCATGGCAGGGTGGGAGATTCTCCGATCATTGGAGCAGGACTTTTCGTAGATAATGAAATTGGATCTGCTACTTCTACAGGTGTGGGTGAAGAAGTAATTCGCATTGTAGGTTCACATTTGGTAGTTGAGTATATGCGCCTGGGGATGTCACCCCGCGATGCCTGCAGGAAAGCGGTCGAAAGAATTGTCACCAGGGATCCTGAAAAGGCAAAAAATCTGCAGGTGGGCTTTCTGGCATTAAAAAAAGACGGAAGTTTCGGTGCATTTTGCATTCAGAAAGGATTTACTTATGCTGTTCGTGATACTACAGAGGAAAAGATTTATGAATCGGAAAGCTGGTTCAGCTAATGAGTAAGAATATACTGGAAATATGTTGTTATAACCTGGAATCAGCGCTAATTGCCGCAGATGCAGGAGCAGACAGGGTAGAGCTCTGTACCGATCCTTATTCAGGAGGAACGACACCAGGCATCGGGTTGATAAAATCGGTTCGAAAAAGAATCGGAATCGAATTATTTCCTATTATTCGGATACGGGGCGGGGATTTTTTATTTTCCGAAGAGGAATTCGAAGTAATGCTTCATGAAGTGGAGGCTTGTAAATCTGCAGGCTGCGAGGGAGTAGTCATTGGTATGCTTATTGCCGGATGGCCGGATTGATAAAATTAATTGCTCGAGACTTGTTGAAAAAGCATATCCCATGAGTGTTTGTTTTCACCGGGCTTTTGACTGGACGGTCAATCCATTTGAAGCTATGGAAGATATTATTGACATCGGGTGTGAAAGGATCCTGACTTCAGGACAACAGCCCATGGCCATAATGGGCGTCCATCTGATTAGAGACCTCATAGTTCAATCAGATGGCCGAATCCAGATCATGCCGGGATCAGGTATTCGTGCAGAGAATATTATTGATGTTAAAAGAGAAACCGCTGCCAGTCATTTTCATAGTTCAGCAAGGGTCTTGAAAAAATCTTCCATGCAATTTATACAGTCATCCATGAATGAAGAGCAGTCAGTCGTCATGGCCGACAGGAAAGAAATTGAACAGATGGTGTTACGACTCAAAGAAAGTGTGAGAGTGTGAGAGTGTGAGAGTGTGAGAATATGGGACTAAAAGTGTTTGCAAATCTTTCTTCCACACTCTCACACTCTCACACTCTCACACTTTCCTCAGTCTACTTTCGTAATCTTCAGCAGGTTTGTAGGGAGATGTTCATCCACCGGAATACTACCTGTATTAATGATTACGTCTCCTTTCTTAATAAATCCCCTTCGTTTAAGGATCTCAGTTAAATCGGAAACAATATCATCCATACTTTCTTCTTCAGCATAATGAAAAGCACGTACTCCCCAACTCAGGCTTAGTTGATTAATGAGGGTTTTTTCTTTGGAAAATATATACAATGGGGACTTTGGACGATAACTTGACAAAATAAACGCGGTATATCCGCTTTGGGTCATGCCAATCAATGCATCTGCCTGAGTGTCTTTCGCCAGTTTACATGCGTTGTAACAAATGGCATCGCTTAGAAAGGAAGGGGAATGTGGCTGAGGTTCAAGTTCATCTTCCCGATTATAATTATAATCTGTTTTTTCCACTTCCATGATAATCTTGCGCATGGTCTCCACGACCAGTGTAGGGTAATTGCCCGTAGCCGTTTCCGCGCTAAGCATCACTGCATCAGCACCCTCAAGAACAGCATTTGCCACATCGGTAATCTCGCTACGATTGGGTTTGGTACGGTCAATCATACTTTCCATCATTTGGGTAGCAACAATTACCGGCTTTGCACGATGTATTGATTTACGGATAATTTGTTTTTGGATAAGAGGAACCTGTTCTACGGGCAATTCAACTCCAAGATCTCCACGGGCCACCATGATGCCATCCGATTCGAGAATGATTTCACGAAGATTTGTCAATGCCTCGGGCATTTCAATTTTGGCTATTATCTTGGTTTTACTTTTCTTTTGATTCAGTTTGTCGCGCAAACCTACAATATCATTTACCCTTCGCACAAAAGAAAGAGCTACCCAGTCAAGTTGTTGTTCAATAATAAAAGCCAGGTCAACTTCATCCTTTTCGGTAATGGCTGGAAGTGAAATCTTGGTGTCAGGCAGATTTACACCTTTTTTTGAGGATAGAATACCACCCAGTTTAACCTGAACCTTTACGTCATGGTTTTTTTCAATACTGATGACTTTAACTTCCAGTTTCCCATCATCAATCATGATCGTATTTCCAACCTTTACATCTTCGTGCAGATTTGGATATGAAACATAGATTCTTTCCTTGGTTCCGACCAGCTTCGTATTGGTGAATGTTAATATATCTCCTTCTTCCACCAGCATGCTACCTCCAATAATTTCACCGACCCGGAGTTTGGGACCCTGCAAATCTCCCAGAATGGCGATATTAAATGGTTCAGATGAATTAATTTTTCGAATATGCTCGATAATTTTTGTTTTGTCTTCATGGCTCCCGTGAGAGAAATTTAAACGAAAAACATTTACTCCGGCTTTAACAAGAGACAATAATTTATCATATGTATCACAGGCGGGACCGACAGTGGCCACAATTTTGGTACGGTGAAATGTATGTTCCAGCCCTGCCTGTTTATCCATCTGACCGTAGATATATTTATCGAGGTTTTTTGACATGTTAATCGCGTTGTTTTTGTTTGATTCTTCTAAGACGCCAATATTTTTATAATTTTTAACCAGTCGTCTCCAATCTTCTGTTTGGCCTTAACTGCTTTTTCCAATGGCGTAAAATGGATTTTATTGTTTACGACTCCCACCATGACATTGAATTTACCTTCAAGAAGACATTCCACCGACGAATATCCCATGCGGCTTGCAATAACGCGGTCGATACAACTGGGTGAGCCTCCCCGTTGTATATGGCCAAGGATGCATACCCGGGTATCAATATTCGGAAGTCGTTGTTTGACTACTTTGGCAACTTCTTCAGCTCCACCGTAATTGTCCCCCTCTGCTACAACAACCAGGTTTACCAGTTTTTTTCTTTTTTCTTTTTCCTGCAGTGAGCTGATCAGTTCCTCCATATCTGTTTTCCTTTCAGGAATCATAATATTTTCGGCACCTGTGGCAATACCACTGTGGAGGGCAATATATCCGGCATCTCTTCCCATTACTTCAATCACAAAAAGACGGTCATGCGCATCTGCGGTATCACGTATCTTATCAATAGCGCCAACAGCGGTATTCACTGCGGTGTCAAAACCAATGGTAAAATCGGTTCCGGCAATATCTTTATCAATTGTTCCGGGAATTCCGATGCATGGAATTTCGAATTCGGTACTGAATTTATGTGCACCGCGAAAAGAACCGTCTCCTCCAATGATGATAAGACCATTAATTCCGAGCTTCTTCAGGTTGGCATATGCGCGGGACCTGCCTTCATATTCGAAAAACTCCTTACAGCGGGCTGTTTTTAGAATTGTCCCGCCACGTTGTATGATATTCGCAACGCTCCGGGAGTGAAGTGGAACGATGTCGTTTTCGATAATACCGCTATAACCGCGCATAATACCGAAAACTTCCAAACCATAATATATACCTGTACGAACTACTGCGCGAACGGCGGCATTCATTCCCGGTGAATCACCACCGGATGTGAGTACCCCGATTTTGGAAACTTTCTGTTGCATTAATTAGAAAAAAGTTGAAATTGTTGAATCGGTTTCAATCAAATGGCAGGTTCGTTGAAATTCTTCAATCTTTCTGAAACGTCCCAAAAATAAGCATTTGGATTGATTCTCCCATGACGTAACTGCGTAAATCCATTTCACTTGCTACAAATGAATTTCAGCAATCATACACCTTGCGCTGCCACCGCCATTAGATTCAATGATTTGGAGAGATGTATGCAGGATCCGATTATAACTGATGAGTTTTTCTTTCTGCACAGTGGTCAGAGAAAACCATGCAGCACTGGACATCACCAATATTTTTTCATTCTTTTTATTTTTTAGCTGAAGCATATTACCCGCAAACTGATTCATCTGTTCCATACTGATGGGTATGATTTCCTTACCAGAAGTACCGATTGTTTCCATCACATATTTTTTTTCTTCTGTATCGGGAATAGATTCCAGGCATATAACAACATACCGGTCAGCAACACACATCATAACGTTGGTATGATAAATATCGTTTCCGGATTTATCTTTCGAATGGAAAATAATTGGCTGGTAACTCATCTTTTTACAGAAATCATTCAGGACGATGGGATTTGTGCGTGGTGAGAGGCAGGCATAAGCAAGGCGGTTATCCCTGTCAAGCACCATACTGCCCGTACCTTCGAGGAAAAGATTTTCGGACTCATAAGGAGTAAAATCAATAAGCTGATGGTAATGAAATTTTTCCTGTACAATTTCCAGAACCTCTTCCTTTCTTTCCATTCGCCTGTTAGGAGCAAACATTGGATAAAGACAATAGATTCCTGATTCATGAAAAGAAATCCAGTTATTCGGGAAAATGGCATCCGGCGTGTGGGGAGCGGGAGAATCTTCCACGACAGTCACATCTATATCCTGTTTTTCCAGTTCCTCAACAAAAACATCAAATTCCTGAACTGCTTTTTTTGCAAGGTTATCAGAATCGCCTTTTACCTGGAAACTATTATTCACGGCAGTTTCTGCATTGAATGAAAAATGCATGGGTCTAATCATCAAAACCTTAGAAGTGTTTTGCATATATGTTCTATAAATCGTCTCTTAACAAGGGCATACTCATACAGTGAAAGCCTCCACGCGCGCGGGAAAGTTCTGCAGATGGCATTAAAATCACCGTGTCTTTTATCTGGTCTGCCTGCACTGTTCCATCTTCCAGCTGGCGTATCAGTTCATGTGCATGAATGATATTAAATCCGTTGTCCCTGAATGCTTCGATAGTTTTGTCATTTCGGTCATACCCGAGTACTACGCCTTCTTTCAAAGCCAGCAGGTTGCAGGAATCAGTCCATTGCTCTCTTGCATCAAAAGGGAATTCATTGTTTCCGGAGTATATGAACTTCACCTTACTGCTTTGCAGATCTTCTTTGCTTATTTCTGATAAAAGGTCCTCCAGGTTGTCGTAATAAATGGGATTCTCGATGTCCTTTTTTTTAAACTGAATAATCCTTAGCTTTTCATCTTTCTTTGATCCTTCAAGCGCTCTTTGGACGGAATCTTCATTTTCATGTTTCATAGATTTTTTAGAGAAGACGCCCAACATCACCCACGCATCCCTGCGAATTTGTGTGAATACTGTGTCAATATGCATGTAATCCCGCTTTTTGGGAATTTTTATTACCGTTATTTTCTTTACCACATTCTTGTCGAACAACAGGCGGATAGCCTGATGTGCCGCTTCCATGGTTGTTCTTTCACTTACACCTATAAGGATATGATCCTTGGTAACTACCATCACATCACCGCCTTCCAAAGTGACTTTCCGGTCATCACCTTCCCTGGGTAATAAAAAATGATGATAACCATCATTCAATTCGAGAATATTTTCCTGGTACTGCTTAAAGAAAGGATGATTGAAAAAGATATATTTCGCAATCAACGCTTCTCTCGTCCTTGCTTTCTTCGCGGGTTTATTTAATAATACATACTCATTTATGACGATCCCAATATCCCGTGTAAAAATAAAATTAGGAATAGGCGCGAAGAGCATACGGCCAGATTCCAGTGTACCGGTGATAAACGATTTTGCGAGAGCAACCGGATGAAGTTCAAGCAGTTCTTTTTGTGTGTCATAAGAACAATTCTCAATGGCGCATACCGACGCAGCCATTTTGAGGCGAATCTCCAGGTCTTCCAGTATTTCAGCAAGTAACCACTGGAGTTCAATAACCTTATCCGATCTGAAAAAATCTTTGTGTTCAGGCTTATAAAAATTTCTTTTGCTTTTCTCTGAATCGATAATCTTCAATTTTCCCTGGATCAGCTCAGGATCCAGAAAATATAAAAGTAGTTTTGTGTAGAAATCGTATTCTTTTTTTCGAATCGTATCCAGGTGAACAATATCTTCAAAAAGCCAGTCCTGCGCCTTGGACGGAACTACTTTTCCTAATCCACTGTCGGGGCTATGCACCAGCAGACGGCGGAGCCGCCCGACTTCAGAACTTACTTTAATAAGATTTCCATGTTTACCCATATAATCTTTTTCGAAGGGTTAAAGGTAACTAAACGCCTTTCGCGTTCAAAACCTAACAGTTGTTAGTTTTCTCAGTTGAATTCTGTTATTTTTGCCCCGATCATTTTTTTACCATGGACTTTATATTCACTGAAGAACAACTGGCCATACGCCAGGCCGCGCGGGATTTTGCCAGACAGGAATGTCTGCCCGGCGTTATCGACAGAGATGAAAAACAACAACTTCCCCGCGAACAGTTGATGAAACTTGCTGATCTGGGATTTCTTGGAATGATGGTATCTCCCGAATTTGGCGGCGCAGGAATGGATACGATAAGCTATGTACTCGCGATGGAAGAGATCAGCAAAATAGATGCAAGTGTTTCCGTAGCTATGAGCGTCAACAATTCCCTTGTTTGCTGGGGACTTGAAACTTTTGGTTCGCTATATCAAAAGGATAAATGGCTCCGCCACCTGGCTGCAGGAAAAAAAAACGGTGAACTTTACATAGGCGCGTTTTTACTTAGTGAACCCGAAGCCGGAAGCGACGCAACTTCACAAAAGACTTCCGCCATTGATAAAGGAGATTATTATATCCTGAATGGGATAAAAAACTGGATCACCAACGGAAACTCCGCTTCGGTTTATCTGGTGATGGCCCAAACTCATGAATCAAAGGGTAATAAAGGCATCAACGCATTCATCGTTGAAAAAAATACAAAGGGGGTTCTTGTAGGAGCTAAAGAAAACAAATTGGGAATTCGCGGAAGCGACACACACAGCATCAGTTTTAACGATGTTATCGTACCTAAAGAAAACCGGATTGGAGAAGACGGATTTGGATTTCAGTTTGCAATGAAAACCTTATCCGGTGGTAGAATTGGAATTGCTTCACAAGCCCTTGGTCTGGCTTCAGGCGCCTATGAATTATCACTTAAATATTCAAAGGAAAGAAAGTCGTTTGGTACGGAAATTAAAAATCATCAGATCATACAATTTAAACTGGCAGACATGGCAACCCGGATCGAAGCTTCCCGTTTGCTTTGTTTGAAAGCAGCAAGGGAGAAAGACCAGGGACAGGAATTTGCAATAAGTTCTTCCATGGCTAAAGTTTTCGCCAGCGAAACTGCCATGTGGACAACAATCGAAGCTGTGCAGATCCTTGGCGGATATGGTTATGTTAAAGACTATCATGTGGAAAGACTCATGCGCGATGCCAAAATAACACAGATCTACGAAGGAACCAGCGAAGTGCAGCGTATCGTGATTTCGAGGAATATTTTAAAATGATCTGTTTCATGCAAGTTTCTTCCTATCAAAATCTACTGGAAATTCTGAAACCCTCCGGGGCTCAGTTGGTGGCAGTTTCAAAAACAAAATCCGTTGAGGAGATTCTGGAATTATACAATAAGGGTCAGAGAGATTTTGGTGAAAACTATGTTCAGGAACTCGTGGAGAAAGAACAGGCGCTGCCCAAAGACATACGATGGCATTTTATAGGGCACTTGCAAACCAATAAAGTGAAATATATCGCTCCGTTTATCTATATGATTCAATCTGTTGACAGCTTGAAACTTTTACTTGAAATTGACAAATATGCTGCTAAAAACCAACGTGCAATTCTTTGTCTTCTTCAGATGTTTATTGCCCGTGAAGAAACAAAATTCGGATTGGATGAAGGAGAACTGGACTCTTTGATAGTGACGGTGAATCAAAACAGGCAGAATGAAAGATTCAGTCATTCTGTTATTTCGGGGTGCATGGGAATGGCCTCACTCACTGAAAATCAAACACAGATTCGGGATGAATTCACGCAACTCAGAAAAGTATTTGAAAAAGTAAAAATTTCATTTCCATCGGATCCGGTCGATACATTAAGTATGGGAATGAGTAGCGACTATCGGATTGCCCTGGAAATGGGATCAACCATGGTTCGAATCGGAAGTCTCCTTTTTGGGAAAAGATAAAAGAAAGTATGGGAGTATGGGAGTATGGGAGTATGGGAGTAATGAAAAGATAAATATGCATTGGGCGTTAAGCTTTAACCTTTGGGCTGTAGGCTTAAAAAGAATTAATTTCGCCACCTGACAAATTAAAAATATGGCGGAATCTAATGTGGAAGGGAGATCACTAAATTTCCTGGAAGAAATTGTTGAAAAGGATCTGGATGCTCGAAAATATGAGACTATTCTCACCCGGTTTCCACCTGAACCTAATGGCTATCTGCATATTGGTCACGCAAAATCCATATGCCTGAACTTCAGTCTTGCACTCAAATATGGTGGAAAAACAAACCTGCGTTTTGATGATACTAATCCGGCCAGGGAAGAAACAGAATATGTCGATAGCATCATTGAAGATGTCAAATGGCTGGGTTTCATTCCTGATAAAATTGTATATGCTTCTGATTATTTTGAAGAACTATATCAATTTGCAATTAAACTGATCGAAAAAGGATTGGCATATGTTGACGATAGTACAAGTGAGGAGATTGCCTCTCAGAAAGGAACTCCTACTGATCCTGGCATCGCAAATAAATACAGGACCAGAACAATAGATGAAAACCTGAAGTTGTTCAAAGAAATGCGGGAGGGTATATACAAAGATGGGGAAAAAGTATTAAGGGCACGGATCGACATGGCCTCACCCAATATGCATATGCGTGATCCAATCATCTACCGTATTAAGAAAGCGCATCATCACCGAACTGGAAGTGACTGGTGCATTTATCCATTGTATGATTTTGCACATGGCCAAAGTGATTCAATCGAACATATCACTCATTCAATCTGCACGCTTGAATTTGTACCCCATCGGCCATTATACGACTGGTTCATTGAAAAATTGGAAATATTTCCATCCCGTCAATATGAATTTGCACGACTCAATCTCACTTTCACAATAATGAGTAAACGAAAATTACTGCAACTTGTGGAAGAAAAATATGTGCAATCCTGGGATGATCCGCGTATGCCCACGATTTCGGGTCTTAGACGGCGGGGATATACACCTGAGAGCATTCGAAATTTTACCGAGCGTATTGGTGTGCAGAAAAGAGATAACCTGATCGACGTTTCCCTGCTCGAATTTTTCCTGAGGGAAGACCTCAATAAAAACGCCCTCCGCAAAATGGTTGTATTTGATCCTTTGAAACTTGTAATTACAAATTATCCGGATGAGGTAGAAATGCTTGACAGTGAAAACTATCCCGAGGCGGGAGAAAAAACTGACCTAAGGAAAATACCATTTAGTCGCGAAATTTATATCGAACGCGAGGATTTCATGGAGGATCCTCCTAAAAAGTTCTTTAGACTTGCTCCTGGAAAAAGAGTCAGGTTAAAAAGTGCATATATCATTCAATGTGAGAGGGTAGTAAAGGATAACGGAGGTAAAATTATAGAAATTCAGTGCATTTATTTACCGGAAAGTAAGAGTGGGCATGATGCATCAGGATTAAAGGTACAGGGAACGCTGCACTGGGTCAGTAGAGTACATGCAATTCCGGTTGAATTGCGTTTGTATGACCGACTTTTCAAAGTTGAAAATCCTGCAATTGAAGAAGGAGATTTTAAGGATTATATAAATCCTGATTCACTGGAAATAAATAATCATGCATTGGCTGAGCCATCACTTGCTAATGCAAAGTTTAACGAAAGGTACCAGTTTATCCGAAAGGCTTATTTCTGTTTGGATAAAGATAGTTCTGAAGAAAAAATCATATTTAACAGGACAGTTAGTTTGAAAGATACCTGGGCGAAGGAAGTTAAAAAGGGTTGATGGTATATGGTGGGTGGTAGATGGTTTATGGTTTAGCTGGCTTATCGCCACAGACCATCCACCATTTACCATCCACCGTTAACCGTTTAAGATTAACTATTTCCAGCCGGCTTTCCTGCTCTCATCTGCTGCATATTCTTTGTCCTCCAATCCTGATATTGTTTAAAGAGAGCATCACCCAGTACAGGCTGAATCCTCTTGTCGGCCTGATCAGTTATTTCTTTCATTTTTGCCTGTTTATCATCCTGGCTCAGTGATTGATCCTGGAAAATTGCACGACGCTGAGGCATATATGACATGCTGATAGAAACAACCGAATCAGCCTGAACGTCTGTCATTTTCAGGTCAGTTATCAGTTTTTGTTTCATTTGTGCTTGTCTCGATGCCGGATCTCCTTGCTGGCCATAGCTATTAACAGTTGTGATCATTGCTACCATCATGAAAATACCCGCTACTATGAAATGTTTCATATCTGAAGTTTTTGTTTGAAAAAATGGATGCCAAATATATGCCAGAGGTTGTTAATTTATACACTCTTTATGCAGGCGGTAACCAGGTTTATGCTAACAGGTCATCAGGACTTTAAGAACTTCAGTAAATTGCACCTATGAAGCAATACCTGGATTTGCTGAGGCACGTGACAGATAATGGAGTTCAAAAAAAGGACCGAACAGGCACTGGTACCCAAAGTTGTTTTGGTTATCAAATGCGTTTTGATCTGGAGAAGGGTTTTCCCATGGTTACGACCAAAAAACTTCATTTGAAAAGTATAATATATGAATTGCTCTGGTTTTTGAAGGGCGAAACCAACGTTAAATATCTCAATGAACATGGCGTAAGTATATGGGATGAGTGGGCAAACCAACAGGGGGAATTGGGACCTGTTTATGGGAAACAATGGAGGAATTGGACAGGGGCCGACGGAAATAAGTTTGATCAGATAAAAGACCTGATTCATCAGCTGAAAACAAATCCTGACAGTCGCCGTTTGATAGTAAGCGCCTGGAATGTTGCAGAACTTCCGGAAATGGCACTCATGCCATGTCATGTGTTGTTTCAGTTTTATACAGCACCTCCCGAAAACCCTGGCGACCGAAGACGTCTTAGCTGCCAGCTTTATCAGCGAAGTGCAGATGTTTTTCTGGGCGTACCTTTCAATATCGCATCTTATGCATTGTTAACACTGATGATTGCCCAGGTAACCGAAATGGATCCGGGCGAATTTATCCATAGTTTCGGTGACGTGCATTTATATAATAACCATAAGGAACAGGCAGCACTGCAATTAACGCGCTCTCCAAACCCTTTGCCTCACATGAGGCTAAATCCGGAAGTGAAAAATATATTAGATTTTCGATACGAAGACTTCGTCCTCGAGAATTATCAACCTCATCCTTCTATCAAAGCCAGGGTAGCCGTTTAAATATAACTTCCATGAAGCTATCCATTATTGTTGCTGCTGCTGAAAATAATGCCATCGGGAAAAATAATCAGATGTTATGGAATTTGCCGGAAGACATGCGATTTTTCAAAAATATCACCTGGGGATTTCCACTGATAATGGGAAGGAAAACGTTCGAAGCACTTGGAAGCAAGCCACTTGCCGGAAGATTTAATATCGTAGTCAGTCGACAGCCTGGTTATAAAACCGGAAACCCTGATGTAAAGGAGGCGGATGGTCTTTTTAAAGCTATTGAACTCGCAGGAAAAACAGATTCTAAAGAAGCTTTTATTGGCGGTGGCGGCCAAATTTATAAAGAGTCTCTGTTACTAAGTGATACTATTTATATGACAAGGGTGGCTGCCCAACTCGATGGCGACGCATTTTTTCCGGAGATACCAAAAGATATTTTTAAACTGATCCACTCCATGAAAGTACCGGCAGATGAGAAGCACGTTTATGCCATGGACTTTCAAACCTGGATTAAGATAAAATCACTGCCGGAACATTCCTGATTGGCACACATGTATTCAAAAACCCAATTAGTCTATAAGTGGTTACGATATTATGTTTCTGCTTCCAATGCCAGGGGGCATGGCATTCATTCGCCATTCGTGTATGATTTTATAACTGCTGTTCTAAACGATGAACGTTCTTATTATGCATATGAAAAAATAGAGGAGGTAAAAAAAATGCTCCTCCTGGATGAGCGAACGTTGACCTCTCTTGATCTCGGCGGCGGCTCATTGAGAAAAGTGAATAAATTCGAAAAAGTCTCAAGAATTGCAGGAAGGGCTGTATGCACACAAAAATTTGGTCGACTTCTGTTCCGTCTTGCAAATCATTATCCTTCCCGTACAATTATTGAATTGGGTAGTTGCCTTGGAATATCCGCATCTTATATGGCTTCGGCTGATTCTTCATCAAATATTGTTACTATGGAAGGTGCGCCGGATATTGCCGGTATTGCAATGGAGGTCTTTCACAGTTTGGGACTCGATAATATCGCACTTGTTGGCGGCAACTTCAATGAGAGTCTCGATGCAGTGCTGACAGATAATCCGCCGGCTGACCTGGTGTTTATAGATGGTAATCACAGAAAAAAACCAGTATTGGAATATTTTGAAAAATTCCTGAATAAAATTTCACCTTCTTCCCTTATTATCATTCATGATATTCACTGGAGCCGTGAAATGGAAGAAGCATGGGATACAATACAACGACATCCAAAAGTAAAAATGAGCATCGATATTTTTTCTGCAGGGCTCGTATTTTTCAGGGAAGAATTTCACGTAAAACAACGATTCAGTATCAGATTCTGACGAAATTAATTTTTAATAATTATATTATTTGACCAGCCAGCTACCAGCGGAACTTATCAGAAATCTAAGTAAAATGGATCATTTCGATCCAAAGGCTTTTCAGTCTGTTCACGAATCAGGAAACCAATTGGTATCGGTTCATATGAATCCTGGAAAACGAATTTTAATCAGTGATCAATGGCCTTTGGAAATCGATGATCCTCCATTTGAAATTTCACATAGAGTACCCTGGGCCACAGACGCTTTTTATCTTTCTGCCCGAAGATCTTTCACACTGGATCCATTATTCCACGCAGGACTTTATTATGTACAGGAGGCCTCCGGCATGTTTGTAGAATATGCATTTAAACATATTGCGGACAGCAGACTAAATCTGAGAGTACTTGATTTATGTGCTGCACCGGGAGGCAAGTCCACATTGATGCAGTCTCTTATCTCATCAGGGTCTCTTTTGGTAAGTAATGAAGCAATCAAATCGCGTGTGCCGGTATTATATCACAATATGTCAAAATGGGGTTTTGCCAACGGTGTCGTCACAAATAATGATCCGGCTCATTTCAAAAAGCTGCCGGGATTTTTTGATATAGTTCTCATCGATGCACCCTGTAGCGGAAGTGGCTTATTCAGAAAAGATCCTGAGGCCATAAAAACCTGGAACCTGAACCTGGTACAACTTTGCTCACTGAGACAACAACGAATTCTGGCAGACGCATGGGAATGTCTAAAAGAAGACGGACACCTTATCTACTCGACCTGTTCTTATTCAAGGGAGGAGAACGAAAACATACTTGATACGATGCTGCAGCAATTTCCATGTAGAACCATTTCGCTATCCCCCGATCCTTCATGGAATATTGTAGAAACAAAATCGGAAAAGTCGGGAGCATTTGGTTACCGGTTTTATCCTGATAAGCTTTCAGGCGAAGGTTTTTTTCTTTCAGTTATTCAAAAAAAACAGGCGGTTACTTCTTTAAAAACAAAAAAAATAATCAGGCACCCTGTACGCGTTCCAAAATCCGCTGAAGAGCAGTTAGCTGTTTGGATAAAGGATGATTCTCTTAGTTTCCTTTCAGTGGAAGGATCCGTTCATGCGATGCCATCAACCATGGTAAGTGATTTTGAATTATTGAAAGAAAACCTGTATTTAAGAAAAGCAGGGATTCGCCTTGGAAAGTCGGGAGAAAATGAATGGATTCCGGATCAGGAACTGGCTTTGGCCAATTTTTTGAAGTATGATTCACCATCCATGGATCTGTCTAAGCAGGATGCGATTCACTTTTTAAGAGGTGAACCATTTGAAACAGTGGCAGGGGAAAAAGGATGGCGTGCAGTAAGGTATCTGAGTCAACGACTGGGCTGGGTAAAATTAATTGAAAGACGGATGAATAATTATTATCCGAAATCATGGAGAATAAGACAATAGGCGGTATTTTAATATTTCATTTGCAAGATAATTAAGCATATTTGCGTTCATCCATAAACACCAGATATGAAAAACTGGATTTCCATATTGATTTGTCTTTTTTTTTCTGTTTCAGCCGGTTATTCACAACAGACCCAGCTTAAAATAGAAGGAGGAAACGGTAAATTCTACCTGGTACATATGGTGGTTGCAAAGGAGAACTGGTATAGTATAGGGCGATTATTCAATTTGAGTCCGCATGATATCGCCAATTTTAACAATATGAGTTTTGATAAGCCACTTGAAGTTGCAACACAGCTAAATATTCCACTAACATCAGTAAATTTTGACCAGAAACAAATAAAAGCCAGCGGCGAAACACTGGTACCTGTTTATCATATAGTTGAACAAAATGAATGGATGTACAAAATCAGCTCTGTTTACAACGATGTTCCGGTAACCAGTCTGGAGAAATGGAATAAAATAAAAAGGGACGACCTGAAACAGGGAACGCCGTTGATTGTGGGGTTTCTGAAAGTAAAAACAGATTTGTCTCCGTTGGCTGTGGGCATTTCTTCGAATCCAGTCAACGCTGAACAGGTGTCTGATCCCGCAAACAAAACGACCAGGCAGGGTGATCTTCCATCACAAACGACAAATAAACCAGCCGGATCAAGTGCTACTCCTTTATATCGACCTGAACCCGAAAAGACACCTGTTACAACGGCTTCAAATACCTCTTCGGCCACATCAATTGTCCCGGTAAAAAATGCAAATGAAAAAGTTAATAATTATGCAGTCACCCACAGCAATGGCGGCTTTTTTAGCGTGGATTACGCGGGAAGTGGAAAATCAGCCAGCGGCCAGGCAGGAACTTTTAAAAGTACCAGCGGATGGACAGACGGGAAATATTATGCCCTTATGAACTCTATCGCGGTGGGAACCATTATAAGGGTATCGGGGTCTAACGGCAAAACTATTTATGCCAAAGTTTTAGGCCAGCTTCCGGAAATGAAAGAGAGCAATGGACTAATCATTCGGATCAGCAATGCAGCTTCTGCCGAACTCGGACTAGGCGAAGGCAGATTTCCGGTTGAAATAAAGTATTGATTGTTTAAAAACTACTTTATTTGAATAATCGCCCGCGCAGCTCCGGTTAGTTTCTTTTCAGGATTTTCAACTGATCCATGATCCGTATAATAAGCTTCGACTATAAAAAGTCCCTGGTGAATAGATCCCTCTGGTTTTGATAATGGCAAAGATCCTTGTAACCCGACTAAATAGTTTAAACTGGGATCCTTGGCATAATTTAGAATCCATTTTACCATTTCCTTCGCAGTGGCTACTGATAGTTCGGGATGTGTTGGCATAATCTCAGCTCCCCATATTCCTTTCGATCCCCTGAGAATATGGTTTACAATCGAATCCTGATTTTTATATGTATTGGGGTATTTTTTACTGATGTCCAGAAATGAAGGTCCCGCCAGCTTAAGTTTTACTGAATGGCAATTGAAACAATTTGATTTTACCATATTGTTTATTCCTGCAGAATCAGGGAATTTTTTTTGTTTAAGATACTCGGATTCTTTTAGCCGGTTTTCGACATATTTTAACTTGACCCATACCTCAGCAGATGATATTTCCTGGAACCTGGATTCTCCGTCTTCCTGATCAGATACCTCAACGGAGTACGGTACCAACTGATTCCATGAGTAACTCGCTTTTTCGGGAGGTTGGATAAATTTGACACTGGGAGCGTGGTTGGGGGTTTGTGACACCACGAGATGTCCAATCAGCAAAACGGATGACATATAAATACCTGAATCCGAAAATTTCAACATGTAAGTATTTTTCAGAATAATGGCTGAATTCAAATCGAATTGATTTCTGCTGCGACTCGTTTGGCCGAGCGGATGCAGGATTCCATCCCGCGACTAAGATTGTCGGCATATGTACCCACAAAATAAATGCGGCCTTCCGGTTTGAGAACCTCGGGCCAAAACTTATGCATTTGTCCGACAGGAAATGGAACCATTTCACAGGTCGGTGCAAATCCGTCTTTTGACCAGTCCTTAGTTAATGCCTGAATAATAGTGTCTTTTTTCCCGGGATATAATTTTCTGAAAGCAGCCAATACCCTTTGTGGAGATAAACCTGAAGGGCCATACGCTACAATCAGGACTCTTTCAGTATTTACTTCGTCTGCCGTCTGCCAGGTTGCCTGAATATCCGGGTCATCGAATTCCAAATCAATTGATTTCAATCCATCATCCAACCAGAATTTGGAACTTGCTTCAAAAATATAATGAGGATGTGAGGTGTAAGCCAGGTTGTCTACTACAAATTGTTTCCCAGCGGAAATAGCCGGGGTTACAATAATTTTTTTAAAAACCGGAAGTGAAATAGCATTTACCAGGAAATCTGCGGTCATTTGTTTTTCTTCCTCATATCCATATTGTCTGTACTTTACGGTCACTGAATTGGTTGAATGACTGATTTCCAGAATTGGTGAACCCAGATTAACGCGACTGCCGAGTTTATTCGCAAATGCGTTTGTAATTTCCTGATTGCCTCCCTTTAAACGAAATACGCTTCCTTCGGAATAAGGTATTCCGCGGAATCCCATTACTGCAAAGCGCCATACTTTATATAAAGCAGAAACATTTTTCCCGCCAAGATACTCCAGCGCTCTTTCAGAAGCACCTTGTTTTTTATAGAGATCGGCGATTGAAATATTATCCAGATCATCAAGGCCAACACCAAATGGTTGGAAAGGATCGGTGAACTTTGAAATAAAAGTCTGCAGATAAAAAGATTCCAGTGCCCACCAGGGGTTTTGTGAAAGCAAGGTCACTTCCTTATCATTAAACCCAAGTGCACGTAGAATGGTAGGATCCCTTAACTGTGATTCTGAATAAAATTTCCCAGATATCATGGTTAAACCGTCATGCCCCTGGCGGTAAGGAATTACGGTCAGATTGAATTCTTTGCTGTATTCGAAGAATTTCTCATACCCCGGATCTGTAATGTGATCTGCGCCATAGTCAGCATATAAACCATCGGAAAATCCATCACGTCCAGTAAATACATGTCCCCCGTGGCGACCACTGGCCTCCAGTATAACCACATCATGACCTGCTTTCATCAATTCATAAGCACAACAAAGACCACTAATGCCGGCTCCGGCAACAATTACTTTCTTCTGAGATGAGGGACTTTGAATTGAAACTGATGGTTGTGCTCTGGAAATCTGATTTTGTCGGTCATTTGTCAATTCCGGAATTGTAAGAGAAATTCCCGCTCCGGCCAGAAATGTATTGCGAATAAATTCTCGTCTTTTTAAATGGTCCATTTATTGTTTTTCATGACCTCCGCCATCTTCCGGTTTCTTACAACATGTTGGCAGTTTCTTATAGGCTTCGGGGTCAGCCGATACATCTCCTGCATCGTAACCGGTATTGGCGATAGCCGTTTTTATATTTTCGATCGTGGTACGATCCCACAGATAAGTTACTTTGCATGTTTTCTTTTTAAAATCCACTGTAACTTTCTGAACTCCGTCTTCGCGTGTCAGATATTTTTCTATTCTGTCTTTACATTGTTCACACTGCACTGTAGGTACGCTGATAGTAGCTGTTTCAAATGCACCTTTACGAACAGGTGCCTGCGTTTGACTGAAAACCGCGATATAACTTAGCGCCAGGACGAATATGCACAAAATCTTTTTCATTCGATATTATTAATTTTCAAAAATACGAAACGGCATTCCAGTTTGAGGGATCTTCCCGCCATTTAACAAGTGTTTCAAATTGATTCGCGCTCACAGATCCCTTTTCTATAGCTAACTTTATCAGGGTTGAATAGTCAGTCAGTGACCGGATTTTTATGCCTTCAACAGAAAACGCTTTGGAGGCCTCATCAAATCCGTAGTTAAATATAGAAACCAGTCCGGCAATTTGCAAACCAGCATTCCTGAGTGCCTCAATTACGGCCAGGCTGCTTTTGCCTGTCGAAATGAGGTCCTCTATGACTACCACTTTCTTCCCCTGTTCATAGAAACCTTCGATCTGATTTCCCATACCATGCTCTTTGGGTTTGGACCGGACGTATATAAAAGGAAGTTTAAGCTGATCGGCCGCCATAGCCCCCCATGCGATACCGGCAGTTGCAACACCCGCCAAATATTCGGCATCCTGAAATTCTTCAAAAATCTGATTACACATTTCAGATTTAACAAACTCACGAATATGTGGGAAGGATAATATTTTTCTGTTATCACAATAAATTGGGCTTTTCCATCCCGATGCCCAGGTGAAGGGTTTTTCCAGATTCAGTTTGATAGCCTGTATTTCCAGTAGTTTTTCAGCAACAGCTTTTTCATTTGTCATAATGTGAAGATAAAAAATTCCTTTGTTTCGGGTGTCAGTCATAAAATATGGATAAACCTTCTATTTCCTTCTGGATTTTCAATCAGCCTTTAAGACACATTGTTCAAATTCATCAACCTATCTTTATAATACAATGAATACTGGAAACACTACACTGATTAAGGCAGGCGGTGGCCTGGTTACAAATGAAATCGGAGAGGTTCTTTTTATTTTTCGCAGAGGTAAATGGGATCTGCCTAAAGGAAAACTCGATCCGGGTGAATCGCTTGAATCCTGTGCCATGCGGGAAGTAAAAGAAGAAACAGGAATCGGTCATCTGGAACTGATCAGATTTTTAGTGATTACTGAACATGAATATGTAGAAGGAGGACATTCTTTTCTGAAAGAAACTCATTGGTGGCTAATGAAAACTAAAGGGAACCAGCCGCTTACTCCGCAATTGGAAGAAGAAATTACTGTCATTGAATGGATGGGGTCTGATGATTTTAAGATAGTTCAACAAAATACCTATCCTACGATACTTGATGTACTGAGAGCCGGAGGGTATTCAATTTAGTGTGAGAGTGTGAGAGTGTGAGAGTGTGAGAGAGCACTCTCAAAATCCTATGCTAGTCTTTGATCTTTTTCTTCACATAAACCGTCAGACGGCTGACGCAAATCAACTTCTCGTTTTTATCAATTATTTTAATATCCCATACGTGTGAAGACATTCCTAAATGCAAAGGAATTGCCGTGGCAGTTACAAAACCATCTTTCACACTTCGCAGGTGATTTGCATTAATCTCCACACCTACACAAAAATATAATTCAGGGTCAACAACCATTACAGAAGCCACGCTGCCAACTGTTTCAGCAAGGGTGGCCGATGCTCCTCCGTGCAATAATCCATATGCCTGACGGGTACGTTGGTCTACAGGCATGGTAGCTTTGACATAATTTTCACCAACTTCAGTAAATTTTATTCCTATCAAATCATTCATTGTGTTAGCCGAAAGCTGGTTCAGCTTGTCTATGCTCCAATCCATTTTAAACCAAATTGCCATAAAGAGAAAATTTATTTCGACTTTTTCAATGAATCTGCAACCACCTGAGGAAGAAACTGGGTCACGTCTCCGCCGTTTCGGAGTACGTCGCGCACAAGTGTAGAAGCCACGGAAGTATATTGCGGAAGGCAGGTTAGAAAGACAGTTTCGATTTGAAAATCAAGACTGCGATTCATGTCCGCAATCGCTTTTTCATACTCAAAATCATTGACATACCGGATACCCCTTATGATATAATGCGCGCCGACCTGCTGACAGCACCTGATAGTTAATCCGTCATATAGAACAGCATCCACACCTGGATTATCCTTGTAAATCTCTTTGATCCAGTTTATCCTTTGCTCTTCGGAAAACATGGGCAACTTATTTACATTCCGGCCAATTCCGATTACCACTTTATCAAATAATCCGAGTGAACGGCTGATTATATCAAGATGTCCGATAGTAATCGGATCAAATGTGCCGGGGAAAAGTGCGATCCGCTGCATTTTTATTTGAAGTTATTAAAGATTCGAAACTTTCCCTGCCAATAAATACAGGACTGCCATTCGTACGGCCACGCCATTTTCAACCTGTTGCAGTATGATAGATTGTTTACTGTCTGCCGCATCACTATCCAATTCAACACCTCTGTTGATAGGACCGGGATGCATTATCACAATTTCCTTTGAAAGTCCATCCAACAGTTTCCTGTTAATGCCATAGGCAAGGCTATATTCCCTTAGCGAAGAAAACAAAACCTGATTTTGTCTTTCTAGTTGTATTCGTAATACATTGGCTACATCGCACCATTCAAGAGCCCTGCGCAAATTGTACTCCACCGGTATTCCAAAAGCATCCGCGATATGTACAGGTATCAGAGTGGGGGGGCCGGCCACCATTACTTCTGCTCCCATTTTTTTCAAAAGGTAAATATTACTGAGGGCTACCCGCGAATGCATAATATCACCGATGATTGCAATTTTTTTCCCTTCCAGTGAACCGAGTTTTTCCCGAATTGAAAAAGCATCCAGCAGAGCTTGTGTGGGATGTTCGTTGATACCGTCACCGGCATTTACAATAGCGGCTGGTATATGTTTCGCCAGGAAATGAGGTGCGCCGCTGGCGCTATGTCGCATCACTACCATGTCCACTTTCATGGACAATATATTATTTACGGTATCCAATAAACTTTCGCCCTTGGAAACTGAAGAACCAGTTGCAGTGAAATTGATAGTGTCGGCTGAGAGTCTTTTTTCTGCAAGTTCAAATGAAATCCGCGTGCGCGTTGAGTTTTCATAAAAAAGGTTTACGATGGTAACATCGCGAAGAGTGGGAACTTTTTTAATCGGCCTTTGCAGAACTTCTTTAAACTGGGTGGCTGTATCTAAAATGGTCTGAATGTCGGAAGCTTGTAAATCTCGAATGCCAAGAAGGTGTTTGGTACTGAGTTGCATTAAAAAGCAAAGTTATATTTTCGAAACCATATGCCGAAATAAGGCTTAAAGCAATACTACTTCTTCCTTACCATCACGTTCTTTCCATAAAACCTTTACTTTCTGAGTGATAATGGTATCAATTGACCGGCCCGCATAATCAGCTTGTATGGGCACTTCCCGGCTGAAACGGCGGTCTATTAATATGCAAAGTTCCACTTTAGACGGCCTTCCATAGGCCAGGAGTGCATCCATGGCAGCGCGTACGGTTCTGCCGGTGTATAGTACATCGTCAACAAGTATCACATTCTTATTCTCAATACTGAATGGTATTTCAGTGTGGTTAATGATATGGAGCCCCTGGCGAATATCATCCCGGTAAAAAGTGATATCCAACTTCCCGTAGGTAATTTTTTCCGGTGCTATCTGCTGGTTTATCTGCTGTACGATCCGGTCTGAAAAAAATATACCCCGCGGCTGTATGCCTATTATAACAAGGTCCTGATAACTCATATGATTTTCCAGCAACTGATGACTCAATCGCTGGATAGTAATTCCCAATTCTTTTTCGGTCAGGATCGTCTTCAATCAGAATATTTTTATAAAAATAATGAAACGATCAGGCTTCTGCTAAAAAAGGATATTCGTGCCCGGTAGGTGGGTCGAATGTCTCCTTTATTGTCCTGGCACTCAGCCAGCGATAAAGGTTTAAAATGGATCCTGCCTTGTCATTTGTTCCGCTACCTCTTGCACCTCCAAAGGGCTGCTGGCCCACTACCGCCCCGGTAGGCTTGTCATTGATATAAAAATTGCCGGCAGAATGTCGGAGTCTCTCTGTTGCCTGTTCGATAGCGTTACGATTCGTTGAAATGATTGAGCCGGTTAACGCATAGTTCGAAGTAGAATCAACCAGATCCATTGTTTCCTCAAATTTATTTTCGTCATATACATAAATGGTCAGCACGGGCCCAAATATTTCTTCTTTCAAAGTCACATAATTTGGATCTGTCGTCTCTATTATCGTTGGATGAATAAAATATCCTGTACTCTTGTCTGTTTTACCTCCAGCCAGAATTTTTGCTTTAGGATCGGTTGCCGCCCGGTCGATATATCCTTTTATTTTATCAAAACTTCTTTCGTCAATGACAGCATTGACAAAATTGCTGAAGTCCTCTACCGTTCCGACACGCAGTGCTTCAACAACAGAAATCAGTTTATTCTTTATCTGTGTTGCCAAATTTGACGGCAGGTAAGCCCTGGATGCGGCCGAACATTTCTGACCCTGAAATTCAAATGCACCCCTTGCCAGAGCAGTTACTACAACATTTATATCTGCCTCGCGATGCACAAGCACAAAATCTTTCCCTCCCGTTTCACCAACTATACGTGGATAGGATTTATACATCCCAATATTTCCTCCAATATGTTTCCAGATCGAATTGAATACATTAGTGGAACCTGTGAAGTGTATACCAGCAAATTCACGATGATTAAAACAAATGTCCCCTAATTCAGGACCGTCTGCATAAACCAGGTTGATTACTCCATCTGGCAGTCCGGCTTCCTGCAAAATTTTCATAAACACAAATGCACTTAGTATCTGTGTGTCCGCCGGTTTCCAAATGACCACATTTCCACACATTGCTGCCGAAGTTGGCAGGTTACCACCAATCGCAGTGAAATTAAATGGCGTAATAGCGACCACAAATCCTTCCAGAGAACGATATTCCATTCGGTTATGCATACCGTAGGTGCTGATGGGTTGTTGTCTGTATATTTCGCTGACATAATGCACATTAAACCTAAGAAAATCAATCAATTCACAAGCGCAGTCAATTTCTGCCTGATTGGCGTTTTTGCTCTGTCCAATCATCGTCGCAGCATTCATTTGCGCGCGGTATTTACCGGCCAGCAAATCGGCGGCCTTCAAGAAAATAGCTGCCCGGTTTTCCCAGTTCATTTTTTCCCAGGAAGATTTCGCTGCCAAGGCTGCTTCTACCGATAATTGCACTTCTTCTTTTGTTGTCCTGTGAAAATAACCCAGGTTGTGTGCAAGTTCATGTGGGGGGCGAATATTGATTCTTTTGCCTGAACGGATCTCTTTTCCACCGATAATTCCAGGTAAGTCGTGCTCAACAGATTTTAACTTCGCTATTGCTTCTTTCAATATTTTTTTTTCTGGTGAGCCCGGTGCATATGATTTTACCGGTTCATTGTCAGGGAGGGGATAGCTGAAATAACCGAGATTCATTATCAATAATTTTATCGATGATGGATGACGGCAGACAGATTACCGTCAAATTAAATATCAAATTTCTTCCACACTCCCATACTCCCATACTCCCATACTTTGTTAGGCAGTTTCCTTTTCTGACATAAGGTATGCCTTGATAAAACCATCAAGTTCTCCGTCCATTACCGGTTGTATATTACCGGTTTCAAACCCGGTGCGGTGATCCTTGATCATTTTATACGGATGAAATACATAGGAACGTATCTGAGAACCCCATTCTATTTTTTTCTTGTTAGCGTTATTGGCATTTTTGACTGCTTCCCGTTTGCGCATTTCTTCCTCGTACAAACGACTTTTAAGCATCGCCATTGCTTTTTCGCGATTCTCGCCCTGAGTTCGGGCCTGCTGGCATTCTACAATAATTCCGCTGGGTTTGTGAGTAAGTCTGACTGCAGTCTCCACTTTATTGACATTTTGTCCACCGGCGCCTCCACTTCTAAAAAATGCCCACTCAATATCAGCGGGGTTCACTTCAATTTCAATGGTATCATCAATCAACGGATAAACATAGACCGACGCAAATGATGTATGTCGCCTTGCATTGCTGTCAAATGGTGAAATACGAACTAACCTGTGAACGCCACTTTCTGCTTTCAGAAATCCATAAGCAAAGGACCCGTCAAATTGAAGTGTAACACTTTTTATTCCTGCAGATTCACCATCCTGAAAATCGAGTTCAGACACTGTCCATCCTTGTTTCTCCCCGTACATCCGGTACATGCGCATCAGCATTTCGGCCCAGTCCTGACTTTCAGTGCCCCCTGCACCTGAATTAATCTGAAGCACTGCGGGCAACTCATCCTCCGGTTCATTCAAAGTGGATTTGAATTCGGCTTCATCTATCAGTTCCAGTGCTTTTTCATATGCCATACGGGTTTCTTCTTCTGATGCTTCGCCCGATTTCCAGAATTCCATAAGCACTGCAAAATCTTCTATGGCAGTCTCGACAGCCTGATAGAGTTTTATCCAGTACTCATTTACTTTGATGTTTTTGAGAATGGCTGTAGCACGTTCATTATCTTCCCAAAAACCCGAACTGCCCGTTAATTGTCTTTCCTCATTAATTTTAATCTGCCGGTTCCCGACGTCAAAGAAACCTCCTCAGTCCGCTCAGCCGGGACCTCATATCTATTAGCTTTTCCTGTGTCATAGGGACGCAAGTTAAAGATTCATTTAATATGCATGACCAGATCAATTCAAATAAAAGACCCTTCCTCCTTTTTCGGAAGGGTCTTTTGAAAAAGCCCGTTAATGCCTGCTCTTTTCTTTATTATTTTGCTTCGCAGAATTGAACCATTTTTTCAAATCATCCTTTGTTTTACCGGTTTTCTTTTGCAGGCGCCCGAGCAATTCGTCCTCTTTACCGTCTTCATATTTCAGGTCGTCGTCGGTCAGATTGCCATAGGCTTGTTTTAATTTACCTTTCAGCTCATTCCAGTTTCCTTTTACAATTAAATTGTCCATAATATTAATTTTATACTGTATCATTTCAAGCATCATGCCACCGCACAGGGGGAGTAATTCTTTAACATCAAGTAAATGTTATGATTATTGATTTTCGCTCAGACACAGTAACAAAGCCAGGTCCGGGTATGATGGAGGCAATGATGAAGGCTTCCGTCGGTGACGATGTGTTCAGAGAAGACCCCACTGTAAATCTGCTGGAAAAAAAAATGGCCAGTCTCTTTGGTTTGGAAGCCGCTCTCTATTGTGCAAGCGGAACTATGTCAAATCAAATTGCTATCGCCAGTCACACCCGACCGGGGGATGAAGTAATCTGTGAGCAGGAAGCACATGTTTACATTTATGAGGGAGGGGGTATTGCCTTCAATGCCGGATGTCAGACGAGGCCGGTTCCAGGTGACCGCGGCAGGATAGTGGCTGAACAAATTTCCAAAAACATTAACCCTAACGATGTTCACAAAGCCAGAACCTCTCTGGTCTGTTTGGAAAATACATCAAACCGGGGTGGTGGTAGCTGTTATGATATGGAAGAAATAAAAAAAATCCGGCATGTTTGCGATACGCACCAGATTAGCCTGCACCTGGATGGTGCCCGATTATTCAATGCGCTGGTAGCGAAAAAAGAATCAACCCGCGATTATGGATCCCTTTTTCATAGCATCTCCGTCTGTTTTAATAAAGGTCTCGGTTGCCCCGCTGGTAGTATACTTCTTGGCAGCGAGAAATTTATCATGCAGGCGAGAAGAGTTCGTAAAGTATTAGGAGGCGGCTTGCGCCAGGCAGGATTTCTGGCAGCAACTGCTTTGTATGCAGTAGATCACAATGTTGAAAGACTTTCCATCGATCACACTCATGCGAAAAAAATTGGCGGGGCATTACAAAATCATCCATGGGTCAGAATGGTTCTTCCGGTTGAAACGAATCTCGTTATTTTTGAGTTAAATGAAGGAAAGGATCCCCGGACTTTTATTTCGAATATGAAAGGGAAAGATATATTATTGCTCCCCATTTCCGAAAATCGCCTGCGCATAGTCACCCACCTTGATATTTCAGAAGAAATGGTAGACTCTTTTTTAAGAGCTCTTATAAATATCCAATGAGCTGTTGCCAAATCCTTTCACAATAACAAGATTCATATCGTAATTTTGTCGGGAAATAAAAAAAGCGATCCCCTTTATATGTTCCCGAACATTTCCCCGGTAGAAACTACGGCCTGGAAACTTCTCCAGGCTGATCAGCAGGTTATGAAAGGTATTCAAATGAGACAGCTCTTCACCGATGACCGGGAAAGATTTAACCGCTATTCAATAATTTTCGGAGACATACTTTTTGATTATTCCAAGAATTTGCTAAATGCGGAAATATTTTCACATCTGCTCGATCTGGCCGCGGAATGTAAGGTTTGGGATGCCATGCAGGCTATGTTTTCCGGAGAAAAAATAAATCACACGGAAAACAGGTCCGTACTCCATACTGCGTTGCGCAATTTTTCAGGAGAACCGGTATACTCCGACGGAAAAGACGTTATGCCCGGGGTAATGCAGGAATTGGAACATATGAAATATTTCTGCCAGCGAATTCATTCCGGCGAGTGGCGCGGCTTCAGTGGTAAGCCAATCCGAAATATTGTGAATATAGGAATCGGTGGGAGTGATCTGGGACCCGTAATGGTTACTGAAGCTTTAAAACATTACTGGATTGATGGCATGCAGGCATATTTTATTTCCAATGTGGATGCTACCCAAATTGTAGAAATACTAAAAATCATAAACCCGGAAGAAACGCTTTTCCTAATCGCTTCAAAAACATTCACTACGCAGGAAACCATGACCAATGCACATACTGCACGTGAGTGGTTTTTGAAATCAGCAGTCGACCTGGTGCACATTGCCAAACATTTTGTCGCATTATCAACCAACGAAGCCGAAGTGGTAAAATTCGGTATTGACCGTTCCAACATGTTTGCATTCTGGGACTGGGTGGGAGGCAGGTATTCCCTCTGGGGTTCAATTGGTCTTTCAATTGCCCTTATGATTGGTTATCCTGGATTTGAAGAAATGTTGCAGGGTGCTCATTCTTCGGACAAACATTTCAGGAATACTCCCTTCGAAAGAAATATTCCGGTTATAATGGGTCTGCTGGGTATATGGTACAGGAATTTCTTCGGTTCACAAACAGAAGCCATCCTTCCTTACGATCAATATATGCACCGTTTTGCTGCCTATTTTCAACAGGGCAATATGGAAAGCAATGGCAAATCAGTCGACCGGAATGGCATTCCGGTAACATATTCCACAGGGCCGGTAGTCTGGGGCGAACCCGGAACCAATGGCCAGCATGCATTTTATCAACTGATACACCAGGGAACCGTACTGATTCCCTGCGATTTTATCGCTCCGGTTGTCAGTCATAATCCTTTGGGCGATCACCACGCCAAACTATTGTCGAACTTCTTTGCACAGACTGAAGCCCTTATGAATGGGCGCACACCTGATGAACTACTCGCGGCCCACGTAAAACCGGAATTAATACCATTTAAATTTTTTAGTGGAAACAGGCCTACAAACTCCTTCCTTATCAAATTAATTACTCCGTTTTCTCTGGGTCAACTTATTGCTCTTTATGAGCATAAAATATTTGTCCAGGGTGTCATATGGAATATATACAGTTTTGACCAGTGGGGTGTTGAATTGGGTAAGGAACTGGCTGGGAAAATACTTCCCGAGCTGAAAACCAGTGGAGAAACCGCCAACCACGATGCATCTACCAATGGGTTGATAAACTGGTACAAAAAAATCAGCTTTTAACAGAATCACTTTAAAATAAAGCCTCAGGATAACACGTTTTCTTAAAACGAATGATGATAATCCGTTCGATAACCAGCTACTCTATGCAAATTTCTCCCAAAACAGATGGAAGGCGCCATATATTGAAAAGTCAATACCTTATTATTTGTGGTGTTGTTCTTGCCCTGATGGCAATTTTATATTTTTTCCAGGCATTGGGGTCAGGAAACCCTTTTCGCCGGAACAGGAGCGAACTGATTAAAAATAGCAAAGACACGGCCATCGGCAACAAAGACTCCTCCCTGCTCAATTTTAAGCCCACTGTATTGGATTCGGTAAAGTATGATAAGTTGCTCCATGCGTTGAATAACGGCGACAGCTCTGGCCATTGGCCGGTTAAATATGGTTATCCGCTTCCGGGTGCTATTTTTCCTTTTAACAGGGTAGTAGCTTACTACGGAAATTTTTATTCAAAAAAAATGGGTGTGCTGGGCGAGTATCCCACCGATACAATGTTCGCCAAACTGAAGGAGGAGATCAAAAAATGGCAGGCTGCCGATTCTACTATTCCGGTTATTCCGGCCCTGCACTATATTGCCGTCACTGCTCAGGGATATCCCGGGAAAGGGAATAAATACAGACTGCGCATGCCATATAAACAAATTGATTCGGTTATAAGGATGGCGGCCCGAATTAATGCTCTGGTGTTTCTGGATATCCAGGTGGGTCAAAGTACGGTTCAGGAAGAAGTTCCTCTGCTCGAAACCTACCTCAAAATGCCTCAGGTGCATCTGGGAATCGATCCTGAATTTTCAATGAAAACAGGGAAAAAGCCAGGAACAGTTATCGGCACTATGGATGCAACAGATATCAATTTTACAATTAAATATCTCTCAGATCTCGTTGAAAATAACCAACTTCCACCAAAAGTACTTGTAGTTCATCGATTTACCCAGGCGATGGTCAGGAATTATAAGAACATAAAACCTGACTCTCAGGTCCAGGTTGTAATGGATATGGATGGATGGGGTGTACAGTCCAGAAAGTTAACCAGTTACCACGATTACATTTATAAGGAACCGGTAGAATTCACTGGATTTAAATTATTCTACAAAAATGATTACCGGGAACCCAACAGCCGGATGATGACTCCGGCCGAGGTTTTAAAACTTAAGCCAAGACCTGTTTATATTCAATACCAATAAGGGCCTAAAGCCTAAAGCATAAGGCTTAAAGCTCAGAGAACATGGCTTTCTTAATGAAAGATGTTATTGGACAATACATTAATATATGGACAAATTAGTTTTAAACCTTAAGTTTTGGGCTTTAGGCTTTCCGCCTTGAGCTTTAAGCCTTAACGGTGTAACAACATTCGGATAATGATGAATCCTATAATTGTAAGCAGCAAAACAACAATGATTGCCCAATAGGTCCAGGAAAGATTTCCAATTTGATGAGTACGTTTATGGGTTTTCTTATGTTGCAGGTGTTGGTGCATTTGTTGATTTAATTGCTGTAAAACAGATTCAAGCTGTTTTGTATCATTCGTATGAAGCAAACCTTCTGAAGCATCAGAAAGAAATTCGGCTGGTAATTGCTTACGGAAATCCTTCAAATCAGTTTCCTGCATGATGGCACGAAGGTGAGTGTCCAGCGAAGCAGGTAGTTTTTTTTCAGAATCTTCAGGAATACTATTATTTGTTTCTTCTTCCATTTTAATCTTCAAATTTATCTAATTTCTTTTCCAGTAGTAGGCGAAGGTTTCTTTTACCATTCTGGATATAACTTTTCACCTGTAAAAGACTGTATCCTGTTTCCTGTGCAATTGACTGGTAAGATTTCTTTTCAAGGTAAAACATCCGTATGCAGGTATGCTGTTCGGGATGAAGGTGTTTCAAAGCTTCTTCCAAATCTTTTAAGAGTATTTCATCTTTTATAGGATCGGGATCCTCCTTTTCAAAAACAGGCTCGGAAATATGCTCAATGAATATTCCACGTCGTGGATTCCTGAGCAACATCAGGCAATGATTTTTTGCAATCATATAAAGCCATGAGCTGAAGTAAATAACTTCATATTTATGAAGTTCAGTGATTGCTTTTAAAAAAATCTGCTGTACGGCATCCCTTGCTTCTTCCTGATTTTTAAGGTACTTCATGGATACTCCATATAATAACATGGTGTACCGCTCTAATAGGATTCCCAGCCATTCATTATCATGATCCGCATAAAAATGCTTTAAAATTTCCTGATCAGTCAACCGGTTATGTGGAGAAGGATTCAACTTTATAGATCAGCTTTTTACTGTGATGCTGAAATCAGTTAAATACATAAAGAAAATGATTCATTTGGCTCCGAATCCCTGCTTATAGGCATCTATTGCATTTTCTATAACTTTTAGCGCCATGGTCTTATCTCCGAATTCTTCTACTTTAACGGCTTTATTTTCAAGTTTTTTATACTCTTCAAAAAAATGCCTGAGTTCATCAAAAAAATGTTTGGGCAGTTCTTCAATATTATTATAATGGTTCACACTGGGATCCCGTGCAGCCACCGCAATTATTTTATCGTCGGCATCCCCACTGTCAATCATTTGCATAACTCCCATAACCTTGGCTTCCATCAGACAAAGAGGAACAACCGGCAGGGAGGTAATAACGAGAATATCCAACGGGTCTTTGTCATCTCCATAAGTCTGCGGAATAAATCCATAATTTACAGGGTAATAAAATGAGGAATATATTACGCGGTCCAGTTTCAGCAGGCCACTCTCTTTATCGATTTCATATTTGGCCCGGGAACCCTGTGGAATTTCTATAATTGCATTTACTATGCGAGGTGCGTGGCTGCCATAGGGTACGCCATGCCAGGGATGAGAAACATTCATCTTATTCATATACGGGTTTGAGTTTACAAACCTACTCATTCAGTATCATTGTGCAAAACAGCTTCCTGAATTGAAATCAATGTTTGTCGTTCAGGATCTCTTTGAGGTCCACCAGCCAGTCTCCGTTAACACGAACTATATGAACGGTGGTTGTGTCTTTGCGGAAACTATTTGAATATGTATATGAAGTAACAGAATCGTTAATGGCGTGAATATTTATCGGAAGAATATTTGCTTCCCGGTATTGCTGTCGGGTATCTTTGTCCATCTTGTCAAATCCCTGTTGCCATTTGCTGATCAGTAAAAGGTTTATAGAATCGTTGAGCAAATAAAAGCGGGCTTTCTCATAGTCTCCATCGAGGGAAGCGCGAATAAACTGTCGGCCTGCATCCTGAGCATCTTCAGCCTTCTTAAATGTTTTTCCAGCATTGCAAGCGACAATAAGAATTGTAAGGCAGTGAAAGAAAATGGTTTTCAAATGAATATTTTTCTTTTTTTATATTATATCAAATGCAACAACTTAAGCCTTGTACGTTATGCTTTAAGCGTTAAGCGTTAAGCGTTAGGCGTTAGGCGTTAAGCGCTTCCCTGCTCAGTCAGTTTATCTTTTTCATATGCTTTGATGATTGCCTTCACCAGCCTGTGCCTGACTACGTCTTCTTCATCCAGTTCAATATGCGAAATTCCATCAATGCCTTTCAGAATATAAAGGGCCTTTGCCAACCCGCTTTTTTGATTTTTAGGAAGATCGATTTGCGTCAGGTCACCCGTAATAACGGCTTTGGCACTGGCGCCGATACGCGTAAGAAACATTTTTAACTGTAGATCAGTGGCATTTTGAGCTTCGTCGAGAATAATAAATGCATTATCGAGTGTGCGTCCGCGCATATATGCCAGCGGAGCAATTTCAATAGTCCGTGTCGTCATATAGTAGCCGAGTTTGTCGGCCGGTATCATATCATCGAGTGCATCATATAATGGTCGCAGATAAGGATCTATCTTTTCTTTCAGGTCGCCGGGAAGAAAACCCAGGTTTTCTCCTGCTTCCACAGCAGGGCGGGTCAGGATGATTTTCTTAACCATTTTATTTTTCAGGGCCCGTACGGCCATTGCAACGGCGGTGTATGTTTTTCCTGTTCCTGCAGGTCCGATAGCAAAAACTATATCATTTTTTTCGGAAGCAGTTACCAGCCTTTTCTGGTTTACCGTTCTGGCCCGAACTGTCTTTCCATTCGGACCAAATACCAGAATATCGTTAGGGTTCCTGTCGACAAAATGATCCACCGTTTCAGCATCATCACCTCCCAGAATCTGGTTGAAATAGTTTTCTGTAAGGCTGCCATTCCGCTCCAGATACTGAAGCAGCAGATCTATTTTCTCCTTTGCAGTTTCAACCTGCTCGGGTGCTCCGCTGAGTTTAATCTGGGTTCCGCGCGAAAGGATTTTTAGAAGTGGAAATTTTTTTTTGAGGATATCTAGTTTGCCATTGTTTACACCGAAAAATTCAATAGGGTTAACAGTTTCAAGGTTGATAATCGTTTCAGTCAATTCCGGAAATTTAAAGTTTTCAAATGAGGTTTCTTCAGCATCATCCGACGCATATGATCAAATTTAATAGTTTATATGCACATTTCGAACAACTTACTTATTAACAGATTGTGCATTCAACCGAAGCATCTCCGCATAGGTCATATTTTTTTCCATGGCCAGAATCGTGAGGCCAATTCTTTTTGCGCGTGTTTCAATAGTTCTTGCTGATTCAATCCACTTGCTGTAATACATCTGATGGGAACGGGGTAGCGTATTGAATTTATTTTCTGCTTTGGGCGAATCCTTTAAACATTCAACAAGTTCTGCATTCAATGCCAAAGGCTTTTTGTCTTTTTCCAAACTTATTTTCAACATTGCTCCTTTATTTTTATGTATCGCTTTTCGAATACTTGCTTTCAGTGGTAAAATAAAAGATCCGTCTCCCATAGGAAGCAAAGCCTGTTGTTCAATGACAAGAGAATCCAGCTTTCCTTTTACACGATAGGATTTTTTGATACCGGGATTCAATTGTTCAGCGATATCTGATGGAATGGTAATATAAGACCAGCCGGTTTTTTCCCCCTTTTCTGCAAATCTTTGTATGGTGGCAGTAAAATGAACCATGCAATGTGAAGAATTCCGCCATAAATTTAAGTGAAAGCCTGATTAGGAAATCCTCAGTTCTTCTTCGATGGCGTCGTTAAACCGGGAGCTATTTGTTTTTACCCATTCAGGAATCGGCTGATCTGCAGGTATCAGCCACTCATCGCCTTCTTTATGCATCTTGAACATGATTCGGTTACCGCGATCATCACTTACATCTACTGTAAATTGTTCTTCATGCAGGCCGTTCACTTTTCTGAAATTGAATTCCCTCAGGCGTCCTTCTGCCTTTATAAGTTTGGTGAACTGTATATTCCGGTTAAATTGAACGATCATGGCGAATTATTCGATTTTTATAATCAATTTTCGTGCTATATTTTGATAAGGGTTTATTAATATCCTTTTGATTTATCCACAGGCACCTATTTTTGCCGGATGGGAGCTATGCCTTTTATTTCAATCTGCATTCCGGCTTATCAGCGTATAACATACCTGAGGCGATTGCTGGATTCAATTGAAATACAGACTTATCGCCATTTTGAAGTCGTAATTACCGATGATAGTCCGGGTACTGAAATTCGGGATCTCATAGAAAATCATCCGGTTTTGCCGATGATACGTTATATTAAGAACCAACAGACCCTTGGAACACCTGAAAACTGGAATGAATGTATTCGGGCCGCCGGGGCGGATTGGATCAAAGTTATGCACGACGACGATTGGTTTAGTGGGCCCGACAGCCTGCGCTTTTTCGCAGATTTCATTTTTAAAGACAAAGCAGTCTTTTGCTTTTCGGCCTATTCCAATGTCTTCCCGGATGGCCGGTTAGAAAGTATGGGCCCTAAACTCAGTCAATTAACTTCGATTAAGCGCCTGCCGGAAACACTTTTTGCATCAAACAGAGTTGGTCCACCCAGTGTGGTAATTTTTAAAAAAGACGATACTGTCCTTTTCGATCATAGAATGAAATGGCTGGTTGATATTGATTTCTATATCCGTTATATTAAAAAACACGGAGCTCCCCAGTACATTTCCAAAGAACTTGTACATATCGGGATAAGCGAAACCCAGGTAACGCAGGCTAGTTTTGGTAAACCGGAAATAGAAATTCCTGAGAGATTTTTACTTGGGGAGAAAATGGACGAATCATCAATAAAACATATTCCCATTTTTGATGCCTGGTGGCGTTTTCTGAGGAATTTGCATATCAGGGATATCGGGCAGATCAGACAATCCGGCTACAAGGGAAATGTTCCTGCCATTATTCAAAAGATGATTTTATATCAGGCCGGAATTCCTGAATCCCTCCTTAAACTGGGACCGTTTTCCAAAGTCTTTATGTTTAGTTTTTATTTAAAGAACCTAAACAGTCTCAATTCAGCCAGCCGCCAACAGCCAACAGCCAACAGTTAGTACTCAATTGACAGGTATCAGCAGCTTCCGGTAACGTATATTGAATTCATCCCGGCTGAAGTGTTTTTTCGCATATTGGTAAGATTCTTCCGATAACCTGCTACAGAGATTTCTTTCTTTGGTCAATTCCGTGATTATTTGCACCCCCTCCTGAACCAGCATTTTTTCATCCTGAATTTCATGGATAAGCATGCTATTGACCCCGTCTTTTAAATGCATTCGGTTACCGGGCAATGCCGTAACAACAGGGATGCATCCGTTGGCCATAGATTCTTTTATGAACATTGGGAATCCTTCATAGGATGATGTCAGGAGTGCCAGGTCACATTCCCCCAGGAGATTATTCATTTGTCCAGGATCACTGATTTCTCCATGAAGTACTGAATGAGCCTTCAGTTTTTCTGAAAGCTCGCTGATCAGCGTACCCGCAAATTGAAACTGAACTGGGGCATGAAGCTCAATCAGTGACTCAGCTATCTGGTTAACCAGCCAGATTCTTTTTTGCGGTCCGCCTCGGCCAGCGCAAATTATTTTAAGAGGGGGATCAAATGATTTCTTTTTTTCCGGTGGAATATCAACACCTGGTTCGATAAACAGAATTCGTTTCAGAAAAACAGGATCAACTTGAAAACTGGCATATTGTTCTTCAATATTTTGTTTTGTATAATAATCGTACACAATTCTGTTGTCCAGGAATTGATAGTTCTTTAGTCCAAAAAATTCCATTCCATTTTTGCCAAAAGTGAAGTTGTGTAAAAGCTCCGATCGAATGGCGTCTTTCCTGATGAAGGGAAGCATATCATAGAAAAAAGTGGAATTGGCACCAAAAACGTGGGGTGAAGAATGCCTGTTAATAAAAAAGCTGTAATAATGAACGGAGAACAGCCTGAATACTAAATAATCACACCAAATATGGATGTCGCTGCAGTCCGCATTGGGAATCGTATAAAATTCATTCTTAAAAACTTTATTGGGTGACCACCTTGTAAAAAAAACTTCTTTGTCACATTCCGGAATCGATTTTAGTATATCCAGGTGTATGCGTTGCGCGCCCCCCATTGCATATCTGTCAAAAAAAAAGAATAACCCTGATTTCGATTTGCCTCTCAAAAATGCCAATGGATACAGTATAATCAGCGAGGGTAAATAAGTGATCCGGAGAAGTATCCTAAAGAGTTTTATTTTCGTGATATTATGCATGATAATTACCGGTGTTACAAAACTGGCGCCCGCAAATATATCCATTCGCAAATAATCGATCAGTTACATGACTAAACCATTTCAATACGGCTCTGATAAACTGACTCCTGCAATTGTAATTGCACTGGCTGAGGGTACAATGAAAGGAATCATTCCGGAAGATTCAATGAAGCTCATTATAAAAAGCTGTGATCATGTAGAGAAAATTGTTTCCAGTGAAAAAACCGTTTATGGCATAAATACCGGGTTCGGCATACTTTCCAATACTCATATATCTGCCGAAGACACACTGACTCTTCAGCATAAAATTTTGCAGAGTCACAGCGTGGGTGTCGGGCGACCAATCAGTCCGTTCCTTTCGAAGATCATGATGATTACCAAAGTACAATCTTTAGCCCGGGGCTTTTCAGGGATCCGCCCGGAGACACTTACAAGAATCTGCTGGTTCATCGATCAGGATATAATTCCGGTGGTTCCTGAAAAAGGATCGGTGGGCGCTTCGGGCGATCTGGCGCCGCTGGCCCATCTCTTTCTTCCTTTAATCGGACTTGGAGAAGTTTGGGTAAAAGGAAAGATAGTTCCCAGTGCACCCGTGCTTGCTGAAAACGGAATCAAGCCATTGCACCTCGGACCAAAAGAAGGCCTGGCACTGATCAATGGAACACAATTTATTCTGGCTTATGCCGTAGCCAACCTGCAGCGAATGCATTATTGTCTGGAGGCAGCCGACCTGATCGGAGCGATGAGCCTGGAAGCGCTCACGGGAACCGAGTCACCTTTTGATGAACGCCTGCATAATCTCAGGCCATTTAAAGGAAATCAGCTGGTAGCTCAAAGACTTCGTTTACTATTATCGGGCTCAGAAATCATGAAAAGTCATATTGACTGTGGCCGCGTGCAGGATCCTTATTCATTGCGATGCATGCCGCAGGTACACGGTGCCAGTCGAAACGCGTGGATACATTTGAAAGAACTTACACTGACGGAATTAAATTCAGTAACAGACAATCCCCTTATTTTTTCTTCTTATGATACCATCAGCGGAGGAAATTTTCATGGCCAGCCGCTGGCAATTCCACTGGACTATGCGACAATCGCCTCTTCAGAAATTGGAAATATATCTGATCGCAGGTGCTACTTATTGCTGGAAGGAAAATGGGGACTTCCTCTTTTACTCATGAAGGATGTGGGACTCAATAGCGGCTTTATGATTCCACAGTACACAACAGCGGCCCTGGTAACTGAAAATAAAACACTTTGTTTCCCGGCCAGCGCCGATAGTATTCCGACTTCCCTTGGACAGGAAGATCATGTAAGCATGGGAAGCATCAGCGGTCGTAAACTGGAAATGGTTCTTGAAAATCTTGAATACATTCTGGCAATCGAACTGATGACTGCCTGCCAGGCGATTGAGTTCCGGCGGCCTCTTCGCAGCAGTTCTATTTTGGAACATGCCCATGAATACATTCGCCAACAGGTAAGTTTTGCCCGCGAAGACAGGATTTTTGCAGACGATATCCGAAAAATAAAATCCATGATTGAATCATTTGGTTTTATACGTGAGGCAGATAGTTTTGCTTTGTCACGGGGCATTGAACTCAATAAAAATTATGAAAACTTTTCTTTAAATAATTAATATGCAAAAGACGATTTCAAAATATGACCCGGTCAAATATAAAACACCCACCGGATCAAGTTTATCCTGTAAAGGATGGATTCAGGAAGCTGCTTTGCGTATGTTGTTGAATAATCTTGATCCGGAAGTAGCGGAACGACCTGATGAATTAATCGTCTATGGGGGAAGAGGAAAAGCGGCCAGGAATTTCCAGGCCCTTGACGATATTATCGCAAATCTGAAAATATTGGAGAATGACGAAACTCTTTTGATTCAGAGTGGCAAGCCTGTTGGCAGAATGAAAACACAAAAAGATGCACCAAGAATTCTCATTTCCAATTCCCAGCTCGTTCCTAAATGGGCCACATGGGAGCATTTTGATGAACTTGAAAAAAAAGGATTGATGATGTATGGTCAGATGACTGCTGGTTCCTGGATTTATATTGGATCGCAGGGTATCGTGCAGGGAACTTATGAAACATACGCAGCTGCGGCAGACAAACATTTCAATGGAAGCTTAAAGGGCACACTGAATGTGACAGCGGGTCTTGGAGGAATGGGAGGGGCCCAGCCACTTGCAATCACCATGAACGAGGGAGTGGCCCTGATTGCGGAAGTTGAAAACTGGCGCATTCAAAAACGCCTTGAAACAAAATATCTCGATCTTGGAATGACTGACCTGGATGAAGCTATCGACAAAGCGATACAGGCTAAAAAAGACAAGAAAGCTCTTTCGGTCGGTATATGTTGCAACGCAGTAGATCTCCTTGAAAGATTATTAGAAAGAAATATAATTCCTGATACACTTACTGACCAGACGTCCGCTCATGATCCTCTCATAGGTTACTGGCCACATCAGATTTCCAGCACGGAAGCAAAAAAATTGCGTGAAGCGGATGCCGCTGAATATTTGAAACTGGCATATGCGTCCATGACAATTCACGTAGAGAAAATGCTTGCACTGCAAGAAAAAGGTGCCGTCACTTTCGACTATGGAAATAATATCCGTGCCCGGGCTTTCGAAAATGGTTTAAAGAATGCGTTTGATTTTCCAGGATTCGTTCCGGCATATATAAGACCTCTTTTTTGTGAAGGCAAAGGGCCGTTCAGATGGGCAGCACTCAGTGGAAACCCGAAAGATATTGCAGTTACAGATGAATTAATGGTTCACCTCTTTCCAAAAAATCATTCTCTGCAACGTTGGTTAAAGCTGGCCAAAGAAAAAATTGCCTTCCAGGGATTGCCAGCACGTATTTGCTGGCTCGGTCAGGGAGAAAGAGAAAAAGCAGGACTCGCCTTTAATGAACTTGTACGCACAAAAAAAGTAAATGCACCCATCGTCATAGGTCGTGATCACCTTGATACAGGATCTGTCGCTTCACCAAACCGCGAAACAGAATCCATGTTGGACGGAAGTGATGCTGTAGCAGACTGGCCGATCCTGAATGCGCTTGTCAATACGGCCGGTGGTGCAAGCTGGGTAAGTCTGCATCACGGAGGCGGCGTGGGTATGGGCTATAGTATTCATGCAGGTATGGTAATCGTTGCTGACGGAACAGATGCTGCTGCGGCCCGTCTTTCCAGGGTATTGCGTAATGATCCGGGCCTGGGTGTAATCCGTCATGCAGACGCCGGCTATGCTCTGGCACAGAAAACGAAAGAAGAATTTCAACTCTGAACCGACAAGATGGAAAGTTTGCTTCTTACAAATATAAAACAGCTCGTAAATACAATTTCCGGCGACAGTCCTCTGTATGGCAAGGAAATGGAAAATATGCCATGCATAGAGGATGGCTGGCTACTAATAGAGGGAGATGAGATTGCAGGATACGGGAAAATGGATTCATTGGATAAAACTCTTACAGCACTTCCAAAAGAAAAAATTGATTGTACAGGGAGGCTTGTCTTATCTGCGTGGTGTGATAGTCATACACATCTTGTTTTTGCGGGTAGTCGCGAAGATGAATTCGTCGAAAAAATCCGGGGCATTCCTTATGCAGAGATCAACGCACGTGGCGGCGGTATATTGAATACGGTTCAGAAAATAAATGAAATATCAGAAGATGAACTTTTCAGGATATCCTGGAAAAGATTGGAGGAAGTAGCCAGACTGGGCACGGGGGCTATTGAAATTAAAAGCGGCTATGGACTGTCGTTGGAAGGAGAATTGAAAATGTTGCGGGTGATAAAGAAGTTAAAACAAAAATCCTCCCTCATAATAAGATCCACTTTTCTTGGAGCGCATACTTATCCAATAATTTTTCGGGAGAATCACGGGGCTTATATTAAGGAATTGGTAGATCTGATGCTGCCCGTTATCGCAAAGGAAAATCTCGCCGATTTTATTGACGTTTTTTGTGAGCAGGGCTTTTTTAACCCTGAAGAAACGGAAACAATTCTCAGGGCAGGTATGAGTCATGGGTTAAAACCGAAAATGCATGTCAACCAGCTTACTTCGACAGGAGGAATAAAAACGGGAATAAAAATGAACGCGCACTCTCTGGATCATTTGGAAACAATGACTGAAGAGGACATTACTATGTTAAAAAATTCCGGATGGAAAGGGATTTGCACTTTATTACCAACAGCTGCATTTTTCCTTCGCATGGGATATCCGCCAGCTAGAAAATTATTGGAGTCCGGTCTCGCTATAGCCCTTGCTTCTGATTTTAATCCGGGTTCTTCGCCCAGTGGTAATATGAATACAGTAGTAGCATTGGCCTGTATTCAAATGAAACTACTGCCTGAAGAAGCAATCAATGCTGCAACAATCAATGGTGCATTCGCCATGGGAATGGGAAATTCTCTCGGCACCATTACGAAGGGGAAGAAGGCCAATCTGATCATTACAACTCCAGTTCCATCCCTTGCATATATTCCTTATAGCTTTGGATCAAATTTGATTTATAAAATAATCGTACGGGGTAAATTCATCGCTTAAGCTTTGTATATTGGGCATAATACAGTGCCTATGCCAATTATCCTTCGCGGCAGGATAAAACCTGTTGACTTCATTGAATCTGCCAAACGGCGAAGCACTGTTCTTCATATTGCAGATAAAAAAGGGGGGCTGGAATTCCTGATATCATTTTTCTCAGCAATTCGTCCATACAAAGGGAAAAAAAACCCCTCAAAAAATCTTCAGTCCCTGCTTCTTCTAATGGAAGAGCATCCAATAGTTTTATCGAATTTGCATAATGCCCTTGTCTCACAATTAATCGATACAGATCTTTCAAGTGCACTTACAGAAAGTGGTATCCCGATTGCCAATGGATTCTGGCAGGAATTCTTTGGCAGACTGAGGCACAAACTCATTCCATCGCTACAAAATGAAAATGATTTTCTGTACGTGATAAACAGAATTTTTTACCGTTCAGATGATTATAAATGGGTGGAAAACATTCCACATAGTCAATGGAAGCAGTTTTTTGAATCCATCGGACTGGCTTTTTCGGTTGACGATAAGCATATACTTGTACAACTGATGCAGTCGCTGAAAATACTCAGCTTCCAGGTTGCCAACCTGGGATTGGAAAAGGAAGTGCGCAAACATCTGGCTTCTCAAAATATAGATGAGAATCCATTTCTGAATCAAATCAACCTGATACAGAATATCGAAAAATCATTTATTTCAGAAGACGCAGGATTGCTAACGGCCGAAAGCAACAGGCTTCATAATCTGGCCAGGAAGGGTATCGACTCCATTGAATATATCCGTCAAAATCATTCGAGCAGCGGCACCAGTATTCATCAGACCTATATTCTTTTAATTCTTAGCAATAAGCTCGGAAGGATTGAATTGATTACTGACATTCTCGATGGAAACTCACAATTCAATTCTGATAATTTCATTTCATTTTTTAAAATGCTTGTAAAAAATGAAAATACAAAGAACAGTATCCGCGAATTTCTTTCTCAATCCCTCGGGTACGTCGCGTACCAGATTGCTGAACACAAGGGTTCAAAAGGAAATCACTATATAACATCTACCAAAAAAGAATACCGGAAGATGTTGTGGAGTGCAATGAAAGGCGGAGGAATAACTGCCTTTATAACGATCATTAAAAACCTGCTGACTGCAGCTGAATTACCCATATTCTGGCATGGATTTGCTTATAGCGTAAATTATAGTATCGGTTTCTTAATCATTGACGGCACTGGTTCAACACTTGCAACCAAACAACCTGCTTTTACTGCAAGTGCAGTCGCCAGTTCTCTGGATACAAAGGGAAATACATACAAACCAAATTTGTACAACCTGGCAGTCACTGTTGCGAGGGTTTCCCGCAGTCAGATTGCGTCCTTTATAGGCAACCTGTTGTTTGTATTCCCAGGATCCTTCCTGCTGGCCTGGCTCTATGATTTGGTAACCAGGACGAAAATTCTGGAAGGCGATCAGGCGAGGGCTATGTTGGAAAGCCAGCATCCCTGGCACAGCCTTTCCCTGTTATACGCGTGCAACACGGGTGTATTTCTTTTTCTTAGTGGCATCATTGCGGGTTATGTACAAAACAAGATCCTTTATGGTAAAATAGGAGAAAGACTCAGGGAACATCCATGGTGGCTTGCCAGCGCCACACCTGAAAAAAAAACAGGCAGGATAAAATTTATTGAGAAAAATGCCGGAGCCATGATCGGAAATATTTCCCTCGGATTTATGCTGGGCATGTCCTCCATAGTAAGCAAGTTTCTTGGATTTCCCTTCGATATCCGCCATATAACCATTTCTGCAGGGAATGTATCTGTAGCCTTATATGGGCTTGGAATCCAAAATGTTCCCGCTACATACCTGTTCATTTTATTTCTTGGCGTACTCGCCATAGGTTTTTTAAATTTTCTCGTAAGTTTTTCACTGGCATTTATCGTAGCCGTTAAATCCCGTGGTGTTCAATTGAGGGACTATCCTGAATTCCTGGGAATACTGAGCCGGTATTTACTAAAAAAACCATTAGATTTTATACGGCCGCGAGAACAGCTTTCCGAAACGGATTGATTTTCTTTCCTTAACATTGCGAATGCCAATCACGATATATGACTCCCATAATTGAGTGTGTCCCTAATTTCAGCGAGGGCAGAGACCTCCAGGTCATTCAATGGATCACAAAAGAAATTGAAACGGTTGAAGGAGTCAAACTCCTCAACGTGGATCCAGGTAAGGCTACCAATCGTACTGTTGTAACTTTTGTAGGATCGCCCCCGGCTGTTATTGAAGCGGCATTCCTGGCCATCCGGAAAGCAGGCGAATTAATTGATATGCGAAAGCACCAGGGTGAACATCCCCGGATGGGTGCTACGGATGTTTGTCCCCTGATTCCTGTATCAGGTATCACCATGGAAGAAACAGCCTTTTGGGCCGCAAAGCTGGCTGAAAGGGTAGGGAAGGAACTATCCATCCCGGTTTATTTGTATGAAGCTGCACAAAAAGATAAAACCCGCAGTAATTTATCGGTTATACGTGCAGGTGAGTATGAGGGATTTACTGAGAAAATAAAAAAACAGGAATGGAAACCTGATTTTGGTCCTGCGGTATTTGATGAAAAAAGGGGCGCTACGGTTATAGGTGCACGTGATTTCCTTGTCGCCTACAATGTAAATCTGAATACCACTTCGGTACGTCGTGCCAACAGTGTGGCTTTCGACGTGCGGGAGGCAGGAAGGATAAAAAGAGAAGGTGATCCTGTAACTGGCAATATCATAAGGAATCAGAATGGAGAACCTGTTATGGTTCCCGGTTCACTCAAATCAGTAAAAGCTATTGGCTGGTTTATCAAAGAATACGGAATTGCACAGATTTCCATGAACCTTACCAATCTTTCTATCACACCGATGCATATTGCATTCGATGAAGTGTGCCGGAAAGCAGAGGCCAGGGGCCTCAGGGTCACAGGTAGTGAACTGGTAGGACTAATACCGCTCGAATCCCTGTTGCAGGCTGGCAGATATTTTTTGAAAAAGCAGAAACGCTCCACGGGTGTTTCAGAAAAAGAATTAATCCGGATTGCTGTAATTTCTATGGGCTTGTCTGAACTTGCCCCGTTCAAACCCGAAGAAAAAATAATTGAATATTTATTAAAAAATCCGGAAGATGAAAGCCTGGTCAAACTCTCCCTTTCAGAATTTGCCGACGAAACCGCAAGTGAATCTCCAGCTCCGGGTGGTGGTTCTGTCGCTGCATACCTGGGAGCATTGGGTGCAGGGCTGGGAGCCATGGTGGCGAATTTATCTGCTCAGAAAGATAACTGGGAATTATTCAGTAACTGGGCTGAAAAAGCGTCTTTACTGAAAAACGAACTCATTTCACTTGTAGACGCCGATACCAGGGCATTCATGGGAATCGTGCAGTCGCGAGGCCTGCCCAGAAACACCGATGCAGAAAAGGCAATCCGAATAAGGGCGATACAGGAGGCAACAAACAGGGCCATTGAAGTACCCTATCGTGTTATGCAGCTTTCCCTGAAATCAATGGACATCTTAAAGGCCATGGCCATTGATGGGAATCAGAATTCAAAGTCCGACGCTGGCGTGGGCGCAGTCTGTGCACGTTCCGCAGTACTGGGGGCTTACCTCAATGTATGTATTAATGCCATCGGATCTGAAAGGGAAAAAAATATATCATCCATTCTCGAGGAAGGAAGCAAAATGCAGGAAACTGCAATTGCGAAAGAAAAGGAGATACTAAATTTAATAGGCTTAAAGCCTAACGCCGAAAGCTTAAAGCCTAAAATTAATTAGAGAATTTAAAAATGAAATGTTTTAATCCGCGATCCAAAAAGATGTTTTAGGCTTTGGGCCTTAGGCTTTAAGCTTAAAATGGAATCCCTATATTAACATACCCCATAACTCTTTTCCACTGGTCGCAATACATGGCACTCAATTCAAGTGGACCAAGTACAAAATTATACGTAAACGTAAGTGCATACCCCGACAGGAAATTGGGTGTATCGTAAAATTTATTCTCGTCATTTACATAATTGCTGAACATCATATTTGCCCGCCCTGTCAGGTAAAGATTTCCATACATATTGTAACGAAAACCAGCCTGAACCTCTGCAACACTGGAAGCATAATAAGAGCCTTCTCTTAATCCGGCAAAAGTAATCTGGTTATGAAAACTGTAAGTAAGACCGCCAATGGAAAATTCATTCATGATATTTCCTTTCTGAAAATTCATTCCGGACTGCAGCAAAAATAACAATGTGCTTTTCTCTGAAAGCGGCGTATAACTTTCAAAATGAAAGGTAATTCTTGGATAAGGTGTATACGCAACAACAGTATCCACATCCTGGTTGCTCGTATGTAACTTAATATTTGGATTCTGCGTATATACCCAACCACCTTCCAGCTCCGATCTTATGCCTCGTTTGGGATATACAGGACGGTCAAGTGAGTTTTGCCTGAAGTAAATATAGCTGGTCGGGAAATTGTCAGTTCCATTAAATTCAACGGCAGAAGTAATCGAAGGATTAAATCTTGTCCATTCAAATCTTGTACCCAGACCAATAGTCAGGTCCCGGCTGGTAGAATATCCAAACTTGCCATCCATTAAAAAGTAATTCTGATTATAAATGCCGGCTTCTTTCGTATTTGCATAGGTAGTTATATTCAGCTGATCGAACTGGGTAGCTAATTTCAATGCAAATTTTCTGCCCCTGCCAAGATATTGAAGATGTTCGCCCCTGACTCTGAAGTTTTCTCCAATATTGAGGATAACCATGCTCCTTGAATTGGGTGTAAAGAAATCTCTCGATGTCAGATTGAAAATAGCGCTGATACCAGTGAACTGATTATAATGCAATGATATTTTTCCAAACGTCAAAGGACTTTCAGAAACGTCGAATATTATTTTTGCGGAATGATCCGGTTGAGGATCGAGTTGATAAGTAATCCGGTTATAATATCTGGTGCCGCTGGCACGACGAACCATATGGGCAAGCATTTCCGGAGTATACACATGATTGGTTGCCAGACCCAAAGTGTGCACAAAAAAGTCCTGCGTGGTAAATTTTAATCCCCGTACCTCATAAGATGAAATTTTTACGCTCTCTACGGAAGGCAAGGCCTTCTCCTTTTTTTCAGGACTATTCAGTGCATTCAGTGAGTCTGCAAGTTTTTTTAATTGCGGATATAGTTTTCTTCCTTCTTCAAGGCCCGCTTCAATAATTTCATCCGCCTGTGAAAAAGTTGCCATACTATATTTTTCAAGTGGTGTCTGTACATAAATATTGCAAAGAGGAACTTCTAACTTGGTATCTTCTGCCTCCCTGAAAAAAGCTACCTGCAAAAGCACCTGCAAAACATTATTTACCTTATTTGCCGGAAGTAAACTGCTCGTCACATTACTTCCGATTACAAACTGGGCCCCCATTTCCCGAACATCCTTTACGGGGAAATTGCGCACAATACCCCCGTCGACCAACAGTTTACCTTGAAAATCCACCGCCGTAAATACGGAAGGTATAGCCATACTGGCACGAACGGCACTTACAAGTTCTCCGCTGTCCAGTACCACTGCCTGTCCGGTAGATATATCCGTGGCAATGCATTTAAAAGGTATGTCCAGCGAGTCAAAGTTTTTTATTTGGTATACCGGAAACAGAAGTTCTGAAAATTTCAACCACAATTCCTGTCCTTCTAATACACCCGTGGATATCCTGAAAAAATTATTGACCCAGGGCAACTCCAGATCATAACGGGCATACTCATCTTTTTCTTCCATAATAATGTCACGTAGGGAGCTCTGATTTGACAATATCTGATCCCAATGAATATGGCGGGCAATAAATAAAATTGAATCCGCAGAATAACCGGACGCATACAGGGAGCCAATGATGCTGCCCATACTGGTTCCGGTTAAATAATCTATCGAAAGTCCTGCCGAATCAATGGCCTTAAGAATACCAATGTGAGCGAGACCCTTTGCGCCACCTCCACTGAGTGTGAGTCCGATTTTAGGTCTTTTAGATATCACAGAATCCTGCGCTGCAGATGGAATGATCAATGTAAGAATCAGACAGCCTGAAATAATTAGGGTACGGATTAAAATAAAAAATGGATTTTTTTTAATAGCTCTGATGGTTTACATAAAATTAAACAAAGACCATGAAACGGAATTTCGAATTTTATATTTTGAATTTGTTTTGCTTTAAGCTTTAGGCCTAAGCTTTAAGCCTTATAGTTCTTCTTCCATTTCCATTAGCCTTTCCAGCGCCGTGTCATAAGTTTGTCTGGCGACGGATAAACTAAGGGCCGCTTTTTTATATTCCGATTCGGCAACCAGGAATTTTTGTCGGTCGGCATAGATCTCCGGGGCAGACAATTGCAGTTCGAGACGACTACTTTCAGATTGTAGACGATTGATATCCACTTCCAGTTGCTCTACCAGCCTTTGTTGTTTCTGAATCTGTTTCTTTACGTCTTTGTTGACAGAAGAGGAAGCCTGGACTTGTTTAGGCTGTTCTATAACGGGTTTTTCAATGACAGGCTTATTTGAAACGGGTTTCGACTGGGTACTCATCCGTTTATTCCATTCCACCCATTCGTCATAAGAACCTTTGAAAACTTTTATCTGGCCGTTCTCAATTTCCCATATTTTATTGGCTGTTTTAGAAATGAAGTAACGGTCATGGCTCACTAGTATATAACTTCCTTCATATTTGTTAAGCGCTTCGGCAAGTAATTCACAGGAATGAATGTCCAGGTGATTGGTTGGTTCATCCAGCAAAAGAAAATTCGCTTTGCCCGCAATGGTTTTCGCCAATGCCACACGGGCTTTTTCTCCTCCACTCAAAACTTTTATCTTTTTTTCAACATCATCACCCGAAAAAAGAAAACATCCCAGCAGCGTTCTGAGCTCCAGCTCATTTTTCTGAGACCCGCAATGTTTCATTTCTTCCAGTACAGTATCATTTATATTTAAAGATTCTAATTGATGCTGCGCATAGAAACTCGCATCTACATGATGCCCCCAGGTGCGGTCACCTGTAAAAGTTTCGGTACCTGCCAGGATACGCAATACAGTGGACTTACCTTTGCCATTTGCGCCAATGAGGGCAATTTTATCACCCCGGTCAATTTCAGCTTCTGCATTTCGGATGATTTCAATGTCACCAAAACTTTTGCTCAAATTCTTTAATTGTACCAGTACTTTGCCCGGTTGACGATCTACGCGAAACTGGATTCGCATATCTGGCCTTTCCATTTCCACATTTTCAATCCGGTCGATTTTATCAAGTCTTTTCATCGCAGATTGTGCAGCGGCAGCCTTACTGGCCTTGGCCTTGAACCGTTCTATAAATCGTTCCTGCTGACGGATATAATCCTTCTGATTTTCATAGGCTCTTTGCTGAAGTGTAATCCGCATTTCCTTTTCCTTTTCATAGAAAGAATAGTTTCCACTATAAAAATGCAGGTCCTGCTGATATAACTCAACAATTTTATGCACCATCCTGTCCAGGAAAAACTTATCATGACTCACAATTACTACGGAACCCTGGTAATGCTGCAGGTATTTTTCAAGCCACTCTATAGATGGCAGATCGAGGTGATTCGTTGGCTCATCGAGCAGGAGCAGGTCAGGTTTCTGTAGAATCATCTTCGCAAGAAGTACACGCATGCGCCAACCTCCGCTGAATTCCCGGTAAGGTCTTTGAAGATCGGCGTTTGAAAAACCCAGTCCTTGTAAAACTTCTTCTGTTTTATGATGAATATTATATCCATCCAGTAAATCCATTTCATGAAGTTTATCAGTATAGTTCAACAACAGTGATTCTGACTGAGCCTTGCCCGCTTTTTCTTCCGCTTCCATTTCATTTGCAAGCTGTTCCAGTTCTTTTTCCAAACTGAGCACTCTATCAAATGCTCCCATAGCCACTTTCAAAATGGAATCTCCGGTGTCAAAACTTAACAGATCCTGATGAAGGTATCCGATACTTATATTCCGGCTGCGTTCAACTGTACCTGCGGAAGGTGAATATTCACCCGACAGTAATTTCAATAATGTCGATTTACCTGTACCGTTATATCCGATCAGTCCGATATGTTCATTGGGCTGAATATGCCAGGTTGCATCTTCAAGGATCTTACGGGCACCAAACTCAAAAGTCAAATTCTGAAAACCTGCCAGCATAATGTTGTGTGGATTAAATCAAACGCGCAAAATTAAAGCAAATGCATTTAGAATTATCTTTGATTAAATTCTATTTATGAAGAAGGCCCTGCTATTGATTGGCGTTTTGGCCCTGGCCCTGGGAATTACGTATCTGGTGCTTCATAAAAGCAATACTGACAACATAATTCCCGAAGTAAGAGACGCTCCGCTCACCATTAATTCCAAAACTTCGGCCTTTAACCGTTCATTTGCGGCCGTATTGACTAGTTATTATGCATTATCAGACGGATTTGCGGCGATCGATAGTTCACAGATTCATTCAGCGGCCCAAGATCTTCGTGTTTCAATAGACAGTATACGGTTTGATCAGTTCAAAGCTGACACTGCTATTATTCAGACAGCCGTCAGTCTGGCTCAATCCATGCAGGGAGAAATTACCGCGCTGCAAAAAGAAAACACGATGGAACAAAAAAAGAGGGAATTCAATATGATAACGGATGAATTGTATTCACTGATCCGTACTGTGAGATATGATGGCAGTACCATTTACCATATGAGATGCCCGAATGCATTTACCGATTCTTCCGAAGCCTACTGGCTGAGTCCGGTAAATAAAATCTCAAATCCCTATTTGGGCAAAAATAATCCGGCAAAAAATGACGGAACACCGGACCAGGGTGAATTAAGTGATAGTTTACATTTTTCCACACCGGCGAGTGAATGACGTCCCGTTCTGCCATCAGTAACATGGAATTCTCATTTGTAGGGTTTCCGTTTATATAATATCTGATAAAAAAAAGGAACTCCGATAATACTTTCGTCATACTAAAATATAACACATGAGAAAAGGAATTTTCATACCGTTGATTCTTATTGCCTGCGGAGTATTTGCACAAAATGATAGCCTGGATAAGACAATGATGGCTAAAATCCGTGATGAAGGGATGAATCATTCACAAGTGATGGAAATAGCTTTCAGATTGTCTGATGCCAACGGTCCGCGACTGATGCAATCACCGGGATATTTTAAAGCAGCTAACTGGGCAAAAACCGAACTGACATCCTGGGGTTTGGTAAATGCGAATCTGGAACCCTGGGGTAAATGGGGCAAAGGGTGGGAGCTGGAAAAATATTATCTGGCCATGACTTCTCCGTATTACGAACCCTTAATCGGATTTCCTAAAACTTTTTCCAGGGGAACGAAAGGATTGACTCATGCCGAAGTCGTATTAATAGATGTAAAAGATTCCGCGGGCTTGTCGGTCTATCAGGGAAAATTGAAGGATAAAATTGTAATGCTTAAAAGGAATGATTCGCTGCCGCTGGCTTTGAAGGCGGATGTAATACGATATGCCGATTCAGATCTTTTTAAGATGATGATTTATGATCCGAAAGCGCCAGTGACACCCAATAATGCTTTTTCATCATTTGCAGCAGCTGCCCGGCTTCTGGCAGCAACTAAGAAATTTGCAGATCAGGAAGGAGCCCTGGGCATGATAACAACATCACCGCGCAATTCCGACGGCACTGTTTTTGTGCAAAATGGAATTCCTTATAATGCTGACATGGTTCCGGGACTGAATGACATTGCAGTAGGATACGAACATTTCATGACTATTCAGCGCCTGTTGCAACATCAGATTCCGGTGACTCTGGATCTGGAACTTCGGGCGAAAATTTTTCCTGATGATCAGCAGGGTTATAATGTAATTGCAGAAATCCCGGGTACTGATAAGGACCTGAAGGATCAGCTGGTCATGATAGGCGGCCACCTCGATAGCTGGCAGGGGTCGACCGGTGCAACTGACAACGGAGCCGGCTCGGCTGTTATGCTGGAAGTAGTGCGCATATTAAAGGCTGTGGGTATTAATCCGCGACGTACTATCCGAATTGCCTTGTGGGGTGGTGAAGAAACCGGATTGCACGGCTCAAAGAATTATGTAAAGAATCATTTTACCGATACTACAACAAAAAAATTCAATACTGAAGGTGACAAACTTTCCGTTTATCTGAATCTCGACAATGGTACCGGAAAAATTCGCGGCATTTACCTGCAGGGAAATTCGGCAGTAAAGCCAATTTTTGAACAATGGTTCAAGCCATTCCATGATCTGGGTGCCGCAACTGTTACATTAGAAAATACCGGCGGCACAGATCATCTTTCTTTTGATGCCATCGGTTTACCTGCATTCCAGTTTATCCAGGATCCGATGGATTACGGATCAAGAACTCACCACAGCAATATGGACAGTTATGATCATCTCAGCGGAGAAGATATGAAACAGGCCGCAACGATTATTGCATCTTTTGTTTATGATGCGGCACAGAGAGATGAGAAGATGCCGAGGAAGTAGAACAAGTGTGAGAGTGTGAGAGTGTGAGAGTAAGAAAACGCCTTATATTCTCACACTCTCACACTCTCACACTCTCACACTTCATTCAATCTTCTTGTAAACAAAATTAACAACAACATTTTTCTGTTCATTCGAAATAATTCTTTCCTCATATCTTTTATCTCCGTCATTGACGACGAGCAATGAAGTATTGGGTGGAATATCTCCCAGATTCTCTGCGACCATCACCAGCTGATGCGGATGTTCGGATGGCGACACTATTATAGTAGCTTTGACAGGCTGATCTGAAATACGCGCATTGGAAATAATCTTTTTATTGTCATAGTAAACAGAAACTGTATCGTTGTCGATGGCTCCGTCGTCATAAATGCGGAGTTCAATTGTGGTATGGTTTACCGTCAGCGTTTTCAGTAATTCATTGGTCCTGGTCAGGAGTACCGTGGGGATCGACACAGGCATAGAAGGCTGCGTAATTTTTATTGAACTGTCCCTGGTATTCATGCTCTGCTCCGGTTCGGTTACAGTCGTTTTCTGTCTGGCAACGGGGGGTTGTGAAACAGTTGACTTCCTGGTGTGTGTAGTTTTGGCCACAGATTTTTTTGCCACCTCTCCCGATGTTACCGGTGGCGGTATAACACCAGGTAATTTTTTTACTGAGCCGGCTTCCTTTTTTCTGGCAAGTAATTCTTTTTCCTTTTTTTCAAGAAAGGGTTCTTTATAAAAATCGGTCTCTGCAACACGATGCAGGAAAATACTTCCCTTTCCGCAATCGGCTGTCGAATCATCGGCATTAGTACTAAAATAAGTTCCCTGCAGGTATTCATCATTTCCGAGTCTTGAATACTGGAGAAAACAGGTCATAACACAAACGGATCCTGAAGCGTACCGCACTTCCAGCAATTTTCCTTCTTTCAACAATACTTTTTTCGTCTGCACATTCAAACTGCCCGATGCTTCCGCCTTTCCGTAAAATTCAGTGTTTTTATAAGAATAGGTGATGGCCTGAAAATGGTTATGCGTCTGAGCAATCTGCACTTCCATTTTGTACCTGTCGTCATAAGTACCGGTAAGGCGTTCGGCAATCTCATTAGACCGGAAATGGCCGCGCCATATGCCGGTGAGGTCCTGGGCATGAACTACTGACAGCACACTGCCATTCAAAATGAAAAGGCAGCACAATAAACGGATACTGTATTTCATCAATGGCAAATTATAAAAAAATACTTCCAGATGATTCTATCGAAAGCTAAATCTGGCAAGAGTTTGTTAATTTTGCAACCCTTAAAGGAAGGAAGTACTGCATGATCAAAATTACATTACCTGATGGCGCAATTCGGGAGTATCCGGAAGGAACCAGTTCCCTGGAAATTGCGAGATCTATCAGCGAAGGATTAGCGAGGAAGGTAATAGCAGCCAACGTAAACGGAGAGGTTTGGGATGCTACCCGTCCCCTGCAAAAAGATTCCGCTCTGAAGCTTCTCACCTGGAATGATATCGAAGGAAAATCCACTTTCTGGCATTCTACTGCCCATCTTATGGCCGAAGCCGTTGAATCCATCTTCCCGGGAGTTAAATTCTGGGTAGGGCCCGCTGTGGAAAATGGATTTTATTATGATATGGACCTCGGTGGTAGGCAGATTACAGAAGAAGACCTGAGAAAACTCGAGGTCAAAATGACAGAACTGGCTGCTAAACAGAATCGCTATGTGAGGAAGGAAGTTTCAAAAACTGACGCAATTCACTTTTTCCAGGAGAAAGGAGACGAATATAAGCTGGATCTTCTTCAAAATTTGAAAGACGGCGAAATTACTTTCTATACCCAGGGCGGTTTTACGGATCTCTGCAGAGGCCCGCATATCCCCGATACGGGTTTCATCAAAGCCCTGAAGCTTACCAATATCGCCGGCGCTTATTGGAAGGGTGATGAAAAAAACAAACAGCTAACCCGGATATATGGAATAAGCTTCCCTTCAAAAAAAGAACTGGATGAATACCTCCTGATGCTCGAAGAAGCCAAAAAAAGGGATCACCGTAAGCTGGGCAGGGAAATGAGCATATTTACCATGGATGACGATGTCGGTCCTGGCCTTGTGCTTTGGATGCCCAATGGAACCATCATTATTGAAGAACTTGAAAAACTTGCGAAGGAAACTGAGCTTGCAGCCGGTTATCAACGTGTGGTTACTCCCCATATTGCCAAAGAAAAACTCTATCTAACCAGCGGTCATCTGCCTTACTATCAGGAAAGTATGTACCCTCCCATGGAACTGGACGGGACAAAATATTACCTCAGGGCTATGAATTGCCCGCATCATCATAAAATATTTGCTGCTGAGCCCAGAAGTTATAAGGATCTGCCCCTCAGACTGGCCGAATATGGCACCTGTTACAGATATGAACAAAGTGGCGAACTTTTCGGATTGATGCGTGTGCGCTGCCTGCATATGAACGACGCACATATTTATTGCAGCAAGGAAGATTTTGCAAAGGAGTTCCTGGCTGTTAATGAAATGTATTTGAAATATTTTAAAATATTCGGCATTGAAAAATATGTCATGCGTCTGAGTCTGCATGATCCTGCTAATCTTGGAAAAAAATATATCAATGAACCGGAACTATGGCTGGAAACCGAAGCGCTGGTGCGTAAAGTGCTTACAGAGTCCAATATTCCTTTTGTCGAAGTAATGGGGGAAGGTGCATTTTATGGACCCAAGATTGATGTACAGATATGGAGCGCCATTGGCAGAGAATTTACCCTGGCTACCAATCAGGTGGATTTTGCACAGGGCAGGAGTTTCAAACTGCAGTTTACCAAACCGGATAATCACCCGGAAACTCCACTGATTATTCACAGGGCGCCCCTGGGTACACACGAACGTTTCATAGGTTTTTTACTCGAGCATTATGCTGGTAAATTCCCCTTGTGGCTGGCGCCGCAACAAGTTAAATTGCTGCCTATCAGTGATAAGTACCTTGTCTACGCACAAACTGTTTTGGAATCACTCAAAAATGCGGATATTCGTGCAGGTATCGACGACAGAAGTGAAAAGATTGGAAAGAAAATTCGCGATACCGAGCTTGCCAGGGTGCCTTATATGTTGATAATTGGGGAAAAAGAGGTGAATGAGAATAAGGTATCAGTTAGAAGGCAGGGCAGGGGGGATTTGGGCGTACAGGATATCGAAACATTCATTAGAGAAACAAAATCAGAAATAAAATTAAGATCCTAAAAACTAAGAGCGGATCTTATATATCGTTCAACTAAAAACAATAAATGGCATTTCCACCGAGGCCTCCGAGAGGTAATTTTAATCCAAGATTCAGGAAAGAACAACAACAGGAACACCGTACCAACAATATGATCCGCGTACCCAATGTACGACTGGTAGGAGAAAATGTAACCGTCGGCGTATACCCGATAGCCGAGGCACAAAAAATGGCGCAGGAACAGGCGCTCGACCTTGTAGAAATTTCTCCCAATGCAGACCCGCCGGTTTGCAAGATCATTGACTATAACAAATTCCTATACGAAAAGAAACGGAAAGAGAAGGAGATGAAAGCCAAAAGCAAGGCTTCGGAAGTCAAGGAAATTCGTTTTACTCCCAATACTGATGACCATGATTTCGATTTTAAAGCGAAACACGCTGAAAAATTTCTGAAAGACGGAGATAAGGTAAAAGCCTATGTACAATTTAAGGGACGCGCCATTCAGTTCCGTGAAAGGGGAGAACTGCTCCTGCTCAAATTTGCTGAAAGACTGAATGAAGTGGGCGTGCTGGAAGGCATGCCTAAAATGGAGGGCAAACGGATGCTGGCGATCTGGGCACCAAAATCGCAGAAAAAGAAATCCTGACCTTCGCAGGATAAGACCATCCGGAATTTCTATATATGGATATCGTACTCATCGGTTCAGGTAATACTGCCACCGTGCTCGGCCGCAGTTCAATCGCTGCCGGCCATAAGGTCGTTCAGGTCTATAGCCGCAATCCGGATCATGCAAATAAACTGGCAACCAGACTCCAAACGAGTTCTACCTCTTATATTTCTTCCATTGAAAAAAGAGCCGACCTCATGATCGTTGCGATTAAAGATGAAGAAATCTCTGAATTTGCAAAGAATCTGGGTGAAGTAAAATGCACCATAGCGCATACGGCTGGTGCAATTCCGATGTCAGATCTTGGCTCTTCAAATAAACTTTTCGGAGTTTTATATCCCTTGCAAAGTCTTCGTAAAGAAATGGTAACTATTCCACCTTTAACGATACTGGTAGACGGGAACATACCTGATTCTAAAAAACGAATAACGGAATTTGCATCTTCCATATCGGATTCTGTTCTGGAAGCAGATGATGATACCCGCCTGAAATATCACCTGGCCGCTACTATTGTTAATAACTTTACTAATTATTTATTTGCGCAGGCTGAATCATTTTGCAAAAAAGAAAATATATCGTTTGTTGTCTTACAACCCCTGATGGAAGAAACGGTATTTCGTTTAAGAAATATTTCTCCATACGAAACACAAACGGGCCCTGCAATAAGAAACGATCTGGGAACACTGAATAAACACAGACAGCTTTTATCAGCATATCCGCCTCTGCTCGAATTTTATGAAAAATTTACAAAGGAAATTCAGGGTTTCTACAGCAAATGAAATCGCCTTTTACATTAAGCATTTAGCTTTACCCATATATCTTTGGCTTTGGGCCTTAAGCTTTAGGCTTTGAGCTTTTTTACGAATACTTTTACCCCAAAATAATTCATGAACCTGCTCCATTTTTTCAAACCTATTACAACGCTCGTTTTTGATATTGATGGCGTGCTGACCGATGGTCATATTTTGGTATTTGAAAGTGGTGAACAGGTTCGCAAAATGAGTGTGAAGGATGGATACGCTTTGCAGCTGGCGGTGAAAAAAAAATATAATATCGCCGTACTCTCCGGCGGCAACGGAGTCGGCGCATCCAAACGCCTGCAAAAACTGGGGATCGAAAATGTTTTTCTGAATGTAAAAGATAAAAATGAAGTGCTGGAGAATTTCTTATTGAAGAACCAGTTGAGCTGGGCTGAAACATTATATATGGGAGATGATATTCCTGATTGCAGCCCCATGCAAAAAGTGGGAATGCCTTGTGCGCCTGCCGATGCGGCTCCTGAAATCCTGCAAATTGCAAGATATATTTCGCCGTATGACGGAGGAAATGGTTGTGTGCGTGATGTCATAGAAAAACTTCTTCGTTTACACGGAAACTGGGACCTCGATTCGGCCATCCCTTCGCACTAAGGTCAAACGCTGTTATGAAATTATTCACAGTACCTGCTTTTTTCCGGTTGATTCGATGGCCCAACCTGCTGTTCATCGCTCTTACCCAAACACTTTTTTATTTTTGTATATTAATCCCGAGTTTTTACCAGGGGCATCCTGTTCTTGAGAATGTTCTGAAACTGAATGATTTTATTCTACTCAGCCTTTCTTCCGTCCTGATCGCAGCTGCGGGTTATATTATCAACGACTATTTCGATCTGAATATCGACCGGGTAAACAAACCGGGAAAGGTAGTCGTGGAGAAAGTGATCAGGAGAAGATGGGCGATAATCTGGCACCTGGTATTGTCCGGACTGGGAATTTTCATCGGATTTTATCTTTCATGGAAGCTCAGAAATATTTTTATTGGTCCTTCCAATCTGGCTTGCGTATTGCTGCTCCTGTTTTACAGCACCACATTCAAAAAGAAATTACTGATTGGGAATATATTGATTTCACTTCTGACTTCCTGGGTGATTGGTGTAATGTACCTCTGCGAATTCAGGCTTCATCGATTTGTAAATCCTGAATTTCATGGTGCGCTTTCAAGGGTCTACAAATTCACTGTTGTATATGCTTCCTTTGCATTCATCATTTCTCTGGTTCGTGAAGTAATCAAGGATATGGAAGATATGGAAGGTGATTCCCGATATGGACGACATACGATGCCGCTGACATGGGGACTAAACGCTACCAAATTTTTTTGTGCAACCTGGCTGGTCATATTGCTGGCCGCTTTGATTTTTATCCAGTTTTATGTACTTCAATACCGATGGTGGCTAACGATCATCTTCACCTGCTTTCTCGTAATATATCCGATCCTGCGTGTACTAAAAAAATTATACCGCGCAACGGATCCGGCCCAGTTTCATCAGCTCAGCAGCATCATTAAATCAATCATGATGATGGGAATTCTTTCCATGATCTTTCTAAAATATTACACTTCATGGATAGGATAATTCTTGCTTCAGCTTCTCCCAGGCGAAAACAATTGTTGGAATGGGCAGAAATTCCCTTTGACCAGGAGCCAAGTGATGCTGACGAACTGGTCCCCGAAGGCGTTCTCGTTTCAGAAATACCTGTTTTCCTGGCCAGCCAGAAAGCTTCTATTGTCAGAAAGCGGATCGGAACCCATAAAATAATCCTCGCAGCCGATACTGTTGTTATCCTGGATCAGGAAATGCTGGGAAAGCCGGCCGACAGAGGGGATGCTATTCGCATGCTTACTTTATTATCAGGACGAATGCATGAAGTCATCACAGGTATAGCACTCACAGATGCAAAAAAAGAAATTCTATTTTCCGAAACAACCCGTGTCAGATTTTATCCGCTCTCGAAAGCTGATATCCTGTACTATGTGGATCGATATAAACCTTATGATAAGGCCGGCGCCTATGCCATTCAGGAATGGATAGGCGTCACTGCCATCCAATCCATCGAAGGAGATTTTTTTAATGTTATGGGTCTTCCTGTAAGCAGGGTTTTACATGAATTAAAGAATTTTTAAGATTAACCACACTACCACACTATCCTCAGGTCTTTTCCTTTTATAAACAAGGGGTTTTCACTTTTTTCATCATCGGTTCGCCTGTTATTTTTAATAATATTATAAATCTGATGACAGAAAAAATGTTGCAATTCATTTGGAAAAACCGCTATTTCAATCAACAGGGACTGGAACTTGTAACGGGTGAGCCTGTTACGATAGATTATCCTGGGGAATTGAATACGGACCAGGGACCTGATTTTATCAATGCACGGGTTCGTATAAATGGAAATAGCTGGATCGGAAGTGTGGAGCTGCATTTATTTTCTTCAGGTTGGGTAAAGCACTGCCATGCGGAAGATGATAACTATCGCAACGTTATGCTGCATGTGGTATGGAAGCAGGATCGTATGGACAACAATAGGAATATTCCGCAGCTGGAACTTTGTAACAGAATTCCACGACTCATGCTGGAGACTTATTCGGGCTGGATGATCAAGCCCGCTTTTATACCCTGCGAATTATCGGCACCAAAATCAGGAACTGCAAAATGGGAAAGCTGGGCTTCGCGATTATTGATCATGAGATTGAATCGAAAGATGAGCGGAATCCTGGATTCACTGCGGACAAATAAATATCACTGGGAAGAACAGTTATGGTGGATGATAGCCCGCAATTTTGGTAACCCGGTCAACACGTCAGCATTTGAAACAATGGCCAGGAGCATTCCGTTTTCATTGCTGGCAAAACACCGTCAGCAGTTTATTCAATTAGAGGCATTATTCATGGGTCAGACAAATTTGCTCGAAAAGAATTACGCAGACCCTTATCCGGTTATGTTGAAAAAAGAGTTTTCTTTTCTGAAGAGAAAATATGGCCTTAAAAAAATTTACGAACCTGTACATTTCTTAAGGATGCGGCCTGAGAATTTTCCATGCATCCGGCTTTCACAACTTGCTGCCCTCTGCACTGAAACGACGGCTTTTTTTGCATGGATATTGAAGTGTGAATCGGTTCATTCATTAAGAAAAAAATTGATGGTGAGTGCAAATGACTATTGGCAAAATCACTACGTATTTGAAAAGCTTTCCCCGCATCGGGAAAAAATGCTGGGCACCAATATGTGTAATAATATTATCATCAACAGCATTATTCCGCTGATTTATACATATGGTAAAATAATTCCCGATAAGGCCGTCCTTCAAAAATCAATTGAATGGCTGGGACAAATACCAGCTGAACAAAATCAATTAATGGCAGGCTGGAAGCGGATAGGCATTTCCGTTAAGAAAGCTACGGGATCCCAGGCATTGATTGAATTGAAAAAACAATTTTGCGATCAGCGAAAATGCCTCGAGTGTGAAATTGGCAGACATCTTCTTCTGCCCGCCAATGCTGTTAATTAAGATTAAACGGCATTTTTAAGGGCAGTCTGCCAGTTATAATTTACCTGAACTTCTATTTCGGGATGAATGCTGTAAAATACAGGACAGGTTTCCGCAGCTCTCTGAAGTATCGTTTTATTTTTTTCAGATAAATGCAATTTCTCTGGTAAATGAAATGTTAATGAGATACCGGAAATCCGGCGGGGATCCGCTTTCATGATCTTTTGGATTTCAATCCGGGTTCCTTTTAGATCTATATCAAGGTCCTTTGCTTTCATGCCCATGATGGTAAGCATACATGATCCGAGTGCTGTTGCAACCAGGTCGGACGGAGAGAATCTCTGTCCTTTACCATGATTGTCAACCGGAGCATCTGTTTCAATCCGGGTGCCTGAAGCAGTATGCAGAGCAACCGTTCTTAGATCGCCCTCGTAAATAACAGTGGAGGTCATATATTTTTTCATAAATTTACAGCAGTAATTTTAACCATGCCGGTAAAAAACTTTTTGTTTCTTTTCCTTCTCGCTTTTATTACTCTTCCCGTCCTGGCCCAACAATCTGGTGAACCTGTTTATAATAATGACAAGAGTGCCGCTAAAAAACAACGGATAAACCAGATGATGAAGATGGAAGACGAAGGAGACCTGATTTTTAATCATTATGGAGTCTTTGGATTTAAACTGGCTACCAATGGATATGGGATTTTCTATGAAAGAGGGAAATTCCTTACCACCAAAAAGACACGAACCCTCACGTTTGAACTGAATGAAGTGAAAGACCCGAAAGACCATAAAGAACCTGTGTCGGGAGATGGCTATACCTATAATTATGTTTCCGTCGGTCGAATGAATAATATGTATGAATTTAAGGCCTCCATTGGGCAACAATTCCTGCTCGGTGGGAAGGGAAATAAAAACGGAGTAGCGGTAACTTATTTATATAGCGGCGGACTTTCCCTCGCCATGTTAAAGCAATATGTCATGGATCTGCAGGTGACCGCACAAAACCCCAATGTGTACCGAAGCACCTATCCGACGATCTTCGACAGTTCATATGTAGTATATGATACTCAGGGGTTGGGCGGGGGATGGAACCAGCTGACTTTTGTACCTGGTTTGAATGCGAAACTCGCCATGCGTTTCGATTATGGACGTTATAATCAAAACATTACAGCTTTTGAAACGGGCGTTACTGCCGAATATTATGTAAAGGAAATGCCCCTTATGGCATATGTTCAACCCAAACACCTCTTTTTCAATGCCTATTTAAGTATTATGTTCGGCAAGCGAAAGTGATTATTTTTGCATAATCATTTCAATATGCAGGAACTCCCCGTTATTTCCACTTTAGAAAACAGGACCAGGAAACCAGATTGGCTTCGCGTCAAACTCCCGATCGGTGAGAATTTCAAACAGGTCAGAAACCTGGTGGACCAGCATAATCTGCATACTATTTGTGAAAGTGGTAACTGCCCCAATATGGGAGAATGCTGGGGTGCAGGAACAGCAACCTTCATGATCCTCGGAAATATCTGCACCAGAAGTTGTGGATTTTGCGCAGTAGCTACAGGCAAACCCCTGCCGGTAGACTGGGATGAGCCGCAAAGAGTAGCTGAAGCAATTTTCCTTATGAAAGTCAAACACGCAGTTATAACTTCAGTTGACCGGGATGAAATCAGGGACGGTGGCAGTATCATATGGCAGAATACCATCCGGGCAGTAAAATCGCTGAATCCTGAAACGACACTTGAAACGCTAATACCAGATTTCAAAGGAGAAGCTGAAAATATTGAGCGTATCATAGGCGTTGCGCCCGAAGTCGTTTCCCACAATATCGAAACGGTGGAAAGGTTGACAAAGCAGGTGCGAATACAGGCAAGGTACTGGAGAAGCATGCAGACATTACAGATTCTTAAAAAAGGTGGCATGCGAACTAAAAGCGGTATCATGCTGGGACTGGGTGAGAAAAAAGAGGAAGTTATTCAAACCATAAAGGATCTTGCAAATAGCGGAGTAGATGTAATTACAATCGGACAATATCTTCAACCAACTAAAAAACATCTGCCGGTCGTCCGCTTTGTTCATCCTGATGAATTCGCTGAATTTCGGGAAATCGGATATGAACTCGGACTCGATTATATGGAAAGCGGGCCACTGGTTCGTTCTTCCTACCATAGTGAAAAACATGTGGTAAAGGGATATGGAAGGAATGTCTGGTTAAAGGAAAGGTCTGAGGCTTAAAGACTAAGGCCTGAAGCTTAAATCTTTAGAGTATTAGAAAAATCTTCTATTTCAGTTTATTCTGTTTTTTATATGAAGCCATATAATCCTTTAGAGCAGAATGATATACCGAAGTTTTTTTCTTGACCTTGTAAGCTTTTTTCTTCACCGGGTCGTTAACAATTTCACTGGCATATTTGGAGGCTTTTGCAAAAATTTCCCTATATTGTAATTGCTCTTTGGTATACTTTACCTGGCTGCGGTCAGGATATTTACAGGCAAAAGTTTCTCCGTTGATGATTTTAAACACCAACTTTTTTCCGATACCGCCGGAAAGATTCTTAAGGAAGATATTGCTCCTGACTCTTGCCATATTACCTGTTATGACCCAAAATTAGGGAATTTTTCTCTTTCATCTTACGTCTTCTTACGTGATATTACGTCTTTTTACGTATTCAGACGTATGTCGTTCTACATTCATTCTATATTCGTTCTACATTACCTCCAGTATTCTTCGGGAGTTCGGCAAGAAACCCGAAAGTCTTATCGAAATAATATAAAAGCAATACAGAACGAATGTAGAATGAACCCGGAACATTCTCATGATGAAAACATTCAATCAACTGCATTCCCCTCATGTATTCCATCTATCAAACCCAATTAAGGGTGTGGCGGATGAGGCGGTGGCGGAGGTGCTCCCGGAGGTACAGGCGGAGATGGAGGCTGACCCGGATGGGCAGGCACACATGCAGACAGACAAGCTACACATAGTAAGGCAAATATTAACTTTTTCATATTACGTGATTTTTTAAATAATTCCAGCCCTGCTGGCTCATTAAAGTTTAAAAAATCATGCCATCCAAGCCTAAAGCGTAAGGCCTAAAGCTTAAAGCCCAAATCCATCTTTTAATTTTACAATTAAAATCAAATTAAAATCAGATATAATTAGTAAAACCCTCTTTATTTTCTGAAAGAGGTTTTTATTTTTAACCAATTCATGGTTCCAAAAAGTAGTTTTAGGCTTTAAGCTTTGGGCTTTAGGCTTCTAAGCCATATCCCACACTAGCGCGCTTGCTCCGAGAATAGCAGCATCAGATTCCCTTAAATGGCTTACCAGAATTTTTACCCGGTTTTGGAATACCTGGATGAGATTGGCTTCCATATGTTCGCGGGTAGGTTTTAGAATGAAGTCACCTGCTTTGGTTAAACCACCGAACAGAATGATTGCTTCGGGGCTGGAGAACATAACAAAATTGGCCAGTGCCGTACCTAGAATTTTTCCGGTGTATTCAAATATTTCCCGGGCTATTTTATCACCCTGCACAGCGGCGTCATATACTTTTCTCGAGTCGATTTCATCTACATCAATTTTACGAAGCAGGCTTTCTTCTTTAGAATGTGCCAGCACCTCTTTTGCTGTCAGCATAACACCGGTTGCTGATGCATAACTTTCCAGGGAACCTTTTTTTCCAGTGCCTTCGTGGTATCTCCCATCAGGAATGATGATCGTGTGGCCGAGTTCACCTGCAAAACCATCATGCCCCAGGATAAGATGGCCATTTGCTACGATACCGCTTCCAACTCCGGTACCCAGGGTGATCATTATAAAATCCTTCATTCCCTGAGCCGCACCATACATCATTTCACCGACAGCAGCTGCATTTGCGTCATTAGTTAGATTGGTTTGGATCTGAAATTTGTCCTGAATCATTTGCGCCAAAGGAAGAATTCCCTTCCATGGCAGGTTAGGTGCATATTCTACCGTGCCGGTATAAAAATTACCATTGGGCGCACCTACTCCAATTCCACGAATACGCCCTGTTCCGCCTACGTTTTGAATAAGGACAGAAAGTTTTTCATGCAGCTCGTCAATAAATGTTTCGATTTTTTTATGCTTCTTGGTGGAGAGATTCCCGGTAAACAATACGTTGCCCGTACGATCCACGATCCCAAACTTGGTTCCTGTGCCGCCTATATCGATCCCTACAGCCAGAGCTTCAAGAGAGGTTGGGGTAGAAGTTGCTTTTGACATGAAAGTTTATTAACTAATGACTTCCGATTTGTTCGTCAAAATTAAGTCCCTGAGATTTTAAAACACTCTTGAGTTTCAAAGACAGCCATGCCAGAAAAGCAAAACAAACTGCTGCAACTAAATATGAGTTGTGCATTCCTATACCGGGATTATCACCCAGTGCTCCCTGGAACGGAGGTATGACAGCACCACCCAGAATCATCATGATGAGAAATGCTGAACCCTGGCTTGTATATTTTCCCAATCCTGCAATACCCAATGCAAATATGCATGGCCACATAATAGAACAGCATAATCCACCAGCCATAAAACAATAAACTGACAGGAGACCATTTGTAAAATACACCGATAAGCATCGCAAGAGTTGCTAAAGCTGCAAGTGTCAATAATGTTTTAACGGGTTTTCTCTGTCCGAAGAAAAAGGCAATAATCGCGATGATAATACAAATTGAATAGGCATATAAATCACTGATATCATTTCCCTTTATCCTGTTTGCGATCAGAACTACTGCAAATGCTACAAATGGAACTACAACAGTTGCAATTTTTCTACCCATTTTTGATAAATTGAAGACACCGATTGCACCCGTCCACCGGCCAATCATCAGGCTTCCCCAATAAAGAGAGATATATTTTGAAATCTGACTCTCATTTAAACCACTGGCAGTAAGATAATTTTTCGTTTTAAGTAATGCACCGAAATTATTGTCGATCGTTACTTCGACTCCTACGTAAACAAATATCCCGATCATCCCAAAGATCAACTGAGGATATTTCATTGCACCCCACCCATCATTACTTTTTAAAGCTACATTATTGGAATAAAACAGGGTGCATAAAACAACTACGATGGTAGCAATTAATAATGGGGCTTTACTGATTTCAGTAAAATGACCAACAATAATTATCGCAATGATCAGATCCCGTCATGGTGAGCAGTGATTTTGATGCTTTGGCAGCTTTTTCAAATTTTTCATCATTCTTTCCCGCAGGTAATTTTGAAATTGCAAATATCAGCGCGACCAATGCAAAGACAACTGCCACGATCACATATAAAGATTTGACAGAGGAAACAGAAGTATCATCGGGGTCGGCATTTACAGACCCGAATAAAAAAAGACTAACGATTATCGGTCCGACGGTTGTTCCAAATGAATTCACACCTCCTCCCAGGTTTAACCTGTGGGATCCTGTTGCCGGATCACCAAGCAGGATGGCAAATGGCTGGGCGCATGTTTGCTGGAGAGAAAATCCAAGTGCGATGATAAATAACGCGATCAGAATAAAAGTATAATTTCCAATGGCAATCGTTTCACCCTGTAATGATCCGACGATTGTGTCTACTTTGTCAGACGTGAAACTGGCAGAAAGTTTTACAGGAACCCCGTCAACTATTTTTGTATCCTTGCCGGTGCGAAAGGCGCACTGATATTGCTTAATATATTCTGGATTGTTCAGAAACTTTTTTCCGGCTTCATCATTACGTATATCAGGGAATAGGAATCTTTTTCCTCTTTTTTCAAAACAACTACCTTATCAGACGTCACAAATTTCTGATCGGTTTTAAAATTTTTGATCTCCTGAATATTATCTCCGATAGGTTTGAATGTTTCACCACTGACAGCCGGGATCATCAAGTAGCGCGCCGGCTATGGATATTCCCAGTCCTATGATGATACCTTTCTTATAACCGATTTTATTTAATATATCACTTCCTCTCGTTTCTGAGAATATGTACAGAAATAAGGACCCGATAAAATAAGCACCATAAAAAGCAGTTCCGATCAGCTGAGATTCAAACTGACTCAGGTTAAAGTAATTTTTGCAGAATGGAATAAAAATACTGTTGGAAGCGGCAATAAATCCCCAAAAGAAAAAAACAAGGACTAGCGTGGCAAGGGCTCCGCTATTGGTTGACTGTTTGGTTTGGCTCATGAGCAGGCAAGCGTTTAAATGAGTGTTGAAAGTAGTTAAGTTTTGGCTTCGTGAAAAATTTTTTCATATAGCATGAGAATCCCTGAATCCTTCTTAAATTGATCTGAATTAAGACCTTCGCTTTCATACATAACTTCATTTCATGGAGATTTTACATGTTTCAGCTGAATGTTATCCGGTTGCAAAAGCCGGTGGGCTGGGAGATGTAGTGGGTGCCTTACCAAAATACCAGACGGCAGCAGGACATATCGCCAAAGTGGTCATGCCGATGTACAAAACAAAATTCCTTTTTAACAATGAATTCGATGTCGTTCATAAAGGTTATACCAATCTGGGAAACTGGTGGTTCATTTATACTATCATCAAGGAAAGAAAAAATATTCTTGGCTTCGATCTTTACCTCGTAGATATCAACGGACTTCTCGACAGGGATAAGATTTATGGTTATGATGATGATTCCGAACGTTTCATTGCTTTTCAGATTGCAGTGGTCGACTGGCTTGCTTCGTGGAAACATCAACCCGATGTGGTACACGTTCATGATCATCAGGCTGCGCTTATTCCTTTTATGGTAAAACATAGTTACCGGTATCAGAACCTGCGCGAAGTTCCAACAGTGCTTACTATACATAATGCTGAATACCAGGGTTGGTTAAGCTGGGACAAAAGTTATTATATTCCCGCATGGGACACATGGAAATCAGGTTTACTGGAATGGAACAAGAGCATCAACTCCCTCGCCTGCGGAGTGCGCTGCGCCTGGAAAGTGACTACCGTAAGCTGGTCTTACCTGGAAGAACTTCGCTGGTCAGCCAACGGACTTGAAGCCCTGTTTGAATATGAAAAGGGAAAATGTTACGGAATTCTGAATGGTATCGATACGAAAGTCTGGGATCCAGAATCAGACAGTTACCTGGAAAATCATTATAATATTAAGTCTAACACTGACGGTAAGACAAAAAATAAAGAAATAATTTGCAAAAGATTTGGACTGGATATAAACAAACCGCTGATCTCTTTTATTGGAAGGCTGGTTGGTGAAAAAGGTGCCGATCTGCTACCACAGGCTATTGGAGATTCATTTTATTATATCGGAAGAAAAATGAATTTCCTGTTGTTGGGGAGCGGCGCTCCCTATATCCAGGAGAACCTTGAAAGAGTTAGTTCACTGAGCGAGGGTGATTTTAGTATATTTATTGGTTATGATGAAGCTCTCAGCCATAATATTTATGCAGGAGCCGATTTTATAATGATGCCTTCGCGCGTTGAACCCTGCGGCCTGAATCAGATGTATGCTATGCGATATGGAACCGTACCCATTGTCAGAACTACGGGTGGTTTAAAAGATACTGTGAAAGATTTTGGTGATCCCGACGGATATGGAATACGTTTCAACAATGCAATCGTCGGCGACATCACACATGCCATATGGCGGGCGGTGCAATTATACCAGGAGCCGCTGCTGATGGAAGAATTGAGAAGAAGGATGATGCGTATTGATTTTAGCTGGGAGACCAGTATGCAACAATATCTGGATCTTTATGCTTCGCTATAATAATGATTAAAACAGACTTTATGTCAAAACAAGTATTAGCAGTTATCTTAGGAGGTGGTGCGGGAACCCGGTTATACCCTTTAACTGCGAGTCGCTCAAAACCAGCTGTCCCCATAGCAGGTAAATACCGCCTGGTTGATATTCCGATTTCAAATTGCCTGAATTCAGGTATCAACCGCATGTTTGTGCTTACGCAATTCAACTCGGCTTCCCTGAACCGCCATATAAAAAACACTTATCATTTCAGCGCATTCAGTTCGGCATTCGTGGATATACTCGCAGCGGAGCAGACGCCGGACAATCCCACCTGGTATCAGGGTACTGCTGATGCTGTAAGACAATGTCTCCGGCATCTTGGTCCATTTGAAAGTGAATATATTCTTATCCTTTCCGGTGACCAGCTATATCAGATGAATTTTATGGATATGATGAATAACCACATCCAGCAAAAAGCAGAAATTACTATCGCTACCATCCCTGTAGCAGATCGTGAGGCATCCGAATTTGGCATATTGAAAAAGGATGATAAAGGTTTTATAACATCTTTCATAGAAAAACCTAAAAAAGAAGTACTGAAGGAATGGACAAGTGATACAGGAACTGCCATGCAGGGACAGGGAAGAAATTACCTGGCATCCATGGGGATCTATATTTTTAACAGGCAATTGTTACAGGATCTTTTGCAGAACGAATATGTTGAAGCGACAGATTTCGGAAAAGAAATTTTACCGCAATCAATCAATAAATATAAAGTGGTCAGTTACCAATACGATGGTTACTGGACCGATATCGGAAATATTTATTCGTTCTTCGAAGCAAACCTTGGGCTGACAAAAGAAATTCCGGATTTTAATTTATTCGATAATAACAACCTGATCTATACAAGGGCACGTATGTTGCCACCTGCAAAAATCAGCGGTACCACATTGGAAAAAACAATAATCGCCGAAGGTTGTATCATCAATGCGTCGCGTATCGAAAGCAGTGTGATCGGAATCCGCACCAGGATTGGTATTGGCACGACCATCGTAAGCAGTTACCTCATGGGTATCGATTATTATGAGACCATTGATGAGATAAGACATGACAAAGAACATGGATTGCCTTCTGTTGGAATCGGAGATCGCTGTTATATTCGTAATTGCATCGTAGACAAGAACTGTCGCATTGGCGATGATGTAAGAATTAATGGCGGATCACATCTCGAAAACACCGATCATTCTTTGTATACCGTCAAAGACGGAATCGTGGTAATAAAGAAAGGTGCAGTGATCCCGAATGGATTTGTGATTTAGTATTTAACGATTGCTATGACCACACATACCGCCGCCGTCCAACAAAAACTGGCTGAGAAACCCAGGCTTTCCGTATGGCAGATCTTTACCATGAGTTTCGGTTTCCTTGGAATTCAGTTTGGATTCGCACTGCAAAACGGAAACACAAGCCGGATACTGCGCTCCTTTGGCGCAGATGTGGATCAGCTGCCGGCTTTCTGGCTCGTAGCCCCGCTTACGGGAATGATTGTTCAACCACTCATCGGTCATTATAGCGATCGCACCTGGAACCGGCTGGGTCGAAGAAAACCGTATTTTTTAACCGGTGCGATTCTGACATGTACAGCGCTGCTCATTCTTCCCAATTCAGGTTCTTTTTCTTCTATAATTCCTGCACTATGGATTGGTGCTGGTATGGTGATGATTATGGATACTTCCATTAATATAGCCATGGAGCCCTTTCGCGCACTTGTTGCCGATAATCTTCCCGACAAACAAAGAACATTGGGATTCAGTATACAAACTTTTTTGATCGGACTCGGAGCAGTAGGCGGATCCTATCTTCCCGAATGGATGGGCAAACATGGGTACAGTCTGCAGTCGGGCCCGAATGGCGTGGCAGACAATATCCGATACTCGTATTATATCGGCGCGGCAGTTTTGATTATTGCCATTTTAGTAACCGTCTTTTTTTCCAGGGAATACAAACCGTCGGATTACGAAAAATATCATGGCAAACCAGATAAGTCACACAAGAAATCAGGCGTGAGTGAAATCATTTATGATTTTAAACACATGCCAAAAACAATGCGACAGTTGGGACTTGTCCAGTTCTTTTCATGGTTCGCATTATTCTCCATGTGGGTTTTTACTACGGATGCTGTTGCTACACATGTTTACGGACTGACCGGAGAATATGCAAAATCAGTTGCTTATAATGAAGCGGGAAATAAAGTTAGTTCTGCATTTGGTGTTTACAATTTTATTGCTATGTTTTACGCGCTCTTACTTCCTGCTATTGCCCGGAGAATAGGCCGTAAAGCGACACATGCGTTTTCATTGATGGCAGGCGGAGCAGGTCTAATCTCTATTTTTTTTATAAAAGATCCTGCCATGCTCACTTATTCGATGGTAGGTGTAGGTCTGGCCTGGGCCAGCATCCTTGCGATGCCCTATGTTATACTTTCAGGATCTATTCCTGCCGGTAAGCTGGGCATCTATATGGGCATATTTAATTTCTTCATTACACTACCACAAATCGTAAATGGAGTATTCGGCGGTTCTATCGTGAAACACATTTATGGCGGCCAGCCCATTTATGCAATAGTTCTGGCAGGATTCTTTTTATTCTGCGCCGCTATCAGTGTGTTGTTTGTATATGACGCCGGTGATATCCGCATCAGCAGGAAACAACAAAGACTGGCCGCATCATGAGGAAATTCATTTTATTCCCGATATTATTCATCTTTTTTTTCAGCATTGCCCAGAAAGATATAAAAGTTTATCCTACCAGCTGGTGGGTAGGCATGAAGAATCCGCACGTGCAGTTAATGATTCATGGAAATAATATTGGGAGGGCAAGTTATCAGTTAGAATATCCCGGAGTAAAGTTGGACAGCTCCTTTAAACCAATAAACCCGAATTATTTATTTTTAGATTTGACCATCGGTCCGGATGCTAAACCGGGAATTATTAAAATCAATTTCAATGGCGGCCAGCATATTGTAAATTTTGCACTGGATCAGCCCACACCCGGCAAAGGCACTACTTATGCACGAGGCATCAATTCCTCCGATTTTATTTACCTCCTGATGCCCGATCGTTTCAGCAACGGTGATCCTAACAATGACCATTATGCGAATATGCGGGATACCGTGGTAGACCGGACAAACCCCCTGGCCCGCCATGGTGGCGACCTGCAGGGTATCATTAACCATCTCGATTATTTTCAGCAGCTGGGTGTTACGGCATTATGGCTCACACCGGTAATCGAAAACGATATGCCCCTGGAAAAAGAACCCAACGGGTGGTTAAGTGGTTACCATGGCTACTGGTTCACCGATCATTACGAAATTGACAAACGCTTCGGAGGTAAGGAATCCTATTTAAAAATGGTAAATGCCGCCCACGCCAGGGGCCTGAAAATAATTCAGGACGCAGTATATAATCATATCGGTGCGGCACACTGGATCATGGCGGACCCGCCATCAGAGAACTGGATAAACCGTTGGCCCGAATATCAGGGAACCAATCACCGTGAACAGGCAGTTTTTGATATTCATGGTTCAGCAAAAGATAAAGAAGTAATGGAAGCAGGCTGGTTCGTACCACATCTGCCTGATCTCAACCTGCGAAATCATCTTCTCGCAACTTACCTTATTCAACAGGCGATTTGGATGACACAGGAATTTCAACTGGACGGATGGCGCGTGGATACATATAAATATTGCGATCCCGAATTCCTGAATAATCTGAATGCTGCACTGGAAAGGGAATTTCCTTTGATCACGTCATTCGGTGAAGCCACCGTGAATTCAGTTGCTGCCGGCGCCTATTTCTGTCGCAATAATCTGAATGTTGCATGGAAAAGTAACCTGACGGGTATCCTCGATTTTCCGGTTTGCTATGCGATGCTGGAAGCAATGAGGAAAAACTATGGGTGGACAGATGGAGTTAATCGACTATATATGACCCTTGCGGAAGACATGCTCTATCAGAATCCAATGAACAACTGTATTTTTCTTGACAACCATGATATGGACCGTTTTTATTCTGTAGTTGGAGAGGACTATAATAATTTTAAGATGGGTATTGGACTATTGCTTACGGAAAGGGGAGTACCACATTTATATTACGGCACAGAAATTCTTATGAAGAATTTTAAGAATCCTTCTGACGCCATGGTTAGGGAAGACTTCCCCGGAGGTTTTGACGGTGATCCAAGAAATAAATTTTTGTCTTCCGGAAGAACCGACAGTGAAAATCTGGCATTTGATTATGTATCGAAACTGGCAAATTTTAGAAAAACATCCACTGCCCTTGGAACGGGCGCCCTGATGCAGTTTATCCCATCTAAAAAGGTATATGTTTATTTTCGTTTCGACCAGCACCAAACCATTCTTTGTGCATTGAATTCAGATACCTTATCAGCAAGCCTGAATTTTCAGGACTATGCAGAAAGAACCAGGGGATTTGATACTGCAAAAGATATTCTGACGGGTACCAGTTATCCCATTTCTGACAATATGATTCTTTCACCCCGATCGTTTACAATACTGGAACTAAAAAAACGGTAGGCTGCCAATAAGGTTGTACATTAGTAATGATGAACGACCTTATCCAGGAATATGAGCATACTCATTTTGTAGATTCCACAAAACCAGTCTGGAATTACTCCCTTTTTTCTGATGCCGATATCAGCAACTTTCAAAACGGGACACATTATAGTCTTTATAATATTTTCGGATCCCATGCCCGTGAAGTGCTGGGAACAAAAGGATATTATTTTGCGGTTTGGGCACCTAACGCAACGGCCGTTTCAGTAATCGGGAATTTCAATCACTGGAACCCAAACAGCCATCCTTTATTTGTACGGCTGGAAAAATCAGGTATCTGGGAAGGTTTTATTCCACATGTAAACCGTGGAGAGGTTTATAAATATCATATCCGTGGTTTTAATGGTTCTGAAACGATTAAGGGCGATCCCTTTGCGCATTTCTGGGAACAAAGACCAAAGACTGCATCCATAACCTGGGACCTTGATTATAAATGGAAGGACGAATCATGGATGAAGGACCGCAAAATGCATAATGATCTGGACCGGCCCTGGAGCGTATATGAAGTGCATCTCGCAAGCTGGATGCGTCCGCATCCCGACGATGAAGAAACTTATAATACGTATGATCAGATCCGCGAACGACTGGTTCCCTATGTAAAAAATATGGGGTTCACCCATGTGGAACTGATGCCAATAATGGAGTATCCTTATGATGGAAGCTGGGGATATCAGGGTGTTGGATATTTCGCGCCGACTTCCCGTTTTGGTGACCCACAGTCTTTCATGGAACTGGTGAATGCCTTTCACGAAGCAGGTATCGGGGTTTTGCTGGATTGGGTTCCTTCCCATTTTCCTTATGATGCACACGGACTTTATATGTTCGATGGTGCGAATACCTATGAGTATGCAGACATGCGCAAAGGCTATCATCCGGACTGGAACAGCTATATTTTTAATTATAAGAGGGGAGAAGTAAAATCGTTCCTGATAAGCAGTGGCCGTTTCTGGTACGACCTGTTTCATGCAGACGGGATACGCGTGGATGCCGTTAGCTCCATGCTGAAATTAAATTATTCAAGAACAACAGGACAGTGGGAACCAAATGAATTCGGCGGAGACGGAAACCTCGAAGCCATTGCCTTCATCAAGGATTTAAATGAAACCCTTTACAGAGATTTTCCGGATACACAATCCATTGCAGAAGAAGCGACAGACTGGCCAGGAATCAGTAAACCAACTTTTGCCGGCGGCCTGGGTTTCGGAATGAAATGGATGATGGGATGGATGCATGATACGCTGGATTACTTTAAAGCAGACCCGCTCATGCGTAAAGGACTGCAGGATAAGTTTACATTTAGTATGATGTATTACTATGATGAAAATTTTATGCTGCCTTTAAGCCATGACGAAGTGGTACATGGTAAATCACCCATGTTATATAAAATGCCGGGCGACGACTGGCAGAAATTTGCAAATCTGCGGCTGATGTATGCTTATATGTTTACACATCCCGGCGGCAAGCTGCTTTTTATGGGAAATGAATTCGGAGCAACCGATGAATGGAACTATAAAAGCGAATTACAATGGTATTTGCTGAAATATGAATTGCACTGGAAAATGAAAGACTATGTTCGTGATCTCAATCTGCTCTTAAGAAACGAAGCCGCTCTTTATGAAAATCAGTTTAATATAATGGGATTTGAATGGATCGATCTTAACCATCGACAGGAGTCGGTAATTGTTTTCAGGAGGAAGGGTAAACTTCCTGAAAATGATATTCTCGTTTTGTTAAATATGACGCCTGTAGTACGCAATAACTGGAAAGTATATGCGAACGGCAAGTCAAAATGGAATGAAATATTTAACAGCGACGAAAGAAAATATGGCGGATCCGGTGACATTTTTAACCCCGAACCTATTGTCACCCTGGTGGATGAAAACGAAAACCGCTACGAGATCAACGTCCACCTGCCTCCACTGGGAGCGGTGATTTTAAAATAAGATCAGCCACTATTCTTCAGGTGAAAAATAAACCCAAAACACTGAAGCCATGTCAAAAGAACATACTAAAAAAGTGGGTAAGCTCGATCCGACTATACTTCTTAAAAAGTCGTCCGAGAGTCTTTCCTCCCTGATTTTTGATCTCATCAAGCCCTATAAAAAATGGTTGTTCATAATATTTGCAGCCATGTTACTGGAAACGGCTATGAGCCTGCTCGGACCATGGCCGCTAAAAATAATTATTGATAGTGTGGTTGGCCACCACGCTTTACCCCATTGGCTGGGCTGGATAAAAGACCTTCCTTTTGAAGATAACAGAATGGCATTAGCGGGTGCAGCCGCCTTAGGTTTGATATTGATTGCATTGGTTGGTGGAATTGCGGGTTATATCGATAACTATTTCACTGAAAGCGTTGCACAATATGTAGCCAATGACCTGCGAAAAAAAGTCTACCATCATCTGCAACGTCTATCACTTACTTATTATGACACACATCAGATCGGAAATATTTTGAGTACGATGACATCAGATATTTCCACTATACAAAGTTTTGCGTCCTCAGCACTTCTAAGTATACTCATTGATGCGCTTACTATCCTCGGCATGCTTGGTCTCATGTTTTACATGAACTGGGATTTTGCGCTGATAGCCGTAGCAGTCACGCCGCTTTTATTGTTTTTCGTTGCCCGATTCAAAACGGCTGTAAAAAAAGCCACCCATGAAGTAAGAACACAGCAATCAACTCTCGTTACTGTTCTCCAGCAGGGACTTGAATCTGTTCGCGCGGTTAAGGCATTTGACAGACAGGATTTGGAAGAAACGAACCTGAAGAATATCAGTATGACAGCCGTTCAGGCTTCCCTTAAAGCGAGGAAAGTCAAATCGCTGCTTTCTCCAGTCGTCGGCCTTCTGGTTGCTGCATGTACGGCTTTTGTTCTTTGGCGTGGTGCGCATTTGGTTTTAATACAAGCGATGACACTTGGAGGACTAACTGTATTCCTGTCTTATCTGGGTAAATTTTTTAAACCAGTTCAGGATCTTGCTAAAATGACAACTTCCATTGCACAGGCTTCTGTAGCGTTGGAGCGAATTCAGGCCATACTGGATACAGATACCGTCATCCCACAGAAACCAGATGCGATAGAAACGAAAGACGTAAAAGGTCATATCGATTTTGAACATGTTGCATTTGCTTATAATGCTGAAGCACCCGTTTTAAGCGATGTACATTTTTCTATCAAAGCAGGTCAGAGGATTGGTATTTGTGGACCCACCGGCGGCGGAAAGTCTACCGTCGTTAGTCTGATTCCACGTTTTTACGATCCTACTAAAGGAACGGTAAAAATCGACGGGGTAGATATTACCAATTACCAGCTTCACGGAGATAAGGGATTGCGTGATCAGATTGCATTTGTATTGCAGGATACAGTACTGTTTTTCGGAACTATCAGGGACAATATTGCTTATGGTAAACAGGGAGCAACACAGAAGGAAATAGAAGCAGCAGCCAAACTGGCCAACGCAGATGAATTCATTGCAAAAATGCCTCACGGCTATGATACCATGGTGGGTGAACGCGGGCTTACACTTTCAGGCGGACAACGACAGCGCATAGGCATCGCCCGTGCAATCATTAGAGATTCACCTATTCTTATTCTTGACGAACCCACCGCAGCACTCGATACAGAATCTGAAAAACTGGTTATGGAGGCACTTGAACATTTGATGACGGGCCGTACCGTTATTATTATAGCACACAGACTCAGCACAATTCGGGATGCCGATAAGATCGTTGTACTCAAGGGGGGCTATGTAGCCGAGGAAGGAACGCATGACGAACTGGTGGCAAGTAATGGAATATATGCAGAGCTTTATCATATACAAGCTGGCACAGAGCCAATGGTAGAACAAAAACTAAATTAACAAGTACTTTTTAAAATTAATTAAGGTATGTCAACATTAAATTCAGGGAGGACCATCATCATTTTACCTGATGATACCAAGAAGCCAATTATTGATGCGATAGATGCAGCGAAAAAGTCGATCAAAATTAAAATGTTTGTATTTTCTGACCCTGATCTCATAAATGCTACTATAGCAGCAAAAAAAAGGGGAATAAATGTTCAGGTGATGCTGAATCCGGCAAGAAGGAGTGGTGAAGAAGAGAATGCTGATACACGAAAACAACTGGAAGCTGCTGGGATAGAAGTTAAGGATAGCAACCCCGCCTTTGGATTAACACATGAAAAGTCGATGGTTATTGATGAGGAAGTTGCCTTTATAAAATCACTCAACTGGGCAACCAAAAATCTTACGGTTACACGCGATTATGCCGTAACCACCAATCACAAGCATGAAGTGGATGAAGTAGTCGCGGGATTTGTGGCGGACTGGGACCGGACTGTTTTTGATCCGGGAGAACATGCACACATGATCTGGTGTACTGGAAATGGTCGTGACCGGATTGCCCGTTTCATTGATGAAGCCAAGCATTCGTTATTTGTTCAAAATGAACGCTACCAGGATTCTGTGATCATTGAGAGACTGGTAAGAGCTAAAATGAGGGGTGTAAAAGTCCATGTCATGGCGAGACCACCTCATTCATTGAAAAAAGACAAACTTGTGGAAGCCGTAGGTGGTCTTCGAATCATGGACGATGTCGGAATCAAAATTCATACACTCAGACATCTCAAACTGCATGGCAAAATGTTGATAGCAGATGGTTGTCGTGCCATCGTAGGTTCTATCAATCTGGCTCCCGGAAGTTTTGATGACAGGCGGGAGCTGGCCATCGAGGTGCATGACGAAGACATTGTTGAAAGACTTCACAAAATTGCCCAGGAAGACTGGGGAAATTCACACCCCTTGGATCTTACAGATGAAGGACTGATTTCCGACCTGGAAGATAAGGGGGATGGGGGTGAAGAAAGTCTGGCACTTAATATAAAGAAAAAAGATAAACATCACGATGATGAAGACTGAGAACAAGTATGGGAGTATGGGAGTATGGGAGTATGGGGGTTCGTTGTTAATATTGCGTCACATTCTTTCGGGTACACGGATTCCCAAAAGGCGCATGGAGGATTGAATAATATGCGCTGTCATAACGCAGATCCTTAAACGTAATTGTTTTTTATTTTCAGTTTCAGCCCGGCTGACAGAATGTTCAGTATAAAATGAACTGAAAGTCTTTGAAATGCCGAATGCATAATTCGCAACCAGTGAAGGGTTCATTTCTATGCATGCCTGCATCAATACAGAACTGTATTTTTCAAGTATAATCAATAATTCTTTTTCAAGTGGTAGTAGTATCTCTGCTTTCGTTCCGGAATAATCTCCGACTGATTCCTTCCTTAAAATAGATTTGATACGGGCATGTGTATACTGTATAAAAGGTCCGGTGAATCCGTGAAAGTCGATCGACTCATCCGGATTGAACACCATTCTTTTTTTTGGATCTACCCTCAGAAGAAAAAATTTCAGGGCCCCGAGTCCGATGATATCGTACAGCTCCTTTCTCTCTTCGTCCGTAAAATCTGCTACTTTTCCCAGTTCTTCTGTATGCTGAGCTGCTATGGCCGTCATTTCATCAATGATATCATCAGCATCCACCACGGTTCCTTCCCTTGTTTTCATCCTTCCCGATGGTAATTCAACTAATCCATAGGAAAGATGGTAAAGTCCTGCCGCTGACGGTAATTGTAGCTTCTGACAAATCAGCTTGAGTACCTTAAAATGATAATTCTGTTCATCGGCCACCACATATAAACTAAGATCTGTATGATACTCCTCATATTTGCTATCGGCCAGTCCGATGTCCTGGGTCATATAGACTGCGGTTCCGTCGCTGCGCTGAACGATTTTCTCGTCGAGGCCATCCGGCTTCAGATCAATCCAAACACTTCCGTCTTCTTTTTTAAAAAAAACTTTTTTCTTCAGCCCCATTTCTACCAGGTCTTTACCCAATAAATAAGTCTGACTTTCGTAATAAATTTTATCAAAGTCACTTCCAATACGCTTATAAGTAATATCGAAACCGGCATAGACCCAACTATTCATTTTTTTCCATAGTCCGATCACTTCAGGAACACCTGCCTCCCAGTCAACCAGCATCTTCTGGGCTGCCTTCATTAGTGGAGCTTCTTTTTCTGCCAGTTCTTTAGTAAATCCAGATGATATCAGGGTTTCTACCTGTTTTTTTAATTCGATACCAAACAGAACATAATAATCTCCGACAAAATGATCTCCCTTAATCCCTGTGCTTTCAGGTGTGGCATCATTTGCATACAATTTCCAGGCGACCATACTTTTGCAAATATGAATGCCGCGATCGTTGGCAATGCATGTTTTTATGGTTTCATATCCAAGTGCTTTATAAATAGCAGCTACACTCCAACCGAGGAAATTATTCCTTAGATGGCCGAGGTGAAGTGGTTTATTTGTGTTGGGTGAAGAATATTCTACCATGATCCTTCTGCCATTGGCGTTTTGCGCGCCATATGATGGATTTTTAAATTGAGCGTGCAGGAAATTCAATAAAATGGCATCAGACATAACCAGGTTGAGAAAACCCTTAATCACGTTAAATTCGGAGAACATGGTGGGATTTGATAAAAGCAGGGCTTCTCCTATTTCCTGACCCAGCTTATCGGGAGATATTTTTAAGATTTTACTAAAAGAGAATAGAACGACGGTATAGTCTCCCGTGAATTCCGGCTTGGTCTCGTTCACAAGGACATCCTGGGAATCAATCGGGAAATTATATTTTTCAGTTAAAACAGTCTGAACGGCCAGTTTGATGCCAGGCACAAGCTCCATCCTAAAACAATTGTGGCAAAAGTAGTATTTGTTAGGTATACTATCTGCTTCGTTTATATTAACTTCGCGCCCGGAATCTGAGGATTTATGCCAAAAAAGGAGATCATTTCCATAATAGATTTTTTCTATCCCCCCTTCCGAAAGATTTTCACCCTGCAAACTTTCCGGTATGCCGCCTGCGGGGGTGCTAATACCATCCTTGATATCTTCGTTTTTTTCGTGTCTTATAATTACATTTTACATAAACAGGTTTTACACCTTGGCTTTATTTCGTTCAAACCACATATAGCAGCATTCATTATGTCCTTTCTCATCAGTTTTCCTACTGGCTTTATGCTGATGCGTCATGTTGTTTTTCCGGGGTCTGTGCTTCATGGTAGGGTACAACTTTTCCGGTATTTCCTGCTCGTTTTGATCTGCATTATCCTGAATTATATTTTCATCCGCCTGTTCGTTGAACAATTTCACATATATCCTACTATTGCAAAGATCATAACTACAGGCATTGTGGTTTCTTTCAGCTATTTGACTCAGAAGAATTTTACTTTTAAGTCAAGCCCTATAAGCCGCAAGGCTTAACGCCTAACGCTTAAGGCGGAAAGCCGAAAGCTGAAGGTTCGATATCTAACCCGGTATTTCATCGGTCCTTGTATTTTAAGACAAAAACAGATGATTGTACCACCTCGCTCTGTTGAAACTCAAATATTAAAATAAAAATATAGGGTATAATTCTTTTAAACCTGCGATAACTCATATTGTGGGACATTTGGAATTATTATTGTTAGTATATTTAATTCAATTATCACATTATTTCACGAAGCTTTGAGCCTTATGCTTTTGGCTTTACGCTTAAAAAACGATTGTCATGACTACAACACGCAGAAATTTTTTGAAGACGGGTGGCCTTTCTGTTGCTGCACTTGCTATTGGATCCAATAAACTATTTGCGGCATACCCCGACAAATATGTAGGTATCCAGCTTTATACAGTACGCGATGCTATGTATAAGGATCCTTCCGGAACATTGAAAAGTTTATCCGGGATGGGTTACAAATATGTAGAGCATGCCAATTACAAGGACCGGAAATTTTACGGATATGCACCGGCGGATTTTAAAAAACTTCTTGCAGATCTTAACATGAGCATGATAAGCGGACATGTTCAGATGTTGCCTAAAGATTATGATTTTTCTAAAAATGATTTCTCCGACAAGTGGAAATATACTGTTGATGATGCTGCAACCGCCGGACAGAAATACCTGGTCTCTCCATGGTTAGACGATAGTCTCCGGAAGACTATGAATGATTTCAAGGCGTATATGGATGTATTCAATAAATGCGGCACGCTTTGCCAGAAATCAGGGATGAAATTTGGATATCATAATCATGATTTCGAATTCACTACCAAGATAGATGGTCAGCTACTTTATGATCTTATCCTCACCAATACGGATCCTGCACTCGTTGCCCAGCAACTTGATATGGGCAACCTGTATAATGGAGGTTTTAAGGCTATTGATGTCGCTAAAAAATACCCAGGTCGCTTCGAACTGATGCATGTAAAAGATGAGATCCCAGTAACAAAAGCTTCGTCAGAAAAATATGAAAGCACCATCCTTGGTAAAGGAATTGTTGGAACAAAAGAAGTCTGCGATATTGGACGTACCAGTGGGGGTACCAAATGGTTCATCATCGAGCAGGAATCCTATCAGGGCCTGGATCCCCTCGATTGTTCAAAACAGGATTTGGCTATCATCAATGGATGGGGATATTAACGCTTAAAGCAGAACGCTTAACGCCAGAAAATTTATTGGCATTTTAAATTAAAAACCCTTTCTTGAATAGAAAGGGTTTACTTTTTATTAGAATGTTAATCCTGATTCCTTAAGCGTTAAGCGTTCTGCGTTCAGCGTTAAGCGTTAGGCCTTAAGCGTTAGGCGTTGAGCGTTAATATCTGTAATGATCCGCTTTGAACGGGCCCTTCACAGGAATACCCAGATATTCACTTTGCACGCTTGTCAGTTCATCCAGCGTCACACCAATTTTCGCAAGATGCAGACGGGCTACTTTTTCATCAAGGTGCTTTGGAAGTACAAACACTTTGTTATCGTATTTGCCATGATTCTGCCAGAGTTCAATTTGTGCCAACACCTGGTTGGTGAAAGAATTGCTCATCACGAAACTTGGATGCCCTGTGGCACATCCCAGGTTGACCAGTCGTCCTTCTGCAAGTATGATCACATCCTTTCCGTCGATATTGTATAAATCAACCTGTGGCTTAATGGTATCTTTCGTATGCCCATAATTGTTATTGATCCACGCCATATCAATTTCGATATCAAAATGACCAATATTACATACGATCGCTTTGTCTTTCAATAATCGAAAATGTTTTTCAGTAATCAGGTCGCGGCACCCGGAAGCAGTAACCACAATGTCAGCTTCTTTAACGGCGTCGATCATGCGCTTTACTTCATATCCGTCCATAGCCGCCTGCAACGCACAAATCGGATCAATTTCAGTTACGATCACACGGCAACCTGCGCCATGTAAGGATTGGGCAGATCCTTTACCCACATCTCCGTAACCACCAACTACTGCCACCTTACCCGCCAGCATCACATCGGTGGCCCTCCTGATCGCGTCAACAAGGCTTTCTTTGCAACCATATTTATTATCAAACTTCGATTTGGTAACTGAATCATTCACATTGATCGCTGGAACAGGAAGGGTGCCTTTGGCGACTCTTTCATACAGTCTGTGAACACCTGTTGTGGTTTCTTCAGAAATTCCTTTCACATGCTGAACCAGTTCCGGATATTTATCCAGGACGATATTCGTAAGATCACCACCGTCATCCAGAATCATATTCAGCGGGCGGTCTGTGCCACCAAAGAATAATGTCTGTTCAATACACCAGTCAGCTTCCTCCAGACTCTGTCCCTTCCATGCAAAAACACCCACCCCAGTAGCAGCAATAGCAGCTGCTGCATGGTCCTGTGTAGAGAAGATATTGCAAGAACTCCAGCGTACCTCAGCACCCAATTCTATCAGGGTCTCGATCAATACGGCAGTCTGGATGGTCATGTGAAGACAACCGGCAACACGGGCTCCCTTCAATGGTTTCAGTTTTCCATATTCAGATCGGAGCGCCATCAGGCCAGGCATTTCTGCCTCAGCCAGCCGGATTTCCTTGCGGCCCCATTCAGCCAGACTCAGATCCTTTACTTTATAAGGAAGAGAAAGATCAATATTTTTTGTTTTTGTAGACATATCATTTGTTTTATGACATAAAGGTAGGTTTGTAGAACAAAAGACGAGTTATTATTGCATAATTTGGAATAAATGAGTACTTTTTAGTAATTTTGTAGAACAAATACAATTTATGCTATGCAAAAAGATGCCATAACAGAACAAACAGAACATTCTCTTTTACCCTTGGATGAAAAAGATAAAGCCATACTTCGCTACATACAATCCAACGCGAAAGCGACTGTCAGGGAAATTGCAACCAATGTGCATTTAAGCACCACACCCGTACATGAACGCATTAAAAGGATGGAAGACGAGGGTGTGATTTTACAGTATGCCACTTTATTGAATCATTCGCGCATAAACAAAGGATTGATGGCTATCTGTTATATTTCATTGAAAGAGCATAACAAAAAATCCGGAGGGAAATTCATAAAAACGATTCAGGAAATGCCGGAGGTGATAGAGTTTTATATTATTTCGGGTGCCTTCGATTTTATGCTCAAGGTAGTTGCAGAAAATATGGATGACTACTATGATTTCCATGTAAACAAATTGGGACAGGTCGAGAATATTGCACAGGTGCAAAGCACTTTTATCATGGGCGTAATAAAAGACGGTCAACCTTTGATTAGTTAGATTTCAATAAAGCAGCTACTACTTTATCAATCGGGAGTGTTACTGATTCGACCGAAAATAAATCCCAGGGTATAAATCTGAAAGTCTCTGTTTCCCCGGTTTTCCTGTAGACTTCCATTTGGGCTTCATCGAAGTCAAATAGTTTGGTTCGCAGTGGTACCCTGATTTCTTCCAACGCTTCAACTCTGTAATAAATTGAAATAATCTGATGTTCAGGATTGAAGGCACTCATCTGGAAAAAATCAGTCGTGTATAGATGATCCGTTACCCGCACGTCCAGATTCATTTCTTCCTTGAATTCGCGTTTTAAACAGTCCCTGGTTCCTTCCCCGAATTCCAATCCACCACCGGGGAATTTCGTATACTGACTGCCGCGTATGAATTCATCTGATACGAGCACTTCCCGGTTCTTTCCGGACAAAATTCCATACACTCTTATATTAAACATTTAAATAGATTAAAGTTAGTAGATACTTCTGCCGGACAAATAATCTTCCATCCTGTACGTTGTAAAAATGCTATATTGAAATGAGAAAGGCAAATCATTTTTAAAAGCCCCTGTCAAATGATGCTGATTCCGGTTTAAAGACAACGCGCATTTCAGATCACAAAATATTAGAGAATTTCAAACAAGTTTTATGATGCATCGAAGATTTTTCTCAGTGATTCTTATTTTATGCTTACTGGTTTCAGTGACAATAATGGCTCAGCAACCTAAATACCAGGCAACATGGGAATCACTGGAGAAATACAAAATACCCGACTGGTTCCGCGATGCGAAGTTTGGAATATTCATTCATTGGGGGATTTATTCTGTCCCGGCTTATCAAAATGAATGGTACCCGAGGAATATGTACATAAAGGATTCCAAAGAATACAAACATCATATAGAAACATATGGTCCGCAAAGTAAATTCGGTTATAAGGATTTTATTCCCATGTTCAGGGCTCAAAACTTTGATGCAGACAAATGGGTTGATTTATTTAAAAAAGCAGGAGCAAAATATATAGTTCCTGTCGCTGAACATCACGATGGATTTGCTATGTACAATACATCACTATCGAGGTGGAATGCTGTGCAAATGGGTCCTAAAAGAGATATTGTCGGTGAACTTGAAAAAGCAAGCCGAAAAGCGAATTTACACTTTGGAGTTTCTTCGCACCGCATTGAACACTGGTGGTTCTTTGGGGAAGGAAGATCAATTGATTCGGACGTAAATGATTCTGCGTATTCTGATTTTTATGGGCCTGCTACTCCTTTTGACGGGACAAAAGCAGGTGTAAAAGGACCCCCAATAACACAGGAATTCATGAATGACTGGTTGCTTCGCGATGTAGAGCTGGTTAATTTATATCATCCCGACCTGGTATGGTTTGACTGGTGGATAGACCAGAGTGAAATGGAGCCCTATAGAAAAACTTTTGCTGCATTCTATTATAACCAGGCTATAAAATGGAATAAGGAAGTTGTGATAAATTATAAACACGATGCCTATCCGGGGCACACCGCTGTTTTGGATCTGGAAAGAGGTAAACTGCCTGGCATAAGGCAGGAAGCATGGCAAACCGATGATGCGATCGGCAATAATTCCTGGGGGTTTACAAATGATAATAGTTTTAAATCTGTTCAATATGTAATCACAAACCTGATAGATATTGTCAGTAAAAACGGAAACCTTTTGCTAAATATTGGACCCCGTTCAGATGGAACCATTACAGATGAAGAAACAAATGTATTGCTCGGCACAGGCAGGTGGCTTTCAGTAAATGGTGAAGCTATTTATGGAACGAGGCCGTGGAAGACATTTGGTGAAGGGCCGACAGAATCCGCAAGTGGCGAATTCAAAACCCAGAAACCATATACATCAAAAGACATTCGTTTTACGACCAGGGGAGATACTTTGTACGCAATAACACTTGCGTTACCGGCACCTAACGAAGAAATTAATATTAATTTACTTGGATCTGCAAAAAATAATGGCGGCATTGTTAAAATTGAATTAATTGGCAGCGACAAAATCCTGAGCTGGTCGCAGGAGAAAGGAGCGCTTAAGATTTATGCGCCTGATCATTTTCCATCGGAAAATGCTGCCGCATTCAGAATTAGTTTTGCCAGATAGTCAATCTGAATTAAATTTTAACAACCAACCGTTTACCCGGGTCTATATTCTTTTGCCAGGCGGATTCAATATCTTTCAAGTCGGCTGTTTCAGTTTGGATCTTCAGCTTTCCTTCGGCAGCCAGCATAAACATTTCAGGCAGTACATCAGAACCAAATTTTTTTAAGTCGTCCTGAGAAAGGCTTCCAATACCAGAGCCCAGTATTTCGATTGCAGAACTTCTGAGTGTATCCGATTCCAGGATAATATCTTTACCTGCAACGCTTCCGACGGAAACTATACGCACTCTTGTAGAAAAATTATTTACGCCACTTCCTTTTAAAGCATTGATAATAAGTTTCACCGGATTTCCCCATAAATAATCTATTACGATGTCAATGGGTTTGATGGAATGCAATTCCTTCAAACGCTTAATAATTATTTGATCCTCCTGTTTAAGCGTAATGATTTCAGTAGCGCCCATTCCTTTGAGTTCTTCCAGAATTGTCTCATTTCGTCCGGTAATAATTATTTTGGATGCACCATAATGACTTGCTGCCTGAACAGCTAACTGACCGGTCACACTCGTCGCACCATTGATGAGTACAACTTCACCTTTTTTCATTCCGGCGCGGGAGAGCAGGGCCATCGCCGATCCATAAATAGCATTTGGCAAAGCAGCAGCATTTATATCATCCAAACCTTCCGGCAAAAAAACATAGGTGCCGCTGCGGACAAGGGTTTTTTCTGCGATGGTGCCGCCGACTCCCTGTGCATATATCCTGGTTCCGTCTTCTAAAGTCCCTACAGCATCCAAACCAACAATCGCCGGAAGATTTGTATAACTGGCATAATGTGTTCCACCTGCACGAAGTTTATCGATGTTTTTTACGGAAGCGGCTTTCACGTTCATTAAAAGCTGGCCTTCCCCCGGAACCGGATCAGGAAAGTCTTCATATTTTGGAACGCTGCCCAATTGATGCAAAACGGCTGCTTTCACGAAAATTTTTTTATGAAGGTCGCAACTTTTCATCAGACAATAAATTCAACCAGGGTTTATTACAACTTTTTTTATCCTTATTGATAAAAACTTATGGTCTGCATTTATTCAGAAAATTTTAACCCATAAAATATTTTTTGATTTATATAAGCCTAATATTCCAGCAGGAATTTTGTTTGAATAATTTGGGATTTGGTTAACTCCGATAAGATTTCTGCAGGAACAATTGTATATATTAAATTGGCACCCTTTGAAATAAAAGAGTGCCAATTAAATTAACCAATAAAAATTAGGATTTTGAGGTTCCGAGCAGATTCGAACTGCTGTAGAAGCTTTTGCAGAGCTCTGCCTAACCGCTCGGCCACGGAACCTTTTAAGGTTGGGCAAAAGTAGTATATTCGGATTAATTTGCCTAAACCTGCAAAGAGCAATGCAACGTATCGAAGAAAGTGAACTCATTATAAATAGCAGGGGCGCCATTTACCATCTGGATCTCCGTCCGGATGAATTGGCTCATAAAATATTTCTTGTTGGAGATCCGGCTCGCGTACCCGTGGTATCCAGGTATTTCGATCAAATCGAAATTAAACAACAGCATCGCGAATTCATATCACATACAGGTTACATAGGTTCTGAAAGATTTTCTGTTATTTCCACTGGAATCGGAACTGACAATATTGATATCGTAATGAACGAGCTGGATGCTCTCGTTAATATTGATTTCTCTTCCCGTTCCATTAAATCAAAACTCACACAGTTGCAGATCATCCGGCTGGGAACATCTGGATCCCTTCAAAAAGAAATCCCGGTTGATTCATTTGTCGTATCAACACACGGTTTGGGAATAGACAATCTCCTGAATTTTTACCGCATGGAGCCTCGCGGCGCAGAGCAGGAAATTCTTCAGGCATTTACTACGCATACGCAGCTGCATCAGCAGTTCGCTCATCCTGCCATTGCATCTGCATCCGGGTTTTTATTAAAACATTTTACAGGAGGATATCATTCCGGTATAACGATTACCTGTCCGGGTTTTTACGGTCCGCAAGGCAGGATCCTGCGCCTGGGCCTTAAACATCCGGATCTTATTGAAAGACTAACGAGCTTTAACTTTGGCCCTTACCGTATCAGCAATTTTGAAATGGAAACTTCTGCGATTTATGGCCTGGGATGCATGCTGGGACATCAATGTCTTAGTCTGAATGTGATCGTTGCCAACCGCATCAGCAAAACATTTTCTGCTAATGGATTGTTAGCAGTAGAGCGCCTGATCGAGAAATCACTGGATGTGGTTCGATCCATACAGTATTAAATTTATCTTTATACCCCATGAACATTCCATTTTCAAAATACCAGGGCACGGGTAATGACTTTATCCTGGTAGATAACCGGAGTAATTCCTATTCTGGTATTTCCAAAGAAGAAATTAAACGCATTTGCGATCGCCGGTTCAGTATTGGTGCTGACGGGTTCATGTTGTTAAATCTAAAGGAAGGATATGATTTCGAAATGAAATATTATAATTCAGATGGAAATCCCGGGTCGATGTGTGGAAACGGTGGCCGTTGTATTGTACGCTTTGCATATGATCTTGGTATTCATAAAGAGGCATATCATTTCGTTGCAAGCGACGGCGAGCATGTGGCAGAGATAGACAATGGATCGAATATTATCAACCTTAAAATGAAAGATGTTCCCGGATACAAAGAACTCGATGGAATTTTTATTGTTGATACCGGTTCGCCACATTATATTAAGTTTGTCAGCGACGTAATGGATGTGGATGTTGTTAAACAGGGTACTGAGATTCGTTACAGTGAGCCTTATGCGAAAGAAGGCATAAATGTAAATTTTGTCGAGGAGAAAGAGGCAGATGAAATTATTGTGAGAACTTACGAACGAGGTGTGGAAGATGAAACATTTTCATGTGGGACGGGTGTCACAGCCTGCGCTATCGTATGCCACCATAATGACGTTGGATATAACGACGTTACGGTTATTACAAAAGGGGGGAAGCTGACTGTAAAATATGATCGCAGTTTTAATAATGGATATACTAATATCTGGCTCTGCGGACCGGCGGAAAAAGCATTTGAAGGAAAAATAGAAGTTGAAAATAAAAATTCAAAACTTTGAGATATGCATCTTATGCCGGAGTAGCCGCGGCTTTACTTCTGATGCTCTGTTGTTTTATTCCATGGGCTTACTATCCTGACCTGCACCAAAATTTTAACGGCTTTTATTCCGAACAAAATCAATATGGAAAACCTGGAAAAACATTTATTTTTCTATCCGTAATTTCCATTTTCCTTTTTCTGATTCGCAAAGTATGGGCCAAACGGGCGAACCAGCTGGTAAGTGTATTGATTTTTGCCTATGCACTGAAAACTTATTTCATGTATGCCGGCTGTTATCTCGGAATTTGCCCCTCTGTGAAAATCGGATTGATAGGCATGCTGGCCTTTTCTTTGATCATTCTCATTAGTAGTTTACTAACGAAAATGGAGATTAACTAAACAAGTGTGAGAGTGTGAGAGTGTGAGAGTGTGAGAGTGTGAGAGAAAAAGACAATTAATAATTAAAAAGTCTTAAGCTTTAGCCTTTTGCTTTCTAATAGTGTCCCTGAATTAATCTTGCGATACCGAATGCACATCCGGCGGCTAATGCGCCTATCATCATCACCCGAAACGCTCCACCTATTTTATTCACGCCTGTGAATTTGCTTTTAAAATAGCCAAATACAAAAAGACAGACAAGTGTAATTACTGAAGAAATTTTAAGACCTTCCAGGCCATTGGGTACAAAAAAATAAGGACTAAGCGGTATCATTCCGCCAACGATATAAGAAAAACCAATGTTAAAAGCACTTTTAGTTGCTCTTTTGGGATCCGGTTTTTCGAGTCCGAGTTCATACTTCATCATCAATTCCACCCATTTCTCCTTGTCCTTACAAACTTCATCCACAGCCTGATTCTGAATTTCACTGCTCAGTCCCAGGGAAGAAAAAAAAGTTCTTAGTTCCTGCTTCTCAACTTCAGGAACGGTTTCCACTTCTTCGAATTCCCTTTTCATTTCGGAGTTATAGTGATCAACTTCAGTCTTACCTGCAAGATATCCTCCCAGACCCATCGCAATGGATCCTGCGGCTATCTCGGCTAGTCCCGCAATAATGATGAGGTTGGTATTTGTGACTGCGCCACTAAGTCCTGCGGCCAGCGCGAAAGGCACGGTCAATCCGTCGGACATGCCGATCACGATATCCCTCAATGTTTCGGCTCGGAATACATGTTCTTCCCTATGAACGGGTACAGAATTTGAAACAGTTAATTCAGCGTTTTCCGGACTAATCATGAATAATTTTAAGCAGGTCAAAAATAATCAAATTCATTTCAGCACAGCCAGACTGTCTGCAATAATTTCAATACACTCGTCCATTTGGGACTTCGTGATTATCAATGGAGGTGCAAAACGGATCTTATTTCCGTGTGTGGGTTTAGCCAGAAGACCATTTTCCTTTAGTTCCAGACAAAGTTCCCAAGCTGATTCAGGATGTGTCTGGTGAATTACAACTGCATTCAACAAACCCTTTCCCCTTACAGTTTCAATAAATGGCGATTTCAAAGCTTCGATACTTTCTCTGAAATAACTTCCCATCGACGCTGCATTTTCCGACATATTTTCTTCTTTCAAAACTGATAAGGCTGTAATAGCCAGAGCGGAAGCCAGCGGATTGCCTGCATAGGTTGATCCGTGTTCGCCGGGTTTAATGGTTAGCATGATTTCATCGTCAGCCAGCACTGCAGATACAGGCATAATACCTCCGCTGAGCGCCTTACCCAGTATAAGTATGTCCGGTCTTACATTTTCGTGATCGCAGGCAAGCATTTTTCCTGTTCGTCCAAGTCCGGTCTGAATTTCATCGGCAACAAATAAAACATTGGCTTGTTTACAATATTCATGAGCCTTGCTTAGAAATCCTTCATCCGGAACCACAACGCCTGCCTCACCCTGTATGGGTTCCACCAGAATAGCGGCGACGTCCTTATTTTGCAGGGCTTTTGCCAGTGATGGCAGATCATTGTAAGGGATCAGGTCAAATCCAGGCATGTAGGGTCCAAATCCTGTATAAGAGCCGGGGTCACTGCTAAATGAAATAACCGTGCTGGTTCGTCCGTGGAAATTATTTTCGAAAACTACAATGCGGGCCTTGTTATCCTGAATGCCTTTTACATCATAACCCCAGCGTCTGGCAAGTTTGATGGCCGTTTCAACTGCTTCCACGCCGGTATTCATTGGTAGTACTTTGTCGTAACCAAAATATGCAGTGATGTAGCGCGCGTATTCAGCAAACTGATCATTATGAAATGCACGCGAAGTCAGCGTAAGCCGTTGTGCCTGATGTATAAGAGAAGAAATAATTTTTGGATGACAATGACCCTGATTCAATGCAGAGTATCCGCTTAGAAAATCATAATATTTTTTACCGTCGACATCCCAGACATAAACACCCTGTCCACGCGAAAGCACAACGGGAAGGGGGTGATAGTTGTGTGCGCTGAACTGGTTTTCAAGATCTATAAAAGTTAAATCGCTTTGAGTATCTGCAGTTGTCGAATGCATAAAATATAAAAATTAAAAAGTGGAAATTAAAAAGTCTGGATCCCGAATTGAAATTGCCTAGCGTCCTCGATGATTGAGTAAATCGAGGTTGCCTGAAAGAATTGATATGGTGCGTGTAAGTGAAATGAGGATTAATTTATGGTGCAATATACTAAAAAGGGCTTAAGGCCTAAAGCTTAAAGCCTAAAACTTTGTTGTGGATATGTAAATCCTGCCAACCACCAACGGTCAACGAATAATAGTTAAACTGGCATTTTCAACCTCAAATGAGATGGGCAGTACTGATTTTTTGAAAATTCCAAAAATCGTAGACCCACTTCCTGTCATGGCAGCATAGACCGCACCATGTTCGTAAAGCTTTTCTTTAATTTTAAGTAATTCCGGATATCCTTTAAAAACAGGAATTTCAAAATCATTTTGTATAATATTCATCCAGTCATGAACCGGCTGTTGAATGCTTTTTGTCAAATCATATTTTGGCCGGGACGTCTGAATTCTGGAATAGGCCCAGGCTGTTCCAATCCTGATCTCCGAATGAACCAGCAGAAATGAATATTCGGAAAGGTCCAGCCTGACCGGTTTCAGGATTTCCCCGCGTCCTTCAGCAAAACAAGGTGCATCCTGCATAAAAAAAGGGCAATCGCTTCCTAATTCCAAAGCATATTGGTTCATTTCCTCCCCGGAAATACGAAGATTAAAGAGTTTATTTATTAATCGGATTATTACTGCCGCATCTGATGAACCGCCGCCCAGTCCTGCACCAATAGGGATTGCTTTAAGAAGGTGGATCTCCAATGGTTTTATTTGTGGATATTCCCTTTTGAGCAGGTTATAGGCATGAATTACCAGGTTATCCGTATCCCTACCGGGAATTTTCAGGCCGCTTTGTATAAATTTTATTTCCTCAGAAGGAATAATCTCCAATGCGTCCCTCAAGGGGAGTGGATAAAAAACAGTCTCCAGATTGTGATAACCATCGGGCCTTTTTGATACGATGGAAAGTCCGATATTGATTTTTGCGTGGGGGAAAGAAATCATCCGGTCCGCCCTTTTTTACGGCTGTTAATTTCATCCCGGATTTTAATGGCGCGGATATAATCTTCCTGTTCAAGTACTTCTGAAAGCAGGCTGTTAAGATCTTCCAGCGAAAGTCCTCCTAAATCCTCTTTGGCTCCTCCTTCGGTTGTAACGGTTTCCTTTGGTAGTTTTTTCTTTCCGGCGCTATCTTCCATCAGTATGCCCGCACTTTCTATGATGTTTTCGTATGTGTAAATGGGACATCCGAACCGGACAGCGAGCGCAAGAGCATCTGAGGTTCTGGAATCGATTTCGACAGTGTCGTGTTCGCTGATACAGATTAGCTTAGAGTAAAAAATTCCTTCCTGAAGGTCCGAAATAATGATTTCCTGAAGATCTATTGAAAATGCTGTCATAAAGTTTTTCATCAGGTCGTGGGTGAGGGGCCGGCTGGGATGCATTTTTTCAAGGGCTACAGCAATTGCCTGTGCTTCAAAACCACCTATAACTATGGGCAGACGACGGAGGCCGTTGATTTCCCCCAAAACTACCGCATAGGAATGCGTTTGTGTAATGCTGTGCGAAAGTGCCACTATTTCCAATTCAATCTTCTTCATAAAACGGATCCGCCCGCGGGCTAACCTATAGATTTGATGTTAAAAGGGCAAATATAAAAAACTAATCCCTTTCAAAATGGATTATCCCATCTTGCCTGGATGATGATAATCAGGCAACACCTTTTAGCTTTTTGACCGCCGTTATCAACTTAGGCAACACTTCAAAAGCATCACCAACAATGCCGTAATCTGCTGATTTGAAAAATGGAGCTTCAGGATCTTTATTAATGACTACAATAACCTTACTTCGGTTTACACCCGCAAGGTGTTGAATGGCCCCGGAGATACCTATTGCGATATAGAGGTTTGGCGCAATGGCAATGCCAGTTTGCCCTACGTGTTCATTGTGAGGGCGCCAGCCGGCATCTGCCACAGGTCGGCTGCAGGCAGTTGCGGCATGGAGTAATTTGGCCAGTTCTTCGATGGGCCCCCAATTTTCAGGTCCCTTCATTCCACGGCCACCACTCACTACAATTTCTGCTTCAGTAAGCGGTATTTCTCCTGATGCTTTGGATGTCGATTTTATGGATACAGCAGGCGCCTGAACTGGAATGTTTTCAAGTATAATTTCTGCTGTACCTTCTCCGCTCTTAACCGGGAAAACATTGGGGCTGAGAGAAATAATTTTTATAGTCGTTTTGATAGACACGTTGCAAAAAGCTTTGCCCGAGAAAACATTTTTTTTCACGAGAAATCCGCTGGCTGTGTCAGGTAACGCTGTGGCACCTGTAACGAGTCCAGCTTTAAGACGGACTGAAAGGCCAGGAGCAATGGCTCGCCCGGTGTTGGTATGGCTGAGAATGATTACAGTGGCACCGCTGGATTCCGCAACAGTTGCAATAATCCGGATATATTGTTCAGCATCCAGGCCATTCAGGGATTCCTGTTTCACTGTATGAATTTTTTGAATGCCATATTTCCCTAACGCTGCGAGGTCATCCGATACTGTACCAAGTAATATGCCTTCGGCAGAGACACCTGTTTGTTTTGCCAGTGCTGCTCCATAGCTCAATGCCTCCAGGGAAGTTTTCTTTATTTTATCTTCTGAATGATCAATGAAAATAAGTACTGACATATTTTTTAAATGTGGTGGTGTGATAGTGTGGTAGTGTGGTAGTGCGATATTTGTTACTCACCAATACACTAAATAAGTTTAGCTTCTTCATGTAACAGGCGAACCAGTTCTTCAGGATTATCTGCCGGAACCAGTTTGACGCCTTTTTTTACCGGCGGCAATTCAAAAGAAACAATCTCCGTAAATGAATCAACAGCAACGGGATCAATAACCTTTAAAGGTTTGCTTCGGGCTCCCATAATTCCCTTCATATTTGGAATACGTTGTTCGGCCATACCTTTCTGGCAACCCAGAACCAGAGGAAGTTTGACTACTACTGTTTCTTCACCTCCTTCAATTTCGCGAACCAGGGTGGCTTCAGTTCCCGCAAACTCAAACTTAGCTGCAAGAGAAACAAAAGGAAGATCCAGTAATCCCGCAACCATTCCGCCCACAGATGCACCATTGAAATCTATGGTCTCCTTTCCCGTAAATATCAAATCATAACCCGCCCCTTTAGCAATAGCAGCAATTTGTGATGCTACGAAAAAACTATCTGTAGGTTCTGCATTGACCCTGACCGCTTCATCCCCGCCAAGTGCCAGTGCTTTACGTATGATGACGTCACAATCTGCACTTCCAACCATAACCAGGTGCAAAACTGCTGAAGGATCCTTTTCCTTGATTTCGATTGCGCGTACGAGAGCATACCATTCGTCATAAGGATTCAGGATCCATTGAACCCCGTCCGTTACAAATTTCCGGTTGTTATCCGTGAAAGCTATTTTTGCTGTCGTATCTGGCGTTTTACTTATGCAGACTAAAATCTTCATATGATGCATTAATGATTAAAGTTGTTTATGCAACTAAACAAAGGTATGTCTTGAGAAGACAAGTTTATGATAAAAAAAACGAATAATAATCTAAGGCATGGAGAAAATAGAGAAGCTCAGATCTTTCTTAAGTCATTCTCCTGAGGATCCGTTTTTAAAACACGCCCTTGCCCTTGAATACATCAAATTGGGTAATGAGACGGAAGCCAGGCAATTATTTTTGGAAATACTTACGAGGGATCCTTCCTATATTGGCACATATTATCATTTTGCGCGCTTGTTGGAAAGGGCAGGGGAAACTGATAACGCAAAAAACTGGTATGAAAAGGGTATGATAGCAGCAAAAAATCTGGGCGACATTCATGCGTACAATGAATTGCAGGCTGCATACGAAGACCTCATCGACTAGACATGGAAAATCTGCTAACAGAATTTCAGCTTTCACTTAAAAATCTCGGTGTTACAAAAAAGGACCGCATCCTGTTAGCCGTAAGCGGTGGGCTGGACTCAGTAGTGCTTACTGCATGTTCTGCGTTGTGTGAACTTGATTTTGGAATCGCACATGCAAATTTTCAATTGAGAGGAGAAGAAAGTGAAAGAGATGAATTATTCGTCCGCCAAATGGCAGTCAGATATAACAAGCCATTTTTTACAAGAAAATTCGACACAAAGAATTTTGCAGAAAAAGAAAAATATTCCATCCAGGTCGCTGCCCGTATACTTCGGTATGATTGGTTTAAAACTCTGATGGGAAAGGAACCAGCATCATATCAATTTCTTCTCACAGCTCACCACCTGGATGATAATATCGAAACGATGCTTATGCATTTTTTCAGAGGCACCGGTATTGCCGGAATGACCGGCATGCCGCAAAAAAACGGATACCTCCTGAGACCTTTTCTGAATATTGCTGTAAGCAGGCTAAAAGAATTCGCGGCATCTCACAAACTGAACTGGGTAGAGGACAGCAGCAATATCTCGGACGACTATACGCGAAATTATTTTCGTAATAAGCTGATTCCCGCACTGGCAAATATTTTCCCCGAAATGCATTCGAACCTGGAAAAGAATCTGCACCGGTTTTCCGATGCCCATATTCTTTATCAGCAGGCCATAGATTTGCAGACAAAAAAACTTCTCAGGACGAATGGTTCGGAGGTCCATATCCCCATTCTTCTACTGAAAAAAGCGGTCCCTTTACAAACTATTATTCATGAAATCACAAAGGACTATGGTTTTTCTCCTGCGCAAACGGAGGATCTCATACACCTAATGGATAGCACCAATGGGAAATACATTTCCAGCGCTACTCACCGGATTATAAAGAACCGCAGTTGGTTAATTATTGCTCCAAAAACAGACTCCGATATTTTCCATTTCATAATCGATCAAAACAGTCCGTCAATTAGCTATCCAAACGGGCAAATCCGTATCAGCTATTTGTCTGGAAAGGAATCAGATTCATTTTCAAAAAACCCAGGCACTGCCTGCCTGGATGCGGAAAAAATACAATTCCCACTGATACTGAGAAAATGGAAGGCAGGTGATTATTTCTATCCATTGGGTATGAAAAAAAAGAAAAAGCTGGCTCGTTTTTTCATCGATCTAAAATTATCAAAAACTGAAAAAGAAAAAGTCTGGGTCTTAGTAATGGACAGCCATATTATATGGGTCGTGGGATATCGGATCGATAACCGGTTTTGCCTTGGCCCTACAACAAAAAATATTTTGGTAATAAAAAATGCGGACAAATAAAATCACTGCATCCATTCCCAACCTAAAAATGAGGATGTTTTAATTGATTCAGGAAAATATTAACCACATCCGGCCTGATGGCAATCGTGAATATGACTCCAAACAAAGCTCCATAGAAATGCGCATCATGATTTACATGATCGCCTCCTTTTCTTGACATATAAGCCGAATAAAAAAGAAACAGGGCTCCATAGATTATGGCAGGTACCGGGAAAACCAAAACGAGAATCTGCTGCCATGGTCCGAGCAATATGAAAGAAAATAGTACAGCGGATACTGCACCGGATGCACCCAGGCTCCTGTAATCGTAATCCTTATAATGTTTGATATATGTTGGGATATTCGAAACAATCAACGCGCCAATATACAGGGCCAGATAATAATATCTCTGGAGGCCGAGATCACCCTGGTAATGAACTTCCATATAGGTGCCAAAAAAATAGAGGGTCACCATATTAAAAATCAGGTGCACATAATCCGCGTGAATAAGTCCACAGGTAATGAATCGGTAGTATTGGTGTTTTTTGCTGATCGCAGGGGGCCAGAATATCAGTTCGTCAACCACTTTGCCATTTCTGAACCCGACTAAGGAAACTACACTTGTAATAATAACAATGGCAAGAGTGATGTTGTTGAACATGAAGACGATAAAGGAGCTTAAAGATATACTTTAATTGCAAAAATCAAAATTGTCTACTCGTGATGATACTTTTCATTCCGGCTAATGCTGCAGGCACGATAAATCTGTTCCGCCAGAATGAGCCTCACAAGCTGATGAGGGAATGTGAGCTCAGAAAGTGACCATTGGAATTTCGATTTTTTTATTAGGGAATCATCGAGGCCATATGCTCCTCCAATCAGAAAAATAAGTCTTTTGACTGCTTCGTTTCCACGATTCAAGATAAAGTCTGCCAGTTTTCGCGAACTAATTGATTTCCCTTTTTCATCCAGACATACCAGCCAGTCGTCAGTTTTCAATGATACCTGAATAAGTGCACTTTCCTCCTGCTTCAATTTTTGCGGTGTTAAATTTGCAGAACTTTTCCTCAGGTTGAATAATCGCCATTCTATCTGATAATAATTTCCAATCCTTTGGGTAAAATCATTTATCCCGGGAGAAACATATGATTCATGTGTTTTACCAACAGCCCAGCATTCGATTTTCATTCGGCAAAAATAAACAGTAAAAAACGTGTATTCTTTATTATGCCTCAAATTTTATCTACTTTGTATCTGCACAAAGAGCGTTCATGAAAAACATCACGGGCAGAGGCCAGCTGTTGATCATCTTAACGGTTTTTATTGTTTCCAGGCTTATTGTCGCAGTCATCGGCATTCATATGGATATGCGTGCTTTGTATGCTTACTGGCAATATCTAGACATTGAAACTCTGCGAAGTCATTTGCTGACCGGTATATGGTACGATCATGCCCAGCCACCTGTATTCAATCTTTTGATAGGTTTCATTTTGAAAATAGGAGGCCGTCATTATATCCCATTATTTACCTTCTTTTTTGAATTGATTTCACTTGCCAATACCCTTTTGCTTTTTTCAATCATAAAAAAACTGAGCAGAGTATATTTCTTACCCATACTTATTGCCCTGGCATATATGCTGAGTCCGGCTACACTTATTTTTGAAACTGAATTATTTTATACCGTTTTCGTTTCGTTCCTGCTTCTGCTGTCGGTATTCTACCTGATCAGGCTGTCTGAGTCTGAAAGCTGGCGGGATGTCTTTGCTTTCATCTTCCCGCTCGTCCTTCTTTGTCTTACACGCAGCGTCTATCATATAGGATGGCTATTTATAGTTAGCGCCTGCCTTATTTTTTATTACAGACGAAGCGCCGTTTTAAATAAATTGATACTCATGTCGTTCTGTGCTCTGGTGATTGTAGGTAGCTGGTATGTGAAAAATAAAATCCTGTTTGGCAAGTTTACTGCTTCAACATGGGTCGGAATGAATTTGGCGAGAAATGTTTTTCACGATAATGAAGTCAGGGACTCTGGCAGGATTGAAGCCTTCGAACCTTTTTCAAAAATCAGTGTCTATCATAAATTCCTGGATCCGCATTTTGAAATTAAATATAAGGGTCTCAATGATCGTGACCTTTTGCAGGAAATGAAAAATGACAGCTTTACCAATGAAACTGAAGTTAGTTATATCCCGATTTCGGAACTCTATCAGGATGCGAGTCTGAGTTTTATTAAGAATCATCCGGGTGCTTATGCAAAAAATGTGCTTCAATCCTCAATACTATTTTTCACTCCGGGTACTTTGTATTCGCTGGCAATAGAAAAAGCCTCCAGAATAAAATATTATGACCTTCTCTATTCCTTTAATCTCACTGTTTTCGAAAAGAATAAACAGGAAAGAAGAATCCTGTTAACTATTTCGGCGTTGCCAAAGATGGCGCTTTATTTATTTGTGATCTTTATATTGGTTCAATTTAGTATTCAAACCAGAACCTTTACACCCTGGAACATTTTTATTCTGGTTACTATCGGGTTTGTATTCGGAGTAAGTTCCCTTTTTGAACACTATGAAAATATGCGCTTCAGGTTTGAAATTGAACCCTTGTTTTTGATTCTGGCAGCCCAGGTTTTCAGCAGACTATATTCACGTTTTCAAATCCGGCGACCTGCACCCATTAGTGAACTGATAACTTAAAAGTTATCTGCCTCCCTGTAAGCTTTGATAAGATCCATTTCACCTTCCTTTCCTTTGCCAGCCATTCCATGTTCCATTCCAAGCATGCCTTTATACCCTTTGTAGTAGAGGTGTTTGAAGATATTTTTATAATTGACCTCGCCCGTACCTGGTTCATTCCGGTTCGGATTGTCTCCAATCTGATAATATGCAATCTCATCATACGCACGATCGATTCCAGGAATCAGGTCACCGTCATTTCTCTGCATATGATAGATATCAAAAAGTATTTTACAACTCGGGCTATTCACTGATTTACAAATCATATATGCCTGCGAAGAGTGACGTAAAAACAAATCTGGTGTATCACTGAGGGGCTCCAGCACCATTACGATCTGATGGGGTTCAAGGATTTCTGACGCCGCCTTCAGTGCCTCATTCACATGAACTGTTTGATAGTCCAGCGGAATGGATCTGTCATAATTTCCAGGTACAACTGTAATCAATTTCCCAGTACATCTTTTAGAAGTATCAATTGCATCTCTGGTATATTTCAAGAACTTGTCCCGCCATTCCTTATTTCCCGAACAGAGAGAAGTACTCACCGGCCAATGGTCGAACCCGTGTACAAAAACGCCCATTGACATATTCAGCCTGGTTAGCAGGTTCCCGATTTTTTCCTGTTCTTCCGGTGGCCGGTCCATCATACCGTTGTCTTCTATTGATCTGAAACCCTGATCATATCCAAATCGGATTTGATCGCCAAAATCTTTTCCGGCCGAATTCTTAAATGTTCCATCGTGGAATGCGTAATTCATTTTAAAGGGTGTGCCTGTTTCCTTCATATCAATTGTTTCACCCATCAGCAGACTTGCTGGTGCCATCAATGCGCTCCCTGCAGTAATTCCCTGCCTTATAAAATTTCTTCTTCTCATATAGAATTTTTATAGATCATTCTTCTCAAAAAATGAAGCCTTACGCCTTAAGCCTTAGGCGTTATGCTCTGAATCCTCTCAGGAAATCGGCAGTTTGCATTCTTTTTTTTCCTTCCAGTTGAAGATCTTCAATATAAATATACCCATCTGAAGCTGAATACCTGATCCAGTTTTTACCATCTGTTTCCATTTCACCTGGCGTTTTTAATGATTCTTTTATTCCAGGATGTGTTTTAAAAATTTTAAGTGTCTTTCCCCTGAAGGAAGTAAAAGCGCCTGGAAATGGAGAGAGGCCCCTAACCTGATTATGAATTTTTGAAACAGGTTGCGACCAATCGATTTCACAGTCAGCCGTAAAGATTTTAGGTGCCGTTTTTAAAGCTGCGGTATCCACAACCCGCTGTGGTTTCTCATGTAAGGTTCCGTCCAACAGGCCGCGAATGGTGCGAACCACAAGATCCGCTCCGATATTTTTCATCCGGTCATGCAATTCGCCCGCCGTTTCATCGGGTCCTATAGGAATTTCTTCCATCAGCAAAATATTACCGGTGTCGATTTCCTGTTGCAATTTAAAAGTTGTAACGCCTGTTTTGATTTCTCCGTTCATAATGACCCTGTTGATGGGTGCTGCACCGCGATATTGGGGAAGAATTGAGCCATGCAGGTTAATCGTTCCCATGTCAGGCATGGCCCACACGGATTCGGGTAACATACGAAAAGCGACTACAACCTGGATATCTGCTTGATAAGATTTCAATTGTTCAAGAAATTCAGGTTCCCTGAGTTTCAATGGCTGTAGAACAGGTATATTCTTTTTTATTGCATAATGTTTAACTGGTGATTCTGTCAGCCGGAGCCCGCGTCCCGCGGGTTTATCGGGAGCCGTAACCACGGCAGCTATGTGAAAACCGCTTTCAATAAGGGACTGCAATGTTGCAACGGCAAAATCCGGAGTACCCAGAAAGATGATCTTTGGATATGAATTCATTTTAAAGGCATAAAGCCTGAAGCCTAAAGCTTAAAGCTCAATTCTAAAATAAAACGAAACTAATAACTAATATATAAAGAGACAGACATTTTGTAATATTCTGTATTGAATTAACTTCGCCGTTTAAAAAAGCGTTAGGCGTTAAGCCTTAAGCGTTAGTCGTTAAGCCTTGCGCCTTTTATATTTTCTTACATCAAAAACTATTTTATGGCCGTTCAATCCGGTGACACGATTAAAATTCACTATCACGGAAGATTATCTGATGGCACAACTTTCGATTCCTCAGAAGGTCGTTCGCCTTTGGAATTTACCGTAGGAAGTGGCCAGGTGATAAAGGGGTTTGACGATGGCGTTCAGGGAATGTCGATAGGTGACAAGCGAACTATAGAAATTCCATTTGTGCATGCTTATGGTCCGGAAGATCCTTCAATGATCATTGAATTTCCCTTAGAAAGGCTACCTGAAGACCTCCAGCCGGAAATTGGTATGCAGCTTAATATGAACAATGCCGAAGGGCAGCAGTTCCCTGTCGTCATCACTAGTATTACGGATGAAAACATCGTCCTCAATGCCAATCATCCACTGGCCGGGAAGGATCTTATATTCGACCTGGAGCTGGTTGAGATCCTGGATTGAGTTTTTTCTGAAGAATTAAATATAATGCAACGAGACTCAGGAGTAAGAAAGCCGTCAAAAAAACGGAGCCTTCTAATCCGCTCGTGGCACCGGTGATATTTTCATCTCCGCTCATTTCTGTTTGCAATAAAGTCTGGAAGGATTCATCACCTGAAAATCCAAGAACAGGACCTACCATGAAAATCCATCCAATATGAAAACATATCGAGAACCAAAGGTTTCGGGTATATACATAATTCAACCCGAGTATCAAACCCATAATAAACATATTCGCGAGAGGAAAAAACCCCAGTGTTGTCCAGTGAAAGAGCATAAATAATAAAGAGGATACCAATAAAGACAACCATTTAGGAAAAGAATCCATGAGGTTGTTGAGTATGTATCCCCTGAATATTAATTCCTCATAAAAAGCTACCAGTACTGTACTGCCAAATGCGAGAAAAAGCGTCCTTGGATCGAAGATAATTTCGACCCATTTTAAATGGCCGGTTGCCTTCAGGAGGAGGCTGGCACCACAAATTATAAATAAAGCGAGCATGCCGCCGGCAATGGATTCCTGTCCATGTCCTTCGAATTTCAGCCCGAGGGATATAAACGATTTCCTGTCCACCCAACGCCGAAACACAAAAGTGATAATAACGGCCAGGATACAAAAAATCAAAGTGAATATCCAAAGATTTTCTCCTTTCATCAGAGATTGAAAAGTAGTTAAATCAAATTTTCCATTGTAACGCCCGAAAATAAAAAGGCTGAGGAAGATCACTGCGAGAAGCAGTATAGCTACCATATAGAGAAGTGAACGCAGCCATCCTCTTCCTATCAGCGGCTTAGAAATACCGGATTTATTCATGAATGAAAAATTATGGAATCACGAAGATCGTTACACAATTAAATTATTTGGAATAAATTTTTGTCAACTAACTAAAGATGATATTTTTAACCTTCATTTGATTACTGATTTCATTATGTTAAAAGTTAATTCATCCTCTCTTACTGAACGATTTTTCAGATATGTTCAGATTGATACCCAAAGCGACCCTGTTTCAGTATCACAGCCCTCAACGTCCAAACAACTCAATCTCAGCCGGCTGTTGCTGGAGGAATTGAAATCTTTTGGCTTGTCTGACACCGAAATAGATGAAAACGGATATGTTTATGCCAGCATCCCATCCAATACTGACAAGCAGGTTCCCGTTATCTGTTATTGTGCCCACGTTGATACTTCACCTGACTGCAAGGCAATTGATGTTAAACCTCTGTTGCATAAGAATTATTCAGGCATGGATATCGTTCTGCCAGATGATCCGGAACAAATCATCCGAACTAATGATCATCCTTATTTGCTTGAAAAAATCGGGCAGGATATAATCACAGCTTCGGGAAAAACGCTTTTAGGCGCTGACGATAAAGCAGGGGTGGCGATTATCATGGAGCTTGCATCCTACCTGATGCAACATCCGGAAATCAAACATGGCAAATTGCGCATTCTTTTCACACCAGACGAAGAGATTGGACGCGGTGTCAATAAACTCGACATGAAAAAGCTGGGAGCAGATTTTGGTTATACCCTGGATGGACCGGAACTCGGATCTTTTGAAGAAGAAACATTTTCGGCAGACGGGATTAAATTTATTTTTCGCGGAGTATCAGCGCACCCGGGTCATGCGAAGGGCAAACTTGTAAATGCCATAAAAATGGCATCCGCCTTTATTGGCGAGCTTCCTTCAGATGAATTCTCTCCTGAAACAACTGAGGGCCGGTACGGGTTTGTGCATCCGGTGCATATGGAAGGTGGTGCGGAAAAAATGCAGGTTGATTTCATAGTCCGGGATTTCAATACAGCCAAATTAGCAGCTTACGAAGAATATCTAAAGGACAAGGCTGAATATGCGATTCGTTTATTTCCGGAAGGAAAATTTGAATACGAAATAAAGGAGCAGTATCGCAATATGAAAGAGGTTTTGGTGAAATATCCCCAGGTATCTGAATATGCAAGGGAAGCTATTCGCCGTGCAGGAATCGAAATAAAAGAATCCGCAGCCAGAGGCGGGACAGATGGATCCAGATTGTCCTTTATGGGAATGCCCTGCCCGAATATTTTTACCGGCGAAATGGCCTTCCATGGAAAGCACGAATATGTTTGCGTACAGGATATGGAGAAAAGCCTGGAAACAATCATTCATCTTAGTCAGATCTGGGAAGAAAATTCCTAGATCGCCCTCAGTTTGGATCGTATATCTCCAATGATCTGACTTGCGTGTATGCGAGAATTTTCTATGAACCAGATATGTGTGTCCATTCCTCCGCAAACTACTCCGGCGAGATAGATATTCTTCATGTTGCTTTCCATTGTTTCCTTGTTATATCGGGGATAGCGTTTTTCGTCTTTTGACAACTCAATACCCAGATTCTCCAGAAAAGAAAAATTCGGTTGATAGCCCGTCATCAGGAGAACATAATCATTAGGAATAGTTAACAGGCCATCAGGTGTTTGTATATCTACTTCTTTTTCCCGGATAGCCACTACCTGGGAATTAAAATATGCCTTTATAGAGCCTTCTTCGATGCGATTTACAATATCGGGTCTGACCCAGTATTTCACTCGTTTCCCGATTTCAGCGCCCTTGATCACCATGGTTACATGGGCACCTTTTCGAAAACTTTCCAATGCTGCATCAACTGCAGAATTATTGGCGCCGACAACAAGAAGTTTCTGCATTGCATAATAGTGAGGCTCTTTGTAATAGTGCCTCACTTTGGGTAGTTCTTCACCTGGAACCTGCAGCAAATTAGGAATATCATAAAAACCAATTGCCACAATCAGGTTTCTTGTCTCATAAACAGAAACTGTGGTTGAGACTTTATAATTTTCACCGGATTTAACGACTGTCGTCACCCGTTCCTGCAAATGAATATTCAGGTTTTGAGAAACGGCAATCCTTCTGTAATACTCGAGCGCTTCGGGCCGTGTTGGTTTGACGTTGTTACTTACAAATGGAATATCTCCGATTTCAATTCTTTCAGAAGTTGAAAAAAATGTCATGTTGGAAGGGTAGTGGTACAAAGAATTGACAAGCACCCCTTTTTCAATTATGAGATAACTCAATCCTGCTTTCTTCGCTTCCAGTCCGCATGCCAGCCCGATAGGTCCGCCTCCGATAATCAGAACATCCAGTAAATCAGCCATGTTTTCAAAGATAAAACATAAAATAACGATGCCTGAATTTCCTGTTTTCAGTATTTAAAATATAGTACATTCACCCAAACAATGATCCTGAACAGGAAAAACTTTTTATTGAAATATGGAAAATCTGATTCAATTCTGGTGGGTATTGCCCATTCTTATTTTTGTTTTTAGCGGACTGGTCACGGTGAGCCAGGGGTATATTGATGTGATTACGATGTTTGGAAAATACAGGAGAGTACTTCAGCCGGGACTAAATTTTAAAATCCCTTTTCTGGAACAGATCCAAAAACGAATCAGCATTCAGAACAGGTCGGTGGAACTGGAGTTCCAGGCCGTAACGACAGATCAGGCTAATGTGTATTTCAAGAGCATGTTACTCTATGCAGTGCAGAATTCAGATGAGGAAACGATAAAAAAAGTCGCATTTAAATTTATTGCCGAACGTGACCTCATGCAGGCACTTACCAGAACAATTGAAGGCAGTATACGAGCATTTGTCGCTACAAAAAAACAGGCTGAGATCCTCGGTCTCCGCAGAGATATAGTTGAATATGTAAAAGACCAGATTGATCATTCTCTGGAGGAATGGGGATATCATTTGTTGGATTTACAGATTAATGATATCACATTTGACCAGGCGATCATTGATTCCATGAGCAGGGTTGTTGCCAGTAATAACTTAAAGGCTGCTGCTGAAAACGAGGGACAGGCGCTTCTGATTACAAAAACAAAAGCAGCGGAGGCGGAGGGAAATGCCATAAAAATTTCTGCTGAAGCGGAGAAAGAGGCAGCCCGTTTGAGAGGTCAGGGTGTGGCTTTGTTCAGGGAAGAAGTGGCCAGGGGAATGACGGAAGCAGCCGAACAAATGAAAAGGGCCAATCTGGATACGAATGTGATTCTTTTTAGTATGTGGACGGAAGCCATTAAAAACTTCGCCGAATTTGGAAAAGGGAACGTGATTTTCCTGGATGGGAGCAGCGACGGAATGAATAAAACGATGAAACAGATTCAGGCTATGATGATGAAACAAGACGCGCCTAACGCGTAACGCTTAAAGCCTAACGCTTAAGGCTTAAAGCCCAATACCTAAAGTAAATATGTTCAAGTGAAAATGTAAATTAAAAAAGCTCTTTTTGCTTATAACAGAGTTCGCATTTTTCCAGGAATGCGTTGGGCGTTAGGCGTTAGGCTTTAAGCGTAAAATTGGCTTTTCATTAAATAATACAAAACTATTCAATGCGTTAGATAACGGCTGAAAGCTTATTTTTACTCCTATAAATCAAAGGTTACGAATGAATTTATTCTTCCTGCAGGTAATCATAGATTCTTCAAAAATTAAAGACAGTCTGGCCCGGGCCGGCATCATTCCGGCGCCAGGAAAACAAAATCTCTGGGATATCCTGGAAAGGGGCGGCCCGCTGATGATCCCGCTTGCCATATTGCTGGTGACGGCAGTATTTGTATTTATTGAGCGCGTAATGGCGATCAATAAAGCTTCCAGGACGGATGAGAATTTCATGAATATTATCAGGGACCATATTGTAAACAGTAATGTGACAGCAGCCAGGAGCCTGGCTAAAAACACTAATAATTCAATAGCCCGTATGATCGATAAGGGTATCCAGAGGATCGGTAAGCCCATTGATGCCATTGAAAAAAGTATGGAAAATGTGGGCAGGCTTGAATTGTATAAAATGGAAAAAAACGTCTCTATATTATCGGTGATCGGTTATATAGCGCCGTTATTCGGGTTTTTGGGAACCATCATCGGTATGTTCCAATTGTTTTATAACATCGCTTCTACCGGAGAATACAGTATTTCAAATATCGCCGGTGGGATCTATGTTAAAATGATTTCTTCCGCGGGTGGGCTGATCATAGGTATCATTGCTTATATAATGTACCGGTATCTCAATTCACAGATTGATAAAACAACCAATAAAATGGAGGTTGCGAGTGCAGAGTTTATAGATATTTTGCAAGAGCCGACAAGATGAATCTAAGAAATAAACATAAGGACGAAGGCGAGGTTCATACCGGACCCCTGAATGATATTCTATTCATTCTGTTATTGTTTTTCCTGATCGTATCTACTCTCGCGAATCCGAATGTGATCAAACTTTCACAACCCAAGTCAAAAAGCGACACCAGGTCGAAACAAACTGTGGTCGTATCTATTGATGTGAACAGGCAATTTTTTGTAGGAACTACAAAAGTCGGTATTGCGGATTTAAAATCCCAGCTTCAGCCTTTCCTTGCCAAGGAAACGGACCAGCCATCCATTGTTATCAATGCCGATAAAACAGTTCCGATCGATGATGTAGTAGCGGTTATGCGGGTAGCACGTGAGCTGGGTGCAAGAACCGTACTTGCGGTCGACAAAAAAGGCGTTCAATAAAATGAAAAGAAAAAAAGCCATTGGAACCATACTGCTCGCGGGTGGTGCTACGGTTGTTGGAGTCAGTGGCTATGAATGGTTTACCCTCACAAGAAATCCGGATAAAAACTACCTGATTTCAAAAAAATCTCTTCTTGTAGACCTGGCAGAAGCTATTATCCCGGCCACCGATACACCGGGTGCCAGAGAAGCAGGTGCAGTGGAATTTATGTTACCCATGTTGAATGAATGTACCGATAACAAGACTTTAAACAGGTTTATCAGAGGCCTGCAGGATCTTGAAGAATATACCCAATCTCATTATAATCAGGAATTTTCAGCATGCAGCCCCGCAGAAAAGGAAGTGATACTACAATGGGCGGAACAAAAATCCTGGGTGAACAATTCATTGCTGGATAAGATTAAAAGTAAATTTACCGGCCGCCCTTTTTTTGAAATGCTGAAAACATATACTGTATATGGATATTGCATTTCAGAAAAAGGAGCCAGTTTAGGCATGCGTTATGTGCCAGTTCCGGGCAAGTATCTTTCCTGCATTCCGCTGGAACCTGACCAAACATCCTGGGCCACCAAATAAATAATCATGGGTGATCAGGATCAGACATACAAAAACAGCAGGGAACTTAAACAACATCAGTTCGACGCCATCGTCGTAGGTTCAGGTATCAGCGGGGGCTGGGCTGCAAAAGAATTATGTGAAAAAGGTTTGAAAACACTGGTTGTGGAGAGAGGAGGAAATGTAATTCATATTAAGGACTATCCTACTGCCATGAAAGCACCCTGGGAATTCCCGCATGGTCTGTTCAATACAGTGGCTGATGAAAACAGGGATCCTGTTTCATCACAAAACTATGATCCGGGTACTAAGCAATTCTATGTGAGTGATCAGGATCATCCGTATATACAGGAGGATCCTTTTCATTGGGTACGCGGATACCAGGTTGGTGGCCGCTCACTAACATGGGGACGACAATGTTACCGTTTGAGTGATCTCGACTTCGAAGCCAATTTGAAAGATGGTCACGGGGTAGACTGGCCGATACGCTATAAAGACATCGAACCCTGGTATAGTTATGTAGAAGAATTTACGGGGATAAGTGGAAAGACGGAGGGCCTCTCACAACTTCCTGACGGAAATTTTCTTCCTCCTATAGAAATGAATTGTATTGAAGATTATTTTGCCAAAAAGATATCTTCCAATTACAAGGACCGCGTAGTAACGCCGGCACGTGTGGCAAATCTGACAAGAGGCTGGAAAGAACGGGGTCCCTGTCAGTTCCGGAATCTTTGTGAAAGAGGATGTCCGTTCGGCGGATATTTCAGCAGCAATTCGGCCACACTTCCGGCGGCAGCTGCTACCGGAAATCTGTCCGTGGTTTACGATGCTGTAGTATCTGAAGTGATATATGACGACAAGACTCAACGGGCAACAGGAGTGCGCGTTATGGATGCTCATACAAAAGAACAAACTGAGTATTTCGCAAAGATCATATTTCTCAATGCGTCAACCATTAATACTGCCTCCATTTTAATGAGATCAACTTCCGCCAGGTTCCCTAATGGAATGGGAAATGATTCGAATCAGGTGGGTCATAATCTGATGGATCATTTCACGGGTGCGGGAGCCAGTGGAGATTTTGAAGGTATGGGGGATAAATATTATTATGGCAGAAAACCTGCGGGCATCTATATGCCAAGGTTCAGGAATCTGAATAGTGAAACTTCTGCAAATGATTATATACGTGGCTGGGGATACCAGGCCAGCGGAGGCAGAAAAATATGGGATAATACAGGGCTGGAAACTCCTGGGTTTGGGAAGAATTTTAAAGAGAAATTATTGAAACCAGGCGCCTGGACTCTCTGGATCGGGGGATGGGGAGAAACCCTTCCATATTACAATAATCACATTTCATTCGATCAGTACAAAAAAGATCAGTGGGGATTTCCTATTGTGCATATTCATTTTAAATATGGCGCTAACGAGAAAGCCATGACTAAAGATATTCAGGCTTCAGCTGTTGAGATGCTGGAAAAATCTGGCTTTAATGATATCCATGGCTTCGACTATAATAAACCTGGCGGATCTGCTATACATGAAATGGGAACGGTGAGAATGGGACGTGATCCTAAGACTTCAGTGCTCAATGAATTTAACCAGATTCACGAAGTAAAAAATGTTTTTATTACAGATGGAAGCTGCATGACTTCTTCCGCCTGGCAAAATCCTTCACTTACTTATATGGCACTCACTGCAAGGGCCTGCAATTTTGCTGTTAATGAGTTGAAAAAAGGGAACATGTAGATTGCTTTTCGAATGGAACCATTACCATTTGGTTATTTTCCTTGGCTGCTATCTATTTTATTGGCATATTGCTTACTATCACATTTTGTCAAAAATTGGTTTATCAGAAGTTTTCATCAATGTCTCTGAGCAATTTGAGGAACCCTATAATTTATAACTGCATGAGAAGAGATCTTGTCCTCATAATAATTTATATTTTAAATGGTCAACATCTTTCAGCTCAAATTATTGATTCAGCCGAACAAACCAATTGGACCTTCCATTTTCAAATGACTGTAGTAAGTCAAAGTCATTCCGGATTTAATGCGCCTTATAGCGGAACAAACAGCTTAAATAATAACGTTGAAACTGGGGCCACCAGCGTGACTTCTACAATATTTATGGGAAGAAAATTATGGACCGGCTCTGCTGTATATGTAAACCCCGAATTATCGGGTGGAAGCGGATTAAGCTATGCACTTGGAGTCGCAGGAGCATTAAATGGGGAAACATATCGTATTGGTGACCCCTCGCCTAGTTTATCTATAGCACGGGTTTATTTACAACAAAATATTCCTTTGGGACATACGGAATATGAAAATGTTACGGAAGATGTCAATCAAGTGACCGACAAAGTCCCGGTTAACAGGATAACAATAAATGCAGGCAAGTTTGCCATTTCCGATTTTTTTGATAAAAATAGTTTTAGTCACGATCCACGAACACAGTTTTTAAATTGGAGTTTAATGAGTAATGGTGCGTGGGATTATCCTGCCAATACTAAGGGTTATACATGGGGGGTAGTTGTTGAAATTATTAAACCAAGTTGGTCATTTGCAATATCCACGGTAGCCGTTCCTAAAATTGCCAATCATCCGGAATTAGAATATGTTTTTGGAAAAGCACATTCGGAAAATGCAGAATTTGATAAGAAATTAAACTTCAACGGAAGGCATGGTGTAATTAGTTTTTTAGCCAGTTATACTGCATCAAGAGCTCCTTCATATCAGCAGGGTCTTACTGCATTAAGTGATGGAGACACTACTTTACTAAATGTCATCTCAGGAAATGCGGAAGGAACAACATATGGCGGGAAAAAAACAGGATTTTATCTGAATTTGGAACAGGAGTTAACCAGTAGTCTTGGAATTTTTGCCCGTATTGGTTGGAACGATGGAAAGCACGCTTCATGGGCTTTTACTGAAATTGACCAGACCGTTCAATTGGGATTGTCAAAAAAGGGCATTCCCTGGAAAAGAAATGGTGACATAGCCGGTTTCGCAGTAGTTGTAAATGGCCTTTCCTCTGATCACCGCGCTTTTTTAAAAGCTGGCGGATATGGCTTTATTATAGGAGATGGCAGGTTGAATTACGGGCACGAGAGTATTTTGGAAACATATTACAGTGCGCAGCTCATACCATTCTTTTGGCTGACGGCTGATTATCAATTAGTGCTTAATCCTGCCTATAATAAAGATAGAAAGGGCCCGGTAAATGTATTTGCTATCAGGGTGCATATCGCTTTTTAGAAACAAGCTTTTATCATTCTGTTATTTCCTGAAAAATCTTTTTTCAATTCAACTGAAAACCCGTTTTTCTGGTACCATTCCACGATCTCCTGTGAAAAGTCATGGTGTATTTCCAAAAAAATGGAACCTCCCGGAAGCAATTTTTGGACGGCAATATCACCTATAATTTTATAAAAGAGAATCGGGTCTTCGTTGGGTACAAAAAGAGCAAGCGAAGGTTCAAAATCTCTTACATGTTTATCCAAAAATTCCATTTGCTTTTCAGGTATATAAGGCGGATTGCTGATGATAATATCAACTGAGGCCAATGCCGATCTTTGTTCCGGGTCCCTGATGTCACACAAAATAAAATCTACATCTGCTTCATTTACCTGACTGTTTTTATGGGCAATTTCCAAGGCCCCTGCACTGATATCAAGGCCCGTGACCTGAAAATCTTTTCGCTTTTTTTTTATATAAACAGCCAAACATCCGCTTCCGGTACCAATGTCCATGACAGAGGTTCCGGATTCCTTTAAAGTATTATCCTTAATGAGCCAATCAACCAGTTCTTCAGTCTCCGGACGGGGTATCAGTACATTTTCATCCACAAAAAATGGAAAAGGGCCAAACCAGGCTTCACCCAGAACATATTGGACGGGGCGAAATTTCATTAATTCACTGAGGTAATATTGAAATAATTCTTCCTGTTTTATTGAAAATGACCCGGACTTTTGCAGTATACGCAAACTTTTAGGCATTCCCGTGAGGCGATCCATTACAAGGGAGCTGATAGAAGAAGCTTCCCTTTCGTCATAAAACTCCGTAAGCGAAGAAATTAATAACCGGTTTGCTTCTTCAATTGTCATGCTGGCAAACTTACAATGAATTAAATTGCAGTCCATGAATTCACAGCCGGCTAATCTTTCGAAAATCAATGGGGATCTTTCCCAGGCTGCTTTAATGCAAAGATGCCTTCAACTTGCAGAACTAGGATCCGGTCATACTGCACCCAATCCTATGGTAGGTGCCGTGATGGTAAACGATGGAAAAATAATCGGTGAAGGATATCACGAATTCTATGGGGGACTTCATGCAGAAGTTAACTGTCTGTTATCCGTAAAACCGGATGAACGGAAACTGATTTCTGATTCTACCTTATATGTATCCCTTGAACCCTGTGTTCATCATGGCAAAACGCCACCCTGTACGGATCTCATAATCCGGGAAAAAATTCCAAGGGTAGTTGTAGGTTGCCGCGACCCATTCGTGGAAGTAAATGGAAAAGGAATAGAAAAGCTAATTGCTAACGGCGTGCACGTCCAATTTCCAGTATTGGAAGAATTAGCAACGGAAAAAAACCGACGCTTTCTCACTTTTCATCAGAAAAACCGACCCTACATCATTTTAAAATGGGCACAATCATCCAATCATAAAATAGCCGTAAAATCCGGCGGCCGACTGCAGATTTCAAATGTTTATTCAAACCGTCTTGTACATAAATGGCGCAGCGAGGAGGCGGGTATTTTGATTGGAACCAATACCGCTTTATCGGATAATCCGGAACTAACGACGCGTTTGTGGACAGGAAAAAATCCGGTAAGAATTGTACTTGACAGGGGGCTCCGCTTACCAGACAACTTACATATTTTTAACGGAGAATTTCCTACTATTATCCTCAATGAAAAAAAAGAGTTGAAGGCAGAAGATCTTTTATTTAAGAAAATAACCAATGGAAACGCAGACATCCCATCTATTTTATCGACGTTACATTCGTTGCGAATTTTAAGTATTCTGGTTGAAGGAGGAGCGAAACTACTACAGTCTTTTATTGATTCAGGGATTTGGGATGAAATCAGGACCATAACAAATCGTGAAATGGTAATAGATGAAGGAGTCTCTTCGCCCGAAATCAGGAATGCGGAACATGTGAAGACTGAAATTTTAGTGAACGATACAGTTAGTTACTTTATCGGAATACCAGATATGAGAGTATAAGAGTATAGGAGTATAAGAGTATAAAAGTATAGAGAAAGTTCGATTTGTTTAATATCATATAGATTAAAATTTAATTCTCAGATACTCTTATACTCTCTATACTCTCATACTTTTCTAAATTTCCGCTCACCACCAGTTCCTTCGTACCACTGGTATAATCATAAAATCCTTCTCCCGATTTTACACCAAGATTTCCAGCTGTTACCATGTTCACCAGTAATGTTGCAGGAGCATATTTAGGATTCCCGAATCCTTCCTGCAGTACTTTCATAATAGCGAGGCAAACATCAAGACCTATGAAATCCGCCAGCTGCAAGGGTCCCATGGGATGAGCCATTCCAAGTTTCATAACCGTATCGATGGCTTCTACAGAGGCTACGCCTTCCTGAAGACTGATGATTGCTTCATTGATCATTGGCATCAGAATACGATTCGAGACAAATCCGGGATAGTCGTTTGCCACACAGGGCGTTTTGCCCAGCTTTATCGACAATTCAATTATTCTTTCAGTAACATTATTTGCCGTCGCGTAACCATTAATAATCTCCACCAGTTTCATGACTGGTACGGGGTTCATAAAATGCATGCCAATAATACGTGAGGGGCGCCTGGTAGCAGCTGCAATTCTCGTAATGGAAATAGATGAAGTATTACTGGCCAGAATAGCCGAAGACTGCGCATATTCATCCAGCTCCCTGAAAATCTGGAGCTTGATATTTTCATTTTCAGTTGCTGCTTCTATAACAAGATCGGCATCGCAGACACCTTCTTTTATATTTTGTAAGGGATGAATGCGATTGAGCGAATTAGTCTTTTCTTCCGCTGAAAGAACACCTTTTTGTACCTGTCTGTCAAGGTTTTTTGAAATAGCCATTAAAGCTTTTTCCAATTGTTCTTTTTGAAGATCAACCAATCGGACATGAAAACCATATTGAGCAAATACATGTGCGATACCGTTCCCCATAGTACCCGCTCCAATGACAGCAATATTATTCATGGGATAACATTTTCAGGCAAGGATACGAAGCTTCTCTCAAGTTTTTACCCTTATCTTGCAACTCCTATGTATCCGAATTTATATTACGCAGTAAAGGACCTGTTCGGCCTCGATTTAAAGTTCCTTCATTTCATAAACAGTTTTGGGTTTTTTGTAGCGCTTTCCTTTATAGGTGCCGCCATGGTGGTAACCAGCGAACTTAAAAGAAAAGAAAGACAGGGTCTTCTGGAAGCTGAAGATGAAACAATTATAGTTGGCAGATTAGCCAGCCCAGGGGAGCTGTTCACCAATTTCATTATTGCCTTTATTTTTGGATATAAGCTTGTCGGTCTTTTTACTTCGAATTCTCAACTAACGCAAAACCCCGCTGATTATATTTTTTCTTCTGCGGGAAATGGCTGGGCGGGACTCGTTCTGGGCCTCATTTTCTCAGGTTTAAAATGGTATGAAAAATACAAACATAAATTACCTGAGCCTGAAGAAAGGAAAATCAGGATCTGGCCGCATGACAGGGTAGGAGATATCGTAATTTATGCTGCTATATTTGGCTTTCTTGGTGCAAAGATTTTTAACAGCCTTGAAACCTGGGATGATTTTATTAAGAATCCGGTTGAGTCCCTTCTTTCATTCAGCGGTCTTACTTTTTATGGTGGACTGATCGTTGCAGCTCTCGCCATTTGGGTTTATGCCCGCAAACATAAAATCGGATTCTGGTACCTTAATGACGCTGCAGCACCAGCTCTCATGCTGGCTTATGGGACCGGAAGAATTGGCTGCCAGGTTTCAGGTGACGGAGATTGGGGAATTCCGAACAGTGCATATACTGTGAATGAAGCTCTTAAGTCTGTACCAGGCTCAGTTCAAAATTTTCAATTCCAGCTGGGAAGAAATACAGATTATTTCATGAGCGAATTTCACACAATGGATGTACCACATTACTCAGTAAAAGGTCCTTCATTTCTTCCTAACTGGCTTTTCGCATATCCATATCCGCATAATGTGATTGGCGCAGGCGTGAAGATCCCGAATTGTGGCGGACCTTTCTGCAGTTATCTTCCGGTGCCTGTCTTTCCGACACCATTTTATGAAACCGTTGTATGTATTGGACTATTTCTTCTCCTATGGTCCATAAGGAAAAAATTCCGCGTGCCAGGAACCCTTTTTGCTTTTTATCTGGTCATAAATGGTATTGAAAGGTTTTTTATAGAAAAGATTCGGGTGAATACTCGTTATTCCATTCTTGGTTTTCATCCTACTCAGGCAGAAATCATTTCCACCCTCCTGATTATTGGAGGTGGTTTTTTGTATTACTACCTTAGAAAAAGACAGCCCCAGTTAAAAACTTAGTAACTGGATACAAACCTTTGGTTATGAAGTAAAAAGCCACGCTGAAACTAAATCTGCGCGATATTTTTTTACCCAACAGCGTAGATGTTGGTGAGGCTTTTTATTATAATTTTAGGTTCTTAACCAAAGTATATGCCTTCTTTCGATATTGTCAGTAAAATAGATCCTCAAACGCTCGATAACGCAGTGAACGTAACTAAAAAGGAGATTCAGAATCGCTTTGATTTTAAGGACTCACCGGTCTCAATAGAATTGAATAAAAAAGATATGAAAATTGACCTTGAAGCTGCCAGCGATATGAAGATCAGACAAATCACGGATGTGCTCATCAGCCGGTCTATAAAGCAGGGTATTGATCCCCTGGCTTATGATATGTCCAAAGAACCATTTCCCAGTGGAAAAATCACCAAAAAGGAAGTACCTGTGCGAAATGGCCTGAAACAGGAGGATGCCAAAAAAATCGTCAAACTCATAAAGGATTCAGGCATGAAGGTCCAGGCAGCCATCATGGATGATTTGGTTAGGGTGACAGGCAAAAAACTCGATGAACTTCAAGCAGTTATCCAATTATGTAAATCATCCGGCCTGGGAATTCCTCTTCAGTTTGATAACATGAGGTCCTGAAACAAGTGTGAGAGTGTGAGGGTGTGAGAGTGTGAAACAGACGGCCAACCGCCAACTGCCAACGGTCAAGGGTAATAGCCAACCAACATTTCTTTGTATTTCACCCTAAAAACTCCTAATTTCGCGCTCCCTTTCGTGCCGGGACAGCATTACAAAAAGCACGGTTAAAATAAAAATTATGAAAGAAAAACTTCATCCCGAAAATTATCGCCTGGTCGTATTCCGGGATATGAGCAATGGTACAAGCTTCCTTACCCGTTCAGCTGCCAATTCCCGCGAAACCATTAAATGGGAGGACGGAAATGAATATCCGCTGATCAAACTTGAAATTTCCAATACATCTCATCCTTTTTTTACAGGCAAAAATGTACTGGTAGATACTGCAGGTCGTATCGACAAATTTAAAAAGCGTTACGAGAAAAAATCTTAATATAATATTACTCTTTCAGTCCCTTCCATTAAACGGAAGGGACTTTTTTTTTGAAAACTTTTTTAAGATTAGTTTTAATCAATGAAAGCTTTTACGCTTGTCGAAGGGCCCTTCGCGGATGATTTTTTTCCTTTTTCATTGACTCGTTCTGTGGCAGATATCCGTTGTGGCATTTTAACGATCCGTGAAAAATGGAACCATTATTTAAAAAATGAACCCGGGATAGCAGGAGAAATTTCGGTACCCGCCAATATTATCCCTGATCCGTCACTGATCCTTTCACTTTTACGAAATAGTCAGGAGTCCAGCTTGCAGCAGTCTAACCGCCTTTTAAATCTCACAGACATCCTTCGATACAATGAAAGCGAGATAAAAAATGATTTTGATCTTATCACTAAAGGACGAATTTCTCAATCCATTTCTACAACCAACAAACTAACCGGCACATCAATTTTTTTAGAGCCGGGAGCCGTGGTTGAACATTGTTTTTTGAATTCGGATACAGGTCCTATATATATCGGGAAAGATGCCCACCTGATGGAAGGTTCCATGATCCGAGGACCCTTCGCTTTAGGAGAAAAGGGGTTGGTAAAAATGGGTGCTAAAATATACGGAGCTACCTCGGCAGGTGCCTCATGCATATTAGGAGGTGAAATTAAGAACTCGGTATTTTTTGGGTATTCCAATAAATCGCATGATGGTTATTTAGGTGATTCCGTTTTAGGAGAATGGTGTAATCTGGGCGCGGGTAGTTCAAACTCGAATTTAAAAAACAGCGCCGGGAATATTAAATTGTGGAATCCCATAAGAAAATCGTTTCTTGATGGCGGCATGAAATGCGGCCTTATGATGGGCGACTATTCGAGGTCTGCAATAAATACTTCATTCAGTACCGGTACAATAACAGGCGTCTGTTGCCATGTATTTGGAAATGGACCCACAGCTACTTATCTTCCTTCCTTTAGCTGGGGTGGCAATGAGTCGGCATACGTATTTGATAAAGCCATTCAGCACATCAATAAATGGAAGAAATTAAAAGGACAGGAAATAAGTCCGGAAGAAATAGTAAGGTTAAAAATTATTTTTGATCAGGAAAAACAATACAAATGAGAAAACAAATAGCTGCTGCGAACTGGAAAATGAATCTGACTTATCAACAGGGCATTACACTTTTACAAATCATAGTATCAGCTGACATTACACTTAAGGAAAATCATATAGCGGTTTTTGCAGTTCCATTTCCATATCTGGAAATGGCTGTAGACACAGTTCAGCACAAAACAAATTATTTTATTGCTGCTCAAAACTGTTCAGATAAGAAATCCGGTGCATATACAGGGGAAGTGTCTGCTGAAATGCTCAAATCTCTTGATTTGGATTATTGCCTGGTTGGGCATAGCGAACGCCGCGAATATTTTGGAGAAAGCAATAAAATGCTCGCTGAAAAATTAAACTTATGTCTTACGAATGGAATAACTCCCGTTTTTTGCTGCGGCGAAGCTTTACAGACAAGAGAAGAAAACCAACAGAATAGCTTTGTGGAAAACCAGTTAAAGGAATCCCTTTTTCATTTGTCTCACGAAGAAGTGCTTAAAGTCGTTATTGCATATGAACCTATATGGGCCATAGGAACCGGCAAAACCGCCAGCACGGCACAGGCGCAGGAAATGCATGCGTATATCCGCCTGGTATTAAAAAACAAATACGGTGAAGCCATCGCGGAGCAGGTTTCGATTTTATATGGTGGGAGTGTGAAAGCTGCCAACGCGCGCGAAATATTTGCGTCAAAAGATGTTGATGGTGGCCTGGTCGGAGGTGCTTCCCTGAATGCCGCAGAGTTCATTGAAATAATTAAGGCGCTCAAATAAAAGTGTAAGAGTATAGGAGTATAAGAGTACGACTAATAATTTCATTCATATTACTCCTATACTCTCATACTCTCATACTCTTATACTTTCTTCAATTTCTCTCATGAAAAAAACCTCAACCCTTGTCCTGCATCATATCATTTGGCGTGGTTTGTATTTTTTTTCTATTCTGCTTTTGAATATCGGGATTGCCCGCTTCTTTGCCGCTGAGAAAAGCGGGCAGATTTTTTTTATAGTCAACAATCTGGCGCTGATACTTTTGCTCGCAAGTATAAGTCTTGAATCCGGTGCAACCTATTATATTGCATCGGGAAATCTGGATGCATCCAAAATGGCCCGCTTTTGCTTAGTCTGGGCGACAGCCTCATCTCTAATTGCATTTTTAGTCTGGTATTTAGTCATTTACTATTCGCATCCGGTTTACCTGACACAATATGGCTTTTTGTTGGCAAGTTTCCTTTTCATCATCGGAATACTACTCACCACTTATTTTACTTCTTTGTTTTATGCACAAAAAAAATTCGGTGTTCCCAATAAAATCCTTTTACTTGTAAATGTTATTCTTCTCATGATATTGGTTTTCGGTAGAAATAACACAATTATAAAATCCCGTTTTTTACAGATTTATTTTTTCTGTTATTTTTTGCAGGGTCTCGTGGTCATACTTGCTTTTTTCAGCAGCGAAACCTCCCCGGCCGGTTCAATATTTCCACCACAACCCATATTGAAAAAAGTTTTCCAATATTCGCTGACTGCACTGATAGCCAATCTAATTTATTTTCTCGTGAACCGTATCGACTACTGGTTCGTACAATATTATTGTTCTTCAAAGGATCTGGGAAATTATATTCAGGCTTCTAAAGTTGGACAAATGTTGTTCATCCTGCCGGCAATTCTTGGATCTACTTTATTTCCGATTTTCTCTTCAGAGAATAAGTCGGGAAATACAATGGAATTGACAACTGTTATTAGGATTTTATTATGGATTAATTTGCTTGTCTGTACTTTGATCCTGGGTGCAGGATGGTATTTGATACCACTGGTTTTTGGCAGGTCGTTTAACAACATGTATTTACTCTTTGTTCTGCTGATACCGGGAATACTTGGCGTAACCATGAATTATCCTCTGACGTCCTGGTTTTCTGCATCCGGAAGAATCGGTATAAACATAAGGGGATCTCTGTTAGCTCTTACTATTATTTGTATTGGAGATTTAATAGCATTACCTCGTTATGGCGTATCGTCGGCATCCATCGTCAGCAGCGCTGGTTACCTTACCTACTATTGTTATACCTTATTTATTTACAGAAAAGAATATCATGTTCCACTGCGGGACTTCTTACTGTTCCGCAAATCTGATTTAATGAGAATTCGCCAGTCGATCGGTACAAATATTCAGGAACCACCTGCAGAAAACTATATTGTTTAATTTTGAAAGAAATGAAGAAAGTCCTTTGGCTGGCGAGTTGGTACCCAAATGAGTCCGATCCATTCAGCGGGGATTTCATTAAACGCCAGGCCGAGGCGGTTTCCATCTATCAGCCTTTGAATGTACTATGGGCAGGAAAATATGCGCCTTCACATTTCTCTGAAAAGACTGAGCATTTAATCAGGGAATCCGGAGAAACTAAACTCAGGGAATACATCATGTATTATCCAGGTTCGGGAAAGGGTAGCAGTATATTTTCTAAAATTCAATCACTCTTCCGTTATTTTAAAAAAAATAAGGAGATCATTCAACATCTTCACAAAAAAAACGAGCTACCGGAGATAGTGCATGTTCAGGTTGCCATGAAAGCAGGACTAATTGCCCTTTACCTGAAATGGAAATATAAGATTCCCTATGTGCTGACGGAACATTGGTCAGGTTATTATGCAATAGCCAGGGATAGCTTATTTAAAAAATCTTTTTTGACGCGTTTTCTTACAAGGATGATAATAAAAAGGGCCGACATTCTGCTACCTGTAAGTGATAACCTCGGCAGACAAATCAATAAGTTTTGGGTTAAAGTTCCCTATCAAAAAATCCCAAATGTTGTGAATACAGCATTGTTTTATCCGGCTGATAAGAAAACTTCCAATCGATTCCGATTCATACATATTTCTTCTTTATTATATCCGAAAAACCCGGAAGGTATTATTCGTGCTTTTATTCATATGCTTTACCTGAGGTTTGATGTAGAACTGGTATTGGTGGGCCCCTTGAATCCTTCAGTTAATAAATTATTAACTGATGAGGTCATGTCGACTGAGAGGATTAGAACTACCGGCGAAATATCTTACGAACAGGTTGGAACGGAACTCCGCAATGCTGATGCCCTTGTAATGTTCAGCTTCTATGAAAATATGCCGTGTGTAATTCTGGAAGCACTCTGCACGGGGGTACCCGTTATTGCCACAGATGTAGGGGGGATTCGTGAAGTCATTAATCCTGAAAATGGAATTTTAGTAGAACCAGGAAAGGAAGTCCTATTATTTGAAGCGATGAAGGAAATGATTGCAAATTATGATTCTTATGAAAGAGACGATAATAGCCGCTACGCAATTGAGCAATTTTCGTATCAGTCAATCGGTAAGAAAATCTTACAGGTTTATGATGATATACTAAAAAATAATCAACGGTGATCCGTATATTTATTTGCAGGTAAAACAGAATCAAGTAATTTCCATTGATCCGAATTGAGTACATTCTGTTCGCTGACATTCAGTGCATCCTTCAACTGATCTTCTGTCCGGATTCCAATTACCGCAGAACTGACAGCTGGTTGTTTAAAAACAAACTGCATAGCTGTTTTATAAGATGTCTGGTTTCTGGAGACAGATTTTATAGCATCAGACATTTTGCCTACCTGAGCTTCGGTATAATTTAGAAAGGATTCCGATGGTTTTGAAACCAGAAGGCCCTTAGCGATAGAACCGCGAACCAGGACACCCACTTTATTTTCAAGTAAGAATGGCAATATGGTTTCTTCCGGTCTCCGGTCAAGAAGACTGTATTGCAGCATTACGCTGACAATATGAGATCGTTTCACATATTCCCTGATAACATTCGGACGGATGGACGAAATACCGTAGTTAAGAATTTTTCCTGAGGCTTTCAGAAGTTCAAATGCGTCGATTATATCGTCGAAAGGATCTGATATGGTGCCACCATGCAACTGATATAAGTCTATGTAGTCAGTTTGCAGCCTTTCGAGACTTTGATCCACGGCACTCAAAATATATTTTTTTGTAGGATTCCAATCCAGGATGGAACCGTCAGGTCTCCATTGGTTCCCGACCTTCGTAGCCAGGATGATGCTCTTTCTTTTGTTCCTGAATGCCCGACCCAATAATTTTTCATTCATTCCCTGCTGGTACAAATCTGCCGTATCAAAGAAATTAATTCCACCATCCAGCGCCTCGTGTAATAGGGTTTCATTATCCGGACCATGCAGTTCGAGTGACATGGCTCCAAATCCGATCCTGCTTATTTTCAGGTGGGAACTACCTAACTCTCTATATTCCATCAGTCAAAAATACAGCAATGCTTAAAGTATAAGGCACAGGGCTTAAGGCGTAAAGCGGAAGGCTTAAGGCAAATGCAGCAGTTATTTTGATTCTGAAATAAATTACGATTTAATACATCACTAATAAAGCCTTTCGCCTCACGCTTTACGCCTTAAGCCCTCCGCCTTTTGCCTTATGCTTTACGCTTAATAAATTATCTTTATCACATGATTGAGAAATCCGGGAAGAGTCCGCGCGCCAGAATACTAAACTGGTTAAAGTGGGTCTTCGATCGCAGCGGAAATGAAAAACTCAAACTCAATTTTCTCCGGGCTGTTCCTTTTTGGACAGCATCGTTTATCACTGGTCTGATAGCGGTTTTTTATTCGAAAATATTTTTGCTTGCTGAAAACAGTGCGGACTCATTATTCAAAACGTATCATTGGCTATTTTTCATTGTAACACCTTTATGTTTTTTGTTAGCCTGGTGGCTGGTGCAACGATATGAAAAATATGCCGGTGGCAGTGGTATTCCCCAGGTCATGGCTGCCATTGAGCTTGCTAATCCGCGCGATAATCACAAAACCCGCAGACTGCTCAGTATTCGGGTTATTGTTATAAAAATTATCTCTAGCTTTTTTATGATTCTCGGGGGCGGTGTTATCGGAAGGGAAGGACCGACCATTCAGATCGCAGGTTCTGTTTTCAGAAAAATAAATCAGCTTCTTCCCGACTGGTGGCCAAAAATTTCAAAAAGAAACATGATCATGACGGGTGCAGCTGCAGGACTGGCTGCTGCATTTAACACCCCCCTTGGTGGTATTGTTTTCGCGATTGAAGAGCTGACCAAAACTCATATCAGTTATTTCAGAACTGCCTTATTCACCGCTGTGATCATCGCGGGTTTGACTGCACAGGAACTGTTCGGACCTTATCTTTACCTGGGGTATCCGGTCATTAAAGGTTTGTCCACATACATTTTTCTTGGTGTCATATTAGTGGCAATGCTGGCGGGTCTGGGAGGAAGCTTGTCAGGTCGCGCTATGCTAGGCTTAATAAATCTGAGGTCCCGGTTGAAAAATCAAAACCAGAAAATTTTATTTGTAATCGTATGTGGTTTAGTAGTTGCTTCACTGGGTTTTATGACTAATACGGGATTAATCGGCTCAGGGAAAATCATTATGACCCAGGTTCTTTTTACTTCTGACAAATATCTTCCCTGGTATGCACCAGTTGTAAGAATGACAGGGTCTATTTTTTCATTCAGTACGGGCGCAGCAGGAGGTGTATTTGCGCCAGCACTTAGCTCAGGGGCCTGTATAGGATCAGTTTTATCCGGGTGGATGAATCTCACGGATTCAAATACGAACCTATTGATACTTTCAGGTATGGTGGGCTTTTTAACAGGAATTACCAGGACGCCCTTTACTTCTTCTATTATCGTACTCGAAATGACCGATCGTCATAACCTGATCTTTTATCTCATGATGGCCGGCATGGTAGCCAGTCTGGTTTCTTTACTGGTTGACAAACATTCTATATACGATCGATTAAAAATCCGTTATCTGAGGGAGATTGAAAAGGAACCGGTTGACGGTTGACGGTTGATGGATGATGGATGATGACATAATAACAAATTAATTATTTCCAGATTATCATTATCACATTTCATTTTACATGTCCACATTTATTACAATTCCCCATTTACCACATTAAAACCTAAGGCCTTCGCCTTAGGTTTTTTATGTACCTTCGCGGCTCCCCGAAAATGGGGGAATCACCCATGAAGAACATCCGGAATTTCTGCATTATCGCACATATTGATCACGGAAAATCAACTCTGGCCGACCGGCTTTTACAGCTCACCCACACGATCAGCGATCGTGAAATGAAGGACCAGGTGCTGGATGATATGGATCTGGAGCGCGAGAAAGGTATTACCATTAAGAGTCATGCTATTCAGATAAATTATGAATCAGGGGGTCAGGAATATGTCTTAAATCTTATTGATACGCCGGGACATGTGGACTTTTCCTATGAAGTCAGCCGGGCACTCGCCGCATGTGAAGGAGTTCTATTGCTGGTTGACGCCTCCCAGGGTATACAGGCTCAAACCATCTCAAATCTTTATCTGGCTATTGAAAACGATCTGGAAATTATTCCTGTCATCAATAAAATAGATATGGATGGAGCCATGGTAGAGGAGGTTACCGACCAGATCGTAGAACTCATAGGATGTAAAAAAGAATCTATCCTGCTGGCAAGTGCCCGAACGGGCCTGGGTGTGGAAGCCATTTTGGAAGCTATCGTTGAACGCATTCCTCCTCCTTCAGGAAATCCTGATATTCCACTGCAGGCGCTGGTATTCGACAGCGTATTCAACTCCTTCAGGGGAATCATTGTTTACTACAGGATTATGAATGGAGTTTTAAGGAAAGGAGATAAAGTGAGGTTTGTTTCAACAGGACAGGAATACCAGGCTGATGAAATCGGTATTCTTAAACTGGGACTTGAGCCGAAGGCGGAAATGCGTGCCGGAGATGTGGGCTACATTATTACAGGCATAAAAAATGCCAAGGAAGTAAAAGTAGGTGATACTATTACACTGAGCTCTAATCCCAATCCTCAAATGATTCAGGGATTTCAGGAAGTCAAGCCAATGGTATTTGCAGGAATTTTCCCGGTACTTACAGAAGATTTTGAGGAACTACGGGACTGTATGGATAAACTACAACTTAATGACGCTTCATTGACATATGAGTTGGAAACTTCCCAGGCCCTGGGGTTTGGTTTCCGTTGCGGGTTCCTTGGCATGCTGCATATGGAAATCATACAGGAGAGACTTGAAAGGGAATTTAATCAAACTGTTATTACTACAGTTCCCAACGTAAGTTTCATTGCCTATTCAACCAAGGGAGAGACAATCCAGGTCAATAATCCTGCAGAAATGCCAGATCCAACGAGAACTGAAAGAATTGAAGAACCGTTCATAAATGCCCAAATTATCACAAAGCCGGAATACATCGGGAATATTATAACCTTATGTTTAGGTAAACGTGGTATACTTCTGAATCAGAATTACTTAACACCCACCAGAGTTGAGCTTCATTTTGAAATGCCCCTTACGGAAATCGTATTTGACTTTTATGATAAGCTTAAAAGTCAGACGAGAGGATATGCGTCCTTCGATTATCATCCGATAGGTTATCGGGACAGCGACATCGCTAAAATGGATATTCTGTTAAATAACGAGAAGGTGGATGCCCTGAGTGCACTTATTCATAGGAGCAGGGCAGCGGATTTCGGTCGCAAACTTTGCGAAAAATTAAAAGAGCTTTTGCCAAGGCAGCAATTTCAAATCGCTATTCAGGCAGCCATAGGTTCAAAAGTAATTGCCAGGGAAACCATCAGTGCTTTGCGAAAAGATGTCACTGCAAAATGTTACGGAGGAGATATTTCCCGTAAAAGGAAACTTCTGGAAAAACAGAAGGAAGGAAAAAAGCGCATGCGACAGGTAGGGAATGTTGAAATCCCTCAGGAAGCGTTTCTTGCCGTACTGAAACTTGATGAATAAAGCAAGTATGGGTTATGGGTTATGGGATATGAGATATGGGTTATTGATTATTAAATTCAATAAAAATTCACAAATCAAATCTCATATCCCATAACCCATATCTCATAACCCATACTTTAATTTGTCTTCTGTTTATTTTTGTCCGACTGCTGCTTGAGCAACTCTTCATTGATTGCACCGTCGTCGTTGAGGATTTTTTTGTCCGTGGGAAACTGGCCATCCTGCAATGTCTGATTAAATACTTTTGGTACGTGCAGCCATTGGCCATTTTGCCAGGTGAATCCTTCATAGTCGCCATCAGGCACAAATGTTTCTTTACGATCCGGTTCATCCGATTCAGAAATCAGGTGATCATATATGATCATGTTTAGAGTAGTATCATAGTTAAATGAAGTGACGGCTTCCTTTTTATACTCGATATAAAATCTTACAACCTGTTTTTTATTTGCTTTTGCTGAATCATTTTTAAATGAAAAATAGGGTCCGCCGAAAACCGGTTGCTCCTGCTCATTAAAAGTCAGTACTTCCATCCACTTTTTATTGCTGTTTATAGTAAAATCGTCAAATCCAAGCAATGTGTAAATATTCTTTCCATTGTAATTTTTCTGTATGATCCGATAGTAAATCGCCCCTATCCAGTTATTTGGATTTCGCACTGAATCTGCCGGTTTCGCGGTGAAATTGGAAAAATCATGCAGCGGGAAAAGTTTCAATGAACCGTCTGCTGTGCGCATTTGAATCGCACCACGCTGAAAATAAACATATTCATCTTTTTTTATCTGCCAGGTGAAAATCCGAAAGCTGCTATCGGGTGCATATAGTTTCGAAATGGTTACCAGGGAATCGAAGGGAAAGTAAAATGAATTCGGAATCTTTAATGATCTTACGAACAGTCGAATAAAAAAACTATCTGCCCTGAATCGCTGATTCGGTTCCGGAGCATTAACAATTTGATAAGCAAATGGAGCCAGTGAATCCTGCTGTTTCTCGAGCTGTGATTTTTCAATCGCCGAAAAATGTTTTCCTAAAGCAGACTGAGCGTTGCTTTTTATCGGGAACAGGCATCCTGCGTAAATAAGAAGGCAGAAACATTTTTTCAGGGTCATGGATAGTTATTGAATTCCGGTCACAATTTACAAGTAAGATCAGGAACTCAGGGAAAACCGGGCATTTCTTTCAAAATTTTATGATTTCCGAAGAGTGGAGGTAAATTCCTCCAGGTTACTGAAATGCAGGTCTATATCATTATGCGGCAAATCCAGGTCGGATTTGGTCGTCTGCAGAAATACTGTTTTCATTCCTGCATTTTTCCCAAAAAGCATATCGCTGACATTATTCCCAATCATGATGGATTTCTTCAGATCGATCTCAGGAAATTCCCTTACAGCCTGAAAAGCCATCCCCGGGTTTGGCTTACGGCAAGGGCTGGAAGGTTCCGCGTCCACACAAAAATAAATCTGATCAATTTTACCGCCCTTTTCCTGAATTGTTTTTAGCATCCTTGAATGAATGTTTTCAAGGTCGGCAAGGGTCATGATGGCTTTCGTAATGCCACGTTGGTTTGTCGCCAGCATCACGCGTTGAAAACGACTATTAAAATAAGCGATATTTTCAGGAGCATGCGGATAAAAAATAAATTCATCCCAGGAACGTACATAGGTGCCCGGATTTTCATAGTTGATTACTCCGTCCCGGTCAAGGAAGAGTGTCCAGGTTTTATCAATTTGAGAGAGATTGAAGATCACGATAATTGTTAATTGTTAATTGTCAATTGTTAATGATTAACGCCTTATTGTTTTCAAATGAAGTTAATTATGAGATGTAGTACAGGATTCCGTTGACAATTGACAATTAACAATTAACAATTGCTTTCGGTAATTCCGTCTGGGCCCTCAGATAATCTTCAGGAACGCCAATATCTATAAAATATGCGTCGGAAACAAGTCCCGGAAATTTCTCATTTACGTATTCTTTTTCAAGGTATTCCTTCTCAAAGGAAAAGCTGACCGGAAATGTTTTGCTGAGAAAGGATTCGACCCTGAGCGCATATACGCCCCCGTTAATATAACCGGACGCCTGGTATTTTTTTTCACTGAACCCCGTAATTACATTTTTATCATTTATGTTCACGGATCCATAGCGATCAAATGCTTTCATTTTTTTTAAGGCCAGCGTGCAGGAAGTTTTGCAAAGTTCATGCAATTCGCCAAGCTGCGCATATTGAATTCCGAAAAAAGTATCTGCATTCAGGACAATAACGTTCCCGGACTCAACCAGGCTGCAAGCTTTATAAATTGCTCCCCCGGTTCCCAGGGGCTCTTTCTCAGTTGAAAATATATATTTACTGTCGGGCAGGTTTTTTTTTATATAGGATTCAATTGCTTCGGCCTTATAACCTAATGCAAAAACGAATCTTTCAATTCCCTGTCCTTGTGCATAATCAAGCAGGTAAGACAGAAATGGCTTGCCAGCGACAGGTGCGAGGCTCTTGGGGATCTCCTTTAATACAGACTGTAACCTCGTACCGAGGCCGCCTGCCAGAACAATTGCCTCGGTGATCATAAGGCTTAAGATTTAAAATATTCTTTCTCAACCAATTCACAAACGATATGTCCGAGCAGGATATGAGATTCCTGGATTCTTGGTGTATCGTTAGATGGAATATTAAACAGGTAGTCAGAAAGTGGTTTCATTTTTCCTCCGGTTTCTCCGGTAAAACCAACTGTTATCACTTTCTTTACTCTGGCCGCTTCAAATGCCTTTACAATATTTCCGGAATTGCCTGAGGTTGATAATCCAATCAGGACGTCACCCTGATGAGCAATACCACGGATCAATCGTGCATAGATTTCATCATAGCTATAATCGTTGGCAACAGCCGTTAAATAGGAAGTATTACAATGTAATGCTTCGGCGGGCAGGGCCGGACGGTCAGTATAAAATCGTCCGGAAAACTCAGCAGCGAGATGCTGAGCATCTGCAGCACTGCCTCCGTTTCCTGCAAAATAAACGCGCTTTCCAGACTTAAATGCATTTACTATTTCCTGAACTACCTGGATAGTATTGTTCAGCATTACTTCGTCCGATAAAATATTTTTCTTGACGGAAATAGATTCGCTTATAATTTTTTTGATATGGTCAATCATATGAAATTATTTAAATGGTCCAGGTGGTCAGACCATGGTCCACAAACTGGTAGGTTTTACAATGGCCGCCGAAATCACTTAACTTTTCCATGACCTGGAATTTTGTATTCGCCGGACAATAAAATATCATAAATCCACCACCCCCTGCCCCTGATATCTTACCACCCGTAGCACCTGCAGATTTTGCCGCTATATAAATTTCTTCCATCCTTGTATTCGATATTCCCTCTGCCATGCGTCGTTTCTGCTGAAATCCAAAATCGAGGATCTCGCCAATTTCATGCAACCTTCCTTTAAGCAATGCTTCTTTCATTCGCTGCGATTGCTGTTTTAGCTGATGCATTGCTTCAATGGAACCACTTTTTTTGTCCACCACATTCTGACTCTGCTGCGTGATGATTTTGGCGGACTCCCTGCTGGTTGCTGTATAATAAAGAAGGAGATTATTTTCGAGTTCGAACAAATATTGTTGCTTTACACGAAGAGGATTGACGATTACCTTATCCTCACCAAAAAATTCCATATAATTCACGCCGCCGAATGTGGCAGCATACTGATCCTGCCGTCCACCCGCCATATTTAAATCCTTTCGTTCAATTTCATATGCCAGGTGGGCAATATCATATTCCCCCAGTGGCAATTTCAACATTTCTGCAAAAGCACCCACGATTGCAACAACAAGGGTAGAGGATGTGCCAAGGCCCGATCCCGCAGGTGCGTCAACAAAAGTTGACAATTTAAATCCTGCCGGCATTCCCTGGAATTGTTTTCTTATTCTGTCATAAACACCTTTGTGTAAATCCAGAACGCCGTTAAATTCTACAGGAGATCCCTTACGAATAACCTGCTTGGTTTTATAATCAATGGATTCAAAATGAACTTCCTCCGATTCGGTAATTTCAATATTGGCATAAGCATAAAGGGAGACTGTGGCATTTAAAATAGCGCCACCATATAGATCGCTGTAAGGGCTTACATCCGTGCCGCCGCCGGCCAGTCCGATTCGAAGGGGTGCTTTACTTCTGTATATCATTTGATAAGCCAAGTATGGTATTTACCAGGTTTTTCCAGGAATATTTTTTCTTTTCAATGCGAAGATGAGGAATAAAATATTCTTCTCCTAATTCGTAGAAATGCAGGATAGCACTCGCCAATGACTTTGCTTCCGGTTCAGTAACAAGACCGGTTTGTTCATGAATTACCTGCTCTGCAAAGCTTCCTACATTGGATACGATCATGGGCCTTTCAAAATGATAAGCCAGGGGAGTAACGCCACTTTGCGTTGCATGACGGTAAGGCTGGACAACGGCATCGGCGGCGCACAAATAATATTTGACCTCAGAATCTGGTATAAAGTCAGTTTTAAGAATCAATTGCTCTTCAATTTTTAATTCTTCGATTAATTTTTCATAGTGACTCCGGTCTTCATAAAATTCACCCGCTACCAGGAGGCGAATCCCTGATTTTCTGATGCCTGGTTCTGACATGGCCCTGAACAGGATATCCAGCCCCTTATATTTTCTGATAAAACCGAAAAATAAAATAATCTTGTCTTCTTCAGCAATACTCAATCGAAGTTGTTCATGCAGAAACTTTCTGGCTGAAACTTTGGGGATGATCTCTCCGAAATTATCATAAACCGGATGGATAACGGTTTTAGCAGGTTTGGTTTTTTCGAATTGTCTGAGATCGTTCATCACTGAATCACTCATTGTTACAAACGCATCACAGCTTCCAAGGAAGTATTTTGTAAATGACCTGTCGCCAGGTCGCTTCTCATGTGGTAATACATTATCAGTAATCGCAATGATTTTTGATTTTTGGTTGAGCCGAACCTTCCTCAAAATTGTCCCGAGTGCCGGTCCCATTACCGGGAGCCAGTAGCGTACAACGATAAGATCAGGTGCCACTTTTTTCAAACGATTCCCAATGACCAGCCAGTTGAAGGGATTCATGGAATTAATTACAGGGTGAATTTCGATACCTGCAGGCGGAGGTTCTGATGAATATTGAGAAGTGCCGGGGAAAAGGAAGCCAGGATATTGCAGAGAAAATGAATAAACAGAACATTGATGACCTTCCTCGTTAAAAGTCCTGCAAAGACGCTGATCAAAACTTGCCAGGCCACCACGAAGAGGCCAGGCAGGTCCGATGATAATTATTTTCATATGCCCGTTCTCTTTTCAACCAGATATGAGTTTCGATTGGGAGAATTCCTTGAAATCAGTTCAGAAATGAATCCTGTTACGAAAAGCTGGGTACCAATTACCATCGCCACCAATGCAACAAAAAACAAGGGTCGTTGTGTAATGCCGGTTTTATCAAAAAAGAATTTCGAAATAAAAAGATAAAAAAATACTACGAAGCCAAATAGAAAACTGAACATACCCCAGGCGCCAAAAAGATGCATGGGCCTTTTGCCATATTTACCAACAAACATAATGGAAGCAAGATCCAGCCCCCCGGTAACCAGACGACCTACGCCGAATTTGGAAACACCATATTTTCTCGCGTGGTGATCTACTACTTTTTCACCTATTTTCTTAAAACCTGCCCATTTGGCTATCAGTGGGATATACCGGTGCATTTCACCATAAACCTCAATACTTTTAACGACCTGATACCGGTAGGCCTTCAACCCACAATTGAAATCGTGCAGCTCTATTTTAGATACTTTGGAAGTTACCCAGTTAAAAAATTTGGAAGGAAGCGTTTTGGATATGGGATCATGTCGACGTTTCTTCCAACCACTCACCAGGTCAAATCCGCCCCTCGTGATCATTTGATACAGAGCCGGAATTTCATCGGGATCATCCTGCAGGTCCGCATCCATTGTAACAATCACATTGCCCTGGCAGGTTTTGAACCCCTCATTCAGAGCAGCTGATTTCCCATAATTCCGTTGGAAACGTATGCCCTTTAAACGATTGTTCCTTTCATGTAAAGTTTCAATCACTTCCCATGACCTGTCCGTACTACCGTCATCGACCAATATCACTTCGTAGGAGAATTGGTGGTTATCCATTACGCGTTCGATCCAGGCGGTAAGTTCAGGAAGAGATTCCTCTTCATTCAACAGTGGTACAATTACAGATATATCCATGCAGTTTATCTCTTCGGGTTATCTAAAATTTCGAGCGGCAACTGTCTTTTCTTTTTGAGAAAGGATGCAATAATTAATCCAAACAGTGAATCAATTACTATACTATATCCATATCCTCTAAGGAGACCCAATGGTTTTGTTTCCTGATCCACGTCCTTGAATCCCTTTATTCTTTGAGCAATATCATCATTGCTCAATTTTAAATTTTCATAGTATGATATGGAAGTCTTTTTAAGATTCTCCCAGAAAGCAGGATCAATATATTTTAAATAAATAAGATTGAAAATAATATAAGCCAGTTCTGTAATCAGGATAACAATGAAAATGGATTGAAATATATCTTTGAGTTCTCCGTATCCTCCCAATTCTTTTTTTCTGGCCATTCCTGCAAACAAATACATCATTAATATAACGACATAACTCACCAGTGCAGATAAACCAAACTGAATCGGATTAGATGAAAAATAATGATATCGCAAAAAAAGCAGGACAACATATACGAATCCTGTAATTAGTCCGAAACGCAGGCCGATAGTGTATCTGGATGGTTGCGAATGATCGGTCATATCATGGATTATCTTTGAAAATGGCGGGTACCGGTTCAGATTTCTTTGTAAATGCCGCGCCAAGCAGGGCTGCTATAGTAGTAAAAAACAGTGATCCTATAAAAGCAAAAATGGCGAGTGGCAGAGGTTGTAAAAATTTTTTAGTCATGGCCATACCCTGGTCAATCTGATCTTCTGTATAAGTTCCCTTCGCTTCCATGGCGGCTCTTGCCTGTTGAAGGGACAAATCTGTGAATTCAGGAAATATTACATAAAAGGAGAGAAGTGTGTATATGACCATCATAACAGAAACTACCAGCGATACCTTGAATCCATATCCAAATACTTTTCCGAACGTTACACCTTCGGTTTGTTGTTTTCCATATTGAATACAAAAAACAATTATGATAATAATTTCAATGATGGCAGGGAGCCATTTAAACCAGGTTTCGAATTGAATGTGTGCAAACCCTCCGATCAGGCTGATAACTATTATTATCAAAGAAAGAATCAAGCCTTTACCAATAAAATCTGACGATTTCTTTTTCATATAGTTGTTTTATTTTGATTGGGAATTCAAATGTAATTTTCCTTTGTTTATAATTCCAATACTACGGCCCGTAAACATTTGTCCGTTAAACGGAGAGTTCTTTGATTTTGATACTGTTTTTGTAAGATCAAAAACCCAGTTTTCACTTTGATTAAATAAGGTCAGGCTTCCATCACTTCCTTTCTCAATAGTTGAGGGGCTTAGTTTAAATATTCTGCGGGCATTACCTCCAAACAATGCATATATTTTTTCTGCTGATAAATCAGGAAATAAAGTTTGTACAACAGCATAAGCCGTTTCGAGTCCGGCCATTCCGTATTTCGCATATTCAAATTCCAATACCTTGCTGTCATATTCATGTGGCAGGTGATGGGATGCAATGCAATCTATAGTGCCATCCAATACTGCCTCTTTCAGTTGCGACTTAATTGCCTGGGAGCGCAGAGGCGGATAAACTTTCAGATTAGTATCATATTCTGTCAGGGCCTCATCGCTGAAAAAAAGATGGTAAGGTGTAACCGAACAACTGATATCCAGTCCTGAGTCTTTACCCCTCCTGATATATTCTATGGATTTGGGAGAAGTTACGCCCGTAAAATGGATGCGTGATTTGGAATATCTGGCCAGTTTAATATCGCGGGCGATAATGATCTCTTCAGACATGATAGGTTTGCCGGGAAGACCGAGCCTTGTTGAAATAATTCCCTCATGTATGAGACCGTTAGGTGAAATGCTGGTGTCGTCAGGAATCTGGATTACCACACCCTGGAAGGCCTTTACGTATTGAAGGGCTTTGACAAGGACACCGGACGATTGTACAGGATGAAGACCGTCGGAAAACGCGATGGCACCGCTGTTTTTCATGTCGTACATTTCAGCGAGGTGTTTTCCATCCAGGTTTTTCGTAATGGCTCCAATGGGCCAGATCGAAACTGGTAAATCCGAAGAGCGCTGGCGCATATATTCGACCTGCGACTTATTATCAGTAACCGGCTGAGTGTCCGGAATCAGAAAAACGTCTGTAAAACCGCCCGCTGCAGCAGCCGCAGATCCACTCTCCAGTGTTTCCTTGAACTCATACCCAGGGTCAGCAAAATTTGAAAAAATATCCACCCATCCCGGACTGATCCGGAGATCTTTCAGATTAATTACCTGGTCAGCTTTTTCTGAAATGGAATGCGAAATTTCCTGAATCCTGCCTTTTTCGATTAATATATCCTGAACGGTTCCGTTATGGGAAGAAAGAGGGTCAATAATGCAAGCCTGTTTAATTAGCAGCTTCATCTAGAAGGAATTGCGCGAAGATACGGTTTAGGAATGAATTCATTTTCAGGCGAGAATTTTTTATCTTAGATTTGCAGCCCTTTGTGAGGTTGTGGGTTATGGGTTATGGGTTATGGGTTATGAGATATGAGTTATGAGGTATGAGTTATGGTTGACATGTTTTTGAAGGAAAGTGACTTGCTGTAATTTCGGGACGTAGCGCAGCCCGGTAGCGCGTCCCGCCTCTGGCGGGAAGGCCGCTAATAAGGAAATATGTTCTACGTTTACGTACTTCATAGTATTTCATTGAACAAGTACTATGTCGGCAGTACAAATGATGTTCAAAAAAGAGTAGATCAACACAATGCATGCAGGTCTAATTTTACATCCAGGGGCGTTCCCTGGAGCCTGATAGTTTCATTTGAATGCAATTCTAGGATTGAAGCCGTTCACTTGGAAACAAAAATAAAAAAGAGAGGTATTGGAAGATACTTAAAGGATTGTGACTTGCTTTAGTTTCGGGACGTAGCGCAGCCCGGTAGCGCGTTTGCATGGGGTGCAAGAGGCCGCTGGTTCGAATCCAGTCGTCCCGACTCACACGGCGAAAACAACGCCAAAGGCCCGTAAAACTTAACGTTTACGGGCCTTTTAATTTTCCGCGGATTTAATTTACTCTGACCTCAGACTTTTTACAGGATTGGTAATCGCGGCGTTTATTGCCTGAAAACTTATAGTGACCAACGTAATTATTATTGCTGCTGATGCTGCCCAAATGAATGAAGCTGCACCAATAGTGATCCGGTATGGATACTTCTGTAACCAGCCTTGTAAAAAGTAGAATGCAATAGGCGAAGCGATTAAACAGCTCAACAGTACAAGCACGATAAATTCTTTTGAAAGCAAGAGCCAAATCTGTGACACCGAGGCACCCAGTACTTTTCTTATGCCAATTTCTTTTGTTCTTTGTTCGGCTATATAGGCCGCAAGCCCAAATAAACCCAGACAGGAAATAAAAATGGCAAGCCCCGCGAACAGCCCGGCTAATTTGCCGATGAGTACTTCGAGGTTGAACTTTGCGGCATAACTTTCATCAGCGAAAGTATAAGTATATGGATAGGCAGGGTTGTACTTATTGAAGATGTCAATAAGCTGTGTTACTGCATCTCTCGTTTTTATTCCGGACGACAGGCGATACATCATAACACCCCTGGGATTTGGATCGTACAAAAATATCGTTGGGTCGGCAGGTGCAAAAGGTGATACTGTCAATGCGTCTTTAACTATACCTACAATTCTAAGTCTTGTATCCAAATAAGTAATTGACTGATTCAACGGATCTTTCAGACGCATCAGCCTGATCGCCGCCTCGTTAAATATTGCACTTAATGTATCCGCACTGCCGTTGAAATCGCGGCCTTCCTTCATCGTCATGCCAAGGGTTTTGAAATAGTCATCCGTTACTTCTATGCGTCCCATATCGACAGTTTCACCGGCACGTTTACCCGGCCAGTCATCTACATCTCTGTGTCCTCCGGTGCTGGTGGCAGAACTTGTCGCTGAAGTTACTGTTTCAGCGATGCCCTTTTGTATTAAATCATTCTTTATAGTTGTGTAGTTTCGGCTCAGGTCTTCGTTCATATCAGTCATCATCAGCCTGTGCATATTAAAACCTGCCGATCTGTTTTTTGCATATTGTATTTGCTTATAAACAATAAACGTACTGATGATAAGGGCGATGGAACAACTGAACTGCAGGACTACCAGGATTTTTCTTGATAAGGTTGCCGTCTTACCCGCATGTACCGGGCCCTTAAGTACTTTCACGGGATTGAAAGACGAAAGGTAAAATGCAGGTCTGCTGCCTGCCGATAATGCGGTGATCAAAACACTGATGATCATGATCAGCCAGAAAATGGAGTCTGAAAAAGGGATGTTTATTTTACTGCCTGTGAGTGTATTAAATGCAGGCAACGCCAATTGCACAATAAGCAGAGAAAATATAAATGCAATTAAAGTAAGCAAAACAGATTCTGTAAGAAATTGAAATACCAGGTCTTTTTTTCGAGACCCAACCGTTTTTCTTACACCCACTTCCTTTGCCCTTTTTTCTGACCTTGCCGTTGTGAGATTTACAAAATTGATACAGGCGATCATTAACACTAATATTCCAATGATACTGAACATGCGTACATATTCTATGAAACCGCCGGCTTCCTTACCATTCTCATAGTTTCCGTATAAATGCCAACGTTGAAGAGGATGCAGTATTACATCCGTTGCCCTTGACATGATGTTGTCTTTGTCAACCTTTTCGATATCTTTTATTTTGGATGCTACCTGTTCATAGGAAATCCCTCCCTTTAATTTCACAAAGGTTTGAAACCCGTTCCATTCAAAATTGCGATGACGTGCGGTTTTTACAAAGTCATTAATGGCCTCATAATAACTAAATGGCACTAAATAGTTAAACTGGAATGTGGAGTTGGCAGGTATATCTTTCAAAATGCCAGTTACGATGAGATTATTTTTATTGTCGAATCGAACAGTTTTATTCAAGGGGTCTTCGTTTCCAAATAATGCTTTTGCAGTGCTCTCAGTGAGGACGATTGAATAAGGATCTCTCAATACCGTATTGATATTGCCCTGCACCAAAGGGTATTTGAATATTTTCAGAAAATCGCCGGCTGTCTGGCCGCCGTTCAAATACAGTTTAGTATTACCAGCCGTAAGGCCATGGAATCCAAAATCATCAGTTTCGGCAACCCATTCAATTTCCGGAACCTGGCTGCGTAAAGCATCTGCCAATTTCAATGAACTGCCACTATAAGTAACCGTATCGCCATTGCCATAATAATTCCGTCTCACCTGATACAACTGCTGATATCCGGGCAGGAATTTATCATAGGAATATTCTTTGTGCACCCATAAACCTATCAGCAATGCAATGGCCATTCCCGTTGCAAGACCTAAAATATTAAGTACACTATAACCCTTACTCCTGATAATATTTCGCCAGGCAATTTTTAAATAATTCTTAAACATGATTTCTTGGGGGATTTGATGGAAACGATAGATAGTTGATTCCTCTCCTAAGAATATGCCAGTTAATTACTAAGATGATTGTCAATCCAATATAAATTCTTTATATTTTTTGTTGTCCGATTTTAGTACAATAACTGTATGCTTTCATCGGATCGATAATCATTTGGTAAATTGACAAGGTTCAAATAAGAAAAACACAGGTTCGAAAAAAAAGGGTCCCGAATAAAAGGGACCTTTTTTTAAAATGAAGATCACCATTTCTCCAATCCCAATAATTTTTTTCCTAACGGAGATAATTCAGCAACGGGATTTCTTTTTTCTCTTTCCAAAGGATCTCCGGGAAAAGCATAACCTGTCATGGCATTCCTGTTTTTCCAACTGTTAATTCTCCATTGACGAAGTTCTTCATTTTCTTCCTGAGCAGGCATCATTGCAAGGTATTGTGCAATACGTACCTTGTTCTGACTGGTGTTGGCCCTGATGCCATGCGGTTCAAGACTGTTGAAAATTAACAGGTCACCCGCTTCCAGTTTTACTTTTACCAATTCAAAACCAGAAATATCGGGTTTATAATGATCCCGATTCTCAGGTTGGGTTAACTTCCATACATCATAAGTCCTGTATAATTCAGGCACACATTGAAATCCACCCATGTTTTCATCAGTCTGATCCGCCAACGCTAAAACACCTTGTACATTTTGCGGCTTTGTTTCGGGATCATAGTCCCAATGTATAAAGCCCTTGTATTCAAATCCGGGTCTCAAAGGAAAATTCAGATTTGCACGGTCAATGGTGACCCAGAGCTTTTCCGTTCCCCAGATATCTGCAAATGCCTGGTGAACTTTTGGATATTGTCTGTTGTCCCATAAATATTGATGATTATATATTTCAACCATGCCGGTATTGTTCAGCTCTTTCATCTCCATCTGAACATTCGGTCTTTTATACCAACTATCAATATCAGCAGGATCTTTGTCTTCAAATTCCCAGAGATAATCAGCGAGTCTTTTTGCCTGTTCCTTAGGAACTGCATTGCGCACAACCACATAACCATTATGAATCCAGAATTTCCAGTCTTCCTCACTAAGTAAACGCAACGGTTCACCGTTGGACCGGTCATTTAATTTTAACTGGCTCGATTTTGCAGTAGAGGGATTGCCAGGTATTTCCTTATGTGCCATGGTGAACTGGTCGGTAGCGGCCATCGTTTTGACTGTCATATCTGATAGATTTAATGACACAAATCTAGAACCTGTTTAATGGCGTCGCTTCTCATCCATTGACAAGTATTTGCTCTGTATTGACGTATTTCATATATTAACAGCTCAATAAATTACAATTGGAAGTGAATGAAATACAGCTGGAGAAGATAGAATTCGAGCCTGGAAAATCATTTAAACTGTTTTCACCAAGACTGAGGAATACTTTTCTATGGCACTATCATCCCCAATTTGAACTGGTGTATGTGGAAGCTGACGCGGGTATTCGGCATGTAGGCACTCATATTTCAGGATATACCCAGAGCGATCTTGTTTTTATCGGAGGAAACCTGCCTCATTTAAATTTTGATTACAGACTGCGAAGTGATTATCACCAGATCGTTATCCAACTAAAGACGGATTTCCTGGGTACAGCCATTTCAACTGCCCAGGAATTTTCTATGATTCACCAGCTTTTTAAAACTGCGGATTATGGAATTGCCTTTTACGGTGATACTAAGCAGGAAGTTGCAGAAAAATTAAAACAACTCGAGGGCCGGGATTCTTTTGAACAACTGATCCATCTTATTAAAATCTTTCAACAACTTGCTGAATCAAAAGAACGTACTATATTAAATAAAGACCTTTCCAGCAGAGATTTTATTTTGAAAGATAAGATCAGGATGGGCGCCATATACGAATATATTGGGGCATTTTATGACCAGAAACCGGATGTTAACCTGGTTGCTTCGAAAGTGCACCTGACTACGCCTGCTTTTTGCAGGTATTTCAAGAGGCAAACCAATATGACATTTACCGATTTTGTGAACCAGTATAGAATTGAGAGAGCTAAGAACCTGCTCATGCAGGATCAGAATGTCACGGAAACCTGCTATGCTGTTGGTTTTGAAAGCCTGTCTTATTTCAACAAACTCTTTAATAAAATAGTGGGAGATAACCCTTCCTCTTTTAAAAGGAACTGGGAAAGCCATATAAAATGATGAAAATATAACCCGGCAACTCATATGTTAAAGTGTATTAACGTTTCGTTAAACATATACCAGGAGTAAAACCGAAAATGTATTTAGTAAGTATAGCAATGATATCTTTATTCAATCGAACCCCCTGATGCTTAAATATTTTCTTTTCATTGTTTTCATAACCTTCCCAATACTTTTATTCGCGCAATTCGTTCCCGATACAACCATCAATCCGGGCATAAAACAGATTGACCTAATTGATATTGGGGAAAGGATATTAAATAAAAATTCTGTGAACAGGGAGGATGTTGTGGTAAACAAGAAGGGCAGGGTTCATTTCAGTGCCTTTCCTGCGGTTGGATATACATTACAAACAGGATTCGCAGCTGTGATTTGCTGCAAATGCAGCTTTTTACACCGGTTCTCATAATCATGAAACAGAAAACATTTCAACCGTTGTAACGAGCATTGCATATACCAGCAAAAGTCAGATCATATTTCCGATTGCTTCCAGCATTTGGACGCATAATAATAAATACAATATTCTTACTGACTGGCGCTATTTGAAATACCCTTCCGAAACTTTTGGTCTCGGAGGTTATACCAAACAGGATAGCAGTTATAATCTGGACTATTCCTATCTGAAATTGCATCAGGCTCTTTTAAGAAAAGTTGCCACTGACTTTTATATTGGCCTGGGATATGATTTTGATTATTTCTGGAATATCGAGGAAGTCAATCCGCCGCCCGGAGAAGAAACCGATTTTCAAAAATATGGATATTCACAAACAGAAAAAGCATCGGGCATCTCCCTGACTTTTAAATATGATTCCAGGAGGAATCCGATAAATCCTGAGAAAGGGATTTATGCCGATGTACTTTTCCAGCCAAAATTTACTTTCATGGGAAGTGATGCCAACTGGCAATCACTACTATTGGAGTTCCGGGGTTATACAAAATTTCCTGCAAAATCAAGGAATATCATGGCTTTCTGGAGTTATAACTGGTTTACGGTTGGCGGCACTCCTCCCTATCTACTTCTGCCCAGTACGGGCTGGGATGAATTCAGTAATACCGGAAGAGGATATATCCAGGGAAGATTCAGGAGTCCTAATATGATTGATCAGGAAGCAGAATACCGTTTTGTAATTTCACGAAACGGACTTTTTGGGGGCGTGGTCTTCGTCAATGCAGAAAGTTTTTCGGATATCAATACCGGTAAATATGAAGTTATTTCGCCAGGTGCCGGCTTAGGCATCCGCGTCTATGCTCAATAAATTCTCCAGAACGAATCTTGCCCTTGATTATGCCTGGGGTACCATGGGCTCCAAAGGGTTTTTTGTGAATTTGGGGGAAGTGTTTTAGGTTTAACGCCTAACGCCTAACGCGTAAGGCATAAGGCTTAAAGCACAGTTCAATTTAAAATTTGTAAAACTATTTGGTTCAAATTCAGAGATCTAAAAAGAAGTTTTAGGCTTTAAGCTTTGGGCTTAAGGCTTGAAAGATGAATTATTATATAAAGTCGTCAAATGGACTTGCATTTCAGCGTTATTCGGACTATTTTAACGCGTATCGTCCAATAACTGGCGCAATACTTGCGTTATGGCGGTAACTCATTTTCTCTTCCCAATTTCCTTCGAATTCCTATCTGTAAATCCAACTTCTTTGAAAGATTCTATTCCGTCTTAGAAATCTTTTGAACATGAAGTTTTTATTATATTCTCTCTTATTTATTCCCGGTTTGGTTCAGGCGCAACGGTGGCACGTTAATTTGACAGGCGGTCTGTCCAATTATTCAGGTGACCTTCAGGGGAAAGCCTATACTTTCGACCAGTCGTTCTTCGCTTTTGGCGCAGGGGTGCAATATGATATTACGAGGAATTTTTCCGCCATCAGTAATATCAGTTATATGAAAGTGGGAGCATCGGATCAATACAACAATGCGAACCTTGTATTCAGGAATCTTAGTTTTCAGACAAGTATTGTTGAATGGAACCTGCTCGGAGAATATACTTTTCTGGATATAACCGAAAAGAAATTTTCTCCTTTTGTTTTTGGAGGCATCGCTGTTTTTCATTTTAATCCTTATGCTTACGACACGGCGGGTCAGCAGGTTTATCTGAAACCATTGAGTACAGAAGGCGAGGGGCTTCCGCAGTATCCTGACCAGAAACCTTACAGCCTTACACAGTTCGCCATTCCTTTCGGTGGTGGTTTCAAATTCAGGGTGAGTGAAAATGTGGTGATCGCATATGAAGTTGGATTCAGGAAAACATTTACAGATTATCTCGACGACGTGAGCACGATATATGTGGATAAAACTATTCTTCTGAATGCGAAAGGACCATTAGCCGTTGAAATGGCATATCGTGCCAACGAATTAAAAGGCGGAGATCCAAATTACCCGGTGGCAGGAACTGCGCGTGGTGGTCCGAAATATAAGGACATGTATTACTATACAGGTATCCGTATAAGCATCGCCACTTCTTTCGAAAAGAGACGGATATTATGGAAGGGGAAGAACAGATTGTCCCCCGAAGGTTCAATGAGTTTAGTTGGTTAATTTTGCTTTCTAATATATAAGATGGCATTTAATCATTTAGCTGAATTCTTGAACGCGCTGGAATCTGCGGGCGAACTGATTCGAATTAAAACATATACAGATCCAAAATTAGAAATTGCCGAGATAACGGACAGGATCAGCAAAACTCCTTCCCGAAACAAGGCGCTGCTTTTTGAGAATACCGGCTATGATTTTCCCGTGCTGATGAATGCCTATGGCAGCGAAAAAAGAATGTGTATAGCGCTGGGTGTTTCCCGGCTCGATGATATCAGTAAAGAAATCGAATCCTTATTTAAATTATTGGCGGGTCCTAAGGAATCCATTCTTGACAAGCTAAAAATCCTTCCCAAACTATCTCAGTTCGCCGCCTGGATGCCAAAAGTCAAGAGTGGAAAAGGTATGTGCCAGGAAATCATACATGGAATCTGCGGATCTTAAAAAACTTCCCATTATTACCTGCTGGCCGAAAGACGGGGGGCCATTTATTACCCTGCCTGTGATTCATACAAAAGATCCGGAAACGGGTATTCGGAATGTAGGTATGTACCGAATGCAGCTACTGAATGAGCGACTCACCGGCATGCACTGGCACAAACATAAAGTGAGTGCGCGGCATTTTGAAGCATATAAGAAATTGAAAAAGCGCATGCCCGTGGCCGTTGCTTTGGGCGGAGATCCCGTTTACGCCTATGCAGCAACCGCACCTTTACCTGATAACGTAGATGAATACATGCTGGCTGGATTTTTAAGAAAAAAGAAAGTAGAACTCGTGCGTTGTCTTACACAGCCTGAACTGGAAGTACCCGCCGATGCAGATATTGTTATTGAAGGATATGTGGATCCGGAAGAAGCGCCCATCTGGGAAGGACCTTTCGGAGATCATACAGGATATTATTCCCTGCCCGACTGGTATCCTTCATTTCATGTTACGGCGATAACACATAAAAAAAATGCGATTTATCCCGCGACCATTGTCGGCATTCCACCACAGGAAGATGCCTGGCTTGGAAAAGCAACGGAAAGAATTTTTCTTGCACCGATGAAAATGATGATGATTCCTGAAATCGTAGATATGGAAATGCCGGTAGAGGGTGTATTCCATAATCTGGTAATTGCACAGATCCATAAAACCTTTGCGGGGCATGGACAAAAAGTAATGAGTGCCATGTGGGGCGCGGGGCAAATGATGTTCAATAAAATCCTCGTGCTGGTGGATGAAGGCGTTTCGATTACTGATTATTTGTCACTCGCAAAATATGTATTCAGAAAATGTGAACCCTGCAACAGATATAGCTTTTGCGCAGGGGCCGATGGATGTGCTTGATCATAGTTGCAGTAAACTGGGATTTGGAGGAAAAATGTGCATCGACGGAACAAAGAAATTCGAAGAAGAAACGGATGAACGATATGCAACGGATCAGGAAATGTTTTTACCGGATAATGACTGGCTGACAGGCATTTCCCGAAATAAAAGCGGTAAATCGTCAGTTGCTGGAAAGAGAAATACCCTGTCTGATCGTCGCCGTATCAAAAACGCATAAAGATCAAATTCGCGATCTGCACAAAAAATTTGCAGAGAAAATATTTAGTGAATCCGGAGTGAAACTGATTCTCTACATTGATGAAATTATTGATCCTTCCAATCTGCCTGTTGCACTCTGGCGATTCTGCAATAACCTGGATCCAAAACGGGATTCTATTTTATTCGAAGGAAGAAGGGGAGATAAGAAACAGGCCTGCATGGGCCTCGATGGCACGACAAAAACACTGGCCCTCGATAACTTTCACCGCGACTGGCCCAATATTATTGTCGCCGACGAAAAGACAATTGAAGCGGTTGATAAAAAATGGGATTCATTGGGAATTGGAGCCTTCATACCTTCTCCCTCTCTTTCTTTTCGTGACCAATTATACGGTGAAGAGGCGGTTGCGGTAGTTTAATATTAATCAGCATCGGCAGACGATCAATCTGCTTTCTTTCGTTTATATTCTGTCATATAATCGGAGAGTGCACAATGGTAAATGGATTTCCGGCCCTGGCGGGGATAGGTTGATTTTTTAGCCGGATCGTTTACAATTTCACTGGCAAACTTTGCGGCTTCAGCAAAAATTTTCCTAAATTCGATTTGCTCTTTGGTATAGTTTACTTTGCTGCGGTCGGGGTATTTTGTGATAAAGGTTTTCCCATTGATGATCTTATTCACCACCAGTTTTCCAATTCTTCCTGAAGTACCCTGTACGATATAGTTATCTTTGACCTCGGCCATAGTTCCGTTTTTCGGAATAACGCCATTTCCTCCCTGATATTATCTGGTTTTACGTCTTCTTACGTGTTTTTATGTCTTTTGTCGTCTAAAAGATTGTTGTATCATAGCGCCATGATATCTGGTAAATTCTTAAATACCACCTTTTCTGTAAGCTGATCCGGGTGAACTCTGTTGTCAAAAAGAGCGCCTTTCCATCGCAGGTAAAAGATTGACAGACAAAGAATAGATAAGAAAAACAGCAATTATATTTTGCTATAATGCGCCAAGCCCTAATTTTGCGCCCGGAGAGATGGCAGAGTGGTCTATTGCGGCGGTCTTGAAAACCGTTGAAGGTCAAACTTCCGGGGGTTCGAATCCCTCTCTCTCCGCTTAAGTGGCTCTTAATCAATTGATTATGAGCCACTTAAGTTATTATTGAAAGAACCTATCTCTTCTCGCGGGAACTAAGACGGAACCAAAATTTCATCATCCACAATCGCACGCAAAAACAGAGATTTACCAATAATATGAATTGGAGTAAGCTATCAACAATAAGCATTTGGAGTGGTTTTGTTGTTTTTATTGCACATGCATTCTTTAAAAAGTACGTCGATGGCTACTTGAAAATCATTTTAGCACTCGAGTTAATATGCCTATTTGTTTTTTTACTTTCGGAACTTATGAAACTTATAATTAAAATTAAATTGAAGAATAAAAAAACAAGACTCTAATGTATAAGCGTCTTATCATTTTTCAGAAGGTTTCTATTTACTTATTCGCCGCAAATATGGGATTCTATATTTTAAATGATTCCATACTCAAAAAGGCAGTTGCACTCGAAAGTGTGGGCTATTCACTTTTTTTAAGTCTTGGCTTTTTTATAGGCGTTAATATTTGTATTGATGTATTGAGGAAAGAATCTAAACTTTCGAAGAAAAACGCAAATCAACATATAAATAACTAAGCAGTTTGCTTACGAAATCATGAAGAGATATGGCATCAATAATTATGCGTGATATTACCATACGTGAATCAAATTTTGATTCTATTGTTGCCAAAAGGCAGCCAACAAAAATGCAAGCTAAAAAAATGATTTTCATAATACCTGCTAATTGTTTTACTAATCTTCCCATTTCTTCTTGGACCATCCGGGTCTGAGGGTTTTTACTTACTCTACCTGCCTTGTTATTAATAAGACATTTTCAAATCTAACTTATTCTGGATATATTTAAATCATGCAAATCCCAAAAATCGCCTGGACTATTATTGCAAGTGTTTTGGTTTTATTGGGGCTGTTAAATATTTTGGCAGCATCCGGAGACCGGGAAGTATATGAGGGGGTTAGGAATGCCCCAAGTTTGATCAAGGGTGTCATTTTTTTTATTTCAGGTGTAACTTATTTTGTAGCATTGATCGTGCGTAAATACAGAAATAAAAAATCAAATGAAAAATCGAGTACGGAAAATTAATGAATACTAACCCTTATAAAAGTCCTAAACAAAAACTAGTTACAAGACTTCTTTTTTCTGTGGTATGCGTTTACTTCGGTTATTTACAAATAACAAGAACTGAAATTCACGGTGTCCCAGCAGGACCGGAAATTAGGGGCGGAATAGTTTTTATTTGTGTTGCTATTGTTGCCGCGGTAATCACAATTTTGCTGTACAAAAAAGAAACAAGAAAATAGCTATACTGCCTTCAGTTTTGTTTTACGAATTAATTTCATCTTCCCCTTTTGTTCTTCATCAAAAGGGTTAATGCAGAAAGTGTTGCAAATTTTAAGTCTTTAAATTCTTTTTAGATGGTGTTACCTCCGTTGACTACAAAAACAAGCTGTTCGTCAAGAAGCTGATCAAATTTCCTTCTGCTAATGAAAGGTTTTCATGCCAGTCTTTTAGTGTTTTTCCATTTTATTAGGTTTATGATTAGGGAAATATTTACTTTGATCTTAATTATCTTTCTTAAATGAGTAAGTCAACATTATTGGCCTTACAGATAATTGGCGCCGTTTGTACTATTATCGGTATCATCCTGATCGACAAGGCACCACGATGGATCACATTTACCTTTCTTTTTATCGGCATTACTTTGTTGTGGTGGTTTGGTGGACGATATCAACGATTTAGAAAATAAGCACCCCGTCAAGGGATGGCCGAAGGCCAATCCATCTCTCTCACCACCCCTCATTTAGATGGATAACATCCCTGCGTCCATCATTGTTGTGCACAAAAAATATAGTTCGGAAAGCATGTTTTGATATGTTACGCCCTTTAGTTTTGGGTTTGCATATTATCAAATGAACCATTAGTATGAACACATTTGTACTTCGTTTTGATAAAATTGACAGGACAAAGTTTATGCTTGCAGGAGGTAAGGGTGCTAATCTGGGTGAACTGTCAAGAATTATGGGAATACAGGTACCAGAGGGCTTCTGCATTACCTCTGAAGTCTATAAAAAAATAACAGAAAATAACCAGGAGCTTAACAGGCTGCTGGAAAGATTAACTCAGTTCAAGATTGTGGAGAGAAAAAATATTAGTGAAACCTGTGCAAAGATCCGTGAGTTGATAGAAAAAATTGTAATTCCGAAAAACATTAACATTGAGATTGTCTGGCATCTTGAACAACTTGGAGAAAAAAATTCCTATGCAGTGCGGTCCAGCGCGACAATAGAGGATTTGCCAACGACCTCCGCGGCAGGACAGCAGGATACTTATTTGAACATTGTCGGAAAGAAGGCAATTCTCAAACATATCAGCAGGTGTTGGGCTTCGCTGTTTACAGACAGAGCTGTAATCTATCGTATTCAAAATGGATTTGACCATCGTAGGGTCTGGTTGGCCGTCGTCATTCAGAAAATGATTTTTGCGGATAAAGCAGGGATAATGTTTACTGCAGATCCGGTTACCTCAAATAGGAAAGTAATATCCATTGATGCGAGCTTCGGACTCGGTGAGGCTCTGGTCTCCGGACTGGTGAATGCAGATAACTATAAAGTATGTAATGGCAGGATTGTCGATAAAAAAATATCCTCCAAGAAACTCGCTATATATGCATCAAAAGACGGCACCACTATGGAACAGGAGATTGAACAGGAAAAGCAGAACACGCAGGCGCTGACGGATGCGCAGATTTTACGGCTGGAATCCATGGGCAGGAAGATCGAAAAACATTTCGGTAGTCCACAGGACATCGAATGGTGTCTGGCTGATGAAACGTTTTATATTGTACAGAGTAGACCAATCACTACTTTGTACCCCATACCTGAATCTAATGATAAGGAGAATCACCTTTACATTTCTGTCGGTCATCAACAAATGATGACAGAGGCCATGAAACCTTTGGGTTTATCTTTTTTCCTGCTAACGACATCTGCACCCATGCGCACTGCAGGTGGAAGATTATTTGTTGATGTGGCACCTATGTTGGCCTCACCTGAACGAAGAGAAATTATGGTAAATGTCCTGGGAAAATCCGATCCGATCATAAAAGACGCACTTACAACCATCCTGGAGCGGGGAGATTTTATAAAATCGCTTCCGGATGATAAAAAGCTCCAAAAAAAAAAAATCAGGGCCCGGTAAAAGCGATAAAGCAGTGTCGCCTCCGGATTATCAGGCACTAAATGATTATGATCCGACAATCGTTTCTGATTTGATTAAGACCAATCAAACATCGATCGAAGCGCTAAAACAAAACATCCAAACGAAAGCAGGATCGGATCTATTTGATTTTATCCTGGAAGATATACAGCAATTAAAGAAAGCAAATTCTGATCCACAGAGTTTTGGTGTGATCATGACTGGTATGAATGCATCATCATGGATCAATGAAAAAATGAACGAATGGTTAGGTGAAAAAAATGCAGCTGACATACTTTCTCAATCCGTACCAAACAATATTACTTCGGAAATGGGCCTCGGGTTACTGGATGTTGCAGATGTGATTCGTCCTTATCCGGAAATAATTGATTATTTGTCCCGCCACGGCGGGATAAAAGATGATAACTTTTTAGATAAACTGATTCAATTTGATGGTGGACAGGAAACCCGGGACGCTATTAATGCTTATCTAAACAAATACGGAATGCGATGTGCCGGGGAAATAGATATCACGAAAATCCGTTGGAGCGAAAAACCAATTACACTTGTCCCCATGCTTCTTAACAATATCAAAAACTTTGAGCCTAATGAAAGTAAGCGGAAATTTGAACTGGGTCGACAGAAAGCTTTGAAAAAAGAACAGGAGGTACTGGATCGATTGAGTAAATTACCGGATGGTGAACAAAAAGCCAAAGAAACAAAACGAATGATCGACCTGGTCCGGAATCTCAGCGGTTATCGTGAATATCCAAAATACGGTATAGTTAATCGCTACTTCGCTTATAAGATGGCTCTGCTGAAAGAAGCAGAACGACTCGTACAAGCCAATGTTATTCGGGAAAAAGAAGATATCTACTTTCTCAGTTTTGAAGAGCTTCACGAAATCTCGCGCACAAGTAAACTGGATTACGAGATCATCAGTAAACGAAAAGACGAGTACAAATTATATGAAAAACTAAACCCGCCACGTGTCATCACTTCTGACGGCGAAATCATTTCAGGTAACTACAAAAAGGAAAATCTCCCACCCGAAGCTATTCCAGGTCTGGCTGTTTCTTCCGGAATTATAGAGGGACGGGCACGTGTCATCTTAAATATTGAGGATGCTGATCTGGAAGATGGAGATATATTGGTCACCTCATTTACTGATCCCAGCTGGACACCATTATTTGTATCCATTAAAGGTCTGGTCACTGAAGTTGGCGGACTGATGACCCATGGAGCAGTTATTGCGCGCGAATATGGTTTACCGGCAGTTGTCGGAGTGGAGAATGCTACCAGGCTTATCAAAGACGGACAGAAAATCAGGGTGAACGGGACGGACGGATATATAGAAATATTATAAAACAATAATTAATTTTTGTAACCTTTATTCCCAAGGGCTATGGCACTTACAGACCCGTTCGTGCAAAGAGTGTCGACCACTCCATTTTTCCAACAAACTCCGTAATGATACCCCAGGTTACCTGCAACATAGACGTCATTGCCCGATACGACGATACCTTTTGTATTTGCGTTATTAGCAAGTAATACAGGGTTCCCATTCTTCCAATAAACAGCAGAGCCATCGCCGGTTGTTCCTGAAACATAAACATCATTGCCTGATAAAAATATTGAAGTTGTAGTGCCAGCACCCAAAGTTACGGGTACACCGTTTGTCCAGTACATTGCGGTATTTGCTCCATCGAGAACAAAAATGCCACCGATATCCAACGTACCCATTTTATTTGCAGAAATATAAACATTAGAACCCGATACCGCTATACCTGTCGGCTGAGCATATACTCCGGAAGATCCAAAAAGATTCATTTCTCCATTTTTCCAATATGCAGCCACCGGGACTACTGAGCCGAAATTCAGAATAGTATCGTCGATCTGGCCAATTGCATAAACGTCAGAACCCGATACAGCAACGGCTGAAGCAATGGCTGTCCCACTTGAATATGCCTGATTTGTATTTCCCAGCGTCCAATTTATCACAACAGGAGCACCATTTTTCCAATAGGCTACATTGGCATTTGAGTCAGTTATCCCCGTTAAATAAAGATTTGCATCCGATACTGTCAATCCAAGAATTGCATTTGGGAATATCATCCCCTGCAGGACATTTCGACTATTATTCTTATAGTAAACGGAAATTGCACCTGGATCCCATCCACCAATATAAATATCCGAACCAGATACTACTATAGATTGTGGGACTAAGTTCGAATCTTCCAAAACTACCGGAGTACCATTTTTCCAGTAAGTAGCTTTTGTTGGAAAATCCACATTTTGCTGACCGACAACATAAATATCATGAGAATTCCAACTATTATTGCTTTGTACGTCCTTCATACATGAAGCGAATAGAAAAAAAGCAAAAAGCCATAGAATTACAGGGTAAGAGAATTTCATCTATGATAATTTTTCGAAAAACTTATACTGTTGTTTAATGTTTCTTCGAGACAGTCAGTGCTCAAAATACAAGATTTATCTTCAAATAGCGATGATGAACCAGTCATTTCTATAGGAGTCATTTGCGAACTAAGGGTAAATACTTAGTTGATGTTCCTTAAAATGAAATTTGTATTTTAAGGAATAAACAAATTTGTCATGCATTAGATTACATTTAACAGGTAACTGGCAGCAAATAATCCAGGGTTTTTGTCAATACGAAGTATGAACAGAATTTATGCAGCCTGCATAATTATTCCCCTATTCACCAGCTGTATCGAAAGACGCACATATTATCTTAGCCCGCAGAACGCAAATTCAAATCCTTATCATGCTATCCCCATGAAAGCAGACTCTTTGAAATCGGCCATATATGTAAGTACCGTTTTTACCAGTGGATATGCCAATGCTCAGAGCTCTGATCATTTATTTGCATTTCAGGGAAGTGTGCACCGCAGCAATAATTTTGGAATTTTCCAGGCTTATTATGGTGCTAATCTTTCCCTGGGTTCTTATCATGTTTCAGATTACTATAATATCTACAATCTCGGCTATTCTTACCCTTATTATCAGGATACGCTGAATCATATTCCAGGCTCTAATAATTTTTTTGGTAGTTATGGCGTATCAGCCGGTATTAATGTTGTGACTACGAATCAGCATGTAAAAAAATACAGGCATTCCGAATGGCGAGTATTGGGTTTAGAAACTTCGCTGCAAAACGAATTCGGGGCATATTCAGATTTCCGTGATAAACTTCCGGATACCGCGGCCAATGTCATTTTCAGGAAACATTTTTCTGCATATATGGGCTTATACTCCGAATGGTTATGGACCAACAAGGACCAGGTTGAATTTGGGGTTAAAATGGGATTTGGGGCCGATCTTAGCCCAGGCAGCAGCTATACCTATTATTATGCATCTTCCATTTTGCCACTCTACTGTATTTCAATTGCCTGGCATGTAAAAAAAGATCGTTTTACAAGTTTCATACAGACAAATTTTGGAACTTACGCAACTAATTTTCAATTCGGTTTGAGTTACCGTTTGGGCAAGAAGTGATATCCTCAGATCATTTCCAGATATTATACGTCTATTTGGAAATCAATAAATTCAAAAAGTTCCCGACTCAAAAAATTATTGGAGAAAAGGGCGGCCAGAACCGGTTTCATTGACATTCGATCTACCGTGGTTCGAAGATTCTTCGCGAATCTGCGAAGAATCTTCGCGGTTTCATCGCGGCTTCTTCGCAGATTCACGAAGAAACCACGATGAACTACGATAAAACACGAAGAATCCTGGAAGAATGCTGGTTGTAATTTGACAGGACTCTGGAAAAACCCCCGGTCATTTGCATAAAATGCAAAAAATAAATATTCACAGGCTGTGATCAGACTGGTAATTCTGGCCTGTTCGTGACCCTATATTTGTATGTCAGTTATTCAGATACGACTCAGTGGGACAGGAGGGCTGCGACTAAAGAATATACCTCTCTGTTTTACTGTACGCAACGCCTGTTTGAATGACTGGCATAGACAGTATTATTTTATAATTTTTTAAATCCGTATTTATGGGAACCATGGATCAGGGATTCCTTGGCGGTTTCAGCGGTACGGTAGGACCGGCCGTTGGCAGCAGGTGGAAAAGAAAGAACATCCTGCGCAGCAGACCTCCAAGGAAAAGGGGTAAGTCCTCTGATTCACAGTTAGTGCAGCAGGCGAAATTTAAAGTGATGAATAAATTTCTGCGGCCGATCACTGACCTTCTGAATCAGACTTACAGAAAATCCGCACTCGGAATGATGTCCGGCTTTAACCGGGCATTTTCTGAAAACTCCCACAGGGGAGCGGTCATTGGAGAATATCCTGCATATACTATAGACTATAGCAGGATCCTCCTTAGTAAAGGCAGTCTTGCCAATGCAGGTGCACCTTCAGCCGTTTCGAATGAAACGGGGAAACTGGTATTCAACTGGACTGATAACAGTGGTGTTAATCAGGCTCTCAGTTCGGATGGCGCTTTTGTTGCCGTCTATCTTGAGGAATTGAATCACTGGGCTTACAAAGGTAATATCGCCATGAGAAATGCTGGCACATGCATTTTGGATGTAGCTTCCTTTAAGGGTAAACCTGTTCAGACATACATCGGATTTATGTCTGCGGACGGGAACCGAACTTCAGAAAGCCTTTACACAGGTTTAGTGAACGTTTTATAGTAAGAAAATAACCGATAAGACCCCATGGGTAAACTGGGCTGCCGAAAGGTGGCCCTTATTTTGTCCGTACCTTTTCATTGTTATTAAAGTTCTGCCTTCCCTTTTCCCGGTAGCACTATGGGGCCGAAACCCTACACGCAAATTATCAAGTATGAACTGTAAAGAACAAACATGGCATTTACATTTCAATTCTATATTTTATTGGCAAGCCCTGATGATATTCGTTTTATTGATGTTTAGTGTCCGTGGGGCTTGTCAGGAACTTCCATCCAGACCCATTCAGCCTGCAGACGCCAACCCTGTTGATCTCATTGATGTAATCGGCAAGATGTTCAACAAAAAAGGGCCCGCCAGAAACAATGTCCTGATTCCCGGCGTAAACAATTTATCGTTACTTCCCATCGTAGGCTACGGCCCCGCAAACGGCTTTGTGATCGGTGCTGCGCTCAGTGCAACAAATTTGCTGGGCAGCCGGGAAAATACTCAATTATCTTCTGCCTTACTATCTGTTTCAATAACTACAAAGGATCAGGTACTCATATGTGCAAGATCAAATATCTACCTTCCTGGCAATACCTGGTATATCCCGGGTGATGTCAGGCTATTATTCTTCGCTCAACCAACTTATGGCCTGGGTATTTATGCATTGAATTCAACAAAGGACTTTAATATTGACGGAACGAATTTGAGCAGATCAATACTGGAACAACCGATGCGTTTTAACTACATTCGTTTCTATGAAACTGCGCTGAAGGAAGTTTTTCCATATTGGTATGCAGGAGTGGGAATAAACATAGATGATCATTTCGAAATCGACGATCAGTCGCTAAAACTTGATACCCCCAATCTGTTTATCACTTCAAATTATTTTTATTCCACCAAATATGGTTTTAACCCGACACATTATTCTACCAACGGTCTGTCTCTTCAGGTCACCCATGACAGCCGGGATAATCCGATCAATGCTTATAAAGGAATTTACGCCAACCTGAGTTTTCGTGTAAATGAAAAAATTTTCGGGGGCTCTCAAAGCAGTACGATGTTATATGCCGAATGGCGTAATTATATTTCACTTCAAAAAAGCAAACCAGGCCTTGTACTGGCATTCTGGACATGGGGTCAGTTTGTTACAAGTGGCAATGTACCCTACCTTGCTTTACCATCTATCGGGTGGGATACCTACGGGCGATCGGGCAGGGGATACGTGCAGGGACGTTTCCGCGGGGTAAATATGGTCTATGGAGAAACTGAATTCCGATTGCCCATATCCCGCAATGGTTTATTTGGAGCGGTCGCTTTCCTCAATGCAACTACTGCAAGCAGCCCGGTTACGGGCCAGACTCTCTTTGGTTCACTCGCACCGGGATATGGCATCGGTCTCAGAATTAAAATGAATATGAAGGACAGAACGAATATTTGCATTGACTATGGAAGAGGACAATCTTCGAGCGGACTTTATTTCAATATTCAGGAGACTTTTTAAAATGCATTCTTTACATTATTGCATTCCCAAATCTTTTATCACTTCATCTGTAATATCGAGTTTAGGGTTTGAAAACATTACCGTAGTTCCCTGGCTTTTATCCAAAACAGTTTTATAATCCAACCTTTTTGCTGTATTCTGTATAATATTATTTACAGAATCTTCTATAGGCTTCAATAATTCCCTTCTTTTTTTAAACAGATCCCCCTCATACCCAAATCGGGTTCGCTGCAGATCGCGGAGTTCTTTCTGATGATAATAAACATCATCGGATCTGTATTTCTTTATGCTGTCGCTCAGCATCACTTCATCCCGTTCAAAATCAACGATCATTCTATCAAGAATGGCCTGTTTATCGTCAATTTCCTTCTGCCAGACAGCTGCCAGTTGATTAATCTTCGCCAGAGAATCCCGGTAATTGGGCATTTTATTGAGGATATACCTGGTATTTACAAATGCAATTTGTGCCTGGGTAAACAGGTCAAAACTTATTAAAGTCAGGACTATTAAAATGATCCTCTTCATATTTGCTCCAATGAAATCCTTTAAATATGCAAGTTTAGTGAATAGTTCGAATCAATTTATCTTTTTTAAAATGCATAATCTGACCATTACAAATATTAACAACGGTCACACCTCATTTAATTTAGTAATTAATGCAAAACAGGGGAAGCTTTTTTGCAAATCCTGCCTCACCGGATAATCAAGGCAGTGTTTTTTGCAAATCTTAAAAATTGCGATCCGAACCGCAATCCATACCGGGAATAAACACTTAGAACTCAATCCATTCCCCTATTTATCAATTAGGAATAGCATATAGTCAGGAATAGATTTGGTTATTGATTTTTCAAACCCAAATAAATCGTTATGAAAATGAAAACTTCCATTTTAAACTCGATAACGGAAACGCACCTTGTACTTCTTCTCCACTATCTGATAATTTTTTTATTGATCCTTGGCTTTTACGCGTGCAGTAAAACCGGAGCAAAAAGCAATCCTTCTCTGCCTCCGGATCAGAATTCAACAAATATTAAAGAAGCAGGTTCAGGCGCATCTGTCTCTACGCTGGTTCCGGATACAAAAGACTGGCATAGTGAGAGCCCGGTAACCCAGACACCGTAAATACATGAATTTTCTATTTGCCATGTTCGGCTACTATACGTTTATCTCTGTCTGCGGCTACCAATAATTTATAATCTTTTTCCGTCTGATCGGCATATTGAATGGCAAATTCCGTGACTGCGTTTGCAAATGCATCCGATTTTCCAACATAGCCGGCTATCTCCGGAGACCTGCCCGCTTTTGCATGCGATTTTGCGAGAGCCCATCCACATAAAGCTGAATAATCTTTCAAAAATACCGGTGTAAAGCCTTCGATATTTGCGCTGGCTTTCATATCCCTGAGTTGCCTGACATAAAAATCGAATCCGCTTTTGCTATTTGTCCACCCCAGGAAAATATCACTCACGGTCTGCATTAACCGCTGACCGTTAACTATCCGTTCGCCATGATTTGGGTAGATTGATTTTCCGGCATATTTTTCCAGGACGGATGAGTTTCCTTCCTTGAACTGAAGAATGATGGCGTCCTCATCACTGACGTTGAAAAGTCCAATGAGACAACGGGTTCCCACGCTTCCTACACCTACTACCTTCAAAGCGATATCCTCGAGTCTGTACCTGTCCAGCAGAGATTTTTTATCATCCGTTAAACTATTATAGTATTCATCAAAAAAAACATTGCCTGATTCAACCAGCTTATCATCGTCTTTCGGATGATATATCAGCGGCGGATCATCCATGATTCTTCTTTTCCCATTTTTTATTTCTGAAAGCCTTGGGAATGCAAATTCATGTGTATTACGCCTTGCTTTCTCTGTAATACTTTTAATCCTTTTCACAAATTCCCTGTCGGTCTTAAACATTTTAATTATGGAAGCTTCATCCAGTCTGTTATACCATATTTCGAGCTGCCTCATTGCCGCAAATGCATTTATTTCTTTTGAATAAGTTTTTACCGTGGCAAATGCAGCCTTTTTAATTTCTTTAGGATTAAATTCTTTATACCTGCCGGCAACGATAACACTTGCTGCCAGTCTTTTAACATCCCATTCGAAGGGAGCCGGAAGGGTTTCATCAAAATCATTGATATCAAATACCTGGTTCCTTTCCGGCGTCGCATAACCTCCGAAATTCATCAGGTGGCAGTCACCACAACACTGCACATAAATATCACTGCAGGGAGTATTGTATAAATCTTCGGCCATTACAACAGCTGAACCCCTGAGAAAGGCAAAGGGAGATTGCAGCATCCTTCCATACCTGATGGGAATGAGTCTCGGAACCCTTCTGGCATCTAAATCAATCAGTAGTTGAACAGGATCTGCTCGCCCTTCGGCGGGTGCCATGGTTGCATGAGCTTCGCGGGGCGTTGTCAAACGCTGATTTTTCCCCAGATCCATTCTTTCCTGTATGGAGGGAATGGGTTGCCAGATTTTTCTTTTGGGGTAATCTAATTTGTTGACAGGGGGCATAAAAGAAATTTGAATTGTACTTTATTCATATCGCAATGCTTCAATAGGGTCGAGACGGGATGCTTTTTGCGCCGGGTAATAACCAAAGAACACACCTGTTATCACACAGACCATAAAAGATAAAACAATGGAGAATTCCGTAATTAAAGTTGGCCATGACAGGAAAAAAGTGACAAGTTTGGATGCGGTGATTCCTAACATAACACCGATCACAGCACCGGTAATACTGATCATAATAGCTTCAGTCAGGAATTGCAGTAAAATATCTCCTCCGGTTGCACCGATGGCCATCCGCAATCCTATTTCGCGGGTTCGTTCCGTAACAGATACATACATAATATTCATGATTCCAATTCCACCAACCAGAAGAGAAATACCAGCAATCACTGCAAGCAGGATGGTCAGTAACTGGCTCGTTGAACTGAATGTATTGATAAGCTCTTCCATAGTTCTTACAGCGAAATCATCGTCGTCTGTAGATTTAAGTCTGTGTGACTCCCTGAGGATCTGTGATATCTCCGTTGATGCCTGAACAGTAGAAGATTCATCCCTGGCTGATGCATAAATATTTTGGAAATAGATAGTGGATAATATCCTTTTCTGAACAGTGGTATAGGGAGCAATAATAATATCATCCTGATCCTGTCCAAAGGCATTCGCGCCCTTAGGAGATAAAACTCCAATAACCAGAAATGGTATTTGTGCAAACCGAATATACTTACCCACCGGGGTTTCTCCATTGGTAAACAGATTGCTTACGACAGTCTGACCCAGCAGGCAGACTTTTGCTTCCGAAGCAATATCCTTATCTGTAAATTCATTCCCTTCGGTTAAAGCCCATTGACGAATGGTATCGAGGTACAAATTATTTACACCCTGAATACTGGTTGACCAGTTGTTGTTGCCATAAATTACCTGTCCCTTTGCAGTTGCTGAAGGCGAAACGGCACTTAAATAAGTTGCTTTTTTCTGTAAGGCATACACATCATTTATGGTTAAGTCCTGCACCGAGGTTGCATCCAGGCGAACACCTCCGGTAACATTACTGTTGGGACGGATCACAATCATATTGGAGCCCATCCCGGACAATTGAGTCTGAATACTCTGTTTGGAACCCTGACCAATGGCAACCATGGCTATAACAGAAGCAACACCAATGATAATTCCCAACATGGTCAGGAATGCCCGCAGTTTATTCCGCAATAATGCTTTGAAAGCTATCCGGATCAGGCCTATAAAATTCATAAAGATTTTTATTAAACGTCGTCGTCAACAGGTAATGCATCTAAAGCTTCCTTTGCATTCTTTCTATTTTCATTGATGTGGTCTTTAATAATCTTCCCATCCTTCAGTGTTATTGTACGGCTGCTGAATTGTGCGATATCGGGTTCATGCGTTACAAAGACGATCGTTTTCCCATGGTTCTGATTCAATTCCTGTAACAATGCCATAATACTGAAAGAGGCTTTTGTATCCAGGTTTCCGGTTGCCTCATCTGCAAGTATCATGACTGGTTCATTTATCAAAGCCCTGGCTATAGCCACGCGCTGTTGTTGGCCGCCTGATAACTGGTTAGGCGTGTGATCCAGCCTGTTGGCCAGGTTCACGGCTTCCAATGCCCTAATCGCCCTGTCTTTTCTGTCTTTAGTTTTTACGGTACTGTTATACATTAAAGGCAATTCAACATTTTCCAATGCCGAAGTTCGGGGAAGCAGATTATATGACTGAAATACAAATCCTATTTTATTATTTCTTAAATGCGCGAGTTCATTCCGGGAGAGTTTTCCCACATCAACTCCATCCAGCAGGTAAACACCATCTGTTTGTTTATCAAGGCAACCAAGCATATTGAGCAAAGTGGTTTTACCTGAACCGCTGGCGCCCATGATCGTAACAAATTCTCCAGTCGCCACTTCAAAACTGATATCTTTCAGAGCCTTCACAGTTTCACTACCCATTTTGAATTCGCGTTTTATATTTTTTAATTCCAGTATTTTATTATCCATCCCGATTATTATATAAAGAACATCATTGTTAAATCTTTGTTTGCCTTCTTTCCTAAAATTAAATTCATGTCAGGGCCTGTTGCTTTTCGGCTTGGGTGTTTGTTGTCTTGAAGGCATAAAAGGACTCTTTGGGGGTGCACCGCTGACAGGTGCTGTATTCTTACCAGCCTGACTGATACCAGTAACAACACTATCCGTCAGATTCAGACCATCCAGCACCTCCACATGCGTATCATCATTCAGGTCCGTGTGTATTTTTTTCTCAACAAGGCTATCACCGAATTGCACCCAGACGTATGCAATGCTTTTTTTTCTGGCACTGCTGTCAGCTAAGTTACCTGCATTGCGTTTAGTTGAACCCGATCCTGTTTTATTCTTTGCAGATTGTGCATTTTGTTGTGGTTTGGTGGATGCAGGCAAGGACAATATTTTATATTGATCAGCAAGGGACGGATCTGGTTTAAACTTCAGGTCTTTGGAAGAAATTAACATGGCACTATCAACTTCCCGTGTGTAAATAAAAATATTCGCAGTCATTCCAGGCATCAGTTTGAGGTTGTCGTTTGGAGCAGTAACAATAGTTGTATAGGTAACCACATTTGCGGAGATAACAGGCTCAAGTCTGATCTGATTTACTTTTCCTGTGAAAGTTATATCCGGATAGGCATCAACAGTGAAAATCACACGCTGACTGTCTGCCACATCTCCTATATCGGCTTCATCTACGGCAGCACGAACCTGCATTTTAGTAATATCCTTTGCAATAATAAACAGCGTCGGAGTGTTGAAAGAAGCCGCTACTGTTTGGCCCACACTGACATTTCGTAGCAGAACAACTCCGTTAACGGGTGAATAAATACTTGCGTAAGAAAGATTTTTTAAAGCTGCATCAAGTTGAGCCTGCACACTGGACACCGAAGCTTTTGCGGTCAGGTATTGATCCTGGGCGGTCTCATAATCCGCTTTGCTGATTGAACCTGAATTGAAAAGAAGAGACTGGCGGTCAAAGTTGCTTTTCTGATAAGTCAACGTGGCTTTTGATAATTCAAGATTTGCTTTGTATTGATCCACCTGAGCTGTAAAAAGGGACTTATCCATTTCAGCAATCAATTGTCCCTTAGTTACCCTCGCATTGAAGTCAGTATATATTTTGGCAATGGTTCCTGATACCTGCGAACCTACTGCTACAGTGTCAACCGGTTCGATCGTACCGGTAGCGGTTACACTTTTTGAAATATAGCCAATCTGGGGCTTTTCTGTGGTGACAAATATTTTATTTTCCTTCTTCCTGTAAAAAAAAAACCAAATACCGGCTCCAATTAAGAGTAGGAGAGTAACAATAATCAATACTCTGTATTTTTTCATTTCTATAATTTGACCGGTTCGCCTCTGTAAAAATTATAAATTTCCAGATTCAGTGCTGCAGTATATTTAGCCTGAATATAGCCCTGCAATGCCTGTACATAGAGATTTTTTTGTTGCAGAAGCTCTACCAGATTGGCTGCACCATATTTAAATTCTTCACTCGCTACCCGGTAACCTTCCTGTGTTGACTTCAGCTGAACGACGGCTGCATCATACTGGGCCTGCGCATTTAGCACATTGATATAAGCCTGTTCTACCAATTGGGATAAAGTTGTTTTGGCCCCCTGTAATGAAAGTTTAGCTTGTTCTATTTCAATTTTACTTATTTCAACCTGCGTTCTATAAATTCGGTTGTTGAAAATAGGTATGGAGATGGTCAACCCGACACGCTGGTAAAAGTTATTATCCAATTGTTTTAGGTATTCAACAGATTCATTATTTGAATAACCTGTAGCAAGAGAAGCGCCAATAGATGCAACCGGGAGCGTTTGTGCTTTTGCAAGTTTCAGATTCATTTGAGCTATGTCAACCCCTGTTTCAGCATATTTTATTTCGGGCCTTGTTGCCAATGCTATTCTTTGTACTTCGTCTATCGATGGCATCAGTGCTGTAGCAATTATCGTGTCAGGAATGGCAATATCCAGTGAATAAGACCAGGGAAGCTGGAGCAACTGTTTCAGGTTTAACACATTTTGCCGGTATGCACTTTGCGCGCTGACAAGATTGTATTTATCAGTTGCGGTTTGCGCTTCCAATTCTATCAATGCATTTTTTGCAATGCTTCCCGCACTATAAAGTCTGTTGCCCTGATCCTGCTGCGCTTCCGAAGTCTTTACCAGATCCTCAACGTAGATGATATTTTCTTTTGCCAACAGGATATTGAGAAAGTCCTGCGTAATTTCAAGAGTAAGACTGTTTATTGTCTGATCAATATTGAGCCCTGCCTGGTTCAAATTGAGGTTTTGTATTTTGATATTATAATTGAGATAGCCGCCATTGAAAACTGTCCAGGCTGTAGTGAGAGAACTATTACTGGCAAAACTGGATTGAGTTGCAAATCCACCCACTACGGGGTTGGCATTCGTACTATGTGTAAAGTTTTGCCCCAAATTCCCGAACAGATTGGGATATTTTGCCGCCTGGGCAAGTAGAACATCCTGTTTGCTGATTAGCTGACTGAGACGTATTGTATTTAATTGGATGTTATTTTTCTTTGCATAATCCAGACAGGTTTGGAGATCCCATTTCGATGGTAATTGTTGTGTACTGTCACTCTGGGCTCTCAGGGAATCATCGCCAATAAAGCAAAGAAATAAGAATCCGCTTACCAAAACCTTTGCTAACATAGTTAAATAAAATTACGGCCATTTTATATCAAGACTGTCAAGATTAGTAAAATCAACCACCTCATGCCGTATATAATGCATTATTAAAGCAATGGATATGCCATGATCGGTCTTTCCTTTCTTTATCTGCCTTTTTCCCCTGCTGAAGGTTCAATAAGATCCCAGAGATTTCCATATAAATCTTCAAAAACAGCCACCGTTCCGTAGACCTCCTTCACCGGTTGTCTAACAAAATGAATTCCCTTTTCCAGCATAGACAGGTAGTCCCGGTGAAAGTCATCCGTGTAAAGAAATAAAAAAACGCGGCCACCTGTCTGGTTGCCGACAGCCTGTAACTGCCTGGAATCTGCCGCCCTGGCTAACAGTAATGAGCACCCGCCATTACCCGGCGGGCTGACGACTACCCATCTTTTAGTTTCAGTCAGGATAGAATCTTCTACCAATCGAAAACCAAGTTTTTGCGTATAGAATTCTATTGCCTCATCATAGTCCTTTACCACAAGTGCCAGTTGAGCTATAAACTGCTTCATGGAACAAATTTATCTCAATTAAGCTGTTATTTTTGCTCACACATTTCGGGTTCACCAATTCAACTTAATGATCAGGATTTTCGTAATATCATTTTTCCTTATTTGTCTTTTTAACTGTAGTGGATTTGGTCAGGGAAGGGATACTATCGTCCTCTACAATGGCCAGGTACTTATAGGCGATGTTCAGGGTGCCAATCTGGGTTCGATTTCAATTGACGATATGGACATGAAAATGCAAAATATTAAGCTCTTTAGGATCAAAATTCTGATCATAAGGGAGCGGTTTAAAATTGAAACGGTCGATAAGAGAATTTTATACGGATCTATGAGAACCTCTGATAAAAATGGCTGGGTTGTTATTCATACCATAGACGGTGAAGATATTCCGTTGCATATAACCAGATTATATCTTCTTATTTCCATGGATGCAAATTTCTTCACAAGACTAAATGGAAATGTTGCAGCCGGTTTAAGTTTTACCAAATCAAGCGGAATCGGACAGGTGACTTTCAGTGCTAATATTCAGTATGCAACCAGGAAGGTCAATTATCAATTAATTTCTTCCAGTATCAGTTCCATTGACACCGGAAACTTTTCGAGAGATAATGAAAATGTCCAATTGCTGGCTTCTTTCGAACTGACCCCCACGTGGTTTATAGGTACCGCAATCCAATATCAAAGAAATCTTGAATTGTCTATTTCGCGCAGGTTTCTGGGAATGATCGGCCCGGGCAATAAGCTGTTTATAAAAAGAACCTGGACTTTGACGGCGGTAACAGGCATGTCTTTTTCCACGGAAAAGAGCACAGAAGGAATATCCAGTCAACTGCTATATGAAATTCCACTTATGTTTCAGTTCAATTTCTATCAGTTCCAGAATCCTGACATTCAGATAACCAGCAACCAGTCGGTTTACTACAGTTTATCACAAAGTGGAAGAGTGCGTTACGATGGAAGCACGAATTTTTCATGGCAGCTTATCCGATATTTCTATTTGAATATCAACCCGTATATAAATTTTGACAGCAAGCCACCCGCAGGCAGCGGAAGTACATTTGATTTTGGGCTGGTCGTTGGACTCTCGTACAAATTCTAATTTAAAAGGGAAAAGTAAAAAGTAAAAAATAAAAAACGTAACTGCCTTAGTCTAATCTAAAGGTTTTAATTGATCCATTCCTTAGCAGAATATTTTCCTTTTTCTTTTTTACTTTTTCCTTTTTACTTTACCAGATACTCACCCTCAGACTATCGGGACGATACATTTTATCTCCCGGTTTAACATTGAACGCATCATAGAAGGCAGGGATATTTGCCATCGGTCCGTTAACTCTTTCCTTGGCAGGCGCATGCACATCGGTCATCAGTTGAGAAGCAAGGACTTCTTTTCTTTCACTATACAACCATCCATAAGCATAACCCAGGAAATAGCGCTGTGCAGGAGTGAATCCGCCGATTTTTTCTCCCTTCTTAAAAGCCTCTGTTTTTGAGAAAGCATCCCATCCCAGCAATACTCCGCCGAGGTCAGCGATATTTTCACCCTGGCTGGCATCTCCATTCACATGTAGCGTATCAACAGGAATAAATTCGTTAAACTGACGAACAATTCTGGCTGCACTGGCGTCAAATTTCTTTGCATCATCGGGCTGCCACCAATCACGCATGTTCCCGGCATCATCAAATTTTCTTCCTTCATCATCGAACCCGTGTGTTATTTCATGACCAATAGTAGAAGCTGCTGCATAGCCATAAACAAAAGCATCGTCCAGTTCATCATCGGTTTTTCCAGGTACTATGAAGATACCGGCAGGTAATACGATCTCATTGTTGCTGGGATTATAATATGCATTATAGGTTTGCGGAGACATGTCCCATTCCGACCTGTCGACCGGTTTGCCGAGTTTATTCACTTCGTAATTTGTCCACCATTCAGCGGCCCGCTGAATATTCAGAACCCATGGGCCACGGTCTATCGCAAGTGCGCTGAAATCTTTCCATTTATCGGGATAACCTACTTTTTTTGTCACTTTGGAAAGTTTGAGTAGCGCTTTTTGTTTCGTGCTGTCACTCATCCAGCTGAGACGCATAATTCTTTCCTTGTAAGCATCCCGGATTGCTTCGACCATATCGCTGTACCGTTGCTTTGTTTTCTCAGGAAAATATTCTTTCACAAACAATTGCCCCAATGCTTCACCCATGGCTCTTTCCTCTGTATCGAGTACTCTTTTCCACCTCGGCCGGGGTGTTTCAACTCCGTTCAGTGTACGCGAGTAATTGAAATAATCATTGAAGACGCTTTGATTCAGATATGGTGAAGAATGCATAAACAAATGAAAAGCCAGATAATTTTTCCAGTCATTCAGTGGCGTTTTTGCCAGCTCCTGGTTGAGTGCAACCAGAAATTCCGGCTGACCAACGACCACTGAATCTAAAGTTTTTGTACCCGTGGTTTTGAAGAAATCATTCCATCCGATTCTGAAATAAAGTTTTTGCATGGACTTTACATCCATCTTGTAATAATTCGAATCCGGATTGCGAAGTTTTTCCAATTTACGTGAAGCCTTTGCCAGTCTTTTTTCCAATTCATAAACACCATTCGCCGCAATGGAAGCAGCTGCACTGTCCTTTCCTAAGGATATGAATGCTTTATTCAAAAATACCTGGTAAGCAGCCCTGACCTTTGTAGTTTTTTCATCGGTGTTAAAGTAGTAATCACGGTTTGGCATTCCCAGGCCGCCCTGGTAAATATGAAAAACAATCTGGTCGCTGTGCTTTTCATCCTGCGAAATGTCTTCACCCATCAACACACCAATTCCTTTATTCTGAAGTTTCGCACTCACCCGCACAAGATCATCGATGCTCCCGATTTTATCTATTTCCTGAATTTCGGATTGCAATGGAGTTAATCCTTGTTTTTCGATACCGTTTGAGTCCATACCACTGAACCAGAAGTCACCTATTTTTTGTGATATACTGCCCGGTTCTGATTTTTCGTTCAATGCTTTCTCATTTATAGTGCGAAGACGGCTATAAATATCTTCCTGCACGAGGTAACCAACTCCCCAACTGCTCTGATCTGCGGGGATCGGGTTTTTCCTGATCCATCCTCCGTTAGCATATAAGAAAAAGTCACTGGCAGGACTTACGGTAGTGTCTATATCATCTGCCAGAAAATCAGTTGATTCTTTTGTTTCAGTGGAATGACAGGCTGTTACCAGCACTAATAAAATTATATAGAAAACAGTATTACGCATTGGAATCCATTTTTTTGAGAGCGATAAGGTAAAGCAACTGATTGATTTTTCCAGTTTGAATTCACAGTTTTTAAAATAATCTTTATGAAATGCGGGTTCGTTCCTACAAGCGGCGAAAAAATCTCCGCCATCGGTTGAGATTCTGAGATGGCTATCCTTTAGTCACCCGGGTTATATGGATGAACATCCACTAAGGATTCTTAATTTAGGATTTAGAATAACGGAGATCATTAAAATTAAATCTTTTAATCGTTTAACATTAATTTGTACAACCTTTGGTCTAAAGATCCCTGTTTTCAATACGTAAACTGACGATATGCCTGGAGATTCCCTGAAAGTAAATAACAAAGCAATGCCTGGTAACACTTACGATGCGATTGTGATCGGCTCAGGCATTAGCGGTGGCTGGGCAGCAAAAGAATTTTGTGACCATGGTTTGAAAACGCTCGTGATTGAGCGGGGGAGAAATGTAGTTCATTTAAAAGATTATCCAACGGCAACTATGAATCCCTGGGATTTTCCACACCGTGAACAGTTGCCACTCTCGGTTACTGAAAAGAATCCAATCGTTAACCGATGTTATGCATTCAATGAAACCTCCCAGCATTTTTTTGTCAAGGATGCAGAACATCCCTATATACAGGAGAAACCATACGACTGGATCAGGGGTTACCAGGTGGGTGGTAAGTCACTTTTATGGGCGAGACAGACTCAGCGATGGAGCAAATATGATTTTGAAGGGCCGGGCAGGGACGGATATGCAGTTGAATGGCCATTATCTTATGAAGAGCTGGCTCCCTGGTATAGTCATGTTGAGCATTTTGCCGGCATCAGCGGAAATTTTGACGGATTAGATACACTGCCTGACGGGGATTTTCTTCCGGCGTGGGAAATGAATTGTGTGGAAACAGATATCAGCGGGAAAATTAATGGTCATTATAAAGACAGGCATGTGGTCCAGGGTCGTTGTGCACACCTTACCAAACCAAGAGACATTCACATTCAGCAGGGGAGAAATCCCTGCCAGGCGCGCAGCGAGTGTGAGAGAGGGTGTCCGTTCGGAGGTTATTTCAGTTCCAATTCCACGACGCTTCCGTGGGCCCTTAAAACCGGCAATCTGACGATCAGACCCGACAGCGTAGTGCATTCCATTATCTATGATGAAAATAAAAAAAGAGCCACGGGTGTCAGGGTAATTGATGCACATACAAAAGAAGAAACCGTTTACTATGCAAAAGTGATTTTTGTAAATGCGGCCTGTTTAAATTCCAATCTGATTCTTCTGAATTCCATTTCAGACAGGTTCCCCAACGGGTTAGGTAATGATAACGGATTGCTCGGAAAATATATTTGCTTCCATAACTACCGGGGAACAGTAAGCGCTTCTTATGATGGTCCTATGGATAAATACTATTATGGCCGCCGTCCAACGCAGCCCATGATGCCAAATTTCAGAAATGTCCACAAACAGGAAATGGATTTTCAACGAGGCTATATGGTTTTCTTTGGTGCCGGAAGAGGAACAGGAAATTTTACAGAGAAAGGAGATGATCTGGGTGCAGGGTTTAAAGAAAAATTAACGGAAGCGGGTCCCTGGTATGTGTCTTCGCAAATGCAGGGAGAAACCATTCCTAAAGAAACGAATCATGTCAGACTCAGTAAGGATCAGAAAGACGCCTGGGGCATACCTGAACTGATCGTTTCGGTTGACTATGATGAAAATGATGTCAAATCAATGAAGGACTATATGCAGCAAACTTCCGAAATGCTGGAAATAGGAGGCTGCAGGGATATTCAGCAAAGGGACACCAAACAGGCGCCCGGACTGGATATTCATGAAATGGGAGGGTGCAGGATGGGAAAGGATCCCAGGACTTCCCTATTGAACAAATACAATCAGTTTCATCTTTGTCCGAATGTATTTGTTACTGACGGGGCAGCCATGGTATCAACAAGTACTCAAAACCCATCACTTACATTTATGGCATTTACTGCACGTGCAGTTGATCATGCCGTTTCAGAATTAAAAAAAGGAAACCTGTGAATACATACGATGCCATTGTAGTTGGCTCCGGTATAAGCGGAGGCTGGGCTGCAAAAGAACTTTGTGAAGCGGGATTGAAAACATTGGTTTTGGAAAGAGGCCGTGATGTTAAACATATAAAGGACTATCCCACGGCAACGCTGGCACCCTGGGAATTTCCGCACCGATTAAAGATGACGGAAAAATTCATAAAAGAAAATCCGCTCATTACGGAGGCGGCGGGATTCGATGAATCCACGCAGCACTTTTTCATAAAAGACAATGATCATCCCTATGTTCAGGAAAAGCCCTTTGAGTGGATTCGCGGATATCAGGTGGGAGGCAAGTCGCTGATATGGGGAAGGGCCTGTCCGCGCTGGAGTAAATATGAATTTACCGCACCCGCGCGGTATGGGTATGGTATTGAATGGCCCATAGGATACGATGATGTTGCACCGTGGTATTCTTATGTGGAAAGGTTTGCCGGTATCTGCGGAAATAAAGACGGACTGGAGGCTATGCCGGATGGAGATTATTTACCGCCTTTCGAATTCAATTGTGTTGAAAAAGATCTTCAGAAAAAAATCAGTGCAAAATACAAGGATCGCTTCATGATACAGGGACGCTGGGCCCAGCTTACAGAAGCAAGGGAAATCCATACAAAGCAGGGACGTGCGCAATGTCAGGCCCGGGATCTTTGTATGCGCGGATGCCCGTTTGGCGGATACTTTAGTTCCAATTCGTCTACTTTACCGTGGGCAGCCAGCACGGGAAATCTAACGGTTCGACCTTTTCAGCGTGGTTCATTCCATTATCTATGATGAAAAGAAAAACAAAGCTGTAGGCGTTCGTATTATCGATACGAATACGCACCAGGCAACAGACTATTTTTCCCGGATCATTTTTATGAATGCATCTGCCCTCAATACAAATCTCATTTTGTTGAATTCGAAATCGAATCGATTTCCAAATGGTTTTGGCAATGATAACGGACTCCTGGGAAAATATATTTGTCATCAGAACTATCGAGGATCTACAGGAGGAAACATCGACGGATTTCTGGATTCGTATTATTATGGAAGAAAGCCGGCTGAATCCATGATGGCAAATTTCAGAAATCTGAAAAAGCAGGATATGGACTTTGTAGGCGGCTATATGGCGTTTATGGGTTGTTTCAGAAGAAGGGGAGCGAGCACCGACGGGCCGGAAATCGGAGAAGATTATAAGAAGGCGCTGTCAGAAGCCGGATCCTGGGGATGCTATATGTATATGCAGGGGGAAACGATACCAAAAGAAAATAACCGGGTGTACCTGAGTAAGGATAAAACGGATCAGTGGGGTATTCCTCTCCTGGTGACAGATGTATCTTATGACCATAATGATGAATTACTTCTGAAAGATTTTCTGGAACAGGCTTCTGAAACCCTTTCCAATGCAGGAGTAAAAGATGTTGAGCAATACGATAACCATTGGGCTCCGGGCAGAGATATACATGAAATGGGAGGATGCCGGATGGGAAAAGATCCAAAAACTTCCCTGTTAAATGGCTGGAATCAAATGCATGAATGCAAAAATGTTTTTGTCACTGACGGTGCATGTATGACGAGCACCGCTAACCAGAGCCCTTCGATATTGTATATGGCCCTGACTGCAAGAGCAGCGGGATATGCGGTGAGTGAGATGAAGAAACAGAACTTATGAGTTATGGGATATGAGATATGAGATATGGGTTATGGGATATGGGATAATGGGTTATGAGATATGGGTTATGAGATATGAGATATGTGTTATGGATTATGAGTAAAGTACATCGATGAAATATAAAAAATTAAACTTCCATTTATAAAATTTAACCCATAACTCATAGTCCATAACCCATAACCAGTTAAATTGCTCGAAGTAAAACATGGAGTTTGAAATATCTGCGCGTTGTTAATAAATACTTCTGGAAATATAAGTGGAGGCTTTTTCTGGGTCTCCTGTTTGTTATTCTTTCCAATTATTTTCGAATTCTTGCACCACAGGTGACTGGCTATGTAGTGAACACTGTGGAAAAGGAGTTACTGAAACAGTCAAATGTAAAATCTCCGGCAGGCGTTTCTGATGATGTTAAGATGCACAATGCGGGAAACCAGAAATCAGATACAGTTAACTACGACATCCTTGTAAAAAAATTCATCCGCAAATTAAATACCACTCAGAAAACATTCGGACAAAAAGTAGCAATCTCAGGCGTTACATTATTGCTGCTGGCGATCATCGGAGGACTTTTTATGTTTTTAATGCGGCAGACTATCATTGTGATGAGCCGTCATATTGAGTTCGACCAGAAAAATGAAATTTTCCAACACTATCAGCAACTCGATACATCTTTCTACAAAAGTCACAGTACAGGAGATCTAATGAGTCGAATGGCGGAAGATGTGAGCCGCGTTCGAATGTATACCGGGCCGGCCATCATGTATCTGGCAAACCTGCTGGCGACAATAGGATTCAGTCTATACTTTATGATTCGCAAAGATGCCCTCCTTACTTTGTATGTACTTGCACCTTTGCCCATATTAGCTGTAACCATTTATATGGTAAACAACCTGATCCACAGAAAGAGTGAGAGGATACAGGCCTTGCTGAGTAATCTTACAACTAACGCCCAGGAATCCTACAGTGGCATACGTGTTATCAAGTCCTTTGTTCAGGAATCAGCCATGCTTCGATTTTTCAGCGCGAACAGCGAGGAATATAGAAAAAATGCCATTGGCCTGGCCAGGGTAGAGGCCATTTATTTCCCTTCGATGGGTTTGATAATTGGATTAAGCACCCTGTTAACCATTATGATCGGTGGTCTTTATGTAATTCACGGAACACACCACGCAGATTTGGGAACGATCACTGAATTCGTGATTTATATAACCATGCTTACATTTCCTGTAAGTGCGATCGGCTGGGTTGCCAGTATGATTCAACGTGCTTCTGCTTCTCAGAAAAGATTAAATGAATTTCTTGAGACCCGGCCTGTTATACAGAATCAACTACAGCCGGCCAATCATAGGTTAACCGGAAACATTTCATTTGAACACGTGGATTTTATTTATTCCCAAACCGGGATTCATGCGCTAAAAGACTTTAATCTTGAAGTCAGGAAAGGTGAAAAAATTGCCATCATCGGCAGAACCGGCAGTGGTAAAACCACCCTGGCACAGTTGCTTCTTCGTTTTTATGATCCGACCAGGGGAACTATTCGTATGGATGGTATGGACCTCCGGAATCTTAACCTGGCCGAGTTCAGAAATCAAATCGGGTATGTTCCGCAGGATGTTTTTCTTTTTAGTGATACCGTTACCGCAAATATACTTTTTGGAGTGGATCGCAAATCAGAAACGACGGCAAGAAAGGCGGCTGAGTTTGCCAGTATTGACAAGGAAATCTCCCATTTCCCATTGGGATACAACACTCTGATAGGTGAAAGGGGAGTTACCCTAAGCGGCGGTCAAAAGCAAAGAATTTCCATTGCACGGGCACTTTCCGGTAATCATGAAATCGTAATTTTTGATGATTGTCTGAGTGCTGTGGATGCCCGGACAGAAAAGGAGATTATTACCAGGTTGTACGAATATCTTCAAAATAAAACCGCCTTTATTATTACGCACAGAATTTTCAGTCTCTTTGAATTTGACCGAATCATTGTCCTGGATCAAGGGAAAATGGTTGAAACAGGTACCCATGCAGAATTGCTGTCAAGGAATGGCCATTATACCCGGCTTTATGAGCAGCAGCAAAAGACGGGAGGAGCGGAAACCCACGCCTGACGCGATCTGCGTAAAAACACGCATGTGTTGACAAATTGGGGAATTTTTTGCCAGTTCTATAACAATATTATATTTTTATGCGCTTGCTTTAATTTTTTACCTAAAACAACAACCGTGGCGTACGAGAACAATGACAAAAGAATGGAGAGTGTTTACAGCAAACGAATCAGGGCCGGTAAGCGTAGGACTTATTTTTTTGATGTTCGGGCTACACGAAGCAATGATTATTATTTAACGATTACCGAAAGCCGTAAGAAATTTAATGAAGATGGTTATGACCGCCATAAAATCTTCCTTTACAAGGAAGACTTCAATAAGTTTATTAAAGCCCTCACCGAAGCTGTAGATTATGTAAAAACTGATTTGATGCCTGATTTTGATTTCGATGCCTTTAATCATGACCAGGTTTCTGAAAACGGGGATGGTCATCATGATCATCATGTAAATCATGAACCCGTTTCTGCTCCCGTTGCACAGGCAACTGAAGTTCACGAAGTAGAAGCTGTGAAAGTAGAAGCTGAATCAACATCGCCCGAAGCAACTTCATCAGCTCCGGATCACCTGGAAGAGGTTGATAAATGGTGATTCATGCTCAATGCGTAAGGCTTAACGCGTAAGGCTAAAGGCTCCGAGTATTTAAGATTTTTAAAATGGTTAATGATAGTGTTGAAACAAACAAGTCATTAACCATTTTTCATTACCGCCAACGGTCAACGGTCATCCGTCAACCATTATGAAATCGGCGGCACGCTTTGTAATATTTGCCCAGTAAAATTGATTGTAGAATTCTTCAGGCATTGTGGTCTTTATTTCAACAGACTGAATGATGGATTCTGCAAACAAATTCCAATCACTGTCAGGGCAGAGGATCAGTTTACCATTACATATTCCCGGATCGACACCGATTGCTCCATTTTCTGTTGAAACAACATTCAGATTGAAAGCAAGCGCTTCTATCAGTTTTGTTTTAATTCCCCCACCGGAAATTAGCGGATTCAAAAATGTGTTGCAGCCCTTGAGGTAAAGATCCAGGTTTTCAACAAAGCCCAATATCCTGACTGATGGAAATTTGTTTTTTGAAATGCTATCCGGAATGTCAAGTCCACAGATTAATAATAAATAGGAGAGCCCCCTGCTTTGCAAAATCGGGTTAATTTTAAACAGTAGATTTTCCAGCGCTTCAATGTTTGGCGAATATCTGAAAGCGCCATTGAACAGCAATAAAGTGACTGACATTGGAATTTGCAATTGCTGATGAAGTATTGTTCCTGCTTCGGCCCGGCTTTCTGAGGTTGGCGGTTCAGGAATTTCCGTTCCGAAACTCACCGTAATACATCTGTCTTCATTCAGGCCAAAAGATTTTATTGCATAATTTCTGTCAGCATCCTGGATAAAAAAATTAAAATCTGCCTGGCGATGTGTAAATTTTTCATAGTTCCACAATATGCGCCACCACCATTTGCCCAGGCTTTTCCAGCGATTCCCCTCGAGGTTATGCGAATGAACCACCAGGCGAACACCACAATACTTCTTTAACAGTACTCCGAGCCATCCATAGTAGGGATGCTCCAAAATTAAATGAGACGCTTTTTTTTTGCGAATAAGTTTCCTGATCCTGAAAAAAATAAAAGGATTGATATATCTGAATGAAGAATTCGAAAGAATGTTTATTACTTCATATCCTTCGGCAAAAGCCGGTTGATTTTTTTGGGTAGTAATACAGGTAACCGAATGATACCTGGAAAAATATTTGTAAAAAAGTGCAATGCCTTTTTGTCCACCGGATCTTGCAGGTAAAAAAGGATAGGAGACCAGGGAGATGATATTCATTTTTAAGACAAAAGCTATTATTTGGGATGACGGTTGGCGGTTGGCGGTACTTTAAGGTTTAGGCTTTAGGCTTTGCACTTTGTTCTCTTTTATAATCTCACTCACCCATTTAGCGATCGCGGTTATTAAAAGAAGGAAAGTGAGAATAGCTGCCCATCCCGTGATCCTGTTTCCCAATATATATGAATTTGGTTCAAACCTGAATTCAATGGTATGATCACCTGCGGGAACTGACATTCCCCGTAACACATAGTCCACTTTGCAATAGGGAGCCGGGTTTCCATCGATGAATGCATTCCAGCCTTTGTCATAATAAACTTCACTAAAAACTACGAACTGATTTGTTTTAGATTTGAACTTATAGGAAATTTTATCGTTTAGATTTTCTATGAGTTGAACGCTTGCAGTGCTGTCTTTCACAGGCATGAATGGGATCTTACTTCTGAAATTATTTTCCACTATAGCTGTGTCACGCACGTTGATACTATCCAGTGCTGCCATTTCCTGATCTGCGTTATCAACAAAATGAATGTCTGAGACCAACCAGCAGGAACCAAAGGCACCGTTATTTACCATGGCTTCCACTTTACCTCCGGGTCCTTTGCGGATTACATATTTTGTATTCAGCATATTATAGACCATCTGATTCCCCTTTACGAGCTGTCGCTCTATAAGGTCATTGTATAAGGCAAGTTTTGCCGGATGATAGCCACCCACTGAATTGTGAAAATAAGATGCACGTGAATCCTGAAACGGATCTCCACTCGCAATGTCCAGTACTCTAAAATTCTTTTCAGGATCTGCATTAATCTGATTATCCGCATCCGTTAATGCAAATGTAGCGTCAATATTTTCAGGCTCAGTATAACTGTCTTCATTAAGATATTTTCTGCCTTCAGCCATCAGATCAAAAGAACTGAGAACTAATAATCCTGATAATAAAATGGTTGATTTAATCTTTCCTTTGAAATAAAACCAGCAAAGGCCGGATGCCAGTAAAATAAGCACGGTACTGCGAATGAGATCTGCCTGGAAAATTCCTTTTCTATCCTCATGGAGGGCGGAAATCCAACCGCTAACCATCTGATTTGCCTGCTGCTGCATTTCAGGACTGGGTTGTTTGCCCTGGGATTGTTGCTGAATGATATTGGATACAAAACTATCTTTCATCCTGTTATCATTGTCAGACTTGAAATCGCTCATCATGTAAATTAAAATGCTTAGCAAAACAAGGCCACCCGATATATATAATACTTCTTTAAACTTTTTAAATTGGTTTTCTTTCTTTTCTGTAGAATCAATGAATTGCTGCAATCCAAGCACCGCCAGCAAAGCAAAACCAAGTTGAGGCATTACGAGGGCCATAGAAGGTGCGCGGAACTTACTGTATAAAGGAAGATAATCAAACAAAAAATAATTCACGACAGCGAAATGTCTACCCCATGCCATTACGATTCCGACCAGGCAGATAGATAAAATCCACCATTTATGCCAGCTTTTTACATAAACCATTCCCAGGATAAATAAAAAGCAAATCACCGCACCCAGGTAAACGGGTCCGCCTGTATACGGCTGGTCGCCCCAATATGCTTTGCTGCTCGCCATTTCCAATGCATTTTCCTCGGGCCAGCCTACTTCGGTTAATTTATCAGCAAACTTTGAATCTCCTGTTATTTCCTTACCCGCAGATCCGCCACCCTGCATACCGGGTACAAACAGAGTAAGTGTTTCTGAAATTCCATAACTCCATTGAAAAGCATAATCCTTATTCAAACCCCCTTTAGTCTTATTTTGAGTATTTACTGTTGAGAGTTGAGACTTACCTCCACGCATGGTTTCCGTCACAAGTTCTTTTGTTGGAAGAAGAGTAAATGCATAGTTCAACAAACCAATCACCAGAGAAATTCCTATAAGGAAGTAAGAAATTAAGAAATGTCTTAACTTTTTTTCCTTCCAGTTGGTAATTAAGTAGACAAGGGCGATTACGCCGATTATTAATCCCGTGTAATAAACTATTTGCAAATGCTGAATGCTGACTTCAAGTGTAAAGAAAGCCGTCATTAAAGCGGTACCAAATAAATATTTTCCCCGAAGAATTAACAGGACCCCGGCAATCACAGCAGGCATATAACCAATCGCTATTAGCTCCGTGTCATGACCAACTGCAACCAGGATCATGTTGAAAGTCGCATAAGCATAAGCAATAGATCCTAACAAGGAAATCAGGAGACTCAATTCCAATACCTGCGTTAGGATGTAAAAACAGATGCAGGCACTGAAAAAAAATGAGATTGGTTTTAATGGCACTTTCCCTAAATAAAATATCCAGTTCAATTTATTGATCAGAACGTTGACAGCAGAAGTGCCTTCTATGGCAATATTGTAGGCAGGCATTCCTCCGAACATAGATTCTGTCCACAAAGGCCAATGACCATATTTTTCTCTATAGTCGTTCGACTGTTTCGCCATCCCGGTATAACCTTGTACGTCTGCCTGTCTCAGTACTTTTTGTTCGAGAGCAGTCTTATTATAAGCAATGGAAACAATCAGAAAAACAACAATAGCTATGAGATGCGGAAGGGCTTTCTTTAAAAGCGGTGAATTCATACAAGTGAATCTGGTTAATCAGGCAAAATAATGCTATTTTATGCAGAAATTTGGATTTTTGACACATGGCTTTACTAAGGTTGCTCAACCGCGCGGCTTTCATTTGTAATATTTGTTTTCTGATTGCACTTGGACTATTGCATTATAAAGTACAGATCAGGGTGGACATGACTTCGATGATCCTCGTGATGGGAATTTTTCTTTCCATACTGTTAAATTCTACAATCATCGTATGTTTTTTTATTCTTCTGATATTAAAAATACCTTTGGATAAGATTTTCTGGGGGCTTGTTTATATTAACACAGGTTTTCTGGCTATTCAATTGATTTTGCTGATTAAATCCAATTTATGATTAATCCGAAATATCATAAATGAAAAATTCATCAGTCAATTTTTTATTTTAGTAAATTTCGTTGAACATCTTTAAAGAATCCCACATTCAAAGGCCTTAAGCTTTAAGCTTTAGGCTTTAAGCCTTAAGTGTTAAAAGTTTAATTCCATTATATAGTCATCCATATAATAACCGCTTCCGATATCAATCAGTTCTTCTTTCAAAATGGAAAATCCCATTTTCATATAAAATTCCCTTGCATTGTTATGCCGGTTAACATTTAGCAGAAGTGCCCTTGCGCCTTCCGCTTTCACCCTGGTTATTATTTCATTTAACAACCATTTTCCAAGGCCCTTACCCTGTAAACGATTGTCCAGGTAAATTTTGTTCAGTTTGAAATCACCTTCCGTATTAAGCCGGGTATAGGAAGCAAACCCAATAGGATTTCCTTCCGAAGAAATAATCAAAAAAACCTGACCTGAATCCAATTGGGCCACCAGGGCCTCGGGGCTATAAATCAGATCCATCATATAATCAATCTGCCCAGGATCAACAATGCCCTGATATGTCACTGGAAATATCTGAAATGCCAGGTCACGCACCTGCCATAGGTCTTCTTCAGATACAATTTGGACTTCCACGCCGGGAATAGTAGTTTCCATCTTTAATTATGTTTAAAATATTTATACCGATCTTTTAACTTTTCGATCATGGAATTGTAAATATAAAAAACAGTATATGGAAAAAAGGAATTTAGGTCTGTCGGGAATACTGGTTTCCCCTTTCGCATTTGGAGGAAATGTTTTTGGCTGGACGGTAAACGAATCGGGATCCTTCAGATTGCTGGATGTATTTACGCGTTCGGGCTTCAATTTAATTGATACGGCAGATGTATATTCAACCTGGGTACAAGGAAATCAGGGGGGAGAGTCTGAGACTATCATCGGAGAATGGTTAAGAAAAAGAAAAAACAGAAAGGAAGTCATAATTGCAACCAAAGTAGGCAAGCCCATGGGACCGGGGAGATTGGGACTCTCGGCAAAATATATCAGGCAGGCGATTGAAGATTCTTTGAAAAGACTACAAACAGACTATATAGATTTATATCAATCGCATGATGATGACGCGCATACGCCTATGGAAGAAACACTGGGTACATTTACTGACCTTATCAGGGAGGGAAAGATCAGGGCCATTGGCGCTTCTAATTTTTCTGCCGACAGGCTGGCACTTGCTCTCAAGGTGAGCAAAGCGAATAATTATGCCCGTTATGAAACTCTTCAGCCGCCTTACAATCTATATGACCGGAGTATCGAAAAGGACCTTCAGCCTCTTTGCATAAAAGAAAAGATAGGCATCATATCGTACTACGCACTGGCGACCGGATTTTTAACAGGCAAATACCGTTCTGAACAGGATCTGCATAAAAGCGTTCGTGGTCAGGGAATAAAAAAATACCTGGATTCAAAAGGAAAAAAAATATTATCTGCATTAGATGAAGTTTCCGCTAAGTACAAGACTACTCCTGCGACTATCGCTTTGGCCTGGCTGATGAGCCGTCCCGCAGTTGTAGCTCCAATAGCCAGTTCCACAAAAGAAGATCAGTTACAGGATTTATTGAAGTCTACCGAAATTGAACTTGATGAAGAATCGGTTAGAATATTATCTGGCGAAACGTCAATGGTCAATGGTTGACGGATGACGGTTGGCGGTTGACCGTAGTGGCCTTGAGGCTTTATGCTTTACGCCTTAAGCCCTATGCCTAACATTCGGGCAGGCTCAGCGGAATGTGGACGGCGAGACCTCCGTCGGATGTTTCCTTGTATTTACTGTTCATGTCAAGTGCCGTATCCCACATGGTTCTTATAACTGCGTCAAGCGAGACTTTCGCAAAATCAGGCATACTCTGTAATGCGAGTTGAGATGCAGTTATAGCTTTTATGGCTCCCATTGTATTTCGTTCAATGCAGGGTACCTGGACCAGGCCACCGATAGGATCGCAGGTCATTCCAAGGTGATGTTCCATGGCAATTTCGGCCGCCATGAGGGCCTGGCGCTGGGTCCCACCCATACTTTCCGTTAATGCTGCTGCTGCCATTGCTGAAGAGACACCAATTTCCGCCTGGCAGCCGCCCATCGCTGCTGATAATGTGGATCCTTTTTTAAATATGCTTCCTATTTCTGAAGCCGTCAAGAGAAATGAAAGGATCTTTTCCTCTGAGAATTGATCCGTAAAACAGATAAAATATTGGAGAACTGCCGGAATGACGCCCGCTGCACCATTGGTAGGAGCGGTTACTACCTTTCCGAAAGACGCATTTTCTTCATTTACGGCAAGGGCAAAACAACTCACCCAGTCCAGTATATACTGAAAATCCTTTCCTCCCTCTTTTATTGCGAGAATCCAACTTTTATAATCAGTGTAGACCCTTCCTTTGAGTAATTTCTTATTTAGGGCGGCTGCCCGCCTGTTCACCTGCAAACCACCTGGCAAAATACCTTCAGTGTGGCAGCCCTTGTAAATACAATCCTTCATCACTTTCCAGATCGTTATCAGCTGCTTTTTTACCAGGGAATCCTCACGCCACGAAAGTTCGTTCTCAAGTACAACTTCATGAATGGACATTCCGGTCTTCATGCACCAGTGAAGCAGGTTTCCAGCTGTATCTATGGGGAAAGGAAGCTGCACCATTTTCCTGCCCACAGAGGAGCCACCTTCCTTTTCAATAAAACCTCCCCCGATAGAGTAATAAGTTTCAGAAATCGAATCATGGTCCTGAAAATCAGCCAGAAAACTGAGGGCATTGGGATGATAGGGCAGGGATTCATCCGTCAGAAATGAAATGTCTTCAGAAGGATTAAACCGGATAGAAAGCCCGGGCCCCAGTGATTCACTTACCCGTATATTTTCTATCACCGAGGGAATTGATGAAGTGTCTATTTCTACCGGATCATACCCGGCCAGCCCAAGCTGGATTGCAATATCGGTTCCATGTCCCTTTCCTGTCTTAGCCAGGGATCCGTAAAGGAGAACCTGCAGATGAGATAAATCAGATAATAAGTCCTTGTCTTCCAATGACCGGATAAAGGCCTGCCCCGCTCTCCATGGTCCCAACGTGTGTGAACTGGAAGGACCTACGCCTATTTTGAAAATGTCGAAAACCGAAATGGGTTCGTAAGGCAAGAAAATTGTTTGGGTAAAATTACAATAAAAAAACCCTGAACGTGTGTCCAGGGTCGGTTTAGCAGGTAGTGTATGGTTACGGCACTTGGAATAAAAATATCAGCCTTGAACATAAAGACATCGTTGAAGTATTAAATGCTGCACCAATTATTTTTTTTCGTCATTCTCCAGCTTTTTTTTCTTAGCCAGAAGTTCTATATACCGCTGCTCGTATTGATCCCACCTGAATTTCCTTGAGAAAATAGCAATAAAAACAACAATCAGAAGGAGGGCAATGAGCAGGACTCCTGGATTGAAATCCGAAGTATTGATAATCATCCTTGCCCTTTTATACCATCCGGCGAAGAAATTGAGTGCAATTGGAATGACAAACAAAAGCGCCAGTGGGATTCCCAGAAGAAACTGATGAAAGGTTCTCCTTTGTTTTTCCCGGTTATTCTTCCAGTAAATGATAAAAGCTTCTTCTTCCTCAGTCAGCATATCGGGAAGGTATTAAAGTTGGTACCTGGAGGAAATATGGAACAAATATTGAGGTTTCATCAGGTATATGGTTAGTTTTCAATATTTTATTTTAATTTTCAGATAATTATTTGACGGTATTCGCGTTCGTTAATTACTTTTAAAAGCAAATCCATTGGCTTTGAAGATCCCTCTCTTATTGGTAGAATATCTTTACAAGAACCGAAAAATGGCCCTTCCCGGCCTGGGTATTTTTACTTTGGATAAATCTGTAGTACTTCCTGAAGAGAATGACCGGGCATTGCTTTCCCTGCCAAATGCCGTTCAGTTTCAAAATGCAAATATAGCAGCAGCTGACAAAGAGCTGATTAGTTTTATTTGTGAAAATACAGGGAAGATAAGACCCCTGGCCATTTCGGATCTGGATTCCTACCTGAATCTTGGAACTGAAATGTTGAATATAGGAAAACCATTTCACCTGGAGGGGATAGGCACCATTACCAAAAACAAAGCGGGCAAATTTGATTTTACACCGGGAGAATATACCCTGATAAAAGAAACTTCTGGTGCCCCGGATCATGGCAGGAAAAAAAATCATCCGTCCGAGAAAAAGCAATTGAGTATTCCGACTCCGGCACAAAACAGGAATATGTTGAAAATTGCCGCATTCATTGCAGCACTGACAATCGTCGGATGGGGCGGGTGGATTGTGTACAAAAAAAATAATGCAGGAACATCAGGTCATAATGTGGATACAAGTTCCACTTTGCAAACGCAACAGCCTGCCGGCGATTCTTCGGCAGCCAGAACTGCACATATTGATTCCGCAAAAAATGCATTGAAGGATTCTTTGCATCCGATAGCAATCAGCGGCCAGCCTTCCGTTTATAAGTTTGTAATTCTTGCTACCTATAATAAACCTCATGCTCTGAAGCGCTACAAACAACTTGTAGGGTTCGATCTGAAAGCACATCTATATCAAAAGGATTCAACTTTTTTCAAAGTCTATTTTCAATTTCCCGCACTCGCCAAAGACACGATCCAGATCAAAGATTCTCTTCGCAAACAATATGCGCACGAAGTGACTATCGAGCAATGATAGTTTTTTGCTACCTTCATTTTCAAATAAAAGACTGAATATGCAAGCACTTGCCACGACATCAGGTAGAAAATTTTTCATTCTGTTCATTTCATGTTTCCTTATTTTAAATTTTGTTAAAGCTCAAAAACCAGAGGACACTGAATTTTATAGTCCTGTTCCAAAAATTGTGACGCCCGGCAAAATGGACGCTGATCCGCCCTCCGATGCCATCGTGCTATTCAATGGAAAAAACCTGGATATGTGGCGGGCAGAAGGTGCAGATTCCACTAAAGCAGCTGGCTGGAAAGTTCATGATGACATTATGACTGTGGAAAAGAAAGCCGGCGGCATCCTTACACGTCAAAGATTTTTAGATTTTCAACTCCATGTTGAATTCCGCATCCCTGAAAATATTACAGGTTCCGGACAGGCAAGAGGAAACAGCGGAATTTTTCTGGCAGACATTGCCGACAATGGAGGAGATGTGGGATACGAACTGCAGGTGCTGGACAATTATAATAATACCACTTATGTAAACGGACAGGTTGGAAGTATATACAAACAAAGTGTCCCATTGGCAAATCCGTCGCGCAAACCAGGCGAATGGCAGAATTACGAAGTTGTTTGGACTGCTCCCCGATTCAAAGATGACGGAAGTCTGGATACGCCTGCGCGAGTAACTGTTTTTCTCAATGGTGTTCTCGTTCAAAATAATTATACGCTCATAGGTGTTACCCAATATATCGGCAAACCATATTATAAAAAACATGGTGCCTCTCCAATCAAACTACAAGCACATGGAGATGCCAGTGAACCCATCAGTTACAGGAATATTTGGATAAGACCTTTATGAGTTATGGGTTATGAGATATGGGATATGAGTTATGAGTTATGGGTAAAAGAATAACTCATATCCCATAACTCATAACCATTGCGTAACTACTTAGTGAGATAAACCGCCCCATCTGAAAGTTCCTTTACAGGCATCATGTCTTTATGCTGAAGTATGGATTTGAGATCGGGCATGGACGGATTATCCAGGTCCCTGAACCATACCAGGTATTCAGGGCGATGATTGTAATAACCATTGTAGTATCCTTCAACCTTAGTGGGGAAATCGATAAATGGAAGTTGTAACGCCGGAAGCCCAGTAATAAAATACACAGCATCTCCGGCATTCGAATAAATGGGGAAACGGGGATCAAATATGTTCTTGTTTTTTTCCAGATACTGTACAATCTCTGACTGAACAAATGGATCTTCGCGATAACCTGGCATGCCAGCGTCTTTTACCCCGTCGTAATATTCATAGTCTGCACGCCATTCGCGATTCAGGAACCAGACCGTAACCAGCAATATAGGTAGTAGTGATATCCATTTTAAGCGGACAGGCTTATGGCGAATAAAATGTGGCACCCACCAGCTGAGGCTCCACAATAAAGGAATAAATATGGGCGATAAAAGCCGGTTGGTAAATTGTTCATAACGTGTAAGGCTAGACGTAAAAACCATAAAAATGCAATAAGTCAATCCCGTAACAGCCATGATATATTCAAATCCAAAACCCGATTTTCTCCAGTTTCTTGTAAATGAAATGGCGAGCGCAAAAAATATAAATATTGTAACAGCCAGCGTAACTGCCAGTAATGGTTTTCTGTCGAGGAGGAGCCAATCACAAATTACACCACCAAAATATTCGAGAATTTTCAGAATTCCCGAATCACTTTTCGGCCGGGGACCCATGGCCAGACCGGTAGATAAGAGATTACGGACAACATTGATCAGTAATAAAGAAAAAGAAATGCTGCCAAAAAGCAAACAGTGAATGATTCGTTTGCGCCAGGGGAAAGCGCTGTTGAAAAAGATAAGGCAGAGGCCGGTCAAAATCAGAAAGACCCCGGCATACCTTGTCAGGCAGGCTAAAGAACAGATCAGGATACATAACAGGAGCCAGCCGGTAGTCAGTTGCCGCAGGTAATTTGAAATGCTTAGGATAAAAAGTAGAATCAACAGAAGAAAAATAGTTTCAGACCATAAATATGAATAGACTTCCTGCAGTGCAGGGCTCAGCAAAATGCAAACAAGTAAAATGCGTTTGTACCATCCCGAGGGACTATTAAACCCATTCATAATTCCTCCACTGATATATAACAATAATCCAAAGAGAGAACCATTAAGCAAAGGACCAAACTTTGTTGGATCCAACCTTGTAACGAATGAAATGACTGTTAAAAAAAACGGGTAACCAAATGGAAAATCAACAACGGGGAGATTATCAAAGGAGATGAAACCTTTTCCCTGTGTTAAGTGCCGGGCTGCACTGAGATAGGTTACAGTATCCGGTGAAATTCCGATACCACTGTGTTTTGCAAATACCTGAACCAGAAAAAACCCCAAAAGAGCAAACAGGATAGAATCCAGGTTATTCGAAAGGGAAAATAAATGAGACTTTACTTTCATTTGTTAAATCGAAGATATAGGAATTATGATAGTTTTTTCTATGCAGACGTTGACCTAATTTCAATATTAGTTTCAGATCAAATCATTGATGAACAGATTCTATTACCTGCTTTCTGTATTCATATTCTGCAGTATCAGCCATGCCAGGGCACAGGTGTTCGGAGGAACTCCGCCTTCTGTCAAGTGGAAAGTGATTCATTCGCTCCCTGCAAATATCATCTTTCCGCCAGGTCTGGACAGTGAAGCACGGGAAGTTGCATTTCTTGTATCCGCTCTTAGTAAAACAACGTTATCAACCATTGGAAACCAGCAAAAACCCATTGATATTGTTTTTCATAATCTGACGACGATATCAAACGGATATGTGCAACTTGCTCCGTTTAGAAGTGAATTCGAACTCACGCCTTCACAAAATAGTTTTGATCTCGGAAGTCTGCAATGGCACCAGACACTGGCCATTCATGAATACAGACATGTGCAACAGTATAATAATTTTTGTGTTGGTTTGTCTAAGGCTTTTTATATCCTGTTTGGCCAGGACGGACTCGCATTTGCCAATAGTCTTTCAGTCCCAAACTGGTTTTTTGAAGGTGATGCTGTTTTCCAGGAAACCCTTGTCAGCCAGCAGGGCAGGGGTCGTCTGCCTCTTTTCCTTGCGGGATTTGAAAGTCTCTGGGTTTCAGAAAAGAATTATTCCTGGATGAAACTGCGCAATGGATCATATCGGGATTATACGCCTGACTGGTATCCTTTGGGATATATGCTGGTAGCATATGGCAGAGATCAGTACGGACCTTATTTCTGGGATAAAACTGCCGGGGAGGCAGCTGCATTTAAAGGATTTTTCTATCCACTTCAAAAAGCCATTAAAAGAAATGCAGGTATTTCCTTTGAATCCTTTCATACAAAAGCATTCAACTTTTTTCGAAATCAGTTGCCGGACAGCGCATATACCAGCGCACCGGCCCGATATGGAAAAAAAATGCCTCATTTTGTAGCAGATGAATTATTCCCGCAGTTTACTGACAGCAACCACCTGGTTTTCCTGAACAGTAGTTATCGCCTGCCTCCTGAATTTGTTATTCAGGAAACAGATGCAAATAAACTAACCAGGTTAAAATTCCAGGCGGTTGCCCTCGATCAGACTTTTTCCTACAGGAACCATAAACTGGTATATACGGCATATGAACCTGATCTGCGCTGGGGATGGCAGGACTATTCGGTAATCCGGGTAATCGATTTGAATACGAAAAAAGATAGCAGGCTTGTTGGAAAAACAAAATATTTTTCTCCTGATATATCACCTGATGGGAAGACCGTTGTAGCAGTAAATATGGCCCGGACGGGGAAAAGTTCGCTTGACGTTCTTGATATCCATTCCGGAAAAATATTGAGACAAATTCCAAATCCCGATATGCTGGTTTATACCTATCCGAAATTTTATTCGTCGGATCAAGTGGTCGCTGCTGTGCGTAATAAAAAGGGTCAGATGTGTCTGATGCAGATTGAAATTCTTTCAGGAAAAGAACTGTCAATAACAGACTGGTCGATGGACCCTGTAGGATTTATTTCAGTGGATGACAATACAATATATTTTACAAGGACTTTTAATGGACAGGATCAGGGTTTTTGTTGGAAGAATGGTCATTTTTACCAATTGCAGGCCGATGCCAGTACCGGTAATTACCAGCTTGAGAGTTCGTATGGGAAATTAACCTGGAGTAGTTTTACAAGTGCTGGTTACCGCATGCAAATCTCCAATATTAAAAATATATTCAATACTGAGCCGGTATTCTTTTCAAATCAGGATACTTCAGAAAAACACAGGGTATTTGCATTGGACAATCCTCCTTTTCAAATTCCTTTCCCCATTCCTGATACGGTATTTCCGGTAAAACCATATAATCCATTCACACATTTTTTTAATTTCTACAGCTGGAGGCCATATATAAATGATCCGAATTATACCCTGGCTTTGCTTGGCGAAAACGTATTGAATACATTTCAGTCGGAAATATTTATAGGATATAACCGCAACGAAGAATCGAAAAATGCCGGAATGGATTTTACTTATGGAGGTCTGTTCCCTTTCATTAATATAGGGACAGAATACATAATTGATCGAAATAGTTATTATGGAAATCAAAAAATATATTGGAACGAATTGCTGGCTTATGGCGGACTTTCTGTTCCGCTAAATCTTAGCAGGGGAAGGTGGCTCACCAGTTTGGAAGGAGGTAGTAATTTAACCTTTCACCAGCAATATTTTCAGGGATCGCTCAAAGACAGTATAAAAAATACTTCCTACTTCAGCCTTGATCCACAGCTACAATTTACGCATCAGCTTCAGGCCGGGCGGCTTCAAATCTACCCGTCATTTGCACAGACCCTGTTAGTACTCTATGACCGGGCGATAACGAATATTTCCGGAAACCAGATACTTGCTTCCGCAAATTTTTATTTCCCTGGCCTGACCGCAACTCATAGTCTTTTAATAAGTGCGGCGATACAACAGCGTGATTCCCTTAATCAGGTAAGGTTTACGAATAACTTCCCATTTGCGCGTGGTTATTCAGGCGAAAACTTCTATCAGATGTATGGATTAGGCATTAATTATAATTTCCCATTGTTATATCCGGATTGGGGGTTTGCAAATATTATTTACTTTTTAAGGGTCCGCGCCAACGCGTATTTCGACTATACCGGTGTACCATTCTACGCTACGAATGGGCCAGGTGTCCAGCAGCAATACCGTTCCGCGGGAATTGAAATATATTTTGACACTCAGTGGTGGAACCAGCTTCCCCTGAGTTTCGGAATCAGGTACAGTCGTCTCCTGGATCCGGATTATGAAGGAAGGGGGCCAAATCAATGGGAGCTGATCCTCCCATTGAACATATTAAACAAGGGCTACAACATTCATTCATCGAGTCTCTAGAAAGATCTTCTGCATCCCCTGGAACTTCTTAATTTTGCGCGCTTCCGGAGAAAACTTATCCGGTGTCTTAGTATGAATTATAAATCAGAAATCGAGAAGAGAAGAACATTTGCCATCATATCACATCCCGATGCAGGGAAAACCACACTTACTGAAAAGTTCCTGTTATTCGGAGGCGCCATTCAGACAGCCGGTGCTGTGAAAAGCAATAAGATCAGGAAATACGCTACCAGTGATTTTATGGAGATAGAGCGTCAGCGAGGTATCTCAGTGGCTACTTCCGTCATGAGTTTTCAGTATCAGAATAAACTGATCAATCTGCTGGATACACCGGGTCATAAGGACTTTGCCGAAGATACTTACAGAACACTGACAGCTGTGGATAGCGTGATATTGGTGATAGACAGTGTGAATGGTGTTGAAGAGCAGACCCGGAAACTAACGGAAGTCTGCCGAATGCGGGATACTCCGATTATTGTTTTTGTAAACAAAATGGATCGCGACGGGAAGAACAGGTTCGAACTGATGGAAGAAATTGAAAAGGAGCTTCATATCAAATTGCATCCACTTACCTGGCCGATCAACAATGGAAAGGATTTTAAGGGCGTATATAATCTGCATGATAAAAACCTGATACTTTTTACAGCAAATACAAAGGCTTCGGACGAGGATGTGGTCCAGATTGAGGATCTCAATCATTCACTGCTGGATGAAAAACTCGGTGAAAAGGATGCTGCAATACTTCGTGAAGATGTAGAACTCGTTGACGGAGTCTATGGGCCGCTCAATGTGAATGAATATCTGAGCGGCAAAATTGCACCTGTATTTTTCGGATCTGCGATCAATAATTTTGGAGTCCGTGAAATGCTGGACAGTTTTATTCGTATCGCGCCTGTTCCCCAGTGTCGTCCGACGACCGACGGAATGATTTGTCCGGAGGATGAAAAATTCAGCGGCTTTGTTTTTAAGATCCATGCTAATCTGGATCCGAGGCATCGCGACAGGATTGCATTTATCAGGGCATGCAGCGGCAAATTTGAAAGAAACAAATATTTTCACCATGTACGCCTGAACAAGGACGTCCGGTTTAGCAATCCATATAGTTTCCTTGCACGCGACAAGGACATTATCGATGAAGCATTTCCCGGGGATGTGGTCGGTCTTTTTGATACAGGTAATTTCAAAATCGGTGACACGCTTACGGAAGGAGGAGATTTCTATTTTACCGGAATCCCTTCATTTTCGCCTGAGATATTCAAAGAAGTGCAGAACAAGGATCCAATGAAGACCAAACAACTGGAGAAAGGATTATTGCAATTAACAGATGAGGGCGTGGCGCAGTTATTTACCCAGTTTGGTGGCAATAAAAAGATCATCGGATGTGTGGGTGAATTGCAATTTGAAGTTATACAATACAGGCTCCTGCATGAATATTCGGCATCCGTCCAGTTTAACACGCTTCCTTTTTTCAAAGCCTGCTGGATAACCAGTCAGGATGAAAAAAAATTGCTGGATTTCGCAAGGTTTAAGCAAAATAATATCGCCGAAGATAAGGACGGACAAATGGTTTATCTCGCCCAGAGTGAATGGTTCCTAAAAACCGAAATCACGAATAATCCTGAGATTGAGTTTCATTATACTTCGGAAATCCACAAATAGTGTGAGAGTGTGAGAGTGTGAGGGTGTGAGAGTGGAATTATCAATCAGAATAGGGTGAATTTCTGGGGCTTATTAACGTGGAAGCACCATTTTTCTTTATTAAAAATAATCCAGATTTGAATTAATAAAAATTCAAATTCTTGTGTTCAGGAAAGATGGCCCTATAATAATAAAATCTGTTGATTTTGCTGTTAAAATTGTAAACTATTGCGATTCATTGAATAACAAAAGACAGTTTGTTTTTTCAAATCAGTTATTAAAATCAGGTACTTCTATTGGAGCTAATGTGTTTGAAGCACAGTATGCTGAAAGCAGGCTGGACTTTATACATAAAATGAAAATTGCTTTGAAGGAAGCAAATGAAACCTTTTATTGGCTCACTTTATGCAAAAAAATAGAAGACCTGAAAGTAGAGGAAGATACATTGAATGAACTGAACGAAATTATGGCGATCCTTTCCAGGATAATAATTACGAGCAAGAAGAACCTAAAATAAATACGAATCCCCAAACTCTCACACTCTCACACCCTCACACTCTCACACTATTTCAGCCTAACTCCCGTGTAATTGTGGGGGCTAATCTTTTTCAGTTCTTTTTTAATCACAGTGGCAACATCAAGTCCATCGATAAATGCATGCATTGATTCCCGGGTGATTCCATTTTTTCCCCTGGTAAGTTCTTTCAGTGCTTCATATGGATTCGGATAATCCTCTCTCCTTAAAATCGTTTGGATTGCTTCCGCCACAACGGCCCAATTATTTTCAAGATCCTGCACAAGCTTGTCGGTATTTAACACCAGTTTGGAAAGACCTCTTTCAATGGATTTGAGAGCCAGAATCGTGTGAGAAAAAGGGACTCCGATGTTACGCAATGTGGTGGAATCTGTCAGGTCGCGTTGCAAACGTGAAACCGGAAGTTTAGCAGAGAGATATTCAAACATTGCGTTGGCCATTCCGAGATTCCCTTCTGCATTTTCGAAATCGATTGGATTTACTTTATGCGGCATGGCAGAGGAGCCGATCTCACCATCTTTTATCTTCTGTTTGAAATAATCCATGGAAATATAGGTCCAAAGGTCTCTGCAAAAATCAATCAGGATGGTATTGATGCGTTTCATGCAGTCAAACTGTGCGGCAAACAGGTCATAGTGTTCAATTTGCGTGGTAAACTGCTGGCGTTTCAGGTCGAGTTTTTTCTCCACAAACTCATTGCCAAGTTTGGTCCAGTCCCTGTTCGGAAATGCCACTAAATGTGCATTGAAGTTCCCGGAAGCTCCTCCAAATTTTGCCGTGAACGGAATTTGTATCAGGAGCTCGATCTGGTTTTGAATTCTTTCAACAAACACCATCATTTCCTTGCCCAGTGTAGTGGGAGATGCGGCCTGACCGTGAGTCCGGGCGAGCATGGGGGTGTTCCGCCATTGATTGGCTAAAATTACCAGCTGCTTTTTTAGATTTAAGACAAATGGAAGGTATTCGATTTCCATTGCATGTTTCCAAAGTAATGGAATTGCAGTATTATTAATATCCTGGGAAGTCAGTCCAAAATGAACCCACTCCCTGATTTCTGCATCTTTCGTTTGATTAAGTTTAGTTTTCAGAAAGTATTCAACCGCCTTTACGTCGTGATTGGTAGTTCTTTCGATTTTTTTTATTTCGAGGGCGTCTTTAAGATCAAAATCATCTGCCAGGTTCACCAGGTATTTTTTTGTGGCTGGCGAAAGAGTAAAGAATTTCTTTTCGGAAAGAAAAATAAAATATGATACTTCAACCTGTATTCGGTATTTAATCAGGGCATATTCAGAGAAATATTCACCCAATTGCTGCAACTGGCTGCGGTATCTACCGTCCAAAGGTGAAATGGCTGTCAGTGGATGAAGTTCCATATACTCTTTGTAATGCGGGGATTATTTAGATGCCTTCCCTACATTTGCAGCCAAATTTAAACTAATCGTGTTGGAAAGAAAAATCAGGGTAGGTGCTGTAAGCTATTTGAATACAAGACCGCTGCTCTATGGAATTGAAAATTCGCCTGTTATTGATGAAATATCGCTGATTACAGAATACCCGGCCAGGATTGCAGACAAACTTCTTTTGGATGAAATAGATATTGGTCTAGTGCCGGTTGCGATGATTCCGAAGATGAAGGAATATCATTTGAACACCCACTATTGCATTGGCTGCGACGGGCCGGTTGCTTCTGTTTGTTTATTCAGTGAAGTGCCCATTCAGGAAATACGGACAGTTATTCTTGACTATCAGAGCCGCACTTCGGTGTTGCTCGCAAGAATATTATTTGAGAAATATTGGAAACAAAAACCTGAATTTGTCCATTCTGGTCCCGACTTCCACAAACAAATAAATGGCAATACGGCTGCGGTAATTATCGGCGACCTGGCCCTGAGGCAGAGATCAGTTTCTGCTTATCACTATGATTTGGGAGAAGCCTGGAAGCAAATGACAGGTCTGCCCTTTGTATTTGCGGCCTGGATCAGCAATAAGGTCCTGGATCCTTCCTGGGTGAAACGTTTCGACCAGGCAAATGCTTTTGGTATTCAAAATATACCACGGGTAATTGAACAGGTAGAGGAGACATTTTTTGATCTTACCAATTACTATACCCGGTTTCTGAACTATAGTTTGGATGAGGAGAAGATGAAAGGATTAAATCTTTTTCTGGAAATGTTAACGGATAAGCAGTAGATTTCCTTTTCTAATAATATTACCGCAAATAGAACTGGCTTTGATAATATAAACGAACCCTCTCGAATCCTGTTTTTGTCCCTGAAAAGTGCCATCCCAGCATTCGGAGGGATTTTTCGTTTGAAAAACTCTCTGTCCCCAGTGATTATAAATTGAAAACTCCTGCAGTGTAACGCTACCCCAATTTCGTAATCCAAAACAATCATTTATTCCGTCATTATTCGGAGTGAATGCATTGGGTACCGAAAAAGCATTTTGTCGTTGGAATTCCTATGATCTATGAAAGGGTAACGATTTTCCACTTCGAGGATATTTAGCTGACAATATTGATTTATATCAAATCAGACTTAATTGTTGACTAACAAATTATGCCCGATCTAGGGGTTTACACTTAGAACGGGCAATAAATGGTTAAATCTTTTAATGGTAAACACAATAATCCTTATAAATAAACATTATTGACTACTATTGAGGAGTGTATTGTTAAACTGAAAATCTTCAATCCCTTTAAAGTAACATCTACAACTATCATGAAAAAATTATTCTCTTTTATAACAGCCTTAATGATATTTTGGACTTGCCAGATAACTATTACATCCTGTTCAAAAACAGTGACAAATACAGACACAGTTACCAAGGTTGTTACTGATACGGTAACAAAGGTTGTTACAGATACGGTAACAAATCATGTAATTACTTATCCAATTTCCAATGTGTTTTTGGGAAAACAGTGGATAGTCGATTCATTATATGAAAACTACACCGGATCAAATCCCGGTACACTTGTCTATGTTAGAGGTGGCTCAGGTAATGTTCAGAATTTGGACAATTACATTGTCATTATGTGGCCAGATGGCACTCAGTTTTTTATCAATAATGGTTCATATACAACATATACCTATTCATTCCAAAATTCGGACAGCACAGAACTTTTGTTGAATAATCCAACAATAGATTATGCGAGAATAGTAAGCTTAACGAATACCCACCTTACTATTTATGATTCAACAAATTCCGCTTTGTCATATTATGTGTACAAACCTTAGATTGTACAAAGAGTAGATAAGCGACGGATGAATTTGAATATACCATTCAAAAAACTATTTCTTAATAATCGGCTCCAAAGCCAATTTATCCTCGATGCTCGGTACACCTGATTTAACATCAAAGGGCGGTGACATGGGACGTTTTTCAATAACTATAATACTATCATAGTAGTGAATAGATTGAACCGTTTTGGTAAAATCATCGATAGGAATCTTTTTGGTATGCCATGCATGAATCTTATCGATAAAATTCTTACTATATTCTATGAACGATTTCTTTTTCTTGTAGCCTCCTCCAAAATACTTGAAATATGAAGTATGCAGGTCCTCGCATAAATAAATGCCATCTTCTTTTACTTTATCAAAAAGGATTTCGAAAGTGGTTATCTGTTGGTTCATAGTATGACCGCCATCATCTATCAAAATGTCCAATGCGGGAAGTGTGGAATGTAATTTTTTTAAAAACATTTTGTCCTCCTGCGACCCAATAAAGACTTTTGTATATTCATTTTCGAATTTCTTGCATTCAGGGTTAATATCGACGGAATAAATGGTCGCATTTCCATGGAAATAATCATTCCACATTTCAATGGAACCCCCATGAGCTGCGCCGATTTCCAAAACATTAATTTTCTTGTTCCGCATCCGGCTGAAATGTCTGTCATACACTTCAAAATAATGCCTCCATTTGTGGATTAACTTATGATCTTTTTCAAAAAAATACTTTTCCAGGTCGTTCCATGATTCCATATTCTTAAATTCAATCAGTATGTTTCATTTTTCTGATGCAAAAAATATTCAGCTGAATATCATAGGGCATACCCGGCTTTTTTGTTGGGAAAAGCGGGTTGTCATACACTGAAGTTGCCTCTTTTATGTAATATGTAAATCCTTTTTCCACGAGCAATTCAAACAGCTGAGAAAGTTCTGAATTCTGTTCGAAAGTACCGTGGTACTCCAGAAAAAGGTGATTTACAAAATGCAATTGACCGGAGATATCATTCATTACCCGATATTCCGCACCTTCAATATCTATTTTTAGAAAATCAACCGGTTTGTTTATATAATCTTTCAATCGTACAGCCTTTACTGGAATTGTATTGCCAGTGATGTTCTGATCTATTCGACTCGACATAGATCCCTCGCTGGCAAATTGAAGAATTGTGTTTTCAATCCAAACTGCTTCACGGCGTATATCGACTTGCTCTAATCTAAAATTTTCAATGTTTTTTTTTAGAAGATCAAAATTTCTCTCGTCAGGCTCGAATGCAAGGACTGTAGCCGACGGATATAAATTCTTAATATAAATCACACTGAGTCCGATATTTGCACCACAGTCGACTATATAGGGTCTGGATGGGAGGTTTTGCTTGTAAATTTCATCTACAAAAATTTCTTTTAATCCATGTAACAATTCAGCAGGGTTGTAAAACGAAATTGTATTACCTAAAAGCTTGTGATGCCGTACTTTCCCCGGGTTCAGATGTTTATAATATATTTTTTTAAAAGGGCTAATATTCACGATCCGATAAGGATTATGAAATATCTTTCCCATTCGCAAATAGATACCGTGCATTATATTTTTACCAAACGACTTATTTTGCATGGATTTTAATTCAACAAGCGTACAATTTACAGAGAACAAAGGAATTCTCTACAATCTGCCCGAATATGTTTTCAATCCTGATCTGTTCTATCAATTTTTCTTATCTCGAGAAGCTTAAAATAAATATTCAGGAAACGATAGGTAATGAATATGAATTACTGGTTTGGGATAATCTTACCAATACAAAACCCATAGCAGAGGTATATAATCTGCTTGCAGAACAGGCTAAGTACCCTTTTTTTTGTTTTATACACGAAGACATACAATTCCAAACCAGGAACTGGTCTGCCAATCTTCTTGATGCCTTTGAAAAAAATAAAGAAACAGGATTGATAGGAATCGCAGGTTCTAAATATAAAAGTCGAACGCCTTCCGGCTGGTCAACTGGTTTACTTGATCTCGATTACTGTAATATTTTTCACAAAAATAAAAATGGTATAACAGAGCATTTGTATAATAATCCTAAACAATCCTTATTTGAACATGTAGTAAATGTAGATGGTGTTTTTATTGCGACCCGTAAAGAGGTTTGGAATAAAACGAGGTTCAATGAAAGCCTATTGCACGGATTCCATTTATACGATATTGATTTTTCATACCGAGTTATCAAAAACTGGGAAGTAGCCGTGATTTTCAATATTGACATTATGCATTTCACTGAAGGAGGAAGTTTTGGAAATGAATGGGTTGAGTACACCCTGAAATGGCATAAATATTTCTCAAATGAACTTCCGCAAACGGCAGAAGGATATACAGCTCCTAATCGACTGGAAGAGAAAGTCGGCAAAAATTGGTTATATCGCTTATATAGGGAAAACATTTCCTGGGGTAATAAATTGAAATGGATAAGTGCTGGTAATAATTGGAAATACCCCAAAGTCTGGCCTTATATCGCGCTATTCCTGTTAGGGAAATACTTTAAGAAGCCCAAGGTCAAGAGCTAAACAAGTTCCCATGTTCCGGTCCTTAGAATTTAATGCCTTAGGCTTTGAGCTTTAGGCTTTAAGCTTAATCTGCCATTTTTGCATTCTTTTCTCCATGGCATAATGATTGACATTCAGTTGTAAACCATTAAATACTCAACTAAATAAATCAATATTATGGGAAAAATAATCGGAATCGACCTGGGAACCACCAACAGCTGTGTTGCAGTAATGGAGGGGAATGAACCGGTCGTGATCGCAAATGACGAAGGACGCCGTACAACGCCCTCTGTGGTTGCCTTTTTGAAAAACGGTGAACGCAAAGTAGGTGATCCGGCTAAGCGCCAGGCTATTACCAATCCCGTTAACACCATTTCTTCTGTGAAGCGCTTTATGGGGCGCAGGTTTGACGAGGTTACGAATGAAATAAGCCATTGGAGCTATAAAGTAGTGAAAGGTGACAACAATACTTGCCGTATTGACATAGACGGCCGCCAATATACGCCGCAGGAGATCAGCGCCATGATTCTTCAAAAAATGAAGAAAACAGCAGAAGACTATCTGGGACAGGAAGTTACGGAAGCAGTTATTACGGTACCCGCCTATTTTAATGACGCCCAGCGTCAGGCTACGAAGGAAGCGGGTGAAATTGCAGGTCTGAATGTGCGCAGAATCGTGAACGAACCTACTGCCGCTGCCCTGGCCTATGGTCTGGATAAAGCGGGTAAAGATGAAAAAATAGCCGTATTTGACCTGGGAGGAGGAACATTTGACATATCCGTACTCGAACTGGGAGACGGAGTCTTTGAAGTGAAATCAACTAACGGTGATACCCACCTTGGTGGTGACGATTTTGATAAGATCGTCATAGACTGGCTGGCCGGAGAATTCAAAAAAGATGAAAATATTGATCTGCGGAAGGATCCAATGGCCCTTCAGCGTTTGAAAGAAGCTGCTGAAAAGGCTAAAATTGAGCTCTCCTCATCAACTGAAACAGAAATCAATCTGCCTTACGTGACGGCCGTTGACGGTGTACCCAAGCACCTTGTTAAGAAACTAACCCGGGCTAAATTTGAACAGTTATGCTGATCCTCTTTTTGAAAGATGTCTTAAACCCTGTGAACAGGCACTAAAGGATGCAGGATTAACTGCATCCCAGATTGATGAAGTGATCCTGGTAGGTGGAAGTACACGTATTCCCAAAGTTCAGGAAATCGTAGAAAAATTCTTTGGAAGGAAACCAAATAAAGGTGTAAACCCGGATGAAGTTGTTGCTGTGGGAGCAGCGATACAGGGTGCTGTACTGACAGGCGAAGTTAAAGATGTACTTTTACTGGATGTTACTCCTTTAAGTCTTGGCATCGAAACAATGGGCGGAGTAATGACCAGGCTGATTGAAAGCAATACTACTATTCCAACCAAGAAATCAGAAACTTTTTCAACTGCCAGCGATAATCAACCCGGAGTGCAGATTCATGTGCTTCAGGGTGAAAGACCGATGGCGAATCAGAACAAGAGCCTTGGGATGTTTAACCTGGACGGAATTCCGCCAGCACCCCGGGGAGTACCACAGATTGAAGTGATTTTTGATATCGATGCGAATGGTATCCTGCATGTGGTTGCCAAAGACAAGGGAACAGGAAAAGAACAGAAAATACGAATCGAAGCAGGTAGTGGTCTGAGTAAAGAAGAAGTGGAAAAAATGAAAGCTGAAGCTAAAGCGAATGAAGCTACAGACAAAGTCGCCCGCGAACGCGTAGACAAGCTGAACCAGGCGGACAGTTTTATTTTCCAGACAGAAAAACAATTGAAGGAATTGGGCGATAAAATTCCTGCAGATAAAAAGACTCCCATAGAGGCTGCGCTGACTCGCCTTAAAGAAGCACAAAAAGAGCAGGATCTTGCAAAAATTGATACTGCCATTGCAGAAATCAATACCGCATGGACAGCTGCCTCTGAACATTTGTATAAAGGCACGCAGGAGGGAGGTCCCCAGTCCTCTTCTGACAAACAGGCTAACGGCAACGATCAGACGAATGAAGGAAAAAACGCCGAAAACGTTACTGATGCTGAGTTTGAAGAAGTTAAATGAGATTAACTAAATATATGGAGATAATGGCTGACAGAGACGTCAGCCATTATAATTTAAGCAGTTATGCATGAAAATCAGCGTTGGACATGATATAATTTTTTATAATAGAGGTTGCAGAAAAGTCAAACGATCGTATATTTGCACTGCAATTAAGAGCAATTAAAAGTCTTGCAAGCTCCATAGGTTCTACACTTCTTCCTAACGATTCTTTAGTGTTACCCTGATTGTTGCTCCGAATAGTTTTTAATCTAAAAAAAGGATTTTTTATGAAACAAGTTGTAATGCCATCTATTGTAAAGATGGATACCGAAATGCTGAAAAAATTGACAACCGAAGTAAAGGAAACGCTCGCTACAGGCATTGAAATGCCGGTTCAGAAAAAACGTTTTACACTGGTTAATCTCTGGAAAATTCACCAGGCAAAGAGAACGCCTACAAGAATTACCAGAAAATGGGCCATCTAATATAGAATTATTGCTTTGGACACATGGAAAGGATCCGTTGTGAAGTCTGATTTTGAACACTGTTACTGAAAACAGTGTTTTTTTATTTTGAAGAACTGGTTCTGCTACATTATATCAAGGGCCTTGGCAAAAAAAGTGCAGATAAATGGGAGTACCAGGATACAAACTCCGCCTATAACAGTATAACAGGCAAAAAAAGCAACTACGGAAATGAGAAAAAGAAACCAGTAGAGGGCTTTACCTTTTTTAGTATTTTCCATCCAGTTATTTTGTTTCGCAAATATATTCTAATTCCAATTCACGCGACCAGCGGACATTAATTTTATTACAAGTTCCTGTTTTGGTATTTTCGTTGCTCGCATGCCTGCTTTTAATACAACCCGGCTATAGAACTTCAACCCGAGATGAAATTACATTTTTACTTACGCTTTCAGTACCAGACAAGGACAGGATCTATTCATATGCGGAAATATTCCTGAACTGGGTTATCAGAATAAACTGACTACCCAGCCAGTACTGATGAAATATAAAAATCAGGATTTCTGGGAAATCATCGTGGAATTGGCCAGTCTGCCTTCAGAACCGGTATTCATACTATTACCAGTTAAAGATGGAAGATGGCAAGTATTGTTCATGAATGGGGAAATGACAGGGAATATTCAAATTTCTTCGAAACATGATGATATGCAGATTTTCGATACCTGGAATCACGCCGGTGAATATGAAAATGCTTTTTATACTTCACCATTTCAGGAAATCTTCTGCCATCGCAATCAAAAAAATCAGGAAGAAAAACTCCCAAAATCTATACCCATATATTTAAAATAAAAGCTCCGCTTGCTTCACAGTAATGAGGCTGTTTGTATTTCCGGAAACGGACCGGCTTTCGGAGACTGGTCCATGGCGGATCCTCTGATCCTGAGAAAAGAAGGAACCTGGTGGACCATTGAACTCAATTTATCCGGCGTAACATCTCCTGTTCATTATAAGTATGGCGTGTATGATGTGAAACATGAATCTTTGGTTCAGTTCGAAAATGGCCCAAACCGGATACTGTTGGGTGAAGCTCAGGATGATCGGTTAACCATCCTCCACGATGGTTTTATTCGTCTGCCCAACAGCACCTGGAAGGGAGCAGGAGTGAGCATACCTGTATTTAGTCTGAGGTCTAAAAGATTCATTCGGAACAGGAGAATTTTCTGATATCCGGCTGCTCGTTGACTGGGCACATAAAGCCGGACTCAAAATGATTCAGATTCTACCCGTAAATGATACATCTGCAACCGGACCATGGATTGATTCCTATCCTTATGCAGCTATTTCCGCATTTGCACTGCATCCTTTATATCTGAATCTTGAAGAGATGGCCGGGAAAAAAAATGCATCCTTAATTAAACCGCTGAAGAAAATACAAAAACAACTCAATGCTCTGGCAGATCTGGATTATGAAACTGTCATGCAAATCAAAATCAGACACTGCAAAAGAACTCTTCGAATGAAGTGAAATCATCATTGATCGGATGATCCAGATTTTATTGAATTCTTTAGTCAGAACAAAACCTGGCTGGTTCCTTATGCTGCTTTCTGTTATCTGAAAGAATCGAATGGATCGGTTGACTTCCACAAATGGAAAACGTACGGCAAATATACAAAGCTGGCAGTGGACCGGCTAACTTCTCCCCAGTCCAAACAATATGACCAGATCTGTTTTTATTATTTTGTTCAATATCATTTGTACCGCCAGCTGAGAAAATCCGTTCTTTACGCGCATGAAAACGGGTATCATTATAAAAGGGGATATACCCATCGGTGTATACCGGCACAGTTGTGATGCCTGGGTATCTCCTGAATCTATTTCATATGGATATGCAGGCAGGTGCACCTCCTGACCCTTTTGCAGTAAAAGGTCAGAACTGGGGCTTTCCAACTTATAACTGGGAAAGAATGGCCAAAGATTCGTTTCAGTGGTGGAAGAACCGGTTTTCACAAATGGCGATTTATTTCGATGCTTTTCGCATTGACCATATTTTGGGATTCTTCAGAATCTGGAGTATCCCTATTTCGCAAACTGAAGGAATTATGGGTCATTTTGAAAAGTCGATCCCGGTTCACCGGGTGGAATTTGATGAAAGAAATATTTATTTCGACAAAGACCGATATACCAAACCATTTATAAATGAAGCGGTTCTCTGGGAATATTTCGGTCCGGAAACAGAAATTGTCAAGACATCTTTATTTTGAAGAAACCAAACAGGGAAGATTTCAACATCAAAGAATTTGTCAATACGCAAAGAAAAGTAACGGAATATTTCGAAGATAAAACAATCAGAAAACTCGATATCAGAAAGCGGGATGCTTTGATGAATCTGATTTCCAATGTGATTCTTTTTGAAGTGGAAGGTTCTGAAGGGAAATCAGTTTCATTTCAGGTTTTCCATGGAAACAACTTCTTCTTTCAGATATCTGGACTGGCATTTGCAAAATCAACTCAGAGATCTCTATATATAATTATTTCTTTCAGCGGCAGGATATTTTCTGGAGAAAAGAAGCGATGAAAAAACTTCCTCTGCTGAAAAGATCAACGAATATGCTGGTTTGCGGGGAAGATCTGGGAATGGTTCCTGCCTGTGTTCAGGATGTAATGAAACAAACGGGAATTCTGAGTCTGGAAATTCAACGCATGCCAAAAGATATCTCACATGAATTTTTCAATCCGGGCTACTGCCCCATACCTATCAGTCGTTACTCCTTCAACCCATGATATGAGTACCATCCGGGGATGGTGGGAAGAAGACAGGAACAAAACTCAGAAATTCTACAATGAGGAACTGGGACAGTGGGGTGAAGCTCCTTATTTCTGTGATGCCTGGATAAATAAAGCTATCGTGCAGGAACACCTGCATTCACCGGCTATGTGGAGCATTTTTCAAATGCAGGATTTATTAGGGATGGATGAAAATATCCGGAGGGAAAATCCCAACGATGAGAGAATCAATGTTCCTGCAATTGCCAATTATTACTGGCGGTACAGGATACATCTTTATCTCGAAGATCTTATTAAGGCGAAACCTTTTAATGAACAACTCAGGGAGATGGTAAAATCTTCAGGCAGATAATCTACACTTTGAAAATTCAATATACTTCATACAACCTGCGTTTTAAATATCCCTTCACGATTTCCCGCGGAACTAAGACCCATCAGCCAACACTGATTGTCAGCCTGGAACAATTCGGAATGACAGGATATGGCGAAGCGCCAGCCATCACATACTATCATATCCCGGTAGAGAAAATGATTGCCGATCTGGAACTCAGACTACCGGTTATTGAAAAATTTGCTTTTACTGAACCTACACGTTTCTGGCACTTTTTGCATCACCTGATACCAGACAATTCATTTCTCGTTTGTGCACTGGATATTGCGGCCTGGGATCTTTATGGAAAGCTCCAGAAAAAACCTTTATATGAATGCTGGAAACTCGATATCAATGAAGGGCCGCTGACTGACTATACTATCGGCATTGACAGCATTGAAAAAATGATAGAAAAAATGCAGGCGAAACCCTGGCCCATTTATAAAGTCAAACTTGGAACTCCCGATGATGCGGATATCATTCGTGCTTTGAGAAAACACACAGACGCCATCCTGCGCGTGGATGCAAATTCAGGATGGACGTTGCCACAGGCGCTGGATCTGATTCCAGCTCTCAATGAATGTGGCGTTGAATTCATAGAACAGCCTCTCGATAAATCAGATCAGGATGGTATGCGTACGCTTTTTGATAAATCGCCCATCCCGTTGATTGCAGATGAATCCTGTGTGGGGGAACAGGATGTAGAAAAATGTCATGGGCTATTTCATGGTGTAAATATAAAACTTACAAAATGCAGCGGACTGACACCGGCACTGCGCATGATAGAAAACGCCCGAAAACTGGGAATGAAAGTCATGGCAGGCAGTATGAATGAAAGCAGTATTGGCTCCGCGGCGATCGGTCATTTATTACCTTTGCTTGATTATGTGGACATGGATGGCACGCTTTTGCTGGATGAAGATATTGCCAGCGGATTAGATATTACAAATGGCAAAGTCATTCTTTCAGGAAAACCAGGACTCGGTATCGATTATACAGGACATCCTTTAAAATCTTAAAAAATTATATGATGGCAGAAGAATTAATTTTAAAAGAGGGAACAAGAGAAGAACAATATCTGGATCTCATTCCTCAGATTGCCGCACTGATTGAGGGTGAGCCTGATCTGATTGCCAACCTGGCCAATATATGCGCTGCACTAAAACAACAATTTGACTGGCTGTGGATCGGATTCTATCTTGTGAAACAGGATCGAACTGGTGCTGGGACCTTTCCAGGGACCGATCGCCTGCACACGAATTAAAAAGGGGCAAAGGTGTATGCGGGGTTGCCTGGGAACAAATGAAAACAATTATAGTTCAGGATGTAAATAAATTTCCGGGACATATTACCTGCAGCAGCTTATCCAAATCGGAAATTGTTATTCCCCTTATCCGTAATAATGAAGTGGTCGCTGTACTCGATATCGACCATTCCGCGTATTGCTGCATTTGATAAAACTGATGAATTGTTTCTCTCCGAAATTATCAGTCTGATTTCTTTTTAAAAAAAATAAATTAAACGAACGTTTAATTTTAATCAGTAAGTCACTAATTTTGCCTTCCATTGCTTGCTTCCGGCGACTTAGAAGTCCATTCTGGAAACGGACTTTGATTTTTTTTACTACTTATGAATAGAATTATTTTATTTTTTCCAGTATTGATCCTACTGGGTTCAGTAAGTGCGCAGACAAAGGATGATTCTAGTGCCAAAAACTCTTGAAGGCTGCATCATTTATGCACTGGAGCACCAGACAAATATCCGCCAGTCCCTTATTAGATGAACAAATCACCGAACATCAAATTAAAATTCAGCTGGCTGACTGGTATCCGCAAATAAATTTTTCAGGAAACTACCAGAATAATTTTCAAAGGCCAATTACTATTTTTAATAATGCGCCTTCACCTGTCGGAACATTATAATCAGTCATATGGTTATTTCGGACTGAACCAGACAATTTTTAACAGGGATGTTGTCATTGCACAGCAATCCTCCAAAGACGTACGTCTCAGCGCAAGACAAAATACAATTAATAATAAAATTGCAGTTGTTTCAAATGTCAGCAAAGCATTTTATGATCTCTTATTATCAAAGGAACAAATCGCATTGCTGGATACTGATATCGTCCTTTTGCAAAGAAGTCTGAAAGACACCTACAATCAGTATAAAGGAGGACTGGTTGATAAAACAGATTATCAGCGGGCAACGATAAGTTTGAATAATGCCATGGCATCGCGTAAAACCGCCGGAGAAGCTGTTAAAAGCAAAACGGCCGTTCTGAAATTGTATATGAGTTATCCGGTTGATTCAACACTGGATGTTTTGTACGACAGTGCCAGGATGAGAGATGAGGTCAATTCTTTTGATACGCTGCAACAGCTGGATGTAAATAACCGAATCGAACTCCAGCAACTGGAAACCCAGAAACGGCTTGAAGAATATAATCTGAAATATTATAAACTGGGTTTCTTACCAACCGTTTCCGCTTTTGGAAATTACAACCTGAACTATTACAATAACCAGTTTAAGAATCTATATCAGCAAAATTATCCGAATTCGTATGCAGGTTTATCGGTCACTCTGCCAATTTTTACGGGCACACAACGTACACAGCAGGTGAAAGTGGCCAAACTCCAGATTGAAAGACTTGACTACGATTTTAGTTCATTGAAAGATTCGATACGAACCCAATATATCCAGGCCCTGTCTTCCTATAAAGCTGATCTGAATAATTATTTTGAACAAAAAGAAAATCTGGAACTGGCCCGACAGGTTTACAATATCATTCAGCTTCAATATCGCTCAGGAATAAAAACATATCTGGATGTGGTTGTGTCAAATAACGATTTGTTTACAGCACAGGTAAATTTCACAAATGCAATATTCCAGGTTCTCAGCGACAGAATTGATGTCGAAAGGGCACTGGGCACTTTAAAATATTCATATTAACCAATCCTGTTATGAAGTATAAATTCCTTGTTTTTTTGATTATAATTACGGGTCTGAATTCCTGCAGTAATACGGCAGCTCCACCACCGCCGCCGCCAGTATCCGTAAGTACTTACACGGTAAAATCAGGATCTGCCAGATTCTATAATTCTTACCCTGCAACAATAACAGCGGTCAATCAGGTAGATGTGAGGCCGCAGGTAGCAGGATATATCACCGGCATTTTTTTTACAGAAGGCCAGGAAGTAAAAAAAGGACAGAAACTTTACCAGATAGATCAACAGCAATATGAGGGTGCTTATGAGCAGGCAGTTGCACAGCTGCATGTCAGTGAGGCTAATCTCGCCAAATTGCAACAGGATGCTGACCGTTATTTAGAATTGGGTAAGCAGGATGCCATCGCGCAACAAACGGTTGATCATGCGCTTGGCAGATCTCCAGGCGGCAAAAAAACAAGTAGATGCAGCCAAGGCAAATGTGATCAGCCATAGAAGTAAATCTGCGTTATTCTTCTATTTATGCACCGCTTTCCGGTACAATCGGTATTTCACAAGTAAAAGTTGGTGCGGCAGTTTCACCCGGAAATACCATTTTGAATACCATTTCATCCGACAATCCGATTGCGGCTGATGTGGCTTTGGATGAAACTATGATCCCTTTTATAGAAAGAGAAAATAAAACAGACCTAAAACAGAAATCCGATTCCACATTTACACTTACGCTGGCCGATCAGTCAAAATATCCTTTTCCAGGAAAAATATATATTATAGACCGTGCAGTTGATCCACAAACTGGCACGATCAAAGTGCGGTTATTATTTGATAACCCCGGGAATATTTTAAAAGCGGGTATGTCAGCAAACCTCCAGATTTTAAATAACAGCAATTACCAATCCTTATTGATTCCATACCGGGCATGTGTTGAGCAGATGGCCGAATATTTTGTATATGTTGTGAATGAAGATACCGTAGCCCAGCGAAAGGTTTTTCTAGGTCAGCGTATTCGGGATATGGTTATTGTGAAATCAGGGCTTCAGGAAAATGAAAATCATAGTAGTGGACGGTGTTCAGAAAGTAAAAGATGGTTCAAAGGTAAAGGTAATTCCTCAGCTCAATCCAGGAACGGATTCATTGAATCATCCGATAACAGATTCATCAAAGAGAAAATCATCCTAATCCGGCAACAGTATGATCGCAGATACTTTTATTAAGAGGCCGGTTACGGCCATTGTCGTTTCAATAGTTCTGGTATTGGTGGGCCTTCTTGCATTGAACAGCCTGCCCGTGAGCCAGTATCCGGATATCACACCACCTACGGTTCAGGTTACCAGCAATTTTATCGGAGCTGATGCACAAACGGTGGAACAGACAGTCACTACGCCCATAGAAACCCAGGTAAATGGCACGCCGGGAATGGCTTACATGCAGAGTAACAGTACCAGTAACGGCCAGAGTACAATAACGGTCACCTATGAAGTCGGAGCAGACGTAAATAACGGAATGCTGGATGTCCAAAATCGCGTGGGTATCGCTTCGCCAGCACTTCCCGATGAATTAAAGAGACTTGGAGTTATCACCAGAAAGAGAAACCCAAGTATTCTCCTGCTGGTGGCCATATATGCTCCCAAGGGAACGCATGCAGTGACGTTCCTGGATAACTATACTAACATATTTGTGCATGATGTATTGCTGCGTGTGAAAGGGGTGGGAGACGTCATTAATCGTGCCGATGATTTCAGTATGCGTATCTGGCTAAAGCCCGATAAACTCGCGCAAATGGGTCTGACTGCAACGGATGTTACAAATGCCCTTCAGGAACAAAACGTTCAGATCTCTGCTGGTGCAGTCGGTGCACCTCCTCAGAATTCTCTTCAGTCCTTTGAATATTCCGTAGTTACAAACAGCCGTTTAACAACAGAAGAAGAATTCAGCAATATCATCGTCCGATCCAATCCGGCTGCTGGTTCAATCGTTTATTTAAAAGATGTTGCCAGAATCCAACTTGGAAAATTCAGCTATGCAAGTAACTCATTTGTGGATGGCAAAAGAGCATCCTATCTGCTCGTTTACCAGGCTCCCGGCAGCAATGCGCTGGCAACAGCTGAGGGTGTGTACAAAGCGATGGAAGAATTGAAAAAATCATTTCCGACAGATATTGATTATGTGGTTCCTTTTGAATCTATTTCAGTAGTACAGGTTTCCATTCATGAAGTCGTCCAGACATTACTCGAAGCCCTTGGGCTTGTAGTGCTCGTTGTATTTTTATTTCTGCAAAGCTGGCGCGCAACACTGATCCCCGTACTCGCGATCCCGGTTTCCATTATAGGAACTTTTATATTTTTTATACCACTTGGGTTTACTATCAATACACTTACTCTGTTCGGATTTGTACTTGCCATTGGAATCGTGGTGGATGATGCTATCGTTGTAGTGGAAGCTGTCCAGCATTATATTGATGTAGAAAAACTTTCTGCGAAGGAAGCCAGTGAAAGAGCAATGAAAGATATCTCTGGTCCTGTGGTCGCTATTGCCCTTATTCTTGCGGCAGTATTTGTTCCTGTCGGATTTATTCCTGGAATTGTGGGCAGGTTATATCAGCAATTCGCAATCACGATTGCCATTTCAGTTTTGATCTCAGCTTTTGTTGCCCTTTCCCTGACACCGGCATTATGCACATTGCTTCTGCGACCAATGCATATGGATAAATCTTCCAGGGGACTTAACCAGTTCTTCTACCGGTTTAATAATATGTTTGAACGTTTTAATAATAGCTACACAAAAAATGTAGGTACCTGGATAAAGCGATCACCTTATGTTATTATTCTCCTCATATGTATTTGTGCAGGTGCTTTTTTGTTATTCAGGGCCAAACCAAGTGGATTCATTCCCCAGGAAGACGAAGGCAGACTCTACATTACATATGAACTACCTGAAGCTTCTTCAACCGCAAGAAGCCTGGAAACGTTGAATAAAATGATGAAGATCATTTCTGAAACTAAAGGCATTCATCATTACGCGGCGCTTGCTGGTCTGAATGCAATTACTTTTGCCACTAAGGCAAATAGCGGAACTATTTTTACTTCCCTGAATCCCTGGGATGAACGTAAAAGCAAAGACCTTCAAATAAAAGGTATAACGGCCACATTGCAGAAAGAATTTGCCGCTATTAAAGAAGCCAATATCATCGTAATTGCACCGCCCGCCATTCCGGGGCTTGGCCAATCCGCAGGATTTACATTTGAACTGCAGCAAAAGGGAAGCACGGATGATGTAAAAACTTTCGAAAAGGTTGTAAATAATTTTATTGCTGCGGTGAACAAAAGGCCCGAAATCAACAGGGCGTATACTTTTTTTAATGCCAGAACACCGGGTTATGCTTTGAATGTGGACCGGGATAAATGTAAGAAACTAGGCCTGTCTCTTGGTGATGTATATAATACCATTCAGACATATCTCGGAAGCTCCTATATAAATGATCTTACGATTTATGGACGAAACTTCCACGTCGTTGCACAGGCCGATACTAATTACCGCGGCGATATTAACAATCTGAATACTTATTATGTGAGAAATTCAGAAGGTACAATGGTGCCCCTGAGTGCCGTCATTTCCTATAAGATAACTGAAAGTCCCGCTCTTTTATACCATTTTAATTTATTCAGATCGGCAGAAATCATAGGGGAAGCAAAAGCGGGATTCAGCAGTGGTCAGGCTATACAGGCTTTGAAAGAAGTTGCTGATCAGAATTTACCGGCTGGGTACGGATATGAATTCGCAGGACTCAGCCGGGAAGAATTAAAAGCAGGAAGCAGCACGCTGTCTAATTTTTGCACTGTCAATAGTATTCGTTTTCTTATTCCTGGCAGCGCTCTATGAAAGCTGGCAGGTACCATTTTCTGTATTGCTTGCTGTTCCAGTTGGAATGCTTGGCGCCATTATTACACTTACACTGATCCCTTCCCTGGTAAATAATGTTTATGCGCAGATTGGAATGATAACCCTGATCGGTCTTTCGGCAAAAAACGCCATTCTGATTGTTGAATTTGCTAAAGAACGAGTAGACCGGGGTATTCCGGTTGTGGATGCTACTCTGGCAGCTGTAAAACTGCGCCTGAGGCCGATCCTGATGACTTCTATGGCTTTTATTCTTGGTGTATTACCGCTGGCACTTGCAACCGGCGCTGCAAGTGTGGCAAGGTCTACCATCGGGTGGACTGTTTTAGGAGGCATGCTGGCCGCAACTTCACTGGCCATTTTTATAGTACCCGTGTTGTTTGTAGTTATTACGAGACTTTCTTATGGCAAGGAGAAATTGGCTTCACTTAAAGAACAAGTTCCCGGACTTACTGAATAGAAAGAAAAGAATTAAAAATGAAAAAGTCCTTCCGGTATTCCAGGAAGGACTTTTAATTATTAAGATGTTTTAGGCCTTAAACTTTTAGTATTATCTTAAGGTAATAGGTTTTTGGAAACTACCCACCGTGATAGTGGCTGCGTTGTCACAGGTGCCATCTCCAAAATCAATAGATCCGTTAATAGACTGATTGTACACAAAACTAACAACACCTTTACTTATATAGGGGCAACTGACTGCTTTTATAAGTGGCGTATTGGCGCCGATCGTCCATACGATACTGGAACCGTCAGCAGACGAGAAAGAACTATTTCCGGCAACTGAATAAACGTCATCTGAAATATTAAACACAGTAGATGAACCTGCAATCATTGTGAAAGTCCTGTTATGACTGTAATGATAATTAGTGGCATCAGGATATGTAATAATTCCGTTTGTTACCTGAGTATTGATGCTGATTCCTGTAGAGTCAGAAGAAGTATTTGTAATCGCATAAGCACCCTGAATCCCGTAACCGTTCACAATATAGTTCGTGAAAAGTTACAGAAGCCGTCGTTCCCGGAAATAACAATGGTCCGCTAAACAGATATACTAATTTTCCTGCACGCAGAACGCCATCTGCACTTGTACAGCCGGTTCCGAAATCTAGTGTAAGTGTTTTTGGGTATTCTCCAGGTATAGTGTCATCTAAGGAGTATAATCGCACAACTCAGGTTTCCTGAACTTGCTCCTTCGGTTTGTTCTGTTGAGAAAGTTGTGGTCTTTCCCGAACGTAAACTTGAAGTACTCCAAACAGTACTATTATCGGCAAATCCAACAAATGCATTGTTCAGTACGTCGTAATACATATTGTCTGCCACTGTAGAAGAGTCTGATAAGGTCGCAGCACTGGTGGTTGTTGAATTGGAAGACGAAGAGTCTTTTTTACAAGAAGCCAGATTAATCACTGCAATAAGGGCTATCAGTTTGCCCGCGGATTTAATGAGACGGAAATTCATAGAGTCTATTGTTTAGTTGATCCACTCTAACGCTGCCATTTCTAACTTATTTTACAAACGACTTGCAATTGCACTAAACAGATTGTAGTTATCTGATTATCAAAGTGATAATAACAATAACTTAATAATAAAGTAAGGTATTCCCCTTATATTTTGGGTTTCGGAATCAGCGGTTAAAAGCTTTTCCGAGGTCTAGATTCTTTCCAGATTGGAGAAGAAAAAATCACCTTCGGCCTGTGCATTTTCGTCGCTGTCACTACCGTGGATCGCATTCTCACCAAGGGAAGCAGCAAAAAGCTGGCGAATCGTTCCTTTATCTGCTTTCGCGGGGTCAGTTGCACCAATCAGCTTTCTGAAATCAGCAACTGCATTTTCTTTTTCCAGAATGGCTGCAACAATGGGCCCTCTGCTCATAAATTCAACGAGCTCACCATAAAATGGACGTTTATTGTGAACAGCATAAAACTCACCGGCTTTTTCAGCAGAAAGAAGAGTCATTTTAAGGGCCACCAACTTGAATCCTGCCTTCAGAATAATATCGAGGATAGCGCCGGAATGGCCGTTTGCGAACGCATCAGGCTTGATCATTGTGAAAGTGCGGTTGCTCATTTGCTTTTGTTTGGCGTGCAAAGGTAATACATTTTACAGGAGATTTGGGAATGGCGATTTAATTCTGCACCTTTGCAACCGTTTTACATGCAACCTATTACGGATATAATTCCATTATTGCCAAATCCAAGAACGATTGTAATTGTAATGCATCAAAAGCCTGATGCAGATGCGATGGGATCTTCTTTGGGCCTTTACCATATTCTCTCAGATCTGGGTCATCAGGTAACAGTAATATCACCTACCAACTGGGCCGAATGGCTCAACTGGATGCCGGCAGCCGAAGGTGTTATTGACTATGAGCTGAATACCGACAGATCGAATGATCTTGTTGATAAAGCAGATTGGATATTCTGCCTTGACTTCAATGTACTGCATCGTACACGTAAAATGGCAGGAGTCATTGAAAAAGCCTCAGGTAAGCGCATTTTAATCGACCATCACCAGCAACCGCAAACAGCGGTGTTCGCCTACGGGATTAGTGATACCACCAAGAGCTCGGCCAGTGAAATGGTATTTGATTTTATCGAATCCGCTTCAATGGGTCATAAAATTAACCAGGCGATTGCCGAATGTTTATTTGCCGGAGTGATGACTGACACCGGTTCCTTTCGTTTCAGTTCCGCAACTGCTTCAGTACACCGGATGGTTTCTGTCCTGAAAGATACAGGGTTTGATCATACCAAGGTTTACGAAAACCTGTTCGATAATTTTCTGGAAAACCGGTTGCGATTCATCGGACATGCACTATTGAACAGAATGGAAGTATTTTACGAATACAATACCGCCCTGATCAGCATTCCATGGAAGGATCTGGTAAAATATCAGATCAGAACCGGTGATACGGAAGGACTTGTAAATTATCCTCTCAGTATTCAGGGAATCAAATTCGCCGCACTGATTATCGACCGGGACGAAGAAATCAAATGCTCATTCAGAAGTAAAGGGCAATTTTGATGTAAATCTCTTTGCAAGAAATTATTTTGAAGGAGGCGGGCACCGGAATGCAGCCGGCGGTCGCAGTAATGAAACGCTGGATCAGACAACACAACGTTTTCGTGCTTCACTTATAGAAAATGCTTTACAATTACAATAAATCTGAAATGAAAAAAATCAATTCTATTATTTTTGCCTTACTTGGAGTTCTGTTACTGGTTTCCTGTGATAACAAAGGATTAAAAAAAACAAAATCCGGATTATTATATAAAATCATTTCAGATGAAAAAAACCCGGTCGTTAAAAAGGGTGACTTTATCAAACTCACTTTCAATCAGAAAATCAGGGATACGGTTCTGTTTACTTCCGACAGCAGCCTGCCAGCCTATGTAAGAATAGACAGTGTACCTTCAAATGCATACAGTCCTGTTGAAATATTCACTTTATTAAGGAAGGGAGACAGCGCAGTTATTATTCAGCTGGCAGACAGCATTCAAAGAAAGTCCCAGCAGCCCTTGCCGCCATTTATACATAAGAAAGATAAAATCATTCTGACTCTTCGGGTGATAGATGTTTTTGATAATGAAGCAGCAGTACAGAAAGACAGGGAAGGTCTTTTGGGTGAATTCCATAAAAGACAGATTAAGGTCATCGAAAATTATCTGCAGCAACATAATATTCAGGCTACCAAAACCGGTGACGGTGTTTTCGTAGAGATTAAAAATCCTGGAACCGGAATGGCTGTCGATTCAGGCAAACAGGTATCTGTTATTTATACCGGAAAATTGTTTCCTTCAGGCAAAGTATTTGAAACAAACGACAAGGAAGATGGCAAGCCAATCCAATTTGTAATAGGAAGAAGAGCAATTATTCAGGGATGGGACGAGGGCCTTCGTCTTTTAAAGAAGGGCGGAACCGCAACATTATACATTCCGGCTTTTTTGGCCTATGATCAACAGCCGTCGGGTCCCAGCAGAAAGGCAAACGAAAATCTCATTTTTGACGTCAAAGTAACTGACGTAACCGATGCACCTGCAGAATAGCCAATCCAATGCGTTCCATGAATCCTGGTAACAAGCCGAATATTCGTCCCCAACAGACGATTCCTTCCCATAAATAATTTTTATTCCGGAGAAAGGGACGTCCTATGTTTTTGCGTAGGACGTCCATAACCGGACTACTTCAACTGCTTCCTTCACATCATGTACCCTCAGAATATCTGCACCCTGTTCCAAAGCAAGGGTATGTAATACAGTGGTACCGTTTAATGATTCTTCCGGTTTTATATTAAGTGTTTTGTAAACCGTTGTCTTTCTTGACAGTCCTACCATGATAGGCAATCCAAGCATTTTCAGGAGCTTCATTGTATTCAGCAATAAAAAATTCTGTTCGATGGTTTTTGCAAAACCAAATCCCGGGTCAATAATTATATCTTTAAGTCCCAAGTCGCAAGGCATTCACTTTTACGTTTGACAAAATAGTCCAGCAATTCTGCGATGATATCATCATAATCGGCAAACTGTTGCATGTTCCTGGGGTTCCCCCTCATATGCATACAAATATATGGTGAATGGGAGTTTGCTGCCAGCCGCGCCAAATCTTCATTCTCACCCGCACCGATATCATTAATTATGGAAGCTCCTGCATGGAGAGCTGCTTCCGCCACTTTATAACGGTAACTATCAACCGAAATAATAGCAGCGGGATACTTTGTCGAAAGCAGGTTAATGGCTGGAACAACCCGCTCCAATTCAGCATCCACAGATATCTCCAATGCCCCGGGGCGGCTGCTTAATCCACCCAGGTCGAGAATAGCAGCGCCTTCCGCCAACATTTTTTCAGCCTGACTGATTAACATTTTTCCGAACGTATGCGGCTTCCTGCATAAAATGAATCCGGAGTAAGATTCAAAACGCCCATTACGATGGGATCTTCCCAACTCAGTAACCTGCCCTTACAATTCAGTGAATACATATTGAAATCCGTAAATTTAAACCTTCATCTTTAAATATTAGTTTTGGACATGAAAGATACCCTCCGTCAGTATGAAAATGTTGTTAAGGTCTGCCGGGACATTTTCCTTAAAAAAACAGCAGACTATGGAACTTCATGGCGCGTTTTACGCATGATTTCCATTTTGGATCAGATATTTATCAAAGCCAAGCGCATTCGCACCATACAGGAAAAAGGAGCACGAAGGGTAGGTGAGGATATACGGGGGGAATTTCAGGCTATCGTGAACTATGGTATTATCGGATTGATACAGCTGGATCTGAAATCGGAATTTGTAGAAGATCTGAGAGTCAGACATGGCATCGGGATCTTTACGATGAAAAGATTCAATTCGTAAAAGATATCATGGAAAATAAAAACCATGATTATGGAGAAGCCTGGAGAGAAATGAGTCAGGAAAGCTTTACCGATTTGATCCTGATGAAACTCCAGCGTATGCGGCAAATCCTCGCAATGAAGGTAAAACCCTGATAAGTGAAGGTATTGATGCCAACCTTACCGATATTATTAATTATGCAATTTTTGCCCTGATCCTCATCGCAGAAGGGCAGCCAGGCAGCATAAAATTCCTGTCATGAAAAAAACTTTTCTGAGCACTGCCCGCCTGATAGTAGGAATTTTATTTATTTTCTCCGGCCTTATAAAGGCAAATGATCCGCTCGGACTTAGTTATAAAATGCAGGAGTTTTTCGAAGTCTGGAATATGTCAGCGCTGGATGCATGGACACTGGGATTTTCAGTCGTTATGATTGTGTTTGAAATTCTTGCCGGTGTAGCTGTGATACTCGGGTGGAGGATGAGGCTCTTCGCCTGGCTGCTGCTATTGCTGATCATATTTTTCAGTTTTCTGACAGGATATGCTGTCATTTCGGGAAAGATAAGGGAATGCGGATGTTTTGGAAATTGCATTCCCCTTCAGGCAATGGGGTCTTTTTTAAAAGACCTGATACTTTTACTGCTTATCGGAATTCTTTTTATGTACAGGAAGGAGATATATTCCGGCACTTCCCCAAAAAACGCCCAACTTATACTTGCTCTGACACTTGTTTTTTCGTTCTCGGTTCAATGGTATGTTCTGCACTATCTGCCGATTATGGAATGCCTTCCTTTTAAAAAAGGAGCCAATATCTTTGAAAAAATGAAACCACCTCCAAATGCTATTCCTGACAGTACTGTAATCAATTTTGTTTATGAGAAAAATCACCGGATAATGGAATTTCCGGCAGATCAATTGCCGGCTGATCTGGACAGCAGTTACATTTTTATCAAACGATACGATAAATTAATCAGAAAAGGAAATAACGAGCCCGAGATCAAAGACTTTTCACTCATTAGCGAATCGGGAAATGATAGCACCCGGCAAATGCTTGAAAGGCCAGGGTATCAGATGATGCTTATTTCTAAGAGTTTTCCGCAGATTGATCCACCATGGAATAGGGAATTCTGTTATTTTGTATGCACTCGCAAAATCTAAAAACATTCCTGTTATCCTTGTAACTTCCAACAGGCCGGAATCAGAAGCATGGCTAAAAGCGAATAATTTGAATATAAAAGAAGGCCCGACAAGTTACCCTAAATTAACGGACCGGGTAATTCTTCACAGGTTCCAAATGGTATTCTGGTTTTCGGATGCGATGCTACGGCAGTTAAAACGGCCGCAAGGGCCGATCCAACTTTATATCTGTTAAAAAAAGGAACTATTCTCAATAAATGGAGTTATGCGAATTTAGAATCCGCCATTCCTTTTCTTACTGAACTTCCGGTACAAAAAATGGAAATTCAGCCATAATAAATGATTAACCGGTTAATCTCCCGAGTATTTTATGGAAGCCTGGTAATGCTGGGTGTTGTGGTAATAGTATTTTTTTTATTTCAGGGTTTCGGCGATCCTGCCAGGCTGATTATGGGCCAACGGGCTGATGCCGGTACTTTGAATAATATCAGGAGAGATCTGTATCTGGATCAGCCAAAATGGAAACAATTTGTTTATTATCTGAATGATGTTTCTCCACTAAGCGTTTACAACGAAACAGAACTTAAAGAAAAAAATATTCACTGTCTGGGATTCGGCGGAAAAACAAAACTGGTTTTGAAATTTCCTTATCTGAGACGTTCTTACCAGACAGGAAAACTGGTGTGGTCCATGCTTATGGAAGCATTACCGGGAACAATCATTCTTGCTTTTCTGGCCATGCTTATTGCAACTATAGGAGGTATGGCGCTGGGCATTCTGGCAGCAGTTAAAAAAGATACCTGGATGGATTCGACGGCTATTTTTACAAGTGTTTTGGGCATTTCAGCGCCATCTTTTTTTATGAGTATTGTGATCGCTTACATTTTTGGATTTGTACTGAATCAATATACAGGCCTGCAAATGACAGGAAGCCTGTTTGATACGGATCCCTTTACCGGAAGACAATGGCAATTGAGGAATGCTATATTACCTGCTATTACTCTTGGAATACGGCCAATGGCCATTATTGCGCAACTTAACACGGGGTTCGATGCTTGATATTTTAAACCAAGATTATATAAGAACGGCATATGCAAAAGGACTTATCTCAAAAGCAGGTGATCTGGCGGCATGCTTTGCGGAACGCACTAAACCCTGTAATAACGGCTATTACAGGCTGGTTTGCTGAATTACTTGCAGGTGCTTTTTTTGTTGAATATATTTTTGGCTGGAAGGGAATAGGTAAGATAACGGTAGATGCTCTGGCCAAACTCGATTTCCCGGTAGTGATGGGATCCGTCCTGGTTACTTCTTTTTTCTTTATCAGTGTAAATATTCTGGCAGACTGGCTTTACCGCGTCGTAGACCCGCGACTGAAGTAAAGCTTAAAGCCAAAGCTAATGTCTTTGTTTATCTGATAACCACTTCTCTTATCAGATTTTCTCCAAGTGCTTCATTAACTCTTTCTTTTATTTTGTCTTTTTTATAGACTAGTTCCTGTTTTAAAGGTGCAACTGAAGTTTGAATATAAAGTGTGGTACCGTGAATTTCAATTTTATCTGTGTAGCGCGCTATTGTTTTGCCCATTATTTGTTCCCATATTTCCGTGATCTGCATGGCAAGCACATTTCCTTTCAGCCTGCTGTGTTTCAAAAACTGACGCATCGCTTCTGCCATCGAATATTCTCCCATTTTTCAAAGATAAGTTTTAGAAATCAGGATTGATGTTCTGCCCATAGCCATGGAAAATCATTATAAGACCTTTATTCAAGAATAAGTAAAGGAAAATGTGATATTCATTTGATACTCTGATAATTCAAATAATTCATTTCTGTGAGATTCGCGTTGCAGTCCTCAAAGCCGATTAATGAGTAGTCTGCTGACAGATTTTCAAGGTGTTCACGCATCCTGCTCTCATGTGTGTCGGTGATAAAGAGCTGACCATTGCCGGAACCACAAACTCTTTCCAGCAGATGATGCATTCGTATGTGCATCAAGTTTCTCAAAAACGTCATCCATGAGGATGATCGGTGCAAAACCTTTATTGATTTTCAGCGTTTCATATTCTGCCAGCTTCATACGCAAAGAGCAGGCTCTTGCGCTGACCCTGTGAGGCTATATTTTTGAAAGGCTGATTTCTAAGGCGGATTTCAATATCATCCCGGTGTATACCTGCATTTGTGCGTTGCAGGATCAGGTCCCGTTCGCGCGAATTATGTAATAATTCTGCATAAGGGCCGCTGAGCAATTCACTCTGATAACACAACTCAAGGCCATCGTCAGCGCCAGCTATATTCTGATATATGGATTAAACAGAAGGAAGGATTTCGTGGAAAAAATGCTGACGTTTCACAAAAATATAAGTACCTGGACGGAGTAGTTGCGCGTCATAAACATCCAGCAGACTTCGTTCTGTTGAAATTCTTTCGGCCAGCGAACGCAGTAATTGATTACGCTGCTGCAAGCAATCGATTATATTCTATCAGGTTCTGAAGATATTGGGGATCCAACTGACACAGGAGAGCATCGGTATATCTACGCCGTTCATCACTTCCTTCTGTTATATCCTGGCATCGTCGGGAGTGATGATCACGCATGGAAACCTGCCGATATGAACGGAAAGGCGCTGATAAATTTCATCATTGAGTAGTACTTCTTTTTTTCCTGTTTCACGAAGTATGCATACAACGTTCTGATCTTCCTCATTCTGTCTTCAAATTCCCTTCAATCCGGAATCCGGATTTTCCATGATGAACATTCTGCAAATCAGATTTAAAAAAATAACTTCTTGTAAAACTCAGGTAATAAATCGCATCGAGCAGATTTGTTTTACCAACACCATTGTTCCCATAAATACCGATGATCGGCTTATCAAATGAAAAGCTTTCCTGCAGATAATTTTTGTATTGGGTTAGTGTTATATTCCTGAGAGATAGCATCTGGTACGTGGATTATCCGCTGAATTTAGTTATTACCCGGCATCCGGATGATCAGCGTTTTAAAACCGCATTTCATTAAGGGTTAAGCTGTTGGAAAGGTAAAAAACAGTTCCCAAAACTCATCGTATTGACAGAAAAAATTCCAGTTTACCCCTTATCTTTGCCCCGCCTTAGCCGATCCGGCAGGCATAAAACCAAATTTACGTAAGTGGCTACTAAGTTTTCAAAAGAAACCTACTTATACTGGTACGAACTCATGCAGCTGATCCGGCAGTTTGAACAAATGGCCGAAGAAAAGTATAAAATGGAAGGCAAAATACGTGGGTTTTTTCATGCATATATCGGTCAGGAAGCTATAGCGGCTGGTTGCATGACAGCCAGCAGACCGGATGATCCGTTTATTACGGGTTACAGGGACCATGGTCTTGGCATTATCAAAAGGAGTAAGTGCTAATGCATGTATGGCCGAACTATATGGAAAATCAACAGGCGCGGCGAAAGGGAAAGGTGGGAGCATGCATTTTTTCGGCGTAGATGTTAAATTCTTTGGAGGACATGGTATAGTAGGCGCACAAATCGGAACAGGAGCGGGACTGGCTTTCGCTGAAAAATATAAAGGAACTGACAATGCGGTACTTACATTTTTTGGAGATGGTGCTGCACGCCAGGGCATTTTACATGAAGTATTTAATCTGGCCATGTTATGGAAACTTCCTGTTGTTTTTATCTGCGAAAATAACAATTATGCTATGGGTACTTCCGTAGAAAGAACTTCGAACGTGGTGGACATTTATAAACTGGCTGATGCATATGAAATGCCCGGTGATTCCATAGATGGGATGAGTGCAGAAGCCGTGCACGAAGGTGTTTCAAGGGCAATTAAAAGAGCCAGGGAGGGGGGTGGTCCTACGCTGCTGGAAATCAAAACCTATCGCTACAAGGGACATTCCATTTCTGATCCGCAGAAATACAGAACGAAGGAAGAAGTTGAAGAATACAAGCAAAGAGATCCAATCGCCCAGGTGACAGATACTATTCTTGCAAAAAAATACGCAACGCAGGCAGACCTCGATGCCATTAATAAACGAGTGGCAGATACAGTAGCCGCTTCTGTGAAATTTGCAGAAGAATCACCGATTCCAAATGATGATGAAGTGTATAAGGACATTTACATCGATAAGAATTATCCATTTATTAAAGATTGAAAAAACAGTAATCCTGTTTCATAATTCCCAGACATGAGTGACATTAAACATCGTGAGCATTTAGAACATGAGATTTCCCCGATTGACAAATGGAAACATTTTCAGGAAACATACGGAAGAAAAGCCGGCATCAGGCCTTGCGCTTGTCCTGATTTTGATTTTAGGTTATTTTGGATATAAACAATATGTCCTGGATCCAAAAGAAAAACAGGCATCAGAGTCTATGTTCCGGGCGGAAGAATATTACCGCGCTGATTCCATACGGCTTGCTTTAAATGGTGATGCAGTAAATGCCGGATTTACAAAGATCATTTCAAGGTATAAGGGCACGAAGGCCGCTGACCTGGCCGCTGTTTTATGCCGGCAGTTGTTATCTCAAACTTGGGGATTTCAATAATGCGGTTAAATACCTAAAGATTTTAAAACTTCAGCGATCCAGGTACAGGCAAAGGCTTATGGCCTTTTAGGAGATGCTTATTCAGAACTGAATAAAAAAGAAGAAGCAGTTGAACAATATAAAAAAGCCGGAACTTATTTTGAAGAGGACGAAGTCATTTCTCCTGAATATCTTTTTCGTGCGGGCTATTTATATGAAAGTATGGGAAAGAATCAGGACGCGATTGCCATGTACCAGCTTATAAAAACCAAATATCCCGCATCTCCTCGGGGATTCGATATCGACCGTTACCTCGCCAGGCTGGGTGTGGTTAAATAAACCCTCATGTCTTCATCAGGAAAATCAAAGACCGCCACTCCCAAAATTAAAAATGCATCAGTTATTATTGTCAGAACTGAATGGAATGCCGGGATTGTGGATGAATTGTTTGCCGGTTGTAAAAAAATATCTGGATGGCCAATAAGATTGAATTTCGTCGATTTCCGTGTGCCGGGTGCATTTGAAATTCCATTTGCCATAAAATATTGCTGGGAATCAAACCGGCAAAAGAAAACCGGAAGCCTTTATTGCCCTTGGTTGTGTAATTAAAGGAGATACGCCACATTTTGAATACGTTTGCAGGGCTGTAACAGATGGCATTGCGGCATTAAACCTTCAACTTCCCGTTCCGGTTATTTTTGGCGTTTTAACAGTTGATAATCAGGATCAGGCCAGAGAAAGAATAGGCGGAACACATGGTCACAAAGGAGAAGAAGCTGCAGATGCCGCACTTAAAATGATTTCTTTTTCCAGATCTCTTTAATAAGCATTCATTTTGAATATTCAGCTTTTCATTCCCTGTTTTGTTGATCAGCTTTATCCGGATACCGGCATTTAATATGATCCGGGTGTTGGAAAAAGCGGGTTGTACCGTTCAATACAATAATGATCAAACATGTTGCGGGCAGCCGGCATTCAATGCAGGTTTTCGGGAAGATGCAAAAGAAGTTTGTATAAAATTCCTTAAAGATTTTCCATGGCACTGATTATATCGTTTCTCCCAGTGCTTCCTGCACAGGTTTTGTAAAAAATTATTTCCCTGATTCTATTCATTGATTCCTCTCACAATAAAGAAGTGAAAAATATCGGAAAAAGAATATATGAATTTTCAGATTTCCTTGTAAATGTTCTGCGACTGCGAAAATTTTGATGCCAGTTTACCCGGAAAAGCAACCTATCATGATTCCTGCGCAGCATTAAGGGAATGCAAAATTAAAACAGAACCACGGAAATTATTATCGGTTGTAAAAGGATCTTGAACTTGTGGAAATGGATGACGTAGAAACCTGCTGTGGGTTCGGAGGGAGTTTTGCGGTGAAATTCGAATCCATCTCCCTGGCTATGGCAGATCAGAAAGTGAATCATGCTCTGAAAACGGGTGCCGAATATATGATTTCGACAGATCTGTCCTGTCTAATGCACCTGGACGGATATATCCGGCATAAAAGTCTTCCTCTAAAAACGATTCATATTGCAGATGTGCTTAGCAGTGGCTGGTAAAAAAGCCACCCACCATGCCACGAAGGCAGGCGGGTGGTGACCTTAAAACAACCTGTCGCAAAAGTTTAGCCGTTTTGCGGCTTTAAACTAGAATACGCAAATTCTCTGGAAAGGGATGCCTGAATAACTTGTTAATTGTCTAATGGTTAATTGTCATTGGATTGCTTTAAGCATAGTTTACTACCTATCTATGGCATGACTGATATGACAGTTTTAGGCTTTATGCTTTGAATCTTCAGACAATTAACCATTTGAAGCTATTAACCATTAATATGCCTATTGGCTTATAAAATCAGAACCAGAAGTTTATAGCTGGGATCAGCTGGTGAAGGATAAACAGACCCGCTGGGACGGGATCCGAAATTATGCAGCCCGGCTTCATCTGAGATCCATGAAAAAAGGAGACGCCATATTTTTTTACCATAGTAATAAAGGAACTGAAATTGTAGGCATTGCAATAGTTATCAAAAGAAGCATATCCTGATCCCACAAGTTCGGATCCGGCCTGGTTTGCCGTAGATGTGAAACCATTGAAAAAATTAGTGAAGCCGGTCAGCCTGGAACAAATTAAAAAAGAAAAAAAACTTATCTGCAATGGCACTTGTCCGGATCAGCCGCTTGTCTGTTCAACCAGTATCTGAAGAAGAATGGAAGATCATTATGAAAATGGGGGGCATGGAATCAGTCATTATGAAAATCAAAAAAGCTTTATTAACTTTCCTCCCGGGTCTTTTTTCTGTTATTCATTCCCCAGGCACAACCCAATGCATCCCTGACCAAAATTAGTCATTATGTTACTACTGTAAAGCCGACGCTGTATTTGATTCAGTTATACAATGACCTGCATTATCTTATCGGAGATAATCTGCACTATCTTTATCCGATTTACCAATTGCTGGGCAATAAACAAAAATTCGTTCAGGAATTTTCAGCACCTGTTTACTATGATCTTTTAAGTCAGTCTGTTTCATTTGTGGAAGATTACGAAGCAGTACTTTGGAATATCAGGCCATGGCCGACACGACCCACGTGATCTGATGTTGAAAACAGGCAAATAGGGAAAAGTATTCAACTGCTGAAAAATATTAAAAATGCAGATGCAAAAAGATTCATCAGTTTTATTGCCCCGAATTATTCTGTCATCATGCTGAATGAGGCTTATAATAAACCTCTTCACCGTGCATTTGCTTATTCCTTACTCGATGATTTATACAAAAAAGGTTTTCGGTATCTGGCAATGGAGATGCTAAATCCAATGCCTGATCAGGAACTAACAAAACTCACTTATAAAACAGGCCATTTTGCTGCAGAACCTGTTGCAGGTGAAATGATCAGCCTGGCGCTGGAACTGGGATACAAACTTGTTGCCTATGAAGATCCGAAAGCCAACGAACACACACCAACAGAAAGGGACTCAATTCAGGCTGTTAATATAGCCCAGATATTGAAACAGGACCCGGAAGCAAAAATATTTGTTTATGCAGGATATGGACATATCGCAGAAAAAAGTACGACACCCGATTTTATTCCCATGGGTATGGCATTTAAAAAAATGACCGGCATTGATCCATTAACAATTGATCAGACAGACATGTGCGAAGAAAGTAATTTTTCTTTTGGAAAGGCATTTTATAATGCCTATATGGATAAATTTCCCATCTACTTCACCGTCGATACCCCTGGAAAATGATGAACCGGTAAATGTAACCGGCACTACTTTATACGATCTTACAGTCATTCATCCAAAAACAACTATATAACGATTCACAGACCAACCTGGCTTCCCTTTCTAACAGAAGACAACCTGTTTTATAAAACCTTCGGCTAACAAGGATATTTTTCTGGTGCAGGCCTACTATCAATTCGAATCATTTGGAACAGTTCCAGGAAAAGTAATTCCGGCAGACCAGACGTATTTTACTTACAGGAAAAGGATACTATACACTTTACCTGCGGACGGGGTTTATATATCTTGTTATTTAAGAATCTAAATTACAAAACTATCTATACCCAACATCTCGAAGTCAAATAGATTCTTCATGAAAACGAATTCCCTGCAGGTGCAGCTCATTTAGTACAGGGTTCGTAGATTTCAGGAATAATAGGAATATGCAAACCAGTCAATACCATTTTATTTTCCAGTATCAATTTAGCTGCAATACCAAGTGGAAGTCCCACCGTTTTTGCCATTGCAGTTCTCAATGCGTTTTCTCCCTTTACTACAAGACTGCTTCTAAGAAAATGTTTTTGTCCATTCAGTCTCATATTCAAATTCGTGGAGCATCAGGATCATGTCCTTATCCGTTTCTTTCATCTTCCATTTTTTTTCAAGAAGGAACTGGAGAATTTTTGCTGAAGTTCGTCCGTCAGTTTTGGTAATATTTCATTTTCAAAAAGGCCGATCTGATCATACAGGTATTTATTGGAAGCATCAACATATGGTAGTAAAGGTTTACTCCATGCAGATATTGTTTTCACTGCGGATGGAACAGGCAACTTCATCATCTGTTAATCCCGCATTTACAAGATTTTTCCAGCCCTGCACAAAATGCCGGGTGACGTAGGGTTGTTCGGATAAAACTATGGGCAGATTCCAATCCATAAACGGGTATATAAACCATTGAATCCCGGTTAGGATACCAGGCATATTCTCCAACGGGTTTGATTTCAACCAGTCCGGGATTTTGAAATATATCCTTGTAGGCTACTTTCCTGATCTCACCCGATTCCTTAAAAATTGCTCCAGAAGATCCTGCTTTTACAACATTGGCCGGATTCCAGCTTATTTTATAGTGCCAGGGATTATCATCACTTTCAGGAGCAACCAGCCCACCGGTATGTGATCGGAAAAGTTGATATATTCCCACCCGCCTTTTTGATCCGGTGAATAATCTGCATGGCACTCATATGATCAATTCCCGGATCCAGACCCATTTCACAAAGAAAAAATAATTTTTTTTCTGCGATCTCATTTGTCAAGTTTTCTGATTTCGTCATCTACATAAGAAGCCGTCAGCAGGTTTTTTGAATTCGCCAGGCAATCTCGCGCAATCAGAATATGTAAAGAAGGAGGAAGCAGAGAAATAACCAGGTCGGCCTTTTGTATCAAGGCCATTTCTTTCCGTCGAATTTTCAACGTTTAACTGAACGGGTATTGACAACGGCGGATTTCACAAGCTTCTTTTTCAGAGCCTCTGCATCTGCATCACCAATAGTGAGGGTCCAATGTTTTTGCACACAAATTTCTGAAAGATAGTCTATCAGGCAGGTAGGCAGATTTTCCCGCTCCAAAAACTACAATGCTTTTCATATTCAATGATAGAACATTTCAGGTGAAATGCCATCGCAGGAAACGCGCCTTTGTAACTTTTTAAATATTATTGACTCAGCCTTATTTCTCCCAGATTGATCCGCTGACCTTCCAACACCTGGATTTTTTTTTCCATTGGAAGACCATTAATTCTTTGATTGAAAGATCAGTTTCCAGTCGCCTGGCCTGAAGTTCCATTCCGAAATGACCATTGTTACTGGTAACTTTTACCGAATCATTACCCTGGACGGCAATTACTGAAGATTTGGAAGACATCGCCGGAAAAATCCTGCCTTCAATAGAGCCATTGTGAAGTAAACGCTCTGCATGGATACCAATCACCACCACGATAATGAGGCAAAGTTCTAAAATCCCTCTTCGCATCTTCATTCAGATTAAATCAATTGGAATATATTAATTAAAGATAATACACATAAATGAATACTGGCATTTGGAATTGCACAGGATGGGAGACACCATGTGAATTTCAACTTTTATGCCAATGACTGATTATGGATTGATTATGAAATGAAATGATTGTTAACCGTTTATTAATTGGAAGTCCCGAGCTCCCATTGCCTGCGATTAACCAGATTAATTCGGGTTGCAATTTTAACGCCTCTCGGGCTTTTAGGGGCCTTCATTGTTACCGTTTCCCCTGGCTCCAGATCATTGAAAGTAAGGTTTCTGTTTTATAAACTTTTTCATTGGTTTGAATATAATCAATGTCCACTACGACCTGATTTATAGTTAAAGGAGAATTGTTTGTTACCGTCACCAAGAAAACTCGAAATGCCTCCAAATACCCCGGTGGAATAACGGCCAGTAACCAGATTAATATAGTTTTCAGGATGCGCTTTTATTTTCTGGTATAAAATTTCCGATTTATTGACAGCCATTTGTTTGAGGCTGTCATTTAATTTTAGAGACGAAAGGTCGTCAGCTTGGCGGATAGCAGAATCTTTTTTTACAGCATCATTTTTTAGATTTTTTTTGCTGGTAATACCTGAAACTCTTCTTGAAACCACACCCGAAATATTATCATGATCCGCAACTGTTGGGTTTTCTTCCTTCAGTTTATCATTTTGGGTATTCAAAGTTACGACAGGTAAAATTTCTTTTTTGGAATTCACCAGGGAAGGCTGAGCGGCATGACTATCCTGCGGATGATTTGCATCGGTTGAGAAAAATTTTCTACGATCTGATATAAAAAATCCCGTTAAAAGGCCCGCACCAAATAAAAGTATAATAGTGCTTACCCATATGATTTTTGCAGAGAATTGTACTGAAGGATTAGATTTTTTATTTTGTGTATCAGAAAAATCATAATTGCGGGTTCGCGCCTAAGGGGCTCTGAAAAATCCATGTCAAATAATATCCGGTCTGACCGTAGGTAAGGCTGTTCTTTTTTTGACGGATGATTTACATAAACCGACTTTTGGGCAGCAACTCTCAACGAACTATTTTCCCGGATTCTTTCATCAGATGAATCTGTTTTTTTGATATTGGAAGTAACGATTGAAGTAACTTCAATGCCAGGCTTTTTGATGTTGGAATCTATTATTTGTTCCGGAACTGGTGGGGCAAATGATTTTAGTTCGTTAATTTCTCCCGGATAACGCCAGGCAGCACTCTTGCCCACAACCCATAAAAGATCATAAGGTTTTAAGGACATTCCCTTAATTTCTTCTATGGTGAATGGACCGGATTCTTTGTTATTTCGAAGCAATAAATAGCTGCTCATGGTTTAGGCATAAATAGGGCTGGGTATATACTATAAAGACAATTCAAAAGTATTAAAATTTTTTGTAAAAGGAACGTTATAAACCCATTCTCTTGCAAGCATTTAATAGTAAATTGGAATAAACCGGAACCCTTTTAGTTTGCTCCATTCAAGAGCAGGAGCCGGCACTTTTGAAAACTTCGTCAGGTAGGCCGCGCATTATAAAAAGATGAATTGGTCGGAATACTGAAAAGGTTTGCATCGGGAGCAAAATAAAATTTCCTGTATCTGGGAAAATCGGGAATGGTCTTTCCATCAATCATTGACGGGTTTGTTCTTGCTCCGATCATTCCTTCAGCGCCATAACCAAAACTCATATTCAGCCAATATGGAAATCCTGTATTTGTGGGTAAAAAAGAAGCAATATTAAATGACAGCCAGTAAGTTTGTCCATTATAATCTTTTAGCATGCGGGAAAGAAAATTACTCCCCAGTTCTTCAGGATAATATTTCGCATAAGGAGAGCCGTGAAATGACCATTTCAATGATATTCTTTGTTGATTCCATCCTTTTTGCTGGGCAGCAAAAAGGCAGCTCCGAAATATATTTGCCAGCATATCGCCATTGGAAAAACCCCATTTTGAAGAAAATCCGTCGAATATTTCAATGATCGACATATATCCGATGGCTGTTAAACCTCCAATCGCTATGGATGCATCATTTTTTACACCACACCAACGCATCAGATCATATTGAATTGCCCCGATATTGTAAGCTGTCGTAGCATGACCCATTTTATCCATCTGCAGCCATTCACCATTATCATTAAAAAAATGAAAATGACTTCTGGGATGTTTTCGGTACCAAAGAAAATATAGCCCGGCCGAAATGGCCACACCTGTAGCAACTTCAGTAATAACAATTGTTTTTAACCGGTCCGGCTGATAGGCCGCACTGGGTGGAAGAAAAAGTCCCTGCGCAATACTGATTCATGGAGCTGAGCAGCAGGCAAAAAACAACCAGGGGTCGCGAAATAAGTTTTCTATCATCTTAAACCCAAAGAAAAAAAATCAACCAATCAACAAATATTTTATAAGGTCGTGAAGTAAAACTAAGATTTGGTTCATTTAAAAATCAATATCTTAGGTTCAAATTTAAAGTAAGTTTTATGGATGCGGTGATTCTGGCTAAAGTGAATAACTGGTTAACTGGAAATTATGATCAGGAAACAAAAGACGAGATCATACGGCTTCAAAAAGAAAATCCGGATGAACTGACAGATTGTTTCTATCAGAATCTCGAATTCGGAACCGGCGGCCTGCGGGGAATCATGGGCGTGGGAACAAACCGCATTAATAAATATACTATTGGTATGGCCACACAGGGCTATTCAAATTATCTGCTGAAGTCTTTTCCAAATCATCATGGTAAAAGTGGCCATCGCGCATGACAGTCGCAATAACAGCCGTTTTTATGCAGAAACCGCTGCCAAAGTTTTTGCTGCAAATGGAATTAAGGTCTTTCTTTTCCAATCTCTCCGGCCCACACCTGAACTTAAGTTTTACCATCCGTTATCTGGGATGTCAGGGCGGGGTTGTATGTACTGCTTCCCATAATCCAAAAGAATATAACGGATATAAAGCATATTGGAACGATGGCGGGCAGCTGGTTCCACCCCATGATCACACGTGTTATTGAAGAAGTTGAAAAAATCGGGTCGGTCGATGAAGTGAAATGGACCGGAGGTGAATCGCATATTACCATGGTCGGAAAAGAAATGGATGAAGCGTATATCAGCATGGTAAAAAATCTTTCTGTTTATCCTGAAATTATTGAAAGACAACATAATCTCTGCATCGTTTATACACCCATTCATGGAACCGGAATTAAACTGGTTCCTGAAGTACTGCAAAGATTTGGATTCAGCAATGTACATGTGGTGGATGAACAAGCAAACCCGGATGGCAATTTCCCAACGGTTGCTTATCCGAATCCGGAAGAAAAAGAAACCATGAGCCTGGGTCTGAAAAAAGCAAGAGAAATTGATGCGGATATTTTATTGGGAACAGATCCGGATGCAGACCGTGTTGGTATTGGTATTAAAAATGACAAGGGGGAATGGGTGCTGATGAATGGCAATCAGACTGCCGTACTTGCATTTAATTATCTGATTGAAGCCAGAAAAGAAAAAGGCATTGCCCAGCCAAATGATATGGTTGTAAAAACCATTGTCACAACGGATATGATTGATGAAATCGCCAAGCAGTCACATATTCATTGTTATAATGTACTCACAGGTTTTAAATGGATTGCAGAACTGATAAAGGAAAAAGAAAAAACAGAAAACTATGTAATTGGGGGAGAGGAAAGTTATGGATTGATGATTGGCGATAAACTGCGCGACAAAGATGCGGTCAGCGCGGTTGCTATTCTTTGTGAAATGGCGGCTTATGAAAAAAATAAAGGAAAATCATTGTATGATAAACTGATTGACCTCTATCTGCAATTTGGTTTTTATAAGGAATCCCTGATTTCCATTACCAAAAAAGGAATGGATGGTCAAAAACAAATTGCGGACATGATGGCTTCGTATCAGAAATCAGCCGCCGGTAACCATTAACGGATCATCCGTTGTGCATTTACTGGATTATCAAACCAGCAGGGGTAAAAATTTAAAAACGGGAGAAAGCTGGAAAATAATGCTTCCGGTCAGTAATGTTCTTCAGTTTATTCTGGAAGATGGCAGTAAAATTTCCGCACGCCCTTCAGGTACCGAACCAAAATAAAATTCTATTTCAGTGTAAATGAAAAACTAAACAGCCGCTCATCTTTTGATACTGTAAACAGTATGCTGAAGAACGGATCGATGCCATTATCGCTGATATGAAATTGAAATAAATCCAATTGACGTTATTTTAACATGAAAATTTCAATCTCTTTGCTGACAGGCTTTCTGTTGGCCTTTACTGTTAATGCGCAGATTAGGATGCCCGGAATTTTCGGAGATCATATGGTCATTCAGCGTAACTATGCTGTGCCCGTATGGGGTTGGTCATCCCCGGATGAAAAGCTGGTTCTCAGTTTTCATGATCAAAAAAAAGAAATTAAAGCCGACCACAATGGAAAATGGCATTCGACGCTCGATCCGGAAGCCGCCGGTGGTCCATTTGAACTTGTTGTTGCAGGCACGAACACTTTAGTATTTCATGATGTTCTGGTAGGAGAGGTGTGGGTTTGTTCAGGGCAATCGAACATGGAATTTGAATTGAATTCTGCCCGGAATGCCGATACTGAAATCAGGGATGCCGGCTATCCGGAAATCCGGCAAATTAAGATACCACTTACTCTCAGCAATAATCCCGAAGAAGATATTTCACCTTCACAATGGAATGTTTGTTCTTCTTCAACGGCCGGAAATTTTACCGCAGTTGGTTATTTTTTTGCCCGTGAACTTGTCAGGCGATTGCATATCCCGGTTGGTATAATTAATTCGACCTGGGGCGGGACAATGGTAGAGACCTGGACAAGCACGAGGCTTTGGTAAAAAGCCCGGAGTTTAGTTCATTTGCTGACTCCTGTTCCGGATAAAAATTTTAAAGTCATCGATAACAGAAAGGAAAAATAAACTTGAACAACAGGTTAAAATCCTTCAGAAAAATATTACTGATACTCTTCCCGAAACTGAATTGGAAAAATCCGGGCTATAACAGCCAGGATATGGCCGAAGATTAGCGTGGCTATTAACTGGGAAAATCAACAAATAGGATTAAGCGATCTTGACGGAATTGTATGGTACAGAAGAGAAATCTTTCTGGATTCGAATACAATCAATAATCCAGTAACGCTTTCACTGGGAAAAATTGATGATAATGATGATACTTATGTCAATGGAATTTGGGTAGGTTCTACAAAAAACTGGGCCGAGAACAGGGTCTATCGTGTTCCTGTTGGTGTATTCAAATCAGGAAAAAATATTATTGCTGTTCGGGTTGAAGATACCGGCGGAGGGGGTGGCTTTTATGGAGATTCTTCGGCAATTTATATGAAATCGGAAAATGGATTTACTGCCCTCAGTGAGGGCTGGAAATTTCGTGTTGCAAAAATAGCGAGAAGCGCGACGGGTGTCGGACCCAATGATTATCCCAGCCTGTTGTTTAATGCCATGATTAATCCGCTCATCCCTTATGGAATTCGCGGTGTATTATGGTATCAGGGCGAAGCCAATACCAGTCGTGCGTATCAGTATCGTACGGCTTTCCCGCTTATGATCACTGACTGGAGAAAACATTGGGGAGAAGGCGATTTCCCTTTTTATTTTGTGCAACTTGCGAGTTATAATGCTGACAACGGCAACAGTAATCGGGGTAGCAGCTGGGCAGAATTAGAGAGGCACAGACGCGTACTTTAAGTATGCCTGCTACGGGCATGGCGGTCACAACTGATATCGGAGAATCAAATGATATCCATCCGAAAAACAAACAGGATGTTGGACTTCGTCTTGCAGCGATTGCATTAAGTAATATCTATGGTCAGGCGGCCGAATACAGTGGCCCAGTATACGAATCCATGACTATCCAGGGAAATAAAATTTTGTTGAATTTCACCCATAAAGGAAATGGTCTGATGATAAAAGATAAATACGGATATCTGAAAGGGTTTGAAATTGCCGGATCCGATCATAAGTTTCACTATGCTAAGGCTATAGTACAGAATAACAAAGTACTTGTCTATGCCGACGAAGTGGCTGAACCCGAATCTGTGCGTTATGCCTGGGCGGATGATGCGGGAGACGCAAATCTTTATAACATGGAAGGTTTCCCTGCTGTTCCTTTCCGGACTGATCAATGGAAAGGAATGACGGATGATGTTAAATATTCTATTGGAAGGTAGTTCACACCACCCCATGCAAAAAAACTGGCTCAGAGTATTCTTTCGCTGATTACCCCTGATTTCTTATTCTTAAGTATTAGTTTTTTAGCACCATAATGTGTCATTTCTTCTTTTATCAGATAGTGATCGGTATCGTATTCAACAAGATTGCTAGGTTTTGAAAGACCAGTCTGCCTCGCCAGATATCCAATATTACAGGTTCCCATAATTTTGTTTTCGCCGATTTATAAGAAGCATCGATTACCGCATTCACAACATAGCCATCATAAAAAGTTTCTTTGGGTGTAATCCCTTTTTCAATAGAATTAAACATATCAGTAAACATGTGATTATATCCAAGGTCATTCAGTTCATCGCCAACTGGAAATAACCAGCCGGAATTGGATTCCGCTTTTTCAGCAACATAATCCGCTCCCTTACCGGTAGTGAACATTTCAAAACCTGTTCTTAAAAAATTATTGATCCAGATTGTTCCTTCTGTTCCCATTACTTCATCGCGCAGATCAAGTCCGCCACGAAATGTCCAACTCACTTCGAACTGTCCAATTGCACCATTCTCATATTTCACGAGGCCAATGGCATGATCCTCGGCTTCAATGGGTTTTACCTGTGTATCTGCCCAACACATTACTTCCACGGGTTTTATATCCTTCCCAATAAAATTTCTGCCGATCTCCACACAATGACAGCCCAGGTCCAGGATACATCCGCCACCTGCCTGCTCGAGATCCCAGAACCAGTCACTATGCGGACCAGGGTGTGTTTCTCTTGATTTTGACCATAGAATCCTGCCAAGTGCACCGTTTTTCACACTTTCAAGTGCCTTTAAAAATTTTGGAGTATAAACCAGGTCTTCCAGATACCCATTGAATATGCCCGCTTTTTCAACGGCTTCCAGCATACGTTTTGCTTCCGCCGCATTTCTGCCCAGAGGTTTAGTTGTGATGACTGCTTTTTTATGTTTACAACATAAAAGAACTGCGGTTTCGTGCAGGTTGTTCGGTAAGGAAATACAAACCACATCAATATCTGGATGCGCAATGGCTTCCTCCATTTTGGTTGTCCAGTGCGAACATCCATAATCAGATGCAAATTTTTTAGCGGACTCTTCCCGTCTTGAATAAATACTTACGATTCGGTCCCGGGTACGCTGTCCCTGTAATGACTCAGCATAAAAACGTCCGATAAATCCGGATCCCAACATGGCAATTCTCATATGTTTAATTTAATTTTTAAATATTCAGGTGGTAATCTGCGGTCTGGTGGTGGCAGATCTTTTTTCTTTAAAGAATAAAATAAAGTAAATCAAAACACCCAGAGCAATATAAGCCGGAACAAACCAGATTTTTGTCCAGTTATGACCAGGTGAAGTTGCATAATTATCTACTACAAAACCAGAAAACCAGGTACCAATAAACATGCCCACGCCATAGGTTGCAAAAGTAAATAACCCCTGTGCTGCATTTTTAATGGCTGCCCCTGCTTTTTTCTCAGTATACATATATCCTGTAACAAAAAAGAAATCATAACAAACTCCATGCAGAATAATACCGGCATATAACATCCAGAGATTCGCATCTATATTACCGTATGCAAAACAAATATATCTTAAAATCCAGGCCACCATACCCATAAGCAACATATTTTTCACACCGATTCGATTGAAGAGAAAGGGAATTGCCAGGATAAATAAACCTTCTGAAATTTGTCCGAGAATCATTTTTGAAGCAGCGCCCTGCATTCCGATTTCATTCAGGAATGCATTGGCGAATCCATAATAAAATGAAAGTGGAATACAAACGAGGATGGCTGCAATGAAAAATATTGCGTAGGATTTGTTCTTAAATAAAACAAAGGCCTCCGTTCCCAGAACCTTTGCAGCCGAAGTTTGACTGGCAGAAGCTTTCGGCGGTGTATTGGGCAGGAAGAAACTGAAAAGTCCAAGAAGGGCTGATGCTCCCGAAGCGAGATAAAATGTGTTTCCAATATGGCCTGTTTTTTCCCACTGAAGTTTTCCAATTAACAATCCCGCAACGATCCAGCCCAATGTTCCAAAGACTCTTATCCAGGGAAATTGTTTTCCCGGATCGCTCATTTGATTAAAGGCAATACTATTTGATAGCGCGATCGTTGGCATATAGAGCAGCGAGTAAACCAGGATGATCCAATAAAAAGGGCCATTGAGCGTCACTGTCGTTGCCAGAAAAAGAAGAGCAGCGCCCAAAAGATGAAGCACTCCCATAATACGTTGTGCAGCAAAAAAACGATCGGCAATTAATCCCACAATAAAAGGTGAAATCATGGTCGCGATAGCCAGCGCACTGTATGCGGCACCAATCTGAATTCCGCTGGAATTAAGGTTGTTCCCCATGTATGTACTCATCGTAACATACCAGGATCCCCAAATAAAATACTCCAGAAACATCATCAGTGAAAGCTGCACGAAAGAAGACTTCATGAAATAAAATTGAAGAAATGATGGGATTGAGGTGAAAAGTTACAAATGAAAAGACGCATTGTAAAAAATTCTTCAATTATCTTGCAGCTCATGCGGGTGTTGTCCGATTCATACAGACATAAAGGTCTTCGAAGGCAATTGGTAGAGTTGATCCGAAGCAAAGGCATTTCGGATGAGAGAGTATTGCAGGCCATTCTCGATATTCCCAGACATTATTTTATTGACTCCGCGTTTGACAAGACTGCTTACGAGGACCGGGCTTTCCCTATTGCAGAGGGACAAACCATTTCTCAACCCTATACTGTAGCCTACCAGAGTCAGCTGCTGGAAGTAAAACCTCATGATAAAATACTTGAAGTAGGAACCGGAAGCGGATATCAGGCAAGTGTTTTGGCGATAATGGGAGCACAGGTTTATACCATTGAAAGACAAAAGCAGATTTATGATCAAAATAAACTTTTCACCTATCTCCGTAATTTTCCTGCTGTCCGCTATTTCTATGGAGACGGTTATCAGGGCCTTCCGACCTATGCTCCCTTCGATAGAATCATTGTGACTGCGGCGGCACCTGCCATACCAGACAAGTTGCTGGAACAGTTAAAACCAGGCGGGATAATGGTCATTCCTGTTGGGGAAGGAAAAGTTCAGCAAATGATAAGAATTCAAAAAGATGCATACGGTGAGATTCATAAAGAGACCTTTGATGACTTCTCATTCGTTCCGATGTTTCAGGGAAAAAACAATTAAGACCAAAGCTCAAAGCTTAAAACTTTTTGAATCAAATGACACCTGAAAGAGAACAGCGGCTCAAAAAAGTCCTGAACAAACGTCAGGATGATCTTACTGTCGTTTTAGAAAATGTTTTTGACCCTCATAATATCTCTGCGGTTATGCGAACTTGTGATGCCGTGGGAATACAGGACATTCATATACTAAATACAAAGATCAGCAAACATAAAAAATGGGGAACCCGGAGTAGCAGCAGTGCATCCAAATGGCTTACGATACATCAATACAATGATGCTTCCGTCTGTTTTGCTGAACTTAGAAATAAATATCCATTGATACTGACAACTCACCTTTCTACATCTGCCGTTTCTTTGTATGAAATTGATTTTACTAAACCTGTAGCTCTTGTATTTGGCAATGAGCACGATGGCGTTAGTGAGGAAATTCGCGCACTGGCCGATGGAAATTTTATAATCCCTCAGGTAGGAATGATCCTTTCACTGAATATCTCGGTTGCCTGTGCGGTCAGCCTTTATGAAGCCTTCCGTCAAAAACAGGCAGCCGAACATTATAATAAGGCTAAATTGCATGACGACGAACTTCAAAAAATATGGGAACAGTGGAGATTTAATCTGGAAATTTGAGCAAGCTAAAAACTATATTGATTTCGGGCTTTATTGCAGGCTGCCTGGATGCGATTGCAGCGATTATTCTCTTCGCTCATCCTGCGAACATCCATAATATTGCCGGCGTCTTTCGATATATTGCAAGTGGATTATTTGGACATGCGGCTTATTCTTCAGGTTTTATCTACCCTTTACTTGGATTGATCCTCCACTTCCTTATTGCAATCATCTGGTCTGCTGTTTATCTCTGTTTACTGTTCAGGGTATTTAAGCCAGGTTCCGTCTGGGCTAAAACAATTTTACTTGCTTCCCTGATTTGGGTTATCATGAATGGTTTTGTATTACCTCTGTGTGGCTTAAATTCAGTGCATTACGATGGCTGGTCGGTCATGCGATCTTTTCTCGTTCTTTTGATCTGCGTAAGTCTGCCTGTGTGTTTGATAACCGAAAAACGAAGCGGCTAATTTTTCAATACTTTCCTCCTTTTTATTTTTTCCTGTAATGAATGAATGCTCACATTCAATTCGAATCCTATCAGTAGTATAAGGGCATTGAAGTAAACGACGATCATGAGAATCATAATGGTTCCGATAGATCCATACACTTTATTATAAGTTCCGAATTTGTTCACCCAAAAAGAAAAAATAAAAGTCAGGAGGATCATCAACGTTGTTGCCAATGTTGTACCCGGTGAAATCAAACGCCATTTTTCTTTTATAGCCGGAGCATGTTTGTAAATAAATGCAATGGTAAAATAGAACAAGGGAATGATTACAACCCATCGAAGGGATTTAATGACGCCTTTCATGGAGTTTCTCTGGATATTGAATGCTCTGAAATATGTAACGCAGCAATTCATCCTGCGTAACAAGTATAAGCACACTTCCAATCAACAATAAAATCATAACAAGGGTCAGCCGGATGGCAATCAGCCGGTTCACAAAAAAATTTCTGGGTGTATAAGATGTGAGTGATTTATTGAATGATTGCATAAGGCCTATCATCGCATTGGACGCATAGTAAAGTGCCACTACAAGGCCTACAGACAACAAGCCTCCACGTTGTTTCGTCAGAAAGTCATTGATAAAATTCGAAACCAATATACTGGTATTCTGGTTAGGAGTAATTTCCTTTGTTAACAGCAATAATTGCCTGGTGAGTTTCTTAGATACCGGCAGATAGGGGATAAGGGTACAAAGAAAGATCATCGCCGCTGGAATGGCCATTAGAAAACTAAATGCAATAGATCTGGCCCTGTCGTTTAATCCAACTTTCCGTACCTGGCTCTTAAAAAAAATAATAACATCATATAGAGGTAGTCCCCTGAAACCCGGAAGAAATATAGTCTTGCTTTTTGAAGAAGCATACCGGTAGGGTGTAGAGGATTTTATGAATTTATCGATCGTAGTCATTGGTTTTCTTTTGACTGCTGGCTAATCCGCATTTGCTCATCCAACGCTTTCTGGTATTCTTTTGCATTTTTCATGTGTTCGGAAAACGTCTCCGCAAAATTTGAATATCCGGAAAAATCGGGTTTAGCAACAAAATAAAAATATTTGGTCTCCGGGGCACTCAACACGGCCTCCATTGATTCCAGAGAAGGAGTACAGATTGGGCCGGGAGGCAAACCAGCATTCAGGTAAGTATTATAAGGAGATTCAACCAGAAGATATTTTTCATATACTCTTTTAAGGTCGAAACGCCGAAGTGCAAACTTTACAGTTGGATCAGCCGACAACCGCATACCGCTGGATATCCGGTTGAGATAGACGCTGGCAATCCTGGGTTTATCTTCTTTTCGCGTTGTTTCTTCTTCAACTATAGAAGCCAGGATATATGCTGTTACCCGGTTCAGGTGATGATCCGCAGCCGCCTGTAACCTTTCAGGGGTCCAGAAAGCCTGCGCAGCAACTTCCATCTTCCTGAATATTCTGGAAGGTGTGGTATTCCAATAATAAGTATATGTATTTGGGAAAACCATAGTCATGACGGTATTCGTATCAAGCCCGGATAATCTCAGCGTATCTGTATTGTTCATAAAACTCATAAAAGCAGCTGAGTCACATTCAAGTTTTTTCCCTATCAGGTATGCAAGGTCCTCCCGGGTACGCAATTTTGTTATTACAAGGTTTACCGGGGATTGCCTTCCATTCCGCAACATTTTAAGGATATTGAAAAGGCTCATTCCTTCACGGATTTCAAACTTCCCTGCTTTTATATCCGTTGGATAAGAAAGCCGGTTTGCTAGCCAGTTAAAAACAGAAGGGTGTGTTATGACATGATCCTTTCTAATCATGGAATCCAGATCCCCGTAGTTCATTCCGGTATGGATATAGAGATCATACCTTGACGACTTAAAAGCTGTACCCGGACCGAATATCAGGTAGGTACTTTCAGCAGCAAACAACAGGATTAAAATGATGAGCAGGAGAACCAGTTTCTTCACTTGTATTTGGATTATTCTCCAAAATAAACAAAAAACCCCGTCATTGGAATACGGGGTCTCAAATATAATGGGTAAGCTTATTTTTGCTGAGCAGGTGCTCCTGGTATATTCGTAGAAGTAGGAGCTACTTTAAAATCTTTCCCACGGTTTGTTGTGGCTTTGGGTATAAATACTGTAGAAAATAAACAAAGTAATACTACAGCAGTTGCCAGAATCCAGGTTCCTTTTTCGAGAACATCAGTAGTTTGTTTAACGCCCATAAACTGGTTACTAAAACCCGCTACATTGCCCGCAAGTCCTCCGCCCTTCGGATTTTGAACCAGGATAATCAAACCCAATAAACCACAAGCCAATAGAAGAATAATAACGAAAAATATCATGGCAAAGATGCTTTTAATTGTTCAATTCTGGACGCAAAATAAGCGCTTTTAGGGGGATAAATCAAACTTAATTTCTGGTAAAGAGCAATGGCATTTTCATACATTCCCTGTTTTGCCAGAACTTCTGCCATGGATTCAGTGAGAATATCCCTGTCTTCGATGGAATGTGCAGCAAAATGACGTATGCGTTCAGCTTCTTTTTCATTAGTATTCTCTGATACCGCGCGTGGAGGTAATTTTTTCATCACCTTCAGCCAATCCGTAAAACTCTTCAACTGTTTTCCGAAATTATCCAATGGCTGATCTTCCAGTACCAGTTTTATACCCTGGGAAGCGAAATAATCAATCATATGATATGGCGCAAAAACTATAGATTCAGCATTCTTTGACTTAAAATCAGCAAGTATATTTTGTTTTTCTCCTCCTCCTCTGAAAGGGACCAATACAGTTTCAGATGAAATATCCTCTTCGTCAGCTGCAATCTCCTCATCTCCCGGAAATTCACCTGATCCGTCGAATGCGTCATAATCCTGGTCTTCTGTCGTTTCGTGAATTTCGTCTGCTATTTTATTTTCAACAATGATTTCATTTTCAGCAGGAGAAATTTCTATGGCATTCACGTGATTTTCTTCAGTTATATTTTCCTCTGCTGGCTTAACCATCCGGTTTCGATGTAAGATGGAGTGGTTTCAATAGGTCTGTCGAAGGCTTCCATGTCGATATCAGTCTTTCTGACTATTACTTCTTCAAATACTCCATATTCATTTACGATTTCTTCGGTCGATTCACGTCGGACAAATTCTGAATCCTCGAAGGGAATCCGTAACATTTCGATTTCTGATTCCGAAATAGGTACCGGTTTCATTTCTTCGGCAGGTTCAACCGGCGTTTCTTGAATTGTTTCAATGATAGAGTCTTCATAAGGTTCATGAATTGGATCCTGTTTAAATTCTGACGGAGATTCAGAAATAGCATTCACATTCATCTCAGCAGGTGAATCGCTGAAAACGTCAACAGTATCTATTTTATATTTTGAAATCAAATCATCGAATGACATGACCCTGCTCTCACTATCCTTTTCCGTCTCATAAATCTCAGTTTGTTCCGAAACCTGGCGATGTTCTGTCTCCTCGTCCAATATTTCTTCCACTTCCTCATTAAGTTCATCCTCGGAGGGCAAATCTGTTCATGTACAAAATTTTGTTCAACCTCATTCAAATCAAAAGCCGTCACAGCAGGATCCGGATTCTCTTCATCTTCTCTTTTCAAAAAAGTTTTGATCTCTTCTTTACGTTCGTGATTCCTCTCATTCAAAAGTGTTTGAAGCCAGAATGCATTATGGAAGTATAACGCAGTTCTCATGCTTTCCTTTTCAAATCCAGCATGATTTTCTTCTTTTAATTTTTTTAACAGAAGAAAATGACCCGCGTTGAAAGAAGGAAATTCATTTATAACTTCATATAGTTCCTCCAATGAAACTGAAGCCAGGTCTTTCTTTCCAAAAATTGCGTCCAGGAGGTATGGCAGGCCGTTGTTCATCGGTTAATTATTACCAATTGGAAAATAAACGGTTGAATAAATCATCTGTCATTTGCGAAACTATCTGTGGTGTTAAACTTGCCTCTGCATCCTGAACACTTTGTGTTGCAGGAAAATCGAAATTCCTGGATATATCTGTTTCAAAATCGGGTGTCCCCAATTTCTGATCTGCAAGTCGGTTCTTTAGCGCCAGATGTATTGTTACCGTCAGGCGGTCAATGGAAGCAGCCTGGCTGGAAACGCCGGCAGTACTTATATTATATTCTGAAACATAAGCCGTAACGTCATAATCCGCATTATCGGATAATATCTGGGTCAGTTTTGTCTGGTTGCTGATTTTCTGCTTGAATTTATCAGTCAGCTGCGGACTCAATGAGGGTCAACATAACGTGCCCTGTTTTCAATGAAACCAACCCGGATGGTTTTGACTTCAGGCGGAATTGAAACATCCTTAAATGAATAAATTTTACAGCCAGCCAGGGCAACAAAAACCGATAATATGCAAAGAATTTGCTTTACAAAGCCTTTTGCATTTTTATATTTATTCACTGATATCATATTCTTTTAATTTTCTGTAAAGTGTCCTTTCGCTGATTCCCAGATCAGATGATGCATCTTTACGTTTGCCTTTATGTTTTTTAAGTGCTTTTAAGATCAGTTCCTTTTCTTTATCCATAATACTAAGCGATTCTTCCACTTCTTCGTGCTGATGAATCTCAGTTTGTCCGTTTCCATTATTGTTATGAATCATAACTGGCTGGTTTGGATAAGGCTGAGATCCCATATTGCCGGAATATTGTTCCTGTGGCTTTAGTTCTTTTAAATCCCTTGCAAATGCCTCGTGCGTATCGGCTGCCAGGGAAGGATTCTTTAAAATTTCAAGGAACATTTTCTTTAGCTCCGTTACATCCTTCTTCATATCGAAGAATAATTTGTAAAGTATTTCTCTTTCATTGGAGAAATCGTTCGGCGCCTGACTATGTGCCGATGGCAATACCATGGGCAAACGGTTTCCCTGAGTTTCAGGTATAAATTTCCGTAATTGTAACTGAGTAATCAATTTGTCCTCTGATAAAACAGAAATTTGTTCTGCAATATTCTTTAACTCCCTTACATTTCCCGGCCAGCTATACTGGATTAACAGATTTTTCGCGTCTTCATCGAGTTGTACAGGAGAAGTTTTATATCGTTCTGCAAAATCAACAGCAAATTTTCTGAATAGTAGTGGTATATCATCTTTACGATCACGAAGAGAGGGCACCCTGATTGGCACAGTACTCAAACGATAATACAAGTCTTCACGAAATTTGCCCCGGTCGGTAAGTTGGAGCAGGTCCTTGTTGGTGGCTGCAATAACCCGCACATCCGTTTTTTGAACCTTCGAAGACCCCACACGAATAAACTCGCCAGCTTCGAGTACCCTCAATAATCGGGCCTGGGTACCAAGAGGCAATTCACCAATTTCATCCAGAAAAATGGTTCCTCCGTTTACTGTTTCGAAATATCCCTTTCTGGAATCCACTGCACCGGTGAAGGATCCTTTTTCATGTCCGAATAATTCCGAATCAATAGTTCCTTCCGGAATGGCGCCGCAGTTTACTGCAATAAATGGATTATGTTTTCTGGCAGAAAGAGAATGAATAATATGTGAAAATGCTTCTTTACCAACACCACTTTCGCCTGATATCAAAACTGTGAGATCCGTATTTGCTACCTGAACGGCCACGCCCAATGCAAAGTTGAGCTCCGGCGCATTGCCGATGATTCCAAATCTGTTTTTTATTGCCTGAAGTTCCATATAATATTTTTTTTCTGGTGCTTCTCACTGAATGTATTAAATGGATTGTCCTATCAATGTTGCACCCGTACATTTTTCAATTTTTACAAATGCATAATCTCCCTTTTGAAACTGAAGTGTCGCTTTAGGAAAAACAACAACTTTATTCTGATTATTTCTGCCCATCCAGAATAAAGAACTTTTTTTTGAGTCTCCTTCAATCAGCACTTTCGAAACCGACCCCAAATCATCCAGATTAGACTTCTGCGAGATCTTATTTTGGAGCTTCACTATTTCATCGAGTCTTCTTTTCTTTTCAGATTCGGGAATATCATCCGGATATCGTTTTGCTGCCAGGGTGCCGGGTCGTTCAGAATAGAAATACATATAGCTCATATCAAACCTGCATTCCCGCATTAGGAAAGTGTTTCCTGGTGATCTTCTTCTGTTTCCGCCACAAAAGCCGGAAATAATATCTGAGCTAATGCCACAATCCGGAATCATTTCCCTGATTCTCCTGATTTTTGACATATACCATTCTCTTGTATAAGTGCGGTTCATTCTTTGCAAAACACTTGTTGAGCCACTTTGCACAGGCAAATGAATATAATTGCAGATATTTTCATATCTGGCAATTGTTTGCATTACTTCATCTGTTATATCTTTTGGATGTGAAGTTGAAAAACGAACCCTAGGAATGGTGATATTTTTGCAACTTTTTCCAGCAATTCTGCAAAGTCAATCCGTTCTCCTTCATCCTAAAACCAGTGATAGCTGTCAACATTTTGCCCAAGAAGTGTTACTTCCCTATATCCATTTTCAAAAAGTTCCTTGGCTTCAGTTATTATCGAATCTGGATCGCGGCTTCTTTCCCTTCCTCTGGTGAAAGGAACCACACAAAAAGAACACATATTATTACATCCGCGCATGATACTTACAAAAGCATTTATGCCATTACTGTTCAACCGGACGGGTGCAATATCGGCATAAGTCTCTTCGCGACTTAGTAAAACATTCACCGATTTTTGTCCGCTTTCTGATTCTTCAATTAAAACAGGCAATGTTCGGTATGCATCCGGGCCCACCACCAGATCCACAAGCTTTTCTTCTTCCAAAAATTTTGATTTCAGTCTTTCTGCCATGCAACCCAACACGGCAATCAACATCGAGGGTTTGGTTCTTTTAGCCTGCCGAAAATATGTGAAGACGGCTGCGGATTGTTTGTTCAGCTTTTTCACGAATAGAGCATGTATTGATCAAACCAGATCGGCTTCTTTAAAATCCCTGGTTGCCGAAAAACCGGAATCCTGTAGGATGGAAGCCACCACCTCACTATCCGCAAAATTCATTGCACAGCCATAGCTTTCAATATAAAATTTACGGACTGGAATTGCCATGTTGAAAGCAGGTGAATAGCTTTCACCCTGTCTCGCTTCATCATGTTCCTTTGTTCATTGTCTCTGTTTCCATTTCACTCTTTGGGATAGCAAAATTAATCAAAACAAAGGAATAAATGACAGGATGGCAGTTAAGGAATTTAGAGCGGAAGACGGGACTCGAACCCGCTACCTACAGCTTGGGAAGCTGTCGCTCTACCAGGTGAGCTACTTCCGCTTGATTTTATTTTGAAACAGAATGGGAAATGATATCCGGGATGACAGCCAGCTGTTTTTCACTGGGATAATCCAATTATTTTCCAATTCAGTTTTTGTCGATAAAGTATTATTAAAATATAAAGTATCCGGATTAATATTTCCATTTGCGGCACCAAAAGCTAAGTTGGGAAAGCGGCAATAATTGCACTTTATCTTTTATAAAAAAAGCCAGTATCTGACGGTCGAACAACTGAACATTAAACTGTTTTCCATTTCCTGATCAGTCGCACTGAAGTATCAGTACTGCAACCGCTTACTCCACTGGCCGTTTCATCCGCCATCAGAATAATAAACTGCCCGAAAAATAATTTGCCATACCCCTTTACAGGTGACCCATGGGAGTTCCAGGATCTGACAAATTCATTGAGTTTTTCTTCAATTTGAAATACCTTCAGGATCGTGAAAACACGGCTGGACTGATAAATCCACACGCGCGAAGATCCATCCATTTCCTCCAGGCAGTAATTCCCGGTAATTGAAATTCATGTTGTAAAATTAAATATTCCGAGATTAAATATGGATTATTTCTTCTTCTGAGTTTTCGAGCCGGACTTTCAGATTTTTAATTTTTTGCTTTTTGACTTTATCTGATGGTTATTTCTTCCAGGAGTGGTTTTATTTTCTTCCGATCCAATAAAATAAATTTACGATTTTTTAATTCAATCTCTTTCAGCTGTTTTTGGTTTTTTTCAATTTCAGATTCTAAAGCTACCAGGTTGGCGATCGATTTTATTCGGTTTGCAGTTATCAGGTCCTTTAATCCGTTTTGCATGGCCAGGTTCCTGATGCTATCCTGCCAGATAATTTCCGGAACGGCCTGATATGAAAATGCCACGGAGGGCAGATAGGGAGCACCAGGTAAAAAGTATGGGGGCCTGGGTTATAACTGTCGCCAGTTGGTTGGAAAAATCTTTTGCAATTTTTTTATCGGCAAAATAATTCTGAATGGCAGTTATTGGTTCTTCTAATAGAGACACACTTTCCGGAATGGTTTGAGACAATATCAGCCTGTCTTTTGTTTTTTGCTATCTTGCGGTGAACTGAAGGACTGATGACATTTTCTTTTTCTGTCTGATTTATATATCTTTGTTCAAATTCATATTCTGACGGTAAAACGGCAGGCGGATAGATGCGAGCCGGATTGAATTTCTTCCTTTTTTGATTTTTTTGGCTGAATGCCAAACAAGACGAAGCGGCGAAAAGACTAAAAAAAATAAAAGGAGTAAACCTATTATTTTTTCAGACAGGTTTTCCCAAAAGCCTGCATATTCTTTCCATAAGCAACCATGGCTTGTTTCCTTCTGCTGCCAGGGAAAAATCAGGCTGAACCTGTCGGAATTTTTCGAGGCAAAACAGGGCTTCAGCATATTGATCCGGGGCAAATCCCATTTCCAAAACACCATCGTCACATGCAAGTTCTCTTTCCCTTTCCAATGCCTTATAAAAAAGATGGGCAAAAGGATTGAAGAAAAAAATACTACGAAAACATGACATGCAGATATTGATCAGATAATCATTGCGTCGTATATGGAAAAGTTCATGGATAAGTATGGCTTCCACTTGTTTTGGTGAAAGCCTGGTAACGAGTGAAATGGTAAAAGGATAAAAGGCTTAAAAAATCCGCTGGTCTGCGCAGTCTCCGCCAAATCAGACAGATAAACTTTTACCTCTTTGGAATGCCCATTATTTTTCCATATCGCTCAGCAAATGATTGGAGTTCGGATGAAAGGATTTTCAAAGGTTTATTTTTTACTCCATTTAATGATTGATTGAAAAATTGCAAAAAGCGGAAAATGAGAACACCGAAATATACGATACTCATATAAGGGATCCAACGATTCGCCGAAGATGAAACGGGAATAAAACCCGGCGAAAAACGGCTTTTCAGATTCATTTGATAAATGTATCAGTGTATAAACGAACCATTCAGCCCCGATAAAAACAAATACCAGGATCAGGTTATGTTTTCCGGCTGATGAAATGCGGATATTACCGGCCGTTAGCATATAATAAGCTATCCAAAGAACAGCCATCTGCCAGATACTATCCAACAGAGACCAGCCCAAAACAGTCAGGAAGCTAACATAAGCCGACATGCCTTATTGCTTTTTCAGATTGTTAAGCAGTTGTTGAATTTCTTCCAGTTCTTCCGGAGAAGCTTTATGATTTCCCAGCGCGTGTATCACAAGTTCAGTAGGAGATCCGCCAAAAAGATTGGTAATCATTTTGCCCAGTAAATGTTTCTGGGTTTTTTCACGGCTCACAACCGGATGATAAACATGTATTTTAACCGAATCATCCCTGCCTACCAGTCCTTTTTCAAACATAATCTGCATCAGCTTAAGGGTAGTCGTATATCCAGCTTCTTTGGTTTTCGAGAGTTCCTCATGTACATCCCTTACACTTGCTTTATTTCTTTCCCAGAGTATCCGAAGGATCTCCAGTTCACTTTCTGTTGGTTTAATATATTTAGATGCTACCATATACTAAATTTGTATGTAAAGCAAAATACGATATTATTCGTAAAACAAGTTTTAAATATTGTTAATTATTAATGATTATCGCTTCTGGTTAATTAAATAACACCGTTATGTCAAACGCAATTCCATTTCTTATTATGCCGATAAGTATAAGGGGCGGAACAGGTAACGAGATCCGTTTAAAGGAATGGCTTACTGACGATAAAGACAAGCCCCTGAATAAAGACGAAGGGGAGGACATGCTGAAAAAAGATGTACTTAAACTTTCAGAAATTCAGGAAAAATTATATGCTTCAAACCGTTATAGTGTATTGATCGTTTTCCAGGCCCTGGATGCGGCAGGAAAAGACAGTGTGGTAAAACATGTTATGAGCGGACTTAATCCACAGGGGGTTAATGTGACCCCTTTTAAAACCCCTACACATCAGGAACTTGAACATGATTTCTTATGGCGTCACTATATCGTCCTGCCAGCCAGGGGTATGTTTGGTATTTTTAACCGGTCACATTATGAAAATGTACTGGTAACAAGGGTTCATCCGGAATATATTCTAAATGAAAATCTGCCGGGAATTAAAACAATAAAGGATATTGACAATATATTCTGGGAAAGAAGATTTAAACAAATCAATCATTTTGAAAAAACCCTGAACGACAATGGAACTGTTATTTTAAAATTTTTTCTCCATGTTTCAAAAAAGGTTCAGAAAAAGCGTTTGCTCGAACGGATCAACGATCCTTCAAAAAACTGGAAGTTTTCTATTGGGGATTTAAAAGAACGCAGTTTGTGGAAGGATTATAGGAAGGCTTTTGAAGACATGCTGCAAAATACATCTACTAACCAGGCCCCCTGGTTTGTTGTGCCTGCGGACGATAAATGGTTTACACGTATCGTAATCGCCAATATTATTGTGAATGAATTAAGAAAATTAGACCTGAGTTTTCCCCCTTACAGACCAGCAGAAAAAAGACCTGGAAGAAGCAAAAAAAATATTGACGGGAGAATCTGAATCTCCCGGTGACAATGATGAATAAGAAAATTATTTAGTCCTGATCACCAGTTCTTTCTGAGTCTTGTGAATTTTCATCAGTTTCACCTGAATATCGCGGGTAGAATATATTTGCGCCAGGGTAGGGGCAATAACCAGAGAAACAATGGACATCAGTTTGATTAGGATATTCATGGACGGTCCGGAAGTATCTTTAAAAGGATCTCCCACCGTATCACCTGTTACAGACGCTTTATGTGGCTCAGATTTTTTGTAGAACATTTGACCGTTAATTTCAACGCCTTTTTCAAATGATTTTTTAGCATTATCCCATGCACCGCCAGCATTATTCTGGAACATACCCATCAATACTCCACTTACTGTAGCGCCAGCCAGGAATCCACCAAGGGCTTCTGGTCCAAGTAAAAACCCCATGATAAACGGAGAAAGAATAGCTATCGCACCCGGCAGCATCATTTTTTTGATAGAGGCATCGGTAGAAATCGCCACGCATTTATCATATTCGGGTTTTCCCGTACCTTCCATTATTCCAGGAATTGTCCTGAATTGTCTTCTTACTTCTTCAACCATTGCCATCGCAGCTTCACCAACCGCACGAATTGCAGTGATGAAAATATAAATGGAATCATCGCACCTACAAAAAGGGATGCCAATACTTTTGCTTTATAAATATCAATACCGCTAATTCCGGCAACACCAACAAAGGCCGCAAAAAGTGCAAGGGAAGTTAGTGCTGCAGAAGCAATGGCGAATCCTTTTCCTGTCGCAGCTGTTGTATTACCTACTGCATCGAGTACATCAGTTTTTTCACGAACTTCTTTAGGTAATTGGCTCATTTCAGCAATACCTCCCGCATTATCAGCAATAGGTCCGAAAGCATCAATAGCCAATTGCATAGCAGTAGTTGCCATCATACCTGCAGCTGCAATGGCTACCCCGTATAAACCTGCACAGGCATAAGAACCCCATACCTCCCGCAAGAACCAGTATCGGCAGACAGGTTGATTCCATTCCCACGGCTAATCCGCCAATAACATTCGTTGCATGTCCGGTAGAAGACTGTCGGATTATGGAAAGTACCGGTCTTTTACCAATAGCTGTATAGTATTCTGTTATTATACTGATAAGTGTTCCAACAGTCAACCCGACTCCTATAGCGCCCAGTACTCCCCATTTTGTAAATTCAATATTGCGAAAAACCATGGTTTCAGGAAGGATAAAGTAAACCAGTCCAATAGATTCAATTGCCGTTAATACTATGGAACCCCAGTTTCCCATATTCAGTGCTTTCTGAACACTTACTGTACTTATACTGGCATTTTCACTTATGCGAACGAAAAAAGTCGCAATTATGGAGAAAAGAATTCCTGTTCCGGCAATCATCATTGGAAAGGCAGCAATGGGAGACAGGCCACCAAAATTG
>CAVSRV010000002.1:0-42640 GCA_963730425.1 uncultured Bacteroidota bacterium | reverse complement strand
TCCAGAGATTTGCATCGATATTCCCGTATGCAAAGCAAACGTATCGTAAGATCCAGGCCATCATACCCATGAGCAACATATTTTTCACACCGATCCGGTTGAATAAAAAAGGAATTGCCAGGATAAAAACGCCTTCGGAGATCTGACCCAGGATCATCTTGGACGCTGCTCCCTGCATACCGATTTCATTCAGAAAAGCGTTGGCGAACCCATAATAAAAAGAAAGCGGAATACAGACCAGGATGGCTGCTATAAAAAATACCAGGTAGGCCTTATTTTTAAACAGCACGAAGGCCTCTGTACCCAGGGCTTTCGCTGCCGACGTCTGGCCGGTAGCAGCTTTAGGAGGTGTATTGGGCAAGAAGAAACTGAATATTCCCAGAAGGGCAGACGCCCTGAAGCGAGATAAAAAGTGTTTCCAACCTGACCTGTTTTTTCCCATGGAGTTTTCCAATCAGACAACCCGCAATGATCCAGCCCAGTGTTCCAAATACCCGGATCCAGGGAAATTGTTTTCCCGGATCAGCTCATTTGGTTAAAGGCAATACTGTTTGATAACGCAATCGTTGGCATATAAAGAAGGGAGTAAACCAGGATGATCCAGTAAAAAGGGCCATTGAGTGTAACTCGTCGTTGCCAGAAAAAGAAGAGCCGCACCCAAAAGATGAAGCACACCCATAATCCGCTGTGCAGCAAAAAAACGATCGGCAATCAATCCCACAATAAAAGGAGAGATCATGGTCGCGATAGCCAGCGCACTGTATGCTGCACCAATCTGAATTCCGCTGGAATGAAGGTTGTTGCCCATATAGGTACTCATCGTAACATACCAGGATCCCCAGATAAAATACTCCAGAAACATCATCAGGGAAAGCTGCACGAAAGAGAGACTTCATGAAATAAAATTTAAAGGAATGAAGGGATTGAGCTGAAAAGTTACAAATGAAAAGACGCAATGTAAAAAATTCTTCAATTATCTTGCAGCTCATGCGGGTGTTGTCCGATTCATACAGACATAAAGGTCTTCGAAAGCAATTGGTAGAGCTTAATCCGAAACAAAGGCATTTCGGATGAAAGAGTATTGCAGGCCATTCTCGATATCCCAAGACATTATTTTATTGACTCCGCCTTTGACCAGACTCGCTTACGAAGACCGGGCTTTCCCTATTGCAGAGGGACAAACGATTTCCCAGCCCTATACCGTAGCCTACCAGAGTCAGTTGCTGGAAGTAAAACCTCATGAAAAAGTACTTGAAGTAGGAACCGGAAGCGGATACCAGGCTTGTGTTTTGGCGATAATGGGAGCACAGGTATATACGATTGAAAGACAAAAGCAGATTTATGATCAAAATAAACTTTTCACCTATCTCCGTAATTTTCCTGCTATCCGATATTTTTATGGAGACGGTTACCAGGGCCTTCCGACCTATGCTCCTTTCGACAGAATCATTGTAACTGCAGCGGCTCCGGCCATACCGGACAAATTGCTGGACCAGTTGAAACCAGGTGGGATAATGGTCATTCCGGTTGGTGAGGGAAAAGTTCAGCAAATGACGCGAATTCATAAAGATGCATCGGTCAGATTCATGAAGAAATTTTTGATGACTTCTCATTCGTTCCGATGTTACAGGGAAAAAACAATTAAGACCAAAGCTCAAACCTTAAAACTTTGTAATCAAATGACACCTGAAAGAGAACAGCGGCTCAAAAAAGTCCTGGACAAACGCCAGGATGACCTTACTGTCGTTTTAGAAAATGTTTTCGACCCTCATAATATCTCTGCGGTTATGCGAACTTGTGATGCCGTGGGAATACAGGACATTCATATACTAAACACAAAGATCAGCAAACATAAAAAATGGGGAGCCCGGAGTAGCAGCAGTGCATCCAAATGGCTTACGATACATCAATACAATGATGCTTCCGTCTGTTTTGCTGAACTTAGAAATAAATATCCATTGATACTGACAACTCATCTTTCTACATCTGCCGTTTCTTTGTATGAAATTGATTTTACTAAACCTGTAGCTCTTGTATTTGGCAATGAGCACGATGGCGTTAGCGAGGAAATTCGCGCACTGGCCGATGGAAATTTTATAATCCCTCAGGTAGGAATGATCCTTTCACTGAATATCTCGGTTGCCTGTGCTGTCAGCCTTTACGAAGCCTTCCGTCAAAAACAGGCAGCCGAACATTATAATAAGGCTAAATTGCATGACGACGAACTTCAAAAAATATGGGAACAGTGGAGATTTAATCTGGAAATTTGAGCAAGCTAAAAACTATATTGATTTCGGGCTTTATTGCAGGCTGCCTGGATGCGATTGCAGCGATTATTCTCTTCGCTCATCCTGCGAACATCCATAATATTGCCGGCGTCTTTCGATATATTGCAAGTGGATTATTTGGACATGCGGCTTATTCTTCAGGTTTTATCTACCCTTTACTTGGATTGATCCTCCACTTCCTTATTGCAATCATCTGGTCTGCTGTTTATCTCTGTTTACTGTTCAGGGTATTTAAGTCAGGTTCCGTCTGGGCTAAAACAATTTTACTTGCTTCCCTGATTTGGGTTATCATGAATGGTTTTGTATTACCTCTGTGTGGCTTAAATTCAGTGCATTACGACGGCTGGTCGGTCATGCGATCTTTTCTCGTTCTTTTGATCTGCGTAAGTCTGCCTGTGTGTTTGATAACCGAAAAACGAAGCGGCTAATTTTTCAATACTTTCCTCCTTTTTATTTTTTCCTGTAATGAATGAATGCTCACATTCAATTCGAATCCTATCAGTAGTATAAGGGCATTGAAGTAAACGACGATCATGAGAATCATAATGGTTCCGATAGATCCATACACTTTATTATAAGTTCCGAATTTGTTCACCCAAAAAGAGAAAATAAAAGTCAGGAGGATCATCAACGTTGTTGCCAATGTTGTACCCGGTGAAATCAAGCGCCATTTTTCTTTTATAGCCGGAGCATGTTTGTAAATAAATGCAATGGTAAAATAGAACAAGGGAATGATTACAACCCATCGAAGGGATTTAATGACGCCTTTCATGGAGTTTCTCTGGATATTGAATGCTCTAAATATGTAACGCAGCAATTCATCCTGCGTTACAAGTATAAGCACACTTCCAATCAACAATAGAATCATAACAAGGGTCAGCCGGATGGCGATCAGCCGGTTCACAAAAAAATTTCTGGGTGTATAAGATGTGAGTGATTTATTGAATGATTGCATAAGGCCTATCATCGCATTGGACGCATAGTAAAGTGCCACTACAAGGCCTACAGACAACAAGCCTCCACGTTGTTTCGTCAGAAAGTCATTGATAAAATTCGAAACCAATATACTGGTATTCTGATTAGGAGTAATTTCCTTTGTTAACAGCAATAATTGCCTGGTGAGTTTCTTAGATACCGGCAGATAGGGGATAAGGGTACAAAGAAAGATCATCGCCGCTGGAATGGCCATTAGAAAACTAAATGCAATAGATCTGGCCCTGTCGTTTAATCCAACTTTCCGTACCTGGCTCTTAAAAAAAATGATAACATCATATAGAGGTAGTCCCCTGAAACCCGGAAGAAATATAGTCTTGCTTTTTGAAGAAGCATACCGGTAGGGTGTAGAGGATTTTATGAATTTATCGATCGTAGTCATTGGTTTTCTTTGGACTGCTGGCTAATCCGCATTTGCTCATCCAACGCTTTCTGGTATTCTTTTGCATTTTTCATGTGTTCGGAAAACGTCTCCGCAAAATTTGAATATCCGGAAAAATCGGGTTTAGCAACAAAATAAAAATATTTGGTCTCCGGGGCACTCAACACGGCCTCCATTGATTCCAGAGAAGGAGTACAGATTGGGCCGGGAGGCAAACCAGCATTCAGGTAAGTATTATAAGGAGATTCAACCAGAAGGTATTTTTCATATACTCTTTTAAGGTCAAAACGCCGAAGTGCAAACTTTACAGTTGGATCAGCCGACAACCGCATACCGCTGGATATCCGGTTGAGATAGACGCTGGCAATCCTGGGTTTATCTTCTTTTCGCGTTGTTTCTTCTTCAACTATAGAAGCCAGGATATATGCTGTTACCCGGTTCAGGTGATGATCCGCAGCCGCCTGTAACCTTTCAGGGGTCCAGAAAGCCTGCGCAGCAACTTCCATCTTCCTGAATATTCTGGAAGGTGTGGTATTCCAATAATAAGTATATGTATTTGGGAAAACCATAGTCATGACGGTATTCGTATCGAGCCCGGATAATCTCAGCGTATCTGTATTGTTCATAAAACTCATAAAAGCAGCTGAGTCACATTCAAGTTTTTTCCCTATCAGGTATGCAAGGTCCTCCCGGGTTCGCAATTTTGTTATTACAAGGTTTACCGGGGATTGCCTTCCATTCCGCAACATTTTAAGGATATTGAAAAGGCTCATTCCTTCACGGATTTCAAACTTCCCTGCTTTTATATCCGTTGGATAAGAAAGCCGGTTTGCTAGCCAGTTAAAAACAGAAGGGTGTGTTATGACATGATCCTTTCTAATCATGGAATCCAGATCCCCGTAGTTCATTCCGGTATGGATATAGAGATCATACCTTGACGACTTAAAAGCTGTACCCGGACCGAATATCAGGTAGGTACTTTCAGCAGCAAACAACAGGATTAAAATGATGAGCAGGAGAACCAGTTTCTTCACTTGTATTTGGATTATTCTCCAAAATAAACAAAAAACCCCGTCATTGGAATACGGGGTCTCAAATATAATGGGTAAGCTTATTTTTGCTGAGCAGGTGCTCCTGGTATATTCGTAGAAGTAGGAGCTACTTTGAAATCTTTCCCACGGTTTGTTGTGGCTTTGGGTATAAATACTGTAGAAAATAAACAAAGTAATACTACAGCAGCTGCCAGAATCCAGGTTCCTTTTTCGAGAACATCAGTAGTTTGTTTAACGCCCATAAACTGGTTACTAAAACCCGCTACATTGCCCGCAAGTCCTCCGCCCTTCGGATTTTGAACCAGGATAATCAAACCCAATAAACCACAAGCCAATAGAAGAATAATAACGAAAAATATCATGGCAAAGATGCTTTTAATTGTTCAATTCTGGACGCAAAATAAGCGCTTTTAGGGGGATAAATCAAACTTAATTTCTGGTAAAGAGCAATGGCATTTTCATACATTCCCTGTTTTGCCAGAACTTCTGCCATGGATTCAGTGAGAATATCCCTGTCTTCGATGGAATGTGCAGCAAAATGACGTATGCGTTCAGCTTCTTTTTCATTAGTATTCTCTGATACCGCGCGTGGAGGTAATTTTTTCATCACCTTCAGCCAATCCGTAAAACTCTTCAACTGTTTTCCGAAATTATCCAATGGCTGATCTTCCAGTACCAGTTTTATACCCTGGGAAGCGAAATAATCAATCATATGATATGGCGCAAAAACTATAGATTCAGCATTCTTTGACTTAAAATCGGCTAGTATATTTTGTTTTTCTCCTCCTTCTGAAAGGGCCAGTACAGAATTAGATGAAATATCCTCTTCGACAGCTGCAATCTCCTCATCTCCCGGAAATTCACCTGATCCGTCGAATGCGTCATAATCCTGGTCTTCTGTCGTTTCGTGAATTTCGTCTGCTATTTTATTTTCAACAATGATTTCATTTTCAGCAGGAGAAATTTCTATGGCATTCACGTGATTTTCTTCAGTTATATTTTCCTCTGCTGGCCTTAACCATCCGGTTTCGATGTAAGATGGAGTGGTTTCAATAGGTCTGTCGAAGGCTTCCATGTCAATATCAGTCTTTCTGACTATTACTTCTTCAAATACTCCATATTCATTTACGATTTCTTCGGTCGATTCACGTCGGACAAATTCTGAATCCTCGAAGGGAATCCGTAACATTTCGATTTCTGATTCCGAAATAGGTACCGGTTTCATTTCTTCGGCAGGTTCAACCGGCGTTTCTTGAATTGTTTCAATGATAGAGTCTTCATAAGGTTCAGGAATTGGATCCTGTTTAAATTCTGACAGAGGTTCAGAAATAGCATTCACATTCATCTCAGCAGGTGAATCGCCGAAAACGTCAACAGTATCTATTTTATATTTTGAAATCAAATCATCGAATGACATGACCCTGCTCTCACTATCCTTTTCCGTCTCATAAATCTCAGTTTGTTCCGAAACCTGGCGATGGTCTGTCTCCTCGTCCAATATTTCTTCCACTTCTTCATTAAGTTCATCCTCGGAGGGCGAAATCTGTTCATGTACAAAATTTTGTTCAACCTCATTCAAATCAAAAGCCGTCACAGCAGGATCCGGATTCTCTTCATCTTCTCTTTTCAAAAAAGTTTTGATCTCTTCTTTACGTTCGTGATTCCTCTCATTCAAAAGTGTTTGAAGCCAGAATGCATTATGGAAGTATAACGCAGTTCTCATGCTTTCCTTTTCAAAACCAGCATGATTTTCTTCTTTTAGTTTTTTTAACAGCAGAAAATGACCGGCGTTGAAGGAAGGAAATTCATTTATGACTTCATATAGTTCCTCCAACGAAACTGAAGCCAGGTCTTTCTTTCCAAAAATTGCGTCCAGGAGGTATGGCAGGCCGTTGTTCATCGGTTAATTATTACCAATTGGAAAATAAGCGGTTGAATAAATCATCTGTCATTTGCGATACGATCTGTGGCGTTAAACTTGCCTCTGCATCCTGAACGCTTTGTGTTGCAGGAAAATCGAAATTCCTGGATATATCTGTTTCAAAATCGGGTGTCCCCAATTTCTGATCTGCAAGTCGGTTCTTTAGCGCCAGATGTATTGTTACCGTCAGGCGGTCAATGGAAGCAGCCTGGCTGGAAACGCCGGCAGTACTTATATTATATTCTGAAACATAAGCCGTAACGTCATAATCCGCATTATCGGATAATATCTGGGTCAATTTTGTCTGGTTGCTGATTTTCTGCTTGAATTTATCAGTCAGCTGTGGACTCAATGTAGGGTCAACATAACGTGCCCTGTTTTCAATGAAACCAACCCGGATCGTTTTGACTTCAGGTGGAATTGAAACATCCTTAAATGAATAAATTTTACAGCCAGCCAGGGCAACAAAAACCGATAATATGCAAAGAATTTGCTTTACAAAGCCTTTTGCATTTTTATATTTATTCACTGATATCATATTCTTTTAGTTTTCTGTAAAGTGTCCTTTCGCTGATTCCCAGATCAGATGAGGCATCTTTACGTTTGCCTTTATGTTTTTTAAGTGCTTTTAAGATCAGTTCCTTTTCTTTATCCATAATACTAAGCGATTCTTCGACCTCTTCGTGCTGATGAATCTCAGTTTGTCCGTTTCCATTATTGTTATGAATCATAACTGACTGGTTTGGATAAGGGTGAGATCCCATATTGCCGGAAAATTGTTCCTGTGGCTTTAGTTCTTTTAAATCCCTTGCAAATGCCTCGTGCGTATCGGCTGCCAGGGAAGGATTCTTTAAAATTTCAAGGAACATTTTCTTTAGCTCCGTTACATCCTTCTTCATATCAAAGAATAATTTGTAAAGTATTTCTCTTTCATTGGAGAAATCGTTTGGCGCCTGACTATGTGCCGATGGCAATACCATGGGCAAACGGTTTCCCAGAGCTTCGGGTATAAATTTCCGTAATTGTAACTGAGTAATCAATTTGTCCTCTGATAAAACGGAAATTTGTTCTGCAATATTCTTTAACTCCCTTACATTTCCCGGCCAGCTATACTGGATTAACAGATTTTTCGCGTCTTCATCGAGTTGTACAGGAGAAGTTTTGTAGCGTTCAGCAAAATCAACAGCAAATTTTCTGAATAGTAGTGGTATATCATCTTTACGATCACGGAGAGAGGGTACCCTGATTGGCACAGTACTCAGGCGATAATACAAGTCTTCACGAAATTTGCCGCGGTCGGTAAGTTGGAGAAGGTCCTTGTTGGTGGCTGCAATAACCCGCACGTCCGTTTTTTGTACCTTCGAAGACCCCACACGAATAAACTCGCCAGCTTCGAGTACTCTCAATAAGCGGGCCTGGGTACCAAGAGGCAATTCACCAATTTCATCCAGAAAAATGGTTCCTCCGTTTACTGTTTCGAAGTATCCCTTTCTGGAATCCACTGCACCGGTGAAGGATCCTTTTTCATGTCCGAATAATTCCGAATCAATAGTTCCTTCAGGAATGGCGCCGCAGTTTACAGCAATAAATGGATTATGTTTTCTGGCAGAAAGAGAATGAATAATATGTGAAAATGCCTCTTTACCAACACCACTTTCGCCTGATATCAAAACTGTGAGATCCGTATTTGCTACCTGAATGGCCACGCCCAATGCAAAGTTGAGCTCCGGCGCATTGCCTATGATTCCAAATCTGTTTTTTATTGCCTGAAGTTCCATATAATATTTTTTTTCTGGTGCTTCTCACTGATGTATTAAATGGATTGTCCTATCAATGTCGCACCCGTACATTTTTCAATTTTTACATGCGCATAGTCTCCCTTTTGAAACTGAAGTGTCGACTTAGAAAAAACAACAACTTTATTCTGATTATTTCTGCCCATCCAGAATAAAGAACTTTTTTTTGAGTCTCCTTCAATCAGCACTTTCGAAACCGACCCCAAATCATCCAAATTAGACATTCGCGAGATCTCATTTTGAAGCTTAACTATTTCATCGAGTCTTCTTTTCTTTTCAGATTCGGGAATATCATCCGGGTACCGTTTTGCGGCCAGGGTCCCCGGTCGTTCGGAGTAGAAATACATGTAGCTCATATCAAACCTGCATTCCCGCATTAGCGAAAGTGTTTCCTGGTGATCTTCTTCTGTTTCGCCACAAAAGCCGGAAATGATATCCGAACTGATGCCACAGTCCGGAATCATTTCCCTGATTCTCCTGATTTTTGACATATACCATTCTCTTGTGTAAGTGCGGTTCATTCTTTGCAGAACACGGGAGGAGCCGCTTTGTACAGGCAAATGAATATAATTACAGATATTTTCATACCTGGCAATTGTTTGTATTACCTCATCAGTTATATCCTTCGGATGCGAGGTTGAAAACCGAACCCTGAGGAATGGTGATATTTTTGCAACTGTTTCGAGTAATTCTGCAAAGTCAACCGCGGGTTCTCCCTCCAGTCCTGAAAACCAGTGATAGCTGTCAACATTTTGCCCAAGAAGGGTTACTTCCCGATATCCATTTTCAAAAAGGTCTTTGGCTTCAGTAATTATCGATTCGGGGTTTCTGCTTCTTTCCCTGCCTCTGGTGAATGGTACCACGCAAAAAGAACACATATTATTGCATCCGCGCATGATACTTACAAAAGCATTTATTCCATTGCTGTTCAACCGGACGGGCGCAATATCGGCGTAAGTCTCATCGCGACTGAGTAAAACATTCACAGATTTTTGTCCACTTTCTGATTCTCCAATCAGGACAGGTAATGTTCGATAGGCATCAGGGCCCACCACCAGATCCACGAGTCCTTCCTCTTCCAAAAATTTCGATTTCAGCCTTTCTGCCATGCAACCAAGCACTGCAATCAACATCGAAGGTTTAGATCTTTTAGCCTGCCGAAATATGTGCAAACGGCTACGGATTGTTTGTTCGGCTTTTTCGCGAATGGAGCATGTGTTGATCAACACCAGATCCGCCTCTTTAAAATCCTGGGTTCCTGAAAATCCCGCGTCCTGCAGGATGGAAGCCACCACTTCACTATCCGCAAAATTCATTGCACAGCCATAGCTTTCAATGTAAAATTTGCGTACAGTGGAAGTTGCCAAGGTTGAAACAGGGGAATAGCTCTCACCCTGCCTCGATTCATCGTGTTCCTTTTTCAATGTCTCTGTTTCCATTTCACTCTTTGGGATAGCAAAATTAAACAAAACAAAGGAATAAATGACAGGATGGCAGTTAAGGAATTTAGAGCGGAAGACGGGACTCGAACCCGCTACCTACAGCTTGGGAAGCTGTCGCTCTACCAGGTGAGCTACTTCCGCTTGATTTTATTTTAAAACAGAATCGGGAAATGATATCCGGGATGACAGCCAACTATTTTTTATCGGTATGATCCAATTATTTTCCAGCTCTGACTTTGTCGCTACCGTATTATTAAAGTATAGAGTATCAGGATTAATATTTCCATTTGCAGCACCAAAAGTAAGTTGCGACAGCGGCAATAATTGCACTTTATCATTTATAAAAAATGCGAGTAACTGCCGGTTTAACAACTGAACGTTAAACTGGTTTTCCATTTCCCTGATAAATCGCACTGAAGAATCAGTGCTGCAACCGCTTACTCCACTGGCTGTTTCATCAGCCATCAGTATAACAAACTGTCCGAAAAATAATTTGCCATACCCCTTAACCTGCGATCCATGGGAGTTCCAGAACCCGACAAATTCGTTTAGCTTTTCTTCAATTTGAAAACCTTCTGAAATACTAAAAACACGGCTGGACTGGTAAATCCAAACCCTCGAGGAGCCGTCCATTTCCCCAGGCAGTAATTCCCGGTAATTGAAATTCATCTTGCAAATTAAATATTCCGGCGATTAAATATGGATAATTTCTTGTTCTGAGTTTTCAAGCCGGACTTTCAGATTGTAAATACTTTGCTTTTTAGACATCATCTGATGGTGTAATTCTTCCATGAGTGGTTTTATTCTCTTCCGATCCAACAAAATAAATTTTTTATTTTTTAGTTCAATATCCTTCAGTTCCTTTTGGTTTTTCCCAATTTCAGATTCCAAAGCTGCCAGGTTTGCGACCGCATTTACACGGTTTGCTGTAATAAGGTCATTCAAGCCATTTAGCATCGTCAGGTTCCTGATACTATCCTGATAGATGATTTCAGGAACGTCCTGATATGAAAAAGCCATAGAGGGAAAATATGGAGTACCAGGCAACACAGCATTGGGGGCTGGGGTTACAACGGTTTCCATTTGATTGGAAAAATTGTTTGCCGTTTTTTTATCGGTAAAATAATTCTGAATGGCAGAAACTGGTTCTTCTAAAACAGAAGACTGGTCGGGACTGGTTTGAGATAATATAAACCTTGTCTTTTGTTTTTTGCTAATCTTCCGGTGAAATGAAGGTCTGACATCCACCTTTTCAGTCTGATTCAAATAAACATGTTCAGATTCAAATTCAGACTGCAAAATGGGCAGGCGGACAGATGAAACCCCGATCGCTATTTCTTCCTTTTTTGATTTTTTAGGCTGGAGACCAAACAACACAAATGCGGCGAAAAGACTACAAAAAATGAAAGGAGAAACACGGTTATTTCTGCAGACAGGTTTTCCTAAAAGCCTGCAGATTCTTTCCATAAGCAACCACGGTTTGTTACCATCCGCAGCTAAGGAAAAATCTGGCTGCACCTGTCGGAATTTTTCGAGGCAATACAATGCTTCGGCGTATTGATCTGCTGCAAATCCCATGTCTAAAACACCATCGTCGCAGGCAAGTTCCCTTTCTCTCGCCAATGCATTATAAAAAAGATGAGCAAAAGGGTTGAAGAAAAACAGACTGCGAAAAAAAGACATACAAATATTGATCACATAATCATTTCGACGAATATGAAACAGTTCATGTATCAGTATGGCTTCCACTTGTTTTGGCGACAACCTGGTAACGAGCGACAATGGTAAGAGTATAAATGGTTTAAAAAAACCGCTTGTATGCGCAGTCTCTGCAAATTCTGATACGAAAACCTGTACTCGTTTTGGAATGCCCATTATTTTCCCAAATCGGATAGCAAATGATTGCAGTTCAGGAGAAAGAATTTTCCAGGGTCGTTTTTTACGCCATTTAATTGATTGATTGAAAAATTGCAAAAAGCGAAAGATGATTACACTTAAATAAACCACACTGAGAGAAGGTACCCAGCGGTTTGCCGTAATCGAACCAGGAATGAAACCCTGCACAAGTGGTTTTTCAGATTCGATGGATAAATGAATGAGTGTGTACGCGAACCACTCCGTCGCGATGAAAACAAATACAAGGATCAGATTATGTTTCCCGGCTGCAGAAATGCGCTTATTGTCAATTGTCAGCAAATAGTAAATCATCCAAAGAATAGCCATCTGCCATATACTATCCAGCAGTGACCAGCCTAAAACTGTCAGGAAGTTCAGGTAAGCCGGCATGCTCTATTGCTTTTTCAGGTTATTTAGCAATTGTTGTATTTCCTCCAGTTCTTCCGGAGAGGCTTTGTGATTTCCCAACGCATGTATGACCAGCTCGGTCGGCGATCCGCCAAATAAGTTGGTAATCATTTTCCCCAATAAATGTTTCTGCGTTTTTTCACGGCTCACAACCGGATAATAAACATGTATTTTAACTGAATCATCCCGGCTAACCAGCCCCTTTTCAAACATTATCTGCATAAGTTTAAGTGTGGTTGTATACCCTGCTTCTTTTGTTTTTGAAAGTTCAACATGGACATCTCTTACACTGGCTTTATTCCTTTCCCATAAAATCCGCAGGATTTCCAGTTCGCTTTCTGTAGGTTTAATGTATTTGGATGTAACCATACGTTAAATTTGTATGTTAAGCAAAATACGATTTTATTCGTAAAACAACATTTAAAAATTGTTAATTGTTAATGCACAATTTTCACCAGTTCTGTTTAATAAATAAATCGCTATGCCGGACCAATCAACTTCTCATTACGCTGATAGATACCGGGCCGGAATTGGCAAAGAGATCCGATTAAAGGAGTGGCTTACCGATGACAAGGACAAACCACTGAATAAAGAGGAGGGAGACGAAATATTAAAAAAAGATATTCTTAATCTTTCTGAGCTTCAGGAGAAACTATACGCGTCAAACCGATTTAGCGTGTTAATTGTAGTCCAGGCTATGGATGCTGCCGGAAAGGACAGTGTAATCAAACATGTAATGAGCGGACTTAACCCGCAGGGGGTTAGTGTGACCCCTTTTAAAACTCCCACACATCAGGAATTGGAGCATGATTTCCTATGGCGGCACTATATTGCTCTGCCGGCCCGTGGTATGGTAGGTATTTTTAACCGCTCACATTATGAAAATGTGCTGGTAACGAGGGTTCATCCGGAATACATACTTAATGAAAATCTTCCTGGCATTAAAGCAATTGCTGACATCGACCGGTCTTTCTGGGAAAGAAGATTTAAACAGATCAATTATTTCGAAAAAACCCTGGCAGATAATGGAACTGTTATTCTGAAATTTTTTCTGCATGTTTCAAAAAAAATTCAAAAAAAACGCTTTCTGGAACGAATTAATGATCCTAAAAAAAACTGGAAATTTTCGATTGGGGATTTGAAGGAGAGAAATCTGTGGAAAGATTATAAGAAGGCTTATGAAGACATGCTGCAAAATACTTCCTCAGACAAAGCACCGTGGTTTATTGTGCCGGCCGATGACAAATGGTTTACCCGCATTGTGATTGCCAACATAATTGTAAATGAATTAAGCAACCTGGATCTGGGATTTCCATTAGCGACAGAACAGCAAAAAAGAGACCTGGAAGAAGCAAAAAAAATATTGACGGGAGAATCCGAATCTCCCGTCAATGATGAATAAGCCTTTATTTTGATCTGGTCACGAGTTCTTTCTGAATCTTGTGAATTTTCATCAATTTCACCTGCGTATCACGCGTCGAATATAATTGTGCAAGAGTAGGAGCTATAACCAGAGAAACAATGGACATCAATTTAATTAGTATATTCATTGACGGTCCGGAAGTATCTTTAAACGGATCTCCAACCGTATCCCCGGTTACAGATGCTTTATGCGGTTCAGATTTCTTGTAGAACATTTGTCCATTGATTTCGACGCCTTTTTCAAATGATTTTTTTGCATTATCCCAGGCACCACCCGCATTATTCTGGAACATCCCCATCAACACCCCGCTTACCGTCGCACCCGCGAGAAATCCGCCAAGGGCTTCTGGTCCCAGAAGAAAACCCATAATAAGCGGAGAAAGAATAGCTATTGCACCCGGCAGCATCATTTTTTTGATGGAAGCATCTGTAGAAATTGCAACACATTTTTCATATTCTGGTTTTCCCGTACCCTCCATTATACCGGGAATGGTCCTGAATTGTCGTCTGACCTCTTCAACCATTGCCATGGCTGCTTCTCCAACGGCACGAATCGCCAGTGAAGAAAATATGAATGGTATCATTGCACCCACAAAAAGTGATGCCAAAACCTTTGCTTTATAAATATCAATACCGGTAATTCCGGCTACACCGACAAATGCCGCAAAGAGGGCGAGGGAAGTTAGCGCCGCAGACGCAATGGCGAATCCTTTTCCGGTTGCAGCCGTGGTATTACCCACTGCATCGAGCACATCTGTTTTTTCACGAACTTCTTTCGGTAATTCACTCATTTCAGCAATACCTCCTGCATTGTCAGCAATAGGACCGAAAGCATCAATAGCTAATTGCATGGCTGTAGTTGCCATCATTCCTGCAGCGGCAATGGCAACCCCGTATAAACCTGCACAGGCATAAGAACCCCAAATACCACCCGCAAGAACCAGTATCGGAAGGCAGGTTGATTCCATTCCCACGGCAAGTCCGCCAATAACATTCGTGGCATGTCCGGTAGAAGATTGGCGGATTATGGAAAGTACCGGCCTTTTACCAATAGCAGTATAATATTCTGTTATGATGCTCATCAGTGTTCCAACTGTCAACCCAACGCCAATAGCTCCTAAAACTCCCCATTTTGTAAATTCAATATTGCGTAAAACCATGGTTTCAGGAAGTATAAAGTAAACCAGTCCAATAGACGCAATAGCCGTTAATACAATGGAACCCCAGTTACCCATATTCAGTGCTTTCTGAACACTTGCCGTACTTATACTGGCATTTTCACTTATGCGAACGAAAAAAGTCGCAATTATGGAGAAAAGAATTCCTGTTCCGGCAATCATCATTGGAAGCAGGATGGGAGACAGGCCACCAAAATTGTCCTGCGAAACGGTTTCCTGACCAAGTACCATGGTTGCCAGTACAGTGGCCACATAAGATCCGAAAAGATCGGCACCCATACCAGCTACATCACCTACATTGTCGCCCACGTTATCAGCAATCGTGGCCGGATTACGAGGATCATCTTCGGGAATTCCAGCTTCTACTTTTCCAACCAGATCAGCTCCCACATCAGCTGCTTTGGTATAAATACCACCACCCACCCGGGCAAAAAGCGCAATGGATTCTGCTCCCAATGAAAAACCTGTAAGTACTTCGATGGTTCGAAGCATTCCCTCAGAATTTACTCCGGCATCCGGAGCAAAAATTGATTTCAATATGATAAACAAGCCACCAAGACCTAAAACAGCCAAACCCGCAACCCCGAGACCCATTACCGATCCGCCGGTAAAAGAAACTTTTAGTGCGCGGCTCAGACTTGTTCGTGCCGCATGAGCAGTTCTGACATTTGCTTTGGTAGCCACACGCATGCCTATATAACCGGCAGTGGCGCTCAAAACCGCACCCAAAACAAAAGCAATTGAGATTGCCCAGTGAGAGTTGGGATTTGTACTTGCCATGAAACCAAGGAGAAGCGCTACTATAACCACAAAATATCCCAGGATTTTCCATTCAGCTTTCAGGAATGCCATAGCTCCTTCGGCTATATACCGGCTGATCTGTTTCATCAGATCGGTTCCTTCATCCTGTCGGGAAACCCACTTAAATTGAATAAAAGTGTATAGAAGACCTATGACTCCCATAAGGGGTACCAGATAAATCAATTTGTCCATTTTAAATAATCTGAGATTTTTAAGGGAGGCAAAAATAGTGGAAAAGCGTTAAAACCCCTATAAATGATACCATTATATTACCCATATTCGTGTAGGGATCAGGATATTATTTCCTTTTTTCTAAAAATACATATACCTTTGCGCTCCATTTTTTAATGGTCCCGCTGAATGCGGGAATTGCCCAAACGGCCCCATAAGTGATTTGCCAGAGCAGATCCGCCAGCAGGGTATCATTTAAAACCTCATCAAAAGATGCCAAAGGTTAAAACAAATTCGAGTGCCAAAAAAAGATTCAAGGTTACCGGCACCGGGGAAATCACTTTCCAAAAAGCTTTCAAGAGACATATTCTGACTAAGAAATCAAAGAAAAGGAAGAGGCTGATGGCGAAAAAAGGTAAAGTCTGCAGTGCCAATCAGGACTTTGTAAAAAGGCTGCTGAGATTAAGATAGTCTCAATTCAATTTTTTCTTTTCAATTTTTCAAATCATTAATATATGCCACGTTCAGTAAATGCGGTTGCCTCCAGGGCCCGTAGAAAACGAATCCTCAAACAAGCCAAAGGCTTCTATGGTAAACGAAAGAATGTTTATACTGTAGCAAAAAACGTATTAGAGAAGGGACTGACCTATCGCTATGTAGGCCGGAAACTTAAGAAACGAGAATACCGTGCATTGTGGATCGCACGTATAAATGCAGCCGTTCGCGCAGAAGGGCTAACTTATTCCCGGTTCATCCATCTGCTGAATGAGAAAGGCGTGACACTAGACCGAAAAATACTGGCTGATATTGCTATGAATGAACCAGAAGCTTTTAAGCAATTGATCGCTTCAGTAAAATAAAATGGGGAATATTACATCGGGGGTTTCTCGAAGGATATTAAATATCCTTTAAGAAACCTCTTTTATTTTGTGGATACCCCCAAAAATATACATTTGTACCTACTTTTATTTCAATTCTAAATCGTACGACCATCATCAATCCTAACGATTCAATGAACAATACGTATGCTGACCTGGTACAGCAAACGTTCAATTTCCCTCAGGAAGGTTTTTTAGTAAAGGAAAATTATCTGGAATTTAATGGAGTGGACATCAAATCCCTGATTGACAAATATGGGACACCGCTTAAACTTTCCTATTTACCTAAAATTGGCATGCAAATAAAAAAAGCAAAAAAAATGTTTGCAACCGCCATGTCAAGGCATAAATATGAAGGCAAATATTTTTATTGTTACTGTACCAAGAGTTCTCATTTTTCATTTGTCGTTGAAGAGGCGCTGAATAATGATATTCACCTGGAAACTTCCTATGCGTATGATATCGATATCATCAAAAAATTATATGCAAGAAAAAAAATAACCAAGGATACATATATCATCTGCAATGGTTTTAAACAGAAGCCCTATACAAGCCGTATCGCTTCCCTTCTGAATACCGGATTTAAGAACGTGGTTCCGATTCTTGATAATAAAGATGAACTACAGCAATACAAAAAGTCAGTTAAAGTGCCCTTCAAACTGGGTATTCGCGTAGCCGCTGAAGAAGAACCGAATTTCCCATTCTATACATCCCGTCTTGGCTTCAGACCACGTGACGTGCTTGAATTCTATGTGGACAAGATTGAAGGAAATGAAGATCGTTTTCAACTTAAAATGCTTCACATTTTTCTAAATAAAGGAATTAAAGACGACATCTACTACTGGAGTGAACTCAATAAAGTTATCAATCTGTATTGCCAGTTAAAAAAGATTTGTCCTGAACTGGATTCTATTAATATCGGGGGTGGTTTCCCCATAAAACATTCTCTGGGATTTGAATATGATTATCAGTTTATGATTAATGAGATAGTCGGAAATATAAAAAAAGCATGCAAACGAAACCACGTGCCTATGCCCAATATATTTACCGAATTCGGAAGTTATACAGTAGGAGAGAGTATGGCACATGTCTATAGCGTGATAGGTCAGAAAATGCAGAATGACCGTGAAATCTGGTATATGATTGATTCATCATTCATTACCACTTTACCTGATACCTGGGGCATCGGCGAGCGATTCCTGATGCTACCTATCAATAAATGGGATGTGGAATACCAGCGAGTGGTGCTTGGTGGTATTACCTGCGACAGTCACGACTATTATGACTCTGAAGAACATATCAATGAAGTTTTTCTACCCAAGCTCAACAACGGCGAACCTCTATACCTGGGGTTTTTTCATACCGGTGCATACCAGGATCAAATAAGCGGATATGGCGGAATTAAACATTGCCTGATTCCTTCACCAAAACATGTGATTGTCAGTATCGATAAAAACGGAAAACCGGTGGACTGGCTATATGCGAAAGAACAAACCGCACAGAGTATGATGAAGATTTTGGGATACAAGTAAAGCAGGTATGGGAGTATGGGAGTATGGGAGTATGGAACTCGAAAAAAAAATGTTCTGGTTTAAAATATTGAACTGAGAGTTGTAAGTTTAGAATTTGGCTCCCCATTCCCATACTCCCATACTCCCATACTTTCCTCCTAGTGCTTTAGTTTGTATTTCTTATTCACTTTATTTGAATTGAAATAATCATTCAGCTGCTCCTCTGTCATATTGTTATTCTCATCTATCGGCACATCAATTAATTGGATCTGTATCTGCTGCATCTCATCTCTGAGCTTATTAATCTTCCTGGTTATGTTCAGGATCTTTCCCTCCCGCAAGTGAATTTTCGTGGACTTGATATTCGAGTCTTTTTATTGAAGAACGGACCAGGGAAGCCGAATTTTGTTCGGCAGTTTTTTGAGGAGCAACAGCCTCTTTTACCGGGACGAGAGCTACGCCGGCGCCGGGGAGAATCTTACCGACGGTTTGGGCACTTGCTGAAGGTAAAGAAGAAAATACCGTGCCGCCCAATGCAGTTGATCCTGATGTCATGTCAAAAGTTGTCCTTGTCGTTTTGGTATTTTTTACTTTTTTATCTAATTCAACAAATGCATATTTCAGCTGAAGAGTATAAGTATGAACTTCTTTCACAGTTCGCTCATATTCCTGCAGCATTTGCGGATAGTTCAAAGAAGCCCTCACATATAATTTTACGATTGCCGTGTCCCGGATGTAAAACTTATTTGCACCTATGAAATACAGGACTACCAGTTTTAACCTGGCTGAATCGTTTTCGCCCACAAAATCGTAGGGCGGGCTCCATTCAAAATCATCGTCACATTTTTTAACAGATTTATAATTTTTAATGGGCAGATTAGAAAAGAAACTGATGTTATCAACCGGAAAACTTCCTTCCTCACATTCAATTTTAAAATTTATCGTATCTCCTTCATCAACAAAAAGAACATTGTTTACCGAAGGTTTCAGCCGGGATGGAATTATTTCTGTGGTAAAAAACTGGATTATAAATGTGGTATCAATCCTTTCTTCAGGCTTTTGCAGATTCTGAACTCCAACACTAACCTTATATGGATAATCATATCTTAATCTGCCCGAAAGAAAATAAGACTTGTCTGCTTTAAAAGTGAGCATACCATTGTCTTTATCGATCTTCACACCAAGAGGGGAATTTCTCAGATACCAGTAGTAATTGGACGGGTTTTTATTAATCTCAAGACTATAATTCAACATTGAGTCTACATGAAGTGTAAAAAACGGACTCAGGTTACGTATTCTCAATAGAGTGTCCTGCGACTGCTGGAGTCTTAATGTAGTGTCCTGAACCAGGTTGATTGTATCAATCGGAAAACGTGCAATTTGGGTCTGACCTTGTGAGGGGAGAGTCCAGAAAAAACTCAAAAAGGATATGGCCAGAAACCAAGGGGAACCTGATTTAATCATAGAGTATGGAAATGAAACTCAAAATTAATTCAGAATGATAAGAAATCAAAGCAAAAAAAATCCCCTTTAGGATTAAAGGGGATTACAAACCAACAATATATACTTTCAGAAGGGTATTAGGCTATATTAATTTGCATTGCACTCTGTTTTGATTGTTCTTTTTTTGGCAAAAGAATCTTCAAAACACCATTTTCATATTTCGCCTGTATTCCGTTCGCATCTACTTTATCATCTAAAGTAAAGCTGCGTTTGAATGATTTGATTTCAAATTCACGGCGAATTGTTTTAAAACTATCCTGCGTAGTAGTTTCCTCTTTCTTGTCAAAACTAATAGTGAGTAAACCCTGTTCCAGCTGGATTTTAAAATCTTCTTTGGACCTGCCAGGAACATTTAATTCCAAATGATAAGCTTCGGGAGTTTCATGAATATTTGTTTGCGGAAATGCAAAAAGATCCTGGCCGAATGAGCGGGCTGCGCCAGGGATTTCATTCAAAAAATCATTAAACAGATTTCCGAAAGGCCTGTTATTAACTTTTACGAGTGTCATAGTACTATTTTTTAAAAATTTGATTGGTTAATTTCGAATCAGATTTGTCAAATGCTATACCATCCGGTTTTTTAGAGATAGAAGAAGTCAATATGGCATTTGATCACAAATTTGAACGACATAATAGCATGGCACTCTTAAGTTTATGTCAAATTGGTTCCAGTGAAAAACTGGTTTCGTGGATTCTTCCGGATAATGAACAATTTGAGTAATTTTGCGTTGTTTTAAAAAACTTAGTCAATGTATCCAGAAGAATTAGTTATTCCGATGAAAGAAGAGCTTACCGAAAACGGTTTCAGCGAGCTTAAAACACCTGAAGAAGTAAAAAGTCAATTGGAATCCAAGGGCACTACTCTGGTAATGATAAACTCAGTTTGTGGTTGTTCTGCCGGTACGGCAAGACCAGGAGTACTTATGGCTGTTCACAATACAACGAAAAGACCTGATCATTTGGCTACCAGTTTTGCTGGTTTCGATGTGGATGCAGTGCGCACTTTGAGGGAGCGGTTATTGCCTTATCCACCATCTTCTCCGGCAGTGGCACTTTTTAAGGACGGCAAGCTGGTACACATGATTGAACGTCATCACATTGAAGGACGTTCTGCACAGATGATTGCTCATAATCTGATTGCGGCGTTTGACGAATATTGTTAAATATGATCGAATAATTTCTCTGTTCATTCGCATAAAATAAAGGATATAGTCGTTATACTATATCCTTTATTTATGAAATCCAATCAAAAAGCCACACACCAGCCAAGGCCATCTATTTCCCAAAAAACAGACAATCCGGCAACAGCAACTGCTATAGCGATTGGTAAAAAACTTCTTGAAATTAAAAGGATCTCCGGAGCAGGAGAAATGACAGAATTGAACATGGCGCTTTTCCGGCATCTCAAATAACCTCTTTCCTCTATCTGTTCATGATAAATTTATAACCGATGGAAAAGCCGACAGGAGGTAAGTTGGAACTGAAAGAGGCTCCATATTCATTTTTTAACAGGTCAATATAATCCTGAGCATCGGAATTACGGATGGGGATCATTAATGCTATCGATAAATATCCACCTGAATCTGGCTTCCTGGATCGTATATCAATACCCAGTCCCAGGGATGGTCCATAAAATAATTTATCATATTGAGGATTGTCTGATATTGATACTGAAGCATTGTAACCGTACATAGCAGAAATAAAGGGATTCACAACAGTAGTTTTGTCTGGCGTCAATCTTAATTTGACACCTGCATTATAACCCAAACCAGCAAACGCATAACCTCCCCCAATAAAAATCCCGATATTTTTTTGCGGATAGACCATGAAATTCCCTCCGATACCACCATAATCGAATCCTAATCCCAAACCAAAATTTACAATATCAGGTTTCCGAACCTCTATATTATTTTGCTGGGCTACGGATGAATAATTTAAAAACAGGTAAAGCGGTATAAGTATTAAAAACTTTAATTTCATCGATTGATTTTACCATAAGTATAAGGCAAAAAATCCTAAATAGGAATAGGGGTTTTTACTTAAAGTAGCCTTCAGATGAACAATGATTTAATGCAGATTCCGGGATAGTAGGGAAATGGTCGAATCAATCATATCTGAATTTCGGATTGTCATTTCCTGATCCAGAAAGTAAAAAACTAACCCCGAATTTTTCATATTATTTTTACTTATCTGAAACCAGCAGCTTACTAAAAGTCCAAATTTTTTAGTTGTATCCGCCTGCGCTATTGACTTGGTAAGGGAATCAATCTGGGGAAGCATATAATTGACTTCACCCTGATAGAATTCAATACTGTCATGCTTTTGATACTTAATCGCATTTGCCAGTTGATTCTGTACCCTGTATAATTCTCTCTTGTAAATGGTATCATCTATAATTCTTCCAAGTCTTTCCACCAACTTATCGCTTCTTAATACCCGAAATGAATCCAAAACAAACGCAGTATCAATTTTTTTTAAATGTGAGAGCAGGTTGCTTTTCAGTTGGTCTGGTACAGGAGCAGGTTTTGATTGGCAATTGTAAAGGAATAGTATATGTACAAAAGCTATTATTATGAGCAATCTTTTCATATATTAATTCCATCCAAACCTGTAAAAGAATAAACCTATCCACGATAAAGATATCTGGATATGTCAATATAATAATTGATTCGATTTAATTTAAATAGTCAGTTTTCTGCCGTGAACAAATAAATCGGTATTTAATCTTCCTGACCCTTTGTGTAGAAATATCTTGAGAACGCGCAGAGAATAGCAACAGAAATCACCCAAATCATAGCATCCGGATAATGATACCCCAAATATCCCATTATGAATATTCCAACCATGCATAGTATCGCCTTAAAAACTGACAAAAATAATTTATTAGCTTTCATACTTCTGATTTTTATGCTAGATGATAGATCAATTTACAATTTCTCTTAAAGTTACACAGACTCTTCAGTCAGATGGAGTGCCAATTATAAGCTAAAAAAGATTGGGTATGAACAAAAAGGAGTAATGAGCCTCTGCGGCTGTATCGAATGAATTTATCGTTGCCTGTACTGGACTACATCGTTGCTTTTACACTTTCATCAACATTGGGAGCGGGTAGTTCACCCATGAACTTTTTAAAAATAGAAAATAATTCATCCACCTGATCTTTTGTACCAGTGCATAATTTTAATTGCATTCTGCCATCTTTATCGTATCCGGCCATCAAATATTGGTTGAACATTGCCAGTTGCCTGTGATTTTCTGCAACATATTTTTCAAATGCGCTGGTAAGTTGCCTGGCTGTCATATTCATAACATTACATTTTGTTTACAAAAATACAGTCCCAATAGAAGCGTATGTATAAAATAAAAATGAGAGGCAGGAATTCCTCTCAATATTCTATTTGACATAAAGTTATGTTATGCGACCCCAAGCAGTCCCATATTTGGCGTGGGTTACGCGAGAAAAATTAACTAGCCCATTCCTAATTTTTCTCGCGTAACCCACGCCAAATTGAGTATAAATAGTTGCATAACACTACATTATGTCGAATAGCTTAGCCAAGATAAGCCGTGGATTTTTTAAGTTTTTCAAGAAGGAAAAATCCACTGAAGGGTTGGACTTGAGCGCAAGGGCAGCCGAGCCAAAAGACCCGAAAAATATTTCAGGGTAAACCGAGCCGCTAGGCGAGGATGATGTTCGGTATTTGGACTGCTTCAATACAATACCAATTTTTAAAGCAGACCTTCCTTGTTCACGTTCAGTAGGATACTTTGGGTTAAATCATCATATTGCTTCTTAATGGAGGTAATTTATTGAAGCGTTTTTCATTTACTTGGTAATATAATTGATTGTAAGCAGAGCTATTATTAAATCTGATTCATAGAAGTCTCTCCATTTGTGAATTTTAGCAATATTTCCCCTCCCAATAGCTGTATAAATGGATATTACCCTTATAAATTCTAAAAGTCCATCTTATAAAATTGCATTTTATCTGCTGTTTGGTGCATTTCAATACGGGGATATCCTGATCAGAATCCTTTCCCAGACAAAACACCTTTGGATCTTCTAATAATCTAAAGGGAATATCAAGACCATATTTAAAGTTCACCCAAGCATAGAAGCAGAGCAAATATTTTACATAAGACTTTTCTTTAGCCCGTAGCGGCTATTTGACATAATGTAAATTATAGGAACTAAATAGAGTCAATAATCCAAGGAATAAGAGTATGCATCAATCAATTGGGACGAACCAAATTCGAATCCACCAGACCCGCTGGCACCGGCTTTCCAGGCGGTATGTCAATATTATTCGCACTGTCAATAATCGAAAACCCGTTGGAATTGTTTTTTAGAAGGCTGCTTTCATTCGACATGGCCGAAACCATAGCATTGAAAGCAATGTTATTATTCAGGTGAAGTACCCAATTCTTTCCAAGATCATCTTTCATACTTCCCAGAACTACGGCGTTGGTAACATAAGACCCATAATCTTTTTTATTCCCACTGATATTATTCACAAAGTAAAAATCGCCACCGGTTAAAGGGATAACCGCCTTACTTTTTAACCATTCGGGTTCAATACGGACATCCACCGTGCCATATTGGGTTGAATTAACATCAACACAATTAGAAACACCACAATTTTGATCAAATGGAATGCCGCCCAGAGTTATGATTACGATTCTTTCCAGATATCCCCAACCGCCGTTTCGATACACATTTTTAATGTTTCCGGTACCAACAATGAATACAATACCATAATCTCCACCTTTAGATAAGGTAGGACCCGTAATTTTCAAGTTTTCAACCTTTAGGCCATAAACAGAGTTGCCTCTTATTTTCTGGTTCTCACCAGTTCCGTCGTTGATAAATATCCCATTTGTAAATGTGGCGCCCACAGTCACCATATGGTAAGTACTATTTGCTTCCCATGGACCCTGATACAATGATGTTTTTCCGGATACTTTAAAACTATCAACCGTTAATCCCCAGAACACTGTAGTTTCCGGTTTTCCGTTATATGTAAGCATGGTCTCCTTTGAGGTATAAATTTTTGTTATGGCATCGAAGACTGTCATAGCCGTACTGCCAAAATCAAAATTTCTTATAGTATCACCAATATTATTTCCGTCTCCGGAGTTAAACACTGAATAGTCTGTTCCGGTATATTTAAATCCCCCTGGTCCGTCAAATTTTATATGGAGTGTTTTACCCAGTTTTATCTGGCTTGTAAAAACAACCGGACCCTGATCCGCCAGATAAGTAATATTTGACTTACCCGTAGCATTCACTCCAGGTTGAGGACCTGATTTCAGGTGGATGATATTTTGTCCATCAGTCGACAGCTTCATATTTATAGTTTTACTAAATAATTGCTCACCAGTTTTTGGAATGTTTGATCCGGTTGACTTTTTTGTCGACTGATGGTTACAACCAGGCAAAAAAAGGAAAACAATAATTAGATTTTTCATGTCTTAATAGAATATCTCATGTAATAGGAATAAATCAAACCAGGGTTATTATTTATAACCTTTTGACCGCAGTACACTTTTGAATATTTCATAAAATGCTCTTCCACTGTCTGTCAGTTCCTGGAATTTTGTTTTTGAAGGAAAGAATTTATTGGCCCATTCAATCTTCCAGGGTCCATTGAAATATTTTAATAATTCAGGGTCTTCAGAGTTTATCTCATAAATAAATTCGTCCTCCCATTCAACCCGGTTAGTAAACATATTCGGATGTGTTCGCTCTAGGATCTTATATCCTATGGAATTCGTTGGAAGATATCCCTGGAGCAATTCTACCATATCATAACCGTAATGAAAATTGATTTTCTTTTTATCGACCATGTACATGATATCGTTGAACTCCTGAATGATCCATTTGTGAGATTCGCGGGCATACAATGTTTCACCGAGTAATGACGGAGTCTCCATGTACCCTCTTTTTGCTACCCTGAATTGCTCTGACAGAAATTTTTCAGGATTCTCAACGTGCTCCAGAACGTGGGAGCAGATTACGTAATCGAATTCCTTATCACCAAACGGCAGGTTTTCTCCATCTGCTTCAATAAAAGCCTGATTCTTTAATACTTTTAAATCACCGCTGCGATGGAAATTATTGTGAGTGTATTTATCAACCACCACATTCGCACGGGGATGTGGTCTGTGGCCTCCACCTACTTCCAGAACACGATCAGTTTTTTTAATATTCAAATCTTGCCTGTTTCTGGGATTCCTAACTTTCATTGTTTTAATATTTCAGGTTGCTTGCACTAAATTACAGTATTCTTGCTGTCCGTATTTTTCATAAAATGCCAATCTAAACAAAAATAATTTTGAAACTTTTTTCCAAATCTTCATTTTGGGTCCATTCAATTTCAATCACTTTACTTCAACGGCTTTCAACCATTTTTTTTGGACTGATTATAACTATAATTTTATTTCATTTTTTTAAAGACAATAAAAGTGAGATGGGGCTTTGGGCACTATTCACGACCATAACCGGCATGGTTGAAATGGTGAAAGTCGGACTTCTGCGAAATGCCACGATTAAATTCATACATCAGCCAGGATATAATGAGGACAAAAAAGAAATTCAAGTAGCCTCACTGATGATAAATATTGTGTTTACCATCATTATCATTTTATTGGTAGTTCTATTTGGTAAACTGCTGGCCAATGTTCTAAATACCCCGAGATTATATCATTTATTGCTTTTAAGCATTCCCTTATTTATTCTTTTAATATTGTATAATCATTGCGAAATCGTTCAGCAGGCTTATATGAAATATCCTCCCATTTTCAAAGCAACTATGATCAGACAAGGTTTATTTTTTACAGGTGTAATACTACTCTTTTTCTTTTTTAAAAAACAATTCTCACTGATTACATTGATTATTATTCAAATCATAGCCCTTAGTCTTGCTACGATATATTTCCAACGGGTAACCCGGCAGTATCTTTCCTTCGTTTTCAGTTATAATAAACGCATCATCAGACAATTACTGAATTTTGGCAAATATGTTTTTGGCACCGCCTTATTCTCCAATTTATCACGTTATACAGATCATTTTATAACGAGTGCTGTGAGTAATCCCATCTGGGGACCCGTATATGTGTCTTATTATAATGTGGTATCCAGATTAACTAATATGATAGATGTTCCCTCATTGGCAGCCGCGGATGTTTTATATCCAAAAAATGCCCAGGCATCAGGGGCAGAAGGAAACGCAAAAGTGAAATATTATTTCGAGCGTATGTGTGGCACTTTGTTCGCGCTCGTATTCCCGATCAGTCTTTTTGTATTCGTATTTCCACGTTTTATTATATCTATTATTGCAGGTAAATCTTACTTCGCGGCTGTTCCAATTCTTCAGGTTACTATTTTTGCAAGTGCACTTCGCCCAATATTTAATCAGTTTGGTACCACCATGGACGCCATTGGTAAACCTAAAATAAATTTTCTGGTTAACACTCTAACGCTGTGCATCAATGTGGTTGCCGTTTATTTATGCATTAAATATACAAACGCTGAGATGGGAGCCGCTTACGCAACCGTGATCACTTATATCCTGGCTTTCATGATTATTTATTTTTCATTGCGCAAAAATCTCAATATTGAATTGCGTAATATCCTTTCCTATACATTCCTAGCCTATGTGGATCTGTTTAAATTTGCAAAGAATTTTAAAACAAAATTGAAGTCTTCCTGAAAGTAAAACTCCTAATTCGATTAATATAATAATCTGATCTTAATGGTATTCTTTACTTCTTTAAGGAGACTGATGGCCCGCGCAGAAAGGTTTTTATCCACATCGAGGACTACATATCCGATTTCATCATTTGTTTTCAGGTATTGTGCCAATATATTGATATGATGACTGGAAAGTTGTGTATTAATTTCAGACAAAACTCCGGGAACATTATAATGAATATGCAGGATCCTGTGCGTATCGGGATGTTGGGGCAAACTGAGTTCCGGAATCGTATGGGAACCAGTTGAAATTCCCATTTCCAGGTATTGAAATAATTTATTACTTACATCATCACCTATATTTTCCTGCGCCTCTTCTGTAGAGCCCCCGATATGAGGAGTTAGCAAAACATTGGGGAGATGTTGAAGTGGCGTACTGAATTTATCTCCGTTTTTCTCCGGCTCCAGCGGGTAGACATCCACTCCGGCACCTGAAAGTTGACCTTCCTCCAAAGCTTTGGATAATGCTTCCAGGTCAACCACCTCACCTCTTGCATAATTAAGCAAAATAGCTCCCTTTTTGAACTGTCTAATTACATTTTTATTGATCATCATGCGCGTTTGGTCTGTATCAGGCACATGAATGGTTACAATATCTGAAACGGATACAAGTTCTTTAATGGAGCTTTTAGCCACAGCATTTCCGAGAGGCAATTTGGTATCAATATCATAAAAAATCACTTTCATCCCCATAGACTCCGCGAGTACGCTAACCTGAGTACCGATATTTCCATATCCGATAATACCCATAGTCTTGCCACGCAGCTCATAGCTTCCTTTTGACTCCTTCATCCAGATTCCATCATGGGCAGATTTGCTTTTGTCGGGAATCCTACGTATCAACATAATGGATGCGCCTATTACAAGTTCGGCAACCGAGCGAGTATTGGAATAAGGCGCATTAAATACTGCAATCCCGTTTTTTGTTGCATTTTTAAGATCCACCTGATTAACGCCTATACAAAAACAACCAATGGCCTGTAGTTTTTTTGCGGCGCGCAATACTTTTTCAGTTATATGGGTTTTGGACCGGATCCCCAACAGGTGAACATCTTCAACCTCCTTTATCAAATCGGTTTCAGAAAGGGCTTTTGTAAGTTTCTTAACAGATGTATAACCAGCCCCCGAAAACCGCCTCACAGCTGCATCGCTGATATTTTCGAGAAACAGAATATTAACTTTTTCCTTTGGATAGCTTGTAATTTTTTTATCAGCCATAATCTCAATGCGGTTTTTGCGTTATTTCTATTAAAGGAGTGGCAAAATTGCCCCTAAAAAAGGAAACGGAAAAACAAAACTGGTTTCCTGAGCCTTTAACAGCCTAATATTTTATTTTTGCACCTTCTAACCGAAAAAACAGATACCTATTGAAAACCGTTTGCTGCTATCTGATGGCTGCCTCTTTCCTGGTTTGTTGCGGGCAAAGTCCTGCTGTTAAACCTATTGCAAAAACCCAGGATACGACCCTCCTGGCCGTCACAATTCCACATCCTAAGACTCTGAACCCCGGAGAATTTAAAGCTTACAGCAATACTTCGCGGCATTTCTTTGATTCTCTTTTTTCTCATGGATTCAATGGCGGCCTGCTTGTTGCTCATAATGGAACCATTGTTTACGAAAGATATGGCGGTTTTAAGGATCCGAGAAGACACAAGGACAGTGTAAATGCGCATACAGCTTTTCACCTGGCTTCCGTTTCAAAGACATTTACCGCAATGGCAATTTTGAAATTGTGGGAAGAAGGGAAATTGGACATTCATGATGATATTTCCAAATACCTGACTGGATTTCCGGCAGGTATAACAATAAAAAATCTTTTGAGTCAACGCAGTGGATTGAGGAATTATGTCCATTTTATGGATCAGTCCGGTTGGGATAAAAGAAAATACCTTAGCAATTCCGATTTGCTTCAATACATAAACCAGCATCACGCAGAAGTAATTTATACAACCGCAGGTCGGCATTTTGAGTATTCCAACACCAACTACGCTTTTCTTGCTCTAATTATTGAAAAAGTTTCTGGTGAAACTTATGATGAATACCTGACCAAGGCTTTTTTCCAACCTTTACAAATGCATGATACATACGTGTATTCGATTAAGGACACCGCAACAGCAACGCGTTCATATAAAATGAGTGGAAGAATGTACCCCATGGAATACCTGGACATGGTGTATGGTGATAAAAATGTTTACAGTACTCCGGAAGATATGCTCAAATGGGATGCCGCATTGCGTGGGGGGATCATGTTTAAACAATCCACATTAGACAGCGCATACACACCATACAGTCTGGAAAAGAGAGGAAAACGCAACTACGGTTTTGGCTGGAGAATGATTGTTTATCCCGACGGTAAAAAATTGATTTACCACAATGGATGGTGGCACGGTAACCGCACTGTGTTTATCCGCATGATGGAAGATAATGCAACAATTATCGCTCTTTGTAATAATGACAATAAAAGAGTCTACGCCTCAAAAAAACTCTGTGATGTATTTGGCAACTATCAGCAATCCCACGAAAACGACGATGAACCTGAAAATGATCCGGAAGGAAGAGGCGGTGAGAAACGCTAAAAGTCAGAGCTCAAATTATGCTTTTGGTTTTCTGTTTTGAGCCTTTTCTTACCTTCGCCTGAATGAAACAATTAGAATCCTATTTAACAGGATTTAATTCCTCCTATTCTATTTTTGACAAGACAACAGCGTTATCATACTATAAGCCAAGGGATCCCTTTGCCAACAAAGGAAATTTTGGGCACGCATTGATCCTGGCGGGAAGTTATGGTAAAATGGGAGCTGCGGTTCTGGCAGCAAAAGCCTGTTTATCTGCCGGTGCAGGATTGGTGACCACCCATCTCCCATCCTGTGGATACGAAATCATGCAGACGGCTTTACCGGAGGCTATGGTGAGTATAGGTGAAGGTGAATTTCAGTTAACCGGTTATCCGGCACATTCAGAAATATTTCAGTCGGCTGGTCTCGGACCGGGAATTGGCACCGGAGAGGAGACAGTTGGTATGATAAAAAAATTCTTAAAAGCCTTTCACCAGCCACTCGTGCTGGATGCAGATGCTTTGAACATCATTGGTAAGCATGAAGAACTCAAGTCACTCCTGAATCTAAATACGATAATTACACCTCATCCAAAAGAATTTGATCGTTTATTCGGTAATAGTGCGAGTGACGTCACAAGAATCGAGAAGGCCAGAAAAATGGCGATTCAACACAAGATTATCATTGTGCTGAAAGGACATTTTACAGGTATTTTCAACCCGGATGGAAATATTTATTTTAACGTCAATGGCAATCCGGGTATGGCAAAAGGAGGCAGTGGCGATGTATTGACTGGAATCATTACGGCACTTCTTGCTCAATCATATCCACCTCTTATCGCTGCTTCATTCGGTGTATATCTGCACGGGTTTGCCGGAGATCTGGCGGCCTCCCTTTTTTCAGAAGAAGCTATGTTATCTACGGATTTGATAGATTGTCTCGGAAAAGCTTTTCTTGAATTGAAAAAAAAATAATATTCAAAATGTTATTTGACCCTTTGGAAATAAGAAGTATCCGTTTTAAAAACCGGGTTGCCATCTCACCTATGTGTCAGTATTCATCGATAGATGGATTTGCGAATGACTGGCACTTCGTTCATCTGGGTAGTCGTGCGGTGGGTGGCGCGGCGTTGATTTTTCAGGAAGCCACAGCCATTTCTCCGAGAGGTCGTATTTCACCCGACGACATGGGTCTATGGAAAGACGAACAAATTGAATTTCTTCAGAGGATAACTGGCTTCATAAAGAAACAGGGTTCTGTTCCTGGTATTCAGCTCGCACATGCCGGAAGAAAAGCAAGTGTCAGTTCACCATGGAAGGGCGGGAAGATTTTACCATTAACGGCCGGTGGATGGATATGCCAGGCACCTTCCGCAATTCCTTTTCATGAAAATGATCCAGCCCCTGAATCTATGTCAAATGCTGACATAAAAAGGTCGATTGAAGATTTTAAATCGGCTGCAAGACGGGCCCTGACTGCAGGATTTGAGGTATTGGAAATTCATAGCGCACACGGATATCTTGTAAATAGTTTTCTTTCTCCTTTAAGCAATCTGCGCAACGATGAATATGGTGGATCTTTTGAGAACCGCATTCGTTTTTTAATAGAAATTACCAGTGGTATCCGAGAGATCTGGCCGGAAAAATTTCCTTTATTTGTGCGCATATCTTCTTCGGATTATGTGGAACACGGATGGGATCCCGATTCTTCTGTATTGCTGGCGAAAGTCTTAAAACGCCTGGGAGTTGACCTTATGGATTGCTCCTCCGGTGGACTGGTTCCAAATGTAAAGATTCCGCTGATGCCGGGTTACCAGGTTCCTTTCGCTGAAAAGGTCAGGAAAGAATCGGGAATACTCACCGGTGCAGTGGGATTGATCACCACAGCAAAACAAGCTGATGAAATTATTAAATCGGGGAAAGCAGATCTGGTATTTATTGCAAGAGAATCACTTAGAAATGTCAATTTCCCTCAAATGGCTGCCCGAGAGTTGAATGTCGATATGGAATGGCCCTCTCAATATTTACGTGCGAAAATGGCATAGAGCCATTCGTCAGCTATTCTCAACAAGAGGAACAGTAAAGGAAAAAACGCTACCCCTGCCGGGCTCACTTTCGATCGACAATGCACCTCCGTTTTTCAAAAGAAAATCCTTACTTAGCATAAGCCCAAGTCCCGTACCACTTTCCTTTGCTGTTCCGTTAGTACTATAATAATTATTTTCCTGAATCCTTATCAATGCTTCATGATCCATTCCGATTCCATTGTCAATAACAGATACCCGGCAATAAGGAGTCTCTTTATTCATTCGTATAATAATCGCACCTTTTTCCGGTGTGAATTTAATAGCATTTGAAAGGAGATTCCTTAGTACAAGGGTCACCATATCCCTGTCTGCAAAAACCAGCAATGACTCTTCCATTTCTCTTTTGATGGTTATTTTCTTGGTATTTGCCTGTAACTGGTGCACGTTTATCGCTTCATCTGTGATTTCTTCCATATTCAATTCGCCTGGAGAGATACTGGCTGAATTCATCTGACTCTTAACCCAGTGCAACAGGTTTTCCATCAGTCCGGTTGTGTAATTCAGGTCGCTTACCACATCGGGAATAATCGATTTTATTTCCTTACCACTCATATCCAGCTGCTGCATGCTTCTAAACAGGTTGCGCAGCGCGTACATCGGAGTTTTCATATCATGAGATATCACCGAAAAGAGTTTATTTTTCAGAGAATTCAATTCGCTCAATTCCACCGCTTTCTGTTCTATTTCCGCTTTCTGTTTTTCAATTTTTTCATTTTTCTCCTGCAAATCTCTATTGGTTGCAAGAATCCCGAACTGGTATAAATTGTTTTCTTTTTTAATCAGGAACAATGCGTAAAATATAAAAATGATGGCGGTGATCTGGTTGAATAAAAAGAGTAAAAAATTATAAGTATGCAGCTGAAAATTATATTCCTTATTAATGATTACCAGCACAAAATAACTAACCATCGAAAATCCGACGGAAAACAGCATCTGGCTGATATAGGGCAGAAAAAAAACGGCCAGAATGCCGTTTAGTATAAAATAAAGCTCAACACCGAGATTCATTCCGCTCATGTAAACAATGCAAATGACAAGTGGATACAATATGAAATAAGTAATTGTACCTGCTTCATATTTATAATAAAAATTAAGATACAGGACTACCAGGTTGACCCATGCGGGTAAACTTGCAACAAAAAAAGCTCCTATGGGGAATTTATTATTTCCAAAAAAGCAAATCAAAGGCACAATAGTTCCTGTAATAAATTGAAAGAAGTTGAGCTGGTTAAAAACACTCAGTTTACCCCTGTCCAATTTGTCCATCGTCCTGGTAAATCCAAGAGATTTAATTTCCTCCAGAAAATGCTGTGATCTTTGCGAGAAGGCTTCTATCCGGTCCTGAAATGACCAGTTTTTTATTTGAGTAACTCTTTTGGGTAACCTCGCTTTCCAGCCGTTTAAGCTACGGCCAATATTAAGAGCGCTGGGTTTCCCCTGAATAGAATTGGATTTGCCGTCGCTTTTCATTCAATATTGGTCTTAGGACTAACCAATTTAGACATTAATTGTGAAAAGGACAAATTACGAGCTTAAGGCCCAAAGCTTTAAGCCTAAAGCCAGAAGCGCATGAAAATTTCAAAAATAGTGTCGTTTAAATTTATGCTGAATGAGATTAATCAAATAAAAAAGCATTCGTTATTTAAACGAATGCTTAAAATATATTCTAACTTAAACCTCCTAACATTTTAGGCTTTCGGCTTTAGGCTTTAGGCTTTAGGCTTTAGGCTTTAGGCTTTAACGGCCGTCTTCTTTTTCGCCTTTTTCAAAGCGGCTTCAATACTCTTGCTCAGGTTGTCGAAAGTGGGCTTGCCGTTAAACATCTCTCCATTAATGAAGAATGCCGGTACAGTAGTTACTCCCTTCTGAATACCCTCCCTGAGATCTCCCTGAACCTGCCAGCCATAAGTTGCGTTAACCAGGTGATCCAGGAATTTCTTATTGGAAATACCTGCTTCCCGGGAATGCAATTTCAAACTGGTGGTTCCCAGATTATGCCGGTTATGGAACAGAATATTGTGCATTTCCCAAAACTTTCCTTCCTGGGCGGCGGCCACAGAAGCCTCGCCTGCTTTCAGACTTCGCTGGTGAATTTTAGTCAGCGGGAAATGTCTGAAATTAAAACGGACCTTCCCCTTGAATTCTTCCATAATTTTTTTCACAACTTCATGTGCTTTTGCACAATCTTCATTTTCATATTCCCCGAATTCCATCAGGGTTACCGGAGCGGTATCCGGACCAACGAAGACATCTCTTGGTTCAATGATTTCTATGATCTCTTTCTTAAACGCCATAAATTATAATCCTTTAAAATTTTATCCTTTGCTTATTAACAGTTTTCCAGCAGGAAAGTTGAGTAAAAAGCCTCCGAGCCAGACTAACTGGCAGGAGGCGGCTAAAAATAGGTATTTTAACTGAAAAATCTTAGATATTTCACGGTGCCCGGAAAGGTTAATAAATTAGTTAACAACTTATTAAGATGCAATTCCTGATTTCTTCCTCTCCTCCTGTTCATTTCGGAATACCACAATACCGTCAAATACGTCCACCAGCACAGGATGAGAATGGTCAATATCTCCTCCTAATATCTTTTTACTCAATGGATTAACGATAGATTTCTGAATGAGCCTTTTAAGGGGGCGGGCACCATATTGGGGATCATATCCGTTCTCTGCCAGGTAGTCCAGGGCATAATCGGTAAATCTTAAATCCACTCCGTTTTTTATAAGCATTTTAGACAGGTTGTCCAGCTGGATCCTTATAACTCCCTTAATTTCCGTTTTAAGAAGCGGCTGGAACATGATGACCTCATCCACCCTGTTTAGAAATTCAGGCCGGATAGTCTGACGAAGCAATTCCATTACTTCAACCCTTGTTTTCTCAACAACACCTTCTTTATTCGATTCGGTAACATCTTCAAAGTTTGCCTGGATAATCTGGCTTCCGATATTACTTGTCATTATTATGATGGTATTTTTGAAGTTCACGACCCGTCCTTTATTATCCGTCAGCCTTCCGTCGTCCAATACCTGAAGTAAAATATTAAATGTATCAGGATGAGCCTTTTCTATTTCATCCAGCAATACTACACTGTATGGTTTACGGCGAACGGCCTCAGTTAACTGTCCTCCCTCATCATAGCCGATATACCCGGGAGGTGCACCTATAAGACGGCTTACCGTATGTTTCTCCTGATATTCACTCATGTCAATCCTGGTCATCATGCCCTCGTCATCGAAAAGATATTCTGCCAGGGCTTTGGCAAGTTCCGTTTTACCGACTCCGGTTGTTCCCAGGAAAATGAATGAACCGATAGGTCTTTTTGGGTCCTGCAGTCCGGCACGGCTTCTGCGAATGGCGTCAGCAACTGCAGAAATAGCTTCATCCTGTCCGACGACTCTTTTATGTAATTCATCATCCAGATTCAATAATTTTTCTTTTTCGCTCTGCAGCATCCTGGATATCGGAATACCGGTGGACTTGGCAACCGCTTCCGCAATATCTTCAGCATCCACTTCTTCTTTCAATAAACGTTTTTCAGAACTGTTGCGTAATTGCATTGAATATTTATCGATTATCTTTTCGGCATCTTTTATTTTTCCATACCTGATTTCGGCTACTTTTCCATAATCCCCTTCTCGTTCCGCTTTTTCCGCAGCGAGTTTCAGGGCCTCAATATCAGCTTTGGCATTTTGAACTTTTTCTACCAATTCCTTTTCCTGTCTCCACTTTGACATCAGTGTATCCCTGTTCACACTCAAATTTCCAATTTCAATACTAAGCTGACGCAATTTCTCGTCGTCATTTTCTCTTTTGATCGCTTCGCGTTCAATTTCCAATTGCCTGATTTGTCTTTGTAACTGGTCCAGTTCTTCAGGCATTGAATTCATTTCCAGCCTTAGTTTGGCAGCGCTTTCATCAATCAGGTCGATCGCTTTATCTGGTAGAAACCTGTCAGTTATATACCGGTGTGATAACTCAACGGCAGCAATAATCGCTTCGTCTTTGATACGAACATGATGATGGGTTTCATAACGATCTTTTAAACCTCGTAAAATAGAGATGGCATCTTCCACATTGGGTTCATTGATCATTACTTTCTGGAATCTGCGCTCCAGTGCCTTATCCTTTTCGAAGAATTTCTGGTATTCATTTAGCGTGGTTGCACCGATGGCACGTAATTCACCTCTGGCCAGTGCCGGTTTAAGAATGTTAGCCGCATCCATGGCTCCCTCACCACCACCAGCACCTACGAGAGTATGTATTTCGTCAATAAATAAAATAATTTCACCATCACTGCCTGCAACTTCTTTTACGACTGACTTTAACCTCTCTTCAAATTCTCCCTTATATTTTGCACCGGCAATAAGCTGGCCCATATCCAGCGCATAAATGATTTTAGATTTTAGATTTTCAGGCACATCACCATTTACAATCCTGTGCGCCAGACCCTCTGCGATGGCTGTTTTACCTACACCCGGTTCACCCACCAGGATAGGATTATTTTTGCTTCTTCTGGAAAGGATATGCAGGGTTCTGCGAATTTCTTCGTCGCGTCCAATGACCGGATCTAATTTTCCCTGACGCGCCAGTTCATTAAGATTTCTCGCGTACTTATTAAGAGCATTAAATTGTGTCTCCTGTGTATTTGAAGAAACCGTATCGCCCTTTCTAAGTTCCCTGATCGCACTGACCAGTCCTTTTTCAGTCAGGCCCGCATTCTTCAATAATTTTGCGGTTCCGTCAGTTCCCTGAATCAGCGCAAGTACAAGATGTTCTGGAGTCACAAATTCATCTCCAAACTGCTTCAAAACACCTCCCGCCCTTAAAACCACATTATTCGCATCCCTGCTTAACGATTGTGCTGGATCAGTACCGTCCACTTTTGGTAGTTTTTTAATAAGGTCGTCCAGTTTAGTTTCAAGAACAGGAATGGTTACATTATTTTTCTTCAGAAGATAATCTACCGGAGAATCTGTTTGTTCCAGCAACGCCTGCATCAAATGTTCCGTTTCGATGGTTGGATTATGCGCATTAAATGCCAGTTGTTGTGCCTGCTGAAGTGCCTCAGAAGCTTTTATTGTAAAGTTGTTTAAATTCATTGCTTATTATTTTAAATCCTGTGTAATGATTCAAAAGGTAAACCATTTCCAAAACCCTGAAAATCTGTCATATAAAACGAATTCGATATGCCGGGTCTTCAGCTGTCTCTGCATTTGCCTGTTAATCTGGCCGGGCTCCCAGGCTCAGTCATCCAAAACCATACCGTCCAGTTCGCCCGAAACAGATGCCTTTCTCACCACAAATCAAAAACTTTTTGGAATTAATATTATAGCGCTCGCTTACAAGAATGGTAAAATCGTTTATAAAAAAGAGCTTGAAAAAGAAATAGGAGATTATAACGGCAGGGTTCAGGTTCCTGCTGGTATTGCAAGCCAATGGCTTGTTGCCGCCACCATTATGGCTTATGTAGATGATGGCAAGATTTCTCTGGATGATAAGGTCAGCAAGTACATTCCCATTTTTGCAAAGTACATGAAAACATACATTACCATCAGGAACTGTCTGAGTTTTACAACAGGCATCCGGGCAGACCCGCCTGGTCCGTTAAAGCTTTTAGAGAAGTCAAAATATCCCGATCTTGAAACTGAAGTCAATTCTTTTGCATCTAAAAGAGAAATCGAATCAAATCCGGGAACGGAAATCTATTTCAGTCAGATTGGTCCCGATATCGCCGCCCGCGTTTTGGAGGTTGTCACAAAAAAAACTTTCGACCGGATTGTCCAGGAAAAAATACTTCGTCCCTGCAAAATGCGCGGGACAAGCTTTACCAACGACAATGGAGTTACGAGTAATGCGGCTGACGGAGCCATTACAACAGCAAATGATTTTATAAATTTCCTCGCAATGCTACTCAACAAGGGAACTTTCGAAGGGAAAAAAGTTCTCAGCGAAAAATCTGTCGCAGAAATGGAAACGATTCAATTTGCAAAACTCCCCGTAAAATATATGCCAAAGGAAGCAGCGGGTCTAAAAAACGGACTCGGTTGTTGGATTGAAAATGGCAGCACCATCACGAGTTTGAATATGACTGGTTTTTTTGCTTATGTTGACCGGAACCTGAATTATGCAGCACTTCTGGTTCCTCTCAAACCAGACGAACCTAAAAAAGAACTCTATACCGAATTCAGACAAAAAATGGATGCAGCATTTGGCGGTTCATCAAAATAATTATCAGCATTCCCATACTCCCATACTCCTATACTTTCCTAAATGTACTGATTAATAATATTCTCAAGCCACTCCTGTTTACCGCTTATTTGTTTGGGTTCTCCGTTTGCCAAAGCAAAATTCCGCAAGTCCTCCAGTCCGAGTTTTCCGTCTTCGAATTCGCGTCCTTTTCCTGAATCGAAGGATGCATATCTTTCTTTCCTGAAGTTTTTATAGGGCGAATGAATAAGGATCTGATCTGCAATAATAAGTGCGCGTGCAAAAGTATCCATGCCTCCTATATGAGCCAGGAACAGGTCTTCAGGATCAGTAGAATTTCTCCTGGTTTTAGCATCAAAATTCACACCGCCTCCACCAAGGCCGCCAGCCTCCAGTACAATGAGCATTGATTCGATCAGTTCGTTCAGGTTCATGGGGAACTGATCTGTGTCCCATCCGTTTTGTGAATCACCACGATTTGCATCCATACTGCCCAGCAAACCCGCATCAGCTGCAACCTGCAGTTCGTGCTGGAAAGTATGACCCGCAAGTGTGGCGTGATTTACTTCAATATTTATTTTAAAATCCTTGTCGAGCCCAAATGCTTTCAAAAATCCTATCACCGTAGCGCAATCATAATCGTACTGATGTTTTGTTGGCTCGCAGGGTTTGGGCTCGATAAAAAATATTCCTTTAAATCCCTGTCCCCTTGCATAGTCTCTCGCCTTTCCGAGGAAACGACCCAGATGTTCAATTTCCCGCTTCATATTTGTATTCAGGAGCGACATATAACCCTCTCTCCCACCCCAGAAAACATAATTCTCTCCACCCAGTGCTATAGTTGCATCGATCGCATTTTTTATTTGAAGGCCCGCATAGGCAAGCGCGGCAAAATCCGGATTGGTCGCAGCGCCATTCATATATCGGGGATTCGAAAATACATTGGCAGTTCCCCAAAGAAGTTTAACACCGCTTGCTGCCTGTTTTTGTTTGGCATAATCTACTATCGTCTGCAATCTTTTTTCATATTCTGCGGCGGAATTTCCTTCATCCACGAGATCGATATCGTGAAAGCAATAGTACGGAACACCCAGTTTGCTCATGAATTCAAAAGCCGCATCCATTTTATCCCTGGCGGCCTTCACTGCATCCCCCGATTCATTCCAGGGGAATCGCTTGGTGCCAGGGCCAAAGGGATCTCCACCAGTATTGCAGAAGCTGTGCCAGTAGGCCACCGCAAATTTTACATGATCTTTTAGTTTCTTCCCGGAGATCATTTTATTTTCATCATACCATTTGAAAGCAAGTGGATTGTCTGAATCTTTTCCTTCATATTTTATCTCCCCAATTCCCGGAAAAAATTCTTTATCTCCTTTAATGATATTCATACATTATTATTTTTCTGATTTAATCTTTATAGTGCTTTAAGCGTTAGGCTTTATGCTTTAAGCCTTCAAAATTTCTCCCAGCCCTTCCTTCCACTGATTATATATTTCCCTTACCAGGTTTGAATTATTTTTGTCGGGCTCAACAAGTTTTATCCTTTCCATTCCAAGATAACAGTCGCTGAATTGAGTATAATATTTCATTCCGTATCCTGCAGCCCGAGCGGCTCCCACTGCACCATCGGTATTATATAGTTCAACGGGGCTACCGCTGCAATCCGCAAATGTTTGTGAAAACAACCCGCTTAAAAACATATTGGCATATCCCGCCCTGATTCGATTCATGGACAGCCCCATTCCCTGCATTATTTCCGCACCATAAAGAAGCGAAAATACAATCCCTTCCTGAGCAGCCCTGGCCAAATGATACTTGTTATGCCTGTTAAAATCCATCCCTCTGATCTGGCCTCCCGGATTTTTATTTTCCAAAATCCTTTCTGCTCCATTCCCAAATGGATAGCAGAAGATTCCTTCAGATCCGGTCGGGATTGAAGCCGCGCCCTCATTCATGGATTCATATGATACGCCGTAAAAAAATTCCCTGCGGAGCCAGCTGTTAAGAATGCCAGTACCGTTTAGGCACATGAGTATTCCGTAGCGTGGCTGTTCGGCCTGATGATTGACGTGTATAAAAGGATTTACCCGTGATTTGGGATCATAAACGGGGTCTGAACTTATACCATAAAGAACACCTGAAGTTCCGGCAGTTGCAGCGATTTCCCCCGGATTCATTACCTGCAGTGAAAAAGCATTATTTGGCTGATCTCCCGCCCGATAACAAACTGAAACACCTTCTGAAATACCCAGCGCCTCAGCCGCTGTTCTCTGTAGTTTTCCCTGTTCGCCGAATACCGGGATACATGGTGCAAGTAAAGACTTATCCAATCCGTAATAATCCAGGAGCGAATGGGCAATCCCGTTTTCTTTATAGTCCCAGAAAATTCCTTCTGATAAACCGGTCACTGTCGTAACGGCTTCCCCTGTCATCTTGAGTGCAATAAAGTCTCCGGGTAATAATATACGAACCGTCTGTTTATAAATTTCCGGTTCATTTTCCTTCACCCATTTCAATTTGGAAGCAGTGAAATTCCCCGGGGAATTTAGAAAATGCTCAAGACAAAAATCATGACCTAGTTCATCAAAAGCCTGCTCACCATAGTTAACTGCACGACTGTCACACCATATTATTGCCGGGCGCACAGGTAGGTTTTTTTTATCGATACAAACCAAACCGTGCATTTGATAGGAAATTCCGATCGAACCGATTTCGGTTTTGTCGAATGGGTATTTCTGATGCAAAAGTTTAGTTGCCTGAATCAGCTCCTGCCACCAGTATTCCGGATCCTGTTCGGCAAATCCATGCCGCGGAGAAAATATCTTCATCTCAGAAGCAGGCGAAAAAGCAGAAGCAAGCGGTTTTCCGCTATCTGCATCAAGCAGTGCTGCTTTGACCGACGAAGAACCCAGATCGTATCCCAAAAAAAATTTCACAGACTGGTAATGAGGACGCAATATTAACGATAATTATTATTCGTCAGGCAGTTTTAAAAGAGTAACAATCTGTTACTTTGCGATGTAAAGTTTCAAATATGCTGGAATCAAAGCATCAGCCGCTTGCACCGTTAAGTGTTTTCCGGAAACGTTTTGCGAAGAGTTTCATGCTGGGGCTGGTCATCATGTTTGTTTGTTTAATGATCGGAGTACTGGGATACCATTTTACTGCCGGAATTGGCTGGCTGGATTCTTTACACAATGCCAGCATGATATTAAGTGGAATGGGCCCGGTTGTGAATATCGAAACGACAATTGGCAAGTATTTCTCTTCCTTTTATGCGTTGTTCAGTGGTGTGATTTTCATTACCAATATAGGCGTGATGCTGGCGCCCGCTATTCATCGCTTTTTTCATCGTCTGCATGTACAACCGGAAAAAGAGAATTCCTGAAACGGTCAATGAATCTTCTTGAAAACAATCTGCTCGTTTTCCTTTTTGACTACATAGGCAAAAAAATCGCGAAGATTGGAATACTCATCTACAGGGAAAAATGCCTTATCAAGTTTGAGATGCACCCGCATTTGTAAATTGCTCTGTCCTTTTTGAATCAGGTATTCAAACATACCCTCATTTTCATTGTAAGCAACTCTCACAGATTTTGGCATTTCATCTACCTGGTAACCTGTTGGAATATCCATTGTGAGCATATATGTTTCGTCAATTTTGTAGGGTATTTCTACCGGATATAATCTGTTCATTGATTTAAATGGATTCGTCTTATATCCATCGCCCAGCATGGGATTAAAATATAGAATATCCCCGGATAACAGGCTTTTTAAATTAAAATCGTAATGAATAGTTAACGGAAAATCATATTTCTTAAGTGAATCTGCACCAAAATTCTCTATTGTAAAATCCGATCCAAGATCTGTTTGTACTTTATTGCCATAGGCCTTTTCGGAACTACTTTTAATTTCCTTTCTGGAATTAAAGGACCCACTTTTGCCTAAAGTACTTGTATATCCGCCTGAAGGTTTGCCTTTCTCATCATTGATGATAATGACATTTGTTAGTCGAATTTCGCGTACTGAGTCTGCTGTAAAATTATAGGTAGCGGCAAATCTTCTTTAATTATATGGCCCCATCCATTATAACAACTGACTGGTAGTTGTCCGTATCCGTTAAATGGTTCACTGGCATCCAGTGTTATCCATTTCCCTTCCAGGGTGCGCTTCACAGATCACATAATTATATTCACCAAGCAACGGGTAACTAGGGTCCGCGATGCCATTGTCCCTTGTGCTCAGAATGACAGGATCTGCTTTTAATTCCGCTTTTCTCAACATGGCAACGAGGAGAAGGTTTATTTCTGCGACATTACCCTCTTTTTTTTGAAAACATCTTTTAGGGAGTTGCGGGTATATAATGCATTTTTATTATATCCTGGTTTCATCGG
>CAVSRV010000001.1:0-724050 GCA_963730425.1 uncultured Bacteroidota bacterium | reverse complement strand
GGTGAAACCGTGATTAAATGGTTCCGCCTATGAAGAAAGGGCCGCGCCGGAAAATAAGGGTCGCGCCTCAGAATAGGATTATGCAAAAAAGCGAAGATATCTTTTTTGAATTAAAGGCACAGAATATCAAGGTAATAAGGAACCAGATAAAAATAAAAACCAGATAAATTCGGACCAGAATATTTTCCTGAACATTTTACAGTGTTTGATTGCAACTCAAAGATGCATTCCATATCTTTCAATGCTTTTATGAAGAAAATAGTTTGGTTCATGAAATCGCGAATGATTTGGAGAAAATTAGTAATGAAATAGTATCAAAAATATAGGCGATTAAGAATCAGACTCAACTGCCGGGATTTGAATTACAAACTCAGCACCATTCCCTTCTTTCGATTCCTCTTTCAATTCCCCTCCGTGTGCTTTAATAGTATCATAACTCAAACTCAATCCAAGTCCGGTTCCCTGTCCCGTCGGTTTTGTAGTGAAGAAAGGCTGAAATATCTTGTCTTTGACTTTTTGTAAAATGCCGTTACCGTTATCCTTTACTCTTATCTCAATTTTATCACCTGTCCGTTTCGTACTTACTGAAATACAAGGTTCGTAACTTTCCGGCTGCTGTTTCTTTTTCTCGGCTACAGCATAAAAAGCATTACTGAATAAATTTAAGAGTACGCGACCAATGTCTTGTGGAATAATATTAATTTTCCCTATCGTAGGGTCAAAATCCTGTATCAGAGCTGCGTTAAAGGATTTGTCTTTGGCACGCAGGCCCTGGTAAGAAAGTCGGAGGTATTCATCAACAAGAGCGTTGATATCAGTAGGATCCTTCCGTCCTGTACTCGCCTTTGAATGTTGTAACATACCCTTTACGATGGCATCGGCACGCCTGCCATGGTGAAGAATTTTTTTTTCGTTCTCTATAATACTGACAGTAATCGCATTCACATCTTCCATATTCCCTTTATTGATTTCATCTTTCATTTCCAGCATCAATTCATAGTTCACCTCCGAAAAATTATTGACGAAGTTCAGGGGGTTCTGAATTTCATGAGCAATGCCAGCTGTCAGCTCGCCAAGGGATGCCATTTTCTCCGATTGAATAAGTTGGGACTGGGTTGACTTCAGATTTTTCAGAGATTGTTTTAATTCTGCAGTTCTTTCTTCGACTTCAATTTCAAGTTCTGCCTTTTGTTTTTCAATTAATCGATTTCTTTCTATCTCTTTTCCCTTTACAAGACGTTCCTTATACCGACGGTAAGACAAAATCAGGGTGAAAGACATAATCAAAATACCGAAAGCCCAGTACGTCAGGTTACGTCTATTTTGCATGGAATCCAATAGTTCCTGCTTACGCTGTTGTTCTTTTTCTGATAAGATCAACATTTGTCTGGTCTTGTCTGAAGTAATAATGCTATCCTTTGCAGCGGAAGCGATTTTGTAATAGTAAAGGCTTTCTTTGTCATTTTTGCCGTCTAACAACGATGCCAGCATTCCAGCGGCTTTATAGGTGCTATTGAACTGATTAGCCTCTTTGGAAATTTTATAAGCGATGCTGGCATAATAAAGTGCAGAATCAGGCTCATCTTCACTTTTGTAAATACCGGCTATCCCTGTGTAGGCATCTACCAGATTAGCATTGCGATAAATAGGACTGCCTTTAAAGGCGGGAACAGCTCTTTTATAATAATACAATGCCGAATCAGGACGATGCAACTTTTCGAGTATGACGCCCAAACCATATAAGGAAAACCCTATATTGGGAGTTCGTATAGCTTCAGCTTCCTGGTTACATCTTCGCATATAGATTAATGCTGAATCCAAATGACCAATTTCAATATAATGATTGGCTATGTAATTACACAACTGCGTTATTCTAACCTGATTTTTGGTCCTTTCCGCTAAATGTAAACCGCTCATCCCATAGCCGATCGCCTTATCATATTCCTTACCCATGTCATAACTAGTGAGCGCTACAAAAGAAAATTCACAGATCTTATCATCGTCGTTCATTTGCTGGCTCAGCTGCAGACCAGCTAAGCTTGTTTCCAGCATTTTTGGATAATCGTTATTTTTATTATACCCGCGGGCAAGATCATATAAGAAATATTCCTCCTCTACGGGTCTGTTTAATTTTTTAGCAAGCGCGATACCTTCCTGGGCATACCTGATTATATCTGATGCGCTATTTTGTTGATCAGACAACTGCTTCAACAATGCGATCTGTTGTTCTATATTTGAAGTGGCTTTTAATAAAGTACTCAGGCTGTCCACTCTATTTTGCTGTGCAGGCAATATGATCACCCTGAGCAATAAAAAAGTAAAAAGAAAATACTTCTTCATTCATTCAACTTCTTTAGTGACAACTATAGTTTCACTTATTAAATCCCAGGTCCCAGGTGCCTTCACGTCATGTCTTCTCTCGGTTCCGTCCACTGGTTTGGATATCAATTTACTTTAAGTAAGTTAAACGATTAGATCTTTTAAACTTTATAATGGTCAAGCGAAGTTTTATCCAGGAATTTCTGGTGAGCTCCCCGGTTCTTAGTGATTTCGTCGGTCCTCTCCTCGTTGATGTTCAATTTATTATGCAAATAGTCGCTTTGGTTACTTTTACCACACAAATAGTACTGAGGCCTGATATTTTAATACCTATTTTTAAGAGATTCAATGCTTCCATATGAATCTACTTTGTGCAGCCGTAAACCTAAACAATTGTTCAATTTATTTCGGAGTATGAAATTTCGCGTGCGGACCTGCATTTTATTTTTTTTGTTTTGCCTGTACATCTCCAATGCCTGTGCGCAAATAATTACAACAGTTGCCGGAAGCGGCGTCTCAGGCTTCAGTGGAGACGGGGGCCCTGCGACGATGGCGGCATTTTGGGGTCCATCAGGAGTTGCTGCAGATAAAAACAATAATCTTTACATCGCCGACAATGATAATAACCGAATCCGGAAAGTGGATGCCATAACAGGCATAATCTCCACGGTGGCAGGCAATGGGTTGTATGCTTTTGCCGGAGATGGCGGGCCAGCCATTTCCGCATCATTAAAGGCACCTACCGGAGTAGCCATCGATACTGGCGGTAATATATATATAGCGGATTATTATAACCAACGAATCCGGAAAGTGGACGCCCTTACAAGCATCATCACAACCATCGCCGGAAATGGATCTGTTGGCTTCGGCGGTGATGGCGGTCCTGCAGTTTCAGCAAATATCTGGCTACCAACCGGAGTGGCCGTGGACGCGGGCAATAATGTTTACATTGCTGATTGGGCCAACCATCGCATCCGAAAAGTGGACGCCTTAACGGGTGTCATCACGACGATTGCAGGAAATGGTGTAGCCGGCTTTTCAGGCGACGGAGGTTTGGCGATTTCCGCTGAGTTAAATCAGCCTTATAGCATTTCGCTGGATGCCGGAAGAAACCTGTATATCGCCGATTATGTCAATAATCGCATCCGGAAAGTGGCGGCAGGAACAGGAATCATCTCCACTGTTGCAGGTACCGGAAACCAGGGATATAATGGCGATGGTTTATCCGGTCTGTCTACAAATCTCACGGCACCTACCGGAGTAACCGTCGATATTTTCGGAAATCTCTACATAGCAGACCTGAGTCAGCGGGTGCTTCGAATGGATGCGGCCACGGGCATCATTACCACGATTGCCGGCAACGGTATACAGGGATTTAGTGGCGATGGCGGGCCGGCTGTCAGCGCGCAACTGTCTAACTCATGGGGAGTATTCATTACTGGAAATGGGGACTTGTACATTGCCGACCTTAACAATGAACGTGTGAGGCAAGTAGCACTATGTTTCCCTCCGTTCATTTCCTCACTGCCGGTAAATGCAACATTCTGCAGCAGCGGAGACGCAAATTTTGAAATCAGGGCAACCGGAGCAGTGAGCTATCAGTGGCAGATAAATACAAATACGGGTTGGCAAAATCTGCCGGATGGTCCCAACTACAGGGGAACGAATACCGACAGCCTCAATTTGATCTATATAGGATTCGGGTTAAATGGATCCGAATACCGATGTGAAGTTTCAAATGGGTGTGGCAGCATACAGTCAGGCCCGGATACTTTAACAGTTGTACTTTCAGTAACACCATCGCTGGAGATCAAAAGCTCTTCCACGTCTGTTTGCAAGGATAGTGCAATAGAATTTACAGCGATACCAACTAACGAAGGTGCAACACCCGCTTTCCAATGGAAAGTAAATGGAATAGATTCTCAAACGGGCCTGACTTCTTACACCAACAATCATCTTAAGAATGGAGATACCGTTTCATGTTTAATGACGAGTAATGCGGTCTGTGCCATACCGTCTACAGCAATATCAAACAGTATACAGGTTTTGGTTACCAGTCAATGCAACTGTGTTTTAGATGAACAGACTAAGATATATCCCACACTCTTCCACGATATTTTAATTATCGATAAGGCAACAACTGAATGTGAAGTCAGGATGAATTTGTATAACATTTTAGGTCAGTCATTGATAAAAAATATGCTAATCCAAAACGGTGTGAACGAAATCAATCTTTCGGTTTTAGCTGCCGGGATGTATTTCTGCGTTTTCTGTTCGGGGGATAAAGTTTTGCGAACAGAAAAGATTTTGAAAGCATCCTTGAAGTATTAGGATAATTTTCCTACTGAAGATGTTAAATATTATTAGTACCTCCTGCGGCCGCGGGCTGGTGACCGCTACCGGATAACAACATGTATCATAAGCGTACATTCCCGATTGAAGTTGTTTTATAAACCACTGATTATCAAAAATCCTGGAAGATGGCAGTTTTTATGTAGTGATTGAACTATGTTCAAAACAAATCTCAAAATCGCCTGGCGTAATCTTATTAAAGATAAACAGTTTACCTTTTTAAATGTACTCGGTTTGTCCGCGGGGCTCGCCTGCAGCCTGCTCATCTTTTTATGGGTAAACGATGAACTGAAATTCGATCATTTCTTTGCAAACAACGAACGCTTGTACCAGTTGATGGAAAAACAGACTACTAACGGGGTTGTTGGGATATCTGATGGCTCGTCCGGGCCGTTGAGTGAAGCGGTGGCAAGGCAAATGCCGGAAGTCGAATATTCAACACCGCTTGCACCATCGGGATGGTTCCCGAAATTCACAGTTTCTGCCAATGACAAAATTATTAAGGCGTTGGGGCAATATGCCGGTAAGGATTATTTCAATGTCTTTTCTTTTAAGTTGCTGGATGGTAATAAGGATAATGTACTGGCCAATAAAAATGCTATCGTCATATCCGATGAACTTGCTAAAAAGTTATTCGGAACTGCGGAAAATATCACAGGCAAGCCTGTACGTTTTCAGCAGAGTGAGATTTTTTATGTATCCGGTGTATTTGAAAAAACGCCCTATCATTCCTCACAGCAATTTGATTTTGTATTGCCCTGGGATTATTTTAAATCCGTTCAGGACTGGGTGACCAACTGGAATAATGTCGGTCCACAAAATTTTGTGATGCTCAAAACGGGGACGGACGTTAATTCATTCAACAAAAAAATAGCAGGCATCATTGCAACCCATGGAGGCAACGCCTCACGCGTGGCATTTGCAACCCTGTTTTCGGATGTCTACCTGCATAATAATGTAGGCGTTAATTCAGGCAGCAGTGGCAGGATTGAATATGTAAGAATGTTTTCGCTGATCGCCCTGTTTATTCTCGTGATTGCCTGCATCAACTTCATGAACCTTTCGACAGCAAAGGCTTCCGGAAGAATGAAAGAAGTGGGTATTAAAAAAGTAGTTGGCGCCGGACGCAGACAACTCATTTTTCAGTTTCTGTCTGAATCTGTTTTACTCACATTGATAGCGATGTTGTTTGCAGTTTTAATGGCATCCTTATTTTTGCCGGCATTTAACCAGATCACAGGAAAAGAAATCAGTCTGCATCCTGACAGGGAAACATCCTTCATTTTTACAGGCATTGTACTGTTTACAGGTTTACTCGCAGGCAGTTACCCCGCTTTCTACCTGTCCAAATTTAATCCGCTTGCCATACTAAAAGGTAAACTGCATTCCTCTTTTGGTGAAATGATTTCAAGAAAAGCTCTGGTAGTATTTCAGTTTACCTTGTCATCCATTCTGATCATAGCGGTCATCATCATTTACCGTCAGATTCAGTTTATACAAAACACCGATCCCGGTTATAATAAAGACAATATTTTGCGAATTGATGCAGAAGGAAAGATCCAGGGCACGGAACAGGAATTTGTAAATGAATTGCAGCGCATTCCGGGTGTGTTATCGGCAAGCTATACTTTTAACAATATCGTAGGGCATACTTTCGGTGAATATGGACTGAGCTGGGAAGGTAAAAACCCCAATGAGAGTGTCTATTTTGAAGTATTTGGCGGCGGATATGATTTAATCAAAACAATGGATATGCATATCCTCACTGGCAGGGGTTTCTCAAAAGACTTCAGTGCCGACACCTCGAATATTATATTGAATGAAGCGGCTGTTAAAGTCATGAACATGAAAGATCCCGTAGGCAAAACGGTGCATTTGTATAGACGTCCCCTGCAGGTAGTCGGGGTGGTGAAAGATTTTCATTTTGAATCCATGCACGAATTGGTAAAGCCATCGTATATTCTTCTGCAGCCGCACGGGGGAAAGATTGTGGCAAGGATAAGTGCAGCACATCAAAAGGAAACGATTGCCGCCATACAAAATGTATATGAAAGCTATAATCCCGGCTTTCCATTCACATTTAATTTTTTGGATGAGGCCTATCAAAGGCAATATGCCACCGAAACCAGGGTATCGGTATTGTCAAAATACTTTGCGGGGCTCGCCATCATCATATCCAGTCTGGGCCTGTTCGGACTGGCTGCCTTTACGGCGCAAAAAAGAAGAAAAGAAATCGGCATCAGAAAAGTAATTGGCGCGTCCGTAAGCAGTATCACCACTATGTTGTCCGTAGATTTTTTGAAGCTTATACTATTATCCCTGCTGATAGCATTTCCGCTGTCCTGGTGGCTGATGAATGACTGGCTGCAAGGGTTCGCTTATCGCATCCGGGTTACACCATTTGTGTTTTTGATTGCCGGTGCATTCATCATAATAATTACCCTATTTACGATTAGTTTTCAATCCATCAAAGCAGCAATAGCCAACCCCGTAAGCAGCCTACACTCAGAGTGAGCTTTCACTTAGATGCGATGACTCCGACGGAATTCAGGTTGACGGTCACGCCCCATTTTTTATAGTTTTGTGCAGAATCTTTTGCAGTTTGCGCAGACAGAAAACATGGAAGAAGTAATAGAAGAAATACTGCATTTTTTTTGAGGTTCATATATTTTATTTTATCTGATAAGAATTACAGTTCCAGTGGAAGTTTCGGATTTGTTTGACAGGGCGTCCATGTATTGTATCATCCAGACATAAGTACCCGGGGGCTGGGGCTCATTGTTGAAACTCCCATCCCATCCCGTGCCGCTGTTCTCCGTGTAAAATATTTTCTGTCCCCAGCGATTGAAAACGCTAAATGATTTTATATTCGGGGCAACCTGCGGAGGAATCCTGAACAGATCATCGATCCCGTCACCATTTGGAGTAAAAGCGTTCGGCATTTTGAGGGGGCGATAGACAATTATTTTTATTTTTCCTGAGGCCGTGCAGCCGTTCTACTGAGGTTACGGTCAGCTGATAGGTTGTTGTGGTGACAGGCGATGCGACGGTGATGGCGGTGTTGGGATTATCCAGATATGTTGGTGGCGTCCACTGGTAGTTATTGATGGTCCCCGAAATTGTCGGATGGAGCGTTATGCTTTGTCCCGGTAAAATCAGGGTATCGTTTCCGACGAAAACGGTGGGCAGGTCTTTTATAATGGCTGTGATTTTATTGGATGTATAGGGAATACTGCATGTCGAATCGACCGTCATGATGCAGGATACTTCGTCTCCGTTTTTCAACGCAGCGCATAGTAGCGTATCCTTTCCCGCTCCCGTGTTGACACCATTTATCTGCCACTGAAACGAGGGCAAAGCGCCGCCGTTTACCGGAGTCGCTGTAAACAAAACGGTATCCCCGCTGCAGACGGATGGATTGGGAGAACTGATCGATACGCTCGCATTGAATGCCAGTCCTATGCCGATCGCCTTCGATGTATCTTTTAAACCAATGGCACAGGAGGGGCTATTGGTCAGGATACACCGGATGGAATCACCGGCTGCAGGATCATTATTCGTATACACATCCGAGTTAGTCCCCACATTTATCCCGTTCAGCTGCCACTGGAAAGAAGGGTTGTTCGCGGCTGTTGAGGGTGTCGCAGTAAAACTTACTCCTTCACCTGAACAGGGAGGATTTGGATCAGCGGCGATGGTTACGACCGGCGGACTGACCGGAGGGTACCAGTTCAGTGCGTACAGGGTTCCTCTTTTGTTATCAAAACTATATTCAATCAGATTTTGATCGCTGATTACGGTTGCACTCTGCGCATATGGATAAAGCGTTTTGGATATGACTGCGCCGGTATTGATATCGAGTACAAACAAATAGTTCGAGATACAGGCCGGGGAAGAGAGATCCGTTCCGAGGAATATATATCTGCCGGAGTTTTCATCGATGGTATATGCGTTCAAATATGGAAGAGAAAGTGACGGAAGACCTGCAATTGGATGGAGGGCACCGGTAGAAAGAGTTATCGAATCAAATTGTGATGCCGACTGATCGATACCGAAGAGTTTGCCGTTGAGGTTATCATAAACGATATCCAGCACATTTCCAAGTGAAGAATTGTAGAGGATAGCGCCGGTCAGTGCATTGATCACAAGCATGCCCGTGCCATCGCTTACTATATAGAGATGGTCTTTCCTGTCGTAGGTGCTCCAGCTATATCCATTATAACCCGCGATGGTGTTTTTTATATGCACTGCGCCGGTGGAGGGGTCGATCCATGACAGGGATACGCCACCTCCTCCCGAATAAAGAGCATAGAGGGTATCATCTCCATTATCATATTGCAATCCCTCAACCTGTCCTGCCATGTTGGATGGACAAAGAGGGTCATAAAGGATAGCACCTGTAACCGCGCTGACCGTATACAAATACCATGGAGGTGTTCTGTTGGCATTGCCCTGAAAAAAGAAGCGCTGATTGCTCTCGTCATAAGTGCTGTTGTCAGCAGTGACCCAGGTTACACCAGGTATATTGGCGATTCTGTTTACTGACAGGTTGGAATAATTCAATGTGGCAAGCCATTCGTCCTGTGCCTTTACCCTTGTACACAAGATCATGAAGAAGAAAATAATTTTTGTTCTCATTTTTTATGAGGGAGTGAAAAATGTACCTGATCCCGAAGTTAAACCACCCATTATTACGCACACCCTGTGGATAATAAAAATCAACATAAACATTTCGTTTTTTGTAGCTTAAACAAACCCACCGAAATGAAAAAATCACTTAAAATCCCAAAACCGAAGACCGATGAAATTTTTAAAGGGCTTGACATTGCAGAGCGAACGCAAAGGCCTCCTTCTGAAGAACTGATTTTCCGACTTAATCAGCTCGCTTCAAAGCCTCCCTTCAGCTTTACGTATAAGGTTGAGAAAAATGATCCGCTGTAGTAAGGGACTATGCATTATTTTACAAATATCTTCTTTGTCTGAATAAATCCGGTAAATCAATAATTGCGTAAGTAAGTTGATGACCGGGAAGAAGTCGCTTTCACTGATTGCAGGGGTTTTTTATTGGATTTGCGTCAGCGGCCAGGCGATGGACAATACCCTGGCCTATAGAAATATTCCCACCAACAAATATTTCAGGATCAATTATGAAAACGATTTTTTTGCAGCATTTGACCGGGACTACACGCAGGGTATTTTGATCGAAAAAGTTCATCCGGGTCTCAGTCATTTTATACTCATGAATTTACTCTGGCATCCGGCTCACAGTACCATAAAATACGGACTGGCTATTGAGCATAATGCCTATACACCCAATGATATTGTAGCCTACGACATACAATACGGCGACCGGCCTTATGCAGGGGTTTTGCTGTTGAAATCCTTTTTGATAGCCGATAATTTTGATCGAAAACGAATGATCAGTGTTTCCTTCAGCTCGGGGGTGATCGGACCGGCGGCCGGTGGGGAACAAATGCAACGAACAATCCATCACTGGATAAATTATATGCAGCCTGAAGGCTGGCATAACCAGATTCAAAACGACCTGGCATTGAATTACCAGGTCAATGTAGAAAAACAAATCTACCAGTTAGATAATCATTTTCTTCTCTCTCTTTACGGATCTGCCAGGGTCGGAACCCTTAGTGATAAGGCATCTGCAGGTTTTACTGCCAACCTGGGAAATTTCAAATCTCCTTTCCTGCCTTCCGATAATTCAAAGCGTACGTTTCAGTGGTATGTCTATTTCAACCTGATTGGAAACGTGGTAGCCTACGACGCCACTCTTCAGGGAGGCTTATTTAACTACTGCAGCGTGTATACAATTCCTAACGCGGACATAAGCCGGCTCACACTCCAGAATAAATTCGGGCTGGTCCTTCTGTTCAGGTCTTTATACCTGGAATACTACCGGACGGGCTTAACCGAAGAATTTTACACGAGCATCTATCACCGCACGGGTGGACTCCAGATAGGTTTCGGATTTTAACCGCCATCACTTTTTAAGACCGTTACTCCTTCCCAATTGGAATAAATTGGAGGTGGCGAGCGAACGCGCTGATGATTTTATGGCAGCCGGGGGGTGTCTCATTAAAAATCACTTAAAAGTTTGCGTTTTGAGAACTTCTTGGAAAAAGATGAGGTCAAAGACTAAATTTAATTTCATTCACCCACACTGCTTTTCTGTCAAAATTGTCTTTGAAATTATGGATCATAAATTCCCTGTTGTAAAATACTTTCCCCGTAAATAGTCTTTTCCCGTTTACGAATACGGTCACCGGTTTCGACATGTCAATCATTTCGGGTGAAATGAATATGGATATTTTTTTAACACGGGAAGTTTCAATTTCGAAGGTGTTGTTTTTATAGTCCGCTTTGACGGCTCCTGACAAACGTGGAAAATTAAATGCAGTAATGACTGTATCGGAAACCTTGCTCGTATCCCGGTTATCGATCCAATGTGTTGCAGTGAAATTCACTTCAGTTTGCCAGTTCTTTTTTGCAGTCCCGGTATCCAGTTGGTCGATACTGATCCAATCGCACCGCCCATATTTCACATCGTCGCATTCCCAGGATACATTATGATGAAACGGATTCCTCGTCCTTGTACCCATATCATCAAACATTAACTTAAATGCCCCATAAGATTCTTTAAATTGAGGAAACCAGTGGGGAAAACCATGGTACACATGATTTTGCCAGTCTATCCCATATGATTTTGCTATCCTTTCAAGGGTATCATGCCCGCTTACAGGAAAATAATAATCTTTGTCGGTAGCCACGTTAAAATAGCTCCTGTTCAATGCATTTTTTAAAAAAGTTCCCCCCGTATGAATTCTCGGATTAGAATTGAATCCATAAAAACCTGCAAAAAAAGAAGGTGATTTCAATAAATAAGACATGACGCCTGCTGCTCCGTTTGAGTGACCTGAAATAAATACTTTGTTGTCGTCAATATTGAAATATCTTTTCATATCCTTTACAATGTCTAAAACCATGTGGAATCCGTCGTCCGGAAACATCCAGTTGAATTCACGATTAGCATGAGGATACACTACAATAACATTGCGCTGATAGCCAAATTGGGAAAAGAACTGGTTCATTCCCGTGGTATCATTAAACCCCCATCTTTTTATCCAGCGTGGATCCGGGAATCCTCTATTCTGATAGACTGCTCCATGCAGAACCAACAATAAAGGGTATGATACAGAAGGGTTATAACTGGCAGGCAACTGTACTCCATAAAAAGAATGGGTGCTGTCATTGATTCTGGTGGCAAAAATGAGTAACTCGCCCTTTTCTCTTATAATCGGAGGAAATCCCTGGTAAAGATTAAGTCGCGTCAGGAGCTGCTGGTCTGTATATTTACCACCCGATATTTGGATTAAAACGGAGTCGCTGTAAAATTTCAATTGATTCTGGTAACTGACGCAGGATGCAATGGCAGAAACTTTCCGCAGATCCTCCTCATTTTTCGCCTTATAAATCTGTCCGATAAATTGTCCCCACTTACCCTGATGCCGCAGATTCTTAAAATCAGGATCGCTGTTTGCGTCGCAGGTGATCATATCATATTCGCCTTCATTTACTAAATGATTCAGGTAATACCAGGCCGTATCATATGATTCAATCAGACTCGCCAATGCCGCCGCATCATATATATCATTATGGTAAGGATGTCCGGGCGCAATTTTTATTCCCCTGCTCAATAAATTAAAAGCAGAAGCATAATCTTTTTTCTCCCTATACTTGCCGGCGCTGTCCCTTAGCTGGTTGTAAGTTTGGGATTCAGCTCCACTAATCAAAAAACCAAATGAAAATGCTAACAGTAAATATTTTTTCATAAAATAATAAAAAACGTTCTACTTCATGATTTCCAAAGTTTAGAGAATTTCACAGCATTGATAAAGATTATTGATAAACCGGCAATTTCCATTGACGAACGAGTATGCTTTTGCGGAATTAATTTTCGTCATCAAAAAAGCCCGGTTCGTGTATAAATCATCTTTACTCACTAATTAATGGCGGCATTATCTACCCATTTGTATATTTTAGCCGGGTGAAAAAATGGGTTTCTGTCTCTATACATATACTAGTCTGGTCGCTCCTGCTGACAAGCAGCCTTTATGATTCCCTCCATACTCATTTCGATTTCTTTGAAAAAGCGATTAGTGCCTCAGGATTGAACAGGAACCTGTTCTTTTTTATTTTCCATTTCACTTATTTAACTGTTTTCCTGGTTGCTTTTTATGGTGCCTATTTTTTCATAGCACCTTTTTTATTTATTCAGAAAAAATATTGGAGGGCCCTTCTTAATTTGGCATTGGTACTGGTCGCTATGGTACTTACCAGGTATCTGGGTGAGTTCGGTATTTTACTACCTTATCTAAAATTTAATAATTATCCGGGGCATGATTTTGACTTATGGGATTATAGCAGTAACTGCATTTTCTATACTTACAGGTACTGCCTATTCGGACTTGTTGTCTATTTTATCGAAAATTCAAATCGTCTGGAGAAAGAAAAAAAAGAAATAGAAAAAGAGAAAATACAAGCTGAATTATCTTTTTTAAGGTCACAGATCAATCCGCACTTCTTATTCAATACCATCAACGATATTTATGCGCTTACTTATCAAAAAGACGACCGTGCCCCGGTTGCCCTGCTCAAACTATCATCGATGCTGCGTTACATGTTGCATGAAGGAGTTACCGAGAAAGTGATGCTGCAAAAGGAATTGTCCTACCTGGAAGACTATATCGAACTGCAGCGAATCGGGCTAAAGGACAAATTCTATATTAATTTTAGTCTGGAGGGACAAATCGGCCAGCAGCAAATAGCCCCCTTACTATTAATTCCCTTCGTTGAAAATATCATCAAACATGGAGTATATGATGATCCCCTTGATCCGCCGGTCCTGGATATTAAGATCTCTGGCTTTGATTTCAATTTATATTGCAGTAACAAGATTAGGCAAAGGCAAAAAGATAGTACGAGTGGAATAGGCCTGAGCAATGTAAAAAGACGGTTGGAATTATTATATCCGGGCAGACATCAGTTTATTGTTCAACATGACAATAGCCAATTTAATTGTTCGCTGCAACTGGATCTGAAAAAATAAATATGAGTCCCTTTAAATTTTAGACGGATGATTCGATGCGTGATTGTCGATGATAAGCCGCTGGCGATAGAAATCCTGGAAGATTATATCTCCAAAATATCTTTTTTTGAGCTGGTATATTCAACACAAAACCCATTGGAAGCGATTGAATATATTCATAAGAATCCCGTTGACCTTATATTTTTGGATATTCAGATGCCCGAGTTGAGCGGGATCCAGTTTATGAAAATCCTGAACGGGAAATGCAAGGTCATTCTTACGACGGCTTACACGGATTATGCAATGGAAGGATATGAACATGATGTGATTGATTATCTCCTGAAGCCCGTTTCATTCGAGCGTTTTTATAAGGCGGCTGAAAAAGCACGCAGGTCAATGGAAATGGAGCCCATTCAGAAAATCTCTGCGGAAAAAATTAACGAAAGCGGCGCGACTCCTCATAACTGTATTTTCGTGAAGAGAGAATACAAAATAGTGAGAGTACTATTCGATTCCATTTTATTTATTAAAGCAAGACAGAATTATATTGCTATTGTTACGGAGACGGAGCAGATCCTGAGTCTGCAGAATATTAAATCTATGGAAGAAAAATTACCCGCTGATAAATTTGCACGCGTTCATAAATCATATATTGTTTCGCTGGATAAAATCAACAGGATTGAAAGAAGCGAGATAAAAATCGGGGACAGCGTTATACCAATCGGAGACAGTTACCGTGTTTCTTTTTTTGAAAAAATAAGGACTTAGAAGTTGTCACAAGGGAACCGGGTGTGAGGAAAGATTGCACATCAAAGAATAGTTATCGACCGGCTGGGACAGGCATTTGTTATAAGTTATCTTACCGATGAATGGACGCTAATCCGTCAGGGATCGAAGCGGCATCCTCCCGCGCGGCGCGGGAGATACAGCGAAGAGACTGGTCACGCCTGCGGCGTTGGACGGCATTGTCCCGCTGGCTTTCATGAATATTCCTGTTTGCCATTTCGGGTGAAATCGCATTTTGCTTATCTATAATCTTAAACAGATTCTTTACGATTAGTTGCCTATTCCTCATTGGTGTTTTCCTGATGACAGACGTTTTGTGACGAGAAATAAAAACATAAATCCTTAATTATTTTCGTACGAGTGCTGTTTCGAAACCGGACATTTTTTTAAAAGACTTAAAAGTTAAAGGGTTGGTTATCAATAAAAATGATAATGGTATACTATGTGAGCGTCTTATCAAATAATAATCTCTTTTTAATTATTTAATCTTCCGACCATGTTTAAAAATTATTTCAAATCCACATTGCGCAGCCTTTCCAGAAACAAAGGGTATAGTCTTCTGAATTTTTTCGGACTCGCCATTGGAATCGCCTGTGCGGGGATTATTTTTTTATGGGTAGAAGATGAAATGAATTATGACAAAACATTTATAAACAGGGACAGGATTTATCAGGTCATGACAAACCAGACCTATGACGGAGTAACACGCACCTTCCCATCAACCCCCGGACCACTTGCACCTGCCCTGGTAAAAGAATTACCGGGAATAACAAGTGCATGCCGAATGGGCCGTAATAAATCATTGTTTTCAGTCGGTGACAAAGCTGTATATGAAACAGGTTACTATTCTGATTCCACGTTATTCCCCATGTTCACGCTGGATTTCAGCGAAGGAAATCCTAAGAGTGCATTATCAGAAATACATTCTGTTGTGATTTCCGAAAAAATGGCCATCCAATTCTTCGGAAAAAGTACAAATATCGTAGGCAGGAATATTAAAGTTGATAATAAAGAAAATTACAGCGTCACCGGAGTATTTAAGGACCTGCCACAGAATTCAACGCTGCAATTTGATTGGATTTCTCCTTTCGCGGTTTATGCCAGTACCCGTGACTGGCTGAAATACTGGGGTGCTTTCGCGCCAAGAACCTTTGTACAGCTCTCACCAACAGCGGATTTCAATACAGTGAATAAACAGCTTGCCGGATTTTTACATGCCAAGGACAAAAATGTTACAACCATACCAATACTTTTCGCCATGAATGACTGGCATTTGCGGAACAATTTTGTAAGTGGAAAACAAACAGGCGGAAGAATTGAATTTGTGCGACTTTTTGCCATTATTGCCTGGATCATATTGATCATTGCCTGTATAAATTTCATGAATCTGGCTACGGCCCAAAGCGGAAAAAGAGCAAGAGAAGTGGGCGTGCGTAAAGTGTTGGGTGCTGCGAGAGGCAGTCTGGTCCGTCAGTTTATCGGAGAAGCGATGATGATGTCGGTATTTTCTGTCCTGCTTGGACTGTTACTGATCGTATTTCTTTTACCGTTTTTCAATATGATAGTAGAAAAACAAATGGGGCCGGGGTTGAATAACCCTTTACATATTGCCGCCCTTATTTTTTTAGTTTTATTCTGCGGACTGATGGCGGGCAGTTATCCTTCACTCTATCTTTCTTCCTTTAATCCTGTATTTGTATTTAAAGGGATCAGAATGAAAAGCGGCAGCGCTGCAATGATTCGCAAAAGCCTGGTGGTATTTCAGTTTACCATTTCCATTGCGCTGATCATCTCCACCATTCTCGTTTATCAACAGGTTCAGCACATCAAAACCAGAGATCTTGGATATGAAAAAGACAACCTCATTAATATGGAGGTCGTGGGCAATATGCAAAAAAATTTTTCAGCCATCAGGCAGGATTTGATGAACACAGGGGTTGTGCAAAACGTGGCGCTTTGTAATGATGAATCGCTCTATACTTCCGACAATGGAACAGATTACAGTTGGGAAGGCAAGGATCCGAATAGTATTGTACTTGTTTCTTACAGGGCAATCAGTCCTGAATATATTTCCACCATGGGTATGCACATACTCGAAGGAAGGGACTTTCGTCCGGATGTAAAATCTGACAGTTCAAATGTGCTGATCACGGAATCCCTGGCCAGATTAATGGGTAAGGGTTCTGTCGTAGGTAAGATCATACGATCCGGTAAGCAGCCCTGCACTATCATCGGAGTGGTTAAAGATTATGTGTATGGAGATATGTATGGGAAGCCCGATCCCGTTATATTCTTTTCAAATACAGAAGAAGCAAATTATCTCTATATCAGATATAAAAAGGATGCCCATCCAGATGAAGTTCTTACCAGGATAGCCGCTGTTTTTAAGAAAGATAACCCCGCATATCCGTTTGGATACAGTTTTGTTGACGAAGATTTCGACAAATTATTTAAGAGTGAAACGCTGGTTGGGAGCCTGTCAAGAATCTTTGCAGGTCTGGCAATTCTTATATCATGCATGGGCTTATTTGGCTTATCGGCCTTCACAGCTGAACAGAGAACCCGTGAAATAGGGATCCGCAAAGTGCTGGGTGCGAATACCAGCGGGATTGTATCCATGCTGTCCAAAGATTTCTTAAAGATTGTTTTGATTGCCATCGTTATTGGCTCACCCATTGCATTTTATTTTATGAGCAGGTGGCTGCAGGATTTTGCTTACCGTATAAACATTCAATGGTGGGTATTTTTGCTTGCAGGTTTTGCGGCCGTTTTCATCGCGTTCTTTACAGTGAGTTTTCAGGCTATCAAAGCAGCTGTTGCCAACCCGGTAAATAGTTTACGCTCTGAATGAATTTGCGTTTTGAGAACTATTTCCGCGATCGTGAAGATTTTATTTTTTCATGCATCCCTGAACTGCTTTCAGTATCAGCAGGATAATGACGACAATCCAGATAATACTCCTCAGTCCGATAACAAGCTTCCGGCTTTTATGAATATTCCTATTTGCTATTTCGGGTGTAATCGCAATTTCCTTATCGATGATCTTATACAGATTCTTTAAAAAACTTTCTTCATGGCTGGCGAGTTCCTCCCTTGAAACCGGTTTTGCCGCCATCGCCTCGAGCGTCAGCTGTGAGCCACCCGGTGATTCCGTGACGAAATAGTTAAACATACCCATCCAGCTCCTGTCCACGATCAATTGTCGTCCCTGGCTATCCGTTTTCTTTCTCAAGCTGTATTCATCAAATACACGAATCGTATTATCAACGGCATTGCTCAGTTGATCCGGCGTTAAAGTATAGTCGATAGTTGTCATTTGAATTTAAATGTATGAATTTCATTCTGACCGCAGGCTCTTCGCAGGGTTTACCACGGCAGCCCTGAGAGCCTGGTAACAAACTGTCAGAAGCGTTATAAGCAGGATCGAACAACCCGCTATTATAAATACTCCGGCACCAATATGTATACTGTAGGCATATCCCTGCAACCACTGGCTCATCATCCACCAGGACAGAGGAAAAGCTATCAGGACAGCCATCAGGACCAGCCGAAGGAAATCCTTTGATAACAAAATGACCAGGTTGCTGACAGAAGCCCCCACGACTTTACGAATCCCAATTTCCTTCTGACGCTGTTGGGCTTTGAAAGCTGCCAGTCCAAAAAGTCCGAGGCAGGATATGAGAATCGCGAGACCCGCGAACCAACGCGAGAGTACAGACACTCTTTGCTCAGCGATGTATAATTGCTGGTAACCTTCATCCAGGAAACTATATTCAAAACTATAACCCGGATTAAATTGCCGGTAGAGCGTCTGCAGTTTCGCGATGGCATTTTTTTCCTTTCCTGTCTCGATCCTCGCCATGAAGCGCCACGACCTCTGAGGATTCAAATAGAAAAGCAGGGGCTTTACTTTTTCACGCAGAGATTGAAAATGAAAGTCCCCTACTACGCCGATAATCTGCACACTGCTGTCCCAGAGCTTCACTGTTTTTCCGATCGGATTTTTCAGACCCATAAACTCAATAGCAGCCTGATTGAATATGATTTTTGTACTATCAGATCCAAAACTTTTGGAAAATGATCTTCCTTCCTTCATCGAAATACCGATCGTTTCCAGCATGTCGTAGTCGACCGCCACCACTTCGAACTCTGTTTTGTCGTTGGGATTCTTGCCCTCCCATTCTACTCCGTTTGTACCGTTGTTATGGCCGGTCAGCGAATGCCCGATAGCGGAGGCACGGGTGACACCCGGTATACTCCTTGCTTCTGAAAGAAATGTTTCCTGCTGGTTTTCATCCAGGAGATTCCCTTCTTTAAGAAAGGATATAACATGGTCCCTGTCGTAACCGAGATTTTTAGTCTGAATAAAATTCAGCTGGCGGTATACCATAAGAACACCTACTATTAGCATAATGGAAAGAGTAAACTGAAAAACAACCAGACCCTTGCGAACCAATAGTTCTCCTGCAGAATTTTTAATTTTTCCTTTCAGCACCGCTATCGGTTTAAACCGCGAAAGATAAAAAGCAGGATAACTTCCAGAAATCAAACCGGTGAACAGGGTGATTCCAAGGAGCGATACAATAAGTTCAGAACCAATATGACTGAGCTGAATATGTTTACCCGTCAGCTGATTAAAAAAAGGAAGAATAAATACGACCATTACCGCTGCAAGAAACATGGAAGCTATGGCCATCAGCAAGGACTCCGCAAGATACTGACCGATCAAAACGCCTCTCCCCGCTCCCACCACTTTTTTTATGCCTACTTCCTTTGCCCTTGCGGCTGCCTTTGCCGTAGACAAATTCATGAAATTAATACAGGCAATGACCAGGATAAAAATGGCGATTACCGAAAAGAGTTTCACGTAATCAATTCTTCCCCCTGCCTGAACACCGTTTTCGTAACGCCCGTAGAGATAGTTATCAGCGTAGCGTTTGATAAAAGGAGTGCGATATAATATTTGATGATTGGTTTTGACCTTTATATAATCCGCAATTTTTCGATTGAACGCAGCGGCAGTAACACCCGGTTTCAGGAGGAGGAAGGTTTGAGGAAATGTACTGCCCCAATGTTGTAATCCTGGTTCTACATCCATCAATATCTCTATCGGCAGTAAAAAATCAAACTGGTCAGAAGAATGAGGACCAGGCTCCTTAAAAATGCCGGTCACTTTACAGGGCAGTTTATCCCGGGACTGTGTCAGGATAACTGTTTTACCGATCACGTTTTCTGTCGTTCCGAATAATTTTTTCGCAAGGGGATCCGATAATACAATCGAATACTTGTTTGCGAGTGACTGAGAAGCATTTCCCTGAATCAAATCATAAGAAAAAAGATGGAAGAAATCTTTGCTGCAATATTTCCCTTCCGCCCTTATTAACTGCTGGTTTTCGGTTGAAAGAATAATATTTTGCACAGGAACGGAAGTTACTGCGTACTGCACTTCCGGCATATCTTTTACAAGGGCAGCAGCCATCGGCCCGGATGTCGAATTAGCAGTCCAGATACCACTGGCCTGGACCCTGTTTTCCAATACCTGGTAGAGCCGTGCATCGTTTTTATGAAATTGATCCATCTGCAGTTCATCACTCACCCAGATGAAGATCAGTACCGCGCAGGCAAGACCCGTGGATAGTCCGATTAAATTCAACAGACTGAACTGGCGGTCTTTCATTAGATAGCGCCAGGCGATTTTAAAATTGAGTTTTAGCATAGCTATTTTACTTCAGAATCTATACCAATCCCGATCGTTATTGACAATCAGTTTTTTAGCATTCGCAGGTCTTTTTAAAGCGTACGGTTTTGAGACAGGCACTGACCGTATTCCCAATGATTATAAAATCTCATCCTTTGTACCCGGTGGAATAAGCGGCGATGTCAATTGATATCTTGCGCGAAAATATCTTGTGATCACAAATGCGGTCAAAATAAAATGAAGACTAATAATAATTCGTGAAATGCCGGCTTTGGTCATTCATTCTCTTTATTTAAATGTATGGCTTATTTGTTGTCTCAGCTCACGAAATGCCCGACTACGCATTCGACAAACTTTTCTCTTGGATGCGGCGCTTTTACCTGGGCGCAGCAATGCAGGATGGCCTGCATGATGACCTGCGGAGATTTTAATGGATAATGTTTTTTGAGTTTATCGGCCAGGTATTCCACTTCCCAGCGCTCGGTGCAGGAAAATTTAGACGCGTCTTTTTCGCCTTTAATTTTGCGGTTGTCATAAGATGACCAGTCTTCGAGTAAGACAGGATGAGGCATACAGAACTTTTGCCGAAGGTAGTAAAATCGGCATATTCAGGAGCGGGAACAAATCAGTACATCCCGCCCTGATCCTATCAATAAAATCTCTTTTTCATTATACAGGATTTTCAGCGCGTCTTCTATCTCCGGTCCGGAAAGGAATGTGTTAAACATGGAGAACATTTTTTTAGACGGACAGAATACGGAGCTCTTCAGATACGCTGAGAGGAAAATTCCCGTCGCTTGTTTGACCGTCAATTTCCGGGCCGCGGTTGCCAGTTCCAGGTGGGCTTCATGAAAGAAATGATAGGGATATCCTTCCTTACTCAAATAGGGAACCCCTTTTTCAGGCATGACGAATGGGCCGCGATCAACCAGAAAATGACGCTGGAGCTCGGCCAGCGCCTGATAGGCAGGATCTTCCTGCAAACCACTCTTGATACCCATTTTCCTGCGCAGGTCCCCGGCTGTGATCTCGCCCTTAATGGCAAGCAGATCATAAGCCTGGCGCGCATTGCCAGAGAGTTTTGGAAGTTGATCGTAAAGTCTATCCCTTGTAACCAGGCGATAAAGGGCAGGAACCAATGTTTCATCTACAAGACAAATCCTTCCAGCAATCATATTTACTTCAATGGCCTGAAATGATTCGAGTAAACCATTTGTAAATTCAATCGCATAGCGCTGGCCTTCCTCTTTTTCTCTGTTGTTTCCGGTACAAGCCTGGTACATGCTTGCCAGTGGAATGGCTTTTGTTGACCAATACCGAAGGGCAATACCCACAGATCTCAGAAAGCGTGAGGCCTGCGGCATCGTGCTAATTGCAGGCCTCCCCATTAGCCATAATGATTTGTTCTGTTTTACTTCAAGACTGCCCAGATCGCAGCCTTCATCCTTGGTGATGAACTTCCGAAACCATGATTTTTTATCATCCATAAAACTGAACTGGTTTCCAAAAGTAGATCATCTAAGTTTTTCAGGCAATCTTTGTCAGCCGGGGATTGAAATGTAGTGCGTCTTATTACATAAATTTAAAAGTTATACCATAAAAGAGAAAGGTATATGTCGGCCAGAAATTCTCTATGATCCATTTGACAAAGCCGCCATTGAGCAGGGTTTCATCCAGTATATGAAAGATATATGAAGCCAGGAACGCCCAAAAGAGAATGCTTAGGAACAACATTCGTATAAAGTGACAGTGCGCAGGTGGTACTTATAAAAATCACTCAAAAGTTCACGTTTTGAGAATTATTTTTTCCTTCCATAACGGAGAGAGCCTTTCATCTTATCCCGTTAGACCTTAAAAATTGATTAACTTTATGAAGACGATTTGTCAATATGCATTAACATGAAAAACTTCCTTGTCATTATACATATTTTCTTTCCTTTAGGGATCACCAGAAATGAAATAAATGATTTCGTCTCCATATTCAAAAGGTAAATCCTGCGAATTAATGACAACCACCTTTTTGTAGATTTGGATCTATGAAAACTTTTGTTCTGGGAGATGTACATGGAGCTTCGCGTGCAATGAATCAGTGTTTGGACAGATCCGCTTTTGATTTCGGAAACGATCGTCTCATTCAGCTGGGAGACGTTGTGGACGGATTCGTCGGTGTTTATGAATGTGTAGAAACGCTGTTGCGCGTCAAACATTTGGTTGCTCTGAAAGGAAATCATGATGACTGGTTCTTTGAGTTTATTCGCACGGGTTATCATCCAACGGGATGGAATTATGGCGGTAAGGAAACTGCGATTTCTTATTTGAAACTTTCGGGCAGGGAACGTTTGATTCATCGCAGTCGCGAAGGATATAAAACAGCGCTTGATCCAAAAGATATTCCTGAATCACACAGGAAGTTTTTTGAAACCCAGGTTCCTTATCATATTGACGATGAAAATAATTGTTATGTCCATGGGGGGTTCAACCGGTTTTTATCTTTCGCACTGCAGCGGCCCGAAACATTTTACTGGGACCGGGAACTCTGGCTGGCGGCCCTGGACTATAAATTTATGAAACAGCGAAATCCGGCCATGGGTCCTTTTATCAACTTTTGTGATTTCAACGAAATTTATATTGGCCACACTCCCACCGTGAACTGGGAAACGGACGAGCCCATGCGCGCCGTAAATGTTCTTAATATCGATACGGGTGCGCGTCAGGGCGGCAAACTAACGATCATGGATATTCGAACCAAGGAATACTGGCAGAGTGATGTGGTGGAGGAACTGGAAATTCCAATCCATTAGTCACACTGTGGATTCGATGTAAGGGAACCTCTTTCAGTGATTCAGGGCGCTGTACTTTGGCCGCTATTTCCTGATTGGTAAGACCGTCGGCGATCAGTTTTATGATTTCAAGTTCCCAGGCGGTAAAATGTTTTTCACTTTCCGAACTGATGTTTTTTTTCTCCCGAATAAGCGGCCGCTGAATACTGAGCGAGAAAAAAATAGCGTAGATTAATAACAACGAGTTAACAAGTATCTTTTTCATTTTTTTTTAACTTATTGACTGAATTGATGTGAACTTTTTACATCACAAATATGGCCTTAGATAAAGGGCAGGTAGCATTAGAGCCTACCTGAAAACTGGTATTAATAAAATACCTTCAAACAGGTATATTTTTGAAACAAAGTCAGGTCTACTTTCGAATCGATTATTCGTTCATTTGTATACACCAGAAGCTTTGTGTTGTTTATTCGATTTTCTCCGCCCTTTTTAACTATATAGCGTTTCCACTATCCGCGAATAGGATTTCATTTACAGGCTCAACATAGTAGCAATCTTAGAATAAAAAATTACGGCAGAATAACCCGTTGAAAGTTGCAGGTTCACTTTTTGAATCCGTTCGCACAATTTTCATCTTGATCATCTGAATTATTTTCTTAAAACCAATCAAACTTTTTTTATGAAAAAACATTTTTATTCAAAGCTTGCGGGAGTTGTCGCAGTCATTTTATTATTTGCCACATGTAAAAAGAATGATATCCCTCCCGAATGCATAAAGTGGCGGAATGCCTACCGTCAAAGTCTTCGCAACTGGATTTAATAGTCCCCGCGGTTTGAAGTTCGGTCCCGACGGAAATCTATATGTTGCCGAGGCGGGAACGGGCGGATCAAATTCTACTGCAGGCCAGTGCGCCCAGGTTACTTTCCCTGTCGGTCCTTATCTGGGGAGCCTGACGAGTGGACGCGTTTCAAAAGTCAATGCTGAAGGCGTTCGGACTACTGTTACAGATCAGCTGCCGTCCAGTGTGGATCAGGAAATAGTGGGAGGTGATTTTCAAGGTGTGGCAGATGTTGCATTTATCGGTAATGATCTTTATGCACTACTTGCAGGAGCGGGTTGTTCACACGGTATTCCATCCTCTCCAACCGGTGTTCCTGTAGTTCCAAATGGTGTTGTTAAAATAAGCCATGACGGAAAATGGTCTCTCATAGCAAATTTGAGTGTCTACACAATGACCCATCCCACAGCGCATCCTGAACCACATGGAGGAGCGGAACCAGATGGAACTCCGTATGCCATGATCAACGTAGATGGAAATCTTTATGTAACAGAACCAAATCAGGGAGATTTTGTAAAAATTACACCGGAAGGTGAAATCACAAGAGTAGTAGACATATCAGTCAGTCAGGGACATATCGTTCCTACAGCCGTAACTTTTCTCGATAATAATTTTCTAATAGGCAATCTGGACACTTTCCCTGTGGTCGCCGGAAGATCTGAAATTTACAGAATATCACCCGATAAAAGCGTCACGCCAATCATCTCCGGTTTTACAACTATCCTGGGTGTTGTTCACGACGAATTTGGCAGACTATATATTCTTGAAAATTCAACAGTAAGCGGTATGGGCCCGACTCCGGGCACAGGAGATGTAGTTCGGGTAGACTACACTGGTAATAAAGAAGTGATCGTGTCCGGTCTTTCTCTTCCGACGGGATTGACGTTCGGCCCGGATGGTAAACTGTATATTTCCAATAAAGGATTTGGACCCGGGACCACGGGTGGCGGAGAAATACTGCAGGTTGATTTGAAACATTGTACCGTAGCGAGCCCCGGATTGAATTTAAAGAACTAGAAACACTAACTATGAACATCATTTATCTTAACTCTTAATTTTCGAATGAAGGATTTGGCCGGCAGCCGGCCAAATCCAATTGTAACAAACATCTTGAATTCTACTGCTTCCTCAATGGCTGGATTAATTCAGTAATGAATTTAATTCAGCTTTTTAGTATATAACCCGCTGTGACAACCACAGTTAATGACCCCGACAGTCGCTACAGTCCGAAGGCGACCGATAAAATAAAATTCTGTACCTTTTAAACGCGGCCTTAAACTACTCCCGACTGCAAAATGACAAGTGGCGATCGACGATCAAAACTAATCAACTCATTTATTTTATATGAATCTTATCATACGACCTGCAAAGCCTGAAGATGCCCAGACATGCGGAGCTATTTGCTACAACGCATTTAAAGTGATTGCAGAGGCACACCATTTTCCACCGGATTTTCCGGAAACTGAAATGGCCGTTGGGTTAATGAACTATGCTTTTTCCGGTGCAGGCACGTATGCTGTTGTGGCCGAGGAGAACGGGCAAATTGCCGGCAGCAATATTCTGTGGGAGAATGGATTTATTGGAGGTGTGGGTCCTATCACAGTGGACCCGGCCTGCCAGAATGCTGATGTAGGCAGAAAACTGATGGAGCAGGTTCTTCATCGCGCAGAAGAAATCAAACTTGCAGGCGTGCGACTGGTGCAGGCCGCTTATCATAACCGGTCATTGGCTCTCTATACAAAACTTGGATTCGATGTGAGGGAACCCCTTTCTGTTATTCAGGGCGCTGCACTTGCCATTCGTTTTCCCGGCTACCATGTTCGCGCGGGAAATGAAGCGGACCTGAATTCCTGCAACCAGTTATGTAATAAGATACATGGTCATGACCGCAGTCATGAGCTGCCCGGTGCCATCAAAGCCGGAACATTTTCTGTTGTAGAGTATGATGGAATGATTAGCGGTTATACGACCCAGGTAGGTTTTCTGGGGCACACCATCGCAGCAACGAATACCGGACTGAAAGCATTGATTGGCGCATCTGCGAATTTTCCGGGCCCGGGCTTTCTGCTTCCTTCGCGTAATGCAGAAGTGCTGCGATGGTGTCTGCAAAACGGCCTGCGTATTATTGAGCCGATGACATTAATGAGTAAGGGATTGTATAACGATCCGGCCGGTGCCTTTCTGCCTTCTGTTCTTTACTAAAGTTCTACAAATCTTTTATGCAGCTGTAAACAGGTTACTTAGTCCAGGCCAGGCAGAGATTGGTATTTTTCTCTCATTGTTTTAAGTACCGAAGCGCAATACTCCCCGACTTAAAAACCGTCGACCCAGCAAGTTTTAATCGTAATTTCTCCTGCAGGTTGATGCCTTCAAACAACCGTCTCCCTTCTCCTAAAATTATCGGGTGAACCACAAAATGATATTCATCAATCAGACCAAGCTCTGCAAGTTGTAAAGGAATGGTCACACCACCGGTTAAAATATTTTTGCCTTGTTCCTGTTTCAATTTAAGTATTTCGTCTTCAAGGTTCGAACGAACAATTCTTGTATTTTTCCCTTCAACCTTGTCGAGCGATCCTGAGATGACAACAATTTTGTCGACAGCGACAAATGCCTGGGCAAATTCGTAATCTGCTTTATCCTGCTCGGAAGGATCTTTTGCCACATCGGGCCAATAAGGAACCATCAATTGATAAGTTTTACGCCCCCAAAGGAATGTGCCTGCATCTCGCACAAGATTCGTAACATACTCAAACGTTTCTTCATCGGGGCCGAATTTGGTATGGTCGCAGCAGCCATCCAAGGTCGTGTTGATTGCGTAGATCAGATTTCTCATTTAATTGCTTTTTGCTATATCAAAGTTAAGATCATTCGGTGCGGAGACTATCTTCGCCAGCCCTTCCTTCTCCCGCGAAACGCGGGATTCGGCAGGCGAAGCGTAGCTCGGATTCATTCCGAGCGAAGACTGGTGACGGGATTCATCATGGCTGCTTTGAGTGCCTGATAGCTGACGGTGGCGAGAGTGATCGAGAGCATACCGGCGCCGGTGGCGACGAAGATCCATGGGGATAGAGAGGTGTGAAACTTATAGTTTTGCAACCACCTGCTCATGAAAAAATACGATAACGGCATGGAGACAATACATGAAAGGATCACCAGCTTCAGGAAGTCGCCGGAGAGGAGCGCCCAGAGATTGACGACGCGGGCACCGAGGACCTTGCGGACGCCGATCTCTTTTGTGCGTTGTTCCGCCACGAATGAGGCCAAACCAAAGAGGCCGAGACAGGAGATGAGGATCGCCAGTCCGGAAAAGACGGTAGCAAGGTTACCGATCTGTGTCTCGGAGAGGAATTTTCGCTCATAGTCTTCGTCGTTGAAATGATAGAGGAAGGGGCTGGACGGATTAAACTTTTTGTAAACGGATTCTATTTTGGCCAGGGCCGTGCGAACGGGCGTGCCGGGTTTGATGCGGACGATATTAATATTATGGCCGCCTTCGCCAAGGAAAATGGCGGGTTGAATCTTATCATAGGGATCGTTTACAAGCATGTTCCTTGTCACGCCAATAATCGTATAGTGTTTGCCGAGTTTTATTGTCTTACCGATGGGATCTTTGAATCCGAGGATGCGGGCGCCTTCTTCATTGACGATAGCGGATACACTGTCGGTACCGTAAGCGCGTGAGAAATCCCGGCCTTGCAGAATCGTCCAACCTACGGTGGGGCCAAAGTCGGCGCTTACAAAGATATCGCGGAAGGTTAAATTTTTTTGATCCTCCTGCATTCCCTCCCATTCCAACCAATCGTTCTGATAGAATGCGGTCATGGTCGTCGAGGAGGACGCCATATTTTCGACCACGCCGGTGTTGAGCAGAGCCGTGCGGAGGGACTCATAGTGCAGGTCGAGAGAGTCTGAATTGATGGGGACATTAATGAGGGCGGCGCGGTCATAGCCGACGGGCCTGTTTTTGGCGAACTGGATCTGGCGGAAGACGGTGATAGTGCCAATGATCAGGGCAAGTGAAATAGAGAACTGGGTTACGACGAGGACTTTGCGTGGTAACCAAGCGAAGCGAAGGTTACGAGCGAGTCCGGAGCGTGTCGAAGCAGCTCCGGCGAAGTTCATTGCGCCTTTTCCTTTTAATACGTCGACCGGCCGGAAACCGGAGAGATAAAAGGCAGGATAGCTGCCGGCGAGGATCCCTGTGATTCCCGTACAGGTCAGTGAGATGGCCCAGAAAGTTGGGCTGGTCCAGGGTAGTGTCATGGGACTGCCGGAAAGAGAACTGAACCAGGGCAGGCTCAGCGCGGTGAGCCCGACGGCGAGGACGAAAGCCAGCAATGCGACGAGGTTCGATTCGGCGAGGAATTGCCAGATGAGTTGTCCACGGAGTGAACCCAGGGTTTTACGGATGCCGACTTCTCTTGCGCGTTGTTCGCTACGGGCCGTCGACAGGTTCATAAAGTTGATGCAGGCGAGTAAAAGGACGAAGACACCGATGATCCCGATGAGCCGGACGCGGCTGATGCGACCTTCACCGATGCCGCCGTTGGAATCGTCGTAGTGCAGGTATAAATCTTCGAAAGGGAGCACGGTATAGGTCTCGATATTATGTTTATTGAATGGTGTGCAGATATCTTTTATCCGGGCCGTAGCCAGTTCGGCGGTTGTGTTGCCGGCGAGGCGGGCGAAAATACGACAGCTGTGGCTGTCGAAATCGGTGTTGGTGGTGAGCCAATTCATCCATGGGTGTGATATGGGGATGAAGAAATCGATATCATGAAAGGAGGAGGTCTGTGGCTGATCGGCATAAACTCCTCCGACCGTGAATGGAAGTTTGTTGTTGTATTTAAAGGTTCTGCCGACTGCATTCTCGCTGCCAAAGAGTGCGATGGCGGCGGACCGGGAGATCAGGGCCGTATTGGGATCGCGTAACGATTCTGCGTTGCCGCTGAGGAAATGATAACCGAAGATTATAGGAAATGTATATTCCACCCAGGAGCCCTGGCGGGAAATACTTTTGTCGCCGTTGACGAGCACTCCATCGTTGGGCCAGGTGAACATGGCTGTCGCATCGAAGATATCGTTGTATCCTTTCTGCAGATAGGGCTTGAGCGCAGACGAGACTGTGGTTCCCAGGTAGGTGATGGGTGAGCCCGGGGCCGTGCCTTTTGGGCGTTGGGCCTGCATAATTTCCACGATACGGCTGTGGTCTGGATACGACTTGTCGACGGAATGTTCGCCGATTGTCCAGATGCCGATGACGAGGGCGATTGCCATGCCGGTGGCCAGGCCGAAGATGTTGATAAAGGAGTAGCCGAGGTTCCTGCGGAGTTGGCGAAGGGCGATTTTGAAATAATTTTTTAACATGCCTATCTTATTATAATGTGGTTGAAAGCGAAAGGATCTTATAAACTCCGGCCGGAAATGTTTAACAACGTCCCAGGTAAATTGCCTGCCTGCTTTTGAAGGAGATTTTTCATAAAGACGAAAATAATTTTCCATCAGATCTCCTTCGATCTCATCGATAAAATCTTCACGGCAAAACCAGCGAAGAAATCGCAATGGCCAATGAGGGGGACTGGGTTTCATCGGCCAAAAGATAATTTAGGAATTTGTTTATACAGAGAAGTACGGAGTTCATACTGTGTCTCCAGCACTCTTCTGCCAAGACCGGTAATGGTATAAAATTTTTTTCTCCTGCCTCCCCTCTCGTCGGTAATGCCACCAAATCTGGATCTGACAAAACCCTTGTCTTCCAGTCTTTTCAACGACACATGGATGGCACTGATATTTACATTCTTTTTTGAATGTTCGATCAGGTTTTCCTGTATGGTTACCCCGTAGGCTTCACCATCCGATCCGGCAACAACGAGAAGAATCAGTTCTTCGAATTCGCCTAAACTATAATTTTTCATAAAATGATTTCTACAGCAAAAGTAAAAGAAATGAATATTACTTTCATATATGTTAAGTAAATAGCGTGCCGTTTTTTAAGTCAATGAAAATCAAACAGGATACGGATAATCAGAAAGCGATAGTGTCCGTATACGATACATATGCTGTACGTTTGGTTCAGAGACAGAGTGAAAATTATTGAATGACAGGTCCCCCACCTGATAAGCTTGTACAATAATTATAATTTTGCAGCCAGTTGGCCTGGGTATTTCCATTGATGTAGCCTAGGATACCTCCCCACGTTATTATTTTGGAATATGAGGTTCACGGTAAAGTTCCTTCTACCGGGAAAGCATATGACAACCGCTTTTGTTCCATTATTACAATAGAAAACCGCATGATTATTCACTGGCGGGATTATATGGATTCACTCGCGGTAATGCTTTCTAACACTCCAGACTAATTTGCTTCATCAATCAATTCTATTATCTTCATTCTGTGCGAAGGCTTTTCACCGGACTCGCCATCGCTGATCTCAGTGCCGGGTCTTATAGATTAAGGCAGGGAACAAATTTCGCAACTAACTGTTTAAAGACTTATGAAGAAAATAGGATTCTTGTCGTTTGGTCATTGGGCAGACCATCCGTCATATAAAACCCGCAGTGCATCTGATACATTGCTTCAGTCTATTGATTTGGCGGTTGCTGCGGAACAAATTGGTATAGACGGTGCTTATTTCAGGGTGCATCATTTTGCCTCCCAGTTAGCATCGCCCTTTCCTTTGCTTGCGGCTGTTGCTGCCAAAACAAGTAAAATAGAAATGGGGACAGGGGTTATCGATATGCGTTACGAAAATCCGATGTATATGGTGGAAGAGGCGGGCGCTACTGATTTAATTTCAGAAGGACGCCTGCAACTTGGGATCAGCAGGGGATCACCGGAACAGGTTATAGACGGGTGGCGCTATTTTGGATATGAGCCCGTCAAAGGAGAAACGAACGCGGAGATGGGAAGACGAAAAGCTTTGGAATTTCTGGATAAGTTAAAAGGAACAGGCTTCGCCCGGCCCAATCCAAACCCGATGTTCCCCAACCCCCCGGGCCTGCTGCGTTTGGAACCACATGCCCAGGGATTGCGGGAGCGAATCTGGTGGGGTGCTGCCTCCAACGCTACGGCAGTTTGGGCCGCTGAAAATGGTATGAACCTGCAAAGCTCTACTTTGAAATTTGATGAAAGTGGTAAACCTTTCCATATACAGCAAGCCGAACAGATCAGGTTGTATAAGGAAGCATGGAAAAAAGCAGGGCACCAGCGTGAGCCGAGGGTTTCTGTAAGCCGGTCTATTTTTGCATTGGTAACAGAACAGGACCAGCTTTATTTTGGCAGGGAAAAAAACCAGACCGATCAATTCGGAATGATAGAGCCAACGAAACGCGCTGTTTTTGGAAGAAGCTATGCAGCAGCACCTGATCAGCTCATAAAAGAACTGGCGGAGGACGAAGCAATCAGGGAAGCGGATACCCTGCTGCTGACGATTCCCAATACATTAGGAGTTGAATACAACGTACATATATTGTCTTCTATCCTTAAACATGTTGCACCCGGATTGGGTTGGCGTTAGTTCAGTAAATGTCTTTCAAATAATTTTTCAATGCCAGATAAACTCCATTTGTCCAGCCAAATCCTTCCTGACTTTCATATTCACCACCACCGGCCAACTTTGTTGTATCCACCACGTCGTATTTTTCCATCATTTTTCCTGTCGCGGCAAACACTTTTTCATTGAGAGAAACCCAGTTTTGCGCAATGGTTTTAGAAATATTTCCTTCACCAAATTTTTCCAGGCCCTTAACCGCAATCCACTGCAACGGTGCCCATCCGTTTGGCCAGTCCCATTGCTGACCGCTGGGAATGGTCGTCGTGACCAAACCGCCGGGTTGCACTAAATATTTGGAAACGGTATTGGCTATCTGATCCGCTTTGCTTTTAATAAAATGATTATCCTTTTCAGCAATAAATAATGGGGTTAATCCGGCTGCGGAAATATGGTCAATATGGGTTCCTTTTGCCCAATGTAGTCGGTAAAGAATGATTGTTTTTCATTCCAGCAGTATTTTATAATGGCCTCAAATCTTTTCTCCGCATTCATTTCAAACATCTTCGATTCATTCATCCTGCCATGAAGTGAATAAGCTTTCGCCAATACTTTTTCCAGTTTATACATCAAACAATTCAGGTCAACAGGAATAATGTGGATGGTTTCAATGGTGGAAAGGTTTCGATGGTCCGCAAACCAGCGACTGCTGAAATCCCAACCGGATTCACAGGCAGCCCTGATATTGGTAAAAAATTGTTCTGCAGGTTGATCGCTCGTTTCACTGGCATGCATATCCGCTGCATAACTCTCCGGCCTTGGGGTCGGACTCTCATCAAAATAACGGTTTAGTATCTCCCCGCTTTTTAGCTTTACAGTACGGAGGCTCGCTTCCAAATTATCTTTGGCACCCGATTGCCAATAATCATATTCCTTTTGCAGAGCCGGCAAATATTTTACATACATGTTCTCATCGTTTTTAGCGTTGGCCAACAATTCCACCATCAAAGCAAAAAATGGTGGCTGACTACGGCTTAAATAATAGGTGCGGTTGCCATTGGGAATATGCCCGACGCTCTGAATGAGGTAAGCAAAATTATCTACCATATTTTCTATCATCTTCACCTGGCCATGAAGATGCAATCCCAACATGGTAAAATAGCTATCCCAGTAATATATTTCACGAAACCGGCCGCCTGGCACTATAAAAGGATGAGGTAATTCAATGAGCGAGCCTTTTTGTTTTTCCGGTTGCCTGGTAAGTACAGACCATAATTGCCGGAGATGCTGATCGAGCGATTGGTGAACATCCGTTTTAAAATTGCCGGCCATTTCCTGTGGCAAATCAAAATGACTAAGGACAAAGTCTTTTAAATTAAAAAGAGGAAGCCCCTTTTGTTCCTGATATTGCTGAAGTATAATGCGCAAATCACTTTTGGGCAGACAGTCAGGAAAAGTCTTCCCGTCTTCAAAAACATGGTTCATTTGCACATCTTCAAACAGAGGATGACAGTCAAAAAGGTTAGTGACCGCCGCCTGCAAATTCAATTTTTGCATTGGTCTTCTTTTGAATCTGATAAAAGAAAAACAAACAGATCATTAATACGCTCATGGGTATGAGAGAAAAATAAAAAGCTTTTTGTCCTCCGATATTTTTAAACAAATATCCTACCAGCCTCGATCCCAGCGTTCCCCCGATGGCGGAGAAAAAAACAAGCAAAGACGCCATAGGGCTGTGAAACATTTTCTCCGTCGCGCTTAATACAAATGAATTTACCAAAGGATAAATGGGTGCCAGAAAAAAGCCGATCAAAGGAAAAACATATGCGATCACCGGAACATCTTTCAATGACGATATCTCTTCCGGCGGAAGGTTTTGCGTATGCGGTAAGACCAGCAAAACCATCAATGCTGCGCCGATTAAACAGCCGGCCAATATCAGCAGCCAGTCTATTCTTTTAACTAACCGGGATGATATATATCTTCCCAGTGCAATGGACAGCATCAGAATGATCGCCATATAGACACTTGTTTTTTCGGGGAGGTGAAGCACTTTCTGATTAAAGGTGGGCAGCCAGCTCATAATGCCCTGTTCGGTCATCACGTACATAAAAGCAGCCACTGCAAATAACAGCACTAAGGGTCTTTTCAATAATTTGATCATCTCTATAAAATCGTCACCGACGCTGGTGCCAGGTATTTCATATTTTATATTGAAATCAGAAAAAAATAAAATGGCAAATGAAATAGCGATGATGACTGCTAATAATAAGTAAATCCGCAACCATGCATCGGGGTTAATATCACTGTAAAAAAGTGGAAATATGACAAAACCGGAAGCAATTCCAACCATAAAAAAACTCTCTATGGAAGTCAATACACTTTTGTGTTCCTTAGGACTGTCCGTAACGAGACCGATCATCGAATAAACGGAAACCTTAATTACGGCAAATGAAATGCCCACGCATGCAAAAAGAATTCTTACTGATGTGAACGAGTTTCCAAAATACATGCCGATACAACCAAAGAAAACCAGCGCAAGCGCGATCAGCATGCCTCTTTTATATCCGAGTCTTGGCAAAAAAGATCCGACCAGGAAGGAGACAAATGCAATGGAAAGATCTTTGAAAGCTTCGAGTGAACTTGCCTTCAATTCGTCGACGTGATATGTGTTAATGGACTTTTGAATAAGAATGCCTACGCTATTCAAAAGAATGGCAAAAACAAAATAATTAAGATAAAGGGAAACTTTAATAGTTGAATTGGATGGCATGGCGAGCGTTATATGGTTATTCAAATATAACTTATTGGCTGACAGCTCACGTTATTCAGCCCTCAAACTATTAACGGGATTTGCTATAGCGGCCCTGAATGCCTGGTAACCCACTGTTATCCATGCGATGGAAACAGATGCCGCAATGGTAATGATGAAAATGCTCCATCCAATAGAAATACGAAAGGTGAAATTTTCAAGCCATCCGTGCATAAAATAATAAGCCAGTGGTGCGGCTATTAAAAATGAGATGCATACAAGAATGGTGAATTCCCTGGAGAACAGGTAAATTATATTCGCTACTGAGGCTCCCAAAACTTTTCGTATCCCAATTTCTTTCCTGCGTTGCGTTGCCATAAAAGAAACGAGTCCATAGAGTCCCAGACAGGAAATAAAAATGGCGATGCCCGCAAATATTTTATAAAGTTGTGAGAGCTGATTTTCCTGTTTATAAAAATCAGCGATTTTATCGTCCAGGAACTGATATTCATATACTGATTCCGGGTAAGTAGCATTCCATAATTTTTCAATGGCAGCCAGTGTATGAATTGCCTGTCGTGAATTTAATTTAACAGCCATCAATTCATATGCCTGTTTCCAGGTGGACATCACCACAGGAGCCATGGGTTTTGCAAGTGAATTGCCATGAAAATCTTTGACCACACCAACAATCTCTCCTTTTAATTGACCGTCCCAGAAACTTAACTTTTTCCCGATAATCTGTTCAGGGTTTCTTATGCCTAATTTATTAACCATCGTTTCGTTGACGACGAATTCTCTTATGGTATCGGAGGGACGGTAAGCCCTGCCAGCCGACATCTGTAGTCCGAAGGTTTTAAAAACATCCGCATCGGCCCATTTCAGATCTGCATTAAAACTTGAAACTTTTGGAGAATTGTCAAAGTTAAAATCACTGCCCCAGTGTGAATTATCCGAAATAGAAAATGTACTGAAACTTACATTTTTGATATCCGGAATTTGCAGTAGTTGTGTTTTTAGAGCTGTTATTTTTGTCTGGTTGACACTATCATTTGGAATAGGAATCGTTACAATGGCTTCTTTGTCAAAACCCATCTGCGCTGTCTTAAAATAATTCATCTGACTTACAACGATGAGCGTGCAGATAATCAGAGCCTCTGCGAGGATGAATTGAATTATGACGAGTCCCCGCCTCAATGAAATACCTCCCGTTGTGCTATTTGCAAACCTGCTTTTTAAAGCAGTGATGGGATTGAAACCGGACAATACCATGGCCGGATAAAGACCCGACAATAAAGTAACAAGCACAATCACCACCATCAGAAAAACAAGAATGGCTAAATCTATATGCATGGTAATTTTTGTTTCCAGCAACTGATTTAACAGAGGTAATATCAAGAAAGCAATCGCCAAGGCGATCATAACGGCGGCAATCGTAACAATAAAACTTTCACCCAGGAACTGCGTCACCAATTGACGCTTGCGGCTGCCCAGTACTTTTCGCACACCCACTTCCTTTGCACGGTCAACCGCTTGTGCAGTCGCCAGATTCACGAAGTTGATGCAGGCGATTACCACCAAAAAAATCCCTATAAGGCTCAAAGCGGTGATCAGTTCTTTGCTGAAAGTAGCACGGTTAAAATTTCCAAATCTTTTGTCAAAATGAACAGTATTCAGGGGTTGCAGGTTGAATCCCTGTTTTTTTGCATAATCAGGAGGTATATGTTTGTCTCCGAATGATTCAAGAGAAGCATCAAATTTTTCGGCCGACATACCAGGCGGAAGTCTGACATAAGTGTTGAGGTCACCAAAAGTACTTATCCAATCATGGGAAGTATCATTTTGCAGAGACTTGAAGGACATCGCTACCTGTATAGGAAAATCTGTATTGACCGGCAGGTTTTTCAATATGCCGGTGACTTTAAAGATTTTACCATCCTGGTACCTGATAATCCTGCCTATGGCTTTTCGCCAGTCACCGAAATATTTTTCAGCAGCTCCCTGTGTGAGAACAATGGTATTGGGAGCAGATAAAGCGGTTTTAGGGTTACCCGCCAGAAAAGGAAAATGAAAGATGTTGAAAAACTGTGGTTCAATGTAGAACAGACCGTTCTCTTTAAATTTATTTTGAGGATGGTTATTTTCATCCAGAACGGTAAGCTGATTTCCATTTGCACCGTAGATGGAAGCCACCTGTTCCAGTTGGGGATAGTCCAGGGGCAGTTGCTTTCCCGCAGCAAAACAGACTCCCCTGGTAAAACTAATACCGTCGGGTGTGTTGAAATGTACAGATACCCTGTAAATACGGTCCTTATCCGGATGAAAATTATCAAAACTTTTTTCGTACTGAATGACCTGGAATATCAGCAGACAGGCTGCTATGCCGACTGCCAGACCTGCCACATTTATAAATGCATAACTTTTGTTACGCTGTAAATTTCTGAAAGCGGTTTTTAGGTAGTTCCTGAACATGCATTAAACGGCTCCATATTTGTGCCATTTTACATTTAGTTAATATTCATTCATTTGCTTGAATGGCCCTTTTTATTTGTGTGCGATTTTGATACAGGGATTGTCCGTAATAGAAATCGAATTCTTATTGTAATTTATGATATTGATATTTTTACATCAGGCGGTATGAGTTTATAAATGATGGGCGTTACGACCCGGGACAAAAGTGTTGAACTGATCAAACCCCCGATCAGTACGATGGCCAAAGGTGAAATCAAAGGATTCGTGGAAAGTGCGATGGGCATCAATCCTCCGATGGCTGTAAGGGATGTCAGCACGATTGGTAAAAAACGCGTTTCTCCAGCTTCACGAATGGAAGCTTCCAAATCCTTACCCTGACTACGCAGCTGGTTGGTGAAATCCACCAGGAGGATCGTATTCTTTACTTCAATGCCTGCCAGTGCAATCAGTCCGACAATGGAAATAAAAGACAATGGATTTCCTGTGAGCCAAAGCGCCATGGCTGCGCCAACAACACCCAGCGGTATAACGGAGAGCACAATCAGCGTACTTTTAAATGTGCCAAACAATAATACCAGGGCGGCGATGAAAAGGAATACCGTAACTATGATGACGCTGGTAAAGCCTCCAAAGGAATCATTTCTTGATTCCACTTCTCCGCCCATTTCATAACTGTAACCCGCCGGCAGTTCCATTTTATCCATCTTTTTTATGACCGTATTGATAACCCTGTCCACCAGGAATCCCTTACCCACATTAGCTTTTATTGATACTACGCGTTTTTTTTCCTGGTGATTGATCACCTGGGGTGAAGTTTCAAATCGGAGCGTCGCCACCTGCCCGACAGGTATGGCTGCACCCATGATGTTATTTACAAAGAGGTTATTGAATACGTCCAGTGTGGGCCTTTCTTCTTTGGTGCGGGTGAGCAGGATGGAATAATCTTTATCATTATCATCCGTATAGCTTCCCATATTTAAACCTGCAACAGCAAGGCGGACGGTCCGGTCTATATTCACCGTAGGTATTCCCAGAAGTTGCGCCTTTTCTTTATTGATATCCACTTTGATATCCGTTTTAAGTAAATCAACCGGGTTGTCGATATAAATAGTACCCTCCGTATTATGCAACATAATTTCAACCCTGGCGGCAAGGCTTCGCAGGGTATCCAGGTTATCTCCGAAGAGTCTGACCTCCACGGGTGCGACAACCGGCGGACCCTGTTCAAAGTTCTTCACTTCTATTTTAGCGCCTGGATAAGGCGTCCATTTTTTGCGCAGTGATTCGATGAGCCGGAGTTTTTTGTCCGGCGATGTTTTATTATTCAGCTGTACAAAAATCTGCGCATAATCTGAGCGCTCGTTTTCCGGAACCTCATTATAATAAATGCGGGGATTTCCCTTCCCGATATTGCTGGCATAATAAGTAATAGCCGTTTCCTTTTTCAGTTCATTCTCAATATTGCGTGTGATGCTGTCCGTGAAACCGATATTTGACTGGGGCGGCGTGGTTATATTGACAAAAAACTGTGGTTTTTCAGATGAAGGAAACAAAGCAAAGCCAATGATATTGAATATATAGATTGATCCGCCAAACAGAATAACAGCAACTGCAATGGTTAATGCCGGTCTTTTCAATGCTCTTTTTAACAGAGGCGCATAACTCTTATGAATTCCAGTTTTCAGTGCGCGCATGAAAATATTTCCTTCGGGGGATAGATGATTTTTTAAAAGGCGGCTCGACAGAAAGGGAATAATCGTCAGGGAAACCAGCATGGATGCAAATACTGATAAGATGACGGCCATCGGTAAACCCCGGATGAAATCGCCGGAACCTTCCGGCAAAAATACCAGCGGCATAAAGGAAATGATCAGCATGATCGTGCATCCCAGGACTGCTTTTCCGATCTGCCCAGTAGCTTTCAGTGTGGCTTCCATCCGCGAGTGGCCTTCGAGCATCCAGCGTTCAATATTTTCCACTACCACAATGCTGTCGTCTACCAGCAGGCCGAGGGCAACAACCAGTCCGACAATACTGAGCTGGTTCAGGTTGATACCAAAAAGATTCAGCAAAACCAGTCCGATAGAAAGGGAAAGCGGAATAGATATCATAACGATCACAGCCGACCGAAAACCAAGCGGCAATAATGTAACCCCCACCAGCAAAATGGCGATCAGGAAATCATCTCCCAGGCTTCCCAGGCGACTGTTCACAATATCGGCCTGGTCAAAATTCTGTACCAGATCGATATTGGCCGGAAGGGTTTTTTTAAATCTTGCCAGTGCGGGTTCATAGGATTGTTTTGTTTTACTGATATTTTCACCTTCTTTTTGCGCCGCTGTAATAAACACAGACCGGTGGCCATTGAGACGTGTTTTGTATTTCGTATCCTCAAACCCATAGTAAATCTTAGCAATGTCTTTCAGGTAAATATTTTTCCCTGATCCGGCAGAGACAATGGTATTTTTTATTTCTTCGATGTTCTTAAAATTTCCGTTGGTTTTTATATTGAAGCTGCGGTTACCGGCCTCAATACTGCCTCCGGGAATATTGGCCATTTCACTCTGCAGACTTCCTGTTACCGAACTAAGCGGCAGGTGCATCTGCTCCATTTTTTCAAGTTCGAGTTCAATACGTACTTCCTGTTCGGGTATCCCGTCAATCTCAACTTTTTTCAGTGCCGGTAATTTTTCGAGTTCGTCCTGGAACTTCTCTGCATAATATTTTAAGCTTTTCGCGGGATGCGTTTTCAGAGATCATGGCGATCTGGATAATATTTACATCAGATGGCTGGAATTTTTTTACATCAATGCTCACAATATCCGCAGGCAGTTCCGGCCGCTTGCTGTTTACGACACGTACAATTTCCTGGTATTTATTATCCACATTACTGCTGTACTTATATTCCACGCGCAGGGCTGCGACACCATCCCCAATACTGGTGCGGATTCTCTTAATGTTTTCCAGGCCCCATATTTCTTTTTCCAGCGGCTTCACGACCAGTTCTTCTATATCCCTGGGGCTGGTACCAGGATAAACAACTACCACCGTAAAAGTGGGTGCATGCATTTCAGGATCTTCCGAACGGGGCATATTTAACAGGGTAGTAATACCCAGCGCGATGACCATGATGAATATCACCAGAGTGAACTGGTAATTCTTAACCGCGTAATTGGCTATTTTCATTGAATTATTTTTTATTGAATGGTGATAAGACTGTGGTCTGTCAGATAAGCGCTTCCGGAAATAATGAGTGAGCCGGCGTTTTCCAATCCCTGGCTGATGATGACATGATCACTTTTCCATTCCCGCGACGACTACTTTTACACGGCTGGCCGTTTTGTTATCGTTCGTAACGAATACATATCCTGTACTGCCATCTCCGTCAAGAAGGGCTTCGTAGGGGATCGACCAGCTATTTATCATGGTTTTGACTTCGAAATTTCCCTGGCCTGTTGTAATGATTCCATTGCCAAACATGCCGGCCGCAATTTTACCCCGGTGTTTTTCGGTTATCGTGATATCAATACTGAATAATCCATTGGCCGGATCTACGGCTTCTGATTTCCTGGTTACTTTACCCTGAAGGCGCTGTTCTCCGGAGGAACCGGTTCCAATTTCTGCAGGATCACCTATATGAATGGCAGCCCATTGCTTATCGGTTACACCTGACCGTAAGATCCATTTCCCGGACCCTGCGCCGTTTGTTTGGAATACCGCAGTGCCGGAACTAACCTGTTGTCCTTCACTGGCCAGCTTGCGCAAAACATATCCATTCGATTCTGCACGGATTTCAGAAAAGCGGCGGTTGAATTCAACGCTGTTTAATTGCTGTGCCGCCAGGTCCATCGTGGTTTTTGCATTTTGAACCTGTTCGAGCGTGGCAACGCTGTCGTTATACAGGTTCATCAAACGCTGGTGATCGCGGGTCGCTTTTTCGAATGCGAGACGGGCCTGTTCCAGGCTTGCATTTATTTCCGTGAGATTCAGGGTCGCCAGCAGCTGACCTTTTTGAATGGCGTCTCCTTCCTTCACATAGATTTTGTTAATGATTCCGGTGGTCTTGAAAGATAGCATGACTTCGTCATCGGTCGTGAACTGCCCGGATACATTTACCGTTGTGACGGCACTGTATTGTTTCAATGGAATTATTTTAACGGGAATAATATCTGTATGGATTTTTTTAATGGGTTCTGTTCTTGCGCTGCAGGATGCCTGTGACAATGCGATGGATATCATCAGCAGGGGAAATAAAATGCGTTGCATATGTTTATAGTTTATTAAGTGGATAAGTAGCTGCGTTTCTTTCTGTATCGGCATAAGCGACCTGGACATTTGCGATTGTAACGGCAACCTGTAACCGGGCGTTCGTGAGCTGGGTCAGTGCATCGAGCAATTCGATATAGAGCAACTCCCCGGCTTTATAAACTTTGTTCTGGTCGGAATAATATTTTTCAGTCAGGGAAAGCTGGGTTTTTGCATTGTAGTAATCGGATATCGCCGTGCGCAGGTTATTGACAGATTGAACCAGCTGCATCTGCATTTGGGAAGAAGTTTCCTTGTAACTGGTTTCTGCTGCCTGTTTGCTGACACTGGCCTGCTGAATCCTGGATTTATGCAGTCCCCCGGCAAATAAATTCATCTCGAGGTTAAGTCCCCATACATAGTATTGTGTTTTTTCGTTGTATTGAAATTTAAAACCCTGGGACCCCAGATCGAGGAATGTGTTCAGTTTGGGAACCATATAAGAGCTTTGGAGTTTTTTATTCAACTCCTGGGTTTGAATGACTGATTGAAGCTCCTGTAATTCTTCCCGGTTTTCTGTATTTGAATTCATAATCGAATTCAGCAACTGACTATCCGTAATGAAGCTGGCGGTATCCAGTATGACGGGCGATTCAAGAGGCCGGTTGATCAGGAAATTTAAATAGGCTTCTATGTTTTTCCTGTTGCCCGAAGCCTGTGTAATGGAAGCTTCTATTTTTTGTTTTTCTGTTTCCGAACGGGTGAGTGCGGTATTGTTACGCATGCCGTTTTTTACCATACTCTGGTTCACGCGGATATTTTCATTGACAAGGGTCAGTGCATTATTATAAATTTCTTCAGCCTTTACTGCCTGGTAATATTTATAATAGGCGGTTTTTATTTCTTTGACCAGCTCTCTTTTATAAACATTCACCGCAGCTTTCTGCTCGTGATATGTTTTCATTTTTTATTTTCTCGTTATAATAAATTTCTGAATTGATCAGCGAGAGTGAGGTGCGGACATGGGCGTCGTAATAATTGTCCGGGTTTAATAAAATGGACTGATTTTGAAGATTGGGAAATGCGGTCGAATGGGTCAGTTCGTTGAGTGATTTATAAACCGGATTAAACAGATCCCCAATCGGCAGGTCGATCGAGCGGCCACCGTCTGCTTTTGAATAGGAGGCACCAAAGGAAACATCCGGTAAAAAATATGCACGCGCTTCTTTCAACGCATACATGGATTTCTCGAGTTGCAATTGCTGGCCCTGCAGTCCCTGATTATTTTTAAATGCTTCACTGATATAATTTTCCAGGGTGCTGTTCTGGCCATTGACCTGGGCTGCCAGCGAGAGAAGCAGAGGAATGAACAGTCGTTTCATAATTAGTATTGTTGATTTAATGAACAGTGTTTAGTGATAAGGCAAAAAAAATATCCCTACTGATTTTATTTTTTTATGAGGTTGAAATATTCCTGTATTGATTTTTCAATAGTCGCTGCGATGGCCTTCTCATCCATATCAATTACTTTAAGTCGGCAGCGAAGATCCAGTGAAACCAGGCCGTGACCCATGGCCCAGATAGAAAGTGCGGCAGTCATCACATCGTCGTAACGGATCAGTTTTTTTTCAATGCATTCCGCAACGCATTGTGCGATGGAAAGCAAAAGCATCATCTCCATTTTTCCATTTTTCATGTTCTTTGATACCATTCATCGGCGCACGAATAATAAACATCAGGTCATAGAGCTCGGGATTATTTTTTCCAAAGCGTACATAGGTATACATGATTTGTTCCAGCCTCTTGAGCGGATCATTTGAAGTCACTTTTTCGCGAAAGACCTGGGCTAGTTTATCAAAAGCCTGTTTTTGCACGTCATAGAGCAATTCATCCTTATCCTTATAATACAGGTAGATGGTAGCCGGGCTGTATTCAATTTTCTCAGCAATATTCCGGATGGAAGTCTGTTCATACCCTTCCTTGAGAAACATCTGGATAGCCGTACTTACGATACGTTCCTTCATTTCTTCCCGTTCCCTCTCCTTGCGTTCGGTAATACCCATCTTATTTGTTTACACTGCAAATATAATGAACACTGTTCAGTAAACCAAATATTTCTTTTCCGAAATGAGATTTAGTGCAAGCGCCTTTGAAATATCATTTCCTGTCAGGACGTCTTTAATAGTCGGATGAGCAGGATGGGTTGGTACTATACCATGACCGTCTTGATGCTGTCTTTTGTCATGGCGCAGACCTTCTTTGAATACAATTCGCCATTTGATTTTTTAAACTCAATTAAAAAATTAGCCGGCTGGCCGAAAGTAAAACTATAGTAGGCCGCGAAATAATGATTGAGTATCCATTCGGGGTAAGTCCGGTTATTCCCATCCCGGATCTGTCTGATCATCAGTTGCGACATGATTGAGAGTATACCGATTCCATTGATGTTTATAATTTCCTCACCCATAGGAATGGTAGTATCAGACGAACAATTTTCTGAGATATATAGTTTCCCTCCCACATATGTTACCGTGAAAGGCAGAAACCTTCCTTTAATAATATTATAATCCATTGCACCGTCGCTGGGCAAAAACATCGTGTGTCCGTCTTTAATTTTTGAATGTAGAAGCGACAAAACATCAAAATACTGCTGTTCATTCATGGGCCACACGATTGCATTTTCAAGACTATCAAAAAAGGCGTCCATGTCCGGTTTTGGAGTATATCGATATAAAGCTGGATGAATTCTCTCCAGCTTTTCCCTTATGAATCGGAGATCCGCTTTTAGTGTATCTGCAGAGTACATTCTTGTCGGTTCATAAGGTGTAGATTGTCCAATAGTGGATTGGACAAAGAACAAATAAACCAACAGCAAGAAAGCAAATCGAATCCTTATCATCTTTTAAAATACTATTATTTCTTAAACTTCGGCAATAACAAACGGTGGGTATAATATTGTTTTTCCCCCATTTTTGGGATACAGTTTAATCTACCTTCGTTTTCTCCCTTCAGATCTGAGAGCTTTTTCCGTGCAGTTGTCGAAATATTGCCGGACGAAAAATACCGTCAAAATTAAGTCGGCTCACCGGTGCCCTCTATAAACATTCTTGTCAATAACGCAGCTATTCTATTTCTAAATCTTATTAATTTTACCCGTCTTATTAACTGCTTTCCGTCCTCATATAAACCTTATGAAATGGAAAACCCTCTTATTGAATCCTGCAAGAAAATTCTGGAGAAAGGCAGAAGTATTTTATTAATAGACTGGCCTGATAAAAGGGTTCCCTGCTCTTTGCTAAAGGCAGGACTGATTGTCTTTGGCTTCTCTCCCGACCCCATCGATATCGTTTACATCTATCGCCCGGAAGAAGAGCATGCTTCGTTAATTACAAACCATGTATTGCCATTGCATGCAAAAGTGATCTGGTTGCAGCCTCCGGTAACCTCCATAAAAACACGGGATCTGGCAAAAGAATATGGAATTACCTTTATCGAAGGGGTGGATATTACAGAAAATTGCTGAAAATCAAATCTCGTTTTATGTCTGAACCTGTTCGTGTTTTTTGGAGGGCATTTTTCTACATCCTGGCCGCTTTCATTATATTTTCAATGCTGATCAATTTTGGTCTCTTTGGCCGGTTGCCATCATTCAGGGAAGTTGAAAATCCTTCAATGCTGGTAGCTTCCGAAGTATATTCCGACGACGGAACGCTGATGGGAAAGTATTATAAGGATAAAAGCAACCGTAGCATTGTCGAATACAAAGATATTTCACAAAACGTAATTAACGCTTTGCTGGCAACGGAAGACAAGAGGTTTTATCAACATTCAGGTATTGATGGCAGGAGTTTGATCCGCGCGATAGTAAAGCTTGGAAGGGATGGAGGAGGAAGCACCATCACACAGCAATTAGCTAAATATATGCTTGGCCAGGGTTCAAAAAACAGGGCCCTGCGCATCATTGAAAAGATAAAGGAATCGATCCTCGCCGTCAGGCTCGAAAGAAATTTTACCAAGGAGGAAATACTCGCCTTTTACCTAAATGCCGTTTCTTTTGGAGACAACGTATTTGGAATTCGAAATGCTTCACGAACTTTTTTCCAAAAAGAACCCGACCAACTTAGCATTGATGAAGCAGCCGTGCTGATAGGTATGTTAAGCGGAAATAATTTATATAACCCCCACCGAAACCCCAAAACAGGTATTGAAAGAAGGAACCTGGTCATCAATCGAATGGTTGATGCAGATTACTTAAGTGCCGATGAAGCTTACAGGCTAAAATTAAAACCGATAGAACTGAACTTCCGGAAACCCGAAGAAAATAATGGCTATGCTCCTTATTTCCTGGATGTAATCAGGGATGAATTAAAAAGATGGTGCAAGGATCATAAGAATCCTGCCACCGGTGAACCTTATAACTTATATGATGATGGCCTGAAAATTTACACGACGATCAATATTCGGATGCAGTTGTATGCAGAGGAAGCCGTTGCAAAGCAAATGCCCTTACTGCAAAAAGCAATGAACCAACAGGCCGTTATCCGCAATGGAACAATTTGGAAAGAAAGGGCCCGTTCACTGGAATCATATATCCGAAACAGTGACCGATGGCAAAATTCCGAAGAAGAAGGAATGAGTCCTGCAGACATACGTAAATCATTTAATGTGCCGGTTCATATGAAAGTATTTGCATGGAACAGCACGCGGGCAAAAGATACCATCATGACCCCGGTGGATTCTATCAAATACCATCGTCAGATGTTGCAAACTTCTTTCATGGCGATGGATCCCTTGAATGGGGCAGTAAAAGTATGGATCGGAGGCATTGATTTTAGAAATTACAAATATGATCACATTAACATAAATACAAAGAGGCAGGTGGGATCGGCCATCAAGCCCTTGTTGTATGCAGATGCGGTCGAGGAGCTTGGATTCACCCCGGAAACACCGGTCGAGAACCAGGCGCAGTATTTTGCCGGGTATGGAATGGTGCCTGCAGGTGGGATTTGTAAGGGAGATGGGGGTTCAGTAAATATAGCCACGGCTTTGGCTCATTCATTGAATTGTGCTTCAGCAGACGTGATGAGACAGGTTACCCTTAAACGATTTGTCAGATTCTTAAAACGTAGTAATATTCAATCGCCTCTGGAGCCCTATCCTTCCATTTGCCTTGGTGCGGTCAATATATCAATGTATGAAATGCTTTGGGCTTATTCTATGTTCCCGTCCGGTGGCATCAGTACGAAGCCATATTATATTTCCAGGATAGAAGATAAAAACGGCAACCTGCTTGCAAATTTTGATACCAGGAGAAAAAAGGTACTCAGCCAGAATACTGCCTATACAATGTGCCGTATGATGCAGGGACCGGTCGATTATGGAACAGCTGCCGGCCTGCGCGAACGATTGGGTCTTTCAGAAATGGGTGGTAAAACAGGAACCACCAATGGCAATACAGATGCATGGTTCATAGGGTATACGCCTCAGCTATTGGCCGGAGTCTGGATCGGTTGCGACGACGAGTTTATTCACCTGGAAAACAATTTGGGAATGGGCTCTCAGGCAGCAAGACCAATCTGGGAATATTTCTTCGCAAAGTCACTCGATGACGATGCATTGGGATTGAACAGGGATGCTAAATTTGCGATACCTGAAAATCTAAAAACCGGTATGGGGTATGATTATACGAAGATAATCGACAAGAAGCCGCCCCCCGGAGCTGAGGGTTACAATCAGGGCAACACCCATTTAAATCATCACATGGATATCAGCGCCTCCAACGTACCGGTCGACTCAAAATTACCTGCTAACGAATTGTACAGGTCGAAGGGAGCTACTATCATAAAAAAAAGCAATAAATACGGATCCTTTACCATTACAGTCAAAGATGCCAATGAAAATCAACCGTCCAAAAAGAAAAAGGGATTTTTTAAAAGACTGTTTGGAGGCAAATGATATAAATAGTTGACTCATTTAAGTTCTATGACACTTGTAACGGAAGAGCCGCTTATTTTTATTGCAGCATCTTTAAATTGTGGCTTGGAAAACCGTGGACGGAAATTATTACTGAATCCAGTGGGCTCTTTTGGGATATTAAATAAACCCAAATCCAACTTTTTGTTACCATTCATATCCTGGTACGCCACTATGGCGTATTCACCAGGCGTAAGTTCAAAATCAAATTCCAGCTGCGCTTTAGATGAAGCCAATTCTTTTTCCACAAAGGGTTTTGCAAGAAAAAGTTTTTCTTCGTTATATACTGCAATAAACACATCTCCCTTCCCCACTTCCACATTATTCAGGGTAACCTGCAATCTGGTTGTGGCCTGCGCAAGAAACATGGAGCATATTAAACTCAGGATGATGGCAAACATAATTCCAAGTTCCGATACATATCCGGAATAAAATACCTTTATGCAGTCAATAAATAGCCTCAGCCGGTATTGCCTGATCCAACTCTTTTTACTCTCAATAAAGAAATGAAAATTTCTTTTTCACCTTTGTCAAGTTGTATGTATCGGTTAATATTTTTAATTATGGCATCAAATTCTGTCATTTTATAAAGATAGAAAATCCTTTAGGGGTTGGCATCTTTATTGATTGCATGTAACAATAAATCGAGTTTTATTCTTTGTCTTTTATATTGTCCCAATTAGCATTGGCCTTGTTAATATCGGCTTTTTGATTTTTCATCCACATTCCCCGAACTTCCTGGTCATAATTAAAATAAAGCTTATCGCCTGAAATTGTCCAGGTATTTATTTCCGTAGACGCTTTGTGACCCTGGGCGGCTCCATATGCACAGTATCCTCCATATTGAGGCGCATATTTTACAGGTGCAGCCTTGAAAGCGTCCAGATTCTCTTTAGTAGAAAATAACCAGGTTGCCCCTTTCCACTGGTACGACAAAGTTTCACGACCCATGACTGGTTTTGATTCCTTAAAAAATGCGACCGGATCATATCCTTTAATAGCAATTCCGTTCGTGCAGAAAACTTCAGACTTTTGCGCATGAATGCTGCAGATTCCAATAAAAAACAAAACCGCTAAAGAATAGATTTTTTTCATTTTTATTCGTTTACCCAATTAGATGAACATGTAGGAAAATCCTTACAGTGTTTTTAATCTTTTTTTAAAGCTTCATCATGTTGAAACTCCGGCTTTATTTGAGCGCTCATGGCTTTTCTTAGCTTTAATACTTTAGGTTCCGATACGCTAACGATATAAGGATTATCCATATGTAATCTGTAATAACCCTGATGATATTTTTCTGCCGGGTAAAACAGTTTAAATGGCATTAGTTCGGTTACGACAGGATTTGAATAGTGATGACTTTCATTTACTTTTTTGATTACTTCTTTCAAAATATTTTGCTCCTCAGGGCTTCTATAAAATGCAATGGAACGGTAATCGGACCCTTCATCAGGACCCTGACGGTTCAGAGTAGTTGGATCGTGTGCGTAAAAAAAAGCCTGAGCCAGGACCGCATATGAAATCATATCAGGATTATAGTAGACCTGAACGGCTTCAGCATGGCCGGTTGTCCTGGTACAAACTTCTTCATAGGTAGGGTTTTTGGTAGTACCACCTGAATAACCAGCTATTACTTTGTTCACTCCTTTTAATTCTGATAAACCCTCTGACAAACTCCAAAAGCAACCACCGGCGAATGTGGCAACTTTTTCATTGCCGGTTGGTTTTGGTATTTTGGCAAATGACTCATCTCTTTTGAACTCTGTGCCCGCGCACATCCAACGATCAGAATTGAAGTCACCAGGCAAATCTTATTTAATAATCCTTTTAATGATTTCATATAATTATGTTTATAATAAAAATTATTTGGCTGGAATAAATTTGAAAGCATAAGAATCCATGCAATAACGCTTGCCGGTGGGGGCAGGTCCGTCATCAAACACATGACCCAGGTGTAACCCGGTACTTGCTTCAACAACTTCATCCCTTACCATTCCGTCGGAATGATCATTGACAATCCTGATTGCTTTTGGATCAATCGGGGCAAAAAAACTTGGCCAACCGGTTCCAGAATCAAATTTAGCATCCGAACTAAAAATGGGTTTACCAGTCGCGGCACTGACATAAATTCCTTTGCGATGATTATCCCAGTATGGATTTTTGTAAGGCGTCTCTGTGCCTTTATTAACCATAATCTCATAGGCTTCCGGAGAAAGCATTTTTTTCCAATAACTATTTTGCTTTGCTTCCGGGTAAACCGAAGTATCTTCTGAGGATCCCGGTTTTATCGGGGTTTGGCTACAGGCATTCAATGCCATAATCAAAAAAGGCAGTACAAATAAATATATACGTTTCATAACTCTTTGGTCTTTTTTTCACTCATATCCTTACAGGATTTCATTCGTCTTAACAAAATATAAGCGTTTAAAGTCCCGAGTAGTAATCGTATCCCTGTTCAGCCCAATAATCCCTCGGGCGTTTGTTGCTAAAGGAAATCATGCCGATTCGTTTAAGATTCTTGATTCCGTATTTTACCGGAATAATGAGACGAAGAGGAGCGCCATGTCTCAGTAAAAGGGGCCGGTCGTTCATTTCATAAGCTAAAATAGTTTGCGGATGAAGAGCACTTTCCATTTCAAGCCCTACATAATATCCCCCATTGGGTGTTTGCATCCCAACATAATCCATTTTCGCCTGATCTTCGAGTCCAAAATGTGAAAGAAAGTCACTGAATTTAACGCCCGCCCAATGCTGGATCTGATCCCAGCCTTCTACACACTTAAAATCAAAAATAATCTCAGTTTTAGGTAAAGCCCTGATCTGATCAATCGTAAACTGAAGGATTTGACCATCATTTCTCTGCACACTTAACATCCATTTCTCCGGATCGAAATCTTTATCATCAATTCCGATATTGCTGTTCACCCGGACTATTTTCGCAGCTTTTTCCTTTGGATAGGTTTTAACCAGGTGTTTATTGCTAAAAAAATTCCGGAAAAAAACTTCCGTTTTATTTAATGCCTGACGTAATGGTTTGTGAGCGCCTCCCGTAATTCCTCCTTTTTCCAGCGGAGAATTGTAAAGCCATTTCCATCCACCAAAAGCCGCTGCGCCAGCAGCAAAAAAAGTTGTAAAGGAAATGAAATTCCGTCTGTTCACTTTTTGATCCAGCGTAAGTTCCTTTTTTGGCTTCTTTATCTTTGGCGTTTTCATAATTTCTACCTAAGGCTGGTTCTCTTTTGAATCACTCTCCTGGCCAGGAAGGTTCATCTTTTCTTCCGGAGCCATCGTTAAGCGAGGCGCGGGCTCCTCAATGATCATCGTTGCTACGACAGGCGTCGATTCCTCCACGATCTCAAAACCCGAGACGACCGATCTAAAGTTATTCCACCCGGCGATGATGACCTGAATAACGTGAATCATGAAAAAAAGAACATAACCCAATGTTAAGGCGAAATGAATAATTCGGGCAAAATGATACCCGCCGCAGATCCAGGTTAACCAGTAAAATTGAACGGGTTTATAAATAGCCAGTCCGGTCACCACCGACCCCAGACCCATTATGATAATCAAAGTATAGGCGATTCGCTGGGCCGCATTATACTTGTTTTGTGGTGGCGTCGTTTTGCGTATATGGAGATCATGCAACAAAACAAGCCACGCTTCTTTAAAAGAATTTTTTTTTGGCACCAGTTGTCTCCACTCCCCGGATATTATGGTATATAGAACGTAAAATATACCGTTGAGGGTAAAAAACCACATAAAGAGAAAATGGAAATCCATTCCATCTGCCAGGTGATAAGGTATTTTAAGTAATTTATAAATCCATTCTGGAAAAAAGTGCAAAAAAGTATGACCAAAAAAAGTAATCGAGTACTCATCGTTGGCCCAGTAGATCAGGAGTCCGCTCCAAATCATAACAGCCAAAATAGGGAAATTAACCCAATGGGTCCAACGCATCACGAGCGTATGTTTTTCTTTGATAGCTTTCATTTTAATATGGCCACTTTGGTTGCCCCTGTAATTTCCCCATTTTTCCTGGATTGGAGGAAAGCAATTACTTCCAGCCCCTGATTATCTAAACCTGCCGGTATTTCAATTTCATTTACGCCTTCACGTTGGTCGTGGAGAGATATGGTTTGAAAATTTCTTACTATCTGGACGTGAGACAAAGTTCGGCCCTCGTTCTCCCCTCTCAACACTTTACTACTTACAGTTTTCTCGATGAGGGCAAGAACAAGAGAGTTATTAGCAATATTCCCATCAATATGATAGTGTAGTCTCAACTTACGGTCATTTTCCTTAATACTATTTATACTTAAATGAACATGGTTTGTTTTAAGCAATGCGGTGTTTATAGAACTTCGCAACCTGCTTTCATCAGAACCTACAAATTCCTGTTGTCCATTTATCACAACTTGTGGCGTATACACAGAAGCATTCAACCATGAGGAATATTGGTATTGTCTGTTTGAATAAGCCGGCTCGCTAAAAATATCTTTCCAACCAAGCCTGTTCCAGTAATCAACATGAAAGGCTAAAATATATACAGGTTTTTCATTGGTTTCCTTTTGAATCTTAGCTGCCACTTCATCCGCCGCCGGGCAACTTGAACAGCCTTCGGATGTAAAGAGCTCAACAACTGCGAAACCGGGATCGGTGCCAGCCAGACTTTTGCCGATAGGGTGGCCAGTAAATGAAAAAAGAGACAGTGTCGAAATTAAAGCGGCATAAGTGAACATTGTTATATTTTTATTGTAGGACATTTTGATAAGTTTCTTCTGATTTGTCGCGGAAAGTAGTAAAGCCTTACAAAATAATTTTAAATATGTGTAAGGGATTTGTCAATTTTCCGACAAAACAAATAAAATACATCGTATTTAACAGCTTTTGATAAATGGAAACCCGCAAAAATCAATTGGTTCAACTGGAAAAATCAATATTAAACCCGCAATTGTGGGTAAAAAACTATGCAGATTACTTATACAATTATGCCTATACAAGGCTTAATGATGATGAATTAGCAAGAGATTTAGTGCAGGAGACGTTTCTTGCGGCGCTGGAAAATACCGAAAAATTCGAAGGTCGAAGTTCGGAACGTACCTGGTTAATTGCAATTCTAAAAAATAAAGTGATTGACGTTTATAGAAAAAAATCCTCCGGATTGGGAAACAGCTTCGAAAAACCATTGCCTCATACGGATCAGACTGAATTTTTTGACAAACAGGATGGGCATTGGAAAGTCGAGCACCAGCCAAAGGCATTCGGCTTGGAGGAGCATGACCTTTTGGGTAAAAAAGAACTAAGTCATATTTTACAAAAATGCCTGAAAAAACTGCCTGGATTATGGCTCGCTGTTTTCACCATGAAACATATGGATGGTCTGGCCTCAGAAACGATCTGTAGCCAATTGAATGTTACCGATTCCAATTTTTGGGTAATTATGCACCGGACGAAAGTTAATTTAAGAGCCTGTCTTCAGAAAAACTGGATATAATTCAATTACAATTGAAATGAAAGAACCAGATAAAAATAAATTAAAACAAATTTCTTACGATTGTAAGCATGCCACCTTTCTTATAGAAAAGAAGCTAATCGGGAAATTAACACTGAAGGAACAATTTGCACTGAAATTTCACCTGGCTGGCTGTTCGGTATGCCGGATTTTTTTAAAACAAAGTATGACAATCAACCGAATGGTCAAAAGTCTTTTTAATGGCAATGAACCCGGCGATATAACTCTGGACGATCATTTCAAACAGAATTTACAAGAGAGGATTGACCAATATTTGGATAGAAAATGACTTTGGGGGCAGTCTAGTTTTTAAATATATATTAATTCTGAGCAAACAATTGTAATTGTATAATGTTTTTAATTTTATAAATTAAATCTATTATTATGGAAAAGTTTGCGTTATTAGCCAGAGTTGAAGCCAAACCAGGAAAAGAACAAGTAGTAGCCGATTTCTTAAAAAGCGCTTTACCCCTTGCGCAAGCTGAAACTCAAACAGTAAGCTGGTATGGATTAAAAATCAACGAAAATACTTTTGGAATTTTCGACACTTTTGAAACAGAGGACGAGAAGAAGTAAGCATTTGCAGGGCGAAATAGCAAAGGCTTTAATGGCTAATGCATCAGATTTGCTGACAAAAGACCCGGTTATAGAATTTGTAGATTTATTGGCGATTAAATAATGGATAAGGGCGGGTCGGTGAGATACCACATTTATTAGAGATCCAAAAATAATATCGCTCCCTATTATTTGCAAAGCCGTCCATTCTTGAATAAAAGAAATAATCCAAACTGAATATCGCCCCGATCGCTGCAATAAAGAACAGGCCTCGTTTTATCCAGAATGAAAAATAAATGGGTGCCGAAAAAATGATGACCGAAGGAATAACGCCAAAAATAAAAATATAACCAAGGTAGCTTATCGTATTACCCAGCAATCCGGCTTCTCTATGGGTCTCATTGGGAAAAAATCAGTTATTAAGTGCAAAGAATCATCCATAGCTGACGTGTTCGGACATTTTCATGAAATTGCCGACGTACGAATGCCTTTTTTCTGAGCATCTGCAATACTTGCGACTGTATTACAGATTGTACTTTATGGTATTCATTCTATTCCTGGGAAACTTTCTGCGGTAGCCTTAGCCGGAATGATGTCGCAATTATTAATTTACATATTAATATCTAAACCTGCAAACGTTACGATGGTTGATTCGGTTAAATATGGCATGGTATTGAGCAATGTAAGAGAGCTACAGGAACGATGGGATAAAGTAATTATGTGGAGGGCTCTGTCGCTGCTCCCGGCAATTATTTGTCTGGTAATGATAAACTATACAGGACAATAACTCAGACTTATCGATATGAAAACAATAATTGTTTTCTCGTTGTTCACTTTCTATTTCGCCGCTGGCTCCGTTTTTAGCCAGACTTCCAGCACTGCGTCTGATCTGGCCCTGGTGGGTGCGAGAATATATTCATCCCCCTCGGCAACACCCATAGAAAATGGAACAGTATTGATCCGGAACGGAAAAATTACAGGCGTAGGCAGCGCTGATAAAATCGTTGTACCAAAATCCTTTCGGATCATCTCCTGCAAGGGTATGATCCTCACGGCCGCGTTCTGGAATTGTCATGTCCATTTTATTGAACCAAAATGGAATCGCGCCGATACGATCGCTGCGGAAAGATTCAATCAGCAGATGGCGGACATGCTAACCAGTCACGGTTTTGCTCATGTATTTGATCTGGCAGAGCTAGACATACAACAGACTTTACAGATCAGGAACAGAATAAAAAAGGGTGACGTATCAGGGCCGTTCATCTATACTGCAGGTGTTCCCCTCGTTCCGCTGAATGGAAGTCCATTTTATATCGAACCACTGAAACTCCCCGAAGCAACCGATCCACAACAAGCGGCCCTGCACGTGCAGCAGCAAATTGATTCGGGAGCCGATGGTATTAAACTCTGGACAGGATCACCGACCAGACACGGTACCGTCTATATGCCGGCTCCGATCGTAACGGCCATCACGCAGGAGGCTCATCGTCTGGGCAAGCCGGTCTTTGCGCATCCCAGCGACAATCGGGGTCTGGGAATCGCGGTGGAAGGTGGTGTCGATATTCTTGCGCATACGACCCCTGATGGTGGGAGGGCCTGGACTCCGGATACCCTGCAGTTGATGCTCGCAGTGCATATGTCGGTTATCCCGACCCTGAAACTCTGGAAAGAAGAACTCCTGAAAAGTAGCGTAAAAGATCCGATGAATAATCCCTTTGTTCGCGTCGCCCAACAACAGGTACACGATTTCTCCGCGGCCGGAGGCGTTTTATTATTCGGTACTGACGTGGGCTATATCACCGACTATTCAACACGGGATGAATACAGTTTACTCACGGGTGCCGGCCTCGATTTCCATCAGATCCTGACGATGCTTACGACTGCACCGGCAAAGCAGTTCGGTTTAGCCACCAGGACCGGACAAATAATTCCTGGTATGGATGCTGATATTGTATTACTGGACGGAGATCCTGCAACCAATATTCTTTCTTTAGACAAGGTCGTCTATACAATATGCCAGGGGAAAGTGATCTACCAGAGAGGGAAATGATCTTTTTGCAAATGGAACCGGTTCCATTAATGGCCGTTTCATTCAATATAAATAATCGCTGTATCAAATGCGAATATTTTCGTAGATTGTAGTATGCTCAAAAATTATTTTAAAATAGCCATCCGGAATCTCGCGAAACAAAAAGCGTTTGCAATCATAAATATATTCGGACTATCCGTCGGAATTGCCTGTTTCTGCCTCTTCATGCTCTATGCAGTGAATGAATTCAACTACGATAATTTTCATAAAAACGGGAACGGGATTTATCGTGTATTTCTCTGGTCGCAGGCAAAAGAAGGTGATAAAGCGCATGGTGACAGCTATCATCCCATGCCACTGGGACCTGCTTTGAAAAAAGATCTTCCCGGGGTCGCCGACTACGTACGGTTACGCGAAGCCTGGCGGGAAAGTTTTGTGAAAACAGATGACAAAGTATTACGTGAAGAAATGTCATTTGCCGATCCTTCGTTTTTTTCAATCTTTTCATTCAAACTCATATCAGGATCTGCAGATAAGGCGCTGAAACAGCTGAACAGCCTGGTATTAACTGAATCAACAGCTGATCTGATTTTTGGCAAAGCAAATCCTATCGGGAAAATTGTTCAGGTAAAAGTGGAAGACCGGTTTGAACCTTTTATTGTTACTGCGGTTGCAGAAGATCCTCCATCCAATTCTTCCATCAGATTTAGGATGCTCGGTAATTTCAATTTCCTGGCCACTACAAAATCCGGTTCGAAGCGAATAAATAACTGGTACCAGTATAGTTATCAGACCTATGTTCAACTGAAACCCGGAAGCAATCTGCCTCACGATATAAACACACTCATAGCTTTCCGAAAAAAATATTACCCGGATGAAGAAGCGAAGTCGCGAGAGAATGGCTGGAAGGGGAAAGGGCCCAGAATCATTTTTGGACTTGAGTCATTAGCAACAATGCATACTGATACGAGAATTAATGGTGGAATCGTATCACCCATAGATCCGCAAAAAATCTGGATACTGCTGGGAATCGCTGCGGCTGTATTATTTATTGCCTGTATCAATTTTACCACGCTTTCAATAGGTCGTTCTGCAGGGCGTTCCGTTGAAGTCGGCGTTCGCAAGGTAATCGGAGGCACGAAAAAAGATCTGGTCATTCAGTTTCTTACTGAAGCCATGCTGATGGCCATGATTTCGGCAATGATTGGATTGTTGCTGGCGTATTTCCTGATGCCCTTATTCAACGGGTTATCCGGGATTAAACTGGATTTTTCAATTAACAGGTTTCCACAATTACAATGGCTTATTTCTGTCGTTGTAATAGTTACCGGATTGTTTGCAGGAAGTTATCCGGCCCTGGTATTATCCGGATTCAAACCTGTTGAAGTATTGAAAACAAAAATCCGGTTAAGCGGTTCAAATACTTTCACGAGAATGCTGGTCACGGTTCAGTTTGCCATTTCCACCGGCCTGGTTATTTCTACTATTATAATCGTACAGCAATTTCATTATATGCAATCAAAATATCCGGGATTCAATAAGGAAAATGTTGTGGTGGTTGATGCAGATGGAATTTCCAACACAAAAAATATATATGCTCTGTTCAAACATCAGCTTAATTCAACGCCCGGAATTTTGGGTACTGCCAGCGCCGAACTAGGGTTGGGTGAGAACCAGGGATGGAATATGTCGATGTTTAAGTATAAAGGCAAGGACCGGTCCGTTTATGAATATTTTATTGATGCTGACTACATGCAGGTTCTTGGAATGAAACTGCAGGCAGGAAGAAACTTCAATGCATCCGTTGCTTCAGACACTGTGGTCTCCGTAATCATTAATGAAACCATGATGAATGATTTTGGCTGGACCATTCAAAATGCGTTGGGTCAGAGACTGACGGGTTATGCCGATGATGACAGACGGACGCCGGTTGTTATTGGTGTGGTAAGAAATTTCAACTATCTCGCTTTGAATTCAAAAGTGGAACCACAGATGTTTCAGCAATTCGCCTCTTATGAACCACATAAATTCTTCGTGCGTATACAACCCGGTAATCCTTCAAAAGTATTAGCGGCATTGCAGGAATCCTGGAAATTGGTAGCGGCTGATTATCCGCTGAAATTTAGTTTTCTGGATGAAAATCTGGGCAGATTTTATCAATCAGAAAAAAGATGGAGCAATATTGTCGGTTGGGCCGCCGGTATTTCGATATTCCTCGCCTGTCTTGGTCTGCTTGGCCTTGCTGCTCTCGCGGCTGTGAACCGAACAAGAGAGATTGGAATACGAAAAGTGCTGGGAGCATCTGTTTCCGGTATCGTTGGATTGTTATCGCGGGATTTTCTTAAAATCATTCTACTGGCGCTGGCCATAGCAACTCCCCTCACCTGGTATTTTATGAACCGATGGCTCTATGATTACGCCTACAGAATAAATATCAGCTGGTGGGTATTTGTAATTACCGGAATCGTTACAATATTCGTCGCCCTTCTTGCAGTTAGTTTCCGGGCAATAAAAGCAGCGATTGCCAATCCTGTGAACAGCCTGAGAACGGAATAGCATTTCGCGGGTTCATCTTCGACAGCAGAAGGTCTGATTCACTCCGAGCTGAAGCTGGTAATCCCGCCTGTAGCGGGATCTCATCACTTCTCATTCCATTCGAAGGCTAATTCGACCGGGTTAGCCATTGCCGCTTTAATACTTTGATAGCTGATAGTGAGCAGGGTTATTGTCAGTGCGCCGAAACCTGAAACCGCAAATACCCACCATGACAGGTCTGTACGATAAGTATAATTTTTCAGCCAGTTATGCATCATCCACCACGCCGAAGGCGTGGCAACAAAAAGTGAAATCACAACCATGATTACAAAATCCTTTGACATTAAACGCCACAGACCAAAAACGGAAGCGCCCAGTACTTTGCGTACACCAATTTCCTTCACTCTTTGTTCGGCCATAAAAGATGCCATCCCGAATAAGCCCAGGCAGCTGATAAATATGGCGAGCGCCGTAAAAAAGCGGGCCAGTTTTCCTATCCGTTCTTCCCCTTCAAATTTTTTCGCATACTCTTCATCGGCAAATTTATAAGAGAATGGAATAGAGGGAGAATAATTTTTGAAAACAGTTTCAATTTTTCTCAACGCCTGGCGTGCGCTGGTATTTGGATTGATCTTTATAGTTAAAGAGCTGCCCATCCCCTTATTAATAATAAATATGGTTTGATTCACCGGTTCATACGGAGAATTCATCACGATATTTTTTACCACCCCGATAACGGTATAATTATTATTCCACATTCTCACCGTTTCTCCAACGGGTTTTTTTAAGCCCATGTATTCAACAGCAGCCTCATTCAATATGATACTGCTTGAATCGGTGAGCAATTGTTTTGAAAAATCCCTGCCTTCCACGAATTGCCATCCGATGGTTTTTCCATACTCTGGCGAAACGTTGACTATGCCAAAATTATCTGTCATGCCCGGATCCTTTCCTCTCCACTCCAGACCAGCTGCATTATAGCCGTTGCCAGTTACCGGTTCCGATGATTCTGCGACTTCTGTTACACTGCCTGATCGCAGCAAATCATTTCGAAATGCATCAAATTGCCTGTACAGGTCGTCATTCATCAGGGCAATACTGACAAGGCCATCTTTATTATATCCCACCGGACGATTTTCGGCAAATTCAATTTGTTTAAAAACGACGATGGTCGCGATGATCAAAATAATAGAAACCGAAAATTGAACAACAACCAAAACTTTGCGCGGAATAGCGGCAAGAGCTCCTGCTTTAAAAGCTCCTTTGAGAACTTTGACCGGTTTAAATGAAGAAAGATAAAATGCGGGGTAAGTTCCGGCGATCAAGCCGGTAAAAAAAGTAAAGCCCAGGGCTGCTAACCAAAAAAACGGATTATCCCACAAAATGGTGAGTTGCTTATTACTCACTTTATTAAACCAGGGAATTGCAGCCAGCACCAGCAATATGGAAAACAAAAACGAAAGTGTTGCAATGAGTAAGGATTCACAAAAAAACTGTTTTATTAATTGATTCCTACCTGAGCCAACTGCTTTTCGAATGCCTACCTCTTTGGCGCGTTTTTCACTTCGTGCGGTGCTCAGGTTCATAAAATTGATACATGCCAGCAACAGCACGAATATGCCGATCATACCAAACAGCCATACATATTCCATCTTTCCCCATACCATCACGCCATCCTTATATTGATACAAATGCCATTTGCTCATGGGTTCGAGCAGCAATTCAGGTTTGAACTTTTGATCTCCATTATTTGATTTAGCAAAAACTGCATTTTTGATCTTTGCTGAAACTTTTACTATATCGGCATTGCCGTTTATTTGCACAAATAACTTGGCACAGTCCCAGCCCCAGGCATTAAAAACCCAATCCGGCAGTATATGTGCAGCTTGATAACTCCATGGGCCTATAAAGGATACATTTCTAATATAGAGTTCGGTATTCGCGGGCGGATCTTCATAAACGCCTGCAATCCTAAAGTTTTTTCCATTATCCATCGTAACCATTTTGTTGACGCCTAAGGCGTCACCAAAAAGTGACTTTGACAAAGATTCGGAAAGCAATATGGAGGAAGGATCACCTGAGGAGTTGTCTGTGCCTTCAATTATTTTCAGGGTAAACAATTTTGGAGCATCCCCTTCCATAAAACATCCCGAAGTAGAAACTTTTTTCTCACCGGCCGCCAGGATATGGCCGTTTGAAAACGAAGACATAACGACGTGTGTAAAATCATTTCCATAAGTTTTGCGCAGCTCAGCGCCCAGTCCGGCCGGTATTCCGGGACCGGTATTGATATTGCCGTTCTGCGTCTGGTTAAGCATTACCTGTGCAATATGTTTGTAGTTATGATGATATGTATTGAACGACAACTCGTCCCATATCCATAAACTGATCAGCATAGCGACGGCCATGCCAACGGATAAGCCCCCGATGTTGATGAAGGAAAGCGCCTTGTTTTTGACAAGGTTCCTCCAGGCGATCTTAAAATAATTCCTTATCATGATTTCTAGATAGATCCGCGATTACTCGTGGTGCGAATAGGTCCAGCTCGAGCCACTGCCGGCATTGGGTGCATAGTTTTCCTTATACTTTTGGAAGATCTCGTCGCTTTGCTTTTTGCCGTTGATAGTAAGATCTTTGTCGGTGAGCGTGAAGACGACATTTTTCGGATCGGTTATTAAACCATCCTGCAACAGATCGGCGACCAATTTCTTATCCCTTTCATCCTGCATTCTCTTTAGTTCTTCGCGATCTAATTGATAAGTTGTCCCCATATTTTGGTATCTGCTTTGGACAGCCGCATAACTCTTTTGAATATCATTTGAACCAGGATCCCTGGAAATATAAGGATCCCTGGAAATATAGTTGAGATTGAAATTATCGTCCGGTTTAAAATGTTCATCGACGATCCGACGGTGTAGTTCGTCTGACTGTTTTACACCATCAATCAATAACTCGTCTCTGTTTAACTTATAAGTGAAATGATTTTTATTATTTACCAGGTTATCCCTCACAAGCTCATTGGCAATTTCTCCGCTCTTCTCCCTAAGAAAAGCGTCATACGGGCCGGGATGCCTGTTTTCATAAGGTGGAGCAAGGCTGCTGTTATATGAATCGGGGTATTTGTGTTCATAAGGGTCATTATAACTGCCTTCATAATTGGTCCCGTAGCCAAACTGTTTGTATATTCTTTCATGCACATCTTCCGGCATCCTCACGCCATTTACAATTAGTTCGTATTTATTCAGGCTTATGCTCAAACGATTGGTGTCTGCTAAAAGATTTTCGCGGTAAAGTTCACGACCGATCTCGTGTATGATATCGTTTGACCCTTTGTTCATCAAATTTGCAGTCTGCTGTGGAATGGTATCGTGTTTTGTGTTAACGGTAGGGACCAGTGCATCTGATTCAGGACTACCAGTAGTTGCGTGTTCTTCCTGTTGAAGTTGTTGCGACTGATTCAGCGATTCATTTACATTGTCTGTCTGCGTCTGGTTCTTATGTGTGGTATCACTAACAATTGCTTTCACCTTTTTATTCTCCGCTTTAATATCTTGATGAATGGCTGTAACAACCGACTTCAGCACTTTTTGAATATGCTCTCTTTCCGTAAATGCTGACACGCCCAAACCCAATACGACCAGGCAAACAGCCAGCACTGTTTTTTCGAAAAGGTTGAGCGAGTAATTACGATTGTTCACTAAACGTTTCACCCGGTTAAGCAATGTATTTTTGTCGCCAGGGAATCCCATGGCATAGGCCGGAACCGAGGCCTGGTACTCTTCGCAGGAAACCAGCGCGCGGATATAATTTATCCTGTTATTATTCTGAGCCACTGCCAGGTCGTCGCAGCAATTCTCGCGCTCGGTTTTAATCAGTTTCGAAACCCAAAGCACCGCAGGGTTAAAGAAAAATACGATCTCCATCCCGCTTTGCAGCATATTCACGAGATAGTCGCGTCGCCTGATGTGGGCAAGTTCGTGTATCAGGATCGCTTCTACTTCTTCGGCCGAAAGCGCGTTGAGCATACCTATCGGCACCAGAATCACCGGTTTCAGGTGACCGATCACCATCGGCACTTTCGCCAGTCCCGATTCCAGTAGTGTAACGGCCTTCCTTAAACGCAGTTGATCAGCCAGCAATTGCAAACGCTGTTGCCAGTCGCCCTTCACGATCGAAATCCGCACCCGGCGCAAACGGTAAATACCATACAGTCCGAAAGCCAGTTGCAGACAACGCGCACAAACGATCAGGAACCAGATGAACACAATGCTATTATGATGTTCCGAAAGAAAATTGTTCACTCTGACAGTGAGGGGTGGCTGCGACGGTTCCTGATTATTCAAATGGGTTTGAACAGTCTGTACCTCATTTCCAGTAATTTTTGTTATCGGCTGCATACCTATTGCATTTGCCGGCTTGTTTCGGTTGTATTGCCACAGAAACGTCGCCGAAACAGCAACAGCAAAAAGCATCAGGGCCGAGATCAGCAAATTATATCGCATCGCCGAACTCGTTTTCCGGGTGCAAATGATGATTAGTCCGGCTACGGCGGTCAGAAATATTCCCTGCCATAAGGAATGCATCAGTGTATTACACAATGCCCCGGCCAGCCGGTCGAAAGTGTTATTGTTGATGAGTTGTAGTAACATATTTTTATTTTTTATCCAGTTTGTCTAGGATCTCTTTTATACTCGCCATATCTTTTTTCGAAGCTTTTTTGTTGCCCAGCAGCTGCATCACGAGTTTCCCGGCCGAGCCCTGGTATACCGAATCCACAAACTTATCCAGCAACTGGCTCTTGGTTTTTTGTTCCTCCTCGGCGACATGGTAAATATGCTTCATCTGACGCTCGTCGCGTTTCACAATTCCTTTATCAGCCATAATCTGCATGAGCTTCAGCGTGGAGGTATAATTCACATCACGTAATTCGTTCAGCTTGTCATTCACAAAACGAACAGTTGAAGGGCCATGCTCCCAGAGCACGGTTAATATTTCCAGTTCGGCCTTAGTGGGTTCCTGTTTGCGGTTTTGATTGTCCTGTTCCGGTTTCATCGATCAAATATAGGTATTTATTCGTACGAAACAATAGGTAGGTTAAAATTCGTAGGAAATAATTCGTAAATATTTGTTAATCAGTGGGGAAAATTTGAACCGCAGCCATAGATGTCAACTCGTTATTTTTCCGGTAATTAGTACCGTAAATAAAAGAATTACAACAGTTTAATTTTATTTGGAAGAGATGGTGGTGGGCAACAGCGATTTCAATAATACCCGAATTTTATTTTCCCATTATCTCCATCCACAGTCATTTCTATCTTTCTGTATGAATATTTTTCTTTTGGAATTTTTTTCAACAATGAAAATCCTATTTCTTTCAATAAAAAATGATCTGATTCAGTCAATGAATAAGTTATTATAAAATCTTCTTTTGAAAATGAATTATTTTTTTCCGTGAAACCAATATCAGATAAGAACTTTCTTAGATAAGATAATTCTTTACCAGTCAAACTTATGTCCAGTGAAGTTACCTTGTTAAATATTCCGACATTTTTAACTGAATCAACATGAATGTTTTGGAGTTTTGCTCTTACATGTTTGGAGTATTCAGAAAATTCAATTTCTTCCAACAAATCCTTTTCGGTAAAACCTGCAAAATTCATTTCTTCCCTGGAGTATTCCATTACCCATGCGCTAATCTTCAATGAATCAACGTCTGGAATGGAAACCGATTTAAACCAGGGATGGGTCTTACCATTATCAGTGATCACCATGTTTTCCAAATGAATACTGTCCAATGTTTTCTTCCAATAATTTTGTAATGAATCGATCGTTCCAAATTTGTTGGTGATAAAACCCAAACCGAAGTCTCCCAGTTTAGTTCCTTCAGCGCCTCCTTGTTTAAATATTTCCAGATAATTGTTTATTCCATAAATATACTTTCCCGTCCAGGAGGCATTTCCTGCATTTATGGTATCTTCTTTAGTCTTCGCAAAATTTTCAGGAAATTTCAAACTGTCTAGTAAATATTTGTAAGTCGAATCATCAATCACTATAAATAAATGATTGAACTTAATATTTTTCCTGAATCCAATATTACTTACGTCCCCGTTTTTTTTATTACAAGCCCAAAACATGACTATCAGAATTATTGACGTGCTTACGAATACAATTCTCATACTTTTTGATTGTAATTTTATGAAAGTTCGATTATAACTTTCCAATGCTGTCAAATGTGACAATTTTTTCTTTTGAAGCCCGGGTTTCACATCTACATTCATGACCATGTGCAGACCCGGAGATTAGTCGCATCCGAAATTGCTGATTACCTTTGCTTTGAATGGTAAAATAGATGGAGGATTAAAAGCATATCTACTGTTGAATGCAACATTTTCATGGATCTCACCGACTTTAGAAAGGATCCCACTACATAACCGGTTAAAAATACATCGATGTTTAAAAACTATTTCACAACTGCCTGGAGAAATATCCGGCGGCATAAGGCCTATTCATCCATCCATATTCTGGGTTTGGCGATTGGGATCGCAGCATGCATGCTGATCCTTCAGTACGTGGCTTTTGAATTGAGTTTCGAAAATTTCCAGCAGCATAAGGACCGTATTTACAGGGTGCAGCAGGACCGCTTTGACAATGGTAAAATCAGCACTCAATGGGCGGCCGGCGCATTCGGAGTGGGCAACGCTTTTAAAGCCGCGATTCCTGAAATAGAAGACTATGTGAAGGTGATTCAAAACAGCAGGGTAACCGCCGAAGTCAGGAATCAGCCGGTAAAAATCGAAAAAGTATATTTCACCAACGCTTCTTTCTTCAACATATTTACCTATCCGCTGATAGCCGGCGACAAATCCACCGCGCTGAAGGATCCGTTCACTGCGGCGCTGTCGGCGTCTACTGCGATCAAATTATTCGGTACCACCAATGTTGTTGGAAAACCCCTGGAACTGAATCGTAAGGACAACTACCGAATCACGGCAGTATACCCCGATGCTCCTGTCAATACCCAACTAAAACCCGACATCCTTCTCTCCTATGCCACTTTCCAAAAATGGACAACCGACTCTGCAGGCAATGGTCCGGAAACCGCCTGGGAATGGGATGGATGTCTTACTTATTTGCTGTTGAATAAGGGCACGAGCCCTGCCGTTGTGGAAAAGAAAATGATTCCGGTTGTAACAAAGTTTACAAAGGATGACATGAAAAAATACAATGCTGGGGTAATTTATCATTTACAACCTCTGAATGATATCCATCTCTATTCTCACTATATGATGGAACCGGGTGAAAATGGCGACGGAAAAACGGTCTATCTTTTATTGGGCATTGCATTTTTCATCGTTGTGATTGCCTGGGTGAATTATATCAACCTGGCAACGGCCCGCGCCATCACGAGAGCAAAGGAGGTAGGTGTGCGAAAAGCGGTGGGCTCGCAACGCGCCCAGCTCATCATTCAGTTTTTGTCTGAGTCTGCCGTACTAAACTTTATTGCTTTGTTACTGGCGCTCGGGATCGTTGTGATTGCCATTCCGGGATTCAACGCGGTTTCCGGTCAGCACTTAAGTTTTTCATTGTTTGCAAAACCCGGATTCTGGTTGGGACTGGGTTCCTTGTTTCTGATCGGCGTTTTCTTTTCCGGATTGTATCCTGCTTTTGTATTGTCTGGTTTTAATCCGGTAGATACACTGAAGGGAAAACTCACCAATTCCAGTCAGGGGACCTTATTAAGAAAATCCCTGGTCGTTTTTCAATTTGTGGCGTCTTTATTTTTATTGATTGGTACTGTTGTCGTTTACCAGCAGATTCAGTTCATGCGCCGTCAATCCCTGGGAATCAATATCGATCAGACGCTGGTGATTCCACGTCCGCAGGTGGGCATTGATTCCACCTTTTTGCAAAGAATCACCGCGTTCAAGCAGGAATTGCAACAAATGCCTATCCATTCAGCATATCACCGTTTCATCGAGTATTGCGGGAGAACCCGTGGATTGGAATGCCGGAGGGATTAAACTGGTGGGACAGGATGAATCCAAACAGAAGCAGTACCGCGTGATTGGTGTGGACTATGATTACCTTAAAACCTATGAATTAAAAATAATTGCCGGGCATCCATTCGACCGGTCTTTGGGGTCAGACAAGCATTCCGTTATTTTCAATCGCATGGGCATAGAGCATCTCGGATTTAATAATCCGCGGGAAGCAATTGGAAGGAAAATAGATTTTTGGGGTGACCAGTATACCATAGAGGGAGTCACCGAAAACTTTCATCAGCAATCTCTCCGGGAAGCTTATGAGCCGTTGATTTTAAGACTTATTCCCGATGTGAATGGCTCCATCTCACTGAAGATATCTGCATCCCATGTTTCCCAAACAATCAGCAGTGTCAAAAAAGAATGGGATAAAATGTTTCCCGGAAATACTTTCGAATATTTTTTCCTGGATGATCATTTCAACGATCAGTACAAAGCAGATCAGCAGTTTGGAAAAGTATTCGGGATTTTCACCAGTCTCGCTATCCTTGTTGCCTGTCTGGGTTTATTCGGACTCGCCTCCTTCACCACCCTGCAAAAAACAAAAGAAATCGGCATCCGCAAAGTGCTGGGTGCATCTGTTTTCAATATCCTCAATTTATTATACCGTGAATTTGCAGGTTTGCTGGCGATTGCTTTTTTGATCACAGTTCCCCTCGCCTGGATAAGTTCGAACAGCTGGCTGCAGAATTACAATTTCAGGATTGGCATGCATTGGTTATACTTTCTACTGCCGTTTCTGCTGATCGTGTTGATCGCTTTGTTAACGGTCAGTTTCCAGTCTATTAAAGCTGCACTGGCGAATCCGGTCCACAGTCTTCGTGCTGAATAGCATGATGGTGAGTCGATGACCGATAACCGATGACCGATGACCGATGGCGGTTGGCGGATGCCGGAAGACGGATGACGGTTGGCGGTTGGCGGTTTTGCTTGTCAAAGGGTGAGCTGTACGACGGTACCTGACACGGTTGTTGTATCTTTCCCATCCTGAACAGAAATATTGGAAAAAGTCAAGTGCAACTTGCCATTGTCAATCCTCTCAATCACGACATCACCTGTTTTACCTGTCGCAAGATAGGTTGCAGAGTTATTAACATTGAGAGAAACTGTACAAGTACTGGCAGAATAGCCCAGACCGTAAATTGAACTAAGGACGGAATAGGTTTCATTAAAGCTTGGGCGAATACTAAAGGAAACTCCAATTGAATTCCCCGCCGCGTCGGAAGCTACCAAAGCTCCAACATTCCCCGATGAGTCATAACCTACGATGGTCGCGGTATATGTTTGGCCGTTGATGGTCCATGTCGATACATTCGGATTTTAATTCTTCTTACCGCAGGACATTAGTGCGAAGAGGGTGAAGGCGGTGGATAACAGGATGCGGTTGCGCATATATAAATATATATACTTTTGATCCTTTATGAAAAAACCCGAGCTGGGATTAAGTGCGAATCATAAGATATGTTAGTAATAAATGGCATCATTCCCTGGAACACTTCTTTTTTTATTTTATCAGTTTTTCAATTTCATGGACAAAGCCCATACCGATGGGCAGCTCGGTCTCCTTTACCCAAATGCTACTCTTGTCTACCTTCGTGACATGTTTTTTTGCAGCGATGAAGGAACGGTGAATGCGAACGAACCGCGCTGTGGGCAACAGGGCTTCGACCTCACTCATCGTCAGGCGGCTGGTAATTTTTTTATCAGTGAGGACAAACTGCATATAGTTGCCCTGACTCTCTACGTATAAAATCTCGTCCGGTTCCACCCGAATATTTTCCGTGCCACTTTTTATGAAAAATGGAACTTCGCCATTCTTTAAACGAAATTGTTCCGCAGCTTTGTTGCAGGCTTTGAGAAACCGGGACTGGGAAAAGGGTTTGAGCAGATAATCAATCACGTCCAGTTCAAAACTTTCAATCGCATGTTCGCTGTAAGCCGTCGTGAAGATAACCATCGGCGGACGGGACAGGGACCGGAGCAGTTCAAGGCCCGAAATATCCGGCATCTTAATATCCAGGAAAATCAGATCGATTTTTTCACGCTGCAAATAATCGAGTGCTTTAAAGGCATCGGTAAAAACCTCCATCAGATCAATAAAGGCGATTTTTGCTGAAAGATTTTTGACGACTTCCAGCGCCATCGGTTCATCATCAATCGCAATTGCTCTAAGTATCATTTTATTTTTTTGCAGATTACTTTCTGTCCGCCCATGTAAAAATAAAGATCCGTTATCTCTCCCTTCGGATTTTTTTCAAACTGAATTTCGATCTGATGTGTGCCGTCGTCCGCAATAAAATCATTGTCATGCTGAGCGTAGAGTTCCTGTTTCTGGTCTGTGGTCACCATCAGGTGTCCGTTTTCAAGCGACAGTTCCACAGGTTGTCCGGGGTGAATTTCGTAAGAGCCCGTGTATTGTTTTAGAATTTCCGGGTTCAGTTTGATTTTATTTTTTGCGGGCAGATCATAGGGCTCACGGTAAATGATGGCTAATATCTTTTTAGAAATGAATACCAGGTTAGGCTCCTCGATATTCGCCAGCAGTACGATGCATACTCCGTCCGCAGGTACCCTCTCAATATCAGATTTGAAACCAAAAATATCCCCGCTGTGGGAAATGACTCGCTTGTTGAACGAAGAGTCGATAAACAGGCCGAAACCATAATTATTTTTGTGTGGTATATATGCTTTTTCCAGTGTAGCCTCAGATACAATTTTATAGTGCTGCAGTCCCTCATGCCATTTATATAAGTCCCCTACGGTTGAATAGATGGAGCCCGCAGCGAAGGAAGAAGCGGAATCAATGATATCCGCGCTATTCGTCATGGCATTGTCGGGATACGACCAGTAGCCCGTCGCTTTTTCGCTGCTTGTTAAATGCGAAAAATCAAAACCACTACTGTTCATTTTTAAGGGCTCTAAAATATATTTTCGGACCGCTTCAAAGTAAGTAATTCCTGTAACCTTCTCAATTATGAACCCCAGTAACTGGAATCCCTTATTGGAATACTGCCAGTCGCTGCCGGGACTATAGGCCAGTCCGTATTTTTTTACCGAGGATTGAATGATTTCTTCGGTGACCGGACCGGAAGCTTTCAGGTCGCTATCATTGAAGTGATCTGTAATCCCAGATGTATGAGTAAGCAGGTTTTCAATCGTAATGCTGTCGCCTTTCGGGAAATCAGGATAGAATTTGCTCAGCTCATCATTTAGCGCCAGCTTTTTTAATTCAACCAGTTTTAAAATCGTTATAGCTGTAAATTGTTTGGTAACTGAAGCGATCTGGAAAATCGTGTTCGGATCATTCAGCGTGCTGTCCCTGAAATTTCTGAAGCCATAGCCTTTTTCCAACAGGATCCCGTTTTCATTTGCAACGAGTACCGTGCCGTTGAATTTTCCCAGCTGCCGGTAAGCGGTCAGGAGTTCATCTATCTTATATTTCGTACCGTCCTGCGAATGGAGATCCTGTATGAACAGTGATACCAGTACAATCGTAAATAATATTTTCATGGTCATGTTTTGATTAAAAGTTTTACAGAAAATTCTTTTTCATCTGAAAGCACGGTGAATTCATGTTTGTCCGGATAGATCAGTTTCAGCCGCTCAGTTACATTTTTTAAGCCGACGCCCGACTTTTCTTTTTCAGCGTCATTTACGTGTCCCGGGTGAATGCTATTCCGTACTTCAAAACGGATTTCTTTTTCGTTGCAATTCAATTTGATATTTATCCAGGATTTCTCTTTTAGGCTGATCCCATGTTTAAAGGCATTTTCAACCAGCGGAATGAGCAACATCGGCGCGATCTGGGGTGGACAATTTTGTTCTTCAATATTATCTTCGATTGTGATTTTATTCGAAGACTGCGTGCGCTGTTTTTGAAAAGAGATATAATTTTTTAAGTATTCGATCTCCCGGTTCATCTGAATATAATCGCGCGTGTTATCGTGTAACATGAAACGCATCATATCGCCAAGTTTCTGAATTCCTGACGCAGTATTATCAGCCCCTTCCTGCAGTGCCGTCCCATAGAGTGTATTGAGTGTGTTGAACAGAAAATGCGGATTGATCTGGGAACGCAGGAATAAAAGGTCGGCTTTTGATTTTACGAGTTCCTTTTCCAGTCCGCGGAGTTCAGATATTCTTTCCTTTCTCTGCTGGTAAATCAGCCAGGACGCAGGTGTTACGATGAACAGCTGCCAGGCCCAGAGATATAAAAATACGGTACTCGGGGATCCGAAGTCGAGAACGATAAGAGAAAAAGGCAGGATTAGAACAATAGAACAGATTAAAAGCCGTGCGATCAAAGGAAGATTAAGAAATGAATTTTTCCCCTTTAGCGGAAAGAGCCAGTAGGTGTTCGTCATGAATAGCACGAACCCCGGGAGGGCAAAGGATAAAAAGTATACAGCAATATTTGTCCTGCTCGTGTATTCTATGACGGAGAGGATGACTAAAATAGAGGAAAGAATTGTCAGGAATCCCGTGACTTGATTCGTGATCATGATGCGATACAATCTTCTATCATCCAGCCTGTCGATATAGCGTACCACTAACTGCCTTAGACCCGCATATAGAAAGTACAAGACCAGGAGGAAAATACCACCCGCGTAACTTGCAAAAAGGTTTAGTTGTGAATTGGAATTATCCGGATTGAACCAAATAGAAAATCCGGGATAGTGAAATTGCCATTCATGAAGAAAATAAATCGACAGGTTTAATGCTGTGCCAAGGATGAATCCGATGAACAGGAATTGAAGGAGGAATGAGAGGATATTTTTGAATATTTTTCCGGATGCGAATTGGAACCGGGGTATAGAATAGTTATTGATAAAAAGATACGTCAGATAAATGACCAGCATCATTCCGATTTTCGGTCCGAGGACATTGCGGAATAAATTGAAAGGAACGTGATTTTGGATAAAGGGAATGTCAAAGTCGGTTTTTGATTGTCCTATATAACCGACAATGATAATCGCCGTGGCCATGGTGGCAAATAGTAGCTCGTGATATTTCCATCTGATTTTCATAAGACAAGATTAAAACAGTTGAAATAGTGTTTCTGGAAAATGGGATGAAACCGGGTAAAAATGGGGTAGAAATGGTTGGCGGTTGGCGGTTTTGCTAGATGGATTGAATGGTAAAAATTATAGTTTTTGCAATCGTTTCAATCAACGATCTGTAACTTTTTTCTCTACAGAAATTAAGCGATCCGGTATTCTGGCGCCAAACCATCTGGGATCAGGTCTTTGCGACCAGGTAATCATGGAACTGTCTTCAAAGAGAATTGACATCGTATGTTCCCGGATATTGGCGGATTCATTAAGTAGTTTGCCATGTTGAGAAAGGGAACCATTTTCTTTAAGAGCCACGGTGAACGTATAATCGCTGTTTTTCAACGGGCGATGACAACTGACACATTCACTGACAAAAGCAGCATTCTTACCGTAAGGTTTTAATTCTGCACCCCGCCATCTTCCAAATCCCCAGCCAAGGGTAGACGAATATTTATTGCTCCCCTTGATCATGAATTCCACCTGGTAAAAAGAACCCATGGAAATATGACCAGGACTGTCTGCCTGTTGTTTCCAGGCAGCTTTCGCAAACACCGTTCCATCCGGCCAGGGATTTGTTTTTCCATCCGAAATTGCTTTCACCGCTATTCCATTCCCATATATCGCGCGGAAAGAACCATTGTCAAAACGGTCGGTAATACTGATTACCCGCCAGTTTTCAAATCCGTGAATAAAGGAGACGCCATTCCATTCCGGACTCACATTATCCGGCTCTTTATATTTAATGAAAATATTATTGGCAGAATTGATCACTGGAACAGATACTGCGGTCAGATAATTTTCGATGACGGATAGCTCCTGATCGTTGATTCTTGCCGCGCTGTGCAGGGTCAGATAACTCTGCAGAGGCATCCCCCCATTGCGCATATCATTTACAGACCAGAACAACATAGCTTTCTGTGCTCCTGCTTCGAGACTGTCCCAGTTAGAAAAGTTCAGAGCACGGCGACCATCTTCAATATGATCAGCTACCAGGAAATTAACCGGTGTGATTTTATCAAACCACTTCAATTCTGTTTGATTGGAATGACAATCATAACAGCTTTTGCGGAATACCGCCCTTACGCTATCGGGCACCTGGACCTCCAGTGTAACGGGTGGATTGGGAATGGCTGGCCGGATGAATTGAGCCACAACAAACAGAGTGGCCAACATGATCAGTATGAATATTAATTTTCTCATCGTTATTCCATAAGCATAATGGCTGCAACAGTGTTAATAAACTTATTGCCAGAGAGTGTTCCCAATGTTTAAGTTAGTGAATATTTTTTTCAGTGATGTATGCTGATCCACTCACCTGAGTGCATCCGAAATATTCATATAGTGGACCTGTCTCTATTAAAGCCACCATACCTGAATTAACATTTTTTTTAAAACATGAGCCTCTCCGTATACGTTCCCATTGATAACACCAGTTATGAAAACTACACTGAATTTCTTCATTTGCCTCCTCTGTGCCTGCGCGCTCCTGTTCGTCGGATGTAAGAAGACTGATCAGTCCGGAACCATGGGAAAGACCTCTATACCTGATTGTGAGCCCATTAAAGTCTTTACTACTCCCATTAACGCAACGTATATCGTCATGTTACGGGATGCAGAAATGCAATCCGGGAATACACAAACGCTGGGTGTAACGTCAAACGCCGTCACCACCATGCTCAGTCGTTATTCGATTCCTGAGAGTCAGCGCGTTGCTACTCTAAATTATATTCATTCAGGATTTGTAGCCAGGCTTACCGGGGATCAGGCAGGTGCATTAAAACAAGATCAGGATGTGGAACTGGTAGAACAGGACCGGATCATAACGATGGATCTGGGATGTTATGAACTTGTTTCTCCCTCCACTGTTCAATGGGGCGTGCGGCGGACAGGTACTGATGATGGGACCGGTAAACACGTTTGGATTATTGATACCGGTGTGGATATAGATCATCCCGATCTGGATGTGGATACCGTACTCAGCAAATCTTTTGTGCCCAATGAACCTTCTGTGGAAGATGATAACGGCCATGGTACACATGTGGCAGGAATAATAGGCGCTCTGAATAATTCCTTTGGTGTAGTCGGAGTTGCGGCAGGAACAAAAATAATTGCGCTGAAAGCATTGGATGGTAGTGGCCAGGGAAGTACAAGCCAGATAATCCAGGCGCTGAATTATGTAGGTCTGCATGCAAAACCCGGAGAAGTCGTTAATATGAGTCTTGGCAGCGACACCATTTCTGCAGCGCTCGACAACGCCGTGCTTACACTCGCGGAGAAAGGAATTCTGTTTGCAATCGCCGCCGGCAATGATTCGGAAAAAGCTGATCTTTCTTCACCGGGACGGGTTAATCATCCCAATGTTTTTACGGTGTCTGCCATCGATAGTCTCGGGCACTTTGCGAGTTTTTCAAACTTTGGCAACGACGTTGTAGATTATGCGGCGCCTGGTGTTAGCATCGTTTCAACATTCAGTAAAGGCCGCTATGCAAGGCTCAGTGGCACATCGATGGCTGCACCTCATGTGGCAGGCATACTGGTTGTCAAAGGAACAAATGTCCACACCAATGGCTTTGCACTGAACGATCCCGATGGGATGCCGGATCCCATTGCGTCTTATTAAAAGCCCGCATTGCGTGCACCACGACTTGCGGGCGGCACAATATGTTACCTCGCTGAAATTATAAGCGCCATTTTCCTTATTCTCGGATATAGATCAGGGTTTTATATTGCTGCTGTCGCGATCATTGTTTTATTCGCGTTTCTCATTTCGGGAGCGTGGCTCCTTATGATCGGCATTTACGAAGACCGGGCCAAGTGAGACCATTCATCAGGCTAATATCTGCAGTATATCCAGAAAGATTAAAATAAAACAGTTAACAACTACGATTAGCAGTAAGACGGTGGATAATTTTATCATTATACAGAGATACGAACGGGACGAGTCAATAAAAACGGGAAAATCACCCTATTTTTCGGGGGGAAAACCGGTTGCATCTTTTCGGGCGAGAGACACTTTGTATAGTATCAGTAATAAAATGCCAGCACTCGTTTTGGGCATAGCGAAATTAATTTATTGAAAATATTTCGTCATCGCATCCCAGTAATGCTGCTGCCAGCCTTCAGATAAATGTTCTTTCAAGCCGTCGGGAAATCCGACATGTTCAAAATTCAGCCGGGTGCCTCCACCCTCGGCGCTCAGATCAAAACGAGCGATGGACCAGACCCCGGCCGGCCAGTCAACCACCCGCCACGCTTCCACAATACGCTGATCGGGTACCAATTCGAGAATTCGGCCGGTTATATGTCCGTCGAATAATGAAAAGGCGCCACCCACCGCCGGATTAATCTTTGCTGAAGTTGCAGTGAACATATCAAATGATTTTTTTGTACTGGCGCTAAATTCTGCTGAACTGAGCAGGGTCTTATATACCTGCGCCGGCGACACTTTGAAATAAGCAGATTGGCGGATGGTAATGCTTGTATCCTTCGTTTGTGCGAAGCTGGGAGAACACAGAAACACAAGCGCCGTGAAAAACACACCGATAACTGGTAATTTTTTATACACTAGATTAGTTTTTATGGGTATAAAAATAACGATCTTTAAAAAATAATGTGCCTTTTGCAGGGTTGATTATTTTCTAACTAAATCTTCTAAAATAATATTTTGATTTTAATCTATAAAATAGAGCAATCATTGTATGTATTCGTTAAGACCAGGTTTTATTTAATAGCTTTCCTGTTTATTTTTTTTATACCGGCGTTACCATCGTACGCGCAATTTAGTTCGGCGGTAAAAAAATACATATCCGTTCAGGCGGATACGCTTGCATTGATCCATGCAAAAATAACGGATGGCAGCGGCGACCCGTCCAGGCCTGACCAGACATTGGTCATTATAAAAGGCATCATTACAGCAATGGGCAATTCAGCAAATACTAACGTTCCTGTACATGCGAAGATCATGGACTGCACCGGTAAAACGATCATTCCGGGAATGATCATGATGCATGAGCACCTGTTTTATGCAGAGACAACGGGGGATTATTATCTGGGGCAGGAAATGCCGATATCTTTTCCTCAATTGTACCTGGCCGGTGGGGTAACCACAATGAGAACCGCCGGCAGTATTGAGCCTCAGACAGACCTGAATTTAAAGCAGTGGATAAAGCGGGGAGAAATCGCAGGGCCTGATATGGATGTTACCGGCCCATACATTGAACGGGAAGGTTTTCCTGTTCCGGAGATGTTGCACATCCGCAGCCCGGAAGAAGCGGCCGGCATCGTTAATTACTGGGCCGGATTCGGATGTACCTCTTTTAAGGTTTACCGGGACATTAGGGTTGCGGACCTGGTGGCTGTGATTCAGGCTGCGCATCAGAGAGGATTCAAGGTTACCGGTCATCTTTGCTCTGTAACATGTAAAGAAGCTGCAGAAGCCGGGATCGACAACCTGGAACATGGCTTTATGGATTGCAGTGATTTTGATACCAGCAAGAAAACAAACATATGTTCGGGGAATTTAAATCGTTCTTTGCTGGCGCTTGATGTTAATGACAAATCAGTTGAGCGGCTAATACAGATATTAATAGATAAAAAAGTAACATTAACCTCGACACTTTCGGTATTTGAACCATTTACCGGCCGGGAAGCAATACCCGGCGGCGGAGGCGATGCCCTGATACCGCAATTAAGAGAAGCGGTTGAACAAGGGTACCGTGAAGCTTTAAACCGTGATAGCAATGCAACCGGCCTCTTCAAAAAAGAAATGGCATGGGAAAAAAAATTTGTGATGATGGGAGGACATTTGATGGCAGGAACCGATCCGACAGATGATGGCAGGGTTATTCCAGGGTATGCGGACCGACACATGCTGGAGCTATTAACGGAAGCTGGTTTTAGTTTCCCGGAAGCGGTCAGGATTTGCTCTCTGAATGCGGCGGTATACCTGGGCATCGCGAAACAAACAGGGACTGTTACTGTTGGTAAAAAAGCGGACCTGGTTTTGATCGGCGGCGACCCGGAAAGTCATATTTCAGCTGCCAGGAATACTGAAATTGTTTTTAAAAATGGCGTGGGCTTTGATTCAAAAAAACTGTTCGAATCATTGCGCGGCACCGTGGGGCGTTATTAAAAATCCACTTCCGCTTATTTATTTCCGGTATGCAGACTGATTACGCGGGTTATCTGCCATTGGCCGTTCCTGTGCCGCCAAACGATGATAAATTTATCGGGTCTGGATACATGATTGTTTTCAGAATGATTAATGAACCGGTGAAGACCAATCTCAACTGCGCCGAAATTTGGTATTTGATAAACCTCGATGCTTCCCTTTACCAGCACACGCGTTACTTTGCCGCAAATATTATTTTTGATCGCGGCTAAAAGATCTTTTTTTGAAGTTTCCAGGCCGCTGCCGTCATGATAAAATTCTATACTATCGGCATAAATAGCGGCTTGTTTATCCATGTCGCAGGAATTATAGGCGTCAAAATAGACACTGTCCATATGAACAATGGTATTATACAATTCCTGTGATTCGGGTTTGTAGACATAGCTATCCTGGCTTTGGCCATTTGCTGTTACCGAGGCGAACAGTATCAGGAGGAGCGCTGATAGTTTTAACGACATATTTTTTTCTATGATCCTTATCATCATACTGCCAACGATATGCCAATTTCAAACATGGATCCAGGCTGATTAAGGTTCAAAATCATAAGAGAATGTTAGTAATATCCATTTATTGAAGTATTTCAATAAATAAATACTATATTTGGGCTGTAATTCATTATATGGATGCGAAAAAAGCAGAAAAGATTTCTAAAGCCCTGGCCGACCCCAACCGGCTGACCATACTGAAAGAAATAAAGAAAAGCAGGCGATGTCTTTATTGTTCGGACCTTAATGAAAAGATCGACCTGGCCCAGCCCTCTATTGCCCATCACCTGAAGTTATTGCTTGAAAGTGAATTGGTTACATCTGATAAAGACGGCCGAAACGTGCGTTATTACCTGAACAACAAACTGATGGATGAATATATCCAGTTCATTGAGGGATTAAAGAATTAAATTTTTTTAGTTTCATTTATCGAAATACTTAAATAAATCTATAACTTTGTTTCCGCTTATTTGTAATACTATATAAATCTCCGCTTAATTATATCGAATTATTTAAATACATCTATATGACACAGAAAAAAGCATTTATATATACAACGATCGTCTTTGCCCTCATTACCTTATTTTCTTATCTGGCCAATGCACAGCCTACCGGAAAAATCGTCGGTGTCTGGCAAAGGGACGACAATAATTTAATAATAGAAATCTATAAGGCTGGTCCCCAATACTTCGGCAAACAGATATGGGGAAATTCCCTGTTCGAGAATGATGGAATCACGCCTAAAAAAGACGAAAATAATAGTAACGAAAGGCTGCGGAGAACGGGAACTCAAAAACCTCACCGTACTGACAAACTTCGATTACGAGGGTCGTGTATACGATGGTGGAACCTTTTACGACTATAAAAGCGGAAAAAAGTACAAATCCATTTTAAAGTTAAAAGGGGAAAATGTTCTAAAAATCCGGGATTATACTGTTCTATCGCCATTGGGAAAAACTACTGTATGGACCAGAGTTCAATAAAAGGGGCAAGCAGTTTGTTGTTATTTGGGAATAATCATTTCATGATACTGAACTTATTTTCGAAATTCAAATTATTACAACAAAAGGATAAGGGGTGGCCAGAATATTTATCACAGGTTCAGCAGATGGACTCGGTCTATTGACTGCAAGGGAACTGATTGCCAAAGGACATCAGGTTTTACTTCACGCACGAAGTGAAAAAAGAGGTTTAGATGCCATTGAAAAACTGCCTGGCGCAGAAGCCGTTGTAACAGGAGACCTTGGAAATATATCTCAAACAATTGAACTTGCTTCGAAAGTAAATGCTTTAGGGACATTCGATGCTGTAATTCAAAATGCAGGTGTATATCATACAACGTCGAAGGAACTCCTAACCGTGAACACACTGGCTCCATATATTTTAACCAGCCTGATTCAAAAACCACAGCGACTAATCTATTTAAGCTCAGGCTTGCAAGCGGGAGGACGTTTCAATCCGGAAAGTTTTAAAGCGACCATGAACGGTGTAACTTACTCTGATACGAAGTTGCATGTGCTAATGCTTTGCAAAGCAATAACACGAAAATGGACAGACGTTTATGCGAATGCTGTTAATCCAGGTTGGGTTGCTACAAAAATGGGTGGCCCCGGAGCTCCGGATGATTTAAAAAAAGGATATGAGACACAAGTATGGCTTGCCGTAAGCAACGATGACAAGGCAAAAGTGAGCGGTCATTTTTTTTACCATCAAAAACAAATTGCTGCAAATAAAGAAGCTGATGATGTGCTGTTGCAGGAGAAATTTCTAAATCTCTGCAAAGAGCTTACCGGTGTATCACCTGCCTGAATGACACCCTACGGATATTCAAATTCACAATAAAAAAGCACGCCGGTTTTTTCATCTTCCCTTCATCTTGGGTATCTAAGTTTGTTTCAGTAATTGATTCATCACCATTAAAAATTCTTTATGAAAACGAATCTTTTAATTGCAACAGTAATGTTAATGTCAGCTGCGGCATTTGGCCAGCAGGCTGAATCTAAAACAGCGCAGTCAGAAACCGTACAGGCGGCTAAAACTAAGAATGGAACCGATGCCAGCGTTCATGCATACGCCAGCACAAGGGTAAAATCAAAGGCTGCCGGCTCAGTGGAAAATCAGGTTACTCTGGCAGATAAGAAGGCTAAAAAAACAGTTTCTTCAGCAGATAAAAAGGTTTCAGGACAGGCAAAATCGGCCATTAGTAAAAGCCAGGAAGCAACAGAAGGAAATACCAGTGCCAATGCTTCCATAAAGACCAATTCGGGTGCAAAAGCCGGTTCCGGAAACAATAAATTAAGCGAGGGTGCGTCTTCTAATACAAAGCTAAGCGCCTCTTCTTCAGATGCGAAAAGCCGTGCAGACGGGGTCAGCCAGGAAGGAAAGGCAACCGTGCAAACTAAGGCAAACGAATCCGTGAAAACTACTGCCAGCGTGAAAAATGAGGCAGACAAGAGCATAGCAAAAACGGCCGGATAACGCGAGAACGGATATGAATAAAGCTCAGACGACTGCAAAAACCAGTGTGGATGCAGGCTCTTCAACCAGCTGTTAAATCAGCCGCCGGAATCAAACAATCCGTAAAACCGCGGCCTGTTTCGGTAAAAGCGCATACTCAGATTAAAGCGAATGCCGGTATAAAAATTAAGTAAATAAAGGGACAACAGGTTTTCAGTAAGAGTGCTGAAAACCTGTTGCTTCAAACTCAGTTAAAATCATGATATCAGGGAATTGGTTTTGCAAAATACTATTGTCCGGATCGGTTTTATTTGCCTCTGAGGCATCTTTAGCTGATAAAGGCAAACCGGTCGTGGTATCTATTTTGAAAAAGGAAGTAGAGACTGTGGGTTCCATTTGCGATTCCGTGCCGCAGACTAAACCGGCCCCTGAAAATACAGCTGACAATAAACAGCCGGCTGTAATTAAGGAGGTACCGAAATCAAAAAAGCAGGTGGCACCCGTCAGTATCTCTCCTGCTGTAAAGACTGTAAAACCAATAAAAGTGATTAAACCAAAGATTATAAAACCAACCATTAAAATAAATTAGCCATAAAAAATTACCCCCTATGAAACTAGTCATTCTTCTGATCTTTGCAGGCTCATGGAGCCTGCATTGCTCAGGACAAACGGACAGTCTTGGAACGAATACAGCGGATAGTGTAGAAGAGAAATCAACCCTCACACTGGGAGCAACCTATTGCAACAATGCTGACTACTATGGACAGAAAGCTGTAGAAAACATTCCCTATTTTGCGCTTTCGGCCACCTATCGTTTTCACTCCGGAATATATTTTTCGGGTCTCGCATACAGACTCCTGAAAGATACTGCCAATGTGGTGTCAGCGGAGAATCTCAGAGCCGGGTATAATTTTAAAATGAGTAAAAGGTTCTCGGCGGAAATTAGTTACAGTCATACATTCTATCCTTCCTATTCACCCCTGCTACAGGCATCCAATCCGGACAATGTCAGCGCTACCCTGACTTATGAAAACTTTCTAAGTTCCAATTTAACCGCAGACTACGCCTTTGGGAAAACCACCGACTTCTTTGTTACAGCCGGTACCGGCAAGGAGATTCATCTGGGTCATCTCACAGAAAAGGATATTATTACCATTACACCGACTGTAGCTGTTACCGCGGGCACTCAGCGTTTTTATCAAACCTACCTGATTGAAAAACAACTTCAGGACAGCCTGCTGGGAATTATTTTACCTCCGCTTACTGGCCCAGGGACAACTGAGATTTCCCAAACAGTCACGAGCACCCAATTTAATATATTGTCTTACAATTTTAATTTTCCGCTCGCCTATAGCCGGGCCGGGTATATGATTGAAATAAATTATCAACTTTCACTTCTGAGTAATAAAGCTGCCAGTGGACCGGGACAGGTCAATTCATTTTTCACTGCAAGTTTTTATTATCAATTCTGAAGACCATGAATGTATTAATTGTAGAAGATGAAAAATCCATGGCGCTGGAAATGGAATTTTTTTTGAAAAAGGGCGGCTACCTCTGTGATCTGGCCTTTACCGGAAAGCAGGCACGTCAGATGATGGCAGATCATCCATATGATTTTATTTTACTGGATCTGGGGCTCCCCGATCAGGACGGATTAGAAGTTTTAAAGGATGCCAAAAAAAATTGTCCGGAGGCTTCTTATATTATTCTTACCGCACGGGGAGATTTGGAAGACAGGATAAAAGGCCTGGATCTGGGAGCCGACGATTATCTTCCGAAGCCTTTCTCATTACTTGAATTGCAATCCAGAATGCAGGCCGTTTCGCGCAGAAAATCCGGCCTGAATGATTCGATTGTCGCCCTGGGTGACTTTACCATAGATTTGAACAAACGTCTGGTCTTTTTTGAAAAGGAGGAAATTGAATTGTCGCGAAGAGAATTTGACCTGCTGAGTTATATGATGTTACATAAAAACAGGCCCCTCACACGTTCCCAGCTCAGCGACCATGTCTGGGGAGATTTTTCAGAAGATGACTATGACTCTAATTTTATCGACGTGCATATAAAAAATATCAGGAAAAAAATGATGGCGTATGCCCCGGTAGACTGGCTGCAGACCGTACGTGGCACCGGTTATAAAATAAAATTCTGATCGTGAAGCTCCTAAGTAAAATAACCCTTTATACAACCGTTTCAAAAACAGTCATAGTTCTGATTTTTATCTGGCTCCTGCCAGGTATCGTAAAGGATCTTAACTCCCAGTACACCAACTACAATCTGGCGGAACAAAAAAGGAAAGTATTGGATAATATCAGGAAAAGAGGCATTGAATATTATTTTGAAGGCGACTCGAGTTATGGAAGTTATACTATGTTAAAAGAAGAATTTATTGCACTGGAATCCACTAATGGTCACCATCCGGTTGATTCTATATATAACGATAAACGAATAGTCGAAAACGATACGCTAAACTACAGGTTGCTGGATTATTCCTTTGAATACAAAAATAAAAACTACCTGCTGGAAATAGGCAAGACAGTTTCAGCTATTGATCAGTATGACCGCCCATTGCAAAAACTAGCATCATACACGCTGATCGGATTAATTATTTTGACATTAATTCTTGATCTGTTTTTTACCAGACTTTTACTTCGGCCCTTACATTTAATTATAACTTCAAAACTGCTGAACAGGAAGTTCCCCTTTAAAGAAACTATTTCTCCGGTAAAGACATCCACTACTGATTTTAAATACCTTGACCAGTCACTGACCGATCTTGCTTCCAAGATTAAAGATACTTTTGAAAAGGAGAGGGAATTTACATCCAATGCTTCACATGAACTGATGACGCCGATCAGCATTCTTCAGAATAAAATGGAGAATGTGATGATGGATCAGGATCTTAATGAAGATTTTCGCGAAAAAGTCGTCAGCATGATGACTATCCTGAACCGGTTGAAGAAAATAGTAAGGTCACTTTTATTGATATCGCGCATTGAAAATGACCAGTATGTAAAGACTGATCAGATAAAACCTTATGTATTGCTGGACGAAGTCGTGCACGAACTAAAGGATCGTATTGAAGTACGAAAAATCCGTATCATACAATCGCTTTCCCATTCCATAGAAATCCCCAGCGTCAACAGGGACCTGATTTTTCAGCTCATATATAACCTGATAAATAATGCCATCAGATATAATCGTGATGAAGGAGAAATTGAAATTTCAGATCAGATTATTACAGGGGAATCCTATATTATCCATATAAAGGATTCGGGGAATGGTATTCGCTCCCACGAGCTGGAATCTATATTCGACCGGTTTAAAAAAGCAGACAAAACCGGAAGTGAAGGCTACGGGTTGGGTCTGTCCATCGCCAGAAGTATAGCACAATATCATGGATTGAGTATCGCCGTGAAGTCTGACTATGGCAAGGGCAGTACTTTTAGTATATATTTTCCCTACTGGTTGGAAAAGGAAATTGTTATCTAATTTAACTGCGGCGGCACCGTCAGGATCGCTCTTTTTTTAATAGCTTTATTGAGCCAAGAAATTTGAATTTTCTCACATGGGTATCAGCAGAAAAAAATTTGTCAGATCTTTCTTCCTACTCGCAGCTGTTCTCCGCAAACCCTCTTCGTTTTTCAGTTCGGCGGAGATGAACGCTGGTATTCCGTTTAAACGTGTGAGGCCCGGAGATGCAGGATGGCCTCCGGAAGATGCGTGGGATAAACTGAAAAAAGCCGTCAATGGAAATCTGATCCGATTAAAAAATCCATTCGCAGGAGATAATGCGACACTGTTCAAAAATATCCGGAATCCCTTTTTTATAAATGGAGAACCCGCGCTTACACAAAACCTCGGATGGTTTGATGCCTGGCAATCTCAACCCAGCGTATATGCTGTGGCGGCCAAAACTACCAGCGACGTAGTTGCCGCCGTGAATTTCGCAAGGGAAAATCGTTTGCGGCTTGTTGTAAAAGGAGGCGGACACAGTTATCTTGGAAATTCCTGCGCGCCGGATTCCCTGCTGATATGGACAAAACATATGGATGCCATCCAGTTACAGGAACAATTCATTCCCATTGGTTGTGAAGCCACGATGGCAGCTCAACCCGCGGTGGCTGTTGAAGCCGGCGTGATATGGGGGCACGCTTATAATGAAGTGATGACAAAAAACGGAAGATACGTTCAGGGCGGCGGATGTCTGACGGTCGGGGTGGGCGGTTTGATCCAGGGTGGTGGCTTCGGCAGCTTTTCCAAATATTATGGCCTTGCTGCTGCAGCGCTTCTTCAAGCCGAAGTTGTGCTGGCCGACGGAACAGTTCAGATCGTCAATGCATGCAGTCATCCTGATTTGTTCTGGGCCTTAAAAGGCGGTGGTGGCGGCAGTTTCGGCGTAGTGACCAAATTCGTTCTCAGGACTCGTGAGCTGCCTGAATTTTTTGGCGCAGCAAACGGACGGATAAAAGCAAACAGCGACGATGCATATAAGAAGCTGATCGAAAAAATAATGCTCCAGTACCGTGATAAACTTTTCAATCCTGCCTGGGGCGAACAGATTAGTTTTCATTCAGACCGGTCCATTTCTGTCAGTATGTTATTTCACGGTCTCACGAAAGATCAGGCAGGGGCTGCCTGGCAGGACTTTATAAACTGGACGAAAGAAAATGCATCCGCTTATAGTTGGGAAGAACCTTTCAATCTGGTGACCATATCTTCCAGACATATGTGGGATCCGGCTATTCTGCGAAAATTCGCCAGTAGCGTTATTGGCACGGACGATCAGCCGGGAGCGCCGGAAGAAAATATTTACTGGAAAGGAGATGGTGAACAATCCGGGCAGTTCATCCTTGGGTATCATTCAGGATGGCTCGGGCAGGATTTGCTGAAAGATGAAAATATTCCCCGACTGACAAATGCTATTTTTGAAACGAGCCGGTTATGGTCGTTCTCTTTTCATTTCAACAAGGGTCTGGCCGGAACAAGGCCCGAAGAAAAAGAAGCGGCCGCCAATACATCCATCAATCCCTCTGTACTCGATGCATTTACTCTGCTTATTCTTGCAGATGCGGTAGGACCTGCCATGGCGGGCGTAGCCGGACATGAACCCAATTTAACCGAAGCGGGAAAAGCAGCCGGCAAAATGCGTGCTGCTATGGATCATTTTAAAAAAATGATTCCTGTAAAAGGATCCTATCTGAATGAGACGGACTATTTCGAAGAAAACTGGCAGGAAAGTTTTTGGGGTTCCAACTATAAAAAATTACTCGCTGTAAAAAACACTTATGATCCGGATGGACTTTTTTTTACGCATCATGGTGTTGGCAGTGAAGCCTGGAGTGCAGATGGTTTTACCAGAGTGAAATAAACCGGCCCGTGTGACTTTGTTTACCCATTCAATTCAGCCAACTGAACATTTCAATTAAAATCCTATATTCGTATCGTGAAGTATTTCCGGAAAATATCAATCAAGGAGCCATCAGCACTGCTGTTTATGGCCCTGATGATGTTTATTAATGGAGTTAAATTATTCCATTCCCATCACGATTTTGATAATTCCGCTTCACGTTCCTCCATTAGCTATTTTACTGGTAATTCCCATTTTTCTCTCCACCAGGTTACACAGGATAAGCATTGTCCGATCTGTGATTTTAACCTGATGAAAAATGCAGATAAGGCTCATTCCGATGTTCCTCTCTTTTTCCGGTTATCAGAAAATATAGTTTTTACAAGTCCTCTGACACAATCTCTCCCTCAGGTTTCCTTTCCCAGCAAGGGCAGGGCTCCCCCCATTATTCTTTCCTGATTCCTGTTTGTGATGTATGATGAATCCTCGTGCTATGCGCCTGGATTTTTACAGGCATCCGGAAGTATTTGAGCAATGACATCTTTCTTGATTTCCTGAACGCGGTTATGTAAATATAAACGCCATGAAAAGGCTCAAAAAAAAGATCACAGCCGTTCTGCTGATCGTAGCGTTTACCCAAAAGCTGGGACTCGGGTTATTCATGCATGCCTGGTTTCATGAAAAAACCCTTGAATTAACGAATGATCCAAAAAACCCTGTAATGCATCTACAGCAGGTTAGATGCTCATGTATTGAAGATGCGATGATCCCGTTTGCTGGTTCTACGGCATCTATCGTCGTCAGCACTCCGGTTAAATATTTTTTCAATTATAATAGCCCCCCTCGGGTTTTATATTCCTCAGTAGATAATATATATTATAGTCTCCGCGGCCCCCCACCTACCTGCGACTTTTTATAAGTAAGGCTGATACATTCAGCTTCAATACTGAATTAGCCGGCGCCTGTCGGAATTGAATCATTGTTTTCAATAAATAATATTTTTATATGCAAAAGTTATTTTCTGTACCGCGAGGATATTTGGTTATTTCTTACTTATTCATGCTGGGTCTTGGAGGCTGCAGCAAATCGCCAGAGACCGTTACACCTGCACTTCCAGGTAATGAGTTTTTAACGACGGTAGAACTTTACCTTCAGAATTCCACTAATCCGGCAGATATTCAGACTGCCATCTGGACACAAATAAGTCCAACCTCCGGCACTTACCAGCCTGACTCAACTTACGTCAACCTGGCCAAATTAAATCTGAAAGCCAACACAACATATAATGGGCAGGTTTATATTTTCGATGAAACGAAATCACCCTGGGACACTGTAAGTATTGAAATCAAACAACGAGAAAATTATCATCTTTTCTTTTTCCAGGTCTCTCCCATTGCATCTTCAAATGTAATAATCAGCAGTACGGCGCCAAATATACCCATGTCAGACTGGAATACCGGTTTGCCGGCTTCTGATACAACAGCTGGAGGTGTTTCTGTAAATGAAATATTAAGCCCACCCGGAACTGCATTAAATCTGACTGTCAACAGAACAGATCAGGATACGAATAGCCCCCCATTGCAGATTGGTCTTACGGATCAATTTGTAACTGGTGCTGCAAGTTCAGGAATTCTAAGAGTGGTTTTGCGACATCAGCCAAATGCAAAGAATGGAACCTATGACCCAGGATCAACCGATCTCGATGTGACATACGCGGTTAACATTCAATAATCCCAAGTGGAATTTAGTTAACTAAATGAATTTTTATGAAATCAATAAAAATATTACTGCTTATAGTTGCTTTTTCTCCGGTTATTATCTGTCGGGGTCAGGAGAAAGGAAACAGTTTCATCGGTGTAAGTGGGGGTGCTTCATTTCCGATTGGTAATTGGGGGAAAGCATCCACTGCTACTTCACTCACCAGCCTGGAAGGAACAGTCGGAGACGAGAGCGGTTACGCAAATACAGGCGGTTTTTTCGCAATTGATGGTGCCTGGTTTTTTTCCAAACATTTTGCCATTGGCGGAATGTTTAAATATGGTTCGTACAATCTCCACGGCATGGATTCACTTTCCTACGGATATGAACAATCATTTGATGTGGATACTACCAGGTTGACTCATACTGATTATAAATTATGGAGTATTATGCCGGGACTGTATTATCAATTACAGATTGCAAAAAAACTATCCCTGACTGCCAGGGGATTGATTGGTATATCCAATGCATCAACACCCCAGATCACAGTGACTATTGAAGATGGAGGGGTTTTCGATACTCCTGTAGTTCAGTATTCTTCATCGAAAACCAGTTTCGCTTTTGATTTGGGCGCAGGTTTACGATATGTAATTAACAAAAATTTCGCAATAGATCTTAACGGAGATTATTTTTATACAAACCCGGATTTCACGATCGACAATTCGTCCAGGGTCAATAATGCAGGGCGAGAGGTAACTGAGTATCATCGACCCCTCGCTTCATTCAATGCATCTCTTGGAATTGCTTATCTGTTTTCCAGTAAATAAATATTCATTAAAAGACCGTCAAAGGAAATCTTGACGGTCTTATCATGCTTCTATTATGAATATAAAAAAACACGGGTTCCTAATTTTGTTTGGTCTTGTCAGTTATACGGTATCCTATTCACAAAAATTGTCCTGTTCGCTGGTTGTCAAGGGCAGTATTGCGCTAAGCGACTCTTCCAATCTGGACCTGAGTTCTGCATCTGTTTATATCAGACAAATCAATAGTCAGATTCATGTGGAGAGCAACGGCGATTTCATCGTTCGAAACCTTTGTCCAGGCAGGTTCGAAATCCAGATCAGCTATGTGGGATACAAATCAATAGATACCACGCTTGCGATTAAGGACAATACAGCATTTGGCTTTGTCCTGATTAATCAAACACAACTTTTGACTGATGTAACCATTACTTCTAGAATTCTGAAGAAAAATGAATTAACAGTTGAAGTAAAAGATACCGTGGGTGGGCTGGCGATGGCAGAAACCCGGGGTCTGTCTCTTGGTGAGTCTTTAAAAAGTATCGCCGGTGTAAACAGTCTTCAGAGCGGACCGAATATTTCCAAACCGGTTATCCATGGCGTTTATAGTAACCGGATATTAATCGTGAATAATGGAGTCAGGCAGGAAGGACAGACCTGGGGAAATGATCATGCACCCGAAATCGATCCATTTATTGCTACCAAATTTTCAGTAATCAAAGGGCCGGCAAGTATACGGTATGGTTCCGATGCCATTGGTGGAGTGGTGCTCGTGGATCCGGCAGATATGCCCAGAACTCCCGGCGTTGACGGCAATGTTAATCTGGTAGCCATGACCAACGGACGTGTTGGAGTCGGTTCGGCTTTGATTGAGCAGGCATTTGGTGATAAGCTGGAAGGTTTGAGCTGGCGTCTGCAGGGTACTTTAAGAAAAGCAGGCAATGCGCAGGCTGCAGATTATTATTTGGGGAATACGGGATTTGATGAAGATGATTATTCAGCTACCATCCAGTATAATAAAGCACATTACGGCCTGCAGTTATACTATAGTATGTTCAATACCAGGATCGGCATCGCAACAGCTTCCGTAGTGGGATCGACAGAAGATCTGTATGCAGCTTTCGCAAGAAGTCAGCCGATTGATACGGCAGGTTTTACTTATAACATCGTAAGGCCATATCAAACGATCAACCATCAGTTATTTAAAACCAGCGGATATATTGACCTATCAAAAAACATGGGCAGGATTGAAGGAACCTATGCCTATCAGCGTGATGTAAGAAAAGAATATGATGCAGATGTATCTTTTAATGATTCACTGAATGCAAATAATATACCCGATTTGAATTTCCAGCTGAATACTCAAACCGTTGACCTTGCCTGGGAGCATCCCACAATTAAAAACAAAATTGTAGGAAGTATTGGATTTAATTTTATTACGCACAGTAATATTGAACAGGGAACCAGCTACCAGCAACTCATTCCGAATTTCCTGGACTACGGTGGGGGCATTTATGCGATAGAGAAGCTCCAATTAAGAAAATGGATTTTTGAAGGAGGACTCAGGTATGATTACCGGTGGTTGCAGGCATATGCCCTGGATCCCACTAATCCTACCATTGAGATCAAGCCGATATACAACTGGCAGAATGCGACCGTTAATCTGGGAGCTGAATATAAATTCAGTGACCATTTTTCAACCATGTATAATTTCGGGACAGCCTGGCGTCCGCCACAGGTGATAGAACTTTTTGCTAACGGTATTCACCAGAGCGCGGCTTCATTTGAGATTGGTGATTCGTCACTGACATTGGAAAAAGCATATAACAATAACCTGTCGTTCATATTTGGCGGAGAAAAGATTTCATTTGAAGCGGGATTTTATGTCAATTATTTTCATCACTACATCTATTTAAAACCCGATAGTTTGCCGGTACAAACCATTCAGGGCGCTTTCCCTGCATACACCTATACGCAGGTTAACGCATTGTTCGAAGGTTTGGACCTGAATATTACTTATGATATAACCAAACATTTCCGGCTTGTTTCAAAAACCTCTATCGTCCGCGCCAGAAATGAGACAACTAATGAATGGCTGGTATATATACCGACCGATCGTTATGATAATTCTATCCGGTATCATTGGGATTCAACCGGAAAATGGAGAAGCTTCTTTATTGGCGTTGGTAATCTGGCGGTATCGGGACAAACCCGTGTACCCCCAAATAGTGATTACGTGGCTCCTCCGCCAGGCTACGATCTCTGGGGAATGGAAGCGGGTTTCTCCATCCCATTTTATAAAAAATATATAGACATAAACCTGACGGTAACTAATCTCACTAATGTCTCCTATCGGGATTATCTAAACAGATTCCGATATTATATGGATGACCTTGGGAGGAACGTCAGTCTGCGTTTGATGGTACCTTTTTGAATAGATAAAAGTCCATAAATAAAAATCAAATGGCTTCCCGGTTTTGTATTTGTGCCGGACTTGTAATGATTATTATTTTAACTATAGGATGCAGAAAAAACCTGCGACAAAGAATCATTGATCATTATGAAAAATTTAATCGGGCTGGTGCATGTACAATCTCTATCAATGATTTAACACCCTTTGAGTGGGATGAAATGTATGTATTTGGAAGTTCAGCAAATAACGAATTTATCAGCAGTACGATTGGATTTAACTACTATGGCAAAAAAATACGGGATGGCTTTCGACGAATAATATTTTCATGGGGCGTAAAGGAAATTTACGAAGAAGACTACCAGCCCAGAAGTTACGTGAGTTCCGTAATTGATTTTAGTATCATTAATGACAGCATACTAAATATACGGTCCTATTCTTTTTACCGGGAAGATGCTTTCTTTGTCATTGTGAAAGAAAAAATCAGTGGAAGCTGTCAGAAATGTTTTTTGTACCTGCTAAGTCACCCGCAAAACATATAACCCATGTTTATTTTCATCATTCGTTTTTTTGATATTCTATTTTCAGGCCTTTTAGCCGGAATTATGATATGTATTTGGCAAAGCGCTGATTATAAGACCAGTTCAGAAACAACCAACCTTGTAATTCATCAGGCAACTATTAAATTATTTAATGATAAAATACCTTTATTGGGATTGATGGCTATATTATTGTCACTGGCCTTTGCTGCCATGAAAAATCAAATCATGATTATTTTTGTTCCCTTATTAATTGCATCACTATTTTTAATAGCCGGTGGAATAATAACCAGGTATGGTAATCAGCCGATCAATAAACAAATCCAGCGGTGGTCAAAAGATTTTATTCCCAGCAAATGGGAATATGTAAGGGACAAATGGTTTTCATTTCATATTTACCGAACGATATTTACGCTGCTCGCCTTTATCCTGATTATCTTTGCCAGCCTGATAAACTGATAATTTTATTGCCATACTTCCATCACTGTCGAAAAAATCGAAGCTACTCTTTGCCGAGGTTGGCGGTTGACCCGCCTACGCCAAGGCTTCGGCGGGCCCCGTTGGCTGCTGTACTAATTAGCAGGCCTCAGTTAAATCCCACTTTACCTTTTACAGACTCAAATATTTTTTTTGAGTTATAACCCACGCCTTGTTTAAATACATACAATATCCTGCGTATATCACTGATATTTTTTGAGGGGTCACCGTCAATAATCAACAAGTCGGCTGACTTGCCAATATCAATCGTGCCAATAGTCTTGTCAAAACCAAGGGCAACAGCTCCATTAAGAGTGGCAATTTTTATTGCTTCCAAAGGTGTAAAGCCATCTGCCTCCACCAATAATTCTATTGCCCGCCAATTGCCATAGCCAGCCAGTGTTCCGCCATTGCCTGTCGGGTCAGTCCCTACGGAAAGTAAGCCACCCATATCATAAAACATTTTTTCCATTTTTGTGGTATTTGCCAAGGCTTTATCAAAGCTGGAAGGGATATTAGCTGTCGTATAATTTTTTAAGTAATAGTCTCGTGTATCAGGCGACATAGCATTTAGAACATCTTCCCTTGGCTTGGTAAGATTAGTCGAACTTGCAAATACAGCTAATGTTGAAGTGATGCCTGTTTTATTTTTAATTAAAAATTGCAGAAATTGCTTTATACTGTCACTTTGGACAGTAAGGTTTGCAAGTGATTGTAATCTGGTTATGCCGGTAGGACATTCATTTTCTTTTTTGTCTGTAACAAAATCTGTGCTTACAAAAAAGCCATGCTCTAAATTATCAATGCCCAGTTCGGTAGCTTCACGATAGGTAACAGCGCATAAGTGTGCGGTAATTTTCAACCTCCTTTTATGTACTGCATCAATGGCAGCTCTTAAAGTTGGGATATCGATACCGTCGTAGGCTTTAAAAGAAGTAAAACCCTGGTCAGCCCAATAATTTACAAATGCAGCAGCTTCCTGCGGTGTTTTGTTTTCTTTCATTTGCGGGAAAACAGCTTCCTTTCCTTCAATATATGGAGCGGTTAATTCAATTGACGGACCCGGTAATAAACCCAGGTCAATGTCTTTCTTTATTCTTATGTCCGAATAGGGTTCGATGCTTCCGCAGGTTCTGATGGTAGTGGCACCTGCAGCTAAATAAAGTCGTGGAAAACTAAATGGCAATTGTCTTGAATTAAGATACCGTGGAGTCATGTTGCTTGCTGAAATATACATATGCTCGTGTAGCATTACCAACCCCGGCATGACAGCTTTACCATTCAAATCAATTGAGTTTGCGCCCTTTGGGATCACTGCTTTTGTGTCATCACCCACCCAGTCAATTTTTCCATTTCTGACGACGACTGTCTGATGTGCTTTTGAAGGATTGCCTTTGCCATCAATGAGCAAGGCATTTCTAAATATCGTAATGCTGTCATTGTACTCAATGAATTTTTTTGTTTCGTCGCTGAATTTTATTTGTGAAAAACAAGGAACAGATATAAAAGGAATAATAATAAAAAAGAGAGATATTTTTTTCATAAATGAAATATTGAGGAGCTTACAAAATTATCTCCTTAACCTTAAAGCGAAATGACTAACGTGCATGGAAATAAATATTACGAACAGAACTGCGCCAATAGAAATAATAATTCTGTCTAATCTTTCATTATTAATAAACTTATTGCTCAAATCATATAATTTCAGTCCAAGAAAGCCTCCCAAAGTATTTGTAATTACGTCAGTTATATCTGTCGCTCCAATGGCGAAAATAAATTGAATTAATTCAGCCATAAGGCTAAAAATCAGTATAAAAGTCAACTTAGCTAAAAATCCAACTTTTTTAAAATTGACATTCAGGAGCAGGCCAAAAGGAATAAAGAACAGACTATTATATATCATCTCATCGAAATTGATTTTTCCATTTACCATTGAAGGAGCAGCAAATGGAATCAGATTAAGACTTCTATGGTCATAATTAAGTACTGATGAAATGTTGAATTTTAATTTAAATAGCACTAACCATATCAGTGTCACTAAATATAAAGCAAGCAATCCTCCGGATAATATTTTTCTCATATAATCTACTCTAATTGTTTTTTGTTTAAATATGTTCAAAGTATATACCCTAACCATTTAAGTTAGATCAAATTCTCTGATCCTGCTTCGTCGAATTTCGGACGAGCTTACACCACGGGAAAAATAAATGCCGGCTTAATGCGGCGGCCCAATCTGCCTCAATTGGGGTACATTTATGTCAAACACTACTGCAATGAGTCACCCTTCTGTAAAAAAATTAGTCACTTATCTCGCGCTCGCCACTTTCACCGGCCTGGGCTCCGGCGCATCTGCCCAGGCCATCACTAGTGATCAGATAAAGGCGCAATTCATCAAGGACTGGCAACGGGCGAAAGCTTACACACTTGACTACCTCAGCACTATGCCGGCCGACAAATATTCCTTCAGGCCGGTCGACTCGATCCGCAGCTTCGCGCAGCAGATGCTGCACCTCGCCTGGGACAATGTCTTCCTGAACATGGTCGCCACTGGTAAAAAGATTGACTGGGTGCCCGGCCAAAAGTACAACTGGCATGACGGTGAAAAAATCGATTGGCCCGATGGCTGGCTCGAAAATAGCTCCACTGCGCAGGGCAAGGATTCCGTGGTATATTATGTGAGTAAAAGCTACGACATTGCTCTTCAGTATATACAAGGACTGGATCCAGACAAATATGGTGAGATTACGGGCATGCGCAATATCACAGACACCCGCTATGCCTGGCTGCTCAAGGCATTCGAGCATCAGACCCATCACCGCGGTCAGACCACGATCTATATCCGCCTGGTAGGCATCAAGCCACCGAACGAGAGACTGTTCTGAGCGAATACGCTCAGTTGGAGATCTGTTTCAATATTTTCTTTCCTTTGTGTTGAGTTTGAAAACCTGCAGCACTACCCGCATTTTTTCTTCCTTGAGCAAGGCATTTCCACATTCATTCAGATCATCGTCGGCATGCCGGCACTGCTGGTTTGTTATAACAAATTCAGTAAAAATAATTGCGTAACTAAAAAGTTACTTATATATTTGGGTAACAATAAAGTTACTTATTTTTTATGAAAGCAGTAGTTATAGGCGAATCATCAGGGGCCGCCATGGAAGACATTATGAAGGTATATCCCAGGCACAAAACCATTGTAGATAAATATATCGCCAGGCATGAGGTGATTGGTATCGGGCCGTTCGCTGACATGGGAAATATGGCTATCTTCAGAAGCAGGACGGCGGCCGAACAATTTGTAATGGAGGATCCATTCATATTGGAAGGTCTCGTAAAGTCATTTGTTATCAGGGACTGGAATGACAGCCTGATACCCGAGGACATGACTGACAAAAGCTATCATGTTACGATTGAAATACCCAAATTCCCTGAAGAAGTTTTCCTGTGCCTTACGCGGGAGGTTCCAAAGTGGTGGGGCGGCCGAGACTATTCCGGGAGCAGTATGAGTTTGAATGATGCGTTTACCATTCATCACCCGGGTGCACATTATTCAAAACAGAAAATAACAGAGGTTGTTCCCAATAAGAAAATAGTCTGGCGGGTCGAAGAAAGTAAACTCGAATGGCTGAAAACGCAGGATGAATGGACAAATACAAGAATGATTTTTGAGATAGCCCCCACAGGGTATTCTTCCATTCTTTACTTCACCCACGAAGGCCTGGTACCTGAAAAGGAAAGTTATGCCATGTGTTCAGAAGGCTGGAATCTGGTTATAAAAGAATGGTTATTCAACTTTATTGTTCACGGCAAACCGCATTTTGATGTATAATCGCGAAGATCAACCGGGAAGATTGCTCTGTAAATATGACCCATGTCAGCAACCTGAATTTCAATTTATCTTCCTGCATGAAAGGACTTCCGAAACTGGAAAACAAGGAATCCAATGGCCATCAGGAGCCAGGTAACTAATGGTGATGCTAAAAATGGAAATGCATTTTTGACACCCTGAACCCGGTATATTCCCGAATGGTCGATGCAACGCCCAATTTAAAATGCAAGCTGACTCATATTAGAAGTTTAGACGTTCTGCGTTGACAAATAAGTATTTATTCCTGCAATCGGCTAACCCCGTAATACGCAAACCGTAATCAGGTCTTCGCCGGTATCATGCCCGCTCATCTTCGTATGAAAGTGAAGGGAAAAAGCCACCCCATCTGAAATTAGTTCAAAATGGGGGATGTGTCCGTAAAAGGTTCTATTCCCAATATTGTCTTATCCTGATCATTTACTATTATTGGGACATTGGATATTATTTCGTCCTTTAATTGTTTAATAATCTTTTTTCTTGGGAAGTCTTTTGAAGTAACCAAACTAATTTCCCGCACTGGTTTCGGTTCTGCAAACCGGCAAATATTTTTCCTTTGAGATGAACTTAATCTAAATGTAGCTAATTCAGGTATGATTGTCATGCCATGATGGCTATCTACAAGATTGATCAGCGTTTCAATACTGCCTGCTTCATAATGAAAGTTTTCACCTTTTGTCATCTGTTTTTTTAATTCACATAATTTGAAAACCTGGTTTCTCAGACAATGACCTTCTTCCATAAGCCATAGAACGCTCAAGTCTATTTCTTCGGGAACCAGTAATTTATTGCCTGATTTACAAAAACCATTTGAAGCATATACAAAAAATTCTTCATGGAAAAGCTTGTGTTCAATAAGCCCTGTTTCCTGTAAGGGTGTTGCAAGTAACCCCATATCCAGTTCACCTGTTTTCAAACCGTTTATAATTTCATCGGTTAAAATTTCTTTGATATAAAGTTTTAATGCAGGAGTTTTTTCCCTAAAGGATTTCAAAAAGAGTGGTAACAGATATGGAGCAAGCGTAGGGATAATGCCAATACGAAGTTCGCCACCCATTTCCTGCTTTAAATCGATTGCATAATTTTTTAGCCCTTTTACTTCAGCAAGGACTAGTTTTGCCCGTCGGATAATTTCCACTCCTTCTTTTGTTGGAATCACCGGTTGCCTGCTCCGGTTAAATATTTTGACCGATAGTTCCTCTTCTAATTTTTGTATCATCATACTGAGGGTGGGTTGAGAAACAAAACTCTTTTCTGAGGCTTTGGCGAAATGCCGATGGATATCTACCGCTACAATGTATTCAAGTTGTTGAATATTCATTTTATAGATGTTGTCTATATTAAGATAAAATATATCAGTTTGACTGGTATTGAAATCATCTTCAATTTTGCATTACAGTTTTCGCCGACCTTATTACAATGTTCATACCACTGTGCAAGGCGGCAGGTTATAAAAATAAACTTAATAATTTTTTCACATGAAAAAGAGAATCGTATTCGGAGTGATAGTGCTTAGCTTTATCTGCAGCTACTGTTTTGCCTTCAACATTCATGACATTAGTGAAAGTGTTAAAGAGTCATTTAGCAAAGAATTTGTTAATGCCGAGGACATCCAATGGGAAAACGATGGTGAATTCGTAAAAGCACATTTTACCATGAACGGCCAGATCCTGGATGCTTATTTCCATACGAATGGCAATCTGATTGCTGTGACAAGAAATATTCTATCAAAAGAGTTGCCGATCCACCTGTTTGCCGAACTGAATAAGAAATATTCCCGGTATTGGATCACTGATCTTTTTGAGATTTCTGAAGAAGGAGAAACATCCTACTACATTACTTTACAGTTTAGCAACAGGGAATTGGTGTTGAGATCAGAAGACGGTGGAAGTTGGGAAGTTTTCAAAAACAAAAGAGAAACAAGTATCAATTGAACTATCAATTTACTGCATGACCGTTGCACTTTAATGATAAGATTATAATGCGCGATTTCTGGCCAAACTTTAATGGGTGCAACCCAGTCCTGTAGCCAAATTTCTTCTGTGTTGTGAGGGCGTCGGCATCCACGAAGACATAACCCTTCATACCAGGAGAGAGTGGAAGTTTATTTGTCAGGTTTCGCTAAAACCTTTTCTCTTCTATCTTTTGCGGAGAATTAAAATCAGAATAACGTATCCATTTGGGCTCGACATAAAAATATGCAATATCTTTCCAATTTTCTTTTCTCTGTATTCCATCCGGAAATACTTTAAAATAATATTCAAGCAACCCGGCAAGTTCATTCTCCGTCGGAATTTTTGCTATCCCTTCATATTGTACAGTTTGCCAATTGTCCCATCCTATCACAAAAGAAATGGAAGGATTTACAACCAGGTTTTGATATTTTCTTGAAGTAGTTACTATTTTGTAGGATCAAATTCCCAGAGGTCTTCCTGCAGGAAATTGTTTGGGGGAGGTTCATGGCGGCCGGCGGCGTAAAATGCTTTGTTGCCTATTACGAAAGCAGAACCCGCTACCCGATCGTCGAAAAATGCCATTTGAGTCCATGTATCATCAACGTCGTCATATTGCCAGCACTCGTATCCGCCGGCAACATAGCCTTTGCCGGACAAGGTGAAGGCAGCGCCGAAATTGGGAACGTTTCCAGGAAAAGAATTCTTAGCTGTCCAGGTATCTGTTGCCGTATCGTATTGCCACCACTGGTTGTTCCCACCCGGTCCCGAAACATTTCCAAGGCCGGAGTAGATTTTTCCGTTCACTGCGAACCCTGTCCCCCACTGCATTGCGAGTCCGGGGTAATCTGCTTTGCGCGTCCATGCATCGCTGGCCGGAGTGTATTGCCACCAGGCCTTCGTACCCAATGTACCCACGCTCAGCCCTGCGTACCCCACGCTCCCGATGCCCACGCCGAATGCCCCCTCCTGCAATGTATCCGGAAGATCGGCTTTGCGAGTCCAGTTATTATTCTGCGGATCGTATTGCCAGATCTGGCCCGAACTTCCCGAACTGGTTGTACTGAGTGTTTTTCCTATTCCGATATAAGCCATATTTCCAATCACCATACAGACCGGTGATTCGAGAATCGGGCCTGGTGAAGATGCCACCTGGGCCCACGCATTAGTCGCCGAATCATACTGATAGAGATCATTATTATATGTGCCTCCGTCATATCCAAATCCGAAATACCCTTTGCCCGCGATAGAAAAACCAACGCCAATACCCCGGCCGCTTAAAATCGGAAGATCGGCCTTTCGGATCCAGGTGCCCGGGAGAATAATGAAATCATTCGTGCTGGTTGTATTCTGACCATTAATACTCAGAGATATTTTCCCCGTGGTTGCTCCGGCAGGTACTTTCACGAAAATGACCGTGTCCTGAAGTGAATCGGGTTTGGCGGCGATGCCATTGAAGTAGACTGTTGCAGCGTTCGCCGTTGTACCAAATCCACTGCCTGTAATCGTAACCGAGTTGCCTTGCGTGCCACTGGGCGGACTGAAATTAATAATTCTTATCTGAGGCATTGTGCTATTCTTGCTGCATGCTGCAAGAATAAAGATCATGCAGGAGATTTTCGTGATCCATTTTATCAGGCGTGAAAAAAATAACGGGGTCATATAGAAATATACAAAAATTCCAGGCACTGAACAAATCATCAGGGGAACGAAAGTTTTGATGCGATTACGCGCTGAAATTTGGAATGTACCTCAGCTGCTCTATTCCTTTATTCGGAAATCAATCTGCTTAATTATTTCATTGCATTTATTAATACCGGATTCATAAGATCTGATGATTTCCCTGATTGTATTATCACGAAACAAAGCCATCCGGAATGGCGAACTGCGGAATATCTGAAGCCAGTTGGTGATATTGTTAGCGCTATCCAGCTTTGCATAACTGTCAATCAAAGTACCGATTTTATTGTTATTGTAACTTGTAAACTGCCTGTCGCTCTCGGCAATGGTGGGATTAATTTCCTGGTACAGGCTGATAATATTTGCCAGTAGTTCCTTATTCTCAATAATGTCAAGTTTACCACTGCTTTTCAGTGCTTCAAACCGGTTTGTACGTGACTGTTTTCGAATACTGGCAAAAAATATCCAGCTATAGTTTTTCAGGCTGTCCTGACTAAGCGCCTGCCCTGCTCCGACCCTGCGGAAGTACAACATTCCATACAGGATTACATGATAGGCCGCTGTATCTCCCGTCATTTCTTTGAGATCTGACTGAAGATCATTCCTGAGACCTTTCAGGAATTCATTTTCCATTTTCTGGTCCTTGCGTTCATCGCTCCAGTTATGGAACCATATTGAAATGCTCACTGCAAAAACAATAATAAGTATCTCAACCAGAATATCCGTTAGTTTATTCCGCCAGTTTTTGCTGCGGTCGCTCAGGGTTCTATAAACCGCTTTACCGTGTTTTCTTATTTCGTCTTCTGCCATTACATAAATTTACTAATACATTCAGAGAAAGGTACACATTGATTTACCCAAGTATACTGTGATATTTAATATTGTATGAGTGTGGCAAATATATTCGGATCAATGATTTGGTGTTTACCACCTGATGTTGGAGGTGACACGATTGTATTTGGCAAATTCTTATTTCTGAATCTTAATGTTTGTCTTCGTTGTAAGAGTAATGACAACGGGCTCGATACCGTGTGTTCCTGACCGTTACATCGGTACCGGATCCCAATCAGGAGTGTATTACCGAACATCGTCCATAACCTGTGTATCAAAATCGAACATTATCTGACTGCCAAATGGCTACAAAGAAAGGCTTTCGATTTCCTGGCATTTTGAAAAGCTAAACGATAGAAAAAAAAATAACGCTTAAAAAACATTTCATCCGGCCGGAATATATTCTGAAAGACCGGGCATGTCACAAAATATTGGAAAAGAAGGATTGTATCAATTTATCCGGAATTTTGCATATATAAAAAACGTCAAATGAACTGGCTTATATTAATCGTTGCAGGACTTTTTGAAGTGGCATTTGCTTATTGTTTGGGGCAGGCCAAACTGTCTGCCGGAAACAAGCTATATTTTTGGTATGGCTGTTTTCTTATTACACTGATCATTAGTATGGCTCTGCTGATTAAAGCAACTCAAACCCTGCCCATCGGTACGGCTTACGCTGTATGGACAGGAATTGGGGCTGTCGGAACGGTACTTATTGGCATTTTTGTATTCAAAGACCCTGCTAGTTTTTGGCGCTTGTTTTTTATTGTTACGTTGATTTGCTCCATCGTCGGCCTTAAAGCGGTTTCCCATTAGGGTCTTTGATTATTTTCTCATCGGTACCTGGCGCCTAACAATTTCTCTTACTTATATAATGCCTGTGCAAAGAATAATGCTTTTGATTCTACAATGTATGCAACGGCGGCCCACCCGCTAATTTGAAGCCTTCGCAAGTGCTTTATTTACATCCAACATTAATTGATATTCGCTGCTATCTTTAATGATTATGTAAGTCATGTTATTGATACTTAGATATTGAAGTTATTGACTATTTACTTCTCTAATATTTTTGGAATATGTATTCTCTTCAGTTTCTTCTTCGGGTTGCAAAAACATTATCTGTGGCTTCCATCGCCCTAATGTCTTTGCTGATTGTTTTTGGTAATGTGACAGATTATTGGACTAATTTCTTAATAGCCGAGCATGTTTTGAAAATGGATACGACCTTTCCTCAGAGTCATATTCATTACAGAAGTATCCACAGTACTTTTCTTTTTCATGCGGGATATATTTTAATTATAGTGTTGGAAACTTTGATGGCATTTTGCTGTATCAAAGGCAGTTGGTTACTTTTTAAAAATTTACGATCTAATGCCGCATTGTTTCATGCCTCCAAAAACGGGGCTGTGGCAGGAATTATCATCGGGATAGTCATTTGGTTTTTAGGATTTGAAGTAGTGGGGGCGAATGGTTTGCTATGTGGCAAAGCAGCATTTGGAATGGTTTAGCCAGTGTTATTTCTTCTTTTTAGAAGCCCTGGCAACAGCATTATAATCCAGTGCCAATTGAATCCAGTGCGTCAATTTCTTCTGAGTCGTGAGAGCGGTTGCATCAACAAAGACATAACCCTTCATCGGTTTGCCCGTGAAATTCATTGGATGGCATCCCTCCATCTCCATCACTTCGTCATACTTAGCCGGGTCGAGGCGGACCATCATCCGCTCCTGCTCCACACCGACGCACATTTTGTTATTGACCATAAAGCAGAGGCCACCGAACATCTTCTTCTCCTCGGTTATTTTGTGGGTTTTGCTGATGATCTCACGTGTAAGTGCCGCCAGTTTTTCGTTGTATGCCATGGTGATAATATTGGTCAGTTAAGTTAGTAAAATCCAAAATAAGTTCATGGCTTTTCTATTTTTATGCTGGTTCCAGCCAGCATTATTCGTGTTGTGCATTCTTTACATATGCACGCTTTCGAAATAAAAACTGTTCAAATCCGGACACTATTTCAAAAGACTATTCTTTAAATGCATAATCTACAAGGCGTTTTGCAGTTGGCATAACTGTTGACAGTCACCAGTATATGATTAAATCTTATTTAAAAACCGCATGGCGGAATGTGGTGAAAAATAAAATGTTTTCGCTTATTAATGTTATTGGCCTGTCAGTGGGATTAACCTGTTGCATGCTGATAACATTGTACATTTTAAATGAGACCAGTTACGATGCTTATCAAAAAAATGGTGACAATATTTACCAGCTGGGAACCGAGTTTGTCAATATTGGAAACTTTTCGAAATTGCCCAATACGCCAGCCGCCATGGGTGAAACAATGAAACATGTTTTTCCGGAAATAAATTTAACCACAAGGCTTGCTCCACTATTCTCCGAAGACAAAACGCTTTTACAGTATAATGATAAAAGCGGCGAAATAAAATCTTTCTACGAAACGAAAGGCTATTTAGCAGACTCCACTTTCTTTCAGATGTTTACTTATCATTTTGTTGAAGGCAACCCTGAAAAAGCATTGAATAATCCGAATACCATTGTATTAAATGATGAAATAGCGAAGAAAATATTTGGAAATCAGCCTGCACTCAATAAGGTACTACATATCAGCAGCAGTACAAATGGTGACCATGATTTTTTAGTCACCGGTGTTTTCAAACCCATCAATAAACCTTCGCATATCGATGGCCGGTTTTTTATGAGTATGATGGGTGGCAGTGTTGCAGACTTTATTAAACGACAAGGCGATGATCTGGCAACCAACAATTTATATTATACTTATCTGCAACTAAAAAGCGGAACTGATGTAAAAAAATTGGAAGCGAAGTTTCCGCAATTTATTCAGCAGTATGCAGGCAAGAAATTGAAGGCTTTCGGATTCGACAAAAAGCAGTTTTTAGTGCCCCTGAAAAAAATTCATCTGGATGAAGATGTAAAAAACAACGTTACAAATGGTGGCAGTGTGGCCTATTTATACATACTCGCTTCTATAGCTGTATTTACCCTGCTGATCGCCTGCATCAACTTTATGAATCTTGCCACGGCACAATCAGCAAAACGTTCTTCAGAAGTAGGTATAAGAAAAGTATTGGGTGCAGAAAAAGGCTTATTGATAACACAATTTCTTGGTGAAGCTGTTCTGATGAGCCTGTTCGCACTATTGCTTGCATTCGTATTCACCATATTGTTATTGCCTTCATTTAATATGATTTCCGGCAAGCATCTCTCATTTTCGTTTTCAAATAATCTGCTTCTTATTGTTACATTCATTGTATTGTCAATAATCACCGGTCTGATCGCAGGAAGTTATCCGGCATTTTATTTATCTTCTTTTAATCCCTCAAAAGTTTTAAAAGGCAAGTTTTCAAACTCCCTGGCTGCTGTTTCGTTAAGAAAGGTCCTGGTGGTTTTTCAATTTGTAGTTGCTATTGTGCTGATCGTGGCATCCGTAATTATTTCCAATCAGATGCAATACCTGCGCTCAGCCGATCTGGGTTTCGATAAAGATCAACAGGTTATTGTTCCATTGCGAAGCGGTAAAGCAAAAAACATGTATACGTCTTTTAAGAATGAACTATTAAAAAAAGCGGGAATTGCAAACGTGGGCGCATCACTTTATTATCCTGGCGTATCCAATTTGTCGGACAACCTGTTTTTTAAAGATGGTGAAAATATGCAGCAGGCAAGAGATGTAAAGACAAATTATATCGATACACGTTTTTTGCAAACGCTGAATATAAAGCCTGTCGCAGGAAGGTTGTTTTCAGATGAATATTATACGGAGGATACCCTGGGAACAATCGTTTTAAATGAAACGGCAGTTAAGTTATTTGGATTTCCAAATCCGACACGAGCAATTAATCAAAAACTTCATTTTAATTATAATGACAGTACTTACAATTTTACTGTGATAGGTGTGGTAAAAGATTTTCATTATGAAGATTTGCATTTGCCCATAGGACCTTTTGGATTTCAGCTCAACACACCACCCTTGTATAATTATATGATTGTGCATACAAGGTCCGGCAATATACAATCTGCCTTACAAACTATTCAAAACGCATGGCAGAGTATAAATGCCGGCGAGCCCTTTGATTATAGCTTTCTGGATAAGGATTTTCAGAAAAATTATGATGCAGAAACCAGACTTTCGTCTATAGTGGGAGATTTCACTATTGTTGCCATTCTTATTTCATGTTTAGGTTTATTCGGGTTAGCAACGTTTAGCGCTGAGCAACGCATAAAAGAAATTGGTGTACGCAAAGTTTTGGGCGCAAGCATTACAAATATTGTTGCATTACTTTCAACAGATTTTTTGAAGCTTGTCATTATTGCGGCGATCATTGCCTCTCCCCTTGCCTGGCTTGTAATGAATAAATGGCTGCAAAGTTTTGCTTATCGTACAACTATAAGCTGGGTTGTATTCGCCATTACCACATTAATAGCCCTGTTTATCGCATTATTTACCATCAGTTTCCAGGCAATTAAAGCAGCAGTAGCCAATCCTATAAAATCTTTAAGAACGGAATAAACACGAGATGACGTGGAGTTTTACTCCGAAATATTATATTCTGAAAACACTTTCCGGCTGAAAACTAAGACTTCGGGGAGATTTTAAATCCCGCGCCGCCAAAGCTCTTATTGAACGCCGGGAGATATTTTAAAAATTCCACAACCTGGTGATGTTAAAACCGATCTGGAACTGGCCTCCAGGCACTTTCGTACCATTCTCAGTATACCCAAACGGATTATTAGCATTATACAAACTGTTCTGTTGCGGGTTCAGAAATGTATAGTTACCCGCAAACAATTGGAAAGTGTGGCCGCTGGTATTAAACTCCAGACCAAATGCGAAATTTGGATGCGGATTATTTGTTGCAAAAGCAGTCAGGGGCTGATCCCAGTCAAAAATAAAAGATGTTCCTTCCGTTAATTTATACCTGGTGCAAAAGGTAAATGTATACATGTTAAATTTTTGTTCCTCAAATACAACATTGGATGTGTCAACCTTTGTATAATAGCCGGGAACAGAATTCTGATGGGATAAACTAAAGCCAATCTGCACGGATAATTTATCATTGATCTTCCTTGCAATCATCAATTCATTGTAAAAAGACCATCTCTGCGAATTGTAAGTAAAGAGAACATTATCCGGGTTCTGAACTGTTTTAACAGCCATATTTCCGTAGTAGGTTACGCTCACCGGATATTTAACATTATCCTGTTTGATAATGGCATACTTGGCACTTCCGTCCCATAACATATTCACTTTAGTAATGCCAATACCAATTTCCAGATTTTTAATGGGTGTGTACAGAAAGGCAAAACGGATGTCGGCTATTCCGTAAATACCCCATAGATCCTGATATCCCTTTTGAACAGATCCGAACCTGTGCTGAATATCTGCTTCGAAAGTCCCCTTGACCGGAACCATCACAGTCTGCGCATCGATAATCTGACCGGATTGAAAAGTATTTTTAATAGGTCTGGGCTTAGCGGGTGGCTCCGCTGCTACCTTGGCCGTACTGTCCTGTGCATATCCTGTATTTTCCAGTAAAAACAGTGCAGCCAAAAGACAAATGCCGAATATCAGCGGCCTTTTTATTTTATTTATAAAATTTTTCATTTGATTAATTTTTTGGGTCAGTTAATTATTCGGTGCACCGTTTCTTATCCAGTCGTAAACTTTCTGCCTGTCGGTAGCCGATGGAATATGAGGCATCATGATTCCATTGATCGCTATATAAAGCTGACTTTGTTCCGGCACAACCGTGTTGACATAACCTCCTCCTACTAACTGATCATATGATAAATCCTCGGTCAAATAGGGCATCTGTCCTCCTGGAACATGACAACCTGATAAAGCGCAATTGGAAGTCCAAATCGGCTGAAGGTCGCCGCTATAACTTACGAATTGCGGAGGCGTCGCCTGGGAAACCGGAGGAATGATTACATCCTTATAGCAACTGGCAATTCCCACACCCAGGAAGAGCAAAATGCCTCCGTATATATAAAATCGTTTCATTATGACAATTTTTAAGCGTGACTATTTATTATTGAAATTCACGTTGCACTGAAGGGTAATGACGTCTCCAACTTCTGTCGTAGTCAAACCAAAGGATCTGCAGTTAAAACTGAAATTCAGCTGCAAGCCAAATACATCATAAGCGCTTGCTGTGCCTGCCCCGACTGTTTGTCTTTTCACATAGGAGAGTGTCCCATTTATAGTTGTATCATGAGGTGCCGATAACAAACCCTGCCAGGTCATGACCATCGTAACAATATATCCCGCACTGTTGGGATCGAGGGTTACCTGGGTGGTTCTGATAATCGCGATGTTGGAGTCGATCAGGTTTTGCGTATTCGTTATCAGTTTAGGTGCTCCGACATAACTTAAATAACATCCTCCGTCCCTCCCCGGCTCACTGGTATTTGAAGTATTCATTTGTACGTATCCGGAGAAATAAGTTTTTGTGGGATCGTTTTCGTAAAAGGCCCAGGACGTATCTTTCAAAGGCTGACCGGTAGTTGGATATTTCGTCTTTTGAGCTTCTGTAATGCTGCTAATACCAAAATCGTTAAACCTGCCGGTAAGCAAACCTGCCGCTCCGAGATAATTAGCTGACCACAACACACTACTATGTACCTGATCGAATTTCCAGGAACTGGTATCACCGGCAGTCAGATTACCGGGCAGGAAAACACCGTTTCCGCGATTGATATCCGGAGTGCCTGTTGAAGGTGGTGGCAGCACCTGATTCTCATGAGTACAACTGGTTATGTACCCGCCGATACTTATTAAAACCAACAGGCCTAAAAGTATTTTTTCATTTAACAGTTTCATACAAATATTTTTTATTAATTATAAGATGATAAAGAGGAGAACCAGGTTTATCAATATTTTATAATGAAAATTACTTCCCGGATTTCATCCATTCCCTGACAGTTGTCATAAGCATATGTGACTTTAGTCAGTATGCATTTATTCACTTAACCTGTTTTGCGGCTGCTTATACCCAATAATTTATAGAAAGGACAGAAGCCGAACAGACTGGTTAAAAAAAAGACAACCGAAATAACAACTGCAGCGACCGCAATTCCTCCGAAAATTATTCCTTTAGCATTTAGCGCAATAAGGGTAATTGCAATAGCGGCTCTGAGGATTCGATCAAAATTTCCCATATTCTTTTTCATAAAATGTATTTTTTTTATCGCCCTGTTCCAATTTTACAAGTGTGGATCGATAATATTGGAAGTTGACTGTGACTTATGATGGACTTTGATTTTCTCTTATGAAACAGGTTAAAGATTCCATGTTTTCTGGGAAAGACCATCAACAAATCAAGCGGATGATTATTGACAAATTCATTTAGTTCCTCCGCAATGTTTTCACTGGTCAAAAAATTAAAATGGGGTTCGAAAGCATGCAAACGGGTTTCGAGCGAAATAGATTCAGCGACCTGATCCGCTTTAAAATCCTTGTCCCGGATTGCTATATTGATAATTTCAAGATTAGCTTTAAAAAGAGAAAGCCATTCCGTGATCGTTTCAAAGGGAATTTTTTCGTCAATTTTTTTGAAATCGCAGGCCATGCCAATATTTTTAATTTCATTAAACTGAACATTTTCAGGTACAATGATGGTTGGAAAGCCAGCATGATTCATGATATGAAAAATTGAACTACCCATGAGTGCTCTCTCAAAGCTTTTACCGGCCCGTATTCCCATGACAATGGCCAAAGGTTTTTCTTTAGAAGAAATATTTTCTATTTCCAATTCGACGGCGCCAATTTTTATATCCGTTGAAATGGGTATTTTACCTTTTGTTCTGTGCTGTATTTTTTCACTCAAATCGTCCATATCCCTTTGACCCACTTCCATCATGTCATCAATAAAGTCGCCGGGAACTGATATTTCAGAAACAGCGATAGGAAATGGAATCGCATGAAACAAAACGAGATTTGCTTTTATCGACAAAGCCAGATCCGCAGCGTAGTTCACCGCGTTAATTGAAGATGTCGAAAAATCGGTTGGCGCCAATATCGTCTTCATTGTATTTGTTTTATTGTTTTAGATAAAATGATTCATTGCCAGGAATAGATCGCTTTATCGTCCTGTTTTTCGTATTTCCCGGTCTTTTTATTGATTCGAATCCTGAATACGACTCCCCTGATGTTATCAATATTATTGGGTCTGAACGGCCATGTCGGTGAAAGTTTGGTTGTTGCACTGGTAACATGAGGCAATTGACGGTCATGGAGCAGTACTAGTGCCTGATGCCGTTCTGATCTGTTCGGCAGTTCTTCATACTCCCCCCAGCAAATAACTGACTTCCAATTCCCCAGGTCAGGAATATCTTCCACTTCAAAACAAACCTGACGGTTTTGCCTCATGATATTGATCTTCAAACCTTCTCTTGTCAACGCATACACAAATTCTCCATCATAGGCATAGCTGATGGGTACGATATACGTTGAGTTATCATAGTGACAGCCTATCCTTCCGATAATCTGGTTGTGAAGGAGGGTTTCTATTTCTTCATCATTTAAATTTCCAAACATATTAATGGTTTTACCCAAATATGAAACAAACCTGAAGGATAAAAAATGAGCTGTATCAAAAGGGAACATGATAGTTGTCATCTGTTTTAGAAACACATGATTAAACTCATTTTAGAAATGCATAGATGTCATCCTGATTCGCAAAGGGAGGAACTAAGTTGCTTGTATAAAAAGAACTTATGAAAGCACTAGTTTATCATGGCCTGAACAACAAACGCTGGGAAGAAAAGAAAAATCCGGTTATTCAGCATCCATCAGATGCGATCGTACGAATAACAAAAACGACGATCTGCGGTACGGACCTTCACATTCTGAAAGGAGATGTTCCCGAAGTCGTGGATGGTCGTACTTTGGGGCATGAGGGCGTAGGTGTGATTGAAGAAACCGGTGAATTTGTTACCAGGTTTAAAAAAGGAGATCATGTTTTAATTTCCTGTATTACTTCCTGTGGAATCTGCGACTATTGCAGAAAAGGAATGTACTCACATTGTGAAAACGGTGGCTGGATACTTGGTCACCTGATTGATGGTACACAGGCAGAATATGTACGCATACCTTATGCCGATACCAGTCTTTATAAAATTCCTGTTGATAGTGATGAAGAGGCGCTGGTCATGCTGAGCGACATTTTACCAACGGGTTATGAATGCGGTGTTTTAAATGGCAAGATAGAACCGGGGAGTACGGTAGCTATTGTGGGGGCCGGTCCGGTAGGGTTGGCTGCATTGTTAACTGCACAATTCTATGCTCCTTCCGAAATAATAATGATCGATCCGGATGACAACCGTCTTTCAGTTGCAAAAAAAATGGGAGCGACCAAGACAATCAACAACCGGGTAGAGATGGCAGTTGAGAAAGTACTATCATATACTCACGATAAAGGAGTAGATACTGCCATCGAAGCCGTTGGAATTCCTGAAACATTCGAGCTTTGTCAATCGCTGGTGGCAGCCGGTGGCGTCATTGCAAATGTGGGTGTACATGGCAAGGCTGTGGACCTGCACCTGGAACAGTTATGGGGTAAAAATATTACGATCACGACGAGACTGGTCGATACCGTTTCAACAGCCATGCTCATGAAAACCGTTCAGTCCGGCAAACTCAATTCTAAACAATTAATAACGCACCGGTTTAAACTTTTTGAAATTATAAAGGCATATGATTGTTTTGGTCACGCTGCCAAAGAAAAATCACTCAAAGTTATACTCAATAATGACTAGAATAACCGAAGAAGAATAAAAAACCCGGAGATTTATTTCCGGGTTTTTTCCTTCATATTTACAGCAGGAGGTTAGTAAGTAAGATTTGACGTTAAGAAAAATGAGCGATAAAAATAGGACATGTATGTTCAGCAATCACATTGTCTGCAAAACTCCTGTTAAATGTATTAGATATGGCAGATCTTGAAAATGATCCTGAAACCAGGAAAACATTTTTCTTATTTCCAAGCCAGCTGGTCAGGTGTTTTTTGGGATCAAAATGAAGTTTCGACGTATACTGTGATTCGAAATGGGAAAATGTATATTCACCTAAAAGTTCCCTTTCCGGTATTTTGTCATTTGTATCCCTTTTAATATGTACAAAATCTGCGGGAAGATCTAATAGATCAGGAAATAAATAAACGAACTGTTTGATTGCGTGCATGGATTCTTTTCCCGCATCGTATGCAAAGGCAAGATGTTCAATACATTTAAAATTTTCCGGAACGACCACTACAGGGCATTCAGAACTGTGAAGTGTTTCCGTCATAAAGTAATTAGGCTGGGCTTCCATTTGGTTCAAATAAAATAACTCTTCACTGATTATGACCAGGTCGGCAAATCGGCTTTCTTTGATAAACAATTCCCGATCCCATCCACCGGAATATGGATGCAGGTCATATTTTATACCTGCACTTTCAAATGCTTCTATGAATTTCTTCTGACTTTTATGAACCAGCTCTTTTTCTTTTTCCTTAATTCTTTCATATGGTCCGGCTATTGGTATAAAACCAACCGGAATCATTTCTGAGTAATCTACAGGTGTAAAAAAAATACCTTTAATATAAAGGGGTTCATTTTCCCGCATATTTTTGATAAATCTTATGGCTCCTGATGGAAAATTTTCTCCGTCGCAAAGCAATAGTATTTTTTTCATGGTTATAATTTATTTTAAAATGATATAATCCCTTAAAGGGTTGGCGTGGATTTATGATATTTTTGGATAGACATAAGTTCTTTACAATCGAATCGCTTTCATAACCAAAATTAAACTGGTGGAATGTCAGGAAGTATGATATCAATCAGTGTGACCACTGACATTGCTCATCTGACTAAGACCAGGTTCGGGTGATATATTTGCGCTAAATTAATTTCCAGATTATATCTGGATGAACAAATCCATTCTCTGACCGGACTATCAGGTGATTTTCATGACATTTGTGTGGTGATTCGGCCGGCCAAAGCAGCAAATATGCAGGAGGCGGCGAGTGTTTTAAATCTGTAAATAACCCACAATAAAGAAATTATGCAAATAAAAAAAATTGATTTAGCGGAAGATTCCCTGTCAACTGATCTTCTGAACAGAATGAATGCCTATTGGCGTGCAGCCAACTATCTTTCCGTTGGCCAGATATTCCTGTTTGACAATCCACTTTTAAAGCAGCCCTTAAAACCTGAACACATAAAAAAAATGCTTTTAGGGCATTGGGGTACTACTCCGGGTCAGAATTTCATTTACGTGCATTTAAACCGTGCCATCAAAAAATATGATCTGAACATGATCTATATTTCCGGTCCTGGTCACGGTGGACCTGCACTTGTAGGTAATACTTATCTTGAAGGAACCTATAGTGAAGTGTATCCAGCTATTAGCCAGGATGAGGCAGGATTAAAAAAACTTTTCAAACAGTTTTCTTTTCCCGGAGGAATTCCAAGTCATGTTTCCCCTGGATGTCCAGGCTCAATTCACGAAGGAGGCGAACTGGGATATTCATTAAGTCACGCGTTTGGTGCTGTTTTTGATAATCCTGATTTAATAACCGCCTGTGTGATTGGTGACGGTGAAGCAGAAACCGGCCCACTTGCTACGGCATGGCATTCAAATAAATTTCTAAACCCTGTGTCTGATGGTGCTGTCCTTCCCATACTGCATCTGAATGGTTATAAAATTGCCAATCCGACCATTTTGGCCAGGATTACACGTCCTGAATTAGAACAATTCCTTAATGGATGCGGATGGGAACCCCATTTTGTCGAGGGCGATGATCCAATATTCATGCACCGGGAAATGGCAAAGACCCTGAACAGGGTAATAGAAAAAATAAAAGGCATTCAGCAAAGTGCCCGTCAGAAAATAAATCATACGAGACCGGTATGGCCCATGATTGTTTTAAAATCGCCAAAGGGATGGACCGGACCCAAAGAAGTAAACGGTCTTCCGGTAGAAGGAACATTCCGGGCGCACCAGGTTCCTTTACCTGATGCTGGAAAAAATCCTGTTCAGTTAAAACAGCTGGAAGACTGGATGAAGAGTTACACGCCGGATGAACTATTTGATGAAAAGGGAAAACTTATTCAATCATTGGCTGATCTGGCTCCGTTGGGAGAAAGAAGGATGGGAGCGAATCCGCATGCAAATGGCGGCCTGTTAATGAGCGAGCTTATTGTGCCAGATTTTAAAGATTACGCAGTAGATCTACCCAAACCGGGAGGTAAGGATGCTTCCGATACACTGATTCTAGGTAAATTTCTCCGGGATATCATAAAGTTGAATGAGCCAAAAAGAAACTTCAGAATATTTGGACCCGATGAAACGCTTTCAAACAAATTGGACCATGTATTTGAAGCAACGAACAGGCAGTGGGAAGGAAGTATCGAAGTTAACGACCAGTATTTAAATTCGGACGGCCGGGTCATGGAAGTATTAAGCGAACATCAGTGTGAAGGATGGCTGGAAGGCTACCTCCTTACAGGAAGACATGGATTATTCAATAGTTATGAGGCTTTTATTCATATCGTGGATTCCATGTTCAACCAGCACGCAAAATGGCTGAAGATCACATGTGGAATTCCATGGCGAAGAAAAATTGCTTCGCTGAATTATCTTTTATCGTCTCATGTCTGGAGACAGGACCATAACGGATTTACACACCAGGATCCGGGTTTTATTGATCATGTTGTAAACAAGAAAGCTGAAGTTGTTCGTGTGTATCTCCCTCCGGATGCGAATTGCCTGTTATCAATAATGGATCACTGTCTCCGCAGCCGGCATTATGTAAATGTAGTGATAGCAGGAAAACATCCTGCACCTCAGTGGCTGAAAATGGAAGAGGCCGTGATACATTGTACAAAAGGAATTGGCATCTGGACCTGGGCGAGTAATGACGAGAATGAAGAACCCGATGTAGTCATGGCTTGTGCCGGCGATGTTCCTACACTGGAAGTACTCGCTGCTGTTTCAATTATTCATTCTCATTTATCCAATTTGAAAATCCGGGTTATAAATGTGGTTGATCTTATGAAACTGCAACCACATACAGAACATCCACATGGACTAAACGACAAAGACTTTGATTTTCTGTTTACAAAGGACAAGCCGGTTGTTTTTGCTTTTCACGGATATCCGTGGCTGATACATCGTCTGACTTATAAGCGCACCAATCATGTTAATATTCATGTAAGGGGTTATAAGGAAGAAGGAACTATTACAACACCTTTTGATATGACTGTACTTAATGACATGGATCGTTTTCACCTTGTACAGGATGTGATAGAACGGCTTCCTCAATTAGACGATACTTGTGCATACCTTAAACAAAAGATGCAGGATAAACTGATTGAACATAAAACATACATTCGAAAAAATGGAGAAGACATGCCTGAAATCAGGAATTGGAAATGGCAATCAATTGCGAAAGATGACTAGTTAAACAGATTTTTTAATTTCTCTGTGTTGTTGATTATTATTTTTCCGTTGTTAATATTAATAAATTTTTCTGCCTTAAAATCACTTAATGTGCGAATGAGCGATTCGGTTGCTGTCCCGACATATTGGGCGATTTCTTCCCTGGAGATTTCTATGGGCATCATTTGTTCACTGAGGTTGAATTTATTGGTGATTTCGACAAGTGCCGTAGCAACCCGTTTTCTCAGGGAACTGTAAGCAAGGCTTAACAGGCGTTCCTCTTTTTCTTTCACATTTTTTGTAATAATATGAATGAATTTGGAAGCAATACCAATTTCATTGTAAACCATTTGGAGAAAATCTTCTTTAGGTATGGCAAGTATTTCTGCATCTTCGATTACAATGGCTGAATCTTCATAGAATGTATTTTCAAGTAAGCGCGGAATAGCCGATAAAATCACCATCGTTATACAAATTGGTAATATACTCTTTGCCATCCTGATTTGTTTTTAAACTCTTCACTTTACCTTTTACCAGGTAAAATAAAAAACGTGGTTTTTTACCCTCCTGGTAAAGACACTGTTTGCGTTCATAGTTTTCCGCATCATATTTTTCAGATAAGTGCCGGACCAGCCCCATATCTTTTACATCACTCAGGAATTGATTTAAACCACGAAAATTTGGCTCATAATTGTTGATTGCAAGATGGCTGATTTCTTAAGTCTGATTTCAACTGCATTCAGTAGTTCTATTTCTTCGAATGGTTTGGTTATATAATCATCCGCGCCCATTTCCATTCCTTTGCGGAAATCGTTTCTTTCTGTCTTTGCCGTAAGAAAAATAAAGGGAGTGTTTTCGATTTCATGGTTTTTGCGAATCAGGTGAAGTACGCCATAGCCATCGAGTTCCGGCATCATGATATCGCAAACGATCAGGGAAGGCTTTTCTTTCAGCGCTATTTCCACACCCTTTTTGCCATTCTCGGCAGTAAAGGTTTTGTAGCCTGCCAGGTCAAGGATTTCAGCTGTATTTTCCCTGATGTCCTTATTGTCATCAATTACCAAAATGGAAGTTGCCATAGTGTTATTCTTTATCAGGAATTGAAAATGTTATTTTTGTTCCTTTACCGAGGGTACTTTCCATTGTGATTGAACCCCCTAACAGGTCCACATATCTTTTTACAATATGCAGGCCCAGCCCTGTGCCCTGGATATTGGTGACATTCCTGCCTCTGAAAAATGAAGAAAATAAATGCTCCTTATCTTCCTCAGATATTCCCATTCCTTCGTCCTGAACAGAAACCCAGACGATCCTGTCCTTTATCTGGCTGATAACATGAATCGATCCGGAAATATCTGAGAATTTAATTGCATTGGAAATAAGATTAAAAAGAATATTTCGTATCAGGTTTTTATCGCTGGTAATTAAGTTTTGACAGGTATTTTTATATGTAATAGTCTGACCTGTTTTTAACGTTGGATTCATTTCTTCAATGGTGTCCTGTATTAATTCTTCCAGGTTGAATTCATGCAAATGAATGCCAATTTTTCCTTCATCCAGTTTACCCAGGGATAAAAAGTCTTCCAGCAGGTTATTCAGGTGCTTGACAGAATTTTTTATTTTTTCAATATGTCTGGATCTTTTTTCCTGGTCATCGGATGATGGTATATTTTTCTATCAGGGAGGCCGAGGACAGAACAGTACTTAACGGAGTTCTGAATTCATGTGAGGCCATGGAAACGAATCGGCCTTTTATTTCGTTTAGTTGCTTTTCCTTATCCAGCGCCTGGTTTAATTCATTTTGAGATTCTTCCAGGCGTTGAAGTGCTTCTTTAAGAATAGTAGTTCTTTGTTCAACTTTTATTTCCAGATCGGCGTTCAGCACGTCGCATTTGATCTGTTATTTTTTCCAATTGCTGTTGCTGAAGAATCATATTCCGTTCTATTTCTTTACGCTTTGTAATATCAATAATAAAGGCAATGACATATCGTTCATCATTTTGTACATAGGTACTCAGGCTTACTTCGACCGGAAATGTGCTGCCATCTTTTCTGGCTGGCCAGAAGATCCCGGTTATGTCCCATGGTCCTGTTTTTAGGATCATGGTAAAAATCCTCCCGGTGTTTGACATGAATTTTTTTTGCACTGCTCAGGAATGAGAACTTCAATTTTTTGATCTTCCAATTCTTCAGGAGAATAACCAAACATCTGGCAGGCTGAGGGATTTATAAGGATAATAATTCCCTTACTATTAGTCACAACAATGCCTTCCGTTGCATTTTCAAATAGCGAATTCAGATGTACCGGATTATTCCGCATCCCTCATGGTTTCAACGAAATTACGGATGTTTTATAATTGCAGAAGTTTTTGCTCAATGGCTATGGCCCTGGGAAATAATATGGTATGTTCCAAAAACTTGTGCTGAAAGAGGTTATTACGGGCCTCTTCCAGTTTTTTATATAATGACCTGATAATTAGGACAGGCATCGTCAGGAACAGAAAATTGTCTGGTGCCGACTTTTAAATCATTTAGTAGCTCCTGAATTCGAATATGTTCTCTCTCTACTATGTGCAATGGTTTCCGGAGGGTTCTGACAAATAAATTACCATAGGGCTCTTTTCTTCTATATGCCGAATCAATTTGCTTTATATAAGGAAAGATGATTTCATCTTCATGCCGGTTATGAATGATCAGGATTTCTGTCAGTTTTGTGAACAGTTCCGTAATTCGGACCAATTCGGGGTATTTGGTCTGATGACCCATGGCAAAAGATTCCAAATTCGAACAAAGAGACGGTATTACTCGATAAATATAGACATGATGAATGTTGGTAATGAAATCTATCAAAAAACCAATTTCCCATTCGTCGAAAGGACAGGTTATTTGGAAGAATCAGATTTCTGGTAGCTTCTTTAAGTTCGTTTGATATAAATTCAAAATCAATTCCCTTAGCCTCACAGGCAGATTTCAAAGAAACAGACCCCTTGCAGCAAAAACTTAACTGATATTTTTTAAAAACCTCCGCTGTCCGGTAGTCCAGTTTCACAATATCGCTGATCGGGCAGTCAAAATCATCCATAACTATACTCATTGGGAATAACGTTACGCACAAATATATTTTTATGCGAATGACATTCATATGACTTTAATCATGTCAGGATCTTTCATTTGTCATATGACAATCTAACGGGGTTAAAATATTTTTGATTTAAAATAACTCAAATGAACGAATCTGAGCGTATTCCGGGTTCTGATAAGGATCATGCATTTGACAGGAATTTTAAACCAAGGGGAGCCATCACATTTTTTATCCTGCTGGTTTTGCTGGGAATGATAATCTGGTATGGTATCTATTTTTTAATGCTAGAAAGAATCTAAACACATCATATGTCTGTAATGGACCCATCAGAAAAGAAAGTTATTTGGATCACCGGAGCTGTACTCGCGCTGTTTATATTTTCCATTTTATATGCAAGAGGCAGGAATAATGAGCTTCCTGAATGCCTTCCTTTTGACAAAGCGTACCTGGAACCAAAGATTACACAGCTCGATGACAAAACATTCCAGGTTTATGCTGTTGCCCAGATGTGGCAGTTTCAACCGAACGAGATTCATATTCCGACAGGCAGTGAAGTGGATTTTTTTGTTACTTCCAGGGATGTGGTACACGGATTCAACATCAGTGAAAAAAATGTGAATATGATGGCGGTGTACGGCAATATTAATAAGACCACGATAAAATTTGAAAAACCGGGAATATATAAAATCACCTGCCATGAATATTGTGGAATTGGCCACCAGGCCATGCAGGCTGAAGTAATTGTTAACGAGAGACCCGTTAGATAATCAACAAAGAAAAAGATCATGCAAATTTCCAAATCTTTAAAAAGACTGATTTATTGGGAACTGGGAATTCCGTTGACACTTTTAACGATCGGAATCTACCACGGATTAATGCAGACCATTTACCGTGCCGGCGTCATTCACCAGACATCCTTTGCGCACCTCGATTATTATCAGGGGCTAACACTCCATGGTGTGATCAATGCGGTTGTGCTGACTTCTTATTTTGCTGTGGCCTTTGGCCATGCAACGATTGCCTTCTATTTAAAGAGAGAACCGCACAAATGGGTAAGCTGGTTGAGTTTTTGGTTGATGACTGTCGGCACCTTAATGGCTGCCTGGGCGATGCTTTCAGGGAAAGCTTCGGTACTATATACTTTTTATCCTCCATTGAAAGCACATCCGCTTTTTTATCTGGGTGCCGCTTTGCTGATCGTCGGATCATGGGTTCCCCTGTTTAGCTGGGCGAATATTTATGTGCAATGGAAAAAAGAACATCGTGAAATCAAAACACCTTTAGCTGTTTTGGGCACACTGATCAATTTTACCATCTGGTTCGTCTGTACACTGGCCGTTGCATACGAAGTGCTGGTTTTATTGCTACCCTGGGCCATGGGATGGAAGGCAACAGTGAATGTTACCCTCGCCCGAACACTATTTTGGTTTTTCGGGCACGCGCTGGTTTACTTCTGGCTGTTGCCGGCTTACATCATGTATTATACCATCATGCCAAAGCTTGCGGGCGGGAAATTATTTTCTGACCTGGCTGGCCGTATTTCACTTTTTCTTTTCCTGATATTTTCGGTACCGGTTGGTGTTCATCACCAGTTCAGCGATCCATCCATTCCGAGGGGCATAAAAATGTTTCAGGGATTATTGACTTTTGGAGTTGCGATCCCAAGTTTTATTACTGCATTTACACTCGCAGCGTCTCTGGAATATGCAGGTAAGAAAAGAGGATCACATGGATTGCTCGGTTTTTTTGGCAAACTGCCTTACCTGGACGCAAACCGATATTTATTTGCCTATCTGATAGGCGGCCTTATTCTTTTTATATTTGGCGGATTAACCGGCATCGTGAATGCATCCGGTATTTTAAATGCGGTGGTACATAATACCGCCTGGTTACCCGGGCATTTTCATATGACCGTTGCCGGCCCGGTTTTCCTGAGTATTATCGGAATGAGCCTGTTTTTGTACAGTGGTATTTCAGGAAAACCAATATTTCTTCCGCGGGTTAATGTTATCATTCCTTATTTATGGGTAATCGGCATTTTAATATTTTCAACCGGACTTTCCTGGGGTGGATTAATAGGGGAACCCAGAAGAACGAATCTGGGGATGACTTACCTGAATCCAAAAAATGAATTGTTCACACCGGAATGGGTACCCACAACAACGCTGGCTTTAGCGGGGGGTATTATTATGACTTTCGCAGCACTGTTGTTTTTCATTGTTTTTTTTGGAACCATGTTCAGCAAAAAAACATCTGCGGGAGGTTTGGATTTACCAGTGACCGAAGTATTGCATGATGAAAAAAGGATCCCCCTGTTTGACAGTTTCAAACCCTGGCTGGTTATTATGGGAATATTAATTCTTTTGTCTTATGTACCTGCCTTTATCAGTGCGAATAAAAATCCAGGTCCGGGAGCGCCTCCGTTTACTCCGGAGAATCCGGTTCCCGAACAGATATCAAAAAATTCAAATCCCTATAATGAGCCATAAATATTTGAGTCCCGGAAAACATTTGAAGTTTTGAAATCTAATAAGACGATATTTTATTTTGTATTGCTGGTAATTATGGTACCGGTTACTGTTTTTGCAATGACCCGATGGTACGAGTCACGATTTCAGCGTTTACCTATTCTCGGCCCGGAAAAGCACTTAGTAGGAAATTTCATTTTTAAAGATCAGTCAGGACAAGTTGTAAGCCAGGATTACTGGAAGGGTAAAATAGTTATCGCCAGTTATTTTTTTACAAGCTGTCCTTCTGTTTGCCCTAAAATAATGTATCAGTTGAAAAGAATTCAGGCATATGGGCCAAAAAACGTATTGATCAGTTCATTTACGGTTGATCCGGAAAGAGATAGTGTTGGGAAACTGAATGCCTATGCAGAAAAGCAGGGAATAAAACCGGGCTGGATCCTTTTAACAGGCGACAAGAAAAGTCTGTACAAATTCGCGAGAACTGATCTGATGATCGACGCTACTGATGGAGACGGCGGCCCCGGCGATTTTATCCATAGTGATAAACTGGTGCTTATTGATCCAATGAAACAAATCAGGGGATATTATACCGGAACAGATGAAACGGAAATAAACAGGCTTATCCACGATATCGATAAGCTTAACATTGAATTTAAATTATAAATGAGCGACAGATATGAAAAAGAAAATCATGATTTCGATCCTGATACTGTTAACAGGAGTCAGTGTTTTTTCTTTTCCGCCAGTTGAAGGAAAAACAATATTCGCGTCGCGATGCGCGAGCTGTCATAACGTGAATAAAGTTATAGTCGGGCCGGCTTTGGCAGGTGTGGCCGGCCGGCATACTGAAAAATGGATCATAAACTTTGTTCATTCTTCACAAACGGTAATAAAAAGCGGCGACAGTGCGGCCATTACCCTTTACGAAAAATTCAATAAAACTCCAATGCCGGATCATCCGGATCTGACCGCAGAAAACATTCAGGGAATTCTTGCATACATTAAATCAGAAACGAAAGCACCTGATTCGACCCCTTCCTTCAGACCCGATAAAGTTCATCCGCATTATACGCCTTTATCAATCACAAATTATAAGTTTTTTGGTGCTTACTTAGTCCTGGTTATGTTAATGACCAGCTCTATGATTGCGCTGGTCAGAGTGAAGGAAATAAAAAGGAATAAAGTGGATGATCCCGATAACCATTAACAATTGACAATTAACAATTATGAGCAATCTCGATCTCCTAAACAAATATAATGTTCCCGTTCCCAGATATACCAGTTATCCAACCGTACCTTTCTGGAAGGAAAATCTGAATATATCACAGTGGAGAAAGGCCTTTCGGGATCAATTTCGAATTGCAAACAGTGCCGGGGGAATGAGTTTGTATATGCATTTACCTTTTTGTGAATCATTGTGCACCTATTGTGGTTGTAACAAAAAAATAACAAACAATCACCGTGTTGAAACTGAATATATAAATGCTCTCGTAGCTGAATGGGCTGTTTACTGTGAGTTGATGGAAGAGGTCCCGATAATCCGGGAGCTTCACCTGGGCGGAGGAACACCGACTTTTTTTTCACCGGAAAATCTAAATATATTATTAGAGGCTGTTTTGGATAACTCCACCATTCATTCTATGGCTAATTTTAGTTTTGAGGGTCATCCAAATAATACGACCAGGGAACAACTGCAGTTGTTATATGATTGGGGATTCAGGAGAGTCAGTTATGGTGTACAGGACAATGATCCGGTTGTTCAAAAAGCTATTAACAGAACCCAGCCGATTGAGAATGTAAAAAGGGTAACGGAACTGGCCAGGGAAATTGGTTACGACTCTGTCAATTTTGATTTGATCTATGGCCTGCCTTTTCAAACGCCGGAAAGCATTCGAAAAACATTGGAGGATTGCATTTCGCTGCACCCTGACAGATTTGCGTTTTATAGCTATGCGCATGTTCCATGGACAAGCAAAGGACAGCGATTGTTTGACGAAAATGATCTGCCTTCAGCAGAGAACAAAATGAATTTATATCAGGAGGGCGTGATGATATTCAAAACAAATAATTATCATCATATTGGCATGGATCATTTTGTTGTACCCACCGACGAATTGTTTCAGGCCAGGCAAAACGGGTCACTCTACCGCAATTTTATGGGTTATACTGCACATTACTCAAATTTGCAATTGGGATTAGGTGTATCAGCGATTAGTGATACGGGACATGCTTTTGCTCAAAACAGTAAATCATTACGCGATTATTACAGTTTGGTAAACAGGAAGGAATTGCCCGTTATAAAAGGTTATTTTCTAAACAATCAGGATGAAAGGTTTAAAAAGTATATACTTGACATCAGTTGTCAGGGAAGAACTTATTTCAACGAAGAGGATGAAGAGACCCTTCAATTGTATACATTTCCAACGTTGCGACAATTAGAACTGGACGGATTAGTCAAATTGAATACCCGGTATGTTGAAGTAACTGAATCAGGCAAGGGCTTTATTAGAAATATATGCCGGTCTTTCGATTTGCACCTTCTCAATAAGTCCATTGCTGACGGTAAACGAACATACAGTCAGGCTATTTGATCTCCTGCAGTTTACAAAATCTATTTCAAAGTTTTCCAATCAATTAATGTCATACTTCTGTATGACCTAAATCATATATAGGCATTCAGATGATGAATAAATTTATGATCAGTTAAATTAATAAGAGTATACGTTATATGCTCCCGGAATCCGAAAAGAAAGAATGCAATTTTTTTATGAAGGATTTATTTAAAATAATTTATTAATATACCATAAACAGGAAACATGAAAACAGGTAAAATATTAGTAAGTCTGTCTTTAATCTTTTTTATATTTTTCCTGACAGGTAATTCCTTGTTTGCTCAGGTTACGGTAGTAGATTCTTCCCTTCTGGACCGGGTCACAGAATTAGAAAAACAATCTTCTTACAAGAAACCAGGGGAAGATCATTTTATGGTGGTAGGATTAACAACCATCGGTTGGAATCTAAATAAAACAACTATAAGTTCGGGAGGTCTTAAACAGTCAGTAAAAACAAATTCTTTTCCCGATGATGCTGAGTTTGAATTCAGCCCGATGTTTCTTTGGAGACATGGCTCTAAATTCCTGCTGGAATTTGAACCTTCATTTTCTTCGGGGGGAATAGGAGTAAACTGGGCCGACGTTTCCTATTTCGCCGCCCCAGGCTTAATTATCCGGGCTGGCTATTTTGTGGTTCCATTTGGAACCTATAACAAACGACTTGCAGCGGGATGGATTAATAAACTGGCAACAGATCCACCAGTTGCTGATATTCCTAACTCAACTGATTATGGTATTGAATTGGAAGGTGGTTTTCCGATGGGAAATATGAAATGGAATTACGATGTAAGTCTTACTAATGGAAATCAGTTGCTCGCAGATGGAGAGATGCAGGGCATTGGCTCAATAGATAATAATACGAATAAAGCAGTTACGGCCAGACTCGGACTATTACCATTTTCCAACTCTTCCCTGGAAATTGGTGTTAGTGGTCAGACGGGTATAGTAGGTGATGCAGACGCTGCCAATCAGAGTGCCAAATCTAATGCTTATGCATTCGACCTCAATTATGTAAAATTATTCAGCCCCATACTTTTAAACATAAAGGGACAGTACAACGCCGTATATGTAAGCAGCCAAAACTATATTAATCAAAATGATTCCAGTATTTACACGTTCAACAATAAAACAACAACAGGTTTTGGTCAGATTTCAATTCGCCCGACAGGCGCATCAAATGACCTTCTAAAAAGCCTTGAATTGGCATACCGGTATAGTAATTTCATTTCACCCGGTGGCTCTATGTGGGGGCAGAAAAATAATATTTCGGAAGCAGCCTTACTATATTGGTTAAGCTGGAGGACAGTTTTAAAATGTGCTTACCAGTGGAATAATAGCAATAGTACTTCTATTGGGAGCGTAGGTACAACAACCCAGTCAAATACATTATTCATCCAATTCTCAATACAACTCTAAAAATATTTTATGAAAATGGCGTCTAAAAAATCAATTTCCGTTTTGTTGGTTATAGGATTGGGTTTAATCATCAATACAACTTTCATCGCATGTAAAGCAAGTCAAAAGGTTTCTGCAAAATCAGGTGCGCAATTATGGGCTGAAAATTGCCAGCGTTGTCATAACACACCGTCACCGGCCACGTTTTCTCCGGAGCAATGGGAAACAGTTGGAATGCACATGCAAACACGGGCCCTGATCACAGAAGAAGAAAAAACTAAAATTGTGAATTTTCTTAAACAATAAAAGTTCATTATACGCAAAATACCACACGATCCCGCAGGTGGATCAATTTATCAATTCTAAATCTCTGCATTGTTGCCTTAATAGGCATGGTTTTAAGAAGCAAAATTGTTTTTGCACTGCCCTTTATCAATTATAATCATCTGCTGGAAGCTCATTCCCATTTCACTTTTAGTGGCTGGGTAACACTTATTTTAATAACTCTCTTTGTATTTGAGTTATTACCTGAAGCCTCTGGAAAAAGACACGTATATCAATGGTTGCTCGGAACCATTGCAACCTTCGCCTGGGCCATGCTGTTTGTCTTTGCGGTTCAGGGTTATAGCACAATTTCCGTGATTTTGTCTCTCTGCTTTGTAGTTTTGACCTGTATATTCGGACTCATTTTTACAAAAGATTTACTCAGAGCGAAACTGGCATCCTTCATCAAAATACTGGCAGTATCATCAATCGTTTATTTGATTTTATCTTCGTTAGGGATGATTATTATAACATATATTTATTTCGCTAAATCCTTTGATGCGATTCTTTATAGAGACGGCTTATTTACTTATCTGCATTTTCAATATAATGGTTTTTTTACGCTGGCAATATTTGCTCTTCTTTTTAATTTCATTGATAAAAGAATATCTGTAAAGACTAAAATAAGTATTTACCGCTTTTCCGTTGTGTTAAGCATTTCTGTTATTCCGTCCCTGTTCCTTTCTTATCTCTGGCAGGATCCCAATTCCTGGTTGCGTGTTGTTGCTATTATGGGAAGTTTTCTGATGCTAATGAGTTTTTATTTATTTATGATTTGTATACCGTCGCTCAGAACCATTTACAAAGAAGAAAAATCGGTTGTTCGCTTCCTGGTATTTTTATCTATGGGTTCATTTTTGTTGAAGATTTGCCTTCAAAGTTTTACAATTTTCCCGATAATTGGTGACGCCATATTCGGAAACAGACCAATCATCATGGGATTTTTGCACCTGGTATTTTTGGGATTTGTAACTCTTTTTATATTGGCCTATTTTATAAAAAAAGACATGCTGAACAGCAAAATAAAATGGACGGGGATTGCTGTGATTGTTTTTGCAGGTGCCGTAATATTGAATGAGGCATTTTTAATATCCCAGGGATTCGCCGCCATGATTTTTAATGGAGGCAGTATTTTTCCGTGGCTGCTTTGGACGACGGGCAATTTGCTGTTCATTGGCTCAATTCTGATTGCTATAGCTCGAGGTCGGACAATGAGGTTGTCCTGAACAATTTATTTTTCCCCATCATTTTTACGCATAAATTCCAAAACATTCCTTGCCTGTTCATCGGTGAGGTCCTGGTTTGGCATTCTGATAAGACAGATAGCCATATCAGCCTGAGCTGCCAGATCCCTGTCCAGCATGACTTTCGTATTGGTAATCCAGTTCATAATCCATTCAGGGGACCTCCTCTTCGTAACGCCTGACCAACCCGGTCCAACCAGCATTTCCGTACTCAGTTTATGGCAGGCAAAGCATTTTGATTCAAATATTGCTTTCCCCTTTGCTGCCATTTCTTCATCCAGGGGGTGTGTCAACTGAATATTCTTAAACCGGCCTATCCCTTTGGAGTTAATACCTAAAAAAACAATAACCGTATCCTTATCTACTTTTTGAACATTGGTATCCGATGCGGCTGTATTTTTATTGCTGGTGTTTTGTGTGTCGGACCCACATTGTATGGCGACAATACTAATAACAAAACTCAGTGTAAATAATAAAGTGTGTTTCATACGCCTGGTATGTGATGGTTATCAAAATTATTTTTTCTTGGGAGTTCTTGCTAAAGTCCTAATGTAATTAATCAACTCCCATCGTTGCTGGTCAGAAAATATTTTTTTGTATCCTGGCATGGGAGCCCTTCCCTCAGAGAGTTTCCAGAATAGAGCGCCATCCGATTCATTTTGAACCGCCACTGAAGAATGGTCTGCTGGTTTTGGATTCAGCCCTGAGGCTGCGGGACCGTCACCCCTTCCTTTGTCTCCGTGACAGGGGCCACAATTAGCAGTGTACAGAGCTTTGGCATCTGCCAGAATAGCTGTATTGCCGGCCAGAGAGTTTTTAATATTATCCGACTCTTTGGGTGCAACCCAGGGTGGACTTTGTGCCAGGGTCAAAAAATAACTTAAACTGAATATTAATAATAAACCAGAAGCAAATTTAGATTTTGCATTTTTGTGACCGAAAATATCTTCTTTCATATGATATACGAGTTAGTCGTTTTTGTAATATCCGGACATTTATTGTGTACATTCTGCTAAAGTTATGTACACCGTTTACCAAATCTTATGATTAAAGTCATAAGATTTTAGCTTTCGGACTGACCTTGATCAGAAACTCTTATTTCAGCGCATACTATTTTTAGAAAAGGATAACTCTGCATGTCAGTGACTTCTATGTGATATTGTATAGAATTTACTTTGACCGCTTTAAAAAATTTAAGTATGCTTGGATCACTTACGGAAACACAAATGAACAATCTGCTGACAATGCAGGCAGTAGGCCGTATCGGTTGTAGCGATGGCAAGAAAACCTATATTACACCGGTGACTTATGCTTTTGACGGGACATATATTTATGGTCAAACCAATGAGGGTTTAAAGCTGGATCTGATGAGGAAAAACCCTTATGTCTGTTTTGAAGTGGATTCCATGCTCAATATGGCAAACTGGGAAAGTATTATTGTATGGGGATATTTTGAGGAACTGGAGGATAAAGAAGCAAAAAAGGCAAGGGAATTTTTGTACAATAATATCCTGGATCTTTTAACCAGCTCAACAATACATCTCCACGAACATGGTTCACCACAAGACACGATAGAAACCAACCGGATAAAGCGTATCATGTACAGAATAAGGATTACTGAAAAAACCGGTCGTTTCGAAAAACAATAAACTATATATTTTCTGCCCAGAATAACAGGGTAAGACTTATTTTGAAGAGAACCATTAAATATTATCGCATCATCTGGCTCAGGCACGACCTGCCGGCCGGACTTTCTGTGTTCCTGGTTGCTCTTCCATTATGTTTGGGAATTGCCTTAGCCTCAGGCGCTCCTCTTTACGCGGGACTTCTGTCGGGTATTATCGGCGGATTGATTATCGCAATAATAAGTGGTTCCCAGCTTGCCGTTTCTGGTCCGGCTGCCGGGCTGACAACCTTAGTGGGCGCTTCCATAATTTCACTCGGCGATTATAAAATATTTCTGGTGGCAGTTATTATTGCCGGCCTTTTTCAACTCCTTCTCGGACTTTTGAAACTGGGTGTAATTGCAAATTATTTTCCATCTTCAGTTATCAAAGGAATGCTGGCAGCCATTGGGATAATGCTCATTTTAAAACAGATTCCTTTGGCACTGGGTTATGACCAACCTGATTTTTGGGCAGGTGGTCACTTAAAAAATTTCAATCAGCATATTACAAGAGGCACCGTTCTGATATCTGTTCTTTCCCTGGTAATTCTTATTATTCTTCAGTTACCCACTGCAAAAAAAATAAAAATAATCCCTGCACCATTGATTGTAGTGGCATTTGGAATTTTAGCCAGTTTGCTATTTAAAAATGGCACTTCGGTTTTGTCATTAAAGCCAACGCAATTAGTAAATATTCCCCTGAACATTTTTGCAAACATTTCTTTTCCGGACTTTTCGAAATTATTTTCCAATGCTGAGATCTGGAAGGACGGGATTATTATCGGAATGCTGGCTACTTTGGAAACCTTACTCTGTATCGAAGCAATTGACAAGCTGGACAGGCGCAATCGCGTTACGCCGGTTAACAGGGAACTCATAGCACAGGGTATTGGTAATATGACCTGCGGACTTTTGGGGGCAATACCTGTGACAGCGGTTGTTGTGAGAGGTGCTGCAAACGTTGACGCAGGCGCAAGAACAAAACTGTCTGCATTTACTCACGGACTTTTTCTTTTATTGGCCGTCGTGCTTGTTCCATTTCTGTTGAATAGGATTCCCTACGCCTCACTTTCGGCAATTTTACTTATTACGGGCTACAACCTGACGACACCAAAACTTTTTCGCAATATGTGGAGCTTAGGCTGGAAGCAGTTTATTCCATTTATGCTCACGATCATTGTTATCCTAGCAACTGACCTGCTTATAGGCGTAAGCATCGGGCTTTTAATTTCTATTTACTTTATTGTGCGAAATAATTTTAAGGCCGAATATAAAATCATGAAAACGCGGCACAATGGAATTGAAACAGAATATATAAAACTCAACACCAATGTTACCTTCTTAAATAAGGTTAAACTTCGTGAAGCGCTGGATGAAGTTGCGGAATATAGTGTGTTAACGATTGATGGCAGCGAATGTAATTTTATCGACTATGATATACTGGAAATCATAAGCGAATTCGGAAATAAAGCGCGCGAACGTCACATTGAACTACATTTAAAAGGTATCGAGAAAGTAGATGTATTGGCTGTTCATTAACAGATAGGATATGAACCTGGAGAAACATTATACAAACAGAAGCGGATGGCTACGGGCTGCTGTGTTGGGGGCGAATGATGGTATTCTTTCAACGACGAGCCTCGTTATTGGTGTGGCAGCTGCCAGTGCGACAAGAAGCCCAATTATTTTAGCAGCTTTAGCAGGGTTAGTTGCAGGCGCATTGTCTATGGCAGCAGGTGAATATGTATCAGTCAGTTCACAATCTGATATTGAGAACGCGGACCTGAACAGAGAACAAATTGAACTTGATACAATGCCCGAAATGGAATTGAATGAACTTGCGGGACTCTATGAAAACAGGGGACTGGATGGCGACCTGGCCATGAAAGTAGCCGTTCAACTTTCAAAAAAAAATGTTCTCGAAGCACATGCCAGAGATGAACTGGGGATTAATGATGTTTCACAACCAAGACCATTGCAGGCTGCACTTGCATCCGGAGCTTCATTTGTATCAGGTGGCCTGCTTCCTCTTTTAGTTTCCATTTTTGCACCTATAAAATATATGGTAGTCTTCCAATATTCCTGCTCAATTATATTCCTGGCGTTGTCGGGTGTACTTGCCGCCAAGGCGGGTGGCTCTGCAGTTGTGAAGAGTGTAATAAGGATTTGTCTTTGGGGTACGATAGCTATGGGTGTTACGGCAACTGTAGGTTATCTGTTTGGAGTAAAGACCCCATAGAAATGATCTTTGGTTTCAACAGCTGTCATTCATCTTCAACGTAATTGATATCTTTTTTGAAAGTTTCCTCCAGGGAAAAAAGCGCCATGATTGCAATGGCGAAACTTATCGCGCCAACTATTAAAGCACCATACATAATTCCGACATAATTTTTTGTCATTGCAAATAGCATGGTCAATGGAATGACAGATCCCCTGACAAAATTGGGAACCGTAGTGGCAACAGTTGCCCGGAGGTCGGAGCCAAAAAGTTCAGCTGCAACGGTGATGAAAAGTGTCCAATAGCCACTGCAAAATCCAAGGCATGTGCAAATGAAGTAAAATAGTATTGTGCTATGGACTGGTACAAGTAAGTAGACAAGGACCAGTGAAAAGGAAGATAAAATAAATAATAAAATTACTTTTTTTCTGCTTTGTAAATACTGACTGAGAAAGCCACTTGTTAAGTTGCCCAAAACCTGGGCGGTAAAAGCAAGCGTGACTGCCTTACCTGCATCAACGGGTTGGTCAATACCCATTGCCCGGCCAAATTCGGGAGAAAATGTGAGCAAAACTCCGATCACAAACCATATGGGTATTCCGATCAGGATGCTGTTCACGTATTTTAACAGGCGGGTTTTATTATTGAATAATTTCAGCACATCACCCCGTTTAATGTTCTCTTCCTTTAGCTTCATGAACATGCCCGATTCAAAAACCCTTATCCGCAAAACCATGAGCATTAATCCTAAACCACCGCCAATAAAATAGGCTGTTCGCCAATCAAAAAGATGAGAAACAAGGTATGCGAACAAAGCACCCATAATGCCCACAGTAGCCACCAGGGTTGTCCCATAACCGCGTCTCTCTTTCGGTAAAATTTCCGTTACCAGTGTAATACCTGCTCCCAGTTCACCCGCCAGTCCAAATCCTGCAATAAATCTGAGTGCAGCATATTGAGAAATGTTAGTTACAAATCCATTTCCAATGTTTGCGATAGAATAAATTAAAATAGAACCAAACAAAACAGAGAGTCTTCCTTTTTTATCTCCCATGATTCCCCAGAATATTCCACCAATAAGCATACCCGCCATTTGCAAATTCAACAGCATGATACCATCCCCCAGCAATTTTTCTCCGGAAAGATGCAGGGATTTTAAACTTGAAATGCGATTTATACTAAAAAGAAACAAGTCATACATGTCCACCATATATCCCAGCGCTGCAACAATAACGGGAATGCTCAGTATTTCCCGGGCAATGCTTTTGGAAGATGTATTTGTCATTACAATTTTATAAGCGCGGAATGGTTAATCCTCCATCTACCATAATCACCTGCCCTGTTGAATACATGAAATCGCCATTTGCAAGTGATGCAACAACTTTTCCAACATCCTGTGGTTCTCCCCAGCGCTTTTGTACACATAGCCCCTCTCCGATTAGTTTATCGTATTTTTCTACGACTCCGGTTGTCATATCAGTTCGTACAATTCCCGGCCTTACTTCAAAAACAGGAATATCGTACTCGCCAAGCCTTACGGCAAACAATTGTGTAACCATACCAATACCCGCTTTCGAAATGCAGTATTCCCCACGGTTTAGAGATACTACTGTTGCGGAAATGGATGAAATATTTATAATGCTTCCGTTAAATTCAGCATTCATTTTCTTTTGCTCAATCATCCAGTTTGCTGTTTTTTGTGTAAGAAAATAGGAGCCCTTTAAATTTACTCCCATCACGTAGTCAAAACTTTCTTCCGTAGCATCGAGAATGTCTCTCCGGTCTTTCGGGGCTACACCGGCATTGTTGACCAGCACATGAAGCGCGCCATAATGATCTTTTATCCTGTGCAGAATTTCCATCCGATCGCCGGAGGAGGCGATGTCTCCCGGACAATACATGACATCAACGCCGTATTGCCTCAATTCTTTCAATGCATTTTCTACCTCTGCGGCAGAACGTGTTCCATTGATGGCGAGGTCAAAATTACTTTGTGCAAGTTCGCTTGCAATACCAAAACCAATACCACGGCTTCCTCCGGTGATTAAAGCTACTCTTCTCATATTTTTATTGACTGGTTAAAGTTCAGGAATATTTACCCAGCACTTTTTGCTCCAGCTTTCCAATCCTTTTTCTGCCAGTTGTACTCCCTTCACACCTTCGTGCATATCCCAGGGAAAAGGATCGTCTTTTACAACATGTTTTAGAAACAGCTCCCATTGCACCTTGAAAGCGTTGTCATAATTTTCCTGTTCAGGAACTTTTGACCAACCCTCAAAGAAATTAATGGGTTGTGGGATATCCGGATTCCAAACAGGTTTTGGCGTATTACCATAATGTTGAATATAACATTCACGCAACCCTGCTACAGCAGATCCTTTGGTTCCGTCTACCTGCAGTGTTAATAAATCATCCCGTCTTACTCTCACTGTCCACGAAGAATTAAACTGAGCAATGATGCCACCCTCCAGTTCGAATGTTGTATATGCCGAATCGTCTGCGGTGCTTTTATAAGACTTCCCTTCTTCGTCCACTCTTTCCGGGATATGTGTTGCCCCAAGACATGAAACTGCTTTTACTTTACCAAACACATTGTCGAGCAGGTAACGCCAGTGACAAAGCATATCTGTTATAATACCTCCGTCATCTTCTTTCCGGTAGTTCCATGATGGTCTTTGAGCAGGAATAGAATCGCCTTCAAATACCCAGTATCCAAACTCTCCTCTTACTGACAGGATTCTACCAAAAAATCCCTGTTGAATAAGACGCTTTATTTTTAGAATGCCTGGAAGCCAGAGTTTATCCTGCACCACCCCGTTTTTTACATGATGTTCTTTACACAGGTTGTACAATTCCATTGCCTGTTTGGTGTCTGTTGCTATGGGTTTTTCACAATAGATATGCTTGCCAGCTTTTACTGCTTTCTGAACAGCCTCAGCGCGTTTGCCGGTAATTTGTGCGTCGAAGTAAATAATATTATTGGAATCAGCGAGGGCCTGATCCAGATCGGTGCTCATTTTTTTTACACCGGATATCAGGCAAAGTTTTTTCAATTTATTTTCATCGCGACCGATTAATATGGGATCAGGCATGATCTTTTCACCGGGACTTATTCTTACACCACCCTGTTTTATTATTTCTACAATAGATCGCATTAAATGCTGATTAGTTCCCATGCGACCTGTAACGCCGTTCATAATGACACCTATTTTATGCTCCGTCATAAATTAACTATTATCAGCCCTGTTTTTAAGAATTTTCTTTATATGCTTTAATAATCTTCCGAAGATACTCAGATTGGTTTTCTTTCCAGTGAGTGGTAGAAAAGATTTCAACCTCATTAAAACCTGTGAACCCTGCGGCCTCCACCCATGATCTGATTTGCTTAACAGGAATGCAACCTTCACCCATCAAACCGCGATCCAGCAGCATATTGGCGGTGGGTACTTTCCAGTCACAGATATGAAATGCCAACAGGTACCCGTTTTCTCCGCAACGCTTTATTTCTTTCTCCAGGAACGGATCCCACCAGACATGATACACATCCACAGCAACACCCACCCAGGGTGAATTTAATTCTTCCGCCAGATCATTGGCCTGTTTCATCGTATTGATTGCCGAACGCGTGTCAGCATACATCGGATGCAGCGGCTCGATAGCCAGCTTTATTCCGGCTGCCGATGCATGTGGAATGATCTCGCCGATACCATCCTGAATCTGTTTCCTGGAATCCTTTAATGACTGAGAAGGATCAGCACCACATACAAGCACTAGCAATGGAACTCCCAGTTGGACAGCTTCATCAATGGCCCTTCGGTTATCATTAATGGCCGATCTTCTTTTATTTAAATCCTTAGCCGGGAAAAATCCACCCCTGCAAAGTGATACAATAGTTAAGTCATGATTGAGGAGCATTTTACCAGTCTGTTTGATATTTCTTCCTTCGAGTGCATCACGCCAGACTGTAATCGCTTTTACCCCGGCTGCTGAAAAATGCTGCGCAGCCTCTTCTATATTCCAGGGCTTGGTCGTAATTGTGTGGATGCACAATTTGGAAATATCCTTATCGTCGTTGGAATTCATACAATGTTGAAAAAGGTATGGTATGTTTCATGATTGATCACCCGTTGAATATAAAGGGCCACTTCACGGATATGATAATCCCCCCACATACCCGATTCACCATTTGGGATTTTACTTCCCTGCGGAATATAATCCCATCCATTGGGGCGATGATAAACGGAATGAAGTAACAATCCCTGATGCATTTTACCCGTGCTAAGATAGGGTTCATCAAAAATGGTATTTAATATAGTAAGTCCGGTTTGCCAGTAACGATCGCCGGATTCTTTCTCCCCATTTTGTTGAAGATGTTTTCCGAGTCTCAACAATCCCTGAGCTGCAATCGGTGCAGCCGAGCTATCGACCGGTTCAAAATCATTAAACGGATCAGCCGGTTTATTCAAATAATCCTCCAGCTTATATAGCTCAGGAGCCCCGGTATCCCAATAGGGCACCCCATCCGTTGGACAATTGTCAATGTAGAAATCACAGACAGCCCGGGCTGCTTTTATCATAAAAGGCAAAATGTCTTTCTTTATATTAAGTCCTGCGACATCAGCATCTTTAACAGAATCAAACCACTCAATTTCCTCAGCGAATCCACAGATAGCCCATGACAGACCTCTTGTCCATGTACTAAATGCAGAGTATCCCTGCTGTGAATTCGGACAACGAAAATTTCCATCATTTATATTGAAAATGGATTCGTGTGCTGTTCGCCCGAGAACATCATATGCATCACGACCCTCACCATAAAATATGGAATAGTTTGCCGTCGCTTTCATATGTTCTACAGCACGTTCCAATAAACTGATTTGCTGATCGCCTTCCGACTGCAGGACATGTCCTAAGCAATGACTAAGAATAAGAGAACGACAGGAACGAAGCGTGTCAACAAAAAGTGAGTGAGGCCCGTTGAATGAATAAATAAAACCACCGCCTTTAATTGTTGTCCACCGCCTGGCCTGGATGGCTCCCGATATTTTTAATGCCAGTGAATAAAAATCTTTTTCCCATTCATTGGAGGATATTTTATTTTCTTTCATCAAACGCAGCAGATTACCATAAGTGCTTACGTTGTTAAAACCATGATCATGCACACCCACATGACTAATATGCGGTGCCATCACTTCAACGGTTTTCCTGCGCCCCATCTCAAGGAATTCTTTCTCACCCGTTGCATCATATTGAAGAATCATTGACCCATATAAAAATCCCTGGGTCCATTCTGTCCAGCCCCTGGTGACGTATTTACCCTTGCTTGTAAAGACCGGCGAACCTTTTGAAACATCATAATTATTTTCAATCAGGTGAATTTTTTCTCCAGACAGCTGCCAGAACCTTTTGAGTTTGGCGGCCAGGTCAGATGGTCTTAAGGTTAAATTTATTTTAATCATTCTACATTTTTTGTAACCTAAAACTCAATCCGTTCTATAAATTTCCTTTTTTTGTTTCCTGCACGGCATAGTCTGCGGCACGCGCCGTAAGGGCCATATAAGTGAGTGATGGATTCTGGCAGGCGCCGGAGGTCATGCAGGCGCCGTCCGTTACAAATACATTTGGTGCCCCCCAAACCTGATTGTGGGCATTCAAAACAGAAGTTTTAGATTCACGTCCCATCCGTGCCGTACCCATTTCATGAATACCCAGTCCGGGTGCCTGTTGTGTATCTGTTTGTTGTATGTTGACAAAACCTGCGTGCTCCATCATTTCGGAGCCGCTGCCAAGGATGTCTTTCAGCATCTCTGTTTCATTATTTCGAAAACTGCAATCAATCTCCAGCAAGGGCATACCCCAACGGTCCTTCTGATCTTTGCTCAACGCAACCTGGTTGCGAATATCCGGCAGACATTCACCCATGCCGGTCATGGAGAAATACCAGTTACCTGGTATGCTGAGCCGGTCTTTCAGATCCTTTCCGATATTTACTTTTTCCTCATCATATCCCCGTTCCCTCGAACTGCCACAAGCGTATGCATAACCCCGGATGAAATTTTTTTCTTTTTTACCATTCAGATTCCGAAAACGTGGGACATAAACACCTGTAGGTCTTCTTCCGAAATAATACTGATCATCGAAACCTTTATATTCTCCGCCTATCCTGCCTCGGTAATTATGATCCATTAAATATTTTCCCAGCGCGCCACTATCATTGCCCATGCCATGTGGAAAACGGGATGATGTTGAGTTCAACAGAATCAACGTGGAATTCAGGGTTCCTGCGTTGAGGAAAATAATCTTTGCAAAATATTCCGTCATTTCCAGTGTGTTGGTATCGATCATCCGAACGCCTTTGGCTCTTTGTTTTTTTTCATCATAAATAATCGAATGCACAACCGAAAAGGGCCGCAAGGTTAAATTTCCTGTCGCAACGGCCGCAGGCAGGGTTGCTGAATTGCTGCTGAAATACCCGCCGAAAGGACAGCCGCGAAAACAAAGATCCCGGTACTGACAGGGTCCGCGACCGTTGATAGCGCGGGACAGATTAGCCGTTCTTGAAATGATCATATGACGTCCAGGAAAATTTTCTTCGATGCTTTTTTTAAAATGTTTTTCCAGAATGGTCATTTCCATGGGCGGCAAAAATTCGCCATCCGGCACCTGTGGCAATCCGTCGCGGTTGCCGCTGATACCCGCAAATCTCTCCACATAACCATACCAGGGCTCGATATCTTTATAGCGAATGGGCCAGTCGATGGCTATCCCGTCATTTATGTTGGCTTCAAAATCCATCTCACTCCAGCGCTGTGTCCATCGCGCCCAGAGCAGGGATTTTCCTCCCACCTGATAACCACGGATCCAGTCGAAGGGTTTGGTTTGTATGTAAGGATGCTCTTTGTCTTTTACAAAAAAATGTTCGGTTCCTTCATTGAATGCATAACAACGGGAAGCAATGGGATTCTCTTCCCGTGTTTTCAGGGAAAGTTCTTCCCTGTATTTAAAACCCCATGGCGGTGTCATGGCCGTTGTGTAGTCTTTGATATGCTCCACGTTCCTTCCGCGTTCCAGCACCAGGGTCTTCAAACCTTTTTCACATAATTCTTTAGCAGCCCAGCCTCCCGAAATGCCGGATCCGATAACGATCGCATCATATAAATGATCACTCATAATATTCCCATTCAAAGGTTTCCAATTGCATAGACATTCAGCTTTTTAGCTTCTATTTCTATCTCCTTTTCAAATCTAAATCCAAGTTTCGTTAACAATCTGATCGAGCTATTATTTGAAGGTCTTGTTGTAGCCAGCATTATATTGCATTCAGGCAGTTGTAACACTATTGATAAGACTGCTTTTGAAGCCTCATAAGCATAACCCCTATTGTGAAAAAATGGAAGAAATGCAAAGCCAATATCAAAATTATCAAGATAACTTCTTTTCATAAAAGAAACTATCCCCATAGCCGTGTTTTCATCCTTAATCCTAACTACCCAATAAAAAAAATTCTCCGTCACCAGGATTTTATTGATATATATTATTGCATCATCTTTTGAATGAATATTTCTATCCCCAATATTTTCAATCCATCCCTTTGAATTGACAAGGGATATTATAAAATCACAGTCATCTATATTTATTTTTTCTAAAATTAGTCTTTCGGTCAGTATGGTATTTTGAATCGACAAATTAGTTAACCGTGTTTCCTAAGTTACTGAAATATGATCTGCCGTTCCTTTTAATTTTTCATATCATTATTTCCGGAAAAATTAATTTTTTAATCTTAAATTGGTCGTCATGCCACAACAAAAAAACAATAAGCTATTAACCATTATATGGTTAGGTTTATTAACAGGCACTTTGGATGCAATATTATCGATCATTTTAAGCTATCCTGCAAACCTTGGCCTGTCATACAGGTATATCGCGAGCGGCTTCTTTGGCACGGCAGCGTTTACCGAAAATTATATGGTTTTTTGGGGAGTATTATTTCACTATTTAATCGCCTCAGCTTTCAGTGCTGTCTTCTTCTTATTGTATCCAAATATTAAAAGGGTGATAAATAACAAATATATCTTGGCACCCGTTTTCGGGATGATCATCTGGATAATTTCAACTTTTGTAATTCTTCCGCTAAGTAATGTTCCGGATATAAAGGGCGTCCCAAAATATCCTGGTCAACTTAACCCGATTGCAGCAATTATTAGTTTTGCCGGATTAAGCCTATGCCTGGGCATTCCCATAACATTGATTGCAAATAACTATTACCGGAAAAAAAATAGTAACCAAATTACTGCACAAATTTGAGGTCCTCCAAAGCAACCATTCCCTGCCTGGATGATTTAAATGGAATTATCAATCAATAATACAGACTAAGTGATTACCCATCATCTCCACACCGGTACCTTTATGTAGCTGTTGGCAAACCATTTTATTACTAAGGGTTCTTTGCCATCCAGAATGGTTTCATCACTCACATCTTTTCCGGTACCATAATTAATCTGCCATTCACTACTCTTATTCACACCTAATAAAACAATCAAACGACTGCCCTTGCTTAACTGTTTACTTGTCATAAAAGAATAATTAATGGGAATAACCTGGCGTTTCCCCGGCTGCAATAATTTTCTGATTCCGGGATCATTCGCGTAACTGGCTCTTTGCAGAGACCAGCCCAATTTAAAATATTTTCCATCAGGCATAAGTTCGTACATGGCAAGGATCAGATCCATGTCTTTCTTGTTGATAGACGCATTTATGGAAGAAATGAAGGAGCCATTAATAATAAACGGTTTATCGAAGGGCTGAGAAATAAAGCTGAGAAAATTTTCCGTATCTATTGCGCTGTCAATAATTTTTTTCTCTTCATCATCTACGGGATCGTAAGATCTGTTGGTAAGATCAATTTCCTGTTTAATATATTCGTCAGCTTCGGGTGCAGTATTTAATTTGTATTGCTGACCCGTTCTTACATTACCGAGGTATAAAGTGAGTGTGTCATTATTCATGGCTGCGAGCGACGGAGCATGCCTCCATTCATTGGCACCCATCACTTCATAGTTTACTTTATCCTTCAGCAATGCGGGCCTGGCGCTGTCTTTTAATGTATAGTCAAACCATTTTATACCCAGGTCAATAAAATTAAATGTACCAGCTACCGAATCTATTCTGTAGCCATTCAGTTCCGGCCTGGGATAACTTTGTGCACCGCCATGATCGTAGGGTCCGATTACCAGATAATTATTTGCCATAGGATTATTCAGGTAATGCTGCCGGTAATAATACATTGCGCCATTGCCGTCGGCATCATAGTAACCCGTAGTAGTTAACACAGGTATATTAATTTTTGAGAAATCTTTGGAATAAGATGTCATGTTTTGCCAGTAACTGTCATAGGAAGGATGTTGCAACCAGCGCTGGAAAATGAGATTGGGCCTGCCGTCTATAGTGTCGAGCGAACGAAACGAAGCCCCGCTTTTATACCATGTGGAATAAACAGAATCCCAGTGTGAGTGATTTCCGAAATCCGTGATATCAGTATGCTTACTGTTCGTTACATAGTGTATCCACCGAAGCATATAGCCCATAAAAACATTTCCCATCATCGGGTAATCTATCCCTATACCTACGGCTACTTCGGGCATAATGGTTTTTAAAGCCGGATGTAAAGTTTTAACTGCTGCCCATTGTGCGAAACCGAGATAGCTTCCTCCTGTCATTCCTATTTTTGCATTGCTCCATGATTGTTTGCTTATCCAGTCAATAATATCATAGGCGTCTTCCGCATCATGTTCAAATGGTTCAATTGCCTGGGGACTGCTGCCCTTTCCTCTTGTACTAGCAATTACACAAACGTAATCTTTCGAAGCATATCTTTTAACCCGCGAAACATCAAAAGTAGAATCAATATAAATATTAAAAATAAAAATTGTCGGCAGCTTTCCGGTCATATCTTTTTTCCTTCCCACCAATGCCTGAATTAGGCTGCCATCCCGCATCTTAATGAGCTCTTTGTTAATGGAGAATTCTTTTTCATCCTCGGTAATGATAACGGGCTTCATCAATGGTACAATTCTGTTATAAACCATGTAAGAATTGTATGCACGTAACAAATCACGTGCATCTTTCATATTAATCGTATCTGAGTTTTGAAGTCTGGCTACTAAATTATTGAGACGATTTTTTAGCGGAGCTACTTCAGGTGTCGCAAACCGCGAAATATAATTCTTCGCATCACCATCGAGTTTTGAATACCGGGCAGTAAATATTTGAATGAATATTTCATCAAAAGATTTGTCGCTTCCCTGCTCTTCGATCCTGACTTTCACATATACTTCAAACTGAACACCGACGCCGTTAATTCCCGGCTGGCTGGATGGAGGAATAGAATTTCTCAGGGAAACTATATAGGCCAGGGCTTTACTATATTGTTGTGTTAACATCATATAACGAAAAAGATCATCAAAGTCATTTGCTTTGTCCGGATTTTTATATTGGGGTATTAACTTTTCTGCTAAAGAGGGAATAGTGGCCGCAAGTGTTATACTATCATGATAACTTTGTTTTGGGAAATAAAATTGCTGTGCATGCAATCCGGTACCGGCCAGGATGGTAATAAAAAGCAATGAAAGTTTCATAATTGACCATTTAAGTTAAAGTAAAATATCTAATCTTGAATGGCACCGGGATATTTGAACACAGGGGTATTGCCGGATTGAAAAACAAACCGCCCTAATAATATTCAGATGTTTTATTCAAACTCTTTTTGACCCATTTTTTTGCTTAACCATCCAATGCAAAGCAATGCATGGGGCCAATAATAAAAACGCAAGTATAAGACGCATGGTTGAGAAAAAGGACAATGTTAGATTTCCTACTTCAGTATCATTTACATTGAACATTCTTTCTATCCGGGACATCAACCCGGTATTCCAAAATAAAATGGTAGCGATAAAATAGAATAACCCAAACAAAACTCCTATAATAAATGTCTTAAACAGGAGGTTTCTAAAAAAGATTATTTTTTCTGTTTCCATGATTTTAAGTTTTTGAGTGAATAATATGGCCAGCTATTTTGTTTCGGTGATCAGAAAATAGTGACCGAAGAGTAACCTGCCAATTTGCATCATCAAAACTTATGGTTCCTTTTAATCCTTTGAAAATGCCAACACGTTATTACCTGAGAACTTAATGCTGTAATCGTCACCGATCTTCCAATTTGCGATTGTATTACCGTAAAAGCAGTGCAGTGAATTGCAACGCCGCAATTAATAGATATTCTTTTTCAAGAAATCCTGATTTGAGTTTTACTTATGTGAATTTAGCACACTTATGATTAGTTTAGTGCACTCTTTGTTGTGAAGGGCACTCAATTCATAATTACACCCAGGAATACTTCCACTTTATTAGAAAAAGGGTTGCCCGATGTACGCCGTAACGACACCACCTGGCCCGTATGCCAGAGGCAATCCGAAATGGGGCCATTGATCATATTCCAAAAAGGAAGTTGTTGTCCGTTGAAATCTATCTTCAGTTTTTCCATATCAGCATTGCTATATCCGGCCACTATGGTACTGGCTTTTTTAAAGTTTTCGAGGGTGGCTTTACGCAGCTCCTCAAACGTTTTATATTGGCCGGGCCGGGTTTGGTTTCCCCCTATTACAGAGATGATCATGGTAGATAAAGAATAAATGTGTTCCAGAGTTTCATAGCTGGTGCGTGCCTGCGGGCTGGGCTTGAAGGTAAGATCTATGGGGCGCAGCCCTTCCGTGGCCCAATAATAACGGAAACCCAACCCATCCAGTAGTCTTGATACAACTGTCCCGGCACTGTAATGGTCCGGCGCGGGAGGAAATGCTGCATAAGGCAAGGAATCGCGCTGAGCCGTTGCAGTAAGTGAAACAAACATATTTATACAAAAGAGTACTGTTTTCATGCCTGATCGATTTTAAACTTTAGATGAAAATGTTTATGATTTTTAGAACAAAGGGATAAGATGCAGATCATATCCAAATTCGCATAATTAATACAGTCGTATAAATCTTTTCGATAAAAAACAGAATACCTTCGACAAACCGGATTCCGTTATGCCGTCCTCAATAGCGAAAAGTTATGTTACTCTATTCCGATCTCAAATTTCTGGACGGATTTGAAAGCGCGGCTTTTGCAGAATGAAAGGTTGCTGTAAGTATGGCCGTTATAATGATCAACAGGGCTGACAAAATAAACGGCATGGCCGATATGCCCGGACTATATGAAAATGCTTTCATCCAGTTACTCATAAAATACCAGGCAACAGGGAACGCAATTGCAGCAGCGATCAGTGCAAGCCAGAAATAATTCCTGGTAATTAATGTAATGATTTCTCCGACACTCGCGCCCAGCACCCTGCGCACGCTAATTTCTTTTTGTCTTTGTTGCGTGGTATAAGCCGTTAAGCCCAGCAAACCCAGACAGGTAATAAGAATCGTCAGCACAGCCAGCGAAGCGAAAATTTTTCCGCGTTTCTGATCAGCCACGTATTGCGAATTCAATCCTTCATCCAAAAATTTAAATTCGAAGGGCAGCGCGGGAAAATATTTCTTCCAGACACCTTCCACCTGAGCGATCGTAGTACTTGAATTTCCCGGCTTCAACTTCATTATATATGTATTGTTCAACGGGCCATAAAAAAACAAAAGCGGCTGTATTGGATTATAAAGAGAATTTTGATTAAAATCCTTTACGACACCAACCACTTCGAGATAATCTTTAACCGCCGTGTCACCAGGGAAAGTAATACGCTGACCAATGGGCTGATCCCATCCAAAATGTTTTACCAGACTTTCATTTACCATGGTGCCGTGAGAAGTATCTGCCGGCTCAAAATTTCGTCCTCTCATCACCCTGATTCCGAGAGCCGAAAAATAGTGGGCATCAACGCCATAACATTCGATTGCCTTGTCCAGATGGCCGGTTTTAGTCTGAAACCTGAATAGATTCAAATTCGTATTGCCCGATCCGGGATAAGAACCACCGACGCCAACATCCGCCACTGATGATAATCTGCGAAAATCATTACCCATCGCAATTATTTTGTCCGGCTCAAATTTCCCCGTATTGACTACCACCGTCATAACCTGGTTCTTGTCAAATCCCAGGTCTTTATTTCTCATATATTCGAGCTGCGAGTAAACGATCCATGTACAAATCAGCATGACCATGGCAATGGAAAATTGCAATACAACCAGTGTCCTGCGAAGATTGATATTTCCGGATGCTTTTGACAGCGCACCTTTTAATATGCTTACCGGCTGAAATGCCGACAAATAAAAAGCAGGATAACTTCCACCGATGAGGCCGGTGAATAAACCAATGCCGAGTATCAATAAAATATTGAAAGGCTGTAGCAGGGTCGTAATTGAAAATGATTTTCCGGAGATCTTATTGAAAACAGGAAATAATAATACGATCAGTATGAAACTGAGCACCACAGCGGCCATCGCTGTAAGTACAGATTCTCCTAAAAACTGTGCAATCAGTTGTCCCCTTCCCGAACCGGTAACTTTTCTGATGCCAATTTCTTTTGCCCTTCGCGCAGACCTTGCCGTAGTAAGATTCATATAGTTGATGCAGGCGATGAGCAGCATAAAAAACGCCACTGCAGAAAAAGTCCATATGTACGACATACTTCCCAATTCTTCAGGTTCCCTTTCCAGATCTGAATGAAGGTGAATATCAACAATGGGCTGCGCATAAAAACGCATCTTCACGCCAAATGGATCAAATACGGGTTTTACATATTTTTCTTCTGTCTGATCTACTTTTTTCTGAAATGCCTGGCGACTTGCTCCGGGCTTTAATAAAGCGTAAGTGAAAAAATTAAAATTACCCCAGTTCTGATTATAATTATTTGAATCTGAAGACATGGAGATGAGCATATTGTAGCGGATATGGGTGTTTTCAGGAATATCTTCAAAGACGCCGGTTACTTTATACAGGTCGTATACCGTGTGCAGCGTCTTGCCAATAGCCACTACGTTTTTGCCGAAATATTTATCGGCAGTTGTTTTGTTTATGACAACGCTATTCGGTTCAACCAATGCAGTATTGGGATTGCCCTCGAGAAACTTTGCAGTAAAAATTTTGAAGATATTACTGTCTGCGTAGTAAGCTTTTGTTTCGAAGAAATTTTTATTGTCTACTTTGAAAAGGGTCCTTTCCCTGCTTACCATCCGCGCAGCTTCCTCCACTTCAGGGTAGTCTTTTTTCATTTGAAAAGCCAGGGGTGCTTCCGTAATTGTGAAATTTGTATTCTTATCTTTTTCTGTAACGTAGGTCACTATACGGTAAATGCGATCCGCATTTGTGTTAAACCTGTCGTAACTAAGTTCGTCTTTTATATAGAAGATTAAAAACAGGCTGAACGTGATTCCGATGGTGAGGCCCAGGATATTAATCAGACTGAACCATTTATCCTTTCTAAAATTACGCAGGGCAATCCGCAATACATTTTTGATCATATGAAAGTGTTAGACTTGGAAAAAATACTTAGACGCTCAACCGGAACAATTGTTTCAATAAAAGCTCCAATATTCCAAATATCTGATATTCAATGGAATATTGATTTTCATATCTGCAAAAACTGTACGCTTTCAGAACAATAAACCGGTCACTGGCTGTATCGCAAGCGGACAGCTATTTTTTCTTGCGCACTGCTAACTAACTGATATTCATCTGATGAGCGTAATGGCACGGCATTTAATATATACATCTCAAAAAACGACTATGAGAAGAATTTTCTTCGTTGCCATTTTTGCAACAATATGTTCGGTTTCTGTTGCCCAGGATAATTCATCAAAAGATTTATATCTCTCAAAATCTTTCAATGATGCGGGTTTCAAAAAAATAGATGCCGAAACCACCCATGGTGATATTGCTGTTTCGGTTGTTCCAGCAGCGAATACCAGGATTGAAGTGTATATACGTTCCAGTGACAGCTATGAGGAACTGAGCAAAGAACAGATAAAAAAAAGACTTGATGAATATTACACGCTGGACATCTCGCTTTCTGCTGATGTGGTAAGAGCAGTTGTGCACCAAAAGAAGGATTTCATGAATATGCATCCTTCTCTTCGTATTTCATTCATGATATATGCGACGAAGAGCAAGTCCACCGTGTTAAAAACCGATCATGGCAATATTGAACTTTCAGGAATGGAAGGCAGACAGGAACTAAGGACGGACCATGGAGATATCAGCGCAGAGCGTATAACCGGTAAACTGATCGCGGCTACTGATCACGGCAATGTAAATGTTAAGGAATCGAACGATGACATTGATATTCGCACCGATCACGGCGACCTGATGTTAAACAATGTGAAAGGCAAAGTACATGCGGTGACTGATCATGGCAATGTTGACGGTCATATGATTCAAGGCACATTGTATGCATCGACTGACCATGGCGATCTGAACTTTGAAAACCTGACCTGTAGTGTGGAAACGTCCACCGATCACGGCAATATTACTTTAAGCATTGATAAAATTTCAGGCGACATAACAGCCGGTAATTCCAATGGCGACATATCTGTACGACTGCCGAAAGGAAATGGATTAAATCTCGATCTGCGCGGCAGGGATGTTAATACGGATGCCCTGGAAAATTTCAGCGGATCAAAGAACAAGGATGAATTAAAAGGCTCCCTGAACGGTGGTGGCACCAATGTGTACGCAAAAACAGATAAAGGCCAAATCAGTCTGAGATTCAGATGATGCGCAGGGCGGTCACATATTCTTCCGTTATTTATCCAATATCTCATCTACTATTTTCATAAGGTGATCATTGGAGTGCGTTAGTCGTCCGATTAATGTCATGTCCGATGAAATCTGGACCCTGTTAACGGCATAATAATAAATCATCAATCTTCGTTCTCTTTCCGTGAGTTTCGGATAAGGCAGTGTTTCAGGGACATAATCCGGATTGGTAGTATGGGGTCCCCAGTCATGCAGATCTTCCAGTTTTGCAATCTCCGGTAACGCATTACCCAGGCGATTATATATAATCGAGTTATATGCTTCAAAATATTCAATCTGTCCGACATATGTAGACATAGAATCCCTCAGAGTCAAATTATCGAGATTTTTCAGTCCTCCCGAATTCACCATAGCCTGGTAAGCAGCTTTGTCGATCGCCAGATTGAGTAACCGCTTCACTCGTCTTAGTAAACGCCCCATGAGATGCAGATCCTGATTTTCCCTTTTCTCAAAGAAAATCCTGATAACACTGTCCTGCGATGGCGCAATTGTTTTACACAAGCTGTCGAGGCCATCAAAAACTCTTTTATTGCTGACCAGTTCCTGCCTGAAAGTCTGCAGATATTGCCGGGTATTTCTGACTTCCACATAATGTTCACGAATACTCTCTGCAAAAAATCCCATCGTCACGGCAAGAAAAATCATAAAAAACTCCAGGACATATTCCCTGAAATGCTTGCGTTTGTGACGCAGGTCCGGGTGATGATGTACTTCCATGTTTGGTGGTTGTGTTTCTGATGAAGGAATTAATGAATCCTGCAAATTTGGATCAAAGATGATTTCTCCTTTGAGGGGCTGTTTGGGAACATCTTGTTCTTCAGGCATATAATACCATCGTGGGCATTGAATCGGAATCAATAAACTGGTAGGCTTTTCAAAGATAACTGAATACTGATCTGATGACTAAATTCTAAACTTGATTTATCTTCGATGTTACCGGAATCAATATTTTTTTCCGTCACCCACAAGTTGTATTAGTTATTTTATCATAACCTTTAAAGCAGCTGATAATCGAATATGAGAAAAATATTATTTATTCTCCTCATCGCCTCCTGGTGCAAGGCACATGCCCAGGAGCAGCCCACTCCTCTCACCGTTGAAAAGATCATGCAGGATCCGAAATGGATTGGCAGTTCTCCTTCCAGTCCATATTGGTCCCCCGACGGAAAATACCTGTTCTTCTTCTGGAACCCTGACGAGGCGCCTTCCGATTCCATTTATTATATCACCAAAGAAGATCTGACTCCTCATAAGGCATCTTATAATCTGCTACAAAGCACCGTGTCCGAGGCGACGGTACATTATAACAGCGCCCGTACCGCCTATACTTTTAGCCGTGACGGAGATATTTTTTGGTCCGATACCAGGGACGGTAAAGAGAAAAGGATTACGCAGACCCTAGACAATGAAAGCAATCCTACCTGGTCGTTCCATGATTCATGTATCGTCTACACCCGAAGCTCCAACCTGTTTGCCTGGGATATCACGACCGGTCTTACCAAACAGATTACTAATTTCCAGAAGTCGGTCGCCCCAAAAAAGGAAGTTCCCAATTCGCAGGAAAAAAGCTTAACAGACGACCAGCTGCATTACATGGAAGTGCTCCGTAACCGCAAATCAAAAAAAGATCTGGCGGATTCTATTGACAGGATCAATAAAAAAGAGCTTAAGAGCATTTACATCGAAGATAAAATAATCAGCGGGTTGAGCATCAGCGCTGACGGCCGCTTTGTCAGTTACAAACTGCTCAAAGAAGCTTTAGGTGCCAGGCGTACGATTGTTCCTTCCTATGTAACGGAATCCGGATTCACCACCGAGATTCCTGGAAGAACTATGGTCGGCGCACCACAGGGGAGTTTCAGTTTTTATGTTTTTGACAGGGAGAAGGACACGGTGATCAATATTCCGACCGACCAAATCCCCGGGATCACTGACCAGCCTGATTATGTAAAAGATTATCCGGCAAAAAAAAATATTCCGGCAAATGCTGATAGCACTTCAATGGCTGTTTCCAAAAAGCCTGCTTCCCGTGAAGTGTTTTTCTTTGGCCCTTACTGGTCTGAACATGGCACAGGTGTAATAATGGACATCCGTTCCCGGGACAATAAAGATCGCTGGCTGATGTCGCTGGATGCAGCCACTGGGAAATTGCATTTGCTGGACAGACAGCGGGACGAAGCGTGGATCGCCGGACCGGGCATCGGATATGGACCAAATTTGGAAGCTAATGCGGGTTGGATCGATGACAATTTATTCTGGTACCAGAGCGAAACCACCGGCTACTCCCATCTTTATAAAATAAATACTAAGACGGGAGAAAAAACTCAATTGACAAGCGGCGCATATGAAGTGCAGACAGCATCTCTGTCAAAAGACAAAAAATATTTTTATATCACGACCAATGAAGTGAATCCCGGCGAACAACAATTCTACCGGTTATCCGTAACCGGAGGAAAGGCCGAGCGGATAACGACTGTCAAGGGTGCCAACCAGGTCACGATCTCGCCAGACGAGAAACAACTGGCCATACTTTATTCCTACAGTAACCGGCCCTGGGAATTATATCTCCAGGAAAACAAACCTGCACTCAACAACAATGAGGGCGCCCATCTCCGACAGATCACTACGCTCGCGATGAGCAAAGCTTTTTCAGCTTATCCATGGCGGGATCCTGAGATCATAACTTTTAAAGCAAGAGATGGTGCAACGGTCTATGCAAGGATCTATCGCCCCAGGACAGATTCCACAACCGGAACTCAGGCGATATCATCAGGAACCGCAACCAACGCGGGAGCCTCTTCCAAACCAGCCGTCATCTTTGTGCATGGCGCAGGCTATCTTCAGGACGCACACAAATACTGGAGCTATTATTTTCATGAATTCATGTTCAATAACCTACTTGCCGATAACGGATTCACGGTGCTCGACGTGGACTATCGCGGCAGCGCAGGTTACGGCCGGGATTGGAGAACCGGTATTTACCGTCACATGGGGGGAAAAGATCTCAGCGACCAATTGGACGGGGTGAAATGGTTGGTAGAACACGAAGGTGTTGATCCCAAACGGATAGGCATTTATGGAGGTTCTTACGGAGGTTTTATAACGTTGATGGCCCTTTTTAACGAACCAGATGTTTTCGCGGCAGGAGCCGGACTTCGCTGTGTGACTGATTGGTCGCATTACAACCATGGATATACTTCGGCTATTTTAAACGAACCCTTTAACGATAGCCTGGCTTACCGGAGAAGTTCTCCCATCTATTTTGCCGAAGGTCTCAAAAGCCATTTGCTGATGTGTCATGGAATGGTGGATGAGAACGTGCAGTTCGAGGATATTATACGATTAACTCAAAGACTGATCGAACTGGGGAAGGACAATTGGGAGCTCGCTGTTTACCCCATGGAAGATCATGGATTTGTAGAGGCGTCCAGTTGGGCAGACGAATACAAACGGGTATTCAAACTGTTTAATACATACCTGAAGTAATTCGGTTTAAATGAATTAGAGTTTACTAAGTGTTTTATTAAAATTGTGCCTTGGCACAAGAGCCGCCACTGCTGAATCGCAGTCTGACAGGTAGGAAGGACTTGTTTTAGAAAATATCTTTATATCGTTTTCGCCAATTATTGTAGTTCTTTTATTTCCCGACGAAATAACCCTTAATCCTAATCAGGTTGGAATCCTCTAAATAAATTCCTAGACATAAACGATTCAGACTATCGATGGCTTCAAATTTATTTCCATCACAATAAATATCGGAAATGCGTTTGGTTAAAACCAGCAGTGAGTCATGACTCATATAGCACATCATTTCACCCGTTGCAATACTGGCCATGTATGAGTTGATCAACAGGTGTTCTATTCCACTACGCCCGCCATTGCACCAACTGTTGATTCTCCATTTATAAGAATTGTACCGGCGTAAGATCTTACATTATTACTAGCCGATTCTTTTGGCGAAACCGATAAAATCAATTATTACCAATCATCCGGATCTAATTTGCAAAAAATAATAATTATTGACTGCTTTCTTTCCAGGTTAGGTCTTTATTACTAAAGAATAAACTGCGGGTAGCAATAATCAATTAGGTACACGAACTACGTAAAAATAAATTTACTCCAGTTGAAATGAAATCATAAACAGCCATTTTAAACCTTTAAAATAACAACAATGAAGAAAATAATTACTCTTCCTCTGACAGCTTTCATATTGTCACTGCTTTTAACTTCTTTAGAAAGCAAAGCACAACAACCTGAAGTGACAAATTACACTTACAAAGTTTTTCAGGCACCCAACAAAAATTTTGGCTACGATATTTTCCAGAATGGCAAAATCGTCTACCATGAATTTGCTTCACTGAACCAGCCTGAAAATACCAGCCCGTCAAAAACACTCAGTGCATCCAAATTAAACGGCACGGGCACTCCATTTAACAACAAAGAAAACTTAGCGTTGGTGAAATCAGAACATGCAGAAAAAGCAGCGTTGCTGGCAATTGAAAAAATGAAGAGAAAAGAATTGCCGGTGTTAAGCAAGGATGAAATTAAAAAAATCATTGCTCAATAAGCCCGTTGAAACAATAAACTCAACTAAAATCTTATTTATGAAACAATTTTGTACGCATATAATCATTGTGCTGATGATCATTGGCGGCATTACAAATACGACACAGGCACAAAACTTTCATGTGGTTGATGTCAATAAATCAAAGGACGCAAATCCAACCAATAATACCCTTTGGTATCCAAACAATAACTCCGGAATCAATGTCTACGATTGGGGTCATGCAGATACCTATTATGCAATACTTAACGGCATAGCCTATTTTTCTGCAGATGATGGCATTCATGGTGCTGAGTTGTGGAGGAGTGATGGGACTGATAAAGGCACTTATATGATCAAGGATATTAATCCGGGAACTGCCTCATCAAATATTATTGATATTACAATTTCGGGAGGCAAAATTTTCTTTAGCGCAAACAATGGTGTGAATGTGCAGGAAATCTGGATTACGGATGGCACAGCACAAGGCACCCAACCAGTGATTGATTTCAGTGCTTGCTGGCTCGGCTAATCCAAGCTATTTAACGGATGTCAATGGAGTTTTATATTTTTTTACCGATAATTCCTGCTATGGATTCCAGGCCTCACAACTTTGGAAAACAGATGGCACATCTGCAGGCACGGTAATGATTGCAGATTTTTATTACAGCCCGGGATTTAATTATGGTTCCCAGGGAAGGCAAATAACCAACGTGAACGGCCGGGTTTTTTTTAGCATGTTAAATTTCGGCTATGCAAGTGAGCTCGGTTTTTCTGATGGCACAACTGCAGGTACGATTATATTAAATTCCATAAATCCATACGGAAATGGAAGCAATCCTACTTATTTAACGGCATTCAAAGGGTCGCTTTATTTTTCAGCTGATGATGGAACAGGTTTGCAGCTTTGGGTCATCTGACGGAACAATTGCAGGGACGCATAAGATCAACAATGCCAATTCAATCTACCTGGATGGTAATAACACTGCTCATTTTCAGGCAATCAAAAACAGTTTGTATTTCACCGGATACCCTGCCGGAGGTCCTCCTGCATTATGTAAATATGATGTTTCCAATACGGCGAATAATGTAGAGCTGGTGAAAAACATTACTCCCGGACCCGGAGTCAATAACATGTATAATATCACCAACATAAATAATACTTTATTTTTTTCCGTATATAATGGTAAGGACCAGACATTATGGAAATCAGATGGTACTGCATACGGCACTGAGCAGGTAATAGATATCAACCCCGGAGGTCGTAATATTTATTTGTATAAGCATTTCATCAATGCGAATGGTATTTTGTTATTTTCCTTTTATGATGATCAGCATGGATATGAATTATGGAAAAGCGATGGCAGTTCCAGAGGCACTGCGATAGTGAAAGAAATCAATCCCGGTGTTTATAGCGCCTGGGTGGCTAATATCAGTTATTTGGGGAAAAATATCAGTTTGTTTGAAGCATATGATGGTAAGAATGGTTTTGAATTATGGAGAACAGATGGAACTGAACAGGGAACCTGGATGGTGAAAAACATTAACCAAACAACCACTGCATCTTCAGATCCCGTTTGGCTTACTCCTTCGCCTGATAACCAGAGTCTGATATTTGCTGCCTACGATCCCGAATATGGCCATGAAATGCGTATCACCGATGGCACTGATGCAGGCACGCGTGTAATAAAAGATATTTATAAAGGTTCATTTGATTCATGGCCTTATTTGCCGGCTAATTTGAAGAACACAACTTATTTCTTTGCGAATATTGATAATCCCGTACCCCAGCAGGATCATGGCTCCGATGTGCATCTGGTAAGCCGGTTCTGGAAAACTGATGGCAGTCCAAATGGAACGACTATGATATCCGTGCCTCCTCTTGAAAATTTGACTCAATGATAGTGGCTATGTTGAAAATCCACCATCGGCACCTGTTGCAACTGATAACCTGCTCTACCTGGTTATATTTAACAGTGCAACCTATTTACAGGAGCTTTGGCGCAGTGATGGAACCACCAAAGGAACTTATGCTGTCAAAACAGACATTAACCCATTCTACAATATCAACCCGACTCCGGTTGGAAAGAATCTGTTTTTTATCGACTATGATGTTATGAATTATACACTTGAACTGTGGGTAACCGACGGAACAAGTGCCGGAACACATATAGTGCCTCTTAATGGTGCCACATATCCACAGAATTTATTTGCATTTAAGAATAAGCTTTATTTCACCGCATATGATCCAGTGAACTATTATCACGACCTATGGTCGTCTGATGGCAGTGCATCCGGAGCATTGATGGTCAAAAGTATTTATGTAGCATCCTGGGTTCCATTTGCAAAGACAAATGATAAATTCTTTTTTACTGCAGATGATTTTAATACAACTGCAGGTTATGAGCTCTGGGCCAGCGATGGCAGTTCGCAGGGAACCAAATTAGTAAAGGACATTTATACCGGAGATTATAATTCATCATTTCCGTCTCTGCTGACGGGTGCAGGATCTTCGATATTTTTTACAGCGACCGACAGCGCCCACGGGTATGAAATGTGGAAATCGGATGGCACATCAAGAGGCACCCAATTGGTGAAAGGATATCATACCTGGCCCCGGCGGTAGTTATGGCATCAGCAATCTGGTAGGTGCCGACAATCAAATTTATTTTTTAAACAATGGATCATTATGGGCATCAGGTGGAACTTCTATCAGTACCAATCCTGTGAACGATGCAGCACTTAACAATGTATGTTGTATTACAAATATGACTATGGCCGGTAACAAATTAGCTTTTACAGGAAATTCACCTGCCTATGGTTCTGAACTATGGATGGGCAGTGTCAATTGCAGATCTATAAAGGATGATGATAATTCTGTACTTAACACGCTTAAATCCACTGAAGAAGTAGATGGCTCAACTGCCATCTTTCCGAACCCGGCGAATAATTTGTTGAATGTGAGGGTCTCCTCATCAGTTGAAAGCAGGGTAACCATAACCGTTATAGATGTGAACGGAGCTACTTTATTTACAAAAACCCTTGGTTCCGGCGTTACTACTACACAGATCAATATTGCTAACCTGCCCGCCGGTATTTATTTTTTGAAAATAATTTCCAGCAATAGCAGTGAGAATGCTGTAAAGAAATTTGTGAAGATGTAATATCACAAACGATGATTCCCCCAACTCTCGCGCAGCTTGCAGGGCCGCCGCGAGAGTTGGGCTTAATTCCCAATCCGAAATCTTATATTCTGAAATAACTTTTCGGCTAAAAACAAGGATCTCGGGAGAAACTTTAAAACCTGCACCGCCGTAACTCTATCAACCGTCAACTATTTAAACCCGATATCAAACAAAATAAACAACGCCCCAAATTTGTACCCGTCTTTGGTAAATACAAAATACACATCATGCCTGCCTGGTGTTGGTTCAATTTTAGCCGCGACATCTACAGTTTTCAAATTTGCAAAAGTTGAGCTATCAGTTTGTATTTCCGGTGTTTTTCCAATTAAAGTGCCCGTTGGTGAGTCGAGACGTATCTCGATCCTGCCACCCTGAGCATATAATTGTTCCTTAGGTGCAACAACGTTAAAAGTCACGCTATCAAGACCATTAAGATCTAAATTGTTCAGGTAGATATTGCAGTTATTTGCCATCGCGATAACCATCTCCTCCTTCATACCAGGCATTAAAAATTTACTAATGCCCTTTGATGTTTTTGCCGAGCCCGCTTTAATATTTGCAGGCATTAATATCAATTGCGCCTGCGTATTTAACCGGGGCACACCTTTAAACCCTTTGTCAGTATAGGATGCATTTATCACCACTACTCCTGCATTCTTACCGCTGTCGGGTAGTTTTGGTGTATAACTTCCGATCAAAGGCAACGGTGCAGACTTTGGTTTTGAAAGGCTTAATATATATTGCACAATTTCCTGGGCATCGGCTTTTGACAACTGCGGGTGGGCAGCCATCGCAACATCGCCCCACACGCCCGTACCGCCGTTGATGATTTTATTAGACAACCTGGTGTTCGCTTTCAGATCATTTTTATATTTCTGGGAGATGGACATATAAGAAGGTCCTATAATTTTCTTATCCGGGGCATGGCAGGACTTGCAATCATTCTGCCCGATAAGCACCTTACCGGCTGAAAAGTCCATTGCATTCTTCGGTGGCTGATGGTTCTGCGATGGTGGCTGGACAAGGGACAGGTCTTTCAAATAATTAATGCTGATATTAACATTGCGCGCCGGAATGTTTTTCCCGGCCACTCCATCTTCCTTGTCGGTTACTTTGACGGCATAGTTAAAAGGTTTGCCGGGCAGATAAAACGACGTATTGCCTTTTACAATGTCGATACTAACCTGTGGCGGATCATTACCTGCAATAACCTTTACGGTGCCGTTTGATTTTAGTCCCTTCGCATTCGTAACCGTTAACACTGCCTTGTAGCTGCCGGGCTTATCAAACGTTATGGATGGGCTGGCATCAGTAAAGGTTTTGTTGTATACACCTGAGGCAGAACTAACTTTCCATCTGTACGTAAGCGGACTATTTTCATAATCCATGGTGCCTGCGGATGAAAAATTTACCATGAGCGGCAACGAGCCTGCAGTCTTATCCGCCTTTACTGCAACAACTGGCTTGCGTTGCCCGGCAGTGTATTCAATCCTCACCAGTTTGCTGTCGTCATTCTGCATAAACCAGCCCTGTCCGTACTCCAGCACATACATGTCGCCGTCAGGCCCAAACCGCATAGCCATTGGATGGCTGAACTGGGAATGTGGCATGAAGCGTTCCAGACTTTTGTAGTTGCCATCCTTGTCCATGGTCACCACTTCTATCCAGTCACGAATCCATTCAAAAATAAACCACTTGCCATCATAGTATTGCGGGAAGGGCCTTGCTGTATTTTTATAATCTTCCGCATGATAAAAGGGACCGCCCATTGCGCAACGCCCGCCGCCGGCTCCCAATAGTGGGAACTCCTTCGAGGGACCGTATGGATACCATATAAATGCTGTTTGCGTAGGTGGCAACTCAGTCAGGCCTGTATTGTTAGGAGATGTATTGACCGGTTTGTTTGGATCCCATAACGGACCGGAGGTGCGGGTGGCAAAATCAAATTTATTATACGCCTGGTTATTGCCGACAAAATAAGGCCATCCGAAGAAGCCGGGCTTTTTGGCGATGTTCCATTCGTCGAACGACATTGGACCTCTTCCTGCGGAATCCTTAGCTGCATCAGGACCAACTTCGCCCCAATACACATACCCTGTATGTTTGTCAACAAATAGCGTGTACGGGTTGCGCAACCCCATTACATAAATTTCGGGCCTTGTTTTAGGCGTGCCCTCTGGAAAAAGATTGCCATCAGGAATGGTATATGTGGCATCTGCTTCAGGATGTATGCGAAGTATTTTGCCACGCAGGTCATTGGTATTTGCTGATGATTTCTGTGCATCCCATGGACTTCTGTCCGGACGTTCATCGCTTGGACTATACACCGTGGCCCGCGGGCTGGTATTATCCCCCGTGGTAAGATAAAGGTTGTTTTCTGCATCCCAATCCATTCTGCCGCCGGTGTGACAGCATTGCTCGCGCTGGGTAGCTACATGCAGCATTATTTTTTTTGACGAAAGGTCCAGCCTGCCGTTCCAATAATTATAACGGGTGAGAATATTTTCGGAGACATCTCCTGCAGGTGCATAATACAAATAAATCCGGTGGTTCGTATAGTACTGCGGGTCCAGCGTTACGCCAAACAGACCATCCTCGGCTTCTGATTTTTTGCCTTGCCTGTCAGTATATTTTGTGCTTACCGGTATGGTTGCCACAATACTCACCGTTTTCGTGGCAGGGTCATATAATTTAATGTTGCCCTTGCGTTCAATAAACAAAACCTTTCCGCCTTTTAATATCGCCAGGTCAAGCGGCTCGTCCAGTTTTTCGGCAAGCACTACTTTGTTGAACCTGTTTTCTTCTGTGTCCAGGGCGTTTTGTTCAGTGACTAAGTTTTTTATCGGATGCGGATTTTTGTTGAAAGACATGAAAATAAACACCGGTATTAATAATATCAGGCATCGTGGTAATAGTTTGTTCATCGGCAGTCGTTGGTTTAACATGAGGTTACAAGTTAGTATTTTCAAGCTGGTGATAAAACCCCGATCGTTTTTTACAAATATCCCTGCTTTTTCAAATAATCCACCCATATCGGATACGCAGGTGGTTTTAAATGAAGCCCTTCATAAGTATACTGGCTGAGAAGGTGGCCGTCTGCGTCAACAAATAAGTGAAAAATGTCGATATAGGTATAGTTTCCCACTTTAGCATTAGATGCGAGTAATTTATTCAGTGCCAGTATATGTTCAGGCTTGTCATAGTGCTGCGGAAAATGCGGAAGTCCGGGATTAATGGGAAGCACACTCTGCACATAAATAATGGTCCGGGGGCATTTATCATGAATTTCGTTTACAATTTTCAGATAATTGTTTGCTATAACCACATCGGGGATATCTTTTCCTATATCATTTATTCCTAACAGGATAAAAACTTTTGAAGGGTAACGATCGGTAATCTCCTTAAGGCGTTTTAATATGCTATAGGTGATGTCTCCGCCGATGCCGCGGTTAATGACCGTGCTGTCATTCAAGACTTTTTTCCAGTCGCCCATTTCAGTAATACTGTTACCCAGAAAAATTATCCTCCCCTGAACGATGGGCTCTTTCGCAAACTGGGCCAGCCTTGGCGGGGTATGTTCGGGTATAAAAGGAACGGTATCAAAAATATTCTGGTTGGTAACAGTTTGCGCATGCATTGCCAACGGAAAAAGAAGGAGGAGGCAGATAAATTTCATATTCTAATGAGACAGTTTCATGGTCGGGCGCGGGCCAGACCGGATGAACGTGAAGCTGAGTACTTTTATGCAATCTAAAGTTAGAAGAAAATATTATTTGCAATTAAATTATCGTGGCGGATAGAAATAGTTTGCGGAGAAGCGCCAGTAATATTAATCAGAAGTGTAATCTAAACATGACTGACAATAATTGAATAAGTGTTTTCACTTACTCGTAATAGATTTTCGAATAATTTTTTTAACTGGTATAACTTTTGAGCCATATAATTGTTACCATTCTAAAACCTACCGAAATGAAAAAACCACCTGAAATTCCAGAACCAAAGACTGAACCATCCATTGAACCCGGTGTACATACAGATGAAATTTTTAAAGATCTTGAAATTGTACAACGAACACAAAAGCCTCCTTCCGAAGAACTGATTTCAAGACTCAATCAACTGGCTTCAAAACCTCCCTTCAGCTATACTGAAAAGGTTAAGAAAAAAGATCCCCTTTAGTAATAACCTATTACGCATTCAACAGACTTTCTCTTTTCACGAGTTCTGAACTGGCAAATTTCAGCTAGTAATGTATAATCATGGCCTTAAAGTCCTCCGCCCGAATAATACATTAACTTAGTTATTGCGAGCCGACGATAGCCGTGAATAAATTAACTCTGCGATTGATTTCTATAAAACAAGCCATATGAACAAAAGGATACCCCTTCTGCTGGTCATTTTCTTTCTCGCTTTTTATACCAGCGCACAAAAAATTACTTTAACAGCAGATCAGATCAAGGCGCTCACACCTGAATGGAACGGAGAACGTTTCCCCGACGGGCGACCAAAAGTGAGCGACCAGCTCCTGGAGCGACTGAAAAATGTTTCTATGGAAGAAGCCTGGGGTTACCTGCGAAACAAAGGATATCAAAACCAGTTTGAAGGAGACTGGATGATCATACGGCCCGATTCGGTGATGACCGGCCGCGCTGTCACTGCTCAATACCTGCCCCTGCGGCCTGACTATGATAAAATAATGAAGGATCAGGGAAAGGTCGAGCACCGGATCGGATCAACCAATTCATGGCCGATCGATGTATTGAAAGAGGGTGATATTTATGTAGCGGACAGTTATGGTAAAGTGGCAGATGGTACTTTAATCGGAGACAACCTGGGCAATGCGATTTATGCGCACTCACACCGGGGTGTGGTATTTTATGGTTCGGTCAGGGATATTGAAGGGCTGGAAGAGATCAATGGATTCAATGGCTGGATAAAAGGATACGATCCTTCCTATATCCAGCAGATGATGCTGGGTAGCATCAATATGCCAGTCAGGATTGGCCGCGCAACGGTTCTGCCGGGAGATGTGGTGCTTGCAAAAAAAGGAGGAGTTGTTTTTGTTCCCCCGCAATTCCTGCAGGACCTCGTTCAGAATTCAGAATTCGTACAACTGAGAGATGATTTCGGACATCAGCGATTGCGTGAGCAAAAATATACACCGGGTCAGATCGACCAGCAATGGTCGGACGAGATAAAAAAGGATTTTCTTCAATGGCTGGACACGAAGAAAAATCTTCCGATGTCGAGAAAAGAACTGGACGATTATATGAAAGATAGAAATTGGTGACAAACGCATAACGCATAACGCAAATTCAAATCATTATTTCCATGACACCTTCCCAGAAATTCCTGAATAAAATCGGACTCAGAGATCCGGAAATTTCAGAGCCATCAGAATCGAAAAACAAGGAACCAAAAGAAAACAGCCGTCGCGGTTTTTTAAAGAAATCTGCCTTCGGCGGAATTACCCTGGGCGGGGCTTTCTTGTTTTATCCCATTGAAGAACTGGTTGCACAAAGCACGCAAAAAGTGAATCGGTTCTCTGCTCCTTCTGATCTCCAGATCACAGATATGCGTTATTGCATTATACAAAACGTGGGTCGTACACCCATCATCCGTATCGATACCAACCAGGGTATTTATGGTTTGGGTGAAGTCAGGGACGGCGCCGATGAACGATACGCACTCATGCTGAAGAGCCGACTGCTCGGGCAAAATCCCTGCAATGTGGAAATGCTTTTTAAAACGATTAAACAATTTGGCGGCCCTGCCCGTCAGGGTGGTGGTGTGAGCGGCGTTGATATGGCGCTCTGGGATCTTTGCGGAAAAGCCTATAATATTCCGTGCTGGCAATTACTTGGAGGCCGCTACCGCGATAAAGTGAGGTTGTATGCCGACACACCCGAGGCCCCGACACTCGATGAATTCAAATTGAAAATAAAACACCGGCTGGAAGTGCAGGGCATGACCTGGTTAAAAATGGATATTTCAATCGGTGAAGTAAAAGATATTCCGGGCGCCTTGAACAACAGTAAATTCTGGGGCGGGAACCTGGCACAGTGGAATGGTGGTTATATGGATTACGCGAATACAGAACATCCTTTTACCGCCATTCAGATCAACGACAAGGGTCTGGATGCCATGGCGAGTATCATCAGTGAAGTGCGTTCTGCTGTAGGATATGAGATTCCGCTTTCTTCTGATCATTATGGCCATTTTGATCTGAACAATGCCATCCGGTTTGGGAAAAAAGTGGAACCCTACCGCCTGGCCTGGCTCGAGGATATGGTTCCCTGGCAGTTTCCGGAACAACTCAAAACCATCTCTGATGCATTAGAGACGCCAATACTTACCGGAGAGGATATTTATCTGCTGAGCGGATTTAAACCGCTCATCGATATCCATGCAGTAGATATCATTCATCCAGACCTGGCAACCGCCGGTGGTCTGATGGAAACAAAAAGAATTGGTGACTATGCCGAAGAACATGGTGTCGCGATGGCCATGCATTTTGCCGGAACACCCGTTTCCTTTATGGCCAGTGTGCACTGTGCTGCAGCCACGCAAAATTTCCTGGCACTGGAACATCACTCGCTCGACAGCGAATGGTGGGACAGCCTTGTGAAAACTACCGACGGCCGGAAATTATTTGAAAAAGGATTCGCCAATGTTCCGCTCACTGCCCCCGGCCTCGGAATAGAACTGGTGGATGATGAATGTAAAAAGCATTTACTACCAACGGATAAATCTTATTTCGCCCCGACACCTGAGTGGAATGATAAACGATCTCATGACAGGCCCTGGAGTTAGAATATTGTTATTCGCATTCATCGGATGCCATTGCTCCTTTGCACAAACTGTTTCAAGAAAAGAACAAGATAGTGCCGAGCGGAGACAGATTGCCATCGCCATGGAACAATCCCTCAAACATGATTTGCTCGATATCTATTATCCGCGTTCACTCGATACCGTATATGGCGGTTTTCTTTCTACGTTCACGTATGATTTTAAACCAACAGGTGATCAGGAGAAAATGATCGTTACACAGAGTCGCCACACCTGGACAAATTCAAAAGCCGCATTACGATATCCTGAAAAATTATATTACCGCTGGGATGCGACCGCCGGATATCATTTTCTTGCTGACCTGATGTGGGATAAACAGTATGGCGGGTTCTATAATCTCGTAACCCGAAAGGGAGAAATCCCGCCGGGCGATCCGGCCGACAAAAATGCTTATGGAAACGCGTTTGCCATTTATGCCCTGGCTGCTTATTACCAGTCAACCCGCGATGACTCTGCACTCGCCCTGGCCAAAAAAACTTTCTACTGGCTGGAAGCGCATAGTCACGATCCATTGCACAAAGGATATTTCCAGCACATGAAGCGGGATGGCGAACCCATCAGAAGAACAATGAATATGCCGGTCACTGCGGAAACAGGATATAAAGATCAGAACAGCTCTATCCATCTGCTGGAAGCGCTGACCACATTATATGAAGTATGGAAGGATCCGCTGGTAAGGGAACGCCTCCAGGAAATGCTTTTCCTGATCCGTGATACGATCATTACGCGAAGGGGAAACCTGGGACTTTTTTTTACGTGGGATTGGAAGCCGGTATCTGTAAAGGATTCCAGCCGCGATTTTATTCTGCATCATCATAACCTGGACTATGTTTCATTCGGGCACGATGTGGAAACGGCTTATCTCATGCTGGAAGCTTCACAGGCACTGGGATTTAAAAATGATTCAATCACTTTGATGACTGGCAAAAAACTGGTAGATCATGCATTAAAAAACGGCTGGGATAAACAGGTAGGTGGATTTTATGACGAAGGATTTTATTTCAAAGGCGATTCGGCGATTACTATTCTGAAAGAAAGTAAAAACTGGTGGGCGCAGGCCGAAGGCCTGAACAGCCTGCTGCTGATGTCAGATTATTTTCCAAATGACCCGCATCAATATTTTGAAAAATTTAAAATCCTCTGGAACTATACAGAGACTTACCTGATCGATCATCAATGGGGCGACTGGTACGACGAAGGTCTCGACAAATCACCTGAACGCAGAACTGCATTAAAAAGTCAGATCTGGAAAGCAACTTATCACAATTACAGGTCGCTGAGTAATTGCGTGGATCGCCTTACCAATAAATAGTTATCATAATACCGCTAAGTCTCCACCGGAACAACATTACGGCGTTTGCCCAGCCAGGAATTTAATACGGTATAAAAAACAGCCAGAATAATAGCTCCCTTGAACATGCCGGTAAAACCCCATGCAACCATACCGCCTATTACGCCGAGGAAAAGAACCAGCACAGGCAGCTTCCCGCTTCGCGCAATAAGAATGGGTTTAAGAATATTGTCAATACCCATCAAAACCACCAGTCCGTAAATGCTGATAAAAATTGCCCACCCGGTTTGCCCATGAGAGCCCATCCATATAGCTACAGGCAGCCAGACAAGCAGCGGCCCTACCTGTATCACCACGAGAAAAAAAGTAAGCGCCGCCAGGCCAATGGCAAAAGAAATCCCCGCAATAGTAAAACCGATCCATGCAAAAAGTGCCGCAATAAATGCGGTACCCATAACGCCCACAGCTACTCCCTTTACGGCACGACCCGTTGCATCGATGATTGGAGGACCGTCACCTTCACCCAACAGGCTTTCCATAATTTCATAAACCGGCTGTAAAACCTTTTTTCTGCCAGATAGTAAAATGGCAGAAACAATAATGCCGACGATAAACTCCAATGCTGCCCCGACAATGCCCGCGCCGCCAGCTATCAGCCGCTGAAGCATATTTTTTATCTGAGGCTCATAGGCAGAAATCGTAGTTGAGGGATCGGCCTGCAACTGTTGCCAGAAGTTCGCGATCTTCTTCCCTGCAAAAGGAAGCCCGGCGATCCAGTCGGGCAAGTCGGGGACACCATTGGTTTTGGCGTCCGTAATCCATTGCTCCGCCTGCACTGCATAATCACTCAATGCAGAAATAATATAGATGAAAGGAAGTGCAATGATAACAATCATCAATAACGCATAGATAAATGCTGCCAGCTTACGTTTTCCTTTGAATAGATTCACCAGACGTTCAAAAGGTTTAGCAAGCGAAACCGAAAAAATAATAGCGTAGGTAAATACTCCAAAAAATACGCTAAGCACTGTGTACAGATCAAATAGTAAAATCAGCAGGAGTATCAGCGTCAGTGCTGTTTCTATAAAACCCCGTGACCTGCCAGGTAGTATCGTATTCATAATCGTTGGTTTGGTGAGAGGAATGGAAGCGGATATAAAAGTAACGTTAGTTCTTGTTCCGGAAGAAGAGGAAACCAGATAGCATTGCCGTCGGTCTGTTTTACAGAAACAGTTGTCAAATAAGACGAATACCCAAATGCCTGAACTCATCGAGTTTACTATCATCGGATGGAAGATCAGTGATCATTCCGCTGATATCTTTAATATCACATACCTTATAATGTTCAGTAGTATTCAGATTGGAACTATTTACCAGGGCAAATGTTTTATTCGCATTTCTTAGCATACTTTGTTTTACTTCCCCATCATTTTGAAAAACGGCGCTGATGCCAAATCCCTTTTGAAGAGCACAGGTACCCATAAAATAAAGACTGGCGATATATTGATTCACCTCATTGCAGGTCTGACCGCCTGTATTAATAGCCGTTTCACGATCGTGAATACCTCCCAGTATGATAAGTTCAATATCCCTGAATTTTGAAATGATCGGAACCAGCGCCATATTATTCGTAACCAGCCTGAAACTGGAGTTGGAAGGAAGATGAGTGGCGATCGCACAAATAGTAGAACCTCCATCCATAAAAATCGTTTGCCCCTTCTTAATCAGCTGTTGCGCCTTTAAAGCAATCAATTCTTTTTCTTCAGGTAAATAGCGGGTGCGATCCTGGAAACTGAGTGGGTTCTTAGAAATGGAAATCGCGCCTCCACGAACTTTCAATAACAAACCATTATTGTGGAGAGATTCAATATCCCTCCTCACCGTATCTTCAGAAATATTTAAATCTTCCGACAAAGTTTCATAAAAGACCTTGCCTCTTTTCTTTATAATTTTAAGAATATGATTAAACCGCTCTTCTTTTAACATTCTGGTTGAGTTAAAAAATCTAATTCCCTGGTTCTTATATCAGGCCTAATCCGCTCAATTCAGTTTTCAAATCTGTTTTTTCCAGTACATGAATCGTTGCGAACCCTATTTCTTTTGCCGCCTGAATATTATTCATATTATCGTCAATAAACAGTGAGTTTTTAGCTTCCAAATGATAGCGCTCCAGCATTATTTCAAAAATCTTCTTATCCGGTTTTATCAGTTTTTCTTCTCCTGAAATGACGATCCCGTCAAATAATTTAAAGAATGAGTATCGTTTGAAAACGATCGGAAAAGTTTCAGCCGACCAGTTCGTCAATCCATAAAGTTTATATTTCTCCTTCAGTTCCAGTAAAAGGGTTACATTTTGTGGAATGTAACCTTTTATCATTTTCTCCCATTGATCATAATATAATTGGATTTTCACAACATGCTCCGGGAACTTGTCCTGCAAAATCCTGGTTCCCTCTGCCAGTGACCGTCCTTTATCCTGTTGAAGATTCCAATCATCCGTGCAAACCTCGCTGAGAAAATATTCCATTTCTGAACTTTCTTCAAATTCATCCTGGTACATATATCTCGGATTCCAGTCTATCAAAACGCCTCCGAAGTCAAATATGATAGTATTGATATTGTTCATTTATCAGGCTGAAATTTCCAGTAAATTTCCCTCAGGATCCAGGACAACCGTTTCATAATAACCATCTCCCGTTGTTCTCGGTTCGCTGAAAATGGTGAAGTTGTCGTTTCTTATACGTTCTGTCAGTTCATTCACTTTATCCTTTCCTCCTACAGATATCGCGAAATGGGCAATGCCCATATTAAATCCGCGCTTACTGTTATCAGACGTGATATCCGGTCGCATCATTAACTCTAATCTTGTTTTACCATCTCCGAATAAAATAAAATAAGCCTGGAACTGTGTTTTCGGATTAACATATTTCTCTCCTGAACTCGTATCGAAATATTTCAGGTAAAAACTTCTCATGAGCTCCAAATCCTGTACCCAGAGACCGAGATGTTCAATTTTCATGATGTCAACCGGTTAAAATGTAAATCCTATTGTGCGACGATTTTTCCCTGCATTGTTCCCCAATGACCGGGAAAACTGCATATAAAATCATAAACACCTGGTTTAGGAATAATAAACTCCACCTGATCAGAATCACCGCCGCCCACCAATCTTGTATGCGCGATAATTAGCGAGTCTAAGGAGGATGGAACATATTGTTCAGCTTTTGCATTGTGTGCTATATCGGCAAAATCAGCAATATCGACACCGCTCTTTAGGATCACTACGTTGTGGGCCATTGACGCAGCAGATTTTGCACCTGTATTTTTAAGAATGAGACTGATTTTTTTTCCGGCCCTGACCCTGAACAATTCTTTATCAAAGCGCATATTCTCATTTGCCTTCAATTGAACGCTGTCTGTAAATTCAAGCTTCTCAATACCGGGAACAGATATTTCTGCATTTTCAGCTGACGAATTTTCTTTGGAATTATTTTTATTGTCCGCGCTTTGTCCGCAGGAAATTAAGAGCATTGTAGCTGCCAGCGCATATGCGTTTATTGTCTTATTGTATCTCAGCATGGTCGAACTTATCCGGATCATAATTATCAATTAACCATTGACAATTGACAATTATTAAAGTTTTTTGATCTTCATATCCCTGAATGAAACGCCATTTGTCCAGTCCTGAACGGCAATATGTCCTTTGAAATATTTTCCAAATTCCGGGTAATGACTCATAGAACTTGCAGCTACTAATTTTTTCCATTCATCGCTTTTCATATCCACCTGAACGGTTTGCACTCCATTCAGCCAGAAAGTGAGCTTACCATTCTGCTGTTGAATACGTGACTGGTTCCATTCACCGGAATTTGGGATGGTGTTACTTGTATTTGGGATTATCCCGAAGATGGCAGCGGCTTTATGTGAGGAATCCCTCAGATAGTCAGGCTCTACATTTCTATCATCCAGTAACTGATATTCCGGGCCGGTGGAAAAAGTAGTCCCCAGGTCCGGTCTTTCCTGTACGTTTACAAACACACCGCTATTACCGGCATGTGAAATTTTCCATTCGAATGTGAAATCAAAGTTTTCATATTCATCATCTGTAACCAGGTCTCCGTGTTTTACATTTTTAGCGTGCGGGTTGCACACAAGGTTACCGCTGTCCACTGACCAGGCTGAAGGGATATTGCCCCTGTTAAACAGATGCCATCCATTCATGGTCTTTCCATCAAAAAGCAGTACCCATCCATCTTTTTTTTCCTGATCAGAAATTGTATTGTGCTCTTCAGAATGACTTGAGCATGCAGACATAAAGAATGCACAAAACACAACTATACAAATGCTAAAAATGTTTACCTGCCTTTTCATAAATGACTTTTTAATTAATCCTGGTATGAAGACTGTTTTGCAATATTATGCAATATTGCAGATAATTGCAAAACGGAATGATTTGATAAAATGAACAAAATTGAGGAGTAATGCGGGGTTCAGCTTTCAGCTAAAACAACATTTCTCCCGGAGTGATTATTTGTTGTTCCCGACTTTTGAAATATCATCGGCCCAGTTTGTGATTGTTTCTGCTACCTGTTTTTCTGCGCCGATATACATATGCTCTGCATTTTTGATCATCGTAGTAGTTAGTTTTATCCGGACAGCATGGTATTTTTTGATGCATGATTGCAAAGAATCCAATACAGATTCATCGCCTACATCACCATTTGTACCAAAAAAAACCAGTATCGGGCAATGTATTTTCGTAATACCCGGATCGGAAGTATTAAATCCAAAAAAATCCCCGTATTCTGATGGAGTATTAAAATCGTCCATAAAAGTGGCTGCACTGATATAGGATGGAAATGAACGTTTAGGGATTTTAATGAGTTCTTCACCTTTATCAGCAGCTATGAGGGGTCTGGCTTGTAATAGAAGTACAGAATCTGATGGACCTGAACCAGGCATGATACCGCCAGAGGCGCAAACTAAACCGATTACCCGATTGTCTAGTTTTTCTGCCTGATACATCCGCACTGCTGCCCATCCTGCACTGTGCCCTACCAATATAACTTCTTTAAAGCCTTGCGACACTGCGAAATCAACCCATGCCGAAATGTCTTTTACCTGATCGCCCGGTATTCCCCAATAACCACCACCCCGTAAACGCTTATCACCTTTATAACCTTCAACATTTCCAATGTCGTGCATACGCGTATTTATTGCGATACATGTATAACCTCTCTCTGCAATGGCTCTTCCGATAGAAATGTAAGTCGGTGAATAAAAATTTACTCCCCAGCCATGTACCCATATAACAGCTATATGCTTTTTCGTGTTTTCTTTGGCATTAAATATTACTCCCCCGTCGACAATATCATCACTGGACTTAACAAAAACTATTTCTTCCGGAAGGGTTGCATTATTTACTGATACAATTTTCGTTTTAAGAAAATTCACAAATTTGAAAGTGCCAAATAATACGACAACTGCAGTCAGAATAATAATAGTCAATATGCGAAGTTTTTTCTTCATAATTCATTTGAATTCTGTAAAAACCAGATTGGATTTACCGGTTAGTTTTCAATTGGAAGATGCTGGTTAAAATATTGTAGAGGTTTATTTAGCGTTGAGTTCAATCCAGGTGGGTGCATGGTCACTGGATTTCTCCCAGCCTCTCACAGCGCGATCAACACCTGCACTAACCAGACGATTGCCGAGTGAGGGACTCAACAACAGATGATCGATGCGTAATCCCGCATCCCGCCCATATGCATTTCTAAAATAATCCCAGAATGTGTAAATTTTTTCGCCCGGATGTTTTGTTCTCAATGCGTCAATCCAACCCTGTGCAACGAGTTTGCTGAAAGCCTCTCTGACTTCAGGAAGGAAAAGCGCATCATTTATAAATTTCTCGGGTTTGTATACATCCAACTCCGTAGGCATCACATTATAATCGCCCGCCAGTATTACCGGCATATCCATAGCCATGAGTTTTTTTGCATGAGCCGTCAGCCTTTTAAACCAGTCCAGTTTGAAGTCAAACTTGGGACCGGGTACTGGATTTCCATTCGGTAAATAAATACAACCGATAATAATATCCCCAATCTTCGCTTCGATATAACGACTGTGCAGGTCTTCCGGATCCCCAGGCAGCACCCTTCTTATTTCGTCCGGTTTGTTTTTCTTTGAAAGTATCGCAACACCGTTCCAGCTTTTTTGACCATGCCAGATCGCCTGATATCCTGCATCCAGGATGGCTTGTTCAGGAAATTTTTCTGTTGGCGCTTTCAATTCCTGCAGACAAACAATATCCGGTGCGGATTCTTTTAACCAGCGTAGTAAAACCGGGAGACGGCCATTTACGCCATTCACATTGTATGTTGCGATTTTCATCTAATGCTTGTTCAAATGGAAGAATACATAAAATTAAACTTCCCCAATCTATGGGTCAAATATTAGTTTTATTCCTTCTTTTTTTGCGGGAATAAAGGAGAAAGTTAAAGGAGCAGACCTTTAAAATTTTATCTTTAAATATATACTGCGCAGACGATGAATTTCGGAACAATGGACGAGATCATGATTCGATATATGACTGCGAAGTATTTCATTGGAAACTGGTATACCAAAGAAAAGCTGGACCGTCTTATAAATGATATGAATGACGGCAAGTCTTTTGAGGAATCTTTTAACCGATAAAAGAAAATCTCTGGATTTAAAGCAGGGTTATTCCTGAATGTTCAACATGCATCATTTTTAGTCAACCTCCGTATTGAAATCGTACGATTTACATCCTCCCGGCACATTAATATATTGATTGACAATTGCTTGAAAAACTGGCACGCCATTCTATAGAAATATTACAAAACGAAGAAACCGAATATGAAATCTAAAATCATATGGAATTTATTGCCAGCAATATTTATTCTATTTGTCTCGTGCGCACATCACAACAATAGTTGGGAAACAGATGAAAATTGGGATTCACTGATAGCACAGGAAAGGTCCGCACCAGGATCAATAAGCCGGGTTGATGATTCGATTGTAATGTTTATGAAAAAATATAATATTCCTGGTTTATCCGTTGCCATTGGAGAAGATGACAAATTAATTTATATAAAAGCGTTTGGGTACGCCAACATATCTACCAGGGAAAAAGTTACACCGGAAAGCCTGTTTCGTATTGCCAGCATATCTAAGCCCTTCACTTCTGTAGCAATTATGAAATTGATACAAAGTGGGAAATTATCTATAGACTCAAAAGTATTCGGCGACAGCGGAATTTTAGGAAACCAATATGGAACCCTACCGTACGGTCCGAATATCACGAGTATAACTATTGGAGAATTATTGCATCATACTTCCGGTGGATGGACAAACGATGATAAAGATCCCATGTTTAGTAATCCAAGTTTTACTTCATCTCAACTTTTAACATGGACCCTCAATAATCAACCACTAAAAAATCCTCCAGGATCAGTTTATGCCTATTCTAATTTTGGATATTTTATTTTGGGAAGAGTTATTGAGAAGCTAACAGGACAGACTTATGCTGATTATGTCCAGGAAAATATTTTACATCCCATTGGGATCAACGATATGCAAATTGGGGGCAATACAAAAGATTCCAGAAAACTCAACGAAGTAATATATTATAGTCAACCGGATGACCCATATAGTTTCAATCTTACCCGAATGGATTCCCATGGTGGCTGGATAACAACAGCAACCGATTTAGTAAAATTCATTGAAAGGGTGGACGGCTTTAATAAGAAAACAAATATTTTGGACAGTTCTACAACTGAATTGATGCTGACGTGTTCAACGGCAAATCCAAAGTATGCCTGTGGTTGGGGGTATTCCGATAACCTTTCTTCCTGGGGTCACAATGGTGGTTTGCCCGGTACCTCAACTGAACTCGGGCACAACAAAGCGGGGTTTTCATGGGCTGTACTAACAAATACACGTCCGGTAAGGGGCGATTTTTATTTGAACTTTGGTAATCTTATAGAAAATACAATAAACGACTCTTCGATGAGATGGCCTGGTGAGTGAATTGTAACAGACCTAGCGAAATCATTTCCCCTGTTTATTTTACATAAAATGGTATGTTAGCTGTAGCTACCTTGTTATGCCCATCGCTTATATATAAGAATAATCGGTAAGGGCCTTCCATTTTAAGTGTTTTCAAAACTGCTTCGTTTAAGTTTTTCACAATTATTGACGCAGGGATGGCTTCCGGACGAGACTCACGGTCACCACCATTTTTAAGGTCGGTGCTTTCGGGCAGCAGTTCCCAGCGTGCGGACATTTTATCCTGATTTGGATCAGATGCAAATACGTTTATTATATAGTCTTTATCGGGTTGCAGATAAATAAAATCGCTTGCTTTTTTATTGTCTAACAACAATGAATCAATATGAGGTGCCCTGTTTTGTACCGGCCCCTTATAAACTGGACAATTTTCTATAGATAGTTGAGTATTTTTTCATTTTCAAAAGGGATCGGATTATATTTTTTCCATGCGGTATCCGGAGCCTGACGTTTCAGCGAGCCGTGTCTTCTTTTTTCGTTGTACCATTTGTAGTAACGATCGATGACAAGTTGAGCGTGATAGAAGGATTCGAACTCAAAGCGGTCGATAACTTCTCTTTGCAGATTCGAGTGCAGCGCTTCGATATAAGCATTGTCTTGAGGTGTTGCAACGTGCGAGAACTCCTGGTACACGCCTTTCTCTTTCAGATATTCCCGGACCGCTGTTGCAATGAACTGGGAACCGTTATCATTTCTAAGTGACATTCCTTTTGCTTTATACTCCAGCAACATCAGCGAGAGCATTAAAAGAACATCTCCTTTTTTGATATTGGACCTGAGCATGTGTATCAAAACTTTGCGGCTATAGATATCCATTACCGTTAACAACAATGCATTTCTTCCTGTGCCATGTACATGCACGTATTTAATATCCATCGACAGGTATTGCAATGGACGATCAGGACAGAGGCTTCTGAGCCGTATAAAATTTCTCCTAAATGGCATCACCCGTATTCTTGCATCCATACAGCAGTTTTGCTTCCTTCATGAGCCTGTATACTTTTTTGTGATTAATGATCCATCCCAATTCGTTTAATTCAGCAGTCATATTGCGGTATCCATAACAACAAAACTCCTGCAGGAGCGTCTGTTCGATATCTTTTATCACGACTCCATTTTCAACAAGCTCACCTTCTTTGTTCACACTATGGGTGCTTGGCTTTATCCCCTTCCTTGCTTCGGATCGCTTATAATAAAAACTACTTGATGCAAGACCAGACCATTTTAGTAATCGACGAATACCAACGCTGCGAAGTGCATAGGTTTTTACGAGCCCTTCAACCTCCGCTCGTAAGCCTCGTTTTTTTTTAAAAGCTCCGTCTTAAACTCAAGCTCGAGTGCCTGGTTGCCGATGATCTTTTTCAACCTTGCGTTTTCTTCCTGTAATGCCCTGAGCTCTGGATCCAACTTGTGATACTGTGGCTGCAATAATTTTGCACCACCCTGATTGAACTGACTTCTCCATTTGAGAAAAAGACTGTGCGCCAGATTGTGTTTACGAATGGTTTGGGTAACCCCGTTTTGTTCCGCTTCCTGGATGATTTGAAGCTTTTGTTCCACAGAAAAGCTTCTGCGTGTTTTTGCCATAACCTAAATTTAAGTGACTAAATTGATTTACTAATTTAGTCCAGCCATTTAGGGGGCTAGGACAGTTTTGAGGCCAACTACCGGTCCATAAATACTGCATCACATCAATAACTTCTGATTCTTCCCCTTGTTCAGTAAAAAGACCATACCACGTTGGTGTTCTTTCCTGTTTTTGTCCCCATAAAAATACGTATGAACCAACACAATGTTTATCAAGTTTTATAGATGCTTCATACCGGCTTTTATATACTGCAGCTTTTTGGCTGCTGGTTTCTTCTATTGCTGCCTTCCACGGGGTTTGTATACTTTCCCAGTGGCCTGTGGGCCCCCACTCAGTTACCATATACGGTCCTTCCCATCCGGCAGCACGCAATTCCTGCGGCACTTTGGCCAATCCGCCATATACCTGCACTGAAAGTAAATCAAGGTCCGGGCAACGGGCTTTTATATATTCAATCTCTCTTTTGTTTACTCCAGCCAGCATCGTAGTAACAAGGTGGTTCGGATCTTCCTGATGTATCATTTTAGCGATATTGTTTACTGCATCCCAAACTTTCGGGTTTTTATATTCCAGGTTAAGTTCATTACCAATACCCCAAATTAATAAGGCCGGATAGTTTTTGTATTTAAGTACCTCCTGGTGCAGATTTTCCAATTGTTGCTTTACGGCTGCCGTATCATTGTAATCAAAACCATGACGTTCACGTGCTACATTTAAACCCATGGTTATAGTTAATCCTAAATTGTAAGCATTACTCAATACCTCTTCTCCTTTTTTGCTATCCCATGTGCGAATAGAGTTTCCTCCATATTTAGCCAATCGGTCTGTATAATTGGTACCTCCAGCCCCTTTAATAAAATAAGGTTTTCCGGCCCTTAGTAATATAAAACCAGAGTCTTTGGCAATAATTGTTGTTTTTAGAGGATTATAAATGTTTTGTGAATAAACACTATGTATGCAAATCAAGAATAAAATGATTGGAATAATCTTACTGTGACAAACCATGCTGTATAATTTTTGAATAGTTAAATATAAATAGCCAATTATTCGGTCATGAAGATAATTCACAAGAAACTTCTCAAAAGATAAAATGGGGCCATTCTTTAGCAGTCCATTTTAGTGGTACTTAAGGCAGCCGCAAGTAGAGAAATATTAAGATTAAACATCTTTGGATTCTTATGAAAAAGCAAGAACTGAGGCAAACAAAAAGCTCATTCCGAGCGCAGACTTCTTAAGGGATTGATGTTCATTGTTCTTATGGATTGCACCGCCACCGTTGCGAGTGCGATCAGCAAAGCTAATGCGCCCGATGCTGCGAAAATCCACCAGCTGAAATCCATTTGATAGGCAAATTGCTGCAGCCACTGGTGCATTGCCCACCAGCCTATAGGTGCGGCGATGATAAAGGCCAATCCTACGAGTACAAGAAATTCTCCCGATAAAAGCGTGAAGAGAGAAGTCGCGCCGGCGCCTAATACTTTTCGGATCCCGATCTCCCTGGTTCTTTGTTCCGCACTGAACATGGATAAACCAAGCAGGCCCAGGCAGGAAATGAAAATAGCCAGGATCGCAAACAGAACAGAGAGGCGCCCCGTTATCTGATCGCTCTTATAAAGTTTCGCATATTCTTCATCAGAAAATTGATAGGTGAACGGAAATTTCGGGTTCAATGATTTGCATAACTTTTCCAGACTTTCAAGTGCCTTTTTGGTTTGTCCCGGGAGGGTTCGCACGAGGGCAATTCCATAGTTGTCAAAAGTTGCTATTCTCAGTAACAGGGGATTGATTGTCTGATGCAGGGACTGAAAATGAAAATTTTTCACTACGCCGATGATCGTCCCTTTCCTTCGCCAAAATGAAAGATATTTTCCGATGGGATCCTTGTATCCTATCTCTGCCAGCGCAACTTCGTTTATGATGTAGTTATTGGAATCAGCGGGAAATGCTTTAGAAAATTCCCGTCCCAGCAGCAATTGCAGTTTCATCGTTTTGATAAAATCATATCCTACGGCCGCTTCAGTAATATTCGGTACCGTATTTGGATCCTTGCCCTCCCAGTCTAAATCCCTGGAATTATTACCCATATCGGTAGGAGATTCCGACATCTCGCTAACCTCTCCTATTCCCGGGAGGTTGAGAGCAGCATTTTTGAACACGTCGTATTTAACAGCCAGGTCTCCATCAAGGGGAATATAAAGCAGGTTTTCCCTGTCATATCCAAGACTCTTAGTCTGCACATACCGAATCTGCCTGGAGATAAACAGTGTTGAAATAATAAGGATAATGGAAAGCACAAACTGGAAGATGACCAATCCTTTTCGAAATCTCAGGGATCCGTTTCCGGGAGTAAATATTCCTTTCAGGACTCTTATTGGATTGAACGCTGAAAGGAATAACGCCGGGTAACTGCCGGAAAAGATTCCGGTGATCACTGCGAGGCCCAATAGGAGGCACCAGAATTCCCAATTATTATAAGGCAGTTGGATGTTCTTGGAAGTAAGTTCATTAAAATAAGGAATCGCCAGGCTGATTAGTACAAATGCCAACAATGCAGCCAGACATGCAAGGAGCACTGACTCTCCTATGAATTGACGTATAAGAAGACTACGTGCCGCTCCGATAACTTTTCTGACCCCGATCTCCCTGGCACGTTTCGTTGAACGGGCAGTCGATAAGTTCATGAAATTAATGCAGGCAATGAGAAGGATGAACAAAGCTATCAGGCTAAACAGATGTATATATTCGATGCGTCCCCCGTTTGGGTATCCATCTACAAAAGATGAGATGAGATATTTGTCGCTGAAGCGCTGAAGCCCGAGTTCTTCCCGATAAGAAGGTCCTGGCTTAATGTAGGCATCCATAAAATGTGAAACTAATTTTTGCACATGCACCATGTTGGAACCGGGGCGAATCATGATATAAGTGCCTGGACCGTTATTGCCCCATTGCTTTAGCCAATCGTTTTCCAGCATGAAGGCATTCCAGTTCATCAGACAATCAAAGCGGTTGGAGACATTATGCGGCAGGTCTTCAAACACGGCACTAACGGTAAAGTCCTTCTGATTTTCATAGCGGATTGTTTTTCCGATTGCTCCTTCGGGGCTTCCAAAAAAGTCGATGGCCATTTTTCTGGAGATTGCCATGCTCAGAGGTGAAGCGAGAGCTTTCTGTGGATTGCCCGCAAGCAAAGGGTAGCTAAACATTGAAAAGAAATCAGATCCTGCATGGCTGGCATCTTCTTTCAAAATCTTATCACCTGCGGAGAATGTATTAGGAACTGTCCACGCAAATCCGGATGCATACTGTATTTCAGGGATATTCCTTTTGAGTTCGTCAGCGAGCAGGCCCGGTGTTGAATATCCTGCACTGATCTTACCGTTGATTATATACCGTGCGTATACATTATAGAGACGGTCTCCATTTGCGTGAAACGCATCCACGCTGTACTCGTCCCTGACCCAAAGCAGAATAAGCAGGCTGCAGGTCATACCCAGTGAGAGTCCAATAATGTTTATTGCAGAGAAGCCCTTATTTTTCCAAAGACTGCGAAGGGTTATTTTAAAATAGTTTTTAAACATATGTTATGTTTTTACTTATTAAAATATAGAAAGACATCGGGTTAATGTTTTTGGCGCGAAGAAGGTGCCAAGTTTTTATTTTTTGATTTTCAGCCAGTTGCGCAGCAACTCCTTTCTGCATTGTCCGATTCCATTACACAGAATGAACGTATTTGTAAGTTCATTTTTTCAGGTTAGTTTCCAAATCCATATAATCGAGGTTCATATTTCCATTCGTGATAATGTGCAGAGTGAGAACATGAATGCCTTTTTTCAGTGTGACCGAGCCTATCGAATCTGACTTGTTCCAGTGATGCCATTGACGCCAAGAAATGGTATCCCTGGAATCAAAAGTCGAATTTATTTTTAGCGGCCCCGTCGCATCCTTTCCGTCTACGTCAAATGAAATAATTCCATCCCCATTGGAAGTATATAATAATCCGATCGGATATTTCCCCGCCTCGTTCACTTTGACCGTATAATTTATCCATTCCCCAGGTTTTGTCCATCCAACATAAAATTTATTCATGTCACGCGGAACTTGATTGTAGGGATTATCATCAATATTGTTGGGTTTCGTGTAGGAAATATCCACGCCTTCCTTCATCCTGAATTCATTCAGAAAAGTTCCGTTTGCAGGATTCAGTTTGCCGCTTCCATTATTAACGGAATCCGAATCATGATAAGCAATTCCTTCTCCGCCTTCATTATAATATTCGAATTCTATGCGTCCGGGCACTTCCTGCATTTTATTCTGCCACGGTTCTACTTTATTTTGGATTTTTCGCTGGGATGTGCAGGAAAGAAGAGATAGAAGAAGAAGGGCGCAAATATTCAGGCGTTTGGTGTCCACTAACGGAAGATAACAAAAAACTAACTTTGAGTAATGAAGCCGGGTAATAAGAGATCATTATTAGTTCTTTGCTTTTTATGCTTTACGGTTCTCTCATTCGCGCAAACCGTAGTGATAATCCGCCATGGCGAAAAACCACCGAATGGAAGAAATTTAAATTGCCAGGGTCTAAACCGGTCCCTGAAACTTCCGGCTGTACTAAATTCCAAATTCGGCATACCGGGTAGTATTTATGTGCCCTCGCTCGACAATAATATATCAACAGGTCACGCAAGGATGTTCCAGACGGTTGTTCCACTTGTCGCAAAATACAATCTCAAAATAAACAGTAAGTATGCTGAAACGGATACAGCCGCCCTTGCAAAGGAAATAAAGAGTAAGAAAGGGATCGTACTGGTGGTTTGGAAGCATAGTATTATACCTTCCATCGTCCGGGCGCTCGGTGTTCAGGGATTTAACAGGAATTGGGGTGACGATGATTATGACAGCATCTGGATAATAAATTTCCAGAAAGGAATCGCGAAAATAACATTTGACAAAGAGGGTCTGACACCTTCAAACAGCTGCCCGGATTAGCCTCTTTAGTGAAAGAAATGATTTCAATAAAAGAAGAAGAGCGTAGCCATTCAAGTGTTTGTAGTCTACTTACAGAAGATAGCAAAAAACTAACTTTGGGCTATGAAACTGAGTAACAAGAGAGAATTAGTCGTTCTCACTTACCTAATGGAAAAGGAATCAAGACCGATCAGCGATATCCAGGCTGAATTGAAAATGTCCGGGGATGAAGATTTTCAATTTGAAGAAACTTTAAATGATCTGATTAAAGAAGGTTCAATAACGGCAATAACTTCTGACAAATGGGAAATTACTGAATCAGGTAAGATCCATCTGAAGGATTTGGCACTTGACAAATATGAGGAGGAAAACAGGATGCCTTATATCATCCGGGCTATTATCATAGTCATAGCCATTCTGGCTTTCATGAAGATTTTTCCAAGGATGTTCCGCTCCTCTATGTAGTAAGGGGGATTTATATGTTTCAATAGTAACCGAAAGTCATTTAAAAACCACCGGAATGCTTCTGCTTCACCTACCTTACAGATTACAATTCAAAATAACATGGTACGAGACGAATTCTATAGACGCTTACAGGATACCCGCTACAATAAGGTTCGTAAACCAAGGACCAGGGTTGAGGTTTTTGATATACTGGACGACGGATCATTTAAAAATAAAGAGACAGGAAGGATAATGTCGGCAAGAACGTTTGAGATTTATAAACCAGCGGCTGCTATGGATGGAATCACTACAATTATTAACTTGCCTCAAATTAAAAATACATGAAAGCCATAAGAATTACCTACTGGATATTTACGTTCCTGCTCGTCGTACTCATGTTATTCTCCGCCTTTGCGAGTCTAAAGCAAAATCCGGATGGCGTTGCCATGATGAAACATATAGGATACCCTTATAGTGTACTCACTTTATTGAGTGTCGCCAAAATTCTCGGTGTCATTGCGATTCTTGTTCCCGGTTTTCCCCGGCTAAAGGAATGGGCATATGCTGGATTTACCTTCGACCTGGTTGGAGCCATTTATGCCGGCCTGGCAGCGGGTGATCCGATCGCCGGGGAGCTTCCTGTATTCGTCGGCCTCATTTTTGTTTTTGGTTCCTATATTTTTTATCACAAAAAAATGAAGGTGTGAACAGATATCCGCGTCTTTATCCAGGCACGGAGCTATTTTTTTTCCAATACAGATCCCTGCAAATATCTCAGCTTTACAAATGACGCCGTTTCATAAAACCCTGCCTGCAGCCATTGCTGTTTACATTGTGGATTTGCATATAGTATTTTCAAGGGTCGGTTTTTACGGGAAAGGCTTTCAGATACATTCTTAATAAACTCCTCCATAACCACTGCGTCAAAAGGATTAAATAAAAATAAAACACCTACTGTTTCGGGAATACAATAATGACGGGCATCCGCGCATTCAACCGAAATGGATATATCCGGATATTTTGTTTTTATACCTCTGCAAACATTAGCGGCAACATCGCATAACTTTTTAGAAAAATCTATGCCGATGATATCTGAAAATCCATAAGCGGCTCCCATAGCCAGCAAGCGGCCTTTACCGCATCCTACATCCAAAAGTGTTGTTTTAAAATCATCTGGCTGCAAATAATTAAACAATCTGCTGGACGTGTAGTAATTAAGAGGCTCATACATACTAAGATGCTTGCGATCTTCAACCGATACAGCACCTGAAAGGTTATCAAAGCCAATTGTGCGGATACCGTATTTTTTTTCGCCACTAATTTCATGGCGTATTATAAAATTTGCAATACGGAAGCCCCAATACCATTCGAGATATAAAAAATACAACAGGTACCGCATCATTCAATTTTTTATGAGCGAAGACTGTGTTGCCGGAGAATTTTCTACATTTTAGAAGCACCCTGAATCGGAAGTGCAGAAGGGGTTCTATAAAGTTAATATATTTAATATATATGCGCAATTAGATTCATGCAAAGAATGTCCCATACAGCCAAACAGATAACGACTCTATGAAAATTTACCATCACCGTATTTATACTAAGTGATAATTGTTAAAATTATCGTTACGGATTTTTTTTTGTTGAGTGGTACGTTTCTTGTTTATTTGAATAAAATATATATCTCCTTTATTTTAATATTTTATTTGAACGTTGATTTCTACCCGTCCATTATTTACTAAAAAAGCGACAATGAAACGAACCAGAAACAACGTTTACGTGTGTCTCTCCGTTATAGTAATCTCAAACACTGACAAATATATCCGTGTTGCTGGGCGAAGAAACAAAACTTCCTACGATCATATTACACCCTTAGAAAATGTCAAAGTTTCAACGACAGCCGTCCTACTTAAAGCGGGACGGCTGATCTTTTTCTATCCATACTCTTTATTTACACTTCGCTTTTTTGCCTCCTTCAGGTCTGTATGATCATAAAGTTCAGTTTACCCTCATCGATTAAAAAAATAGTAATATCGGGGTCAAACTTGTCTACTTATGAAGAATAATATAAAAAGGCCTGGCGGAATCAGTGGCATCATCGGCGTGATCATGCTGATCGTTTCTTTTAATATTAATCCAGGTCCGCCGCAGGGTGCCAGCTATGAACAGCTGATCGCCTTTGGTCATCAGTATTACGCTTCCATACTATGGGGTGCCTGGCTGCAGACGATCGGTCCCTTTCTGATCATCCTGTTCGCTTTCACACTTGTTTTTCTTTCAGGGGCCGCCCAAACACTTGCCGGCTGGATGGTTTTTTTCGGAGCCGGCATATTGATGACCATCAGCCTGATCGAGATTTGTTTTTATATCGTCGTTTTATTTAAAGATCCGCCTCAGGGGAGCTTATTCGGATTGAATATCATTTACGCCGTTCAGCATCTTTATTTCATCATCGGCGCTCCGGCAATGTTCATTCCTCTGGGAATTGTATTGGGAAAATCAGATATCCTTCCAAAATGGTTCGGATGGCTGGCTATCGGAATAGGCGTCTTCTTTGGAATTCTCGGGATCGTTTTTCTTCTTCGTTTAGTGTTACCCATTTGGGTTACGGCCATCGCCGGAGTTCAGGCAATTTGGTGGCTGGCTTCTTCAATCATGATTCTGGTTCTAAAATCGGGAATACCCAGGTCATGAAAAAATCCAATGTTTCAATTAATCAACTTTAATTGGAAATACACAAACTGCAGTTGCCTTTGCCGTGTCAGTTGCTACAACCTTTATCAGCCAGGTTCCTGATTGTTGCGGGGTGCCCGATAAAGTTTTTCTCTTCACGTCAAATACCAACCATGCCGGTAATACACTGCCATCAGCTGAAGTTGCAGAATAGCTTAATGTTCCATTTCCATCATCGTCGTAAAAAACATTGTCACTGACCGTAAACGAAAAAAGCTGTTTGACTTTAGCTGTTTGCACTGCAATTGAATCCCTCACATAGGGCTCAAAATTGCTGTGCCTTAAATTTTCCAATAAATCATCGAACCTGACCCAGTAAAGGGCGCAATCCTGCGGACCATGGCCGTAACTGTAAAAAAGATATTTGTTATTTGGTGTAACATATTCACCCCAACGGTGGGCGAGGCCGTTGTTTATCCGTGGTCCAAGGCTTTTGGGGTTTGTCCACCCGCCATCTGGTTTATGATAGCTGATATATAATTCACATTCATAGTCAGGATGTTCTTTTGCACTTACGACAATATAGGATTCATCAGGGGCCACAAAGAAATCACCATCGAAGCCCGGTGTATTCAGCGGTTTACCCAAACTGTGAATGGTAGTATCACCACTGTTAGCAGGTGCCATCACACATATATCATAACATGTAAAATCATTTATACTTCCGTTGATATTGCTTGCGGCGTACATGTTCCCACTGCGTGTGGGCATGAAATCATATAGACCGTAGCTCCTCTTAAGGTACGTTTCGGGTTCGCTCCAGCCATTGGAGCTTCGATGAATCTGCGTTACACCGCCTCTTCCTCCGCCAATTAAAAAAAGCGTGTCACCTGCCGGTGAAAAGGCCGGAGCATAAAATTGTTTGATGAGGGTCGCAGGACCGGTCCATTTAACGCCGTCATACTTATATACCTGTATCGAGGCGTCTTTGCTGGAAAACCAGGTATTGTTCCGGCAATAATAAAATTCCTTTCCGTCGGAAGAGAATGCACTCCGGTCCATCGAAAAATAAGGCGTATCATTTATAAGTTGTGGTGCGAATTTTACCGGAGTCCCACCCGGCGGAGTCTGTCCGAGAAAAGCCTTTGGACTATCCCAAAAAATAGTTTGTGCGTTCAGGCTGCTACTAAAAGCAGACAGGACAAGTATTAATAGAAAAGCGCATTTATTCATCTTAATCCGGATTTTTTCGAAACTATACTCCTGTCTGATATAGAGCAAATTTTTTCGACAAACAAAGAAGTATAGACGACAAAATCAATGATCTGCTTGGGCCAGGGCTGACAAAATTGCATGAATAAATAAGTGGCATTCTTTTTTCACCAATAGTTCCGTTCATCTATTTTTAATTTAAAATAAAAAAACATGTACTACAATCAGTCATGGGCCGCAAAAGGCAACAATTACGAAAACAAGCATCTGTACGCCCGCTCCATGCAGCGTGCAGCCGTGAACATTTACAAAACAGACAACAGCTATGAATTGCTGGTATTTGCTCCGGGTCGGATCAAAGAACATTTTCATTTGGATATGAATGGAAATGAACTCACTGTTTCTTATACGCCGCCCGAAGGCTTTCCCCGTCCGGAATGGATACTCAGGGAATACAGCCGTGGTGGATTCAGGAGAACTTTTAACTTAAATGAAAGCATTGACACCCAAAACATCTCTGCTAAATATGCAGATGGTGTGTTGCAGGTCAGTCTTCCTGTCATTGAAGGGAAAGAAAGTGAAAAAAAACAGATATTGATTAACTAATCAATTTTTTCATTCTGTAAGCGGGTATCGATGGATACCCGCTTTTTTTGTTTTGGTCAGTCGGGAATATTGGGTTGCAGCCTATTTATTATGTAATTCGCATCAGAAATGTTTGACCAGTCTACTGCTCTTACTGTTGTCTTGCCGTATCAAAATTTCATCAGTCTAAGTAAAAACACTTAGAAAATATTTCAGATTCTTCACATCTTTACTCATCGGTTCTAACCCTTAAGGGAGCCTTTAAAAAATATTTGAATAAATATTTGGGAAACCGAAAGGTTGCATATATATTTGCAACTGATTGGTTTCACAAATAAAAATAGCGCCAAAAAATGAGAAGGGATATTTTTCAGGCAATAGCAGACCCGACAAGGCGGGCAATCATTACCCTGATTGCCCTGCAGGCAATGACCCCCAATGCCATTGCAGAGCATTTTGACACCACAAGACAAGCCATTTCCAAACATCTGCGCATTCTGACAGAGTGCGAATTGATAACGCAGGAGCAGCAGGGGCGGGAAATTTATTATCAGCTTGAAATAAAAAAAATGAAAGAGATTGACAAATGGCTGGAGCAGTTCAGAAAGATTTGGAAAAGCCGGTTTAACCAATTGGAAGAAGTACTATTAACCATCAAAAAAAATAAGAAATGAAAAACAGTTTGCTATTTGATTTTACCGTTGACAAATCAACAAGCACAGTATTTGTAAAACGGGAATTTGAATCTGACCTGTCATTGGTTTGGGACGCTTTTACAAAAAAAGAAATCCTTGACCGGTGGTGGGCACCAAAACCCTGGGTTTCCAAAACCAGGTATATGAACTTTGAAACCGGCGGCCGGAGATTTTATGCCATGTGCGGCCCCGGCGGAGAAGAGCACTGGTCAATACAAGACTTTAAAGCTATTGCACCAGGAAAAAATTTCAAATTTATTTCTGCGTTTACCGACAAGGATGAAAATATTAACAATGAGCTTCCCAGCTCGGAATGGAATTTGGATTTCAATGAAGTAAAAGGAATTACAACCGTTAGCATTTCCATAAAACATAAAACATTGGAATCCCTGGAACAATTGATAAAAATGGGCTTCAAAGAGGGTTTCACAATGACACTAGACGATCTAAGCCAATTATTGACCATCTTAAAAAAATAAGATCATGCGAAAAATTATCGTTACGGAATTCATCACCCTTGATGGTGTTATCGAGTCGCCCGGCGGCAATGAAACTCCTCATCCTCATGGCGGCTGGCAGTTTAAATACAACTCTCCGGAGGGAGGTAAGTACAAGGTCGATGAGCTTGCCAGCGTAGATGCCCTGCTGCTGGGCAAAAACACGTACGAAATTTTCGCCGGGTTCTGGCCTGGTCAGAAGGGCGCAGGGTTCGCCGACCCCATAAACAGGATGCCGAAATATGTCGTATCCCGGAGCCTTCAAAAGGTGGACTGGAGCAATAGCCATATCCTTCGCGATGTAGCCAAAGATGTAACGTCGCTGAAGAACTCCGATGGTGGTAATATCCTCGTCTATGGGAGCGCCACCCTCGTCAGAACCCTACTTCATCACGACCTCATTGACGAGTTGCGGCTAATGGTATTTCCTATCTCGATCGGCGGTGGGTTGAGAATTTTCGATGACAACCGGGAATTAAAGAAATTCGGGCTCAAACACTCGCGCGTGTTAGACAACGGTGTTCTCATTCTCGAATACCAGCCGGTTAGTTGATACGCGATAGCAGCTTTATTCCTTTATCAGGTTTTTAGCTATTCGTGCATGAAAAAACTCACTGCAATCCATTGTAGGGATTCAGGCAATGGAGGTTTTAAATCTTCGGCGTATTCCAGACCGGGAGATTCAATTTGTAACGAACTACAATCATGCGGATGATAAAAATGAAAATGATCGACGCTGACGCACTTATGATTACCGGTATATGCAAGGCGGCCAGTAAAAAATAGATGCTGCCTCCTGCGATGGAAGCCGAGGCATAAATTTCTTTGTGGAAAATCAGTGGCACTTTATTTAAGAACACATCCCTGATCACTCCGCCAAAGCAGCCGGTGATAGTTCCCAGGGCAATGCAGACCGAGGGAGAAAGCGCGTGTGAAAGCCCTTTTTGAATTCCGATGATGGTGAAAAGTCCGAGACCCAGTGCGTCGAATACAGTGAGCAGTTTTTCCATTTGCTGCAATCTGTTTCCGAAAAAAAGTGAGCCCGCTGCACCGGCAGCGATGACCCAGCCTATTTCAGGTGCCTGCATCCATGATACTGGCAGATCGCCGATCAGCATGTCGCGTATCGTTCCTCCGCCGATGGCCGTCACGAAGGCCAGGATAAAAACGCCGAAGAGATCCAGTCTTTTTTCCTTCGCTGCAAAAGCACCTGAGACGGCGAAACTAAATGTTCCCAGGATATCTATATAATCCGCCAAATGAATAGGCATAAAAACATTTTAGGGGCAAAATTAAATGGTATGAATCGAATGATATCAAACCTCCACAGGAACATTTGTAACTTTATACCATGATGAAAAAAACCGAATGGTTCAACAGAAAATTCCCTCCTATTGTAGACAATGGAATCCTGCCATCTATTATTGAAAGGCTCATCGGAACACCGGCAAGACTTGAAGAAATAACGCACTATATCGATGAATATATCCTTATGTCTAAGGCCGGTGAAAAATGGTCCATCAAAGAGGAAGCGGGGCATCTGTCGGATCTTGAACCGCTTTGGCTCGGAAGACTGCATGAACTCATGAGTGGTATGACAGAACTAAGAGTTGCGGACCTGAGCAACCAGCGAACGCATAGTGCAAATCATAATGCAACCGCATTAGAAATATTATTACATAAATTCAGGGAACAAAGAATGTTGTTCGTTAATCAGCTGATGCAGGTCAAAGATGAACAATTAACCCATTCTGCCCTGCATCCCCGTCTCAGAACACCGATGCGAATTGTTGATCTCACTTATTTTGTAGCCGAACATGATGATCATCACCTGGCCAGGATCAGGGAGATTTTATTACTGGTCAGTTAATTAACCAACAGTAGTTTGATATCCAGAGCAAGCATTATGCAAATAGCATTTAATGTTAGCAAATTATTAATCATCGCCTTCAGTATAATAACGAATTATTATCACATTATCTTTTTTTGACTCATTTTACTCTCTAACATGCAGTCCCCCGAATTATTATCAAAGCGCAATTCTGAAGATTTTGAAGAGATTCTGTATTTGGCATGAACTGTCTGTTACGAATCCCTTACGCTATCATTAAGGATGATTAAACGGGAATATATCAGCAGGTATTGATCGAATTTTGCCCCTGGCTAAGCAGCTGCTGAAATGATGAAATATCTTTTTGTCCCGTTTTTTTTTCTCACGACAATTCAAGGTTTCTGTCAGTTGTCCGAAATAAAAGGCAAAGTCGGTAATCGTCTAAATAAAGATAAGATGACAGGTGCCTTTGTAAGCTGTACAGGCAATGGCCATACCTATAACACAACCACTGACCCGGATGGTGAATTTAAATTCAGGGATCTTCCCGTGGGTTCCTACGAAATCAAGATAGATTATGTAGGATTCGCCAGTTACCTGACACGCGTAGAACTGGCTAATAATAAAAAGGTGGAATTAGAAATTCAAATGGAACAACATGGCAAAGATCTTTCCACTGTTCAGGTTTATGGCAAGATCAGCGAGGAAGACGAACAGGGTGCTATTCAAAAGGAAAAACACAGTCCCAATATAGTAAATGTAATCTCTGCCCAGGCGATTGAAAAGTCACCTGATATCAATGCCGCGAATGTGTTGCAAAGAATGAGCGGACTGACCATTCAACGGAATGGAGGAGCTGATGAAGCCTATCCAATCATTCGCGGACTTGATCCACGATATAACAATACCCTGATCAATGATATCAAGATCACGAGTCCGGACGATAAGTCGCGATATGTACCACTCAATATTGTCCCTTCCGATCTGCTGGGAAGTATTGAAGTAAGTAAAACCCTTACCCCCGAAATGGAAGGAGATGCCATTGGGGGTACGGTAAATCTGGTTATGAAAGATGCACCAAACCACGAAACATTTAAAGTGCTCGGATCATTCGGTTACAGTGATATATTTTTCCAGCGAAAGTTCACCACATTTTCAAAAAGTGATATTCAGCAAAAGAGTGTCATTGAAAAATATGGGAGCAGTTATATAGCACAACCCGATGATTTCAGTCGCAGTAACCTGGACTTCACTGAAGTGAATCCCATGCCCAATTCGGTAGCGACTATCGCCTATGGAAACCGCTTTATAAAACAAAAGCTTGGTTTAATGGTGGCTGAGAGTTTTCAGAATCAGTACTATGGAAGCAACTCTATTTTTAATCAGGCAGCTCCCAATATTCATGCGAATGGTGCACCCACTATCTCGGATTATGCCAACCGTCAATATTCGACCCAGCAACTCAATAACGGTGTTACCGTTCATTTGGACTATGCATTTAATGACCGCAACAAAATCACACTCACCAATATTTTATTGTATACAAGAATCGCGCAGGCGAGATTAACCATCGATACATCCATCCTGGGTGGTAATGGAGGCAGAACGGTCCCGGGCACCGGTCCGGTTTCCACCGACTATACCTCGGTCACCAGCCAGCAGCTCCTGGAAAATATTAAACTGGATGGCAAGCATATTCTTTCGAATCATTTTATGTTCGACTGGATCGGCGTTTATTCTTATGCAGCCAAACGTGTTCCGGATATGGCAGATCTTTCTCTCAATAAAAAAATCGATACGGTTCACGGAGACCCACAAAATCTGTCGGCCTATGAGTTTGTAGTCACGCCGCAATATTTTGACCAGATATCGCGCATCTGGCAACACAACCAGGATATTGATGCCAGTGGTTTGGCAAATTTCAGTTACCGTACTGCTCTCTCCGATCAAAAAACACTGGAACTAAGAGTTGGTGGATTATACCGTCATAAAATACGCTACAACATACAGGATGAATATGATTTGAAACCCACCACTACGGCCAGTGGAATTAAACAGCAGTTCACAGATATTTACACGACCCAATGGATTGTTTATAACAGCAGCGGTACGTATGACTATGATAAGAATAAATACCAGGTATTTGAAAACATTACAGCCGGATATGGAGAAGCAAAATTGTCGCTTCCTATTCTGGATGCGGTCGGAGGAGTACGGGTAGAAAAAACACAGCAGGGTTTTACCCTGAATACATTTTATGCGACGGGTATCAACGGGCTCAACAAATCTTATACTGATATCCTTCCAAGTGTTGACCTGAAATTCAAACTCAATCCGATTACCAACCTGCGTGTTACTTACTATAAAGCCATTGCCCGGCCCAATTATTATGACCTGGTACCGGGAACACAACTAAGTGCAACATCCGACACCAGAACAGAAGGAAATCCATATTTACAGCACACGACATCCAACAACTATGATATAAGGTATGAACTGTATCCGCGTAACGATGAACAGCTTTTCGCAGGTGTGTTCTACAAAAAATTGTTCAATCCCATTGAATTTGCTTATATCTCCGGTTTGGACTACATGCCCACCAACACACCAGAAGCTACAGACTATGGAATCGAACTGGCATTTACCCGGTACTTCGGAAAGTATCTTGGAATCACCGGCAATTATACTTATCTGAATTCAAGTACAACTTCCGTAAAATCATACTATGATATTCCTAACAATTATGTGAATACCGATACGCTGGAAAAAAGGCCCTTACAGGGACAAACTGATCATACGCTAAATGTGTCTTTATTATACAGAAACAGAAATCGCAATTTATTTGCGGAGCTGGCCTTTCAATATATCGGGCGCTCAATTAGTGTAGTCTATCCTATTTACGGATACGATTATTATCAGCAACCGCAATCCAACCTGGCATTTTCTGCGGAAAAAGGTCTCCATAATAAACACTTTACCATTTTTACCAAGTGGAATAACCTGCTGAATACTGCTTTCAAAAACCAGATTAATAATATCCTGGTATCAAGTGAAGTAACAGGGTTCAATTTCAGCTTTGGTATTCGATACGAGAATTAAAAAATAAAATAAAACAAAAAATGAAAACAAGAAATCTTTACATGGTCATCGCAGTTATTACTACGGTGATTTCATCCTGCTCAAAAAGCAATGAGACGACTACGGTAGTTACGCCTACTGTGCCACCGTCCAACCCAATTAGTCCTGGAAATATCACCGGATTTGTGAAAGGAACACTGACTACCGGTAGTACCTATACGATAACAGGCGATCTGACTATTAAATTGGGCGATACGCTGGCTTCCCAACAGGGTGTTACGGTAATTGTGTCCAATGATGCTCAAATAAATGTGCAGGGTGTATTGCTGCTGGTCGGAACTGCCTCCCAGCCCATCTCTTTTAATTCAAGCAGTGGTCAGCCCGGTAGCTGGGGAGGATTTCAGTGTGACAGCGCTCAGTCTGTTACCATCAAATGGACACATGTCGACAACACCGGCGGACCTGACCCATCCGGCAGTCCCAGAAAAACTGTTTTTGTAGATGCTCCCGTCACCGTTGACATTGAAGATTCCTGGTTTACGAATGGCCAGGACGATCTGATTCGTTTGGGTACTGGTGCCAAGATTACCATTCTTCGCAACACCATTCTTTGTTCCGGTTCTACTGACGGAGAAGCCATCAATCTTAAAACCGGTGTTACAGGAGTCGTTGCTTATAACGTGATATACAGCCAGGCTGGTACCGGCGTAAAACTTGAAACCAATGACCTTGTTCCGATACCTCAGACGGTCGTCGATGTATACAACAATGACATGGTGAGCTGTGGATGGAGAAGAGGTCAGGCTGAACCCGGGCGCGGAGTTTCTGTTGGTTTAAACGCAAAAGCCAATATATACAATAACATTATGGTAAATGATTACCAGGGGCTTGAAATATTTGTGGACGCAGATACTCTCGATACAAAATATGGCAACAATTTATTTTATGCGTCACAGGATACTTATGCGGATACTACTGGCGGTGGAAACCTCCAAATTTCTATCCGCGCAAATTTTTACCCCTCAGATGGAACAGGGAAACCACAGTCAACAGATTTGATATCGAATGCGGTAGGAAATATGGATCCGATGTTCAAGAGCTTTGACGGGAAAGTAGCAACACCCAACGGAGCTACTACAACCAACGATTATCATTTGCTGGCGGGCTCTCCAGCCATTGGAAAAGGAAATACAACATATAATGCGGATATTGGCGCCTATACTTCCGATGGAAAAGGAAATCAACATTGATCCACCTAATTAAAGTCATGAAATTTTTCTGGATTATCCTATTCGTTCCGGTTTGTTTGATGAATACGGCCTGTGCACAGAAAGACGTGAAAGAAAGTTCGGCTAAGGAAAAAAAAGACGGAGATGATCCCGCCGTTGTGTTGCCCGTACTCGTGCGTGGTCCTTACCTTCAGCGGGCCACACCAACCAGTATGCTTATACGGTGGCGCACAGATGCACTCTGCAGAAGCAGGGTTTATTTTGGCAATGATCCGAACACACTGAAAGACCAGGTGACGGATTCTTCGCTTGTTAACGAGCATAAGATTCTACTTACTTCATTGAATCCGCAAACCAGGTATTACTATTCTATCGGTGATGTGAAAAATAAGTTGGCGGGTGATACAGGAAATTACTTTTATACATTACCAAAAGCCGGCGGAACTGGAGTATACCGAATTGCGGCACTTGGCGATTGCGGAAATAATTCCATCAACCAGCGAAATGTGCGGGACCAGTTATTAAATTATCTCGGACCCAATCATTTAAATGCATGGATTCTTCTGGGTGATAATACCTATCCTGATGGAACAGATGCTGAATTTCAGGCAAACTTTTTCAATATTTATAAGGACAATCTGCTGAAAAAATATCCACTTTTCCCAAGTCCGGGAAATCATGACTACCACGACGTGGAATTTTCAGCTGCATCTGCACAGCAAACTCATGAACTTGCATACTACCAGAATTTCAGTGTTCCTGAATCTGGTGAATCAGGAGGTGTACCATCTCATACTTCTGAATATTATTCTTTTGATATTGGCAATATTCATTTTCTTTCCATCGACTCTTACGGTAAGGCGGATAACAAAAGATTATCAGACACCACAGGACCGCAGGTGGAGTGGATCAAAAAGGATTTGGAAAAAGCCGCCGGAGCAGAATGGATCATTGCTTACTGGCATCATCCTGCTTACACGATGGGTTCACACAATTCGGATACAGAAAAAGAGCTGGCTGACATTCGGGAGAACTTCATCCCGGTTTTGGAACGTTATGGCGTTGATATTGTTTTGGCTGGTCACAGTCATGACTATGAACGCTCCCATCTGATGCATGGTTATTATGGAAATGACAGTTCATTCAATGGCGCGAAGTATAATGTCGATGCGGGATCGGGGAAGGAGGACAGCATTACGCATAAGGGAGCCTATAGCAAAAATCATCTGAGGGGAAAGGGAACTGTATATGTTGTAAGCGGCTCCGCAGGTAAACTTGGAGGCATGCAGAAAACATTCCCCCACAAGGCGATGTATTTTTCCGACGCAACACATGGAGGAGTTTCGTATATCGAAGTGGACGGCGGACGCCTTACCTTTAAATGGATCTGCGCAGATGGAGTTATCCGTGACCAGTTTACCATCGTTAAACGACAGATGTGAGTAAGCGAAATGAAACCGAAGCGTTATCTGAAACCAGTCATCATTGTTTTCATCCTTGTCATCTGCGCCGCGGCTGTCGGTCCTGCTGGTCTCAAACCGACAGATGCAGGTTTCGAATATATTAAATCCCGGACTTTAATTTTTGCTGCTTCTGTTCACCAATTAAAACTGAGTATCAACAGAATCAACCCTTCGAATCGTCAAACGATTCAGCCTGTTATTGAAGCGTTGAAATCCTGCAGGGTTCAATATAAAAAAATCTCTTTTTTCCTGGACTATTTTTATCCGCAACAGGGGAAACTCTTTAATGCTCCTGCAAAAAAAGAAGTGGAAGAGCCATACATGGAATACGAGGAATCGCAGAGTTTCCAGCAAATAGAATCCATCCTGTATGGCCCCAATCCCCAGGAAAATAAAGCGGCGTTGCAGAATCTCTCGATTGTGCTGGATGAATCAGCGGCGGACTTAACAGCTATATATTTTGGATTTAATGCCACGAATGCCCAGTTAACGGAGAGCTTGCATCTCGAACTCATTCGCATCATGACACTTTACATTACCGGCTATGACGCTCCGGAATTAAAGACTGGTATACTGGAAACCCAGTCTTCCCTGGAATCAATATCATACATGTCAGATTTATTGTTCCAGCCCTCCAATGAAGAAACCGCAGTCTTTGATTCTATAGTGAAACGGGCAATATACTTTACACAGTTAACAGATTTTGATCATTTCAATCGCCTGGATTTTTTAACAGAGTTTGCCCTGCCCCTGGAAGAACAACTGAAAAAATGTATTGTTTCTTATGGCTGGCAGTTGTCTACAGTGACTTCCCTGAATTACAATGCAAAGAATTTGTTCCGGGGTGAATATAATGTTGACGGCGCAAAGCCTTCCGCAGCAATGACTGACCTTGGTCGGAAATTATTTTTTGAAAAGACCTTATCCGGTAATGGCGTCAGATCATGTGCGAGTTGCCACCAGCCTGATAAATATTTTACTGATCAGATGATCAGCAATCGGAAAATAAATAATACCGGATTTCTCCGAAGGAACACGCCAACGCTGTATTATGTTTCAGATCAGTCGTCACAGTTTTGGGATGGAAGGGCGGCTACTCTTTCAGAACAAATCAGGGATGTGTTGACCAACCCGGAAGAAATGAACGCATCGATTCCTGAAATAAAACAAAGACTGGCAGAAAAGGCAAATTATAAATCACTCTTTCATGATTCCGTGACACTGATACAAATCGAAACTGCATTGAGCGCTTATCTTCACACGCTTCAACCTATGAATTCACCATTCGATCGTTACATCGCCGGAGATCATCAGGCTTTGATCATTGAACAAAAAAAAGGATTTAATTTATTCATGGGAAAAGCCCAATGTGGCAGCTGTCATTTTGCACCTATGTTTAACGGTTCCACACCACCTTTTTTCAACCGTACTGAATATGAAGTACTGGGAGTGCCCGGCTTGAGTTCCTCATCAAAAAATATTCCTGATAAAGATTTAGGCAGGTATCATTTATACCCCGTCTCTATATATAAAAGAGCGTTTAAGACCCCCACCGTTCGAAACAGCGCGCAAACCGGGCCTTATATGCACAATGGGCGTTTCAATTCGTTGCTCCAGGTACTTGATTTTTATAATCGTGGTGGTGGCGCGGGTATCGGTTTGCCCAGTCCGGAACAAACGCTTTCTACTAAACCCCTGCATTTATCAAAGGAAGAAATCAATAATATTATCTCGTTTCTGGGGGCTTTGACAGACGTTATCAAACCGGATACAGGATTAACCGTTCAGGCAACAAGATAATCATTCAACTGGCGCAGACAGGTCCTGGTTTTCAGGTTTCGGTTTTTTAAATTCAAGCTTGCCGAATTTCCAGGTGAAATTGATACCAACAGAACGAAATGGAATTTTTCGCGTGCTGTTGACGGTAAAATTGGAACCAAAAAGTTGGGTTGACTGAGTCAGATATTCGCTGAAGATGTTGGTACCTGTCAATGCAATACTGCCCTTCTTTTTCCAGATCTGTTTACGAAATGCAAGAGTATATGATGAAAAGGAAGGATACTTCCCCTGGATCTCATTTCGTGGGGAGTTGAAGTTGGCAAAAAACTCACCAGCCAGCGTTGAAGAGAAATTATAACTCAGGTTCATATTAATCCGGTAATTAAAACTCTCCACTACCAGATTTGAATCCAGTGCGTTGATCCCCTTACGATAAAATAAAAATATATTTGTTCTGATGTTGAATTTGTTATTCAGATGCAAATCTGAAAATAAATTCAGTCCCAGGTTCTTTTCAGTACCAATGTTCTGACTCGTACTGACCGCAACATTTTTGTATACTGTGTCCCCCACCGGCAAACTGGGATAATATACTACATAAGGCTGGATATCGTTTTGGTTCAGTCTGTAAAAAGCTGAAATCATAAAGGAACCGCCAGACTCTAAATCATAACTCCATCCCAGCTCAAAGCGATGTCCTATTTCCGGCTGCAGGTAAGGATTACCCGTAGTAATATTATATGGATCGGTCGTATTGATAAATGGATTGAGCTCCCTATAATCCGGTCGTTCGATACGTTTGGAATAACTGAGTTTTAGCATTTGTTTGTCGTTGAGTTTTCTACTGAAATATATAGAAGGTACCCAGGTATTGTATCCCGGTTCAGAAACCTGCTGGGGAATATCTGAAAAAAAAGGGTTCAATTCCGTACGCTCATATCTCAAACCAACTTTTGCGTCAAACCAGTTTGACACAGGAAAATTTAACTCGGAATATAATGCATATACCTGCTGCTGATAACGTAGGTAATTAGACAAAGTGGAATCGTAAGTATAAAGACCGGTCGCCGGTTGTAAACTCAACACGTTGGAAACGCTGTGAATATCCGTAAATACCATTTTACCACCTGCGTCCAGTATTACTTTTTTGGAGATGGGCTCTGTATAATCTACAACTATTTCTGTTTCAGCTTCCGTTCCTGGGTTCGTGTTATTCGTTCCATAGTAAGCAGTATCAACAGGTTGATTAAACTGAGTGTTAACGGAGTTAAAATTATTATGATCTGTGGAACTATGGATTCCAATATTCAGTTCGCGGTCTTCCTTATCAAAAGTTCGTTTGTAGTCAAGACTCAAATTGATGGTGTGTAAAGAAAAACCACTCTGCGTCTCACTGGAACTGAGTATGGTCCCCAGAGACACACCCTGGTTGTCGAAGCTTGTCTGGTTTTGATCCTGCACCGCATTATTGTTATTTCCAAAATGATTGTCGCTAAAAGATAAAGTAAAATTATTCTTCTTTTTCAAAGTATAGTCGATACTCAAGCCACTTTGTATACCATAACGATAAAAACGACTGCTTCCATCCTGGTTTAATACGACCTGCTCTTTCAAAGATGTATCCTCTGACACACGGGTACTCGTTAAAGGTGTGGTAGCGGGAATTCGCGCATTGCCATTTACGAATGCGTTTACTCCCAAATTCCCGTTGCGAACACTCAGATTAAAAGATCCATTTTCATTACGGCTTGCGACTGTCAGCGAAACACTGCCATTGATGCCCCTCGCTGAATTGTGTTTTAAAATAATATTTATGATGCCGCCCAATCCTTCCGCATCATATTTCGCACCGGGATTGGTGATCACTTCAATACTTTTAATCTGACTTGCAGGAATGGATTGCAATACGTCTGCGATATTACTGCCAAAAGCTGTTGAAGGTTTTCCGTCGATCAGAAACCGGATACTTGAACTTCCTGCCAATTCAACATTTCCGTCCACATCCACAGAAACCTGAGGGATCTTTTTTAGAATATCCGTTACCACACCTCCTTGTGAACTGAGATCTTTCTCTGCATTGAAAACCATTTTATCCATTTTGTTTTCGATGAGTTTTTGTCCGCCCACGACCGTGACCGCTTGCAAAGCTGCTGCCTGATGACTTAAAATGATATTGATCCGCCCATTATCACGTTCATTGTCATAATCCTTCGGAGGCAGTTTCACTGCTGAATATCCAATCGCTTCAATTAATAAAATATACGAACCACTCCCGGTGACAGATATTCTGAATATACCTTTGGCATCCGTGACGGCACCCGTGATGGTTTTATTCGTTTTATTTGCCAGTAAGCTGATTGAAGCATATTCTATGGGCTGACGGGTAAGGGAGTCTCTAACAACTCCGGATATTACTCCTTTTTGTCCATAACCTGCAGTGCTCCAAACCAGTAGTAGGAAAAGGAGTAAATTTTTTAAACAGTCAGATCGCAAATCAAAAATATTTATTTTGTTAACGGAAAGTAAACGACGCAAGTTCATCCCAAATATTGGTGAAAAATTGTAGTTCATGGAGAACGACAGATTTACACCAAGCCTTCGTTTTTGATTGAATTCTGAAGATTTTGTAGTTGTGACAAAATCAAATGAGAAAGTAATTGTTTCTTTTTATTAGAATCCGATGGAAAAAAAATGCCTCCCGTTTGCATAGTGATAGGAAACTGTCTTGTTCGAGACTTCAGTAATTTGTTTTACAATGGAAAGTCCGAGTCCATGCTGATCGGTATCCTGTCCGGCTTTTGAAAATCTTTTAAATATTTTGTCAGGATCCAGCGCACCATTATTTGCCGTATTTGAAATTTCAAACGAATTTTCATCCAGCTTTAAAAAAACAGATCCTCCTTTGGCAGAATGACGGGCAGCATTGCTGAACAAATTGTTTAATAGAATGTCGGCCAGTTGTTCATTCATATTTACGTTAGCAGTACGGAGCGATGAGGATATGCCGAGGCTCCTTCCCTGCCAGAGTTCCTGCCAGCCTGTCATTTTCTGCTCAACAAGGGCTTTAAAATCGAAAACATGTGTGTCAGTAAACTGTCCGTTTTCAATTTTATTCAGCAAAAGCAAGGACTGGTTGAGTTTGGACATTTTCTGGATAGCCGAGTAGGCTCTCTGAAGATAAAAACTCTGTGATTCCGAAATTTCTTCATCCTGTATCAATACATCCAGCGTTGACCTGACAATCGACAAGGGAGTTTGCAATTCATGCGAAGCATTTTCAGTAAATTCCTTTAACATGAAATATTCCTTTTCTGCCTCCCGGATAAATTGACTAATAGTCGAATTCAGTAACTCAAATTCAACGATGGAGGTCTTGTCAAAATGAGGCGTTCCTTTTTCCCCGAGCCTGAACTTCTCCACATTATCCAGTGTAGTATAAAAAGGTTTCCATAATCTCCTGAGTTGCCACCTGTTAGTTAACAGGCTCATCAGCAGAATAATGATGATCGTAACCAGCGAAATAAGAATAATGGAACGATTCAGGTTTTCTACAGGTTCTAGCGACTTGGAAACTTTAAATAGTAACCACTGACCATTGACCTGGACGGTAAAACTTATCTGACGAAACTTTTCAGGCTGACTCTTATCTGGGGATGGTATGGTATTGAATTTCCGATATGCTTTCGTAATGGATGAAACTTCAGAAGATACGCTCTGATCCTTCACGTTAATGGGCTCAGGAGGGCGGTTGTATTTTTTTATATACAATTGAATTTCCCGTTGCTCTATTTTCAAATCTTCATCTACCTGACGGATGGAAACATACCAGAGGAGAAAATAGAATGCCAGGCTGGCCAACACAAATATCAAAAGGGTAACCATCAGGTTGATGCGCAAATACTGCGTAAAAAGCTTCATCGGTTACTAAATTTATATCCCATGCCGTAGGCAGACTTTACATAGTCTCTTGCGCCGGCACCTATCAATTTTTTTCGCAGGTTTTTGATATGCGTATAAATAAAATCATAACTGTCAGCGATATCCATGTTGTCACCCCATAAATGTTCCGCAATGGCACCCTTGCTGATCACTTTATTACTGTTACTGATAAAATACAGCAGCAAATCATACTCTTTTCTTGTTAAATCTATCATCCGGCCATTCACATACGCTGTATTGGACAATATATCGAGTCGAAGTTCTTCAAATGTAAGGATGTTATTCCCTTCGAATGATTTTCTTCGAATAATAGCCGATACCCTGGCCGCGAGTTCGGGAAGGTGAAAGGGTTTTATCAGGTAATCATCGGCTCCCGAATTCAGACCGATTAATTTGTCGTCCAGTGAATTTCGGGCTGAGATAATCAAAACACCCTCTTTTTTCTTACTTGCTTTTAGTTCCTTTAAAATATTAAGGCCGCTGCCGCCGGGTAAATTGATGTCTAAAATAATACAGGCATAGTCGTAGTTCGCGATTTTTTTCATCGCCGTTGAAAAATCAGCGGCAATTTCACAAACATAATGTTCTGAGTTCAGATAAGTGGAAATCAATTCCGAAAGTGCGTGTTCATCTTCAACGATCAAAATCTTCATTTCCGATCTTTTGATTTTAAGAGTTCGAAACGTGAAGATGAACCAAAAATTTGGGGAAATATTGTAGTTCTGACCTGATTATTGGGCGAAATAAGGTTGCCTGATTTTATCCCTTAGAAGTTTATGCAATGTTTCGTTTTCTCTCTTTATCTGGTTCATCCTTGTACCGCTAAAAGAAAGCAATATCTCCGGATATTCATTGCCAGCCCCTGATAGTCTCAGCCATTGGATATTGAACGCACGCATAAATGGCTTTGGATCCGAGTATGAGCCTAGTTCAAATGAATTGTATGGCAGTTCGAAACGGAAATCGATGTTAAGGTTTTTATATTCCTTCCCGTTGACTGGTTCAAAACGGTTTGGATGGAATTCAATCTGACGTTCAAAAAGCTGTAATGATCCTTTTGCAAAAAAAACGACCGGAATATACCTGCTTCCCATCCTGACCTGTGGAAAATCCGATGGCATTTTATTATTTCCGAGCATAGTCCTCCACCATCCATTTGTTCTGGCAATTTTGTTTACTTCTTCCAGATGTTTTACCGATGAAATCCAAATATTATCAAAAGTTCGCGTCATAGTTCGTTTTCCTCAAGATCAGATAATTTTCACAAATTGTGGTAATTTATATTAAGTGATGAATGCTGACAGAGAAGTCAGGAGCGGTTTCCCGGTGGCTCCCCTAAACCATTCCTGAGCCAAATTTCAGTTTCATGTTCTAATCCTTCTTTTATTTCCTGTTCATCGTCTTCTCCTGCAACCGGCCATGCTTCAAAGACATCATCATTATAGAATTCGATTAATAGAACACTATGCGAATATGCAGAGTATTCTTTGTCCGGATTTGCTTCATGTTCTTCCGGAGAAAGATATGGGAAAATGAATCCTTCCGGCAGTGTCATATATCGTTCTGTCAAATACTCAATTGCTTCGTTCCGCGCTTTACGTAAATCTTCATCCTTGAAATCCTGGACGTGATGATAACTATTTACAACTTTTTTATCTTTAATAGCAACAACGTCTTCTGTTACGCGGTAAAAATACGTAGCAACCCAATGTCTGTTATAAAGCTTCTCATCAAAATCCCGGGCACTGAATTCCATATTGATGGTGAACCAAAGAATGTGCCATAGAATGATCAAAGATTTTAAAACACCGTTTCACTTACAAAACGGCTGACAACGCATTCGACAAATCTTTCCCTTTGGTGAGGTGCGGAAATTTTAGAGCAGCAATGTGTAATGGCCTGCATGATTGCCTGCCTGGTTTTCAGCGGATAATATTTTTTTAGCTTATCGGCGAGGTACTCGACTTCCCAATGCTCCGCACAGGAAAATTTCGACTGATCTTTTTCTTCACTGATTTTGCGGTTGTCGTATGATTTCCAATCTTCAAGTAATACCGGGTGTGCCATGGAGCTGATTTCGACGAAGATACCAAAATTAAAACGGCCACCCTCCGGCAGCCGTCCATTCTTCAAATGAAATACTATTTATAGATGTTTTTCAATTGGGCGGGATGACGATCCTCCAGATCGAATCGCCTCTTATTCTGACTTTATACTCTTCGCGGGATTGGCTGTTGCCGCCCTGATTGCCTGTGAGCTTATGGTCAGAAGCGCGATGATCAGCGCGAAAATTCCGGCTCCTGCAAAGACCCACCAGCTAATTGAAATCCGGTAAGCAAAATCCTGCAGCCATTTGTTCATGGCATACCAGGCGATCGGGAAGGCGATCAGCCATGAAATGATGACAAGTTTCAAAAAGTCTTTAGACAACATGCCAGCAATACTTCCTACGGATGCACCAAGCACTTTTCTGATGCCTATTTCTTTGGTGCGCTGTTCGGCTGCATAAGTAATCAAACCAAATAATCCGAGGCAACCGATAAAAATAGCCAGCACGGCGAACGTGATGAATAATTTTCCTGTTCTTTGTTCCGGTGCGTACAGTTCATTGAATTCATCATCCAGAAAAGAGTAATCAAAAAGCTGACCCGGTTCCATGGCACGCCACCTGGTTTCTATTTGTGCTATAACAGGATATATATTTGAAGTATTAATGCGAATGGCCATACTGCCGGATTCCCTGTGCAGCATGAGTGCCATCGGCGTGATCACATCGCGAAGCGAATTGAAATTAAAGTTCTTAATGACCCCGATGATGTGATATTCAGTAAGTTTTTTCATCTGGGGGTCGGTAATACTATATAATTTCTGATTCAGTACATCCTTTGAAGACAGGAATTTCGCTGCCGCTTCATTAACGATGATTCCATTGGAATCCGTCAGGAATTGCGTGGAATAATTTCTTCCTTCCAAAAGTTTGATATCGAGAGTAGGTATATAATTTTCATCCACACTCCACTGTTCCATGGATATACCGGTTTTGGGATCAAGAGAAGCGGAAGGAAACATCGTATTTTTACTTCTGTCTCCGTACACAGGCAAGAACCCCGTCATTGTCGCATTAGCCACCCCGCTTATCTGTAATAATTCATTTTTGAAACTCGCTGCCTGATCCTTCAACGCATCGGTACCATGAAGTACCAAAACGTGATTGCGGTTAAAGCCAATGTCTTTGTTGCGAATATAGCTGAGCTGATTGTAGATGACAATTGTACCTACTATGAGTATCACGGAAATTGAAAACTGAAAAACTACCAGCGAGTTACGTAGAATGGAGCCCCTAAAGCCTTCCGACAATTTCCCTTTCAGAACTTTTATAGGCTGGAAAGCGGATAAATAAAAAGCTGGATAACTGCCGGCAAGAATTCCTACGATGATCATCAGCGCAATGAATGAAACCAGCATGAGTGGCTGAAACAGGAAACTGGTCTGGATATTCTTTCCTGCCAATTGATTAAAAAAAGGCAGAAGCATCGCCGCCAGAACAATAGCAATAATTAAAGAAACGAAACTCATGAGCACCGATTCGGTAATAAATTGCTGGATCAAATTTCTTTTGAGAGATCCCAGCACTTTTCTTACGCCGACTTCTTTCGCACGTGAGGATGCACGGGCCGTTGAAAGATTCATAAAATTCACGCAGGCGATCAATAAGATCAGCAGGGCTATGGCAGAAAAAATATAAATAAATTGAATATTGCCATTTACACTCAGCTCTCCAACCTTATTAGAGTGCAGATGAATGTCTTCGAGAGGAGTCAGGCTGCATCGCACAAAACCACCGCTTTTCTTGAAATCATCCATGCTAAGGTTTAAAAGACTTTTCAACTCGGGGCCGATATAGCGATCCATCATCGCATTAAATTGCGGCTCCAGTTTTTTTGGATCAGCATCTTTTTTAAGAAGAATATAGGTATTGAAGTTTTGAGACAACCAGTTGTTGTTCCGGCTGGATTCATTTTCGGCCATCGGTACAAAAAAGTCAAAATTGAAATGAGATTGTACAGGCATGTCCTTAATGACTGCCGTTATCTTATAGTTGTCCTTACCATTGATGAACAAATTCTCGCCGGTCACATCGGTGCGTCCAAAATATTTTTTAGCCATCCGTTCAGTAATCACTACTGAATGCGGGTCCCTTAGCGCTGTTTTCGCATCGCCAGAGATGATGGGAAGTGTGAATACGTCGAACAAAGTGGAATCCGCATAAGCCACCTGAGTCTCCTTTAAATTCTGATCTCCTTTTTTTACCAGGAAACTACCGAACTTCTGAAGGCGGGTATATTGTTCTACCTGTGGAAATTCTTTTAATAGCGATGGCCCCATCACGGCATCAGACAGAGCGAGATCCAGATGATTGTTGCCGAATTTGAGTTCATTATTTACACGATAAATTCTTTTTGCATTTTCATTATACCGGTCGAAGTTCTGCTCATCAATAACATAAAGCAGGATCAGCAAGCAGGTAGCAAGCCCAAAAGCCAGTCCGAATATATTTATCGAAGTATAAAATTTGTTTTTCGTTAGGTTCCTTAACGCGATTTTGAAGTAATTCCTGAACATGATTTGATTTTTACACCTGACAGCGATATCTGCCGGCTCACATCATATTTGCCACGATGGTGCCGAATAGTTATTCAGCTACTGCTTAGACAGTTAGAGTTTACCTACCGGAAGAACTGTCCGCTATTGATGCTATCGCTGCGCGTTTTCAGTACAGTTTATTCGCAGAAATGAGATTGAAAAGTGCACGGCCTCCTAATCCTGGAGAGTAATTAATGCTGACTTATTCTTTTGAAACAAACTAAATAACCACAAACTGGCGCCCGTAATAATTAATGAGATTGGAACGAGGTCAGCGAAACTGTTATGAGATCCAAATGAGTCTTTGGAGGAAGAAAAAGCGCCATGAATGATATTAATAATATTTATCAGCAGAGAAAAAGCAGCAAAAATACTCAAGCCACGGATGGACCAGTGACTCCTGATTTTTTTACTTTCTGATAAACTCAAATAACCGATCCCCAGTAACAACAGAATGGTAATGACTATAAACTGGAAAATATAGGCTGTTGCGCGGGAATCGGCAGGTATATAATGTCCGCCTGCCCAGCCATATCCGGCTGCAACAAGGATGATGGAAGCGATCCTTAGCTTGATATTATTTTCTTTCATAAACGACACATGTCAGTGAATGGATATCCTAAATATATCAGCACTCCTTCTCCAAATCAATCAGTATTCGGTAAAAACAGGTTTAATCCCGGCCAGTGAGGGTTAATGAAGGGTTGAGGCAAGTGATCGCGATTGAGATCGTTTGTACTATTGACCGTTTTCATTTTTTATAAGACCCATTGCAAATAATTTCGCTGAATCTCTGCCTGAGATCCTGTCTTCGAGAGTGGTTTCCATCGGGAAGTCAGGTTGGATTCCCCGGAACCTTGGAATTCCTTTAACGGCTACACTAAAACTGTTTCTTGCTATTCTGAGTTGTATACCGGTATTATTCAGTGTTATTACTGCGCTGTTATCATTACATGTATAAGTACCGTCCGTTTCCGATCCTATAAATTTTCCGAGATGATAATATTTCATGAGTGCACAGAGATGTCCCGTAGAGGAAAAACAGTTGCCGTTGATTAATATGTAAAGATTTCCCTCGAAATGATCTGCGGCGAGGGGAATGGGTTTCGCGAGTTCTTCATAATTTCCATATGACTCACTATAATAAATTACAGGTGTCCTGGCCAGGTAGTCCAGTAAGTATGAACTGCAAAAAGGATCTCCCCCATTATTGTCCCTCAGATCCAGGATAACGGAATGAATGTGCTGTTGTTTCACTTTCACAAAAAAGCTGTCGATAAAGTGTCGAAAACCCGCGACGCTGTCATAAAAGGAAAAAGAACGGATCGTGAGAATACCCGTGTTATTTAATGAGTCTATCAGAAACTTCGGTGTAGAGGGTGGCCACGCTTCCACTCTATTGTAGGTTTCCAGGTTTAACGCAGGAAATTTTTCCTGATGAACGGGATCTGATGGTGTCAGCCTTTTATCGACGAGATATTCTTTCGGAAAATCAAGGGCTATTGCCAACAGTCCGTTAAACCAGCTGGTATTTAAATAATCTCGTTTTGGCAGAAAGATTATCGCCGTCTGTTGAAACAAATGATTTCATGGTGTCCAGCAGTTCGGAAACCCTTTTACCATTTATCGCCATGACTTCCGAAGAGATTTTCACGCTGGCATCAGAACTTAAGTTGCGCACTATATAAACCCTGCCTTTTTCAATAAACAATCTGAGGGGCAAAAAACCGACTGCTGAATCTTTCCATACCCATGCCGGCAACCATAACTGGGAATGTCCGCAACCTATTTTTACGACCAGGGGTAATAATATTTTATAAAAGTCAGTAATCGTTGCCGGGTCCCTTATTTTTTCAAACTGTTGTTTGACGAGTTCCTGATATGATTCTCTGCTAGTAAAATCATAAAGAGCAGGATGATTCTTTACTATTTGTGCCAGGAGTTGGTTGAAGTCCGCCTTCATGGCGGTAGTAGGGTACTTCGTATCCAGCGAAGTTTGCTTATTCTCCCCGGACTTATATCCGAACAGAGAAAACAGCGTGAGCAGCAATCCGGCAATTCCTGTCGTTGAAAATTTCATCTTCTTTTGAATAGCGTCAAAAAGGGTAAACTAGCACTGATGATCGGATTCATCAGGGTTGCTTAGATGTTAATATTCTTATTCTCTATTAAAAAACAAAAGGGAAAAGTATTTAAGATTATAAAAACCGGGTATGAATGCTTTTATTATTTCATCCCTTCTGATTTTACCCAGGGAAATTAATCTAAGACCAGAAATTAAAGGATGGTAAATAAAGCAATATACAGTAAGTAAAATAACAAATGAGTTGCCTCCCATCAATCCATTTTTTACCAGCAGCATCATCGCAATAATGGGGAAAAATATGAAAGCATAAAAATTGATGACACTTTTCATAAATATCTGTTCAAACTAATAACTAATAAGGGCTTAACGTTCTTTGCTACTGTTCCTCAATGCATGAACAGCGTATAATAATGCAATTGCTATAGGAATTATTAGAAATATCACGATTAAAGTTAGGAAGTGCTGACTACCACACCTAAAACTTAATTGATTTCATTTATAATGCTTTGAAAATAACAGGGCCCCCGCCAGGTTGCGAGGGCCCCATCTATTTTTCAGTTTCAAAATTTTTTGTAATTCCGGATTTAACGCGGAAATATGTAAAACAGGCCAAATTGGAAAACTGAGTTCTTTAATGTACCAGCGCCGGCGCTGGCATCTTTGTCAATATTGGTTAATCCGAGATTGTATCGCGCATCAACACCGATATTGATAATAGGTATTTTATAGCCGAGTCCAAATACCCATGAAAAATCACTGGACTGTGTACTACTCTTGATATCGCCGCTCAAATCTCCGGATATGTCTTTTGCACTGATTAAATATCCGAACTGGGGACCGGTCTCAGCAAACAGCCCGGAAGCATGATGATATTTGAAAAGTATCGGGATATTCAGGTAATTGTAATTTACTTTTACCTCCATATTTTGCGAGTTAAAACTGGTCCCCTGGGTTGAATAAACAACTTCCGGCTGAAGACTAAATTTACTCGTAAGAGGAAGCACTATAAAAGCGCCCCCATTATATCCTGTTATACTTTGAAAAGGTGGCTGGGATTCGGTCCCTGAATAAGAGATGTTAGCGATGTTAACGCCCCCTTTTACGCCAAATCGAATTTGGGCACCTGCAACGAATGTTACCAATGCCGACGCAATAACTAAAATAAGCTTCTTCATAAATATTGGATTGTTTGTAGTATAAACATAGGGGCAAGGTTGCATATTTGCAAGCTCATTTTCAATTCGTTTGAATAAAAAATATTGTGTTTAAACAGGAGTATTTCACTCTCTCAAAACCAATATTGATCTGCATTAATTGGTACTTATTTCCATAAGTGGAAACACAGGGATATTCTGGAAGTTTGTACCTTTTAAATACATAGTCCACGGTTGGGAATTTTGCCAGGTCCGGAGCAAACGCCGGTGCTATAACTTAAGTTGTTTTGGTTGAAAATGGAAAATGAATGTTTTTTCAAGTTTCCGCCCGACGAACTGCATTTAGAATATTAGTCCTTTACTTTTACCCATGTGTCCCTGTTGTATATCAGGGCCTGGGTGGTATTCCCGTCTTTGTCCTTACTGAATTTAACAGGATAGTATGCCCCTTTCCCAAAAAAGACCAGTTCAGATTCAGGTACGATAGTAAAAACTTTATTACTCCAGAGTTCTTTGACTTCAATCGAATTTCCTTTTACAGTGAATTGAAGGAAAGCATCATTACCATTTTCCGACATTTTATATTTACCTCCAAATCCCTGCATTTGTGCGGCAGAAAGTGTGATCTCCTTTTTTACTACCGGTTTGTAGTTTTTGTCCTTAATCCAGGTATCCCTTTCAAAGGCAAGTACCTGGGAAATTTCGCCATTTGCGCCTTTTGAGAAAGTGAGCGGGAATGAATGCTCGTCATTATAAAAATATAATTCTGATTTTTGCTCAAAAGTAATTTCGCGGTCATCCCAGAGTTGTTTCAAAACCAGTTTATTATTTTTCACCATGATCTGCAGATAGAGATTTGGATCTGTGTCTGCATGGTAATAACCTTCAAATTCCGTTAACTGCAGGGTTGAAAAAGTAGCTGTTTTATTGGTGATCGCGGCCTGTACCGGATATACAGCAAAACATACTGATATCAAGAAAGGGAGCACCAAAATGAATTTGAGCATTTTTTTATTGGACAATTTTTTCAAGTTCATCATTTTGATTCTATTTTAATTTGTATAAAGTTATGAAAAACGGATTCCAGATACACCCATTGAAAATTCATGCCAGATCCCAAAACGGATGATTTACAATATTTTGACAAAGTTCGCCCCATTTACCCGGTCGATTCCGATGCAGGAATCGTTCGGTTTTGATACATGCATGAAGGTATTTCTTTCAGGTATTTCGATAGTCTGTGCGTTTTACCAGGTATTAAAAAAACAGGGTTAAATAATTAAAACTTATAATTAAGTACTTCCTTTGCCCTTTCAGGAAACTATCAGCATGGAAAAAGAATCAGATAATTCGAACAAAAATGAACCGTCATATATAGTGAAGGTCTGGCAGACCACCGCCATCGTATGCCTTGCGATTATTGGCATATTAATCCTACGGGTCGCTTTTAATATTTTACTCATGGCCCTTGCCGGCGTTTTGATTGCAGTGTATTTTCACGGACTGGCTGAAATGATCACTGCGAAAACAAAAATGGGACGGAAGCCGGCACTGTTTATTTCCATAGTCGGTTCAATTATTCTGCTCGCGGCTATGAGCTGGTTTGTAGGATCTAAAGTGCAGCGTCAGGTTGCTGAACTGAGCAATACGCTTCCCCAGACCATCAAACTGGCAAGGGTCAAAATTGCAAATACACCCGTCGGAGCGAAAGTGATTGAATATACTTCGGGAAATAATTCACAAAAGCTGGTAGATACGGCCACCACTTTTTTTAGCACCAGCTTTGGGATAATAGGAGATTTGTACATCATACTGTTTCTTGGAATTTTCTTCACCGCTGATCCATCGCTTTATAAAAACGGGATAATTTTCTTATTCCCGGCTCAAAAGAAATCTACCGGAGGAATCATTTTGAAGAAGATCGAAACTGCACTGAAGGGCTGGCTTAAAAGTATAATTGTATCCATCATCCTGATTACGATTTTGGTTGCTATCGGGTTATCAATGACAGGATTGCCCGGCACTACGGTCCTCGGTCTTATTACAGGAATGCTGGAGATCATTCCGAATTTCGGTCCGGTGATCGCCATGATACCCGGAGTATTACTTGCCTTCACCATCAGCACAAAAACAGCTGTTATCGTTGCACTGATATATATTGCCTGTCAAACCATTGTGGGAAGTATCGTATTGCCACTATTGCAAAAAAAAATGATAAATATCCCTCCGGCCCTGACTCTGCTGATCCAGTTGGTGATGGGTACTTTATCCGGGTTAATGGGTATTATTCTGGCTGTTCCTCTCCTGGCAATTATTATTATTGTTGTGAATGAATTATATGTAAAAAAACAAGCCGATAACTCACTATCTTAATTATGATGCGATGATATGCTGGGAAAGCGGTGTAAAAATCCAGGTTCAAAAAGACTTCAACAATTATTGGTTTTTTGTTGCCAGGGCGTCTTTGTTTTTAGGATCCAGTTTTAAAATCTTCTCTAAATATTTTGATGCCCCCTCCTTATTTCCCATCGTCATATACTTGGAAGCGATCAGGTTTAAGACCGGCAAATTCGAAGAATCTCCGCCCATTGCTTTCTGAAGATCTATAATCTCACCCGTATATTTTCTGACGGGAAGTAAATTCAAATTGGAAGTATTGTTTTGGATGGCATAATTGAGGTAAGGCAAGGCATCGTTTGGCTGGTCAATCTTGAGGTAAATAACAAACAGGGTTCTTGCGAATCAAATGAAGGGGATGCACAACGGAGGACTGGCCTCCGGAATAGCCCTGACTATGGGAAAGCTCGCTACAGTCGGCCTGGCGCCTGCTGTGTTTGGGCCAATGATGAATATAACGGGTTCGTCACTGGCAACCTGGTGGCACAAAAATGAGCCTGCCATCAAAACAACTGGCGGGGTCATCCGCATCCCAGACATATAAAGCAAAAACTGAAAAATAATAGTCGTCTTTGGACGGGGATTTTTATCTACAAAAATTTTTGGCTGGGTTAGCCTATTTTAGAAGTATTTAATTGGCTAACTTGGAGCGTGAAAAACAAAATCAAATTGCAATCATGAAAAAGACAATTTTATTAATAGCAACCGCTTTATTCAGCTTTGGTGTATTCGCACAGACTACCTGGACTAACGACAAGATGCATTCTAAACTTGGGTTTACCATAACTCACTTGATGGTATCAGACGTGGATGGTATATTCAAAGATTTTACCTGCACTATTATAGCGGGTAAACCTGACTTCAGCGATGCTAAATTTCAATTGACAGTCAATACCGCCTCGATAAACACAGATGTTGATTATCGCGATAACGATCTGAAGAGTGCTAACTATTTCGACGTTACCAAATTCCCCACCATGACATTTACCAGCACCGCAATTACTCCTGCCTCTGCAAATCATTATAAATTAAGCGGCGACCTTACGCTGCACGGTGTCACCAAGCCAGTTACCATGGACCTTTGGTATCGTGGCACTATTACAAACCCCATGAGTAAAAAGGACGACGCAGGTTTTAAGTTAACAGGTGTGATTAAAAGATCTGATTTTAATTTTGCACCACAAGCAGGATCCGCCATGTTGAGTGATGAAGTTACCATTACAGCGAACGGTGAATTTGCTAAGTCGAATTAGACATTTGAATATGGTCAGGCGGTTTTTAGGCAGGAGCCTGAAGGAACCAAAACTTTTAATGGCACTTACTAATAATAAAGGGATGTACTAGCGAATTTGGGAGTCCAATGGTGTTCTCAGATTCTGAAACTCCATCATATCTGCTTTTACGGATCCTACTATGATTGCACTTTCCACTCTTAATGGCAGGTGATTAGAATCGTCGCTGACCCATACAGTCATTTTTTCTCCTTCTGCAAAGAGTGTTCCTTTAATAAGCATTGCCTTGAACTTAATTGTGTGAAATCGCCCATATTTGGTTTTTACGATTTCTTTTCCCAGATAACGGATGTATACAGAATAGACCCGGCTATCGAGCACTATTGTAAAGGGAATTTTGTCGCCCGGGTTTATGTGAACAAATTTTACATTTCGCAAATAATATATCGCACTCAGAACGTCCTGTATGCAGGGTCCCACTTTTAAAACTCCACTGTCTGTTATAGCTGTATTAGCAGCAGGATTGAACCGGATATTCTCGTACTTTTTTGTACTGGCTTCCTTTACATTCCTGATAAATTGCAATGGTTTTAAAGTCTCCGTGTCGGTATATGAATCGTAGCGGTCGCGGACCTTATAAAAATGATCATAAAAAGGCAAGGTTATTCCGGACGCAAATAGATGGTATACAGGCTGATTATTTAATTGTTCAAGATTGCAGGAAAAAATAACCTCACCGGCCTCCACGTACACACCCGCAAGTGTATAATATATTTTATAGGTGATTTTCTCTCCTTCTTTGAAAGATGTGTTCTTTAAATTACAATAGTTTTCATCAAACTTTTGGGAGAAACAAAATATGGGAAGCAGAGTTATAAATAATAGTCGTATCAAATCGGATGATTATTTTTTCTCTGCGAATATAAACTAAAACAGCAGTCCGGTTTCCCGGTCACAGATACTTTTGACCAGGTCCGTTACTGCCGTTAAAATCGTTCTCAGCCATTCACCTTCTGAGACAGTGTTGTTTTTATTAAGCAATTGATACATCATCACATGCAGCGTTGCTTCCAATTTCTTCCAGAGATTAAAATTCAATAGTCCTATGTAAGCTGCAGGGTTTGGATTGCATGCTTGAGGAGACCGGTATTCGCCCCTATTGTGTAAATCATGAGGTTATTTTTACCCAATTTTGATTTTCCGGGTAAGTTCTGAACTTTTTTATTCCCTAAAGTTTAGCGGGCGAACATCGCATAATGAAAAAGGCCCTTGCGGGCCTTTTTACCCGTGGTTTCCCCACACTGCCATGCTTCTACCATTGTTTTGAAATTTCCGTTGCGCTTTCTTTTTCTTTTTTTGCAATGTCTTTGCCTCTTTCGGCCAGATCATCCATCCTGCTCTTTGCCTTGTCTTTCAGATCATCCAGGTTATCAGATATTTTTTTCCTTGTTTCAGATCCCTTATCTGGCGCAACTAAAATCCCAATCGCAATCCCTACCATAATTAACCAGAACGCTTTTTTCATGTGTCTTTTTACTTTCTTCTGTGCAAATCCTGAGCCCGACTGGTCAGAGAACAATGAGACAACAGTCCTGCCGGGAGCCCGCTACTCCGGCATGGTTATTTAATCAGTGTTATATGCCACAACAAAAGAAAATGCTGATAATCGATGACGAGCTGGACTTTTGTGCTCTAGTCATCATGATGTTGCAACAGGAGTCCTTCCACATTTCTTGCGCCCATTCCCTATTCGAAGCATCCAAATTTCTGAGCAAAGAGCATCCTGAAATTATATTACTTGATCATAATCTTCCTGATGGATCAGGCCTTGACTATTTTAATAAGCACCGTACGGATTTTGATGAAGCCAGAATTGTCCTGATGACAGCAGATCCGTCACCAGATTTAAGGTCACGTGCTGAGGCAGCAGGAATCGAATTTGCTGCCAAACCGTTTGGATTAAAAAAGATCAGGGAAATTATCAGATCAGTCGCTTAGTGGCTTCAGATAACTATTCATTCAGCAAAAGAATGTATAAGGATTCCATCAGGCAGGTCCAGAAATAAGAGTGGTATTTGCCCTGAGGGTCCAGTGCTGGTTCCAGAACGATCCATCCATTTTTTCTGACTTCTTTAAAATTGTGCACCATACCGAATTTATCCTGCAGCTCAGGATCTGTAATATTTACTTTATAGTAAGGCATTACGCCAGGTGGCTCGAAGTATTCTACTTCTGCATCGTAGGTCCTGTCCATAAAATTAAATGGAACCAGCGTATTCGTCATAAAAATTGTATTTAGCTATACTAATGCAATTCTCTTGCCTGTCTATGAACTCGTTTTCCTACTTCGTGAGGGTCATTTATCCTTTTGAATTTTTTCCTTCTGCCCGTGGGATTATACTTAATGAGTAATGACTACAGAAGTTATACAGGGTTTGAAAAATAAAAAAGAAAGTCGACGCTTTTTCACGGTCTATTGGATATTTAAAATCACGTTGTCTAAACTCTACTCAGTTTTCTTAAGATACGCCGACTTTGGTTTTTCATTTAATTGGATTGGTTTTTTCGATGGGATTGGACTGGTTTGAGGGATTTTGTTTTTCGCTGGTTATTGGATTTTGTATGATTTTTTCATTGTAATCATTTCAATGTCGTTACATGAATTAGTAACCACCGGGGTTCTATATGTAACCTTATTGGCTATTATTTTTTAACTCTATGATTTTCATATCGATGCCAGATAATTTAGCAGCCAGGGGATAATAAGTATGATTCCCGTCTGCTTTAATTTTATTCATCAAACGCATCGCTTCAGATTCCTGGTGATTCATCAGGAAGGCAAGCGACAAATAGTATTCTGATTCTTCCTGAAAAGAATGATCATCAGATTTTGAATTCAATATTTCTTCAAATAGTGCAATGGCTCCCTGGAAATGATTCAATTGCATTTCAGACATGGCAGCCAGGAAAGTATTTTTAGATGATTTATTATTTCCCGTATGATAAATAGTAATTACTTCATTCCAGTTCCTGTTTCTGTACGCTTCTGTTTCAGATTCGCGGTTTTGTGCTCCACGCGTATTTGTGAGATCATAGCTTAAAAACTGCCTGTCGTAAATAGACCGGTCATTCACAGATATATATTTATATACGGAAGCGGAACCAACCACCAGAAGCAGAATAGCTGCTATCCGCAGACTGGTCCTGTATATACTGCGTATAATGGCCTTTTCAGGCTTATTTTCAAGGGAACGCCTTACGGCTGATACTTTCTCATTTATCGCATTCAGACGAATAATATCGACTGCCAGCTTCAGGTATTCTGCTTCAATATTGGTTTGTCTGTTATCCATCAGATAGAGTTCTTTCTGATTAGTAACCGCAACATCAGCTATTGTAACTACCTCTTTAAAATAAAAAAGGCCGGATAGAAATCCAGCCCGCTTTAAAATCCAATATCCTATGAAAAACCAGTTTAATAGGTTCAAATCGAATGCCAGCAATAAACAGCCTGTAAAAACTCCTATTTCCGGTTTTTTATTCCCGATTGCGGAAATTTATTCCACAGACTGGACATTTTTGAAAAATAAAAGGCATAAAAAAAAGCCCTCAGACGGGCTTCCAATCTATGTACCAGCGATTCTAAGACTATCGTTTAGCAAACATTTTATTGATTAATAAATCCACAAAGCCGATGCATTTGCCAATCCAGATTGTAAGTGACACGATCCAGACAATTGTCAACACAGCAGAAAGACCGTAATTCTCATTCAGGTAAAGAACCGCAGAAGTTGCGCAAGTGATAATAATAAGAAACAAAGTTGTAAAGGTAGAGATCGCTTTCATAAATTTTAATTTAGGGTATGATTGAATGAATTAAAAAACCGTCTTGTGGGTTGATCTGGGATCGGACGGTACATTCAAGAGGATGGGAGGATCTAAACCTAGTATGAACACTTTTCTGTTCTTCGTGTTTTTCGGTGTGTGACCGTAAAAACCTCATTGCTGAAACAAAGATGCAAAACGATTTTTAGAAATGCAAGTATGTAACAAGAAAATTTTTAATGATTCCCATAATGGGAAAACTAAAAAGAAAATGCCCTTTGCAATCGTTCGACAGAGTAATAAAATGGACCCGCAGCAATCGAGACCGAAGGTTTGTAAAAGCTCAATAAATACGGGATAATGATACCCAGTATGGGCAAACTTTTTAGTGTCATGTGGCACATGCTTTGATTCAATGAATGAAATGACGACAGAAATAAAAAATCAGCAGGAACTCACTCTGGCTATAGCTTCCCTGGAAAAGAAAACAGATGTACAGAAGAGCATTATTGCCGATAGTTTCGAAGACCTGGGGGAAAATCTAAAACCTGTCAACCTGATTAAAAATCATAAAGAAATCATATTAATTGCGGCCCTGGGCCTGGGATCCGGTTTCCTTATCCGCAGGTTGCTTTTAAGAACATCAACAGGAGTCATGGTAAAAATGGCCGGTACGCTCATTCAATGGGGACTGACAGGACTGATGACAAAAAACGCTGAGAAAATCAGAGCAAGTGCAGGACCTATTGCGCGTCGTATATTAAAACGTAACAAACCCAGCACACAAATAATAAACATAGAGGCCAAATAATTCTTAAACTATAATTACGATTGTATACTTACGAAAGTGCGGACAATCGCATATTCCGGATTTTTTGAGTGAGGACCGTATACATCGAAATCAGCTGTATACCTTCTTTTCAGATTAGATTTCCAGATATTCATCCAGGTTTGTTGTACACATGACGGTAAAGGGCCTTGTGATATAAAAACTTCGTATCCGGATCTTACAATGATCTTTCGCACACAACCGGAAGGCGGAAGAATATCCGGTCTCATCTGATAACCCAGAATGGTCGTGTATGCTCCCGAATGATCTTTTTCATAATCGGTATAAACACAGTAAAGATCTTCGCTGATTTTACCTTCGATTTTAGCGAGCGATTCATCTTTATAAAAATTTTCCCAAAGAGTTCTTATATCTTTTTCTGCCTGCCCGTTTTGATTGGTCGTTCTGACTGCCATACCAACAATCTCAAAATCTTCTAATTTCAACTGCATATTTCAGAATTGATTTTTATTTGTCCCCCAATACTGCTGCAAAACTCCAGCCCTGTCGGAATGGGATTTGCTGTCATTACAAGGGTAAGTAATCTATTCAGTCTTTAAAATCATACAGGTACTTATCGCATATGCAAAGAGTTTGCCGCTTTCATCAATTAGCCTGGACTCCAATAGTGCCGTACGGTTTCCCTGGTTAATGATTGTGCCGGTAGCTTTCATCAATCCTGTTTTCATACTAATTGATTTCAGAAAATTTACTTTGATGTCAATCGTCGTATAACCCATGCCCAAAGGAAGAACAGAATGAAGCGTACATCCCATGGCTGAATCCAGGATAGCTGTGATAACTCCTCCATGAACGGAACCCAGTGGATTGTAGTGGAATTCCTGCGGTTGAAAAGTAAACTCTGCCTTGCCTGGCATGATCGAAGAAAGTCTAAAATCGAGGGTATGGAGTAATGGCGGGAAAGGAAGTTCGGTCTTTGTCATTTTTTCCAAAAATTCCAGGCCGGTAAATTGATTAACCTGAGAAGCAAGCAGGGCCGGATCTTCCCAATCGTAGGTTCTGTTTCTTGTATTCATGTGAATCTCTTTAATAAAGCAGAGCCATGCAACTATTTATCCACCAATTTAAGCCAGGTTTTTAAGACATTCCTTAGATTCTTCTCTTTAGTCTTTACATCATTTAAGTCCTTTAATATAGTTATCCGCCGACCGTCTTTATAGTCACCCTCAAGTAATTCTGATTTGTCATTTACTTTTGCGCCACTTGGAAAAACCATCATTATCCTGTTTTTGAAAAGATTGAAAACGATGATTTCTCTTTTATATTCTTTGGGATCAAAAGGCTGCATTTCTCCAGTGTAGTAAAAGCTTGGATTATTCCACTTTATTCGTTCACCTATTTCATTGTCGGTGCTTAATATAATCTTTCTTAAATTCTGAACAATTTTACCCACAGCCGGGTCGAGTTTTTTAATGTGTTCCGTTACCTGTTCGGAATCAGTAAGTTTTACCGACTTTGCCATTTGTATGAATTATAATATACTCTGCAAGAAATTACACTTCAAATTGAAACCAGCGCTCAAGCATTGCTGTTTCGCATAAATCAGAGAATCAATATGAAACAACGAATTAAATATAATAAATTGAAATTAATATTTAAACTGGTAGAAGAAACCAACATGGAATACCCTGTTCAGTAATTTTAAACCAAGGGTATTTAATCAAAAAGCATACCTAAGAGAGGGACTGTATTTTCTGTATAACCTTACTGACTCATCAATACTATTTCCAGCCGGTTCCGTAGGATAATCCTTTCGTAGATTTACCCATTGCCATTCCCATTCACGCATATATTTGTCGAATGCAACGGAATCAAAGTTTTTTCCGGCGTACAGGGAGTCAGCAGTTAATTCAAAAAATATTTTCCAACGCGCTTTATAAAAATCATTTAGCAAACCGCTCCATTGACGGCAGGAATATTCATGGAGCGGACTGTTCTTATCTCCCCATAGCGTGATAAGATCGCGGGCATTGTGTTCATACAGCGCTTTTTCTTCTGTATTATTCCCAAAGTTTCGCGCATCCGAAATCCATTGCCCGAGTAAAAAATCTTTTCTTGTTCCCAGGAGGGAATCCATATCAGCGATGATCTGCAAAAATTCATTACAGCATTTTTTATATGCAGACTGATCCTTATTCAGGTAGGCACTGACAAGATTCGCATGCACGAGATCTGCATAATTTGCCATCACCTGCCGTGTAATATCAACCAGGTCATATTGAAATCCGTCGCTGTTTTTGCATTTATCCGCAGCGGCCATCATCAGATCCCAGGCGGGAAGTAAATCTTTGGGATCATAATTCAGTTTTGTCCTTGTCCAGACTGTAGCAGAATCAAAGGTTGGCCTCCCTGTGATGATAGATTCAGCGCCATCTCTGATGATCTTACCATTATAGGCGGTCAATCTTAATATTTCCCACGCTTTGCGCGCATTGGTATCCAAAATACCATACCTGTTCATTGTGTAAGAATCAAGCCATCTGTTTAAGATCGACGGCTTCTTTTTGCCAGACATGTTGCGTGAGCAATTCATACATGACCGGATTTTGTTCAATGCCTTCCATCGTTATACCGATGCCAACCATATTTCCGGAGGACTTATTGTTCAATGCATCTGCCGGACCTGAAGCCACTCCGTCCATTCTACCGAACATACTAATATTGCCTCCAAAGTTGTGGACCATATTCCAGATCCAGGGTTTACCATAAAAAGCATTCGTCCTCTTCCAGACTGGTTCTATTTCCGCCGCCAGATCGAGCAGGATCATATGCTTATCCGGGACTGCATTGAGCAGGGCTTTTATTTGCGGAGCTTTCCAGAATTTACGGTCGCTGTAAAACAACCATCCCTGCATTATCCATATGGAAGCGGGATCTGCTGCGTTCATACTACGATATAAATGTTCTGCTCAGCTTCGCCAAATAATTTGTGTCGTCAGAAGGTGGCTCATTTTCATTAAAAGTATCCGCGGAATACAAATGATCCGTTCCAAATAATTTTGCCTGTGTTTTCAGGAAACGTTTTCCAATTGATGCAAAAAGAGAATCTTCCGGATCGAGGATATAGGTATCATCCGAAGCCATTCTTCCAATTAGTCTCTTTCAACCTCGCATTTGGAAACTTCTTTTTGAAAGCCGCTGGCACATGTCCCGAGAAAGCGGGCAGCACGGGTTTCATTCCCAGTTCACGTTCGCGCTGAAGAATCTTTTTTTGTAATTGCATATGGTTTTTCATCCAGCTCACCGGCAAGAGGCCCTCCCCATCCGTCCAGGTTACCCATCCAGAACCAGGAAAAATAGGCCGGCCCGCTAAAGAATGATTGTAAATCTTCATCCGAAAAACCCATTTCTTTATATACCGTGTACCATGTAAATTCTTCGCCTGTAATAGCCAACGGCATATTGATACCATGCAATGCCATCCAGTCTATTTCCTTTTCCCATCTCTTCCAGTCCCACCAGCTTATACTATAGTTGAACGTGCAATAGTTTAGATAATAACGATATTGGTATGGTGATGACTGGTGGATTTTTTTTGATATACCTGGAAGTGGTTTCGGGATATTCAGGTTCGTACCATTCCAGGTAATCTGGCAATGACAGAAATGAGTCAGGTAGTAATACAATGCTGATGCCACAGCAACACCATTATTACCGCGCAGAACGATCTTATTGTTCCTGCTTTCAATTTCAAAAACATCCAACTTTTCATTTGTCTGGAGATGTTCTACAATAAACCCGGTTGCCCTGCCAGGTATGACCCGGTTTATGAGTGCCGTAGAAGCGTTTGCATTGAACTGCGTAAATCCGATAACATGGCTGAAAACGGCAAGTGCCATCACTAATACAAATCGCTGCTGAAAATGATTCCAATGCACGTACTTTCGATTTTTGAATTTCACATTAAAAATAATCTTTCCAATGGCAAATCTATTTATCAAAGTTGATATGCAGGGATTACCTGTGCTGATCAATAAAACTCATATTGTGATCGCAAAATTTGGCAACACGTCAGTAACGAGGATCCAGTTAACGAATGGTGAGACCATAGAGGTTACCCATACTCCGCAATTATTCAAAGAGATGCAGAGCTGAAATGGCTATTCTTTGGTTCAAGTATATGGATAAAAATCAGACTCATGGCGATGGACCAGACTGACCAGCCCAAATAGAATAAGCGCTGAATGAGACCTTCCCAAATGCTACGAAGGTTCGGAATGAAGCGTAATATGATCAGTAACATAATGAAAAAACTAACCAATGAAAGCAGTCTGAGGGTCAGCAATTTCTTTTCCTTCCACAAAATAACAGAAAGTAATACACCGGCATTTAAGAAAAGAGGAAGCGGGCCCAGTGTGCCGTGTAATTCATGATGCATGGGGAATATGGCAGCCCAAAACATAGACAGGGACAGACTCAGCATCGTCAAAACCGGAATCACATTGATACCGATCTGCCTGCTGGCTTTGTAAAACCCGATAACTGAAAAAACGCTGAAGATGGAAATCAGCAGCTCCGAGGCTGACATAAATATTTCGGATCTTGTACCAATTGCGCCAAGTTCACTAACCACATTGTGCAAATGATTGTAGTTACCATGTAGATAACCACCTGTAATTGTCGATATCCAAAATAGCAGCGGCGATATGATTCCCAGGTAAAGCAAGGGAATCAGCCCGAATGATTTTCTCTTTGACCATGTAAACCAGGCAATGATAATTATTCCCCAAAAAATGAAGATCAGCATGCGTTTATGAAGAAATACCGGCTCACCGAAAGTTGTTAATCGCATAGGAAAAGCGCCCCGGTTTTTGATCATGATCGTGAAATCATATTTTTCTCCGGGTTTAATAGTAAACGAAATGGAATCCCGATTACTCAGGTAAGTAACCTTTCGATCCCTGAATGATCTTTCAATGGTGAAAACATCTGGTTCGGTCCATGGTTTAGTATCCGGATCTATATTCCAAACAGCAACAGTATTTCCATCGATTTTAATACTGACCGAATTTGAGTCAGATAGTAATGTTGGGAGCTTTTGCTGTGAGACCCCGGTCCGGTAAACAATGAAAAATAGCAATACCAGAAATATATTTTTTGACACTGGGTTGGTTTAAATGGATTAGACAGGTCGATGATCAAAATGTTTCAGCAGCGTTTGCTTCTTGCAAATCCCGGATGAGAGGTAAGAAAATAGAGAGAGACCGGTAAAAGAAAAAACCGCCAGATTTACTCAGCGGTTTCTCAAAAATAGGATCTTAAATGTCTTTCGTTAGGATTGGATCTTTGGTTTCTCTGGACTGGATCGGTTATTTCTTTCGGATTGGATATATCAAATGTAGTAGCGTTCAGGCATTCCTGATAGCGCAGCACCACTCGATTTTTATCGTAAGTTTACGAAGCATAAATGTAATTCATTTCTGTAGATGCCTGTAATCCAGCGAATTAAGCTTATTTCCAATTTGACCTGTAGGTTATAACCGACAGATCCTATTTTTCAATCTTAATTCCTTCCTGATCAAAAATATTTTTGTCCCAACCCCTAAAGTCGTAGTATTTAGATTTTGGCTCGCCTGTCCAGCCATTAATTCCTTTTCGCGGTAATAATATGGCGTGGACATAAAATATCGGGATAAGAGTGAGTCCCAAAATGACAAGTGCAACTGCTCTTCCTAAGAATTGGGATATCAGGACAATTGCGACCAGTGTTAAAATGTATTTTACGAGTTTCCTCCATCTCGGGCTTCTTTCTTCAAAGTGACCTAAAAAAATATTTCCCAACAGGAAAAAAATAGTCACTATTGCTATCTCAAACCATATAGTATTTGCGTTCCACTTTGCAGGTGATTTTGTTGGTAATTAAAAGTCGTTCAACTTTCTCCGTCTACCGTTGATGTATTCCGAAGTTAATAAGAATTTGCCCGATAGAATTGTAGATCCAGCAGCATGCCAGTCAATCTTTCTTCTTTTTTGCAGTTGGTTTAGGTTTTAAGCTGCTCACATATTTATAACTGCTTTGAAAGTACGGTTTCAATTCAGTTATTTTCTTTAACAGGCTGTCGGGCACTACCACATATTCCTTTTGCACAATACCGTAAGCTGTTACCAGTGTGGTTTTATACTCTTTCAGAAAAGTTGCCCTGATATCTTCGGGCAGCCGCAATGCTAAATAACCATCCTTTGTAAAATAGCTGTACATATTGCCGTTCACAGAAGTGTAGGGTATTGTAGCTCCATTCAATACAGCCTGTGGGTGAGTAGCAACTAGTTTTTCAAAAAGAACAATTCTACTGCCACGTTCAATATCTTTTTTTGGCATAACCGTATATTTCAGACATTAATTATAATGCATTTTTCGTATCAAATTTTACGCCCTTGAGAAAGTTTTATGCAGGAACTTCCGGCGAAGCACTGGCTCTTCATCATTTCACGAGTCCCCCTTCGTTGACTTTCAGGTCATTGCACGAACGCTTGCAAAGAATCAATGCAGGTTATTCACCTGGCAAAAAATGCAGTTCATCTGGCAAACTATACAGTTTGCAGACTATTCATTTTTAGAATACCCTATGTATTATTTTTGATTTACAATGAAAACCACATTGCTTAAATCCTTTCAGAATAAATCACTGCCTGTCCCTCAACAGTCCGCTGCAACGACTGCCCGGCTATCTTTTATTTTTAAAAACAAATGGGTTTATCACTGTTTGTTCTGGATATTGTATTATTTATTCATTTGCACGACTTTTTACGCAGCCCTTAATCTTCACGATTTAAGTTTTTATATCCAGCTAAGCGCATTCATGCCGGATTCGGCAGCGCTTGTGTATATTAATATTTATATCCTGATACCCTCTTATCTGTACAGAAGAAAATATTTCTATTATGCTTTGACGTTGATTCTTGCATTGTTTGCAATGGCTTATGCGGATCAACTTATAAAAAATTTATACATTCATTTAGGCTATAAGATCTATACTTATACATCAGGCCTCGGTTTTAAAAGCCTGTTCTCTCAAGCCGGCGGCCTTTTTTATCTTGCCGGTTTTACGACCGGTATTAAACTTTCGAAGGACTGGATACAAAACCAGCAGCTGATGAAAGAAAAGGAAAAACAATATCTCGAAACAGAATTGAATTTCCTGAAAACACAGATCCATCCGCATTTCTTTTTTAACACGCTAAATAATTTATATTCCCTCACACTTAAAAAATCTAACCAGGCACCTGAAGTCGTTCTGAAATTATCTTCGCTGATGAGCTATATGCTTTATGAGTCAAACGCGGCCCTGGTATCACTGAATAAGGAGATTACCTATTTGCAGAATTACCTGGATCTTGAAAAACTGCGGTTTGGACAAAGACTGTATGTTTCTTTTGAAATAGAGGGAGAAATTGACGCAGTAAGCATTCCACCCATGATACTAATCCTTTTCGTCGAAAACAGTTTCAAGCACGGAGTAAAAAACAATATCAATAACATCATTATAGAGATTTCTTTAAAAATTGAAGGAGCATTCTTATTCTTCAGTATCAAAAATCCTATCGGGGAAAATCTTTCGAAAGAAAATACGGGCATCGGATTAAAAAATGCAAGACGAAGGCTGGAACTGCTTTATGGCAAAAATTATCAGCTCGACATTTCAGAAAAAGAAAATGAATTTAATGTTTCACTAAAAATGCCAGCCAGATGAAACCATTCAAATGCCTGATTGTAGATGATGAACCGCTGGCCATAGATATTATTGAAAATTATTTGCAAAGGTTTGAAAATGTCGAAACCAGACGTTGCGAAAATGCCCTGGATGCTTTTCGTTTTCTAAAAGAAGAAAAATATGATTTGATTTTCCTCGATATAGAAATGCCCATGTTAACCGGACTTGATTTCCTGGGAACCCTGAAAGACCCTCCGCCTGTAATTATTACTACAGCTTACCGGGACTATGCGGTGGAAAGTTTCGAATTCGAGGCTCTCGATTACCTGGTAAAACCTATATCGTTTCCACGTTTTGTAAAAGCTTTTGAGAGAGCACTGAAATCCGTCGCAGGTGCTGATAACTTATCCGAGAATAGTCCGGGTAATGAAAATGAATACCTGTTCTTAAAAGTAGACCGGAAATTTGTAAAAATAATGATGAGTGATATTCTCTATATAGAAAGCCTGAAAGATTATATCAGGGTAACAACTAAATCATCTTCCTTAATTTCTTACCAGTCACTCACATCCATTACAGAAAAACTACCCCCCGAAAAGTTTATACGTATTCACCGCTCATTTACTATTGGTATCGATAAAGTTAATTCGATAGAAGGCAACTGTGTTGAAATTGAAGGTAAACTCCTCCCCATATCGAGGGAACACAGGCAGGAAGTACTGAAAAAAATTAATAAATAACGCAGAAAGAGAATTCCGGAGGCTGCTCGTCGTGCATATAATACAATTCAGCGAATTAATTTCCTTTCGTCTAATTTTATTTCCAGCGTCTTCAGGACATTATTACTTTTATATCAGGCAAGAACAATTTCAAATTATGCACCCAGTCAGGTCTTCTTTTCCGATGATGTTGGCCACTACAGTTTTTTTAGCTGCTCCTTTCCTTCAGGCTAAAAAAATATCAATTCCTGCTGCTTTAAGGCAGAATAACAGGGAAGGGCAACCGGGCGATACAGTTAGTGCACTGGGCAGGAAGATCTTTTATTCGACCTGCTATACCTGTCACAAGGATACGGCCGGCTTTCTGGCGCCTGGTATTTCAGTATTATCACTTATGACACCAAGGGCTGTTTTTGCAGCATTGGTCAACGGCAAAATGCGTCAGCAGGCTGCTTCTCTTTCTGAAAACGAAAGGAAGGCGGTTGCAGAATGGGTAACCGGCGGTAAATTAAAATCTACGGTTATAGCTGAGAACGCTTATACAGCATTTTCGCTTCCGAAACATGGTCGTTCTATATACGATTATTCAGGCTGGGGCGGAAATATTACAGGTACAGGACATCGCAGTTCGCAAGAGGCTGGTATTAATTCTTCCAATATCAGTTCATTAAAATTGAAATGGGTTTTTGCTTTCCCGGATGCTACCATCGTACGCAGTAAACCTGCTATAGTGGGCGATTGGCTGATCGTTGGCAGTCAGTTCGGGGATCTGTATGCCATCAACAGGAAAACTGGAAAACCCGGGTGGCATTTTACTGCGAATGCTGCTATCCGCGGAGCGATCGTTGTGCAAAAACGAGATGACTTAGCAATTGCATATTTCGCCGATTTCAGTACAAATGTTTATGCAATAAATTTAAATACAGGTAAACAACTTTGGAATAAAAGGGCTGGCATTGACCCGCAATCAGGAGTTACAGGTTCGGTGGCAGTTTACGCCGGGAAAGTATTTGTCCCCATTACATCGGCCGAAGTGGGAGTTGCTGCTGATGGCCAATATAATTGTTGTTTTTCATCTGGTGGATTGGTTGCATTGGATGAGAAAACAGGAAATGAAATCTGGCGGTATCGGGTAATATCTGAACAGGCCAGAGAAACAGGAAAAAAGAAAAATGGCAAACCCTTCTTCGGACCATCAGGCGCGCCGGTCTGGTGCAGTCCGACAATAGATACAAAAAGAGGATTAGTATATATCGGCACTGGTGAAAATTATACAAGGCCAACGACCAATTCCAGCGATGCCATACAGGCAATTGATATGAACACGGGAAAATTAATCTGGAATTTTCAGGCCACCAGTGGAGATGCTTATAATGTTGCATGTCCTGTTTTTATTAATTGTCCCGAGAAATCAGGCCCTGATCTGGATTTTGGAATGGCGCCCATACTTATAAAGAGGCAGGATAGTAGAGAAATTTTACTTGCAGGCCAAAAATCAGGGGTAGTATATGCTTTGTCACCAAACGGGGGGAAACTTATCTGGCAGACAAGGATTGGAAAAGGCGGTATGTTGGGTGGCATCCATTGGGGAATGACTACTGATGGAAAGTATGTCTATGCAGCAAACGCCGATAACATCGCAGGTTTAGATAAAAGGGATTCATCGGTCATGGCTTCTCCAGGGATATATGCGCTTGATCTTTTTACAGGAAAAATAATTTGGAAAGCTCCGTCGCCCGAGTGCCCTGATAAAAAAGGCTGCCTCTCTTTTAATTCTGCAGCACCGGCAGTAATACCCGGTATTGTATTTGCCGGTTCACTGGACGGACATATTCGCGGTTATTCTTCAAAGGATGGAAAAATATTATGGGATTACAATACGGCCAGAGATTATGAAACGGTCAACGGAATAAAAGCCAAAGGGGGATCTATAGATGGACCTGCTCCGGTAATTGCTGATGGAATGTTATATGTAAATTCAGGATATGGGATGTTTGGAGAAATGGGGGGAAACGTTTTGATTGGTTTTGAGGCAGGTGAGACAAATAAAAAGTAAAAAGTAAAAAATAAAAATATGAAAAATGTATTCCTCCTTTTCATTTCGTTCCTGGGTTTTTTAAATTCAAAAGCACAAACCGCCGATGATATCATTAAAAAATGGACGAATGCCATGGGTGGCGGGGAGAAATTAGCCAGCATAAAATCTATTTACACAGAAAATGAACTTAACATTATGAACAATCCGGCTACCGGAAAAACCTATATATTGAATGGCAAAGGTTTTAAAAGTGAGATCGATTTAAGTGGACAAACAATCACTGACTGCTACACTGTGAATGGCGGCTGGAGTATTAATCCTTTAGCAGGGCAACCCACAGCTGTAAACATGCCTGAAGGACAGATAAAACTGGGTCAGTTGTCAATCGACGCAGCAGGTCCTTTGTATAATTATGGATCAAAAGGAAGTAAGGTGGAATTGTTAGGCAAAGAAGATCTGAAAGGAAGTTCCGCCTATAAAATAAAACTTACTTCGGCAGCAGGAACAGAAGTCGTTTACTATATAAATGATTCATCTTACTATATTATGGAAACCGTGGCAAAAATGAATGCAAACGGACAGGATATGGAAATAACGACTGCATATTCAGATTATAGAAAAACAGCAGACGGATATATAATGTCATATTCCAGTGTATTAGATTTCCCGGGATTGACTATCGGCTTTACCAATAAGAAGATTGAAGTAAATAAAGATATAGATCCGGCTATTTTTGTTATGCCGAAAAATTAGCCAAAAACACGGAGCAGTATGGTTACTTTCCGATGTAAAAAGTAAAACAACCGATCATTTATTTTCCGCAGAATCTTTTGTAACCGGATCGAAACATTGATTGAGGACGCCCGCCAGGCGAATACCCGCCTGATCGATGCGCTGGCGGACAAGTTCAATATGCTGATCATAATAAGCCTGACCCAGGTTTTTTCCGGCAGGTTTTTCATCGTATATATGATTGCACACGTGATTTGATTCATAGAGCCATTCGATCAACGGGTCGGCCTGCCAGCTTTTAATATCTTCCGGCGTCGCGAAATCCCACTCTTTTGCAAGGTCAACAGCAGAAAGTCCTTTGTGTTCTATCAGTTTTGTATCCCATACCCAATGAAGATTCGTAGAATCACCTTCAAATAAAACCTGAATAAGATTTCCGCCCTTGTCTTCCTCCCTGGCCACGTGCAGCGGCTGGTGCAGATCGCCCACGAGATGCACAACCATTTTCAATGCAAATATTTTAATAGCCCGGTTTGTTTTCGGGTTGGCGAGCGCTTTCTCCCAGTGATTCAGGACTAAATAAACGTTAGGGGTTGTCTGCTGGTAAACGGACGCTTGAAACTGCGCGAAGTTTTCCTCCGCCGGCACGTCGATATAGTGCCAGGGTGACATGTACTGAAAAAAAGAATCCGGCCTGAGTTCATCTGCATAGGTACTTATATCGGCCAGTGTTTCATTTCCCAGGAGTTCTTTTATGGCAGCTGCGGTTTTAGGAGTCAGGTGAGCAGCGGCGATATAACCAACCGCTTCGTGGCCCACACGACCCCAGGAGAGCAATGAAACAGTGGTTATCGATAATACGAATTTTGAAATCAGTCTGGTCATTGAGTGGTTTTTTCGAATTTAATTCAAGCGTTTCCTATTAGAAATAAACCGAAATTAAATAATTGTAAATTTCAATGATTTCTGCGATAGCACGGCCACTTCTAAGATAAAGAATATTTTGAAGGGAAAACCGTAACCGGATCCTTACGTAAAGTTTGAGATGATATTTAGATTGGCTAGTGCTGAAGTTTCACTGTATCCAACATTGTGATTTGTCCAAGTGAAACAGTGGAACTAAGAAAAACGGATTTATATGTGGTATCTGAAGGAACAAATGTTACGGTGTAGTTTCCCGCGGGAATGTCTTTAATTAAAAAATCCCCATTTGTAATATCGGTAGATGTAGTAGCCACTGTATCTGTTCCCTGAATTGCATAAACAAATGTCAAAACCGAGTCAGGAGTTACGACACCTTCAATATCGCCACCTGAAGGCATGAAGGAAAGTATCCGTAATACAGGTTTTAATAACACCTGGCCGCTGTTCCCCGCGAAAACAATTGATCTGGCCACATCAAAATCAAGTGTTAACCGATAGAGAATTCCTCCTGTTACGTCCTGATGAATCTGAACTTTAAGTCCCGATTCCTGAGCGCTTGGAGTTTTCAAAGCTATTTTTTCTCCAGTCGTGGTAATGATGTAATTGTTATCACCAAGTATGAGACGGATTTGACTTATTGTACCAGCCGGTATAGTAGCATCGGCAAGAATTGTATCCTTTCCATTTGTCAGGGCAAGCAGATTATACAATCCGGGATGTGATCCATTCAATATCAAAGGATGGCTGCTGTCTCCCATGATAATTTCAATTTGAACAATATCAACCCAAACTTCCTTAACAGACGGATCGGGACTATCCGTTAAACCAATCTGCAATCTGGATGTACCGCTGGTATTTGTGCTTTTCTGATTCTTGGTACATGAATAAAAACAAAAGACCGCCACTAATGCAAAACCCAGCATAAATGGATTCGTTTTCATTTAAAAATGATTGATGGTAAAATTATTGGGGGCGATCGCTACAATCTAATCAAAATTCATTCCGAAATAAAATTAACTATCCGGTTCAGCCGGGGAAATTACGAGCTGCGGAAAATACTATTCTGATTTTTATTTATTGGTGCTGCATGGAATCTTCACTAATTGAGTATTTTTTTACACTACTAGTGTCAGCTTATCAGGTTTGGCATATGGTCTTCATTAGCATGATTATTGATTCCGTTAAGGATCAAACTGTTTAATGTCAGAATTTAACGTTCTGGAATTGTCCGAAGTATTTGATCTTCTGGCCGCCTACACAACGACCTATACTAAGATGCTTGCATTAAACTTACCCCCTTCGCCCGAATTTGATTATACGAAAGAAATAATTGAAAGATTACAGCAGGAAATTCAGACCCGGACTGCAAATCCTGAGATGAAGAGCGATAAATCAAATGACGGACTGATACCAGCAATTGCCTGATTAAAGAGAAGCAGGTTCTTATTTGGCATTTCTTTCACATCATTATTGAGCATATTTGTAGAGAAACTGCCCACATAGTAAAATTTGAGATTAACCATTAAACAGGCCGCCGGCAAAATAGAACTCTACATAACTGAATGATTTTATTAATTCAAATCGTATGTTATGAATTCTATTTTCAGAGCGAAGATTGCAATAGTTTTCATCATCATGCTGGCGGCTCAAAGAACGTCGGCTCAGTTTACTCCATCCAAATGGGAGATTGGTATTAATGCGGGGACGCTCATTTATCAGGGCGATTTATCAGAAGGACCTTTAGGATATACAAATTCTTTAAAACCCGCAGTCGAACTGTGGGTCAGCAGATCGCTGGATTCATATTTTTCCATCAGGGCCAATCTGCTCCAGGGTTGGTTAGGTGCAGATGAATCAACCTATGCAACTCCCGATTATAGAAAACACAGAAATCTCGCATTCAATACTCCTGTTTCCGAATTTTCCGCTGAACTACTCTGGGATCTTTACGGAAAAACCTATCGCGAAGGAATGCGCCGATTTTCGCCTTATTTGTTCGTTGGTGCCGGATTTGCCCTTTTAAATATCGACAGGAACTGGAGCCGGTTTGATACAACTTATTTTAATTCAAAGTCAACAGCCAGCCGTGGACTTGGAATTGACACGCTGCAAAAGACACCCAGGTTTCTCCCTGTCATTCCCGTAGGCGCTGGTGTGAGATATATGGTCTCTAATAGAATCTACATCAATGCGGAAGCTACTTATCGCATCTTTTCATCCGATTATCTTGACGGGTTCAGTTATGCTGGAAACCCGGCTAAGAATGACCATTACTATGGATTATCTATTGGTGTAAGTTACCGGTTCGGATGGTACGGGATGGATTGTCCGAAAATACCATTATAAGATGCAAAGAGGTTATACCGCTAAAACCGATAAGACTTTTGATTTTAGTTATCCCGGCAGTTCTATTTCAGGTATCGGCAGGGTTAAAAAAATAATTCTGGTAAATGTTGATAGGTGTTCGATGGCGAAAGTAAAGTTTAAAAAGAAACCCAGATAAAATTATCAGGGTTTCTTTTACGATTTCATCACGGACTCACAGTTGAATCATTTAAAATGACTTGTAAGCGAATTTCTGTCCGCCAATGGCAGCCTCCAACATCAGACCACTTATTTCTTCGGTATAAACTGCCACACCTTCCCTGTATTTAACATTGGCTGATGCGCCGGATTTAGCAGCAACTGCAGAAACCTGTCCGCTAAATTCAATTTTATCTTCTTTAAAACGGTTAAATGCGTCTTTGTCTTTGAAGAAAATGACTTCCCTGTATGCCTGTCCACCTACCTGAGCTCCTACGTCGACCTGTAACATCTTTGCCTCGCCGATTGCCTTTCCTTTTTCATATAATATTCCGCCTCCACCCGCTCCACCAACTATGGCACCACCCTTACCTACATTTGGAAAGATTGCAAATCCGTAGGAATTAGTAAAAAGGCTGCTCATGGAGGGATCCGTTTTTACAAATGCTGTTTTTGCGTTGTTGCAATCTTTCAATGTCTTTTCCTTATCATCCTGTGCTTTCATTGAACGCGGCACTAATAGAAGAACAAATGCAAACAAAGCCAAAGAAATGATTCTATACTTTTTCATAATGGTATTTTTAATGAAGTGAATAAATACGATTATAACTTTCAAAAAATCTGCCATCAAAATGGTTTGAGTATTTTTTTACACAGAATAGGTATGTTAAAATAATCAGCTGATCAATCTCGATCGTTTCTTAACATTCACAACTTCATTTCCAAGTGTATTTCAAATTTTGCCAACATATTGGCACAAATATTTAATGTTGTTTCATGATCTTTCTTTAAATGCATTTTTTATGGGTACAGCAAAAGAGAATCCTAATAATCTTCAGATAGAAGAAGCTAAATCAACCAGGCCTGATTATCCTGAAAAATCGAATGCCAGATTGTATAAGGGAATCCGGAGAAGAAAACCTAAGAAAGTTGCCGGAAATAAAGACGAAGGATCAGCCGACGAAACACCGTTTGACTCCAGGTCCAACAATATGCATCAGAAAAGATAAACCACTTCCTGCCAGAAGCTTCTGAAAAGAATGCCCAAAATTTCGTGCCAGTAGGCCTGGTTCAGTTTCGAGCACATTGGACCGTTGTATCGCAGGTACAATAATTGCTGGTATAGTATTAAGATCTTTTGCTATGAGACTGCATGCCCAACCTCTGACAGAACTAAATGAACAGCATCAAATTACCATTCTTCAGGGGAAATTATTTTTGGTTGATCATGGGAACTTCATTCAGCTAACTAGTCCGATAGTTTTTAAACCCGGTGTTATTGTTACTATGGATGGAATCATAAAAATGCCAGATGGTAAAACACGAATGCTCCGGGAAGGCGAATATGTGTCAACATTCACTTTATGATATTTTTCCAAAATATACAATAACGGATATATGTTTAAGAGTCCTTTTCTAAACATTTATTTGAGCTTTGCACTTGCTGCCGCGTTGGTATATTCGATACCTGTTTATTTTTTTATAACTGAAGCCGACTACACAAGATCCTGGCTTCTTTACCTTGGGAATTTTCTATTTATGATTGTTATCGGTACATACCTCTTTTTTATCAGCAGGATCAGGCAAAAAAATCCTGGTATGTTCGGCCTTATGCTGACAGGTGAAAAACAGGTGTTGAGATCCACTGCGCTGGCACTGTTGTTAAGTTTTATTTTATTGCTGATTCTTATTCCGGGATTGCTTGAAAGTGGTATTGCAGGAAGAGTAATCATAAACAAACCCGCCAATACCATTCACGATAAAACCAATGGACTTGATGTCATGGTCATCGCCAATGCTGTCATCGGCAATATTTCATCCGGATCATTTGCAAGTATCATATTGGCTCCATCGCTGAATCATGAATCGGCTGAAGAGACTAAATAAACTTTATAGCGTTATCGCCCGGTCGAAAGGTCAAATTAGTTTGCAGTCAGCGGATTTCCATGGCCCACTGGAATCGGATCCCATATCGCGATATTGCAGATATATTTTTATTATATGCCAGAAACTCAGATTTATCCACTACAGGATTTGGATGAAATACATTTAGATGTTCACCTCAAACAAAGGTTGAAGTTCAAGATCCTGCCTGATTTCGCTCAATTTCTCCTGGACAACAAATTGCACGACCTCGCCCTTCTGCAATTAAGTTTATTTAAAGAGCTTAGGCCGCCGGTTTTCAGGTATTTTTATAACCTTTCCGATGACGAACTAATCAAATTGGGTATTCCCGGATTAGAGAAATTATTAGCTGCATTAATTAATAATCAATCGACAGAATATATTGAGAAATCATTAAGAGAATGGCTGAATAATCAGTTACCTCAAATATCCAGGAACCAGATCGAAGCAGAAGACTTGACAATTATAAGCCTTATCAGAAGGAGAATTTTCAGAATATATGTTGCCCAGTATACCAGTTGTTTTGAAACTGCCATACTTGTTCTCAATGAAATTGACGATTTCACAACCATTTTGGAAACTATTTCGTTACAGTACCTTTTAACTCTCCAACAAAATATTTATGAACAAAATCAACGGTTATCAAAAATTGGTAACTGGGTGTGGGATCTCAAAAAAAATATTCTCACTTGGTCTACTGAATTGTACCGGATTTATGAGATTGAAAACGGTAATATTTCCGAAATGGATATTGCGTCTTTCAATCATCCCGATGATGCTTTAAAAGTGAAAAATCTCATGGAAATTTCCAAAAGAGATAAGACACCCCATGACTTCTTTTATAGAATTATCCTGCCAAATGGCAGAGAGAAAACACTTCATGCCAAAGGCGATGTAATTAGTAATTCATCTGGCGAAGCCGAACTCATGCTTGGCACGCTGCAGGACTTCACAACACAAAAACAAAATGAAAAAGAATTGGAGGACAATCAATTTTTTATCAATAAAATTGCAGAGCTCACACCTTCGATAATTTCGGTATACAATATTCGAACAGGCGATTGTCTTTTTATAAACCGTGCAATTGATACATTACTCGGCTATGAAAAAAGTTCAGTTCTAATGGAAGGCATGAACTTTTTTTGGCGGATTATTCATCCGGACGATCTTGAAAGAGTTCGAACAGGATATACCAAAATCGTTGAGGAAGTTAATAGATCAAAATGGGAAAATGATGAACATTTGTATGAATTCATTTACCGGCTACGCCATCATAAAGGAGAATATCGATGGTTTCGGACATATGGCTCTGTATTTGAAAGAGACAAATTGAATAAGATCGAAAAAGTGATCAATGTTTCAATTGATGTATCAGATCAAATGAAAGCCGATTATCTTCTTAGAGAAAAGGACATGGAAGTCCGATTTCAGGAAGAAAGATACTTCAGGATGATCAATGAAGTTGAAGATTACGCCATCCTGCGTCTTAGTCCTGAAGGTATTATTGAAAACTGGAATAGCGGAGCCGAAAAAATAAAAGGATATAAAGCAGGTGAAGTCGTCGGCAAACATTTTCGCATTTTTTATTCACCCGAAGATCAGCAAAATAAACTCCCCGAAACATTAATTAATAAAGCGGTTAAAGAAGGAAAAGCATTGCATGAAGGATGGAGATTGCGTAAGGATCAAACTAAATTTTGGGGCAGCATTCTGATTACAGCTTTGCACGATCCCGATGGAAATGTTGTGGGATTCTCCAAGGTAACCCGCGATTTAACGCAGATGAAAATAGTGAACGACAATTTAAAAGAATACACAGAAAAGATCGAAAAAAGTAACATTGAGCTTGAAGAAAAGAACAAACAACTGGAATCATTCAACTACATCGTCAGTCATGATTTAAATGAACCGATTCGTAAAATAAAAACATTTATTAATAAACTGAAAGACGATGAACCGCTGACTCCCAATGTAGAGAAAATTATTGCCAAAATAGAATCCTCCTGTATCAGAATGCATGATCTGATCGATGGTTTACTTTTATATTGTCAGGCGGATTTCATTCATAATGCGAAATCTTCGAAACTCGACATTAAATCTTCGAGCCTCAATATTTTATTAAATGATGTATTATCAGATTTCAATAATTTAATTGACCAAAAGGAAATAGAAATCAGAACAGACTCATTGCCATCTTTAATTATAAATGAAATTCAGTTAAGACAGGTGTTTTATAATTTAATATCCAATTCGATTAAATTTAAAAAAGTAAATATTCCGCTGCGGTTAAATGTTACATACTGTATTGAATCACGAACCAATGGAAACGAAGGGAAAATATCTTTATTTCATAAGATCTCTTTTGCGGACAATGGAATAGGATTTGATCAGCAACAAGCTGCAAAGATTTTTGGTCTGTTTCAAAGATTACACGACCGATCGAAATACCCCGGGACAGGTCTGGGGCTTGCTATCTGTAAAAAAATAATGGAAAATCACGGGGGAGAAATTAATGCATCAGGGGAACCTGATATTGGATCAATTTTCAGCATTTATTTACCTATGACTAATTCCCAATCCATCTATGTTAACGATAACTCCTAATAGCCTCATTATCAACGTCTAATAAGAGATGAATAGGAGCTACCGTTTAACAAAAATCTTTCCTATTTTGGGTATATCATTAAATCTGTACCCGATGAAAAAGGAAATGAAGAGATTATTTATTAAATATTCAGGTAAGTCCTATGCAATTAATACACTTAAGATTTTTGAACCTGGAAAAATTATATATGATTTAATAACCATTATTGACCTTGAAACAAACAAGCTGGCATTCACGAATCAAAAACTAGATACCGTGACATTAGAAACCCACGAAGAAATTCCAGCGTTATTTACTTCACTAATAAAAGATTTGCCTAAAGATCTTATTGATTCAATAAAGAATGGCATAATGAATGAGTACTATAACAATAATTCCAGGTTTTCTATATAAATAGTTAGTATCTCAGGTCATCATTTGTTTTCAATGAAAGGAGTAAAACCTTACCTTCCCTTAACAAATTTCAGAAAATGTCCATCCGCATTTTTGTAACTGGTGGTACGTTCGACAAGGAATACAATGAAATTACCGGCCAGCTTTTTTTTAAAGAAACCCATCTGCCGGAAATGATCGCAAGGAGCCGCGTTAGTCCACAGGTAACTGTTACCACACTTATGATGATTGATAGTCTGGACATGAAGCCCATCGACCGGGAACTCATCGCCAACCAGTGCATCAACACGCCGGAAGATAAAATCATTATCACCCATGGAACCGATACAATGGCTGTTACTGCGGCCACACTGGCTGAAAAAGTTCCCGGAAAAACCATTGTTATTACGGGAGCCATGATCCCTTATAAGTTCGGAAGTTCTGACGGATTTTTTAATCTGGGCTGTGCGCTCGCCTTTGTACAATGTCTGCCTTCGGGAGTATATGTTGCCATGAACGGCCGGTTTTTTAACTGGGACAATGTGCGCAAGAACCGGCAGACCGGGCAGTTCGAAGAACTCAAGGCTTAAGAGTATTTGTTTTGCTCAAATGACCGAATTGATACGGAAGATCGGGACACTGCCAACTTGTTAATCCATTTACGACAAGGCTGTTCAACCGTGTAATAGGTTATGGACGAAATCGCCAATAAAAGAATCAGGTATATAAAACAATATCCCAGACCGCTCGCAAAGTCGATATTTTGTTTTCCCCTCCCAAAACCCACCACACCAGGCAAACGCAGGCCCTTTGAAAAAGGTTCCTGAAGAAATATCTGCATCAGATAAATTGAGTAGGATATTTTTCCTATATACTGTGCCAGCCGGTTATTACATGATACATGGAGGTAGCCGTTGTTTAACGCAAAACTAAATACAAGTGCTGCAAACAAGATAATACAATACGCATCATTAACGGCAAAATGCAATGCTAAAACCAGCAAAATTATTGTGACCACCGCAAAAATATCATTTTGAAACTTACCCTTTAAAGAAGACCATTGATAAAGTTTATACACGATCATTCCAGTAACAAAACCGGCAATACCGCGCAGAAAGCCATAATCATAGGTTGTATTCAGGTTATGGGGAACGGGTATTGACGGATACATATAATTTTTTCTTGGAAGGAAATACATGATCGATACATACGCTGCGGTTACACCTATGAGAAATATGATGAGCGCCAATAATTTCTTTTTATTGAGAAATAAAGCCAGAAAAGGGAATAATAAATAAGCTGCCCATTCCGCACTTATGCTCCATGAAGGTATATTCCATGTGTATAAATTATGTATGTAATATGAATGAAGTAACAGGAATCCTGTTGGAATGGCCGCCGGATTCTCTATCGGGTTGGGATAGGTGCCAGGTGGTGAAAAAACAATTACCAGTATTACCAGGAGCAACATGGCAAAGAAATGCAGCGGGTAAATACGGGCAAACCTGGCTATGATATATTTTTTAAATCTGTTTATTTCGAAACGATTTGCAAAATCGTCTTTGTATACATGAAGAATAATGAACCCACTCATAATAAAAAAAAGATCGACCATCAAATAGCACTTTTCAAAAAACATCGTTTGTTTAGCCGGAACAAACCGTGCGATTGCCATTTCAAAATGGAACACGGCAACCAGCAAAGCAGCTATTCCCCTTAATGGTGTAAGATTTGATAAATATTCTGCTTTGTGCTTCAGGTGTATATTATGATTCACAAAAATACATGTAATTACATTAGACAGCATTGCCAACCGCTCCCGGCGGGTGTTTCAATTGAAAGAAATGCCCAAATAATGCATGTTTTTATTAGTCTACTAAATTTGTATAGTAATATAAATAATTTGTTGTAAGTTTGGCGCAACGATCAGCGGGCAGAATTCCATTTTAATCATAAACAAACTGTATGAGGCGAATTTTTATTGGTCTTTTATTTCTTTTTTTTTCCGGTGAGGTTGTTGTTGCGCAGACCCCGGGTGATTTATTAAACCTACTGGTTCAAAAAGGCACCATTACTCAAAAAGAAGCTGATTCTATCCATGAGGAATATAGTACAAAACAAAAAGCCTATGATACCAGATCGGATTCATTTCCTCTCGCCATAGGACGGCTCCTGCACCTGAGCGGCTATACGCAGGTCAGGTATCAGAATTTCCAGGAGCCCACGAAAGATAACGGCTTTAATATTCCCCGGGCGAGACTGGATTTCCAGGGAGATTTTTCAGCTAAATGGAATTACCGCCTTTTGATTGATTTTGTGGGTTCGTCAGGGGCCAATGGAACCGCGCCAACCGGAGGTGCCCTGGTGTCTCCTGCCCTGATGGACGCATTTATTTCCTATAAACCCTTCAATTTCTTAAAAATTACTGCCGGTCAGTTTCTCATTCCTTTCTCTCAGGAAAATCTTACTGCTGACAGGTCCCTTGAAACGATTGATCGTTCCCAGGCAGTTAGCGCCCTGGTGGCGAGGAAAGGAGATATTTCCAACGGACTGGTGGATTCCATCGGCAATCAAAACGGAAGAGATATCGGTCTCATGGCAAATGGCAGTTTTATAAAAATTGAAAACCATTACCTGGCGGATATTTACGTCGCTGTGGTGAACGGTGCAGGCATCAATACTCTGGATAATAATCCTTATAAAGATATTGTCGGGCGGTTGGTATTGCATCCCTTCAAAATACTCGATATCGGCGCTTCCTATTATAATGGATTCGACAAATTCACTTCCTCCCCTGCTATCAGTCAGGAACGAATCAGGTGGGGTACCGAATTTGCGCTGAACTATGATCAGTTTTCCGCAAAAGGAGAATGGGTAAAAGGGAAGGAAGGTGATGCGATGCAGATTGTTCACCAGGGCTGGTACCTTCAGGGCAGTTATTTTATTTGGCCCAAACATTTACAAGGTGTTTTCAGGTACGACACATATGATCCCAATGAGGCTAAATCCAAAGAACAGGAAACATCTACCTATTATGTTTTCGGATTAAATTATTTCTTTAACGTATGGACAAAGATACAAATGGACTATTCCTACAGGACAGAGAATCCCGGCATCCATAATAACGCATTTGCAATGCAGCTTCAACTGGGCTTCTGACTTTTCAACCGGATAGGAGGGATTCTGCCGAAAGCGATAATGAAAGCAATCCCGCTAAAACCCAATGATTGAAATACACTTGTCATTTCATTGCCTCTGCTGCCGTAAGGATCTGCGATGGCACGGGGAATATGGAGGAAAATAAACCAAAGAAAGATCATGGTTCCCAGCAAGAGCAGCTACCAGTCTTAACTTAATCCTCAGGATAATTGCAACACCTGAACCGATCAACGCTACACCCGCAAAATAAGTCCAGAAATTGTGACCCGGGATCCAGGCGGGAACCAGAGGCGCGACATAATCAGTATATAAAAAATGATCAATGCCAAATATGATCATTGTGATCGAAAAGAAAACCCGCCCGAAGGGAATAAGTTTTTTCAGCAGATTGATCAATGATTTAGATTGAGGATAGTCCCCGCCATAAGATCCGGCAACGACAAATGCTCCACCCGAAAACGCCAGTTCCTTCAGTGCCTTTGTCCAGGTTCCCAATGATTTTCCATTTGGGTTGACAAAAAGAAGATTCGGCACATGACAAAGCAAAAAGAATATTAGGAATATCCCTCCAAGGTCAATTGAAATCTCCTTAGCCTTTTTATCGAATATTATAAGAAGTCCCGTTGCGATAAGGATCAGCGTCCATAAATATGCTAGCACGGTATGTAAGGGGAGCCACGAAGATGCGTCCGGCAAAAAAACAGGATCGAAATCTCCGTAAAACAATCCCTGGATTCCCAGCGCAAGCAGGCAAATCCCAAAAGCTAATCGTCCCGCTTTGACAATCTTATCCATTTGCTAAAGATATTTAATTTAATGTTCATCCATCTGTCGACCTGAACCAAAGCAAATATTGATTAATGGCAAGTTTTAGCTGAATTGATCCATTAATCCTTTTACTAAAAAATCTTCATTGTAGATTGTAACATCCCCAAACGGAACCTTGGCTCAATGAAGGATTTGAATACCATCGCCCATATTCTCTGCCATTATTATAATCGCCGGGAACTGGACACTGTTGAAATGGAAATACTCTGTGACTGGTTGAATGAATCCCAGGCAAATGAAGATTTTCTCACAGAACTGAGCGATAGTGCCCGCTGGTTGCAGGATTCTCCTTCAGATGAAATCTACAATCTCATAAAAATGAAACTGGTTTTACTTTACAAACAATAGATGCGGACAATTAAAATCAGCGCGGCAACGTTAGCAGCATTCCATTCGAGGTGAATAAATCGGTTTCAAAAACCATTCCTGCCTGAGAATCGATTATCTCACCCACATGGAGCACTGAAAGATTTTCTACTTCCACAATCGCCATCCAGTGTTGCTGGGGCATAAATATCCTGCTCAGGGTAAAAATAATTCTCATGCAGATATAGTGGCTGGATTCATGATGAAACGGTCAGATGGCAGCGTTACTTATTATGTGACCCGGTGCATGGCATGAATATTGACTATATTCAAACAATTGAAATCAAAATGAAGAAAATACTTATCATAGAAGATGAGCCGGACATGTGTTTGCTTCTGAACATCATTCTTACAGGAAAAAACATCCAGCTGGAACATGTAAAAAGTCTTTCTTCAGCCATTACCTATTTAAAATCGGACGATCCAACCGTCATCATTCTTGACAATAAACTCCCTGACGGATACGGAATTGATTTTATTCCTGAAATAAGAAAAACCAATCCTCAAATCAAAATCATAATGATTTCGGGTTATAATGGTGCTGTGGAAGATCTGGCCATAGATAATGGGGCGGATATATTTCTGAATAAACCCTTTACAAAGGACCAATTGTTAAAATCAGTTGAGGGTTTATTAAACTAGCTCCATATTTTCCCGTTATTTTTTGCTTAATCCTATCGGTAGTTTCATTAATTTTCAATCATGAAACTATACAAAACAGCAACCGGGAATGTTCTGGAACATCGTAATGAATACTATTTCCTGAATTCAGAATGGGATGAAATCGTAAACAGGGATAATTTGCATGGCTACCTTGAAATTTTTCTGACCAGTGCTAATCCCCTAAAGGATGGGGAGGAGATGATACGCGAAAACCTTTGTCCTCCGATCGGCAATCAGGAAGTATGGGCTGCGGGTGTTACATATCTGCGGAGCAAAACTGCCAGAATGGAGGAGTCATCCAATAGCGGAGGCGCCAGTTTCTATGATCACGTGTATGAAGCCGTGAGGCCTGAATTATTTTATAAATCCTGTCCGGGCAACGTTGTCGGTTCGGATGATATCGTGCATATCAGAAAAGACTCTGTGTGGAACGTGCCCGAACCTGAGCTTACATTATTTATCAATAAATATGGAAATATACAGGGCTACACGATTGGAAATGACATGAGTTCAAGAAGTATAGAGGGTGAGAACCCGCTCTATCTTCCTCAGGCCAAAGTATATGAAAGATCTGCAGCACTGGGGCCGGCCTTGCTGGTTTTGAATAAACCAATCAATCCTGAGACATTAATAAATATGCGAATAGTAAGAAATAGCAAAAAGGTTTATGATGATTCTGTATCAATTCGTCAAATGAAAAGAAAACACAGTGAACTGGTATCCTTCTTGTATGCCGAGAATGATTTCCCTTCAGGCTGCTACCTGATGACCGGCACCAGCCTTGTGCCACCATCAGATTTCACTTTACAGGTCAATGACGAAATTTTTATTGTCATAGACGGAATCGGACTACTTCACAATATCGTGGGCACGAAGAAATAATCTCCCATTTTTTTATCTACAGGTTCTTCATATTATCATCTGGCAGGCGGTCAATTAATTTGGCATAAGGATCGATGCCTACCCTGACTGGTTTCCCTTTCACAATAACGTGTAAAGTATGCTGGCCCGCTTTGAATTTATATTTACTGAGATACAATGGATTTGTCTGAGATCTTCCCTCTTTATTCTTTGAATCTGCTGCAAATATGCCGATATCCATATAGTCATTCATGGATTTTGCAGGCACATCATTTCCTTTGTCATCAATCCAAACTTTTCCTACATCCACTTTAATTGTCACATTGTATTCATCTTTATTAGCGGTGGGTTCAGCCCTGGCCTCCACTATTTTATTATCATACAAAGTGATCTTCTGCCAGGTATCCGTTAAATAATATTGTAATGAATCGGGTACATGCTTCTGAAGACATTCATAAAGATTATTGGCACCTGCAAAGGGAGGATCCGATTTAAATGCATAAGCATTTCTGAAATCCCTTAGTGCAACGTTCATACTGTCTTCACCGATCAGATCCCGCAGACCATATAAAACCAGGGCGGCTTTGCCACCCCATTCAATCCATTCATTGGCTTTGATCAGAGGATGTTCTTTATGTTCCAGCCTTGGCCTGATGAACAAATAAACCCATACCTGATCCTGTAAAATTGACTTGATATTATTTTTTCCATATCTCTTTTCTGCCATAACAAGTGCATCATAGCTTGAGAGTCCTTCGGGAATGACCAATGATCCCACAGTATTATTGGGAGCGACCTGGAAACGCCACCATTGCTGGGCAAGCAAACGAGTCGTGTTGGAATACAAATAGTCGTACTGGTCGGGCTTTGTAAAATCAGCATCCCAGGAATTACGCTCCTTCAGAGTTGCCATCGATGTCATCGAAGTCTCCCATGGATCGTATTGAGATGTTTCAATCAGACTGATATTCTTAGAGGGATAGGACCCATAGGCAGCACTATAATAAGATAGTCCGTCCTTATAAGCCTGCATGAACCGGTTAATATTGGCATTATGTTCCGGATCAAAATAAATATTGATGTAAACCTTATGATCCAATTGTACGCTATCCTTTCTCACAACATATCGCGCTGAAATAATACCAAAGGGGTTATACAGACCTGGCTGACTTTTAACATAATGAAAATAGTTGCGTCCATCTTTTTTCCATTCTTCCATGAGATCTCCCGGAGCGATGGCCGTTTGATTTCCGGTGGTGCTTATTGTGATATCAAAGTTCATGAGATCCGCAAATTTTCCTGCTCTCAACGTACTCATACCCATGGGATCATCCTGGGCAATATCCTCATCTTCTTTTGGAGGCAGGCCGTTCTTCTTTCGAACATAAGGACTGTTGATCTCGTCATCATCGTCATATCCGAGGCCTGGTAATCCGCTTCCGATAAATGTTCCGTTACGAAGAATATTTGCTGAGAACAACCCGTTGCTAAAACCCTTTGCATATAATGACGATTTGACTTCAAGCACCATTGAATCACCAGATTCCAAAGGTTTTTGAAATTTATATAACCTGAAATCCGACGTATCGATTTTTGACCTGAACCAATTGAACATGCCGCGCGGGTAAACCAGCGGACAAGTAAATGGAACTAAAATGCCATCTACTTTAATTGAATATTCTGTGATCCCATCGGCATCCAGCAACATCTCTTCAATGGGCCGGTTCGTTTTATTTTTAAGGCTGACAAAGGATTTTATAAATGCCTGCTGTTTGTCAGGATACAGATCCACAAACATTTTAATCCCGGTAACTTTTGGCAAAGGGAGTTTTTCAAAATGTTTCAACGATTTTTCATAAAGAACTGCTCTGCTCTCATTCTCTGATTGAAGCAGAAAGTCATTTAAGTAGCTTACATTATAATATATATAAGACCCTATTGCCAGGATCAAAATCAGGAATCCGCCGGTAAATAAGCGAGTCCTACTGTCAAACCTTTCTCTCATCAGTTGCAGTCTTTCTTTAAAGGAAGAAGTAATTCCCCTGTAATAAAATAAAGCCGAAATAATGATCAGCAATCCGCCCCAAATCAGCCAGTAAATATTGAACCACATCACAGGAGAAGTCATATGTCCCAGTCCGTCCATATCCGAAATCCCAAACCAGGGTGTATAGGAATACAATAAAAGATTGTAGTTAAAATATCCTGTAAAACGAAGAAAAAACACCAGCACCCAAATGGTAACGCCTATACCATGTGCCACAAATTTATTATTGATCACGACATGAATAACATAGGAAAATATTACCATCTCCAAAAAGCGCGGTAAAATAACAACAAAAATATTAACGAAATACCCGGGGAAATTAAATTGATAAAATCCTTTAATGATTTGTATAGGCAGCGCAATAAACACTGGTGCGAAAGTCAGAAAAACGCCCAGTATGAGCAGCGGAATAAGCTTGGAACCGTTGAGTACCCAGTTTGGCGGGGGAAGGGAATCATTGATATAAGAATAACGTGTAACCCGGTCGCGGTGAAGGGTTTCGCCCGTATAGAAAATGATAATGAAGAAAATAAAAAATGTAAATACATCATTGAAAATATTAAACAGAAGAACTGTGCGCGGGAAATCAGGCACATTATAATTTCTGCTGCCCATCCAGAATACGAATGCCAGAAAACTCAGACCGCTGAACAGGATGATCCAGAAATAATTATCCCTTGCAATATTTCTTAGTTCCAGCTTGCTTAATTGCCATAGCGTTCTGCGATTGTAAGTACCGCCAAAATCAACATGTACATCTTTAAAAATTACCCCCCTCACTTTAGATACATCATCGTCAATCGCCGCTTTGTCTCTCTTACCGCTGAAAAACTTTTCGAAACTAAAACGGAAATAGGTGTACATGATAACGATGAATCCTACGCCCGACCAGATCAGGCGGTTCAATAAAAAATTGCCGGTAATAGGAAACAGTGTATTGTTTTTCTGAAATGAATTGGCGGCATTTGACATATACCGGATGCTGTTCAGGCCAAATGGATCTGCCAGTGTAATAACTCTTTCATTATTTGTGTTGCCGAAAAAAAACAGAGATAAAAAATATCCCAGGAACAACAGGATGCCGCCGCTATAAATAACTTTTACATTACGTGTAATAGCCACCAGTCCGAAAAATAATGAAGATGTAAAGAACAGATTAGGGAGTGCAATCGTAAGAAAAGGATGCAGGTAATAAATGAAATGATTGGGTCCATATTGTTTCGGATCTGTCCAGCCCATGACGGGACCGAGTTTTGTTCCAATATATGCGCCAATGATAATAGAGCTTGCTATAGTCATCATGCAAAAGAACGATCCGAAATAGCGGCCCCAAAAGTATCCGGCCTTAGTGATCGGGTAAGTCAGGTAGTAATCTTTGGTCTGATATTCAATATCCCTGTACAGGGCCTGTCCCATAACAGAAGAGCTAATCAACATCATCAGCATGGTAACACCCGCACACCACATGGCGATGAGGTAAGGAGCATTGATATTCTCTTTTTCTCCGATTGGTAGAGAACCGCTTGCAAAAGTTCCCACCGTGAAAATAAATGCAGCTAAAAAATACAGATAAACCGCAGGCCTCCTGAAGCGATTCTGAATCTCAAATAAAAATATTTTCCAGAACATATATTATATGGTATTGACATCAACGCGTGTAGCAATATTGCTGAAATAAACATCTTCCAGATTCGGAGCAGCCTGAGCGAAATCTTCTCCGGGGGCCACTTCCTGCAGGATTCTGATATGCAGTCTGCCGGCTTTAAGCTGCGTTGAGATGACATTGAATTTTCTCTGGTATTCAGTCAATTCAGGCTGGCTGATTTCTTTACTGAATATTTTACCCTCCAGTTCGTTTACGGCATTATCCGGGTTTCCAGAATACAACACTTCTCCCTGGCAAATGATGGCAAAGTTTGAACACAGAGTGCTTACGTCTTCGACAATATGTGTTGAAAGAATGACGATTGTTTTTTCTCCCAGCTGACTTAACAGATTATAAAACCTATTCCTCTCTGCCGGGTCAAGACCTGCTGTTGGTTCATCCACAATGATCAGCTTTGGATTCCCGATAAGAGCCTGGGCAATACCGAATCTTTGTTTCATACCTCCGGAATAAGTACCGAGATGTTTTTTGCGGTCTTTGGAAAGATTTACATTTTCCAGCAGACTACCCACCAGTTCCTTTCTTTCTGTGGCATTTCCTACTCCCTTCAATTGTGCAATATGGTCCAGCATCCTTTCGGCAGAAATTTTTGGGTATACTCCAAATTCCTGTGGCAGATATCCCAGTAACTGCCTTACGCGTGTCTTGTTTTTTAATACATCGAGATCATCTAAAAATACTGTCCCTTCATCCGCTTCCTGCAGCGTGGCAATCGTGCGCATCAGGGAGGACTTACCCGCCCCATTGGGTCCCAGAAGCCCGAACATCCCATTCTCTAAAACCAGTGAGACATCTTTTATAGCATTTACACCGTTGGAATAAGTTTTCGAAAGCGATTTGATTGTCAGTTTCATTTCTGGCCAGGTTTTATATTGTACAATAGGTTTTTTGCTTTCCCGGTTACTATCAGTTTCGCGTTATCGCCGAGCTGGTAGTTCAGGTATTGAATCTTTGCATTGTCTAAAAATAATTTGCTGTCGTTTTGAATATCGAGCTCAGCATTGCTGAATTCATTATTATCCTTAATGATCAGATAGGATCCGCTTCCCCGGCTTTTTCCTATCACGGCACTGATTGCGCGGATATGATTGTTTTCAAGTACAATGGTAGATCCGTAATCCTGGCTGATGTGAAGAGAATCCTGACTGAATCCATCAATCAAAACCTGTCGCATGTTCCAGTCTTCCCTGACGATCGTATCGGTTACGTTCGTATTGTTTGCCCGGTAACTGGCATTTGCATTTAGTTCTGAAAGTTTGGGGCAGGAAATTAAAAGAATATATTGATTGGAAGTCGTTTGATAATTTCCATCGAAGCTGGCATTTATCAGTAGATCCGAACCTTCCTGATTTACCTGCACATAGCTCATTGCATTTTCATCTATCCGGACACTGAAAGATCCCTGAATAATTTTTACGTTCGCTGCTGTGGAAGAAGGAAGATTCAGTTTATCAAAGTCCTTAAAATTCAGAGTTACAAAATCTTTGTAGGGATCCGCATAATTCCCGGATTTGTAGGCAGCTTTTAACAAAATGTCATAAACGACCAGCGATAAAACTGTTAAGACAATTGCTGCAAAAAGAAATTTATTACTTGCTTTCATCGGTCTGTATTCGTTTTTGAGATATTATTATGAAGGCTGAATTGCTCGTAACGCTGCAGGATCTCATCCTGGCTGATTCCGAGCAGATAAACATTTGTAAAAAAGACCGGCAGGTCCTGTTGTATAAAGCGTTCCTTGCGATAAGCCTTCGCTTTTTCCTGTCCATCAGATGCAACAAAATTTCCCAGCCCTCTTTTAATATATATTACGCCTTGGTTTTCCAGAAATTCATAGGCGTGCAACACTGTATTGAGGTTAACCTGCAGCTCCATGGCAAGGTCCCGAACTGAAGGAATTTTCTGGTCAGCCTGCCATTTTCCCAATAAAATATACTGACCTACGTAGGCGGCAATCTGCAGATATATGGGTTCGTTGTCTCTGAATTCCATTTTACAATTTGTTCATTAAACCTGCTTTTCTTTCAGGTGGAAATAAGCCCCCACCCATAAAATAAAAGTCAGAATGATAATCAGGTAAAGCAGATACGGATTATCCTGACTGCTAATTTTAATATCAACCGCCTGGCCTGTATCAGCAAAACGCAGATAGCCAAAGGGCGGAGATGCATCGACCGTTCTTCCGAGTAAAGCGGTGAGCAAGCCTTTATTTATTAGTATCAGGACGGCGATGCTAATAAAAAAAGTGAAGGCTGTCTTAATGAAATGTAATTTCTCAAAATAGACAGCCCCAAAAAAAGCAATCGCATGTAAAAAAGAAAATACCAGGTACATCTGGAGTATCTGTTTTTCGAATATATTCAGGATGACGATTCGATGAGTATGCAAATGCTGAATATTCAACGAAATAAAAAGGGCCAGGTAGAAAATCATAGTATATACTATGATAAAGAGGAGGAAAGAATAAATCCATGCTACCAGGTATTTTTCGAAGTGGGATGCAGGCAAGATGAGCCACGCAATGGCTTTTTTCCTTTCCCCTAAATCTGCAAAGACAGTGCTGGTGAAAATTGTTCCTGCCAGAAGCATGATGGAAAAGAAGAAAAATGACTGGATATTTTTGTCCAGCTGTACATCGATCATATAAACCAGAAAACTTCCGCCCATTATCATTACACCGACCAACACCGCAACTGACATCATGTAATTCCTGTAATGTTCTTTCGTGTGTTTCCTGAACAGCCTGCTAAAACGTTTTATACTAAAGGTTTTATTCATATCAGGAAGTCTTTAAGATTTTTAATAAGGATTGGTTGCCGCTTATTATTCCGTTAAAAAGTAGTTCTATGTCCACTTTACTGAATTCCTTTGCTGTGTTCAGCATTATTGCATTTTTCCCGCGAATATTTTCTTCCAGGTAGAGTGCAGATATTTCAGCCGAGTTGGGATAGATTCCGAAACTCAGCTTCTCTCCCACTTCGTCTAATGATTTATTTACTAAAATTTCACCATTATGCAATACCAGCATGGTATCAATCAGGCTCTCGAGGTCCCTGACCTGATGCGTTGAAATAACAATGCAGCGATTTTCAGTCTGAACGGAGGCGATCAATTTTCGGAATTGTACTTTGGATGGAATATCAAGACCGTTGGTGGGCTCATCCATGATCATGAGCTTCGTGTTGGTAGCCAGTCCGAATGCGATCAGTGCTTTTTTTTGTTGACCGTATGACTGCCTGCTCATGTTCCCATGCTGATCAACTTCCAATAATTTCAGGTAGTGATAAAAATTATCCTCATCGAATTTTGGATAAAACCCCGCGGTGTTTTTGACAAATTCAAGCGGAGTCAGAGAAGGGAGGAATATTTCTTCGGCTATAAAAAATATGTCTTCCAGGACTGCAACTGGACGATCAGAAACGTTGATACCATCGAGCAGACACTGACCTTTTAGTGGGAAAGCCAGCCCTGTCATATTTTTTAATAAGGTTGACTTCCCAGCGCCGTTTTTTCCGAACAATCCATATACATGTCCGTCCCTGAGAGTGAGGTCCAACCCCCTGAATAAAAGAGACTTCCTGGAATATCCAAAGTGTAAGTTATTGATTTCTAGCATATATATAGTGTAATAGAATAGTATGACACTATAAAGGTAAGCTAGTATTCCTTATCGCCAAATATTTCTTCAAAGTATTAAACCAGTAGCCATTTGCAGGTGCCTGAATTAGTATTTGTAGCTCCCTCCTTCGGAAATCGTTCTATATTAAGATCTACTTAGTGCGGAGTAAGTGCGGTAAATACCGCACTTACTCCGCACTAACCTTGAATTAACTTTGAAGGCGATACGGAAAGGTTTCGGATGGGGGATTGTTATTGAGTTAATGTTCTCACTCAGGTGATTGATTACATTCACTCACAACTGAGATTCTCTTTTTATAGTGATTTCCGTAAAGCCATTTGTCGATTTGGAAAACTGGCTACCACGGGGATGAACGATAGTGTGTGGCTCACAGGAGTCATGTCTCCATGTCACTCCTTCTTCAAAATGTGTGATGGTTGAATATTCAATGAGTTATTTTGAAATAGAAAAAAATGATGATTTTCTAATTCATTTTATATACCAGTACTTCAAAACTGCCCGGCACAACATTTCTCGTGCCTGGTTCGAATTTGGCAACGCTGAGATAAATTTTATGGGTGTCCTTATCAAGTGCCATGGTTTTTGCACGCACTTTGGTATACAGTGTCTGAACTACTGCATAATCTTTTTCAGAATTTTGTTTGATAATTGTAGTGGTGCTGTCTCCGTTTGAGCAAAAGATCAGGTTTGTTGACGGATCATAAGCAACTGCATCCACACCAGCTCCAATGGGTAATGTTGCTATTACTTTTCCGGTTTTAGTATCTACCACACTCATTCCCTTGTTTTCGCGACAGCCGGTAAAGACAAGCTGGTGTTTCGCATCATAGGTCAGGCCTGTGGGACCCCCACAAGGTGCCAAAGGGTAATTACGGATTACTTTCATCGTGACAGCGTCTATAACATTCAGGCTGTTTTTGTCTTCCAGGTTATTATAGATTAGTCCTTTACCATCTGGCACCGCAAATTCAGGGCCCCCTCCCAAATCTACCGTACCGATTTCTTTCAGGTCATTCACGTCAATTACAGAGGCGGCATTTCCATGACCGCAAAATGCAAATACCCTTTTTGAGAACGGGTCAAACATGATTCCATCCGGACCTTTTGGAGTAACTGGAATTACTTTAATCGTATTAAAGGAGGTGAGATCGAAAGCAACTACTGAATTATCCCTTCCATCGGTGATAAATCCCCTGTTCACTTCATTGTCAATCGCAATACCATGAACACCCTTCATATTATTGATTGAACCGATGACTTTTTCGGTTTTCATGTCAATAACATTTACGGTCGTACCATGTGAAACAAATAAATGTTTGTTTACATCATCAATGGATACATAGTCATAACCTCCGTCTCCCGGAACCGAAATGCTTTTATCGAATGAATAAACAGGAGTTTGTGCCCTGGAGGCGAGACTTATTAATAGGGTAACGACAAAAAGTAATTTCGGGGAAATATGTTTCATGGTATTTTTTTTAAAGTTGGGGGCATATTCTGAAGGAATACTGAAGTTCTTATTTCACTAATGCAATAGCCATTCCGTCATATTCCTTTAATCCTATCGTTTGCAGAATAGTAGCACTCACGCGATTATTTGCAGCCAGTGCTTTATTAAATCTCTGCGCTCCTTTTACCATTTCATCATCATGGTTCGGATCAAGCACTTTTCCATCACGAATTACATTGTCTGCAATAATTAGGGTTCCTGATCTTGATAGTTTTAACGCCCATTCAAAATACTCCGTGTAAGGAGGTTTGTCCGCGTCAATAAAGATCATATCGAAAGGGCCGGCCTTTTCATTTACCAACTGAGGTAACAAATCAATGGCTTTCCCAACGCGTATTTCAATCACGGAAGAAAGTCCTGCACGATCAATATTTTTCCTGGCTACATCTGCATGATGCGGATCTATTTCCAACGTAATAAGTTTTCCATCTTTAGGTAATGATCTCGCCATCCAGATCGTACTATAGCCTGCTAATGTACCTACTTCAAGAATTTTTTTTGCATTCGTAAGTTTTGCAAACAGATACAATAACCTGCCCAGGTTGGGAGATACATTTATAGGCGGTAAATTTTCCAGGCGATGAGATTCTTCTGCAGCCATTAATGCTTCATCCGGTTTAATAAACAGATCACTAATATATTTATCGACCGATTCAAATATTTTCTTTTCCATGCCTGTTTTATTTGTGTTTGTCTAAAAAAGGTTTATCGAAATTCGGGTCAGTTCCAAATCTCAGCACGTGGCCATCCGGATCTTCGACCTGCATTTCCATGGCCCATGAATAATTGGAAGGAGGCATTCTGATGGTTGCGCCTTTTGCCCTGAGTTCATAATATAAAGAGAAGATGTCGCCGTCAAATCCAATCCAGATCCATGTTCCGGCAGTTCCTTGTTCACCCTGACACAAATAAAGTCCCTTTTTATCGAGATGAATACTTGTGAAATGATCGTCACCCCATGTTGCTTCCGCGAAACCGAGGAGGTCAATATAAAATTTCCTGCTAACATCCATATTTTTTACTGAAAGGATCGGAGTGATATTTTCAATTCGGAATTTTGGTTTGTCTTTTGCTTCTGTGTTCATCGTTTCAGGTATTGTCTAAAAATATTATGGAAAAAACGGAACCTTATTCCTAATTTAAGTAAAAAAAACAATGAATAGCCGGCAGGACCAACTGGGTCAGTATGCAGTCGTAAACGATTTGAGAATTTATTATGAGATTCATGGCAGCGGAAAACCTTTGGTATTACTTCATGGGGGCGGATCTACGATTCAATCGACCTACGGCCGAGTCCTTCCTGAACTGGCAAAATCGCATCTTGTTATAGCTGTGGAGTTACAGGCGCACGGGCATACGCTTGATATTGATCGCCCGCTGAGTTTTGAACAGGATGCGGATGACGTTGCTGCACTGATCAGGAAGCTGCAAATTAAAAAAGCAGATTTTATGGGATTCAGCAATGGAGGTACAACCTGCATTCAAATCGCCATTCGACATCCTGAGATTGTGAATAAGCTGGTATTGGCTTCCACGACATATAAACGGGAAGGTATGCAACCTGGATTCTTTGATGGATTCAAACATGCTTCCCTGGATAATATGCCTGCGCAGCTGAAAGAAGCCTACCTGCTTGCTAATCCGGATCCTACAGACCTGCAGACTATGTTCGAAAAGGATGTGGCAAGAATGGTTCATTTCAGGGATATCAGCGATGCTGACATAAAAGCCATCCAGGCCGCCGCACTGGTCATAAATGGTGATGCAGAAGTAGTGCTCGCGCAGCACGCGTTTAATTTGTCGCGCATGCTGCCTCATGGCCAGCTGGCGATTCTGCCAGGCGGCCATGGAGATTATATAGGAGAAAGCTGCGCACGGGATAAGAGCAGCAAATTACCGTTCCTGGTTTTGGCTATAATTGAAACATTCATCAACGAATAATTGCCGTTAACGAATATTTTTTTGTGACGTTCACCTATTTGAAGCAGGTTTGTATTCTCCATTTGAAATGACAGTGAGTTTTGCAAGTGTAAAAGCTCCCATTGCCATGACAAGGTCACGAACAGCGACATCCAGGAAATGACAGCCGATGATCAACTGGAGAGCAATACTCGATGTAACAAGATTGTTGCCCAGGTATTCAGAACACTGGAGATTGATTATCCTTCAGATCAAACATCGCCAACGGGAAAATAAAATCGCGAAAAACAGTATGGGTTGCCCTCTTTACGTGTGCTGCATATCTCTCGAGGCTCCTGGTCAGATTTCGAGCGAAAATAGGATTTAGTTTACCAATTATATCCTGCACTTTTTTGATTTCCATTTTCAGTAAATCACGGTGCGCTTCGTCAAATGGATAAAACTGTTTGGCCGTTTCTTCAAAATTTTCCTTAAAATTTTTCTCTGCCTCTTTAAAATAAGGTTGAAGCTCCGGAATTGCAGTGAACGTTTTAATATGAGCCAGTTTAATAGCATCTGTTTTTTGCATTTTATTAATAGTATGATCTGAACAGGATGCCAGTACGGAAATCAGCACTGGTGCCTTAACCAGGAGTGCCTGATCCTGCTGGTTTAATTTTTCAAATTGGGGAATCATTTTATTTCATTTTTAAAAGTTGACCGAGTTTATTGATATTTCTGAGTCTGATGAATTTACCAGAAGTATCAATAATTTTTTCTTTAATCAGTTCATTAAATAATTTGAACAATGTTTCATAAGTAGTACCTGCATAAGATGCAATATCTTGACGACTGAGACCGAGGGCGATGTTTCCATCCCGGTTGATTCCGAATTTATTACTCATATCTATTAAAGCACCGGCAATCCTCCCTTTTACTTCCATATGTGCCAGATCACGCATCCTCCTTTCTGCTTTTTGTAATTCAACTGCATAAAAATGCATGAGTTTGTACGCAAGGCCCGGGTTTACCCTCAGGCAGGATTCTAAAAACTCTTCCGAAACAAAACATATAACAGTATCTTCCAGCGCTGTCGCAGAAACGGGATAATTTCTTTTATCTCCAAGGCCACGATGACCGATAATATCGCCAGGTCCCGCAAAACGAATGATCAGTTCTTTTGGGTGCGTCCATTGTTGATGAATTTTGACCCATCCGCTATACATAAAAAAAATACCTTCGACAGGATCACCCTCAGTGAATACTGGCTTTCCTTTTTTAATTAATCTGGTTTCCTTATTATGGCCTATCACAGGCCGCCACTCTATCATGCAATGCTGACAAAGGAAACAATCATACAGGTTACAGGCTGTTTTGGGCATATATACAAAATTATTGCTTGTAATATATAAATTATATGATTATTCAGTAAAAGTTTTGATAAAACATGATTTGAGCAATAGTTTTGCACAATGAACCCATCCATTCCTTTGTCGGTTTCCCTAAGCGGTTTACACCAGAGAAACAGGGACTTAAAAGAGACCCCGGTAAACAAACGTGTATTTTACCTGAGTCTGCAGGCCATTATGAACGCCATATTTATAGGTTTCATCGCAAAGGGACTTGTATTTCTGATTGACGGAATAACCAATCTGTGTTTTTACGGAAAATTTTCTTTTGCCTCTTCTTCTCCCGCTCATAATCATCTGGGTATAGCTGTCGTATTAATTCCGATTGCCGGCAGTCTTGTAGTCGGCCTGATGGCCCGGTTTGGATCACGGTCAATAACCGGTCATGGTATTCCCGAGGCCATGGAAAAAATTATTGTCGAAGACAGCAGAATACCACCGGCGATTACGTTTCTCAAGCCGCTTTCAGCCGCCATCTCCATCGGAACGGGTGGCCCTTTTGGTGCGGAAGGACCCATTATCGCAACGGGTGGTGCATTTGGCTCATTAACGGGTCAGCTCATGCATATCTCATCGGGTGAAAGAAAAATTATTCTTGCAGCCGGTGCATGCGCTGGTATGTCAACCATATTCGGAACGCCGCTGGCAGCAGTAATGTTAGCTGTCGAATTGTTACTTTTTGAATTCTCTCCACGTTCGATTATTCCAGTAATCTCGGGCTGCATTACCGGTGCAGGTATGCATATTTTTTTATTTGGAAATCAACCTGTTTTTGCCATGCCCTCCCTGCCGTCTGTTTCTGGTGGTGCATTGTTGATGTACATTTTATTTGGACTGATAACCGGAGTTGTTGCTTCCGGTATTTCCAAATCAGTGTATGCAATAGAGGATCTGTTTGAAAAAATTCCCATTCACTGGATGTGGTTCCCTGCTATCGGCGCCATTGCGATCGGTGTAACCGGATATTTTGCGCCTGAAACTATGGGCGTTGGGTATGACAATATCCGGAATTTGCTGGGTGGGGCAGTTCCTGTTTCCATGTTATTTTCCCTATGTCTGCTTAAATATATATCCTGGTCCGTTTCGTTGGGCAGCGGTACTTCAGGCGGAACACTTGCACCTTTGTTTACTATAGGAGGAGCACTGGGAGCGCTGATGGGAATTCTTGTCCGCCGTGCATTCCCCGCAGTGCAGATAACCATTCCGCTCGCTGCCCTTATCGGAATGGCGTCAATGTTTGCAGGTGCCTCCAGGGCCTTACTGACTTCCATCATTTTTGCCCTGGAGACGACAGGCCAACCGGGTGCATTACTGCCCCTGCTCGGTGGCTGCGTTGCTGCCTATTTTATTTCCTTCTTTTTAATGGAAGGAAGCATCATGACCGAAAAAATTAAACGTCGTGGTATCCACGCACCGGATGCTTTTCATCCGGATGTTTTACAATCCGTACCAGTAGCTGGTTTTTTATCTGAGGCCGACGGCGGTGATATTCATCTTCCTCATATTTATGAAAGCGATGATCTGGGATTTGCCGCTGAAATGATGGGTAAATATCATTTGCAGGAATTGCTGGTTTTAAAGAAAGGAGATGGCCACCAAATTGCAGGGACAATACAGGCAGAGACTATTTTGTATTACTACAGCGAGCAAAAACAAAAAGATCATGCCTATGAGTCGCCGGGTAAAACAAAAAGAATTATGGTAAGGGGACGGCAAATTTTAAAAAGAAAGAAAAATTAATTCACTATTAAAATCATTATTATGAATAAGTATTCAGATCAAAATCCATTCGGTAAAGCATTTCTGACAGGTTTATTTTTGGGAATTCTGGCCACGATGGCTTGTTTTGTTTATGATATTTATTTCCGGATGGCGACCTTTTACGGACCTTCTGACTTTATCAATGTTTCAAGCATTATTTTCATTGTCAACATAATTCTTTTAGCAGCAGGTGTCGCCTATTATGCATGTAAGAGCTGGACGGCGAGGGGAGATTTACTATATACCACTTTCTTTTTACTGCTACTTGGATTTTGTATCTGGAAGACCGCAGGTATTCAGCGCTTTGCTGATTACAGGTTGAACCATGAATTCATTCAGCTACTCGGCGGAACGATCATCATTATCGGTATTGCTGTTATTTGCGTTCCTGTTTTCTACAAAAATAAAAAAATTGTCAACTTTTTCTATGAGGCAATTATATAGTAACAGCCTGGGTTTACTCTGAACGCAGGCTATTTACCGGATTGGCAACCGCTGCCCTGATTGATTGAAAGCTAATCGTCATCAGTGTTATCAGCACAGACAGCAGACCTCCCACAGCAAAAATCCACCAGCTGATGTGAATACGATATGCAAAATTATTGAGCCAGTTATACATCACCCACCCGGTAAGAGGTACAGAAATTATGAGCGCCAGGCTGACCAAAATCAAAAATTCCTTTGATAAAAGAACCAGCACCTGGCTTACCGATGCCCCGAGTACTTTGCGGACGCCTATTTCCTTAGTACGCTGTTCAGTAGTAAATGCAACCAAACCCAATAAACCCAGACTTGCTATGAGCACAGCGACTATTGCAAAGCCCGTAAATATTTGACCAGTTTTTTCTTCAGCCGCATAAACAGAACCAAATTTGTCATCCAGGAAATAATACGAAAAGGGAGTTCTGGAATTGAATACATTCCATTCTTTTTTTACCTCTGTCAAAAAACCGGAAACATCGGTAGTTCTTATTTTTACCATCAGAGTGCCATTGTTATGGCGAAGCATCATCATGACGGGGACAATCCTCTGTTTGACAGAAGCATAATTGAAATCCTGTACGACGCCGATGACACGATATTCGTGCTGACCAGATGAAATAATTGTTTTACCTATGGCGGACTGGTTATTCTTCCATCCTAAGTCGCGAACAGCTGCTTCATTAATTACAACTCCGGACGAATCGCCTCCAAAATCTTTGGAAAAATATCTTCCAGTCATCATTTTCATACCAAGTGTTGACAAGTAGTCATAGTCAACGTGAAAAAAATTAGCGTGTATTTCGCTTTCTGTTTCATGCGCCCTGTTTTCACTGGCATAAACCTGCGATCCGTCTATGTCCTCATCGCTCCGTCCTACGGGAACATCCCTTGATATAGTTGCGTTCACCACGCGGCTATCGCTTAAAAGTTTTTGTTTAAATGCATATTGATTACTGTCCAATCCAAATGTATCAGGAATAACAAGCACCTGTTCTTTTGCGTAACCTAATTTTTTATTTTGCATAAAATGAAGCTGTCTGTATACGATCAGGGTAGAAATGATTAGGGAAGTGGAAATCAAAAATTGAAATACAACGAGGCCCCTACGGAGGCCGCCCCCTTTTGCAGGTGCTTTTAAACCAGCGCCTTTAAGAACGCGGATGGTTCGAAAAGAAGAAAGATAAAATGCAGGATAAATACCCGCTGCAATTCCTGTTAATATCATGAAAACAATTACTGTGGCAATTGTTTTGAAATGGAAGAAAGATAAAATGTCAATATTTTTTCCAGAAAGATAATTGAAAGGTGGAAGCACCAGGTATATAAGTAAAAAGGCTATTAACAAGGCACAGCATGAAAGCAAAACAGATTCTATCAAAAACTGGGTAATCAATTGGGTTTTTATGGTTCCTAGAACTTTTCTGATTCCGACTTCACGTGCACGTTTGGCTGAAGCCGCCGTAGAGAAGTTCGTAAAATTAATGCAGGCGAGCAGTATTGTAAAAATGGCAAGTGACCCGAAAATATAGACATACTGCATATCACCATTGGCCTCCAGTTCATATTTCGTGTTGGAATGCAGATGGATATCGGTTACCGGCATCAGGAAGAAGCGCCAGGTATTGGTAACCTTCTGCGCTTCGGCCAGGCTGATCCCCATATCATGCATTGCCTCGGGGGCGACATATTTCCGGATTAATTCCGGAAATTTAGATTCAAGTTTTTTCGGATCTGCATTTTTGTCAATCAGGAGATAAGTATAAAAACCTAAGTTGCTCCAGGTATTGCCATGGATAGCATAATAATTAGTAGACATACTGATGAAAGCGTCAAAATGGAAATGGGTGTTTTCCGGAATCTTTTCAATGACGCCCGTAATTTTAAAGGCCCCCCTTCCAATCTGAAGGGACTTACCCAGGGCGGCCTCATTACCAAAATATTTATGTTCGAGTTCCTTTGTAATAACTATGCTGTAAGGAGATATCAGAGCTGTATTATTATTCCCTTCAGAAAGTGGGATTGAAAACATTTGAAGGAAATTGGAATCACAGAAAGAGAAACGGGATTCTTTAAATAGTTTATCTCCATTTTTTACAAACATCTCATTCTGCCTGATTATACGAGTAGAGGCGAGTATTTCCGGAAAAGTATTCTTCATACCGGCACCCACAGCGACATCTACATTTGATATATCCATAACACCACCGTTTTGTGCAAGCTGTAGTTCGATTCTGTAAATTTGAGTTGCATGCACGGGATATTTATCGTAGCTTAATTCGTCAGATATGAAGGCCGCAATCAGGATGCAGCTCATCATACCGATCGCGAGTCCGAAAATATTAATACATGAAAAAGTTTTATTCTTAATCAGGTTTCTAAAAGCAATCATTAAATAGCTTCTGAGCATAATAGAGATTAATTTAGGAGATTGTTCAGGTTGGAAATCTCTACCAATAATATACCGGAATAAATCAGATTGATAGACAGATAATTAGAAAGATAAGATCTTTACAGGAGTTCGTTTTTGCAACAATCTGTCCGGTTTCGATGCAATATCACCTGTTTGAAAATAATTGTCCGGATAAATAAGCCGGCTTCGTACCGATTACCTTATCAATACAACAGTTCCGCTGACTTCACCATGCAGAGCACTGTTTGTTTTTTGATATTTACAAAACCAGACGAAGACGCCAGTATCCTGCAATTGGCCATTTAATGTGCCGTCCCAACCTTTAGTATAGTCCTTTGTCTCAAATACTTTTTGACCCCACCTGTTAAAAACGGAAAGAGTATAACTATTAAAATCAGGAGGATGCAAAATCTTAAATAAGTCGTTCTTTCCATCTTTATTGGGTGTAAATGCGGTAGGAAAGTAAATGCCACATTTATTTTCAAGTACGGAAATCTGTGCTAAGGCAGATCCGCAGAAGTTGGTAACATTCACAGAATAGTCACCTCCTTTATTAATTGTATAATGACTTTGAGTCGAGCCATCCTGCCATATATAACTGTCGAAGTTTCCCGGAAAAAGACTCATGGTATCTCCAATACAAAGACTTTTATCGGTCCCTAAGTCCGGAGCAGGTGCATTCATAACCGTCAGTTGAACGGTTCTTATACTGTCGCAACCAATTGCAGATGCCAATGTATCCGTATAAGTGCCCGTTGCAGTATAACCCGCATAAGACTGACCGGAACAAATGGTTTGTTTTAGATTTGAAACAGCTGCGGGATTAATGGTCAGGTTCAAAGTTACAATGCTGTCGCAGCCGGTGGACGCTGTCAGTGTATCCGTGTATGTGCCGGTTCCTGTGTAGGAATTGCCATTCCAAAGATAACTGTTACAGGAAGTCGCACTAACACTGGAGGCGGAGTTTGTGCTGATCGTGAGATTCAATGTCACCATGCTGTCGCAGCCGGTTTCATTTGGTATAACCTGCGTGTAAACTCCACTGGTAGTATAGGTTTGGCAGTAAAAATTATAAGGACCGCAGGATAATATGTTTAATACTGATGAAGTGCTGGCCACACAGGGGATCATTTTTTGAACAAAAGCTGTATAGTTCCCGGGTGAAGTGAGGTTAAATACTCCAATTCCCGGATCAAAATCAACGGTTCCCGCAAAGAATCCCGTGGTACAGACACCACCAAAAACATCTATTGCGATGGATGAGCCGGCATTGTATCCTGCTCCTGCAAATTGTTTTATCCATAAAATCGTGCCATCAGATTTAATTTCAGAAACGAATATATCGCCACTACCGGTAGATGTATACGTTCCCAGACAGGATCCCGGATCAAAGACCAGTGTGCCTTTGAAAGTTCCCGTCATATAGACATTTCCTGCAGCATCCAATGCCAGTGAGTAGCCGGATGCTTCCCCTGTTCCTCCGAGATTCTTGGCCCAAATGAAATTACCTGCCTGATCCAGTTTCAGGACGAAAACATCCTTATCCTGATAGCCTGTAACTGAAAGGTCGTAAACACCGGGACCCGGGTCAAAGTCGGCGCTGGTTATGAAAAGTCCCGTCGTATAAACATTTCCGGCATTATCAACTGCAATTCCTTCAGCAGTCGCATTCAGCTGAATTGCCCATAAAAAATTTCCGGCAGGATCCAACTTTGAAATATACATGTTCTGGGTAGTCGTGGAAAGATTATAAACTCCGGGCCCCGGATCGAAATCGAAGGTTCCCGAATAATATCCTGTAGAGTAAATATCTCCTGCGGCATCCAGTGCAATGGAAATTCCTTCTCCCGCGGCGTTAACGCTGCTCCCACTGAATTGTTTTACCCAAACAAAAGCTCCGTTCGTATTTAATTTGAGAATAAATGCATCCCTGTTTACACCACCCGCTCCGGATGTTATATTGAATATCCCCGGTCCGGGATCAAAATCAGAAGTACCTGTAAAAGACCCGGTCATTAAAATATTTCCCGCAGCATCAACTTTCATGGAGTGATCCCGCTCATCCTGGGTTCCCGGATTATACTCTTCTGCCCAGACATAGTTCCCGGCATTATCTAATTTCGAAATAAACGAACATTCAGGGCAGCTGAGTAAGGTAACTCCTGGTCCCGGGTCAAAATCAACAGACCCTACCAGGCTTCCGAAAGTATAAACATTTCCTGATGGGTCCAGTGCGATGGAAAGCCCGACACCTCCGCCATTGACAGCTTTCATTTGCTTTGCCCAGATAAAATTACCCGCGGCATCCAGTTTCGATACGAATATATCACCGTAAGCAGTGTTTGTACTGGTAAGTAAATATGTACCGGGTCCCGGATCAAAATCGACGGTACCCGCAAAAAACCCTGTAGTGTAGACATTTCCCGAAGCGTCAGTCGCTATCGAATAGCCAATGGATATGGATCCCGTGCCACCAAAATCGACGGCCCAGTCAAAATGAATATTTTGTGCATGGAGTATATAAGCACCGGGCAGGAAAAATGATATAATCAATATCCTTTTCATCTACAATTTAGAGAGGCTTTCCAGAAGGAGCAGCTTGATAGCCCATCTCTTCTGTAAAATCCCAAAGATCAGCGTTTTTGCGACCCTAAGGACCCATTTAAATATAGGAAATTAGATCGGGATATTCAACTTAACCAGCTGCCGGGGATTGGGGAGTTTGGGGCACTATTGCACTTTAATCTTCTTTCCTTCCACCTGCGTATCAATGCCGAAAGCCCTTAATTCCTTTAATAAGGCTGACAGAGGCAGGTTCCTTTTAATTGAACCATGGAATTGCCCGTTTGGAATGGCTCCTTCAAATTCAATGTCCATATCATACCAACGGGAAATTTCGGCCATAAGTTGCCTTGTGGTGATATCTGTCAAAGAAAACTCGCCATTGTGCCAGGCCACGACTTTATCAATATCTGCTTTGTTTTTTATTGTTATCGACTCACCAGTGACGGAGGCAATTTCCTGCTGGCCCGAAAAAAGCAGATTTGCCTTGGAGCCCACATAAATCTTTACACTTCCCTGCAGTACCGAAGTAGTTATAGCTCCCTCATCAGGGTATAGTTCAATATTAAAGCAGGTGCCTAAATCGGTGATCACCTGGTTGACTGTTTTTACAACAAAGGGAAAACTCGCGTTGTGTACCACTTCGAAATAGACTTCCCCTGTAATCATAACAAATCTCTGTTTTCCTGTAAACGCCGTAGGATACGTAATGGAAGAAGAAGCATTGAGCCATACTTTTGTACCATCAGGTAGTACAAGCTGATACTGACCACCTCGTGGCGTAGTCAAAATATTTTCTTCCGAAATGGCTGGTTTCTCTGATTGATTATTATTTGCTATTGAATATACAAGGGCGCTATCTGTTTTTAAAATCACTGTATTACCCTGGTGAGCAAGCCGTCCAATAGCTTCACTATCGAGTATCATAGTAACACCATTTCCCAGTGTGAGGGCAGCCCTGTTGCCACCGGGAGCGACATCAAGGGTAAGCATTTTGTTTTTATCAGGTGCCTTATTTCTTTTCGTTTTTAAGAAAAATCCAAAATATGCAGATATAATCAGGAAGATTATTACGGAAACGATTGCTATTGCCCAACTTATATTGCGTATTGGCATTTTTCGTGCAAACTTTTCAGGTAATGTCCTTTCTTTTTGAAGAACCGCAGGTACATTATCTGAAAGTGTTGATGGTTCAACAAATACCGGATATTCTTTTTTATCTTCTTTGTCGTTTGCCATACGGATGAGTTAGTTGCTACCAAATTCTATCTGAAAATGGCCCGTTCCGCCTTATTATTCTCAGAACATTTTTTAATGTTTCATACAGCTCTGAACTGTTTTTATTAGCAGCACGATGATGACGATTAGCCAAAGGATGCTCCTTAATCCTAAACCGATCTTTGGTTTTTTATATAAATCCCGGTTTGCGATTTCAGGTGTAACAGCAATTTCTTTATCAATAATCTTAAATAGATTTTTAAGGAAACTTTCTTCATGTTCCAGGCGTTCCTCGTCTGTGATCGTCTTCACAGCCACAGCCTCTAACGTCAATTGCGAGCCGGCCGGCGTTTCCACTATGAAATAACTAAACATGCCCATCCAACTCACATCTATAATAAATTGTTTCCCCTCACTATCTTTTTTCTTCCTTAGACTATATTCATTAAATACCCGGATAGTATTGTCAATGGCATTACTGAGCTGATCAGGTGTTAAAGTATATTCAAGTGTCATGTAACACGATTATTTTCTACTTTGAATTGGAAAGTATGAAGTTCAGATTTTCTTTGCTCATTTACCACATCCAAATTCCACGCAGGATTTAGCAGGCCATCAGGGCTGCTTTTGGCGTCCGGAATCCAGCCTGCACAATGAATGGGCTTCGCCTGGCGAAGACAGACTTCGTTCGGAGTAAACTCCGGCTATCAATAGCGGAGATTTCTTAATTAATTCCAAGGAAGCCCGAATACGAAAGAAGTCTGAAAATAAATTCCCGGTTCCATTTCTCTTTGAAATTTTTCGCAGAAACGGAGATCCATTGATAATATTCGTATTCTGTTTCGTGATCCGGGCAGTTCACTCAGATCGCAGGCTGATTACCGGATTCACGATTGCTGCTTTAACGGCCTGGAAACTTACTGTTAGTAAAGCAATGAATACGGCGATAGATCCTGCCAATACAAAAACCCACCAGCTGATATGAATTCGGTAAGCAAAATCATTCAGCCAATCATTCATAAAATACCAGGCAACAGGAGTAGCGATGAAAAGCGATATAAATACCAGCACTACAAAATCCTTACTAAGCATGGTCATTATGTTGGATACCGAAGCGCCGAGTATTTTCCGGATACTTATTTCTTTTGTGCGTTGTTCAGCGGTGAACATGGCAAGGCCAAATAAACCCATGCAGGAAATAAAAATGGTAATAACCATTACGACATTCATCAACCAGGCTGTTTTGGTTTCCTGATCGTAGAGCCACCTGATTGATTCGTTTAAAAAACTGCACTGAAAAGTTTCTTCAGGAAATACTTTCTTCCATTGTTTTTCGACCTGCGCAAGAATAAGTGCTGCATCGGAAACCTGTGTGCCTTTAGATGCCAGTTTTATCGCAAGACCCTTTTCCTGATCCGGCATATGAACAATTACCACGGGTTTCATGGGTTCATGAAATGAATTTTCATGAAAATCTGCGACGACTCCGACAATTGTAAAAATTTTCCCGCCCAGACACTTGATCGACTTACCTATCGCCAGATCTGGTTTTGAAAGACCCAGGCTTTTAGTAAGGGTTTGATTAACCACAATTTCTTTCAGGCTGTCGCCGGCAAACATATTCCTTCCGGCTAATAATTTCATTTCATAAAAAGGTATATATCCAACATTAGCCGGCTGGTAAGAAACCTGAAACTTCAGATCATCATTGCCTTTATATTCTATGTCGCCTGACATATGCGGGAAACCCATGGGTGCAAACGCCTCAAGTATTACATCTTCAACTCCGGCTATCCGTCTTATACTTTCGGTAAGACCATTTACTTTATTACTGTGATCACGCCAGATTTTTTGAATGGTAACGATGGCATTCGTATTGAAACCTTTATCACTATCCCGCATATAACGGATCTGATTCCCAATAACCAGTGTTGCTATAATAAAGAGAAGCGAAATGCTGAATTGGAAAACAATAAGCCCTTTCCTCAAATACCATTTCTCTTTATTTGTTTTCACCCCTACACCCTTAAGACTTTGCGCCGGCTTATATGCCGATAATCCGATAGCCGGATAAAAGCCTGCAAATAATGTGGTAATCACTAAAACTATAATCAGGAAAGTAAATGTTGCAGTATTTAAAGTGAACACAATTCCATTGGGGATATAACCCCTAAAAAAAGAAAGAACAGGCTTGACAAGTAAAACGGAAATACAAAGGGCCATTGCAGTAAGTACAAATGTTTCTATCAGAAACTGGAAGATCAGGTTTATCCTACTACTGCCCAGAACCTTTCTTATTCCGGTTTCCCTGGCCCTGCGTATGGACTGAGCCGTTGATAAATTGATATAATTTATGGCAGCTATAATTAAAATGAATAATGCGGCACCCATGAGCGCATAAATGGTTGGCAGGTAAGCCTTCCTGAACTGATTGTCGCCATCATCACTTCTATGAAATTCAGGAGTAAAATGAATATCCGTTATCGACTGAAGCCACATTCTCAGTTTTGATCCCGGGTCACTAAGATGTACATTTTTTTTGATATAGGCTGCAAATGCCTGATCAACCTGCGAAGCTGAAACACCTTTTGATAATTTTACGAAAGCCTGTGATTGATGCGGGCTCAGACTGCTCCAGTCCTCGGTAGGTATCCTGTTTTTTAAAAAGCTGTGTGTAGCGGTACTGATCGAAATAAAGTCCGTATATGCAAAATCAGAATTCTTATCCCAGTCTTTAATTATTCCAGACACTGTCACCTTCAACGAATCGTCATAGATGACTGTTTTTCCGATCAACTTATTTAAAGGCAAATTGCCAAAATACTGAACAGCCCTTGATGCAGTAAGTACCACCCTGAATGGTTCATTCAATGTTGCAGCATTACCAGCGAGCCATTGGTATTTAAATATGTCAAAATAGGTAGGTCCGGTTATAATGCTGGCAATTCCGCCATTGTCTAAACTTCCATTGAATTTTTTATCAGGCTGTCCTGAAACAGGTATAGCTGTTTTAGCACCATACTGATAGTAGCCCGAAACTGCTTCAAATCCCGGGATCTGATTCTGAAATCCCGCAACATCCTGGAACGGTGAATTCAAAAACATTTTTTCACTGTTGCCATGACTTGCTTCTCCTACAATACGGTATATACGATCCCCGTCCTGGTGAAATCTGTCAAAGCTCAGATCATAGCTGTTTATGAGGTAAATAACCAGACAGGCACATATTCCAAACGCAAGACCGGTAACATTAATCAGGGTATAAACTTTATGACGTAAAATATTACGCCAGGCGATTTTAAAATAACTTTTTAACATGATATATTTTTCTCTCCTATTTCCGGCTAATTAAATGCCAGTTGGGCAAAACATTATCAATCAATATTTTAAATTATAACCTCGTTTTTTTACCGTTCGATTTCATACAGTTCATGTACTAAAACGATTCGGTATGACGGGACATTGTTATACTATAAGGTCTTTCCTATAATCCTCAGTTATTTAGGATTGGGCTTCAATGGTATGTAACTTTAAATGCCATTGGTAAACTTAAAAACAACCAACTCATGAATTTTCTACAGGTTGAACCGACTTATATCATTTCATTTGAAGAAATCTTTTGGGGCGGAGTATTGGTTGCGGTCAGCATGGGCATTCACGGAATTGGCATGCTTTCGGTACTCAGGGTGAATCGTTCAATAACAAAAAAGCTGAGGGTTAAGAAGAGTCTGATAATAGAACTGTGGCCGATCATCTTTGCTAGTATTATGATCATTTTTGTTCATCTTACCGAAGTATTAGTATGGGCCCTCTTTTTTCTTTGGCGGGGTAGCTTCCCCAATGCCAGCCTTGCTTATTATTTCGCATTGAACGAATACACCACTGTAGGCAGCAAATACAATCTGCCTTTAAACATGCGATTGCTCGAAGGGATGATCTCGATTACCGGCCTACTGACCTTCGCCTGGTCCACCGGAATACTCTTTACGCTGGCCAAGGAATTTCAGGAACAGGGGATAGAATTTTTCAAGCGAAGACACCGGAAGGATTAATTCGTGGAACCCTCTTCAGAAGGAATCCTTCACCCACCGGCCCCGACTAAGATTCAGCCTAAATAATAAATGCATAGTCATTTTTACAGTCAGTATGCAACCAATTTTGATAAGCTACGGTCAAAATATAACCGGGCAATCTCTCCTCATATGAATTCAAAACTGGCAAATTTCACAACAGTATACGGCAAAATATTCAACCTTTTGCTTTTCGGTATTATAGGATTTATCTGCGCCTGTTTATTTTTCATTCAATTCGGAAAATTAACGTGGATAAGTTTTTGGGGCATTTCCAGAATAGTAGCGGGGATTTTACTTTTCATGACACTGATTAAGGTTATAATCCGCCTGTTTGGCAATTAACTCTGCCTAATTCAAATTATGTTTTAATTTTACCCCATGAACAAATGGACATTAATACTGTTTTTTGTCCTGTTACCTTGCATTCTTTTAGCTCAAAATAAGGCAGATAGCACTCCCGCTATTTCGTGTGCATTGATGTTTAATGTAAGTACTGTTTTTTATACGGCGCAGGATCCGAGAATCAATAATTTCATGAATAAATACGGGTATACAAAACCACAGGATATACCGACAGGTTTAAGATTTGAAATTGCGGGAATGCCATTGGGAGGCAAGATGATTTATGGCATTAATGCGGGAACTGTTATCTCCAAACAGGATATTATCACTGCGGATTTGTCATTGGGTGTATATCGCAGGCTGTTGACGTCAAAAAACTTTTGGTTACTTGCTGGTATTGCGGTTGGAGAACATTTTGACAGAATCGTTTTAAACAAAATGTTACCACCTTTATTCGATAGCCTCTCAAAAAAATATGATGCAACATTGTCCATGCACAGAAACGGGGTCATTGTAGAACCGGCGATAAAATTATTTTGGTACCCGTTAAAAACCAAGAAAGTTCAAGTCGGAATCTTTACAGGTATTTACTATGATTTTGATTTCAACAGCCGCTGGCGTGTCGGATATTATCCTGAAAATGACGCCACATTCCAAAATCTGAGAAAACCTACAAGCGTCGCCACTATTCATGAATTTGGTTGGGTTTTTAGTTCTGGTCTCAGTGTCTGCTTTTAATTTTTTTAGCCTTCGTATCTGATAAAATGTTTTAGTTGTAATAAATCCCGTTTACAAGTATTCTATTGTAGATAATCGTAATTACCAACAAAACGATCAGCACATAATTCACTCTGGTTAATCTGTCAAAATCATCATTCGTATATTCCAAATCATAGTTTTTATTTAGAGCATTGCCGTAATCCCACAATAAAGTAAATGGGCTGAAGAGTGGTGCTATAAGACTTATGAGAGCTATTTCAGGCAAATTCAATATGGTAGTACAAGGTATTCCAATTAAGACAGGCAATAATATCAAAGAATGGACAAATGAAATCCTTGTCCCTTTTTTTTGAAGAATTTCTTTTGAACCCATTTCGACAAAATATCTCATCAGGCTTCTGATTAATAAATACAATATCAGGCCTCCCAAAATAGCAATGATAATTGTCAGCCAGGAAGGAAATTTAAGTGCCCAACAAATATATCCGGTGTCCCCACTGGTGAAAAATGGTGCTATCATCAGATACCCAAAAAAACCTATGTAACCAAATGCAGCCATATAAACCCCAAATAAAAAACCAAAGTTTCGTTTCTTTCGCGCTGTACTAACCAAATGAAAAACCACCCCGATCATTAAGCTTACAAACGGGCCCGCGCCTTTGATAAGCAATATATTTTCAAGTGGCAACCCCTCGTCTATATTTGAAACGTAGTTATGATGAATAGAAATTCCTTTTGCATGCACCACTATGGCTGCAAAAAAATGCCCAAATTCATGTAAGGTCATTTCTAAAATTCCGGCAACAATAAAAAGTATGGTCGAGTTTAAGGTTACACATTTCAGGTTTGGCTTACCCATTCTGGTATGAATATTTATTACTTATAATTCGTGCCTCCGGTCATAGCATTAAACTACAAAAATTTCGGTTCTCCAAGTTAGCACGTAGGAGGGGTCTTTAGTTAGTTTCTTTCAATTATCTTGAATCAGAGCCATTTAAATAATGTTTCTGTATTTCTTCCCTTATTTTTTTAAATTACGAGACATTAAATTTTATTTTATGATTATTGTTCACGAAATTTTCGTAGCCAAGCCCGGCAACGCATCCAAACTGGCGAAGATGTTCAAAGCTGCAACCGCTGATAGTCCGGATGTAAAAAATATCCTTACCGACGTGACAGGTGCATATAACCGTGTGATTATGGTTAGTCAGTATGAAAACCTCTCTGCTTATGAAAAGAACTGGGAAAAAATGAAAGACAATCCCGAAGCCATGAAAAAAATGGAAGAGGCCATGAAAGGGTATCAGGACATGTATCTTACCGGGTCAAGGGAAATATTCCAGGTTTGGTAAGTAAAATAATTTCCAATAAAAAGGCTCAAAAACCTACCAGTCTGATTTTATTCGCTTCGAAGGGTTTTGACGGGATTCACCAATGCTGCATAAAGGGATTGATAACCCACTGTAAGTAAAGCGAGCAGGAGAGCTATTGCCGGCCCGGCGAGAAAAAAGAGCCATGACATGTGAATATGATATGCAAATTGTTGCAGCCATATATGCATGAGCCAAAATGCTGCCGGACTGGCAATCAAAGAAGCCAGCAACACAATCTTTATAAAGTCTGAAGACAGGAGTTGCATAATCCTCAATATTCCTGCTCCCAACAGTTTTCGGATACCAATTTCTCTTGAGCGTTTAACAGCCATAAAAAATGCAAGACTAAAAAGGCCAGAGCAGGAAAGCAGGATCGCTATACCGGCGAAGTATTGGATCATACGGCTGAAATTTTCCTTATCCTCGTACAAAGTGTTGATATCATTTTCCAGAAAACTATATTCAAAAATACGCTCAGGGAAAATTTTCTCCCAGGTTCTTTTAATCTGTTCAATCGTTTCCGATACATGATCGGGATGAATGCTGATCGCAAATTCGGTAAATCTCGGCGGGTTGACATCCATTACCAACGGTTCCATCGGGTTACTAAGTGCATTAAAATCAAAATCTTTCACCACACCGATTATCTGGCCTTTTTTTCCTTCTGATAATTTTCCTCGTACAAATGTTTTACCAATAGCATTTTCAGGTTTTTGCCATCCAAATGCCCGGACGGCAGATTCATTGACAATAAAAGCATTCAAAAAATCCGTACCTCTTGTTTTTGAAAAGTCTCGTCCAGCAACTATATTCATTTTCAATGTCCGAATAAAATTATAGTCGACTGATAGCCAGGGCGCAAATATATTATCCTGGTCACTCCTGCCTTCCGGTACAATCAATCCCCTAATAAAGCCCTGGCCAGGCATTTCAGAAGAGGCCGTGACTGCAGTAATTTTGTTATAAGACCCCAGTTCATCATAAAACAAATTCATGCGGCGACGGATCGATGAATCTACTTTCTGGCCAAAACTGAAAGCACCTGATCCAAAAATCGGAACAACCAGCATTTGTTGTTTTTGGAAACCCAGTGGTTTGTTGCGCAGAAACTGTAGTTGCTGATAAATTATCCCGGTAGATGTGATCAGCAATATTGAAACGAAGAATTGAATGGTAAGTAAAATTTTCTGAATCCTGTTTTTCATTTTTGGATCACCGGACCGGCCCTTAAGAGCCAGTACAGTATTGAAACGCGTTATAAAAAAAGCCGGATATAAACCCGCAATCATGCAGGCGGTGAAAAATATTCCCGCAAACAAAAAAAGATTCTGCAAATTAATCAGGGACCGCCAATCCAGTTGTTTGCCCGTCAATTGATTTAATACCGGAATCACAGTTCCTGTGAGAGCGAGCGCAATCACAAAAGCGATAATACCGGTAAAAAGGGTAGTGCTTAAGAACCCTGTTATTATTTGTTTTTTCTCGGCTCCAAGAACTTTCCGGATTCCCACTTCTTTTATTTTGCCGATGGACTGAGCTATCGATAAGTTGATAAAATTGATATTCGCAATCAATAGAATGAGCAGAGCGATTCCGGTAAAAATGTAGAGGTAACTTATATCGCTGTCACTTTCATTGCCGATCACGTCTGACGCGTGCAAATGAATCGCATCAAGAGGCTGGAGGTGGACAGTATTCATTTTGTGGTTGCGATCCGAACCACTTTCAAACAGATATCGGTTTAGAGCCCGTTCCGTTTTCGTCAAATTACCAGGCGGATGGAGGCGTATCCAGGTTTCACAAGGAGTAAAAGTCCAGTCATTCCTGATGAATTCTGCAAAGGCGGGTGATTCTATATTGAATACAGTCTCAAAAGAGACCAGGAAATCAAATTTAATGTCAGAGTTAAGGGGCATTTTATCGACTACTCCTGTAATCTTCAAGGGCCATTTGTTCTCATAGAGTACGGTGCTGCCCAGGGGATCATCGGATCCGAAATATTTATGGGCCATTTCTGTTGTTATAACTAAGGAGTTCGGAGAAACGAGGGCCGTATTAGGATCACCCTCCTGAAACGGGATTGTAAAAATTGCGAAGACTTCATTGTCCGCAAAATAAATTCTATGCTCCTGAAATCTCTTCTTTTCTTTTCCCGCGAGGTTTGTAGTTTCCATTTCGCCGCTACGCTGGTAGAGCCTTGCAACTTTTTCTATATCAGGAATTTTATTTTGGAGGTTTTGAGAAAACGGGACCGGCGTGGAAGCACCGGAACTAATAACATTATTATCTTTCGTAACCCAGTTGACTCTATAGATATAATTTAAACCGTCATTGGACTTGTTATAAGATATCTCATCCCTGATATTGATTCCTATGAGCATACAACAGGCCATCCCCACAGACAGACCTAGAATACTGATAAGCGCATTTTTCCTTTCGCGAAAAAGGCTGCGCGCGGCTGATCTAAAATAATTCAGAGTCAATCTGGAAATTTTATTTGCAGACGTTACGAATATAATCGTATAATTATTTCAGGCGATATTAATTAGGATGAATGGTAAGCCAGATTTAATATTTTGAAGTCTGTTGAAGAAAAATCAATCTGGATTCAAGTTTTGATTGAGAAGAATTTTTAATTCTGCCAGTCTTTCTTCCAATACTTTAATATTCAAATATAATTGCCTTGCATATCCCAGGTGTGCAGGATTCTGTAATGCAATATCAAAATTTTTCTCATGATCATCTATTTGCAATTGCAGGAATCCAATTTCGGTGTACAATTCTTCTGGTGACATAACTGATAAATTTTAAGTTGTGAAACTTATCAGTCTTAAAAATGAGGGAGAAACAAAATTACGGTTCCTTTTAAGGGTAATTTTTTTTTGCAGCTCAAAACAAAGTTGAGGCTATAAGATGAATCAAAAGGTAGTCTATTTGACCAGTACCTGTGTGTTTTATTTCAAACTCGTCAACATTACGCCATAGTAGGTTGGATGGGAACCCCGTCGATCAACTGGTTAAGCTTTCTCCGTAGTTCGTATAAACTGCAATGCTTCCTGTACATGGGCAGCCCCATTTGTGAACGAGTCGAATGTGAATACGATTTTACCCGATTTATCAACAATAAAGGTCTCTCTGCCTGTTATAAAAAAAAACCTAGTTTTTACTCCGAACATTTTTAAGACTTTATTTTCAGGGTCGCTTAGCAGAGTAAAAGGAAGCTGATGGTTCTGCATAAACTTTCTGTGGCTGTTAACTGTTCCTGAATTAATGCCGATGACCATTGCTCCGGCTTTTGTGAATTCTTTGTAATTATCTCTGAACGAACAAGCTTCCTTTGTACATCCACTGCTTTCATCTTTCGGGTAAAAATAAATAACGAGAATTTTTTTTCCCGTATACTCTGAAATATTGAATAAACTGTCGTTTTGGTCAAGAAGGGAAAATGCAGGAATCGTGTCTCCGACTCCAAGGTGTTTATTCTGGCTTTTGCAAGCCTGAAACCAGCCTACAATCAAAGTAGCTAAAAGGAGATTTTTTTGCATAACCTGGTAAAGGCTAACTATTACATCGTTGGGCGTTTGATCTTTTTGCCTGCAAGATGCTGCTTCCACGGTTTCCAGTAATGGTCATGCCAGCCTTTTTCGATGCTCTCTGCCTTCGCATCGGGGACACCGCTATGGATCGCGTAAAGAATCGTGTCTTTACCGCTTGGCTCCAAAACGATAGTAAAAATTGAATCAGGATCCTCCGGTGACCAGTCAGCTGAACGCCAGTTCTGAACGATGACCTTATCTTTTACGGTATGTATAGTTCTGCCTGTAATATAACCCCCATGCGCATTAAAAGCAGCACCTGCTTTTGATGAAATGGTAACCGGAGATCCGGATATTAATGCATGTTTTTTCCCGTTCATATATAATTCGAACAAAGCCTTCGGTTTGGTCTTTTTGAAGGTTAATTTTTGCGTAATATGTTTTGCCATAAAATGAATTTTAGTTCAAAGGTAGTTTTGTTTTTGCATTTAGGTTTGAACTCGCTGGGAATTTCGTACCCTCTCTGCTGTCAACAATCATGGTATAATTTTTCCAAATGGTACAATATTTCCCGTTTGCCGACTATATATTTCGATTTTTTCTGGAAACCAGGCAGATTCATCAGACACTCATAAATACAGGGGCTTTTATAACGATTCCGATGCACAGGGTTTATCGTAAATTAGATCAATTATATATAAACAAATTCGAAACAGCATGGAATTGAAAATAGAGAAGACCGGGCTGAAAAATGTTGAACATTTGCGGAATTTGTTTCTTAGTGAAACGAAATTTCAATTTATTTATAACAAATGTCATGCCGCCGGGTGGTCAGACGTTTATCTTTTCATTATGAATAAAGTGCATATCGGATATGGTTCAGTATGGGGTAAGGACAATCGTGAAAGCAGAGATACAATATTTGAATTTTATCTGACTGGCCCGAACAGAAAACATTCGAACCGGGTCTTTCCCGAATTTTTGAAAAGTTCAGGCGCCATTTTTATCGAATCTCAAAGTAATGATCGTTTATTGACCCACATGCTTTTTGAGCATGCTCATAATATAAATGCTGAAGCCATACTTTTCGAAGACGGATTTGAAACCGATCAAAAGGTTGATGGCGCCATTTTTACAAAAAACGAATTTTCTGCGGAAGATTCGCAATACAAACTCGAAAAGGAAGGGGTGGTCGTCGCTACGGGAGGATATGTATGGAATTATAATTTCCCCTACATAGATCTTTACTATGAGGTAAATGAAAGTTGCCGGAAGCGAGGTTTTGGCGGCCTGATCGTCCAGGAACTTAAAAAAGAAGCCTACCGATTGAACAGGATTCCCTCGGCGCGTTGCAATATCAGAAATCTGCCTTCACAAAGAACTCTGATAAAAGGTGGAATGCGTGTTTGCGGTTATATATTAATTGGAAAAATCGCGGATAGATTGGCAAGTGAAGGTTTTTAGTCCAGTTATTTAAACGAATCACACTTCTATCCATTAATTTTATTTGGCCTTTGTGTATTGGTTGATAACTTTCAAAAGGTCAACTCCTTTCCCGATGACCGGTTTAAAAATGTCACCAGTACTTTTAATTCTTTCCAGACTATTTTTAATAGTGAAGTCCCGCATTTGCAATCCTTTTTTTACCTCATCCCAGTGCAATGGCATGGAAACTGTTGCGCCAGGCCTGGGGCGAACAGAATACGGGGCACAAACAGTTGCCTGAGGTCTGTTCTGTAAAAAATCTATGTACATTTTCCCTTTCCTGTTTTTAACTACTCTCTCGATACTTGTAAATTCAGGTATTTCTTCGTATACCATCCGGGCGATTACCCTTGCAAATTCCTTCGACTGATCGTAAGTATAGGAAGCACCCAGTGGAATGTAAATGTGAATGCCTGTAGACCCGCTTGTTTTGGGATAAGAAACTACACCCAGACCATCCAATATTTCCTTTGTAACCCGGGCAGCTTTTATTACTTCATCAAATGGATTCTTACCCGGGTCCAGATCGATTATGCACCAATCAGGATAGTCCTCGCTTTCCACGCGACTATGCCAGGGATTCATTTCTATACAACCGAGCGATGCCATATATAAGAGACTTGCTTCATTTTTGGCCACGAGATACCTTCTGTCACGGTCATCTGATTCGCTATGATATAAAAAAGTTTCTGCCCATTCCGGCGCCTTGCCGGTGACATCTTTAAAATAAAAACCCGGGCCATTGATACCATTGGGATGCCGGTTCATGGATTGGGGTCGATTGATCAGATATGGTAAAATGTATGGAGCTACCTGATAATAGTAATTCAGTAAATCACGCTTTGTAATTTTTTCCAGTGGCCAATATATTTTCCCCAGATTCGTAAATTTTAAGTCATGACCATTGATCTTTTTTACTTGTGTTTCTTCTAAAGAGTTCAACAACGGAGTCTTTTCCTTCTTATTTTTTGAAATGCTGTTTCTCTTCATTTTTGTCTCCGCTCGCGCCTCTGAGACTTTTTTTTGAATTTTTGCTTTCTCCATAACGACATTTTTTGCATTTTTATCTATTCTCATCCCTTCAAAAGAGGGATGACGCATAACCCCATCCTTGGTTATTTCTGTAAAACTCACTTCACAGATAAGTTTGGGTTTCACCCAGGTTGCCGAAGCATGAGGCGGACTGGGCCTGAACCTGGATGGATTATTAAGATACGTTAAACTTTCAAAGGGAGGAGTCTTGACTATTAAAGGCTTCAATTGCCGAAGGATTTCTTTTTGAGTGTCTGCGTTAAAACCTGTTCCGACTTTTCCGGTATATTTCAATTTTCCGTGATCAAAAACACCAACCAGCAGTGAACTAAAATATTTATTGCTATTGTCGTTTTTTGTAAAACCGCCAATAACCATTTCCTGTCGTTTGTTAGCTTTGATTTTCAGCCAGTCGTAGGATCTTTCGCCCTGTCGATAGTAGCTGTCCGATTTTTTGGCAATGATTCCTTCTAATCCAAGCTTTTTTGCCGTTTCGAAAAATGAAATTCCTGATTCATTAAAGGATCGGCTAATTTTTAAAATATTATTTTCAGGAATGAGCTTTTCAAGGATTGCCTTTCTTTCGACCAGCGAAATTTGCGTGAGATCATAGCCATTCAGCCACATAATGTCAAATAAATAATAATATAATTCCCCATCTTCTTTGCTTCGCCAATTTTGTAAATTGCCAAAATCAGAAATCCCTTTTTCATCCAGTACGACAATTTCACCATCCAGAACTGCATTCAATTTCAATTCTTCCAGTGCCGATGTGACCGGGTAAAATTTATCTCTAAATGATTTATCGTTTCTCGATTTAATTTCAACACTGCTTTTCCTCATCATTGATATTGCACGGTAACCATCCCACTTCACTTCATGAAGCCAGCCTTCTTTGTCAAATGGTTCATTCACCAGGACAGCCAGCATGGGCTTTATGGAAAGTGGAAATTTCGCCTTTTTTGTTCCCAAAGGCATTTTAATTTTACCTGCCGCAGCTTTTTTTAGAGAAGCGTTATATATTTTATGTTTTAAGGAGTTATCTCCATCAACCTGCTTCAGGAAGCCAAGTTTTTTTTTATTTTTTTCAGACTGCTTTTTAGTGACTTCAGGATCATTAAGACTGATTCCTGTTTTTTTAATCTGAGTCAGGCTTCTTTTTGAAACAACCGATTTATCTTTAAGTGTAATGTCAGCAGCATTAGCATATTTATCCTTCACTTTAAATAACAGCCAGCTATTTTCTCCTTTGAGCCGGGTCTTAATAATTGCGAATTCCCCCTTCAGTTTTCTCCCACATAAGATAAAATGAATTTTCCCTGCACGTAGACTCCTTCTCAGGTTCTTTTCCTGTTTGATCTTGGTTTCCCCAATCATTTCTGCCGGTTCATAAAATCCTTCATCCCAAATCATAACAGTACCTGCCCCGTATCCGTTGGGAATTACACCCTCAAAACCCCGATAATCATAAGGATGATCCTCTACCATCATGGCCAGTCTCTTTACAGAAGGATCCATTGATGGACCTTTGGGTACAGCCCAGCTTTTCAACACTCCGTCAAGTTCCAGCCTGAAATCGTAATGTAAATGAGAGGCATCATGCTTTTGAACGACAAAACGGAGTTTACTGCTAGTTTCAGCTTTCCCACCAAGAGGTTCCGGGCTTTTCTTAAAATTCCTTCTGGCCTTATACTTTGCAAGCGTCATAGAGATTGGAAGCTAAGAAGCCTTTTGCTTTTTGGCGTTCAGACTTTCTTTGAGCTGATCCATTAAATTCATTTTCGCAGAGTGAACCACTTTTAAGGGATGTGGTGCAGCTTTTTTGCCTGAAGCCTTAGCTTTTATAAGTTTCATTAATTTAGAACTATATGTATCCTTATAATTCTTAATGTCGAATGGTTTGGATAGCTGATCTATAAGGGATAAAGCCATTTTTAATTCTGCGGGTTTCGGTGCATTGTCTGTTATATCCAAATCTTCAGGATCTTTAATCTCCTCCTGGAATCTCAATCGGTGCAACAGCAAAAGGTTTTCATTGGCTCTTATCAGGCAAAGGTGTTCTTTATTGCGAAGTACAAACGACCCAAAAGCAGTTTTTTTAGATTTATTAAGAGCATGATACAACAATGCATATGCTCTTTTACCTTGTTTTTCGGGTTCTATATAATAGGAAGTTTCGTAAAAAATGGGGTCAATTTCATTTTCTTCTACAAATGAATCAATTTCAATTGTTTTTGTCTTTTCAGGCATGGCTTCCTGAAAATCTGCGTCAGACAAGACTACGTATTTGCCATCCAGGTTGAAAGCCCTGACTATGTTGTTCCAGGGAACTTCTTTACCCGTTAATTCATTGACGCGTTTGAATTTTATATTTGCATGATCCTTTTTATCAAGCATATCCAGATCAAGTGTACTTGATTCTACAGCACTGAACAATTTAATGGGAATATTTACTAACCCAAAGCCAATGGCTCCCGTCCAAATAGATCGCATATAGAATAAAATAATCAGAATTAGAGAATATTTCTAATCTGCAGAAAAAAGTATACCATTTATATCATGATTGGATATTCGCGGTTGAGAAATATTTTCCACATTTAATTTTAGCCACGTTAGTTATTAATTCCTGACTAAAATAATGGTTCGTGCCTTATACCCCCTCAAGCGGCATTTCGCTAGAGTTGCTTTTTTCTTGAAATAATACCCGTAAATCCAATTACACAAACTAATACCAAAAGCCCCCAATCATTGTATTCAGCATTACTCTTGGGAGTGCCTTGCTGCATAGTAGAAACTGAGTTGTTTACAACTCTTCCCTCCCGGGCTTTCGCATTATTTGATGTAAGCCCCAAAATCAGAATAATCAGGTATAAAAAAAATTTCATTTATCGAGGGCATATGAAGATATCACGCTCCTTTCCCAATAAGTTTAGATAGAAAAATTATCAAAAATTACCAAAACGACACTTGTATAGTTTTCAATTTTTATGCCATTGAGTTTGCAAATATACTCTTGATATAGTTTTACGGTTCTATATGGCATTTCACTTCGGCATATTGATTTTTGTTACGCCAAATTTCTGGATCAATAAGTTGTTTTGTTTAATATTCAGGATAAAGAAGTACATCTTTAATTTGTGGCATTACCTCCTCAATCCAATTAGCAATTTCTTTTGATTGGAGAATCCAGGCTTCTCCGTCTTTCCGGAAAATCAAATAATGTCGAACATCGTGGTGATCCACAACGTCCACAGTGAATATGGGACCCGATATTGCATTGCTTTTCCGAAAATTAAATTCTCTAAGTCGCCCACCCGCTTTTATTAGTCGGGTGAATTGAATATTTTTCGGAGAATTCATACATAAAAGAAGTAAAAACTATGCCCATACATCTACGGATGAAAAGAAGCGTGAGCTTCCTGAACGGCCACGATCATCAAAACCATAAAGTCAAAATGGCCTTTGCCATTTCAAGCAGCTTCCCGTGAGAAGACGGTTTTGTCAGGAAACAATTGGCTCCTAATTCATAAGCTATTTTTTTGTCTGCAGCTAAATAAGAAGTTGTAAATATCAACACGGGAATATGTTTGAGATTGCTATTGCTTTTGAGCTCTTGAAGCACTTGCCTGCCTGAAATTCCGGGCATGTTTAAGTCTAGTAATATAATCCCCGGGTAATTGTCATTTTGTGCATTCAGTTGATTCAGCAACTTTGCACCATTTTCATACATAGTGCATTGCACATTCTGAGTATGATGTGAAAAAGCCTCGTTTAAAAACTCTCTGTCTTCGGGATCATCATCAACTATATAAATCACATGGCCATTATTTTGTTTCATATTGCAGCATAGTTGTTATAATACGAATGCGGAAAGCTTTTAAAGTCGTTTAAAAAGGTTTAAATGTAGAAAATAATACCCAATTCGCCTCGCAACATTTTTGATAGTATAAGATGTTCTTTTTTTGGATATGGTTGAGCTTTTTTTTGAACGGAAAAAAAAGAATTATAATTTTATTTTCATCCGCCTCACAATCTATTTCAGATCCACATTTAAAATTGTTTTTACATGGAAGGTATAAAATCGCCTACAATCCGGGCAAACGGTAAGAGCAATCATTCGACAAATAACGTAATAAAAAAAAATAAAAAGGTAAAAGATACAAAGGCCGGCCGTCTTTTATTTTCAAATGATGAAAATAAGCAGAACGAATGGCTGGGAAAAGAATTGCTGACCGTGCTGGTTGAAGTGAAAAATGGGAATTTCAATGTCAGAATGCCCATAGATCAGACGGGCATCAGTGGCAAAATCTGTGATACCCTGAATAGCATCATTTCACTTAATGAAAAACTCATGTTAGAGTTTACCAAAGCCGGAAATGTAATTGGAAAGCAGGGAAAACTCAATCAGCGGATAGATATAGCCAATGCCAAAGGAAGTTGGGGAACCGGCATTGATGCACTCAACAGCCTGATCTCAGATCTTGTTCACCCGACCATCGAGATAGCCCATGTAATCAGTTCAGTTGCCAAAGGAAATCTTTCACAGGAGATGCCTTTGGAAATCAGGGGACATGTCTTAAAGGGAGAATTCTCGCGAATCGCCAATGAAGTAAATGACATGGTAAAACAACTAAATCTGTTTTCCATGGAAGTTACCCGCGTGGCACGTGAAGTAGCATCAGAAGGAAAATTAGGCGGACAGGCGAAAGTAAAAGGTGTTGGTGGCGTATGGAAGGACCTTACCGATTCGGTTAACCAGATGGGTAGCAATCTGACGGCGCAGGTTAGAAATATCGCGGAAGTCACCACGGCGGTAGCCAAGGGTGATCTCTCAAAAAAAATAACGGTGGATGTGAAAGGAGAAATCCAGGAACTCAAAAACACCATCAACACTATGGTGGATCAACTAAATTCATTTTCTTCGGAAGTAACCAGGGTGGCATTAGAAGTGGGAACTGAAGGAAAATTAGGGGGGCAGGCACAGGTGAAAGGAGTGGCAGGGACCTGGAAGGATCTGACTGATAGTGTAAACGGGATGGCCAGCAACCTGACAGGTCAGGTTAGAAATATTGCAGAAGTTACCACAGCGGTTGCGAAAGGAGACTTGTCCCGAAAAATTACGGTGGATGTTAAAGGCGAAATTCTTGAACTAAAAAATACCATCAATACGATGGTGGACCAGCTTAATTCTTTCGGATCTGAGGTTACACGCGTAGCACGTGAAGTAGGGTCTGAAGGAAAGTTAGGCGGACAAGCCAATGTACCCGGTGTAGGCGGTACCTGGAAGGACCTCACAGACAGTGTTAATATTATGGCCAGCAACCTGACTTCACAGGTACGAAATATTGCTGAAGTAACGACGGCTGTTGCCAATGGAGATTTATCGCGCAAAATTGGCGTGGATGTAAAAGGCGAAATCCTCGAATTGAAAAATACCATTAACACGATGGTCGATCAGTTGCGTGGCTTTGCTTCTGAAGTTACCCGCGTGGCGCGTGAAGTAGGTACAGAAGGAAAATTAGGGGGGCAGGCCAACGTGCCTGGTGTGGCGGGAACCTGGAAGGATTTAACAGATTCCGTGAACCAAATGGCTGGAAATCTCACGGCCCAGGTTAGAAATATTGCAGAAGTTACCACAGCGGTTGCGAAAGGAGACTTGTCCCGAAAAATTACGGTGGATGTTAAAGGCGAAATTCTTGAACTAAAAAATACCATCAATACGATGGTGGACCAGCTTAATTCTTTCGGATCTGAGGTTACACGCGTAGCACGTGAAGTAGGGTCTGAAGGAAAGTTAGGCGGACAAGCCAATGTACCCGGTGTAGGCGGTACCTGGAAGGACCTCACAGACAGTGTTAATATTATGGCCAGCAACCTGACTTCACAGGTACGAAATATTGCTGAAGTAACGACGGCTGTTGCCAATGGAGATTTATCGCGCAAAATTGGCGTGGATGTAAAAGGCGAAATCCTCGAATTGAAAAATACCATTAACACGATGGTCGATCAGTTGCGTGGCTTTGCTTCTGAAGTTACCCGCGTGGCGCGTGAAGTAGGTACAGAAGGAAAATTAGGGGGGCAGGCCAACGTGCCTGGTGTGGCGGGAACCTGGAAGGATTTAACAGATTCCGTGAACCAAATGGCTGGAAATCTCACGGCCCAGGTTAGAAATATTGCAGAAGTGGCCATCGCAGTCGCAAATGGAGATATGTCTAAGAAAATTACCGTGGACGTCCGCGGAGAAATTCTTCGATTAAAAGAAACGTTGAATACGATGGTGGACCAGCTGCGTGCTTTTGCATCTGAAGTAACCCGTGTAGCGAGGGAAGTAGGAACTGATGGCAAGCTTGGAGGCCAGGCTTTTGTACCTGGCGTCGCCGGAACATGGAAGGATCTAACGGATTCAGTAAACCAGATGACTGGGAATCTAACGGCCCAGGTTAGAAATATTGCGGAAGTTACAAAAGCGGTGGCCAGCGGCGACCTTTCCAAAACAGTAGCCATCGATGTAAAGGGAGAAATCCTGGATTTGAAAAACACCATCAACACCATGGTGGAACAGCTCAATTCATTTGCGTATGAAGTTACACGTGTTGCGAGAGAGGTTGGTACGGAAGGAAAGCTCGGTGGCCAGGCAGAAGTGAGAGGGGTAGCAGGTACCTGGAAGGACCTCACTGATAGCGTGAATATGATGGCTTCCAACCTGACTAACCAGGTAAGGGGAATTGCGAAAGTGGTTACTTCAGTCGCCACAGGAAATCTAAAACAAAAACTAACCATCGTTTCAAGAGGTGAAGTTGCCCAGTTGATAGATACCATAAATGAAATGATCGATACACTTGCTCTGTTCGCAGACCAGGTAACTACTGTAGCCAGGGAAGTAGGTGTTGATGGCAGGCTGGGAGGACAGGCGAGTGTACCAGGTGCTTCCGGTATCTGGAAAAACCTGACTGAAAACGTCAATCAGCTTGCTCAAAATCTGACAACACAGGTGAGATCCATCTCTGAAGTCGCATCTGCAGTTACCAAGGGAGATCTTACCCGGACCATACGCGTAGAAGCCAAGGGAGAGGTGGAGGCTCTCAAGGATACGATTAATCAGATGATCGCAAATCTTAAAGAGACAACACTGCGAAATCAGGAGCAGGACTGGTTGAAATCCAACCTGACCAAATTCACCCAAATGCTTCAGGGACAAAAGGATCTAAAAACAGTTACTCAACGTATTTTATCCGAACTCGCGCAGGTCGTTGTTGCACATTATGGAGCGTTTTACATTTTCAAACAACCGGATGAAGCCCAGAGTACCACTTTGAAGCTTTTTGCAGCTTACGGGTATAAATCGGAGAAAAATATATCTACTGAATTTGCTATTGGTGAAGGTTTAGTTGGTCAGGTCGCTTTTGAAAAAGAACGTATCATTCTTTCAAAAGTACCGTCTAATTATATTAAAATCAACTCAGGACTTGGTCGCGCAAAGCCTGCCAATCTTATTATTTTACCCGTACTCTTTGAGAATAAGGTGAAGGCTGTGATAGAATTGGCTTCGCTGGATGAATTTAACGAAACACATTTGGATTTTCTCAGCCAGCTCACCGAAAGCATCGGAATCGTACTTAATACCATTGAAGCCAATTCCCGTACCGAGGAATTGCTGGCCCAATCACAATCGCTGGCTGGTGAATTAAAAATTCAACAGGAAGAATTGAGTCGTACCAATGATGAACTTCAGGATAAGGCTTTGTTACTTGTAAAACAGAAAAATGAAGTAGAGGCCAAAAATAAGGAAGTTGAAGAAGCCCGTCGTTCACTCGAGGAAAAGGCAGAACAGCTTACTCTTACATCTAAATATAAGTCAGAGTTTCTGGCTAATATGTCACATGAACTGAGAACACCGTTGAACAGCCTGTTAATTTTAGCACAACAGTTATATGAAAATGCTGAGGGTAATTTAAATGACAAACAAATACGGTATGCTAAAACCATCCATTCCTGCGGAGATGATCTGATCCAACTCATCAATGATATTTTGGATCTTTCAAAGATCGAGTCTGGTTTCATTACAGCAAATTTTTCACCCGTACGTTTTTCCGAAATTGCTTCCTTCGTTGAAACTACATTTAAACCGATATCAGAAGCCAGGCACCTGAGATTTACCATTGAAACAGATCCCAATTTACCTGATTGCATGGAAACAGATTTACAACGCCTGAATCAAATTCTCAAAAACCTTCTTTCAAATTCCTTCAAATTCACTGAAAAAGGAGAAGTAAAACTGAAAATTTACGATGCGCGTGAAAGTTGGAAGCAGGGCAATCCGATGCTAGAAAATGCAAATAAAGTAGTGGCGTTTGCCATATCGGATACGGGTATTGGGATACACCAGGAAAAACAGAACATTATTTTTGAAGCCTTTCAACAAGCTGAGGGGTCTACGAGCAGAAAATATGGTGGCACTGGTCTGGGTCTTTCCATTAGTCGTGGACTGGCCGAGCTTTTGGGAGGCACAATTGAATTGGAAAGTGTTTTGTCGCAGGGGAGTACTTTTATTCTGTTTCTTCCCGTGGAACCGATAAACAAAATCGTTTTACATGAGTCACCAGGAAAGATGGGTAAGTATGATCAATTGCAGATGGAAGGGGAAACTACAGAGATCAATTCTCTGTTTAATTCCCTTCGGGTAACTTCAGAAGCACTGGAGAATGCTAACCTGAGTATGGTCAACGAAATGATCAATGACAGTGGAGACGACCGGTCGAATATTCAGCCCCAGGATAAACTAATATTAATTGTGGAGGATGATCTCAGGTTCGCGAAAATTTTAATTGAAAAGTCTCATATTTCCGGGTTGAAGGCAATCGTTGCAACAAACTATATTGAAGTATTCGATTTCATTACCCGCCATATACCGATTGCCATTACTCTGGATGTCAAACTTCCGGATACCAGCGGGTGGAAAGTACTTGATCTTTTACGCAATGATTTAAATTATCGTCATATCCCAATTCATCTGATTTCCGGGGAAGAAAATAAAGTTCTTGCGCTGCAGCGGGGAGCCCGTAGTTTCCACCTGAAACCGTTGGATAAAAATGATCTGTATCGCCTTTTTGAGGATTTCATCCGGTTTAGCGAGGAAAAAACCAAAAAAATCCTTCTGGTGGAAGACAATGAGATGGACTCTTCCCAGATAGCTAAAATACTTGGCGGAGACCATATGAATATTTCGCTGGCACAGAATGGAAGCAGGGCTATCGAATGCCTGCAGAACGAATCCTATGATTGCATTATCATGGACTATTCATTGCCTGATATTTCAGGACATGATCTTATTCAACTGGTAAATGAAACCAAAGTAAATCTTACCCCAATCATTGTATACAGCGCCAGGGAATTCAATCAAAAGGAAATGCATCACCTGAATCAATATTCCAATACAGTATTGACTAAAGGAGTACATAGTCTTGAGCATCTTCTGGAAGAGACAGTCTTGCAGTTACATATCCGACATGATGACCTTGCAACCGACAAAAAGAAAATTATAGAGAATATCAGGATGAAAGAAGATATCCTGACAGGCAAAAACATTTTGGTAGTTGACGACGACGTGCGTAATCTGTTTGCATTAACAACCGTTTTCGAGCGCTATAAAATGAATGTTATAACTGCAGAAAGCGGTAAGGATGCCATAGCCATTATAAATAATGCATCTAACAGGATCGATATGGTTTTAATGGATATTATGATGCCTGAAATGGATGGATATGAAACCACATTGAAGATTCGCCGCGAACATAAAAACAGTCTTCTTCCTATTATTGCGGTGACCGCCAAAGCGATGAAGGGGGACAGATTGAAATGTATTGAGGCAGGCGCGTCCGATTATATAACCAAGCCATTAAAAATTGACCAGCTACTTTCACTGATGAGAATCTGGTGCTATAAATAATCCAGTTTATGCGACCGAAAATACTGTTGGTAGACGACCGGGAAGACAATCTGATGTCAATGGAGACAATCCTAAATCGCGACAACTACCTGTTTGTAAAAGCCAACTCAGGAAGGGAGGCGTTGAAAATCTTACTTCACGAGTTTGATTTTGCACTCATATTAATGGATGTTAACATGCCTAATCTGAACGGCATTGAAACGGCTGCATTGATCTATGAAAGAGAAAAATTGCGTCTAATACCTATCATTTTCATAACAGCGATATACTTCGGTGAGGAATATATCTTTAAGGCTTACAGGTCTGGAGCAGTAGATTATATATACAAACCTGTTAATCCAGATTTATTAAGAGCCAAGGTTTCGGTATTTATTGATCTCTATCGTAAAAACCAAATGCTCCTCATCCAGGAACAAAAATTACTTGCCATTAATAAGACACTTGAACTCGAAATAAGAGAAAGAATAGCCTCAGAAGAGAAGATTACTGAACTCAACAACCAGCTTCTTGAAAATGTCTCCCATCTTGAATCCGTAAATAAGGATATGGATTTTTTTATTTATATGGCTTCTCATGATCTCCAGGAGCCGGTACGAAAGATGAGAATGATGGTTGACAGATTTTGTTTGAAATACCAGGACAGCCTGGATGAAGAAGGGCGGAATTATCTAAACCGCGTTATAGAAGTAGCCTATCGGATGCAATTGCTTATTAAGGATATTTTATCACTTACCCGAATCTCCGAGGACGAAAATCCATTTGAAGAAACTGATCTGAATCAAATGGTTGAAGATATTCTGAACGATTTCCAGCAAACTATTCAGGAGAAAAATGTGATAGTAACACTTGAAAATCTCCCTAAACTCAAAGTAAATCCGGTTCTATTCAGATTGATGTTTGAAAATCTTATCAGCAATTCGCTGAAATTTTCCAAAGAAAGGGGAGAACGTAAGCTTCGGATATTTTCCTCATTTCAGGAGGAAAACGGAAATGACAAAAACAGATCCAAAAATAGTTATCATCGACTTTTTGTTGAGGACAATGGAATAGGGTTTGACCAGCAATATGCCAGTCAGGTTTTTGAAATGTTCCGAAGATTACATGGTGCTGTAGAGTATAAAGGAACCGGTATAGGTTTGGCACTTTGTAAACGAATCGCTGAAAAACATCAGGGTTTCATTTCGGCCAAAAGCAAAGAAAATGAAGGGACACTCTTTACCATTTCCATTCCGGTCAATGTTTTAGCACTAACAGAAAAACCAGAGCTTATGCGATAAACTACGGATCAGATGCTTAAAATAGATTTGAAATCACCAACTGTTACCAAAATGGGATCTTTTTAAACTTTCTTCTGATTCTCTCATAAGTCTTTTGAATTTTGTTTCTGAGGATTCATTTCGCGCGAAAATATTTTGATACGCATTAAAACTACTACCCGTTTCATATAAGTCAAAGCCGATCGGAAGCTTCAAACTATTGATAGCTGCGAGATTATTTCCGTCTAGATTAGTATTTTTCACAACGACTCTTTGATTCGCAGAAATCGCAGGAGTAAAATGGGATCTTACGAAAGCATCTGCCATTTTTCTGAATTTTTTGTTTTCTGCTCTTGTCAATGTTGTTTCACTGCCTCTTCCTTCAAAATAGTAATGTGTTGCAATGAACTTTTTTACATGTTCCCGGCTTTCAGCAGGAAGATAACCCTGCAGGATCCAGAAATTTTTGCTGCCAGATTCCTGTATGGCCGTCAAAACTGGTTTGGGTCCGCCATTGTAAGCGGCCAATACCAGCAGCCAGTCATCAAATTGCACATATAAATCCCTTAAATATTTCGCCGCTGCTATCGTGCTCTTATAATAATTTGTGCGCTCATCACAGAGTCGGGTAGTTTTCAATCCCAGAATATGCGCGGTGGCAGGCATTATCTGCCATGGTCCCCTTGCCCCAACCCGGCTAATTGCTGTGGGTTTTAATTCTGACTCTATCACAGCGAGATATTTCAGTTCAACGGGTAAGTCATATTTCTTAAAAACCGAATCAATAATACCGAATGGAATTGAACTTCTTTTTTTAGCGCTATACAGGCTGCCACTATTATTTTTAATATACTTTCCTGCAAAAAGTACTTCCCTCCTGTTCATCGTTATTTGCGGACTCTCTGAATTGGATTGGGCTGATTTATTCGTCGGGTTTAATTCCAGTGCAGCCGGGTAATTACTCCTAGAGAATTTGCCTGCCTCTGCAAACAAGGATTTTTCTATCCCGTTATTTCCTTCTTTGAAATTTTGAGTGTTGCTATGGGCAGGGCTGAATTTAAGAGAGACAGTGGCAAGCAATAATGAATTACAAAGATAAAATACCTTAGCAAATTGAGTTTTCAACATCGTTTTAATTTAGAAGTAAAACAATGCCGACCCTGAGGTATGGATTATTGAGAAAAAATATTAATCACGGGAAATTGGAGGAATTTATACAGCGTTCTTCCGGGGGTACGAGCGTTCGGGTTCTTCAGTTTTTACGGGAGTATTATGCTGCAGTTTTAAAGATAATACCCAATAACTGAAAGTCATAGGGTGATTTACTAGGAAATTAACGATCCGTATAACAAATTGATTATTATGTCATAAGGAAGAAATTCTACCGAACCGGTTTATCATAAATTAACCCAGACCTGTTTTGCAAAATTTTCAAGGGATGGATCACGTGCTCCCATCAGCAACAATACGCAATCATCCGTAAAATGGGAACGAACATTGTCCAGAAAATTATTCCGGTCTTCCGAAAAAAAAGCCGGTTTATCCATCGCCTTAAGGTCATTTATCAGATCACCTGCTGAAATATCCTTTGTTGTGGTACCACCCGCATAGAAAATTTCACTCATCCACATTTCATCGGAAGGTCTTAACACCCGGGCGATCTCCGTTACAAAATCATGTCGAAGAAACCGTGTGGGTCCATAACCATGGGGCTGAAACCAGGCAATGACTTTTGGAGAAATTTGCTGGCAGGCTCCAATAGATACTGCACATTTGACAGGATTATGCGCATAGTCGTCAATCAACCATACTCCATGTTTCTTACCCAATATCTGATGTCGTCTGAAAATGCCCTCATACGATTTTAGTGCCTCAGCGCATACAGAGAGTTCTACGCCAAGCAGGCTCGCTACGGTTGATGCAGCAAGCGCATTTTCCATATTATGTTTGCCAACGGTATTCAAACAAAAATTCAATCCGTTAATACTAAAGTAAATGACCAATCCTTGTTGTTTAAATCCACTCGCCTGAAAAGCCGCCGGGAAATCGGAGTCTGTGGAAAAATCATGTCCTGTATTCTGTGATAACTCCCTGGCCGCAGCCTGTGCCCGATTGACGACAAACAAGCTTTGAGTATTACTCCGGAATTCCCTGAAAATTTCCATCAGTGTATCGATTTCCTTATGGTCCTTATCGACATTCAGCAAAACACCAACTTCAGGTTTATATTGCACGATCGAGCCATCACTTTCGTCGGCTTCTATCACCAACCATTCGCCTTTTCCCGCTTCGGCATTTCCAATTCTACCTTCTTTAATCAAGCTTACCATTCCGGCACCGCTAATAATACCAGGGTCTTTTCCGGCATACTTTAAGATATCGAAAAGCATGGCACAGGTTGTGCTTTTCCCGCTCGTTCCTCCTACGGCGATCGTCCTTTTACTTGCAGCTATAAGCGCCAGTAATTCGGATCTTTTTATTATCGGAATATTCAATTCTCCTGCTTTTTTTACTTCCGGAATCGTATCCTCCACTGCAGTTGAAACCACCACAAGATCAGTCGCGGGGACTATGCCTTCCCCATTTTGCGGGTAGCAACGAATATTCTGCTCTTCTAATTTATTACGAATATCATTTGTTGTATCGGGTAAAAAATACCTGTCGGAACCGGAAACCTGTTTTCCCGATTCGGCAAGCCATTGCGCAATGGCACTCATACCTGTGCCTGCAATACCTATAAAAAAAACGGTTTTAATATTTTTGAGATCCGAAATCATATTGAATTATTTAATAAAATGCTCACCCCTGAATTTCATTGTCCTTCGTGTTATTCGCAAAAAACACCAGATCATTTTACTCAGGAAATGCTTCCTGATCTACGAGACAAATAACATTAGGATGAAGCCAAAGTAACGAAGCAGGCAATTTTGTGGAAATTTTCCTGTTTAACAATTCTGCTGTAATATATTTTTTCTTTGCCCCGCTGATAATAAGCAATATAAAGGCAGATTGCATAATATCCGCTATCCCAATTGTTAAGCCATAAGAAGGTTTGATTTTCATTTCATCGACCATGGAGTGAGTCAAGGAACTCTCAGAAAGATTTGCAATATGCACGGCGGGCTCAAGTAGTTCCCCTGGCTCATTTAAAGCTAAATGGCCATTCATCCCTAAACCCAGAATGCAAATATCAATCGGTCCGATTTTTTTTATTTCGGATTGAATTCTACGGCATTCCAAAACGGGATCTTTTGGATTGCTGTCAAAGGATATATATCTTTCGCGCTCAATTTGTAACGGTTCGATTAAATAATCCAGTAGAAACTTCTCACATGTACCCGGATTATCTATGGGCACTCCACCCCATTCATCCAGCTTGATGACTCTGACTTTAGAGAATAATCCGGGCTCCAAATCAAAGTTTTGCTTTAATAACTCATATGTTCCCCGCGGACTATTTCCAGTTGCGGCGCATAAAACTGCATTATTCTTTCGTTTTATTTCTTTTAGAATCAGCGAAGCAGCCTCCTGACTTATAGCTTCATATGAATTCAATCTGGTAATTTCCATTTAGTGGATTTAAACTTATGAAAGGTATTATTTTTTAGTAACTCTAAGGTCTTACCTCATGGTTAATTGATGCAAATGACAGACATTAGTATAGATTTATAATCGATGAATTCAAATCCTGAAATTTTATCAATTCTCAGTCAGTACAACGTAGAAGATACCGTTTTGAGGTTGAAAAATCATCTTCTGGAAAGCAACATGACCATTTACTGTCATATTGATCAGCAGTCTGAAGCGTCAAAATCAGGACTTATATTAAGACCTCTTCAACTATTGGTTTTCGGTAATCCAAAAGGCGGAATTCCATTGATGATTGCAAATCCGCTCAGTGGTTTGGATTTACCTTTGAAAGCAATGGTTTGGGAAGATGTAGAAAAAAGAGTCTGGGTCAGTTGTAATAAATTTGATTATTTAGAAAAAAGATTTGACCTGCCTTCAAATCTGATTTTACAATTATCCAAAGTGGAATCCATCATTTTAAAGGCCATCTCGAATGACGGTTAACGGATTGACGGGGTGACTCTCCATAAAGTTAAATTCGGGACTAAGAATGTATTTTCAATTCAGGTTAAGAAAACCTGGTAAGAAATTGTGGAACAGCAGTGTCCCTAGGAAAATAACTTTTGCGGTTGAACAGGAGAAAAAAGAAAAAACCGCCTGGTTTAATCGGCGGTTTTTCAAAAATAGGATCTTAATTGCTTTTCTGTTAGGATTGGATTTTGGGTTTCTTTAGGATTGGATCGGTTATTTCTTCGGATTGGATATATCAAAAGTAGCTTCGTTTAAGCATTACCGATAGCGCAGGATCACTCGATTTTATCGTAAGTTTACGAATCGTTAAAACAACATAAAGCAGAACCAGAGCGCGGTTTTTCGTGACTTATAATCAGTATAAAAATTTATTATGATAGTTAAGGATTTACTTCTCAAATATGCCTTATACAGTCAATGGGCTCATAAAAGACTGTTGGACTTTATTAACACGCTCAGTGCGGAACAACAACACACAATCATACCCAGCAGTTTTGACAGCCTTTACAAAACGGTCTATCATATCTGGGCAGCGGAAAGTCTATGGCTGGGTCGCCTGAATCAGGATCCCACAAAAATATCGGGTGATCCATTTGACGGTGTTTTTGAAAAACTTAAGGTGTCTCTGGAGCTGGTGGATCAACAATGGGTAGACTGGTTTAAATCAAGAGAAGATATCCAGTTAACTCAGAAAATCCATTACAATAACCAGGCTGGCCAACCTTTCAATGAACCCTATGATTTATTGCTCATTCATATATTCAACCATAATACTTATCATAACGGTCAGCTTGTTTCGATGCTACGCGCTTTGGCAGCTGAGAAGATCCCAGCGACGGACTTCATAGCCTGGGTCAGATTAACCGAATAATTTTAGCTTAAAAAAACAAAAAAAGCCACCCGTTTGGATGGCCTTTATAAAATTTCAAGTACACAACTATCACCTGCGACAATAATGTCTGTGAAAAAATGGATGCCCGTAGTAAACATTATGATAAACGGGATAATAAGGGACTGGTGGTGCATATATAATCGGGCGCAGAACTGGAACGAAATAAGGACGTGGGGCCGCATAGCCATACCTGGCATGAAATCCAAAACCACCGCGATGGCCATAGTCGGTTTCTGAAAACCCGTTCAGGGAAATTAATAATCCGGCAACAAACAGGGTTGAAAAAATAATACTTTTCATATACTTGTTTTTTAATCTGGCAGCGGTTATTGCTGTCATTTATAAGACCATTATTACCGTTGTCGGTTTAATGAAGAGTTTGTTAAATACCAAAGACCCCTGTTTTGCAATATCATTTCGATACTATTGTCTGGCCAGGTACTGATCGAAGTATATTACTTTTCCGTCTTTGACTTTCCAGTTTTCCTGCATGAGTACAGTGTCAGCTTTACCTCCATTTTTCCCATATCTTCTTTCTTTTGACCAAATATTTACCCAATCCTCATTTTTGTCATTTACATGTGCACTCTGCCAGACCACTATATCAAAGCGCATTGAATCCAGTCCGTCGATATCAGATTTCGCATAAGCGAGCAGTTTGTCCGTCGGACCGAAAAAATGCATACCGTGTGCATCGTTGTAAATTACGGAGTCTGCAAAATAGGGTTTCATTGCCTGAATATTGGCTGTCTCAAACATTTTCCAGACCTGTAGTACTTTTTGCGCGTTCTCGGGGTTACCAGGTACAGTAATATCCGAGGAATAGGTCGCTTTATATTCATATTCAAGAGTATCCTTTGCAGGAGAAACTGATACCGGGATCGATTCGGGGTTTGTTTTTGTATTGCATGAGAAAATTCCGGCAGCTAACAATACAATGAAGGAGATTCTGTTCATAATAAATTATTGTATTTTTTTTCAAACCAACAAGATAACTATTTTTAGAAACAGCTGTTTCCGGCTATCTTATTCTTTGTGTGCAAGTTTAAAAATTGTAAAAAGGTGATGTGCTTCATGTAAAAGGAAGAACTCCAGCCAATCCAATAGATTCAATTCTCCATAAGTAGAATGCGTCCCGACCCGTTGCAGATCAACTTCTGTTATACTTTCAAATCTGCTGGTTAAAAATCCTCTGTCAGCGTTTATTTCACTTAATAAAATATCCGGGGTTTTCTGCAACCAATTTTCAAATTTTACATCATTTTCAGCCCTGTAAGCTTCGAATTTGGGAATATGAGAGACAAGTATTTTGTCAACCCGTTCAATAAATAATTTCTGATATCTCGCTAAATGTGCCATGTTTTCACGAATACCCCATTTTTCCGGAATCGGTTTATAAATTAATTGCTCTTCACTTACATGGAAAATGATGGTTGCCAAAGACAAATGCTGGGTTTTTAGCCTGTCCCGTATTGACACCGGAATATTCGTCTTCATTAACAATAGTATTAAGCCAATAACTGCCACATATCATAGCATCGAATTGGCAATTCCGTTAAAAATAAGTACTAAAGTTTCTAATCTTTGCGACAGAACAGGTTCACCTGGATGTTGTTGCGGATAATCTCATCAAAATCGGGTTCCGACAGTCCCTTTTCAGTAATTACCCATGGAATAAATCCAAAACTTTTGATATGATTGATATAATCCATCGGGTTCTGTTTGATCACCTTCATCATACCAGGTGAAAATTCTGTCATCAGGTACTCAGTACGTGCAAGTGATTTTCCTGCACCCGACATGGCAGCGAATTCATACCCTTCGATATCGATCTTTATCAATTTTATTTTTCTGTCAGCGAGTCCCTGATCATAAAGAAAACTGTCCAACTGTATTGTTTCTACTTCTGCTGATCCTATGGAATTTCGCTGACGGATAAATGAATGTCTGCCGAGATTATGCTTCTTGTAAAGATACAGGGTCATTTTGCCTGGTGCATCGCTCAAAGCCAAATTAAAGATGCGAATATTATCTTTCTTATTGAGGGCTACATTGTTTTTCAAAAGGGAGAAATTAAATAGATCAGGTTCAAATGCCAGCACTGTGGGTTTGTTCTTGTAAGATAATACCAGGGAATACCAACCTATATTACCACCAATATCAATGATCAGGTCATCATCCTTAATACCTATATTTTCCAGTAAAAAACTGGTGATATGATCTTCCGCATACACTCCCTTTTTATAGTATATATCCTTCCCAAGGCCATCTTTTATATGAAATCTGAACTTCAGGTCATATTTTTCACTATAAGCCACCAGTGTCTTCTTATTTGTAAAAACGCTGAAGAAAATATGCCTTAGTCGGTTGGAGAACAATTTTACACTGGACATGGAAAAAAATTTAACTCAAAACATAACGTGACGTCAGTATGAGATTACCGGGATTGCCATTACGCATTATTAAAGTTTCTAAATTACAGGATATTAAATCATCAATCCTGTAAAATGGAAAAGATCTCTCAAAACAACGCAGTTCCGGTAGCGATATGCAACCGGCCATATTTCGCAACCTTAAAGATGGATCTTTACTTATAAAAAATGTGCTGATAGCGATTGATCTTGTCCGAATAATGAAAATCCCGGTGGTTTATATAACCATTGGTTTTAGGGACTGACATAATCACCACGGACGAATGGATTATAAGTCCTTGAGAAATAAATAATTCATTGGAAATCAAGATTTCACACAATTGTAACCTTTTGATGCAACAAAACGTCTAACAGGTTGTCTTTCCATAAAATACAGGGACTCATTTTGCATTTTAAATCTGAAATTATGAAATGGAATGCCATTATTTCGAAGTCGCAATATGAAAAAGCCATCAAACGTTCATCAGAAATATCCAATGCTCTACCTGGGACCAATGAAAATGATGAACTGCGTCTATTGCAGATTCTTATAAAAGATTATGAAGACATGCATAATTTTTCAGTCAATGTCAATTCAGGCATTTTTCTTAGACAGCCTGGCGGATCACTTGCATAATTTAATAAAGTACTAATTTGGATCCTTGGAAATAATCGTCCAGTCATCATTTGCATGACCTCTGGACAGCCAGGCATCCATTTTTTTAGCAACGGCAGTAACCACCATGAGGGTTTGGTTAGTTGAACTTGCCTGTTCGATCATCAAGCGTGCATCTTTGCGGGCCATACTCAGTTCCCAGGAGGGCTGATCAAAAGTATTACTCGTAATTTTCTTCAATCTACCCTGTGCCACTACGGAGGGATTGAGCAACTCCAGAAGTGACCCCAGTTCTGAAGCAGGTATATTTAACGATTCAGCCAATGTAATCAGATCCGAAATGCCTCCCGTCAGTGAGATATGAAACAAGTTGCCCAACAATTTTATAGAAGCAGCTTTTTCAGGCTTTTCTCCCAGATTCAATAACCGACCAGTCATTCTCGACAATTCCGGGTCCAATAATTTAACTACAGACTGGTCACCAGAAATCAACATTACACCCGTCCCTTCAAGTGCATTTATAGGCCCCATAAAAACGGGCGCGTGTATATAGTCAAATCCGTTGTTTTTCCAGCGCACTGAACGTTCAGCAGCACCATGAGAAGAAGTTGTTGTATGATCAATTATGATTGTACCGGGATCAAAACCTTCAGATGCATTTTCTAAAACTTCATCTACTGCTTCATCATCCGAAAGAGTAAGATGAACGCGATTTACTCCTTTTACCGCATCTGTTACTTTTTCAAAAGCGCTGGCACCGTAAATTTCCAAAGCTTTCGCCTTTTCAGGTGTTCTGTTCCAAACCCGCACTTTTTCCCCCTTTCCAAGAAGGGCGCGTGTAAAATTGGCACCCAAAAGACCAGTTCCCAAAAATGCAATCATAGAGATCAATTTTATTTGTCGTCGATAGAATTAAATCGAAAGCGAATATCATACCCTTCGACTAATATAGTGAAGGTGTTACGCAATTATTTATTTTAAAGTCAGTTCTTATCAGCTGGTAATAAATTTCTGAATAGGTAGTATATTCCAACCTGGAAAACATTGTTCTTTACTCCTGCGTCATTGTATGCATTACTGTTATCAGTTTGTACATGGCTAAGCCCCAGATTATAACGGACATCCAGACCCAGGTTCATCGGTAGCTGGTATCCAATACCAAAAACCCATGAATAACAAGAGGAGTTCGTCTGGTCCTTGATATTGGACGTAGGAAATCCATCTTCAGATAACGAGGCTCCCAGCAAAAATCCCAACTGTGGCCCGGTCTCCATAACCATATGGAAAGGAGCCACATATTTAAGCAGTACCGGAAAATTCAGGTATTGGAAACTATATAAACCATTGACACCAGAAAGATTGACTTTAGAACCCTGACCGGAGTAAACAGATTCTGGTTGAAGGTAGAATCCGCCGCCCATCGGAAATGCAACCACAATTCCAGCATTGAAATTTGATCTGGAAGAATAGGTATAAAAATTTGAAGGTATCGTAATGACGAACGAAGACAGGTTGTAGCCTGCCTTAAAACCAACCTGAATCTGGGATCGTAATGCGGAAAAACTTAAGATGAAAAGGACAAGAAATGAAAGCTTTTTCATAATGGTATCCGGGTTTGTTCTGTTGAAAGGGTGAAGATATAGGACTGACAAAAATGAATTTGTTAATAATTTACAAATTTAAACAAGATCCTGCGGAATCATTCCATTCAAAAGAAAGGGAATCGTCAGGTTTTTTTGTAAACAAGACGAAATTGATACCAGTTCTCTTCCGGCTTCGGTACCGAATTGTTAGAATTATAATTTCTTCCTCCACCCATTCCGTGCATCCCCCTCATTCCTCCTCCACCATAAGACGAATGCGGACGATAACCGCTATTTGGATTTCCAGCACTATGATTTAGCTCGTTTACGACGATTCCAGCGCTGAAATTCTTTGCAACATATCCGGGCTGAAGGTCGCTACCCAGGATATATTTTATGGGTATTGCGGCTTCATACACCAAGCTGCTGTCATCATTTATTTTGATAGCAACCTGAATATTGTTCTTTTGAAAACCAATATCGAATTGTCCATTTTCGAGATTGATAAAACCGATGGTATTATAATAATCGGACTTTAGTAATAATTCTTCCAATGTTGCTTTGTTATCTGAATAGTGGATGAGGTTCCCATTATTACTATTGGAGGGGTCTTCCGGTTTTTTCACGGGAAAAACAAGACTCATCTTTTTTTCCTTCTCTCCTTTCGGATCAAAAGAGATGCTCATTCCGGCTTTCAAAATCCGTTTTTGAAAAGACTGATCCTTCGTATAAACACATACATAAATATTCCTGGCATCATTTGTAACCGAATATTGCATACTGTATTCCGGGTTGCTAAAACGCAGAGGCAGACCCCAGTCCTTTATATTTCCATCGATAACTATTCGTGTATCCTGATAATGTCCTTCCGGCATAAGTTTAGGTGAACAGCCGATAAACATTAATAAGCTTGAAAATAAAACAATCAGTACCAATGAGTTCTTCATGAATTCCCTTTGCCCGGCAAATTAAATCCACATATAACTACAGAAATGCTAAAAGAAGTTAAGGACTTGTTAGAAGAATTGGATTTTCTCCTTAATTACCGGATCAATATCATTGTTCCTTTTTTTACAATTATGTTGCCCGTATAATCGGTTCCTTTTACCATCCATACATATCCCCCGATGGCCTGTGGTACGCCGTTTAATAGACCATCCCAGCCATTACCAAGTGTAGTAGTACTATAAACAAGCTGGCCAAGCCTGTTATAAATTCTAAAATACTCCAGTGAAGAAATGCCTACTGCTATCGGCCTGAAAACGGAATTTATGGCGGTCCCTGGCGTGAATGCATTTGGGACAAAAATATCAGGCTTGGTTTTGAATATTTTCACGGTGACCGTGCCTTCTCCGGAACATCCGGCTGGAGTAACCGCCTTCACTATGTATTTTATGACATTATCGTTTGCTGTGTAAACTGCCAGCGGATCTGCGATTGAAGGATCGTTTAGTTCCGTTGCGGGTGACCAGGAAAAATTATCGGGGCCAGGATCACTGGATATGGCATTAAATTGTAAAGGTTCTCCTACAACAACCGAAGTATCGTTACCCGCATCGACAATTACCGGCGCCAGTACTTTTACGTGAAATGTATCCAATAAAGGATTCGGACAACCTTGATTCAAAATGCTCAGGACATAATCCTGTGTGCTGACAGGGGATACCTGCTTACTAAAATTTAATGGTGTGTTACTGATAGAGCCAGCACCGTTTGATGCGGGATTCCAGGTGTAGCTTGTGCCAATATCAATGTTGGCGTTTAATAATGCCATTGTCCCGTAACATATCGTAGTGTCTGCGGGTGAGGTCGTCGCTTCGGGAAATTCAACCGGATTAAAAACAATACTGGCAACGGAACTCGTATCCGGAGGGCATACACCGTTTTTGTCAATGGAACGGAATTCTGTTGTTGCAGTAATCCCTTTAACTACATTTTCAGGTGTATTGTCGGCTGGTGTAAAATCAGTCCAATTAATTCCATCCATTGAATATTGCCAGCCCAGTATATTTCCATTACTTCCTGAAAGAAACAATGTTTCACCGGCGTCTTGTCCAGCGCACAATACTGCATTGGCTGGGCTTATCTGGCCACCAATCGATTTCTCATCGATAGCAATCGTTGCGACACTGCTTGTATCCGGCGGACAGACTGTTCCTTTGCCAACGACTACCTTATACAATGTTTTCGAATTCAGATTTTCTGCGATGTATTGCGGAGTAATGTCTGGAATTATATTCCAGTTGATACTGTCTGTTGATGACATCCAGTTATTAATAGTGCCGGAATAATTTAAAAGGTTCAAAATACTGGCATTATCTCCGGTACAAACCGTAGTTGATCCATCAACGTTACCACCTTTTGGACCGGGAAGAGTTTTAATCTGAATCGTATCAGTAAGATCTGCACAGCTGTTTTTCTCCCTTACACTCAATGTTCCACCAGCTGCAATTGGCTTTACCTGAATAATATTGCCGGTTACGCCTGAAGCGAGGGTCCATGTACTGGGAACGATCCAGTCATAAGTTGCACCGTCCAGTGCTGGCACCGAATAAGTCACGATCGTATTAAAACAAACCAGCGAATCGCCGCTGATCTGTAATCCTGCACAACTGTTTCGAATCGCTATATAGGCATAGGCAAAATGACCGCCCGGCACACAATTGTCCGCTTGAAACGTCAGGCTCACATTCTGACCCCTGTATGGAGAAAGATCAAATGTGACTTCAGTCCAATTTTTTGTCCACACATCCTGCAGATAACCACCTTGCCCATTTGGGTCAATATTGCTATTAGGTGTAGGAGTATTACTGACTTTAAAGCCATTGGCTTTTGCCGCGGCACTGTCTAGCGTAGCACCCCGGCCTGAAACATCTACATTATTAAACGTTGGAAGGAAATAGCTGGGGGATGCGCAGGATATAACACCGGCAGGTGTTCTAAGTGTTGCCGAAATAAGAGGTTGATAATCGGAGATATGCGTTCCGTTCTCCAGTACCATAGCGTAAGCGTACGTCATGGTATAGGGTTCCGTTGCAGGACCGGGTGGAACTCTTATATTGTAACTCACACCTCTATAATATCCCCCACCGGAACCGGGCAATCCATTACCTCGCGTAATTGCAGTTGATCCTAATTTAATTGAATAATTGTAGGCATATCCGTTGATTGTCGGAATTGTAGGAAACAATCCAAATGGATCTGTCTGACTCGTTGTAAGCACCTGTATGCCCTGATAGGAAGGAAGATTATATTCCTGTATTACCCTGGTTCCAATAGTTCCTCTGGGAGCGCCTGTAGTGGAATCATAATCCTGAACAATGGCATCGGCGCCATAACCATCCATGTTATTACCAGTATAAGCAAACCAATGTGTAAGGTCACCTGTAGCAAAATTGATATTTACCGGACAAGTCTGTGTCTGCGAGAATGACTCAAAAAAAATAAACAGTAGAAAAACACTCAACCTGCACCTCATCAGACAATATATTGTAATTGTTAGATATAGAAGAATTGTCATCCAAAGGAAAGAATTCCAGTTGAGCAGAACAGGTTAGTATTACGTAATTTACGATAAAAAGGTTGCGAAGAAAAGTTCTATTATTAGACTGGTAACCCTCTGTGGATAACCCGTTTATTTCATTTTTGCGGTTTCCAAAAATGATGTTCCCGTCGTCCTTTTCAGTACTTTTTTTTGGATTTGAAGCCTTCCCGAAAAATATGGGTATTAAAAGAGACAATTACCATACTTCTCTATGCCCGTGTTAATTTATCGATATCAAATTTTTTCATTTGAAGGAATGCCTTCATCACCCGCTGGGATCTTTCCGGGTCGCTCATCAATGCGCCTAATACAGAGGGGATAATTTGCCATGAGACGCCATACCTGTCTTTCAGCCAGCCACACTGACTTTCTTCGCCGCCTTTAGTCAGCGCTTCCCATAAGTGATCAATTTCACTTTGAGTTTCGCATTTGACAACAATTGAAATGGCTTCGTTAAATTTAAATATTGGGCCGCCGTTGAGGGCCATTATGTCCAGGTCGTTAATTTTGAAATTTACGACCATTGCCGTTCCCTCTGGCATCCTGTGAAATTCAAAACCTTCCTTTCCATAGCGGCTGATACTGGTAATCCCTGAATTTCTGAATATAGAAGTATAAAAACTGGCCGCTTCTTCCGCCTGTTTATCAAACCATAAACATATTGACATTTTCTGCGTTGTCATTGGTAAAGTTTTAAAACTTTTTACATTGATTCGGCATATTGCCTGAAATTATTTAATATGGCCTGCCAGCCATCTCTTTGTATTTCCATGGAATTTATTTCTTCAGCTTCAAAAGTTTCGACAATTTCAGTTTCATTCCCCACGGATGAAAAAGTAATTTTCACTTTCCTTCCATCTCCCAGCGTGTATGCAATCAGTTTATTTTCGTTCACTTCGTCGTAGGCTCCTCCAAAATCAAAACCAAAACTGCCATCTCTGGCTTCCATCCTGTACTGAAATTTTCCGCCAACCTTTAAATCATTTTCGGCGCTGGGTGTATACCAGTCTTCGGAAGCGTTATTCCATTTTGTAATATGATCTGGTCCTGTCCAAAGTGTCCAAACTTTCTCCAAAGGCACATTTATCTTTGTCTTCACTGAAATGTTTAGTCTGTTTGTTGTTTCCATTTTGCGACTTTTTATGTTTACAAATGTGACTTCTACAACAACACAAAGATGATATAAGAAAATTAAAAAATGGTGTACATAAATGACAATTAATAGGTGTTTTCCGACATGTTATTTAGTTACCTTCAGTAAGCGAACCATATAAGTATTCTGGTTCCTGAATCGTCATTAAATCAGGCCATTGCGGATCCATTGTACCTGTTTTCCACTGCCAGTCAATTTTTAGCAGCATCCGGCAAAATTCCACAGTTTAGAGTGGAACTGGCCGGTGAAAAAAAGGAAGTAAAATTGATATTGCAATCATCACACAAATTCTATTAAAATGAAGTTTTTGGTACCCGTCTTATTTGGTTTCTTTTTCTATTCGGTTAATTCATCTTCCGGTGAAATCTCAAAATCATTGTTTCCATCATATGATAGTACGATCCGACATCCACTCTCCAGCCTGCTGCCGTTGTACTTCGGACTTAAAAATGCGCTGGTAAATTCAGATGCATCTTCTGCTTCCGCGAAAGCCGGAGCATTAGTGAATGCCATTAGTAGTGTTGATATGAAATTACTTTCTCATGCTGAATCAAAAGTTTTCATGTCATTGCAAAGTAAATTGATTTATGACGCCAGGCATATTGCAGAAGTTCAAAAAATCGAACATCAGCGGGAACATTTTGCAAGTCTTTCAAACAATATGTATTCCCTGGCAAAATCGATCCGGTTGTCTGATCAGCCCGTTTACCGTGACTACTGTCCAATGAAGAAAGCATATTGGTTAAGTGCCGACAAGGAAATAAAAAATCCTTATTATGGCAGTGAAATGCCCGACTGTGGCGATGTTACAAACGTGTTTTAATTTCCTTTGCCGGCGATCATCAATGCAGCTCCTGCCAGACCTGTGTCTTTCACCAGATTTGTCAGGGCTATGCTCACAATTGGCGATCCTGTGTTGTGCAACAAGGCGGGTAAATGAATCGTGAAAACGACAATCATGAGGAAAGCGGCTAAAAACAAACCGGCGATCTTTGTTAATTTACCTGTTAGAAAAGATATTGACGCGGCAATTAAAGCGGTTCCGGTAAGGTAAACCCAAAATATTCCTCCGGGTATGAATGAAGGCACCGTTTTTTGAAAACCTGTGCCGTCTAGAAAATGATTGACTCCAAAAAAGCCAATTACCAGGGCATATAGAACTATGCCAATCTTGTAGATGGATTGAGAGTTCATAGCAATCGTATTTTGTTGTCCCTAAATTTAACAAAACTTTTTAACTAATAAATCAGAACCAAAAAGTTCACCGCTCTTATTTCAATTCTCCGGGAATGACCGTTACGTTTTGTTTTCTGCCTTCTCTTAAAATACTGATTGTTGTACTCTTACCTATCGCCCCCTCATTTAAATATTTATGCAGGTTATCGACGGTAGCTACTTGTTTACCTTCAAATTCAATAATTATATCACCGATCTTCAAACTATTATTATGCACATTCATGTCAGCCAAAATGTCAAAAATATAAATACCGGTCTTTGTTTTTAACTGATTGGCTCCAATCATTCGGTTGGAAAGCTTAACCGACTGTGCCGCTAGTCCAAGATGAGCCCTTTTAACTTTCCCATTCATTATCAAACTCCCGGAAACATAGCCAGCAAGATTGGAAGAAACCGCAAAACATAAACCCTGAGCAGAAGCAATGACAGCAGTATTTACCCCAATCACTTTCCCTTCGGAATTCATCAGCGGGCCGCCACTATTTCCAGGATTTAATGCCGCGTCCGTTTGAATAACGTCATCAATAAGTCTACCGTTGTTCGCCCTGAGGCTTCTGCCCGTTGCACTCACCACACCGGCTGTTACTGAATGATGAAGTCCCATGGGATTTCCGATAGCGATTGCAATCTGACCTGGTTCAAGCAAATCTGAGTCGGCAAACTGTAAGGGCTTAAGATCTATATTATAAACTTTCAAGATGGCAATATCAGTTGAAACATCGGTACCAATTAAATCAGCTTTCAATTCTGAGCCATCAGCAAATGCTGTTTTGACAGAAATGGCATTTTCAACAACATGATTATTGGTAACTATATATCCATCAGAGGATATCACGAATCCAGATCCTGATCCAGGCATATTTACAATTTTACCCGTACCCCGATTTCTTGTTTGTTTTATGACATGAATATGCACGACAGCCTGCGCAGCATTCCGTACGACACCGGTTATAGTATTTGAATAGACATCCAGCAACTCCCGGTCGCTTAAAAAAATTGAGTTCGTTTGATAAATATCCTGTTCCATCGTAGGATGAATCCAATAATCAAACCAGATACTTTAACTGAAATTTTGTCGGGATCGTATTCCAATAAGTCTTGCAATCGGTTCTTTATTTTCCAGGATGAACCAATGGATTAACTGACCGTTTCTGTATTCTGATGTTTAATCAATTCAGCAGGCGTCTTTGGCCTGCACCAGGAATTATCATATGGTGAAAAGCAGGTATTGTCATTTAATGATTGCAATGTGATCGTATTGTTCATGTAACCTGCCAGTGATTTAAAAGCTTCGCGATTCTCTCTTCGTAATATCAGAAGACTGGCATTCGCCCCTGCTTTTGCTGCAATAGGAACGCCTCCGCCCAGTTCAGCCCAGTGTCCGCCGAGGATCAGGTTTTTTACGGGCGTGCGGTAATGGGAAATTTTATTTTTCATATTCTTCCTGCCCGGTCGTGCTCCCATCATAGTACCATTTTTATTCCCGGTATAACGCCAATGGGTAACCGGCGTTGCAACTTCATAAAAAAGTATATGTTTGCATAGTCCGGGCGCTAGTTTTTTCTCTACCCTGCCGATCAGGATTTCAGCCACTTCCTTTTTCAATCGTTGATATGCTTCTCCCCTCACACGTTTTCCATATATATCAATATGGGTTTCCCATTCATTTTTATAATCCATGCAGGCAGGCATATAAAGTGTAAGTATTCCCTGGTTTTCGGGTGCAAGTGATTTATCGCGCATGGACGGTGCAATAATGCTGATTTCAGACCGGCTGGGATCTCCACTGCAATGATCTTTGAATGACTGGTTCTCGTCCACCAGATGTATTAGTTCTTCATCAAATCCAAGAGATTCGGCCGTACAATCCAGGGCCAGGGAAACGGTGATGGAGGAACTGTACAGATCCGCTTTTTTCAGTCTTTTCTTTAATCCTGCCGGCACCGCATCGGGTGGCAGCATCTTTTCATACAAAGTTTCTAAATCGGATGCCGCAATAATGTATTTACTTTTCAGACGTCTAACCTTCCCCCGCTGATCAAAAGAGACTCCGGTACAACAACCGTTCTCTACAAAAATTTCATTCACTTTGCATTGCAGCCCAATATGATTCCCATAATAATGGACTACGTGTTCGAGCCAACAGGGTATAACCTGGCTTCCACCTTTTGGCGGCGTCTGAAAATCATGGAAATATGACCAGCCTATTGGAATAAGACATCCGAGCATTTCATTTTCTCCGGAAAATATCCTCTGCAGTCGGGGATCTTTGGTAAACAAATTCAGGCCCTTTTTCAAACCCTTTTCTCCGGAGAAAGAGAGATAGGGAATAAATGGTATTGCAAATTTCAACAACCGGATTTTATTTTGCATCCTCTGAAAAAATGACATCGTTTCTTCAGAACGGAAGATCCTGTTATAATTTTTAAATGACCTCCCGATCTGCCTTGCTTTCAAAAACATCCTGGTAATGCCTTTTTTGTCATCCGGAAAATCTCTGATCAGCTGATCCCGAAGTTCATCGGGCTTATCGGTGAGCAGATAGTCAAAGTTCTCCCCTTTGTATCGACGAATGCGATGTTGTTCAATAGTTTTGGGATGGTCGCTGCCAATAGCTTTAAACAGTTTATCCAAAATACCATCCGGACCACTTTGGTTTAGCCAGTGAATAGCGGTATCAAAAATGAAATGTTTTCGTCTGAATCCTGCCAGATAACCTCCTACATGAGGCTCTTTTTCCAAAACACAGACTGTTAATCCGGCTTTGCTTAACAACGCCGCTGCTGTAAGTCCGCCAATTCCGGCGCCGATCACGATAACATCGTAATAATCATTGAATTCCTGATGCAGCATTTCAGTAAATTACCGAATTCCCTGCTAACGAGATAAAAAAAACATTCAAAAGGAAAATGGTAATTTTAACATATGCAGACAGAGAAAAATAAGGCATTATCAGAAGATAAGATTATTGGGATTATTAATAATTTTCTACACGAAGAGTTTGAAGTGGAGCTGGTGAAAATTGTACCATCAGCTGATCTTAAATCAACCCTTGAACTGGATAGTCTTGACTATATTGACTTAGTGGTAGTAATGGAGAAAAATCTTCATATCAAAGTTGATCCTGCCGACCTGATTGACATTATCAGTATGCAGGATTTATATAATTATGTGATTTCAAAAATGGATCTATAACCGAAATATAAAGTGCAAAGGAATTAACCGGGGAGCATTGAATTCTTCGGGTAAAATCTTTTGAATGAAGAAAAAACTGGTCGTTCTGACGGGCGCCGGCATTAGCGCAGAGAGCGGATTAAAGACTTTCAGGGACAGCGACGGCCTCTGGGAAGGATATGACATACATGAAGTAGCTACCCCCGGGGCCTGGAAAAAAAACCCGGAACTTGTGCTTCAATTCTATAACATGCGTCGCCGGAATGTGCATGATGCCATTCCCAACGCGGCCCATCTCGAATTAGCTGGTCTTGAGAAATATTTCGATGTTCAAATAATTACGCAGAATATCGATGACCTTCATGAAAGGGCGGGCTCCTTACAGGTATTGCATCTACATGGTGAAATCTTCAAAATGCGCAGCGAGATGGATGAATCCATTTTGTATCCCATAAGAGAAGATATAAGTTTGGGTGACAGGGCCCCCGATGGTGGTCAATTCCGACCTCATATTGTTTGGTTCGAAGAACCGGTTCCCATGATTGTTGCTGCCAGCAAGTTTGTGCAGGGAGCTGATATATTAGTAGTAATCGGGACATCACTGGCTGTTTATCCTGCTGCCGGCCTGATTAACTTCGCCCCCGCTCAAATACCCAAATTCATCCTGGACAAGAATATTCCCTATACTTATAACGTCCAAAACCTTAGTAAGATTGAAATGCCCGCTACAGAAGGAATAAAAGGGTTAAAAGAACAACTTCTCATGCACAAATAGCCGTCTGACGGGGTTCTGTTCACGATTAAGCCAATATTATGGCGGTTTCCTAATTTTTGAGATCTAAATCTCATGTCCCCGATCAGGCTTCTTAAGGCATAACCTTATATTTGCCTTTTATCGAAATCAATAAAAACATTTTCCATGAACAAAGCAGAACTGATTGCAAAATTAGCCGATGACGCTGGCATTACGAAAACGCAGGCTGGCGCCGCTCTTGATTCCTTCACAGAAGCTGTCGCCAAAACGCTTAAAAAAGGAGACAAGGTAACACTTGTCGGTTTCGGTACTTTCTCGGTATCAAAGCGAGCTGCACGTAATGGCCGGAATCCCCAAACCGGTGCAACCATCAAGATTAAAGCTAAAAAAGTAGCTAAATTCAAAGCGGGCAAGGAACTTGCGGGCCGCGTTTAGACAACATCTTTATATTGCAAGAAAGGGTCGTATTCAGCGGCCTTTTTTTTGTTTTAATCGACCAGTTTTTCATCAGGCTTAATAAACTCTATACGGTATATACGCATGAGTAGTATAAATATTGATATGAGCAGCGGACCAAATATGATACCAATAAAACCAAATAACGGGACACCTACAAATACCCCGAACAACGTGATTAACGGATGAACATTGCCAATCCTCCTTTGCAGCCAGATGCGAAAAACATTGTCCATGGCTACTATGATTCCTAAGCCATATATCAATATAATTATCCCTTTTGTCGTTTCCCCACTAGCAAATTGAATGATGGCAAGCGGAACATAAGTCAACGCAGATCCGACGAGAGGCAAAATAGACGTAAATGCCGTTAGAGCAAACCATAGGAGGGGCTCTTTAATTCCCAAAATCAGGTAAAGTAATAAGCCTGCGAATCCCTGCAAAATTGCGATTAGCGGAATCCCAACGGCATTCGAAATAACCATTTGATTCATTTGTCGCTTTACGCGATCAAGGTTGTCCTTGCGCATTGGTAATACGTCTTCCATCCAGTCTTCGATTTTGTTACAATTGGTGAGCATAAAATACAGAAGAAAATACATGACCACCAGTGCCACCAGAGAATTGACGGTTGCTCCCAGTACGAGTGGAAGCTCAGCCAAAGCCATTCCACTAAGGTTGCGGATTGTCTCTTCGCTCAGAAAATGATATCCAAGACGTGATTCCATATTTTTCAGAAATACAATGACCGACCCGGTGATTTCTGTCGAATGATTAATCACATATCCTATTTTCGAGCTGACTGTATTTACGAAGACAAAAACCGGAAGCAGAATAATCAGAAATGAAAGCAACATTAGCAAAAGAGCTGCAGTGGCAGGGCTCCATTTTTTTACAATCATCCGTTTTACGTATTTACGCATCAGAATATAAAGCGTAATGGCACCGAGGAATGAAGGCAGGAATAATTTCAGGTAAGCAAAAAGGATGATACCCAATATCATTAAAACAACAATAAAGAAAAACTGTCTGACTTTTTCGGGTTCGAAGGTTTTCATTATCCCTGTTTGGGGCAAGTTACTAAGACTATTGTTTGGACTTATGCAAATGTTGAATCAGGAAGGTATTCATCGTTTATGAGTTTAACACAATTTCAATTTTATAAGTACTTTTATTAACTCTTAAAATTTATGCGCAAAGGATTTTTCAGTTTATTACTTTTTTTTCTATTGCTGGATTTGTCAGCCCAGCAAAATCAGATTTCCGGATTCAATGATAGCAGCATCAGCCAGGAATTGAAAATGGAAAGAGCATTTGACGGATTGATCAGCAGGGAAAATATTGGCCTTACTATCCGGGATCTTTCCTCGGAACCACATAACCTCGGTTCGGCTGGCAGTAAACTTGTGGCAGAAAAAATTCAGCAGAAATTCCGCGATTATGGTTTCGATACGCACATGGATATTTACCAGGTCTTATTTCCCGAGCCGCAGATCAGGATACTTGAAATGACAGTTCCTTTTACTTACCATGCTTTATTAAAGGAACCCGCATTGAAAGAAGACGCAACCAGTGGTCAATCGGGCCAGCTTCCAACCTATAATGCCTGGAGTGCAGATGGCGATGTAACTTCAGAATTAGTCTATGTGAATTATGGTTTAAATGCTGACTACGAGGAATTGGCCAAAATGGGAATTGACGTGAAAGGGAAAATTGTGATTGCAAGATATGGTCAAAGCTGGCGTGGCATAAAGCCAAAAATCGCTCAGGAACATGGGGCAATTGGTTGTATTATTTACTCCGATCCGAAAGATGATGGATACTACCAGGGAGACGTTTATCCGAAAGGTGCTTATAAAAATGAGTTCGGAGTACAACGAGGCAGCGTGATGGATATGGTAATTTATCCTGGTGACCCGCTGACACCAGGAATAGGAGCAACCAAGGATGCGAAAAGATATGCATCACATCAGGATGCTCCAAATCTGCTTAAAATTCCGGTATTGCCAATAAGCTATCATGATGCGAAACCGTTGCTGGAAGCACTCACAGGTCAGGTAGCGCCTGAAAACTGGCGAGGCGCATTGCCCATTACTTATCATATAGGTCCGGGAAAGTCAATCGTTCATTTGAAATTGCAGTTTGACTGGAAGCTGGTTCCATGCTATGATGTCATTGCCATGATGAAAGGGTCTGAATTTTCTGATGAATGGGTGATCAGGGGCAATCATCATGATGCTTGGGTAAATGGCGCGATGGATCCAATTAGCGGCCAGGCCTCTATGCTGGAGGAAGCAAAAGCACTTGGCACACTGGTAAAATCCGGATGGAGACCCAAACGAACAATTATCTACTGCGCCTGGGATGGTGAAGAACCGGCTTTGGTTGGATCAACAGAATGGGTCGAGGACCATGCTGCACTATTGCAACAAAATACAGTAGTTTATATTAATTCCGATGAAAATGGAAGAGGCTTTCTTAAAGCAGGGGGCTCCCATGCGCTGGAAGGGGCGGTCGATGAGGTTGCGAAAAATATAACAGATCCTCAGACAGGTGTCAGTATTTACGAAAGACAAAAAGCCCATGGAATTGCTACAGCAACAAGTCCTCTGATGGCAAAAGAGATCATGGATAAAACAAGTTTGCATTTGGAAGCACTTGGTACAGGTTCTGATTTTTCTCCTTTTCTTCAACACCTGGGAATTCCCTCTGTTGATCTGGCATTTTCCGGCGAAGATAATGGCGGTTCTTATCATTCGATATACGATTCCTACGACAACTTTATAAGGTTTATAGACCCGGGATTTTATTATTGTGCTTCACTTTCAAAAATTGCAGGCCACCTCTCATTACGCATGCTGGACGCGGATGTTCTTCCTTTTGATTTTAGAATTTTGTATAGGGAAATAAAGTCCTATTCCACCGAGCTTCAGGCATTGATTTCAAATTTACGCGAAACAACTTCCATCAATAATGAAATCATTCGAAAAAAGTATTTAATTATTGCATCCGATACTGCAAAGCCCTTTTTCCCAAATCCGGTAAAGCAGGAAGTTCCATATATCGATTTTTCTCCGTTAGAAAATGCCCTGGCGGGTTTGGATAAATCATCAGAACATGCATTTGAAGTGTTGAAAAACGATGGAGTCATGGCAAAACGAAAAGCTATCCTGAACAAGCAGTTGTTCAGGGCGGAGCAGACACTCCTTCTGGATCAGGGGTTGCCACTAAGACCCTGGTACAAACATGTTTTATATGCGCCGGGTTATTATACTGGTTACGCAGTAAAAACTTTGCCCGGAATACGTGAATCCATTGAACAAAGAAACTTTCCGGAAGCAGAAACCGGAATTAAGCAGGCGGCCATTGCTATTAATAAACTTGCAGAATATTTATCTGCACTCTGATGAACCATACGCCATTCACCATCTACTAACCCGGGGGATACACGAAAGTGTGCTTCACCCGTTCCGACATCTTTACATACGAGCCAAAGATAACAGCATATAAGACCATCCCGAAGAATTGAATAAGTATTTTATGCGGATCCAAGGTCCATTCAGCCGGCAACGCAGTGTTATTATATGTGATCCATAAAATGAAATGAGCCAGAAGGAAAAAAGTAAGGTAATATATAAACATGATTGGAAATATATCTCTTCTTCCTAAGAACAAATATATCAGGAATCCTGTGCTGGTCAGCGAAAATAAAGCAAGGAATGATTCCAAAATGGAAAGTAAATAAAGTTTTATACGTCCCGTATGTTCCAGCCTGACCCAGGTTGATTTCAAAAAATAATGTTCATTGAACAGAGCATAGGCCTGCAACATAAATCTTGCAACCAGGGTAAGGCCGAGTAGAATTATCCAGCCGCCTAATGGAAGACCGGCATCACTTCTTTGATCAGATGTTTTTGACTTGCCATTCAAAAACCTGAACAGAACGGTAAATAAGACTCCGAATAAAAAACTTAGCCAGACTGTAATCCAATTGATGCCAGCATCGGAATCGGACCCGCTAATTCCGTTTGCAAAACAGAAATTATAAAAAGTGAAGAACAAAAGAAAAATACATGTTCTGCGCACTCAGGTTGGTTGGGGTTGTCAAACTTAATAAATAAAAGGCATCAAACTGATCCAACATCAAACAGTTCTTTAACATTCTTGACTTTCGTCAATTTGAACTATACGCAACCCGCATTACAAAAAATCGTACTCACTACTAAGCGCTTATTTTCATTAATTCAGACTACAAAAACACAAAAAATGCGATTTAAATATATATTATTGCCGGCTTTACTTTTGATGCTTGCCGGCTGCCTCAATTCATGTTCGAAAAGTTCAGGTGGATATGGTAGCACCACACCTCCTCCGGTTACTCCAATTGCCAATTCTTATCAATTAAAGACAGATTCCCATTTTGGGTCATATCTCGCTGATGCTAACGGAAACCCCTTATATTTCTTTTCACTTGATGCGAATGGTACCTCTGCCTGCACGGGTAGTTGCCTTACTTCCTGGCCCGTTTCATACGTTGCGGGTCCGACGTTAGATAATGGTCTTACGGCATCCGATTTTTCAGTCATTACTCGTTCTGACGGTTCTAAACAGACCGCCTACAAAGGATATCCATTATATACATATTCAGGTGATAGCCCGGGTAATATAGGTGGAGACGGACTGGAAAATATCTGGTTTGTCGCTAAGCCCGATTACACCGTCATGCTTTCTAATATTCAACTTGTTGGTAATGACGGGGTAAAATATGACAGTGCATATAAACCTGGTATAGGAGTCACTCAATATCTTACGGATGACCGGGGAGTCACTTTATATTCATTTTCATTCGACAAAGCAGACTCCAATACATTTACAAAATCTGATTTTAGCAATGATAATGTTTTCCCGATTGTCCAAGTGACTACAACACAAAATGTTCCTTCCATACTGAATAAGTCCATGTTGGGTACCATTTCGGTTTTTGGCAAAACGCAACTTACCTTTAAGGGTTGGCCGGTATACCGATTTGGAGCAGATTCTCTGGTGCGTGGTAATACAAAGGCCATTAGTGTTCCAACTCCTGGCATCTGGCCAATAATGAATGCTACCAGCCCTTCGGCACCTTAATAAACGTTTTTGAATTTGAGAAAAGAAAACTTTGGATAATATTATACAGATCATAGAGGGGTGCAAAAAACAGGAGCCGCGGAGTCAAAAAATGCTCTACGAGCGATTTTATGGTTATGCACTAAAGATTGCTTTTCGATATGTATATAGATATGATATCGCGGTGAATATCGCTAACGACGGATTTGTAAAAGTATTCCGCCATATGGAAAGATTCAGGTATGAAGAAGAAGATTATCCTGAAAGACTGTTAATGGCATGGATGAAACGGATTATTATCAACACGTCAATTGATGAACTTAGGAAAAATAATATGACACCGGAAATTGGAGGCATTCCGGATTATGTTTGGGAAGAACCGGATAACAGTCAAAAAGCAGACCAGCTGTTATTATATAAAGAACTGATCAGTTATGTTAAGAGCCTTCCGCCAATGTACCGGATAGTATTTAACATGTTTGTAATCGATGGCTGCACGCATTTTGAAATTGCCGATACCCTGGGTATTTCCGTGGGTACTTCAAAATCAAATTTATCACGTGCAAGGGGAATTTTACAAAAGATCATTAAAGAAAAGGAGGAATCGAAATCATGGAGCATTTAGAAAACGATATGGACGATCTGTTTCAAAGAGCAGGCGAACATTATCCGCTCAAAACATCCGGGTCGGACTGGGACGCCGTTCTTGGCAGACTCAATGAGGAAGGTTTTGGAGACCAAACTGCTGCATATGGTATTAATAAAAGATCTACCAGGAATAAACGCAGATGGCTTTTACTTTTGTTCCTTATACCTATTGGTCTTGGCTCGGTTATTTATTTTTCATCATCTAAAAAACAAGCTGGCTCTTCTACAGCTAATACCATAGAAAGCAAATCAGCAAGAGTATCCGAAGAATCTTCAATCAGGTCGAACGACAAATCTAAATCAGTTAAGTCTGACAAAAGTTCGGAAACAACTTCCAAAAATTCTGTAATTGAAAAAGAAATACTCAACAGTAAATCACAGAAAGAAACTGTACATGCGTCAAATAGACCCATTGAGCTCGCAGGAGATCCAGCGAATGGAAACACGGAAAATTTAATGAAAACCGGAGCCACCCGTAATAAAAATGATACACATCTAAAAACAACAGCTTTGCCTGTTGCTGTTTCAGAAACCGTAAATACCCAGTCTTACTCCGAAAATCCGGAAAATAATGAGAATTCTTTAGCGCAAACACTAGCAAAAAAACCCCTATCCCTGTCCGTTTCAGAATCAGATGAAATCATCGCAGTTAAAGGAAAAACGTTGTCAACTGCTGCGTCCGTCCCTGTGAATATTGTTTCACCCGCAACTAATGCAAAAACAAAAATTAATAAAGGATTTTACGTTGGCTTCATCGCAGGCCCTGATCTCAGCACTGTAAAGCTTCAATCTGTTGAACAACTTGGATATAGTTTGGGAGCCATAGTCGGCTATCGTATTAACAAGCACTTTTCAGTTGAAACAGGTCTGCTGTGGGATAAAAAATACTACTATACTGAGGGCAAATATTTTAGCAAAGATCAATTATATGTACCTCCATCTGCATATATAGTAAATGTAAATGGTAACTGCAATATGTTTGAAATTCCTATATCTGTTCGTTATAATTTTGCATCCAGCGCCAGTCATGGATTTTTTGTAAGCGGGGGATTATCTTCCTATCTTATGAGGCAGCAAAATTATACCGCACTTGTAGCCAACAGTAGTTCTCAGTGGCCTGCTCCTTTCAGTTCTGATAGTCCATCAAATTATTTCTTTTCCATTATTCAATTTAGTGCCGGATATGAATTTGCTGTTAGTGGAAAAACTAAAATCAGAATTGAGCCCTATGTAAAAATACCTTTACAGGGCATTGGTATTGGCAGTTTACCGATTTCCAGTACAGGCTTATATCTTGGAATTACCCATTCATTCCGCTAATGCTAAACCGTACATATTTAATATGCGCAAAAGATATTTTTTTGGCATCGGCATTATTTTGCTTCTTATGGCCGCATGGGGCATTTATAAAGTGACCATGCCTCATCTCAATGCGTCAGGTGTGCGGGCAGTAGCAACTCTTTCTGCACCAAACTTATACTATGAATTTCTCAATTCAGAAAATAACGCCAATAAGAAATGGTTAGGAAAAGTGATTGAAGTATCGGGACGTATATCGTCTGTAAATGAATCGGGTAGTTATATTTCCCTAAATCTAAAGGGTTCATCTGATGGTGGAGTCAATTGCAGCTTTCTGAAAAAAGACCTGGATCCCGGAGAAAAATATAGTACCGGAGACTCTATTACAATCAAAGGAAAATGCACAGGTTTTCTTATGGACGTGAACCTGGTTGATTGTGTTGTAAAAAAATAATATTCCGCCCATCTCATAAATAATTCGAAATTATGAAACAACCCGCTTTTATATTAATCCTTACTGCATTGTTCTGGCTATTCTTCATTTCATCCTGTACAAGTGTCAGCAAAGAAGAGTTGATACCTCCGGGATGCGATACGGTGGATATGAAATATGCGAGTGACGTGGTTCCCATTCTACAGGCTCATTGTTATGTATGTCATAGTGCAGTTAATCCTGCAAGCGGACACGCTCTGGAAGGTTACAATAATCTGCATCCTTTTACAATAGATACCGCGGGAGGCAGAGTTTGTACTCTGGTAGGGAAGATTTCTCATGATCCCGGATACGATCCTTTTATGCCATTCATGCAACCTAAACTGGACAGTTGTCTGATCAATCAAATTGTCGATTGGGTAAATCGTGGCGCGCAGGATAATTAAATCAAATACTATGCAGCTTAGATTTTGTTTCATTTTCTTAACGGCAATATGTTCTTTTCTTCATGGACATTGTCAGAACTACATGACAAAGACAGGGTTTATCGGTTTTTATTCAAAAACTTCCCTGGAAGATATTAAAGCCGAAAATAATCAGGTATATGCTGTTTTGGATCCGGTAAGCCATCACATGGCTTTCGCGGTCCTTCTGAAGGGATTTATTTTTACAAAGGAACTGATGCAGGAACATTTTAATGAAAACTATATCGAAAGCGATAAATATCCTAAAGCGACATTTTCAGGTATTTGTTCCGGTGAAATGGATCTGAATAAAGATGGGACGTACGAAGTAGTCATAAAGGGGGAATTAAATCTGCATGGGGTGAGCAAGGCTATGGAGACCACAGCCCAACTGGAAGTTAACAAGGGTCATATTAAAGGGACTTCTGTTTTTAAGTTAAGGCCAGAAGATTTTAATATCAGCATCCCAAGCATCGTCAGAGATAAGATTGCCAGTGTAATCGATGTGAAGGTTCAAATAGACTGGACAATTTCAAAATAATTAATATGAAAGCCGTTAAGTTTTATTTAAGCATTTTCTTTCTTATTTCCTGTGGCAAAGGATTGGCGCAGGACAGTCTGCTTAGGTCGATTAGTGATTCTTTGTCTCTTAATCAAAAGTCAGGATATGTTACGGGGACTTTTAAAGCACTGTATATCGTGAATATGAAAACCATCGAGGCGCCGGCGGCGGGTTCTTTGAATTTTGAAATTCAACATCGATTTGGCACTGTAAATAGCGGAGCTTATAATTTATTCGGATTGGATTTTGCAACATTCCGCCTGGGCTTTGATTACGGAATCAGCGACCGGGTTTCTGTCGGAATCGGTAGAAGTACGAATCTCAAGACCTTTGACGGCTATATTAAATATAAATTACTAAGACAGACCGACAATTCTACTAAAATGCCTGTATCCGTGAGTTTGTTAGGTACGTCAGACTATTATACATTGCACTTTGATACGAAGGAAGAGGACTCTATTTTAAAAAATGAATACAGGTTTAATTATACTGTACAAGTATTGATAGCCAGAAAATTCAATAGTAAGTTCTCAATGGAGCTTACACCTACATTCATTCACTACAATATGGTTGATTCGAATAACGATCAAAACAATGTATTTGCTCTTTGCGCGGGAGCCAGAATGAAGATCACCAAGCGTATGGCAATCACTGCGGAATATGATTATTTATTTCCAAATCAACTGAATTCACAATTAAATCAAGACGGTCCACCGCGAACAAATTCATTCTCACTAGGATGGGATATCGAAACAGGAGGTCACGTATTTCAGCTAGTATTTACCAATTCGGAAAGTATGGTTGAATCACAATATATCGGTCAAACTTCGGGTACCTGGGGAAAAGGATATATTTATTTTGGATTCAATATTTCGCGTAATTTTAATCTGAAACCACATGATAAGACTAAAACAGCGGGTTGACAGATGACAGTTTAGTTCTGATACTTCCATACTCTCAATTGCACCAGCCTTTATGAATATACTTCGGGATTCACTACGAATGGAAGTCGTTCACCTCTTAGTCCGGCAACAGTATTTTTAGCAGCAATCAATGACATTGCTGCGCGGGTCTCCTGCGTTGCTGAACCTATATGGGGCAGTACAGATACATTCGGCAAAGAAAGCAGAGGATGATCCGGCCTCATTGGTTCAGGATTGGTTACGTCAAGCCCGGCTCCCCAGATTAATCCTTTCTCCAACGCTTCCGTCAGGTCATCTTCATTATGAATTGCGCCACGAGCAGCATTAATAAATATAGCATCCCGCTTCATACACGCAAAAACTTCTTTATTGAACTTCCCTTTCGTTTCGGGAGTAAGTGCAGTATTAACGGATAAAACGTCACTCTTTTGCAATAACTCGCTAAAAGAAACCCAGGTTGCGTTTAATTCTTTTTCCGCCTCTTCATGATGACCACGGTTATGATAAATGATTTTCATATTGAATGCATAGGCACATCTCTTGGCCAATTCAAAACCAATCTTGCCAAGACCAAATACGCCCAGGGTTTTGCCACGAATTTCAATGCCCAGGTTTGCTGTAGGCTCAAAAAAACCCCAGCCTCCTTTTTGTATGGTCTTATGCATATAAAAAGCCTTTCGCGAAGTAGCCAATAATAACAGAAATGCGGTATCAGCTGTTGCATTACTTAAAACACCCGGTGTATTTCCGATCGGTATTTTTAATTCTGTGGCAGCAGCAATATCCACGTTGTCAAATCCTGCACTGTGCAAACTAATAACTTTCAGATGTGATGCTGCCTGAAGAAAATTCCTGTCAATGCGGTTGCTTCCAGCGCTAAGCAGAGCGTCAAAATTTTGGCAATGTTCCACTAATTCCTGAGGTTTCAGATCCCTTTTTGTTGTCCATTCCGTAAAAGCTATTCCTGCATCCCGCAGATACTGTAAACCCAGGTCGGGAATTTTTCTGGTAATAAATACTTTCATCACTTGAATTCTGAAAAAGTTATGTCAAACGGGACCCGTCGCATTAAGATCCTGAAAAAATCCCGCAAATTATCTGCCTGAATTATTGTTTCTCCAGTTTCATCGTAAATCCACCACCCTCCGCCATAGGGATTTTGAAAATATCAGACAATTCTATAATATTTCTCCTTGCATCCTCTGCAATATTTATAGTAAAAGATTTGATTGAAATACCGTTTGGATTCAATGGAGTTTTTAAATCATCCTGATAAAGGGTTAATTTCCATTCGCCGTATTTTAACCAGTTAAAAGGCACCTTCAAAGTCCTTTCCTCATTACCATTTATGCCACCAACCCACCAGATTTTATTTTTTCTCCTGGCGACTACAATAAATCGATCTGGCTCTGCACTCAATACCTTTGTTTCATCCCATGTCGTGGGCACCTCTTTAATAAAATCAAATCCTGGTTGATTTTCATAAGCTTCCGGGTAATCACAAACCATAGCATTTGCGTTTTCCAGAACAACATACATTGCTAGCATATGGGATCTTGTTCCCAGTACAAGGGGTCTGGTATATTGTGCATGGAATTTTTTAGGCGTTACAGCACGAAAGCCTCCCAGGTGGTAGTCAGTACTTCCGGCAATTAAGCGGGTAAAAGCGATATCGAGGTCATGGTCTGGCGGAACTCCATTTGGATTCCATTTGTCATGTTCATAGTTTAATGCTCCTTCCCTGGTGAATTCATTTGGATAAGTGCGACTGAGGCCGGTTGGTTTATAAGCACCATGAAATTGAATATGTAAATGATGTTCGGCTGCTTTTTGTAAAATTTCAGATTGAATATTTACCATTTCCTGATCATCCCGGTCCATGTAATCCACCATCAGTCCGGACAATCCCCATTGTTCAAATAAAGCAAATGCACTGTCCAATTTAGGATAAAGTGCTTTCCAGTGAACCCAAACCCGCACGCCGACTCCTTTACTATGAGCATAGTCGCAAACCTGTTTCATATCAAGGCCAGGGACGGGCTTTAGTACGTTGCTGTTTGGTCCAGGCATGAAACTGATTCCATCGTCCTGATACCATTGATGTAAGCCATATTCAACTACGGAATGATATTCAATATTATTTCTTGCACAGAAATCTATATAATATTGTTGTGTTACAAAATTATTTCCGGGAGCATTCAGGGTATCTGTCGTCACGTTTCCATTCCACCAGGGGAATGTGGTTTTGCCAGGCTTTATCCAGGACCAGTCATTGATCCTGTTGGGAGGCGCGAGGTCTGTGATCATATTCGTTTCCAGAAATCTTCCGGGTCGATTACTGATTAATATTACCCGCCACGGACTTTCATGCGGCAAGGCAGCGATCACAGAACAATCTGTTTTTGTGGGAAGCGGAGAAAGATTAGAAACAAGACCGGATTTTGTTTTAACCAGATACATGCCTGCGTAATCCAGCAATGCGGCCTCGGTAATCGACATATACATACTGTCTGGATACTCTAAAAGCATGGGCATGTCTATAAGGCTGTCTTCCGGCAAATCCAGATAAAATCGATGCTGATAAAATCCTTCATGAGAACTGTGGTAATCTCCAAAAACCAGTGCGTGCACTTTGGGATTTCCTGCAACCTTAAAACCGGAAAGTTCCTTCACGATATACAAAGAATCTACTGTCGTTTTTGGAAACCTATAGCGAAATGCTATTCCGTCGTTAAATGCGCGCACTTCAATAATCAGCTGTCGCCGGCGGGGTTCAATTTCTTCAAGAAACAGAGATATCTGATGAAATGGATCATTTACAGAATCTGACCTGCCCGTCATCAGAATATATTTTTCAGACGAATCGAGGCGGATAGTTTTTAACAACCTGACTCCCTGAATAATCGAGTCTTCTCTGAACACCAGGTTAATCACAGAAAAATCGATGAGTTTCCTGCCCAGATATGATACACTATATCCCGGCATACCTTTTCGGATTTCAAATTCATAAAGAATCTTTTTGTCCGGACTTAATAAGCGTTGTGGTGAGCCTCCGAAAGCTAAATTACCGATCGTTATAACACATGCTGATATGACTGTGAGAACACATTTCATTGTAATAGCGTTAACACGACTACAGAAGCGGGAGGCATGGATACATTCAACTCATTATTTTTTAATGTTGCACCAAGGAATGTTTGAGGCGATATCTTATCCGGGTCATCAAAACTATTATGGTCCTGTATTCTGGCAGATTGCAATATTCGGCAATTACCGAGTTTCAAAGTAGATCCCTGCAATTGAATACGAATAAGATTTGTTTTTCCCGGATCAATATTCACCAGCGATATATGTGTGGTACCCTGATTGTCTCTGGATGCTGAAACAGAAATTGCAGGCAGACTGTCATTGCCTTCCACATAATATAAATTCGACAGACTTACAGGAATCATCACGGCTTCCTGGTGAACATTATACATCTCCATTACGTGATATGTGGGAGTCAGAATAATTTTCTGTTTATTAGTTAGAATTACGGATTGCAACACATTTACCAACTGTGCGAGATTGGCCATTCTTACCCGGTCACAATGGTTATTGAAAATATTCAGCGTTACTCCTGCCAGCATCGCATCCCGCATGGTATTCTGTTGATAAAGGAAAGAGGGATTTGTGCCGGGGTCGACATCGTACCATCCGCCCCATTCATCCACAACCAGGGCCAGTTTTTTTTGAGGATCGTATTTGTCCATGATCGCCTCGTGTTTCGTTACCAACTCTTCCATGCGAAGGGCCTGCTTCATGGTAGAAAAATATTGCTGACGGCTGAAGTCGGCAGCAGGACCTTTTGCGTTCCAGTTGATTACGGAATAATAATGCAGGGAGACGGCCTCAAGTAAACCTTTGGGAACATCACGCATCATTACTTCCGTCCAGTGATAATCATCTGCGTTAGCACCTGATGCAACACGAAAAAGATGATCAGTATTATTCCAGTCTGTCATAAACGTAGCATATTGCCGGTAAATATTGCTATAAAATTCCGCCGACATATTTCCACCACAACCCCAGGCTTCGTTTCCAACCCCAAAAAATCTGACATGCCATGGTTTATCACGTCCGTTTGACTTTCGCCATGAAGACATCGGGCTTACTCCTTCGCCATTTACATATTGAACCCATTGTGATAATTCCTGAACCGTCCCGCTGCCAACATTTCCAGCCAGGTAAGGGTCAGCACCGATTCTTTCGCACATGTTCAAAAAATCATGTGTCCCGAAACTGTTATCTTCCGTAACTCCGCCCCACCATTTATTGATCATTGTCGGACGTTCTTTTTTAGGACCTACTCCGTCCTTCCAGTGGTACGTATCTGCAAAGCATCCGCCCGGCCACCGCAGTACAGGCACTTTAAGTTTTTTCAATGCAGCAATAATATCATTGCGTACACCTTCTGTATTAGGAATTACCTGGCTGGAATCTCCAACATAAAGTCCATCGTAAATGCAGTGCCCCAAATGTTCCGCAAAGTGCCCGTAAATATTTTTACTGATCACCGTTTTGGCGTCCGCAAAATGCAGGATGATAGTTGAAGACTGACTGAACAAAACAGATGTGGACAGAAGAAACAATCCCGGGAAAATAAGACTAAACTTTTTCATCAGCTATTTGAAATATAAATGGTTCACTATTCGGCGATAAATTACTGCTATCCAAAATCTCTCCGGTTAAACTATTTCTCAGAATAATTTATCATCCAGCGTATCCCAAACCGATCTGAGAAATTGCCATGCCAGTCGCCCCAGAATTGCTTTTTAAAGGGAATATTAATTTCCCCTCCCTGACTCAACCGGTCGAAAACATTCTGCGCAGCTTTTTCATCATGAAAACCGAGCGACATGGATATATTCGCAAGAATCGATTCATTCATTTTTTTGGGCATCACATCACTTGCAAATATTGTATATCTCCCGAAAGTAAAGCGTGCGTGCAGGATTTTATTTTTAAAATCCTCCGGCACGTTCATCGCGGGATTATCGTAACGTGACGCAATTTCAATCTGCCCATTTAATATATCCTTATAAAAATTGAGAGCCTCTTCACAATCACCCTGGAATTGAAGATATGGCATGAGTTCGATATCAGTGTTTACCATTTGTTTTTATTTTAAATATAGTTATTTAAAGCTTAAAGCCTGAGACAGGATTATGGTTTATGGTATATGGTATGTATATGGTTTATGGCCTGCATCCATCAACCATATACCATTTACCATTTACCATTTACTTAATGTATAACGCTTTATCTTCGTTTTATGAACGTTCAGATAGAAGCCAGCTGGAAAAAAGTCCTGGAATCCGAATTCAATAAACCATATTTTCTACAAATCGTTCATTTTCTTAAAACGGAAAAAAATATCGGCAAAACAATTTATCCGCCCGGTAGTCAGATTTTCAATGCCTTCGAATCAAGTCCCTTTGAAAAAACAAAATTAGTTTTGCTTGGCCAGGATCCTTATCATGGGCCTGGTCAGGCACATGGACTCAGTTTTTCTGTGCCCGATGGCATCAGACCGCCGCCTTCACTCATGAATATATTCAAAGAATTGCATACAGATACGGGAATGCAAATTCCACACACTGGTAATCTTACGCCCTGGGCTGCACAGGGTGTACTACTTCTGAATGCCTACCTGACTGTGGAAGCGGGTTTACCGATGAGTCATTCCCAAATTGGATGGGGCGAATTCACGGACACCGTGATTCAAAAGTTGTCAAACCTGAAAAAGAATCTGGTATTCCTGTTATGGGGAAAATTTGCCCAGGAGAAACAGGGCCTGATCGATGAATCCAAACACCTTGTTCTGAAAGCTGCTCATCCTTCACCTTTTTCGGCAGACAAAGGATTTTTCGGTTGCAGGCATTTTTCAAAGTCCAATATTAACCTCATGAAAAACGGATTCGATCCGGTTGACTGGAAACTTTGACCCAAAAATTCAATGATCATGCGTAGCTTAAAAAATATATTCGGAAGGTTTTGGGCCGTCTGGGGAGGACTGGTCTTTATAACCACTATGCTGATATTTCTTATTCCATTTTTCCTCTTCATCTACTTTCAAAAGGAACCAAAAAAAACACGGAGGTTTATACTCTATTCAAGAACCTGGATGGATGTTTTTCTAGGACTGGTCGGCTGCCCTTTGAAAATTCAGGGTCGCGAATATTTCAAAAATGGTAAAACATATATCGTGGTTTGTAACCACAATGCCCTGATCGACGTACCTGTTTCCTCTCCGGGTATTCCAGGTGGAAATAAAACGATCGCGAAAGCGGAGATGGCAAAAATTCCCCTTTTCGGACTAATCTATAAAACAGGGAGTATTCTGGTTGACCGGAAAAATGAAAAAAGCAGGCGCGATAGTTTTATTAAAATGAAAGAAGTATTGGATATGGGTCTTCATATGTGTATCTATCCTGAAGGAACAAGAAATACTTCAGCCGAACCCATTAAGCCTTTTCATGATGGTGCTTTCAGGCTCGCCGTTACTAATGGAAATTCCATCATCCCCATGATCATTTTTAATAGCAGGAAGGCTAATCCGCCTGATAAAGGCTTTTTCCTATTGCCCGTAAGACTTTATATGCATTTTTTACCTGAAGTAGAAGTAATTCCAGATGAAACAGTGGAACATCTTAAATTAAGAGTGTTCGATCTGATGAAAAATTATATCATCCGGCATCAGTAAAAAGTGCGTGTACGGTTAATATGAAGATCCCTTAATATGCTTGACTTGGGATTGATCGTAATATTGAATGAGCGCCAGGGACCCACCGGTGTAACATTTATGGCTAACTGCCAGCAATGCATATCCCTTGAAAGAAATGTGGTCAGACTTTGCATCTTCAGATTCTTTACGTCATAATAACAATTAAATCCCATTTTCCATTTTTCCGTAAGATTGAAATCTCCATTTAATATTAACGCTGAATTGATCTGTGTTTCGTATTTATTTACGACAAAAGTATTACTGAAACTAAATGAATAAGAAATATTAACCGACCATGAAATATTGAAGTCAACAAATTCACCCGGATTTTGTCTGATATAATCCAATTGAGCCTGTTGCTCATCGATGGTCATGGGAATCTGATTTTCTTCCAGATTTTTTTTATCCTCCTCCGCTTTTTTTGGATCCTTGGGTTTGCTTTTGAAGGAAGTGGATATGGCAATATTTCCACCAATAATTTGCCCGAGATTGAAGCCATTTCCTTCCCAGGCATATTTATTAATATTAATGCCCAAACTGTCGTGCTGGTAGGGATTTAATGTAGTGGAAGCAGAAATATTTATCTGTTTAAATAGAGTGCTTCTCAGGTAAAAATATATGGGGCTTAGTTTAAAAGAATCCGCGAGATAATTATAACTGCCATTAAAACCGAAGCCATCAATCAATTTTACTTTTTCATTCGCTCCTGTGGTTGTATCGGTTTTCGATTTGACCTTCATCTCAATATTATTATCTATACCAAAATTGATTCCTCCAAATGCACCGGGTGTAAATGCGCTATAAACATTTCCAGTGAACTGATTGATTGGTTGAAAATTCCCTTCTTTTGTGTATTGAACGGGAGGAGTGTAATAACTTTTAGAGAGATCAGGCGAATAACTAAAGCTGATGGTCGGTCGTACGGTATGCCGGATCCCAAGGACCCTGCTATTTTTCCCGAAATTTTGAAAGGTTCCAAATATTGCCGTGCTCAAACTTAATGAGAAAGCAACTGAGTTTGCAAAGTAAATACCTTTCGTCGAACTCGTGTCAAGCTTCTGTAAATAAGGATTCCACGCATAATCATATTTATTACTGAAAATCCTGTTCTGAAAACTAACACCCGGTGTTACCTGCAAAAATCCCAAAGGAGGAAGGGAAAGGGTTATCGGAACATTGTTCTGCGCACCGTATTTGAAAGTATCGAGGATATGATGAAAACTTGACAGCGAATCATAAAAACTTGTGTTTCCTGTAATATTGGAACTCAGGCCAATACCAAGTTTATAATACCATTTTGGTGTACCTACGAAATCCTTGGGGGCGAAGGGATAAATGGTTATAGCTGTAAATCCAACGGAAGGGGCATTGATATTTACGAGGCCATTCAGATTGTTCTGACTGTGATTTCCATTTACGGTCAGGTTATATTTGCCATCCGAAAAAGTTTTTGAGAATGCAATGGACGAATTGATTGAATTGTTATATACTGCTGTGGGATTAGTGAGATTGTAATTATTGTATTTCGCAGACATCAGATTTACACTTGCCGAAAAGTTCTGTCCGGGATGAGCCTTACTGTCTACAGTATGCGCCCACTGAAAATTATAGGTCTTATTTTCATCGTAGGCAGATTCTCCTGTATTACTTAGGGTCCTGGTGTTCTGATAAGCAAAGAACATATGGCCGGTATACCGGTACCTGACCTTATATTCGGGTTTAAAGTAAATATTATATCCACCGTACGAATATATATTGGCCGTGATAGCAAAATCTAAGTTATCGCTCAGGACTTTATAATATCCGATCCCGTCAAGACCAAGCCCATATTGTGAGCTCACATCAAAAGTTGGTGCAAGAAAACCCGAATGTCTGCCAGCAGAGATCGGGAAATATCCAAAAGGTATATAAATCGGTATCGGCACGCCTTCAAATTCAGGATGAACAGGACCAGTTATGGCCATTTCTTTATTGATTAGTTTCATTTTGTTAGTACGGAAGGCAAAATGTGGCGTATCCAGATTACAGGTGGTAAATCGTCCATGGAAAGCAAAATAATCGTCCCTGGATATTTTTTTCATCTTCTCCCCCATTACATACATTTCGCCACTTTGTGTGAAAGTATTTATGGTAATCCCCTTCTGTGTTTTCATATTGAACACCATAGAATCGGATTCCATCTTTGTTCCGGCCTGCGTCATTTTTGGTCGTCCAATCATTTCGCCCGACGTATCACGTGAAAATGTGGCGAGAAGAAGGTTGTTGGGCTGGTCCATCCGTATATTATAAGCTGCCAGATCTATGTCCTTATATTTTGTAGTCGCCTTGTTGTACAGGGTGATATTCTTAGTAGGCATATCGAGCACTACTGAATCCTGAGCACTATAGGCGATTGGGGCATCCAGCGTATCCTTTGAAACATTCAGGTGGACCGTATCTACCCGTTGTCTGACAGTGTCTGAATGAAAGGGAAGCGTATCCAGTGCAGCCGAATCTACTATAACAGTATCTTTAATCCCAGGGAAGTTTTTTGTCGGAATAGTATCCTGAATAACTGTTACAGGACGTCCATGATTCAGATAATAACGAGCTGAACTGTTAACAGTTATACAAAAGAATAGCAGGGTTAAAATCAGCGTGGAAAGGTATTTTAAACTAATTTTGCACCCGTTATTCATACAATACAATGGTACAAAAATAGGAGTATCCTATCTAAGAAATTGTGAAGATTAACATCTTGACAGTCAAAAAGAAAAGTATGGTGAGAGTATTTTTAGGCGGGATCATTTCCACTTTCATTTTTTTCATTTTTTCATCTTTTTATAACGGTCATAGTCCTTCGGCAATAAAACTCCGTACGATTGTTATTGATCCGGGCCATAGTCCATGCGATCCGGGAACACATGGGCTTACCTCTGCTGAAAAAGATGTTACACTCGAAATTTCACTTAAGTTGGGAGAGGCCATCAAAACCAATTTCACCAATACAAAAGTTGTATATACCAGAACGACCGATGCCTGCGTGAACAATGCGACCAATCTGCACGATGATTTGCATGGTCGCGCCCAGATCGCCAACCAGGCAAAGGGAGATTTATTTATTAGCATTCATTGCAACGCCACACCACATCCACCGGGCGGCTATTACGAAAAAAGAGTAATTGGTCATAAGAAAAAGCTGGTATACGTAGGTAAAGGTGCCAAGAAACATAAAAAATGGATCAATGCACCGATATATGAATCTTATTGGGTAAAGAATACCAGGGTCGGAACGGAAACTTACATATGGAAAGCCAGCAAACAGGAAAATAAGAATGACGCTATCAATGAGCGGGAAGAGAGTGGTGAGGATGTTACAGACAGTGCAGCTGTAGCAGAGGAAGCATTTGACCTCAGTTCTCCCGAAGCCCGCATGCGTGCAGTTTTATATGAGAAAAAATATTTTGACAATAGTGCTCTGTTCGCTACCATGGTAGAAGAATCTTTTGCCGCTGCAGGCAGACAAAGTTATGGCGTTAAACAAAGGGATAAGGGTATTCAGGTGTTGCAGGCGACGGGTATGCCCAGCGTGCTGATCGAAGTTGGCTTCCTCACTAATAAAGAAGAAGAAGAATACCTGAATAGCGATAAAGGTCAGGCTGAAGTAGTTCAGAATATCATAGATGCGCTGGATCGGTATAAGAATCAGGTGGAAGGTGCAACTTCAAATTTGGGTTCTGCCCAACCTGATTCGACAGTTAAATAAGGGATAATCGTGTAAGGACAGGGAATGAACTTTTTCCTTAGGTTTGTAATTCATATATAGATGCCGGCAGCAGGGAATTCAAAACAAAATCGAGCATGAAAATTACAAACGAAACAAAAATTGGCGCACTGGCATCTGTGGCTATGTTAATGCTTATTCTTGGGTTTAACTTCCTGAAAGGCAAGGATCTCTTTGAACATCGTAAGAAAATTTATGCCATATTCAATAGTGTAAATGGATTGGAACTTTCAAATTCAGTCAGCATCAAGGGACTTGATGTAGGCAGCGTGTATGCCATTCGGGCAACGGACAAAGCCATTAATGGTATCATCGTGACCATCAGTATGAAAAAAGATGTGGATATTCCAAAAAATTCGGTTGCCGCCATCGAGGCCGGACTTATCAATTCCTCCACAATTACTATTCAGAAAGGGGATGCCGCTGATTTTATCGCAGATGGCGATACCATAATGACCATTGATAAATCTGGTATCTTATCAGAGGTTCAACGCAGTCTGAGTCCTGTAATGAGAAATCTTAACAACACACTCGGTTCCCTGGATTCACTTATACGTGTCGTTGGAGGCCTGTTCGACCCGGGAGTGAAAAATAATTTCTCAGCCATAATCAGTAATCTCGCAAAGTCATCTGCTTCACTTCAGATAATGCTGAATGACCGGACCGGCTCCCTGGCTCGTTCCATGGTGCATTTAGATAGTTTTACTAATAATCTCGCAAGCAATAACCAGCGGATAAGCGGAACCCTTGACAATCTGGAAAAAACAACCGGCAAACTGGCCAATGCAAAAATAGATGAGACCCTGCAAAGTGTACAGGGAGCCATGAACTCGTTAAAAGACGCTATTAATAAAGTAAACAGCACCAATGGAACAATGGGCTTGTTGTTAAATGATAAAAAATTGTATCTGAATCTGGACAATACTTTACGTAGTCTAAATATTTTACTGGACGATCTTCGCATGCATCCTAAACGATATGTAAATATTTCAGTTTTTGGAAGCAAAGATAAAAAAGGCCCTCTGACGGCTCCCATGAATGATTCCACTGCCAATCCGCCAAACAGCAAGTGATGAAAAAACCGGTTCTTTTACTGAATATCCTGATATTTTGTTTATCGGGATTTCATTCACTTGCACAGGTCGCTGTACCTTTCAAGTCAAAGACAAGCGACAGCATACACAACGTATATATCTGGCATTCCGATACGCTGCGTGATTTCCATAAGGACTCCGTCGCTATCCAGTCACTCTACGGTAATGTTAAACTGCAAAGCGAGAAAACATTTTTTTATACAGACAGCCTTGCCATGAATCACAAGGATAACTTCATTGAAGCCTTTGGTCATGTGCATATTAACGACAAAGATTCCACAGATATATATTCTGATTACATGAAGTATTTTGTCGATACCAAGAATATTATATTCCAGAAAAATGTGGTACTTAAAGATGGCCAGGGTACGCTTACTACTGAAGAATTGCACTACGATATGAATTTACATATCGGCGATTACTATAATGGTGGTAAAGTTGTTAATAAAAGTACGACAGTCACGAGCAAGGAGGGCACTTATTATGCTGAATCAAAGGATGTATATTTCAAGAAGGATGTTGTATTGAAAGATCCGGCTTATGAGCTTTCCGCCGATTCCCTTCTTTATAATTCCGACCGGCAAATGGCCACATTTATTACCAATACATTTATACGGGATAGCAGCGGTCGTACGATAATTACCCGCGATGGATTTTATGACATGAAAAATCATCGTGCTCATTTTACCAAACGGGCTACTATTACTGATAAAGAAGAAACCATCATTGCTGATAGTATAGAATTTGATGATAGTACAGGGATCAGCACGGCCAGGGGAAATGCCGTTTTCAAGGATACTGTTCAGAATCTGACCTTGATTTCCAATCTGATGATTGCTAATAAAAAAGCAAATACTTTCCTGGCAACTGTAAAGCCTATTATTATTTTAAAGCAGGATCAGGATTCGATCTATATAACCGGCGACACAGTGTATTCAGCTCCAATCCCTGATTCAGTGTTAAAAACTCCCGATTCAGTACAGGGAATGGAAATTGTTCGAACCGCAAAAAATCCAAATGACAGCAGTCTGCGCTACTTGCAGATTTATCATCATGTAAGAATATTTTCTGATTCTCTCCAGGCTGTAGCCGACAGTGTATATTATTCAGGTCTGGATTCAATTTTCCGCTTGTTTATAAATCCTGTTGCCTGGGCCGGAGGATATCAGATCACGGGTGATACCATGTTTTTGTATACAAAAAATAAGAAACCAGACCGGCTTTATGTTTTTGAAAATAGTTTGGTGGTTGGGAAAAGTTATACAAATATGTATAACCAGATAAAAGGAAATACACTGAACGGGTATTTTAAAAACGGCGTGATCGATTATATGCGGTCAAAAGGGAGCGCTGAAGCAGTTTATTATGTCAAAGATGACAGTATGGCCCTGGTGGGCGTGAACCGGGTGAATAAGGCAGACATCATCGATATGATTTTTCTCAACAAACAATTGAATAAAGTGGTACTTCGCCAGGACGCAGATGGGATCATGTATCCGATAAAGAAAGTGAACATCGATGAAATGAGACTTAGGAATTTTAAGTGGCTGGAAGACAGGAGGCCGAAGACTAAGTATGAGTTGTTTGAAAACTGATTTTGGTTGACGGTTGACCGTTGACGGATAACCGATACCAAGATCAAATTCGCAACTAAATACAGTCAACTGTCATCAGTCAACTATCAGTGAAGAAAGAAAATATACGATATGAGTATCGCCGTAACAATCGCTGAAAAATCTGCCAGCAGTGAAACGGGAATGGTATAGCGCACCTTGCTGATCCCTACAGAACCGAAATACAGAGCTACAATATAAAAGGTTGAATCAGTCGTTCCCTGAAAAATGCACGAAAGTTTTCCGACAAACGAGTCAGGACCATATTGTGTCATAGTCGAGATCATCATACCACGACCTGCCGCGCCGCTGAGGGGACGCATTAATGCTGTTGGTAAAGCCGGAACAAAATCTGTATTTATTCCCAAAAGATGAAAAAAAGAACCGAGTCCGCCCACTATAAAATCCAGGATTCCGCAACTACGAATCACACTGATGGCAACCAGCATGGCTACCAGGTACGGAATTACGGTTACTGCGACCTGAAAACCCTGTTTGGCACCTTCTATAAATGATTCATATACGTTGACGCGTCGAACCAGCCCACCGATTATAAATATTACAAATAGCAAAATGATGAGTCCATTACTGAATATTTTTGAAAACGGATCTATATAACTGCTATGTATGCGTAGAAAATAAACAAGAGCGCCAATCAGTATAGAAATTCCTACTACCCACACAATGATGACCGGTTGAAATAAATTTATTTTTTGCTTGATGGCCACTACAACTAGTGCTACCACTGTGGCTACAAAAGTGACAATCATACAGGGAATAAAAATGCTGGTCGGATCATTTGATTTCAGAATGGCCCGTTGTGCGATGATACTTACAGGAATAATCGTTAGTCCTGATGCATGTAATACCATGAACATAATCTGGGCATTGGAAGCGGTGTTCTTGTTTGGATTAAGTTCCTGCAGGCTTTGCATGGCTTTCAATCCAAATGGTGTGGCCGCATTATCCAATCCAAGAAGATTGGCAGAAAAATTCATGACCATATGACCCATAGAGGGATGGTTTTTTGGTATTTCCGGAAAAAGTTTGTTAAAAAATGGGCCTATAATACGTGAAAGAAAATTTACTGCGCCTGCTTTCTCTCCTACATTCATAAAACCAAGGAACAGAGCCATTACGCCGATCAATCCAATGGCAATCTGCACACTTGAACCGGCTGAATCAAAGACCCCGTCTATCATCGTTTTGAAAATTTCAGTGTCACCAAAAAAAATCAAACGAACAAGGGCCGTTATAAAAGCCAACAGGAAAAAAATGATCCAAAGCAGATTGAGGGCCATACTTATATTATGGGTTGAATATAAGTAAATAAATAACGATCTCTCAAATACTTCTATCTTTGCGGGCGCAAAAACAAATAGAATTTAGAATTTAAAAATTGAACCCCATGGCTTTAAAGGCAGGCATCGTCGGATTACCAAATGTTGGAAAATCCACGTTGTTTAATGCGGTTAGCACCAGTGCAAAGGCCCAGGCCAGCAATTACAGGTTTTGCACAATTGAACCCAATATTGGTCTGGTAGATGTTCCCGACCAGCGACTAAATAAACTGGCAGAACTCGTTAATCCAAACCGGATCGTACCGACTCAGATTGAAATTGTTGATATTGCAGGCCTTGTAAAAGGTGCCAGCAAAGGTGAGGGACTGGGTAATAAATTCCTTGCCAATATACGCGAAGTGGACGCCATCGTTCACGTAATCCGTTGTTTTGAAGATGAAAATATCCTGCGTGATGAAGGCGCCATCAATCCGGTAAGCGATAAGGAAATTATTGATACCGAACTGCAGCTGAAGGATCTGGATGGTGTAGAAAGAAAATACCAGAAAGCGGAAAAACTGTTAAGAACCGCCGATCCGAAACAGAAAGCCGAGTTTGAAATATTGAAACGCTGCAAAGCGCATCTCGAAAAAGGAAAAAATATTCGTGAACTGAACCTTGACAAAAATGAGAGGACTGCGATTGCAGATCTTTTTCTGCTAACGGATAAACCGGTCTTATATGTTGCGAATGTGGATGAGGCATCTATGCATACCGGAAATCGCTTTTCTGAAGCATTGAAAAAAGCGGCCGACGCGGAACATGCACAAATCATTGTGATGAATAATTCCATTGAGCAGCAGATTGCGGAACTGGACAATGCAGATGATAAGGCAATGTTTATGGAAGAATATCATATGAAGGAACCAGCGCTGAACAAACTGATCCGTTCCACCTATACACTGCTCGAACTACTGACTTATTTCACAGCAGGAGTTCAGGAAGTCAGAGCATGGACAATTCATGCAGGATGGAAAGCTCCCCAAGCAGCTTCTGTAATTCATACTGATTTTGAAAAAGGATTTATCAAAGCCGAAGTAATTTCTTATGATGATTTCATAAAATATAAATCCGAAGCTGCATGCCGTGAGGCTGGTAAACTTAGGATTGAAGGAAAAGATTATCTCGTCAAAGACGGAGATGTCATGCACTTTCGGTTTAATGTCTGAAGCAAGTATAAGAGTATAAGAGTATAGGAATATAAGAGTTTTGTGTTCTACACTCCTATACTCTTATACTCTTATACTAGAAGACATTATACCCCAGACTCACATAATACAATCCTCCTACCTGGGGATTTCCAACCGCGTCTGTATAATAATGATTTAGGATGTTACTTGCCCCGATCTTGATCATGCTGTTATTCATTTTCGGGAGCTTCATACTGATCTGAGCATCGAGCACTCCGAACGCTGCGGTGTTTCCTGAAACAAAAGATGATTGGTAATAATAACTTTCCTGCCAGCGATAAGTCAGATTGAATCCAAATACTTTCTTAATGGTGTAATTACCAAAGGAGAGATTGTATTTGATTTTTGGGGTATTGAATTGTGTAAGTACATCGGCATCCGCATTGGACAAATTATTGTATGCAATATTGCCACCGACGAAAAATCCTTTGGACAGGGTATATTGAAGTCCGAGACCAGCACCCACAGTATTCACTTTATTGGTGCTGTTCGTGTAGATGGCATAAGTATTGGTCGGATGTACACCGAGAACCAATGGGTTTTTTACCAGCACTGTTAATCCGATGAAATTTGTATACTGGGCATAAAATCCATAAACGTCAATAAAAAGATTTTTATCAATGATTCCCTTATAACCAATTTCCCACGAAGACACCGTTTCCGGTTTGAATTCTTTAAACTGGTACTGTGTAGGGGCAGGGCCGCCTCTCTCGTAGGCAAAAAGTGATGCCGTATCATATGTATCACCTGTACTGGGGTCATTTAAATGATAATATGTAATGAACTGTGGCAGTCCTCCGATTAAACGTGCTTCTCCTGTCTGTAGATCTATATACTGATTCTGATTGGACGGAAATCTATAAGCAGTCTGGTAAGATGCCCTGATAAAATTGTCCTTAGCGACCTGGAAAACGGCAGTAATTCTTGGCGTAAACCTTCCCGTGAAATTGGTGCTTTTGTCATACCGGCCTGCTACAGTTATTTTTAACATGTCCTCTAAAAATCCCTTTTGGATTTGAGCAAAAGCGCCGCTTTCATTGATACTAATGGTGCCGGCAGTATCAGCAAATATGGTTCCATGGGAATTTAAAACATATTCTTTAGTAGATGCTCCAACTGTAATGTCGGCCCACTTGATCATTTCAGCGAAATTGTACATGCCTTCTCCCACATAGAGATCGGTCTGATCTTCAAATTTCCCGCCATTAGGAATAGGAGTTTGCTTTATTGTATTTAGTGCGGTGTTGAATGCAGCAGTTCCGGGTAAATACCTGTTTTGATCCGCTGTGCTTCTTGCATATTTACTGGCAGTAACGTAAGCTGAGTCTGGTGTTTGTCCGGCCATACTGAAGCAGCAATAAATGATTGTGCATAGGCTCCAATATAGGTAGGTGCCCATACAGTTTTCGGTAGGTGCATAAGCTTCATTAATATAATCGCCTGTCACGACCATATCATAAGAATTGCCCGCATTTTCCTGAGTTGTATAAGCTCTGATATAAAAATTCTTCCCGGTTACCTCGGCCTTATATTGTCCAATAGTCACGTTTTGGAGGTTATAGCGGTCAGTACCTGTATAAACGGTATTTGTGGAACCATAGTTTCCAGTGAGACTGACCGTTGTATTGTCGGATATTTTATAATATAAACCAGCGGAAACTTTAAAATTATATGCCTTATAATTCGTAAGTGTATTTTCGGCATACCCGGTTCGGGTAACCCCCGCATTTTTCGGTGAGGCTCCTGCAACCTGTTGCAATAGGTGCAGCAGTAACGGAATCTGCCTTTGTTTTCAGGCCGAAATATAGTTGCGCTGCCGAATCGAGACCATCAGATATATTAAAAAATTCATTTTCGTCTCCATAGGTATTGACCCCATTATAATTCGGCAGACTCCTGTCACCCGCAATGGTGAACCTTGAATTGGGGAGTAATTGCTGTAATTGGTGGCTGTCCAGTCTTTCCCCTCTATATAATCCGCTGAAATACGAAAAGCAAATTTATTGAACGATTTTGCGTAACGGGCCATGATATCATAATAGGGAGCGGCACCCATACTTGGATCACTGATATGGTTCACTCCCTGCTTGAATTCTGCGCTCAGTCCCTGATATTTATAAGGATCCTTGCTCGTCATCAGGATTGTACCTGTCATACCACCAGATCCATACAATGCAGAGGACGCGCCTGGTAGTAGCTCAACATTGTCAACATCAAGTTCATTCAGACCTGCAATATTTCCAACTGAGAAATTCAGTCCGGGCGCCTGGTTATCCATACCGTCCACAAGCTGGTTCATACGAAGATTACCACTCCCGTTAAATCCCCGTGGTGCCCATAGTCTTAAACAGCATAGAGGAAGTTACTACGTCGACTCCTTTTAAATTTCCGATGGCATCATAAAAAGACGGACCGGGAACCTCCCTGATAGTGGCCGGCTCCCATCCTTTCAATCGAAACCGGAGACTCCAGGCTCCTGATCTGGGATCGCGTAGCGGAAACAACTACTTCGGTACCGATAACTGAAGTAGGTTTTAGTTCAATTTCAATCGAAGATGATACGGATTCAACCAGGAATTCCTTCGTTTCATATCCGATGGAAGAAATAACAATCGTAAAAGGAAAAGCATGATTTATAGTCAGTTTAAAATTTCCATGGCTATCAGAATAGGTTCCGGATGCTCCTCCCTTGAGCAAAACTGTAGCAGCGGGAACAGCTTCCTTACTGTCTTCGTTACTTATTTTTCCGGAAACGGTTACAGCTTGCGCGAAGATTCTATCAGATGTCAAAAAGCTAAGCAGCAATATAAATAATGGGCGTATTAAGGTTTTCATAAAAAGCAATTTTGGTCTCTGAATTCTTACTTTAAAGAATAAAAAGTAAAACGCAAAAAATCAAATTGAGATTTACTATATAAATGTAAGGATTTAGGTTCTAAGCCAGTGTTTTTTACTTTTTACTTTTTACTTTTGACTTTTTAGTTCCTGATACTTTATTTCAACTTAATAATATGGTATACCATTTCACGGATCAGACTGCTTTTTATAAAGGAAAGGTCCGGGATGTGTATAGTATAAATGATCGGTTACTGGTGATGGTTGCCTCCAACCGTATATCTGCGTTTGATGTGATACTACCCCGTCTTATACCTTATAAAGGACAGGTTTTGAATCAGATTGCTGCATATATGTTGAATGCCACAGCAGATATTTGTCCAAACTGGCTACTGTCTTCACCCGCTCCAAATGTAAGTATTGGCAAACGATGTGATCCTTACCGGGTCGAAATGGTGATCAGGGGAAATTTAACCGGCCACGCATGGCGAACTTACTCTTCCGGTCAGAGAATTTTATCTGGCATAAAAATGCAGGAAGGTTTAAAGGAAAATGATTATTTCCCGCATCCGATTATCACACCTTCCACCAAAGCGGAGGCAGGGCATGATGAAGATATTTCGAGAGAGGAAATCCTTTCCAGGGGAATCGTCAAAGAAAAGGACTATTCCCAAATGGAAAAATACACACTGAGGCTATTTGAAAGAGGTAAACAACTGGCCGCAAAAAGAGGGCTCATACTGGTAGATACCAAATATGAATTTGGAAAAATCGGTGAAACTATTTACCTGATGGATGAGATACACACGCCGGATTCATCCCGATACTTTTACGCGAATGGGTTTGAAGAGAGACAAAAAAAGGATGAGAAACAAAAACAACTGAGTAAGGAATTTGTACGGGAGTGGCTGATTTCAAATGGATTTATGGGAAAATCCGGCCAACAGGTTCCTGCTATGTCCGACGAATGGATCCAAACTATCTCGAACCGTTATATTGAACTTTATGAAAAAGTAATTGGTGAGGAATTTGTACCGATGAACTTATCGGAAGATGAAACATTTTTTCTTATCAATGAGAGTCTGAATAAGCTCAATTCTTAGGATTTCACCACCAGGAATTGCGAATGGTTGCGTCACAAACATTTTGTGAAACTGTAAGAATAAAATGTAAAATTTATTTGTTTATTTTATTTTCAACTTCCCAAATATCTACATCTTTGCATTTTCGCGTTACGCTTTAAGCGTCAAGCGTCAAGCGTTAAGCGTTAAGCGTTAAGCGTTAGCGTTAGCTTTATGCTTTAGGCTTTAGGCTTTAAGCCTTCTCCGGGATTTATTGAAGATTTTCTGATCATTCACTTTGCCTTTCCGTAATTCTATTTGTTGTTCCTCAGGTAAATGATAGATTTCCATACAGGCCCGGCTGCAACAACCATCAAAGGTTTCTGCGCAGGCGGTACATTGGATAAACAACAGGTGACAACCGCTGTTTTTACAATTGGTATGTGAATCCGCAGGTTTTCCACACTGATGACAATGGGCGATTATTTCTCCTGAAATAGATTCGCCTAATCTCTCGTCGAATACAAAATTCTTTCCGCGGAATTTGTTTTCCAGCCCTTTCTCTCTCACACTATTTGCATAATGTATGATGCCACCTTCCAGGTGAAATACATTTTTGAATCCTTTATGCAACAGGTAAGCGCTGGCTTTTTCGCATCGTATTCCACCGGTACAATACATGATCACCGGCTTATCTTTTTTTTCTTCCAGTAATTTTACTGCAAGCGGAAGCTGTTCCCTGAAAGTATCACTTGGAATCTCGATGGCACCGTCGAAATGCCCGACCTCGAATTCATAATGATTTCGCATATCAACCACCAGCGTATCCGGATCGGCGGAAAGCCTGTTAAAAGATTCAGCATCCAGGTACTTTCCTTTTCTTTCCATATTGAATTCAGGGTCTTTGATTCCATCAGCCACAATCTTTTCCCGGACTTTTATTTTTAAAACCCAGAACGATTTCCCATCATCCGAATATGCTGCATTTAACCGAAGCCCTCTCAGTGGACCGATGCTCTCCAGATAATCCTTTAATTGATTTTCCATCGAGACCGGTACACTGATCTGCGCGTTAATACCCTCATGGGCAAGATAAATCCTGCCATATACCTTTAACTCGGAGAGCCGATGATAGAGTTCATCACGAAAAATCCCAGGATCCGGTATTGGGAAATATCTGTAAAATGAAAGCGTTCTGCGCAGAATATTTTCTTCCAGAAGCCTTTGTTTTAGCTCCTTTTGTGATATCCTGTTATATAATGTCGCCACAATGCAAATTTACAAAAGGATCAACGTTTTATGAAACACCGGTCTATTTTATCAAACACTCTGAAATTGGTTAAAAATTTTTTACTTTTAAATGATTTTCAACGCTGAAACCCGATCCATGAAATTTGTTCCCTTTCTCATTTCTTCGGCCATAACCATTCTATTAATTTTTGTACTCAATACCAGGTGGGGTCCCTTGCCTCCCCTTGGAGAGTTCCTGAGTCCCCAGCATGGCTTTTGGCAAAATGCCGAACCTCTGGACAAGGATTATGGTCAGGATCTACAGTTGCCCGGATTAGAGCAACCTGCTGAAATATACCTGGATGATCGTCTGGTGCCACATATTTTTGCCGGTAATGAAAATGATGCATTTTACCTGCAGGGCTACCTCCACGCAAAATTCCGTCTTTGGCAGATGGAATTCCAGACATATGCTGCTGCCGGACGCATCAGCGAACTGATAGGACATGCCGGACTAAGCTTTGACCGGGAAAAACGAAGACTTGGTATGGGTTATGCCGCAGAAAAAGCAGTGGCGGAAATGGAGAAAAACCCGATTTCAAAAGCTGAAGCAGATGCATATACTGCCGGAGTTAACGCTTATATAATAAACCTGAAAGAAAGTGAATTGCCGATAGAATATAAAATACTTGGATATAAACCCGAACTATGGACTAACCTTAAAACGGCGCTATTTCTCAAATTCATGTCGTTCGACCTTGCCGGCTCCGAGTCAGATTTTGAATACACCAATCTGAGATCCAGACTGGGTTATGCAACCTTCAATAAGATGTTTCCTATAGCACAGGATTCGATCGATCCAATTGTGCCCGTAGATACTTTTGCCCGTATTCCGGCGATTGCTCTTAAAATACCCCGCAGTTCCGATTCCTTGTATCTTCAAAATGTTGACACAGCCAATGTGCATTCAAACAAGCCTGATAAAGATAATGGCAGCAATAACTGGGCAGTAAGTGGTATAAAGACTAAAAGCGGTTCACCCATTCTTTGTAATGATCCGCATCTCGGATTAAACCTCCCATCTCTCTGGTATGAAATGCAGATTTCCTGTCCTGCTTTCAACGCGTATGGCGCTACTTTCCCCGGGGCACCCGGCGTGATCATTGGATTTAATGATAGTTGCGCGTTTGGGTTTACAAACGCGATGCGCGATGTACGGGATTACTACGAAATCAGTTTTAAGGATGACAGCAGGAAAGAATATTGGTATAACGGTCAGTGGGTTCCTACCGATTTTCGATTTGAGCACATTATTCAGAAAGACACAACTGAATATATTGATACCGTTGCCTATACTGTTTTTGGCCCTGTTATGTTTGATAAAAGCTTTTCGGGTACCCGCAGAACAAACAATAAGTACTATGCAGTCAGATGGAAGGCTCACGATGCGAGTAACGAACTCATGATATTTAACGGTCTCGACCATGCGAATAACTATGCGGATTACCAGTCTTCCATAAAATGGCTGCACACTCCTGGACAAAATGTAGTTTTTGCCTGCAAAAACGGAGATATTGCAATCACTGCTCAGGGCGAATTTCCTGCTAAATGGAAAAGACAGGGAGATTTCGTAATGCCAGGTACCGACAGCAGCTATCAATGGCAGGGAATGATCCCGCAGACGGAGAATCCGTATATGTATAATCCGGAAAGAGGATTTGTGAGCAGCGCAAATCAATATCCTGTAAACCCCATCACTTATCCTTACTACCTCGGGGGAGAATACCACAATTACCGGGCACTGACGATTAACCACTACCTCAATCAGACGAATGAAATCGGTATTGAAGACATGATGAAACTTCAGACGGATACCTACAATCCCTTTGCCGGAATGGCAAAACCGGTTTTGATGAGGAATATCGATACAACCGATATGAATCCCGACGAATCGAAGTATTACGATTTACTCAAAGACTGGGACCTTCATTATGATGCGGAAGGAAAAGGAAGTTCAATATTCAATATTATTTGGGATAGTCTCAAAGCAGTAGTATGGCATGATGAGCTTGAAAAAGCAGGCATGCCGGGATTTTATCCTTACAACAGCACTTTGCTTGAAGGTATACTTCGGGACAGTGCTTATGAATTCCTCGATGATATCAATACGCCTGAAAAAGAAACCCTGAAACATGACGTGAACCTTGCTTTCAAAAAAGCAGCAATAAGATGTAAGAATCTTGAGCGGGAAGGAAGATTAACCTGGGGAAAATTAAGAGATACACGGATAGAACACCTTGCAAAAATAGATGCATTCAGCAGGCACGATATCGATAACAGCGGGGGTGAGTATGCGATCAATGCAGTAAAAAGAGATCATGGACCGAGTTGGCGCATGATTGTACAACTTACAAAGAGTACTGAAGCTTATGGTATCTATCCGGGCGGACAAAGTGGGAATCCGGGAAGTCAGTATTATGATAATTTTGTTGATAATTGGGTAAATGGAAAATATTATCCATTGTGGATGATGGCAAAAGATGAAGAAACGGATAAACGGGTAAAAGCCATTATAAGGGTGACCAAACAATAAAACAGTAATATGTTGAAATATATCTTATCCATACTTGTAACCGCACTGTTGGCCTTCGTCACTGGGATCTATATGCCCTGGTGGGGAATTGCGATAGCTGCTTTTTTGGTAAGTGCTGCAATCCCTCAAAAACCCGCTTTCTCCTTTCTTTCGGGATTTCTCGGCGTATTTCTATTGTGGGAAGTACTGGCATGGTGGATCGACAATAAAAATAATGGAATCCTTTCACAGAGAGTCGCGAGTTTGTTCAAACTGGGCAACTCATCCGTATTGCTAATCGTCATTACTTCCGTTATCGGCGCTCTCGTAGCTGGATTTGCTGCCCTTGCAGGTTCATATCTCAGGAGGCTGATTTACCCGGTTCCCCCTCCGGAGACCGTTTAACCCACGAAGCAGAAAATCACTTCCTTATTTTTCCGTCATGAGGACATTTACTATTTTCTTATCCTTCATCCTTTCCGGGTATTTCGCATTTGCGATTAAAATAACCGGGAAGGTTACCGATGATAAGGGTAATGTACTTCCGTTCGCATCTGTTTTTATTAAAGGAAGTTCGCAGGGTACGACAAGCAATAACCAGGGTAAATATTTTCTGGATCTTCCTGCAGGCACTTACACTATTGTGTGCCAATACGTGGGATATGTGCGACAGGAAAAAATAGTTGTATTGTCCGCCGAACCCGTTACTCTCGACTTTCATATGTCTATCCAGCAAACAAATCTTAAAGAAGTTGTGGTAAAAGCCGGGGCGGAAGATCCTGCATACGAAATTATCCGACATGCAATAAAAAAAGAAAATCATATGAAAACCCCCTGGATTCTTTTACCTGTGAGACATATATCAAAACGCTGATCCGCAGTCGCAGTCTTCCTTCAAAAATTTTGGGGAAAACTTTCACAGATGAAGACAGAAAAGACCTTGGTGTAGATTCAGAAGGTCGTGGAATTATTTATTTATCAGAATCACTCACCCGCATAGCATTCAAAAAACCGGATAAAATAAAACTTGAAGTAATCTCAGGAAGGGAAAGCGGATCGAATGGCTATGGATTTAACTTCCCCACTTTTATCAATTTCTATAATAATAACGTAAACATTTTTATAACGCAGTTAAGTCCGCGGGGATATGTTTCACCTATAGCTGATGGTGCATTGAATTATTACAAGTACAAATTTCTTGGTTCATTTATAGAGGATGGAAAAGAGATCAATCAGATCCGTGTAATTCCAAAAAGAAGATTCGAACCTTTGTTTTCCGGCACCATCAATATAACGGAGGGCGATTGGCGAATACACAGTCTGGATCTGACACTCACAAAAGAATATCAGCTTGAAATCGTAGATACGCTTACAATCAAACAAATACACGTACCGATTACACCCCTTGTCTGGCGTACTCAAAACCAGGTGGTCAATTTTTCATTCAAGAAGTTCGGCATAGATGTATCGGGAGATTTCCTGAACGTATACAGCAATTATGATCTTTCACCGAGTTTCAAAAAGAAATATTTCAATAATGTGGTGGTCAAATATGATACAGGTGTAACAAAAAAAAGTTTTGTTTATTGGGATTCACTACGACCGGTTCCACTTACACCTGAAGAGCTGGAAGATTTCCGGGTAAAAGACAGTAGTTTTAAAAGCCGCAATGATTCTACCGCCCTGGAGAGAACTGCAGACTCCTTACGCAAAAAACAGGGCCGTATAACGGTTGTGAATATCTTCTTCAATGGAATAAAAAGATCGAATTATGATCCTGTCAAACCACTCAGCGTTAATGTGCAACCCATTTTGCCACTTATTGAATACAATACAGTGGAGGGATTCGTACTAAACGGGGAAGCGAGTTTTCTCAAAGAAAATAAAAAAACAGGGAACAGTATCGAAGTCATACCACATATACGATATGGATTCAGTAATACCCATCTCAATGCGTGGGCAACCATCCGTTTAGCCAAGAGAAAATTCGCTACAGATTTAGATGGGGAAGTATTGAGCCGGTCTTCCTGGACGTTAAGTGGCGGAAAACGCGTGAGCCAGTTTAATCCTGATAACCCGATCGGTCCGGTGATGAATGAATTTTATACCCTGTTTTTCCGTGATAACTATATGAAAATATATGAAAATTATTTCGGGAGCCTGCAGTATAGAAAACGATTCGATAACGGTTTCAGGATAACCGGTTTGCTCTTATATGAGGACCGTTTACCGCTTGATAATACTACGAATTTTTCATTCTTTGGAAATAAGGACAAGGCCTTTACACCTAACTATCCATATGAGCTGATAAGCGAAAACTTTACACCAAATCAGGCGCTGATCGGAGGTATTGACCTGCAATTCAAGCCCGGCCAGCGTTATATTGAATTCCCTGACAACAAAATGTCGATCGGATCAAAATATCCGACTCTCGCACTCTCTTTTCAGATGGGCATTCCCAGTCTCCTGGGTTCTGATGTGAACTATGAAAAATGGCAATTTTCTTTTTGGGACGACATCAATTTTAAACTGAAAGGTCTGTTTAAATATCGATTTGGGATTGGCGGATTCCTGAATACAAAATCTGTCTACGTAATGGACTATCAGCAATTCAACGGTAACCGGACTTTTTATGCCAGTCCTTACTTGAACAGTTTTCAGCTTGCTCCTTATTATCAAAATGCGACGACTGCATCTTTGTATGGTGTGGGACATATTGAACATCATTTCAATGGTATGCTGACCAATAAAGTTCCACTATTAAGAAATCTGCAGTGGAATCTCGTTGTTGGCTCCAACGCATTCTATGTAAATCAGGAAAATAATTATGTAGAAATTTTCGCGGGTATTGAAAATATATTCAAGCTTTTCCGGGTAGATGTTGTTGGATCCTATCTGAATGGTAATACCGGACAAGTGGGTGTGCGTGTTGGCTTTGACGGTTTATTTGGTTCAGCTATCGGTAATGCACTTAAGAATCCCAGCGGGCGACCACCGGGAAGATAGAAGGCAAGTGTGAGAGTGTGAGGGTGTGAGAGTGATGGTCGGTTTACTAACCGCCAACCGCCAACCGTCAACCGTCAACCGTCAACCGTCAACGGCCAAAGCTTTTGAAAGTACACTAATCAGCAGCTTTGTTTCCTCCACGGTATTGAAACTATGAAGAGTAATTCGTAATCTTTCCCCGCCAAGCGGAACAGTAGGATATAAAATAGGCCTGGCATCCAGATTATTTTTCATGAGTAGTTCCGCAACTCTTTTCACATTTTCATTTCCCGGCAATATGCAACATTGTATCGGTGTTTCTGATTTCTCGAAAACCTTGTTATCAAAAAGCGAAATAAGATTATTCAGATCGGCTCTTTGCTTTTGCATCTCTGGAAATATCTTGTATGCGGCCTGTATGGCGGCTACGGAGGCTGGTGGAATGGCAGTACTGTAAATAAAAGGTCGACAGTAATTAATGAGGTAATCGCGTAAAGTAAGGGAACCTAGTATCACTGCACCATGACATCCCAGGGCCTTACCAAATGTATGAATTCGGGCAAAACAACGATGTTGCAATCCTAAAAACCGGACCGCTCCCTCTCCTCTCGTGCCAATGACACCTGTGGCGTGAGCTTCGTCTACAATGAGATGAGCCTCATAACGCCCGCATAAACCCACTATTTCTTTCAGGGGTGCCATATCTCCATCCATCGAAAAAACAGATTCTGTTACCACGAAACAGTTTCCATCGCTTTTGGAAGGACGATTTTGTAGTTTTCTTTCCAGCTCATTTAAATCATTGTGGGCAAAGGATTGTGAATCTGCAAATGACTGGCGGATCCCGTCGCGGATCGAAGCGTGACTAAGCTTGTCATATAGAATCAGGTCACTTCTTTGCGCCACACATGCCATCAGTCCAAAATTGGCATCATAGCCTGAATTGAAAATAAGTGCTGCGGTCGCATCATGGAAATCTGCGATCTCATTTTCTGCCCTTTCAACCATTGAATAATTACCTGACAGTAGGCGGGAACCCGTCGATCCATGTGCAAATTGTCTGCCCTGAAGCAGTTCCTCAATTAAGCCATTTTTTACGATACCGAGATAATCATTTGAACTAAAATCAGACCCGTCACCGCCCAAACTAAGAGAACGAAAGGCATGTACAGCCAATCTTTCCTCCAGCTTTTGATTCAGAAAATTTTCTGTCATAATTTAAATGATCAAATATCTCTTTAATTCAGACATTTGCAAAACACATGAAAACCACTAAAAATATACTTGGGTTACAACTGGCAACAGATCCACGATGGGTCGATCTGGCCAATCTTTCGATAGAAGAAATCCTGACAGATCATGCGTTTTGCGAACAAAAAGCGGCGACCACCTGCATTTCACTAATTACAAAATATTCTGACAGAACCCGCCTGGTGTCTGAACTGGCTCCTGTTGTTACCGAAGAATGGGGACATTTTCGTATGGTCCTTGCCGAACTTGAAAAACGCCGTCTTAAACTTGGAAGGCAAAGAAAAGATGAATATGTAAATCTCCTGATTGCATTTCAGCGGAAAGGAGGTGATTTTGAAGAAAGATTTCTCGATCAGCTACTTACTATGGCCATGATCGAAGCACGCAGTTGCGAGCGGTTTAAGCGCCTAAGTGAAGGATTGCCGGATGAATACCTTCGCAATTTCTATCGGCGTTTCATGGAAAGTGAAGCCGGACATTATCATCTCTTTATAAATCTGGCAGAAACTTACCTGGGAAAGGAAAAAGTAAAGAAACGATGGGCTGAATGGATAACATACGAAGCCGGACTGATGAAGAACATGGCTGTGAGGGGAGATAGAATTCACTAAGAGTGTGGTAGTGTGGTACTGTGGGAGAGTGGTAGTGAATAAAAACTACCACTCTCCCACACTACCACACTTTCACACTTGTTTAAAGTATTCCAGCTCAGTCTTGAAATCCAAAAATTTATATTTCTCGGACAGTTCAAGCGTTTTATCATATTGTTCTTTCAGAAAACGACGGTGTGCCTCCGTGCCGGGATGAAGGGGCCGGTGTTTACGGGAGATCTGTAGTTTACGGATTTCTTCGGCGAGTAGTCTGGAATCCACCTGAAAATAATGTTCCATAAAATTTTCAACCACATAATTCGTCGCCATATAATTCGGGTGTACAAGATCTTTATCATAAAAGCGATAATCTCTGAGTACATCGATCACCAGTTCATATGCCGGAAAATAATATGTCCGGTTGAATTTACCAACCAGCTGATGTACTACTTCAATTAACCTGGCCTTACTACGATTATTTTCTATCACTCCGTCCCGGATATGACGGACCGGACTGATCGTAAATATTATTTGCAGCTTTGGATTTAAATCCAAAATCCTATGTATGGCTTCATCCAGAACTGCGAGCATCTCTTCAACAGGCAATAGTTTTTTCACAAACCAGCCGGCGGGCGCCCGGTGGCAATTTGCAACCGGCAGTTTCTCCTCCTTTAAATAATATACAAACGCTGATCCCAGTGTAATGATCAGCCAGTCCGCCTGCTTCAGAAAAGAATGAGCCGTTTTTTGTGAATCATTTATTCTGTCCAGGACGCCTTGCTGATTCGTATCTGAATACATCCCGTGATGCTTCCAGCTTTGCCATAATTCGTTTTGGAAGAAAAGATCACCTGGTTCATAAAAATCAGGTCTAAGATAGGAAATGAGGCTATGGGCAACACTCAGCGGATCAAAAACTATTCCGTTTGGGTTTTGTAATATATCGAATTTAATATCCGCAAGCTGTTGGCCAATATGTTCAGTAAAGCAGGACCCCGTAAGTAAAATTTTCTGAGGATACCTGATTCTTTCCGCAGGTGCACCAATACTTATGGGAAGGAAAAAAGGATCCACAGTGAAGATTTAAAAAATTTCATTGGCAAGCCGCGTGCAATTCTCCAGAGCCAATTCATTTAAAACCGGCAAAACATCTTTTCTCTTAAAATATTCAATCATAATAGTACTATCCATATTTCCCACCAGTTCATCGCCCGCCATCGGGCAACCGCCAATTCCGTTGATCGCACCGTCAAAACGCCTGCAGCCTGCCGTGAATGCGGCTTCCAGTTTTTCAATACTGTTTTCCTTTCTGGAATGAAGATGTACGCCAGACTCAATGGATGGAAATTCTGAAATAAGTGATTTTGTCAGCTCATGTACCTGGGTCGGACTCGCAATACCCACCGTGTCTGCCAGTGAAATAACTTTAACACCCATTTTAACAAGTTGTCTTATCCAGCCCAATGCAATTTCTGCCGACCATTCATCCCCATATGGATTTCCGAAGGCCATGGAAATATAAACTACCAGCCGCTTACCCTTTTGCCGGCAAATTTCGAGGATATCCTGGACGGTCATCAGTGAAGTCTTAATAGATGAATTGGTATTCCTTTTTTGAAAAGTATCTGAAATGGAAAAAGGAAAACCGATGTCCTGGATTTGTGAAAATGCGGCAGCTTCAGCAGCGCCCCGTATATTAGCCACAATGGCCAGCAGTCTGGTTTTTGAATCTAAGGGATCGATATTTGCGATTACCTGTTTAGTATCGGCCATTTGTGGAATGGCTTTGGGAGAAACAAAACTACCGAAATCAAGACTGTCGAAACCTACCTTAAGAAGTTCATTCAGATAAGCGATTTTTTTTTCTGTCGGAATTAAATGGGGCCATCCCTGCATGGCGTCCCGAGGGCATTCTATTAGTTTCACAAATCCGTTTTTACTTTCAACGCCAGTCATTCCACGAAACTAATTCAAATCAGGGCTTCAGTACTTAAAATGTTCTGATCCGGGATTCTACTTTTTCACGCATTATATTGAAAAAACTAGTCCGTGCCTTTTCGCCGGTATTGCTGATCATGGTTGATTTGCGCATAATGTTCTGGAAATGCTGATATGTATATTCCGCAAATACAGGGTCTCTAGTTGTAATAATATTTAATACAGTATGGTTAATATAAACTGTTTTTGTATCATTCAAAACAACTAGGATGCAGTTATCACCGAGAATAAACTCGTTATAATAGAGTCTAAAGGACTGGCTCGATGCATTAGGTTTTCCGCCAAACGGAAACTTACAGCCTGCTTCCGCCTGTTTTTCCATGTGGTTTAGCATGGCCAAAAATTCCTTATAAATAACGAGTGCATATTCTTCGGAAGGCAATAGCTTACTTTGCCGGTAGTAGTCGATCTGCCTAAGAGAAGCATTTATACTATCATCAGTCCATATTTCAACAGAAGGGTATTTGTTGTACGCTTCAATCATCCTTCCTGTGATTTTATACAAACTTTCCCGAAGAGATTCCAGTAGTATCATCTCCCTGCCTTCAAAGGGATATTGAAGAATACTCTTCATCCAGAAAAACACCTTGAATACGGTTAGTTCGTGAAAACCAAAACAATGAAAAATAAACATATCCTTTGCCTGCAGAAAAAATTCTCTCTTTTCAAAAGTGTTAAAATAATTCGCCTGGGCAAGCAAATGTTCCAGATATTGTTCAATACCAAAATTGTCATGGTTTGCAAGTGGACCATTAAATAGATAAGAATCATTCTTCAGATGGAAAAGCTGATCCATCGAGACCCTGTAGTGGGAACAAAGAATATTAATCTCTTCAAAAGTTAAAGGCTTCTCCCCCCGGATTCTCCTATAAGCACTATCATTACTGATGTTTAAGATTTCAGCCACTTCATCCACGAGCGAAATATGACCGGCCAGGTTGGATTTAATATGTTGAAAAAATACCTGCTGAACGTCGGGCTTGTTCATTGATTCGTTGTTTAGTGGTTAATACGTAATTCCATTCCGTCGGCAAATTCCCAGTCAAAATAAATATAGCCCAATTTTATTCAAAAAAAAACAGGTATTTAGTGTCTGGTGGCTCCGGACAGGAATTCTTGAGATCAGACAAGTTTCTCATTAAATTAATCGGAATTTTAATACCTGCGGAAACAGTTTATCCTGTGCGGGTCAAGGCCGGCCATTCTCTTTTTCATGGCCTCATATAATATAATTCCAGCAGCAACGGAGACGTTTAAGGAATCGAAATTTCCTGCCATAGGGATGGTAAACCGTTCGTCAGCAGCTTTCGTCAAATAGGGCTGCAGGCCCTTATCCTCGCTCCCCATCATCAGACAACAGGGAAGTTCCAGGTTTAATTCATATACTTTTTTATCGCTTTGCATGGCACTCGCAAAAACGAGTATACCGTTCAAATGCAGACTGTCAACGGCTTTCAGCAAACTGCTTACCCTGCATATATGGATTTTTTCCAACGCACCGGCGGAAGATTTCAGTGCTTCTTCATTTAAAGCCGCGATACCTTTATCAGGAATTATCATGGCCTGGGCCCCGCAACAGACAGCACTTCGGGCTATGGCTCCAATATTCCGGACATCTGTAATCCCATCCAAAAGAATGAATAAGGGCGGCTGGCCTCCTGAAACAACCTCGTCTATCACTGCCTGAAGGTCCATATACGTAAAAAGAGCCGCCAGGGCGATGACGCCCTGGTGATTGGCGCGCGTAAAAGACAATAATTTTTCTACAGGAACCTGTTGAATCGGGATTCCGCGTTTTTCTGCCTGCCTGCGAATTTCGCCAATGGATTCCCCGCTAACGTTGCGCTGAAATAATATCTTATCAATGGCTCTTCCGGCTTCCATTGCTTCTATGAGTGGTTGCCTGCCGATAATGAGGTCAGATGATTTCAATCTCTATTTTTTATTTCGCCCAGGTAAATCATAATTTTTATTTGCTGAATAGCAGCAACTGACATCGCATCGGTAATCATACCCGATTCCACCATACCAAACGCTTCATCGAATGGCAATTTTTTTACAAGCAGTTCTTCGGTTTCTTCGGGAGTAGCCAATTGTTCTTCCAGTTCTCTTGCCAGATAAATAACGGATAGTTCATCACTGACGGAATTGGACAAATGCATAGTCAGGATTTTCTTCCAGCTTTTTGCAACCAGGCCCGTCTCCTCTTTCAATTCCCTTTTTGCCGCTTCCACAGGATCTTCGTCCATCCTGCCGCCGCCCTCCGGAATTTCCCAGCTATATTCACCCAGTGGAAAACGATATTGACCAACCAGCCATGTATTCCAATTTTCATCCAGCGGAATTACTCCGACCGCAAGATGCTTATAGTGAACCTTTCCATAAATTCCCTCGCCACCTTTTGGATTGATCACCTGAAATTCTGTAAGCTGTATCCAGGGATTTTCATAAATCTCTTTTTGGTTGAGAATCGTCCAGGGATTTTTGTGATCATTCATCCCCCGAATTTAATGGTTTATCGTAGATGGCGGGTGAAACCGTTCACAACCCATAACCCCTGCCTGCGGCAGGCAGGCATAACTCATATTTAAAATAAAAAAGGCCGACACTGAAGCCGACCTCTTTAATAATATATGGCTTTTTTATTTAAGCTTGAATGCCTGTTTCACTTTCTTTACGTAGTCCAGTTTCTCCCAGGTAAACAGGTCAACTTTTCTCTTTATGGTTTTTCCGTCGGGAGAAACAAAAGTTTTTTCAACAACTTCAGGTTTGCGACCCATATGGCCATATGCCGCAGTCTCACTGTAAATAGGGTTGCGCAATTTCAGTCTCTTCTCAATAAAATATGGACGCATATCGAATATCTGTTCAACGATTTTCCCGATTGCCCCATCCGTAAGTTTCACATTTGCGGTTCCAAAAGTATTTACATTGATGGATGTTGGCTGCGCAACTCCAATAGCATATGAAACCTGTACAAGAACTTCTCTGGCCACCCCGGCAGCTACAAGATTTTTGGCAATATGGCGGGTTGCATAGGCTGCACTGCGATCTACTTTGGAAGGATCTTTTCCACTGAAAGCTCCGCCACCATGAGCACCTTTTCCTCCATAAGTATCAACAATGATTTTACGTCCTGTGAGCCCCGTGTCGCCATGCGGGCCCCCGATCACAAACTTACCGGTCGGGTTAATATGATACTTGATTTTATCATTGAAAAAATGTCCGTATTTTTTATACTTCGCCTGTACACGGGGTATAAGTACAGTAATAATATCTTTCTTAATCTTTGCGAGCATCTTTGTTTCCGTATCGAAATCATCATGCTGGGTCGAAATCACAATGGCATCTATCCGAACGGGATTATTATTGTCATCATATTCCAGGGTAACCTGACTTTTGGCATCGGGACGCAGGTATTTGAGTTCTTTATTCTCCCTCCTTAAAGCTGACAGTTCAATTAATAATTTGTGCGCCAGGTCGAGTGCCAGCGGCATATAATCATCTGTCTCATGACTGGCATAACCAAACATCATACCCTGGTCACCGGCACCCTGTTCTTCCTTTTTGGACCGGTCAACACCCTGATTAATATCTGCAGACTGTTCGTGGATCGCAGAAAAAATACCGCAGGAATTTGCCTCGAACATATATTCGCTTTTCGTGTAACCGATTTTACGGATCACTGACCGTGCAATTTCCTGTACGTCCAGGTAAGCTCTGGACTTTACTTCTCCCGCAAGAACTACCTGGCCGGTTGTTACAAGTGTTTCACAAGCTACTTTTGATTGAGGATCAAAAGCAAGGAAATGATCAATCAAAGCATCTGAAATCTGATCGGCTACTTTATCCGGGTGACCCTCAGAGACGCTTTCGGAAGTAAATAAATAAGGCATTTTAATGTATGAATTGGATCATGAAAATAAAAAACCATTAATTACAAGAAGTAATTAATGGATGGCGACGCAAAGATAATATATGATGCATTGTTAGAAATAAATCGCTGGAACTAATTATTGAGACAGATCCGTATAGAGTTGCAGGTAATCACTCAGGTCCGATTCCGTGTTATAGGGAAGTACTTTTTTGCCCCTGACCTTGCTGAATTCTTCGATGAGTTTTTTATCCGTTTTTTCTGCGCCAAATGTAATGGCATCAGCAAAACCCGCTCCGATCCGGAATAAATCTGAATTACTGGCTTCGGTGAAAGGTTCCAGGTCCTTTTCTTTTATACTGGCATGTATATTCGCAACTTTGGTAAAATGGGCACCCAGCTTTTCCTTAAAGGTATTCTGACCAATCGTGTAAACAACCTTACTATGTGTGAAAACAGGTTCCTTCTTATATACCGTTTTTAAATAGAATGGAATGAGCCCTGTCATCCAGCCACTGCAATGGATGATATCAGGAGGCCAGCCGAATTTCTTGACGGTCTCAAGTGCACCTTTGCAAAAAAATACGGTTCTCAGTCCATTGTCATCAAACCACTTTTCTTTTTCATCATGAAAGATGTACTTGCGTTTAAACAGGTCCTCGTTTTCCAGAAAGTATACCTGTAAACGGGCATTAGGAAGCGAAGCAACTTTGATCTGCAGAGGATAGTCGTCATTGTCCACGGATACATTGATACCGGAAAGCCGGACTACTTCGTGCAGGCGGTGTCGTCTTTCATTGATTACGCCAAACCTGGGCATAATACATCGAACTTCAAAACCATTATCATTGGACTTTATCGCTAACTTATTGACCGTTTCCGCAAATTCTGTGAGTTCCAGATAGGGAGACATTTCATTGGCAATAAATAAAATTCTTTTCTTTGCTACCATTAGGTATGGGAATTGGTGATCAGGAGAATACCTGAAATTCAGTTTGCAAAGGTACAATTAATTCCCTAAATAGGCCGCCGCAGAGGCCTTTGAATGCTAAATCGCTGAAAATGATTCTATTCAAAAGGTCGCAAGACCTCAGGCACTGGCTGGCAGATCAAAAAATCAAAGGACTTAAAACGGGTTTTGTACCAACGATGGGCGCCCTGCACGCAGGGCATATTAGCCTGATTAAAGCCTGCCAGCCATTCGCGGACCGGTGTATATGCAGCATTTTTGTAAATCCTGCCCAGTTCAACGACCGAAGGGACTTTGAAAAATATCCCGTGAGCCTGGAAAAAGATATCGAAATGCTGGAAGAGGCAGGTGCAGACACTGTTTTTATACCGACCGTGAAAGAAATCTACCCCCTGGGGGATAATGGTTTAGAAACTTATGATCTGGGGGCACTTGAAACCACTCTGGAAGGTCGTTACCGACCTGGTCATTTTCAGGGAGTGTGCCAGGTAATGAGCCGGCTCCTTGACATTGTTGAACCAGATTTTCTGTTCATGGGTCAAAAAGATTACCAGCAATGTCTTGTAGTGAAACGATTGATCCGGCTGCTTGAGTATGACTCCTGAGTTTCATACCGCCCCTACGATAAGGGAGACGGATGGTCTGGCCCTGAGCAGTCGTAACAGGCGATTGACGGATGAACAGAGAAAGATTGCCCCGAACATTTATCAGGCCCTGAAAAATATCCGGGAAACCATTGTTCCGGGTAATACATTACCAATAATTGAACTGGCCCGGGAAAAACTGGATGCCGCTCATCTTAGAACAGATTATATTTCTATTGCCAGGGAGGAAGATTTACAGCCGGTGCAAAACTGGGACGGGAAAACTAAAATATTGGCCCTGATAGCAGCATTTCTGGGGGAAGTGAGACTGATAGATAATTTGCTGCTTAATTAGTTTAAATTTGCGGCTCAAATTGAAAAAGAGCAATGGATATCGAAATATTGAAGTCAAAAGTTCACCGGCTGGTCATAACGGAATCCAATCTGAATTATATCGGAAGTCTGACCCTTGACGAGGACCTGATGGATGCCGCAAACCTGATACCGAATGAAAAAGTGCAGGTGGTAAATGTGAACAATGGAGCAAGAATTGAAACCTACATTATTACAGGAAAAAGGAAATCGGGCATTTGTTGCCTGAACGGACCCGCTGCCCGCAGTGGAGCTGTGGGAGATATTGTGATTGTACTTTCTTATGCACGGATGGATTTCGAAGAGGCCAAAAAATTCAAGCCATGGGTTGTTTTTCCAACTGAAGGCAACAAGTTATAAGTATGCCAGACCTGTACCAGACTCGTTGCTGCCTTGCGGGATCCCTTTAAAATTGTATCTTACCTGCCTCTATGAAGAAACGTTTTCTATCGGTTCTGCAATACTTTTTTTTTGCCGCCCTGGCAATATTTTTCGTTTGGCTGAGCATCCGCGGAATGGATCATGAAAAATGGGAATTACTTAAAAAAGCGATGGATCGTGCTCATTACTGGCTGTTAATACCCGTGTTCAGTTTACTGCTTGTAGCCCACTGGCTGCGTGCCCTTCGATGGAGACAATTGATGGAACCCATGGGTTATCTTCCTTCCCGCCTGAACGCTTTTTTCGCTGTCATGATCGGATATTTCGTAAACCTTGGCGCACCCAGACTTGGAGAAGTAATAAAATGCACTATCCTGGCGAGATATGAAAAAATACCAGCACAAAAGCTGGTGGGTACCATCGTAGCAGAAAGAGCTTTCGATGTAATTTGTCTTATGCTGGTATTCGGGCTCACATTTGTTTTTCAATTTGATATCGTTTCATCGCTCGTTCATGATTATATCTATCCGCTCTTTCAAAATAAGAATGGCCAGACGGCCTACAGGAAAATCATTTTTCTGGGAATCGCCTTAATTGCTTTCCTGATAATTTTAAAACTTGTCTTTAGCAGATTCGGACATATCAATATTGTCCAGAAAATTAAAGATATCATGATAGGTGTCTGGCATGGTCTCATCAGCGTGCGTGCCTTAAAAAATAAACCTCTGTTTTTCTTTTATACTATTGCTATCTGGTTCATGTACCTTCTTAGCACCTGGTGCGGGTTCTTTGCCATTGATGAAACGAGTCACCTGGGTCTCGCTGATGCCCTTACAGTACTAGCAATGGGCAGTGTCGGAATGATCGTTTCTCCAGGTGGAATTGGTGCTTATGCGTTACTCGTAATGGAAACAGTCGCTTTATATAATATACCCAAAGAACCTTATGGACAGGCTCTCGGATGGTTGCTCTGGTTTGGCCAGTTTTTGAGTTTTGTCATTTTTGGCGTAATCAGTTTTATTTTGCTGCCCCGCGTGAATCGTCAAAAACTAAAAGCAAATGAATCAGCCCCAGGTTATACAGCATAAGATTTTTTCTCCCAAGGAAATCGTTTTCCAGGTTAACCGATGGAAACTACTCAATAAAACAGTTTCTTTTACCAATGGATGTTTTGACATACTGCATCCGGGTCATATTGCTTCCCTCTCGGAAGCGGCAAGGGAAGCGGATTTTCTGGTTGTTGGATTAAATTCAGATGCATCTGCACATAAATTAAAAGGCCCGGGCCGACCGGTAATGAACGAAGAATCCCGCGCATTGATGCTGGCTTCACTGCTCATCGTCGACGCTGTTGTGCTCTTCGAAGAAGATACCCCGCTTGATCTCATCGGAATAATAAAACCGGATGTGCTGGTAAAAGGCGGAGATTATACCATCGACCAAATCGTGGGAGCGAAAGAAGTTATTGCTGCTGGTGGACGAGTCGTAATTAATCCAATTGTGCCAGGATTTTCGACTACGGGGATTATTGGAAAGATCCAGACTTTATAATGTGGTGAATATGTAATTGTAGAAAATTAAAAATGTGGAAGTTGAATGGGAAAATGATAATGTGAAAATAAGAAACTGAAAATAATATTTGATGATTGCTTGTATCCTGTTGGAAAGATGGTTTAATGCAATATTGAAATGTTAAGGTCCCTTTTCTCATTCCCACTTTGTCATTAATAATTAAACTCTCACATATTTAATTTTCTACAATTACATATTCGCCACATTAAATAAAATGAAATTATCCTCTGTACATTCTCTCCACCTCCTGCACTATCACCTCCACATCATGATCTTCTCCCTGTGCATCGTAGGGTTGCTTCAGGCTGCTGCCAAAAAAGAAGGCAACTGTTTGCCATACGCGGGCTGAGAACCCGCCACGATATTCTTTAATAATATCATAACAGTTATTACCGGTCTGCCGGTTAATCAGTTTCATCAAGATCTTTCCCTGGTAAACAGACAACCTTTCCATGGGATCAGTGAATTGCTTCTTCAAGTCCTTTTCCATGGATTTGATATAATCTTTTTTGTCTGATTCAGAATTCATTTTTGCCAAACGCACATTCATGTCGTTCAAAATCATGCCCGCTTTTCTCGCATAAGGATAGGTAACATATACCGCATTTCTCAGTTTCGTCATCTCTTCGATTCGTCTGCGCATTGCATGTGTCATGGCACGATACACATCCACGGCTGCATATGTTTTAGCAGGAATTGTATCTCCTTCATAAACAATTACCATGCTCCATATAGTATCGTTTTTACCGAAACGGTTGTTGAAATGCTGTAAATCAGACATCTTTTTATCCTGTTCTGTTTGACTGGCGGGTTGTCCCGCAGCAGGCGATTGTTGGGCAAAGACAGTTTGAACCGTGATCAGCAGGATGAACGGAAATAAAACAGATAGATATCGTGCTCGAGAATGGGGCATTTAAAGACTAAAGTTAATCAAAAATCCGGGTCTGCCAAAGTGGGTAAAGCCCTTTAAGCCAGCTGTTCAGGCCTGGTTTTAATCTGGTTTTTTCGTCTTCTGATAATGCTCATCACGAATCCTGTCATCATGATCAAAATGCCGATCCAGACAAGATTGATCTGTGGCATCAAATATACTTTCAGCGCAACGAAGGGAACCAGATCCGATGATTCCTTGGTAAGGATCTGGATTTTTTTGTTACTCATGACGGATCCCAATTCCACCGCCAGGTTTTGAGCATATAAAGTGTCCCCCACGTGAAAAACCATATTATCCTTTACGTATAAAAGGGGGGCCAGTGTGTATTGCTGACTGTCCCGGCTGATCACTCTGATTTGAGCAAGCAGGGCGGTATCCGTAGATGTAAAATGATATTTCCCCGTTCTTGGATTAACCAATATCGTGTCGAGTATCATCATCCCTTTGGAATAATAAATCGTATCATGCAGTCCAACCGGATAAGTCTTAAAGCCCGAAGTATCTCTTTGCTTATCCAGGATGTTAGCATAACTAACGTAAGTAAAAATATCCCGGTCGAAGTAATGCCGCTTGTCAGGATTGTTAGAATAATTTTCAACGCCTTTAGTATTCTTGATCAGGTTGGGCCAGAGATCAAATGATTCACCTGTTTTTTTATCCTGGAAATTTATTTTAAAATAAATAATGTTCCCTGCTTTATTGACTGAATCGTTACTAAGATAAATAACATCATACTTTCCCATATCCGTTTTTACATTTTTGATTAGGGTCAAATTCTCCAACGGATTCTGATTAGATTTTGGGTCGAAGGGTAAATTTATTCCAGTAGTATTAATAGATAGCACTTCTTTTTTGGATGAAGAGATCAGGATTCCAACCAAAAGAATACCGAATCCCACATGGGCAACAGACGCGCCGGCCATCCTGATTTTTCCTTTCAGATTGGTAAAAATATAAGAGGCATTTGCAATTACCGAATAAATACCGGCAAAAACAGCCAGATGAATGGCCGCCTGATAACCCGTACCGTAATCCGTGTATTGTATTTTTCCGAAAACACTTACGCAGATTGAAATGATCAATGCAGCAATCGTAACGGGTAATAGTTTTTTCAGGACCTGGGAAGCCGGGGTGTTTTTATATTTCAAATATTGAATGGTAGCAGTAAGTAACCCAAGAATAATAGCAATAAAAATTTCTATCCTGTTATATGCAAATTTCGGATCATCCCCCGTCACCAATTTGCTTCCAAAAATATCATTAATTACAGGGAGCGAAGTAAATACCATGATAAACAAGGCTGACAAAAAAATGACAAGAGCACCAATGAACATCCAGAACTCCCTGGACCAAGTATTTTCTTCTCTTGCTTCATGCGGGATCCTGTTGTACCTGATAAAAAATAATATGATAGCAGGAAGGAAAAAAATGAGGATAAATAAAATCAACTGAAGATCTAATCCTGAACCAACGAAAGCATGCACTGATGTATCCCCTAAAATACCACTCCGGGTAAGAAAAGTTGCATAGAGAATGAGCGTAAACCCAAGAATTAAAAACAGAAATGTGGTACGAAGAGAGTGACCCGTGGCATTATAAATTACCAGCGTATGGAGACCGGCTACTAAAACCAACCATGGCACCAGCGAAGCATTTTCTACCGGATCCCAGGCCCAGTAACCGCCAAATGTAAGTGACTCATACGCCCATGCTGCACCCATCATAATGCCTGTACCCAGAACACAACAGGAAAAAAGAGTCCAGGGTAAAGCTGTTTTTGTCCATGATCCATATTCCTTCTTCCATAAACCCGACACTGCAAAGGCGAATGGAATAAGAGTGGACGAAAATCCCAGGAACAAAACGGGCGGATGAATCACCATCCAGTAATTCTGCAAAAGTGCATTGAGACTTTGTCCGTCCTGCATCTGTGGAATAGATAAATAATCAGCGCGTTGAAAGATAGGAGCCTCCTGGAACATTTGTCTGACGAGCAGGAAGGGACTGTGACCTACCTGAAATGAAAAAATATATACGCCCAATATCATGGTGAGCAGGCAGAACTGTGCGAAACTTATTATGGTGAGTAGTGGCGCTTCCCATTTTCTGGCGCGAAACATCAGAATGGTTCCTAATACGCCGTTCCACATCATCCACAACAGGAAACTTCCTTCCTGTGCTTCCCATATGCAGCTGAGCATATATTTAGGATCCAGGTTTTTACTGGAATGCTCCCATGCAAAATTGTATTCGAAGTAATGCTGGCGAACGATATAATAAATGGTCGCAAAAACAATAAATATCGAAACAGTACTTAGAAGGAAGACAAACCGCGCCATTTTTTTCCATGATGCGGCTTCTTCAATTGATTTGGCATTTGCAGATTTCAAATAAGAAAGTGTGGCCACCAGTGAACCTGCAAAAGAGAGTATCACAAAGAACTGACCCAGTTTTCCCGGCATCAAATGTTCACCAACATAATCCATAACAACTATTGGGTTTAATTAAGATCCTTCTTCGCAGCTTCAGGATCGTCCTTATATTTTGATGGGCATTTGATCAGGATTCCGTCTTTTTGAGTGATTTCAAAAGTGTCTCCATTCATTTTCCCCTTCAGCACAACACGTTCCGCTTTTTCCATATCATAGGGCTTACCGTAGTGATAAATTACTTTTGCCTTTCCGCCAAGTGTATCTACTATGTGAAAACTGAGGTAATTTGGATCTTTCACCGCATTGTATTCCATAGGTATACTATTATCCAGTTTGGCAATAATAGTAACCGTTTTCCCTTCGTTTTGCCTTGCGGATGCGATGGTTTCGTAAGTTGACAAGTTCCCCATAAAACTTACCAGTAAACCAATGCTGAGGGCAATAAAAACCAGGAGTATTATATGGGTGCGTTTCATTTGCCGCAAAGTTATCCCCTAAATGCCATTCGCAGAATAATTTTAATATAGGCTTAAAGTACAAAGCCTAAAGCCTAAGGCAAAAGGCCAAAGCTTAAGGCGTAAGGCTCAATGCAAAATACATTCTTAAATTTTCTAATTCTCAATTTAGCTTTACGCGTTAAGCCTCATGCCTTAGGCCCGGGAGTTGGTAATGTTTTGATAATCCGCCCCACAGAACTACCTTTGCCCACCGTTCTAAGGCAGAAAGTAAAACATGACAGATTTATCCCACTTCGATTCAAACATCGCAAGTAATCCGAAAAATACCATTTTTGGACTCCCATTCACCGAAGCAGATGCCAGGCTGGTCATACTCCCGATTCCATGGGAAGTAACGGTCAGCGCCGGCTCCGGAACATCACGCGCAAGCGAGCACATATTTAATGCCAGTATGCAAGTTGATGTGTTTGATGAAGGATCCGGAAATGCCTGGAACCAGGGAATATTCATGCGTCATCCCGACAGGAAGCTGCTTATGAAGAGCGACTACCTTCGCAAAGAAGCAGAGCTGTATATCAATTATATTTCAAAAGGCGAAGAAATTGAGAAGAACAGTTTCATGTGTAAGTCTTTGAAAGAAATAAATGAAGGAAGCGCTAACCTGAACAAATGGGTTTTTGAACAGACCAGCAATCTCCTGTTGGACAATAAACTGGTCGTCCTCCTCGGCGGAGATCATAGTGTCTCTCTCGGCTACCTGAAAGCAATCGCGGAAAAATTTGGTGAATTCGGAGTACTTCAGATTGATGCACACTGCGATCTGCGCAAGGCATACGAAAATTTTGATCATAGTCACGCGAGCATCATGTTTAACGCCCTGAATGAAATTCCCAGGCTTACCAAACTGGTCCAATTGGGTGTACGTGATTTCAGTGAAGAAGAATTCAATTTTATACGAAACAGCAACCAAAGGGTAGTTTCTTATTTCGACCGTGATGTCAAGGAAAAATTATTTGAAGGCCATACCTGGCGCTCAATTGTGGATGAGATCGTTCAACAACTACCCTCCATTGTTTACCTGAGTTTTGATATTGACGGGCTGGATCCCAAATTATGCCCACACACGGGAACGCCGGTAAACGGGGGATTTGAAGTGGAACAAATCACTTATCTCGTTAAGAAAATTATTGAAAGCGGCCGTAAATTCGTAGGCTTCGACCTGGTAGAAATTGCCGTCGGTGAAAGCAATTTCGACGCCAATGTGGGTGCCCGGATATTATGGAAACTCTGCAATATACTTGTTGCTGCCAATCCTCAGCCTTTCATTCGTAAAGAACCGGAATGCACTACGACTATGTAGTTACCCTTAAAAGGGAAAATGCAAAAAGGACCGATCTGGTTAGTATTTTACTTTTAATTTTTTCCATCATAAGTTTCTGTTATGTTCAGATCCGCAATGGATTCAGTGGTTTCCAGACTATATCGGCCCTCACACTTCTTGCAGGATTGATTTTGAACCTTGATTCTTACCGGAGAAAAAAGATAATGCGATTCAGGAACTGGCTATTGGCAGCAGCCCTGTTTTGGCTCGGCATGCCTTATTTTCAATGGATGTTCTTACCATTCATTTTTTTTGCAGTGCTGGAAGGCCAGTCTAAATATCCACTTGAAATCGGATTTTACTCCGGTGGCGTAGTGCTCAATTCCCTTTTTAAAAAAAAATTCCCCTGGTCTTCTTTTCAATCGGTGATATTGAAGGACGGTTTGCTTACGCTTGATTTCAGGGATAATAAATTAATTCAGAAAGAAGTGCTCGATGACGATGAACCTGATGCACCGGAAGATGAATTTAACGACTACTGCCATGGCAAACTCGTAAATTTGCAGTAATGTCGCCTTACATTTTATATTCAGACGGAGAAGGAAATATTTTTGAAGACAACTCACTCTATGCCTGCGGGCGCAGCGGATGGGATGCATTACCTGTGGATGAATCGGATTGGATCCTCCTTCCCGAAGGAGGTTCGCTCTATGAACTGCCAGGCCGTCGTGGCATCGGGATCGATGTAAAATCCGGTGATATGCGATTATGCAAAAAGGGCTGGGCAGTCGCGGCATTTATTCCACCGGCACATACCGGACTCTATCTCGCTGCTTTTGAAACCGCACCTGATTCTCCTACCCTGCCCTTGTTTTGTTATACGGCGGCGGGTTGGTTCGATGATAAATTTTATGTACCGGCTGTTCGTATTGAACCCGATATCAGACAGGAGGCCCGTGGATATAATGCATCACGGATTAAAACGGGTGCCGAAAATCTGTTGAATGCTTATCCTCATAACCGTCTGGTAAAACACCTGATGGAAAATTGCTGCAATACTTATCACTGTCCGGCAGCAAGAAATCTTTCCCTCGGAAGATGGGAATGCCCTGTACCGGTATCTCCGGCCTGCAATGCCAATTGTATAGGCTGTATTTCTTTTCAGCCACAGGAAGAAACCATTCATTCAACGCAGGACCGGCTGACTTTTCGTCCCAGCTCTGAAGAAATTGTTGAGTTTACAGTACCGCATCTTCAAACGGCTCCCTATCCGATCATAAGTTTCGGACAGGGTTGTGAAGGTGAACCCCTGCTTATGTGGGAAACCATTCGTGAAGCCATTCTTGAAATCAGGAAACATACCAGCAGGGGAAGTATCAATATAAATACAAACGGCTCGAAGCCCGATGCCGTAAAAGCCTTATGTGATGCAGGTTTGAATTCTATTCGTGTGAGTACGAATTCTGCACGTAAACATATTTATGAAGCTTACTATCGGCCTAACAATTATCAGTTCGAAGATATTGTCGAGAGTCTGCGTATCGTAAAAGCATCCGGAGGCTGGACATCCATAAACTATTTTGTCTTTCCGGGTATGACAGATAGTGAAGAAGAATATGAAGCATTGAGAAAATTGATCTTGGAAACCGGATTGGATATGATCCAGTGGCGAAATTTTAACATTGATCCCGACTGGTACTTAAGGAAAATCGGAATTATTGAAACGGGCGATGCAATGGGAGTTCAGCGACTCATGGAATTCCTGAGAGAGGAATTCCCCCTGTTAAAATTTGGTTATTTCAATCCGCCGATGGAACGTATAAGGGGAGAATTTGAGAAAGATTTTGCATCTTAAACAAAGTAAAAAGGAAAAAGGGAAATGGAAAAAATAGTAGTATAAAATTTGATTGATCATATATAGTTAAAGTTTTTTACTTTTTAATTTTTACTTTTTACTTAAATGATTATCTATCTTTAATCAGTGAACTACGTAAAAGCAAATCACGAATTTGAAGTCCGTAAAAACCGGAAAGCTGCATTTTATACTTTAATGATTTGCGGAGCGCTCCTTTTATTTCTCTTACTGGTTTCATGGAATCTTCCTTTTAATCCTCCGGTTCCGGTGGAAGAAGGACTTGAAGTAAATCTCGGGAATAGTGACCAGGGACTGGGCAGCAACCAGCCTTATCTTCCCAACGATCCTTCTAAACAGGACCAGGAAAAGTATACTCCTCCTAAAACTGTTACTCAAACAAAAGAAGCCCTGAAGGATGTCGAAACTGATGACAAAAATCCGGATGATGTACCTGCTGTAAAAAAACCACCGGTAACCAAACCACAGGCCACTAAGATTCCGGACAAAGATCTTACTGTTAAAACACCGCATAAAACGATTAAACCAGTTGAGAATCCGACTCCAACCCCTCCTAAACCCAAGGCCGTCTTCAATGGGGTTAAGGGGGATGGCACGGGCGGAAACGATGCGGATCATTTTAAACCCGGAGGAAATCAGGGCATCGCTGGCGGGAAGGGTGACCAGGGTGCACCAGGCGGCGATCCGAATTCAACTAATTACGTAGGAGGTGGTCATGGCAATGGCATCGCAATAGCAGGCGGTTTGCAGGGGAGAAGAATAAGAAGTACACCTTCTTTTACGGATGAATTTAATGAGAATGCAAAAGTGGCTGTAGATATTCATGTCGATGCCGCTGGAAATGTAACCAGTGCCCAATATCAGGCCAGGGGCTCAACGACATCTGCAGAAAACCTGAAAGCAATCGCTATTCAGAAAGCACATCAGGTTAAATTCAACAGCGGTTCTGATGAATCTTCCGGAACTCTCATTTTCAATTTTAAATTAAAGAATTAGATTTTAAGCGCAAGGCTCAAAGCGTAAGGCGTAAAGCATTCAATGGACAAGATTCCTGAATATTATAATAATTAAAATCTACAATTGAATTTATGAATGCGGAATTTGTTTGAACTAAATCATCAGACTTGCAATTGAGAATTACAGGAGAACTAAGGTTCAAAAAGAATTACTAACTTGAAGTGCCGTTTCGAAACTACTTCTATAATAAGCCCATGTAAAATAATATGAAAAAAATACTATTCATTACATTGTTAGCTTTCAATATTTATTTTGCCCGGGGTCAAAGATTTTTCTACCTCGAACCAAATAATACTGCAGGAAGTATACTCCGGGAAGGACTTACAAAATCCGCTCAATTCGTTACAGAAACGCCTCTTGCGTCGGATTATATAATAAAAACTGATATTGGTTTTAAATCTGAACCTAACACATTGACCCTGCAAATTATTTTAGAAGACTCAATCACTTTCAAAACAATTTATCAGACAAATGAAGAATATAGTTTTGGCCAGGTGAACAAAAATTCAAAAATACTTTTAAGGACTGCATTACAAACCTTCATTGATAAAAATATCAGTCAGATAATACTCTGTGCAAAGGATGATCATTACGATTTACAAATGAAACCCCTCAAACCTAAGAAAGATAAAACCTAGCATTGAAAAAGCATCAGCCTCTTCTCATATGCGGTTGTCTTTCATTCATTATCTTCTTCAGCGTAGCTTGCAATAATCATCCGGAACAAAAGGAAATAACCCAGGACAAAACGGAGGATAATACTCCGGATATCATCCCATTTAAAGTTGTGGATTCATTCCCGCACGATACCACTTCTTATACCGAAGGCTTCCTGATACATAATGGATCGTTATTTGAAAGTACGGGTCATACTAATTCTTACCCGAGTTCAAGATCTGAATTTGGTCCCGTTGATTTAAAAACCGGACGGATAAATACTAAAGCGGAAATTGACAGGAACAAATATTTTGGCGAGGGTATTGCATTTCTGAATGGCCGCGTTTACCAACTCACAGACACCACTCATATCGGATTTGTTTATGACGCAAAGACTTACAAGAAACTCGGAACTTTTACATATGATGGAGACGGATGGGGCCTTACAACAAACGGAAAATATCTCATCATGAGTAATGGAAGCAGCAATATATATTACCGCGATCCCTTATCATTCAAAATCATTAAAACTCTCAATGTAACAGACAATAACGGGCCCGTGCAAAATATCAATGAACTGGAAATCATCAACGGATATTTGTATGCTAATCAATGGCTGACAGACAATATACTTAAAATAGATACTTCTACAGGAATAGTAGTAGGACGGCTTGATCTCTCTTCCCTAAGGACAAAAGCAAAAACAAATTATTCCAATTCTGAAGAAACAAATGGAATAGCATATGATTCTGTTTCAAATAAAATCTATGTTACAGGAAAGTTGTGGCCTCTCATATACGAGATTCAGTTCGATCACTAGCCTTTACTCCATTAAAGGAAACAGAAGTGTTGTTCAGGTTATTGCCAAAGCCTTCGCCTTGAATAATTACTGTTGCCCCGGACCATCTGTGGAAGGATTAATACTATAAATAACAATACTCGTTTCGTTGCTCTTTTTGCAGGAGAAGAAAAGAAAAAATATGGCGTATATGAAAAGCCTGATTTTCATTCCAATTATTAAGTTACTAATAAAATCAGGGATATCAAATTGCAGTGACGAACGCACAGATATCTGAATGGTCACAAAATTATTTGTGAAATAACATTTTTTAACTTTTGAAAAAATAAATCAGAACCAGGGTCAGTCTACATTTGGTTTCACGATCGCGCATGCTTATGAAACCTCTCTACCTCATTTTATTCCTGCCGATTATTTCAACTCTTATAATTTCCTGTGATAACAAATGTTGTGTCCCTATAGAATATCCTGGAAATTGGGCGAGGCGCACAGTCTTCCCTGGCAATGGTCGTAGTGAGGCTGTAGCATTTACGATTGGAAATCTTTCTTACCTGGGCACCGGATGGAGTGGTGGCAATACTCGATTTGGAGATTTTTGGAAATATGATCCTACAGGAGATAAATGGGAACAGGTTGCAAGTCTTCCTCAGGGTGCCGAAAGAAGTTCAGCTGTTGGATTTTCTGTTGATGGAATGGGTTATTGCGGAACAGGTTACGACGGATCAAAATACCTGAATGATTTTTACAAATTTGATCCTGTTGTAAATACCTGGTCAAAATTGAACTCTTCATTTCCAGGTGTACGAAGATCCGAGGCAGTAGCATTCGGTATAAATGATTTCGGATATGTTGGAACAGGTTTCGATGGGACGAGCGGCTTGAATGATTTATACAGTTATGATCCGTCTGCCGACAGCTGGACAAATATTGGTTTCCCGGGAAATAAAAGATATTCCGCAGTTGCATTTACATTTAACAATCAGGCCTATGTTGTAACCGGTATAGATAACGGAATCTTACAGACGGATTTTTGGGTATATAATCCAACTTCTGATTCAACTCAATGGTTCCAGCTTCGACATATTTCAAATTACAGCAGTCAATCTTACGATGATGGTTATACTTCAATTGTACGTTCGAATGCTACTGCTTTCGTAATCGGCGAAAGGGCGTATATCAGTACGGGTTTGAATAACGGCAAGCTGTTTCCATATACCTGGGAATACGATTTTACGTCTGATCTCTGGACTTCAAAAACTCCCTTTGAGGGTCCTAATACTACCGGTGCGGTAGGATTTTTGGTTTCTGACCGCGGTTTTATTGGAACCGGAAGTAACGGGAATAATTTCTCACCAGGATCAGATTATTTCTCGGAGTTTCAACCAAATCTGATTGAAAATCCAAATGATAATTAATCTGGGATCAGGAAAATTTATATCTGCTTTTATAAATTAACCAACCCGGTGTATATCGTATCCGTCGCATCCTTTCCGTCTTCGGTTATAAATCCCAGATAGCCATACACCTGTTTATTCTTGTATGTGGATATATCTATCACACAACTACCGTCTTTTCTGGTTGCAAGATTCAGGCCGTATTCCCAGTCATTCAGCTCTTCATTGTAAACTGCCGCGAATGCTTTATCTGTCGATTTTGCCTTGCCTGTTCCGCTGTTATCGGTCCAGATGAATTGCAGTTTCCCGTCCCCTGTTGGTATAGTTTTCGCTGATTCTACGTTGGGCAGGTCACCCCTTCCAAGAAGCACCATTTTGTAATCGATCGAAATATCAGGATAAAACCCCCGGATTGCATTCATCACATTATAGGAAAATGCCTTGTTGGAACCGGTCATGTTTACGGCAACATTGGCGAAAGTCAGGTTCAGCAGGGATTGCAGCTGACCCAGAAAATCGTTCATCAAAGCGAATTTCTTGCGCTGATGTATTTGTTTGGGAGTAAGAGGGCGCTTACTGCGAACCGGAAGACTGCGCATAACAGCCTGGTTTCCCAACATATAGCCCACTACCGGGCCGACTTTTCCTGAAAAAGGCCCATTGATGCCTCGTAATAACTTCCCCATGGGGTTGTTTTTAATAATTAAGGTTAAAAAGTTTGCAGGTAAATAATACAATTTATATACCCATTCCACATTTAAGGCAGTCTTTTCCCGGATTTTTACCTACATTTTTGCCCCTTTCGCAGAAGTTGGCTCCGGCTTTCCGGGGCCTACCCCCCGGCAACCCCCCGGCAACCCCTGAGCAACCCCCCGGAAACCTGGGTTTTGACCATAGGGAAAGTGAGTTATGGGTTATGGGATATGGGTTATGGGTTATGAGATATGGGTTATGAGATATGGGTTAGGAGAGGACTATCGGGGAGCTTCAACAAAATGCCAGCAAACACCGGCTAAATCGATAATATTCACTTCTTTACCGTAAGGCTGATCCATTGGTTGCCCCAATTTTATGCCAAATCTTTCCGGTAATTTTTTCTCAATGACTGAATTCCGGAATTCTATAACATTGTCCACCCCAACGCTTAACATGAAATTCTCAGCAAATTCTTTGTTATTGTATTTCTGCAATATGAATTTGCAACCGTCCCTTTCGAAACCAATATAATCACCGGCGTCCCAGCTGATCTTAAAACCCAGCTCCTGAAAAAATTGCGAGGATCCTTTAAAATCTTTCCCTGAAGGAACAAATGGTTCGAGCGATATAAATTTCATTTGCAGAATGAGTTTATTTTAGTTTCGAAAAATTACCGTAAAGAAATGACTCGACAAATTAAAGCATAAAAAAATCCTGCCGGTTTAGACAGGATTTTATAATTAAATCTTCAGAATTATTTTTTCTTAGGGGGTTCGGGATACATACGTTGCTTTTCATCATACTGGACGATCTTGTCATTCTTAATCAGTACATCATCCACTACATAAAGAGAATCCGTTTTCCCCTTTTTATCTGTCCATTTCTCCGTTGACCATACCGTAACCCAGGTGTCGTTTTTATCAGGATAGTAAGTAGTGATCCAGGTATCGGGAATAATGGTCATGCTGGTCAATTCCGTGCGCAAGGGAGTCATAATGGCCTGCAGACTGTCCTTCTTTCCATTGAAATGATATTTGTCCGCAATAAATTCAACGGAATCAGCAAAATAATCAAAACATCCTTTCACATCACCATCAGTATATTTCTTAAAGGCATTGAGGACGAGTACGGCATATTTTTCATCTCCTGGCTGCCAGTTCAGCGAATATTTAGCAGTGTAAGGATAAATGAGTGGTTCTTTTTTAGCAGTACTGTCAGTTTTAGCTTCGTCCTGTTTTGCCTGATTGTTGCAGGAAAGAAGAACCAAACATGATAAGACTGGTAATAGAAATTGTTTCATGATTTTTTGGTTTGTTTTAAATTAAGAATTGAGAATAATATTCCAGGGAGTAGGATTTTCAAGTTATCTTTCTAAATATAAAAAAGATTTACCATCCGATCCCATAGTCCTCCCCGTAATTGCTGCTGCCACCCCAAAAAGCTGCCATGCTTCCAGTCATAATAAATGGCATTCACCGGCCCACTGGTACGCTGTGCAGAATGAATGGTATATCCTAAATCTTTTAAATCTTTTCTGATGGCCGAATCTGTTTTTTCATTCAGCAAAATATTCCCAGGTCTTGGTCTGCGATCTTCCAGTTTATCACCACCCAAAGAAAGCCAGAGCTGGTCAGTATTTATATTGGCAGCTTCAGTTGCCTGCTGAACCGTCATATTAAATTCAACAATATTCAAAAAGAATTGCAGGAGATTCTGGTCCTGGGTATCTCCGCCCTGCACGGCAAAAGAAAGATACGGCTTTCCATCCTTCATGGCCAGCGACGGGGTCAAAGTCACACGGGGTTTTTTATATGGTTCTAAAACATTGAACGGATTAAGGTTGGAGTCCAGCACAAAGCTCTGCATCCGCTGACTCATTCCCACACCCGTATTACCCGCAATACACGCGGGAAGCCAGCCGCCGCTGGGCGTAACTGATACGACCCATCCCTCTTCATCACATGTTTCTATCGAAGTTGTTCCTCTCCAAAGTCTGTCCTGGTACAAAGAATCTTCTTTGGGGCTTAAGGCTTCATCGTTTGCGCCTAAAGCCGAAAGCCTAAAGCCTAAGGCTTCTTCGGGGCATAACGCTGAACGTTCAACGCTTAACGCTGAACGCTCAAGGCTTAAGGCTTTTTCGGGGCCTAACGCTGAAGGCTCAACGCTTAACGCCTTTCCATTTCCAACGGGCCATGAGTTCCCGAATCTTGATTTCAGAAGTGATGTATAGGGATTTGTTTTCCCTTCGAATGGGTATGGATCTCCCGGCGCACAGGCGCTGTCGTTATACTTATATTGAATCTGAGCGGCTCTTTGTTTTGCATATTCTTTATTCAGCAGACCATTAATAGGTTCCTTCGAAAAATAAGGATCACCATAATAAAAATCGCGGTCTGCGAATGCCAGATTCATTGTTTGATAAATTGTGTGAATATATTTTGCACTATTATATCCCATTGCGCGGAGGTCTATATTTTCCAGAATATTCAGGCATTGCAATAAAGCCGGGCCCTGCGACCATTGCTGAAGTTTATAAACTTCTATTCCTTTATAATTTACGTGAAGAGGTTCTTCTTCCATAGGTTTCCATCGCGCAAGGTCCTCCATAGTAATAAGGCCACCCTGTTCCTGACATCCACGGACGAATTCCTTTGCAATATCTCCTTTATAAAACCGGTCGTAAGCAGCGTATATCGCTTCCTTGCGGGATTTTTTTTGTTTCAGAGCCTGATCTTCTGCTTCTACCATTTTAGTCAATGTGGCAAGCAGGTCTTTCTGTATAAAAATTTCTCCCGGTTCAGGTGCTTCTCTTTTCTCTCCGGGATGCGTAATAAAAACTTTACTGCTATAGGGCCACTGTTTTATCCATGAAAGATTCCTTTGCATATTGTTGGCGGCCATAGCTTCGATGGGATAACCGGCAGCCAGTTGCATTGCGGGTGCCAGCACCTGTTTCAAACTCATTGTTCCATATTCTGCAAGCATATAACAAAGCCCGCCAGGCGTACCCGGTGTAACGGCCGCCAGCGGTCCGTATTCCGGTGGAAAATAATATCCCTTCGATTTGTAATAAGCAGCGGTGGCAGCACCAGGGGCGAAACCAAGGGCGTCGATGGAAATAACTTTTTTTGTCTTTGGATTATAAATAATCGCCTGTGTTTCGCCACCCCAACTCAAAACTGCCCACTGTGTGCACATGGAAGCCAGCATGGCGCAGGCTGCATCCACGGCGTTTCCACCCTGCTGGAAAATCTGCGCTCCGGATTCGGCTCCCAGCGGTTTCCCTGTAATGGCCATCCAGTGTTTCCCGTGTAGCGGTGGCTTTTCTGTTTTTTGAGCAGGGAGGTTTTCAAAACAAATCATCAGAAAAATGAAAAAGAAATATTTCATAAAAATGAATGTTTCTTAAAGTTAAGCATTGGAACTGATTGGATGACCGTTGACCGTTGACCGATGACAGTATAAAAAGTTTTAGGCTTTAAGCTTTAAGCCTTAGGCTTTTTAGGCGTAAAATTTTATGAATTAACTTTACAAAAAAAATTGAATGTCTACGACCATCAAATGTCCGAATTGCCGTCACGAGTTTGCGATGGAAGAAGCCGTTTCCGAACAATACAAAAAAGACCTGCGTGAACAGATGATTGAATTCACCAGGAAGAAGGAGGAGGAATTCCAGAAGAAGTCCAGGGATTTCGCCAAACAACTGCAGGATCAGGAAGAAAGCTATCACAAGAAATTCGCCGAGGAGAAAAAAATCATTCAGCAGAAACTGGAAGAAGATCTACGTAAGGCCATCCATCATGAATTTGAAAACCGGCTTTCCATTCTCCGTCAATCAAATGAAGAACAGCAGGAGAAATTAAAAATAGCCAGACAAAAAGAACTCGAGTTTTTACAAAAGGAACAGGCGCTTAGAACCAGGGAGGAAGAATTGGAAATTTCACAACAAAGAATAATTCAGGAGGAAAGGAAAAAAATGGCCGATGAGTTCCGTCGTAACGAGGAACAGAAAAATCAATTAAGGGAAACGGATTTTCAACTGCAGTTACAGGAGTTGAAGAAGCAACTGGAGGACCAGAAAAAACTGGCCGAAGAAATGAAACGGCGGGCGGATCAGGGATCCACACAACTGCAGGGCGAGGTACAGGAACTCGCGCTGGAGAAATTACTGATGGCTGCTTTTCCATTTGATTTGGTGGAGCCCATTGCCAAGGGAGTCCGGGGCGCAGATTGCACCATGACCGTAAGGAATTCTTCGGGGCAGGAATGTGGAAAAATTATTTACGAGAGTAAACGCACTAAAAATTTTGAAGCAGACTGGATTGACAAATTGAAAGCCGATATGCGCAAACAGGGCGCGCAGGTGGCCATCCTGGTAACACGTGTTATGCCTCGCGACATGTCCATCTTTGGAGAAAAAAATGGAATTTGGATTTGTAATTTTTCAGAAGTCAGGCCCCTCACTGAAGTTTTGCGTGATGGCATCATCAGGATATTCCAGGCTTCCAGGAACCAGCAGAATAAAGGAGATAAAATGCAGCTCCTGTACGACTATCTTACCAGCAGTGAATTCAGCGAACAATGGAAAGCGATCAGGGAAGGATTCTCTTCCATGAAAATGTCCATACAGCGCGAACGAGACACCATGGAGAAATTATGGAAGACGCGGGAAAAACAACTCGAGAAAGTATTATTGAATGCTGCCCATATCAAAGGATCCATGGAGGGTATTTCGGGTCATGATGATTTTAATATGAACCTGATTGATGATACAGATGAGATATTGGGGATTGAATGACCGTTGAACGTTGACGGATGACCGATGACCGATGATCGCAATGAAAAGGTTTAGGCTTTGAGCTTTAGGCTTTCTCAAGTATATACAAAAGTGAGCACCAGGTCATCAAAAATCTTATAGTAAACTGAAAGTGGGATGGCGGTATCTTTCAGGAACTCAAAACATAGTTCACCCAGTTCACCTGTACGAATAAAATAAGGTTCTATCCAGCGGATATGTTCTTTGAAACTGATCTTTCCCAGGCTATACCATTTGTAAATGGATTCCTTGGCGCTCCACAACATGGTGAGCTGACGAAGACGGTGGCCTGATTTTTCTATGCCTTCAAAAGCGATGTCTGACTCATGCGTGGACAAAAACTTGTGCCTGATTTTTTCAACAGCAGGACTGACTTTTTCAACATCCACCCCCACCCTGTTTTTGCTGCTCACTATGGCCGCAGCATAGTCTCCGAAATGAGAAATTGAAAAATGATATTGTTCATCTTCCAGGTAAGGTTTACGGGTATCTGCGATCAGTATTTCTTTCAGTGGAAAATCGGGATATAATTCTGTGAGAATATACCTGCCAGCCAGGTGCTGCAATCTTTTCTGCGGATGAGAGACATCCCTCTTCAACGGTACTTTCTGAAGAAAAAAATCCTGATCTTCGACGATATGCCAGATCGCCAGTTTAGTAAATTCGTTGATATTATGTTGATAAAATAGGGGCATCACAAATAGGCTTAATGCGAAATTCGCTCCGTTCAGGAAGGTAGTGGAACAAATAAACAAATAAACCACCAAAAGAATGATTTTATCTGATAAGCGTATTATAGAAGAGATGGAAAAAGGTACGATCAAAATCGAACCCTATGACCGCGCCGACCTTGGCAGCAATTCCTATGATGTTCACCTTGGTCCCTGGCTTGCCACATACCGCGAGCATATTCTCGATGCCAAAAAACACAATGAAATTGAGTCATTCGAAATACCTGAAGAAGGGTTTGTTCTTTATCCCCATATTTTTTATCTCGGCGTAACCGCAGAATATACGGAGACACATGAACATGTGCCGTTCCTTGAGGGCAAGTCATCCACAGGCAGGCTGGGTATTGACATTCATGCAACTGCCGGCAAGGGAGATGTCGGATTTTGCGGAAACTGGACGCTTGAGATTTCAGTGAAACAGCCGGTGCGTATTTACAGGGGCATGCCGATCGGCCAGCTGATCTATTTTCCTGTCGACGGTGAAATTGAAGTAAAGTATAATCAGAAAAAAGGTGCGAAATACAGTGGTCAGACTAACAAGCCTGTTGAAAGCATGATGTGGAAGAATAAATTTTAAAAAGCATCGGCTCCGTATTTCCGGTAGTAGGCGATGGCGAGTCCGACGACTTCATCATATGAATTGATACCCTGCGGCTGTCGGTTAGCTTTCAGGAAGTTTCCATACAATGCATGGATGAGAGGTTCAAAGGGGTTTTGATATTTCCTGTAAAAAGCGCTCAGGTCGCGCAGGTCCTGGCGCACATCAGGATGCAAAGACTCACGATAAGGTATAAACGAAGTTGAATCAAGGGCATAGAGCGCACTGGCTGAATACAAATAAAGATCCACATACACTGAATAGCGGAAAGCCGGATCCCTGGAAGATTTGGTTGCGAGAAATCCGCAGAAATTCGCTTCTTCCTCTTTAGCATATCCGAGCTGGTGACCGATTTCATGACAGGTTGTGAATGGCTGTACAAAACGCGGTATCGTAGTATTTACCTGTGCTTCTCCGCTGAATGGATTATAATAGCCGCTAAACCCCATATAATTCGCGAGATAGCCATAAAAGGAAAATTTTACAGAGGGATCCAAATAATTTACAGCCTGGTCCTTAAGGTGTAATTGATGATAAGCCTGTACACAATGCCTGAAAATGCTGTCGTTTGTTTCGAGATTTTTTCTGGCTTCCCTTGATAGCGAATCGACACTATTGATTCTTGCAACCAATAGCCCAACCATGTTTTGAAGATCTTCTTTGGAATATAGTTTCGTTTCCAACTGCATTTGTTTGGCAATAGGTAACCGGTCATAATTCAATCCCCATAAAATATTAAATGCGAGGTAGACCCATAACACTATGGCAACACATCTCTTTAAGCAAAGAAGCAGGTATTGGCGGTGAAGTGTACGTCTGAAAGCCCGAGACATAAACCGTATCAATGAAATAATCAGATAGACAAAACATGCAGCGTACATGAAATCACCTATACTAAAGGGAATCCAGCCAAATAATAAACGAAGCAGGCGCGACATAGGAGGATAGATGCCGGTTGAATAATATTTTTCTACCGCGGCTGGAAAAAAAGAAAATATTTTGACACTGAGCGCAAGAATCAGCGGAACAAGCCAGGGCCTGAGACGTTTCCAATGCATATCCTTAAAAATACATATTATTAAATCATCCATACTATATTGCAGCTTATACAATTATCATGGATCTTGATTTTAACAAGAATGAAGATAATATGAAGCAGGCTCTTAGTCAGCTTCGGAACCGCTTTCAGAAAATCTCGTTAGGGGGTGGTGTGAAATCGGTGGACAAACAACACGAAAAAAACAAACTTACGGCAAGGGAAAGAATTGCTTACCTGGTGGATGACGTTACATCATTCTTTGAAATCGGCGCTTTTGCGGGTTATGAAATGTATGAAGAATACGGTGGTTGTCCTGCCGCAGGAACTGTAGCGGGAATCGGTTATGTGAGTGGACGGCAATGTATTATTCTCGCCAATGATCAGACGGTTAAAGCAGGAGCATGGTTTCCGATAACCGGTAAAAAAAATCTACGGATGCAGGAAATCGCGATGGAGAATCATCTTCCTGTAATTTATATTGTTGACAGTGCCGGGGTATTTCTGCCATTGCAGGATGAGATTTTTCCTGACAAAGAACATTTCGGCAGAATATTCAGAAACAATGCCCGTATGAGCGCTATGGGAATCTCGCAATTGTCTGTCGTTATGGGTCCCTGTGTTGCCGGAGGTGCATACCTGCCTATCATGAGCGATGAAACTATAATGGCGGATGGAAATGGTTCTATTTTTTTAGCCGGCCCATACCTGGTGAAAGCTGCTATTGGTGAAACAACGGATGTTGAATCGCTTGGTGGCGCCGTGACCCACACTTCCATTTCCGGAATTGCAGATTATAAATTCAGTACCGAGGAAGAATGTCTTGATCTCGTAAAAAAAATTATGTCTGGTCTGGGTAAAACTCAAACGGCAGGTTTTGACCGCGCAGATTCAAGACCTCCGTTAAAAAATCCTTCAGAAATTTACGGGCTGATTCCTTCAGATTCCACCCGCCCTTATGATATGCTTGAAATCATTGACCGAATTGTAGACGCGCCTGGCATTCAGCAATTCAAGGAAGAATACGGTAAGACCATTATATGCGGATACGCGCGAATTGATGGATGGTCCGTAGGAATAGTAGCCAATCAGCGCACGATTGTAAAAACAAAGAAAGGGGAAGTACAATTGGGCGGTGTGATATATAATGATAGTGCCGACAAATCCGCGCGTTTTATTATGAATTGCAATCAGAAAAAAATTCCATTGGTTTTTTTACAGGACGTGACAGGGTTCATGGTGGGCACAAGGAGTGAACAATCCGGAATTATTAAAGATGGTGCCAAAATGGTGAATGCTGTTGCAAATTCTGTGGTACCGAAATTTACTATTATCGTTGGAAATTCATATGGAGCCGGTAATTATGCGATGTGTGGCAAAGCTTATGACCCAAGTTTAATACTGGCGTGGCCCACTGCCAAAATTGCTGTAATGGGCGGTGATCAGGCGGCAAAGACTTTATTGCAGATTCAGATAGCATCGTTACAGGCGAAGGGTCAGGTGATTGATCCTGCGGAAGAAAAAAAATTACTGGATGAAATTCGTAGCCGGTATGAAAGACAAACCAGTCCTTACTATGCCGCCGCACGCTTATGGGTAGACGGCATTATAGATCCTGTTGATTCCAGAAAATTTATTTCGGAAGGAATTAAAGCGGCCAACCAGAATCCTTCCGTTACTGAATTTAAGACTGGTGTTTTTCAGGTTTAAACAACAATGAGTGATCGTGGAATTGTGGATATGTAGTAATGTAAAAATGAAATTTTAAATTTAATTTTTAATTTCATTCCCTCTTTTCTACACTTTCACAATTCCACGATTCCACATTGTTGAAAAATGAAAGCTAAAAACATATTTTGAAAGACCATATAATAATGTACACAGACGGTGCTTCGCGCGGCAATCCAGGTCCCGGAGGTTATGGAACAATCCTCATGTGGAATGGTATTGAAAAGATACTTTCAGCGGGTTTCCGTCGAACCACCAACAACAGGATGGAGCTTATGGCAGTGATAGCAGGTCTCGAAGCACTTAAGAAACATGGCGTCAGGGTCGAAATTTATTCAGACAGTCAGTATGTTGTTAATGCAGTAGAAAAAGGATGGTTGGAAAACTGGATTTCAACTGATTTTAAGGGAGGCAAAAAAAATAAGGACCTGTGGCTTCGTTACTCAGAACTCGCCGGCAGGTATCATATCAGGTTTCATTGGGTGAAGGGGCATGCATCCAATCCTAACAATGAGCGATGTGATGAACTCGCCACGACAGCGGCTGATGGAAAGCATTTGCTGGATGATGTGGGATATGATGGTTGACGGTTGACGGTTGACGGTTGACGGTTGACGGTTGGCGCGACGGATTACCGACGGACAGTTAGCGATTAACAGCCTTTCACTCCCATACTCCCATACTCCCATACTTTCCTAAGATGCTTTTATCTCCTTTCCGACTGCCCTGTAGTTACGGATAAATGTATAGGTTCCAAAAAGGATAGCAGAAAAAACAAGGGTTGCAAGGATGCTCGTTCTAAAGAAGGGAATTCCGTCTGAATAACAAAGCATCAGTCCGTTAAAAGTTTTCGGTCTGTCCAGACCCCGCGCTAAACCATTACTTTCCCAAACGAGAAAATTGGAGACAATAAAGTAAAGAGAGGGAGCTGCAAGAGATGCTATGGCAATCTGTAATACATTTATTTTTTTTACTGCAAATCCAACAAATACTAACAAAGTGAAAAGTATATAGTTCTGCCACTGACCTTCATAGAAACCGGGAATACTTGATAATCCTCCGATATAAAGCACCTGGTATAATAAATCCGATATGAACATAGAAAGTACAGGGATTATAAAAGCCCATTTCCTATCCTTGATAACCGCCCCCGCAAAAACTGCCATTGCCCATTGGGGCGCAAATCCATATGGACGGTTTGGAATGATCCGGTAAAGTGCGGCTATAATAACCAATAACAACAGTGACCAGACTATTTTATTTGTAGATTTCATCATAATAATTTAGAGCTGTAAAATTAGCTGTTTTTAAAAAACCCGGAAAACATAATGACAGAAATTATTAACAAAAGCTGATCAGGTTAATTCATTCCAGGAATGGATGCCTGATAGATAACTGTATCTTCCAGCGCCCTGACTTCGCTGTTTGCGGTGTCAAAGCTAACCCAGGCCTCACCTTTATTTCTTTTAAAAGTCTTGCCATTACTTTCAGAAATCTCAGCAGATCCACTGAAAACGAGAAATATTTCAATCGAATGTGATACCAGCCTGTCGGACTGACCTTTCATAATCTGAAGGCGGCTGAGTTCAAAATCAGGCGCCGGAGTCTGATAAACCAATCGTCCATCAGCAGCCGGGATTCCTGTTATAACATTCGGAATTGTACTTTCAAACTTCACGTGTTTCATGAGTTCAGGCACGTCTACATGTTTAGCAGTCAGACCCCCACGCAACACATTATCGGAATTCGACATAATTTCCACGTTCTGTCCCTCCAGGTAAGCATGGGGTAATCCGGCATCCTGATATACCGCCTGTCCGGGCTGAAGATGTAGCAGATTAAAAAAATAAATGGAAAAAATACCACGATCAACATGACCACCATCCTTAGAATATGACATTGCCGCGCGGGCAGCCCAGTAATCTTCTTTGTCCTTATTCAGCTTCCCTGCCTGAAAATGTGAAATGATTCGTTCGAGCAGCGTTTTTAAATGACGATCAACCTGAACCTGCGGCAATTCCATCACATGCTTATAAAGTTTTTTATAATTATCGCCCCCGAATATCGGAACAAGAAAATGCAGTTCAGGTGTTTCACGCAGAATTGTTTGTAAAGCCTTCGGTGTTTTAAATCCATGCAGGAGCCAAAATTCACTCAGGGCGAGCATAAGCTCAGGCTTATGATTATTATCTTTAAAATTCCGTTCGGGTGAAGAAGGATCAATGCCAAGATTATTCTCAGCATCAAAAGCTATTTGCGCATTTTCTTTGGAAGGATGTACCTGTATGGACAACATGTCTTTTACATCCAGCACTTTGAGAAGGAAAGGAAGACGACCAAAAGTACTGCTCGCTTTTTCTCCCAGGGTTTGTACGGGAAATGCTTCAACATAATCTTTCAATGAAACCGGGTTTTCTGAACCGTTTTTGAATTCCGCGCTTCCTCTTTCATGCGCACCCAGCCAAAATTCCGCGTATGTCTCACCCTTTTTAACAGGGATATTCAACAATTTCGGTAAGTAGTAAAATCCGCCCCATGCATAGTGTTGTACTTTCCCTGTTATTGGTAACACCCGATCTTTACTCAGTTCCATATTTTTCATTAGTGGCTCAAAGTAAAGCAAAAATGGCCGCACACAATGAATTTGGGAAGGCCGGTGAACAAATGGCTGCAGAATGGCTCATACATCAGGGCTTTCAATTGATTTACCTCAACTGGAAATTTGCCAGGTATGAAGTGGATATTATTGCAAGCCGGGACGATATTTTGCATTTTATTGAGGTAAAATCAAGGCATGATGACATGTTTGGTAAGCCGGAAGACTGGGTAGACAGGAAAAAAGGACGTCATTTGTTAACTGCAGGTGAAGCTTTTCAGGAAAAATATCCGGGTTGGAGGACGGTCCAATATGATATTCTGTCTATTCTGTTAACAGCTGACGGCAAACGAGACTTTTTTTTTATAGAAGATGTATATTGGTGGTGATGACTTACCATTCCAGAACCAAAGAAGGGATTCAACAAGAATACCGTCAAAATATCGATCGTCACGGGCTCGCGATTCAAAAATTAAAAAAAGAAAAGTCGTTTATTTCTATTGCCAGATTGACGACTGTTATAATCGGTCTCGGTTCCACCTGGTATTTATGGCCATCTACCGTTCCAATTTCCATTATTCTGTTTATAACATTCGTACTCTTTGTCTTTCTTATATTTCGTGATGTTGATAAATCAGCTTCTATAAAAAATTATGAACGGCTCATCAGCGTAAATCGACAGGAGCTCGACACAATTCAACATAATCTCAATGGATATTATGATGGGGTGACCTTCGCAGATTCGAATCATGCTTATGCTTCCGACCTGGATTTGTTTGGGCCCATATCGGTATTTCAATGGCTAAGCCGTTGTCATGCTGATCAATCGAAAAAATTATTAGCTGATCGGCTGAAATCACCACTTCAACTTGAACTCATTAAAAATAACCAGGAAGCAGCAAAAGAACTTTCTGAAAAACAGGAATCCTGTCAACAGTATCAATCTCTTGCCATTGAAAGTCCGCTCAGCTTCAAAACTGAGCGTACATTAAAAGACTGGTCGGAATCACCTCCTGCAGGATTTGAAAAACCTTATTGGAAATGGATTCAGAATCTTTATCCCATTATACCATTGACGGTATTGACGATTTATATTTTGAATTATATGTCGAACAGGGCATTCGTGTTCTGCCTGGTTGGGTTTTATATGATATATGTACTGGTCAGTAAAAAAATCGGTAAAGAGTTTGAAATCCTCTTCAAAATTGAACCCGAAGTAGATACAGTTTACAAGCAACTTCAACATATCGAAAATGAAAGGTTTTCTTCTTCATTATTAAAGTCGTTGCAAAACAGGTTGAAACCGAATGATTATTCATCTGCTTCTGCGGCAGTAAAAGATTTTCATGGTATTTTAAAAAGGATAGAATTCAGGTCAAATCTGGTAGTGTCTCCTGTTCTTCAATTCATTTTGATGTGGGATTTGCGCCAGATTATTTCTTTGAATGAATGGAAAAAGAAAAACAAGCTGCAAATGAATGACTGGTTTGGAGTCATTGCAGAAATGGAAATTTCAATAAGCGTAGCTTCATTAGTTTACAATGAACCGGCCTGGTGTTTCCCGGATCTGGATGAACATTATTTTCACTTTAAAGCTTTAAAGATCGGCCATCCCCTGATTCCGCCTGAGACCAGAATTGCCAATGATTTTGAAATGTCCGGAACCGGAAAGGTTGCGCTGATCACCGGGTCCAATATGGCAGGCAAGAGTACTTTCCTCAGATCACTTGGAGTCAATACTGTACTGGCACAAATGGGTTCGCCGGTGTGCGCAGAGCAAATGAATACTAAGTATGATGGCACTGATCAGCAGCATGAGGGTTGCCGATAATCTGGCAGAGAATACTTCTACATTTTATGCAGAATTAAAGAAGTTAGAATATATTATCGGTTCAGTAAACCGTAAGGAACCTGTTTTCATTCTGCTGGATGAGGTACTGCGTGGAACCAATTCCATCGATCGCCATAAAGGTTCGAGGGCTTTAATCCGTCAGCTGCTGGAGGCCAAGGCTGTTGTTGTTATGGCGACACATGATACAGAGCTCGCGGTTTCTGAATCGATGGCAGACCCTTCAGTGTCCAATTACCATTTTGAAGGTAAAATTATAGATGACGAGCTCTATTTTGACTATAAAATCAGAAATGGAATTTGTGCATCCCTTAATGCGACAACTCTCATGAAAAAAATAGGTATTCATTTTCAGGATTGATATATTTACGCAATCCATGTATCAGGATTCAATTTTCTTCATTCCATGATCAATACCACCGTTAATATCAGGACTTTCAGGACTCTTGTTGCCCGGAACAAAAAACGTCTCAGAAGTTTTCTTACCCGTGTCGAAAAAAGGGCACCCCGAAACCTGCACCTGGTTACACTGGAAGCCAACGAACTTTCCTGGGCCAAAACGGATTGCATGGACTGTGCCAATTGTTGTAAAACCATGTCGCCCACTTATACCCAGAGAGATATAAGGCGCATTTCGAAATTCCTCGGAATGTCTGTCCGGTCTTTTAAGGAAAAATGGTTATACAAAGATAAAGTCGGAGACTGGCTGAATAAGAGTCTACCCTGTCAGTTCCTTGACTTAACGACAAACCTGTGTGGAATATATGAGGTGAGGCCAGGTGATTGCGCCGGGTTCCCTCATCATGGTAAGAAAAAGATTGTTGACTATGGACATGTTTATAAACAGAATGTTGAGTTTTGTCCGGCTACCTATCGTCTTGTGGAATTTATGGAAGAGGGGATTCTGGATGGTAAATGGGAGCTAAAATAATAATCATGTGGGCTGCAGAAAAAAAAGGTTTTAAGGCCTGGCTGCAACTGGAGAAATCACTTTCCGATCATTCGGTAGAAGCCTATCTCCGGGACATTGAAAAGCTTACGCAATATCTGGAACTGGAAGAACCAGGCTTGGCCCTGGAAGATGTCCGGTTAAAGAACCTGCAGTCATTTCTCAAATGGATTGCTACACTGGGAATGGGCTCCAGCTCGCAATCGCGTATTATATCAGGTATACGTTCTTTTTTCAAGTATTGTTTACAGGAGAATCTCGTTAAGCAGGACCCTACTTTGCTGCTTGAAACTCCCAAACTCAGGAGATCACTACCGGATTTCCTGAACGTGGCAGAGATAAACCGGATTGTGTCTGCCATCGACCTGAGCAAACCTGAGGGAGAAAGGAACCGCGCGATCCTGGAAACCATGTATAGCTGTGGTTTACGAGTATCCGAACTGGTAAATCTTCGATTGTCTTCTCTTTATCCTGAATTGGGTTTCATTAAAGTGATAGGAAAAGGCGACAAGGAAAGGCTGGTTCCCATCGGGAATACGGCATTGAAATTTATAGCTATTTACAGGCAACAGATCCGTATACACGCGAAAATTAAAAAGGGAAATGAAGATATACTCTTTCTAAACCGCAGAGGGGCGCGTTTAACGAGGCAGATGATTTTCGTTTTACTGAAAGCCCTTGTACGGGAGGCCGGAATAAAAAAAACGGTATCACCACATACATTTCGTCATTCATTTGCAACGCATCTTGTCGAGGCCGGTGCCGATCTCCGTGCTGTGCAGGAAATGCTGGGGCATGAAAGTATAACTACAACAGAAATATATACTCACCTGGACCGGACTTACCTACGGGAGACACTTCAGAAATTTCATCCGGCGTTTCAATAATTGATAATTTTTATTTGCCAATTGTTAATTCTTCACTGCGGAAAATTTCTAAATCCAACCTGTTAATCTCTGACATTTCGGATTAACAATTAAAAAAATTTCTTTACAATCCCCAGTGCTCCCTGTTTCCATGGAACCCGGTGTGATATACCGGTGGTTGTTTTCTGAAATTTATGCATATTGGCAATATACCATTCGTAATTACGCAACAAAGCATCTTTATTTGAAAATTTAGGTGCATAACCTAATACCCTTTCTGCTTTTTCTATGGATACGAAGGAATCCTTTGACGCGGTTTCGTAAACCCATGGATACAAGGGAGAAATATTCAGCTTATTAAGAATACGCAAAACCCAGATAGCAGTGCCGGCCGGTACACCCGTAATTTTTTTTCCAAATCCAGCCTTATCTAAAACAACCTGATAGTCTTCTTTTATAGTCGTAAAGGATTTAGCACCCACATTAAAAGTATCGTTGGCTTTCGCTGGATCAATGGTGGTGGACAGATAAATTGCCGCACAGAAGTCTTCTACATCCATGAGTTGATACTTATTATTCCCACTACCCAGCACCGGAAATCCTTTTCCATCTTTTGCCCAGTCATAAAACACACCAAATACGCCAAGTCTCTCGGGCCCGATAAAAGATTTTGGCCTGAAAATAGGAACACAAAGTCCTTTCTTCCTGAATTCGACACATATCTCTTCAGCCCTTACTTTGCAAATACCATAATCACCAACACCGTGCAGTTTGTCATCTTCCACCAGTGGATGATGGTCAGGCACGCCATAGACGGCGGTAGAAGAAATATGTACCATGCGTTTGATATGATTGTCAAACGCAGACTGTAAAACATTCCTTGTGCCATCAAGATCTGTTGAATAGATGTCTTCCTTTTTATAGAGTGGCAGTGCAGCGGCAGTATGAATTACAAAATCAATTCCCTGCATGGAATGGTCGACCATGGTGCGATCGCGGATATCTCCTTTTATTTCTGTAATCCTGTTTTTTTCCGGATAGTCAAAATCTGCAATATCGAGTGATACAACTTTATGATTCCGATCGAGTAAATAACGGGTCATATTTATACCAAGAAAACCGGCGCCACCCGTAATGAGATAAGTGCTCATGGTTCAGATTATTCGAGAGTTTACAAAGTAAAAGAGGCGCAAAGATAATCAATATAAAAATTTTCGTAAGTGCTGCAATCATATTCTGGCAAGATTGTTGAAATTCATATAGTGTTATTCGATCACCTTAAAAAATCTTATATGAGTTTACAGAGACTTTTCACAGCAACACTTTCCGGAATCGTGATAGGCATTTTGATCGCCCCGGCCAAAGGATCTGAAACCAGAAGAAAATTGACTGATACAGCTGACCATTTAAAAGATAAAATCAGACGATTACGTGGCACCACCAATGAGGAACTCGAGGAATTGCACAAAGTATTTGAGCATGAAGTTGCCGGTTTACGCGAAGACATGCGGGAAAAAGTGCTACGACTTATCGAAGTGAGTAAAAAAAGCTACAACAATATAAAGTCGGAAGCACTTTCTTAGGCTTAACGCTTAACGCCTAAAGCTTAATGCTTTTTTAATTTAAATTTATAAGTGATAATATTTATTCACTTTTATTATTCTTCACGTTTAAATTAGCTTAACTTAAGTATTGACTCTTGTTTTAGGCGTTAAGCTTTAAGCGTTAAGCGTTAAGCCTCCGGGGCTTTAGCCCCTGTATAATCAAACTCATTAGTATAACTCCAAGGGCGCCAATCGCATTCAGCCACAGGAAACTGATATGAACGATTCCCTTTTGATACAATACAAAAATACTGAGAACGAAAACCTCGATGGTGACCGCGCTTATGAAAACGGGCGTGGCACCAACCTTCTTAAAATAAAAAGCCACAAGGAAAATCCCCAGCGTAACCCCATAAAATAAGGACCCAAGCAAATTTACCGCTTCGATCAGGCTGTTACCGATATTATAGAAGAATTGTGCAACCCCCACACAAAAAATTCCCCAAAGCAGGGTATACAATTGCGAATAATAATATTCCCTTTCCTGGTTCATGGGTTTTTTTACCCATCGTTTATGCAGGTCATTAATGGTTGCAGAAGAAAGCGCATTCAGTGAGGCAGCTATAGATCCCCAGGCCGATAAAAAAATAACGGCGATCAGCAAACCAATCAATCCTCGGGGCAGGTGATCTACCACGAAACGCAGGAAGATATAATTCGTGTCATTGGAGTCCCCCTTTACATCTTTGTCGTTTAGCCATCGCTTTATAATGCTCCTGAGTTCTGTTTGTTTTTTCTGAACATATTGCATCGTCAGGCCCTGGCGCATCCTGTTTTCCACCTGAGTCTCAAGGGAAGGATTCATCTGGGCAATTTTCATTTTTTGTAAAGCATCATAATCTTTCAGCACAATTTTCAGCGAATCAGCATACCTGGTTTTTGCCAGCAGATCCAGCTGTGTCTGATTAAAAAACAGAGGCTCTTTAGCAAACTGATAGTAGGAAAAGACCAGAACACCAAGCAGGAGTATACCAAATTGCATGGGAATTTTAACGAGTCCGTTCATTAACAATCCCAATCTGCTTTCGCGCGTGGTTCGTGCGGTAAGATAACGACCCACTTGCGACTGGTCGGTACCGAAATATGACAATGCAAGGAAAAATCCGCCGATTAGTCCACTCCATATATTGTAACGGTCGTTCCATTGAAATCCTCCTTCATCCTTCCCAGAAGTAATAACATTCAATTTACCAGCTTTTCCACCAATATGCAGTGCATCGGAAAGGCCCAAATTTCCCGGCAGCAGGTGTACAACCATATAACCCACCATGAACATGCAGGAAAAAATGATAATGATCTGAACCTGTTGTGTGTAAGCAACCGCTTTGGCGCCGCCTGTGAAAGTATAAATGATCAGCAGGCCTCCCATCAGGATATTTGTCCATAAAATATTCCATCCCAGCAAGGAGGAAAGGATAATGGATGGTGCCGAGATACTGATACCGGTTGATATTCCGCGCTGGAATAGAAACAAAAGAGAAGTAAACGACCTGGTTTTTCCGTCAAATCTTTTTTCAAGGAACTCATAGGCGGTAAATAACTTCAGTTTATAAAACACTGGCACAAAAGTGATGCAGAGTACTACCATGGCAAGCGGTAAACCAAAATAATACTGAATAAACCGCATCCCGTCTGTATATGCCTGTCCTGGTGCAGAAAGAAAGGTCACTGCACTTGCCTGTGTCCCTATGATGCCAAACAAAATGAGATACCAGGAAGAACTTCGGTTCAGTAGAAAATAACTTTCCAGATTTTTTTCAGACCTGCTTTTGTATAATCCATACAGGATGATACCGACAAGGGTCATGATGAGAACGATCCAGTCGATAAGGCTCATGAAAAATGTTTGGTAAATAGGTAGAACAAAATAATGAGCAGGATCAAACATCCAATAACCAGCATATACCAGGAACTCCAGGATGTAAAAAATGGTGGCTTTTCATCCGGTAATTCTTTCATATCATTTTTTTGAATCTCTTCCGCGATTTATCATCAACGTGGATGCAATCAATCCCAGCATTAATCCGATAAGCATACCAACCGTTACTTTCTTAATCAGCCTCCCTATTACAATTCCTGTTACAATAGCTACGATAAAAGCAATTTCCCGACGTTTCAGCATGTTCTATTTATCCTTATTTTGATTGAGTGCGATAATATTGGCAAGCAGGCGGTAAGCGCCGGGTACTCCTGCCGGCAATTCACGAAAAAAGACAAGACCCGTATATGTAAAATTTCCTTTCCCGTAGGTCCCTGTAATCAGACTGCCATCCTGGTCCTGTTCACCGGAATCATGCATGGATAAAATGGCCTGATAATCAGGATTAAAATGTTGTGCAAAATAAATTCCCCGTTCCTGGATCCATCCATCAAAATCTTTGTTGCTGATCTCGTTAGGGAAATGAAGAACAGGATGATCCGGATGCAGAAAACGAACCTGGGCATTTTCCTCTGTGACGCGCGCACTGGAAATGCCGAACGGGAAGGGTCCGATACCCGTAGAATCGCTCCCTTGATTTCGATTATATTGAACAATCAGGTTTCCACCATTTTTTATGTAGTCCATCAATATGGAATATTTACGTGAAAGCCAGTCATGCACGTCGTAGGCGCGCACACCTGCAATCACTGCATCCATATTTCTGAGTATTTCCGGCGACATTGAATTTTCATCCAGTTTAACTACCGTAAAGCCCATCGCTGTTAAAGCATCGGGAACCCTGTCCCCTGCCCCCTCAATGTAGCCAATACGGCTTCCGGCAATTTTCAAGTCAACGGATACTATGGTTGACTTCGCTGGTTTAAAATAATCAATCCTCGGTATGTGTTCATATGAAATGGTGCGACATTGCAACAAAGTGTCTGAAACTCCCTGCCGTGAATTGGTGACCCAGGTTTCCGCATTCAAGTTTTTTAGCTCATCAGATTTCATCCAAAAATTTTGCACCTTGTTTGTCATCGGAAGTTTCTTTGTTTCAATGCCGGAAACAGGCGTTATGGAAATAATCGATGGTGTCTGAATTCCATTATTTTCGGAGATCGCGCTGGTAGTATGGATTGCGGATTTTTCCTCTCGGATATTTCATTGCCTTTTGCTGAATAATAACCGATAGTTCCTGTTCCCTTCCTTTTGTAAATACGAGTAAAGACGGATCGCAGTAAGCCATCAATGCGGGCACGATGGTTACCGGCTGATATGATTCACCTTTAACAGGATCTGTGTATTTGTACATTACTTTCTGTCTGAACAGGAATGATTCACCATACAGGCTTAAGCTGAATATGGCTTCCAGAGACGGTTTATTCTCCGGATTCCCGATCAGCGTCTGATCATATACGTTATATGATCCCGCCGACATGGGTTCCACAAGCCAGTACGGTTGCGAGATCGGTAAATCCCCCAGGGACACATGGCGAACCAGGGAATAATTTACGCCTGACAAAAGCGATTGGTTCCAGCTGGTATCCTGGTGATTCATGCTTACTGAATTCAGATTGATTTGAACAGGAGCCCGGTTGATTACACGAAGAGTAACTGGTATAGTTTGTTTGCGCAATGCATATCCCTGAGGCACCGTGGCTTCCAGATACAATCCACTGCAGGCCAATATTAGTGCAAGCGTTTCTTTTATTTTTTCATCCTTCCAATAACCTCCAGGCAGTGCATTTATACTTTTATAGATATTTACCAGGGCTTCTAAAGACTGATAGGGTGCGACGGGAGAATAATTTTTTATCATCTTATCAATCTTCTGAATAATGTCGGCTCCTCCCGGAATGCGATTCCAGCTGCAATCAATATTCTGAAGTAATGATGAATCTGCCTTTTCTCCCTCAGTCAAAGTAAAATATTCCAAAAAATTCCCCCTTGAATGCGCAATCCCAAACCCCTGAGACCGGTGCTGACTGCGGCTGTCGGCTGCAATTTCTCCATAACTTTTCCCAATGAGCGGATTGAAGCCACCTACTTCTATTTTCAACTGGTCTTCGCTCGTTGTATTAACTGATCCGAAATTATAGTTGTTCCAGAATAGCCTCTTGGCATGCCATGGCTGAACTCCATATTTAAACTGATCTGGAAATTGTTTTGGATCTGCCGCAGCGCTGTAAGCCAGTCTGGCAAGAACAGATGATGCAGAATGCTGACCGTGGCCCGCCCGTTTGTCTTCGGGAAATCTGGTAATGATAATATCCGGTTGAAATTTTCTTATGATCCATACCACATCGCTGAGTATCTTTTGTTCATTCCATATTTGCAACGATTCAGCTGTAGATTTTGAAAATCCAAAATCGTAAGCTGTCGAAAAAAACTGGTCGGCTCCATCTACTCTTCTTGCAGCCAATAATTCCTGGGTTCTGATCAGTCCGAGTTCAACGCCTTGTTCGTCACCAATGAGGTTTTGTCCGCCGTCGCCCCTGGTAAGCGAGAGATAGCCTGTACGGTATAATTTTTCCTGGGAAAGCCATGCGAGTAGACGGGTATTTTCATCATCGGGATGCGCAGCGATATATAATACGGATCCCAGCACTTCCAGTTTTTTCATGCGCAACAATATCTCGGACGCATTGATGGTTTCGGGAATTTGGGCCTTTGAATTTGCTGAGATCAATAAAAGTGGAAATATAGAGGCGAGTAATATTTTCATCCGTAATACATGTCTTTAGTATTGGCCAAATTAATGAATCCCTGAATAAACACCATGTGATATTATTTTGACGGCAATTCAAACAGATCCCTTCCTTACTTTTGCATAATTTTCATCTAATGATCAAACGACTGAATAAAAAAATCTTATTGAGCTTATTGAACATCCCGTTCATTTTATCTTTTATGGTCCACACAGGCACAGGGCATTAATTATCATTCCAATAAACGGGTAATAAGCCGGAACGGAGCCGTCGTTTCAGCTCATCCTCTTGCCAGCCGGGCAGGCATAGAAATCCTGAAACAAGGTGGCAACGCAGTTGACGCAGCTATTGCAACGCAGCTGGCACTGGCAGTCGTTTATCCGGGTGCCGGTAATCTTGGAGGCGGGGGATTTATGGTAGCCCATCTGTCGAACGGACAAAATATTACCATTGACTTTCGGGAAAAAGCTCCGGGAACCGCCAGCAGGAATATGTACCTGGATGAAAAGGGAAATGTGATCCAGGGGAAAAGTGAAGACGGGCATCCCGCTGCCGGAGTGCCAGGTTCCGTAGCCGGCATATTTGCTTATTATAAATATGCCAGTTTGCCCTTTGGTAAATTGATACAGCCCGCTATTGACCTGGCTGAAACAGGTTTCCGCATTACAACCGCGGAAGCAAATGACCTGAATGAAAACCAGGATGACTTCAAAAAATACAATACTGTTGCACCGGTTTTTGTAAGAAATGTCGCCTGGAAAGAGGGCGATATTCTTGTCCAGAAAGATCTGGCTAAAACTCTCAGGCGCATACGTGACAAGGGACAAAAAGGATTTTACGAAGGCGAAACAGCCCGGCTTATTGTTGAAGAAATGCAAAGAGGAAAAGGGCTTATCAGCTATGAGGACTTGAAAACTTATACTGCAAAACAAAGACAGCCCGTAGTTTTCAATTATAAAAAAGATTTTCTCCTGATCACCATGCCACTGCCAAGTAGTGGCGGGATTCTTCTTCCGCAGATGATGCGGATGGTGGAAGATCAGGATCTGAAAAAATTCGGTTTTGAAACAGTTGAGTCCGTCCATTTGATGACGGAGGTTGAAAGGCTTAGTTATGCCGACCGGGCAAAATATTTAGGAGATGTGGACTTTTACAAGGTTCCCGTAAAAACACTGGTTAGTTCTCAATATATCAAAGAGAGAATGAAAAATTTCAGGTCAGACTCAGCGGGAAAAAGTGAAATGATTGGTGCCGGAATAATACCAGAGAGTGAAGAAACCACTCATTTCGATACCTATGACCGGAAGGGTAATTGTGTTTCCATTACTACAACTCTTAACGGAGGATATGGCAGCCGTACCGTTGTTGGGGGTGCCGGATTTTTACTTAACAATGAAATGGACGATTTCAGTGTCAAACCCGGCGTACCAAATATGTATGGTGCTGTCGGTGGAGAAGCCAATGCCATTGCACCTGGAAAAAGAATGTTGAGTTCGATGACGCCAACTATTGTCCTTTATAAGGGCAGGCCATTCCTCGTACTTGGCACACCCGGAGGAACTACAATCACTACTTCTGTTTTCCAAACGTTGATTGACATCATTGATTTTGGAATGTCTGCGTCGGATGCTGTTGATAAACCAAAATTTCATCATCAGTGGTTACCGGACATACTGTACGTTGAAAAAGGTTTCCCTGAACCTGTTATCGTGCAACTACAAAAAATGGGATATACCATTGAATTCAGGGGAGCGATAGGCCGGACCGAAGTTATCCGCGTTTTCCCATCCGGGGAAATCGAAGCTGTTGCCGACAGGCGGGGTGATGATGACGCTGAGGGCTATTAAGCGTTAAGCGTTAGGCTTTTCAGCATGCTTTTTGTACTTTAGCCAATCTAATCTTCGTATCTGAAAAATGCTGGTAAAATAGTTCGCAGGACGCTGCTCACCCTCCTCCTTCTCCTGGTTTTCCTTTGGGCTATCATCCATACCCATCCGGTTCAAATCTGGCTACTGACAAGGGTTACGAATACGCTATCCAAAAACCTGCACGCAAAGGTCTCCATAGGCGATATCGACTTTTCACTTTTCAATAAAATGAAACTGAATAGCGTGCTCGTTAAGGATCAGAAGGGAGATACTGTTTTATATTCCGGACAGGTGCGGCTGAATATTACCGACTGGTTCTTCGTGAAGGATAAAATTGAGTTAAAATATATTGGTCTTACAGAAAGCTATTTGCATTTGTACCGGAAAGATTCTGTGTGGAACTACCAGTTCCTTGCTGACTATTTCGGCGCTTCCAACACGTCTGATAAGAAAAGTATTCAACTACAAATACATGATATTGACATCGCCGGATTCCATATGATCAAAGAGGACGCCTGGAAGGGAGAAGATATGGAGCTGAAACTGGGTGCCCTCACTATGAATGCAGAACAATTGGATTTAAGCCATAAAATAGCGGTAATTCATTTGTTGAAATTTTCCAAACCAGTTTTTTCAATTCGCAGTTACAATGGCCTTCGCCCATTTTCCATTCAGGATAGTTCGGTGGCGAAAAACGATTCACGTCACCTGCGCTGGAATCCTTCGGACTGGAATATAGTGATCAGACATATGACGATTGTGAACGGTTCATTCAACGATGATAAAATCCTGGACAAAAATGTCTCAGCCGTATTCGACAGTTATCACATGCACTTTTCCAGCATTCAGGGAGATTTCAAGGACGTTTCTTTTATAAAAGATAGTATCCGGGCAAAAATGAAACTTTCAACTAAGGAAAACTCGGGTTTTAATGTTCAACAGCTATCTGCCAATATTAAGTTTTATCCCGAAGGAATGGAATTCTACGACTTTGACCTGAACACTGGTAAAAGTCATCTCCGGAATTTCTTTGCAATGCACTTTAAAAGCTTTGATGATTTATCAGATTTCAATGCAAAAGTAAAAATGGAAGCAGATTTTTCAAACGCCACCATTGACAGTGATGACATTGGATTTTTTGCCTCCGACCTGAAAGCATGGAAGAAAAATATTCTGATCAATGGGAAAATTAAAGGTTCAGTATCTGATCTGTCAGGTAAAAATGTCCGGATTAATGCCGGATTGCATACCCAACTGAATGGAGATATACATTTAACCGGACTACCGGATATTAATAAGACTTTTATTGATTTCAGATCAAATGATTTCCGGACTACCTATCGTGATATTATTACTTTTATCCCCTCTCTCAAAAAAATTGAAAACCCCAGGATTGACCGGATCGAGAATCTCCACTTTAGGGGCAACTTCCAAGGCACCATTCAACATTTTGTAACTTCGGGTACTATTGAGACCAACCTTGGAACCCTCGTCACCAATGTAAGCATGCAATTGCCGAAAGATGGTCCTGCTATTTATTCAGGAAACATGCTTACTAATGATTTTCAGTTAGGCAATTTTTTAGAAGACAGCAGTCTGGGCAAGATTTCTTTTAACGGAAAAGTGCAGGGCAGGGGCCTTGCATTGAACACCATAAATGCGAGTCTCGACGGTAATATCAGGGAATTCAGTTATCAGGGATATACCTATGAAAATATTTTCGTAAACGGTCAGGTCACTAAAAAAAGATTTAACGGAAAAATCATTTCCAACGACTCTAACCTGCATGCAACGTTGATTGGTCTGATTGATTACAGCCAGGTGGTTCCTAAGTTCGACTTTAATGCAGTAGTCGATCATGCAAACCTGAAATCACTTCATTTTACGCGAGACAGTATAAATTTCGACGGCAAGCTGCGATTTAATTTTACAGGCAATGATATTGACCACTTTTTGGGTAAAGCAAGGATCTTTGATGCTTCCATCTATAAAAATGGTAAACGAATGTCGTTCGATTCGCTGGTAGTCGAATCAAATATCATCGATAGCAGTAAAACGATCACGGTTATGAGTAATGAATTTGAGGGGGCGATCGTGGGAGAATTCTCAATCAAGAAACTGCCGGCTTCATTCCAGGAATTTCTTCATCGGTATTACCCAAGTTATATAAAACCAAACACCGTAAATCTGAGTAAGGAAAAATTCAGCTTTGTAATAACTACCCGCCAGGTTGATCCTTATATGGATTTTTTATCAAAAGACATCAGAGGTTTTAACAATACAAATATTAACGGGCGCATCAACAGTGATCAAAACCTTCTTAACATAAATGCTGAAGTACCGCAGTTCAATTATAAGAATATTTCGTTCTACAAAGTTGAACTCAGGGGAAATGGAAATTACGATAGTCTTGCACTTGAATCAAAGATCGGGGAAGTATATGTAAATGACAGTCTGCATTTTCCTTTGACGCATATTCAGCTTCGCTCCTTCAACGACATTTCCGATGTAAAAATCAGTACGAGTGCAAACCAGACACTTAATGCTGCAAATGTTTCTGCCCGGGTCGAAACACTGACGGATGGAGTTAAAATTAAATTCAACCCTTCTACTTTCGACATTAACAGCAAAACCTGGACAATAGATAAAAACGGGGAACTGCTTTTCAGTAAAAATATTGTCGGTGCGGAATCTGTCAGGATTTACAGCGGGGATCAACAGTTCCTGGTAAGTACTACTCCTTCGGGCGAGGGAAACTGGAACGACATGCATCTTGAGTTGCATAAAATCAATATCGGAGATTTTGCACCCTTTTTTATAAAGGACGAAAGAGTCGAAGGTGTTCTTACAGGGAACGTGGACATTACAGATCCTTTTAATCATACCTATGCACGATTCAGTGGTACCGCGGACTATTTTCGGTTTTCCAATGATTCCGTTGGAAAGATAAGTCTAACTGCAGATTACGACAGGACTTCCGGTATAGTGAATGGAACAGTTAATTCTGACAATAAAGACTATCATTTTGATCTAAAAGGTATTTTCAATACCAGTGACAGTGCAAGACAACCTATCAATATCATGATTCCAAACATGGTAAATACGAAGATTGATTTACTTGAAAAATATATAGGCGCTGTTTTCAGCAACGTTACAGGATACGCTACAGGGTCATTGCAGATTGTGGGACCCGGAGACAGTTTGAATTATATCGGCGATATTCGATTAACCGATGCCAGACTGCACGTAAATTATACACGCTGCACCTATCATATACCATCGGCTATGGTTCATTTACGAGCGGACCAGATTGATTTCGGTTCATTTCAGATACTGGATTCTCTGGGTAACAATGCAGAAGTTACAAGGGGAAAATTATTTCATCATTCCTTCAGGGACCTGAGCTATGATTTCGCCATCAATACTAATAAACTTTTATTGCTTAATACGAAGATTACAGACAATAATCAATTTTTTGGTACTTTGATTGGAAGGGCAAATGTGAATCTTAATGGGCCGCAGGAAGATCTGCAAATGTATATAAAGGGAGAACCGACAGACAGTTCGAATATATATCCTTCCCACCAACACGAGCAGGGAAAGTGCAGATGCCAATTTCATAGTTTGGAAAGTATATGGTAAGGAAATGAAAAACCAGAAAACTGTTTCTTCCAACAATAATTTTACTGTAAGCCTGGATGTTACGGCTAACAATTATGCAAATGTTTACCTGATTATTGATCCTCTTACAAAAGATATTATCAAAGCTACCGGTCATGGAAACCTGCAGATGCGGGTTGGAACAAATGAAGACATGAGTATTCGTGGGCTGTATGTTATAGATCGTGGGAATTATAATTTTTCCTTTCAGTCTTTTATCAAGAAACCATTTGAGTTCATGCAGGGAACAGAAAATTTTATCCGATGGTCCGGAGATCCCTATGATGCCGATATCAATATACAGGCAGTATATGAAGCAGAAAATATTCAGTTTAATGATTTAAAGGAAGAAACCAAGGGATCTACTGCATTAACGGGCAATACAAAAAATTATATCGGACCCATTTGGGTGGTTGCTTCGCTTAAAGATAAACTGATGCATCCTACGATCAGTTTTGAATTGCAGCTGCCACCGAAAAGCGAATTGAGAAATGACATTAATGCGCAATGGACGCTTGACAGAATCAATAGTGATCCGGGAGAACTGAATAAACAGGTTGCATTTTTGCTTGTATTTAATAGCTTTGGTCCTACAAGTACCAGTTCTGCTGCCTTCTCCGCAAACGATGCTGCAGCGGGAATATTCGTATCCAGTATTTCAAGCTATATTTCCAGTGCCCTGAGCACTTCTTTCTCCAGTTATTTTCAGCGTGTATTTAAAGACAAAAGCATCCGTGTAAATTTCAATACCGCTTTCTATAATGGAACAGCCCTGGAGACGAATGAACAAACCAGTGCGTCCACTTACGATCGCACAAATCTTAACCTTTCGGTCATTAAAAGTTTTTTCAATGAACGGCTGACTTTTACTGTAGGCAGTGCCCTGGATTTTGGACTTACCACACAGCAGGCTACTTATGCTGCGGTGCAGTTTCTTCCTACCGTTACTGCGGAATGGAAGCTGACTGAAAACGGTCGTGTAGTACTAACATTTTTTTACCGGGACTCTTATAATTATCTATCACTCGGAAACCATACGATGAACAGTTCAGGAACGAGTATTTCCTACCGACGGGATTTCGATAATCTTGATGAACTTTTAAAGAAAAAGAAGAAAACCACACAGACAATGCGCACGAGAAGAAGCCCGACAGAACAATGACCGAAGCGAAAAACTCCATACTCCCATACTTTCCTCATTCCTGTTCCTGCAGTTCATGTCCGAGTTTATCACGTTTGGTATTCAGATATCGTTCGTTATGGGGATTGGAAGGCGATCTGAATTGGAATGGTTTCAACAATTTCCAGTCCATATCCGGCCAGCCCAGAACGTTTCTTTGGATTATTACTTATCAGTTTAAGCCGGCTTACCCCCAGATATCGCAGGATCTGGGCACCGACTCCATAATCCCGTTTATCCATCGGGAATCCCAGATGTAAATTCGCCTCTACAGTATCCATACCTTCCTCCTGCAGTTTGTAGGCTTTTAATTTATTCAGAAGACCGATACCCCGGCCTTCCTGATTCATATAAAGAATAATTCCCTTTTTATTTGCTTCCACCATTTGCATGGCTTTGTGCAATTGCTCCCCGCAATCACAACGAAGAGATCCGAGAATATCTCCTGTAAAACAAGAAGAATGGACCCTTACTAAAACAGGTTCATTTTCTTTCCATTCACCCTTATATAATGCCAGGTGTTCATTAGAAGTATTTTTTTCCCGGAATGCGATTAGTTTGAAATGTCCGATACCTGGTCGGCATATCAACACGAACAATTTCTTCGATCAGTGAATCCGTTTTTAATCGATATTCTATCAGGTCACGAATTGAAATCAATTTGAAGTCAAATCGTTTTGCGATTTCCCTTAATTCTGGCACCCTGGCCATACTTCCATCCTCATTCATGATTTCAACCAATATACCTGCCGCTTCAAAACCTGCCAGCCGGGCCAGATCGATTGTAGCTTCTGTATGGCCTGCTCTTCTTAAAACGCCACCTTTTTTTGCACGCAAAGGGAAAATATGACCGGGTCTGCCCAGATCCCCGGGTTTTGTTGCAGGATTTACTAACGCCTGAATGGTCAAAGCCCGGTCATGGGCGGAAATACCAGTTGTACAGCCATGGCCCAGCAGGTCAACCGAAACTGTAAAAGCAGTTTCATGTAATGCCGTATTGTTATTCACCATAAGCTCGAGTCCCAGTTCATCACAACGTTCTTCAATCAATGGCGCACAAATAAGTCCCCTTCCATATTTACTCATGAAATTGATTACTTCAGGTGTTGCATTTCGGGCGGCAGTAATAAAGTCTCCTTCGTTTTCACGGTCTTCATCGTCGACCACGATCACCAGCCTGCCCTGGCGGATCGCTTCAATTGCATCTTCAATTCTGTCTAACATGAAAATAATTTATCGACAAAGTTACAATTTATCATTGCCTTTACATAGCGCGCTTAATTCATTGATTTACAATGTTGATATGAAGCTAAATGAAATGGATCTGGGGAAAATATAAATGAATGTTAATAAAAATTCTATTATAAAAAATTTAACATTTGAATTTTTTCTTTTCTTTATTCCCGGATTCCCATTCCGATTGCTTCCTAATGCTGTTCGATTGCTGCTTTTTCTCTTTGTTAATATTTATTTAATCTGTTATCGGTTCATTTTTTTTTCAAGTGATTTTATTTTACAACCTAAACCAATCGCATTATGAGAAAGCGACTTTTGTTTACTGTAATTATGTATTTGCAGCTCTTACTTTTCAATTGCTCAGGAAACCACTAGTCAGATTTTAGGAACTGTTACTGATGGGAAAGCAGGTCTGGCTGGCGCAACGGTTGTGGCTTTACATACGCCCACCGGTACAAAATATTCGACAACTACCCGCAAAGATGGACGATTTAACCTTCCCGGCCTTCGAATTGGTGGCCCCTATACTGTTTCAGTTACTTATATTGGATTCAAGCCCGACAAGCAGGAAAATATTAATCTTGTTCTTGGACAGGATTTTACTTCTGATTTTAATTTAGTTGCCGAATCAAATCAGTTGACCGAAGTCGTCGTGACTGCTACCAAACAAAACAAAATTTTCAATAACAGCTCATACTGGTAGTCAGGAAATTATTACCAATGCACAAATTCAACAGTTGCCAACCATTAACCGTTCCATTTCAGATTTTACCAAACTTGAGCCTACAGCAAATATCACATCATTTGGAACAAGTTTTGGCGGCCGAAGTGCACAATACAATAACATTACAGTAGACGGAGCAAATTTTAATAACGGATTCGGTCTTTCCAGTACTTTAGGAGGACAAACGGGTGCTCAACCAATAAGTCTTGAAGCAATTGATCAGGTACAGGTGAATGTTTCTCCATATGATGTCAGGCAGGGTGGGTTTACGGGTGCAGGAGTTAACGCAATTACCAAAAGCGGAACGAACCAATTCAGGGGATCGATATATACGTTTCTGAAAGGTCCAAATACACAGGGATATAATGTAGAAGATGTTACTGTCCCAAAATCGCCATTTAGTTTTTATACCAGGGGCGTTTCGCTTGGGGGACCCATTATTCAAAACAAACTGTTCTTCTTTATTAACTATGAAACTGTGAAACAAACGGCTCCCGCATATACAGTTGTTGCAAGCGGAGGACCACAGAACCTTGCGCCAAGCGCAGGTGTTGTTTCGCAGGCAAACTATGATACACTGACTGCCCTGGCTAATTTCCTGAAGACGAAATTTAATTATGATCCCGGTGCATTTCAGGGATATTCCTTTTCATCAGCCAGTCAGAAAATTACTGCCAGGATTGACTGGAATATAAATAGTAAGAATACGCTGACCATAAAATATAATTATCTGAGATCTAATTCAGAACAACCTCAAAGCACAAGCAGGGCTGGTGCCGGGTTTGTGAGAGGACCAGCTTCTCAGAACTACACGTTTGGTCTTCCATACAGCGGCAGTAAATATGTAATCAACAACAATTTTGACATCTATCTGGTTGAATTGAATACCAGATTCAGCCCGACAGTTTCAAATAAGTTCCAGGCCGGATATACAAAAGAAAGAGACCCACGTGCACCTGGTGTTCCCGGAACAACGATGCCGATGGTTGATATCCTGAACGGGAGCAATATATATGCTTCGTTCGGATATGAAACTTATACATATAATAACCTGATCAATACAGATGTTTATCAATTGTCTGATATTGTGTCCATTTATCAGGGTGCACATGAAATTACTCTTGGAACACAAAATTATTCAAGGAAATATACTGATGCTTTCGTACCCAGTTTTGCCGGAAGCTACCAGTTTCCTTCCCTGACTGCATTTTACAATTCGGCAAACGGTATAAGCAATACAGATAGTTACTATCAGCAATGGTCCAATATTCCGGGAGGCGCTTTCCCTTTTTATTCTGCGGGCTCAACTGAAATTGGATTCTTTGTTCAGGACAAATGGCGTATGACCAATAATTTTACACTGACTTATGGTTTACGTTATGATATGACGATCTATAAATCCTTATTCCTCGATAATCCATATTTTGATCAGCTGACATTTAAAGATGGAGCAACATATAATATTGGCCAGGCGCCGGGCAATGCTATTTTGCTTTCGCCAAGAGTTGGTTTTAACTGGGATGCTCTAGGGAGACAGAACCCTACAGGTAAGAGGTGGATTTGGAATTTTCTCAGGCCCGCCACCTTTTGTCTGGCTTGCCAATCAGGGTGGTAATAATGGCGTTTTAATAGCAGGAGGAAATTATTCGAATGTTCCATTTACTGACAATGCGATTGCGAATCCTCCGGCTCCTGTAAATACTGCTCCGCCCGCAAAAACCCAAAGTGCTACGAGTTATGGTGCAGCTGTTACGGATCATAATTTCAAATATCCCACTATCATAAAATCAAGTCTTGCAGTGGATAAAAAATTTCGGCGATGACTGGATTGCAACTATTGAAGCTTCTTATTCCAAAGATATTAATGCAGTATATTTTTCCAATCTCAATCTCAATGAGAGCAAACGGATATGCTTTATCAGGAGCAGATACGAGGATGAGATACCTGACAGGTAGTTCAACCAGTAATAAATACTGGTATGGTCAGACAGCTGCGGGACCGACTGCTGATACGCCAAATTTAAGCAGCGCTATCTTAATGAAAAATTCTTCTGCAGGATATGCATATACATTAACTGCACGAATTCAGAAAGACATACCGGAACTTCTTTGTTAGTCTTGCTTATACTTATAGTCAGGCTAAAAATATCGCGGCCGGAGGTAGTACCGCTTCTTCGCTCTGGAGCGGAAGACCGGTTGGCAATGCAGATCCTAACGGCGCAAATCTGGCTTATGCTGATTACTATCAACCACACCGGATTATCGCATATGCTTCTTACAGGGTTGCATACTCGGAGCATTTTACAACTTCGGTGGGTGCCATATTTCAGGCAGCTCCGGCGGGTGTTGGCTCTTATACGTATGGTAACGATCTTAACGGAGATGGCAATTCGGGCAATGACCTGATCTATATACCAAGAAATGCAGGTGAAATCAATCTCATTGACGTTGGATCTTATAATAGCGCAACTATGTCCGGAACTACTACAGGAACTGCCAAAGATCCCAGGACTTCTGCTCAGATATGGACTCAATTAAACAGCTTTATCAACCAGGACCATTATCTGTCGTCACACCGGGGTCAATATCACAGGCCAATGCGGTAGTATTTCCATTTTACAAGGATCTGGATCTGAATATTACTCAGGATATTTATTTCAATGCCAAAATTTTTAATGGGACAGATAAACATACTTTACGATTGACACTGGATTTAATCAATGTAGGAAATTTCCTCAACAAGAACTGGGGCCTGGTTAAACTACAAAACACTACCACACCTTTAACATTTGAAGGTATGGCAGCAGATCGACAAAACACCCCTGTTTTCCTTCCCTTATGCGGATGCAACGAATTTTGTGCCTTTGGTTAACAGTTTTTCAAATAACACAACAATTGTTTCACGCTGGCAATTGCAGTTTGGGATAAAGTATTTATTTAACTAATGATTTAATTGAACAGATAATTATGAAAAAGAAATTATCTATTTATACTGGCTGCATCCTATATATTAATTTTTAGTTGTACTAAGAATTCGGTGGTACCTCCTTACACACCACCGGTCGCAACAAATTTTACAGTTACTTCAATGAATCATACAAAAGATACGGTCAATGTGGGTGATACCATTTTATTTGAATGTAGTTGGAACCATGTATGATACACTGGGTGTTTATGCATATTTAACCGACTAAATCTTCAGCACCGGTTCTCCTGTTTATAGCATTGGAAGTTCTTCTTCACCCATTAAATTAATAAGGCGTTCTTGGTTCTTCAAATGTTACAGATATAAATCCGTGGACTTCTACAATTATACTGACAGGTATCTCTTCCATTGCCAATTCTAAACTTACTATTTCGGGAAATTTCATTTACCAGCTTAGTTTAAGCAGTGAGGGGGGAGGATTAGCTTCAGCTACAGATGGCAGGAGTTGTGAATAAAACGGTGTTTATTCAATAGAAGCTTAAACGCCGAATGCTTAACGCCTAATGCGTAACGCTCAACGCTAAACGCTTACTGAAAATTGAAAATGGAGTTAAATAAGTTTCTTTCAGACATTGTGTGCCCGCATTCAGTATAAAAAAATTACTTGACATTACGCGTTAGGCTTTAAGCGTTACGCGCTAGGCGTTAAGCATTAGGCGTTAAGCTTTAAATGCCCATTTCAAAAATACCGGAAAGGCAAGTGCCCATGTTGTCGTATCATGTTTACCTCCTTCGATCTCGTGATAAAAAATATCAAGCAGAGGGTCATACCCTTTGTCTGCCAGAGTTGAAATCAGGTCCTTTGTATCATCGATGGAATCGATGATACCATTGTTATTGCGGTCTCCGGTTTCGTCCAGCGTACCGCATTCAAAATAGAATTTCATTCCCGGAACGTCTTACGGCATCGCGTATCTGATTATGCATGATCCGGTGTTGTTCATCCTGATATTCAGGATCGTCCTTGTCAAGCGTACGCCACCACAGGGATCCGGAAAATACCGCAACCATATTGAAGAGCTGTCCGTGTTTCCACGTAATATCGAGTGCACTCAGACCACCGAGAGAAAATCCGGCAAAAGCCCAGCGTTCACTTAGTTTACCGGGGAAAAGCAAGTGAATTGCCGGTACGAGTTCTTCAGTAATGAAGTGCATGTAACGGTGGGCCAGATTTCCCCTCCCTTTGTAATCGGGAGTTATAGCTGTACCATATTCAAATTTCCTCAGGGGACCGGCATGAATTCCTATACAGAGCAGGGGTCGCATGGCATCCAGACGGTATAATTCGTCAAGGATGGACCTGAAATCCATGGTTTGAAGGTCCTGGCCATCATTAATCAGCAGCACATCAAACTGGCCGTCCAGAGAATTAGGGGGGAGGTACAAGTCAATACGCAGGTTTCTTTCCAGAATGTTCGTGAAGGAAAAGAAAGGGTCTCCAGTGTTCTTATTTCGGGGTTAACGGATGGCATATTTTCAAAAATAGGGAAGAATATGGAGTTCATTTGTTTTTATAGCATTTTAAAAATAAATTTGGATGCCCACCAACGCATTTCTCATGAGTATCAAGGAAGAATATTACAAATGGCATTCACCTTCTCTGGATCGTGATATTGAAATGCTGGTATTCGGACATGCCGGACAACCTGTCATTTTGTTTCCTACTTCGAAGGGCGCGTATTATCAGAATAAGGACCAGGGAATGATTGAAGCGGCCCATTGGTTTATTGAAAACGGCAGAGTGAAAATTTATTGTCCCGACAGTATTGATGCAGAAAGCTGGTACAATAAAGCCATTCCGCCTAATGCAAGAGCGTATAACCAGGAAAAATATGATCGCATGATTTCCACAGAACTTGTTCCATGGGCCCAGCACGAAACAGGATTCGGGAGGATGGCATTTGCAGGCTGCAGTTTTGGTGGTTATCACGCAGTAAATACCGCGTTCAGGCATCCCAATCTGGCGAGCTATTGTTTTTCGATGAGTGGCGCATTTGATATTAAACAATTCACGGACGGTTATTATGACGATACTATTTATTTTAATAATCCGGTAGACTATATACCGGGCGACAATAACCCGAATCTCTGGAAAATGGGCATTATTCTGGGCACCAGTGAACACGATATTTGTAAGCCTGATAATGAACGTATGGACGCTATTTTGCAACAAAAAAATATCCGGCACTGGCTTGACCTGAGACCGAATGCAACACACGACTGGCCGGTATGGCGTGAAATGTTTCCGCATTATCTATCCCTAATCAATTAACATCGTGTAATAAATAAACTACATGAAAAAAATCGGCGTGCTTTACGGCAAAGAAAGAAGTTTCCCTATGGCATTCATTGAAGCCGTCAATGGGAAAAATGTAAGGGGTGTGCACGCAGAATCAGTTTTGATTGATAAAGTGATTCAGGGCGAACCCAGTGGGTATAGCGTCATCATCGACCGCATTTCGCAGGATGTACCTTTTTACCGTGCATTTCTAAAAAATGCAGCTATCAGTGGAACAGCAGTCATCAACAATCCATTCTGGTGGAGTGCTGATGAAAAATTCTTCAATAATGCTTTGGCAACAAAAATCAGTGTGCCGGTTCCGAAGACTGTCATTCTTCCTTCCCGTGATCTTCCCGAAGACACGACTGATTTATCATTTTCTAACCTGGCTTATCCACTGGACTGGGAATCGATTTTTAGATATATTGGCTTCCCCGCCTACATGAAGCCATTTGCAGGAGGGGGCTGGAAAAATGTTTACAGAATACAAAATGCAGAAGATTTTTATCAGAAACATAGTGAAACGGGTCGTCTGGTAATGCTTTTGCAGGAAGAAATAGTTTTTGAAGAGTATTATCGTTGTTATTGTATCGGCGGAAAATATGTCCGTATCATGCCCTACGAGCCGCGCAATCCGCATCATCTTCGTTATGTCGCAGATTTTAAACCCTCTGAAGAAAGACTTAAGCAAATGGAACAGATCGTTCTGCGTATCAATAAATATCTGGGATATGATTTTAATACCGTAGAACTTGCAGTAAAAGACGGGATACCATATGCCATCGATTTCTGCAATCCTGCGCCTGATGCTGAAAAAATAAGTGTAGGCGAAGATAATTTTAACTGGGTGGTAGAAACGGCAGCAAACTATGCAATTGAAAGAGCACTGGAAGCTAAAGAAGGTCTCGATAACCTTACCTGGGGAGAATATATAAAGAAAAGCACTGTTCAAAAACCATTGATGAGCTGAGGAGTGTGAAAGACTTACTTACACTTAAAAAGTTATGGCGAATATCAATTATCAAAATTTTACCCTCGGAATAGAAGAAGAATATATGGTTATTGATCCCGAAAGCAGGGAGCTCAAGAGTCATGAACAGAAAATTGTTATTGAAGGACAAAAGATGATCCGTGATAAAGTAAAAGCCGAAATGCACCAGGCTGTCGTGGAAGTTGGAACGGATATCTGCCGGGATATTACAGAAGCATATCAGGATGTATCTACGCTTCGAAAAACCATTTCACAGATAGCTTCCGAACAGGGACTTTGGGTAGGCGCTTCCGGTACACATCCTTTCAGCCACTGGGAAAGCCAGCTTATCACAGATCATGCACGCTATAATGAAATTGTAAATGAATTGCAGGAAGCCGCACGCAGTAATCTTATTTTTGGATTGCATGTGCATGTGGGTATGGAGAGCCGGGAAATGGCTAATCATATTGCCAACTCCACCCGATATTTTCTTCCCCATATTTATGCACTAAGCACTAATTCACCATTCTGGGAAGGACGCAGTACGGGATATAAATCTTTCCGGACAAAAGTATTTGATAAATTTCCCACGCACCGGCATTCCCGAAGTATTTTGAAAGTATTGAAGCATATGAAAATTTTATCAAACTATTGGTTAAAACGAATTGTATTGATAATGCAAAAAAGATTTGGTGGGATCTGCGTGTACATCCTTTCTTTAATACAGTGGAATTTCGCATTTGCGATGTTCCTATGACAGTGGAAGAAACGATATGCATTGCTGCATTATTCCAGGCAATTTGTGCAAAAATTTATAAACTCAGAACTCAGAATCTCAATTTCATTATCTACCAGCGTGCATTGATCAATGAAAATAAATGGCGCGCCAGCCGCTATGGAATAGATGGTCACCTGATAGATTTCGGAAAAGAAGAAGAAGTCAATACCCGTGTTTTGATCTATGAATTCCTGGATTTTATTGATGATGTACTCGATCCCCTCGGCAGTCGGGAAGCCGTAAGTATCATTCCGAAAATATTTGAACATGGAACCGGAGCAGACAGACAATTAAAAGTATTTGATGAAAGTAAAAGCCTTGTCAAAGTGGTTGATTATATCCATGAACAATTTTTATTTGGCTTATAATAAATTTTCAATCACCATTGCACTTGCCCCACCCCCTCCATTGCAAATGCCGGCTGCGCCATATCTCGCTTTTTGTTGTTTTAAAATATATAGAAGAGTTACAATAATTCGGGCGCCACTGCAACCAAGTGGATGACCCAGAGAAACCGCTCCCCCATGGAGGTTTACTTTAGCAGGGATCCAGATCCATTCGTTTTATATTTTCAATCCCGACGACTGCGAAAGCTTCGTTTAGTTCCCAATAATCAATATTGCTCATTTTTAAACCGGCTTTCTGAATCGCTCTGGGAACTGCAATGGAGGGTGAAGTCGTAAACCATTCGGGAGCCTGTTCAGCATCAGCATAAGAAAGGATCCTGGCAATAGGTTTCAGTTCCAGTTGTTTTAGTTTTTCTTCACTCACCAATATATAACGTAGCCGCACCATCATTCATTGAGCTTGCATTTGCGGCAGTTACAGTACCATCCTTTTGAAAAGCAGGTTTCAGAGAAGGATATTTTTTCAAATTTTACATTGAATGGTTCCTCATCCTGTTCCAAACGAAGGTTTCACCTTTTTTCTGAATTTCCACTGCAACTCACTTCATCTTTGAATTTACCCGACTTCCAGGTCTCCTGAGCCCTCCGGTAACTTTCGACTGCAAATGCATCCTGGGCTTCCCGGCTGATTCCACAAGTGGAAGCACAAAGCTCTGCTGCATTGCCCATTGCTTTACCATCATATACATCTGTGAGTCCGTCCTTAGCAAGACCATCAATCATGAGACTATTGCCATATTTATTTCCCCAGCGCATTTGTTCTGCATAAAAAGGAACATTACTCATACTTTCCATTCCGCCTGCTATCACCACCCCGGCATCTCCCAATAAAATATTTTGAGCACCGATGGCTATTGACTTCATGCCGCTTGCGCAAACTTTGTTGATGGTTGTACAATTGACCTGATCAGGAAGTCCTGCAAATTTTGCAGCCTGGCGTGCGGGCGCCTGTCCCAGGTTTGCCTGTAATACCGAACCCATAAGCACATCATTTACTTCTGATCCGGGCAACTGTATTCGTGACAAAGCCTCACGGATGGCAATTGCTGCCAAGACGTGTTGCAGAAATATCTTTCAAGCATACCTCCAAAACTTCCAATCGGTGTTCGCACATGCAGATACAATATATACGGCAGGAGATTTCATCTGAATTTTCAGGCAAGTTAATTCAAAAGCTTAAAGGCCGGGAAATTAAGACTTAAAGCCCAGTTCATAATAAAATTATCTATGATGCTTAATATTTATACTCTAAATTTATTCTTTCACTAAATTTTTCACTTCATAACGACTCTATGGGAGATATTCAGGTTCATAAAAAGCCAAAAAAATATGATGCAGTAATTGTGGGATCAGGTGCAGGCGGAGGTATGGCTGCTTATGTACTGGCCCATGCCGGATTAAAAGTTTGTCTTATCGAAGCCGGTCCTATGTTCGATCCAAAAAAAGATTCCAATCAATTAAAAAATCCATGGGATTCCCCAAGACGTGGCGCAGGTACAAAATTCAGACCATTTGGAGATTTTGATGGATGTTACTGGGGATGGGAAATAGATGGAGAACCGTATACCCATGTAGGCGATACCAAATGGGAATGGTGGCGCGCACGAATGCTTGGTGGAAGGACCAATCACTGGGGAAGAATTTCGCTTCAGCTTCGGTCCGTCTGGATTTTAAAAGAAAAAGTATCGATGGACTTGGAGATGACTGGCCGATAGGGTATGAAGACATAAACCCTACTATGATAAAATTGACCAGATGCTTGGGTGTTTTTGGTACCAATGAAGGATTATTTAATGATCCTGATGGTATTTTTCTTCCACCTCCCAAACCAAGGCTGCATGAATTGTTTATAAAGAATGCCGGTAAACGAGTCGGTGTTCCGGTCATTCCCTCACGGCTTTCCATCCTTACCAAACAAATCAATAAAGAAAGGGGTGCCTGTTTTTTCTGCGCTCAGTGTGGCCGCAGTTGTAAAGTATATGGTGATTTCTCTGCTTCATCCTGCCTTGTCATACCCGCTTTGGAAACTGGTAATATCGACCTTGTCACAAACGCGATGGCAAGGGAAGTATTAACGGATAAAGATGGACTGGCGACTGGTATTTCCTATATCAATAAAGAAGACATGCAGGAATATCAGGTAACCGGCCGAACCGTAATCCTGGCAGCCAGTGCCTGTGAAAGCGCCAGGCTTTTATTGAATTCCAAATCTGACCGGCATCCGAATGGCCTTGCCAACAACAGTGATGCAGTTGGAAGATATCTGCACGATTCCACTGGCGCAGATATGGGTGGCATCATTCCCGAGCTCTTCAACAGAAAAAGATACAATGAAGACGGTGTTGGTGGCATGCACGTTTACAGTCCCTGGTGGCTGGATAATAAGAAACTGGACTTCCCCCGCGGATATCATATCGAATACGGAGGTGGCTTTGGAATGCCTTTGTATGGTTTTAACTGGGGTATTGAAAAGCTGAACGGTGCAGTTAAAATAAATGGAAAACAGAAAGAATCCGGGGGATTATGGTTCTTCACTTAAAGAAGACTATCGATATTTTTTTGGCGCCCATGTTGGCATGGCGGGCCGTGGAGAAGCCATCGCAAGAAAAGACAGCTATTGTGAAATCGATCCTGAAGTAGTAGATAAATATGGCATCCCTGTCTTACGTTTCAACACTTCTTATACTGATTATGAAATCAACCAGGCCAAGCATATGAAACAAACTTTTGCTGAAATCCTGGACAGCATGGGCGCAAAAATAACATGGGGTGGTGATGACGGAAAACAAAATAACTATGGATTGCATGCGCCCGGAAATATCATTCATGAAGCCGGAACGGTGCGCATGGGCAACGATGCAAAACTGGCACCTTTGAATAAATACAGTCAGGCGCACGATTGCAAAAATCTTTTTTGTGTTGACGGAGGACCTTTTGTTTCTCAGGCTGATAAAAATATTACCTGGACTATACTCGCCCTTTCCATGCGGACAAGCGAGTATATTGTTGACCAAATGAAAAAACAAAATATTTAAAATTAACGGCCATGGACAGACGGAAATCAATAAAGACCCTTGTTATTGGAGGAATTTCTATCAGCGCTATAGCAGAAGCCTGTAAGAGTCATGAAAATAGCCCGATGGTCCCGGCTGAAAAAGACAAAGATGTTATTCTTGCCGGATTAAACCGAATGAAGGAAGAATTGGAAAATGAAAAAATGATTAAACGCTGAACCTCCCTTTTTCACGCCGGAAGAAATGACAACCATCACGATCCTGGGAGATATTATCATTCCCCGGGATGAAGTCAGCGGAAGTGCTTCAGATGCAAGAGTGCCTGAATTTATTGGATTCATTGTTAAAGATATGCCGGAACACCAAACCCCTATGCGTGGCGGATTAAGATGGCTTGGACATGCAATGTCTGAAACGCTATGAGAAAGCTTTTAAAGATTGTGACCATAAACAGCAAATGGAGATGGTTGATGAAATAGCATGGCCAAAAAAAGCGAAACCTGAAATGCGGCAGGGAGTGGCGTTTTTCAACCTTATGCGAAACCTGACTGCCACAGGATTCTACACATCAGAAATGGGCGTAAAGGACGTTGGGTATATTGGCAATGTTCCGAATCAGTGGAATGGCGTGCCGGATGATGTATTAAAACAATACAAACTTGCTTATACAGAAAAGGAGCTGAAAGAATGCGTCAGCTTTTCCTGATTTTAGTTTTCGAGTGGATTCACGTAGTAGCCTTCTTCGCTTAATACAAAACTGTTAGGAACGAAGGACAGCAGTGACTGAGTTATCATCGATGCAGCTTCTCGCAGATATGTTGCTCCAATTTCGGGAGTACGAACAGCAAACTGCCAACTTTGAATCTTCAGAAATGCTACTTTACTTTCCTGGATAATCTGGTTATCCAGTTGCCGGAAAATCTCTGCCAGACGATCCTGCTGGTTGTCAATGTTAGGGGACATAGGGATCAGATTTTGGGTTTTCAAAGGTTGATGTATTATTAACGGTAACAATTGTTAAAAAATTGTCCCGCACTTTGAATATCAATCCTTCTTCGTACCCTCGATCTTCACTTTTTTTACATTTTCACGTTCACCTTTCATGGTCGCTGCAAGCTTCAGTGCATTGTAAGCATTGATGATTCCACCACTCGCGGAAAGTTGACTGAAATCAACCCACTGGCCATTTCCAGGCCATTTAACCCTGTCATCGGGTAATTTCATTACAGAATGAGTAAGTATATATTTTAACTGGCGGGCGCTTAATTTCGGATAATATTCCAGTAAGAGGGCCGCAATGCCTGTAACCATTGGAGCGGCCATACTTGTCCCGCTATAGGAAGCATATTGGTTTCCGGGTAGTGTAGAATAAACTTTTACACCTGGAGCAAAAAAATCAACTTCTTTTTTCCCATAATTGGAAAAATTTGCAAGGACCATGCTGTCGGGACCACCCGAATTCGCACCTACTGTGATCCAGCAACAGGAGTTCCTCCCTGACAACCCATATTGTGGATTTGGATAGTGCGTCACGGAATCGAGATTCTGAAATTCATTTCCTGCAGCATCCACAAGTAACACATCATGTTCCTCGGCGTATCTAACGGCGTCGTCTACCCAGTTTTTTCCCGGGGAAATATATTTTCCAAAACTCATATTGACAACTCGTGCTCCATTATCGACGGCGTAACGAATAGCCAGTGCAATATCTTTATCCCTTTCGTCACCATCCGGCACTGCTCTGAGCGCCATGATATAAACCTGGGCATCGATTCCATCCATTCCTTTACCATTTCCACGTGAAGCAGCAATAATTCCAGCAACATGGGTTCCATGTGTTGGCTTTCCGGCTGCTACATTATTGTTCCCATAGTTTTTGTCGTTTATATTATTGTAATCATCCCCAACTATTTCCCTTCGCAAGGCATTCGGATCACCTGTGAAATATTTTAATTTTTGCCGGGATTCCTGCAGATAGTCATCGGCTTCCAGGATAAAACTACCCAGAGACATTTCAGACATGATACCATATTTTTTGAAATACATTAAAACGCTTTTCTTTAAAAGGATCAAACTTGAATCCGTGGATTGAAAATTAGCAACGTCGCGGGCAAAAACAGAATCTTTATGAAGAGTTAATCTAAAAATACTGTCAGCCATACGCATCTGAGGAATCAGCTGACTCAGAAAAAAAACTGCCTGTGCAAATTGCAAAGAATCTTTGACAAGGTATTTTCTGACTTTCTCCGTATAAACTGTGTCCGGAAATTTATTGTTGGCAGCTTCATTTTTGAGCCTGTAATATTCACGGTAAGATTCGTAACTCTCTACCGTAATATTTCTTCCGTCCTTACCTCCTAAAAAATTCCATCCGTGTATGTCGTCCACATATCCATTGTGATCATCATCAATCCCGTTTCCGGGAATTTCCCTGTTGTTGGTCCAGATATGTCCTACCAGGTCTTCATGTGCTGTATCCAGGCCGGCATCTATTACTGCCACAATAACGGGCGTTGCTTTTTTACCTTTCAATAATTCTTCATAAGCCCTGTTTACACCTGCACCAAATACACTGTCCATACGATAGTCTTGCAACTGCCATCCGTGAGCAGAATACACTCTAGACTGTGCCTTTGAAAATTGGGCAACAGATAAAAAACAAATCAGTAACAAAACCCAAAAAAGCCAAATCCTCTTCTTCCTGATCATCCGTTCATTTTTAAACTCTACATTTTGCAAAACGGGCAATTTATACAATATTTAAGCTGAAAGCAACCCGTTCATCAATTCACCGGTATTGAACGTTAAAAGAGAATTAATGACCCTCAATTGTAAATACACTGCAGCCATTTCTCTTTTTGGATGGGTTACCCTCTCCCTGGCCTCCTGCATAAAAGAAAATCTGCCAAGGTGTTCGGGTCATTGTTCAAATATCACCCTTGCAGGTATCATATTTGATAAAACGACCAACCTCCCTCTGTCAAATATTACTTTCGATGCGAATCTAAATCTGAACACATTTTGTTTACTTTTCTGCTCATCTTATAAAGTAGGGTCCTGTAAATCCGGCAGTGACGGTCGGTTTGCCCTCAATGCCGATATAGATTCGACATTAATGCAAGATTTTCATTTGGTAGCGGGAGCCACCATACCGAACAATTATCTCCTGTATCCTGAGCCTGTCGGACCTGGAATTCAACAAAACCTGGTGAGTCAATCCAGTGTGGAATTTTTTAGTCTGGACTCTCCTGAAATGAAGAACCTGGAATTCGGATTTTATCCAAAAACTTTACTCAAAATGAACTTTCACAGATCAACTCCGATAGTACCCCAGAATCCAGACATAGAACTTGAAATTGGATTTGACAATCAGCAAAATTCCGTATGGGGATTCAATCAAACAGATTTGAATAAGGATACCACATTAACAATAAATACTTCGGCCAATATATTTACAAGTATAGTATTACAAAAATTCACAACTTCAACTAATGTTGTATCGGTTACCGATTCTATAAAATGTTCATTGACGGGCAATAACAGTATTGACATCTATTACTAGTTATTTTACGACCTTCACGTTGCCCGGGGTTACCCTATATTTCCTGAGGCTTTAATCCCGATGAACCTGCTTAAACCTTTAAACTCCACCCGATCACTATATAAAAATGCATATAGTGGCTTATCCCGTTCAACCTGGTTGTTATCGCTTGTAATGCTTGTGAACCGCAGCGGTACCATGGTTTTGCCATTCATGACTATTTATCTGACCGGAATTGGTTTTTCTCTTTTCCAGGCAGGGATCGTTGTGGGTTTATTTGGAGCAGGAGCTGTTTGCGGAGCTATTATTGGAGGAAAACTAACGGACAGAATGGGCTTTCGGCGAATTCAGCTTTTCACACTGGCTGGCGGAGGCGTTATGTTTATTTTATTGGGATTGATGAAAAGTTATCCACTGATCTGCATTTTTACGTTTATCCTTAGCCTGGTTAATGACGCTTTTCGTCCTGCCAATAATGCGGCAATCGCCCAATATAGTAAACCAGCAAACAGAACCCGCTCCTATTCATTAAACCGTCTGGCTATTAATCTGGGTTGGGCTGTTGGCGGAACCCTGGGAGGCTTCATTGCTTCTTTCAACTATCACCTGTTGTTCTGGATAGACGGATTTACAAATATTTTGGCGGCGATTATGCTATATCAATTATTAAAACCTGCAGATGCGGAAGAAAAAGAAAAGATTGTTGTTTCTGAATCTGAAGAAAAAATCTCTCCTTTAAAAGATAAAAAGTTTACCATTTTTATCATACTTGTTCTTTTATACGGACTTTGTTTTTACCAGCTATACTCCACCATTCCGGTTTATTATAAAGACGTTTTTCACATGTCAGAATTAAAAATCGGAATACTGATGGGACTGAACGGACTGATTATCGTAATCATTGAAATGGTGCTTATTTTTTATCTTGAGTCGAAGAATGCAACACTTCTGTTTATTTCACACGGTCTCATTCTGACATCACTTTCTTTCCTTGTATATATTTTCCTGCCCATGTATTCCTCAACCGCCCTGATTTCGGTAATCCTGGTTACGTTGGGTGAAATACTGGCAATGCCATTCATGAATAATTACTGGGCCAGCAGGGCTTCCCCCCATAACAGAGGACAATACGCGGGATATTATGCAATGGCCTGGTCTCTGTCACAGGTTCTTGGCCCCACGGGAGGAACCTGGATAGCAGCGCATTTCGGTTTTGATAGTTTGTGGTGGATTGTAGCCGCTATTTGTCTGATAACGGGGATCCTTTTCCGTACGCTGAAATTGAGATAATCGTCATTTACCTCCAAAAACTTTTTTCAGCAAATCCGTAACCTGCGCGGCAGGGTCTTTCCGAATTTTGATTTCTTCCTGGGCAACGTAATAAAATATGCCATCAATCGCTTTTTGTGTGACGTATGATGACAAATCAGGATTTACTTTGCTTACGAGGGGAATTTTATTATATGTATCGAAGACGTCTTTCCAGTATTTTGTGGCACCTGTTTTTTGCAGGGCGGAATCTATCACCGGTGTATATGCTTTGGTAAGTTGGGGTGTTGCGCTTTTACGCAGGTAAGCTGTTGCAGCAGTATCTGAGCCTTTTAAAATATTGACGCCGTCTGTGACTGTCATATTTTTAATTGCGTTAATAAAAATAGGCGCTGCTGATTTGGAAGCATCTTCAGCCGCATGGTTCATGCTTGTGATGGCATCATCCACAAGTTTACCCATGCCCATGTTGCGAAGGGTTTTTTCCACTTTCTGTGCCTGTGGCGGCATCAAAATTTCCACTGCTTTATCATCCAAAAATCCGTTCACAACAGAAAGGCGGTCAGCGCTTTTTTGAGCACCCAGGGACAGGGCTTGTTTCAAACCGGCGACTATATCGTCGGAACTGAGAGAAGATCCGCTCCCGCCACTGATCGTTTTTTTGATACTACCAAGGATGTCACTGGATTGACCCATGACAGCAATTCCGGAAATGATAAATAAAACAGTAAGTAGTTTTTTCATTTAGATTGAATTTTTCGGGGTAATACGACCCTTGACATTTAAACGCTTCGCCGGCAACAATATTACAATGGAAACGTTTAAAAGTATTGCTTAAAAAACAAAGAAAATGTTAACAACCTCAGAGAATGAAAAAGCATTCTGGCAGGGACGAGACTTTCCTTATTTTTGCGGCTTCAAAAAATCTTCATGAAAAAATACTTGGTCCTGTTAATGTTTTCTGTGGTATGCTTTCAATTATTTGCCCAGACGAAAAAAAAACCGCAATCTCAGGCGGCCGCACACACCGAAACAGTTAAGTTAATGAATCAAACAGATTCCCTGAGTTACAGCATTGGAATCCTGGTTGCTTCATTTTACAAACAACAAGGAATTACGCACATCAATGAAACACTGGTAAATAGAGCCATTACGGATAAAATGAAGGGGGACAGCACTTTGCTGTCCGAACAACAATGTAACCAGGTATTAATGAGCTACATTGAAAAAGCCAAGGCCGACAAAGCAGCGGTGGCTAAGAAAGAGGGACTCGCGTTCCTTGCTGAAAACAAAAACAAACCGGGCGTCGTTTCTACAGGTACCGGTTTGCAATACATTGTGCTAAAGGAAGGTAATGGACCTAAGCCAGCCGCAACTGATAAAGTAAAATGCGAGTACGAAGGAAAATTAATTGACGGCACTGTGTTTGACAGTTCCGCGAAGCAGGGTCATCCTATAGAATTTAATGTAAATGGTGTAATTCCCGGTTGGACTGAAGCTTTACAGTTAATGAATACCGGTAGTAAATACAGGCTTTTCATACCTTCTTACCTGGCTTATGGCGACCAGCCGATGGGACCGAATATCAAACCTGGATCCACGCTAATTTTTGATGTGGAGTTGTTGGAAATCGTAAAATAGTTTATGGTGAATGGTCTATGGTGGATGGAAGTAAATTTATTCCGTACACTATAGACCATCTGCCATACACCAGCTAGATATAGAGTTTCTGATAATACTCAGTGACCATTCTACCAGAATCAAACTGAAACCTTACGTCACTCATTCCGTTTTTTACCATTTGCCGCCAGGAATCTTTTTGTTCATAGTATAAGGGAAGAATCTGATTTAGCAGAACGTCATACAATGAATTCAGGTCGAGTTCATCCTGTTCCGGCACGGTCATGTTACTATAATCAGATTTCCCAATCACAAAACCATTAGTTCCATTTTTTATGAATTCGGGAATCCATCCATCATTAGTTGAAAAATTTAGTGCTCCGTTCATTGCGGCAGTCATTCCACTTGTTCCAGATGCTTCCCTTGGCACGCGGGGATTATTCAGCCAGCAGTCCGCGGCCTGTTTCAATCTTTTAGACAAGCTAAGCTCATACCCTATCAAAACGGCAACCTGTGCATATTCCTTACTCAATTGCACCAGATAATTAAAATCGTTGATAGCAGGATAATCCATCGGATACGGTTTCCCTGCCCAAATTACCTGAACAGGATACTTTTTGTTATTAAGTAACTCCGTAAACTTTTTTTTGTCCCTTGCTATTAAGTCTGCTCTTTTGTAACCGGCGAATCTGCGTGACCACACAATGGTAAATATATCTGGATTGAATAAACGTCCGGTTTGATCTGCAACGATATCAAATGATCTTTTCTTTAAAAATCTTTTGCGATCATCCCACCAGAAATTATCGCCGTCTTCCATCTTCTTATAAAGTTGTTTATCTGCCCAATAAGTCCAGTTTTGCGCATTAGTAATATAAATAATCGGGCAAATACCCTGATATTTACTCCACATCGCCTGCGCAACTTTTCCATGTAGCCGTGATACAGCATTGGCGAGATGTGAAAAACGAAGCGCGGCCAGCGAATGATTAAACAGATGATCGTCCATCCCAGTTAATGATTTGACTTCTTCTATGGACAACCCACAGAAATAACTCATATCGAAACACAGTTGCATATCGTGTTTTTCATTGCCTGCTTCTTCCGGAGTATGCGTAGTAAAGACCAGCCTCTTTTTTACTTCGGCAATATTTTTATTGTACTTCTGGTACAAGATAAAAAGCAGCGCTGATGCCATGAGCCTCATTTAGATGATAAAGTTCAGGTTGAAAATTAAGCTGGTCAACAAGTTTTGCTCCACCTACTCCCAAAAGAATGAATTGCGCCACTTTGGTAGCGAGGTTTGCATCATATAATCGGTGACAAATGGTCTGAGAAACATAGTCATTTTCCGGCAGATCGGTGCTCAAAAGGAAGAGAGGCGCACCGTTAAAAGTTTCAGGAGCCAGGTACCAAGCCTTTACCCAGACGGGGTGATCATGAATATTAATCTGGTATTTTATGCCTGTATCCTGCAAAAAGGGGTATTGTTTTTCAACCCAGGTAACCTGAAGACTTTGATCCTGATTACGGGCCTGATCATAGTAGCCATACTTCCAAAGGATGCCAATGAAAATTGTGTTCAGACGTAATTCGTATGCACTACGAACATGGGACCCTGCAAGAAAACCCAGGCCGCCGCTATAAATTTTTAGCGGCTGGTGAACTGCAAATTCCATAGAGAAATAGGCAACTTTCTTCGAAAAACGACTATCAACTGAGTAAGGGACTGTATAATTTGTAAAATTCATAATTGATTGAGTAAACGGATAGGGATTTGATTTATTTTATGTCTGTCGTCGTCTGGATTTTGTTGGTTTCGGACTTTGTTCTTTGTGTTTATTGTATATACCATCAAAATAACACTTGATATCACGATGGTTCCCGCAACCCTCCAGCTCTTTCATGCGAACGGATTTCTCACTGAAATTAAATTCCAGGGAACAGGGGTCTCCGTTTGCAAAATAACGGGCAACTGATGAAGAAACAAAACGCGCATCACCTTTAAGCTCTCCTTTGCAGTTTCCATTATCTTTCTCAAAATGTACAAAAAAGCGAAGAACGGAATTATTTTTCCCATCACGAAATGAAATAAAATTTCTTTTGTCCTGCATATAATCACCCGCGAATTTATGCTTGTGTCCCAGGGTATCTATAGGATTATAGATTTGGGCAACCTTGGTTTTACCTTCATTGGATTCCCGCATGATAAGGGTAAAAACGCCTTCCTCATTATAAACATATACAGTTCTTATGAATAAATTCCGGCCCTCCATGTCCCTGCGTAACCGACTTACAGAAATAGTGTATTTATTATCAATAGTGGACGAAAACCTGATCTCTGAATCGTCCTCGCGGATAACTATTGGCATTCCGACCTTGAATTTACCATCCTTGCCCAGGCAGGCTATGTAAAGTACTTTTTTTGTCGAGCTTAGTGCCTTGATAAAAAGATAAGTTTCTGCATTTTTTACGACTAGCTTTCCAGACGCAAAAAGTCTGGGTCTTGCGGATTTTCCAAAACATTTCTGAATCAAAGAATCGGGTATGAACTGATGGTAAACAGTCCAGGACATGGAAGAATCAACATGTTTTCTGGCAAGGGAGCTATCTGCAAAAACAAGGGGCAGGCTAGATTTTGGAACATCGCCAGAAAGTCTTCTGGTTCGATTTCCTTAATTTCACCGTCGTTACCGGTTTTGTGCCTGCATGATATCAGAACAGTGACTGAAATCAGAATAAGCATCATTTTCAATAATCGCATGCACACCGATTGAAAATCAAATGTAAAGATTCAATAATTACCCGGCCCTCTATTATTTTATTTCCCATTATCAGGTAAAATTCCAAAATTTAACACTATCCATTTTAAAGTTTGGGCATTGTCTGATTAACCTCATGATCTTATAGTATCGTTGAAAAATCGAATTGAATATTGTATCCTGAACTAAGGTAACACCCATGGAGTTAATTAGGGTTTTTTTATAAGGTGTTTCAGGCGGCTGAAAGTCTCCGGTTTCATATTCAGGTAAGACGCCAGATATTTTTGGGGGACACGTTGCATAAGATATCCATTGTTTCGAATAAAATTGATGAATCTTTCCTGGGAAGTTAATCGCACCCGATTATACTCAAGGCTTTCTTTTTTAAGGTATTCCTGCGTGGCAATCAGTCTGCCCAGTCTTTCCATCTTCGGGCTGAATTCGTATAGTTTTTCCACATTTTCCAATGTTATTGAAACCACTACCATGTCCTCCAACGCTTCGACTGAAAAATTCGAAGGTTCACCAGACATAAAGGAATCGTAGCAACATATAATTTCATTTTCCCGGGAAAATTGCATGACCATCTCTTCGTTTTTTCGAATGAAAAATTTTCGAGCAAGTCCCTGAAGTATAAAATTCAGATATTTTTCCACTGCACCTTCTTCCACCAACTTCTCTTTTTTTGCGAAATGGCGGAGTTCAAATAAACTCGCGAGATATTTAAATTCAGTCTCGTTTAAGGAAACATAGTTTGATAAGTAAGATTTTACGATATCAATCAGGTCCATGTATAATTGTTTGACATCGTAAGGTACCAAGTTGTTAGAGAGACGACAAATTTTTTGCACCATTATAGCAACAAAGTGTAAGCGGTATGACATATGACGGAAGACGGTTTTTATTTGTGGGATATAAATTAAGAATTGCTTTAAGCGTTAGGGTTTAAGCTTTAAGCGCAGATGGCTTTGTGAATTGCGTCAATTCATGTAGGTTTGCTGACTTTTCTTTAAAAATTAAATTCATGGCTAATAAAATTAAAGTCGCCAATCCCATAGTGGAGCTGGACGGAGATGAAATGACGAGGATAATCTGGAAGTTTATAAAGGAAAAACTGATTCTGCCTTATCTGGATCTGGAAATCAAATATTTTGATCTTGGTATTGAATCGAGGGACAAGACTAATGACTCAGATTACTATTGATGCCGCCAATGCCATACAAAAAGATTGGCGTCGGAATTAAATGTGCCACCATTACACCGGATGAGGCCCGTGTAGAAGAGTTCCATTTGAAACAAATGTGGAAAAGCCCTAACGGAACCATTCGGAATATATTAGATGGAACGGTGTTCCGCGAGCCCATCGTCATAAAAAATATTCCACGCCTTGTAACAAACTGGACCGCTCCTATTATCGTTGGAAGACATGCATTCGGTGATCAGTACAGGGCAACCGATACAGTTATTAAAGGAAAGGGCAGGTTAACAATGACATTTACACCTGCGGATGGTAGGTCAGCCGCAGGTTTTTGAGGTTTATGATTTTAAAGGCGATGGTGTTGCCCTTTCCATGTACAATACTGATGAGAGTATTGGTGGATTTGCCAGAAGCTGTTTCAATATGGCACTCAATAAAAAATGGCCACTTTATCTTTCTACAAAAAATACTATTCTCAAAAAATATGATGGCCGTTTTAAGGATATTTTTGAAGAAATCTACCAGAGAGAATTCAAACAAAAATATGTTGAGGCGGGTATTTCTTACGAGCACAGGCTTATTGACGATATGGTTGCCAGTGCTTTAAAATGGAATGGAAACTTTGTATGGGCCTGCAAAAATTACGATGGTGACGTACAAAGTGACACGGTTGCCCAGGGTTTTGGTTCACTGGGACTGATGACTTCCGTTTTAATTACTCCAGATGGGAAGATCATGGAAGCTGAGGCAGCCCATGGAACGGTCACCAGGCATTATCGCGACCACCAGGCAGGCAAACCCACTTCAACCAATCCAATTGCTTCTATTTTCGCATGGACCCGGGGTCTCTCCTTCAGGGGTAAATTGGACAATAATCCGGAATTGGTTCAGTTTTGTGATAATCTGGAGCGGGTATGCATAGAAACTGTTGAAAGTGGCAAAATGACAAAAGATCTGGCCATATGTATTCACGGCAATAAAGTAACTCCGGGAAAGGATTTTCTAAATACAGAGGAATTCCTGGATGCGATTGACCTGAATTTGAAAAAGAAAATCGGTTAAAAGAAAAAGCCACCACTTCTTGTCAGTCCTGTAAAAAAAGGAAATAACAATAAATGATGGCTTTCCTCTAACGATTGCTTACTTAAGAAAAAATTATTTCTTTGCTGCTGAATCTACCTTAGACTTCACAGAGTCTTTTGCAGCAGTTGCAGTAGAATCGATCTTTGCCTTAGCTGAATCAGCAACAGCGGTTACACTGTCTTTAGCCGTAGTTGCAGCTGAGTCTACCTTATTTTCTGCGCCTGCGGAACCGTTACAAGCTGCAAATGAACCGATTGCTAAAACCAACAAAAGTTTTTTCATTGTTACGTGTTTGTTTATAAATGATTTAGTGTTAATACAGAGATTATAAAAAAGTAACCTCATTTCAGTTCAAAAATCATGGTTTACTTGATAAACTTTCTATAATTACCTGATTATAAAATCATTATAGAAGTTTAGATTTGTTGAAGAAAGCGTGAGGAATTGAAAAAATACTATAAATAGTCATTTTTACGTGTTTTCCGTTTTCAGTTGGGTTACGATTCTTTACTTTCAGTATTAAATAAAGCAAGTATTGACAACTGACAGCAATGAGCAAGCGCTTTTGAAGGGTTTAGCAGGAAATGACCGGGGGGCTATTGAGACTATTTACCGGCTCCATTATAGTATGATTCAAACGCTGATCATAAATAATAGTGGAACATCAGACGATGCACGGGACGTTTTTCAGGAAGCCATTATCGTTTTATATGAAAAGGCAAAATCCGGAACTTTTGAGTTACACGCCCAGTTGAAGACTTATATATATGCGGTTTCCAGAAGATTGTGGTTAAAAAAACTTGCATTAAACCAACGATTTACTGGGGATCTGGCCAATGCATCCGAGTCTATTGCCACGGAGGAAGATATAGAGCTTTATGAGCACAGGACCCAGGATTTAGAACTTATGGAACAGGCTCTTCAACACCTTGGCGAGCCATGTAAAGAGCTCCTGGAAAGTTATTATATCCGGAAGGAAGAATATGTCAGAGATAGCAAGAGAATTTGGATATACGAATGCGGATAATGCGAAGAATCAGAAGTACAAGTGTTTGATGCGGTTGAAGAAAATATTTTTTGGCCACTATAATAACAATTTATAAACTCAACAAATGGAAGAACGGCTGCTTTTGGAATCGATTGAGAGGTATATACGTGGTGAAATGCTACCCGAAGAAAGGAAGTTTTTTGAGGAACTCAGGAAATCAAATCCGGGTATTGACCAATCAGTTGTGGAACATACAGTTTTTCTGCATCTTATGGAAAAATACGGCGACAGGAAAAATGTAAAAACCACCCTTCAGGAGGTACACAATGAGCTTTTCGAATCTGGTCAGATAAGACAAACGCAACAAACAAGAGTCGTTCGACTTTGGAAGAAATACATGAAAGTAGTTGCTGTTGCAGCATCCATTGCAGGCATTACTGCTCTGGCAATAAGCGGTATTACTTCTTATTATTCGCCAAGAACACCAAACTCACAGTTACAGGATTTGAGGCGCACTGTTTCCGTGTTGGTAACGCAGACAAATAATATAAATGCCAAATTGAAGAATTTGCCTCCTGTGAAAGTTCCTGTGGAAGCTGATTACAAATTCGGTGGCACAGGATTTATGATTGATCCAAAAGGTTATATCATCACAAATGCACACGTAATTGGAAATTCAACGGTTGTAATAGTTCAAAACAATAAAGGACAGGAATTCAAAACAAAAATTATTTATATCAGCCCGACAGCGGATCTTGCATTTTTAAAAATCGTGGATAGTGATTTTAAGGCATCCAATGTTTTACCTTATGCAATCAGTAAGGGAAATATTGATCTTGGCGAAGCAATTTTTACCCTGGGTTATCCGAGAGATGAAATTGTTTATGGAGAGGGTTATCTGAGTGCAAAAACCGGATATCTTGGTGATACCCTGGCATGTCAAATTGCAGTTCCTGCGAATCCGGGAAATAGCGGCGGCCCTGTTCTGGATAAGAATGGCGAAGTGATCGGAGTATTGAGTAATCGTCAGCTTCAGACACAAGGTGCTGTTTTTGCTATACGCACGAAAAGTATTTATCTGGCACTGGATGAAATCAGAAAAGATTCTACTCTGGTAAATAAGTCGGATTCAAGTTTAGCCTTTATTCATTTACCCCAAAACTCGGTCGTTAGAAATCTGGATCGTGTCCAACAAATTAAGAAAATCCAGGACTTTGTTTACCTGGTAAAAAGTTATTAGATGAAGGACTTTTTTGCGCCAACTTATAAATTACTGTCCCTTTAAAATGTTTTTGAGTAAATTCTAAAAGTCTGCTTAATCGACCACTTTCATGGACGGTACTTATATATTTAATTACTCAATACGTTATTAAATAAAAATGAATTATTTATAAAGCATTTTCGGGTAATCGCCTATTTTTATTAACCTGTTCAGATTTTCCTGTACTGATGGTGCATCTTCCTTGTAAGTAACCCCAAACCAACTCGAAGCGGTAGGAATTATTTTGATTTCCCCCTTTCCTTCATGAATGAACCGATCACCTATAATGGGAATAAAAAATTCAGATTTCAGATCCTGACCGTTTTTTAGAAGAAATTCATGAAATATTTTTTCAATAAATGGAAAAACTGCCGGATCAAAGCACCAGAAATTCATGGAAACTTTGGCCGTATCCGGAACATAAAAAGTTTTGCCTCCTTCTTCATACGTAATTTTTCCCTCTTTATTCCTGTAGATCTTTGTTCTTTCATAGATGGATAAAAGGTTATTGTTGCCATCTACTTCACACACTCCCCGGCTAACCGAACCATTTTCAGAAAGAGTTTTTGCGAGATCATAACCGATAATACAATAAGTTACCGGGTTGCAGGACTTCTCAAGGAAATCATGCGCCTTGATGAAAGCGTCCCTGCCGTAAAAATCATCCGCGTTAATTACAGCAAAAGGATCCTGAATCGCATCTTTTGCACACAGGACTGCATGGGCAGTCCCCCATGGTTTGGAACGATCCGCCGGTGGAATATATCCATCAAGATATGTGTCCATTTCCTGGTATACGTAGGCTGTTTCTACCTGTTTGCTCCATTTTGGCTCGAATATATTCTTGAAATCAGCAGCAAAATCTTTCCGGACAATAAAGACAATTTTTTTGAAACCGCTTTGAATCGCATCATAAATTGAATAATCCATAATCGTTTCTCCTGAAGGACCGAATGACTGAATTTGCTTCATACTTCCATAACGTGAAGCCATGCCAGCAGCAAGTATCAATAAGGTTGGTTTCATTCCCGTAAATTTAATGCGTGGCGAAATTAAATAATAAACACAAAAAAGTATAGTATTTAACTTGATAGTCTTAAAACCCGACCTCAGTAATATAAGTCTGGATCCATGGGATCATCCGGAGTTCAGAAAAAATCAAATTCAATCAGATGTATTACGTCTCGATAAAATACACCCCTTAATATCAGGCAATAAGTGGTTTAAACTAAAATACTATATTGAAAATGCAAAAAAGGCCAATAAAAATAAGCTGGTCAGTTATGGTGGCAGTTATTCGAATCACCTGCTGGCTCTTGCAGTGGCTGCCAGCATTAATGGGTTCTCTTCCGCAGGTTATATCCGTGGAGAAAAACCGGCGACACTTTCGCCAACACTGCTTTTGGCGATCCAGTACGGAATGGAATTACGCTTTCTCACGCGTCAGGAATACGATCATAAAAAGAGATCCACCACATTTCAATCTTGCGAAGATAATGACCAGGACACCATGTTAATTCCAGAAGGTGGTGCAAGTGAAGACGGGATTCGCGGAGCAGAAGAAATTTTATCTGTTATACAGTTGGAAAAATATTCCCATATCTGTTGCGCAGCAGGTACGGGAACAACGCTTGCCGGAATTGTCAATAGTGCCGGATCCGTTCAGAAAATTATTGGCGTTTCAGTTTTGAAGGGCACTCATGGCCTCGAACCACTAAATATTTTGAATATTAAAAGTCTGTCTGCACTTAAAAATGTTCAAGTGATACATGGAGATCATTTTGGAGGTTACGCAAAATGGAACCAGGTCCTGATAGATTTTATGAATCAGGTATTTGATGAATCAGGGATTCCAACGGATATTGTGTACACTGGTAAACTGTTTTATTCTATATCAAGGATGGCAATGGAAAAATCATTTCCTCCGGGAAGCCATGTCCTGATTTTGCACAGTGGTGGTTTACAAGGGAACCAATCACTCTCGGGGCGCCGGCTCCAGTTTTAAGAGGGTTAAAAGGGTGCTTCCCTTATCTTTGCCGGGATCTAAGATTAAAGATAAGTTCGTGTCATGCGTCTTTTTTTTGTGTCGTTTTTATTTTCCGTTTTTATCCTGCCCTATGCTAAAGCACAGGATACGTTGCCTGGCTTTACGGTTTCCCTCAAACCCAATGGGAAAGTGCTTATAAGTTGGAGAAACGGTTATCCTTCCACTAACCAAATCAGCATTCAAAGATCATCAGACAGTCTACGTAATTTTACTACGCTCATAACTGTTCCCGATCCACGAATACCCGAAAATGGCTTTGTGGATAGTAAATCAAATGGTACAAAAATGTACTATCAGGATTTTCATTCTATTTCCGAACAGCAAATACATATTCACTAAATCCAAAAGAGCCACTTCAGAAAGAGAAGAACAACCCCTGGAGGTCTCAAAATCTGTGGCGAAGGAATAAACCAAATATCACGATTCAACCTAATCAATCGATTAAACCAGAGAAACAAGAAACCAGAAGACAGTTTGAAAAAGACTGTACTTAAAACTCCGGAAGAAGAAGATTATCTGATTCTTCCTAAAATTGACAATTCGAGAATTTATTACCTGATGGAAAATTCGAATCTGAAAAAACCAATCGGTAAATAATCCCGGAAAAATGAAAGGACCAACGATTGAAGTGGAAAAAATATTAGTTGTGAAAAGAAGAGACTCGATTATAATGCTACTGGCAGGTAATCAGGTTCGCCGATTTAGTGATTCGCTGGTAAAACAAACTAAAGATACTTTGCTGTTTGTAAATTCAGATACACTGCAGATCAAACCTTATATTGAAGTCTATAAAGAACCAAAAGAAGTTTATAAGATATCTCCATTTATTTTTACGACAAAGGATGGCAATGTGACTATTTCACTTGGCAGATTTTAATCACAAAAATTACTTTGTCGCATTTTATGAAACGGATAATACTTTGGTGATGGAAGTGAAAGAAATTAAATACCCGATGCTGATTATTGACAAAACCAATTTTGGTCATTCGGGTTGGTTCCGGTTTGAACTTTATGAAGACGGGAAACTGAAAGAAAAAAATAAACTGTTTATTCCGAGAGAGTAGAGTTAATAAGTCTGGTAGTTTGAAAATTTCAGGGTTTTGAAAATGATAAACATATTAACACACCTTCCATCTATCAACGTCCATGCAAGCTTCGGCCTCAAAAACTTCTTCAAAATGAATTTTTATTTTCTTCTTTACTTCTGATAATTCTATATCTCGTCCTAATTCACTGAGCAAGGAGGTAACCTGTTTATTTTTTATACCACAAGGAATAATTCCTTCAAAATATTGCAGATCCGTATTGACATTAAAAGCAAATCCATGCATCGTTATCCAACGGCTGCATCGAACTCCGAAAGCCGCAATTTTCCTTTCCTTCCCGATATTTCCGGGCTCTAACCAAACCCCTGTCTCCCCATTGGATCTTTCTCCCAGAAATGCTATATTCTGCCAGCGTGCGTATGATAATTTCTTCCAGGTTTCTCAGGTATTTACCGATGTCCGTGCCGAATTTCTCCAGGTCAAGAATGGGATAACCGACAATCTGTTCAGGTCCATGAAATGTAATGTCACCACCTCGATTTGTTTTAACAAAGAGAATCCCACGTTCCTGCAATTCCGCTTTCATTTAACAAAACGTTTTCCTCATGACCTGTTTTACCAAGGGTATACACAGGCGGGTGTTCTACAAATAGAAGATAATTGGTGGTTGAATTCTTTTCCTGTTTCTGTTGTGCTGAATGATAACGTGTTTTGATTTCCACATTTTGTTTTAACAGAATCTCCTGAAAATCCCAGGCCTCATGTATAAGGCATCAAGCCAAGATCTTTAAAAAAAACAGTCTGCTTTTGCATCATGCAAATTTACGCAATTAGGCTGAAGACGGAGATCAATCGTTAAAACTGATGATATCAACGAATTCTCTGGCTAAAATTGAGCTTAGGTTTAAGCATGTAATTTTGTTTAATGCTCAATAGATCGGATGAACCTGAAAATAAGAATCTGAACAGGCGTAAAGCAGCGAAATTGGTTTTAAATAGTCAGTTAAAAGATTCCCTGGAGTCGGATGAAACACCAGATGTTTCAGAGGTTTTATATGAAAGAATGAATCTTATAGGTCGACAAAGGTCAGGAACCAATGCGACTGGATAAATTTCTTACAGCCCGCATCGAAAATATATCCCGAAATAAAGTTCAGCAGGCAATAGATGGAGGAAGAGTTCTCGTGAACAATAAAAAATGCTTCTGCAAATTATAAAATCCGACCGGGAGACAATATCGTTTGCTTTTCAGACAAACAGGTGATGGGTGAAGAAATTATTCCCGAAAAAATGCCACTGAATATTTTTTATGAGGACGATGAAGTGCTCGTAATTAATAAACCAGCCGGGCTGGTAGTGCATCCGGCCTCTGGTAATTATAGCGGTACGCTCATTAATGGTGTCGCCTGGTATTTACACGAGAAGAATAAATCCATTACCGAAGAAACCCTGCCAAGATTTGGTTTGGTTCATCGTATAGATAAAAATACCAGCGGCCTGCTTGTACTTGCCAAAACGAGCCGGGCAGTGGCCAGTTTAGCAAAACAATTCTTCGATCATTCGGTAAAGCGTGAATATATTGCCCTGGTCTGGGGTGATTTAAAAGAAGATGAGGGAACCATCATTGCGCATATTGGCCGCCATCAGCGATTCAGAAAATTATTTGAAGCTTATCCTGAAGGAGATCACGGGAAAGAAGCTATCACTCATTATACAGTGCTGGAAAGATTTGGGTATGTAACGCTGGTAAAATGTATACTTGGAAACAGGCCGCACACACCAGATCCGGGTTCATATGAAATATATCGGACATCCACTATTCAATGATGAAACTTACGGAGGAGATAAAATATTAAAGGGAACAATCTTCAGTAAGTATAAGCAATTTGTCGAAAACTGCTTTAGTATTTGTCAGCGACAGGCCCTCCACGCTAAAACTATCGGATTTATTCATCCGGCTACAATGGAAGAAATGCATTTCGAGAGTGATTTACCAGAAGATATGAGAAAAGTTATAGAAAAATGGAGGTCTTACGCACAACGCACAAAGACAAATAATTAGATTTTTAATTTCAACCTGGAAAACTCATTTTGTAATCCACGGTGATTTTACCTTTGGATATATCATCCAGTTTACTTTTCAATAATTTTCTCTTCAGTGGTTTGAGATAATCGATAAATAGTTTCCCTTCTATATGATCATATTCATGCAAGATGACGCGAGCAGTTAATCCATTGATATGTTTTTATCTGATGCTGAAATTGTTGGTCATCGTATTCAATTGTAACTTCTTCATTGCGCAAAATTTCCTCCCGTATTTTGGGAATGCTCAAACAGCCCTCGGTATATGGCCAGGGTTCACCGTTTAACTTACAATTTGGGCATTGATAAATACTTCTTTTATTCCAGGGCCATCCGGATATTTTCCTTTCTCGTCTTCTTCCAGATTATTAAAAATCTGAGTACTATCAATTATAAATAAACGGATTGGCTTATTGATCTGCGGTGCAGCCAGTCCTACCCCGCTGCTTTCATACATGGTCTCCCACATATCTTCAATCAGTTTATCGAGGTTCGGGTAATCCGACTTGATTATTTTTCCTTTGGTTCTTAAAACCTGTGCACCATATGCAACAATAGGTAAAATCATACCGGCAAAATTACGATTCTAAAGCCAAAGCTCAAAGCCTAAAGCCTAAAACTTTTTGAAGACAATTGAATTGTGATGACAGTGTTAATAAATGACGGACGATCCAAAGTTTTAGGTATTTAAGCTTCGAGTTTAGGCTTTTGAAAGATATTCCTGGAGCATCATGGTTGCGGCAACCTGGTCTACAATTCCCTTTTCCCTGCGCCGGCTCTTCTTCATTCCCATGTCCACCATGGCGCGGGAAGCCATTAAGGAGCTATATCGTTCATCCACTTCTTCACAGGGGTATTCAGGAAATTTTTTTTGAGGATTCCTATATTCGCTTGAACATCCGCTGTCAGGTCGGTTGGACTATCATCCAGGTTCCGGGGGTCACCAATCAGTATCAATTCAACTCATTTCTTTTTTAAGATATTCTTCAAGAAAAGTAAAAATCCGGGCGGATTCAATAGTTGTCAGAGCTGAAGCGATAATTTTCAATGGGTCTGTAACGGCGATTCCGGTTCTCTTCAGATCCATAGTCAATTGCCATGATTCTGGACATTCCGATTTAATGTTTATGGGTGATTACAAATCTGTTATTACAAAAAGCGAAAAAACCACGCTGGCAATTCCATTGGCAGTCATAAATGCAATATTAACCCGGCTAAGATCATTGGGTTTCACAATTATATGCTGGTATATAAGCATGCCAACGAATAATAATCATCCCAATCCAGTACCAGGCACCAAATCCCCCTATAATGCCGGCTGATAATAACAAACAATAGCGCTAAGAATATGTAACAAGACTGGATATCCTGAGTGCCTGTTCTTTACCAAATTTTGTCGGTATAGAATAAAGATTTTCTGATTTGTCGAAATCTTCGTCCTGCATAGCATAAATAATGTCAAATCCGCTTACCCAACAAATAACGGCACCGGAAAACAAAAGTGGAATCAATTCAAAGCGGCCGGTTACAGCCAGAAAGGCGCCAATGGGAGCTAATGATAAACCTATTCCGAGTATGAGGTGACAAAGAGAAGTAAATCGTTTTGTATAACTATAAACTAAAATAACAAATAAAGCCACCGGTGAAAGCAGAAAACAGAGTGGGTTAATAAACCAACACGTAACTATGAAAAGAAAACTAGCATAAAATCACAAAGCGCAGGGCGTTGTTGGGTAAAATTATTCCACGGGGTATTTCTCGAATCGCCGTTCTTGGATTTTTTGCATCGAAATATCTATCCAAATACCGGTTGAACGCCATCGCTGCACTCCTTGCTGTTATCATACAGATCAAAACCAGAACAAAACGAATCAGCATTATCCATGTTCCTGATGAATTCGTTTCGAAATTGTCATTTCCAGAAACTATTTCATGAGTGTTTTTCCAACCGAAAATGCCAAGGAAAAATCCAATCATGGCAAAAGGCAATGCAAAAACCGTATGCGAAAATTTAATCAGACTAAGATAATTTTTTAACTGGGACATGTTTGATATTAATTGTTGGATATTTTGTGGCTGTTCTCATCAACTCCCATAAAACCAAACCGGCGGCCACAGAGACATTGAGCGAATGCTTCATGCCGTACTGAGGGATTTCTACGCAGGTATCACACAATGCAAGAATTTGTTCACTCACTCCTTCCACTTCATTCCCAAATATCAAGACCATTTTTTCGTTCTCAGATAATTTGAAATCCTGCAGTTGGATGCTGTCTGTTACCTGCTCCACGCCTATAATCCTATAACCGGAATTTTTCAGAGATTTGACAGCCTCCAGTGCGTGATCAAAGTATTTCCATACTACCGTTTCTGTGGCACCCAGGGCCGTTTTGTGTATATCCCTGTGAGGTGGCTTCGGCGTATATCCGGTTAGATAAATGGCTTCGACGAGAAATGCATCGGCGGTTCTGAACAAACTTCCAACATTGTGCATGCTCCTGATATTTTCCAATAAAACTATTACGGGCAGTTTTTGAGCCTGATGAAATTCATGTATGTTCTTACGCGAAAGCTCGTCCATCCTAAGTTTACGCATCAGGCAAAGATAATGAAGCGCCGGAAAAAGAAAGTATGGTAGCTAATCGTCACCAAAGACATCAAACTCATAATTTAAGTCTTTTTAAGTTGTTCACAACAAGAAAAACCCCGTAATTTTTGGGTATCGCTTCCTTACATTTGCCGCATCCGGTGCTTTTACTTTTGATTATATAAACGGGAGCTTTCCAATGTCGAAAATTTCAGCAGACACACCCCTGATGCAGCAACACCGGGCTATTAAGCAAAAATACCCGGATGCCATTTTATTATTTCGGGTTGGCGATTTTTATGAAACCTTCGGGGAGGATGCCATTCATGCTTCCCGAATACTGGGAATAACACTAACAAAAAGAAATAACGGATCTGCCGGGTCCAGTGAATTGGCCGGTTTTCCACATCATGCCCTTGATACCTATCTTCATAAGCTAGTAAAAGGCGGTTTCAGGGTAGCAATCTGCGACCAGCTGGAAGATCCAAAATTAGCCAAAGGCATTGTCAAACGCGGAGTCACGGAAATGGTGACTCCTGGCACAGCGACCCAGGATAAGCTCCTGGATCACAGTAATAACAATTTTCTGGCAGCTATTCATTTTGGGGATACAGTTCAGGGAATTGCTTTTCTGGATATTTCTACGGGAGAATTCTTTGCGACAGAAGGATCAGCAGAATATATTGACCAACTGCTTCAAACATTAAAACCCGCAGAAATCATTTTTCAACGCAATTATCAAAAAACATTCAAAGAGACCTACGGTGATTGTTTCTACACTTATTCATTGGAAAGTTGGGTTTTTGACGAGACTTATGCCCGGGAAAACCTTCTCAAACATTTTCAAACACATTCATTAAAAGGATTTGGCATTGAATCTCAGCCGATGGGTATTATTGCTGCCGGAGCGATAATACATTATCTAAAGGACACCGAGCATCCGAATCTTCAGCATATAACCAGTATTCAAAGACTCGACAGAGAAAATTATTTATGGATGGATCAGTTTACTGTCCGTAATCTTGAACTTCTCCCTGGAAGTGAGCATCGCTTTTCACTATTAGAAACATTGAATAATACTGTTTCGCCAATGGGTACCCGTCTCATGAGACGATGGATGTTAATGCCTTTAAAAGAGATTAATTCCTATCCAGGAAAGACTTGACCTGGTCGAATTTTTTATACGCGAACCGGAACTTCGTACCCAACTGATCCATCATATAAAATTTTGCGGGGATATGGAAAGAATGCTATCCCGTATTCCTTCAAAGAAAATAAGTCCTAGGGAAGTATTACAATTAGCACGCGGTCTTCATGAAATATTACATATCAAGGAACTTTGTAAGGATTGTAAGCAACTTTATTTAACGAGGCTGAATTCATTATTAAACCCCTGTCTGGTGATGGCCGAACAAATATTGGCGAAGCTCGTAGAAAATCCGCCAGCACTTGCTAGTAAAGGAAATTTGATACGTTCTGGCGTGAATATGGAACTTGATAATTTGCGAAATATTGCGTCAGGGGGAAAACGATACCTGGCAGAATTACAACAAAAAGAATCATTATCAACTGGTATTTCTTCATTGAAGATCAGTTTCAATAACGTGTTCGGGTACTATCTGGAAGTCACAAATTCCAATAAACACAAGGTACCCGAAAGCTGGATTCGCAAACAAACTCTGGCCAATGCCGAACGGTATATCACACCGGAATTAAAAGAATATGAAGAAAAGATCACAGGCGCTGAAGAAAAAATTCTATTGTTAGAAAGCGGGATTTATGAACAGCTTATAATTTCTCTCCGGGATTACATAGCACCTATTCAGGCAAACTGTTCTGTTCTTGCAACCCTGGATTGTCTTCTTTGTTTCTCTGGCAATGCCCTTCGCTACAATTATAAAAAACCGAATATTCAGGAAGATGTCGTTCTTGAATTAGTGGAAAGTCGTCATCCTGTAATTGAAAGGAATCTACCACCCGGAGAGGAATATATTGCTAATGATGTGATTCTTGATCCTTCAAATCAACAGATCATCATATTAACGGGTCCAAATATGAGCGGAAAATCAGCTTTGCTAAGACAGGTTGCCCTCATCACTCTGATGAGCCATATGGGAAGTTTTGTTCCCGCGTCGGTGGCAAAGATTGCTCTGACTGATAAAATATTCACGCGGGTCGGAGCGTCTGACAATGTAAGCGGTGGTGAATCGACCTTCCTTGTAGAAATGAATGAAACTGCCAGCATCCTAAATAATATCACATCCCGCAGTCTAATCATTCTGGATGAAATCGGCAGGGGAACTTCAACCTACGACGGAATTTCAATTGCATGGAGTATTGCAGAATTTTTATATCAGTCTCGGTTTAAACCAAAGACATTATTCGCGACCCACTATCACGAATTGAACGAATTGGAGAACAAGTTTTCGGGAGTAAAAAATTATCATATTACCAGCCGGGAAATGGGAAATAGAATTATTTTTTTACGCAAACTGGCACCGGGAGGGTCGACACACAGTTTTGGAATTCATGTTGCAAGAATGGCAGGTATGCCGGTTTCGTTGATCGATCGTGCAAATCAGATTTTAAAACAACTGGAAGAAAGTCGTGGAGGAGAAAATACTGCACTGAAAGAAGGGATGAAGATGCTTTCAGCACCGCAGCTGCAGCTCTCAATTTTCGATGCGCACACACAAACCTTTGAACAAATTCGTAAGACACTTCAGGAGATAGATATTAACCGTCTTACTCCGGTAGAAGCCCTGCTTAAACTAAATGAGATAAAGGGACTCATTCACTAATATTTGGGACAGTGTCAATATCCAGGTTTTCAAAAAAAACCAACCTCCATGTATAGATTTTTTACAAATGCTCCAGCCTCATTTTTGTAAATCGTTCCCAGTACGGGAATATATTATCGTGAATTAGCATCATAACATATTGATATTCATTGCTTAACGACTATGGCATAGCGGTTGGCTATATAGGGAGTAATCAATTTTATGAAAACATTTTTATCCTTTATAACGCTCCTCGCCACAACAACTCTCAGCTTTGCTGGCCGTTCATCAAACGGCGAACTGATCACAAATGGAAACAGTGATCCCATGGGCGGAAATATTGTCCTGACAAATTTTAAGGGCGTTTTTTCGACAAATCAGAATGTTGATCTGAGTTGGTCAACGATGATGGAATCAAATGTCGACTATTTTGAAATACAGAGAAGCGGTGACGGCATGAATTTCGAAGATATTGACAGTGTACAATCTCAAATGAAAATTTCAACCAATGTCTACCAATTACAATATAATTACGTGGACGCACATCCTCTTTTAGGAACATCTTATTACAGGGTTCAAGTCGTTGGTAAAAATGGTTATATCAATCAATCTCCGGTGGTTCAGATTAACAATATTCAAGATGATGGAACCCGTATTTATCCTACCCTCATTCAAAATAACATGGTTTTTGTTGAATCTGATAAGAATTTACGGGAAGCCAAATTGGAATTTTTTGATCTGTCTGGTAAAAAAATAAGCGAAACCTATTGGGAATCTTTAAATGTTCGTCAGAATGTGCAGGTTTCAAAATCAGGTATTCTGCCGACTGGTACATACGTCGCCAGACTTACTTCCAACGGTCAAAATGTTAAAAATCAGTTGGTAATTATTCAAAATCACTGACGGGTTTTGAAAAAAAATGTTAACATTTTGGGATTCCGGATACTGTGAAGAAGTTTTAAAAGTGAATTCGAAAAAGGATTCAGAATAGGCGTAAATTCGCATTTGAAGAGCCCGTTTTTGGTCCAAGATCCATCTGATCCCTTCGAAAATGATTACTAAGACACACATAAAAAGATCCAGCGTAGTGACTGGATTTTTTTATTGGATTCAATTAAATCAGTGTTATTAGTCTGTTTACCACCTCATCTACTTCCTTCCTTGTATTATTTCTACTGAAAGAAAACCGAACTGTAGTTCGATCTGACTCCGGGTAAATAGAGTGGATAACATGTGAGCCCTGTTGGGCACCACTTGTGCAGGCACTTCCTCCTGATGCACAGATATGATTAATATCCAGATTAAACAGGATCATTTCCGATTTGTCAGATTTCGGAAAACTCACACTTAAAATTGTATAGAGGGTCTTGCCAAATGCATCACCATTAAACATTACTTCAGGTATCTTTTTCTTAAGCTCTTCCGCCATATAACGCCTCAGTCCACTTATATAATTACTTTCCTCCTGCATTCTTATGGAAGCTAATTCTAATGCCTTGGCGAATCCTACAATACCATAAACATTTTCTGTACCTGCGCGCATATTTCTTTCCTGAGATCCCCCGTGAATATTCGGTTTCACTTTTAATTTTTCATTGATATAAAGGATACCTGTGCCCTTGGGTCCATGAAATTTATGGGCGGACCCGGTTATAAAATGAATTGGTAAATTACTCAAATTGATTTCATAATGGCCGAGAGTCTGCACAGTATCAGAATGAAAAATAACACGGTATTTCTCACATATTTTACTTACCCTCCCTATATCGAGCAGATTTCCTGTTTCATTATTTCCATGCATAAGAGAAACCAATGTTTTTTCACCTAATTCACCAACCATTTTTTCGAGATGGTTAAGATCGATATGACCATCAGGAAGTATATTCAGTAAATGAACTGTGGTCTCTCCCCTTTCCTGAAAATAGGCGATCGTATGCAGAGTTGCATGATGTTCAAGTGGCGAACTGATAATATGACGGCAACCCAGATCTTGCACTGCTGCACGAATTGCCGCATTGCTGCTTTCAGTTCCGCCACTTGTAAAAAAAATTTCAGCCGGATGTGCGTGCAACAGAGAGGCAACTTTCTTTCGTGCCTGTTCTATGGCCATACGGCTTTCCCTGCCATATGAATAAATCGACGAAGGATTTCCAAACTTTTCGGTCAGGTATGGCATCATGGTTTCCAGGACTAACGGATCCAGCGGCGTAGTAGCTGCATTGTCAAAATAAATTCTTTCCATCCGGTTGAAAATTTAATAAGAGTCTAAATAAACTCCTGGATATCCTTCATCAGGCGTCTGGCGATATTATTTGCAGTTGTTTCAAAATTACTTTCTGCATAAATGCGAATAACAGGTTCAGTATTGGATGTGCGGAGATGCACCCAATCTTCATCAAATTCAATTTTAAGCCCGTCTTCAGTGTTCGCCGGATGATTTTTATATTTTGTTTTAATTTTATCAAATAATTTATCGACATCAACATTTTTTTGAAGCTCGACCTTGTTCTTGGATATAAAATAGTCAGGATATTTTGATCTGAAAGAACGCATACTATTTTTATGACGAGCCAATGCACTCAGAAACAATCCGATTCCAATTAATGCATCTCTCCCAAAATGCAGGTCCGGTACAATAATTCCACCATTACCCTCACCGCCAATGACTGCACTCACTTCCTTCATTTTGCTTACCACATTTACTTCGCCAACTGCCGAAGAGAAATATTGTCCCCCATGTTTTAGAGTTAATTCTTTCAAAGCTTTCGTACTGCTCATATTACTGACAGTATTCCCGGGTTTTCGCGATAAAACATAATCTGCAACTGCTACCAGGGTAAACTCCTCTCCAAACATAGAGCCGTCCTCACATACAAAACAAAGTCGGTCTACGTCTGGATCTACAGCAATGCCCAAGTCAGCTCCGGATTTCTTTACTTCAGCACTTAGTCCTACCAGATTTTCCGGAAGTGGTTCCGGATTGTGGGTAAATTTTCCATTTACTTCTTCGTTGAGAATCCTGATATTTTCGACTCCCAGAGCTTTAAGTAAAGGTGGAATAAATAAAGCCCCTGTGGAATTGATCGTATCAACGACTACTTTAAAATGCTTTCCCCGGATTGCAGGCAGGTCAATGAGTGGATAGTCTAAAACGGCCTGTATATGTTTATGGAGGTAACTGTTGTCTACTGTATAAGATCCGAGTTTGTCAACGGAGGCGAACACAAAGGCTTCTCTTGATGCCTTTTCAAGGATCCACAAACCATTTTCAGAACTAATAAATTCACCAGCATCATTGAGAAGTTTAAGAGCGTTCCATTCCTTTCCGTTGTGACTTGCTGTGATAATTATACCCCCAGCCGCCTTTTCTCCCAATACTGCCAGCTCAACCGTCGGAGTAGTAGATAATCCAAGATCATGTACATCCATACCAAGTCCGGTCAGTGTGCTTACAACAAGGTTACGTACCATTTCGCCACTTACGCGGCCATCCCTTCCAATTACAATCTTCTTTGAATGAAAAATAGACTCTTTTATCCATGAACCGAATGCAGCCGTAAATTTGACAATATCAAGTGGGGTCAGGTTTTCATTGGGTTTACCCCCAATCGTTCCCCTAATGCCTGAAATACTCTTAATCAACGCCACAGAAGATGAGGTTTAATTGAATGCAAAAATACGGTATTAGGCCTAAAGACTAAATCCATATGACCAATGACAATTTTTGCACTTATTCAGGCGAATTCATTCAGATTTTTGAATTTTACATTTTAAAAATGGAGCACTCATTATATTTTCTCCGATAAGCCCTACATCGACCAAAACCTTTGAGTTTATATTGCTTTTGAACCTAACCTCTCCCAACAAGTTCCAAAAATTCATCAAAAAGATAGCGGCTATCATGAGGGCCAGGTGTTGCTTCGGGATGATATTGCACCGAGAAAACGGGTCGATTTTTCAGGCGAATACCTTCAATAGAAGCATCATTTAAATTTACGTGAGTCACTTCCACTTCCCGGTTTTTATTTACGGAATCCGGATCAACACCAAATCCGTGATTTTGAGTTGTAATTTCGCATTTACCAGTAATTAGATTTTTCACTGGATGGTTTAGCCCCCTGTGACCATGGTGCATTTTAAAGGTAGGAATATCTTTAGCCAGTGCCAGTAACTGGTGTCCCAGGCAAATACCAAATAACGGCTTATTTTCTTCCAGTATATTTTTGACTGTTTTCACTGCATAAGACATAGCAGCCGGATCTCCGGGTCCGTTAGATAGAAAATAGCCGGACGGTCGAAACTCTTTAAGTTTTTCAAGCCCGGTTTTGGCAGGAAAAACTTTTACGTATGCGCCCCTGTCAGTCATACATTGTATTATATTTTTTTTAATCCCATAATCCAACATAGCAATCCGGACTGGTGAGCTGGAATCACCCGCTTCATAGGATGTTGGGGTGGAGACTGCAGAAGCCAGTTCCAGGCCATCCATATCCGGAACGTCGGCCAGCAGTTTTATCAGAACTTTTTCATCAAGTATTTCTGATGATATAATACAATTCATTGCTCCTTTTAACCGGATATGAGAAACAAGGGCACGTGTATCAACTCCTTCGATACAAACAATCTGATTTGACTTTAAATAGTCATCAAGAGATCCTTTGGCCTGAATACGTGAAAATTGTTCCTCCAGGTTTCGGCCAATCAGCCCGCGTATTTTAACACCATCAGATTCCACATCCTCATCCTTTACTCCATAATTTCCGATATGTACGCTATTCATGATAAGAACCTGTCCATAATAACTGGGATCAGTAAAAACTTCCTGATACCCCGTCATCCCCGTATTGAAACAAATTTCTCCGGAAGTCGTTCCTATTTTTCCATATGCTAACCCACGATGTACAGATCCATCTTTGAGTACTAGAATTGCGGGACGTTGAGCGGGTGCTGTTGCCATCTTTAAAATTATTTGCAAAGAAAACAAATATTAGCGTGAGACTTCAGGAATATGAGCGTCTGCCCCTGGGAATTTTGTTAACATACTAATCCACAGTCATCAATCAAAATTTTCTAAACGCCCTCCCCCAAGTCATATCTATAAATAAAAAAGCAGTCCTGACAAGTCGGGACTGCTTTTGAATAATTTCATATAAACTTACTATTCTGCGGGTTTTTTCTCAGCAGATTCAGCTTTTGAGGCCGTGGAAGTTGTCGGGGTATCAGTCTTTTTTTTACCACCTGAACGACGAGTCCTTTTTCCAGTTTCCTTTGCTTCGCCCTTACCTTTGCCGTAGATTTCATTGAAATCAACCAGCTCAATCATTGCTGTCTCAGCTGCATCACCTGTCCTTTTACCGAGTTTAATAATACGCGTATATCCACCCGGGCGACCAGCTATTTTTTCAGCAACAGGGCCGAAAAGTTCGGTAATTGCCTCCTTATCCTGAAGATAGCTGAAAACAACCCTTCGCTGATGTGTTGTATTTTCTTTAGATTTTGTTATAAGAGGTTCTATATATGTTCTGAGAACTTTTGCCTTTGCCAGGGTAGTAACAATCCTCTTATGAGTAATCAATTGACTTGCCAGGTTGTTAAGCAGGGCGCTTCTGTGAGAAGCGGTTCTACCAAGGTTATTTATTTTGTCTCCGTGACGCATGACATTATTTATTTGAGCTCTACACCGTGTCAGGAATTGTAAAGCGATTATTAAAAAGTACGAGAGTTATTACTCGTCGTCCAGTTTCAGCTTAGAAAGGTCCATTCCGAAATGCAGTCCTCTTTCATGCAATACCTGTTCAATTTCAGCAAGTGATTTCTGGCCAAAGTTGCGGAATTTCATAAGGTCCTCCTGTTCGTATGTAACCAGTTCACTTAAGCTATTAATTTTAGCTGCCTTTAGGCAGTTAAAAGCCCGTACCGAAAGATCCAAATCTTCAAGCGGCGTTTTCAGCACTTTGCGTAATTGCAGTGTTTGTTCGTCCACAAGATCTTCTTTCTTTTCCTCCTTATTATCAAAAGTGATGTTCTCATCTGTGATGATCATCAAGTGCTGTATAAGGATCCGCGATGCCTGCTTAACAGCTTCTTCCGGATGTATAGTACCGTCGGTAGAAACTTCCATCAGAAGTTTTTCAAAATCCGTTCTTTGTTCGACACGGGTATTTTCAATAGAATAACGTACATTTTTGATAGGCGTGAAAATTGCATCGGTGGGAATATATCCAAATGGTGCATCTTTTGGTTTGTTATCTTCAGCAGGAACATATCCACGGCCCTTTCCGATAGTGATCTCAATGTCAACCCTTGCAGAAGCATCCATGGTACAAATAAGCAAATTCGGGTTCATTACTTCAAAACTTGGTAATGCATCTCCGATTGTCGCCGCAGTGAATTCAGTTTTATTTTTGAGGCTAAGTGTTATTTTTTCCTGAGATACTTCGTGATCAACCTTCTTTTTGAAACGTACTTGTTTCAGATTCAGTATGATTTCAACCACATCTTCAGTGACACCTTTGAGGGTAGCAAATTCATGATCAGCTCCCTCAATTTTTACTCCGATAATAGCGTAACCCTCCAAGGAGTTGAGCAATACCCTGCGCAGGGCATTCCCAATTGTTACTCCATATCCTGGCTCCAAAGGGCGAAATTCGAACTGTGCTTCGAAATCAGTCGCTTTTTGAAGTATGATTTTGTCTGGTTTCTGGAAATTTAAAATGGCCATATTTAAATTTTCGATTTACGAATGATGATTTCTAAATAACGTTATTTACTATACAATTCCACTATCAGTTGTTCTTTGATATTTTCCGGAATACTTTCTCTTTCGGGATATGCTATAAAAGTCCCTCTTAATTCTGCTTCATTCCAGTCGAGCCAATTTATCCTGTTGTTTTTACCCTTTGCTGCTCCCGTGATACCTGTATTTGTCCGGGAAGTTGGTTTAAGACCAATACTGTCCCCTGGTTTAAGTTGGAAAGAAGGCACATTTACAACTTCACCGTTTACAGTGATATGCTTATGAGAAACCAATTGACGGGCACCAGGTCGCGAATTAGCAATACCAAGGCGGTAAACAGTATTATCAAGTCTGGATTCAAGCAAACGAATCAGGTTTTCACCTGTCACACCTTTTTTTCTTGAAGCTTCATCAAAAGTTTTACGAAATTGACGTTCGAGCACTCCGTATGTGTATTTTGCCTTTTGTTTTTCTTTTAACTGGATTGCGTATTCTCCAAGCGTTTTACGCTTTTTTGTTGCGCCGTGCTGACCTGGAGGATTGCTGGTTTTCGTAAGCCATTTCCCATTTCCTAAAATGGGTTCTCCGAATTTGCGTGAGATTTTGGTCTTTGGACCCGTATAACGTGCCATAATATGTCTTAGATTTTTGAGTACCCGGACAGGATTATAAAAAATCTTAAAATGAAATCCTGGCCAGCTTGTTATAAAAAATAATTAAACTCTTCTTTTTTTAGGAGGGCGGCAACCATTGTGAGGCAAAGGCGTAACGTCTTTAATCATTACTACTTCGATTCCATTGTTTGCAAGAGAGCGTATAGCGCTTTCCCTTCCGGAACCGGGGCCTTTCACAAATACATCTACCCTCTTCAGACCGGCATCCATTGCAGTTTTTGCTGCGTCTGCCGATGCCATCTGTGCTGCATAAGGGGTATTCTTTTTTGAACCTTTAAACCCCATTTTACCAGCACTGCTCCAGGAAATGAGCTGACCGTTCTTATTAGTAATACTAATAATGATGTTATTGAAGCTAGCGGAAATATGTGCGTCTCCGTAAGCTTCTACTTTAACAACCCTCTTTTTTGCCGCAGCCTTTGCGCTGGTAACTTGTTGTGCTTTTGCCATTTCGCGTTTTAGGTAATCCAGTTATAAAAATATCCCACATAACGTGGAAATCGAATCAACCCTACCCGAGCACCCGTATCCGGTATTGATTCTAATAATGGTGCTATATAAAACATACCCAGCAAATACCAGGTATGTCAATTACTACTTTTTAGGCGCCTTCTTTTTACCTGCAACCGTTCTTCGTTTTCCCTTTCTCGTACGGCTATTGGTGCGTGTACGTTGACCCCTGACAGGCAATCCCTTGCGATGACGGACACCACGATAACATGCAATATCCAAAAGACGCTTTATACTCATCTGTACTTCAGAACGTAAAGCACCTTCCACTTTCAGTTCATTGGTAATAATATTACGAATAGCATTAAGTTCATCATCATTCCATTGAGACACTTTTTTATCAAAGCTAATTCCCGCCTTGGAAAGAATATATTTAGCTGTCGAAGGTCCTATTCCGAAGATATAGGTCAATCCGATTTCACCCCTTTTGTTTTTTGGCAAGTCTACTCCGGCAATACGCGCCATCTTTTACTTTTTAAGCTGAAGGTTTTAAGGTTTATACTTAAGACTCTTCTGATTTATAATTTCTACTCTTATGTAACCGATTGATCAATTACCCCTGACGTTGTTTAAATCGAGGGTTTTTCTTATTGATAATATACAGTTTACCTTTGCGGCGAACTATTTTACAATCTACACTTCTCTTCTTAATTGATGCCCTGACTTTCATACAAACTTCATTTAACTATTACTAAACTCCAATAAGCCCTAAGCCTTTTATTTGTATCTGAATATAATTCTCCCCCTTGTCAAATCATACGGACTCATTTCTACTCCAACTTTATCTCCAGGCAAAATTCGTATATAATGCATCCTCATTTTCCCTGATATGGTAGCAAGGATTTCATGCCCATTTTCCAGCTTCACTTTAAACATGGCGTTTGAAAGTGCTTCTACAATTGATCCATCCTGTTTGATGAGCGCTTGTTTAGCCATAGATTTTGGGAGCGCAAAGATAATATTACTCAGTGAAAGAATAAAATTTCAACGAATAAATATCCAGTCCCGGCTAATTGGCCGGTCAGAAAGGCTAAAAAATTGGAAAAAGACCCTATTCAGACCCGGCTAAGGTCAACTTTGGTCATTTGACGATAGAAATTCTGCAATTCGTGAATGCCAATCGAACGGTGAAGATGCCGGTGGTCTTCCCTATACCAAATCTCAAATTCGTCGAAATGGTCAGGTTTTGGTATCATAATCCTGAAAGGACCCCTTAAATATTTTACAGATTGGTCCCCGTTCACCCTCTTCTCAAAGCCTAATTTCTGAAGTTGCTGGTCATCAACTGGAATCGGATACAAATCCTTAGGTTCAAACCAATCTTCCTGGTCACCATTATGGACACAAACCTGTTTGTCTTCAAGGTTCAACTCGGTAACCTGCCCGTCAAAACGCAAACCTCCAAAATCAGCCTGAATAATATCTCCTTCCTTAATATCCTGGAATCTGATCATATGATCTTATTTTGAGGATATGAATATAAAAAAATTAAATGAATCCAGGCTGTGAACAGGGAAGGGAAATTTCTAAAGTCCTCTGCCGACAATCTCTCTTCCTGGCCAGGGAATAGTTGCCAGAATTATCAAAAGTGCTAATAAAAACAGCCAAAACGCTCGTTTATATTTAAAAGGATCTGCTATTTGCTTTTTTACTACACCGCGCCCCATAGTTATCAAAATTGTTGCAACTAACATTCCAAAAGGATGTTCAATCCAGTAAAAACGATAAAATTTATCCTCCATTAGTTTTACTCCTTCAGGCAATCCGGAACTGAGAATGCCAAATCGGCCAAAAAGTAAAAGAATCAAACCTATAAGCAACGTAATATGTGCAGAGATCATAGTAAATAACCAAAGTTTGGCATCCATGTCCCGAAGCTCCCGTTTTCTGATCCAACCAATAAAACTCTGAACAATTGAAAGAACTAATAAAATTAGAATTACCCATCTTAAAATACTGTGTACCTGCAATAAAACGGAAGACATAGTCACTAGTTTGGTATGAAATTAAAGCATTTGGATAACTGAAAGCGGAACAGGAATGATTTAAATTTGCAAATGCCATGTATAAGATATTTCTATTACGTCATTTTTCTGATTTGCCTGACGTTTTTAGAGTGCGCATGCAAAAATTTAAATCGTCAGACCGGATCATCGGATTCTGCCATTTCAAGCGACCCGGCATTTAAAGATCTCAACGATAGCATAAGCCGCTTCCCTGGTGATGCCGCACTTTTATTCAGGCGTGCAATCCGCCTTACTCAAAAGAATGCATATGAACTGGCTTATTCTGATTTTCAGAAGGCGTGGTCCCTTCAGCCTACCCTTGATATAGCGCTGCCCTATGCGGCCAATCTGGAAATTTTGGGTAAAAATATTGAAAGAGTTAATTTATTGGAATCTCTGAACCACCGGTATCCTTCCAATACACAGGTCGGAAGACTATTGGCTGATGCTTACCAGGTTTACGGCAAACCTGACCTGGCGCTGGCAACCTATGATAAAATGATCGCAAAGGATTCAACAGATCCCGAAACCCTTTACGAAAAAGCAATATTACTTGAACAGCTAAAAGATACAGCACAGGCAATCTCATCTCTTCAGAAAGCCTATTCATACCAGGGAGTTGACACTTATGGACTGGAACTCGCTCATCTTTATGCCGAACAAAGGAATCCCAAGGCTTTGGTGATCTGCGACTTTGTCCTTAAACATGATTCTGCGCGTATATTGATTGATCCCTTTTTTATAAAAGGTATATTTTACGCCAACATGAAGCAATATCCGAAGGCTATTATTCAATTTGATTCCTGTATTCTCAGAGACTGGAAGACGACGGATGCATACCTTGAAAAAGGAAGAGCTTATTTCCATATGGAAAATTTTAATAAGGCTTTGGAGACTTTTAGTATGGCTATTGCCGTTACCAATACTGATCCGGATGCTTATTTCTGGCTGGGTCGATGCTTTGAAGCGCAAAAACGTAATACGGACGCCGTAATTAATTACCGGAAAGCTATTGCTCTTGATAAGAATTTTACTGAAGCGAAACATAGGATGTACGCCCTCGACAGCGGATTTGCTCATCCTTCGCGCTAACAGTACATTTGTTTATCAGGAATAATTTAAAAAAAATCAATGGGCCTTATTGCACCTTCACTTCTCGCATCCGATTTTCTTCATTTGGAGAAAGTTTGCAAAATGTTAAATGAAAGTGAAGCTGACTGGTTTCACCTGGATGTGATGGACGGAAGGTTTGTCCCGAATATCAGCTACGGCATTCCTGTTATCGAGCATATTCGGAAAGCAACAAAAAAGATATTCGATGTGCACCTTATGATTGAAGAACCAGAAAAGCTCACTCCTGCATTCAAAAAAGCAGGTGCGGATATTTTAATTGTTCATATAGAAACCTGCAAAAACCTGCATAGCAACATTCAGCAGATACGTGCATTGGGCATGAAACCCGCAGTTGCTATCAACCCGCATACACCGGTTGAGTTCCTGAAAGATATTTTGGAAGACTTATATCATGTGCTAATTATGACCGTGAATCCCGGTTTTGGCGGACAATCATTTATCCCTCATTCCCTTGAAAAAGTAAAAGAAATGAAAAAAATGATCCGTAAAACTGGAAAGGAAATACTTATTGAAGTTGATGGTGGCATTACGCTTGACAATGCACCCTCCCTCATTCAGGCAGGAGCTGATATACTCGTGGCAGGCAGCAGCATATTTCAGTCAAAGAATCCAAAAGAAACTATCCGTTTGTTCAAGCGGATCGCATGAGAAGCTTTATTCTCATATTCCTTTTATTATGTCCTGGTGCACATTTGCTTGCCCAAAAATCGCGCGCAATAGTATCGGGGAAAATATTAGACGAAAATGAAAGTCCGCTGGCAAAAGTTTCAATCGTTTTGCTTGGTCGCGAGACTGGTTTGACAAGCTCTGATTCGGGAACATTCCGAATGAGTGTTCCGGCAGATAAGCCTTTCGCGCTGGTTTTTTCTTATACGGGTTATAAAATCCTTCAACAAAATTTCATTTTGAATGACAAAGAAGAAGAACATGTTGTAATCCGCATGGAAAGATCTGTGTCAAACCTGCAGAATATAACAGTTACAAATGAAAGCGAACGGAAGGAAGCCGGCCTGATCCGTATAAATCCAAAGGATGCTATCAATATCCCTACTCCCGTGGGCGGTATTGAAAGTCTGATCAAGGTATATGTCGGATCTAACAATGAACTTACATCACAATATTCCGTCAGAGGAGGTAACTATGATGAGAATCTTATTTACGTAAATGACTATGAAATTTTCCGGCCTTACCTCGTGAGTAATGCACAACAGGAAGGACTTAGTTTTATAAATCCTGAAATGACCCACAATGTTAATTTCTATAATGGAGGATTCCAGGCAAAATACGGAGATAAAATTTCCTCTGTACTGGATATTCAATATAAAAAACCGGACAAATTTGGAGGATCAGTTTATATCAGCTTATTGGAACAGGGGCTTGAACTGGAAGGTGGTTCAAATAATAATAAGTTCAGTTATATAATCGGAGCCAGGAACCGGAGTTTTACAAATCTCTTAAGTTCGCAGGAAGTAAAAGGTGATTATATCCCTTCTTCATCCGATATTCAGGGGTTATTCAGCTATCAGCTGGATCAAAAAAATTCACTTGAATTATTCACAGTATATTCCCAAACTTCCTTCAATTTAATACCATCGTCGGCTCAGCTGAGTACGGCAGTTTTTTCTCCTTATTTTACTGCAAACCTGGGGCTCGATGTTTTTTTCAGCGGGCAGGAAAAAGATAAATATAAAACCGGCCTGGTAGGTTTCACCTGGAACCAGCAAATTAATAAAAATCTAAAACTGAAATGGATGCTTTCCACGTTCAGCGACATAGAAAATCAGAACTATGATATCACAGGGGATTATTTATTTGGTGAAAGAGATTTTGATATAAGTAGTCCTGATTTTGGCAAAATCGTAAACCCGCTCGGTATTGGAAGCAACCAGAATTTTGCACGTGATAACCTTGACATTCATCTATATAGTTTCAATCATAAAGGTTTCCTCAGTAAAGAAAATCAATACCTTCAATGGGGTTTTGGCGCTGAATTACAAACTGTAAACGATCAACTTCATGAATGGCTATATGAAGACTCAGTTGGTTATTCAATACCCTTTCAGCCAGGCTCACTCAATCTAAATTACGTTGTAAATGGAAATAACAATCTGAATATCGGACGGTTCAATGGGTTTCTCCAGGACAATATAAGTTTTAAAAAATATCCTGAGTTCACATTGCAAGCCGGCGCGCGTTTAAACTATAATACATTCACGACACAGTTATTATTCTCCCCCAGGATGGGCATATCCTGGAAGCCTGTCCATAGCAAACAGGATATCGTTTATAAAGCAGCTATCGGAATTTATGACCAACCGCCTTTTTATAGGGAACTTCGAGCTCAGGATGGAACAATAAATCCAACAGTGAAAGCACAGCAAAGTTTTCAGGCAACAGCCGGTTTTGATATTAATTTCAAATCGAACGAAAAACCATTTCGCCTTTCCGTAGAAGCCTATTATAAAGATCTTTGGAATGTAAATCCCTACAATATCAATAATGTAAGCATTCAGTATTTTGCAACTAATAATGCAAGAGCATATGCAGTAGGTTTAGAAGGCAGGCTATTTGCAAACCTGGTTAAGGACGCAGAAAGCTGGATTAGTATTGGTATTATGCAAACGAAAGAAAAAATCAACGGAGCAAGCTACTATGATTATACACTTGATTCGTTGAACAAACCACTGGATAGTACTTTGGTTCAACAAGGATGGATCCGACGGCCAACAGACCGGTTGTTCACCTTGGGTATGTTTATCCAAGACTATCTTTCAACCAATAAAAATTTTAAGGTTTATCTTAACCTTATTTATGGAAGTAACCTGCCGTATAGTGTACCTGGAAGTGTGAAGTACCGTGACGCACTAATCATTGATCCCTATATTCGTGCAGATGTAGGATTTAGCGCATTGTTGCTTGATAACGACAGATCTAATAGGCGAAGCCATAATCCTTTCCGAAAACTCGAAAATATCTGGGCCACTTTTGAAATTTTCAATGTGATTAATAGGGAGAATACTATTTCATATCTGTTCGTCAAAGACTTTTCCAATACAACTTACGCTATGCCCCAAAGGCTTACTCCGCGTCTTTTGAATTTAAAACTAGTTACCCGGTTTTAAGACTTTGTCCAAAAAAGAACGCAGTTTTCCCAATCAGAGAGAATTCTACCTTTCATTCCATTCATAACACATTGATTTTAATTCTTTTATGTTCTGGCAAGTAAATCGATATATAATAGGCAAATCAACCTTATGAAATCGATTAAAATCCTGCTTGATACCATTAAAGACCTTATTGCTGAAGCTGCTCAGAGACAATCCGGGTATGATAACCTACGATTGATTCCTATTCCGGTAAAAACGCAGGAGAGGGAATTACCACGCGGTAACAACAATCAGTAATGTATTACTCACTTGACGAGTTCAAAAGCAAATCCAACACACATATGGAAATTGCAACATACCCCGAAAAATTTAATACTGACTTTACGGTAGAAATTTCCGCCGATACGGAAGACCATTGTATCATCGTTCTTTCAAATCAAATGGGTCGAATTCTGCGAATGATGGGAGTCAATGTGAACCAGGGAAAAAATCAAATTCATGTTGACAATGTAAATACCCTTGAGGCAGGTATATATCAACTAAGTGTAAAAAATACAGATTCAAATATTTTATATAGTTCGATATTGACAAAGTTCTAAATACTGTTACCAAGTTTTAAACTGCACTTTTATAAGGATTAGAGAGGGCCTTTCCAGGCCCTTTCTTTATTTGGGATTTATCAATAAATGTTGCACTTAGTGAAAAATATTTAAGCTCCCATTTGATTATCCAAGTTGTATCATACACCGTATACAGCTTATTGAATTAACTTTGCAGGGTGATAAAGTTATCTGTCAACATTAATAAATTTGCTACGCTGCGCAATAGCAGGGGCGGCAATAATCCTGATGTTATCAAAGCAGCCGTAGACGCCCAGCGTTTTGGCGCCGATGGTGTTACTGTTCATCCCAGACCCGATGAAAGACATATCCGTTATAAGGATGTTTTCGACATAAAAAAAATAATCAACACAGAATTTAACATTGAAGGAAATTGTGAAGAGAAGAAATTTGTTGATCTGGTTCTGGCTGTGAAACCAGATCAGGTTACTCTTGTGCCTGATACCCTTAGTCAGATTACTTCCAACCATGGATGGGATACCATTCGATATTCAGGATATCTCAAAAGTATTATTCCGGTTTTTAGAAAAGAGGGAATTCGTGTTTCCATTTTTGTTGATCCGGTAGTTGCTATGGTAGATGCTGCTTTGGACAGTGGAACTGACCGAATTGAATTATATACCGAATCATACGCAAAAAGATTTCACGAAGACAGGGAGAAAGCCATTTTGCCATACTTAAAGGCAGCGACGCGGGCAAAAGAAATTGGATTGGGAATAAATGCAGGCCATGATCTTGATCTCGAAAACCTCGGATATTTTGCAGAACAAATCCCGTGGATAAATGAAGTTTCCATTGGCCACGCTTTGATATCCGACGCACTTTATCTGGGCTATGAAAATGCGATACAGATGTATAAAGGAAAGTTGACCAAGGGTTAAGGTTTTCAGGATGAAATAAGGTGCAAACAGGCTACACCCTAATTGCAACCAAGCAAAGCACAAAGTCTGGAATCCAGATCGGATCCACGCAGATTTTTCCCGACTATCTTTCCATTTGGATCTATCAGAAAATTCTGGGGTATTTGCTGAATTCGGTACTGCATCGCAACAGCATTATTCCAAAATTTTAAATCACTTACCTGAGACCATTCCAGTTTATCATCCTGGATAGCTTTAATCCACGCTTCACGGCTACGGTCGAGAGAAACACCAAGAACAGTAAAATTTTTTGCCTTGAATCTTTCATAAGCCGCCACCAGATTCGGATTCTCCATTCGGCATGGTTTGCACCAGCTTGCCCAGAAATCTACCAACACATACTTTCCTTTAAAGGAGGAAAGTTTTATAGGAATCCCTGCAGTATCAGTTTGAATAAAATCCATTGCTTCCGTTCCCACCGCGCCTACCTTACCATTATCTATTTGTTCCCGGATATATTTTCCATACATACTTTGCTGTACTTCAGGCGACAAACTTTGAAATCGTTTTTCAAGTAAAAAGACGTCATCAGATAATTGATTTACTACTACCAGTAAAAAAGGACTTACATAGGAAGATTTTCTTTGCTGAATAAAACTATCAACTTTTACTTGTATGGACATCACTGTAATCTGGTATGCCTCTCCAATAGAATCCCTTTTTATTGTCGCATCACCAGAATTAGCCAGCTGGCTAAGTTTATTGATTTGAGCAAAATAGGGATTAAAGATCAGCTCAAATGCATGAAAATCTCCTCCAGTAACTGAACCTTTCACCTGCATTTCCGAAAGTTTTTCAATATCTCCGTTCAACGTAATATTTTCGTTGCCGATGAAAATGGGAGCCTTTTTGCCAGCCGATGCGAAATTTAGAATTAAGAGATTTGGTTCTGTGACCTGTCCAATGAGTAAAAATTCTCCAGCTTTTACTTTGCCCCTGGCCAAAGTATCAGTTGGTTTATTTGCATCTGTTAGAGTTACAATTGAATTTTCGCCGACACCTATGATTCGGCCTTCAATATGAAAGCCAGCAGGTTTCTTTTGCTGGGCCTGCACACTACCAACGATCAAACAGAAAAATACAATATATTTTTTCATACATTTTTTTTATCATGTCTGATCTGAAGAACGTTAGTAACCTCCTTTAAATTATGTCCCTTAGCTTCCAATAGAATAAGATAATGAAAAAGAAGGTCGGCAGCCTCATTCAGAAACAGAGTTTCATCGTGGTCCTTTGATTCAATTACAAGTTCTACCGCTTCTTCCCCTACTTTCTGAGCAATTTTATTGATCCCCTTTTTAAAAAGCAGTGAGATATAAGAGTTGTCGCCGGGATGATTTTTCCGATCCTGAATAATATTAGCGAGTTTCGTTAAAAACTCGCCGCCATCATTTTTTTCATTCCAGCAGGTATCAGCTCCTGTATGGCATACCGGGCCCATCGGGTTAGCCCGGATTAACAGGCTATCCTGATCACAATCCAGTTTGATTTCTTTTAATAAAAGAAAATGACCACTTTCCTCACCTTTGGTCCAAAGTCTTTTTTTGGACCGACTATAAAAAGTAACTCGGCCTGTTTCCTTACTCTTCTCTAATGCTTCCTTGTTCATAAAACCAAGCATCAATACCTTATTTGTGATGTCGTCCTGAATAATGGCAGGTACAAGTCCATCACTGTATTTTGAATAGTTGATTTCCATACCTCAAAATTAAATTCTTATGCTGATACCTTCACCCTTCAGATATTTTTTTAAAAGAGGAATGGGGATTTCCCCAAAATGAAAGATACTTGCGGCAAGGGCGGCGTCTGCTTTTCCTTCCATAAAAACCTCCGAAAAATGTGCCATATTTCCCCCTCCCCCTGAAGCAATTACCGGCACAGGTAAAATCTCCGCCAGTAACCTCGTTATTTCTACAGCAAATCCATTCCTTGTTCCATCATGGTCCATAGAAGTTAGCAGTATTTCGCCGGCCCCCATTTCCACGCCTTGTTTCGCCCAGTCCAGACAATTTGTTGTCGTGGCAACCCTGCCGCCGTTTAAATGGACATAACATTTCCCATCGGGTGCCTTTTTTGTATCAATTGCAAGCACCACACATTGACTTCCAAAAACTTTAGCCAGCTCCTCTATCAGTTTGGGCTTTGTAAATGCTGCCGTATTTATGGAAATTTTATCTGCCCCGTTTTCCAATAAAACACTTACATCCTGGATTGACGAAATACCACCACCTACCGTAAATGGTATATTTATATGATGAGCAATACGACGCACCAGTTCACTTAAAGTTTTTCTTTTCTCATGAGTAGCTGTAATGTCCAGGAACACCAGTTCATCAGCACCTTCCAAAGTATATCGGGCGCCAAGCTCTACAGGATCTCCCGCATCGCGCAAATCAATAAAATTAGTCCCTTTTACAGTTCGTCCATCCTGAATATCTAAACATGGTATAATTCGCTTAGTTAACATTCGATAAATCCTTAAGTGTAATCATTCCTTCATAGATAGCCTTCCCAACAATAGCACCGTTACATCCCGTCGCTTCAAGCAGATATATATCATTCATCGAACGTATTCCACCGCTGGCAATGAAATACAATGTGGGAAATCGCTTCAGAATTAATTTGTACAATTCAAGTGACGGGCCCTTCAAAGCACCATCTAATTTAATGTCTGTGCAAAATATCTTATCAATACCTGTATCCAGATATTTTTCAATAAAATCGTAAACCAGAATCTCTGTATCTTCCAGCCATCCGCCAATAGAAATTTTTTCATCCCGGACATCAGCACCCAGTAAAAATTTTTCCGGGCCATACGTAAGTATCCATTCACGTAAGAGTCTTTCATTTTTAACAGCAATGCTTCCCACTGAAGCATAATAAGCACCGGACTCGAATACTATTCGAAGATCTTCAGCAGTTCCGATCCCTCCTCCGAAATCTATTTCAAGGTTGGTTTTTTCAGCAATATTTTCCAGCACATTCCAATTTATAACCCGTCCTTCTTTTGCACCATCAAGATCAACAAGATGTAATCTTTTCAGTCCCGCATCTTCAAATTGGCGGGCTACTTCCAAAGGATGTTCGTTATAAACTTTCCTGGTGTCAAATTCACCCTGTGTTAACCGCACACACTTTCCATACATAATATCAATTGCCGGAATAATTTCTATTGACATGTTAAATACCTAATATTTAATAAAATTCTCCAAAATTCGTTCCCCAACTTCCGCACTTTTCTCCGGATGAAACTGGACTCCATAAAAATTGTTCCAATGCAACGCTGAACTGTAAGGTTGTATATAGTTTGTTTTTGCAATCGTAGTTTCTCCGATACCAGCATAGTACCCGTGTACAAAATAGCAATAGCTGTAATCGCGGATGCCTTCAAAAAGAATTGAATTCAAATCATAAATATTATTCCACCCCGTCTGAGGCACTTTGAGATGAATATTTCCAACCGGATCAAACTTTTTGACAGTTTCGCTGAATAAGCCCAGGCATTGCGTATCATTTTCTTCGGAATATGTACATAAAAGTTGCATGCCGAGGCAAATCCCGAGCACTGGTTGCCGCAAACTTTGAATGACCAGATCCAGTCTTTTTTCCCTTAAGTAGTTCATAGCAGACCTCGCTTCACCGACACCTGGAAAAATAATTTTATCAGCAGTACAAATATGATCGGGATCATCGGTTACAAGAGCCTCAACTCCAATCCGTTCTAAAGCAAACAATACTGACCTGATATTACCTGCATTATATTTTATAATGACAATTTTCATTTCAGTGAATTAATAAAATCCTTTGCCCGAATTGGAATCTCATCTTCAGTAGCATTTTCGAGAACCCTGATAAATGCCGTACCGACAATGGCTCCGTTTGCAAATGCGCATGCCATTGAAAAACTCTGCTTGTCTTTAATCCCGAATCCGATGAGTACCGGATTTCTAAGACCCATCGACGTCAGTTTATGAAAGTAATTTTTCTGACTGACGAGAGCTACATTTTTACCCGTTGTTGAAGACGAAGAAACAGCATAAAGAAAGCCGTTGCTCAGTTTATCCAGAATTCGAATTCGTGCCTCTTCCGTTTCCGGAGTCACCAGAAAAATAAAATCAAGATTGTATTTCCGGATCATGATTCCAAACTCCTTTTCAAATTCAAATAGCGGAAGATCAGGAACTATAAGGCCATCCACACCAAGTTGTGCAGCTTCACGACAAAAATTGTCAAATCCATATTGAAGTATAGGGTTCATATATCCCATCAACAGTACGGGTAACTTAATCACCTTTCTGAAATCTCTCAACTGATCGAAAAGTTTTCGAATTGTCATTCCGTTTGCTAAGGCCTTTGTGCTGCTCGATTGTATCACGGGGCCATCCGCTAATGGATCGCTATAAGGCATTCCAATTTCAACCATGTCTGCACCCGCATCCTGGAGCGATTTCAATATAAGTAGTGTGTCATTCAATGCAGGGAATCCAGCAGTGAAATAAATATTCAGCACATTTTGCTTTTTCCGATCAAATAAATCATTGATGCGAGACATATCTTATTATAAAAGATTAATTATTATTTTATAGTTACGAATACATTTTTATTAATTCCCTGCTTTTACCTTGAATATTACATGGCCTTCATATAAGTATCCAGATCCTTGTCACCTCTGCCACTCAGACAAATAATAATGTTATCTTTTTTGGCAAAATGGATCTTCTCCAAAATGGCCAGTGCGTGTGCTGATTCCAAAGCCGGGATAATACCCTCCAGTCTGGCTAATAAAAAGGCGGCATTTAAAGCCTCACTATCTGTGGCGTTATAATATTTTGCCCGACCAGAAGTATATAGATGAGCATGTAATGGACCGATGCCAGGATAATCCAAGCCAGCAGATATGCTATGTGGCTCCACTACTTGTCCATCAGTAGTCTGCATTACCAAACTTCGGCTGCCATGTAATATTCCGTTTAAACCAAGTTTAGTAGTAGCAGCGGACCTGCCGCTGTCAATTCCTTCGCCTGCAGCTTCCACAGCAATCAGACGAACCTTCAATTCATCCAGAAAATGGAAGAAAGCACCTGCGGCATTACTGCCACCACCTACGCAGGCAATGATGGCCTGAGGATTTTCATTTCCTGTCTTTTCTTTCAATTGCCATTTTATTTCCGAACTGATTACGCTTTGAAACCGTGCAACCATGTCTGGATAGGGATGAGGACCAACCACACTTCCTATAATATAGTGCGTATCTGTGGGATGATTAATCCAGTCCCGAATAGCTTCATTCGTTGCATCTTTCAATGTTTTACTCCCGCTTGTTGCCGGTACGACAGTAGCACCCAGCATTTTCATTCGGGCCACATTTGGTGCCTGCCGTTGAATATCTTTTTCGCCCATATAAACAATACATTCCAGCCCCTTCAACGCACAAACTGTTGCGGTAGCAACGCCATGTTGACCGGCACCTGTCTCAGCAATAATTCTCTTTTTTCCCAGCTTTTCTGCTAAAAGTATCTGACCGATCGTATTGTTGATTTTATGTGCTCCTGTATGGCAGAGATCTTCCCGCTTCAAAAAAATACGTGTGCCATATTTTTCACTTAACCTATCAGCAAAATAAAGTGGAGTTGGTCTCCCGGCGAAGTCTTGCAGGAGTAAGCCAAAGTCCTTTTGGAACTGCGGATCATTTATTATTTTAAGGTAGTGCGATTTGAGTTCCTCAACATTTGCATATAACATTTCAGGAATGAATGCGCCCCCGAATTCTCCATAATAACCTCTGTCAGAAGGTTTCTGAAAAGTATCTGATTCTGGCATCTTAAAAATTATTTATCATTCAGCGATTTGTAAAATACTTCTATTTTATCCAGGTCCTTCGATCCGCTTTGGATTTCAAAACGACTATTGATATCAATCGAAAAAAGTTTTTTTGATACTTCCTCTTCAAGAAATGACTTGAGTTTGTCAGTATCTTCCGGTTCTATGCCACCACTCAGAAAAAACAACTTGTCAATCGCTGCGGGTTTTAAAAGATCCCAGTTGAATTTTTTCCCCGTTCCCCCGTACCCAACTCCTAAAGTGTCGAAAAGAAACATGTCACAGGATTCTTCATAAGGCTTAGTGATCCAGGAAATCGGGTCATTCTCACCAAGCCGGAAAACTTTTATCACGGTAACATAATTGGCAATCTGTTCACAAGTCCTCGGAGTTTCATCTCCGTGAAGCTGTACCATATCGAGGCCATATTCATCTACCATATGCATCATCTGGTCATAGGGCGTGTTAACAAAAACACCCACTTTCCCGATCCGTAATTTCGCTCTGCGCATTTGATCGCCACTGATATGCTTGCCTGCAAAACGTGGTGATTTTGGATAAAAAATAAACCCGGCAAAGTCAATACCCATCTCCTCAAGCTTCCTGACCTGATCGAGTTGCGTCATTCCGCAAACTTTCACTCTCATAGAGTTTTTTATTTAGTTGATCAACAAAGGAGGCAAAGGCAATCGCTGGATCCGATGCTTTCATAAATTGTTCGCCAATCAGAAATCCTCTGAATCCGGCCGTCTTCATTCGCAGGATGGTTTCGATATTTCCTATACCACTTTCAGCCACTCTTATCAGATGGCGAGGTAGTAGCTCTGCGATGCGAATGGAACGATCTATGTCAACAACAAATGTTTTGAGGTCGCGGTTATTTATTCCAACCACATCCACTTCTTCACAAAGATGTTCAAGTTCAGTCTCCTCGTGTATTTCCAAGAAAACTTCCATACCCAGCTGATGAGCTGCTTGTGCCAGGTTTCTTGTTTCTGAAGGTTTAAGGCATGCAGCAATCAATAAAATAACATCAGCTCCGATCGCACGCGATTCCACTATCTGATATGAATCAATTATAAAATCTTTTCTGAGGATCGGAAGATTATTAAATCGCGCACGCCCAAGGTCGTCATTTGAACCGCCAAAAGAAGGAGAGTCTGTAAGGATCGAAATCATTGATGCTCCGAATTTTGTATATGCGGCAGTAACCTCTTCCACCGTCGACGTATCGTTAATTATACCTTTAGACGGGGATTTCTTTTTGTATTCAGCGATGATTCCATTTTTTCCGGTATCCATGATAAATTTCTTCATTGAAAAAACTTCCCGGTTGAAGCCGGGTTGTTTTTCCAACAAAAGAATCGGTGATTCTTTTTTTCGTAATTCTACTTCCTTTTTTTTATAGGAAATTATTTTTTCAAGTATGTTTTGCATGCAAGAGAACTAAGGCTTAAGGCCTAAGGCTTTTTATTGCATTGATATAAGCTTGTTTAAACTGTTCACTGCTTTTCGACTCTCCAGACTTTCAACTGCTGCGGCATAGGCAAGCTCGTAGTCGCTATACACACCTGTGCAATATAATGCCATTGCCGCATTGGCTAATACGACCGCGTTTTGTGCCCAGGACCCTTTACCATTTAGTATGTTAAGAAAAATTTTCGCAGCTTCTTCCGGGCTGTTCCCACCGTAAATATCGGACGGAGAAACCATGCGCTTACCCAATTGTTCAGGTGTCATTACGCGCTCACCTTCATTGGTTATAACACGGGCGTCACCTGTTAACGAAAGTTCATCATACCCGTCCAAGCTATGAATGATAGCAAAGGACGAGTCAGTTTGCTGGAGCATGTAAGTATAAATCCGGGCCATTTCCAGATTATATACACCAATCAATTGGAATTTTGGAAATGCCGGATTCACTAATGGGCCCAACATATTAAAAAAAGTCCGGATGCCCAGGTTTTTCCGAATTCCTCCAACAGCCTTCAATGCCGGATGAAAGAGTGGCGCATGAAGGAAACAAATATTTGCATTTTCCGCTTCCCTTTTTAGCTTTTCCCGATCATTGCTGAGTTTGTATCCAAGTTGTTCCATCACATTGGAAGCCCCGCTTATACTGGTTGCACCATAATTACCATGTTTGGCAACTTTTTGTCCGGCACCAGCCACTATAAAACAAGCAAGTGTAGAAATATTAAATGTGTTTTTTCCATCCCCTCCGGTACCCACAATGTCAATGAATTCCCTCCCGTCCAGGTCAGTATTCACGGCAAGTTCAAGCAGGGCGTCCCGAAATCCCTGAAGTTCTGCAATGGTAATACTTCGCATAAGGAATACGGTTATGAAAGATGTTATCTCCGACTCATTATATTGACCACGGGATATATTGGACAAAACCTCTTTTGCCTGATCGCGGGAGAGCGTTTTATATTCAAAAAGTATCTGCAAAATTTTTTTCATAACAAGAGGGCTTAAAGTAAAATGCTCAATGCTATTATATAAGTTATATTTTCAAATAATCATTTTCGAAATCAATGTTAACATTTCAATCCTGCCCATTTCACATTCAAGTAATTTCCAACCTTAAGCTTTTTGATTTAAGCTTTAGGCCTTCCTAACCAATTTCGCATTATCTGTTCTCCGCTTGGAGTCAGAACACTCTCAGGATGAAACTGAACGCCTAGTATATCATAAGTCTTATGACGTAAAGCCATGATCTGACCGTTGACATCGGTTGCTGTGATTTCAAGGGAATCCGGAAAACCGACAGGGTCGATAACCCAGCTATGATAACGTCCGGCAAGAAATCCATTTGAAACACTTTTGAACAGATCTGCATTGATGTAAGTATTTCTCCCATTCTGTGGAATAATGGTTATGGGACTGGCTACTCCATGATATACTTTCGCCAGATTTATAAGCTTGCCACCAAAAACTTCAGCGATAGCCTGATGACCCAGGCAAACACCAAGAATAGTCTTTGAAGCCGCATAATGTTTTATAAGCGGCAGCATCATCCCTGCTTCTGAAGGCAACCCTGGTCCGGGAGATAAAATAATTTTATCATATCCCCCTACTTTTTCCATTGGGATCTGATCGTTACGGAAAACATCCACCTTTTCCTCGATGATTTTTTCAACCAGGTGGACGAGGTTATAAGTGAATGAATCATAGTTATCAAAAACGAGAATTTTCATAATCAGAATTAAATAGTTTCCGCCAAGCCTATGGCTAATTTCAATGCACCAAGTTTATGGTTTACCTCTTCCAGTTCTGATTGGGGTTTACTGGCAGCAACGACTCCCGCACCTGCCTGGTAAATCAGGGTATTTCTGCGGCTGAGCAAACTACGGATCATAATGGCCTGAGTACAACTCCCATCGAAACCGACGAAACCGATACAACCTCCATAATAACTTCTTGAAGTCGGTTCAAAAGCACTGATCAATTCCATTGCCCGGATCTTTGGCGCTCCACTTAAAGTTCCGGCAGGAAAAGTAGCTGCCAGCAATTCAAATGGATTGCTATCCTTTTTAAGATTGCCCTTTACTTCACTCACCAGATGGATCACATGTGAATAATATTGCACGTCACGGAAGTGGGCAACCGAAACTTCAGAGCATTGTCTGCTCAGATCATTGCGGGCAAGGTCAACCAACATGACATGCTCGGCATTTTCCTTTGCATCTTCTAAAAGGTCGTCAGCCTTTCTCTTATCTATCTCATCATTTCCGGTTCTGGCACAGGTTCCGGCAATTGGGTGCATGATGGCTTTCCCATCTTTTATTAAAACCTGTGATTCGGGGGAAGACCCCATCAGACGGTAATCCCCATAGTCGAAATAGAATAAATACGGACTTGGATTTACATTCCGGAGTGCACGGTACACATTGAATTCATCACCCCTAAAACCCAGACTAAAGCGGCGGCTCAATACAATCTGGAAAACATCTCCACGCAAACAGCTTTTAATTCCTTTTCCCACCATTTCCTTATAGTCTTCATCGGTCATATTACTGATTTCCATACCCTTTACATGAAATGGAAATTCCGGAACATCCTTAGAACGTATCAGCGATTCGACCAATGGCAATTCGCTTTGTATCCCTTCCACTTTATTCTCGCATATATAAAGTTCATCTTTAAAATGATTTATAGCAATCACATACTGGTATAGACGGTAACGCATTAGTGGAATCAATGGCAATTCGGGTTTTTCTTCGAATTGTATACGATCGAAAAAACGAACTGCGTCGTATGTAGTATAACCAAAAAGACTTTGCGCAGTCTTTACAGGCTTCTCTTCTGTTTTCTGTACATCGAAATGCTCCATGAAATCCCATAGGAGACCAGGTACCCGCGCGGATTTTAATGGGTATTTTTCTGTCTGACGACCCGGCAATCTGAATTCCATTTGTTCATTGTTGGAAATTTCAACACCTCCGATCGCATGAATACAGATGAATGAATAACTGTTTTCGGCAGCATGATAGTCCGTACTTTCCAGCAAAACAGTATCCCTGAACCGGTCACGTACACGCAAATAAATTCCAACGGGCGTATAAATATCTGAGAGTAATTTTTTATGCGTAGTTATTAATTTGATTTTTTTCATTTCCCTTAACAATTTTTTTTCGATCTGACATTACTCAACAATAAAAAAGCCCCGGAAATAACCGGGGCCTGATATGTTAGTAACATAGCGATTGCATTACGCGCCCCGACCGGAGTTTGTATGCCACCACCAAATGTTATTGAGTATCTGCGTTACCATAGATTGCAAATATGAGTGCTAATTCTGAAATTTCCAAATTGGAACCTAAATTATTCCCTTGGTAGTCGGCAGATCGCTGCTAAGTGGGTCTCTTTTTACAGCCATTCTGATAGCTTTTGCAAAAGCTTTGAATATCGCTTCTATTTTATGGTGTTCATTTTCGCCATGGCAGGTAATATTTAGGTTGCACCGTGCAGCATCCGAGAAAGACTTAAAAAAATGAAAAAACATTTCCGTGGGCATGTCGCCAACTTTCTCTCGTTGAAAAAAAACATTCCACACAATCCAGTTTCTTCCTCCAAAATCGAGTAATACAGTTGCATCAGCATCATCCATTGGTAGGGCAAACCCATATCTTTCCATGCCTCTTTTGTCAGCCAGTGCCCTGGCCATGGCTTCTCCCAGGGCAATACCGGTATCTTCGATGGTATGGTGCTCATCTATCTGAAGGTCACCCTGCACAACAATTCTTAAATCCATCTTTCCGTGCCTGGCAATTTGGTCCAGCATATGATCAAAAAAAGCAAGTCCTGTATGGATATCTGCTTTCCCGTTTCCATCAGCATTCAATTCTATCCGTATTTTTGTTTCACTGGTATTGCGTTCGTGCACAACATGTCGAAGTCCGGATTTGAGAAAAGAATAGATTTCTGACCAATGAACAGTTTCGATTGCTACTACTTTCTCAAGTTCACTGACAGAATCATTTATTTCCTTTCCACCTAATTGAGCGTCCTGTTTCAGCCAGATGGCCCTGCATCCAAGATTTTTCGCAAGTTGTATATCCGTTATCCGGTCCCCGATTACAAAAGATCCTTTGATATCATACTGATTATTGTCAATGTAAGAAGTGAGCATGCCTATGCCAGGCTTCCGCGAAGGGGAGTTGTCTGAAGGAAAGGATTTATCAATATGAACTGCTTTGAAATGTATGCATTCGTTGGAAAGGCATTGCATTACAAAGTCCTGAACGGGCCAGAATTTGTTTTCAGGGAATGAGTCTGTGCCAAGACCATCCTGGTTAGTTACCATTATGAGTTCGTAATCCAATTCCCTGGCTATTCTTCCCATAAATTCAAATACCTCAGGGTAAAATTCAAGTTTACTGAAATCATCAATCTGGTAGGTTGGCGGAGATTCTTTAATCAATGTTCCATCCCGGTCTATAAAAAGGATCCTTTTCATTAAAATTATTTAAGCTTGCTTCGTACAGATTTTACCTCCGACAATTTTACTACAGACGCCCTATTGCCAAAACTGTTCCTTATGTATGTTAATACATCCGCGATTTCCTGATCATTGATTAGAGTGTTTGGGAGCATAACATTATTATATGCAATTCCGTTAATCTCTTCATGAGTTGACGAACCTTTGATCACAATACCAATCAATTTATTCTTATCACCTGTTACCTGTTTGCTATTCAGGGGCGGATTCACATTAAGTACACCCATTCCATCTGCCTGATGACAACTTGTACACTGAAGAGTATAAACTTTCTTTCCTGAATCTATAGAAAGTCTGTAAGGAGATTTCTTTACTGCACAATGATTTCCTTCCTGGGCTTTTAATAAAAAAGGCACCTGGAAAAAACAAATAATAAAAAAGGTGAATTGAAACCGGGAACGAATGCTCATTTTATTTATAAGTTATTCTCCAAATGGTCCCTTGTACATCGTCTGTGACATAAAGAGCTCCGTCAGGTCCTTCGGCCAGGCCACAAGGGCGATGTAGAGCACCTCCCGACGCTGTGTTTTTGGGACCTCCGGAAAATCCATTTGCAAATATTTTCCATTTACCTGATGGTTTACCGTTAGTAAAAGGTACAAATACCACGAAGTATCCTGCCTGAGGTTCCGGGGCTCGATTCCAGGAACCATGGAAGGCGATGAACGCTCCATTTTTATATCGAGCGGGAAAACGACTACCCTTATAAAACAAAAGATCGTTCGGCGCCAGGTGACCTGGGAATGCATATACTGGATCGATTGCGTTCTTTCCTGCTGTTTTCTTTCCGTCTCCGCCATATTCAGGAGCCAGAATTTTTTTGCCTTGTATTTGATCATAGTAAATATACGGCCACCCGGCATTGGATCCTTTATGCAATTCATACATACATTCTGCAGGAAGTTCAGCATTTTGTTTATCAGTATACATGGCAGGAAAAATACTGTGTAACTGATCACGGCCATGTTGCATAACAAAAAGTGATTTCGTAGTCGTATTCCAATCCAATCCCACTACATTTCGCAAACCAGTAGCGTATCGGACTCCATCTGCATACGTCTGATTTAATCGATCGGCTTTGAATCGCCAGATTCCTGCTGCGGAATCCAAAATGGGACAGGGCTTCTTTCCCATAGAGCCTGTCTTCCTGTCTTCAATCTGGCAGGAGTTGGAAAAGGCGCCGATATTTACATAAATATTACCACTGTTATCCAGCGTAAATGCTTTGGCTTCATGTTCACCCCGGGCAATTAACCCGGTTACAATTTTTTCCGGCTGATCAGGATTTGAAACCACGCCGTCACTGTCTAATTTAAATCGGTAAATTTCCTCATCAGAAGAAGCATAAAGCCAACCACTTTTCACTTTAATGCCAGTCCCTTTAAAGGATCCAAAATCCATTTCCTCATCTGCAACGCCATCACCGTTTTGATCCTTCAAACGCACGATGGTATTTCCATTTTTCGCGCTGGCAAGTTTAATATAAATATAGCCTGATGGTGTGACTGTAATGTGGCGCGCTTTCCCAAGTCCTGAAGCAAATACAGTGGCGGTAAAACCATGCGGAATAGTCAGGCTCACATCGGTTTTCGGAGTATCCAGTTTGAAGATCCTGTCAGTATCAGCAATTGTCGGACTCGGAATGACTGCTCCGTGACAAACCGTGGCAAGCATCACTGCTACGATCGATAGAGTATTTCTATTTTTTTTCATTCGGTAGAAATTTGCGTGAATAAGAAAATATGAATTTATGAATTTCCAAGTTGCCTGAGTACGTTCAGCAGTTTATCATTTTGTTTTTTTGTTCCAACGGTAATACGTAAACAGTCATTACATCCGGGTGCGGAACTCCGGTCGCGCACAACGATTCCTTCATTCAACAATGACTGATATACCGTCCTGGCTTTACTTATTTGTACGAGTAAAAAATTCGCTTCACTTGGATAAACGTTCTGAACTGATGATAGACGGCTCAATTCCTCTGCTAATTCATTTCGCATATCAACAATCTCCTTGATCATATCATTCACTTCTGTTGTACTCTTCAATGCTTCCAGCACCAATTCCTGAGTCGCCTGACCGATATTGTACGGTGGCTTGATTCTATTCATTATCCCGATAACAGTTTCACTTGCAAAAGCCATACCCACGCGCAAACCAGCCAGCCCCCAGGCCTTGCTGAGCGTTTGCAGGATCACCAGATTTGGATACTCTGCCAATTCCCGGATAAAACTTTGTTGACGGGAAAAATTAATGTATGCTTCATCAATCACAACAATGCCATCAAAATTATTCAGGATTATTTCAATATCATTTCTGTTAAATGCATTACCTGTTGGATTATTTGGAGAACAAATCCAAATGATTTTAGTGTGATTGTCAATTAGTTCCTCTATGCTACTCAGATCAAGTTGATAGTTTTCGGTAAGCAGCGCCCGGCGTACTTCAGCATCGTGTATATGTGCACTTACTTCATACATACCGTATGTCGGAGGATGAATAATTACATTGTCCTTTGCCGGATTACAAAATGCTCTGTAAAGAAGTTCGATGCATTCGTCACTCCCGTTTCCCAAAAAAATATTAACAGGCGGAAGGCCCTTTATTTGGGAAAGTCGTTCTTTAATCTTAATCTGGTGGGGGTCGGGATATCTGTTATACTGTGGTGAGATGGGCGAACCCAGGCTGTTTTCATTTGCATCAAGAAAAATATTTGCTGTGCCACTGAATTCATCCCTTGCGGATGCATAGGGAACAAGCTTCTTGATATTATCCCTCAATAAAAAATTTATGTCAGACATTTTAGACCAATTACAAAATATTTGTTATAAAAACATTCGGTTAAAGCCTTACTAAAATCGCTTCTGCATGGGCCTGCAGGCCCTCCGCACGAGCCATCTCAATCACAGTGGGCCCAATTAACTGAAGTCCCTCCTTAGTAAGTTTCTGAAAACTTATTTTTTTCACGAAGCTGTCAATACTTACACCGCTGTAAGCAGTTGCAAATCCGTTTGTAGGAAGCGTATGATTAGTACCGGTTGCATAGTCCCCCGCACTTTCTGACGCATAATTTCCAAGGAACACCGAGCCGGCATTTTGCACTTCTGCAGCGCGGGTCTCAGCATCGCGACATGCAAGAATCAAATGCTCAGGAGCATACATATTGAGAAGATCGATAGAATCAACAGGATTGGAAATAAGAATAATTTTGCTGTTACCAAGTGATTCCTCTACAATCGATTTACGCGGAAGTTTTTCAATTTGCAATTGCAATTCATCGTTTACTTTTTCCGCAAATGTCCGGGTTTTGGTTACCAGTATAACCTGACTGTCTGTGCCATGTTCACATTGGGACAGGAGGTCGGCCGCTACGTAAGCCGGAATGGCCGTCTCGTCAGCATATATAGCCAATTCACTGGGTCCTGCGGGCATATCTATAGAAATACCTTCCTGTTGAATTATTTTTTTTGCCTGAGTTACCCACTGATTTCCAGGCCCAAAGATTTTATAAACCTTTGGAATGGTTTCAGTTCCATAAGCCATCGCGGCAATCGCCTGTGCACCCCCCACGCGGAAAATTTTCGATATGCCAAGTAGTTTTGCCACATATAGGATAGCCGGATGAACCTTCCCGTCCTTTTGAGGGGGAGTACAAATGAAAATCTCCTTACACCCGGCAAGCCTTGCAGGAATGCCTAGCATAAGCAGGGTGGAAAACAATGGCGCAGTCCCACCGGGTATATATAATCCGATTTTTTCGATAGGGACAGATTTTCTCCAGCAATGAATTCCCGGCATAATATCCACTCCGGATTCCAGAATATTCTGATTACTATGAAATTTTGATATATTTTTTTCCGCAAGTTGAATGGCAGTTTTTAAATCCTTATCCAGCATTTTTTCTGCTATGATAAATTCATCTTCCGGAACAATTAGATCAACCTGAGGGATCTGGTCATACAAAATAGAATATTCAAATATCGCTTTGTCGCCCTTTTTCTTCACTTCTTCCAGAATTTTCCGAACACCCGAATCCAGATTTTCGGCGTGGATAGATGGTCTGGTCAGCAAAGCTGCCCATTGTTGTTTATTCGGATATTCTATGATTTGCATCAGCGGCATTTATAAAATCATTTTTTCGATAGGAACCACAAGAATACCCTGCGCGCCGGCATACTTCAATTTTTCTATGATATCCCAGAAATCATTTTCGTTCACTACACTGTGCACACTGCTCCAGCCAGGTTCTGCCAAAGGCAATACGGTGGGGCTTTTCATTCCGGGTAACAACGAAATAATTTCTTTCAGTTTCTGATTCGGTGCATTGAGAAGAATATATTTGGTATGTGTTGCTTTCCGAACAGACCGGATTCGAAATAATAATTTTTCGAGAATATCCTGTTGTTCTACATCAAGTCCCGGATGACGAATCAGAACCGCTTCTGAATATAGAATGGTTTCAACTTCCCTGAGTCCATTCATAAACAACGTGGAGCCGCTGCTTACGAGGTCTGCGATCGCGTCTGCAAGTCCTATTCCCGGCGCAATTTCCACCGATCCGCTGATTTCATGTATCTCTGCCCTAATATTTTTTTCATCCAGAAAACGCTTTACAAGCACCGGATAGGTAGTTGCAATTTTCTTGTTTTGAAGAAAATTGAAATCGGTGTAAGTTTCATTTCTTCCAACTGCAACGGATAGCCTGCATTTTCCAAACCCGAGTTTTTCAGTGATGGTGATTTTTTTATTTTTTTCATAAATCACGTTCTCACCCACAATCCCCACATCAGCAACAGCATCTTCTACATATTGCGGGATGTCGTCGTCACGAAGAAAAAAAATCTCCATTGGGAAATTATCGGCTTCTGTTTTCAATTTATTAATTCCATTCTTTAAATCGATACCACAGTCTTTCAGCAGCTTTAACGAATCATCGTAGAGCCTGCCTGATTTCTGAATAGCTATTTTCAGCCTTGTAGGCATAAAGTTTATTTAATAATTAAAAAAACAAAGGGCTTACCTTTCGATAAGCCCCTGCAATTATATTGTTTACACACAACATCGGCAGCCTACCGGCGGGGTAAGATATGATGGTGTATGGTGAAACGTAAATTCATATTCAGGTAGCAAAAATAACCTGACCTGCGCACAGATCCAAAATTATTCTTATTTGGCACCTTTGGCATCAGAGAGGAATTTAGCAAGTCCAATATCAGTTAACGGATGTTTAAGTAAACCAAGAATAGGCTCCAATGGGCTTGTAATTACATCAGCCCCAGCTTCTGCACAACGAACAATGTGCAAAGAACTGCGAATAGAAGCAGCCAAAATTTCTGTTTCATATCCCTGAATTGCATAAATATTTGCAATTTGGGCAATCAATTCTATCCCGTCCCAGTTGGAATCATCGATTCGACCAATAAAGGGTGAAACATATTTGGCTCCGGCCTTCGCAGCGAGGATCGCTTGTCCTGCTGAAAAAACCAGCGTGCAATTTGTTCTGATATTATTGTCTGTAAACCATTTCATGGCTTTAACGCCTTCCTTTATCATGGGCACTTTTACAATAATATTAGGGTTAATTTTTACCAGTTTCTTCCCTTCCGCTATTATCCCGTCAAAATCAGTTGAAATCACTTCTGCGCTGACATCACCCTTTACAAGGTCAGAAATCGTTTTGTAATGCTTAGTGATGTTTTCTTCCCCACGAATGCCTTCCTTAGCCATTAACGACGGATTGGTTGTTACACCATCCAGAATCCCAAGATCATTTGCCTCACGGATCTGATCCAGGTTCGCGGTATCAATAAAAAATTTCATATAATCGATTTAAAAATTCAACAAAAATGGCAAGTTACTTATATCGCACCGCTCAACCACCTACCCTTGCTGCCTTCCGGCCCTGGGGGATTCGGCAGGAGCTGGCCGTATAAGACTTGCCACCGCAAAGATAAGCTTAAAGCCTAAAGCTTACCTAAGGCTGTTTAATGAATTCATCGAATACATGCCGACCAGCTGATCGGCACGTCCACCCAACGGCCGATAATATACAAGAATATCGTAATTGTTCTCAGTTTCAAAATGATTCCCCTCTGTCATTTCAAATGAAGCCACCGCATGTGGATCGCCGCTATTAAGAGTTACATAAGCATAGTTGTAATATCCCATCTTCATCAGTGCGGAGCCTTCATAAGCGCCGGACGACGGATTAAATACCATGCGGGTTGCATCATTAACTTTATATCCGGTAAACTCTCCTATAAAATAAAGGTCCTTCCCTTCTATTGGAATATTATCAGCAGGCACATATATAAAACGCACACGGGCGTAATCGCCCTGCCAGTTGGGATTGACATCATCCGTAGTCTGAATATAGTACTGACCATTATTATCTGCATAGTAATAATATGGTTGTCCGGACCTGTCCTTGTCAGGTTTCACAGTGACTATGGATCCGTTCTTCAGATAATCTACATGAGCAATCCTGTCACTTTGATAACGGAAACTCTGAAGATCCAGCCATCGCCACTGATTACCACCAGGAAATAATGGTGAATCGTCACTATTATAATCAAAATTATTCCCCGAATAAAAAGATGGGTTTCCCATAAAAATCGCGTTATCCCAGCGATTATTTTGCAATATCACCACGTGTACCTGTTGGAATGGATTTGAAATGCTCAATGCCTTAGTGTTCACTTTTAACTGTAGTTTTTGATGCGTACCTGTATATTGGGGATTCAATGGTGGAAATATCTGCGCTGTAATGGAAACCAGAGTCTGAACAACCAGGAGCCTCTTTGTAAATGCAATATTAGATTCATCATTATTCAAATAAACTTTTAGGATATAATTGCCTGACAAAGTAAGACGGGAGTTATTTTCGGGCAGAAAAACGTGGTAATGTGTATAGTGAGTGAGCGCTACTGAAGAGTAACGATAGTTTGTAATCTGGTTTTGTGCGAATCCGTTGATATAGTCCAATGTGCTCACCTGTACCGGAGTCCAGTCTGCATTGCATAACTGATATGTGTAATAATAATTTTTTACATCCGCATCCAGGTCATCAAACTCAAGTTCCACCTGATCATTACCTGTCAGGGTTAAAACGGGGTAACTCAACTGGTTGCCTTTTAGAAACAGTTTTACGCTGTAAATATTAGGAGTATATACAGAATCGGGTATTTGTGCACGCAATTTCACTATGAAGGCCAGCAAGAAGACTAAAATCAGGTATTTCATTTGAGATTAATGATACAATGATAGTTCAATTCCTTAAAAAACTTTTCAGACAACTGCGGGAAGTCTATTTTTGAGTGTTAAAAATTTCCGATTGAACCTTTCTAGTTTTATTGCCCGGCGAATCGCTTTTAATAGTCAGCATTCTTTTTCCAGGTTTATTATCCGTCTCGCCATTGCTGCTACAGCTATCGGCGTTATGGCAATGATCCTGACGATTGCCTTCGCAAAGGGATTTCAACATGCTATTGCAGATAAGATGTATGGCTTTTCAGGGCATATCAGGGTTCAACATTTCGATACGGACAAAGTAGAAAGCGACTCTGTAAACCCCGTCGCATCAAATGACACAGTTTTATCGATCATCAGAAATGATCCGGCAGTAAAATATGTTTATGCTTTTGCTACCAAGGATGCAATCCTGAAAGGGCCGGAAAGTTTCGAGGGTTTGAAATTAAAAGGTGTGGAACCTGGATTCTCCTTCATCCATTTGCAGGAATTCTTAGTATCCGGCAGATGGATTCACTTTACAGATAGCAGTTACAGCACCGAAATCAATCTGTCTTCCTATACCGCCAATCAGCTAAAGTTGAAACCGGGGGACAAGCTTTATGCATATTTTATTCAACCTGACGGTACTAAACGTGTTCGACCTATGTCTGTCGCGGGAACATTTAAAACCGGCATCGAATATTACGATCGTGTCAATGCTTTGGTCGATATTCGGCTGATCCGGCGTCTCAACGGATGGCGTCCGGGAGAAATAAATGGATATGAAGTCTTTGTTAAGGACTATAGGATGGCCGATTCTATCAGCAATCGTATTTTTGAAAAACTTCCTGCTAAATGGAATAGTCAGTCCATAAGAGAAATATACGGAAATATTTTTGACTGGCTTAACCTCCAGGATACCACCATTCTTATTGTCATAGTGATTATGATACTGGTCGCCATACTGAACCTCGTTACCTGCCTCATTATTTTGCTATTGGAAAGAACCCACATGATTGGAATATTGAAATCTATAGGGTCCCGCGACATAAGTATTCAAAAAATATTTCTATATCACGGAGCTCTTATAACTTTTGGAGGCATTATTCTGGGTAATTTTTTTGGACTCCTTTTGTACTGGCTTCAAAACCGATATGGAATTATTACGCTTCCGGAAGATTCATATTATATTTCAACTGCAGTTGCTTATATCACCTGGCAGCAGATTTGCCTCGTTAACATTGGAACTTTTATAATTTGTTTTGCAGTTCTCCTTCTGCCCAGCTTCTTCATCATACGACGACTCAGCCCGGTGAGAGCTATTGCATTTGACTGATTATTTCTATTCGCGATAGAAGTATGCCTGTTGCAACAGCTACATTCAATGATTCTGCGCCCCCTCTGCCGGGAATCCGGATTCTCTTAGAAGCTAAAGCTTTCAAATCGGGATTGACTCCTTTGGACTCATTTCCCATCAGTAACATAACATTTGGCAGTTGAATATTTTCCTTTAGATCCTCCCCATCCAGTGTGCCTGCATAAACGGGTGTACCCTTGTTTACCATTAAATACTTTCTCAGGTCTGTATAATTCAATTCAACCCTGATGAGGCTTCCCATTGCAGCCTGAACAACTTTTGAATTAAAAACATCTACCGTATCCTCACTGCAAACGATCTGTCTGATTCCAAACCAGTCTGCCGTCCGCAATATTGAACCGAGATTGCCCGGGTCCTGAATAGTATCGAGTACAAGAGTCAGTCCTTCCGGATTTTGAAATCTTGTAAAAACTGGTTTCGTGAAAATTGCCAATACTTCATTGGGTGTGCTTTGAAAGGATATTCGCCCCAGTTCATTCTCATTTACTTCTACGAAGAGATGTTCCCCGTCTTTTCTTAACTCTTGATGATCCTGCAACCAATTCTGAGTAGCAAAACACTGAACCAGATGAATATTGTCCGCCAACAGGAATTCCTGAACGATCTTTGGACCCTCTGCAATAAAGACTCCGTCGACATCGCGGAATTTTTTATGGCCTAAACTTTGGATATATTTGACCTGCGATTTTACAAGCATGGATTCGCCGTTTTAATAATATGTCATATTGCCGGCAAGTTACATCATCACGGGTCAGACCTGCAATCGTTCCGGCGATTCTGATTTTTGCCCTCTCAGCCTGCCGGGTTCCCATCGACTTCCAAAAAGGAAAACCCTTTGTTTACAAAACATCCATTAAAGTTGAAGGAAATATGAAGGCAGACGACAAACAGGATCTGGCCTTAAGACTGGACAACCAGCTGGACGACAGTCTGCAAACTAAAACGGTAACTGCTTTTGACTGGCCGTGGAAAGGTCATATGATCTACAAGAAACTTTCACACCCTCCTGTATATGATTCATTGAACCTCAGTCGTTCGATTTCATTTATGCACGCCCTTTTAATTGCAAACGGGTATTACTCTCCCGAAATTCGGGATTCAGTTATTTATTCAACCGTTCACAAAGGAAAAACAAAAAATAATGGGGAAAGTCGGGAAGAGCAAAGGGTCTCAATTCAATTTAAGGTAAACCCCGGTAAACAACTAATATTTGATTCAGTCGGATTTAGTCTTCAGACTCCCGAACTTCAGCAAATTGCAACAAATTCAAGAGGGCAATCATTAATAAAAGTAGGTAAACCTTATTCACAGCTTGTTCTGACCAATGAAATAAACCGCCTGGTAGACAGTTTCCGAAATAATGGTTACTTCCGTTTTTCCAAAGAGGATCTATTTGTAGAACATGACACTGTATTTGCGGCCCTGATAGATCCGTCCCTGGATCCGATCGAACAAGCCGAGTTGCTTGAAAAACTTAAGCAAAAAAAGGAGAATCCAACAATTACAGTTGTAATCAAACAAAGAACTGTTCATGATACAACACACCTGATAAAATATTTTATTGGCCAGGTCACCGTTTATCCGGACTTTCCAAAGTCGGATGATACAGTTATTGTTCACAGCGACACCACAATCATCAATCAATTAAAATTCATTAGCCGCACAGATAAAATCAAACTTCCTTTTCTGGCAAACAATATTTATTTGTATCCGGGTGGCATGTACAAACAACAAAATTATTTTCGTACTTCGAACCGCCTGAGTCAGTTTTCTGCATGGGAATACAACAACATTGAATTCCAGCGATCTCCCAATAGCGATAGTTTATTGGATGTCATATTAAGGATGTATCCTTCGAAAAAACAGAAGCTTTCGCTCTCGCTCGAAACAAGCTATAACACTAATGGCATCGTAACAACAGGAAGCCTTCTCGGCACGAGTGTTATTCTGGGTTTACAAAACCGGAACGCATACCGCCAATCCATACTGACAAACACCAATTTGCAGGCAGGTATCGAACTAGGTTCACACTCAACTATTCAAACCGTATTGACCAGCTTATCTCATACCATCGTCATCCCGCGCATCGTTCGTATTATTCCATACCTGGATTTCCCTGGTAATCTGGAACAGAAGGGTTATTCTACGCAGACACTGATTAATGTCAACGCAGGTTATACCAAGCGACTCGATTTTTTCACACAGGAAAGTGTAAACGGATCTTTTGGATATCAATGGTCGAAAACCCAGATTCATAAAAAAAATGAACAGACTTTTTCAATAACCAAAAGCTATTTCTGGAAACCGATCAACATCGAGAATACTACCTATCCAAATATTACAGACAGCTTTCAAACCATTCTGAAAGAAAACCCTCCACTCCAGATTACGTTTCGATCAGGGCTGGTAATCGGGCAGCAGTTCGCTTATAATATTGTCAGGGTCAAACAAAATAAAATAAATTATTTCCTGGTAGATTTTGAGGAAAGCGGGGCATTACTGGGATTTTTTAAAAATCTGGATAAAGGGGGATTGCTGCGATTTGTTAAAGGTCAGATTGAATTCAGGCACACCATCGATTATGGAAAAAATCAGCTTGCATTCCGTGCATTTGGAGGTGCAGGATATGCATATGGGTTAACGGAATCCGGTTATGAACATACCCTTCCAACTTTTAAAGCTTTTTATGCAGGAGGTCCCAACAGTATGCGGGCATGGCAGGTAAGGAATCTTGGACTGGGATCATCAAAATACTATACTGATTCCCTGAACAACCTTGATCTGCGTTATGGCGATATCAAACTTGAATTTAATGCTGAATACCGATTCCTTCTCGGAACCCTTTTTACTATAAAATTCAAAAGCGCGGTTTTTACCGATATAGGAAATATCTGGAACTGGACACCGATCACGAATGACTCTTTGGGCGTTGGAAGTGATTTCCAGTTAAACCGCTTTTATAAGGAATTTGCTGTTGGTGCTGGCGCAGGACTAAGGCTGGATTTCAATTATTTCCTGATTCGACTTGACTGGTCTTACAAGATTCGTGATCCTCAGGCATTATTGGGATCCGATACCTGGTTTTATAAACTTGAATTGAGCAGCGGGCAACTTCAATTGGGGATCAACTATCCATTCTAATTTTCATCTCGCCCGATTCAGGGTCAATCGCATTTTCTAAACGATACAATCCAATTCTAGTGCGGCACAGAGAACTGAGGTAAGCACCACAACCGAGCGCGTGGCCAATATCGTTGGCTAAGCTTCGAATATAGGTACCCGTGGAACAAACTACACGAAAGGAAACCAATGGAAGTTTCAGTATTTGTAATTCAAATTCTTTTATAAATACCTTCCTTCCTTCGAGAACTACCGCTTTTCCCTGTCTGGCCAAATCGTAAGAACGCTGACCATTTTTTTTGATTGCCGAGTAGATAGGTGGCACTTGTATTATTTCCCCTATAAATTTTTCAGAAACTCGCAATAAGGCAGTTGAATCCACTTCTTCGAATTTTTTTTCATTTTCAGGAACTGTTTCAAGATCATATGAAGCTGTAGTCGCACCCAACGTCATGGTTCCGGTATATTCCTTTTCCTGCGACATATATTCATTTATCCTCTTCGTAAATTTTCCCGTACAAAGGATGAGCAGCCCGGTGGCAAGGGGATCCAGCGTACCCGCATGCCCCACTTTTACGTGCACCCGGTTTCGTATTTTTTTAACTACATCCGCCGAAGTCCAGCCCAAAGGTTTATTCACCAATATTACCTGGCCTTCCTCAAAAGAATTCATGGTTATGATTTTTGTATATTCAGATTTCTCTTCTTGCTTTAATTTGCAGGTATTTATTAATCACATCCATACTCAATTTCTCCGGTTTTGTCAATAAGGCAGCAATCCCATAACGCTGAAGTTCTTTTACGATCAGCTCTTTTTCAAGGATGAATTTCTCGGCAATCACTTTTTCATACAAGCCTTCCACACTTTCGACTTTTCCTGATGCAAGAACCTGCAGGGAAGTATTTTCAAAAAAAACCACTAGCAATAAGTGCCTGCCGGATATATTTCGCAGGTACGGCAATTGCCTTCCCAGGGCAGTCAGGGACTCGAAATTTGTAAAAAGAATCAGGAGACTCCGCTGTGTAACACGTGTTTTTATAAGTTTATGCAAAAATGCGAAATCTGACTCCAGGAACAGCGTGTTTAAATTGTAAAGAGCATTCACTATACCTGTCATTTGTAATGCACGATGATTTGCCGGTAAAAAATCTCCTCCCTTGTCTCCAAAACTTATGAATCCGGCTTTGTCCTGTTTGGAAATGGCTACGGCACTCAGGGCAAGTGTTGCATTCACTGCATAGTCTAATAAGCTAAGATCCCCAAATGGCATCTTCATTGTCCGTCCTTTGTCAATTATACAATATACCTGCTGGCTCTTTTCATCAGTATAAACATTGGTCATGAGCTGTCCACCGGTCCTCCCTGTAGCTTTCCAGTTAATCCCCCGTATATCGTCACCGCTTACATATTCCCGAATCTGTTCGAACTCCAGACTATGTCCTGTTTTCCTAACCTGCTTAAACCCGATTTTCCCCGGATCAGTTATGTGCGCTTTAAATACGTATTGACGGAGCAGTAAAAAAGCAGGATAAACCCTTATAGACTCTTTAGCAGTGAATGTTTTTCGTCGTTGTAAAAACCGAAGTGGCGATTTTACGAAAATATGCAGGTCGCCAAAAAAAAATTCTCCCCTTTTGTTTGGCCTGATGAAATATTGGGTCACTTTACTTTCGTCGGGATCCAGAACAAGTTTCATTTTAAAATCACGTACCTGCCAGGCCTCCGGAAATTCATCAACAAGTTGAAGTTCCGACCGAAATGGATAATTATTCGCAATTCGCCAGTGAATAAAATTTTCTTCCCCGTTACTGAGTCTTTCAGGCAACATTCTTTTTGCGCGAACCGGATTCCTTTTTGAAAATAATACCAAAAAATCAAGAAGAAAAACAAATGAAAATAAGCTCAGCATCAATAGGGCGATATTGAAAAGGAATGATATGAAATAGGAAAGAATGAATAGGAAAATAACAACCGCCATCGCACGATAAAATCGTTTTCCCAGAAAAATAGAGAGCCAAAGTCGTTTCAGGATAAACATGTCATCTTGGGATTTCGGTAGACTGAATAATTTGCTTTATAACCTCGTCTGTGTTACCACCTTCCATCTCCTTTTCAGGAGACAGCGCCAGGCGGTGGCGCAATACAGGTGGCATGACATATATTATATCTTCAGGTACAACGAAATCCCTGCCGTTCATAGCAGCAATAGCTTTCGAAGAACGAAGAATTCCAATAGACGCACGTGGTGACGCACCCAGATAAATTGATTTGTGTTGTCTTGTGGATGCTACCACAGATACGATAAAACGAATCAGTTTCTCTTCCACATGTATATTACTAACCAGACGACGGAGATTCTCAATAACAGATGCATTCAATACCGGATCTATCAGATTGTCGATCCCCACTACCGTACTATTGTGATGTCTTGTAACCACAAGCACTTCGTCAGATTCACTGGGATAATCAACTTTAATTTTGAACAGGAAGCGATCCAGTTGTGCCTCGGGCAAATGGTACGTTCCTTCCTGTTCAATCGGGTTTTGTGTGGCGATAACTAAAAAAGGCTGGCTCATCAGCATCGTCTGTCCATCAACCGTAATCTGTCTTTCCTCCATTACTTCAAATAAAGCGGCCTGTGTTTTTGCAGGCGCACGGTTTATTTCATCAATCAAGACAATATTACTGAAAATGGGTCCGGGTCTAAACTGGAATAACATCTCCCGCGGATTAAAAATGGATGTACCGATTACGTCACCAGGCATCAGGTCAGGGGTAAATTGAATCCTTGAAAAACCTACATCGATAGAACGACTGAGTAGTTTCGCAGTAAGCGTTTTTGCAACGCCCGGGACTCCTTCAATAAGTACATGACCGTCCGCAAGAATTCCGGCTATCAGTAGTTCGATCATCTGACCCTGACCCACAATTACTTTTCCGATTTCCGATTTCAACTTGTTCAAAATTTCACTGAATTCCTGCAAGGGTGTTCTTTCTCCAAATAAATTTTCTTCCATAAGCTATGCCGGTTTGTTGAATTGACTGATTTTATTGTGAAGATCCATTAGTTCCTGATCAGATAATACTGGCTTCAGGCGGACTTCATGAATTAATTGAACCACCTTTTCAGTTTCGCTTACTGACCGCCCGGTTCGAAAAGCCAGCTTGTGAATAAAATCTTCATCAAGAACTGATGTGGAAAATTTATATACCGATCTGATATTTTCGAGAAAAGCAGCTACCATTTTTGTGGCCAGGTTTTGATTGTTTTTTTGTTGAAAATATAATCGCCCAACGGTTTTTACAAAATCTTCTGATGCGTTTCGCAGTACAGGGATTACTTTAATAGGACGTTGTTTTCGTTTTGACTCTACAAAAAACATCAACAGAAACAAAATAAGGGTAAGCCAGAAAGCCCATCTTAAAGATCTGTTACCCAGAATAAACCGTAATGAAGAAAAATTTTCTCTGCTTTTCCGATATCTGAAATAATCAGACCATTCGACTACACCTGTACGTTTGGACATATAGGACAGCGCAATGTCATAGTAAGATTTGTTCTCCCTGTGCAATAGAAAGAAATTACTAAAGGCAAATGGATCCAGATGAATAAAAAGTGATCCTCCATTTGCGTAAGAAATCCGGACAAAATTTGGCCTGCCCACGACGTCCTTACCAAGGATCATGGTATACCCTGTGTCCAGAGTTGTAAAGAAAGATCGATTAAAATAACCGGGATAAGAATATTTTACCCAATCCCTTTTTATGGGATCCAACAGGCTGATAGCCGCACTGTCCTCTTCGCCGAACAAGTCCTCCTTTACAGCCAGGTTAAGCATTGTCATAACCGTGTCCCCAAAATTCAATGCCGAAATAAAAATCTGGTTTTTTCCAGAAGATGCAAAATGAATAAGAGCGCGCATCTCATCTGGGTCAGGTGTGAATTCCGGACCCACTATGATAAGTACTCTGGAGGTATCTTCTGCATTTTCATTTCTCGATAAATCCGGAAATATGCGACTTGTCCGAATGTCGGCATTTGGAAAAATAAAGGGCAGGTTATCATATGAAAATTTCGTTCCATAGGGAATTCTGTCCATCCGCCATAAACTTACGCGCCTGTTCAGTTCCTTACCGCAGGAGCACAGGCTCACCAGGCAAAAAATAACAATCGTGCAACTAAATATATATTTCAATCGGAAAGTGTTTGATGAAAATCGTCGAATCTAGTTTTGATTTTACAGAATAAGTCTTTCGACAAAAAAAAATCCCCATAAAATACATATTCGTATGCCTTTACCAGGTATCTGAAATTATCTATTCCCGGATGGGTTATGAATGCCCGGATTATCTCAGAATTTGTCGAAGAATCGCGAATTTGAATCACGCCTTTCTCATGGACTGTCTGAATCAGTCTTAAATACAAATAACGAACAGCAAGACGGTAATTTTCCTCCAATTGACATTCGCGAATGAGGGTTTCATAATCTCTTTTTACTTCAGTCGAAGGTTCTTTACCGGATTTACTTTGTTTTCCCCGATGACTTAGCCACTTCAGATTATTTTCCCTGGCTAATTGATATATTCCATAGAGCAAAATACCGCCAATCAGGGTAAAAATAATCCATTGAAAAATCCGACCGTTGAATAATTTTGTCAGGATACCTGGTTTTGGCGACTCTTCCCTGTGCCAGTACGCAGGATCATTTGCATAGGCATAGTCCGGGTTTTTTAAATAGGAATTGAGTTGTCTTTGCGAAACCTCCCTTAAAGGATCCCTCGGGAAATGAATGTTTGGTGAATCATTCACCTCAATCTTTACAATTGAATCTTCCCCCGATTGCGCAAAACCCGTTTCAAGTCCCTGGATAAAAAAAATAAAGAGAAGTAAGAATATATATTTAATCATGTAAGGCAGTCAGGTTTTTTGCTTGAAGCATTTTTTCATTTCGGCTGAGACGAATTGGATAAATGATAAAATACCAGATAATAAAGCTAGCTGAAGTAATCAGGATAAACAGGCTTAACCAAACAGGCATATGTGAATAACGTGTAACAAAGCCTTCCAGCAAGGCAGCTAAAATAAACACCGGAACAAGTCCTATCATCATTTTGATTCCATCTTTAGCTCCTCTTTTCAAAGAAAAGAGTCTTTCATAGGTTCCTGGAAAAACCAGGCTCTTGGCGAGTACAATGCCGGCTGCGCCCGCAACTATTATAGATGAGATTTCCAGGGTGCCGTGTATCCATATGACCAAAACTGATTGCCAGCCCAGTCCTTTTGAAAAAAAATAATACTGAAAAGCACCCAGCATCACTCCATTATTGAAAAGCAACCATATAGTACCCAGACCTGCCAGGATACCAAGTATAAAAATCATGAAGGAAACTTTTATATTATTTACGGCAATCCACAAAAACATGGATACAGAATCACCTCCTTTATAAACACCGAAAGGGTCCCCCTTGGCAATATTTTGTTCAGTCATCTCCACATAATCGTTACCCAGAACGCCCCGCACAAAACTTTGATCATTCGCGGCAGAAAAGGCGGATACTATCGCAAAAAACAGAAAAATTAAAAAGGCATACAGCAACTCCCGGTGATACTTCCGAATAACAATCGGCAATTCGGTTTTCCAGAATCTGACTATCCTGGAGGATTCTTCTCTTTTGTTTTTATAAATTCCAAGATAAATTCCTGAAGCAAGCTTATTAAGATAGACAGTGATTTTACTTTGCGGATAAAATGTTTTAGCGTACCCGAGGTCATTTACCAATTCGGTAAATCGATTTGCCATTTCATCAGGGTCTGTTGTTGGCTCATACTGATAAGCTTTCCACTTTTCAATATTCTGTTGTATAAATTGCCCTTCACGCACAAAAACAGTACTTTTATTTATAAATATAGTTCATCCCGTTAGAATATGTTAACTGTCAGACTGGATACAGGTTTTAATATTGAAGTAGATTTTCCGATAAGCCCATTTCACCGTCGCATGTTTGCTTATTGCCTGGACCTGATGGTCATGATTCTATACGGATTACTATGTAATAAAATAGTCGAATTCCTCCCTCAAAAAAGTTTAACTGAAAAGCAATGGTTATGGATTATTATCGGGCTACCCGCGCTATTTTATTATCCGGTGCTGGAAATTCTGACTAACGGACAAACCATTGGCAAGAGAATCATGGGAATCCGCGTTATCACATTGGATGGCGGACAAGCCTCTTTAAGTCAATATTTATTGCGATGGGCATTCAGATTAGCTGACTTTCCTTTTTGGATATTCGGCGCCATTGCAGCCGGAACGCTGCCCTGGTGGCTCAGCTTTCTAGTTTTTTCAGGAATAGCATGTGTTATCATATCTGATAAATCCCAAAGAATTGGAGATATTGTCGCAGGTACTATTGTCATATTCACACGATCTAACACTTCCTGGCAAGATACAGTCTTCATCGAAGTCGAGGCTGGTTATAAACCCAGGTATCCTCAGGTAATGCAGATGAGTGACAAAGATCTTAATTCACTTAAAATGATAATTCTTACTATAAAGAAAAACAAAAATCATGATCTGGCTTTCCGAATAGCAGAAAGGATAAAATGGAAACTGAACATGCAGGGTGATCAGGATGCTTTGGATTTCCTGGAGACTTTGCTTAAAGATTATAATTATTTTTCAAATCATTGATCATGGTCGATGTCCAACCACCGCACCGATAACACCCGCAATAATCGCCAATGCATAAAAAGAAAGGGCAATAACTGTAAAGATCCCGTAAAACTTAAAAAATGACTTCAGGCTTTTCAAAGAAGCTGTTAAATTCTGTTGATCATTGTTTCGAACAGCTTTTCGCATTTTTGAAGAGAAACTTAAAAGATACATTGAAGGGAAAAACATGACTAATGCGAAAAATATATAAAAAAAACTCCGGCTCCTTTCAGATATCATAGCAAATGCGGATTCCCGATTCATTTCGGTCGCCATGCCAGATAAAGATGATGCATAATAAACTCCAAGAATAACCATAATTCCACAAGAAATAAAACCGACTATAGAGAGAAATCGTGCCCATCGCGCCGATTCATTCAGGTAGTTTACTGACTGTTGATCCAGTTGAAGTTCAAACAGGTTTGTTGTCTGTTCCATGGAATCTATTTTGGGTTATGGAAAATAATTAATGCACTAAAAAAAGGGAAGGACATCATTAGTCGAAATAAATAAAACGCATTTAATCAGTAAGCTCTTGCAAAAAGAACTCTTTGCATACTGGGTTTCCCGCTAAAAATACAAAATCCTTTTTCGGGAGGATTATTTAAAGGAATGCATCGTATAGTGGCTTTAGTTTGCTCTTTTATTGCTTCCTCGGTTTCTGCAGTTCCGTCCCAATGGGCTAATATGAATCCACCTTTTTCATCGAGCAGCTGTAAAAATTCTTCCCAGCTGTCGGCTTTTGTAATATGTTCATCACGGTACAACACAGACTTTTGAAACATGGCATCCTGAATTTCAATAAGTAACTTTTCTATCTTAGAAAAAAGTCCTTCCTCAGGAAAACTAATTTTTTCTCTGGTGTCTCTTCTTACTATTTCTACAGTTTGATTATCCAGATCTCTGAGACCCATAGCGATTCGGATGGGAACTCCTTTCTTTTCATATTCAGCAAACTTCCACCCTGGTCGATTATTATCATTGTTGTCAAACTTCACACGGACACCAGCTTTTTTCAATCCCCCCGCTAATTCTTTGCCTTTTGCATCGAGCAAATCTTTTCTGTCATCCCCTTTATAAATCGGCACAATTACAACCTGTATCGGTGCAATGCGGGGAGGCAGGATCAAACCATCGTCATCTCCATGCGCCATTACAAGCGCGCCGACAAGTCTGGTGCTGACCCCCCAACTGGTGGCCCACACATAATCAAGTTTATTTTGTTTATCCGAAAATTTCACATCAAAAGCCTTGGCGAAATTTTGTCCAAGAAAATGGGAAGTCCCGGCCTGCAATGCTTTTCCATCCTGCATCAACGCTTCGATGCAATAAGTATCAATGGCACCGGCAAAACGTTCACTGGCTGTTTTTACGCCCTTTATTACAGGAACTGCCATATAGTTTTCTACAAAATCTGCATATACGTCCAACATAAGTCTGGCTTCCGTTACTGCTTCATCAGATGTTTCATGAGCAGTGTGGCCCTCCTGCCATAGAAATTCAGTAGTTCGCAGGAAAAGACGCGTGCGCATTTCCCAACGCACCACATTCGCCCATTGATTAATCAGGAGCGGTAAGTCGCGGTATGACTGGATCCAGGTTTTATATGTATTCCATATAATTGTTTCGCTAGTTGGCCGAACAATTAGTTCTTCCTCCAGTTTTGCTTCCGGATCCACAATAATACCCCCGCCATCAGGATCATTTTTGAGCCGGTAATGGGTTACCACCGCACATTCTTTGGCAAAACCTTCCACGTGAGCTGCCTCCCGGCTTAAGAAACTTTTAGGAATAAAAAGTGGGAAATAAGCATTTTCATGACCCGTATCTTTAAACATCTGGTCTAGAATGCCTTGCATCTTCTCCCAAAGGGCGAATCCAAAGGGCTTGATAACCATACATCCGCGGACAGCTGAGTAATCTGCCAATCCGCCCTTAATTACCAGGTCGTTATACCATTGCGAATAGTCTTCCTTGCGGCTCGTGATTTCTTTGCTCATAATTCAGGTAATTCGAGCTATACTTGATTTAGCTCATTTTAACAGTTTGGCACGGTATTTTTCTGAAGGAGGTGATTATATTTTGTAATTTTGTTAAAACGCTCAAAAGTAGTAACTTAAGATCGTAATTTCTAAAAGCTTTCACAATGAAACGTCTCTACAATTTAATCATACCCGCCGTTTTATGTTTTTCCATTTTCAGCTGCTCAACATATAAAAACAGCTCTACTACACCGGATGACGTTTACTACTCACCGGGAGCGCCCGTGAGTACTAAAAGCACCCAAACAGCGAATTCGGATTACTATAGCACACCAAATGAAAATTATGTAAAAATGCGGGTCCAGGATCCTGACCGCTGGTCATATTTTGATGACTATAATTACGATTACTATGGCGGATATTCTCCTTATAGCGCTTATTCTCCATATGGTTATGGAAGCAGTTTCGGAATGAGTTTTGGTTATGGTACGGGCTTTTACAGCCCCTGGTATGGCGGCTTTGGTTACTATAGTCCACTAAGTTATTATAACAGTTATTATGCGTGGAATAATTTTTACAACCCGTACTACGGAGGTGTTGTAGTTATAAATGGCAAAAACACCGCAACTCCAAGTTATACCAGGATGAGCACTTTCAATCCTTCTGCATATCAGGGAAGATTTTATAATTCAAGACCTACAACATCAAGTGCTAATTATAATACACGTAATTCTCAGAACTATACTCCCACAAACAATTTTAATAACTCCAACAATAGTCGCCCTGCTTATAACAATTCTAATTTTAACACGGGTGGAAGAAGCAGTGGTGGTTTCAGTGGCGGAGGAGCATTCCGCGGAGGAGGGTTATCTCGTCCTGGCAGGTAATTCTTGTGGATCATGAAACGACTTATTGCCCTGTGCCAGCTCCTTTTGATTTCTTATTTTCTAAGGGCCCAGTTACCAGAGGATGCATTACGAATGTCCTATACTCTTCCTTCAGGAACAGCTCGGGAACAAGCCATTGGAGGTGCCATGGGTTCCCTGGGCGGAGATATAACTGCCAATTATGTTAACCCAGCCGGTCTCGGTTTTTACAAAACCAGCGAAGTTCTAATCAGTCCGGGATGGTCATTCAATTCCGCTAAAACCGGATATCTATCCAACGATACCAAAAGTCCCTCAATAAATAATTTTCTCCTTTCCACTTCCGGATTTGTTTATGGCTGGGCTAGTGATCCAGATAAAAGTTCGGCTCTTAGTCTTGTTGTAAACAGAACCGCTGATTTTAACGGACATATAGTTTATCAGGGGAAAAATAATTACTCATCTGCCTCGGATGCTTATAAAGAAGAGTTTCAGAATTCGGGAATAAGCTACGACCAGGCTTACGCGTCACCGGGTCTGACCTATGGTACGCGAATGGCGCTCTACACATACCTGATCGATACTTCACAGGGTGGATTGGGACCCATTATTGCCCAACCGGATAAAGTTTTGGCAGCTGGTGGATATCTTGGACAAAATACAGATATCAAAAGCACAGGAGGTATAACAGAAATTGCCCTGGGGATAGCAGGCTCTTCGAAAGATAAATGGTACTGGGGAATATCAATAGGCATTCCTATTGTCAATTATCAGCGTATCACACAATACACAGAAACGGATCTCAGTGGTAATACTAATAATGATTTTGGTTATTATACTTATACCGAATCCTATTCGGCTAAAGGCGTCGGTGTAAACGGAAGATTTGGAGCTATTTTTCGTCCTAATCTAAACTGGCGATTCGGACTGGCAGTTCATACTCCTACATTTTATTCCATAACGGACCATCTCTCCTCTTCTATGACAACCAATACAGAGGGCTACGCCGGAACAATCTCTATTCAATCCGCCTCTTTAGATACAGCTGCAAATTCAAGCAACAGCCTGGAATATGATTTGCAATCTCCATGGCATCTTCTGGCGAGCGCCTCCTATATTTTTCCCGGTGCAGTTACTGAAGGGAAGATGGGTTTTATAACAGCAGACGTAGAATATGTTGCCAATAGTGATGTTCGATATAGTTTTCCTCTGGATGCCAATGGAAACCAGCCCGACAACAGTTATTTCGATCTGCTCAACAATACGATTAAATCATATTACAAGAACACATTTAATTTCAGAATGGGTGGAGAATATAAAGTTGATGAAATGGCTTACCGTCTCGGTGCTTCCTATTCTATGAATCCCTATTCATCGCCGGATTTAAAAGCCAACCGGACAACCTTCAGCGGAGGAGTCGGATATAGAAAAAAAGGAATTTTCATAGATCTTACCTATGTAGAAGCTATCACAAACGATGTGAACTTCCCGTACAGACTCGCGGATAAAGACAATTTATATTCAACAGTGAAACAATATACAGGAAATGTCATTCTAACTTTCGGCATTAAGCTTTAGTTAATCAGTAATGCGCCAGGATTTTATTTAAGAAATCATTTTCCAGCCATACCAGATCTTGCCTTTTATTCAACCAGGTCATCTGACGCTTGGCATAATGCCTTGTATTTTGTTTCATCTTTGAAATGCCGTCTTCAAGAGTGGATTTGCCTTTTATGTAATCAAACAATTCCGAATAGCCAACAGTCTGCAATGCATTCAGATGCTGGTAAGGTAGCAGAGAATTCACTTCTTCCAACAATCCCGCTTGCATCATGGTATCTACCCTTGCGTCTATTCTATGATATAATTCATTTCGCGGTACCCGTATTCCGAATTCCAATATGCGGAAAGGCATTATTTTCTTTTGCTGATTCCTGAATGAAAGTATTGACCGACCGGTACTTTGAATGACCTCAAGAGCCCTCATCATTCGTTGCGGATTCGCAATTTCGCCGGATGAATAAAATAACGAATCAGCATTTCTAACGGCTTCACGTAGCCATATAAAACCCTGTTCATTAAAATTATCTATAATATTTTTTCTGATTCCTTCATCTATCACCGGGATTTCATCCAGTCCATCACAGAACGCCTTGATGTAAAGGCCGGTTCCCCCGCACATGATAACAGTATCCTTTTTTGAAAATATTTCATCACACCATTGCATCGAAAGTGTTTCGAATACCGACGCATTCACCTGTTCATGAATTGAATGAGAATTGATGAAAAAGTGCCGGATCAATTCCAGCTGTGCCTGTGATGGCTTGGCCACACCGATATTGAGTTCACGAAAACACTGCCGGCTGTCTGCAGAAATAATAGCAGTTTTGAAATGCTTCGCGACTTCAAGAGCCAGCTCCGTTTTCCCAGAGGCCGTCGGGCCGGAAATAATAATTACTGTTTTGGAATACATTATTAGAGTAAAGTATCCTCTTCCGGACCAAATTCTTCTTCTGTATCAAGATCGCCGGTTTCATCTCCTACTTCGCTGAATCCTTCAGCACTTTTGTTAAGATCATATTTCTCCTCCACTTCTGCCAACTTGTCGCCGACCAGTCCGCGAGTACCATATTGCGAAGGACCGATACTTTCAGATTTTACAACAGATGGATAATCCAGCTTGCTGCTTTCCTCTTTTGATACATGGATTAGTTCAACAAGAAAATACCAGTTTTTCACGAAATCATACAGATATACAAATTTCTGATTGGGATCTTTTATTTCAGATCCAATGGTAGTTTCTGCCATCAGTAACGGTGCAACTTTATATTCCCTTTCGTATTTTTCCAGTGATATTTCTCTTCCGCGCTGCCAATGATCATTGCTACGGAAGAAAGTAGCCTGATGTTTATTGTCAAATTCATAGGCTTTTAAAATCACCTGATGCAATTCAAGAAAATGCTGGTTATGCCTTACCACAACATCCCTGTAAACACTATCATCTTCTTCAAAATAAACCCTGAATTTTAAAACTGCCATAATAATACACATTAGAAAGTTCAAAAATAAATGAAACCATCAAATTAACAGTAAGCTTATTTTATTGGTTATCCCATTCTTTATAACTGGCCTACCGGTTTCAGATCCATAGCCGCCGCCTTCTCCAGCATGAATGGGTAGGCAGCTTCAAAAGAATTTGCAATTTCTCCTTCCAGGATTGCCTCGCGAATCATATTTTTCAGGTCACCTACTTTTTTTGAAGGTCCAATACCAAAGATTTCCATAATCATTTCCCCCGAAACAGGAGGCTGCCAGTTCCTGATCCGGTCTTTTTCTTCAACTTCTATAAGCCTCTTGCGCACGAGCTCAAAATTCTCAAGATATTTTTTAACTTTTTGTCTATTTTTTGAAGTAATATCTGCTTCACAAAGTATCATAAGTGAATCAATATCTTCTCCTGCATCGAATAATAACCTTCGGATGGCAGAGTCCGTAATATTTTCTTTTGTTAAACTTATGGGACGAAGATGAAGTTCGACCATTTTACGCACGAATCGCATTTTTTCATTCATCGGCAATTTCATCCTGTCAAAAATTTTTGGAACCATTCGAGCTCCTACCACTTCATGACCGTGAAAGGTCCACCCATGACCCGGTTCAAATTTTTTAGTTGCCGGTTTTCCAATATCGTGTAAAATCGCGGCCCAGCGCAGCCAAAGATCACTTGTATTGACGGAAATATTGTCGAGCACCTGGAGTGTGTGATAAAAATTATCCTTATGACCCAACCCATCAATATATTCTGCACCCGCCAGTTCTGTCATTTTTGGAAAAATGATCTTCAATAAACCGGACTTATAAAGTAGTTCGAAACCAATTGACGGCTTCTCCGATGCAATAATTTTATTAAGCTCCTCTGTAATTCTTTCCTGGGAAATAATTCGAATCCTTTCCGCGTCCTCAATGATGGCATTGAAAGTCCCGGTATCGATATGAAAGCCAAGCTGACTTGCAAATCTAATGGCTCGCAGCATTCGTAAGGGGTCATCATTAAAGGTCTTCAGGGGCTCCAGTGGGGTGTAAATTCTTTTTTCTTCCAGGTCATGGATCCCATTAAATGGATCAACAAGCTCACCAAAATTTCCCTTATTCAAACTAATAGCAAGTGCATTGATAGTGAAATCCCTGCGGTTCTGATCGTCTTCCAGTGTACCCGGAACAATTTCGGGCTTTCTCGAACTGGCGCGATAGCTTTCGCTTCTCGCACCGACAAATTCAACGTCTAAAATCCGGCCATCAGATTCGCGAATTTTGAAATGTGCCGTCCCGAAATTCTTAAAAAAGGCAACCGCGGGCCTGGGATCATAAAGCGTGGCGACTTCATTTGCCAAATCAATGGCATTGCCGATACAGACAATATCAGCATCACTGGTGGGCCGACCAATTAATTTATCCCTGACAAATCCTCCAATAACATATACCTCCACCTGCATTCGGCCAGCGGCTTCTGATATTCTATTAAATAACAGCAATTCCGTCTCAGAACATGAAATTATCATTCCGCCAAAGATAAATCATAAGGCTTAAAGCCTGAAGTCCGGAACCTGAAGCTTAAGTATAATATGAATGCCAGAATCAGTGTAAACAAATTTGTAAAATATAAAGAATCATTTGGAAACAATTCCCCAAACCCTCAGGTTGGAATAGTCTTTGTAAACTGCTCCTGCCTGATATCCATTGCACATTTGAAATGCTTTTCAGGACAAGACTTAAATCCATGAAGTCCACATGGTCGGCAATACAATGGCTTATCAATTTCTATGATATACCGGATATCGGAAAGAGGTCCGAATCCGAATTCTGGTACGGTGGAACAATAAACAGCCGTTACCGGCGCATTCATCGCAGAGGCAAAATGCATGGGCGCGGAATCATTCACATAATTCATACTTGCCCTGCTCATCAATGCGGCAGACTGTAAAAATGACAATGAACCAGTAAGAACTTTCAATCCACTCCTGCCAGACAACTCACTTATGGATTTACATAATAAGATGTCATCAGGTCCACCTAATAAATAAATTCCTAACTCCTGAGGTACGGACTTAATGAATGAAATCCATTGGGAAGAGGGAAACTGTTTTGTGAACCATACGGATGCAGGACTAATAGTAATAAACTTAGAAACAACCAATGAATTAATCGAAGAAAAGTCATTTTGCGATGGATAAAGTTTTGGCTTGAAAAAATTGCTGTCGGTGAATTCCTGAATTAATTCAAGATTCCTCGCCGTTTCATGGATAGCATGATCCCCGCCCACCTGATGCCTGATCTTTCTGGTAAATAAAAAACTAAGTGGGTTCTTATCAAACCCGATGTTTTCTTTTGCCTTCGAAAAGGCCGTCAGGATGCCTGTGGCAAAATACCTTTGCAGGTTGATAACCTTATCATATTTGTTCCTTCGGATTTGAAGCAACATCCGGATAAGATTTTTGGTTTTATTTTTTTTCTTATCCCATACAAGAATTTCATGAATATATGGATGACCACCAAGCAGTTGCTCATTCCCCTTTCGCAAAAGGAAATCAATTTCTGCTTCCGGGAAAAACCGATGTAATTTTTCAATCACGGGTGTCGCCAGAACTACGTCCCCGATAAATGCAGTCTGAATAATCAAAAATTTTTGCAAAGGAATTTAAACGAAAATTTAGAAATGAATAATAAACTGTGATCCCCACTCTCACACTCTCACACTCTCACACTCTCACACTTTCATACTACTGCACTCCTTCAACTATGATCATTTTTGTTTCAGCTGCGCGCTGTCGTATAATTTTTGCCTCAGTATATATGTCAGAGTGCCACCATTCGTTCGCTCTTTCAACATTGGGAAACTCCAGAACGACTATTCTCCCCGGTTTCCAATTACCTTCCAGGGAAATTGTCTGGCCACCTCGAACAATAAATTTTCCACCGAATGCAGCAATCGCCGCCGGTGTTAGTTTTTTATAGTTTTCATATTCCACGTTATCGTGAATATGAACTTCAACAATTACATATGCAGGCATAGCAAAAATTATTACAACTATATAATCCGCTTACATCAGGATCTCAGGATTATTGGTTCGCCTGATTTATTAAATCGAACCAATACTGACGCCCTGGCTTTTGAATTCTCCTGTTGCCGGTATTTCACAATATAATCTACACCCCGTTTGATATTATCCGATATTCCTGCAAAATTTTCAGGAGCGCTCTGACCCGAAATATTTGCGGAAGTGGATACTATTGGTTTGCGGAACCGCTTTAACAAATGCCTGCAAAAATCTTCCCGCACAATTCGCATAGCGATCGATCCATCTTCATTGATCAGGTTTTCGGCAAGACCCAATGCATTTTCATATATAACTGTTATAGGATTTGTAGTTTTACTAAGGTATTCAATAATACCAGGCTCAGGACGTCCTGAATAGACGTTGATGTCTCTCAGATCCGCCAGCAGAACAATCATTGATTTGGATTCAGGTCTCCGCTTAAGTTCAAAAATTTTCTGTACTGCCCCGGGATTTGTAGCGTCGCATCCGATACCCCAGATAGTATCTGTCGGATAAAGGATAAGGCCCCCGTTGCGCAGGGTTTCCAGGCTTTGCACTATATCACTTTCAAATACCAAATCTTGATTTTCTATAAAAATACCGAATGATTTAAAATACAACGATATCATTCATCCTGAATTAGCCCGGCAGCCTTATGTTTGCAAAAAATAAATCTGATGGAATTGAAAGCAATGATTGAGGATGTTTGGAGGAACAGGGATTTACTGAAGGATCATCGATATGCTGATGCCATTTGTGCAGTAATTGAAGAAACGGACAAAGGCAGATTGCGTGTAGCAGATCCGCCAGCTGGCGGAAATGACTGGATAGTGAATCAATGGATTAAACAAGCTATTCTTTTGTACTTCGGGATCAGACAAATGAGCACCTGGACCGTAGGTCCTATGGAGTTTTATGATAAAATGTCTTTGAAAAAAGATTATGCGGGTTTGGGTGTTCGGGCGGTCCCCCATGCGATCGCGCGTTATGGTGCTTACCTTGGCAAGTCAGTAATACTTATGCCGAGTTATGTAAATATTGGTGCATATGTGGACGAAGGCACAATGGTGGATACCTGGGCAACAGTTGGCAGTTGTGCACAGATTGGAAAAGGCGTTCACCTTAGCGGCGGTGTCGGTATTGGTGGTGTTCTGGAACCCCTGCAGGCTGCTCCGGTGATAATTGAAGACGGATGTTTTATTGGATCCAGGTGTATTGTAGTTGAAGGTGTGCGTGTGGAAAGAGAAGCAGTATTGGGAGCTAATGTGGTTTTAACACAGAGCACGAAAATTATTGATGTGAGTCGAGAATCACCCATTGAATATAAAGGTCGGGTTCCTGCACGAAGTGTGGTGATACCAGGTTCCTATACCAGGAAATTTCCCGCAGGCGAATATCAGGTCGGATGTGCACTTATCATCGGTCAGAGAAAAGCATCAACCGATCTCAAAACAAGTCTCAATGATGCGTTAAGGGATTTTGCTGTTTCAGGATAAGGGCAAGTATAAGAGTATAGGAGTATAAGAGTGAGAATTGAATTGAACTCCTTTATTCTTATACTCCTATACTCTTATACTCTTATACTCCAATTAAGAAATAAATAATTAGTTAGAGGTGTGCAAAAATGGGTTATTCCTTTCTGCGCTTTCAATTTCTGTGTAGTCAGAAAGAATGTCAGCTTTGTTTTTCACTATACAAATATCATGTTCAAAATGTACGGAAACACTATGATCCGCCGTTCTTACGGTCCATCCGTCCGACTCTGTATATACTTCCCGTTTCCCCAGATTGATCATAGGTTCGATAGCCAGAATAAGTCCATCTTTCAATTTAATTCCGGAGCCGCGTTTTCCATAATTCGCTACCTGCGGATCTTCGTGCAGACTTCTTCCCAGTCCGTGTCCCACGAGTTCACGCACTACGCCATATCCATATTTTTTTTCTGTATGTTCTTGTATGGCAAAGGAAATATCACCTATCCTGTTACCCGCGATTGCCTTTTCTATTCCTTTATATAAAGATTCTTTAGTTACACGAATAAGTTGCGCTATAGCTGCTCCGGGATTTCCGATCGCAAATGTATATGCATGATCTCCATGAAAACCGTTTTTCAAAACTCCGATATCAATTGAAATAATATCGCCCTCCTTCAGTTCATTTTCATTCGGAAATCCGTGTACTACAACATCATTTACTGAGATACAGGAATTATAAGGATAACCATGGTAATTCAAAAAAGAAGGAACCGCACCATGGTCACGGATAAATTTTCCGATAAATATATCTAATGAAAGAGTGGTGATTCCCGGCTTGAGTATTTTAGCAGTTTCAGTCAGCGTCTTACTTACAAGAAGTGCGCTATCTCTCGCCAGTTCAATTTCCGCTTTCGTTTTGTGATAGATCATCCTAGATCACCGCGTTGGTAACCGACTGACGGCCCTGAATACGGCCAGACTTCATCAGACCGTCGTATTGACGCATCAGCAGTTGGGTTTCGATCTGCTGCAACGTATCGAGAATAACCGCTACCATGATAAGAAGCGAAGTCCCGCCATAAAATGCAGCAAAGCCTTGCGTAACACCAGCGCGTTGTGCGAATCCCGGAAGAATTCCTACAATAGCCAATAGAAATGCACCCGGTAGCGTAATTTTATCCATTACTGATCCTATGAAATCTGCAGTGGGCTGGCCTGGTTTAACTCCCGGAACAAATCCATTATTTCTTTTGAGATCATCGGCTACCTGTTTGGGATTAAATATCAGTGAAGTATATAGAAAAGTAAATCCAATCACGATTATACCATAGAAAATCATATGAACATAATCACGTGGATCTGAAAATATTCTTGAAATACCTTCCTTATTTTCAAAACTGGTGTAAGAAATAAGTGTTGGCAGGAACATGATAGCCTGTGCAAAAATGATTGGCATTACGCCTGCACTATTTACTTTCAGCGGCAGAAACTGTCGGGCACCACCAAACTGACGGTTACCAACAATCTGTTTAGCGTAGTTTACCGGCACTTTCCGGACTCCCTGAATCAACACAATCAGTCCCATGATAACTGCTATGAGAATAGCTACTTCGATTACAAAGAGGAGAATGCCTCCGCTGCCGTTTACAGCTTTGGATTGAAATTCACGTGACAAGGCACCAGGGAATCGTGCAAGGATACCGATCATAATGATGATCGAAGTACCATTTCCCAGTCCCTTATCAGTAATTTTTTCACCAATCCACATTACAAAAAGAGTGCCTGCAGTCAGTAGTATGGGAGTCGTGAGCCAGAAAAAAGCACTGAAGCTGTCGATAATTGCATCGTGGCCCATGGTCTTTAGATAACCCACGTAAGCATAAGCTTGCGCAAAAGTCACGATTACTGTGAGATAACGTGTCCACTGGTTAATTTTTTTTCTTCCACTTTCACCATCTTTCTGGATTTTCTGCATCTGTGGAACCAGTATACTCATTAGTTGCATGAATATGGATGCAGAAATATAAGGCATGATACCCAAAGCCAGAATAGAAGCCTGTGAGAAGGCACCACCCGAAAACGCATCAATCAATCCAAGGGCACCGGTTTTGGCACCGCTGAGACTTGCCAGTTTGTTAGGATCAATACCGGGTAAAACAATATAAGTACAGAATCTGTAAACCAGTAGCAGAGTAAGCGTAACAAGAATTTTACTCTTTAATTCCGGAATACTCCAAATATTTTTTAATGTATCAAAAAATTTCTTCACGTTCTTCTTAATTATTTAGGACCTGCAGAAATCAAAAAAGACGACCGAAATCGTCTATGCAAGTTAATGACTATTTTAGGATTTTGTGCCCATGACTGGCTTCTTCACCTCTATGATTACAAGAGAGCCGCCTGACCCTTCAATTGCCAGTCTGGCCTTCTTGCTTGCAGCACTTACTTTGAAATTCAGTTTTGCTTTCAACTCACCATTACCCAGGATCTTAACCAGGTCTGTGCGGGAAATCAGTCCACTGGCGTAAAGATTAGATGCAGAAATCTCCTTAATATCGTATTTCTCAGCTAGTTGTTCAATCTGTGACAGATTAAAAACAACATAAGATACACGATCCGGGTTTTTAAAACCACGTTTTGGTAACCTCCGTTGGATTGGCATTTGGCCGCCTTCATGGGCCATCTTGCGTTGGTAACCCGCACGGCTTTGTCCTCCTTTATTACCCTTGGTGGATGTTCCTCCTTTGCCGGAAGCTTCACCACGACCAAGTCTTTTTTCTTTATGTGTTGAGCCTTTAGCCGGCTTGATGTTATGTAAATTCATCATTGTTAATTTGAAAATTTGATTCCGCCAGATGACGGCAAAACGTGTTTTTCCTCACTCTCACACTCTCACACTCTCACACTTGTTTTTATACTTCCTCCACTTTTAAAAGGTGTTCCACTTTCCTAATCATGCCAAGCACCTGCGGTGTAGCTTCGATTTCTCTGGGGTTATGCAGCTTTTTCAAGCCAAGCGCTTCCAGCGTCAATTTTTGCCTTTCTGACCGGTCGATTCCGCTTTTAATCTGTGTAATTCGTAACTTTTTCATTTCCTGCTTAATTTTCCAGTTTAGCCGTTGAATACTTTCTTTAAAGAAAGGTTTCTTGTTCTTGAAACCTGTATAGGTTCTCTCAATAATCCCAGGGCTTTAAAAGTTGCTTTTACCACATTGTGAGGGTTAGCTGAACCCAGGGATTTAGCAAGCACATCAGTAATACCTGCACTTTCCAAAACAGCTCGCATGCTTCCTCCGGCGATCACTCCGGTACCATGTGCCGCAGGCTTAATGAGTACTTTAGCTGCTCCTTCCTTGGCCAGCTGATCGTGTGGAATCGTTCCGTGCATCACAGGTACCTTAATCAGGTTTTTCTTTGCGTCCTCAATGCCTTTTGTTATGGCTTCCTGTACTTCCTTAGCCTTTCCCAGGCCATGACCAACGATGCCATTTTCATTTCCGACTACTACGAGAGCAGAAAAACTGAAAGCGCGTCCACCCTTTGTAGTTTTTACTACACGATTGATTGAAACTACTTTTTCTTTCAACTCCAGATCGCCGGCCTTGATTTTCGATATACTAGTTGTTGCCATGATAAATATTTACGAATAAAATATTTTAATTATTAAAACTGAAGGCCACCTTCACGTGCTGCCTCAGCAATAGCCTTCACTCTGCCGTGATACAAATTACCGCCCCGGTCAAATACTACTTTACTGATTCCCAGTTCTGTCGCTTTGCGGGCTATTACCAGACCAACCAGTTTGCTTTTTTCCGTTTTTGTTACTTTCTGTGCCACAATATCCTTGTCGCGTGAAGAAGCAGCAGCCAGTGTTGTTCCATTATCGTCATCAATCAGCTGCGCATAAATTTCACTATTACTTCTGAAGACTGATAAACGGGGTTTGTCTGCACTTCCTGCAACTTTCTTGCGGATGCGGTATCTGATTTTCTGTCTTTTTATAAGCTTGTCCATCTCTTTGAATTTGAAAATTTGAACTTTTAAAACACATGCGAAAATTTTCTTCTCACACTCTCACATTCTCACATTCTCACACTCTCACACTATTTTCCAGCTGCCTTTCCGGCTTTTTTCCTAACGATTTCACCAGTATAACGGATACCCTTACCCTTGTATGGTTCAGGTTTACGCAAACCACGGATCTTTGCAGCAACCTGTCCTATAAGTTGTTTATCAGTGCCCTCCAGCATGATCTTAGGATTTTCCCCCTTTTCCTGGGCTGTTGCAAGTTTCAGTTCCTTGGGGATTTCAAAAATTATGTTATGCGAATAACCCAGTGCAAGATCCAGCAGGTTACCCTGGTTAGATGCCTTAAAACCAACACCAATGAGTTCCAATTGTCTCTTATATCCTTCTGTTACGCCCTTCACCATATTTGACAATAATGAACGATACAAACCATGAAGTGCACGATGACGTATCTGATCAGTCGGACGTGTAATTTCAATTTTATTGTCTTTCACTTCCACCTTGATATCGCGGTCGATCGTCTGCTTCAATTCCCCCTTAGGGCCCTTTACAGAAACCGTATTATCAGCACCCACAGTTACTGTGATTCCGTTGGGAATGAGAACCGGTTTTTTTCCTATCCTGGACATATTTTCTAATTTGAGAATTTGATCCCGACATATTCGGGAGAAATAATTATTGACGTTCGCTCTCACACTCTCACACTCCCACACTCTCACACTTTCTTAATACACATGACAAAGAACCTCACCTCCAACATTCTGCGCTTTTGCATCCTTATCGGTCATTACTCCTTTTGATGTGGAGACGATGGCAATTCCTAAGCCATTTTTCACTCTCTTAAATTCGACAGGACTGGCGTATTGGCGCAGACCTGGACGACTTACTCTTTCAAGACTCCGGATTGCCGGCTCCTTGGTAGTTGGATCGTATTTTAGCGCGATCTTTATTATACCCTGCTTACTGTCGTCTTCAAATTTGTATTTAAGGATATACCCCTTGTCATACAGAATTTCAGTCATCCGCTTTTTCAGGTTCGAAGCAGGGATCTCCACGATCCGGTGATTCGCCATCTGCGCATTACGGATTCTGGTGAGGAAATCTGCTATAGGATCTGTTACCATTTTATATCTATTAAAATCTTTATTAATTATTTGTTTACGGTTGATGGTAGACGGTAGATGGACTTTATTTTGAACTTCAACCTTTACCACCGTAAACGGTCAACCGTTAACCGTCATCTGATTTACCAGCTCGCTTTTCTTACTCCAGGAATTTTCCCCTGTAGTGCCATATCCCGGAAAATGTTCCTTGAAACACCGAAGTAGCGAATATAACCGCGTGGTCTGCCGGTTAGCTGACAACGGTTTTTCAAACGTACCGGTGACGCATTTTTCGGAAGCAGGTCGAGGGCTTTATAATCGCCTGCTGCTTTCAAAGCAGCCCGTCTGTCCGCATACTTTGCGACCATCCTTTCCCGTTTTCTTTGCCTGGCTTTGACTGATTCTTTGGCCATGAATTTTTATTAATTTTATTTATTCAGCTTAATTTGAATCTTCCTTTTTTGCATTCCTGAAAGGCATCCCAAGCGCCTTTAGTAATTCAAAGGCTTCCTCATTGCTCTTTGCTGTCGTTACAAAAGTGATATCCATACCTGTTATCTTGTTCACTTTATCTATGTCTACTTCAGGAAAAATTATCTGTTCTGTGATCCCCATTGTATAGTTTCCACGGCCGTCAAATGCTTTTTCACTAACACCTTTGAAATCACGTACCCTTGGAAGAGCTGCTGCCACAAGGCGATCCAGAAATTCATACATTTTTATACCACGCAATGTTACGCGCGCGCCAATTGGAATTCCTTTTCTCAATTTGAAATTGGAAATATCCTTTTTGGAAATCGTTGATACTGCTCTCTGTCCCGTTATAGTCGTCAGTTCTTCAATGGTGATATCCACCAGTTTCTTATCCGATACAGCTCCGTTGATTCCCCGGTTCAGGCAGATTTTTTCAAGTTTGGGTGCCTGCATAACAGATGTGTAACCGAATTTCTTAACCAATGCGGGAACTACTTCTTTTTTGTATTTTTCTGCCAGACGGGCAGTGTATTTTGTAGTACTCATTATTTAATTACCTCCCCTGATTTTTTAGCGATACGTATAAGTTTCCCATTTTCTCTGGTACGTTTTGCCTTTGATGGTCCGCCAGATTTTACATCCCACAACAGTACATTCGATATATGAATGGGTGCCTCCAGCTTCATAATTCCTCCTTTGGTATTCTGCGCAGAGGGTTTTGTATGTTTGGTAACTATATTGACACCTTCAACCAGCACCTTGGCAGTATCCGGAAATACTTCCAGAACTTTGCGTGATTTTTTAAGATCCTTATCATCTCCGGATATCACCACCACTTTGTCACCCTTTTTAATATTGAATTTGGGTTTAAATCTGCTGTCCATTTCTTTCTATTTTAAGCTTAACGCCTAACGCTTAACGCTAAACGCTTCTTTATTTTAAAATACTCTCTTAATACTTTTTCGTAACTGCTTTACTCGGAACGCGTTAAACGTTAAGCGTTCCGCTTTAAGCTTAAAGCACTTCCGGCGCCAGCGATATGATTTTCATATACCCCTTGTCGCGCAGTTCCCGGGCGACGGGCCCGAAAATACGTGTGCCTCTTGGTTCATCACTCGGATTCAGCAACACCACGGCATTATCATCAAAGCGTATATATGAACCATCTTTACGGCGCAATTTGTTCTTTGTTCTAACTATTACCGCCTTTGTTACAGTTCCCTTCTTGATACCTCCTGCAGGTAATGCATCCTTTACAGTCACCACGATCTTGTCTCCTATTTTAGCATAATCCTGGCCGCTGTTTCCCAATACGCGAATACACAAAACTTCCTTGGCTCCGCTGTTATCTGCAACATTTAATCTGCTTTCCTGCTGTATCATTTAATATTTTTTATAAAATGAAGTTTATTTCGCTTTCTCCACGATTTCAACCAGGCGCCAGCGTTTGGTTTTGCTCAATGGCCGGCTTTCCATAATGCGAACCACATCTCCGATGCTGCACTCATTCTTTTCATCATGGGCATGAAACCTGGTAGTTTTTTTCAGGAACTTACCGTATATCGGATGCTGTACTTTTCTTTCAACAGCCACAACTACTGTCTTGTCCATTTTGTTGCTGCTGACTACGCCGATTCTTGTTTTCCGTAAATTTCTATCTGACATAATACTAATTTGATATTTTGTAAATCTGTCCGCGGCCGGACTGCATAACATCCTTATACTTTTTGCTCAGCCGGTTTACCGATTTTTCTTTTGGTTATTTCTGTTTTCAGCCTGGCAATATCTTTTCTGATCATGCGGATATTTACCGGACTTTCCAATGGGGATATGGCATGAGCAAATTCCAGCTTCTTCAAGCGCTGTTCATCCTCGCGAATCCTCGCATGGAGATCTGTTTCACTCAGGTCTTTCAGGCTGTTTACAAAATCATTTCTCTTTGACATCTTAATAAATTTGAATTATAACGCTATCACATCATGCCTAACAACAAATTTGGTCTTAATCGGTAACTTCTGTGCTGCCAGTAATAAAGCCTCCTTGGCTACTGCTTCAGTAACACCATCTGCTTCAAAAAGCATACGTCCCGGTTCAACGACAGCAGCCCAATATTCGGGATTACCCTTACCCTTTCCCATTCTTACTTCCTGTGGCTTCTTGGTAATAGGCTTATCAGGAAAAATTCGAATCCAAACATTACCTTCTCTCTTCATTGAACGGGTCAGGGCCTGACGTGCAGCTTCCAGCTGACGATTCGTTAACCAGATACCTTCCAGTGCCTTCAGACCGTAAGAGCCAAAAGAAATATCTGTTCCTCTCTTAGCAACCTCCCGGATTCTACCTTTTTGTGCTTTCCTATGTTTACTCCTTTTGGGTTGTAACATGTTGGTTCAATTTGAAATTTTGTAATTATTGTCTTCTTCCCGAGCCTCCACCGCCACGGCGATCTCCACCTCTTTCACCACCACTCCTTCTTTCGCCACCACGGCCACGGTCTTCACGATCCTTGATTTCATCCCTCCTCTCTCTTCTATCGCTAACATCAGTTTTACCACCCACAAAATTGGGATTCAAATCCCGCTTGGTTAATACCTCACCCTTACTGATCCAGACTTTTACTCCGATTTTACCATATACTGTAAGTGCGAATACATTCGCATAATCAATATCCATCCGGAGTGTGTGCAAAGGTGTTCGGCCTGATTTAATTTCTTCCGTTCTGGCAATTTCAGAACCCCCCAATCTACCTCCTACTTTAACTTTGATTCCTTCTGCACCCATACGAAGCGCTGAAGCTATCGCCATCTTTATGGCCCTTTTGTAATTGATACGATTTTCTATCTGTCTGGCAATCGTGTCGGCAACGATATTCGCATCCAGTTCGGGCCGCCTGATTTCCAGAATATTGATCTGCACATCTTCCTTACCAGTCAGTTTTTTCAACTCTTCCTTAATGCGGTCAACTTCTCCTCCGCCCTTGCCAATGATGATACCCGGCTTGGACGTATGAATAGTTACGATGAGCTTGTTGAGTGTACGCTCAATCACGATCTTGGCAATTCCACCTTTATTGATACGCGCGTTGAGATAGGTTCTGATCTTATTGTCTTCTATCAGCTTGACAGAATAATCTTTTTTATTGCCGAACCAGTTGGATTCCCATCCGCGGATAATTCCCAGTCTCGCACCTATAGGATTTGTTTTCTGACCCATTTATCTATTTAATTTGAAAATTTGAAATTTGAAATTTGAAAATTCGCCTGAATGTTTCTATTCATAGTTTATTTTCAGCCTTTCAATTTTTACTTTTTTAATTTTTACTTTTTACTTTCAATTTTCTCATCTACGATCAATGTAACATGGTTGCTGCGCTTACGAACACGGTAACCACGACCCTGAGGAGCCGGACGCATACGTTTCAACACCCTTGCTCCGTCCACAAATATTGTTTTAACCAGGAGACCGGCATCAGCTGCACTTTTTCCTTCATTCTTCGCTTCCCAATTCTTTACTGCAGACCATAATAATTTATACAGTGGCGTGGAAGAATGCTGCGGATGATGTTCAAGCAATGCCAGTGCTTTTTCAACCTGCAGTCCTCTTATTTCATCTGCCAGTAGTCGCATCTTCCGGGGCGACGTTGGATAATTTTTCAATTTAGCTAGTGCTTCCATTTTATCAGTTTTATGCCTGAGACAAAAGTTCAAAACGTAATGTCTTTCGGTACATGTTCTTTTATGCTTCTGCAATCTTTTTGCTGGAGTGGCCCTTGAAATTCCTCGTAGGTGCAAATTCCCCCAGTTTGTGACCTACCATAAATTCCGTAACATAAACAGGAATAAACTTGTTGCCATTGTGCACAGCGAACGTATGACCCACAAAATCAGGTGTAATGGTGGAACGACGGCTCCAGGTTTTGATGACACCTTTTTTCCCTTTTCCCTCGTTGATACTAAGGATTTTTGTTTCCAGGTTGGCATCTACATAAGGACCCTTTTTTATTGAACGACCCATATTTTTGAATTAGATAAATTGAAAAATTATTTACCGATTTTCTTACCTTTCTTAGTCTGAATAATTAATTTGTCACTTCCTTTCCCTTTAGTCCTGGTTTTCAGTCCTCTTGAATACTGACCATTCCTTGAACGGGGCTGGCCGCCTGAAGCCTTACCTTCTCCACCACCCATCGGATGATCAACCGGGTTCATTGCTACTCCGCGAACACGTGGCCGAATTCCTCTCCAGCGATTACGACCAGCTTTTCCCATGCTCTGCAGACTGTGATCACTGTTCGAGACAACTCCAACCGTCGCGTAACAATTAATCAAAATTTTTCTGAGTTCCCCTGAAGGCATTTTCAATACGGCATATTTTTCTTCCTTGTTCGTCAGTTGCGCAGTGGTACCTGCACTCCTGATAAGTTTGCCCCCCTGACCGGGTTGCATTTCCACATTATGCACATTGGTACCCAAAGGAATATTCTTCATTTGCAAAGCGTTTCCAATTTCTGGCACTACAGCATCACCGGACTGAACAGTTCCACCTACCTGAAGTCCTTGCGGGGCAAGCATGTACCTTTTCTCCCCGTCACTATACTGAATCAGCGCAATGAAAGACGTTCTGTTTGGATCATATTCAATGGAAACAACTTTTCCGGGAATATCTTTTTTATCCCTCTTGAAGTCAATCAACCGATACATTTTTTTATGCCCCCCACCTATATAACGCATAGCCCTTCTTCCCTGCGAATTACGGCCACCTGTACGACTGATTTTCTCAAGCAGAGTCTTTTCAGGCGTATCGGAAGTGATTTCTGCATAGGCATTCCCAATTCTCCAACGGGTTCCTGCAGTGACGGGTTTAAACTTTTTTAGTGCCATATCTTATAGTTACTTAAATATTCGAATACAAATCGATTGTTTCTCCTTCGGCTATGGTGATCAGTGCTTTTTTGTATCCAGGTTTACGTCCAACGATCAGACCGGCCTTGGTTGATCTTGACCTGGCTTTACTTGGAACAACCACTGTATTCACATCCACTACAGTAATGCCGTAAAATTCTTCCACTGCTTTTTTGATCTCCAGTTTGTTTGCCCGGGTATTTACCTTAAAAGCATAACGGCGTAGTTTTTCCTGCTGCGCATTTGCTTTCTCAGTCAGAATCGGACGGATCAGAATATCAGATGATTTCATTACTTGAAAATTGAAAATTTAAAATTTCTATGCTTCAGCTTCCTCTTCCGTAAACATTTTTGCTGCTGACTCTGTCAGCACTAAAATCTCTGCATTCATAATATCATAAGTATTCATGTCGGCCAGCAGACTGCTCTCCTGTCCTGGAATATTCCGTAAACTTAAATACAGGTTATCATTATATTCAGGTGTTACAAACAGTGCTTTTTTACCATCCAGTTTCAGTCCGCCGATAAGACCAACCATTTCACTGGTTTTGGGAGCTTTCAGCTGAATATCTTCTACTACAATGATTGAATTTGCCTTCGCCTTATAAGAAAGAGCTGAAATTTTTGCAAGGTCCTTTACTTTACGGTTTAACTTGAAATCGTAGCCTCTTGGTTTTGGCCCGAAGATCGTACCACCGCCTTTATATAATGGATTCCGGATATTTCCTTTACGTGAACCACCGGTACCTTTTTGTTTATGCAATTTTTTGGAAGATCCTTTCACTTCCATACGTGTCTTTACTTTATGCGTACCCTGCCGCTGCGCAGCGAGGTATTGTTTTACCGCCAGATATATCACGTGATCATTTGGTTCTGCTTCAAACACATCCGCGGGTAATTCCAGCTTACGACCTGTTTTAGCCCCCTTTATATTTAAGACATCTACTTGCATGTGAATCTGATTAAAAAGTTACTTCTGAATATATACAATGGAACCATTGTGACCCGGAACCGATCCGCCGATCAACAGATAATTTTTCTCCGGAAAGATTTTCACCACTTTGAGCCCCTTCAGTTTCACGCGGTCTCCACCCATACGGCCAGCCATGCGAACACCTTTCATTACACGGGATGCATCTGAGGAGTTACCCAAAGATCCCGGTGCACGGCTACGGTCATGCTGTCCGTGTGACTGACCACCAACACCGTGAAATCCATGACGTTTAACAACACCCTGGAAACCTTTACCCTTTGAAGTGCCCACTACGTCAACAATTTCTCCTTCGGCAAAAATTTCAACCGTAATCGCTTCTCCCAGATTTTTCTCTAAAGAAAAATTGCGGAATTCCCTTGTAAATTGTTTTGTAGTGGTATTTGCTTTGGCGAAGTGATTCTTTTCTGAAGAGAGGACGTGTTTTTCTTTCTTTTCACCGAAAGCGATCTGCAGAGCATTATATCCGTCGGATCCTGTGGTTTTCACCTGTGTAACGACACAGGGACCAGCTTCTATGATCGTGCAGGCAACCTGCCTGCCATCTGGGGTGAAGACACTCGTCATTCCAATTTTCTTTCCAATTAAACCTTTCATTTTTTATTGGTTTGTGCCTGGTGTCTAAGGACAATCAACAGTCGCTTCGCTTTTTAAAAGCTTTTGCTGATTTCAATCCCCTGTTTGCAACCGACCTTTTCCTTTGACCGCCGGAGCTTTAGTGAAGGAGGTTAGTCCTGGCAAAGTTTCGACTCATTTTACGAATCCCGCCAAAAGCGGGACGGAGGAAGTACCGGTAGTAAACAAACCCCGAACGGCTTGTTCATATTTCTTTTCAAATCATCCAGCGCTGCTTTGGCCGAAATTCGGTTTGGCAGATGGAATTTTACTCAGGCTTTAATTTCTACATCAACACCTGATGGCAAATCCAGCTTGGATAGAGCATCCACAGTTCTTGAGGTAGAAGTATATATATCCAACAATCTCTTATGCGTATGCAGCTGAAATTGTTCGCGCGCTTTTTTATTGACATGTGGCGAACGCAAAACAGTGAATACTTTCTTACGCGTTGGCAATGGTATAGGGCCGGTAACAACGGCTCCCGTACTACGCACTGTTTTTACGATCTTTTCTGCAGATTTATCCACGAGGTTGTGATCGTAAGACTGTAATTTGATTCTGATTCGCTGGGACATATGTCAATGCCCGTTTTTTGAACGGGATGCAAAGGTATGGGATAAGAGATAAACTGTCAAAGAATTGTATAGTTTTTTGAGAATTATTTACCTCCGCCCGGGCAATGTGCATTCAGGTAGTTTTTAAATAAATTATTCAGATGCTCGGAGGTCCCCACACCCTCATTTATGGCATGCGTCCGATTCGGATATTCCATGAATTGAAAGGTTTTGTTATACTTTATCAACTCGTTAAGCAGCATCTCAGCATTATCAAAATGCACATTATCATCCCCGCTACCGTGGATATAAAGCAAATTACCTCTAAGATTGGCAGCATAGGTGATGGCGGAGCCTTTTAGATAATCCTCCCTGGTTTCCAATGGATTACCCATATATCTTTCCTGGTAAATATTATCATACGTCAGAATATTGCCGACAGCAGCCACTGCAATGCCAGTTTTGTATAACTCAGGATGCTGAAACATGAGATTAAGCGTTGCTGAACCGCCTCCGCTCCAGCCCCAGACTGCAATCCGGGAACTGTCTACAAATGGCCATTTGCAGATTTCAGCGGCTGCCTGAGCCTGATCCCTGATATTGACCTGCCCTACCTTCCTGTAGATTGCCTTTCTCCAGGATGAACCTTTGGGTGCCGGTGTTCCCCTGTTGTCCAAAGAAATATAGATATACCCGTCCTTTGCAAGGTCGCCAGGATATACAGGGCAATGCGCTACCCAATAATCATCACGTACTGTTTGTGCAGCCGGTTCAGTATACACATAAAATAATACAGGATATTTTTTCGTGTTGTCAAACGGTATCGGTTTTTGCATCCACCCATCCATCGTTACTCCGTCCGCCGTGGTAACTTTAAAAAATGAAATATTGGAAGCCACACTATCGGCAGGATTCGCGGGCCTGGCAGGCTGGGTTGCTTTCACGGCGTGGTGGTCAGGCAATGTTATCCATTCCGACTGATTTTGAGTGTAATAATTTGAATACCGGTGGCTCGCATATTTTCCATTAGGCGAAATTACATAGCTGTGTGAACCGGGTTCATTCGCCGGAGTAACCCGCTCAGCCTTTCCGTTACCATCCAGATTTATCTTGTAGAGATAGGTTTGGGTGGCATTCTCTGGTGATGCAATAAAATATACCTGGTTATTTTTCTCATCGATTAATGATATCTCTATTACGTCATAATTGCCTGGCGTAACGAGAACCTCGCTCTTCCCATCCCTGCTAACACGGTATAAATGACGCCACCCGTCCTTTTCGCTTGCCCATAAAAACTCTGATCCGTTTTTCAGCCAGTCCCATCCGCCCATTTTATATTTTTCATCCCAGGATGAAATCACGTCTATCCAGGCCGCATCTTTTTCTTTAAAAACTGATTTAACCGCGCCAGTTTTAGCGTCGCATAACATGAGATCTGATTCATTCTGGCTCCTGTTTAAATGCTGGACAATTAATTCCTCGCTATTGGCTGTCCACTCCATCCTTGGCAGGTATGATCCATTTTTTGAATCGAAGGGGATCCGCATCCATTGAGTCTGGACATCCTTTATCTGCACAACGCCAATTTTAAATGGCGAAGGCATCTGACCGGCAACAGGGTATTCTACGGGAATGACACGCGAATAAACGGAATCGGTCGTATTCAGCATATAATAGTCCCGCGTACTGCTGTCATTGATTTGCCAGAATGCAATCGCGCGGCTGTCGGGACTCCAGCGAAAACCATCCCGGCAATCAAATTCTTCTTCGTAGACCCAGTCAAATGTTCCATTTATCATCTTGCGTGAACCATTCCGCGTAAGGGGTTTGATATCATGTGTCGACAGATCTTCCACATATAAATTATGTTCACTCACATATGCCACACGTGTACCATCGGGTGAAAATTTTGCAAACATCAACGAAGATGAAGGCAGGGATTTACCCAACTGATGCAATGAATTATCTGATAAATTAAAAATCCAGTAATCTCCGCGGGTTTTATATCGCCAGACTTTTTTTGAATTCGTATAAATCAGAATTTTTTTAAAGTCAGGGGAAAAGAAAAAATGGTTGATTTCCAACGGTTGCTTGTCACCTTTAGGAATAAGTTGTTCCCTGGATATAACGGTGCTATTACTAAGATCATCCAGTTTAAATTCCACAATGGCTCCATCTCTGCTTACGTAATAACTGTTCCCGTCCTTGCTCCAGGTGATACGATTGTACAACTGAGCCAAAGCAGAGTTTGCTATCATTACTATGAAAAGGCAGAATATTAATTTGAAAGAAAGAAGACGATACATAAGTATTCCATTTAATCAGGAAAAATAAACAATTGAAACATGGTTGACTTGCCGTTCAAAAAAAAACCCCTTCTATTTGATAGAAGGGGTCAGGCTATTTAGATTGATCAGGCAGTTACTTTGCCTTTTCCTTTTACTTTGGCAATTACTTCTTCAGCAATATTATTTGGTGCAGGAGCATAGTGAGAAAATTCCATTGTCGAAGTTGCACGGCCTGAGCTAAGTGAACGCAATTGTGTTACGTAACCAAACATTTCACTCAGCGGAACTTTTGCTTTAATGACCTGGAGATTTGCCCTGCTGTCCATCCCTTCCAGGATACCACGGCGCCGGTTCAGATCTCCCGTAACATCACCCATATATTGATCAGGTGTCATCACTTCCACTCTCATTATCGGTTCCAAAAAAACAGGTTTTGCTTTCCGGCCCGCTTCACGAAAAGCGGATCTGGCACAAATTTCAAAACTCATCGCATCCGAATCTACAGCATGAAAGCTACCATCAAAAACACGAACTTTCATATTTGTCATCGGATAGCCAGCCAGAACACCTGTCGTCATAGATGTTTCAAATCCCTTTGATATGGCAGGTATAAATTCCTTGGGAATTGATCCCCCGAAAATATCATTTACAAACTGGAAATGTTTTCCTTCGTTTTCTTTTATCCATTCTTCATCCGCAGGTCCGATTGCAAATTGGATGTCGGCGAATTTACCGCGACCACCTGTTTGTTTTTTCAGTACTTCGCGATGTTCAATCGTTGTATTGAATGCCTCTTTATAGGCAACCTGCGGAGCGCCCTGGTTAACTTCTACTTTAAACTCACGATTCATGCGGTCGACAATAATTTCAAGATGAAACTCACCCATTCCGCGAAGAATCGTCTGACCTGTTTCTTCATCTGTTTTTACACGAAAGGTCGGATCTTCTTCAACAAGTTTGGAAATGGCCAATCCCATTTTATCCACATCTGCCTGTGTTTTAGGTTCAACGGCAACAGAAATAACCGGTTCGGGGATAATCATATTTTCCAGTATGATCGGATGATCTTCGTCACAGAGTGTATCTCCCGTTTTTATTTCTTTAAACCCAACGGCCGCACCAATATCTCCCGCTTCAATAAAATCGATCGGGTTTTGTTTATTGGCATACATTTGCATAATACGGCTGATACGCTCCTTCTTTCCACTTCGCATATTCAACACATAAGAACCAGATTCAAGACGACCGCTGTAGCAGCGGAAAAATGCAAGACGTCCAACAAATGGATCGGTCATGATTTTAAATGCAAGCGCTGCAAAAGGTTCTTTCGGATCAGGTTTACGTGTGATTTTCACCGGTATTCGGATCAGTTCCTACTGTATCTTCGAGATCAATCGGAGATAGGCAGGTAACGGCAAACGGCATCCAGTGCAGTTTGCACACCTTTATTTTTAAAAGATGAACCGCACATCATTGGCACAATGGTCAGATCAATGGTAGCTTTACGAATGGCTTCATGCATTTCATCTTCAGTAATACTCTTCGGATCCACAAAGAATTTCTCCAGCAACTTATCATCATATTCAGCAACAGCTTCCACCAGTTTTGCTCTCCATTCTTTGGCTTCCTCCAGTAAATCGGCCGGAATTTCAATTTCATCGAAGGTCATTCCTTCCGTTTCCATATGCCATATAACTCCTTTCATTCTGATCAGATCCACAACACCTTTGAAATCATCTTCAGCGCCAATCGGCAACTGAAGGGAACGGCTTTGGCACCCAGCATTTCTTTTACCTGGGTAACTACCATTAAAAAATCTGCACCCGCACGATCCATTTTATTTACAAAACCGATCCGGGGAACCTTATATCGGTTCGCCTGGCGCCAAACGGTTTCAGACTGCGGCTCTACACCATCAACGGCTGAAAACAATGCAATAATCCATCCAGCACACGCAAAGAACTTTCTACCTCAACAGTAAAATCCACGTGACCTGGAGTATCAATAATATTGAATTTATATTTCTTTGTATTCGCATCCACTTTCCCCTTATCGGTCGGAAAATTCCATTGGCAACTCACAGCCGCAGAAGTGATCGTGATACCCCTTTCCTTTTCCTGCTCCATCCAGTCCGTAGTAGCTGCTCCGTCATGCACTTCCCCGATCTTATGGATCATTCCGGTGTAGCGTAATATGCGCTCGGTAGTAGTTGTTTTCCCGGCATCAATATGTGCCGCGATACCGAAGTTTCTTTGAAATTTTAAGTCTGCCATTATTTATAATTGTAGAGTATTTTCTTTTTGGTGCGCAAAGGTACCAAAAAATATGCAAATGAGCGGTCTTAACCAGCCGGTATTCTGCAAAAAAAATCCCCCGGATAGGCCGGGGGACAATAACTTTATATATTCTTTTAGATCCTGAAATGGGCGAAAGCCTTATTCGCTTCTGCCATACGGTGTGTATCTTCTTTCTTCTTAAAAGCTCCGCCTTCACCTTTACTTGCTGCGAGGATTTCGCCGGCCAGTTTGTCAGCCATACTTTTCCCATTTCTTTCACGACTGTAACGGATCAGCCATTTAATGCTCAATGAAATCTTACGGTCGGCACGTACTTCTGCGGGGATCTGAAAAGTGGCTCCTCCGATGCGGCGGCTTCTTACCTCAACTGCAGGCGTTACATTGTTCAGTGCCCTTCGCCAGATTTCGTACCCATTCTCATTAGATTGCTTGGAAACACGGTCGATTGCATCGTAAAACAGGCCGAACGCTGTATTTTTTTTACCCTGCCACATCAGGTTATTTACAAAACGCGTAACCAGGACGTCATTGAATTTTGCATCCGGAGCGAGTGGTAATTTTTTGGCCTGTGTCTTCCTCATGAGTTATTTGAAATTAAATTATTACTATTTTTTAGCCGCTGGTTTGGCGCCTGCTTTTTCTTTCTTTGTTCCATATTTAGAACGGCTCTTCTTGCGGTCCTTTACTCCGGCGGTATCCAGAGATCCCCTGACAATATGATAACGTACACCTGGAAGGTCTTTAACACGACCACCGCGAATCAGCACGATGGAGTGTTCCTGCAGATTATGGCCTTCTCCCGGAATGTATGCGATTACCTCAATTTTGTTAGTTAACCTCACTTTAGCCACCTTGCGGAGGGCGGAATTGGGTTTTTTAGGCGTGGTTGTATATACACGAGTACATACACCGCGTCTCTGCGGACAGCTGTCCAGAGCTCTGGACTTGCTTTTCGCACGGATGATTTCTCTTCCTTTTCTAACTAATTGTTGTATAGTAGGCATTCGGAACCTGTTTGAATTTTGGGACGGCAAAGGTAACAGCCGTGCCGGGAATCTCCAAATTAATGTTGATCTCAAACTTTTACCAGCCAACCATGTAAATCCGGTCTTTTACCTTCCCGGATTTCCGTCAGGATTTTTTTGGCTTCCGGAGCCACCTGATAAGCATTGACATCCAAATGCATGCTGTAATCCTTATATCGGAGTTCTTTAAGAGGGGAAATCGTAGCTGCCGTTCCGGAACCAAAGATTTCAGTCAATATACCGCTCTGATGCCCTGCTACCACTTCGTCAATATTGATCCTTCTTTCTTCTACATTCATCCCTTGCTCGCGCAGAACCTGAATCACGCTGTCCCGGGTAACACCTTCCAGTATGGTTCCTTCATCAAGAGACGGGGTAACCACCGTTTTCCCGAACACAAAAAAAACATTCATGGTTCCTACTTCCTGCAGCCACTTGTGTTCAAAGGCATCTGTCCACAAAACCTGATCATAACCCTGGGCCCTTGCTTCAGATGTCGCTTTAAGGGCGCCTCCGTAGTTTCCGGCATTCTTAGCATATCCTACTCCGCCCGGCGCGGCCCTGGTATATTTTTCTTCCACATAAATTTTCATTGGTGCCGCATAATAGGGTCCTGTTGGGCTCAGTAAAATCATGAACTTAAATGTGTCCGAAGCTTTAACTCCCAATGCGGCGTCCGTTGCAAACATGAATGGGCGGATATACAAAGAGTATTCATCCTTAGCCGGAATCCAATCCTTATCAATGGCTATCAGTTTTCGCATTCCTTCAATAAAGATGTCCTCAGGCACCGATGGCATATCCATTCTTTCAGCCGAAATATTAAAACGTCTCAGGTTATCGTACGGACGAAAAATAAAGGCCTCACCATTCTTATTCCTGTAGGCCTTGATACCTTCAAAAATAGACTGGCCATAATGAAGCGCCATCAACGATGGTTCAAAGGAAATAGGCTGATAGGGATTAATGGAAACCAGTTGCCATTCACCGTCAGCAAAATCAGCTTCCAGCATATGGTCACTGAAATATTTACCAAAAGGCAGGTGATTGAAGTCAATCTCATGTATCCTGCTTTTTTTTGCCCTGGTAACCCGAATATCCACCGTCTCCATCATAAATGCTATTTTTGATATTACAAAGAAACAAAACATTCCCGGAGCACGCAAAACCACTCATCTTATTTTCACAGCTTTTATGGGAATCAATCACATCAGACTTACTTCGGAATTGATTGCAACCCTGTATCCGGAAGCACTGGTGGCTGAAAATGATGCTTTTTTAGGAACGAACCTCCGATCGATCAGTTTTCTCGTTTATTGTCCTGATCATGATTTTCTTCCTGAAGTACAGCTTGTTTTTATAAATAAAATGCTCTCAGCCTGCAAGCTGGAAATGAATGATATTGTTATCCTGAATATCGCCCGGTTAAACCTGTCATTTGAAGAATTGAAAGTTCAATTTCAACCCCGCATCATTTTCCTCTGGGGAATCCGGCCGGCTTTTTTCAGCCTGGATTCAGCACTTCCTGATTTCAACATCACTGTACAAGATGGCATCTCGATAATACCTGTATTATCTCCGGAATTAATGTGCATCGAGGGCCCGGCAGGACATGAATTGAAATCACGTTTATGGATTTGTCTCAAAAAGTTATTTAACCTGTGAAATTGATTTTTGCCAGTAACAATGTTCATAAACTTCAGGAACTCCGTTCTGCCATAGGATCAAATGTGAAGATTCTTTCACTGGTGGACGCAGGCATTCAAAAAGATATCCCGGAACCCTTCAATGAGTTGAAGGAAAATGCCAGGGTTAAAGCCCAAACTATTTACCAGCTCAGCGGAGGAGAAAATTGTTTTAGCGAAGACACCGGACTGGAAGTGGACGCACTCGGTGGTGAACCCGGAGTTCACAGTGCCCGTTACGCAGGAGAACCCGTTTCCCAGGAAAATAATATTCGAAAACTTCTGAGAGCAATGGCTGATTCCACCAACCGCCGTGCCCGTTTTGTTACAGTGATTTGTTTGATTCTGGAAGGCACCGAATTATTTTTTGAAGGTCGCTGTGAAGGGCAGATTCTTCGCTCACCTGCAGGATCGGGCGGCTTCGGGTATGATTCTGTTTTTTTGCCTGACGGATCTTCTAAAAGTTTTGCTGAAATGGGCTCTGAAGAAAAAAACATTTTCAGTCACCGGCGTAAAGCAGCAGACCTGTTGGTTGCATATTTAAAAACCCATGTGACCCAGTAAATATATGTCCAGAATTAAAATTAACCTGCCGGAATCTTTTTCATTTAATACGTCACTTTCTGTTCAAATAACGGATCTGAATTACGGCTCGCATGTAGGCAACGACAAAGTCCTTGCTTTCCTCCACGAAGCAAGGGTACGATATCTCCAGACACTGGGATATACCGAATTCAATATAGAAGGCAATGGTCTGATCATGGCAGACGCCTCCCTGGTTTTCAAAGATGAAATGTATTACGGCGATTCACTTCTGATCAGTGTACAGCCCGTGGAAATAAGCCGGGTCGGTTTCGAACTGGCCTATAAAATTGAAAAGAAACTGGAAGGTAAACTGCAGCCAGTTGCATTAGCTAAAACGACAATGGTATGTTACGATTATGGACTAAAGAAAATTGTATGGTTACCGGAGTCAGTAAAAAACAAACTTAAACTTTGACTATCCATTCCAGATATTCCAGCTGGCTTCTGCCTGGATGGCAAGCATATCGGATCCGTTTTTAATCCTGGCTCCGGCATTTTCCCCTTTTTCGAGGAATAAGGTTTTGACAGGATTATAGATCAAATCAAAAAGATAATGATCAGGACCGATCCACTGATAAGGTATGGGTGGTAAATTTCCTGTTTCCGGCACCATGCCCAATGGTGTGGTATTGATGATTAGAGTATATGCAGTCATTATATCCTGATTCAGTTCATTGTATGTTATCCGATTAACAACATGAGATTTGTTTCTCGATACAAAAAGAAATTTAATTCCTTTCTTTTTAAGAACCCAGGCGACGGCTTTCGAAGAACCACCGGTCCCGAGAATCAATGCGCGCTCATCTTTGACTGTTAATTTCTCAATCAGCGAGCTTTCGAAACCAGTTACATCAGTATTATAACCGGTGAGTTTACCCTTCACGATTTTTATGCAATTACAGGCGGCGATTTCTTTTACTACCGGATCTTTTTTATGCAGGAAGGGTATCACCGACTCTTTATATGGGATGGTCACATTCAGGCCAACTAATTCCGGATCCCTCAGAATCTCCGGCAATTTGGCAATGGAAGAAATTTCAAAATTGGAATAGACACAGTCTTCAATAGCTGCCAGGCGGAATTTCTCAGTAAAATATTTTCCTGAAAAAGAATGGCCCAGCGGATATCCGATCAGGCCGAACTTTCTCATTTGTTATCCTTTTTATTCTTATCCAGAAAGAGTTCAAATGTATCTCCGCGTAAACCAATACGCATGGCTTCGAGCGCGATCATTTCATTGGGGGCGATATTTCCGAGATTTACATTGGCCCCGATCAATTCAATAAAATACAACTGCTGGGATTTCTGAGGTGCTTCCCAAAGAATTTTTTCTGATGGAATCTTGGTGAGAATTTCCTGTACCAGACCTTCACGCACTTCACCGGTACCTCTGTATATTCCGACATTCCCTGATTCCCGTGCTTCTGCAATTACATACCTGGCACCGGCATTTAATTCAGCCTGCATAAGTTCAATCCATTTGTATGGAGGAATAATATGCGCAGCATCCTTACTGCCCACTTCGCTTAATACGGTGCCATATTTGGTAAGACGCTCGATCAGTTTACATTTCTCCTTATGATCAATATCAACCGAACCATCACTCACTTCCATATAGCCCACTTCGTATTCTTTACAGATCCTGATATAATCTTCCAGCTGGCCGCGAATGAAAAACGCCTCGAATAACGTTCCCCCGAAATAAATCGGAATTTTGGCGGACCGGTATACCTCTAGTTTTTTATGCAGGTTTGGGGTTACATAAGAAGTACCGAATCCCAGTTTGACGACGTCAACATAGGCCTCGGCAATACTCAGAAAATTTTTAGTCTCCTCAATACTTAATCCCTTATCCATAACCATGGTAATTCCATGATTCCGGGGTTTATTATTTCTATCCGGCATCTGACTTAGCAAAAAATTCATCGACAATAATTTCGTTAAAAGAATTCAGGAGGCGCAAAAATAAGGAAGATTTACCTTTTTCGATAACGCGCGATCACATCGACAATGGATTGTGATTGAAGCAAAGAAGGATTAAGTGCTATCATTTTCTTTAGCAATTTCGGCGAGCGGGCCAACGCCTTGTCAAGGTGGATCAGGCCTTCCTTCGATTTACCCATTGCAAAATAAATGGCACTCATATAAAAAGTGAGCAGCGGTTTTTCACCTATTATGCGAATTGCCTGTTGCACCTGTTCCAATGCTTCCTTGTACATTTCAGCAAGATATAGACAACGCACGAGTGCTTCCCACCCCGAGATATTTTTTTGTCTCAAACGCACAACGGTACCAAATGCCTGGATTGCTTCCCTGAATTCCATGAGTTGTACTTTGCATTCCCCGAGTGCCAGATGATATTCCGGATGCTTGCCCTGAATACGAATGGCAGACTCCAGTTGTTTAACAGCGTTTGTCCATTGACCTTCATTTAGGTATGTGCAGGCGATTTTATAAATCAGTTTACTATCGTCCTGATTGAGATGGGAAGCTTTCCGGTAGTAAAAACGAGCCTGTGCAAATTGCCTTTGTTTGTCATAGCAATGACCGATCGCTTCGTAGATAACATCTTCGGGTTTCGAAAGTTCCAAAACTCTTTCCAGGCTCTCGATGGCTTCCCTGTATTTTCTCAAACGGATAAAAGCATCGCCCATATTCCTGTACGCATAATCAAATTTTTCATCAATGGCTACTGCATACTTATAAGCATCAACTGCTTTTTCGTATAATTTTAATCCCTGGTAAGCGGCTGCAAGATTAAACCAGGCAAGTTCCGAATATGGATTTTCTTCGATAATATTTTGGTGAAGACGGATGCTTTCTTCATTCCTGCCGGTAAAATCAGTCCAGAAACAAATCTTATAAAGTGCCTCTTCATTTTCGCAATCCTGTTCCAGAATCCAGCGAAGACAGTCAAATATTTTGTCAAATTCCTCATAATCATCATACACATCCGCGAGTTCAAACAGGAGTTCGATCCTTTCTCTTCCTTCAAAATGTTGGAGGGCCTCCTGCAATAAAACAACAGCTTTCTCCTGCTGATCCAGCGCCAGATAAGCATCCGTTTTTAAGATATAGAGATTGATGTCGTTGGAATCCAGCAATTCCACCCGCTCGAGTACCTGCAGTGCTTCTGCATATTTTCGGGTTGCAATCAGGAGATCCGCTTTACGGATATGAAGAATGGAGGAAAAAGGGTATTGTTCAATGCCTATTTCTACCGCCTCAAGGGCGTGAGGGAATTCCTCCTTTCCATCGTAATAGTCGATTATTTTTTCAAAACAATCTTCATCAAGAAAGCTGTGTTTGCGGCCGTTTTTAAGAGCACTGTACTGTTTCAGCAACTCCCTGATCTCTTCCTGCTCTGGTTGGTATGGATTTTCTTTCATTTAACGAGGTTATACTAAATTAATGCATAATCCATTAGCCGCAAATTAATTATGCAAGGCAACGGGAGCCTAATTTCCTCCGTATTTGCGAAAATATAAGAGGGATTCCCACAAAAACGGCACAGAATGTGTTAAAAAAACCGGATAATACCCAAGAATTGGTTAAAATATACTGAAAATTTAATTGTATCTTTGTCCATGATGTCTCTTCTCAACTATAGGCTTTCATTCACAAGCGCTCTTCGTTTGAGTGTCAGTGCTTTACTGCTTTTTGCAGTAACGGCACTTACGTTTGCGAGTAAGGGCGGCGGAGAAAAGAAAAAGCATCATGAATTCGAAAATAGTTTCACACCGATTAATGCTTCTTCGTCTTTTACTTTGAAGAAAGCACCGCTTTACAATGGTAGTTCAGTTACTTTTCATCAGCAGGCAGATAATCGCATCTCATTAAATGCCATGATTATTTATCAGCAGGGAAATACAACCTATATACTCCCTTATCAGTACAAAGTTAATATCAGTCCCGACATTAATTTGGGCGCCAGATCAAATCTTCAGTTCCTCGGTGTACGCATCCAAATGCCTCATTAAGCTTACTGAGCCTTCATCTTCAAACTCTCTTCATAAGTTAATTCCCTGTAGCCACCAGTTGGTATATCAAATTTCGACGCCGGCACCGGATTGAGGTTAATAGACGCCAGTGTATATTTAATATTGAGGGAACCTTTTTTCAACTCGTATTCCAGTGGCAATCCGTCCAGATTTTTAAAAGCAGGGTCATAACTTTTATTCTCAGGGACTAAATCTCGCGTATAGAAGACCGTTATTTCAAATCCATCTGGTGTCGATGCTGCTGCGCCAACACAGGCATATCCTGCGATAGTTTTAGACTCATTCGTTTTTGCGTAATTCAGGTTCAGGAATCGCTTGTTTTTCTGATTCCAGTTTTCTTCATTCATACGGATCAGTAATTTCTGACCGTTTACTTCTTTAAGTATGACACCCGATCCTTTTTTGGAATCATAAATAGTGACAGAGGAGAACAAATTACTGGTTACTTCGGCGCGACTCAAATTTCCCATTAGAAAATACCCGGTAGTGGAACTGATTTTTTTGCTCGAATCCTGTGCATTGGTAATAACAGAATTATATATCAAACTCAGATCTCCGATATGCTTTTGAGTGAACCCCGGAACAGAAAGAAAAAGGAACCCCGCAAATAGCCAATTACTTTTCATGATATAGATTGTCTATAAGAACATTAACCGTGTCAACCGCGAGTCACTCCCATACTCCCATACTCCCATACTCCCATACTTTCCTAGCTTTTCCCCTTCGATTGCTGAATCTTTTTTTGTGCTTCCTGCATTTGCTCAAAACGCTCCTGCCATTTAGGTTTAGTTTTCGGTTTGGTTCTGTTCGCCTGCAATTTGGCGAGAATCTTGTCGTGGTCGATAATATAATTCTGAATTACAAATTGAAGGATCAGTGTAATCAGGTTGGAAACTGTATAATACCAGGTCAGTGCCGCGGGAAGGCGGTTAAAGAAAAGTAGTAGCATAACCGGCATGATATACGGCATATATTTCATAGCAGGATTGCTTTGATCGGGTGTCATACTCATACCATATAGTGATATCAGGAAACTCGTAATGACGGCGAGCGTTGCAAAAAGACTAACATGGTCTCCATACGCCGGTATTGTAAATCCCAGTTTCAGCACTACATCGTAAATAGAAAGATCATGTGCCCATAAAAACGGCTGACCACGCAACGCCACATTAGAATTAAAGAAACTGAACAGAGCGAAGAAAATTGGAATTTGCAGCAACGCCGGAATACATCCTCCCAATGGATTTACTCCCGCTTCCCTGAATAATTTCATTTGTTCCACACCCATCTGCTGCTGATCACCATTGGTCTTCTTCTTCAATATTTCAATCTCTGGTCTGAGCGCTTTCATCTTGGCACCACTCAGGTAACTGCTATATACAAGTGGTGAAGTGAGTAAACGGATAAACAAAGTCAATAACAAAATAACAATGCCGTAACTCGACACAAATTTGTTGAAGAAGTTAAATACCGGCATAATAATATAAGTGTTGATTGGACGGACAAACGAATACATGTCCCGCCCCAGATCAACAATGCGATCCATATTCGGGCCAGCCTTCTTCAGAATATTATAATCATTTGGACCGAAATACCATTGAAAATTTAATGTTGAATTCGCAGATGGTAATTTTGCCTGTAGATGCACATCAGCAGTCCCGAGCATATAGGAAGTATCAGAGACTTCCCGGTGCCACTGAATATCACCCCCTGCGAAATTATTTTTTGCTATCAGGGTTCTGTTAAAAAACTGCTGGACTACCGAAACCCATTGGACAGGTTTATCGAACAACTTTTCCGGCTTTGAAGAGATATAATCAAATTCATTGTCCGTCGAAAAGCAAACATTCGTAAGTCTTTTTTCATAATACACATAAACCTGGGTTTTTTTCATCTCTGAGTGCCAGTCGATATTCAGGTTATTTTGCGAAAAAAACTGACCGGCGTTGTTCGTTGTCAGGTTCCAGTCAATCAGGTAACTATCAGGGTGAATTATATATTGATGTTCGAGGGAAAATCCGGATGGCACCGGTAAGGAATAAGTGATAGTCTGAGTCCCATCAGCAGATTTTTCAACCCTAGCATCATTGAAATACAAATCGGTAATCTGGGCTGTCTGATTGGTGCCGGTATTGATCGGATAACTTAACCGGTTGGCGAGGCTTGAATCCACAAGTTGTAAAAAGCTGCTATCGTATAATTTAAATTTCTTAAGCAGGACTTCTTTCGGCTGACCTCCTTTATTACTAAAAACGATTTTAAGGAGATCGTTTTCCACAGTCAGCAGTTTTTCGCTGCCACCTATGGCCTTATTAAATCCGGTAAGTGAATCGCCTGAAGCAACCTTTACTTTTACAGAATCCTGGACAACGTGCAGCGCTTCCTGAACTTTCTTAACTGCGGCAAGGGAATCGGCCTCACGCAGCCTTTGCCTTTCCAGTTGCTGGTTATTCTTGGTTGCAGTAAATAAATAAATGAATAATAGTAAACCCAAAAGAACAAACCCAATAATCGTATTCCGGTCCATACCCATTTTACACTCTATTTAAGGAGTGCAAAGATAGGGGGATCTTAGTCTTTATGGGTAAGGCTCCCACCACCACTTGATTTAACAGACACCACTTTAGCACTGCCTTTATAAGACACACTCCCTCCACCACTGGACTCTACACTTATTTGTTTATTCACAGTGAGTTCGGCATCACTTCCACCGCTTGAATTAATGCTGGCAACATCAGCAACCAGGCCATACCCTTTTAATCTTCCTCCGCCGCTGGCTTCTAAATTCAGGTCTTTGACTATGCCCGTAAGTTCCACACTGGATCCGCCGGACTGTTCAATATTCAGACGGTTGGCATTTAACTTTCCCTCTATATTGCCGCCGCCTGAAAGTTCAACCCTCAAGTCGCCTGCTGTTATCAAACCTTTCAGGAAAATATCACTGCCACCGGATGCTTCCAGAGATTTGAGGTTGTTTAAGGAAACATAGGCTTTCATATTAGTGTTTCCTGATCCGCCGTTGAAGTTATCCTCGAGATATATTCTCAGCACACCATGTTCCACTTCAGTAATGATATGATCACGCAATTCGTTAGTCGATGCACTCACGGAAACAGATTCGGGGCCGATGCTGAGATAAAGGTCAATTCCATGGGAAACATCCACTCCCGTAAATCCCGAAACTTTACGTGCCTGCAAATTGTCTTTCTGACAATATCCGGCTAAGAGAGAAAATATGGCTATGATGGTAAAAATGAACTTTTTCATAATTGGTATTTTTGGACTGAACTAAAAGACACACAATTTCGAAAGATGTTGCAGCCTTTAAAATTAAATTTTACTGATCGTAAACATGGCAGTTAATCTTATATTTGTACTGCCGGCGGAAAACCGGTTTTCTTAAGTTCCCGGGGTGCTGAACCATCCCGCCACAGGCGGATGTCGAGGCTGAGATAATACCCGTAGAACCTGACCAGGATAATGCCTGCGCAGGGAAGGTGGCTTCTTTTCCTCTTCTTTCGTCCGCATTTTCCATCTTTCCGCCATTCACTCAAAAAAGCTGGAAAATGAAATTATTTTTTATTTCTGTTGGCTGCCTTTTGTTATCCTCTCAATCTTATAGTCAGGTCCCTGCGGGCCGGGACAGCATTCTAAATAAAATAACGCAGGATTCAATAAGAATCAAAAACCCCGGACTTTTTCTCGATCCGGTCGAAATCACAGCTATCCGGGCCGGCGACAAATCTCCGTTTACCAAGGTTAACCTTGGAGTAACACAAATCGCAAAACTGAATAATGGGCAAGACCTCCCCTATATTCTGGATCAGACTCCGTCGGTAGTTGTGAATTCCGACGCGGGGAACGGTATCGGGTATACAGGAATTTCAATTCGCGGAACGGATGCTTCACGTATCAATATGACCCTGAACGGTATACCGTATAATGATGCGGAATCACAATCGATATATTTTGTAGATCTTCCGGATTTTGCTTCTTCAACCAATAGTATACAGATTCAGCGAGGCGTAGGTACTTCTTCAAATGGTGCCGGCGCATTTGGTGCCAGTATGAATTTTTCCACCAATGCTTTCATGCCTTCTCCTTACGCTGAATTCAATAATAGTTTCGGTTCTTTCAACTCATGGAAGAATACATTGAAGGCAGGTACCGGACTTATAGACGGACATTTTACGGTCGATATGCGCTTGTCTCGTATAAGCAGCGACGGATTTATTGACCGGGCAACCAGCGATTTAAAATCAGCCTATTTCTCGGCTGCTTACATTTCTAAAAAAACTTCTCTGCGATTCAATATTATCATGGGCTCTGAAAAAACTTATCAGGCCTGGAATGGTGTTCCTGCAGCTAAGCTCTATGGAGACAGCGCAGCATTGCAACAGGAATACCTGAATAATACAGGCTACCCGGGAGCTTTATATAATTCACCTGAAGACTCTATAAATCTTTTTAATTCCAAGAGAAGAACCTACAATTATTTCACCTATTCAAATCAGACTGATAACTATATACAAAATCATTACCAGTTATTTTTCAACCAGGAAATTTCCCCCTCGCTCCACGCCAACCTGGCCGCTTTTCTCACAAGAGGATATGGATATTATGAAGAATATATTTATCAGGGCTCTTACAGCGACTACGGTATTACCGGTCCGGTTTATGGAAACGATTCGGTGACAAGTACAAATCTCATAAGGCAGAGATGGCTGAGCAATTATTTCTACGGTGGAATTTATTCTCTGCAGTACAATAAGAAAAATACAGATCTGACGCTGGGCGGTGGCTGGACAGAATATGACGGTCAGCATTATGGCAATATTATTTGGACACAGGAAGGAGATGTTCAACCGGATTATGAATATTATAACAATCCCGCAAAAAAAACAGATTTCAACATATACACGAAATGGCAGCAACAACTTGGGAAATGGTTCACGAGTTTTGTAGATCTTCAATACAGGCATGTGTATTATCGGATAAACGGATTTGATAATACGGATGCCGACACAATTATTAATAATTATGATTTCTTCAATCCGAAGGCTGGCATCTCCTACAATCAGGGACCGCTTCAGGCTTATTTTTCATTTGCACGAGCCACACATGAACCCAACCACGACGATTATCAGACAGGTCTTAGTCAGCAACCCGTGCCTGAAACCGTAAATGATTTTGAACTCGGGCTCAATAAAAAAACGGTAGTTTCCAACTGGGGAATTACAGCGTATTATATGTTGTACAAAAACCAGCTTGTGCTCACGGGGAAAATAAATGATGTGGGAGAATATACAAGAACCAATACTCCCCGTAGCTGGCGTTTGGGAATCGAACTTCAGGGTGGTATTAAACCAGCCAACTGGATTCAGATTTCCGGAAACATGACTATCAGCCAGAATAAAATTTCAAACTATACTGCTTATGTGGATGATTATGATAATGGAGGGCAGGTGAGCACTACTTATAAGAAAACAGATATAGCACTATCACCAGATTTTATCGGCTCTGCAACAATCAGTTTTTATCCGGTAAGTATTTTAGAAATTAGCCTGCCCGCTAAATTCGTTGGCAGTGAGTATCTGGACAACTCAGAAAGTGATCAGAAAAAAATATCAGACTATTATCTGCAGCAATTGAGAATCATTTATTCTCCAAAGTTAAAATCAAAGGAAGAAGTCAATTTCATTTTTTACATGAATAATATATTTAATAAAAAATATGAAGCTACAGGATACACTTACGGATATTATCAGGGTGGTATGCTCATCAATGAAAACTTTCTATTCCCTCAGGCAGGAACGAATTTTATTTTTTCTGTTAACATAAAAATTTAGGGAGAAAATAATGTGGCAAATGAGAAATTGTAGAAAATGAAAAATGTGGAAGTTAAATGTTAAATGACAATGAGAAAATAAGGTTAGGATTACAAATCATATATGTTCAAATTATCATTTCCTGATTCAATTCCCACATTTTTCATTTTCTACAATTTCTCATTTACCACACTTTATCAGGCTTTTTGCCAGGCAATCATCCCGCCCTGCAGATTCTTGGTATTGGTGAAGCCGAGCATATCCAATATCTGGCAGGCTTGTCCGCTCCGGTTTCCACTCCGGCAATAACAAATCAGTTCCTGATCTTTGAACCCCTCAATCTCATCGGTATCCATAGCCTGAATACTACCAAGAGGCAACAGCGTTCCCCCGATATTAAATTCATTGTGTTCGGAAATTTCACGGACGTCAACCAGATTTATTTTCTCTCCGTTGGAAAGGCGATCCTTGAGCTCAGTAACTGTAATCAATTGCATATAAATAGATTTGATCAGTATTTAATTTGGTCTCTGAACAGTGCTGCTATCCACTATACGTTCTTTTTTTAATGCAGAAAGCCAGATATCTATTATTTGTCCCTGGCGGATATGGTTAACCTGTCTTTCATAGTCGTAACGGTCAGGGTTTTGTCTATATACAAAGGCATTCATTGTATCTGTTACATCATTGTCAGGTACTACGGAACCAACGATCAGTCCCGACTCGCTGATAGCGGATCTGGCTTCCCTGTAGCTCATACCAAAAAGGTCGGGAACAATAAATTCCAGCCCGACTCCATTGCCAAGCACGAGGGTAATCTCACTTCCCTGCTGAATCTTGGTACCTGGTTTAATACTTTCCCCTTTGTACTGCTGGTCAAGCACAGAATTACGTGCAAAATCCGGCTTAAAAAGAGTGTCGCCTAGTTTTAGCCCATATCTGCGCAATACCATTTCCGCGTTGCGGAATGTCATACTCAGCAGGTTTGGCATGTCCACTTCAGGCGCCACGGCCCTGTTTATAGTCAGGTAGACTGTCCGGTTAACCTTTACCAGGTTATCGGCTTCAGGAAATTGTTTAATCACCTGCAAAGGAGGAATCGTATCGTTATAAATAGAATCCTGTATTTGAATTTCAAAACCCTGCGACTCCAGCGTTTTCCTGGCCTGGTCTATCGACTGGCCAATAACAGCCGGAATTTTCATCGTTTTTCCATGGTGAGTAATAATGTCGAGTGATCCCAGAAAAAGGAGGAGAAGCACGACCAATAATATAAAACCGGCAAGGACATTTACCCATAATGGTTTACTCGTCAAAAATCGGAACACAGGTGTGGATTTAAATGGAAAGTTAATATTATACGGCTCAGGATTTTTTTATATGGGCTTACGATTTTCCAGCCCTGGTTAAAGCGTCTTCAATCAACGCTGAATAGAATTGTTTTAGTGTCCAGCCATTGGCCCTTACCTGCTGAGGAACCACCGAAGCCGCGGTCTGTCCGGGCACCGTATTGATTTCAAGCATAAATGGCTCGTTCTTAGCCTCGTTATAAATCATATCTATCCTGACAATACCGCTACAGTTAAAAACCTGGTAAATTTTTCTGGCCGTTTGTCTCACTTTCTCTGCCATAGATTCTTCCAGCACTGCAGGCGTGATTTCTTCTGAAAAACCACTTGAGTATTTGGCTTCGAAGTCAAAAAAGTCCTTGCTGGTCTTTACTTCAGTAATGGGCAGGACCAGAATTTCGCCCCTTGTGCGAAAAACACCTACCGTGAATTCCCTTCCACTTATAAATTCTTCTACAATCACTTCTTCGTCTTCCTTAAATGCTTTCTGGAGAGCTGCGGACAGATCTTCTTTCCTGTTGACCTTTGACATACCGATGCTGGAACCTCCATTATTGGGTTTTACGAAAACAGGCATTGTAACAAGTTTGCATAAATCTGCACAATCAGGATTTTCCCTTTTGAATATGTGAACAGAATTAGATACACTTATACCAGCAAAGGCGGCAACAGCAACAGCGTATCTCTTGTTAAAAGTAATCGCAGATGTGGCCGCGTTACAGGTAGTATACGGAAGATTCATGAGATCGAAGTAGCTCTGAAGTTTGCCGTCTTCGCCCGGTGTTCCATGTATACCCACAAGAACAGCATCAAATTTGATTTTTTTGCCCCCAATCTCTATCGAGAAATCATTTTTATCTACCTGAATCTTCTTCCCGTCTTTCACCGGATGAAACCATTCAGCGGGAGTTATATCTATCCGGTAAACATCATAAATACTTTTATCAACTTCAGCTTCAATATTGATGGCGCTCTTGTAAGAAACTTCCGCTTCACTGGAATAGCCGCCAGTTACGAATGCAATGACCTTTTTCATGTATTGGGTTTAAATAGCTGCCGGAATCAAAGATGAAGTTTTTCTTTTTTTGCCAGCAGTTCATCCACCGTTTCACGGTACATTTCATCAGGTATACAAACATCTACAGGACAAACGGACGCACATTGTGGTTCTTCATGGAATCCCTGGCATTCCGTACATTTATTTGGGACTATATAATAGACATCCACCGCTATCGGGCTGTTTCGCTGATTGGCATCTATTTCACTGCCATCCATTAATTTGAACATTCCTTTTACCGAAGAACCGTCTGCGATAGCCCATTCTACCCCGCCTTCGTAAATCGCATTGTTAGGACATTCCGGTTCACAGGCACCGCAATTGATACATTCATCTGTTATCTTAATCGCCATAAGATTGTTATTGTTTGGAGGTGAATAGAATTAATTTCGCTCATAAAGATAATCTGAAATATGGATTTAGAGAACCGGATCAATATACTGGTGGAACTCGGGGAATTTATGCAATCCGGGGACACATACTGGCAATCGGCCAAAACCAATACTTTTCATCACAATCCATGGTTTATTCCTGAATTTATTGAATTGGCAGCAAAAAATATCGTAACACTTTACCTGCAGCGTGATTTGTTAGAAAAGTGGCTCGATAACTATGATTTCCCCTTAGAAAATCAAGAACCGAAAAATGTGGGAATCGTCATGGCAGGGAACATCCCGTTAGTCGGTTTTCATGATTTTATATCCTGCTTTTTAAGCGGCCACCGCCAGTTTATTAAACTTTCTTCCAAAGATTCATGGCTCTTTCCCATGATATTGAATTTCCTGATTAGAAAAAAACCGGCATTTGCCGATGAAGTCCAGATTACAACCATGCTCAGGGGAATGGATGCATACATAGCAACGGGAAGCAATAATTCAGCGCGGTATTTCGAGTATTATTTCGGAAAATATCCCAGTCTCATCCGTCGAAACCGAACATCTATCGCTTTTTTGGAAGGCGATGAAACGGCAGAAGAACTGGAAAAACTGGCTGATGATATATTTCTTTATTTTGGACTGGGTTGCCGGAATGTTACCCAGATACACGTCCCTGAAAATTATGATTTTATCCCGCTGCTCCAGGCATGCAGAAAATACCAGTGGATGGCGGAACACCATAAATACAAAAATAATTTCGACTATCGCCTGTCACTGGCTATCCTGAATAACTCATATTACATGACGAACGATTGTCTGCTATTACTCGAAAATGGATCTCCCTTCTCACCCATCGCAGTGCAGCACTATTCTTTTTACGATAACCGTGACGACTGGTTCCCAACCGGGGAAAATGCAAATCTTCAATGTATTATAGGCAGGCATTATTTACCCTTTGGAAACACCCAGCTGCCAAAATTGACTGATTATGCCGATGGAGCTGACACTTTGAAATTTTTGCAGACAATCTGAATCTATGTCAGTTATTGTCTGCTAAAATTTCTTTTGTAAATTTGGGAAACTGCCATCTACGAAGGTCTTAGTAAATTATTTGTTAAACTGAACGGGTGGTAATAACGTTAGATCTTTCAGTGTGTTACTTTGAAGTATCAGGCATGGCATTTGACAAATCGTTTTACCTGAACATTGACCAAAAAAATTAAAATAATGAAATTGAAGCAAGTTGCCGGCATTGTATTTATCAGTGCAGCTACTACCCTGACCAGTTTGTGGGGTTACAAACATTTTAATCCGAGCGGAACCTATTTCTACACACAGGACTCCGCAAAGGTTCCGGCGAATTACGCCAAGTTTTTTGATGGAGGAAAGTCTGTCGGTCCGGCTGACTTCGTCGATGCTGCCAGTGCAGCAATCCCGGCTACCGTACATATTAAAACGAAAACAGTTCGCACGGCAAGCAATAACCTTCCAAGAAAAAATCCTTTTTCTGATCTGTTTGGAATTGATCCAAACGATTTTTTTGGAGATCGTTCACGGTCGATGCCTGAAATGGGTTCCGGTTCAGGAGTTATCATCAGCGAAGATGGATATATCGTGACCAATAATCACGTAGTGGATGGCGCAGATGAAGTGACCGTTACGCTTAGCAACAAGAAATCTTTTAAAGCTAAAGTAGTTGCAACGGATCCCAGTACTGACCTGGCCGTCGTAAAAGTAGAAGCGAAGAGTCTGCCTTTTCTACTTTACGGAAATTCTGATGAAGTTAAAGTAGGTCAGTGGGTACTGGCAGTTGGCTATCCTTTGTCGCTTGAAACAACTGTTACGGCAGGCATCGTGAGCGCGAAGGGAAGATCCATTGATATCAACAGTCGTCAGAGTGTAGCGCCCGTAGAATCATTTATTCAGACAGACGCCGCAGTGAACCCGGGAAACAGCGGTGGCCCGCTGATAAATCCCCAGGGACAACTGATCGGAATCAATTCAGCCATTGCATCTCCCACCGGTTCATACGCAGGTTATTCATTTACCATCCCTGTTAATATTGTAAAGAAAGTCGTCACAGATCTTATTAAATATGGCACCACACAACGGGCTTACCTGGGTATAGAATACGCCCGTGATAACATGAGCGATGACCAGAAAAAAGAACATGGAATAAAGGAAGATGCGGAAGGCGTATATATCATGAATGTTCGTGAAAAAGGCGCTGCTGCAAAAGCTGGCCTTAAGGAAGGGGACCTGATTACCAAATTAAATGGAATTTCCATCACCTCCGGTTCTGAACTCGTTGGTCAGATCGCCATCTACCGGCCAGGTGATAAAATCAAAATTACCTATAAGAGAAACGGTGCAGAATCTGATGCTATGGTAACGCTGATGAATAGTAGTGGAAACATGGATGTTGTAAAAAATTCCGCTTTCGAGAAACTGGGAGCAGAACTTCAGACACTCCAGAAATCTGATGCAGCCAAACTGAATGTGAAGGGTGGAGTAGTCGTGACTTCCATAAGTGAAAAAGGATTATTTAGTAAAACAAGAATGGAAGAAAGCTTTGTTATTCTTAAAGTTAATGGTCAGGATGTGAGTTCAGTAGAAGAATTCCGTAAGATCATAGAACAGGCCGGTAACGGATCTGTGAAACTGGAAGGTGTATATCCCGGCTATGACGGATCATTCACCTATCCACTAAAATTGAATGACGAATAATTTGGCGTAAGGCTCAAAGCTTAGGGCTAAGATCAAGTGATCAAATAAATAAAAATGCGTTTCTTTTCAGAGACGCATTTTTATTTGGTGTAAACGCGATATTCCCATGGATTTAAAAGCAGTGGCTGGCCGGAAATAAAATTGGGAGCCCTGGTATTGAATAAATCTTTATACGATCCCGCGAGGATATGACCTGTAATGATAACAGAATGTGATTCAGCAGTGAGATTCAAAATTACCAATATCTCATCTTTTTCAAATCGTCTTATAAAACTCAATATGCGATCTGCTCTTGTATTTGAAAGAATGATGGCCGATCTCCCTGGGTCACCGCTTTTTAACGCCGGATTAGTTTTACGAAGTTGCAAAAGCGTTTTATAGAAGTCCGAAAGTAAAACTGTTCTATCCCAGTCAATTTCATCTTTGTCAAAAAACAATAACCGCTTTAAATTGGGTAATTCCTGTCCGCTATAAATCAGCGGCAGGCCATCATAAAGACAACAGAAAACGGCAAAAGGAAGAGCTGCATCTCCCAGTCTTTCATATTCAGTTCCGCTATGGGAATTCTCGTCATGGTTTGAAGTAAAATAGGCACGCATGGAGCCCGCCGGAAATTGATGCTTATAATAATATAATACCTGTATGAGGCCCTGCATGTCGCTGGATTTTTTCCAATATGATTCCATCATATGTACCATCTTCCATGTATAAGTGGCGTCAAATACTTCATGATACATAATCTCTTCACATTCTGCCAGCCAGAACAGGGGTTTTAAATTGTCCAAAGTTCTTCTTGCTTCCTTCCAGAAATCAATGGGAACCAACATGGCCATATCACACCGGAATCCATCGATTTGACAGGTCTCAACCCAGAATTGCATAGCCTTTATCATGGCGTTTCGCAGTTCACGCGAATCGTAATTGAGGTCAATCACATCGGCCCAGCCATTAGAATCATAAAAAGCACCGTCCGTATTTTTTCTGTAGAATTCAGGATGTTCAGTGGTCCAAATATGATCCCAGCCTGTATGGTTGGCTACCCAGTCGATCAAAACTTTAAATCCATATTCATGCGCCCGCCCAACAAGCCATTTAAAATCTTCCACAGACCCGAATTCCGGATTTGTATTCAAATAATCAGAACATGCATAATAACTTCCCAGCGTTCCTAAACGACCCATTCGGCTGATAGGAGTGATCGGCATAAACCAAAGTATTTCAACTCCCATATCACGAAGCCTTTGAAGATGTCCTGCAAAAGCCCGGAAATTTCCTTTTCGGGTATACTGCCGAAGATTTACTTCATAAATATTTGAATCCAGGGACCACCCTACGGTTTTAAATTCTCCATTCATTCGTGACTCATTGAATCTGAAAGATACGAATCAGGATTAAAGCTTTGTGTCCAAAGCCAAATGCATAAAGCTTAATGAGTAAGGCTTAAAGCCTGACGACTAAGGCAAAACGCGTAACGCTTAAAGCGTAACGCCGAACGCTGAACGCTTAACGCATAAAGCATAACGCGAAGCTTTTTAATTTTCTATTATTAATAAAAATTCTCATCTGTTAAATATTCACCGTTAACAATTAATCATTGACAATTAACAATTAACTCATGCTTCCTAACTTCGCATCATAAATGAAAACATTCCAGGTTCCTCATGTTTATCGCAGTCCGCTCATTACCGCAATAAAAAATAAACGCCGTGCGGAGGACAGGATGAAGAAGGATTTTTCACCCACCACACTTGATTTCGGACCCCTCAAAATTTATCTGGCCCGTCATTTCGGATTCTGCTATGGTGTCGAAAATGCTATTGACATTGCGTTCCGTACCGTTGAAGAAAATCCGGAGAAAAATATTTTTCTTTTAAGCGAAATGATTCATAACCCGCAGGTAAATCTGGATCTGAAAAGCAGGGGTATCCGTTTTTTGCAGGATACCGGAGGAAAACAATTGATTCCATTCGAAGAACTTGTCTCAACGGATATCGTGATTACGCCCGCTTTCGGGACAAGCCTGGATATAGACAGTCTTTTAAAGTCAAGAGGAATACACACTGAAACATACAATACCACCTGTCCTTTTGTGGAGAAAGTCTGGAACAGGTCGGTACAAATTGCAGAAAAAAAATTCACCGTGATTATACACGGGAAACCCGGACATGAAGAAACGCGCGCCACTTTCTCACACGCAGCTGCAGCGGGGCCAACACTCATATTACGGGACATGGAAGAAGCCAGGCTCCTGAGTACGTTTATAAAAAATGAAAAGACTTCCGGCGAATTTTTTCAATTCTTTCATGACCGGGTCAGCAAAGGGTTTGACCCTTCGAAAGATCTGGAGAGGATCGGAGTCGTTAATCAGACTACGATGCTGGCATCTGAAACTCAACAGATTGCCGATTTTTTGAAATCGGTTATTCAGAAAAAGTCATTACCCAAAACTGAAAAGACTGCTGAAAGATTCGCAGACACAAGAGACACACTGTGCTATGCTACTAACGATAATCAGTCTGCGGTATCGGCGATGCTTTCAAATTCCGCGGATCTGGCTATTATAGTGGGAGGTTATAATTCTTCCAATACCTCGCATCTTGTGGAGCTATGCGAAAAAGAACTCACCAGTTATTTTATTGAGAGTACGGATAAATTGATTTCTGAAGAAACAATAATGCATTTTGACCTGCATTCAAATACTGAAATAACGGAGAATGGATGGTTGCCGGCAAAAATGCCTTTGCAAATTCTACTTACCAGCGGCGCTTCATGTCCTGATGCCATCGTTGAATCAGTCATAAGACGACTGTGTGACCTCGTGAAAGAAAGTCTGTATCCTGAGGATCTGATCGAACAATTCCTTTAAAAGCCTAAAGCTTAGGGCTTAAAGCCGAAAACTTCTTTTTGGAATTCTGAATGGCGACGAAATTGTAAAATTCTTCATTATGCTTTAAGCCTCACGCCTTCAGCTTTCGGCTTTGAGCTTTAGGCTTTAGTCCTACTTCATTTTAAATCCGTCAAGAAATTTAGTGTTGAAATTTCCACTTCGGAAATTTTCATCTTTCATAAGTTGCAGATGAAAAGGAATGGTAGTATTTATTCCTTCAATCACATATTCCATCAAAGCCCGATGCATGGTATCAATAGCTTCGCTGCGGGTTCTTGCCACAGCAATGATTTTAGCGATCAGTGAATCGTAATAAGGCGGAATGGTATAACCGGCATATACATGCGAATCAACACGTATGCCATGTCCCCCCGGTTGATGCAAAGTTGTAATTCTTCCGGGAGAAGGGCGGAAATCATTAAAAGGATCTTCAGCATTGATTCGACATTCTATAGCATGACCCTGGGGTTCATAGTTCACACCGCTGATAGTTTCACCGGCGGCAATTTTTATTTGCTCTTTGATAAGGTCGAAATTCACTACTTCTTCCGTAACGCAATGCTCCACCTGGATCCGGGTATTCATTTCCATGAAATAGAAATTCCTGTGTTTATCCACAAGAAATTCCACGGTACCCACACTTTCATAGTGAATAGCTGATGCTGCTTTTATTGCGGCTTCACCCATTTTATACCTTAGTTCGCGCGTCATAAAGGGTGAGGGAGATTCCTCAACAAGTTTCTGGTGACGTCGCTGAATGGAACAATCTCTTTCGCTCAGGTGACAAACCGTACCATACTGGTCGCCGGCAACCTGGATTTCAATATGTCTTGGTTCCTCAACAAATTTTTCCATGTAGATACCGTCGTTCTTGAAGGAAGCGCCGGCTTCTGCTTTTGCAGAATCATATGCATGCTCGAGTTCTGATTCTTTCCATACAACGCGCATGCCTTTTCCTCCGCCTCCTGCAGTTGCTTTTAGAATGATCGGATAACCCGTTTCATATGCAACGGTCCTGGCATGGTTCAGATTTTCAAGCAGACCGCCTCCACCGGGAACGACCGGAACACCTGCTTTAATCATGGTTTCCTTGGCCGTAATTTTATCTCCCATGGAATTGATCATGGCCGGCGTCGGACCAATAAATTTTATGCCGTGTTCCCCGCAGATTTCAGCGAAACGCGCATTTTCCGCAAGAAAGCCATATCCCGGATGAATACCGTCGGCATTCGTTATCTCAGCGGCGGCCATTATATGTGGAATATTCAGATAGGAATCTGCACTGGAAGGTTTGCCGATACAAACTGCTTCATCGGCAAATTTAACATGTAAACTATCCTTATCCGCAGTTGAGTAAACAGCAACTGTTTTAATTCCCATCTCACGACAGGTGCGGATAACGCGCAATGCAATCTCTCCCCGGTTAGCAATTAATATTTTCTTAAACATTGAGTCTTTGGAATTTGGAGAAATAGAAAATTGGAGATAAAATCAATAATAAGCATCATTCATTTTAGATTCCCCAACTATTCAATTTAACTGGGATCTACGAGAAACAAGGGCTGGTCAAACTCTACTGGCGACGCGTCTTCCGCGAGAACTTTGACGATTTTGCCTTTCACTTCACTTTCGATCTCATTAAATAATTTCATTGCTTCAATGATACAAACCACTTTTCCAGGTTCGGTTTCATCACCAACATTTACAAAAGCGGGTTTATCCGGAGCGGAACTGCGATAAAAAGTTCCGATCATCGGGCTTTTAATCGTTATCAGATTATCAGCAACAACTTCCGCCTGTTTTGATTTACCATTTACTGCCAGGGAGCCGGTGGTTCCGGGAGCAGAAACAGTGGGAGCTGCATACGTGGGAGCAGATTGATTCGACTGGAACGGAGCAGCAACAATGTGCTGTATATGTTCCTCTTTTTGTTTTACTGTAATTTTAAATCCCTTTTCTTCAATTGTTAATTCACCGATATTCGATTTGTTGATCAGTTTGATCAACTCCTGAATCTGTTTAAAATCCATCAGTTATGGCGTTTTACTTTTTAAAAAGGAAGACTAAGATAAGTGTTATTCTTTCACCCTTTCCACATATTCGCCTGTTTTTGTATTAATACGGATCAATTCCCCCTCATTCACAAATAACGGTACGTTCACTGTTGCACCTGTTTCCACCTTGGCTGGTTTGAGTGTTCGGGTTGCTGTATCACCTTTCATTCCTGGTTCCGAATAAGTGACTTTCAATACAATTTTATCAGGGAGTTCGACACCCATCGGACTATCTGTTTCTGTATTCATCAATACTGTAACCTCCTGGCCATCCTTGAGGAATTGCGGTGCATCTACAAGATTTTCCTGCAAAGCAATCTGCTCAAATGTTTCAGTGTCCATAAAATTGTAGCCCGAATCATCTTTATAGATAAACTGGTATCCTTTTCTTTCTACACGAACCGGAAAAATATTGTCACCGCTGTTCCAGGTTTTTTCAATACTCCTGTTATTATCTACACCTTTTAACTTCGCCCATACTTTTGCAGCTGCTCTGGCAGTTTTATTTTCTCCAAAGTCCACCACTGAATAAAGACTGCCATCCAGTTTAATAATTAGTCCCCGACTTATATCTGCTGTGTTTGCCATGAATAATAATTAATTGTTTGCCTCAAAGGGCGACAAAACTAATGGTTTTTAAACTTCTGCGCAAAGTAGCCCATTTTGAAATTATGAGCATCCCGTATTTTCCTTTATTTTTATGAAAATAATTACTATGAAGGGAGTGATAATAGCAGCCCTGGGTCTTATTTCTCTGTATACTGTTCAGGCACAAACAACTGCCAGCCTTCCCGAAGCACCTTACCTGAAAAATCCCGGATTCCCCCCGATAAGGTTACTAAAAGTTGACAGCGTCCACTATATTACAAAGGATGATATTAAAAAAAATCACAAAATCCTGCTCATGTTTTTCAGTCCGGAATGTGAACACTGCAAACATCAGACCCAGGATATACTGGCAGATTTCAATAAATTCAAGGACATAATAATTGTTATGGCTACTTTTCAGCCGTTTGATGAAATGAAAACATTTAATAGTTATTTCAGAATAGCCGATCATTCAAATATCCTGATGGGGCGAGATGAAAAATATATGCTTCCACCTTTTTACAGAATGAAAAGTCTTCCTTACCTGGCCCTTTATGACAAGAAAGGTCAGTTTATCACCAGCTTCGAAGGAAACCAGAAAGTGGATACTATTCTGAACGCTTTTGAGGAGAATGCGAAATAGAAAATCAAATGTTGCTCCCTAACTTTGCCAACTTCCACATAATGATCAAACACTCTAAATAATTCACGATGAAAGTTACTGTTGTAGGTGCAGGCGCCGTTGGCGCAACCTGCGCTGATAATATTACCCGTAAGGAGCTTGCCGAAGAAATAGTATTACTCGATATTAAGGAAGGTCTTGCTGAAGGAAAGGCTCAGGATATTATGCAATCAGCCACCCTGCTCGGTTTTGATACCCGGTTAACAGGCAGTACGAGTGACTATGCAAAAACAGCTGGTAGCAGGGTTGTCGTGATTACTTCAGGACTTCCCCGTAAACCGGGAATGACGAGAGAAGAATTGATTGGTACGAATGCGGGCATAGTAAAAACAGTCGCGGAAAATATTCTTAAATATTCACCGGATGCTATACTGATCATTATCAGTAATCCTATGGATACTATGACCTATCTCACCTTGAAAGAGACGGGCCTGCCGAAGGAAAGGATTATCGGAATGGGCGGAACGCTCGATAGCGCAAGATTTAAATATCAGTTGAGCCAGCACCTGGGTTGCAGCCCGGCTGATTTGAACGCCTTGGTAATCGGAGGTCATGGCGATACTACGATGATTCCACTGATCCGGTTTGCAACCTGGAACAGCATTCCCGTAACTAAACTGCTATCCGAAGAGAAACAAAAACAAATTGTGGCCGACACAATGGTAGGCGGGGCCACACTGACTAAACTTATAGGCACATCTGCCTGGTATGCACCCGGTGCCGCCGGTGCTGCTCTCGTCGAATCCATTGTAAGGGATGAGAAGAAACTTTTTACCTGCTGTGTTTACCTCGATGGTGAATATGGTCAAAAAGATATATGCCTCGGTGTACCGGTTACCATCGGCAAAAATGGATGGGAAAAAATCATTCCTTTCGATCTGAATGCAGATGAAAAAGGATTGTTTTCCAAAAGTGCCGAAGCCGTGAGAAGCATGAACGACGTACTATCTACGCTCAAAGCCTAAAGCCGAAAGCCAAAAACTTCTTTTTAGATCTCCGAATTTTAAATTCTTAATGATCTTTTGGTTTTAGGCTTTAAGCTTTCGGCTTTAGGCTTATAGAGTCTATTGACAATACCAACCAGCTATATTACCTTTAGCCTTTCTTTCCATTTTCCCTTAATTTTATCCTCGTATCCGGCGAAAAGTCGCGTTGAATCCAACGTTATAACAACCCGTTATTCGTATGCGAGGAATAGTGATTTTGGCGGTTTTGCTGTTTTCCGGTTCAGGGTTATCCGCCCAGAACGACATGGCTTTTAAAGGACATGATCCAAAAAAGGATGCAAACCTGAATCCTTATATTAATAGAGAAATAAATCCTGACAGCAATCTTTCCATCAACCCGTCATCGAACTGGAACATGAATCCCCTTAAGGAAAATTCAGTAAACCCTACTTTGAATTCTGCAATCAATCCCATGATAAACATGCAGCTGAATCCTCAATCGAATGACGTACTCAATCCGGTTATCATGAAAGGGCTACGGCCTTCAACTGAAACCTGGAAAGGTTTATTTTTATTTAATGATTCAAACCAGCTTTTTGGATATATTTCCGTAGCCACTCAAAACGTGATGCTTTCATTTGACAACAGTGGTACCTGGAACGGTTACTATGTGAAAGCTGGAAGGATGATGTACAATTATTTTACTCTTTTTGGAGTCTGGACAGGTATGTTTCTTTGTTTCGACAGTCAGTCCGGCTTCAACTTGTTTGATAAAAACGGCAAATGGACACATATTCACGTTAAATAATATCTCCACTAAATATTGTATTTTGAACTGCCGATTGAACCGGTACCTCATTGAACCCCTGATAAAAAATTTATGAAAAGAAATTTACTATTGTCTCTCTTGGCTGCTTTACTGTTTCAGGTCCCTGGTTTTTCGCAGTCTATGAATAATAATCACGATCCAAAAGTCGACGTCAATCTTAGTCCCACTTTCAACAGTACGATAAACCCGGAAAAAAATTCAAATATCAATCCAAAATATAACTGGAATATCAATCCTGCCCACAACAATGATATCAATCCGGAATTTAACAGCACCATAAATCCGTTAAATCATTATGAATTGAATCCGGATGTGAACAAGACATTGAACCCGATGTATCATAACGAATATCATCCAAAAAATCCCTCCTGGAAGGGTTTGTACATTTTCAACAACACCGATGATCTAATTGGTTATGTTTCTGTGGCAACACAACAGCTCATGCTCACATTCGATTCAACCGGAGAATGGACAGGCACTTATGTAAAAGCCGCACCGGGAATTTATAATCATTTCGACGTAAAGGGAGTCTGGGATGGAAAATATTTATGCTTCGATTCCATCGTGGGATACAATATATTTAATAAAGACGGCACCTGGACAGGACAGCATATTAAATAACCTAGAGTCGCGCCCGGATCTTCTCAACCACCACAGCCGGATCAATCTTTTCCATGCATTTGAAATGTCCAAGCGGACAGGTGTCATACCCAATTTTTGAACAGGGCCTGCATCTTAAATTTTTTATTTCAAGTATGTCATAGGGAAGCGGACCATTTTTAGATTCGTATCTCTCCAGAAAATTACTGCCATAATAAGGATACATACCGAATTCGGGCACCGTATTACCCCATAGAGATATGATGGGTCTTTTATAGGCTGCAGCAATATGCATCATACCGGTATCATTAGTAACTACAAGTTTAGCGCGCCTCACCAGATCCGCCGACTCATTCAAACCAAATTTTCCGCAGGCATTATAAATTTTGATCTTGTCGGACGCAGCGATCCTGTCGCCCTCATCTGCGTCTTCCAATCCTCCCAGTAGTATAATGGGATGATCAAGTAATTCGCAAAGTTTTTTCACATGGTGAAGTGGATATTTTTTAGTGTTCAGTGCAGCACCGATTACTACACCAATATATCCGGCTGAATGTGAAGTCGGAAGATCCGATTCATTGATAATATCTTCCTTAGCTATAAAATAATCTAACCCCGCCCCGTCATTCCTGACACCAAAATCTGCAACGGTTTCCATATAACGGTCCACAATATGTAAATCCGGAAGCAGGTTCCATTTGAAGCTGGTATAGATCCATTTCCTGACATTGAGTTTGTCGTACGAATAGGACTTCACTTTCAACGCATCCTTCACTTTCATCGATCGAAGGTTGTGATGGAGGTCAATGATAAAATCGAAATTCTCTCTTTTTAGTTCTGCAATAATGGACAAAAGACTCTGTTCCAGGAAATGAACCTTGTCTATATAAGGATTCGATGAAACGATCTGCAAATAAGTCGCCTTTGTAAGAAAATGAATTTCCGCATCCGGGACCTGTTTTTTAATACATCTGATAACAGGTGTAGTCAGAACAATATCGCCAATGGAAGAAAAACGGATGACCAGAAATTTCATCAGAAAGGAATTATCAATAAAAATCAGGCGCGAAGATAGGGATTCAGTTCCCGAAGACCAGAATCACGCTACAGTTCAATATAATTCAGGTCTTTGTGGTAGGTCTCTTCAGTAAAATAAAAAGCTACAAAAGTTATAAGCATGACAATGATCCCGGTCACAACGCCACTCCTGATAAGACCCCAGCCCCAGTTTTTTTGGAAAAGATTCAGGAAAAGCAGGTTCATGAGAGGCAAAGAACCTCTTACCATGTTTGGTATCGTCGTTGCGGCTGTAGCCCGAAGGTTGGTACCAAACTGCTCTGCACCCATGGTCACAAAAATGGCCCAGAATCCTGTCGAAAATCCCAGCATGGCACTCAGAAAATACATCGTGGAATCCTTATTATTTACCGGTGAGAAAAATAAAAATCCAAATATTAAGCAGAGTATATAAAATACCAGAAGTCCTTTTTTTCGACTTTTAAACCACTGACATATGAATCCTACCATGATATCTCCAATGGAAATCGCTACATAAGCAAACATGATTGATCTGCCTGAATCCAGGCTGGTGCTGCCATACATAGTTTTTGCAAAACGATCGCTTTGGTTTATCAGGATCCCGATAACATACCATGTGGGCAGGCCGATCAGGATTGCGTTTATATATTTCCGGAAGCGGGGACCATTCGTGAAAAACATAAAAAAGTTTCCTCTTTTCACGGATTGTTGTTTTACCTGAATAAACATTCCAGATTCAGCTACGCTGATCCTCATTACAAGTAAAACCATACCCAATACGCCGCCAATCTTATAACATAACCTCCAGTCTCTTGTAAACTGATAAGTGTAATAGGCTACGACCGCACCTATAAGACCAATTCCAGCCACCATGGAGGTTCCAATGCCCCTTTTTTCCTTTGGCAGAAGCTCACTAACAAGTGTAATGCCGGCGCCTAACTCACCGGCCAGCCCCAGACCAGCCACAAATCGACAAAGAGCATACTGATCGACATTATGTATATATGCCGTCAGGAAATTGGCGACGGAATAAAGAATAATGGATCCGAACAGCACGGAGAGTCTGCCCCGTTTATCTGCAAGTATGCCCCAGCAAATGCCACCCAGTAACAGTCCGATCATCTGCCAGTTTATTACCCGACTGCTATCAGCCAGGAGACTTGCATCGGTTGCACCTACCTGTAACATGGACTCTTTTTTGACCACCGTAAAAAGAAGCAGATCGTATATATCTACAAAGTATCCTAGTGCGGCAACGATTACCGCCAGACTGAAGATTCCGGTATTACGCTTAATAACAGGCAGATTCATGGTTAAATCTCTTCCGGATGTGAACTGGGCTTTTTCCCAAAAAACATCTTATATAAAACAGGCAGCGTGGTTATCAGTACGATTCCAATCACTATCACTTCAAGATGTTTTTTTAAGTCGAAGTTGAATTTCTTCATGAAAAGTTTGTCGAGGTAATGTCCCGCAAATAACATCAGAAAAACCCAGGCTACACAACCGATCACATTGTAATAAATGAATTTTTTCTTTTCCATCTGGACGATACCCGCTACAATGGGTGCGAAAGTCCGGATTATAGGAAGGAACCGTGCAAAAACTATCGCCTGACCCCCATGCTTTTCATAAAATTTTTTGGCATCGAAAAGATGCTTTTTCTTAAAAAGGAAATTGTCTTTGCGTTGAAAAAGGTAGTGACCACTTTTTTTGCCAAACCAGTATCCCACCATATTACCCATTATACCGCAAAAAGAAACCATTATCCAGAGTACGATGATGTTCAGTAAATCGCTGCCGGTTCCGCCGGGAATCAGTTTGTCGATAAGTTTCTGGCTATAAATTCCGGCAACAAAGAGGAGACTGTCACCCGGAAGAAAAAATCCCACCATCAGGCCGGTTTCCGCAAAAACAATAAAAAGCATTACCCAGAGTCCGCCATTATTAATATAAAATTCGGGGTTTACCAGATCCCTGAAAGTAATCGCCAAAAAAGTATCCATAATGATGCATTGAGCCTGAATTCAGGTCTTTCAACTTGACAGGTCGCCAAATTAAGATTTAAAAGCAAATAATAAAATGAAAATAGGGGTTTCATGTATCCAGCACCCCTTCCATTTTGCATATTACGGCAGAAGCAAGACTATTACCTACCACATTAGTTGCACTTCTTGCCATATCCAGGATCTGATCTATTCCCAGAAGGAGCAAGAGCCCCTGTTGCGGAATATGAAACATCGACAATGTTCCGGCAATAACGACAAGCGCGGCGCGAGGCACGCCGGCGATGCCTTTACTGGTAAGCATTAGTACGAGGAGCATGGTAAGCTGGGTTGTGAAAGAAAGATGCATTCCATATGCCTGTGCAATGAAAAGGGATGAAAAACCCATATATAACATACTTCCGTCCAGGTTAAATGAATACCCAAGCGGCAGAACAAAACTTACGATTTTTTTTGGGCAACCGGATTTTTCCAGCTCTTCTATAAGACGTGGAAACGCTGCTTCTGAACTGGCAGTAGTGAAAGCAAGCAGTACCTGGTCCTTCACATTTCCCAGGATCACAAAAACTTTTTTACCAATCCATAAATAACTGATGGCTGATAATATCAGCCAGAGCAGCAGAACACTCAGATAAAATACAAGGATAAATTTTCCGTAAGTATATAGTAAATCTGGACCCTTGAGCGAAAGTATAGCCGATACCGCCGCAAATGCAGCAACCGGTGCAAAATTCATTATGTACCCGGTAATCTTTAGAATGATTTCAGTAAGGGCGTCCAGGGCACGAATAAAGATTTTTCCTTTTTCACCAATCGCAGCTGTAGCAATCCCGAAAAATATCGCAAAGACAACGATCTGTAAAATCTCATTGTTGGCCATTGCTTCTGTGAAACTTCTTGGAAATACATGCGTGATAAATGTTTTAAAAGACAGGGAACCATTTTCTATTTTTCCCGCTTCAGAGATATCGGGAACAGGAAAATGCAGGTTATCACCAAGATTCAACAGATTCATGATCAGCAGGCCCATTAAAAGGGAAATCAGAGATGCACCCAGGAACCAGGCAAGTGTTTTTCCGCCGATCCTGCCGACTGCCTTAACATCTCCTAGTTTGGCGATACCCGTTACCAGGGTGGAAAAAACAAGCGGAGCGATGATCATTTTAATAAGACGAAGAAAAATATCAGTAATTACGGACATCCCATCAGAATAATGTTCGGCCCAGTAAAGCCCGGAAGTATAATGAACCAGCAAGCCCGTAAGGATTCCCGCCATCATTGCAATAAGGATCCATGTGGTTAATCCCGGATTCTTCATGATCTTATTTAGTCTGCAAAGAATCGAATATTCCCGGTATCACAAAATGTTAGTTGATTGGTTTGGAGCTTAAAATATAGAGGTGAACGGAATATTTGATTACTTTACAAGCTTTATGATTCCCCATTCCAAATCAAAATAGTCATATGAGCTTATTCAGAAAAAAGACATTAAGTTCTCTATTAGCTCAGGCTGCGGATTCTGAAAAAAGCCTGAAAAGAACGCTTGGCCCCGGGAACCTTGTTGCCCTGGGCATTGGCGCCATCATAGGTGCCGGTCTGTTTGTAAGAACGGCCGCGGCTGCCGGTGGTCACGCGGGTGCTGCCGTTACCATTTCATTTATTGTTGCGGCTGTCGGATGTGCGTTTGCCGGACTCTGTTATGCAGAGTTTGCATCCATGATACCAATTGCAGGCAGTGCATATACTTACGCTTACGCAACCATGGGAGAAATTGTAGCATGGATTATCGGTTGGGCCCTGGTTCTTGAATATGCCCTTGGTGCTGCTACTGTATCAATAGCCTGGAGTGAATTCCTCAATAAATTATTTGATAACCGGATTCCCTACCAGTGGTGCCACTCACCACTTGATAGTCTGAAGGATATAAATGGTGTTATGCATTATGGAATTTTAAATGTCCCTGCTTTGTTTATACTGTTGGTGCTTTCCCTCCTGCTGATCAAAGGCACACAGGAATCTGCCGTCGTGAATTCAATCATCGTGATCATCAAAGTATCCATCGTTTTACTTTTCATTGCCCTGGGATGGCAGTACATCAATCCGGCTAATCACCATCCATACATGATACCTGCAAACGCCAAACCTGCCATTCTTCCTAACGGGAATGAATATACGTATACAAACTTTTTCCGTCACGGCTGGGGTGGTGTATTACGGGGTGCGGCAATCGTGTTTTTTGCTTTTATAGGCTTCGATGCAGTTTCAACAGCTGCACAGGAAGCTAAAAATCCAAAGAAGGATATGCCGATAGGCATTCTTGGTTCACTGGTTATTTGTACAATATTATATGTGTTGTTTTCCTGGGTTCTCACAGGAGTGGCTCCTTTTACCGATTTTGTACGCGCGGGTAAAGAAGCTTCCGTTGCTTATGCGATAGAAACCTATATGACCAATTACCACTGGCTCGCCAAATGGGTTACAATCGGTATACTTGCCGGTTTCTCTTCAGTTATTTTAGTAATGCTTCTTGGCCAAAGCAGGGTATTTTATTCAATGTCCTGCGATGGGTTATTACCGAAAGTGTTTTCTGCCCTGCATCCAAAATTCAGAACACCATACAAATCAAATATATTGTTGTTTCTTTTTGTTGGTGCTATTGCTACATTGTTGCCAGGTGATATAACCGGTGACCTTACCAGTATCGGAACGCTGCTTGCATTCGCATTGGTTTGTGTTGGAATTATTATAATGAGGAAAGCAGATCCGGATCATCCCCGACCATTCAAAACTCCACTGGTACCCCTGGTGCCGATACTCGGAGCACTTTTGTGTATCGCCATGATCATTTCCCTCGATTTATCAACGATCCTCGTCGCATTAGGCTGGATGGCAATCGGATTAATGATTTATTTCAGTTACAGTAAGAAGAATAGTAAACTTAAAGCATCTTAACGCGTAACGCGTTATGCGTTTAGCCTTGGGCTTTTAAACCAGATTATGAAACACTTTCTGCACATCTTCATCCTGCTCGAGTTTATCGACCAGTTTTAAAACATCCTGTGCATATTCTTCCGTAAGGGAAACGGTTGTAGTGGGAATCCATTCTACTTCTGCATTGACGGGAATGATATTTTTTGATTCAAGTAATCTTTGCATGTTTCCGAAATCATTAAAAGCAACGTGCAATACAGTCAGTGGTTCTCCGTGTTCGCCTTCTCCGTCGCCAAGATCTTCCAGACCATGGTCAATCAGTTCCAGTTCCAGGTTTTCAATATCCAGACCCTGTGGTTTCAATTTAAAAACCCCCATTTTTTTGAACTGAAAGCTTACGCTCCCACTGGTTCCAAGATTTCCGTTTCCTTTATTAAAATATGAACGGACATTCGCCACCGTTCGGGTTGGGTTATCTGTTGCAGTTTCTATCAGAAGGGCCACACCATGCGGGGCGTAGCCTTCATATAGGATTTCCTCCAGATTATCTACTTCCTTACCCATCGCCCTTTTGATCGCAGCTTCTACGCGGTCCTTGGGCATGTTCACACTTTTTGCATTTTGAAAGCAGCGGCGAAGTGCTGCATTGGTATTGGGATCGGGGCCGCCGGATTTAACTGCAAGCGCAATTTCTTTTCCAATCCGGGTAAATTGTTTTGCCATCTTGTCCCACCTGGCAAACATGGTGGCTTTACGCACTTCAAAAATCCGACCCATAATTGATAAAAATATTTTAGGACTGCAAATTTAAGTATTAAGCGCTTATTAAGCGTAAGGCGTAAAGCATAAGGCGTAAAGCTTTTTATTATAAATTAAGGGTTATGAACTATGGGTTATGAGTTATGAATTCCACTCCCATACTCCCATACTCCCATACTTTCCTCCTATTCTCTCATCATTTCCTGAATTGCATCGATAATGTCTTCCATATTCGGCTTGCTGAAATAATCTCCGTCACTGGCATAAGCCGGTCTGTGGGCCTTTGCAGTAAGGGTTCTGGGAGAAACGTCGAGCCAGCGATAGCCGCCCTGTTCTTCCATCACTTTATTAAACATATATCCCGCAGCCCCACCAGGAACATCTTCATCAATAAAAATAATGCGATTAGTCTTTTTAAGTGAGTCCAGAATGATATGATGTATATCAAATGGAAGTAAGGTCTGGACATCAATAATCTCACAATCAATTCCCATTACACTCAATTCTTCAGCTGCTTCTGCAATGATGCGTAAAGTAGAACCGTATGAAACGATCGTGACTTCAGAGCCCTCCCGGACAACTTCCGGTACACCCAGTGCAACACGAAAGTCTGTGAGGTTGGAAGGCAATTTTTCTTTCAGACGATATCCATTCAGGCATTCAATCACGATTGCGGGATCCATACCTTCTAATAGAGTATTATACATTCCTACTGCCTGCACCATATTGCGGGGAACACAAACATGTATACCGCGAATAGCATTTATGAGCATCCCCATCGGGGATCCGCTGTGCCAGATACCCTCGAGGCGGTGACCACGCGTTCTTACAATCAGGGGTGCCGACTGTCTCCCGGCAGTTCGATAGTGCAGACTTGCCAGGTCATCACTAAGAGTTTGAATCGCGTAGAGCATATAATCCAGGTATTGGATTTCAGCAATCGGGCGCAGGCCCCGCATGGCAAGACCAATTCCCTGGCCGATAATGGCAATTTCCCGGATACCAGAATCTGAAATGCGGCCTTTCCCGTATTTCAATTGAAGTCCGGCAAATCCCTGATTCACGTCGCCTATTTGTCCTAGATCTTCTCCAAATGCAAGCACTCTGGGATTGTGTGCGAAGAGTTCGTCAAAATATTTATTTAAAATTTCATACCCGTTCATGACCGGTGCATCTTCCGAAAACCGCGCATGTACAGATTCAATATTTTCAATTTTTTTTCTTCCTTCCTGATAAAGATGTGTATTATAAAACCGGTTATTCTCCCGGATCAATTCCTGGTAAAATGCGCGGAGGGATGCAGCTGCCGGGTGATCACCGGAGAGCAACAATGCCCGGTGCAGCCCATGCATCACGTCCCTGCGGTTCGGCTCCCGCAATGAGGACAAATGACGCAGGATAGACTCAAATTCTTCCTGTTTTTCCGGCATCGCAGAAACCACTTCGCGGATCCTGGAAAGAGAATGATTCACCTGTTCGTGTATCGGGGCCATGCATTTTTCCCATGCACTGTTTTTACTATTGCGTACCAGGTCCTTAGCTTTTGTATGAATTTCTTCCAGCTCTTCTGCACTGGCAAGGGCATTTTCAATAATCCACTCTTTCATTTTCTTCATCGCATCCCATGAGCGTTCCCATTCAAGTCTTTCGGGTGACTTATAACGTTCATGACTACCCGAAGTGGAATGTCCCTGCGGTTGTGTCAACTCTTCCACATGAAAAAGAGCGGGTGTATGGGTGACCCGGATTTTATGCAAACCTGCTTCGAAGGTCTCGCACATGCCGGCATAATCCCAGGCTTTCACCTTATAAATATCAATACCGTTCGTTCCTTCCTCCTTTTGAAATCCTCTTAAAACTTCCGAAATAGAACCCTTGGTGGTTTGAAATTTAACAGGTACAGAAATTCCATATCCATCATCCCATACAAAAATTGCAAGGGGTACCTGTAACACTCCTGCAGCATTGATGATTTCCCAGAAATGTCCTTCGCTTGTGGATGCATCTCCGATGGTACAGAAACAAATCTCATTTCCATTTGCAGAAAGATCGGACAGGTCGCTGAGTTCATGTATCTGACGGAATGCCTTCGACGCATAGGCGAGTCCTAAAGAACGGGGAATATGAGCCGCAGTAGGAGCAAGCCCCGCAGTGAAATTTTTCATATTCACCAGATCCAGGAATTCCCCGTCTTCTCCCACAAGCGGAGAAGAAAAATGTGAGTTCATATTCCTGCCACCACTATGTGGATCGTGGGTGATGTCTGGATCTGCGTACAATTGGGAAAAAAATTCTTCAATTGTGGAAATTCCAAGGGCAAATCCAAGAGTCTGGTCGCGATAATAACCCGCATAAAAATCTCCCGGTCTGAAAAATTTAGCGGCAGCAACCTGAGGAACTTCTTTTCCATCGCCAAAAATGCCAAACTTTGCTTTGCCGGTTAGCACTTCTTTGCGGCCCAGCAGACTGGCCTCACGGCTTTCACAAACTATCCTGTAATCTTTCAACACTTCCCGGCGGAAATGATCGAAGGAAAGATTTTCCAAAGCAAGTTGATCGCTGGCGGCAAGATTTTCCATATTGCATCCGTTTAAATGGTGGATGGTCCTGAAAGCGGTTAATTAATGGGCTAAAATTTATTGGCAAAGGTGACGTTTACTATGTAATTTTATGAAGATTTCTGTATAAACTATGAAAAAGACATTATTGTTTATTTTTTGCGGACTCTTTGCAGGTCTTACACTGCATGCCCAGTCAAATGATCCAAAGGCAACGTCAGCCACCGTTGACCCAAAGAAGACATCCTTCAATTAAAAGAAAGTGGCTATTCATTTGGAAAAATTCCACAGGGCCGGCCGGTGATTCATGTTTTCGAAATCGTAAATACGGGGAAACAACCGCTGATGCTTGAAAATGTACAGGCGTCCTGCGGATGTACGACACCTGAATGGAGCCGCGAGGCAATTTTACCGGGAGCCACTGCCTCTATTAAAGTTGGCTACAATGCCTATTCGGAAGGACATTTTAACAAAACAGTTACCATCTTTTACAACAATGGACAAACGAAAGCGTTAATCATTTCCGGTGAGGTATATAAGTTACCGGCCACCGCTGCCCCTGAAAACGCTTCTGTACAATTTTTAAAACAAACAAACCAGTAAAATGAAAAAAGCAGTATTGTTTTTCAGTGCTTTTATTGTTTCCCTCTCCTTATTTGCACAAACAAAAGATGCAACCGACCTGATCAAGTTTACATCTTTAACTTATGACTTCGGAAAAATCAAACAAAGTGTTCCGGTGAACCACGATTTTACATTCACCAATGTGAGCAGTGGCCCGATCGTCATAGAAACTGCTGTCGCGTCCTGCGGTTGTACGACACCAGTAAAGCCCGAAGGTGCAGTTCCTAAAGGAAAGGATGATAAAATTAATGCCGGTTTTAACGCAGCCAATCCAGGCCCTTTCAATAAAACTATTACAGTTACAGTTTTAGGTGCCAGCACGCCAATTGTCCTGAGGATAACCGGTGAAGTTTTGACAGAAGATGCCTATGCCAAATACCAGGCTGAGAAAGGCAAAGGAAAATCATAATTTATTCTTTATTACCGGCCGTTGGCCGTTTGCTGAAGACCCACAAAGTTTCTTTCCCTATTTTCATGTAGTGAGGAAAGGGAGTTCCGGAAACGGGTTTTCAGCAACGCCCAACGGCTTTTTTTACGCGTAACGTTCAACGCTTAATGCGGAACGCTTAAGGCGAAAACCGTCGACCGTTTTCACTCCCATACTCCCATACTCCCATTCTCCCATACTTTCTTTTACCTTTGAGTTATAAAGTAAAAGCATGCCTACTATTTCCCAACGTGGACAGGAAATGCCCGCCTCACCAATTCGCAAACTGGTACCTTTTGCGGAAGCGGCGAAAAAAAGAGGAACAAAAGTCTATCACCTCAATATTGGTCAGCCTGATATAGAAACACCTCCATCCACACTGGATGCGGTGAGGCATTTTCCATTTAAAGTACTGGAGTATAGTCATAGTGCCGGGAACGAAAGTTATCGTCGCAAACTGGTAAAATATTACGCGACTAATGGAATCAACATTAGTTACGATCAGATCATCATAACTACGGGTGGCTCAGAAGCAATCCTGTTTGGATTTTTGGGTTGTCTGGATGCGGGTGATGAAGTAATTATTCCTGAACCATTTTATGCCAATTACAATGGATTTGCGATTGAGGCGGGTGTTCGGGTTGTTCCGGTTACCTCCTATATCGAAAGCGGATTTGCACTGCCTCCACTGGAAGATTTTGAAAAAGCTATCACAAAAAAAACCAGGGCCATTATCATATGTAACCCAAATAACCCGACAGGTTATCTCTATAGTCAGGATGAGTGGAATCTGCTGAAACAACTGGCACTGAAGTACAATCTTTACCTCTTTAGTGATGAAGCCTACAGAGAATTCTGTTATGAGGGTACCCATTTCAGTGCCATGCGACTGGAAGGAATGGAAAACAACGTCGTTTTGATGGACACCATTTCCAAGCGTTATAGTGCCTGTGGTGGCCGGATTGGCGCTTTCATTACAAGAAATAAGGAGTTACTGGATACCGTGATGAAATTTGCGCAGGCAAGACTCAGTCCCCCTTCCTTCTCCCAGATCCTCGGCGAAGCTGCAGTTGATTTGCCCGAAGATTATTTTGATACAACCCGTGAGGAATATCGCAATCGCCGGGACCTGCTCGTCAAAAGACTTAATAAAATGCCGGGTGTTTACTGTCCTAATCCGGGAGGCGCATTTTACGCGATGGCCAGGCTGCCTGTTCCTGACACTGATTCATTCTGCCAATGGCTTCTGGAATCCTTCTCTTTCAAGGGAGAAACCGTCATGCTGGCTCCGGCATCCGGGTTTTACGGCAGAACCGGGCTAGGTCTGCAGGAAGTGCGCCTTGCTTACGTACTGAACCAGGAAGCCATAAATGCCGCCATGGATTGCCTTGAAGCCGCCCTTTCAGCTTATCCGGATAGATTGTCCATAAAAAGCAAGGCTGAATTTACTACACATTACTAAAAATTATATATAATAATTTTTTCAATATTTTACTAACATACTGCATTTTTTAGTTATTTGTTATATATTTTTGGCAAATACTAATTGAATTTATTATATGTAAATTTTTTATATAGCAAGCAATCGTAAGACCGCCCCCCGTTTCTACGGGGGGTTTTGTTTTACAATGGAATTGGAAGCGCGCGAATAATTATTAGGGAACCTGGTCAGGGAACCTTTACTGGCTCCGGGTTTCATTGGAACCTGGCCGATATTTTAAACAATAACTGGTGGATATTTTAATCAAAATAAAAGGCGAAACTTAAAAAAGTCTCGCCTTGGTATAACCCAAACTGCTGTAAAAGGATCTGTCGAAAGAAAAAACTTATTTAAGCAACCACATTACCTGGTTCAGATCATCCTGTGTAAATCCCTGCGCAGCTAATGCCTTTTTCCAATTGTCAGTATTTTGTTGTTGTTCCGTAACAGGATAAGCCCATCTGATCGGAACGATCCCATTATTACCTACACCGCTTCCACCTTCAAAAGCCGGAACCCCGGTTCTTCTCCAGTTATAATAGGACTCATATCCCGAATTTTGAAAACTGGCAATATATTTTTGTAAAACAATCTGGTTGATGGCTGTAGCCGGTACAGGAGAAAGTGCAACTGAAGGTTGCGCATAATATGTGGTAAAATCAAAATTATAAGGATAGGGTGCAACCTGCGTCACCGAATTTGCGCCCTTCGGAAGAAAATAGGCAGTGAAGCTGGTCTTAGTGACATCGATGCCATAAAATGCCATGGATTCAGTGATGCCGAGTTTGTACCAGGTTTCAGCATTTCCTGTTGCCCATCCCCTGGCAATACCTTCCGCAATATTGAAACACATTTCCTTGTATCCAACCAGCACATCCGGTTCACCCGTAAAATTCGAATAGTATCTCTGCCTGTTGATAAAAGAAAATGAATCTACACCCGCAGCTGCATACATGAGTGCAAGTGGAAGACCTGTGCTCGCACCAACGAAATAGTTATACTTGCATGGATTCGGATCATTTGCAACATAGGCCCATGCCGGTTCGCTGGTAACGAAAACGCGCGCATCATTTAAAGTGGTCAGGGCCTTTACATAAGTATCAGCCATATTGAATCTTTGTGCAATGGATCCGAAATTACTTGGATTGAAAGGGTAAGTACTATATGTATTTGCATTCCCCGGATTGTAAACAAATTTGTAATCATCGGCCTGACTCGTAAAGACCGGGTAAGTTGAAGGACTGCCAAGGATGGCTGCAAATCGTGCAGGTACATTTAATAAAGGATCTGAAGCCTGTTTACTTAGAGCAACCAACACCCTTAGTTGAAATGAATTCACCATTTTTTGCCATAGCGCCAGATTGCCTCCGTACATTATATCTTGTGATGGAGATAGAGAATTATCGTTACTCGCAATAAGAGAGGCGAAATCTGAATTTGCTGTATCCAGCTGCGTAAGAACGTATTGAAAAACCTGTTCCTGCGGAGTATACGCTGGACTTTGCGTTACTGCCGCATTCAGGGCTTCAGTCTGCGGGACGTCGCCGAACATGGAAGTCAGATTGTAATAATAGTAGGCGCGTACAAATCTGCCAACTGCTTCATAAGAGTTTACTGCGGGCGCCCCCCTCGTAGCATTCTCCTTTTCCATTTGAACTGCATTCTTCATGACCAGGTACGGATCAAATGATCCGTTTGTCCAGGCATAAATATTATTATCATAGTAATCATAATTGCTGCAATGATATTGGTTCCAGCGATGTGCCCCATCCCAGGAATTTACTCCTTCCGATGATCCCGTCGCACTCAGGGCACCCGCATTTCCTGTGCCTGATATATCTGTCAATAAAGTCCCTAAAACCAAACTGGGAGGTACCGTGGTAGGGTTGTTTGGATCCGCCTGTTTTTCCTGAATTTGTTTATTGCAGGAGGCCATAAATAAGCCACCCATAATAACTAAAATTATATTCTTTACTTGTTTCATATACTTTTTTTATGGGTCTTAAAAGGTTAGATTAAAATTAAAACCATAACTACGTGTGGTTGGCGTCTGTAAACCTGATGCAGTACCAGCACTGCCATATGCACCGTTGGCGCCCGGAGTATATGTGCCCTGAGAATATTGATCTATATCGATGTCTTTATATTTGTCAGGAAAGAAATACAGCAGATTTCTTCCTACCAGAGAAATACTGGCTGCAGTAAAGAAAGTTTGCTTGCCAATAATATTTGCAGGCAGATTATAGGAAATCGTTACCTCCCTCAACTTGGCATAAGTCTTTGAAATAACATCCAGATCCGGAATGGAAGCTTCCCGCGTAACAAATGCCTGTACCTGACTCTTGGTGGTATTTGGATTTTCGGTTAACTCTTTACTATTTATAATTATACCTGTGATAGGATCCAACTTGATTCCGTTTGGTCCGGTTAGCACCACTCCCTGTCCTGTATATGCTGCGATATTATCTGCATCCATCGGTCTTGCAACTCCCAGTGCACCCGTAGCGCTTTCAATATGGCGACCTCCCTGGAGTGTCTTTTTTCTCACATAATCTTCAATTACACCGCCAACCATACCGTCAAACTGGAACCGCATGGACCAACTTTTATAACTTACTGTATTTACTACGCCCCATTGCCAGTTGGGATCTGAATGACCATATATTTTTTTTGCGGAATACCCAAGATCAGAAATTCTAAGATAATCCCCGGAAGCCGGGTCAATCACGATTTGACCATCAGCAGTTCTTACAAAAGCATCTCCATAAACTAAATCGGTGCGCTGACCGCTTTTTGTTTCATAGTTGTCCGGGTTCGAGTTATCAACCCATTTTTTGACATAACTTCCGATATTGACTGCAACGAGCCAGCTGAATCCGTTTGGATTTAAAAAAGGTTTACCCGTTACTGTAAATTCCCACCCATCGTTTGTATAAATATTACCGTTGGTCAGATAGGTTGAATATCCGGAAGAAGACGAAGTTCCCAGACCTACAATCCCTGTATTCTTGTAGTGATAGCGGGTTGCGTCTATTCCTAACCTGTTATTAAAAAAACGTATATCGGCTCCAAATTCAGTAGCCTGTCTGCTTTCTGTGATGATGTTTGGATTAACCGTCTGATCGGTGAATGTTGCACTGCTCTGATTGGAATAGGTAGGTGCTAATGTATATGGTTGTGAAAATTGATAAGACGGAGCTGTCGGCCCTCCATAGGGAGATGCCCAGTAATATCCATATTGTGAAGCCGGAGTTGAACTCACATTAGCAGAGAATGTAGGACTCGTACCACCACTTTTACTTTCTGCATAAGATGCCCTTAGTTTGAGATATGAAATAACCTTGGGCAGGTTCGTATAATCCGATACAACCGTAGCCAGATTATAAGAAGGATAAAAATAACTGCCGGCATTGGTTGGAAGTGAGGATGATTTATCCCAGCGGCCAGTAACGTTTGCGGTAATAAAAGATTTATATCCAAGATCAACAGAATAGTAACCACTTAAAACAAGCATACTGGAATTAAAGCTACTGCCCGTGATAGGTCCCTGAGAATTTGCAAAAGAATAAGTGCCCGGCGTATTCAGGTAGTTGGTAGATTCAAAAGAAGAATTGAAATTTAAGCTTCTGGCGCTCGCACCTCCCAATACTGACAGATCGAGAAATCCGGCAATCTCATTTTTATGATACCTTGCCTGGAAATCAGTATTTGACTCAAATAAATTTCTTGAATCTGTTCTGTAATCACCCTGTCTCAATTCTCTGCCATAAACGTCTGCAGAATAGGGAAGCTTTTCAGAGTTAAACATGTCGTACGTAGTAAGACTGGGTCTGAATTGTAAATCGAAGTTGTCATTTATTTTGTAATTCAAAGCAACATATCCGTACACATTATTCTGATCATGACCCCTCAGCCATTCGTAAGACATGAAGTAGGGGTTATTATATCTGTAGTATTCTGCATATTTCTGTTGAACACCTGTATGACCCGTCTGCCAGTAATTCTTCATGTCACTCATGGCCCAGTCTGCACCACCCCAGATAATGATATTATATATTATACTATTCGGACCATAAGTAACGTCAGGAACATTGGGCGAAGACTGCCTGCTATAATTCATATAGGCAGTCATACTCAAATTGGGATTGAATCTTTGAACAACGCTTGCCGTAAAATTTGCATTGTTCAATTCTGTATTGGGAACGATTCCCTGCTGGTAAGTGTTTCCAATAGAAAACCGGACATCCGTTTTATCTGTAGAAGAACTTACTGAAATACTGTTGGATTGAAGTAAACCTGTTTGTATAAATTTTTTCAAATTATCCTTACCTCTGGCAACCCAGGGAGTAGGTGCCACATGTCCGGTATAAGTTGTTCCATCACCAAAAGTAGTTGTGTAAGTTTGCGTCGGATCATAGGCGCCATCGTACTGCGGTAACAATTGACCGCTGAACTGCGGTCCCCAAACATCGTAATCATAATCGTTGACTCCAACTCCCACTGCCCCGTTACCAAAGTAAGAAGCAGGACTGGATCCGCCTCCACCATAAGCGTATTTACCGTTATCGCCAGGTCCGTAAGTATCCTGGTATTTGGGTAATGCAATGAAGCCATTATTAAATTGTGTACTGTTATTAAAAGTGACTACCAAACCTTTCGGTCCTCTCCTTCCTTTTTTAGTCGTTATAATAATGGCTCCGTTCTTTCCCTGGAAACCATATAATGCCGCAGCGTTGGGGCCCTTTAGAATTGTGTAAGTTTCAATGTCATCCGAATTAAGGTTGTATGTGTCTGAAGTGATAGGAACTCCATCAACGACAAACATGGGACGGTCTGTCGGATTGTTCTCCCCCCGGATTATCACATCAGAAGGATGACCAATTTCCTGATTGATATTAATTTCAAGACCCGCAGCATTTCCTTTTAAAGAATTGATCGGATCCGCTTCTCTCGCCTGTGTGAGTTTTGATGCATCTATTGTTTGAATGGAGTACCCAATTCGTTTGGTTTCTTTTTTGATACCTGTTGCAGTAACTACTACTTCATTTAAATTCTTACTGTTGGTAGCTACTTTAATCGACAATTCATCATCCGAGCCAACAACAACTTCCTGTCGTGTAATTCCGATACCCGTTATCACAAGCACATCTCCTTCTTTTGCAGTGATGGTAAATTTTCCGTCCAGGCCGGTCGATGTACCGGATTTAGATCCTTTAATAACGATTGTGGCACCTGCAATCGGTGTCTGGTCTGTTGAAGAAAGCACCTGACCTGTAATGGGCTTCTCAGCCAAAGCAAAAACTGGTAAAAGCAGCAAGACTAAGAATGCTCTTAAATAAATGGGCAGAGTAATTCTTTTGCTCATAATAAATTAGTTTTTAATTTGATTTTAAGACTTCGCAGGCGAATGTAGAAGGGTGGTATGTTGGCAGGATTAAGCGAAAAAAAAGGAATTGTTAAGATTTGTAAACGCTTCGTTAAAGAAAAAAGGGGATATAGATTGGAAATAAACAGAAGTATACATGCATATTTATCAGCATGAGAAAAAATTCTGCATTTTCATTTCATAATTTCTTAATGCAAAATTTACCGAGTGATAACAGAGCATCTGAAGCAGGAAAAATTCGAAAAGATTTATTGGGAATCGAAAAAGGACGCAATTCACAAAATGTGCTGGTAATTCTATGAGATAAAAAAGAATGTATAAAACCGGAAAGACGGAATCTATATACCAGATTTTCTGCGCAACAAATACATCGAAAAATACTCCAGCTGTGTTTAAATAAGAGGACTTTTATCTTCCACGAGAGTATTCTTAAAATATTCTTTAATAAGTGCGGTGTATAATTTTTTGCGGATTGTATTCAACCTTACCTGGGCGGAATTTCTCAGTTCTTCGTTGGCAAGAATTCCCTTTGCATAGTAGTTTGCTTCTGACATGATCTCGTTGATGCGCAGTTGCTTTTCACTAAGCACCCTTTTGCTCATATCCGGGTATTTGGTGACCACGGTTTTAGAACCATATTGCTTAAACACGAGTTCTTTGCCCAGATGCCCTGACATTTTTTGCATAATAAGACTTTCACTGATAGCCATAACTTCTTTAATTATTTGATCAGATTTATTGATTTCTCTGAAAGTTAGGTAATTTTTAGTTCATTCATTAGTTTTTTTCAGGTAATCTTATGTAATTTTCACTAGAAATACCTTATAAATACCTTAGCATAACCCTAAGATAAATTATACAACAGAGTTTATCCAAAGGAATTTACAAACCAAATCTGCGCTGAAACACGCTTACGGAGTGGTCATAAAAAAAGGCCGGAAAGGGCCTTTTTAAGTATCGAGGAGCAGACTTGAACTGCCGACCTTCGGGTTATGAATCCGATGCTCTAACCAGCTGAGCTACCTCGACGGGGGGCTGCAAAAGTAATCGTTTTTTAGTTTGAATCCGAATAAAGCGGAAGGCGCAAGGCGTAAGGCTTAAAGCAAATACGGCCAACAGCCAATCTCCAACCGTCAACGCTTTGTTGATACAGCCAAGCCGGGACTGATATGATGAATCATTTCTTCCGTCATATTTTTCAGGTCGAAGGCTGGTTTCCATCCCCAGTCCCTGGATGCAATATGGTCGTCGATAGACTCGGGCCAGGAGTCAGCAATAGATTGTCTGAAATCGGGTTCATATTCGATCCCGAATCCAGGGATCAGGCGTTTGATTTCTTGTGCGATCTCAGCAGGTGTAAAACTAATACCTGCAAGGTTATACGCTGTACGTACAGAGATCTTTGATGCGGGTGCTTCCATTAACTCAATAGTTGCCCTTACAGCATCATCCATATACATCATGGGTAACCGCTTATCTGCGCGCAAAAAACAAGTGTAATTCTCTCCGCGTATAGCAGAATGAAAAATTTCAATCGCATAGTCAGTTGTTCCACCCCCAGGCAGGGTTTTGTAACTGATCAGCCCGGGATAACGAATACTCCTGACATCCAGACCATAGCGGTAAAAATAATAATGACACCACTGTTCTCCGGTTAGTTTACTGATTCCATAAACTGTAGATGGTGCAGAATAAGCATCCTGCGGACAGTTTTCTTTCGGTGCATCCATTCCAAAAACTGCAATGCTGCTGGGCCAGAATACTTTATTGACAGCTTCTTCCCTGGCTACTTCCAAAGTATTAATCAGGCTTTGCATATTGAGTTGCCAGGCAAGAAGTGGATTTTTTTCTCCCGCGGCAGACAACATCGCGACCAGGAGGTAAATTGTTTTAATATCATGACGGCGAACCTGCACCCGCAGAATTTCCTTGTCCATGATATCAAGTGGGAGAAAAGGACCCGTTCCCTTCAGCAAATCTGCTTCCCTTTTGAGATCTGCTGCAATGACCGATTCCCCACCGTACTGCTGTCTTAGCGCCAATGTCAATTCAGTTCCAATTTGACCGGATGCACCAATTACCAGTATTTTATTCAAAAGAAAATATTTATAATGACTATTATTTGGGCATTGAATTTTTACTGATGTTCAAATCAGTTCAGTGCAATGGAAAACTTCTGGGTTGCCGGCGGAAGACACTGCTGATCGTTGCAAACCATAAATTCGACGGAGCCTGAAAAATTTGTCTTTGCTTTAGTTTTTAATTTCACCAGCTGCACAAAATCCACCTTACTATTAAAGTACTTTACATCCACTCCAAAAACGGCTTCATGTTTTTGAATAAGGTTTCCGTTTTCTTTTACTTTCCCGTCGAGCGTATAAAGTGGATTTTTTGCAAAAGTAAATTTGGTTGGAACCGGGCCACCATCGGGAGTAAACTGAGAATAAGTGTGCCAGGGACTATTCAGGTCAACATGAAAATGCAATTCGTATACATTGTCGGATATTTTATTGGCTGAGTAAGACCAGGTATATGGAGTGCCCTGTGCCCGGGAAGCTGAGGCAAATAATATAATTACTGCCAGTATGAGAATTCGTTTCATATTCAAATGTACAGTATAGGTTTCTGGATGTTCAAAACCTTGTTAAAATAAATTCCTAAATATGACAAATGGGAGCTGGATAGTCAGGCTGCATAAAAGAATATCAGTCTGTTTTTTGGTGAAGATAAATGCAAATTGCTATCGCAGTCATAAAGCAAATAGTAATAATAATATGTAATATCCGGTTATTTTTCCGGGTACGTAAGGCATCATCATGACTAACCATTTCTTCCCTGATCGCGCGTGAATAGCCACCTTTGGCCATAAACCCAATTCCTTTATGAGTGATTTCCATTTCAAGCCCTTCCGGACCAACGAAACATCTCACAAATCCGTCTTCAAAAAGAATTTCCTGCAGATTGTGCAATTCTTCACCGAAGAAATCACCATAACGATTATAAAAATCATTTAGCGGAATCGCAGGCACATCTTCAACTTCATGCATTAACAGTGATAATAATCCGTCTAATTTTTCATCCAGGCCAGAGGTCTTGCTCGTTAACTCCATCGGTTGATCTGTTTAATACTAATTAAAATAGATTCAAAGGGATGGATCACAGATCGCAGGACCGTAAAACATTAGCCGAATAATGCTCGTAAGGAAACGCGGGGGAATTCAGCTTGTCGCTGCGCATAAAAGTAAAAATTATTTTATGAAAACAAAATATTTTTCAAATGAAATCGGGAATAAAACCCGAAAGAGGTCAATTTGGTCATTTGATGGGGTCCCGGGTACCCGATATCATTGAAAAGCATTGGAATTCGAATTGAAGATCAGGAATTTTCATCGGGATCTGGTCCGGGTCTCACTATAAAACGGAGTGACTGATCTTTATATAGATAGGCAATTGTCCAATTAAAAAGAGTCTTAATCCGGTTGCGGTAGTTGATCAATGAAACTAAATGAATGAACAACCACAAGAACCAGGCAATAAATCCTTTAAAATGGATATTGTGAGGAAGATCCGCCACAGCTTTATTTCTTCCAATAATAGCCATTGTTCCCAGATCCTTATAGTGAAATGGTTTAAGGGGTTTACCATTAACCATAGATTTAAAATTTTCTGCCAATAATTTCGCCTGCTGAATGGAAGTCTGTGCCAGTTGTGGATGTCCATTCGGATATCCTGGTTCGTGAGTTTGCAAACTGGTATCGCCAATTGCATATATATCTTCTACTCCAATTACTTTATTATAGGGATCTGCGATCAGGCGCTTACCTTTTCCATAGCAGGCCGCTGGCATTCCATCGATTATCATGGCAGAAATACCAGCTGTCCAAATAAGATTCCTGGACTCGATTACCTCCCCATTGGATAAAATAACTTTGTCGTCAACAAAGTCTCTCACCTGCGTCTGCAATTTTATGATCACACCCATTTTTGTGAGCGCATCAAATGTATCCTTCTGCGAAGCGGCACTCATTGGTGCGAGCAGTTTTGTACCTCCATCGACAAGATATATTTGTGCACCACTTCCCATGAGGGATGGATAGTCCTTGGAAAAACTATGCACGCGAAGATCTGCCAGCATACCGGAAACTTCAACACCCGTAGGACCTCCGCCGGCAATAACAACATTCAGCAATTTTTTTCTTAACAGAGGATCATGGGTGATGGTAGCCACTTCAAACCTCTGAAGTAATGTATTGCGCATTTCCAATGCGTCATTTACATTTTTCATCGGTATGGCATGCCTGCGGATATTTTCCAAACCGAAATAATTTGATTCGGCTCCTATGGACAATACAAGGAAGTCGTATGAAAGTTCCCCATTATTCAACCGGACAGTGTGAGCAGCCGGGTCAATTTTAATAAGCTCACCCATCCTGAATTGGATGTTGGGATATTTCCTGAACAATTTTCGGAATGGATAACTGATATTTGAATTCTCTAAAAACCCCGTAGCCACCTGGTAGATCAACGGAGGAAAAAAATTGTAATTGTTTTTATCAACCAGAGTAATATTAAAATCGGGATCGTTTTTTAACTGAAGTGCAAGATTGATACCTCCGAAGCCCCCTCCTACTATCACGATATTTTTAGCCGGATTTTGCTGATCCTTCCTATTGCCCATGCTGCAAAATTAAACCATATCCTGCATCTCTTATGCCAGGTAAACAAAAAACGGAGAATGTCGTTGCAGGTTTATTTGCGCACCGGACCCAATGGCAAAACAGTATATCCGTAAACCTCGTTAAGCAGGTTGGCGATGCCTGTGTAAATGGCTGATCCGCCGCATACAATTCCTTCAAATCCTGCAAGTCTTGTAATGGATTCATTTTTTGTTGCGTCCCCGATAGCCAACAGGAAAAATAATATCGTTAAAGAACCAAACACGAACTGGAGTGCTTTATTTATTCTGAGTGTTCCAAAAAATAATAATAATGTAAAAATGCCCCACATAATCAGATAGGCGACCAGTGCCGTACCAGGAGTCGCCGTTATCCAACCCCATTTACCCATAAAAATGAGGCCCACCAGGGAGATCCAGAAAAAGCCATATGAGATGAAGGCCGTCATTCCGAATGTGTTATTCTTTCTGTATTCAAGAATGCCTGCAATGACCTGCGCCAGTCCTCCGTAAAAGAGTCCCATGGCCAGTATCATAGAATTCATTTCATAGAATCCTGCATTGTGGAGGTTTAATAAAACAGTGGTCATTCCAAATCCAAATAATCCAAGCGGTGCGGGGTTTGCAAGGTTGTCTTTTAATACAACCGGGGTAAGTTCGGCAGGCATATCGTTGTTTTAGGTTGAATGTAGACTACTAAAATAAGGGAAAAATCTGGATTAGTGTGAGAGTGTGAGAGTGTGAGAATGTGAGAGTAAATTTCTAAACACACTCTCATATTCTCACACTCTCACACTCTCACACTTTCGTAGCCTCTTCCTTTTCGCTTAGCTCGAGCCAGCGGAATTCCTTCGACTGGAGTGTTTCGGTTACCAGGGTAAACCGTCGGGAAAGTTGTTGAATCGTATCGAAATTTATCGTGGTATCATGCAGGTTAGCTGTAATCTGGTCCTTTTCTTTATTGAGATCGCTAATTTCCTTTTCGAGAAGTTCGAGCTCTCGCTTTTCCTTATACGAAAGTTTTGCTTTAACAGGAGTAGCAACCAATACCTCTTTACTGATTGGCTGCTGAACAACTTTTACTTCTGGCATTTCAGGTTCATCCTTTGTTTTTAGCCATTGCTGGTATAAACCATAATTGCCGGGGAAGTCCCTGATCACGGCATTTCCTTCAAATACAAAAAGATGTTCGACCATGCGATCCATAAAATAACGATCGTGTGACACCATGACCAGACAACCCTGGAAATCCAGTAAAAAATTTTCGAGTACCGCGAGTGTTGGCAGATCGAGATCATTGGTAGGTTCATCCAGTATCAGGAAATTGGGATTTCGAAAAAGGATTGACAACAGAAAAAGTCTTCTTTTTTCACCTCCGCTTAATGAAGAAATATAAGTGTATTGTTTATCCGGAGGAAACAAAAACAGATTCAGAAATTGGGCAGCGCTCAAAGAACTTCCATCAGCAAGTGGAAAATGCTCCGCGATATTTTTTACAAATTCGATAACCCGCATGTCTTCTTTTATTACAAGACCTGTTTGCGAATAGTTACCGAATACAACAGTTTCGCCTATATTAACCTTTCCACTATCGGGCGGTTCGATCCCCTGAATCATATTCAGGAAAGTAGTCTTGCCCACTCCGTTTTTTCCGACAACACCTATGCGATCCCCCCGTTTGAATGTATAGTCAAATCCCTTCAGAATAATTTTGTCTCCATAACTCTTATTTACTTTTTTAAGTTCAGCAACTTTCCCTCCCAGGCGGCTCATCTTCATTTCCAGGGTAAGCCGCTGCTCATCGAGATTTTGTTTTGCTTTGGATTCGACAACATAAAAAGCATCCTGCCGGCTTTTTGATTTTGTGGTTCTCGCTTTCGGCTGTTTGCGCATCCATTCCAGCTCCTTTCGATATAGATTTTTTGCTTTATCAATGCTGGCCAGATCCGATTCAATGCGTGCAGATTTTTTTTCCAGGTAATTCTCGTAATCACCTTTGTAAGTAAATAACTCACTGCGATCCATTTCCCATATCTCATTACAAACATTGTCCAGGAAATAACGGTCATGAGATACTACCAGCAGGGTAATATTCTGCTGATTCAGATAGTTTTCCAGCCATTCTACCATTTCAATATCCAAATGGTTCGTAGGCTCGTCCATGATGAGGAAAGCTTCCCGGCTTCCAAAACTTATATCGATCAGCGTGCGGGCAAGGGCCACTCTCTTTCGCTGTCCCCCACTCAGCGATTTCACCGGCTGAACCAGATGGTCAATATTCAGTTTGCTGAAAATCTGTTTCACCTTCGCATCAAAATCCCAGGCGCTTAGATGGTCCATCTGTTCAATGCATTCCATAAGAGCCTCCGTATCTTCCGTTTCGCTGGCCGCCTCAAAGGATTTGATAGCAGTTGTAACCGGATTCGGATGATGGAAAATATTGTCTAATAGGGAAAGTTCTTCCTGGAATTGGGGATCCTGTTCAAAAAAAACAACATTTATATCTTTTGATATCCAGAGTTTCCCTGCTTCTGCTTTTTCCTTCCCCGCAAGAATTTTAAGCAGGGTCGTTTTCCCGGTACCATTTTTCGCAATCAGTGCTATTTTATCGCCGGATTCGATATTGAAGGATATATTGTTAAAAAGTGGTTTAATTCCGTAAGACTTCCCAAGGCCCTCTGCAGATACGTAGTGCATGCCGCAAAGATAATTGAATTAGCGGCAACAGCTTTCCATGTAAAACGTTATGTATGTATGAAGAGATGCCTCTTTGCAATATTCGTCCTTATCTTTCTGGCAATTAAATGCTTCCCGCAAATGGCGCATTTTCCATTTCCGCAACACAGCTCTTATCATAAAGGGACCATCAAACCAAACAGACTACCACAGGAAATAATTGATTCGCAGGTGCTGGATTTTTATAAGAGTTGGAAAAAACAATATATCCACCAGGTAGCAGATACGCACCAGGCGTTTGTATTTTTTGAAGAAGAGGGAACCAAATTCCAAAGCGTTTCCGAAGGACAGGGATATGGAATGATTATACTCGCAATGATGGCAGGTGCCGACCCTGATGCGCAGAAAATATTCGATCAGCTCTTCAACTATGTAATTGCCCATCCAAGCATTCCTGAAACAACGCTGATGGCGTGGTCTCAACTGGCTGACAACAAAAATAAGGATACAACATCTGCTACGGATGGTGATATGGATATTGCATTTGCGCTATTGCTGGCAGATAAACAATGGGGATCCGATGGCGAATTCAATTATACTGATTCGGCCAGAAAAATGATACTGGATATTATGAAAAAGGAAATCAACAGGGACACTTATAGTATTCTGCTCAGCGATGCAGTCGAATCGGACAGTAAAGATTATTACGATATGCGTTCATCTGATTTTATGCCTTTACATTGTAAGTCATTCATGTATGCAACAGGAGATGAACAATGGAAAAAAGTTGTCGACAGGAATTATACTTTATTCTCTCATTTGATAAATGCGTATAGTCCGGATGCAGGTCTTGTTCCGGATTTCATAATTGACATTAACAGGCATGCAAAACCAGCGAAACCAGGATACCTGGAATCGAGGTATGACGGATATTATAACTATAATGCATGTCGTGTTCCCTTGCGCATTGCAACTGACTATCTTTTTACAGGCGACAATCGTTCCTACGAAATGATTCATACCATTAACCACTGGATACGCGAAACCACTTCAGGAAATCCGGATAATATTTCAGCTGGATATACACTTGCAGGAGATGATATTAAAACGAGAAAATTCGAGGCATTGAGTTTTATCGGACCTTTTGCAGTTGCCGCTATGATTGAACCGTCCAACCAGCGATGGCTGAATGATATCTGGGACTATATGACGGGATTCAAATTAAAAGACTTTGACTACTATGACAACAGTATTAAAATGCTATGCATGATTATTATATCAGGGAATTACTGGATTCCTCAAATACATAAACCTGAATCTCCAAAATTGGCTAATCAGCCCTGAGCAGCTTTTTTGATTCCTTCAGCCATGAGATGGGCAACAAAAATATTTCCGGCGTTATTCAGGTGAACACCATCTTGTGTCAGGATGTTCCTGTCCAGGTTTTTAGGGTTATTCGTTTTTTCATAGTTTTCAAATTCCATTCTTAAATCCACCAGGGTCAGATGTTGGTCAGCTGCAATCTTGCGGATGATATCCGAGTATTTATTTATATCCCCATCCTGCTCATTGGTAAAATCATTTTTTTCGCCAATAGCGGCCGGTGTGCAGACAATTACCCTGACACCAGCGGATTTAAATTTTTTGACCATAGCCAGATAAAATCTTTCAAATTTATCCGCATCGGTGCCCGTTCCCATTTTCTTATGCCATACATCGTTTACCCCGACCCAGATGACAACGATATCGGGCGATTTACTGAGTACATCTTCGTCCATCCGGAAATAAAGATCATACACTTTATTTCCGCTAATACCGGCACCTATTAAATCATAATTGGAACTGCCACCGGGATTGAGCAGGCTGTCGTCAATAGTTATAAACCCGTGAGGGCCTACTCCGGCTTCCGTAATCGAATCTCCAAAAAAAACAATCTTAAGTTTTTTACCAGGCATACATGAAAGACTGATGAATGTTAGAATAATCAGGTTAGTTATGAAAGATTTCCTCATAAGATTCTTTTACATTTTACAGAATTGAAATCTGAATAACATACAAATTATCTGGTTTCCATATTAAAGATAAAGAAGGATCAGATAAATGGGTGCAATTGCCTATTTTCGCGCCTTAAATAAAATGCAGATGGCCACCACAATAATTATGGTTAAGGACAACGGATCGCTGAAAATAGAAGGGGATTTTGTAATCGTGGATAAGACCGGTGCCCCATATGATTTGGGAGGAAGGGAAGTGATTTCCGTTTGTCGGTGCGGTCTTTCTCAAAACAAGCCATTCTGCGACGGTTCCCATAAAAATCACTTCGAGCATAACGCAGTAGCCTTCGCACTACCTCCGAAGAATGTGGTATAATTTCATCAGGCAGAGATGAAGTATTCTACATTTATTCAGTCAGCGCACTCAACTTCCCAATAAGGAACGGTGATAACGCCCTGCTATAAATCCGAATCTCATCAATTGATCCGGTGAAATTATAAGGGTAAGTTGGATTTTCAGTTTTGCCAATAAACAAATCATTGGTATTTACATTAAATCCAAACGGAGAAGTCCTGGTAGATGTCAATGTTCCGTTGACATACAATTTACTCACAAACCCATCGTAAGTATAAATTACAGTATTCCAGACACCACTATGTAAAAAATAATTCGATGAATCTAAAATACCTGCATTTGCACCATCGCCGTAAAAAGCTGTAAATATTTCTTTTGATGTATCCAATTGTGTCGTGTAATCATAAGAAATCGGGTGCACTCTAAGGCCATATACACCGTTGGCCTGATCAGCAGGTCCCTTCATCAGAATCTCATTTGCCCAGGCATAACCAGTATAATATCCATTGAGTTTAACTATAGCCATCAATGTAATTTGTGATGGACTCAATGACACACTATTAGGCACCTGCATAAAAGCCCCACCAGAAAATTGATAAGCATTGCCGGCGCGGCCAAAACGGTCACTCGTTACGACTGCATTATTGAATGTAATATTGTTGCCTTTCCCACTGCTATCATTCAAATTTCCATTGTTAAAATTATAGTACGCAACAAGTCCGTAATTTAGATTGTACAATGTATCGATCGTTGTATCGTTCACGATTTTAATAGTTGTATCGTGAATATTCTTAATAGTGGTATCATGTTCAGTTACTGTCTTACTACAAGAAGTTTGTGAAATACTTACAGAGAGAAGAAAAAATAGAATTACTAGTGAGCTTAATAACGCTTTGGTAATACGCATTTTCGAACATTTTAAGGGTCAGAAGAAACTACAATATAAAGAAGCTTAAATATAAAGAAATAAACTATAAATCAATAGTCCAGGGGAAGGTACTAAGGGTTTTTACTTACGTGATAACCGAATAAACAAGCCGTTATTGATTTAAATCAAATCAATCTAATTATACATGCAAAAAACCGGGAATTCCGGATTTTAAAGGAAGTATTAAATTTGATAACAGTATATCCTGGATAAGAAAATCTTCCGCAAATTATTCTGTCATTTTGATATTTGTTCTTTGCGAACATAAATAAACTCTGCGAATCCCAGCAAGTCCCAAAATATATTGCCGATTAATTTTTTACCCCGAATCCAGTGGCCGAATATTCTAATTGGAGAAATAAGAATGAAATACAAGTTCCTCCTGGTTCCTCCCTTGATTACTTTGCAACCTTTCTTCACAAATAATTCTTCCAATTCCTTTACAGAATAGAGTCTTACATGTGATAAATCATCATAAAAATTTAATGTGCCATACATTGAAGGTAGTTTTGTGCTTCTTGATCCCGGATACTCGATATAGAAATAGCCACCTACCTTTAGCTTCCCTATAAGATTTTCTATTACTTTATCCCCATTATGCAGATGTTCAATAACATGAACAATCCAAATGCCGTCAAAATAGTCATTTGGGATAAGATGAAAATCCAAATTTGTAAGATCCATCTCATAAAAACATTTCATGACCCTAAAGTCTTCATCGTTGTTATTATAATCTTTATTTAAATCAACCCCATAATATTCACATGACGGAAATAAAGAAACTGTTTTGGAAGCAGAGTGGTTACCCACACCCACATCCAATAGTTTAAAAGTCTTGTTGCCAAAAGACTTTTTTAAAAAAATAAATTTCGAATTTCGTCCCTCTAAATAATCTTTCAATGGCCATTCGCATATTATGCATCAATATCATTATAAAAAATGAATGTAGCTAAAGGATATCACAATAGATTCATTCAGCCCATCTTTTATTAAATCCATAAGGACAGTGTCTGCATCCACTTCTGCAACAAAATCCGCGTGATAAAAGATATAATTCAGTAAAAACCCTGTATTCTTCTTCCTTATAATAGTGGATGCCTTCAATTAAATCACCTCCTCTTCCGGGAAAGGGATATTCCTTTTCAAGGCCAATCAAATAATTCAGTTCTGAAAGACAAGTGGTACACAAACAACTGAAAAAAGTTTTTGTGAGATATGATTTTGTTTCATTACTAAGAACTACCTGAGAACAACTACAGGCAGCAATGTTTTCGGCATTGCACGTGAATTCTTTCTTACACCTGGGACATATTTTCTGTTTGTCTGCCATATTACTGATAACCTTTTGCCTGCAGCGCAAATAATTCTGCATATTTGCCATTCATATCTACCAGCTGCTGGTGTGATCCGCTTTCAATCAATTCTCCCTGCTGCAGGACCAGTATCCTGTCGGCCATTCTTACCGTTGAAAACCGGTGAGAAATCAGTACGGCGGTCTTTCCTTTAGTAAGGGCTGCAAACCTTTGAAATACTTCGTATTCGGCGCGTGCATCCAGGGCGGAAGTCGGTTCATCCAAAATCAACACCTGTGCCTGACGCATATACGCCCTTGCAAGCGCTACTTTCTGCCATTCTCCACCCGACAACTCAATGCCTTCTTCAAATCTTTTTCCAAGCATCTGATCATAACCTGCGGGAAAACGGCTCACCAGTCCGGCTGCTAAACTTTGTTCTGCTGCAGAAATAATTAAAGGCTCATTTTCTTTCTGAAGAATATTTCCAACGGCTATATTATCCGACACTCTCATCTGGTAACGCAGATAGTCCTGGAAAATGATCCCGATATTTTGCCGCAGGCTAACGATGTCGTATAAACGCAAATCAACCCCATCTAAAAGAATCCTGCCTTCGGTAGGTTCGTATAGTCTTGCCAGCAATTTTACGAGGGTGGTTTTTCCTGCGCCATTCTCTCCGACCAGTGCAATCTTCTCACCGGCCTTCAATTTAAAATTAAGATGTCTGGACGCCCAGTTTTCGGCATGCTGGTAACGGAATCCCACGTCCTGAAAATCAAAGCCCGAAATAATGGGGTTTGGAAAAGGAAGGGGATTCTTCGTTGTTGTAATAGCAGGTTTAATTTCAAAAAAATCAAAAAAATCACTCAGGTATATTGCACCCTGGGAGACGGCCGTGAACCTGGTCAGGATGGATTCCATGAGTGCTTTGAGCTGACGGAAGGTACCTGCCAGAAAAGTTAGTTGTCCGATACTGATTTTGCCGGAAATCGTTTCAAGAATAATATAAACATATGCACCATAATATCCCAGGCTTCCCAGCAATGTAAAACCCGATCCCCAGAGTGATCTGTTAATGGAAATTTTACGGCTGGTCAGATAGAACTTATTTGCAAGGGCTTCAAACTTGCCTATAATAAAACCGGAGAGATCGAAGATTTTTACCTCTTTGGCCGTTTCGTCACTGGCGCCCAGGTATCGCAGATAATCCAACTCCCTGCGTTCGGGAGTTTGCCTGCGGTTCAAGGCGTAGGTCTGATCATTGAAATATGATTCGCCAATAAAAGAGGGAAGGATCGTTATGAATAATAGAGCAATCAGCCATGGATTGAACAAGATGAGTCCTGCAGCGAGAAATCCCATTGTTATTAAATCCTGTACCTGACTTAAAACCTGTGACAATAAAATGGTTCTTCCGGTAGTCTGTTGTCTGGCCCTTTCCAGTTTATCATAAAAAACAGGATCCTCAAATTGTTCCAGGTCGAGTATGGCCGCGTGCTTCATAATACGGACGGAGCTCAATTTTCCAAAAAGGTCTCCCAATAAACTATCCAGCAATGAAATGCTTCGTCCCAGTCCGTCATTGAGCAGGGCGAGTAAAAATTCAAAACCGATCAGCGTCCATAAATGACTGGTGGAAGCATTTCCAGGATGACGATTCAGCATGATCACTTCATCGATGATCAGCTTACCGATATATAAAAAAGAAACCGGAATAGCGGAGCGCAGGAGGCGGAGACCGGCATTTACCCCCGTCATCCATGGGCTTGAAGCCCAGACCAGTTTAAAGAATGCAGGAAGGTTCCGAAGAGCAGTGAGCCGTTCTTTCCAACCTGGCTTTTGATTTACTGCCATTGTTGAACCGGCAAATTTAAGATAAGTATAGAGAGTAAGAGGAGTATAAGAGTATAAGAGTGAGAGTTGGTTTAAATAGTTGCAGATAAGAAGTATAATAGAAATGTGAGTAGATTTACTCCTATACTCTCACACTCCTCATACTCTCATACTTATCTCTATTCTCTCGCTATCGTAGTGGAATACAAATGCTCCCCCGTATAACTTATAATGGTGACCTGCAACTTATTTGCGTAGACGCTAAAATTCATGAACCCATTTTCTGCCCTGGCATAAATGCCGCCTTCAGGATGAATAACTGTTTTTGAAAGTTCGGACCCGGCACCCGAAACAAAATAAGAAGTGAATCCTGGTGGTTTAATATATTGAAGGTTGTGATCATGGCCGCAGATATATGCATTGACACGATATTTTTCAAAAATCGGTTTAAACAGATTCTTCATTTCAACCGTTTCGGGTGCCTTCATCCTGCCCCCGCCCGTATATACCGGATGATGGCCAAAAACGAATTTCCATTTAATATTTGCCGGCGCTTCTTTTAATGTTTTTTCCAGCCAGATCCTTTGAGCTGCTGTATCCTGACCCTCTACAAATGTTTTCCCATTATTATAATATTCGGATAATAAAGGTGTGGTATCAAGAAATATGAGCAGAACACCCAATGTACTGTCGTTGCCGATAAAAAAGGTTTTAGAATAATATCGCGCAGGCATATTCCACCTCCGGTCAACCTTTGAAAAGTCAATTTCTGCCTGAGGATCACCACCGTAATCATGGTTACCCAACACCACGTACCAATCTGTCTGAAGTGAATGCGCAGTATAGATATTTTCGAAGGAAGCGGTCCAGCCGTGATCCGTTGTACTGCGTACGCCATTGGGATAAATATTATCGCCAGTAGAAACAATAAATTCAGGTTTGAATTTTTTTGCGACGATGCCCATTTCAGCAGCAACTTCTGTCTGATTATCCTCTCCGTTTCGACCCCAGTCGCCAAATACAATAAACTTAAGGGCTTTTTGTTTGACTTCCTTTTCGGATTCGTATTCTACCCGCGAATGTTTCTGGGCATTCGAAACGGATGTAATAAAAAACAGACCGATAGCCAAAACAACAAAACGCATACTGAATTAATTTATTAATTAAGATGCAGAAGGTTGGCCGGGTAAAAAAGACGGATGGCATACAGCATAGAAAACAGGTTAAAAGATTTAACCATCTTTCTTTACTATATACCATCCACCAAAAAGGCGTTGAGTTCTAGACGTAAAACGAACTAAGCGATTGCTTAGTACCGATTACGGTCACGGTTATATCCACCACCACCGCCGCGGCTAGATCCACCACCACGGGATCCACCACCGCCGGGATTCTTGTCTTCAGCAACTTTTACAGTAAGCGTTCTTCCTTCCAGGCTGGTGCCGTCGAGGGCCTTAATGGCTTTCTCCGCTTCTTCATTACTTGAAAATTCAACAAACCCGAACCCACGACTCTTGTGAGTTTCTCTGTCTAAAATAACTTTTGCTGAACCAACGGAACCGTATGGTTCAAACAATTCTTGCAATTCTTGATCACTAACGGCGAAAGGCAGACCGGCTACAAAGATTTTCATTCCAATACAATTTAATAGGCGACAAGATACCACAATAGTTTAGTTCAGTGGTTTATTGATGCATTTTTTTTGGAATAAAGGCCTGATTTCTTCAAAATAAGGCGTTTATGAAGGTTTACGATGGCGGTTTTGCGTCAAAACCAGTCCGTTCAAGAATTACAGGAGATTTATTCTTAATATCAAAAAGCCGTAATCGGAATCCTCAAATCGTACCTGGCACCTTCTCCAGGCTTACTATTTATAGTAAATATTGCTTTAATCCGGTTTGCTCTTTTAAGCATGTTTTGAAATCCGTGACCTTTCTTAATAAACAACTGATTGAACCCCTGGCCATCATCTTCCAATCCAATTTGAATTTCCTGAAGGCTGGATTTTTGAATCACTAATTTCACATGTCGTGCCTGTGCATGTTTAAGTGAATTACTCATGGCTTCTTTAAATATCATCATGATATTGCGGTTATAATTTCCGGGAAGTTTTACTTCTTCAGAAGGTCCGAGTAGATTTTCATAAGTAAAACAAATGCCCGTATTCTCGAAGAGGTCGATGCCCGAACTCTCCAGCCTGTGTCCGATTTCTTTCACGATATCGCTTTCTGGATTCAGCGCCCAGAGAATGTCGCGGGTACCCTGATATAAACCACTCACGTTATCCTTGATCTGACCAATAATTCTTTTTTCCTCTTCATGTCCGTTACCCAGTTTGGTATGTAAGACATCCGTTAGAACCTGAATCCTGGTAAGACTATTTCCCACTTCATCATGAAAATCTTCGGAAGCAGTTTGTCTGACTTTAATATTTTCTTCCCTTTTAATTTCTTCAATATGATTCATTTGTTTAACGCGCATCCTAAGGCGGAACCATTGGATCCACAAAATCAATCCCATTACCAGGACAAGCAGAAGAATTTTAAAATAGATGGTCTGATAAAATGCGGCTTTAATGTCAAAACTGAATTCAACATTATCTTTTGAAAAACCGACACCTTCCAAAAATGCTCTTGCCCTGAATGTATAATGACCCGGAGGGAGTGCCGGGTAGACAACAAAATGATTCGGTGAAAGTGCTGAATAAACTTTTTCCATTCCTTCCAGCTGATATTGATAAAGTATGGATTCACCATGCAAATAACTTGGACACCTGAATGAAAAAGTAAGGTGATTCTCATCGTGATTCAAAGTCAGATTTCTGGGAATGTTGTACCAGTTGTTTATCAGACCGTCATATCGATTAGAAGGTATGTCCTTGGAAAATACCTCCACCTCCTGCAGGATCAAAGGAGGCAAGTAAGTTTGCTTCCGTCCCGAATCAGGGATAAACTTAAGAATACCTGAAACTGTTCCAAACCATAGATTATTTTTATTGTCATAGACGGCAGCTCCCTGGTTACATTCTGCAGATGAGATATCACCGGGTATAGACAGACTCGAGATCTGGAGTGCCTCGGTAGTCGTGTCAAATACAATTCTGTTAACTCCTCTTCCGGTTCCAAGCCATATTTGATTTTTGTTATCAGTAACCAAACTGTAGACAAAATCGGCATTCAATCCGTCTTTTCTTGTGATCTGTCTTATTTTTCCGTTCTGATTGTTATATAAAATGAATCCCATGTTGGATGTGGCCAGCAGGTAAAATTTACCCAAAGATGCAAGCGACATATAATGCGCCTTATTAAGGAGAGGATCATTTAGTTTCCTGTATTTTAAATCATTTCCGATCAGATAAAGACCTTTATCTGTTGACACCAGCAGGGAGTCATTGGAAACCATTATACTTTTGCCTGAATATGAATCCAGCACCTGCGTGGCTATTCCGAGGGATGAAACATTGAAAAATCCCCAACAGGAATTGACCCAGAATCCCCCTCTTCCATCCGGAACCACCGAATGAATACATCCTTTAATGACACCTAAATTAATTTTTGTGACTTTCCCTTCTGAATATTTTACAAATAGACCGCTGCTGGATAAAATATATATGCCCTTATCTTCTGCCTTACTAAGACTGATAATATTCTGATCAGCCGGATTATCTGAAATACCCTTTACACGACTAATTCCTTTACCGTCATACACAAATAAACCCTCACCTTCTGTTCCAATATAGATCCGGTCGCCATCTTCCAGCATCGGCATAACGTTCAGGTTGCGCTCGGCAGTAAACTCATCGAAAATCAAAAACTGTTGTGAAGAATACCTGAACACACCAGTACCATTTGTTCCAAACCATAAATTATCTTCCCTGTCCTGATAAATTACAGTGGTGTTGGTTCCGGCATATCCGTTAGCATTATTAAAAGGTATTAGCCCCGAGTCGGAATATTGAAAGAGTCCCTTTGTAGATGTAATCCAAAGATTGTCCGACTTGTCCAGAAATATATTTGTAAACTTCTCCGGATTAACTGCTTTGATCTTTGAGCTGATAGCACCCTGATCAACGGAAAAAACTTCATTGTACGATAACAGGAAGATTCTGCCCGAATCAACAGGATCGAAAATCATTTTTTGGAAAACTCCATTATCGTCGAATTCAGTTAGTGGAAAAATCATTTTCCAGCCTTCACTTTCCAATCTGAAAATCCCTTTATTTAAAACTATCGCCCATAGCATACCCTGTTTATCTATCTGAATGGCAGTCAGTCTTTCGTTCAAACCCGTAACAGGATACCGGGTTGGAATTTCTCCTTTCTCAATTTGGAATAATTTGCCTCCTGCCAGAATCCAGATTCTTTGTAATCCGTCTTCCTGAATTGTTCGAACCATATTTCCTTCCATCGAATCCGAAAACTGGATATTTTTAAAAGACAACCCGTTAAATTTCGAAACTCCATATGATGTTCCTATCCAGATATTAGAATCATGATCGGCCATGATCGTATTGGCATAGTTGCTGATCAGTCCTTCTGTCTCACTATAGTTGGTGAAAACTTTTCCGTCAAACCGCGAAATTCCCCCAAGTGTGCAGAACCATAGATTATCATAGTGATCCTGGGTGATAGCGCTTACCTGTGATTGAATCAATCCCTGCTGAACATTATAATTCTGAAAATGGAATTTTTGCGCCGGTAAGAATGAAGGTGAGGCGAGACAGGCAATAAATACCCATCTGAATTTTCGAAGAATTATATGCCCGGATAAAGAATCAGCCATTCGTCTATCTTAAATATTACGCAAGCTCCATAATCTTAAAGATAAAGTAACTTTAGTGTATGAATACTTGTCCATAAATCCCCCATAAAGGGGGAGCTTCTTCTGCAGAATTTCATGGAAATTTATAAAATATTAAAATATAATGGAGGAACCAAGTGTTCGGATTGTAATTGTTGAAGATGATAAAGTCATCCGGGAAGGCTATCGTTTCTTAATTGGTGAGAAACAAGGATACCAGGTAATAAACACCTATTCAACGGCTGAACAGGCAATCAAAAAACTCACGGAAGATAATCCTGACCTGGTTATGCTGGACGTTGGTTTACCGGGTATTTCCGGAATAGAAGCTATTCCCAAAATAAAGAGTTTATTACCCCATGTACTTATTTTAATATGTACAGTGCACGATAGCGAGGAAATCATTTTCAGGGCTTTGACGAATGGGGCTTCCGGGTACCTGACTAAAAATAGTTCTGCAGTAAAGATTATGGAATCCATCAGAGAAATTATGCAGGGCGGTGCATCCATGAGTGCAAATGTGGCGCAGCTTGTAATCCGGTCTTTTCAAAGAAATTCTCATTCGCCCCTTTCGAGGAGAGAAACACAAATACTGGAAGAAATTGCAAAGGGGAAAAACAGGCGAATAATTGCCGATGAGTTATTTATAGATAATGAGACGGTTAAAAGCCATATCAAAAATATCTATGCGAAGTTGAATGTTCATTCTAAAGCAGATGCGATTCGCACTGCCAAAGAAAACAAATTAATTTAAAAAATAGCAGGTGGTGGAAACCACCCGCGGTCACATGAGAAAATAAAACTAGTAATCGGAATACCCATTCTGGGGTTCCAAAATATCTTCGAATAAAGGAACTTCCTGTTCATTGCTTCCTTTAGTAACCCATTTTTTGAAATCCTGCATTCTGACCTGGTTGATAAAAACCTTTTCTTTTGGAGCGGGATATAGCTCCACTTCAATCCTGCCTGCCACACATAATTTAAATTTGCGGAGAGACTCGATGTGAACTAAATATTTTTTATTAATCCTGTAAAAATCAGCCGGATCCAGGGCCATCGTGAGGTCCCTCAATGTCTTTGGGATTAAATATTTAATTCCCTGGTGCCGGTCGACCATAAAACAGGTCTTATTCTCCAGAAAGAAATAGGCAATATCATCCGTTTTGAATAAAATGTATTCATTTCCCCGACGGATAATAATTCTGCGATACTGACTATTACTGGGATTTATGCTCATCTAAAACAAATTGAACCTGTAATAAAATTAGAAACTAACCATAACGAAAAAAGAAAATGGATCAAAATGCCGCCGGGAGGGGGATAAAACCCAAGAATTAGTCTATTTATCTGGTAGAAAATTGAATAAGGGGGATCGCTTTTTGAGAAATGAATCTCCATTTAATGTGGCGAATGTGGAATTGTAGAAAATGAAAAATGTGGGAATTGAATGGGGAAATGACAATGTGAGAAAATGAGAATTATATCCAGTACCTACTAGAAATGTCTAAGACTTATAGCATCAGAAAAACAAATATATGGCTGCTTAAAGCTCAAAAACACAGTTTAGTTTACTGACTCTGCCAGACTCCTTTTTGCGGAAATATTTCAGATACATTTTCAAATTATCATTTCCCCATTCAATTCCCACATTTTTCATTTTCTACAATTCCACATTCGCCACATTAATATCAGGCTTTAAGCTTATTTAAGATGAGCGCGCAGCATCCAGGCAGTCTTTTCGTGCTTTTCCATGAGTCCGGTTATAAAATCAGCGGTTCCAGCGTCTTTATGTGCTTCATCAAATTCATTGATATTTCCACGGAGGAATTCGATGATACTCTCATGATCCGCCAGGAGATTTTTGATCAGGTTCTGACTGCCTGTTCCGCCCGTAAGCTCTTCTGTGAGGTGTGTCAGCGCAAGAAATTTTTTTAAAGTTGCGGGAGCGTAGTGCCCTAACTGACGGATTCTTTCCGCAACAGAATCTGAGAATTCTTCAGATTGTTCATATAACTCTTCAAAATACAGGTGTACAGAATGGAAATCAGGACCTTCAAGATTCCAATGTGCGTTCAGTGTTTTCGTATAAAGTACAAATTCATCAGCCAGAACTTTACTCAATTGTTCTGCAACTGTCTTCCTGTTTGCATCTGAAATACCAATACTTGTTTTCATTTTAGTTGTAATTTGATAGAATGGGAATGATAAACGTACATTTCGATATAAAGTTCAGGGTATATTCAATTATAGGCAAATCGGGTTCGGATGCGAAATGTTTATATAGAGAATTCTTCAAATTCGGGCCTTTTCAGCTCAGCCCCCATTGATTGACCCTTACGTACCATCCATAAAATAAGTAATACATAATTTGTTGTTGTTAACGCAATTAAGGGTTTACCATTAGGACGCTCCCAACCGGAAACCAATGATTAACTTCGTTTCATGTCCGAAAGTTTTACCTTAAACTATATGTATAAAGGGGATCCTCGGGAAATCAGTTTTGACCTGCGGGTAAGCACTTATAAATATCAGTTCCTGTGTACGGTCGATAATATTGAAATGATTTTTGAAAAAGATGATGAAGGTAACCTGAGGGCTTTGGAAGCAGATCCTTTTACAAACAAAAACAAAAAGCCAGATATGGCTCATGTAAAAGCAGTGATGATTGAATTGGAAAAAATATTGGGTGAGTAGGCGTAAGGCGTAAGGCGTAAGGCATAAGGCGTAAGGCATAAATTTTAAATTTGAAATACATAAACCTGTAATAATTTTATATTTCGAAATTCAAAGAAGTATAAATACTGTTTTGAAATGATATAAACCCGATAAAATGGAAGAAAGTCAGGACGTGCCCGTTTACACAGATATCGAAGCAGTTTTTAAGCAACGCAAAACCGGAGATGATAAAGTGCAGATGATTGCCACTTGCACATTAAATGGCAAAACAAACCGCAGTGTATGGATCGAAGTGCCCACCGTATTATATAACGGGTACAAAGGCAAAGTTCGGATCATTGAATTCAATGTTAAAAACGGATTGCTTGAAGTTCTTAAAGTCGTTAAAGCCTGATATTTTTGGTTGACGGATGACTGTTGACCGTAGTTGTTAATTGGTTTATGGCTTTAAGCTTTAGGCTTTGTGCTTTAAGCCTTAATATCATCTATCTTCTTAGCCAGTTTCCGGTCCTTGTCTGTTACAATATCTCCGGCATCATGCGTGTTCAGCCAGATTTCCACTTCGTTGTAAACATTAGTCCATCTGGGATGGTGGTCCATTTTTTCGGCTTCCAGGGCAACGCGGGTCATGAAAGCAAAGGCTTCCGAAAAATTCCGGAACTTAAACTTTTTGAATAGTGTATTATTTTTTTCTTCCCACATATTGATTAAATAAAACGCCAGTAACTATAGACATCATCAAAATGCAGATTTGTGTCAGGCCAGTGATCCATATCGAAGCCTGGAGCTTTTTCGAGTACTTCCCTGGTCTGTTCAAAGACAAATAGTCTGTTGGCAGCATCCAGTTTGAGTAGCCTGAAAGGGATGGCAAAATATTTTACCCCCAATCCAAGAAATCCTCCAAACTCTACTACGATATAGTCAATCTTCCCGGATTCCAGGTCCAGCATTATTTCCTTAATCTCTCCCAGATGTTCGCCATGCGAATTGACGACTTTATCTCCCTGAAGTGAGGAGGCTGTAAGGAACCTTCCCCGTTGATTCGGCATAAGGGGCCCTTTATTTTCACCCGACAAATTATCCTTTTCGAATAGTTGCTCTTTCTCATCTAATTTTGTGTCCATTGGTCAAAATTTAAAAACGGGAACCCAAGTTATATCAAAAAAATCATGCCGAGTAATTTGAATCCACAAGGAATCGGGATTAAAATTCCCCAAATAAGAACCGGGGGGCATAATTTTTGTTTTCTTTAAGTATTGCGTTGGGATAAAATTTCTATTTTGCACCATAAGTTACTGATCCTTACCACTTAAACGTTAAATCTTTTGAGATCGTCCTTTATATTTCAATTTGGTATATGTCTTGCAAATATTATTATGGTTTTTCATAGGATATTGGATTTTAAAATGGGCTGGATTTCTATCCTGGCCCTTTTTATTTTAGTAAACAACCCTGATTTTAATGACTAAAATTATCAATATGAAGAAAGTCTTCGTCCCTTTAGCAGTATTATTCAGTACTTTTTTTGTTCAAAATGTTTTTTCCCAAGCCACACATTCGGGCACAACGGCTGGTGTGTCGCCCATGCAGATCGGCAGTATTTTAGTGAATATGGGAGTCGGCGTTGGTGCCGATTATAAGGCCCAGGGCTACGGAACGGCGTTTGGTTTCAAAGTGGCTGCGGAATACGGGCTTTGGGAGGCGGGTCCGGGCGTCATAACATTAGGACCGGAAATTGGAGGATCTTTCTCATCCAGTGCCAGCAATGGCTACTCTTCCAAATCAAACACATTTGTAACTGCGGGCAGAGCAGCCTGGCATTATGGATGGGAAGTGCCCGGACTGGATACCTACGGTGGCTTTTCGGCCGGCCTTGGGTTTCACCATTATACTTATAACGATATTAACAATAATACCGCCAATGACGAAGTAATACCGGCATTCGGCGCATTCGCGGGAGCTTCCTATTTTATTACTCCATCGTTTGGCTTCAATACTGAGTTCGGATTCGATATTACGAATTTCCAGGTAGGTATAGTTCTCAAAGTGCAGTAAATAATTCCTCATCTGCCCTTATAAATGAGTCCGGGAGAAGATTATTCTCCCGGATTTATTATTTTTCCATAGCCCAACACTTATATAAAGCGGGTAAATCATTGGCTTTTCTAAAAGATTTAAGGAATTCAGCGGCGACGGATCAGGATTTGGTCCACTTGTATAAAAAAAACGGTGACATCCGGGTACTGGCAGAACTATATCAGCGCTATATGGACCTGCTGTATGCTGTTTGTTTTAAATATCTGAAAAACACAGAAGCCGCTAAAGATGCGGTGATGGCGGTTTTTGAAGAACTGGTATCCAAACTATTGAAGCATGAAGTCGTTCATTTTAAGGGATGGCTATATATGGTGACCAAAAATTACTGCCTTATGCAATTGCGATCTCAAAAACAGCTGCATCTGGTCCCGGACCCCGATATTATGCAATTGGCCGAAAACCTGCATCTTAACGGAGAATTTGACAAAGAAGAGCACTTTAATCAGCTTGAAAAATGTATAGATACACTTTCGCCCGATCAAAAGCAGTCTGTCCGTCTTTTTTATTTTCAGGAAAAATGCTACAAGGAAATTGCGGGAATAACTCATTCAGACTGGGGCAAAGTGCGAAGCCTGATTCAGAATGCGAGGAGAAATTTAAAAAATTGTATGGATAAAAATATAAAATCGGATTAACACTTCTACGGATATTAAAATGAAAGTGGAAAAGGATAATATTAAATATTCAGCGGAAGATATTCGCAGGTACCTGGACGGACAATTTTCCGAACAGGAAATGCAGGCCCTGGAGAAAGCGGCGCTGGAAGATCCTTTTCTCTCTGATGCCATTGAGGGAATTGAGGAAAGCAGAAATCATCCGGCTTCCTTTGAGTCAGGTCTGGAAGATCTGCAAAAAAGTCTTGAAAAGCGTATCAGGGAAAAAAGCCGCAAATCCGGAATTGTCTCCTTATTTTCAATCTGGAAGATTGCCGCTTCAATTGTACTTATTATAGGGATAGGTGTACTTACGTTCACTTATATTAATAATAATACGCGCAGGTCAGAGATCGCAAAATCGATTCAGAAAGACAGCAATTCGGAAAAACGGGTCGTTTTACAGGCGATCAAGGCACCTGACACATCAGTTAAATCATCACCCATACCATTGGCTGCAAACTCCGGATCAGATAAAGAGGTTGTGGCATTTAATCAACTGGCGGACGCTAAAAAAAAATCGGTTCAAAAGAATGTATCATCCTTGAGTCAGGATAAAACACAGGATTCCCTGATTAAAAAACGAGATGATCATCCGACCGTTTATTTATCCAAAACCTCATCTGATACGACTCGGGAATCGGACACGTTAACTTCAGTTGCAAAAAATATTGGGCAGTCACCCAGGATCACGGATAATGAAAAGAATAAGGTGGTAGTCAGGGATGAGGCAATGGCCAGATCAACATATAAAAGCGCCCCTGAAAATTATATAAAGGGAGTTGTTATCGATGAAAAAGGGAATCCCATCCCGAACGCAGCAGTCTCCATAAAGGGTGCAAAAAAGAGCGCGATAACAGATCATGCAGGATTCTTTAAACTTTATGCAATTGATCCCGAATTTGCAAACCAGATAATAATAAATTCAGCTGGCTACGAATCATTTTCAGAAAGACTAAATTCTGACAGTTCTTATACAAATATTATTCAACTGACACCCGCATCTACATCATTAAATGAAGTGACCATTGTAGGATACGGAACTGAAAAAAAGAGGGATATTACATCTTCGATTACGAAACCGGACACTCAAAATGTTGCTCAGGTATCAGGATGGGATGCATTCAGAAATTACATTGATTCCCATAAAAAAATTCAAACCGCGGATTCTGTATTGAAGGGTGAAGAAGTAATTTCTTTTGTGGTGAATAAGAAAAGTGAATTGTCTTCATTCAAAATTGAAAAATCGATTTCACCTGTTCACGACGCAGAAATCATGCGACTGATAAAAGAGGCTCCACCTTTGAAAATTCATAAAGGAAAAAGAAAAAGACTGCAGGTTAGTATAACATTCAATTAGGGTTTATCCGAATTACTTACAAATGCCAGTCGTCTACTATCAGGTGACCAGGATGGAGCATTCAATGTTCCCTGTCCTCCAAACAAATATGCCAGAACCCTTGGAGCTCCGCCCGATGCAGGCATCAACCTAAGCATAACTCTTTGATATGAGGGATGGGAATTGGGATCTATATCCGGAGGAAAGGAAATGAAAACAATCCATTTCCCATCCGGTGATATATGCGGAAACCAATTGTGATACTGATCAAAAGTTATTTGTTCATTACCTGAACCATCGGGTTTCATTCGCCAGATTTGCATAGTTCCGGTAGGATTTGCATTGTAATAAATAAACTTTCCATCGGGAGAATATTCAGGACCATCAACATGCCCTTTAGTATTAAATGTCAGTTGAACTTCTTTACCTCCGTTTAGATTGAGTTTATAAAGATTGAAAATTTTACTTCCACGTTGCGCAACAAAGCAAACTTCCCTGTTATTCGGATTCCAGCCATGCCAGTATGAGGGCGTTTGTTCCGTAAGCAGGCGCGGTTCACCTCCTGACAGCGGAAGCACATATACAGATGATCCGCCTCCGGGCAAACCCTCCCTTGAATTGCTGATAGCAATGGTTTTCCCATCAAAGGAAATTCCGTGATCATTATTAATTTTCGAAACTGATCCTGTATTCAATTTTTCAGGCACTCCCCCATCTATTGGAATTATAAAAAGCGAACCATGATCATTGTATAATAATTTCCGGCCATCCGGCATCCAGTTTGGCGCTTCGAACCGACCTTTCGATTCATAAATAACTTTTCTGTTTCCGTTCGCGATATCAACGATTTCAAGACGGCTGCCCATAATTTCGCGAGGTGCAGGTTTTGCCAGTTGTGGATTGGGCTGATAAGGATTTTCGACGGGATGATCAATACGGACGTTCCATACGCGGGCTGATGCCAGGACACTGGAATCATGTGCACATATATATAATCCGGCCAGCACTGTATCTTTCAAATCATTTAAATCATGTTTACCTACTAATTGCAATGGCTCTCCCCGATTCGCCATTCGCATTATGAGCGTTTTCCCTTTTCGCTCAAGTTGCATGGTTTGCAAACCTTTTTTGGCAGAAAAAATCTCGCCTTGCGGATCCTGCATAAATGCACCCTTCATTTCTCTCCATTGTAAGGCATTCAATCCATCAATATGTGCACAGGCATTCATGCTCATTGCATCTGAAGCCAAAGATTCTCTGACCATCCATCCAATCTTTCGATGGCCAACAGCTCCCGCTGTATCACCTGTAAACGCAAAGTCTGCCGTAAGAATAAAATCTCCTGAAATCTTTTTATAAACGAAATGGAACTGATCTTCATTAAACCAGATATTGCCTCCCGATCCCTTTACAGTGTAGCCCTGAGTAGCTTCATCATATGAAGACGAACCGGCTATTTTAACGTATCCAATATCCTGCTGGTTATCAAAAATTCCTATCTGGGCATGCTGTGAAAAACAAGGTAGAATAAAAAATGAAAGAAGGGTTGTGGAAACCTGCAATTTCATAAGCAGAATCGTTTTATTTTCAATTATATGATATGCCTTTTCAAATATATCATACGATGATTTAATATCCGCTCATGTCTGAATTACTTATAAAACTTACCCGTTTGCTATCGGGCGACCAGGACGGTGTATTGATACTTCCCTGACCGCCATATAGATAGGCAATCACTTTTGCAGGCCCGCCTTCAAAAGGCATTAAACGAATATAAACGTTTTTGTAAGGTGGATGAATACCGGGTTGTACTTCCTCTCTGAGAAACGAAATAAAAACTATCCATTTCCCATCCGGTGAGATATGAGCAAACCAATTATTGAAGTTATCATTTGTCACCTGTTCCTGATCTGAGCCATCCGGCTTCATTCTCCAGATTTGCATCAATCCGGAACGGACCGAATTGAAATAAATATATTTTCCATCAGGTGAATATTCCGGACCATCATCCAATCCTTTGGTATTTGTAAGTCTGCTTTCCTGCCCGCCACCAGAGGGAATCTTGTAAACATCAAATTCTCCATTTCTTTCACCACAGAATACAAGAAATTTTCCATCGGGAGACCATCCGTGCAGGTAAGAGGGTCCTTTCGGCGTTATTTGTGTGGGTGTTCCACCAGTAATAGGAACTGTATAAATTATTGAACCACCCAGGGAACTTACACTACTACTTAAGCCCAGCATTTTACCATCGAATGAAATTACATGGTCATTATTATTGTTGTTAACCGTTCCGGTATTGATGGGCGAAACAGTTTTTGAGGAAAGATCAAAATGAAGAATTCGCCCTTTATAATCATTAAATACAAGGCTCCCGCCATCTGGCATCCAATTCGGCCCCTGAATAGAATATGGAACCGTATAGACTATATCCCGTTTCCCTGAAGCGATTTCAAGTAATTCCAGATTACTTCCTAATGTCATATCCGTATTTCCATCTGCCACGCCTTTAAATGGAATCGTCATACGAACATTACTGAATACACCAGTTTCCACCACATCTGCATTGTGCGAGCCTACAAACAATCCAACATATACTTCATCTCCCAATTCAATATTGGAAATCGTATCTGTAGTAAAAAGTTCACCATATATCGCTGCCCGCATAATATATTGACTTCCCCGGCGCTCCAGTTGGATAATATTAGCTTTAGTTAATTTTGATTTGATCTCTTCAGTCTCCGCCCCTGCTGTTCTGCGAAACTGTAGAGATGTTAACCCGTCACCATGTTCCACGGTATTCACATGAGCTGAATTCCCCTCTAATGATTTACGTACCATTACCCCAATCTTACGATGATAGTCGACCCAGTTTCCCAGGAATTCCGCTTTTGCAGAAATAATAAAATCTCCTTTTATTTTCTTCCATACAAACTGAAATTCATCATGGTCGGCCCAGATATTATATCCCGCTCCTGAAATGATATACTGTCCTGTTCCCGGAATATATGTCGCTGTCCCGGGCTTTACATTTTTCCCAATATCTCCGTGTCCTTCAAAAATACCAACCGGATTTTGCTGGGAATAGGAAGTAAGAAAATTAATAAGTAGCAAAATCGTTAGCAGTTGCTTCATGTAAAAACGATTATAATTGTCAATTGATAATTGTCAATGATCAATGATTCTATTTAGTTCTATAACGAAATATTTTTCCATTAATGCCAGTGCTAACAATTAACAATTAGACAATTAACAATTAAACCAGGTTTGCTTTGATGAATTTTATGCTTTGAGAAATACTGTCGAAAGGAGAACCCGGGCATTTGTCCTGTTCCACGAAGAAATATTTCATACCTGCCTCGTCTTTATGCTGAAATATAGCCTTGAAATTAATGATACCGTTCCCGACCTCCGTAAAAGTCTGATCTGCTTCTTTCGACATATCTTTTATATGCCAGAGCGGAAACCTGCCCGGATGTTTTTGGAATAATGCGAGGGGATCCTGTCCCGCTTTTTTAATCCAATACAGATCCATTTCCATTTTCACGAGATCCTTATCGGTCTTGTCCAACAATATATCGTAAGGAAATACGCCATTCTGCACTTCAAATTCAAAATTGTGGTTATGATAGCAGAACTGAATATTCGATTTTTTGCATGTCTCGGCGGCTTTATTAAATATATCGGCCAGTTGTTTATAATGATCCAGGCTGCCACGTTCCTGATCAGATAAATAGGCACATACCATATATTTCAGTCCGACAGCCGAAGCATCGTCAACGGCTTTCTGCCAGTCGTGCAGAATTGTACCATTCTGGGGTGCCCCCTTTACCATTTCTTCACCAAGCCGGTAGTGACCGCTAAGTGAAACCAGACCATTGTTGGCCAAAACCTTTTTATAGGTTTGGGCATCCATACCGTAGAATTTTTCAGACCCCGTATAGGTTGCATTTTCCACCGAATTAAACCCGATCTGTGCTACCTTTGCAAGCGTCCCTTCCGGATCTTTTTCCATCGCATCCCTTACTGTATACAACTGAAGGCCGATCAGTGGCGCCGGAGCAAAGGCTTTCAGCGGACCTTTGACAAATACGGCGGCTGATAAAACGGAGGCAGATTTAATAAAAACTCTTCTGGATGTCATAAAATAAATTTTGGCTGAGCAATCGGTTTTTATATTATAAATGTAGTTCCTTTAAAACAAATTCCATTCTTTATGCTACATCTGCTCTACTTCATATTGAAACAAATACACTAAAGTGTAAAGATTACTACGTCAATCCTACTACAAACAATATTTTATTTCCCCCGCGGGTGTCAACTTTTTTCAAAAATAATTACCTTTTACACGGTTTTGCCTGATTGAAAACCTGTAAATATCAAAGAATGAAAGCCAGCCTTTTAATAGTTTGCAGCCTGATTTTGTTTAGCGCATTGGGTAAGGAGGATAAAAATGAAGGTTTGTATTTCATGTTTTCCAGCGATCATCCGACTTTACCCATCGGATCACCTGCTCCTCCTTTCTCGTTGCCGGGCACAGATGGTAAAACCTATAGTCTCACCTCCTTTGCAAAATCAGATATTCTGGTCATTGTGTTTACCTGTAATCATTGTCCGACAGCCCAGGCGTATGAGGACCGTATCATTCAGCTGACGAATGACTATGCTTCAAAAAATGTTTCGGTCATTGCCATTATGCCAAATGACCCCAGTTCCATTAACCTGGATGAATTAGGATATACAGATATGGGCGATTCGTTTGAAGAAATGAAACTCCGGGCGAAAGAAAAGAAATTTAATTTCCCATATCTGTATGATGGAGAAAATGAAAAGGTGTCGCTGGCATACGGACCTATCGCTACCCCTCATGTTTTTATCTTTGACAAACAAAGAATCCTGCGCTATAGCGGAAGGATCGACAATATTGAAAAACCAACCAAGACTCCCACTGAAAAGGATACGAGGAATGCCATCGATGACCTGCTGGCCGGCAAACCGGTTTCCGTTCCCACAACAAAAGTTTTCGGATGCAGTATTAAATGGGCTGAAAAGAGCAGCTGGATAGATAAGGCCAGGATTGAATGGGCCAAAGAGCCCGTCAGCCTTGATAGTATAAATGCACAGGGGGTCAGGGAACTGGTGCAAAATCATTCGGATAAGCTTCGACTCATAAATGTTTGGGCAACCTGGTGCGGTCCCTGTGTAGCAGAATTCCCCGACTTTATTACCATGAACCGAATGTACCGCAAGCGCGATTTTGAATTCATATCTATTAGTGCCGATGGAATGGACAAACAAAAAAAAGCACTTCAGTATTTAGTTAAACAGGAGGCTTCGAACAAAAATTATATATTTTCCGAAGATAATAATTATAAACTTATTGATGCAATCGACCCTAAGTGGCCTGGTGCTTTGCCATATACTATTCTGGTAGAACCCGGAGGCAAGATCGTTTATTCCAAAGAAGGTCCCGTTGATCCCGCCGAGTTAAAAAAAGCGATAGTTGAGGACCAGTTTATCGGGAGATACTACTAGATGACGGTTGACGATGACCGTTGACCGTTGTACTAAAAACGCGTTTGGTGTTGAGCGTTATACCTTAAGCTCATGACGTCGGTGTTCCCAATAATTTATACAATTCATCCAGCTTTGGAGAAAGTATAATATCTGTTCTGCGGTTTTGCGCCCTTCCTTCAGGTGTGCTATTCGTTTCAACCGGATCGTACTGACTCTGACCTGATGCAACCAGTCTGACCGGATCTACCTGATAACTTTTTGTCAATACACGAACGATGGATACGGCCCGGGCGGTACTGAGGGCCCAGTTATCAGGATAAATATTGCTTCTGATGGGAATGGAATCTGTATGTCCATCAATTTCTACATTAATATCCGGATTACTATTCAATACCGCAGCTAGTTTCCCGAGAGCCTGAACGCCCTTCGGATTAACCTTTGCACTTCCTGATGGAAATAATAAACTTTCCTGCAGACTCACATAAACCTTTCCGTTTTTAATTGATACAGTTAATTCATTGGATGTAAATCCAACCAGCGCATCAGTCATTTTTTTCCGTATGTCTTCAATGGCTTTTTTCTGCTGGTCCATCAAGGCCTGCAACTGAATTAGTCTTTCCTGTTGTGCAGCCAGCTCAGAGGATTTATTTGCAGATTCTGTTGAATATTTTCCAGCTTTTAACGCTAAATCACTAACCTGGCTATTCAGACTAGCTATCTGGGTTTTTAATTGAGCCACTGAACTTTCCAGGGTACTCACCTGATTCGCAAGTTGTGCACTGTCGTTCCTTACTGACTGTAGCGCCTGCTGAGAGGCCTTGAATTTACTGTTAGAAACACAGCCTCCAAAAAATAGGCAACCAGCTAATAAGTATATCAGATTTGATTTTTTGATTATCGTCATAATTAGTATTTATACGGTAATTATAAAGGCAATGATTTACTTAATAGATGCAATAGGGATGCCATCATGGATTTCTTCACCAGAAAACCGTGTAAAGTCCCGCCAGTATTCCCATAATAATTACGGAACCAAGAATAAATGCAGGTGAAACTTTAAAGTCTTTTTTGTCAATGACGATAGAATGTGATGAATCCGAGGAAGGCGGTTTTGATAAACTGATACCGACCATTATGAGTACAATAATTCCAAATGTTATCGTCATCCGGTCAAGAAAAGGATAATCTGGAAAAACGCCGCCGGTCCATACGGGAAGAAATTTCAGGATAGTTGAAATAGGAATAGTTAGCAGACTTCCTGTCAATGCTGCGGCGGCTGTTGTCCGTTTCCAAAAAAAACCGAGTAAGAAAATGGCAAGTACGCCGGGAGAAATGAACCCAACATATTCCTGTATAAATTGATAAGCCTGGTCGAGATTCTTCAGTGCCGGTGCAATGAGTGCAGCAATACCCATTGCAACAATGACGACCCACTTGCCAATGCCGACCAATTGTTTTTCTGTAGCTTCCCTGTTAAAATATTTTTTATAGATATCGAGAGAGAATATGGTTGATATACTATTTGCCTTTCCGGCCAATGAAGCGACAACGGCTGCAGTCAGCGCGGCAAATGCCACACCCTTCAAGCCTGGTGGCAACAAATTCATCAGGGTGGGATATGCGTGATCTGGCTTCACAATGCCATTGGGCATCATTTCATTGTGAAACATTCCATTTTTGTAAAGGACAAACATCGTTATGCCTGGAAGCACAACGATCACGGGAACCAGCAATTTTAGAAAAGCTGCGAAAAGCAGGCCATTCCTGGCCGTTTTCAGATTAGCACCTAATGCCCGCTGAATAATATATTGATTACATCCCCAGTAAGCAAGGTTGTTAATCCACATCCCGCCAATAATGACAGAGATACCCGGAAGGTCTCTGTAGTAGGGGTTTCCTTTTTTGAAAAATCATATGAAAATGATCCGGTGCCTCTTTTCGTAGAAGGGATAATCCCTTTAATAAATTACTGCCATATCCAAAATGAGACGAGAGCAATGTTAGCGCGAGATAAGTGGTAACCAATCCACCAACTATCAGTACCAACACCTGGATCACATCTGTATATCCAATGACCTTCATCCCACCGAGCGTTACGATGATTGAGAACAGAGCCAGACCAGCAATACTCCAGCCAAAGGAAATATCCGAAATAGAAGTGATTGCCAGTGCACCCAGGTATATAATAGATGTGAGATTGACAAATACATAAACAAGTAACCAGAATATGGCCATCAATGTACTCACCTGATGATTATATCTTCTTGCCAGGAACTGTGGCATTGTAAAAATTTTATTCCTCAGGTATATTGGAAGAATAAATACTGCAACGATTATCAGGGTTGCAGCTGCCATCCATTCATAAGTTGAAATGGCCAGTCCGAGTGCGTACCCGGAACCAGACATACCGATAAAATGTTCCGCGGAAATATTGGAAGCAATCAGGGAGGCCCCGATAGCCCACCAGGTAAGTGAACCTTCAGCAAGAAAAAAATCTTTGGAATCCGTAACCGCAGTTTTTTTTCTGCGGTATATATAATAGCCATATGCAGAAACGACTATAAAATAGACTAGAAATACAAGGTAGTCGGCTGACTGTAATCTATGCACGGGGAATGATTCTCCTGTTTCTGATCGCCGGGTAGTTTAAAATTTAAGTGTTGGAGGAAGGTATTTACCAACAAGATCTTCATAATATGGTTTGAGCTTTGTCCAGTCAGGTGGTACCGGATTTTTAGAATATAGGTCGTAAGGATTGAAGAGTTTCACCCACCTGAGCATTTCCCGATCGTGGTCATCCAGCAGATAATCATAAGCGCCTTCCCGGTGCCATGCATAGAAAGAATGATAACGGAGCATATATAATCCCGGTTCGGGTAATGAATTCTTCAGCATCTGATAAACGTACTCATCGTGGCCCCACGACATGGTAACATTTCTCAGTCCGCAATGCTGCTCATATACTCCTAAAGGTGAATTGAGTGCCGGATTGTTCGTATCAGGGTTATATGAAAAGAATTCAGGATAAACTATTTTTTCAGAATGTGCACATCCCACTGGAAATGTGTCGCCCACAACGGCCCACTGCGGTTCGCCAAAAAGGCAAAGCACTTTCCCCATATCATGCATTAGTCCCACAGCTACCATCCAGTCAGGGTGCCCGTCCGCCCGTATGGCTTCTGAAGTCTGGAGAAGGTGTTGGAACTGATCAAGATCGGTATCGGGATCTGAGTCATCTACCAGTTGATTCAAAAATTGAAAAGCTTCCCATACGGACATTTCCCTCTTGCTGAATTGCAGAAATACATTTCTTTTAGACTGGACAAAATCGTAGGTCTGAAAAGTATGGTTCAGGCGGTAGAATTCCCGAACCGTATCCCGGACAGGAGATTCATAATTCCGAAATGCATCTTTTGCTTTTGCGGGCATTTCCTTTTCAGGATATCTTTTTAACACATCTTCTTCCCATTCATCCAAACTTCCCAGGGGTGCAATTTCAGTCTGTGTAAAAATTTTCTCATTTGGCATAAAATGCAATTTCCTGAATTTACGAATTCTTCCTTTTGAAACAAATAAAATTCTCTGAATTGTTAAAGAATAATAATTTTATGATCCATTCAAAACCAGCAATATGAAAAAATTTCTCACCTTTTTATTGTTATCGATTCCTGCATTCCTGGTTACCCGCGCACAGAAACACTCGCTCGTGCAACTATGGTCAACCGATGCAATCGTGAATACTCCTGAATCTGTGCTCCCCGATCTGAAAAATAATCTTCTGTATGTATCTCTCATCGATGGCGGTCCATGGGATGTAGACGGAAAGGGCGGTATCGGCCATATGACAACTGCAGGAACAAGCTACGATTCGACATGGATAACCGGTTTGAATGCTCCAAAAGGACTTGGCATGTACAAGGGAAGAATGTATGCTGCAGATATATCCGAAGTTGTAGTCGTTGACATACGTAATGGCAGGCTTTTAAAGAAAATTCCTATTGAGGGCGCGAGTGGTCTGAATGATATAACGGTCACGGATAAGGGAATTGTATTTGTTTCTGATTCAAAAACGGGCAGGATCTGGAAACTCGAAGATGAGAAACCAACTCTTTACCTTGAAAATGTTACTGGTGCAAACGGTTTAAAATCTGTAAAAGACGGATTGGTATATGCAAAAGGTCCTGCATTAATGATCGTGGACGACAAGAAACAGATCAGGCAGATAGCGGACATAGGTCATGATATCGACGGTATCGAACCAATAGGCAATGGAGACTACCTGGCGACATCATGGGTCGGTTATATCTATTATGTATATGCAAACGGGCAAACTGAATTGTTGCTGGATACACATGAACAAAAAAAGAATACCGCGGATATCGGATATGATCCTGCGAAAAAGATCGTTTATGTTCCCACTTTTTTCGACAAGCGGGTTGTGGCGTATCAACTGAACTGAAAGAGTGTGGTAGTGTGGTAGTGTGGTTGTGTGGTAGTGATTTATTTTTCATTACCACACTACCACACTCTGATTTAAGATTTGGGTTTAGACTTTTTTTTCGGTGCAACAGTTGGGGTTTCCTGATTCAAAACAGCGGTTGGAAATTCACTGGTATAAATGGCTCCGTGTTTAAGTCTTCCTTTGCCATTGGTTTTTGTCCAGATCTGCGTGATGATATAGTGAGGAATATTGGCCTGGTTTAATATTCCGTTTTCTTCCTGATAGTAATATACACTGAACCGAAGGTCCGAGCCGCGGCCATATACATCGCCGCCTACCAGACCAATGGGTTGACCGGCTTTTACAGCCTGACCCGGTTTCACGAAAGCACCATTCTTCTTCAAAATCCCATACCTGGCAAATGAACAATCGGGTTGTGTGATTTCAATAAAATTTTCAGTGCCTATGCTCGTCTGACCGGCATCATTGGCTCCGTTCTGGTCAAGTACCTCATTAACTATTCCTTTTCTGGCTGCATAAATGGTATCTCCGGATTTCATTTTCATCCTCAATACATACCAGGATGCAGAATCAGCAGTACTGTTTGCAGACTTATTTACTGGTGCCTTCATATGTGCTGAATCGATTAATTTATCAGGGGACATTTCATATACCTGCGCGCTTTTCCCGGGTGAAATCGGGTACAGATAAATGAAATCCCTGTTCACAGTTGGATGCATACATCCTTTTTGGTAGGTGCTACTATATTTGAAAAGCAAGGAAGCCGTTGGATCAATCGCGGAAATTGTAAATAGTTTATTGTAACCCGGTTTTACCTCAGCATGAAAAGGAAGCTGCTGATCGCATTTTACATTGTTAAAAGTAGTAAACCCAAGCTCCAGGATATAATTACAATATGCATTATTGAAACAGGAAAACACATAACCTCCTTTCTGGTCCTGTTCATATTTTACTTCAAGGATTCTCTGTGCAAATAACACATGGCCGTAAATAATCAGGCCTGACAAAATAAGGCAGGATTTTTTTCTTCGGAAATCTGAAAACATGATCAATATATTTCTATTTAAATTAAAGAAATAAATCCAAAATCACATTTTAAAGATTCCATCGTCCGGACTGATTAATGTTGCATTTTACTTTTAATCATTCTATATTTGGAAGTGAAAAAAATGAAACAGATAATTTTTGTACCGATTGTTTTTTTGGTTTGTATATCGTGCAGTAAAAACAATCAAAGTTCGTCGACAACACCACCTATAGGAACTAACCCTCCCACAGACACGTTGAATTCCTGGGTGCCTGGGGGATCAGTAGGGGGGAAGCAGTGATTTACAGGATATCTGGTTTATAGATAATCAGAACGGATTTATTGTTTCCGCTATCCCCAACCATCTATTTTCATCTTCAGACGGAGGCTTAAACTGGATCCCTATAACAGGTACTTCAGGTTACTCGATAATCAATCTGCAGTTTCTCGATAAATTAAATGGTTTTGCCCAGGGATCAAACCAGATAGAAAGTACCGTTGACGGAGGTGTACACTGGTCAATAACTCAACTACTAACAGGGACCGCGATAAATTTTCAATTTATCAATCCCAAGACGGGATTTTATAATGATGAATTCACGGGTATTTACAAAGCAGAGAACGGGAGCATTAGCTGGAATCAAATAGTTATTAGTACAGGAGGGCAGCAATTAATTCCGTTTTATTTTTTGGATACTTTGAATGGATTTATGATGAATAATGGAAATTTCAGCAAAACAATCGATGGAGGAGCTCACTGGCAACTAGTTACTTCCAATGTTGCAGTTCCAAATTTTACGGGGTTTTTTAAAATGCAGTTTCTGGATACATTAAATGGCTTTTGTGCGAGCCCGAATGGATTATTAAAAACTACAGATGGAGGCATTACATGGTCAAATTCTCTCAATGTAGCAGCGGGACTGATGGTACCCTATTTCCTGGATACAAAAAATGGGTATTGTCTGCAGAATAATCATATCTACAAATCTACTGATGGAGGGGCAACATGGACAGTGAGTTGTGAATTAGTGAATGATACTTTTTCCGGACTACATTTCCTGGATATGAATACTGGTTGGGCTTGTACTCTTGGAGGTAAAGTACTGATCCTCAAGCCATAAAATTCCTGTAATTCATAATTTCCTAACATTGGCTTCATGTTGGGATCATATGGGGTTTGTTACTTTACTATGCGATATTCTATCTATAATCAACCCGTATGAAGAAGCTTAGTTATTTTTTTACACGTGTGGGCATCAGGCTTTTCTTAGCCAGACTGTCCGCTTTTTATCCGGCGTTTAAATATTATAAAATCCATTGAAGGATTTTATGAATCATTTTACCGGATGAAAATATTGTATGCCATACAAGGCACTGGCAATGGCCATCTCAGCAGGGCCCGGGAAATTGTCCCCATACTTCAGCAAAAAGGCGATCTGGATCTTCTAATCAGCGGTACACAGGCCGATGTGGAACTACCTTATCCGGTAAAATACCGCTTCAAAGGGTTGTGTTTTATTTTCGGGAAAAAGGGTGGTGTGGATGTGATGGCTACTTACAAAAAAAGCAATCTGAAAAGATTGTATAAGGAAATACGTAGCCTTCCTGTTGAAGACTATGACCTGGTCATCAGTGATTTTGAACCTGTGAGTGCGTGGGCATGCCGGAGAAAACACAAACATTGCGTAGGACTCAGTCACCAGGCTGCCGTCATTAACAAGAAAGCGCCGAGGCCTGAAAAGAAAGATATGCTCGGAAAATCCATCCTGCTCCATTATGCTCCCGTTTCAAAAGCTTATGGATTTCATTTCGAAAGTTATGGTGAAGAAATTTTCACCCCGGTTATCAGGAGTGAAATCAGAAATCCTCCGGCTGAAACAAATGCGCATTATACAGTTTACCTGCCTGCCTATTCAGATAAAAGAATCATTAACGTATTATCTGAAATAAAAAATATTGAATGGAAGGTTTTCAGTAAACACAGTAAAGGCGCATATCGGGATGGTAATATTTTCATTCGTCCGATAGAAAATGATGCATTTATTGAAAGCCTGATCAGCTGCACCGGAATCCTTTGTGGTGCCGGGTTTGAAACACCCGCTGAAGCGCTGTTCCTGAAGAAAAAATTACTGGTAATACCTATGAAGGGTCAATATGAACAACAATGTAACGCGGCCGCTCTTGAAACTATGGGCGTTCCTGTTTTAAAATCGCTGAAAGATAAACACATTGATAAAATAAAAGCCTGGACCAAGAACCCCCAGTCCATTCCCGTCTTGTATCCTGATATCACAGAAAAAATTATCGACATGGTTATCAGGGAAAATATTTTCAAGGAAGAAAGGCCAGGTGTCTCGCTTGGTAACGGTATTCATTCCGTAAAAAAACTCAAAGAGAAAAGCCTGGAACGCATCTTAAATCAATCGCCCGAATAGTATGCAATTTAACCGGGCAGCGTTCGGCCATGATTTTTATTGGGGAGTCGCCACCGCAGCTTACCAGATCGAGGGAGCTCACGACGCAGATGGAAAAGGGATTTCAATTTGGGATGAATTCACCCGGAAAAGGAAAAAAACCCTGAATGGCCATCATGGAGAAACAGCCTGCGATTTTTATAATCGTTACCCGGAGGACCTGCGTCTGATGAATCAGTTGAACATTCCAAATTACCGTTTTTCCCTTTCATGGAGCCGGATATATCCTCTGGGAACAGGCGCGGTTAATCAATCCGGAATCGATTATTACAACCGTCTAATTGACAATTGTCTGGCCAGTGGAATAGAACCCTGGGTTACATTGTACCATTGGGATCTCCCTTATGCACTTGATCAAAAGGGCGGATGGACGAATCGTGAAATACTCAACTGGTTCAGTTCCTATGTGGAATTAAGCGTAAAACAATTTGGAGACCGTGTAAAACGCTGGATGATTTTAAACGAACCCTTGGTGTTTACAGGAGCCGGCTATTTCTTAGGTGTTCACGCGCCGGGGAAAAAAGGATTGGATAATTTTCTTTCCTCGGCTCATCATGCTGCCCTTTGTCAGGCGGAAGGTGGCAGGATTGTGAAAAGCCTTATCGCAGATTCAAAAGTAGGAACTACTTTTTCCTATTCGCATATCGAACCTCTCCGTGAAACAGAAAAAGATATATCCGCCGCAAAAAAAACGGACGCATTGTTGAACCGTTTGTTCATTGAACCTTTGCTGGGAATGGGATACCCCATGAAAGATCTCAGGATTTTACAGCGACTTGAACGATATTATAAAGATGGGGACTCCGCAAAACTTGCCTTCAACATGGATTTTGCGGGACTCCAGAATTATACCCGTGAACTTGTAAGGCATGCTCCTTTAATGCCGTTCATCAGGACAAAGATTATCAAAGCAGAAAAAAGGAAAGTCGAGATGACACAAATGGGATGGGAAGTATATCCCTCAGCGATTTATCACGCTCTGATGCGCTGGAGTCAATACAAAAATCTAAACGAGATCATAGTAACTGAGAATGGGGCCGCTTTTGAAGATCATTGTGTTGATGGGAAAGTAAACGATCACAAAAGAATGAGCTATATAAGGGATCATATCCGGCAGGTACTGTTATCGAAACAGGAAGGCGCCCCCGTGAATGGGTACTTTGTCTGGACTTTCATGGATAATTTTGAATGGGCGGAAGGTTACTATCCAAAATTCGGACTGGTACATGTAAATTTTGAAACCCAGGAAAGAACTGTGAAAGATTCAGGTAAATGGTATGCTGCGTTTCTGGAAGGAAAAGATTTACCGGATATCTCTTAGTCCAACCATCTTACGCTTTTCCTGATCCCAGATTTTCAAGCGGAGACAGGCGACCACTTCTTTAATGCGCAAAGAAGTACGTTTGCAATTTTGAAGCTCCTTAAAATGGGCCATCACTTCAGGAAGGCGGTAAAAAGGTATTTTGGAATTCAGGTGATGAATATGATGGTAACCAATATTTCCGGTAAGCCAGGCCATAACCGGATTCATCACCATATAACTGGAGGATTCCATGGCAGCTTTCTCGTAGGCCCAGTCGTTATTCTCAGAAAATGTAACACCAGGAAAATTATGCTGGGCGTAAAAAAGATATGCTCCCATAGCGAAGGCAATAACAAATGGCAGGAAAAACAGGAAGAACCAGATCTGCCATCCAAGCAGAATAAACAACATTACAGAGAGTGTTACATGAAGAACAAGGGAAATCAATGAATCGTAATGTTTTCGTGGATTACTTACAAAAGATGCAATGCACATGCCGAAAATAAACATTGAAAAATATCCCATCGCAATAGTTACCGGATGACGTATAGCCAGATATTCAAATTTCTGACGACCACTCATCTCTTCGAATTTTTTCTTTGTGGCTATTGGATAAGAACCAATGCTTGCACTGAATAACTTGGAATTATTATTGTGATGATGGTCGTGCGATCTTTTCCAGATACTGGTTGGAGAAAGAATAAAAAAACCGAAAGCGGTCATGATAAAATTCGCAAGCTTTGAATGCATCAGAATAGAATGGTGCTGATGATCATGATAAATAATGAACATTCGGACCATTAACAGTCCGGCGAGAATACTGAAAAATAATCTGGCACAAGAAACGGTATCATTACAGTGGCTGCAAGGCAAAGAGCGAGGAATAGAATGGTTGTAAGCGTATAGATCCAGCTCTTACTTCTTATTTCCCTGGCGAAAGGTTTTGTTGCCAATATGAGTTCCTTTCCACAAAGCATTTTCTCTATTTTAATTTTGAGGTCGTTCATGTTTCCATCTCCTGTGCGTCCATAACCAATTCTCCGGCTGGCTTCTTATATCATCTTCCAGTTTCTTTGTGTGGATCTCAGTGATCGTACCCGTTTTCTGAAGTTGCAAAGGTAATTCAATCCTGTCAGCAAATACCTTGTAATAACCTCTTTTAACTCTTCTTATAGTGATGTAAACAATTGGATAACGAATCTTTAACGCAATTTTTTCTATGCCAAGAAATACCGGCGTATGCTGATTCATGAAATTCATCCAGTATGCCCGGTCCGGAAGTGGAGACTGGTCAGCAATAAATGCAGTTGCATTCAGTTCACCCCTGTTTTTGAGCATATCCCGCAATGTATCCTTCATTGTAATCAGGCGGGTACCAAAACGGGTCCGCATCCGATATGATCAGTCCGTTGAAGTATTTATTGGCCAATGGATGATAAATCACGTAAAGCTGATGTTTACAGCTGATACTAAAAGTATTTCCACCCCATTCCCAGTTTCCAAAATGCCCCATCACAACCATAAAACTCTGATTTTCTTTTGCCAGCTGATTGAAGATGGATATGGTCTCCGGCATAAATTCGCAATGCTTCACCATGTTTTCTCTGGAAATCGTAAGTGTTTTAAATGTTTCGAGAAATAAATCGCAGAAATAACGGTAAAACCGGTCTTCTATTTCCCCAATCTCTTTCGATTGTTTTTCAGGGAACGAATTAACCAGGTTCTGACGGTACTATCTTTCTGCGGTAACGCAATATGTGATAAATGAGAATATAAACGCCATCAGATAAGAAATACAATAAGGGAAATGGCAAAATGGCAAGCAGGTAAATAAAGGGAAGGCAGATGTAATAAAAAAGGCCGTGCAGGAGATTTTTCACTTGGAAAAAGCCAAAGATAAAGCAATAATTCTAAGTAGATTGCGTTATAATTAGTTATTAATTACCCAATGAGAAGCAGATTCTGTAGTTATTGTATTCTTGGTTTTCTGATCATCATAATTTTCAGCTGCAATAAAAATAATCCGCTGGTAACAGACACACCGGCAGATTATTATCCCATGCACGTGGGTAATTACATTATTTACCGGATGGATTCCCTCAAATTTTTCAATGTTGGATCGACGGATTCAATTATCAGTTATCATGCGAAGGAAGTGGTGGATGATACGATAACTGATAATCTGGGCAGACTCAGCTATCGCGTAATCCGATACCTGAGCGACACGAATGAAATTGCGCCCTGGACTCCCTCTATCGCATATATGGTAACACCACTCCCCGGTTCAGTAGAAGTGGTTGAAAATAATCTCCGCTTCATTAAGATGGTTACACCTGTACAGGATGGAGTAAACTGGCTGGGTAATTCATATATAGATACCAAATCAGACAATTCTCCGGTGCCGTATATGGATGGTTGGAATTACACGTATTCAAACACAGGGCAACCTTTTAATGTATTGATGGGAACAGTTCCAATGTCTGTTATCGTCAATGAGGCAAACAGTGTTACAGGTTTGGGTGATAGTTCTTATACGCAGACTGTTTTCAGTGAGGAAGTTTATGGTAAAAATATCGGTCTCATTTATAAACAGTTCCTCTATTCCGTTTACCAGTCGCCCAACGTTGAATATCCTTCAGGCGCCACGATTGGATATGGTTTAACTTTTAATATGGTCTCCCATAATTGATACCCTTGCGTTTTTTACCGCTCATTTTCCTTTTTTTATTTCAACGTGCATTCGCACAGGAATATAAATTTCTGATTCACTTTAGGGATAAAAATAATAACGGATACAATATTTCAAATCCTGCGTCCTTTCTTTCTGACAAATCATTACAACGCCGTTCAAAACAACATATTGGTGTCGATTCAACCGACCTGCCTGTTACGGCTGCTTATGTTGATAGTCTTGCTGCCCTGCCTTCACTTCGCATACAGAACAAGTCCAGATGGTTTAACCAGGTGCTCATCGTCCTTACAGATACTTCTGTCCTGCAGCAGGTGAATCAATTTTCATTTGTATTATCTTCGGAACCCGTAAACAATAGAAGCAGAAAGCAAATTCCCGGCAGGATATCTGTCAATCAACACACCGCAATTTTAGGGACGAGATCTGTGTCAGCGGATAACAGTTTACTCACGATCACTGACTCTATAAATTATGGCGCTTCCCAGGGTCAGGTTTATATTCACCATGGTGAATATCTGCACGGTCTTGGATTTCATGGAGAAGGCATGACGATAGCTATGTTGGACGACGGCTTCAATAATTATCTCACCAATCCGGCATTCGATAGCATTCGAATTCAAAACCGGATACTTGGAACTTATGACTTTGTGAATCAAAAAATCAGTGTGAATGAAGAGGACCAGCACGGCGCCAATTGCTTTTCCATTATTGCTGCCAATATTCCCGGAACAATGGTCGGCACGGCACCGGCTGCGGGTTACTGGCTTTTTAAAACAGAAGATATCACTTCAGAAACTCCGGTTGAAGAACAAAACTGGGTAGCGGCTGCAGAATATGCAGATAGCGCAGGAGTCGATCTGATAACCACTTCACTGGGTTATGACTATTTTGACGATTCTGTATACAACCTCAATTATGCAGAAAGAAACGGGCATACCTCACTGGTAAGCAGGGCGGCAAATCTTGCAGTATCTAAAGGAATGATTGTTACGGCCAGTGCCGGAAATTCAGGAGGATTGACGGGTGAACAAAAATATATACTCTGTCCTGCTGATGGTGACAGTGTATTTGCTGTAGGTTCGGTAGATATCAGTGGTGTAATCGCTTATTCTTCCAGCTGGGGGCCCAACTCTTCGGGACAGATAAAGCCCGATGGAGTTTCTGTTGGTGCAGGGGCGTATTATGTTGCACCAGATGGAAATGTAAATTCCGGCTCGGGCACTTCTTACTCAAATCCAAATCTTGCGGGATTGATCACCTGCTTATGGCAGGCATTTCCCGAATTTGCCACTCATGATATATTGAATGCCGTTCGCCAGTCAGGCGATCGATACAATAGTCCTGACAACCGCTATGGTTATGGCCTGCCAGATTTTGAAAAAGCATACACTATCCTCCAAAATAAAAGGCTGAACGCTTACAATCAATTGTTAGGAACTGACTGGATACGAGCATATCCTGTTCCCTTTTTACAATCATTCAACCTTCTGTTCAAACCTTCCATAACCGGCACTGCAAATGTGCAGCTGCTGGATGTTTCCGGGCAGATTATCATGACTCAGACTATTCCCATCACTGCCGGCCAGTTGCAGATGCTGAATTTTAACATTAGTGAACAACTCTCGGCCGGTGTTTATTTTTTGAGGTATTCTGATCAGAAGGAATCAAAAACTTTAAAGCTTCTACGGTATTGATATTGCTGCTGAACTCCTTCCAGCAAGATTTTTCCCGAATATGCTGACTATAAATAAAACAAATGCCCATAGAACGATTGAATAAGCAAAATACCAATAAGGCTCCTGTTGAATAGTTATTGGCGAAGGACTCAGGACAACGAGAAATCCGGTAGAACTGATATGCATGCACTGGCATATTAACAGACTCCTGGTATTACTATAAACCCAGGAAATAATTACCCGCATAGCGGTCATTACTGTTACAAATGACAGAAAATATTGAAACCAATAAGAACCGTGCGGGCTTGCGGTACCAAGAAAATTGATCACCGGAAGATGCCAGCATCCCCAAATTATTCCGAGCCATATGCTGTTTGACAATCGCGAACGATGTTTATTCATATTTGGAAATGCAAACCCCATCCAGCCGATCTCCTCTAACAAACCTGCCGGTATCCCAAAAAGAAAACCCAAAAGAAAAAAATTAGGTGAGAACCCTTTTGAAAAAAAAGAAGAAAGCAGAAAGAGTGTAAATAGAATTGCAGCCGGAGGAATCAAAATAGCAAGAAACCAATGACCTGATACTTTTGCAGGATTTAACTTTCCAAGCAGTTCCTTTATAGCTTTCTTTCCTCCCATTATTCCTGTCAGAATAATCCCTGATACAAGGGGACCAAGAAGCATAATCGGGAACATAAGGATGCCATCGAACTTCGGTATGGTAAGACCATGGATAATTTTATTTGCTACCAGGGAAAAAGCGCCGAGCCAGGAAATAAGGAAGGTCAGAATAAAATAGAAACTAACTGGCCTTCTTTGAATGAACGCTTTGACTACCATTCTTAAATATAATTTGAAATGAGTAAAAAAAGATTCCTGTCAAAAGATTTTGCTAACTTAAAGCGGAAAGCTGGCATTCCTATTCTTCTGATAAGACTTATGGTCATGTAAAATATAACTAACTACTGAAAATCAACATTCAAACTTTATGGAAGAAAGTGTTTCTGAAAATACATCAGCACCTCCACCAACGAAAAAAGATGAACGTCCTGAAGTAATTATTGTAAGGAACTGGAAAGAATACCTGGGTGAATCCTTATTAATAGTATTTAGCGTAGCCCTGGCCATTATATTGACAGAAGTATTCACTAAAATTCATGAAAACAATCAAACCCGTGAAGTTTTACATCAGTTGAGACAGGAACTCATAAATAATAATGAATCTGAAGAAATACAATATAAATATCACCTCATGGTATTGCACAATATAGACTCTGCCTTGCACGATGAAAAATTCAGGAAGAAATTTTTAGACAGTGGACAAATTCATCTTAAGGTCATTGCTCCTGACGGTGTAATGAGAGAAGACCTGAACGATTTCGCCTGGCAGGTTGCGAAACAAAATAATATATTTTCTAAACTTGATTTGAGAACATATAGTATGCTCACTGACATCTATGATAATCAGCAACGCATTATCAAATCGGAAGATGAAATTGGCAAGTTGTTGCTTTCATTCGAATCACGTGAACCGGAAAATGCAAAGGCGACTCTTATCTTAATGCGGGATAATTATCATGCCTGGGCTGTTGACCGGGCTCCTGCCCTATTGAATAAATACAAGAAAGCAATTGACGCACTTAGTAATTATTAATTATAAATATCTAAATGGTCACAAAACTGAGAACCGGCTATGTATAAAGCTTTGCATTTAAGTCCTATGATCCCTTCCCACAAGGTCGAAGAAACCTCCCGCTTCTTCCGGGAAATTTTTTCTTTTAAAGATGTCCGCATTGAGAAAAGCTATGCGATCCTTTCAAAAGACAATCTGAGTATTCACATTTTACCTGCCGGAAATAATATCGGTCAAATGGAATTCTACCTCGAAGTGGATGATATTGATGTTTTGTGGAAATCCATTGAGGAAAAACTGAAAGACATGCGTGTAAGATCACCTTTTAACCGAGAATATGGAATGAGGGAATTTCATGTTGAAATTCCCCATACCAATACCCTTCTGTTTGTCGGTCAGGTTATACGATTATGAAACGCGATTCACATTTCTGTATAAATGCCATGTTTTACCGTTGACGCTTTTGAGCATTATTTTCTGGTCAGCATTTTCAAGTGTAACAACGTAACCAGGTTTTTCATTGATAGAATAAGTGAATAGGTCGGAAATCCAATAGTCACCGTACCTGCTCTTTAAATCCGCTTTCAACGCAACTGGTAATTTGTCGGAAAGAATATAGTTTGCGAGACCCATGAAGTCGGCATCTTCAGAATAGAAAGCAAACATCGTTTTTCCCATCTGGTTAAAAATTACTTCATAATAATTATCCATTTTTTGCCACTGTACATTCTTCGCATGATTAAAATTGCTGTTAAATGCTGATTCTACATACTGTGGAACATTGCCATCTTTGTTGGCAGCATAGCCAGCCGTGATGGTTAAAACAAAGGCAGTCATCAATGTCAGAATTATCTTTTTCATAGCTGTATATTTTATAATGTTTTGAATTTTTAAAAATATTCATCACAAAAGTATATCAGGTTTTGAAAGATTATCTGGCAATGAGACATAACTGCAATAATCTGCGACTAACAGAAGAAATTAGCCTGATTCGGGATCGTTTCCCAACATTTTTTTAAAGGATTTATCCAATAATGTTAACTTGACGGGACTTCTTTAAAAACATATTGTCAATATGAAACAGGTTACATTCTTATTCGCTTTTGTATTCAGCGTGTATTTTGGTTTGGCTCAGGAGAATATTTCAATCATACCGGAACCGGTTAAGATCGTTAAAAATGAGGGTCAGTTTATCTTACCGTCAGGCATTAGTATCTATGCCGATGAAAACCCGGAACTAAAAACGGCGCTGGCTGATTTGAGCGACAGGCTGACGATACCTACGGGCTATCACGTGACCAGGAGTAAATCCGGTTCTGCAGTGATACTGTTAAGCATTAATAAAACAACAGATCCTGAACTTGGAAATGAAGGATACCAATTATCGGTTACTCCTAAAAAAGTCACCATCACAGCTAATCAGCCTGCCGGTATTTTTTATGGAGTACAGAGTTTTCTGCAACTGCTGCCACCTGAAATAGAAAGTAATACCAGGATCACAAATGTTAACTGGATTGCACCCTGTGTATCCGTTACAGATTATCCCCGATTTGGATGGCGCGGACTAATGCTCGATGTGAGCCGTCATTTTTTTACAAAGGAAGATGTAAAGAAATATATGGTTCAGATGGCCAGGTATAAATATAATGTTCTGCACCTGCATCTGGCCGATGACCAGGGCTGGCGCATCGAAATCAAATCATTGCCACAGCTGACCAATGTCGGTGCATGGCGCGTAAACCGTACTGGGCTCTGGGGAGAGTTTTTACCTGCGCTTGCTTATGAAAAAGCATCGGATGGTGGTTTTTACACGCAGGAAGACATGCGCGAAATGATCAATTACGCCAAGGACAGGAATATTACCATCCTTCCTGAAATTGATGTGCCGGCGCATAGTCTTGCCCTGATCGCTTCATTTCCTAATCTCTCCTGTACACAATTACCCTACAGTGTAAATGCCGGGTTCCGAAGTCCGGTCAGAGATGATAATGCTTTGTGCATCGGAAACGATTCTGTATTTACCATGCTGGATAAAATATTTACTGAGCTCGCAGCGATTTTTCCCTGTGAATATATTCACGTTGGTGGTGATGAAGCCTACAAGGGATTTTGGACAGATTGCCCGAAATGCCAGAAACGAATGAAGGATGAAAATCTCAAAAATGTAGATGAATTGCAAAGTTATTTTGTAAGAAGAATTGAAGTCATTTTAAAAAGCAAAGGGAAAAAGCTCATTGGCTGGGATGAAATACTGGAAGGTGGACTCGCCCCTGAAGCTACTGTGATGAGCTGGAGGGGAATGAAGGGCGGCATCGAAGCAGCCAAAATGAATCATCATGTTGTTATGACTCCATGGGACTATTGTTATCTGGATCTTTATCAGGGTGAAACAAGTGTAGAACCGGCCACTTACGGTATGTGCAGACTTACCGATTCCTATACTTATGATCCGGTGCCTGATAGTGTCGATGAAAAATTGATACTTGGCGGTCAGGGAAATCTCTGGACAGAGAGAGTGTATAATTTACGGCAGATAGAATATATGACCTGGCCAAGAGGACTTGCCTTAGCCGAAGTGTACTGGAGCCCGAAGTCCAGCCGTAACTGGGATAAGTTCATATCAAAGATGGAAGCACAATTTCCAAGGCTCGATGCAGAAGGAATAAAATATGCTCTGAGTTCATACAATGTGATTTATACACCGGTCAGAGCCAAGGACGGCAGGGGAATTACGGTAAAAATATCTTCTGAAATTAAGGGGCTGGATATTTATTATACATTCGACGGTACCAACCCCGATCCTTATTATCCGAAATATACAGGTGAGCCTATTATTTTTCCGTTGGGCGCAACCCAGATAACCGCCAACACATTCAGGAATGGGAAACAGGTCGGAAAGCAGGTTACCATTAAAAAAGACGAGTTGACAACGCGGTTAAACCAGGGCAGGCATCAATATTAAGATATGTTACTTCAGAATAAAATTGCAGTTATCTATGGAGCCGGAGGTTCAATAGGAAGTGCAGTAGCCAAAGCATTTGCGGAAAACGGGGCCAGATTATTTTTATCGGGGCTATCGTCCTGATCCTGTTCAAAAAGTAGCAAATAAAATCAAGGCCTCGGGAGGCGTCGCGGAAGTAGATATAGTGGATGCCCTAGATGAAGAAGCCGTCAATAAACATCTGGACAAAATAATAAGCAAGGCTGGTAAAGTTGATATATCGTTCAATGTAATCGGAGTTGATGTTGTTCAGAATATTCCGTTGACCGATATCAAAACTGATGATTTCATGAAGCCAATAACGATGACCATGCAATCGCGGTTTTTGACTTCAGTAGCTGCCGGGAAAGCGATGATGAAACAAGGATCGGGAGTTATTTTATCACTGACGGCGACACCCGGAGGTATAGGTTATCCTTATACGGGCGGATTTGCACCTGCATGCAGCGCCATGGAAAGTTTTTCCAGAAACCTTGCTGCAGAATTAGGCGTATACGGCGTCAGGGTTGTAAATATGCGTTCGGGAGGTTCTCCTGATTCAAGGGTATTTAAAAATGCAATGGATAATAACCCTGAAATAATGAGATCTGTTATACAAAAGATGGAAAATGATACGATGCTAAAAAAACTTCCAATGATGTCAGATATTGCAAACCTGGCGGTATTCCTTTCATCTGATTTGGCCGGGAAGATAACGGGCGTTACTGTTGATGTTACATGCGGTACGACTGCCGGATTAAATTACAGAGCGGTTCCCGCCTCTTAATCAAGATGAAGTATCGCGCGGTCCAGATTATTGATAAACGCGCACATAATCTATTTCCATCTGATCAGTCGTGAAAGCCGGATCCACGGTTCCTCCCAAATTCCCGCCCATGGCCAGGTTCAGAATGATAAAAAATTGCTGGTTAAACGGTATTCCGAGATTATTTAATAAAGTATAATACACTACACCGTCTACAGAAAGTTGAATGGATAGAGGCGTCCACAAAGTTGAATAGACATGAAATGCCGTGCTCGCATCAGGAATGGTTATCGAGCTCCCATCACCGTACTGACCTGCTTCGGTCGGATAGTGTAAAGTTCCCAAGACGGTAGATTTCTGACTGCCACTTTGCTCCATGATATCAATTTCACCACATGCGGGCCACCCTACTGTGGCTATGTTGTTTCCCAACATCCATATGGCGGGCCATGTGCCTGTACTGGCCGGTAATTTGGCACGCACATCAATTCTGCCATATTGAAAAGAATATAAATTATTCGTCAGCATCCTTGCGGATGTATAGGCACTGCCGTTGTAAGATTCCTTTAGTGCAATGATCTTCAGTGTACCATTAGAAATAATTGCATTCGCCTGCCTGTTCGTATAATATTCCAATTCATTATTGCCCCATCCCCCACTACCGGTTCCAATATCAAATCCCCATTTGGCTGGATCAGGAGAACCTGGTGTGTCAAATTCATCTGACCATACCAGTGATAATGCAACGGCTACAGTTACAGAAATTGATTTTGTAGTCGTTTGTCCTCCGGCACTAACAGCAGTAACTTTCACGTTATAGGTACCTGAATAGGAATATTTATAGGTTGTATTGCCGGCAACTCCATTTAGTGAGTTGTAGTTCCCAAAATCAAAATTATATTTAACTGCATCAGTCGCGGAAGCAGTAAATGAAACATTTCCACTGCTATCAGTGCTTACCACTGCATTGATGGTTAAATTGGATGGCGCAACATCCGCCGTACCCGAAGAATTGCTTTTACTGCAGGAAGCAGACAACATCGAAAAGATCATCAAAACTACCGACAAGAATTTCATACTTATTAATTCATATCAGGCAGTCAATATCCGGAATGAGAATCCGGCATGAATTTCCAGCCTGTAGTGAAGCACTAAAGTAATAATTTAAAAGAGTAAAAAGAAGAAATGTAAAGACATCGAATAACAGATGCTGTTTTAAAAAGGCTGAGTTTCTCTATACATGGATGGTTGTTCCCGCAGGTTGCTTCCTGAGTACAGGTACCGGATTTCTCCTTGATTTCCATTTTTGCAGGAAGCGTATATGCAATCCGCCTATTATTAATGCTATTATGCCCTCCGCCAGCAATGTATTTTCTACTCCTATATGTTGAGACACGAATCCAACGATCAAACCGCCCAAAGGTTGCATTCCAAAAAAGGCCATTGCATAAATGCTGATAACCCTGCCCCTCATGGCCGGATCTACTGAAGTTTGTATCAATGTATTTGTAATCGTGATCTGAGACATCATGCCGAATGCTGAAAACATGGCAAAGAATAATGCCAGAGGATAAATCGTGGTATGCGAAAATAAGACCAGGCCTGATCCGAAAACAAACGTATTGATTGCAAGTATTTTCTGAAGATTGGTCCCGGATTTTAAGGAAGCCAGGAAAATTGCTCCTGTAAATGCACCAAGACCAATAACACTATCGATTACGCCGAATGTTGAAGCGGTGCCATGAAAAATATCCTTGGCATATACCGGTAATAATGTACTGAACGGCAGGACAAATAAACTGATGAGTGCCAGCATACTGATGACAAACGATATTTCAGGAGTTCTACGGACATAGGACAATCCCTCCTTCAAATCTCCTAATATGTTTTTGCTATGCGGCCTGTGAATAAATAAAGGAAGTCTCATCATCAAAAGGGAAATAATGACCGCTACAAAACTCAATGCATTTAGTCCGAAACATACACCATCGCCGAATTTCTCTATTACCAGACCGGCAATACCCGGACCGATCAACCTGGATAAATTAACCATGGATGAATTCAGGGCGAGTGCATTGGGAAGATCTTTTTTATCGTCTACCATATCATAAACGAGGGACTGTCTGGCAGGCACATCAAATGCGTTGACGATACCCAACAGCACACTAAGCGCAATGACTTCCCAAACTGAATAATGTGTAAATAATATCAGAACTGCCAGCATGATAGCCTGGATCATCGAAATGAACTGGGTCAACAACAGCACTTTAAAACGGTTATACCTGTCAGACACGACGCCTCCCAAAAACGAAAACAAAAATGAGGGAAACATGGTAGAGAATAATGTTACTCCTAACATGAGCTTGGAATGGGTGAGTGTATAAACTACCCAGCTTACGGCTGTTTTCTGCATCCAGGTTCCAATGAGAGAAACCGACTGTCCGGTAAAATATAATCTGTAATTGCGGCTTCTGAAAGCCCTGAATGTGCTAATTGCCATATTTAAAACACCCTTCCGCTGCCAGGTAAACTCTTATTCTGCGAACCTCAAATTTACGAAAAGGGGGCGACAGGTTGTATCATACCGACGACAGGGCCATTAAAATGCTGCGCTGGGTGATGGTGGCTGCAATGTCACTCGATATGATAAACACCTTACTGGGACAGCCGGCCAGTTATTGGCAACATCCGGAAACCGTACATGAGGGTAATAGTTTTTCCCGCTTATTATTGCTCCATGGCTGGTATACTTATCTTTTGTTTGATCTGGTTTTTTTCTCGGGATTACTTTGGATCGTATTGATTATTCCCAGAAAATGGGCCTTGATTTGTATCTTCTATTTCATTTTTGTGAATTTTATAGGCGCGTCAAATTGGTTCTTTTACCAATGGAGAATGGGTATGGAGACTCCTGTCGCTTATGGCATATTGCTAATTGTTATCATTGTAATGTTGGCTTTAACTCCTAATAAGCTTCATCAGAAATACTCTCAATCATAACGGTTACTGGTTCACGAACATGTTTATGGACAAGACGTTCTTTCACCCAATGCTCCATACTGTTGTTGAGCGGTTCCAGCAGCGCAGCCACTATCACAAGTATTAACATTTCCCACAGTGCGCTGTCATTCGTCAAATCGCTGACGTATGGATAAATCAGGTCAGTGATAAATTCGAAAAACAGCAGCAGACTTAATATACCGAGAAATTCCACAACACGGGCTTTTGACTTTTGTGCGGCTTAGAAAAAGTCACTACAAGAAAGAAGATGGGAATAAAAATTCCAATAGCAAGCAATTGCAGATTTCTGATATGATTCTCTTCTGCCATCTTTGTTTGGGTTGCAATTTCCTGCTGACGTAAAGTTTCATTAAAACTAAGGTTTTGAATTTCCCGTCTTTTCTCCTAGATTAAAAATGGTGTCCTTTGCAGCCACTACAACTAACAAATATGCATATCCACTGTCAATCACATGATGCTGTTTATAGTAGTTAGCAAGAAAACTACTTCCATTTAAGAGTGGACTGATCAGATTGGCTTTCTTAGCAACGGCATAAGAAAGCTTAGCATAATGTAAACAGGAATCCTCCTGACCCATTTGCTGGAAAAGCTTGGCCATTCCCAGAGTAGTTTCACAAAAAACATCATATATACGAATATTTTTCAGAAATAGCAGGCTCATTCTATATTTATCAAGAGCTACCAGAGGTTCTTCCATTTTTGAATAGACATTTCCAAGATTATTTAAAGCCATCCCCATAAGTACAGTATCCTTATTCTTTATGGCAGAGTCGTACACCTCTCTGGTAAAAAGTTTAGCAGAATCCAACAGGTTTAACTTTTCATAAATATCACCCAAATCAAATGTGCAAGCTTCTATTTGGTTCTCATCATGCATGGCAATGGAAACGTTTCTCGCTTTCATTATATACTCCAAAGATTTCCTATCATCGGCCTGATCACTATATACGTTTCCAATACACCTCGAAATGTACCCATATAGCCATTGTTCTTTCATAGTTTCTGCCCTCTTTAAAGACTGTAGTAATATCTCCAGAGCCCTTGCATCATTCCCCAATGCCGCGAAAGCCAACCCTATTCTACTTAAACACACTGTTTCTTCATCGTAATACCCTATTTGGTGCGCGATGGCTCGTCCTTCTTCTGCCAATAGCAAAGCTGTGTCAGGGTTCGATTCTGAATATTGATCACTAAGTTTGACCAAAAGCACGCAACGTGCACTGTCCTCTTTTTTCAGTTTTTAATAAATTCTTCAGGCCGTCAATTTGTTGACTCTGGGCTCTCACCCAACCAGTTTGAACAAGAAATGCGAGCAGAAAAATGCAAATGTTTCTTTTCATATTGTAAGCTCCTCTTTTTTGTGCCAGGTAAAAGTATAAAATCCCGGTTATAGCAATTCTTTGTTGGCCTCTGTAGCCGTGGTTCGAACAGATTGAAGGCGATCAAATGTCAAAAAAAATGCTTTTTAATCAGCTTTCCCGATAATAAATAACTAAAAGTCGGGGAAACCACCTAAATACACTTCCACTAATTGTTCCCATAGTTTGAAATTATAATTTTTAGAAATGAATAAATAATCAACAGCATCTATCCAAGCTTCACGGGGATGATTGAGAATATTATTCTTCACAGTCAATCGGAAGACTACAACTGTTCCAGAACCCATGAATCGCTCGGCTTTGTACCCCCTGTCTAAACCATGAATCAATTTCAAGTCAAAAACGATGTAAATTCGATTCGCAGATGTATTGCAAAAATCTTCTGATCATTTATGCAATATGTAAACTTAATGACATGAAAAAACTCATCCCGCTATTTATCGCGATGAGTTTCTTCTCAGCAGCTTTCGGGCAGTACACGTATCCGCCCACCAAAACAGTTGACAGCAGCGATACTTATTTTGGTGTTACTTATAAAGATCCCTACCGCTGGCTGGAATATATGAAACAGCCTGAAACAGAAACATGGTTCAAACAACAGGCAACATATGCTGATTCAAATTAAATAATCTTAATGGAAGGGATGAACTGATTGCCGAATGGAAGCAACTTTATAAGCTACTGCCCCCATCCATATATGGATTGGGTTACGCAAATGGCAGATTATTTATTCAAAAAACGATGCCCGGCGAAAATGTCGGGAAAATTTATTATCGGGAGGGCATTAACGGATCGGAGCAATTATTGTTTGACCCGACTGCATATATGAAGGGTAAAACGCTTTCTGTACGAAGCTTCATCCCAAGCTATGATGGCAAAAAATTAGCGATCGAATATACAGAAAAGGGCGCTGAAATGTCTGTTTTGAAGATTATGGATGTGGATTCAAAACTATTTTTACGTGATTCACTTTATCCGGCTTTCAATTTTAGTTGGACTTTTGATAACAAATCTATACTGTATATCTGTTTAAAATCTGCGGACAGTAAAGACCCGACAGCATACTTAAATTCAAAAACAAAACTGCATGTACTTGGCACTGATACAAAGAGCGATATTGATTTTTTCAGCAATGAAAGTTATCCTGAGCTGAATATAGACCCGGGAATATTCCCTGGTGCGTTTTTAGACGAAGGCTCAATGAATTATATCTTCTCAGAACTTGGAAGTTCTCAAAATGAACACACACAATATTATGCTCCGATTGAACAACTCAACTCCCAAAAAATAACATGGAAGCCATTGTGTAAAGCTTCTGACAGTTTGATAGACTTAATATATCTTAATGATGATGTTTACGCGATCTCGCACTTCAATGCCCCAAACTATAAGATCGTAGAAACCAGCCTGAAACATCCGGAATGGGCGAATGCCCTTATAATTGTTCCCGAAAAGCCACGTTGGACGATTATATCTTTTATTCATTCCAAAGATTATCTGTTGATAGAATATAGCGATGGCATTAACGACCATCTATCAAAATATAGTTTCAATACTAAAACTACTTCTGATGTCAAACTGCCTGAATCCGGCTCAATCTATATTAATTGCTTGAATACCAAAACCAATAATTTTATTCTTCAAATTCGTTCCTGGAACGAACCTCGTACTCAATATAATTATGATGCCGCGACAGATGCACTTGTACCGTTCAATTTCTATAAGCCATTAGTTTACCCGACGGCATATAATAATTTAGAGGTAGAAGAGGTTGAAGTAAAAGGACATGACGGCGTAATAATCCCGCTTACAATAATTTATAAGAAAGGAATAAAAAAAAATGGATCAAATATTTGCCTGATGGAAGGCTATGGCGCTTATGGTAATAGTGAAGTACCCATTTTTGATAATCTAAGAAATTCATTGGCCGTCCACGACGTGGTTATTGCTATAGCGCATGTACGTGGTGGCGGTGAAAAAGGTGAAGCTTGGCACATGGGTGGTTTCAAAACTACCAAGCCCAATACATGGAAAGATTTTATCAGTTGCGTTGAGTATTTGATTGCAAAAGGCTATACCTCACCAAAGAAACTTGCATGCAATGGTGCCAGCGCTGGCGGCATACTGATAAGCCGTTCAATAACTGAACGTCCCGATCTGTTTGCGGCACGCAAGAGTAGCAGCATGGGAGCCGGGTAAATTTGCCGCTGCTTTACAAAACGCATCCACATCGGGAAAGCCAGTTTTGATGAAAGTGAATTATGACAATGGGCATTTTACCGAAGACAAAAATGTAACGTTCACAAATTTTGCAGATCAGTATGCATTTATATTATGGCAATGCGGGGATCCTGATTTTCAACCGAAAAAGTAGACCCATCAGGAATCGAACTTTTATCGAGTTATCACTTTTGATTGACTGACGAACTTAACTCTCCTTCAAATGTCATCGGATCTTTCACGAACCGTGAAACAAACATGGAATCCGCAGACCTTCCATAGCCGGCAATCATTCCCTGTTTTTCCAATTTCAAAACGCCGGATCGGAATGTAAAGGATGAAACCCTTTCATTTTCATCTGCGAATACGGAGCAGGTGATATAAACCAGAGTGCCACCTTTATTGAGCCGGCTGGTGATATTGGAAATTATTTTCTCCTGGCGTTGTCGATAACCAGAAATGGAATCGGGATTAAAAAAATAAAGTGCTTCAGGATTTCGGCTCCAGGTGCCGCTGCCGGTACAGGGCAGGTCCGCCACGACGAAATTAAAAGACTGACGGGGAAGGTCATTCTGGTCTGTCAGGTCCGCTTTAAAAAGCCGTGGATTTTCTATGCCTGCTTCTTTAAACCTGGCCGAAAGGTTTATTAAAATCGATTCGCGTATATCTGATACCGTTAGTCTGCATCCGGGAAACAGGTCGGCCAGCAAAATGGATTTTCCACCGCTGCCAGCACAGCAATCCCATGCTTCGGTTCTATTTTCTCATCCTGCTTCATTATAAGGGCCGTGCTTTGTGAACCCAGATCCTGCACCACGGCCTCGCTGTTCATTAAAAATACATCATCCAGTTTTGTACCACCTGCAAAAGAATAAGTCCTTAAACGGCAGTATGGAATCAGGATCCGCATCCAGGAAATCAATATTATGTTTCACCAGTTTTTTCACTGACTGCCGATTTCATCCTTCCCGGGCCTGACACGGATAAACAACCGTGGTTTTTCAAGAAACGAAATACAAAAAGAACGGTGGTCAATTCCTGCACTCAGCAGATTTTTCCAGGGAAATATTTCCAACGGATCAAATTCGGGAAATGCAGCGTGAACTATTTTCAATTTATCATCAAGAGGCTTCTCTGCCTGCTCGTGCCATTCAGGGCGCAGATGAGCCAGTATTGGTTCCTTTTCATGATTGGATAGAAACAACCCTGCGAGTATACGATCTTCTTTCGAAATATTTTTGAGCGTATGACCGAGGCGAAAAAAACAATACACCATTTCGCTTACCTGCTTTCTGTCTCTCGAACCCATCTGCGGATTTTCCCGGAAAAAATTTTTAAGCCAGTTATTCAGAGGGAAATTCTCCATTATAAGAGGTCAGAATGCGGACTGCATATCGGAGAAGGTTATCAAATTTCATGAATCAGGATCATATCAAAACAAAAGGCGCGTTGAAGCGCGCCTGAATCATTTTACTAAATGCGGCATTACAATTCAAGCAGAGCTTTTACAGGATCTTTTCCGAAAAGAAGCTGATCTGGATTTTCAAGCAGTTCCTTAACACGTACCAGGAAGCTAACTGACTCACGACCATCAATAATCCGGTGATCATAACTTACAGCGAGATACATCATGGAACGAACCACAACCTGCCCGTTTACTACTACCGCTCTTTCTTCAATTTTATGCATACCCAGAATCGCTGACTGCGGAATATTAATGATGGGCGTTGACATCAGTGAACCGAATACACCACCATTGGTAATGGTAAAAGTTCCTCCCTGCATCTCTTCCATGCTCAATTTATTATCTCGTGCTTTACCGGCAAGTTCAACAACTTTCTTTTCGATCTCCGCCATGCTCAGACTTTCTGCATTGCGTATTACGGGAACAACCAGTCCTTTTGGCGCAGACACTGCAATGGAAATATCGCAGTAATCATGATAAATAATTTCGTCACCATCTATATATGCATTCACTGCCGGCCATTCCTGCAAGGCAAAGCAGCAGGCCTTGGTAAAGAAACTCATGAAGCCCAGATTTACGCCATGTTTCTCTTTGAATTTATCCTTATACTTTGAACGAAGAGCCATCACCTGGGTCATATCCACTTCATTAAAAGTGGTGAGCATGGCTGTTGTATTTTTTGCTTCTACCAGACGGCGGGAAACAGTCTTGCGAAGGTTGCTCATTTTTTCCCTGCGGGCATCCCGGCCAAATAAAGCTTTCCCAGGTAAGCGCCCCGGATTACTGAGGGCCTCGAGCACATCATGTTTTACGATTTTTCCATTTGCCCCGGAAGGAATGATGCTACCCTTATCAACTTTTTTATCAGTGATAATGGCTGCTGCCACGGGTGTTGCTTTCACATCCGAAGAAGAAGCCGTTGCCCTGACTGGTTCAGGAACCGCCGCAGTTTTTTCAGTAGCGACTTTTACAGGGGCAGGTGTGCCATTGCTTGCTGACTTTTTCTCTTCAGGCTTTAGCTGCAGGCTTAGCCGCAGTTTCATCAATATTGGCCAGTACTTCTCCAATCTTCAGGGTGTCACCTTCCTTGCCAAGTGTTTTTAATGTGCCCGCTTTTTCAGCATTTACTTCGAAAGTGGCTTTTTCACTTTCGAGTTCGGCAATCACTTCATCCCTGTCAACGTAATCACCATCGTGCTTTAGCCATTTTATCAGGGTAACCTCACTAATGGATTCGCCTATGGCCGGCACTTTAATATCGATCATCTGCTTTAAAATTTACGTGGACGAAGATAATTTATTTATGATGTACTGATTGATAATCTGGTTAAATACTAAAGGCTGTTTCAATAATTTCGGACTGTTCCAGCGCATGTACTTTCGCATGCCCGGTAGCGGGTGATGCGCCCGGCTGACGGCTGATAAATCCATAATTAATGGTTTTCAGATTCATCTGGAGAAAGGAAGCGGCTCCCATATTCAAAGGTTCTTCCTGAATCCAGAACCAGGTGGCATTATTGTATTTTTTATATAATGCGTCCAGCTGATTGGTTGGAAGAGGATATAATTGTTCGAGACGCAGAATTGCGATGTCTTTTCTGTTATCCTTTAGTTGTCTTTCTGCCAGTTCAAAATAAATTTTCCCTGAACAGAACAGTACCTTCTTCACCTGGGCCGGTTCACCGGCGAACTTATCGTCGATCACTTCCTGAAATCCACCATTAGTGAATTCTGATATTTTTGAATAAGGTGCCTGGATAACGCAGATAAGCTTTCGGAGAAAAATTAATAAGCGGTTTCCTGAAGGGCCATGCCAGTTGACGGCGCATCGCATGAAAATAGTTGGCTGAAGTAGTTATATTGGTAACGACCATGTTCAGTTCCGCGCACATTTGCAAAAACCTTTCAATCCTGGCGCTGCTATGTTCCGGACCCTGTCCTTCATATCCATGGGGAAGTAATAAAACAAGACCATTCATACGTTGCCATTTCTGTTCACCCGCAGCTATGAACTGATCGATCATGATTTGTGCGCCATTTCCAAAATCTCCAAACTGTGCTTCCCAAAGTACAAGGGTTGACGGATTTGCCAATGCATATCCATATTCAAAACCCAGCACTCCATATTCGCTTAGCAGAGAATTATAAATTCTGAATTTACCCTTTGCATCCGGAATACGGCTGAGCCTGTTGTAAGACTCATCGGTATTTTCGTCCCGCAAAACAGCATGACGATGAGAGAAAGTTCCGCGGCGAACATCCTGACCGCTCATGCGTACATCCTTGCCATCGAGTATAATACTACCATAAGACAGTAGTTCCCCTGACGACCAGTCGAGCTTTTGTTCTTCGTTAAATAATTTTTGTTTATCCTGCAGAAGCTTTTCTATTTTCTTGATCGGAGTGAAAGTTTCGGGCCAGGTCATCATGGCATCGAAAATTTTTCTGAGGTCCTGTTCAGAAATAGCCGTGACGGGCGATTTATCAAAATCTGAGGGCGTTGCCCGGCGCAGACTCCTCCAGGCCATTTCCGGTTGCTGATATTTATAAGGAAGTGGTTTCTGTTTTACATCGTCAAGGCGTTCCTGTAAATCGTTCCAGAATTTTTTCTCCATATCCTTCGCCAGGTCCCTGGCATCGCTTTCCCCATTTTCAATCAGGAATTGAGTATATACTTCGCGTGGGTTAGGATGCTTATCAATCAATGCATACATAGTAGGCTGCGTGAATTTGGGATCATCACCTTCATTATGCCCGTGCCGGCGGTAACAAACCATATCAACGAAAATATCAGCATTGAACTGCTGTCTGTAACGAATTGCAATCTCAGCGCATTTTACAACTGCTTCCGGGTCATCTCCATTTACATGTAATACCGGCGAGTGCAATGCAGATGCAAGTGAAGTACAATAGTCTGAACTTCTGGCCTCGTCAAAATCAGTCGTAAAACCAATCTGGTTATTGATGACAAAATGAATAGTACCTCCGGTATAATATCCGTCGAGATCACACATTTGCAAAACTTCATACACGATGCCCTGACCTGCAGCAGATGCGTCGCCATGTATGAGTATTGGAAGAATTTTATCGAAATCACTTGTATAGAGAACATCCGCCTTCGCACGTGCGAATCCTACTACTACGGGATCCACTGCCTCCAGGTGAGAAGGATTGGGCATAAGCTTTACATGAACAGTCTTATCGGTGGGTGTTGTAAGCACGCTACCATAACCCATATGATATTTTACGTCTCCGCTTCCCATGGTCTGATCAAGCTTGGCTGTTCCTTCAAATTCACTAAAGATCTGTTCGTAAGTTTTTCCCAGAATATTTGCGAGGATATTTAATCGTCCGCGGTGAGCCATGCCCATAACCACTTCCTGTACCTCATGTTCTGCAGCTATATTGATCATTGCATCCAGGGCTGGAATGGTCGTTTCACCGCCTTCCAGCGAGAATCTTTTCTGTCCGATATATTTTGTGTGCAGGAATTTTTCAAACATGACTCCTTCATTCAGCTTCTCCAGTATCCGTTGTTTTTTTTGAAGTGGCAGTGGATCTATGAATTTCTTCTCCATTTCTGTGGTGAGCCAGTCAATCTTTATCTGGTCGCTGATATATTTAAACTCGATGCCCACATGATTGGCATAACATTTCTGGAGATGGCCTAAAATATTTCTCAGGGTTGTGGTACCCAGACCGATCAGATTTCCGGCGAAAAATGATTTATCAAGATCTTCTTCTGTAAATCCGAAAAAACCCAGATCAAGATTGGCGCCTCTGTCCTTGCGCGGACGAATGGGATTTGTTTTGGCAATAAGGTGACCCTTGTTCCTGTAACCCAGGATGAGGCGGTAGGCCCCAAGTTCCTTTTTCCAATCGACCCCGTCCGAGGTTTTATAGGTAGTTTCTTTGGAAACGGTCGCTTGTCCGTTCCCGTTTTTACCTTGTGTGATCGCAAAATCAAAGCCCTCAAAAAATTTTTTGAACTCAGGGTCAACACTTTGTGGGTCTTTTACAAAATCCTGGTATAAACTTTCGATGAATGAGGGAGAGGAATTCGTGATGTATTGTAAGTCTTTCATTTTTTGACATTAATCGCGTTACAAATATCGGCAAAAGAAACTTTCGGATTATTTTTCAATATTTCCGCTATTTTCTTACCTTTGCCGTCCAAAATTCAGAATGCATGGCTAATCATCGGGCAACGAAAAAAGATGTACGGAAGGCTTCCAAACGCCGCGATAGCAACCGTTATTATGGTAAAACAACCAGGAATGCGATCCGGGATCTGAAGATCATCAAGGAACCCAAGGCTGCGGGTGAAAAAATGCCTGAAATAGCTTCACTTATTGACCGCCTTGCCAAAAAAGGTGTTATCCACAAGAACAAAGCTGCAAACCTGAAGAGCAAACTCACACGGAGTGTGAATAAGCTCGCGCAAAGCAAAGTAATGGATTATGAGATATGGGTTATGAGCGAGGCATTCTTGTAGAATGCTTTTTTTGTTCTCACTTGTATGGATCTGTCACCAATAACTCATAATCCATATCTCATAACCCATAACGGTTAATTCTCCCTCCCATGACACTGCTTATACTTCTTGCCGCTGCCACAGGGACAGGGATCATTTCTTCCTATTTTCGGTCCGACTTTTATGGGTTCCTGTTTAACAGGTTCTGAAGGATCATAATAGTCCTTGCCTTCATCCAATATTGGTCCGGGTCCTGAACCAGCACCTACGAGCTCATCTTTTCTGACTTTCATCCGGCTCATATCTGTCTTTTTCTCGTGACCTTCTCTTATGGGAGTGTGCGTTTCTACCGGTATCGCGCAATGACAAAGGAAGCTTACTATTTCCTTGTTCATATTGCTGTCCATATTTCTGAACAACTCAAATGCTTCCATTTTATAAATGACCAGTGGATCTTTTTGTTCCAGGTAGGCTGTCTGTACACTTTGTTTAAGGTCATCCATGGCCCTGAGGTGTTCCTTCCAGGTATCATCGATAATTGAAAGAGTAATTTGTCTTTCTACTGCGTTCATCAATTCACGTCCCTGGCTGTCGAGGGTTTTCTGCAGATTAGCCAGCACATTCATTACTTTCTTACCATCTGTAAATGGAACAACCACATTTTCAATATGGCGTCCCTGATTTAACAGAATATTTTTGAAAACAGGAACCGCATCCTTTTGGACTTCGGCCATTTTCCTTTCATAGTTCTCCGTTCCTTCACCATATAATTTTTCAACGAGTTGCACCACGTCATCTTTAAGGAATTCTTCTTCCGTGATGCCCGTACTGACACCGAAGTTCAGGATGACGGCTACTTTGAATCCTTCAAAATCTTCCACGTCGCGATAACTGTTCATCATTCCTTCTGCCACTGAATAGAATGCGTTGTCCAGATCAAGAGCCAGGCGGTCGCCGAAGAGCGCATGGTTTCTTTTTTTGTACACAACGTTCCGCTGCTTGTTCATTACATCATCATATTCGAGCAGTCTTTTGCGGATTCCAAAATTATTTTCCTCCACTTTTTTCTGAGCCCTTTCAATACTCTTTGTAACCATGCTATGCTGAATCACTTCACCTTCCTTATAACCCATTTTATCCATCAGTGATGCAATGCGCTCACTACCGAACATGCGCATTAGATCATCTTCCAGTGCTGAATAGAACTGCGTAGTTCCCGGATCTCCCTGCCTTCCTGCACGGCCCCTTAACTGACGATCTACACGACGGCTCTCGTGTCTTTCCGTACCAATGATTGCGAGTCCACCTGCATCTTTTACGCCCGGCCCAAGTTTAATATCTGTACCACGACCAGCCATATTCGTAGCGATGGTCACGGCACCCGTCAATCCTGCTTCAGCAACAACCTGGGCTTCACGCGCATGTTGTTTTGCATTCAAAACATTATGCGGAATCTTTTTTACATGGAGCATCTTGCTCAGCAGTTCACTTACTTCAACAGAAGTGGTACCAACGAGTGAAGGTCGTCCCTCGGCACGCAGCCTTTCAATATCATCAATAACGGCTCTGTATTTTTCTCTTTTTGTTTTATAAACAAGGTCCTGAGAATCTTTGCGGATTACAGGCACGTTGGTAGGAATCGTAACCACATCCAGTTTGTAGATATCCCATAATTCCGCAGCTTCTGTTTCTGCAGTTCCCGTCATTCCCGCAAGCTTATGATACATGCGGAAATAGTTTTGCAGGGTAACAGTCGCATAAGTTTGTGTGGCTGCTTCGATCTTTACATTTTCCTTGGCTTCAATGGCCTGATGTAGTCCGTCACTATAGCGACGTCCCTCGAGAATACGTCCCGTCTGTTCATCAACGATCTTGACCTGACCGTCCAGAACAACATATTCCACATCTTTATCAAATAAAGTGTAGGCCTTCAGTAATTGTTGAACTGTATGAATACGATCCGCTTTTATGGCATATTCATTTAAAAGAGCTTCTTTCTGCTGAAATTTTTCTTCGGCAGTCATTTCGCTTTTTTCAATATCGGCCAGCTTGATTCCAATATCGGGGAGGATAAAAAATTCCGGATCTTCTCCTTCGCGGGTGATGGTATGAATTCCTTTATCGGTAAGATCGACAGAGTTATTTTTTTCATCTATACTGAAAAAAAGTTCACTGTCAACCTTGGGCATTTCCTTCTGCTGATCTGCCAGATAATAATTTTCTGATTTCTGCAATTTTACCCTGATACCTGGTTCACTCAGGAATTTTATCAGCGCACCTGTTTTCGGAAGACCGCGATGCGCACGCATCAGAGCCAGTCCGCCGTCCTTGGGATCATCATTGTTTTCCGCAAATTTTTTCTTGGCTTCATTCAGGTAATGATTGGTGACTTTTTTCTGCGCTTCAACCAATCGCTCAACGCGGCTTTTCAGCAGATGGTACTGCTGGTCGTCGCCCTTGGCTACCGGACCAGAAATAATAAGCGGTGTTCTGGCATCATCAATTAAAACGCTATCCACTTCATCGACCATGGCGAAATGGTGTTTGCGCTGTACCATTTCATCCGGGGTATGTACCATGTTATCCCTGAGGTAATCAAATCCAAATTCGTTATTGGTTCCATAAGTGATATCAGCCAGGTATGCTTTACGACGGGCTTCACTATTGGGTTCGTGTTTATCAATGCAGTCGACTGAAACGCCCAGCCATTCGAAAATCGGACCGTTCCATTCAGAGTCACGACGGGCCAGATAATCATTTACGGTTACGATATGAACACCCTCACCAGCCAGTGCATTGAGGTAAGCAGGCAGGGTGGATACCAGGGTTTTTCCTTCTCCCGTTGCCATTTCCGCAATCTTTCCGCTGTGTAACACCGCGCCTCCGATCAGCTGCACATCGTAATGCACCATGTTCCATGTAATGGCTCCGCCGGCGGCAGTCCAGCTATTGCTGTAAATCGCCTTTTCGCCTTCTATTTTTACATAGTCCTTAACGACGCTTAGTTCCCTGTCACGATCGTTGGCATTTGTGATAATTTGTGAATTTTCTTTGAACCGACGTGCGGTTTCCTTTACTACTGCGAATGCTTCGGGCAGAATAGTTTCCAAAACTTCTTCAATTAAGTCATCGCGCTTTTTCTTCAGTTCATCTATTTCTATATACAATACATCTTTACCGGTTATGTCGCTAAATGGAAGTTCCTCTGCTTTTTTCCCCAGATTGGCAATGGACTCGTCCATCTCCCGGAGATGCTCCCTGATCCTCTGTTTGAATTCATCCGTTTTAGCTCTTAATTCATCGTTGGAAAGTGATTCAAAGGCTGCCACAAACTGGTTGATTTGTTCAACTTTGGGAGTTATGATTTTTATGTCTTTTTCAGATTTATTACCTCCAAATAACTTCGAAATAAAACTCATATTGACAGGGATTGAGTATTAATTGAATATACCAGTCAAATTTGATGCTACCCCCTTTTTAAGGTCAAATTGACAGTTTGCAAAGGTACTAAAACAAGTGTGAGAGTGTGAGAGTGTGAGAGTGCGGGAACTTTTAACTGATTTTTACTAAAATTTATACTATTTGACTGTTTTGTTAAGTTATTTAGTATTTTCGCTAAAACTATTAGCGATGTCTATTGCAGCTCAAAATCTAAAATATCTCCGGAAACTAAGGGGACTGACTCAGGAAGAATTTGCCAATAAGCTGAAAATTAAAAGGTCCCTGTTGGGGGCTTATGAAGAAGAACGAGCAGAGCCACGACTTGAAGTACTGGAACTGGTCAGCGATATGTTCAGATTATCTCTGGATGAATTACTTCGCAAAAAGATGCAGGATGCCAGAGGAAGTAATTATCTCGCCAAAAGGCGCGCACAAAAAATGGCAGCCCTGCCTAATTCGATCCAGCTGGTTCCCGTCAAGGCGGCGGCAGGTTACCTGGCTGGTTATGGGGATCCGGAATTTCTTGATGAACTAAATACATTTACACTTCCCATGCTTGCACCGGGTAATTACAGGGCATTTGAAATCGTAGGTGATTCAATGTTACCTACGCCCAGCGGGTCAGTGATCGTAGCTGAAAAAATCGACAACCTGGAAAACGTAAAAAGTAATCTTACTTATATCGTTGTTTCACGCAATGAAGGCATCGTATACAAAAGAGTGATGAAGAATAATAAACTGAAAAATAAAATCACTCTGATTAGCGATAATACAGTCTTCCAGCCTTATACGGTTAATCTGGAAGATATTCTCGAAATCTGGAAAGCTGAAATGGTTGTAAGCAAAGCAAATACAGAACAACGCTGGGATGTAAACCAACTGGCAAGTCTGGTCAGTAATTTGCAGGATCAGGTGACTACGCTTAAGAGGAAGATGAACTGACTTGGTGGTAGATGGTAGATAGTGGATGGTTAATGGTAAATGGAAAGACTATCTACTATAAACCATCCACCATTAACCATAATAAATTATTGCAGTCGAATCAGTTCCTGATTAACAATTGCGAAAACCTCTTCTTCTGCTTCCGGATAGATTACTGCGACTCCTGTAAAACGACTAAAAGCCGGCAGCACCGCATATTTCTTTCCGAAATAAAAGCATGGAAAACAAAGGGACTGTTTTCCCGCGCCCTGAATGCGGATACCTGGGTGGATATGACCTGAGAAAAAATAAGAAATATGATCACTGGCCTTTTCAGTAACACCGTCTTCCCGATTCAGCTGATCGGAAATATCATGTACAAAATGAAATTGCTGTACGGAAAGTGTCCGGGGATTTAACTCAATACCTGCATTTTTATACCACCCTTCCTCTAAAATGTCATGATTTCCCCTGACCAGTTTTATTTTTATTTCAGAGAGATCTGATCGCCATTTTAAAAATAATTCCAGTTCCCTGTTTGCGTGACTATGAAACATATCACCAACGATAATCAGTTCATCCGGTTGAAAATATTGAATTTGAACAATCAGTCTTTGAAGGTCCTCTTTACAAACCGATGCAGGAACTGCAATTCCTGATTTTCTGAAATGACCTGACTTTCCAAAATGTAAATCTGAAACGATCAATGCCTTTTCTTCCTCCCAATACATGGTCCGGTCGGTTGAAAGCCAGAATTGCTGATTAAGAATTTTATGTGAAACGGGTGTTCGCATGAGATTCAAAGATATCCTATCTGACCCGTTTTCTTTCGTTATCCCGCACCAATTGTTGCTGCATTTTTTTCACACGGTCCTCCAGCTTTTCCGAAGAAAGATCTTCACGCATACTGTCCACCTTTATAGGAAAACAAAAAGGAGTCAGCTTTTCGGGAAAGCGCAAAATGATTTTACTTTTTGAAATTCTTTCCAGCATATTCCGGAGTCTTGCTTCCTCCATTTCCTGTTCCATCACTTCATGATAAGCCTGTCTCAGCAGGAGATTTCCCGGATCGTATTCACTGAACACATTAAATAATAATCCTGCAGATGATTGCAGGTGCCTGGTTTTTTTGTATTCACCGGGATAGCCCTGAAAAATCAATCCGCCTATTACGGCAACATCCCTGAATTTCCGTCTGGCCATTTCAGCACTGTTAATACTACGCTGTATATCTGCAGTAAGTCCTTCCTCAGAAAAAATATCATAGACATTACTGTCGTCCAGAGGAATCGCCTGATCACTCAGCAATTCAAATCCGTAATCATTCATTGCGAAGGAAAAACTAATCGGAAGAATACGGCTGATCCTGAATGCCAGCAGGGCCGCCATGGCTGCATGCACCAGTCTGCCTTCAAAAGGATATACGAACAGATGAAACCCGTCAATGGTTTCAATCTGTTCGATTAACAATTCATTTTCCCGGGGGATATGTGACAGAGATTCCTGCAATTCAAAAAGAGGTTTGAGTTTGCGCAGTTCAATGTCCGCGTTGTAAGCATTTGTATTATCGAGCAACAGGTGCACTTCATTAAATTTTTTACGTAGCATGAGACCGAGGTTGGCAGACAATGGCATTCTTCCACCAGTCCAGCTCGGTACGATGGTTTTTTTGGATGTAGATTTTTTTACAATCGCCGTCATTTCTTTTATCATAATAAATTCGAGGTTCCTGCCAGCCAGCGTAAACGAATCTCCCGGATTTAACCTGGATATAAAATATTCTTCGATTACACCCACATAACCACCACTTAGAAATTTTACTTTCATCATGGCATCGCTTACGATGGTACCAATATGCAGGCGATGCCGCATGGCAATCCTTCGTCCGGTGATTTTGTACAATCCATTTATGATTTCTACCTTTTTATATTCGTCATATTGTTGCAGCGCCTCTCCGCCTTCAGTTATAAAATGAAGTATTTCCTGCCATTCATCTCTTTTTAATTCGCGAAAACAATAGGTAGATAAAACCTCTTTGAAAATCATTTCGGGAAAAAACCCTTCTCCGATTGCGAGGGTTCCGAGGTATTGAATTAATACATCGAAACAAAGCAGCATGGGTTCACGGCTTTCAATAAAATTTTCCTTCATAGCCGATTTCAATGCAGCAGCTTCAACGAGTTCAAGCGAATGGGTTGGAAGAAAATATATCTTACTAACCTCACCCGGCTGATGTCCGCTTCTTCCCGCACGTTGCAGGAAACGGGCGACTCCCTTGGGAGACCCAACCTGTATTACTGTCTCAACTGGCCGGAAGTCCACTCCGAGGTCCAGACTGGATGTACATACGACTGCTTTGAGTTTTCCACTATGCAATGATTCTTCTACCCACAATCTCAACTCCATATCTATTGACCCATGATGCAGGGCAACTGCCCCCGCCAGTTCAGGTGCGATGTTCAGGATTTCCTGATACCACCGCTCACTCATTCCACGGGTATTGATGAAAATAAGTGTAGTTCTGTTATTCTCAATGATTGGAATAACTTTATGAACCAGTTTAATTCCCAGGTGCCCTGCCCACGGATATTTTTCAATTTCATCCGGAAATACTGATTCGATTTCTATGCGCTTATCCAGTTTCGCTTTTACGATGACGGGTGGATCTTTTATTTTATCCATGACTGATGAAACCAATACTTCCTGTGCCTGTTCGAGATTTCCAATGGTAGCCGAGATCCCCCATATAGAGAGTTGACGGATGATCCCGCCTCTTGCCAGGAATGGTTGATGGTTTTCCTTAAAGTCGTCAGTCGTTGGTTTTATGTCAACTAAATGAGCAATCCGGGAAATGGCCAGCTCAACCTGCACTCCGCGCTTTGATCCAAGAAGTTCGTGCCATTCGTCCACGGCAAGAATTCTGAGATATTGAAAAACCTCTGGATAATTTTTTTGTGCCAGCAATAAATGCAAACTCTCGGGTGTAATAATGAGAACTTCAGGCATCTGCCTTTTTTGTTTTTGCCTTTCACTCATTTCAGTATCGCCATTGCGAATTCCCACCTGCCATTGCATGCCAAGTTCTTCGATCACTTCAGTCATCGCCCTGGCGATGTCTTTAGCCAGTGCACGCAGTGGAGTTATCCATAACAGGCGAAGGTGATTGCGTGACTTTATTTTGTAAGTCTCGGGATGCTCATTGATAAAGTCAATCAGGGCTCCCAGAAAAACTGAAAATGTTTTTCCACATCCTGTAGGTGCATTCACCAGGCCGGAACGATTTTGAAGAATAAACGACCATGTTTCCTCCTGAAAATCAAACGGCCGAATTGCCCTGGATTTAAACCAGGAAAGAATCACTTCATATCCCTTACTTTCTTTTAACAACATAATTGTGGTTGACAGATGACGGTTGACAGATGACTGATGACCGATGACCGTTTGGCTTTAGGCTTTGAGCTTTAGGTCTTAGGCTTATAAGGTTTTCAAATATTCTATAATCGCTTTTCTTTCATGACTGCTGAGATTATCACCATAAGTATGACCATAATTTCCATACCCGGGTAAATATGTATTATATGTGGTTGTTCCCTGAGCCGAATCCTTCACACTGTATTTCCATCCTAATTTGTCGTAGTCGTATTCCGGACTATCAAAATTACGGGACCAGTATTCTGGTCTCTCCTTACTATTCAATAAGGATTCAAGATCGGGCACAGATCCATTATGCAGGTATGGTGCGGTGATCCAGATTCCGTCGAGGGGTGGTGCGATATATCCGTTGAATGGTTCCAGTCTGGCAGGATGATCTCCCTGTGCAAACCAGGAGTTGTTGAACCACTCCACAAACTGATAGCTTTGATAATTGCTTTTATATAAAAGTGAATCTGTTTTAATTTCTGATTCAGGTATAAGGAGGTTGGGATATTTGCCTTCCTTTCCATAGCTGCCATGGCACTTTGAGCAATGTTCAACGAATAAAATGCCACCCTGCTTTACAAGGGTACTGTTCACCGGATTTGGAAATGGAGGAGGCTGAATTGAATTGATATAAGCAAGAACATCATTAAAGTGCGCGTCCACTTCACGTGATTCCGAAGTATCATTCACAGTAAGTAAATTTGAAGCCATGAGAAACCTGCCAAAATCACCACGCCCGAAACCATTGTAAAACATAGCATTTTTCTTTTTTAGCATCCACCATGCAGGTACATCAGTAGGAATTACTTCATCAGAAATTTCCAGCATGGGCCGATCGCTCCAGCGAAAAGTTTTTGGATCGCGGTGGCTCGCTAAAAGCGCTGCCAGTCTGTCGGCCGTATTCACACCCCGCACTTTTGTGTATAATTGTCCCCCGATAGCTTTTACAACACGGAGAAAGGGTTCGGCTGCGTCATATTTTTTAGGGTCCAGGTTTTTCAGAAGCTTTTCTGCGGCAGCAGCATTTTTGGGATCCAGTTTTTCGCCATGTGTAAAATCAATCGTACTGTTTCCCAGTCCCATGACAAGTTTTCCATTGAACACCTGTGCATGACATTGCATGCAATTCGGAGCGACAACGGGTTCCCCGTTTGGCGCATGAACTACTGTGTAGTCGTAAGGAATGTCTTTGTTAAAACTATCCCGGTTTAAATAATTAATGGTATTCTTCCCAAAACCCATTTTAAAATAGGATAGTGGAATTCCGCTCCGGAGATAATCGCCCGTTGTCAAATAAATATAACCTGCTTTTGTATCGCCCGTTCTTTGTTTACTTGGAGGAATCCTGACAGCTTCATTCTCAGGAAAAAATAAAATAGAGGAACTGAAGGAAAGGCAAATCATCCCCAGAATCATGAGCTGCTTTTTCATAGCTATAAAATTAAGGCATAAGGCCTAAAGCCTAAAGCCCAAAGCCCAACGCTTTTTTAATATTTAATTTTCACGATTTGCAACAGTACAGGATGGTCAGGGTTCTTAATATTATTCATTAATTACTGCTTTAAGCTTTAGGCTTTGGGCTTTAGGCTCAATACACCGCAACAACATTTCCATTTACTTTCTTAATGAAGTAGAGCTTTTTATTTTCGAGGTATTCCAGGGTTATAGTTCCATTAACAGGTGTTCCGTTTTCTTTATTTGTAAAAACCGGTTGAATATCAAAATCATTAAAAACTTTAAATTTTCTGACTCCAATACTTCCCTCAAGATTTCCCATATTAGTCTCCAACAGGTGACCGAAATGCAGGATGGTTTCATACCCCCTGTAAACCATATCGGATGGACGTGAATAAAAACGGGTTTTGAAATACTGTTGTATTGATGTGACCAGACTGTCGTTGGGATTAATATAAAAAGGTGTTGTATAATAAATTTCAAGATCTGCGTACGGTTGAGTATTGAAATCATTCACTGCATCCCAGGTCGGCATGCCAAGTATTTTCATCGGGTAGGACTTACTGAGCGGTGCGAGTTTAGCGCAAATGGATTTTCCAAAATTTTCATCCAGGCTGCCTACCAGGATCACGGTCTTCACATTGCTGTCGAGATATGGAAACAGTACATGCATATCCACGTTATTGTCAAGATTGACATATTTCATTTTCAGCGGAACGGATGCTGTATTTTTTTCAATTTCCGCAAAATCATTTCTCAGCCGGTCTTCCTGCACTCCAGCCTTCCTGAGATAAAGTATATTCGAAGTAGCCCAGTTGCGCTGTATGAACTTGTATATTGCTTCGCAATGTGAATGAAGAGTCGTATTCAGAATGACGAAATCGGGATTGTTGGTAACACCCCCGTCATTTGGAAAATTCACATTAATAAAAGGTATATTCCGGTTCCTGGCAACATTGGCCAGCGCACGAAGCTCTGTGACATTGACATATCCAATGATGAGCTGCATTTTTGCGAAAGCTGGTTCATCCAGCATTTGCTGTAATGTTTTGGATTCACTTCGTGTATCATAGACCGTTATATCAAGTGAAGTTCCGGATTTTTTGATTGAATCCATGGCCAGTTCGAGACCTTCATAAAATTCAAGACCCGGATTCAGGTATTTTGGGAAATTCTGGTCGAAACGATAATTACCCGAAGTATCAAATGCGGAATCAAGATATAAAGGAAGAAATACAGCAATATGAAATTTGGAACTGTCTGTTGTCTGCGCCATTCCGCTTCTTATTCCGGCGACCAGGAATAATAAAGACAAAATTAAAACGGATCCTGCTTTAAAAAGATATTTTATTCCCATTCTATAGTTGCGGGTGGTTTACTGCTGATATCATATACTACGCGATTGATTCCCTTCACCTGGTTGATAATATCACTCGAAACAAGAGACAGGAATTCATATGGGAGATGCGCCCAGTCCGCCGTCATTCCGTCTACTGAAGTTACTGCCCTGAGTGCCACTGTGAATTCATATGTTCGTTCATCTCCCATGACACCTACACTTCTTACGGGAAGGAGGATGGCGCCTGCCTGCCACGTAGTGTCGTAAAGATTATGATCTTTGAGCGCCTGAATAAATATGTGATCGGCCTTTTGAAGGAGGCTGACTTTTTCCTGCGTCACTTCGCCCAGGATACGGATTGCAAGTCCGGGGCCCGGGAAGGGATGTCTTTGAAGAAGCGTATCAGGTATGCCCAGTTCCCGTCCCACTTTTCGGACTTCGTCCTTAAATAAAAACCGAAGCGGTTCAATCAGTCCCAGCTTCATTTTTTTGGGAAGGCCGCCAACATTGTGGTGCGACTTAATAGTTTGGGAAGGACCATGAACAGAAATACTTTCTATCACATCAGGATATATTGTACCCTGGCCAAGAAGATCGATTCCTTTTTTCTTAGTTGCTTCTTCCGCAAATATCTTAATAAACTGTTTCCCGATGGTCTTTCGTTTTTCTTCAGGATCTGTTTTTCCTTTTAATTTTTTATAGAATTGTTTTTTGGCATTTATTCCTTTTACATTCAATCCGATCTTTTTATAGGTATCCAGCACCTGCTGAAATTCATTTTTGCGCAAAACACCATTATCTACAAAAAAACCAAATAATCTTTTGCCTATAGCCCGGTTGATCAGGGTAGCTGCAACGGTGGAATCCACTCCTCCGCTGAGAGCCATGATCACTTTTTTATCTCCTATAGTTTTTTGAAGGGAGGCAACTGTATCGTTGATGAAATGGGCGGCTGTCCAATCCTGTTTACACCCACAAATATCGACGAGAAAATTGCGGATAATCTTTTTTCCCTCTGTAGAGTGATATACTTCCGGATGAAACTGAAGGCAGTAAAGAGAAAATCCTTCACCATTATTCCTGAAAGCCGCATAGGGGATGGAATCTGTTTTAGCCAGCACATCAAAACCGGCAGGAAGTTCAAGAATAGTATCCGCATGACTCATCCATACCTGGGACAGGTCATTCACATTGTGCATTAAAATATCTTCTTTCACGATGCTCATCAGGGCCCGGCCATATTCCCTTTTATTACTATTGGCAACCCTGCCTCCAAATTCTTTTGCAGTAAGCTGGGCACCATAACAAATTCCCAGAAGGGGTAGTGTTCTGTGAAGTCCCTTTACATCGACCATGGGTGCTTTTGGATCATTTACCGAGAAGGGAGAGCCAGATAAAATAATGCCTTTCAGGGAAGGGTTCTGCACAATTTGCTGATGATAAGGGATGATTTCGCAATACACGTTGGCTTCACGTACCGCGCGGGCAATCAACTGAGTATATTGGGAACCAAAATCGAGGATGAGAATCTTTTCATTCATGGAGTCGCAAAGATAACATTTGTAACCTTTTTCCGGGAAAGGGAGTCTTATGTTAATTATTTTTTTCTTACCAGCGGAAAAACCGAACTTTTCATTTCAAAAGTCAACCATGAAGAATTTATTTTTTCTTGCGTTTATCTCTTTAGCAACTCAGTCTTCGTGTCGATTCCTTGGGAAGAGGATCCACGGAAACGGCAATATGCAAACAGTAGAAAGATCCGTTTCCCATTTTTCCGAAGTGGAAGCCAGTGGTGATATAAAATTATTCGTCACCCAGGGAGATCTCAAACCAGTTAAAATTGAAGGTGATGAGAATATTTTATCATATATAGAAGTTATACAGGAAGGTGATCGTATTAAAATCGAAACAAAACCCGGAATAATTCTGATTCCGTCAGGAGATCTCAATGTATATGTCACGTCTCCCACATATAAAAGCATAGAAGTTTCCGGGTCCAGTGATATTATCGGCCAGAATAAAATTACAAGCTCAGAAGAACTAAACCTTGAAGCCAGCGGAGCGGGTGATATTCAAATGGAAGTAGACGCTCCCAAAATTACTACCGGAATTTCCGGCTCAGGTTCTATAAAACTCAATGGCCAAACTAAAGACCTCGATATTGACCTGAGCGGTGCAGGACATGCATATTGTTATGACCTGCTCACAGAAAATACCAAAGTTCAAATCTCCGGAGCCGGTAGTGCCCAGGTATATGCGAGTGTAAAACTGCAGGCAGACGTAAGCGGGGCTGGTAATATCAGTTATAAGGGAAATGCAAGCGTATCGCAGGAAATTTCAGGGGCTGGAAGTGTTAATAAAGTAGAATAAATATTAATTGACCAACTCCCTGGCATTTTCGATCGCCGCGGCTGTGGGCTTATCCCCGGACAACATTTTAGCAACGGCCACGATCCTGGCCTCTTTATCGAGGAGACGGATTTTTGTATTTACAGTTTCTCCTTCCTGTTCTTTGTACACATAAAAATGCGCATCCCCCTTGCCGGCTATCTGAGGCTGATGGGTAATACAAATGACCTGTCTTTTACGTGACAGTTCTTTCAGGATGATGCCAACCTGTCTTGCGGCTTCTCCGGATATACCTGAATCGATTTCATCAAAAAATAACGTGGGCATATTCATCGACTGTGCAACCAAAGATTTTATACACAACATCAGACGGCTCAGTTCGCCGCCGGAAGCCACTTTTTTGAGAGGCTCGAATCGTTCGCTCTTATTGGCATCAAATAAAAATTCGATATTATCTATTCCCTGCTCATTCAAAACTACCGTGTTACAGGTGACGCGGATTCGCGCATTCGGCATACCTACTTTCTTCAACAGGGAGTTCACTTTTTCTTCGAGTCCAGGCAGTTGAGCTTTACGGTTCGCCGACAAATTTTTAGCAACAGCCGTTGCTTCTTTCACCAATGATTCCACCATTTTCTCCTTTTCATGAATTTCCTCTGCGATATTCAGAGAGTCGAGTAATTTTTTTTGAAGATCATCCCGCAAATTTATCAGGTCAGATGTAGTGGACACTCCATGTTTTTTGAAAAGTTTATAACCGGTATGAATTCTCTCATTCAGTTTTTCAACCTGTGCTTCATCGTAGAAAATGTCTTCGTTCACCGATTCAATTTCACTGGCAAGATCCTGCAACTCAATATGGGCCGAAGCGAGCCGTTGCAGTATTTCAGGAAGTTTATCGTGATAAATCCTGTAGGGTTCCAGTTGCTGTCCGAATGAACGGAGTTGCTGTACCAGTGGTTGATCAGAGCGTTCGAGGTTAGAATATATTCCGGTAAGCACCGTTTTAATACCTTCTGAATGAGCATGCCGCTTTATAAAAATTTCAGCTTCTTCAAATTCATTTTCCTTCAATCCTGCTTCTTCCAGTTCATTGAATAAGAATTTGTGATAATCATTTTCCTTGTCGGCTGAAACCTGTCTTGCTTTTAGTTGTCCTAATTGCGTTCGGGATTGTTGTAGCTGATGAAATAGTGAATGATACAGGTCCAGCGTACCCGCATTTAGCGCCAGCGCATCCACCACAGCCAATTGAAATCCGGCTTCTCCGAGTGACAGGATATCAAATTGCTGATGCAGGTCAACCAACATAATGCAAAGCCTACGGAGTTGTTCAAGATTTACCGGAGTGTCATTTATAAATGCCCTGGATTTCCCATTGGGGCTGATCTCGCGTCTTAAAACCAGCTCCTGCTCCCTGTCAAGTTCTTCTTCCATTAGAAAGGTCTCCACTTCTTTCAAATGAAACACGTGAAAACTGGCCTCTACTACTGCTTTCTGATCCCGGCGTCTGAGAACAGATGTGTCTGCCCTTTCTCCCAATACGAGGGAAAGTGCTCCTGCGATAATAGATTTGCCTGCACCTGTTTCTCCGGTAATAGCCTGCAATCCTTCCGAGAAATCAATGGTGATTTCTTCGATGATCGCGAAATTTTGAATATGTAATTGAAGAAGCATTTTAGATCCTGATCTGAAGTTTAACGAAATTACTAACCTTCCTGACACCTTTCAATTCCTGCTTTGGCTTTTTGATCCAGTGCATTTTTGTAATCATGGGATTTCATTCCCAGCACTTTTTTAAAATAAATCCTTGCATTTATTTTGTCGCCCCGTGCTTCATAAATATAACCAATCTGTAAAGCAGCGCGTGCGGCATAATATTCGTGGCGGTTTATCCCGAGGGTCAGTGCCAGCTGATAAGCAGCCAAAGCTTCTGTTTTCCGATTCAGTGCGTCGTAGATCCTGCCAATCCTGTAGTTATATTCAAGCTGATCGGCGGCATCGGTAAATGAAGATGCCTGAATGCCTGAAAGAACCTGAAGCGCCTTATTATAATAACCACCATCATCGAGCAGGCGTGCCCGAAGTAATATTTCATTTGGCCACCGGCCTGATTCCGCTTCTTTCAAGGCCTGTTTATCCGCATCTGTTTCTGTATTTCCTAAAATCAGGATACGTGCCCGCGCAGCCTCAGCTTTTTCGGGTTCCTTATGTAAATAATATATCCAGCTGATTTTCTGTAATACATCCTTCACATAAAATTTCCCCTTGAACTGACCGATAAAACGCTCCAAATAAACTACCGATTCCCTGTCGAGGCGATCTGCTTTTGCATAGCCCATTTGCATATCCCAGGTGGCCATATCCAGATATCCGGGATCCCGGTTTAACCTGCTGATGATTTCTTCTGTAACTGAAGCGTCCTGATTGTTCAGTGAAAGGTTAGCTACGAGGTATGCCAACAGATGATTATTCCTGGTATCCCAATTTTGATGTTGAATATAATTAAATACCTGGTCCCGCTGGTTGAGTATATAAAATTTGAGATAAAGAAAATAAAAAGCAGCTTCATCATGAAATATAAACGCGTATGGATCCGTGCTATTCAGCACAGTTTCGAGATTGTGCATACCAGAGTCGATGGCACCATGAATCCCGAGGAGACTGCTCAACCATTGGTATCCCGGAGGAATGGTACTGGCCGCTACCTGCATGGATCCCTGCAGCATACGTGAAGGCTGGAAATTCGGGAACTTCAGAAGGTTTTCATTCCCTGTTAAAAAAGATTTTCGGAAGGCCCATGCAGCATCCCAGCGTTCGCCAAATTTTATGTCAACAGCTGCCCACTGGAAATAAATAACAGATCGGGTAAATAAATAAAATGGAGAAGCGGGATTTCCCTTTTTCATCAGAGCCACACGCTTATCCTGAGACGATATTCTGCGCTGGTATTCTGCGGGGTCTTCATTAAAATAAAGAGTAAAAAAATCAATATAATTCTCAAGAAAATAAGGGATGAGATTGTTTGGATGCGCTTTCTCTTCTGTTTCCAGAATTAGTTTACCTGAATTAAGTTTAAGGCTGATGATTTCTTCATAAGCCTTCCGGCAGTCAGCATTAAAATCAAACTGATAGTTTTCCTGTGCCCGGCCCCGGGGCATAAATGAAGAGAAAGAAATCACTAAAGAAATCAGTAACGGGAGATGAGCCGGACGGTTCATGATGCAAGTTAATTGACACATGCATCAGGTGAAAGCTTATTTCAAATCATTTTCTATTTCACATCCACGCCATCGTTGAGTTCGCTGTCGACCAGGATCCTTCCGCAGTTTTCGCAGACAATAATTTTCTTATGCTGGCGGATCTCACTCTGGCGCTGTGGCGGGATCGCATTGAAACAACCTCCGCATGCGTCTCTCACAACCGGAACTACTGCCAGACCATTGCGATAGTTTGTACGTATACGGTCATAGGAATGTAATAAACGAGGTTCAATTTTCTCGCGGGCTTCGGCTGAAAGTTTGGAGAAATGTCTTTCTTCCTTTTCTGTTGCTGCAATAATTTTATCCAGTTCTTCTTTCTTATTCTTCAGGACAGATTCTTTGGTAGAAAGTGCTTTTTTCGCCTTATCCAGCAACAACACTTTCTCAGCTACTTCTTCGTGGGCGTCCTTGATATGTTTTTCTGAAAGTTTAACTTCCAGTTGCTGCATTTCGATTTCCTTATTGATAGCCTCAAATTCCCGGCTGTTCTTGACGTTTTCGCTTTGTTTTTCGTATTTTTTGATCAGATCTTCTGACTCCTTCATGGCCAGTTTTTTCTGGCTAATGAATTCCTGTATACCGTTAATTTCCTCCTCAATTCGAGTTTGGCGTGCATTCAATCCCTGAATCTCATCCTCGAGGTCACTGACTTCCATCGGAAGTTCCCCTTTCAAAACTTTATATTCATCTAATTTGGATTCTATTTTCTGAAGACTGATCAGAGAGGCTAATTTTTCTTCTACTGAAAATTCTTTGACGTTGGCCATAGTTTAGATATAATAATTGACCGGGTTTGTAACTGTACCCGATTTAAGGACGGCAAAGTTAGGAAATTTTTCCAGTATAACATCAAGGATCAAATCCATGGTAAACTGTTCACTCTCAAAGTGGCCGATATCTGCAATCACCATTTTCCCTTCTCCCCCGAAAAACTCGTGATAGCGTATATCAGCACTGATAAACCAGTCAGCCGATTCCTGTAAAGCATTGGAGATCAAGAAACTACCCGCTCCGCCACAAAGAGCTACCCGGGATATGGGTTTTCCGGTCAGTGGACTATGGCGGATGACAGGTATCGTGAATCTTTCCTTGAGCAGTTCCAGCAGCTGCTCACCTGAAACCGGACTTTTTAAGTCTCCGATTAACCCGGAACCCGAGTAGCCGTCTTCTGTTTTGGGAACTAAAAATCTGCGGTTCGTAAGGCCTATTTTATCGGCTATCCTGGCATTTACTCCGCCAATCACATTGTCGAGGTTGGTGTGGATGGCGTATAGTGTAATATCGTTCCTTATGGCGGCTATAAGGGCCTTACTAATGCCGTCTTCCGGTTTGATGTTCCGCAGGGGACGGAAAATAAGAGGATGATGTGATACGATGAGATTGCAGTTTTTTTCGAGGGCTTCGAGGATCAGTTCTTCCGTACAATCCAGACTAACGAGAATGCCCACGCATTCTGTATTGGAATCGCCTGTTATCAATCCGCTATTATCGTAGTCTTCCTGATATTTCGCAGGTGCAAAGGATTCCAGGTGCTGAATAATGTCCCGAATTTTCATGTGTCAAATTAAGCCTTTTCAAATTTTTATAAGTGAAACCACTTAACTTTCGTAAAACTTCCGATATGAAAAAGAGTCTGTTATTTTTGACGGTAATCGTACTGTTTGGGCTAAAGCCAAAAGACAAAACCCTTACGCAACAGGAAAGAGATTTTGCCATACAATTCATGGTTCAAACCCGCGACTCCATTCTGATAGACGTAAAGGGTCTGTCAACAGCCCAACTCAACTTCAAGACAGATTCCACCCGGTGGAGTGTGGCTCAGTGTGTGGAACATATTGCGCTGGCAGAAGCTGCGTTTACGATGGCCTACCAGCAGGCACTTAAATCACCCGCCGATCCTTCAAAAAGGGACTCAATAAAATACACCGATCAACAAATCATTCACTTTCTGACAGACCGAAGCAGAAAATTCCAGGCACCTGAAATGCTGAAACCGGTAAATACATTTGGTTCTTTTAAGGCATCGCTGGATTCTTTTATTGCCAGAAGGAACAGGAATATAGAATTCATTAAAACCACACAGGCCGATCTCCGGGATCATTGCAGTGCATTTCCGGGCATGGGAACGGTCGATGATTACCAGTTAGTACTTTTTATGATTTCCCACAGCAAGCGACATACACTGCAGCTGGAAGAGGTAAAGGCAAATCCGAATTTTCCGAAAAACTAACTTATTTTAGATATGAATTATGAGATATGGGTTATGAGATATGAATTCGTTACACATAACTCATATCTCATAACCCATATCTCGCAATTCAAAACCCTTTAATCAACAACTTTTTCCAGGTGAATCAGTTTACCATCATCATTAAATCCTTCCAGGATTATTCGGAATCTGTGCGTCACATCGCTGTTATAAAATGGTATACTGATTCTTCTATTTCCCCTGCTGGTTTTCAAATTAGGATTCCAGTAAAGGGTAGTTCTGGTATCGTCTGATTCCGGTTCCGGATTTATCAGATAGTCTGGGGAATAGAATTCACGCTGTACATTATATCCCAGTACCCTGACCATATCGAGGCCCTTGATGTTTGGATCAGGCTTTTTATCAGCTCCTTTTTTCGTGTAAATTGAGATAACGCCGCCACTGGAATTGCTCATTCCGCCCGCCGATCCTGGTGAGAACACCTTAATCATGGCAATATCGCTTATCGGAATAGTTTTGATGGTACTGGCGTCTGATTGTATCTCATTCAAAAAGAGACCCGGTTGTGAACCTCTCCAGGATAAACTGGGTGTCGCACCGGCGGTGTTTATCTGCAGACCTGCCACTTTACCCTGCAGATAAGTAAAAATATCCAATGAGGAACTTGCGAACGGATCATTCACCAAATCAAAAATAGATGCATTTCCGCCACTGAACAATCCCGAACTGTATTGCTCATCCAGTTTTTCCTTATCAGATTTAATTCTTCTTCTGACAGTTACAACTTCCAGATTTTGTATTTTTTTATCCTGACCATTTAAGCGGGAAATTTCCTCAAATACCTGCCTGCTTTTTCTTATAAGGGAACTATCATCCGGTGACCAAACCGGCATCGTCATGTCAAAAGGTTTTAATTTTCTTACTCCGGCATAGGTGCCGTTTTTGAAAATGATTGCAGCTTCGTTTGACAGACCCCGGTTTGTATTAAACATATAGAATGCCTTCGCTGTATCATAAAATATTAAACCGGAAAGGCTGAATTTACTATTATTCAGATAAGGGACAGTAAGCATACTGGTTCCGGCGCCCTTGGTTTGAAATACAACATTGAGACTTTCATCTTTGGATATGTGGGAAGAAGGAACCCCCATAACTTCTGCATTTATAGAAATATAATTTTCAATCGGATATTTTATAACCGGTATTTTACCTTTCGCCAGGTTTTCCCATTTAAATCTTCTCCATCCGTGTGTAAGCATCACCAGATCAAGTTGCCGTATAAGTGAATCTGAACTGTTTTGAAAATAGTAATAAGGATCTTTCACAAATCCGTGCAGATCTCCAGTTAACAGGAGAGAAGAAATAATATTATCATCCCATGGACGGTTTCCATCTACCTCGGCATCCGTAATGGCAACGGCCAGTTTTGTTTTAGATGTGTCCATTATTTCAACATCTACCGCATTGCGTCCCCTTTTTTGAAAGCTTTTTGCGCTTATGGTAAGTTTACCATCGAAACTGTAATTATTATTATTGACGAAGCACACCCGCTCAGCAAGTGGAACTTCATTTATGTCAAAAACTGTTATCTGCAAGATACCTGTCGGAAGTTGTTGTGTGGGAATGTTACCACCACTCGCATTATTATCCTTCAGGTTTACGGTAGCTTTATAAACCATCTGCTGATTCATATGTGCAATTACTATGACCTGCTGATACGCTGTACTTTCAACCGGTCGGGCCACATTAAAGATCAGTTTCTGATTTGTATTCAAAACCCGCAACACAATACCGGATGTTCGGACGGGAGGCAATTCTGTTCTGTGCTCGATCCCTTTATCTTCTTTCCAAATAGCATAAAAGACATCCGATTTTTCAGGTATCAAAATGAAATTCCCCATTCCGTCATGTGTTGAATTAAAATTTAACAGGGCTTTCCCTGTCTGGTCATACAAAATACCTGATATTTTATGCGGTATGTCAAACGAGTCACTCGCTTTAAATGCGATATTATTTTCAATTCCTGCGACCAGTTCACCCCCTTCCGGAAAAAAATGAAGGTTGACAGGCGTTGGCTTCACATGTATGGATGAATCCTGCAAAGTCCCGATGATGCGAAGATCTTTAGTGTAAATAAAACTCGTATCAAAATTGAGCATCCAGGAAGTGTATGCCCGGATATGAATGCGCGTTCCTTCGAATGATGAAGGAAGGTCAAAATTTCCTATTGCAGCAGATTCGATAATGGGTGCCGTATTACGAAGAATGAGATTGCCATATGCGTCATATAGTTCAGCATAAAAATTTTTACTGAAAGGGGAAGGATCGAATCCTGTAAACACATACGCTTTATACCAGATCCGGTCTCCCGGATTGTAAGCTTTTTTGTCGAATTGCATATAAACCTTTTCCTGGGGAAACTTTTCAGAATAAATATTCATCATGGAATCGATCATCTGGGCCCGGCTTATCAATGGAGAAAAATAAATCGTTAAGACCAGGAGAGAAAGAAGTTTCCAATTCATATGGTAAAAATTAGGGCAAATCTCTGTTATCTTGCCTTAGAAATAAAACTGATTTTTGTTATATATTTTTTAACATGAAAAATGTCACGAATAAGAAAGAGGTTTACGAGTCATATCGGGAACATATGCGAAAACTGGCAGATGTGAGAGCGGCCCTGGCACTTATGCAGTGGGATCAGGAAACCTACATGCCCATTAAAGGATCAGGGTTTCGCGCCCGGCAGGTTGCCACACTGGCGGAAATAGCACATGAAATGGCGACTTCTGAAAAACTTGGCGTTTTGCTGGACTCACTTGAAAATGCTTCAGGACTTAGCGAGAAAGAAAAGAAAAATGTTTCCCTTAACCAGGAAGACTTTGCAAAACAGAAAAAATACAAACCTTCCTTCGTAAGAAAAATGAGTGAGACCGTATCCAGAAGTTTCAATGCATGGAACCTCGCAAAAAAAGAGAACAGGTTTTCCCTTTTTGAAAATGAGCTGGCGGAACTGGTTGAATTAAAAAAAGAAGAAACGGAGATACTCGGTTACACCGAGCATCCTTATGATGCCCTGATGGATGAATTTGAAAAGGGATGCACCGTCCAGCTCGTAGACAAATTATTTGGGAACATGCTTCCCAAACTCCGGAGCATACTCGAAAAAATTCAACGGACAGCTCCACCGGAGGATTCATTTCTTATTTAAATCCTTTGAAAAGAAAAAGCAATGGGATTTCGGAATGCAGGTGATCGCTGAACTGGGGTTTGATTTTGAAGCCGGGAGGCAGGACATTTCCAGCCATCCGTTCAGTACCAGTTTTAATAAAAATGATGTGCGCATAACCACACGAATAGATGAAAATGATTTCAGCAGTATGTTATTCAGCTGCATTCATGAGACAGGTCATGCTTTATATGAACAGGGGCTGCCGGAATCAGAATATGGACTGCCTTCAGGTGAATTTGCATCTCTTGGCATTCACGAATCCCAATCTCGATTGTGGGAAAACCATGTAGGAAGAAGTCTTGCTTTCTGGAAATTTCATTTTCCGATGGTGTCAAAAGAATTTCCCGGGTCATTTCGCGAATGTTTCAGAAGAAAAATTCTATAAAGCGGTAAACAGGGTCAAACCTTCACTTATCCGGACCGAATCTGATGAACTGACTTATCATTTTCATGTGATGATTCGTTATGAGATTGAAAAAATGCTGATCACAGGAGACCTGAACGCCAAAGATATTCCTGCCTGCTGGAACGAACAATACAAAAAATGGCTGGACGTTGATGTACCGGATGATCAGCATGGATGTCTGCAGGATGTACACTGGAGTCACGGAAGTTTTGGTTATTTTCCAACTTATAGTTTGGGCAGTTTTTATGCAGCCCAATTTTTTGCGGCCGCAAATAAAGACGATTTGCTACTCCGGGATAAGTTAGAAAAAGGCAATACAGAGGGTTTATTGCTGTGGCTGAGGCAACGCGTACATGCCTCTGGCCGTATTTGGAATAGTGAGGAAATCTGTAAAATGGCTACCGGAGAAACCCTGAATGTTCAGTATTTTTTGGATTATTTACTTGACAAATACAGAAAGATTTACGAATTTTAAGGATATCCTTATGAAGCCAATGAAGCTCCACCCCCTATATATTGCCACTCTTTTAATCCTGCTCGTATTTCCATTCTCCTGTAAAAAATACATTCAGCAGCAGGAACAAAATGCACTGGTTAAACTGGTTACCCAGGGTACCTGGCGGGTAACGGGATATACTGATCATGATACTAGTATTACCGCTAGTTTCACGGGATACTCTTTTCAGTTTAATCAGGATGGAACTGTATACGCATTATTGAATCAACAACAAACTGGTGGAACCTGGACTGCGGATATAAGTGCCAAAAGCATTACTTCGAATTTTCCGGCAGCTTCCTATCCTTTAAACAAACTGAATTACACCTGGACTATTACTGACAGTTATACTGATTCAGTTGCCGCAAGAACGCCCGTAGACTCATCCTTTAATATCCTGAATCTCCACAAGAATTGATAGTGCATAGGGTTTAAGAACATTTGCCGACTAAGTGAAAACCCTTATCCGGCAGGCTCAGAATCCTGTAAATTGTTTGCAAATTGCCTGAGAAAACAATTTTGATCCCGCTTGCACGTTATGCAATTCGTAGAAAAGATATTACTTGCATCTGAATATCTTCTGCCGTCCGTATACCCAGTGAAATTATTTTCAGTCAAATGCTGAGAATGTTTCCTATTCCCCTTGTAAACTATGATGTAACAGAACCTTAAATCGTTATCCGTTGTTCAGAAAACTACGCTTATTACCGTTTTTATTGCTGACTGCCTATTACAGTGCCCAAGCGCAAGTGCCGGTGGCTCCTACACCGCAACACCCTCTTCAGGATGCGCCCCGTTGGGTGTTTCTTTTAATGGATCAACGCCAGCAGGAGCCGGGCCGTTTACCTGGAGTTGGACCATCAATGGCGGTAGCCCATCTACCAGTGTCTCTCAAAATCCTGCGTCTATATTTAATACTCCAGGAACTTATAATGTTACCCTTGGTAGTTAAAAATGCCAGCGGTAGCAGCAAACCATTTACTGTTCAAATTACTGTAAATCCCACCCCCGAATGCAGATTTTGCACAGGATAAAACAACAGGGTGTTATCCAACTTATATTAATTTCACGAATACTTCAACACCGGGTACCGGCGCATCGATAACAAGTTATCCTGGACTTTTGGAGATGGCACACAGGATACTGTTCACGAATCCAAGTCACATGATATACCCTCGCGGGTTCTTTCCCGGTAACACTCTATGTAACTAATAGTTTTGGTTGCACCGGAACCGCCCAAATAAAAAATGTTCAAAAGGCCATTACCATTTCGGGAGGGATAACCGTCAATTTTAGCGATAGTCTGAACAGCAGTTGTACTTTACCTGTTACAGCATCTTTTATCAAATACAAGTACGGGTCCTCCCAGTGCTGAGCTATCTCTGGGATTTCGGAGATGGTTCGCCATACAAATAATCTACAAAATCCCGACACATCCTTATACAACAGCAGGAAATTACAATGTAAGACTGGCTGTAACCAGTTCTCAGGGGTGTAGCGATACGCTGGCCCAAAATGTGAATATTACCGCCAACGGTAATCTGACAGACTTTACTTATCCTGATTCGGTCTGCGTTGGAACGTCCGTCAATTTTAAAAATATTTCATCGCCATTCCCCAATAGTTCGACATGGAATTATGGTGATGGATCCCCTATTGATAATACAATTAACGGCCAACATACGTTATGCAACAGCCGGGAACATATGCGGTAAGTCTTAATAACACGTTCTCAGGATGTACGGGTCCATTACCAAAACCATTTATGTTGTAAATCCGCCTAACACTTCCTTTACCGGAACGAATCTTGTAAGTTGCAAGCCTCCGCTTACAACTACTTTTACCAATACGACAACAGGCGCCACATCTTGGCTCTGGAGTTTTGGAGACGGATACTATTTCCACTCTGCAGAATCCGCCACCGCATATTTATACTGCCTATGGCTCATATTCAGATACCTTAACAGCCAGTTCTACCGGAGGATGTTCAACAGCCTTCATAAAACCAAATTATGTAATCATTCAAAAACCCATAGTAGCCATAAACGGATTGCCGGTAATGGTTGTGCTCCTTATACATGGACACCATCTGTTTCTACAAATACAGCTGACGGAGTTGCAACATACAATTGGATTTTTGGAAATGGAAATACCTCTACACTTCAAAATCCTCCACCTCAAACTTATGGACCCGGTGTATATGAAGTTTACTGTACCATAACCACCAATGGAGGTTGCACTGCCACAGATTCAGGCACTATAAAAGTCGGAACTATTAAACCTGTTCCTGCATTTAGCTTTGTTCCACCAACAGCCTGCGTAAAATCGGCTGTTAAATTTACAGACCTGACCCCTCCAGGCACAGCAAACCAATGGTTTTGGCAGTTTGGAGATGGCAGTACTGACACCGCAAGAAATCCAACTTATTCGTATACAAAACCCGGAACTTTTAATGTCAGGCTCACTGCTTATAATAACGGCTGCTGGGATTCCATTTCACAAACGATTGTTATCAATCCGCCACTGGCAGATTTCAATTATTTGACTACTCTGCGGAGCAAGCAACCATTCACATTTTCTCGATAATTCTACGCGAGCCCTTAACCTGGTCTTGGGATTTTGGTGACAGGTCACAATTAGCCAATACTCAGAATCCATCCCACACTTATCTTGCAGGACCACCAAAATTGGAAACAGTTACATTAATAGTAACAACGGAGTCTGTACCGATACCGTAGCCAAAACAATTACGGTAAATCAAACCACAACACTGATTTTCTCTGCAAATACTGTCTGTGTTAATACTCCATTAACCATTCGCTCTCAGCGTTGATGCAAATATTGTATCATTTCCAGTTTGAAATGGGAGATGGCACGATTACACCGATTTCAACCCAAAGTGCCATTTCGTATACATATACCAAACCGGGAATTTATCAGGTTAAGGTTATAACTACTGATATTAAGGGTTGTGTGGATTCATCTGCGGCTTATCCTTTGATTGTCAGTGGACCTACCGTTAATTTTTCAGGACCACCCCTAGTCTCATGTGGTGCCATGACAGTTAATTTCAAAGACTAACCGTAGCTTCGCCAGGATCAACTTTGAAAACCTGGGCTTGGGATTTTGGAGACGGCGGAACATCTCCACTGCACAAATCCTATCTCATACTTATAATGTTCAGGGAACTTTTGTTCCCAGACTGACTGTTACAGATAACAACGGATGTTCCAGCTCATTGGATACTGCCCAACCTGTCGCGTTTCAATACATGGCTCCGAGCTTTAATACTGTCGATACAAATTCATGTCCGAATGCTCCACGGTTAAATTTAATAATACATCCACAGGCGGCTTTAACCCGACTTATTCCTGGAATTTCGGAGATGGCAGTCCGTTGGATCAATACTTTTTCACCGATACATAATTATCTGAATGTTGGAACTTTCACTGATACATTAACCATGACGGATTCCTACGGATGTGCACAAAAAATTTGGATTTACTTCCATTCTGATTGATACTCCGTATGCCAGCTTCACCATGAGTGGCAATTATTCTGCCTGTCCGGTTTTCAATGACCTCTTTACTTTTACCGGACATTATGCAGCGAAGTATGCCTGGGATTTCACTGATGGAGGCATCAGTCAAAAACAAAATCCGGTTAATGGTTATGCACTTCCGGGAGACTACTATCCCTATCTGATTGTCACAAGTCCGGGTGGATGTATTTCCAAATCTGACTCACAGCATGTGCATATTGACGGACCAGTAGGTACATTCACATATAATCCACCATATGCCGCCTGTGATTCTCTTACAGTAAATTTCCTGGTTACAACTACTAATGTAGTTTCCTTCACATGGTCTCCAGGAGATGGTTCGATTCCTGTAACAACAGTTACTCCGATTTCGCTTATACTATAACATACCAAGCCCGGTCCATGGCAACCCATTGTCACGATTACAGATGCAGGCGGTTGTAAACTTACTAAGATCGGGCAAAACTCTGATTAACATAGATTCTATTGCTCAAAACGAATTTCTATTGCCGATAGAACGATAGTCTGTGATAGTGGAAATATTATTTTCACAGATACATCACACACTGGTCCTCAATACTGTAGTTACTAATTATGTCTGGGATTTTGGCGACGGATCTCCAGCTGTGAGCGGCATGAATCCAACGATCGCTCATGATTATACAACCGTTGGAACTTATACATGTCACTATGAGCATCACGACCGCCGGCGGATGTACAGGGTTCTATAGTTCCCCTGTTACTGTCGCTGCTTCACCAAAAATTTCCATCAGTGGAATTATAAATCAATGTCAACCTGCTGTCCTTACTTTCACAGGCAATCAACTTGTGCCGGATCCATATCGGACCACTTACATGGCTATGGAATTTTGATAACGGACAAACAGCGAATGTCCAGAATCCAAATCCTGTCAGCTATCCGAAAGCCGGTGAATATGTTGTTTCACTGATTGCAACCAATACAGAAGGCTGTAGTACGATGACCGACACGACAGCACCAAATCATTTATTCATCTATCCGATTCCGGCTGTAAATGCAGGAGCAGATACTACGATATGTCTGGGCACTCCGTTACAATTAAATGCCAGCGGAGCCGCTACCACTTATAACTGGCTTCCACCTGCGGATCCTGCTGCTTCGTTGAGTTGTCTGGCATGCGTGAATCCGGTTGCCAACCCTGTTCCTAACAGTACTTATTTCGTGGTAACGGGAACAAGCATATTTGGATGTAAAGCAAACGATACCATTCAGGTAACGGTGAATGTACCTCCGGTTGTAAATGTGAGTGGACCTGATTCAGTTTGTCTGGGTCAAAGTGCGCAATTGACTGCTACCGGGGCTGCGATATACAACTGGTCACCAACGGAAGGATTGAACAATGCGAATATTGGTAATCCCGTTGCAACACCGGACGCATCTCAAATAGGTGGGCTACCGAGTAACGTAATTACTTATATAGTTACCGGATACGACAGTAAGAAATGTTTCTCAAATGTAGATTCGATACATGTCACCGCATTTAATTATCCGGTCATAACACTTACACCGAATGCAACGATTAATGTAGGCAGTTCCTACCAGATCAATTCATCTGCAACCACGAATATTGTTTCATTGAACTGGACGCCTTCAAATACCCTTAGTTGTTCAAATTGTCTTACGCCACTGGCTACGCCAACCAAAACAACAAAATATGACCTTACGGCTACGAATGACGGAGGCTGTTCAACCACAGACAGCATTCGTGTTCAGGTGATTTGCAATGGTGCTAATTTCTTTGTGCCGAATAGCTTCTCTCCAAATGGAGATGGAATAAACGACCGCTTTATAGTAAATGGTGTCGGATTAAATGTGATTCCATCAATCACCATATACAATCGCTGGGGTCAGATCGTTTTCCAAAAGAGCAATTTCGCGCCGAATACGCCGGCAGATGCGTGGGACGGAACATTTAATGGTCAGCCCGCTCCGTCTGACGTGTATATTTACACTATTCAAATACTTTGTAATAATGCAACACTTATTCCTTATCACGGAAACGTAACCCTGATCAGATAGAAATACCAGAAAATGAGAAACCTGAACCCAATAAAAAAGATTTGTTTAACCCTGGTGGTTTTTGCGACCAGTCTGGCAACGGCCTATTCGCAGGATTTGCATTTTTCACAATTCTTCGAAGCACCACTATTGAGAAATCCGGCCCTTGCGGGAATTTTTACCGGCGATTATAGAATTCAGGGAGTTTACAGGGATCAATGGAATAGTTTTACCAATGCCTACAAAACCGGATCTTTCAATGGAGAATATAAATTGCCGGTAGGCAGAACGGATGATTATCTTACCCTGGGTTTACAGATTTTATACGATAAAGCGGGAGATGCCGGTCTCACTTCAACGCAGGTTTTTCCCGCATTGAATTACAGCAAATCCCTTTCCAGTAAACATACCAGTTATCTGTCAATAGGCTTTATGGGAGGCTACGTCGATAAAAGAATTGATGAGTCTAAAATTACCACGAACAGTCAGTTTGATGGGACAGCATTTAACCCCTCACTCGGTACAGGTGAAACATTCCCGACGCCTGATATTCATTACTGGGATGCGAGTGTGGGCATGAGTTTTAACAGCAGTTTCGGTCCGAACGATCAGAACAGCATGTTTTTCGGTCTTGCATATCATCATTTGAACCGTCCGATGAATTCATTCTATCAGAATACTGCGGTAGAACTACAGCCAAAATATGTGGTTTCGGGAGGCGCAAAATTTGTCCTCGACGAAAAATCAACCATCACTGTGCAGGCAGATTATTCAAGCCAGGGCCCGTCACGCGAAACAATCGGTGGCCTTATGTATGGATATAACCTTGGAGAATTTACTGACGATCCAAAATATGTACTGGGTATCGGCGCCTATATGAGGTTGGGAGATGCATTTATTCCTGTCATTAAACTGGATATGCTTCCTTTATCGATGGCAATCAGCTATGATATAAATATTTCAACTTTGAATACGGTGAGTCAGGGCCAGGGCGGTTTTGAGCTATCCATCTCCTATATTGGATTCCTCGACAGGGAAGGCTCGGCAAAAAACAGAATTCTTTGTCCCCGGTTCTAGCTGAACATTTCTTTCACCTTTTCGAAAAAGCTTTTTTCGTTCTTGTCCGGCTTAGGCTGAAAATTTTGTGATTCTTTCAATTTTTCGAGGATTGCTTTTTCTTCAGCAGAAACCTGCTGCGGTACCCATACGTTTACGTGGATCAGCTGATCTCCTTTTTCATATGAATTCACAGAAGGAAATCCTTTCCCCTTCAAGCGAAAAATTTTACCTCCCTGAGTACCCGGAGGAATTCGGATTTTGGCCTTACCATCTATAGTAGGTACCTCGAGCTGCGTTCCAAAAACGGCATCTGTAAAAGGTATATGCAGATCAAAAGCAACATTCAATCCGTCGCGTTGTAATTCAGGATGTGATTCTTCTTCAATTAAAATAATCAGGTCACCGGGTGTACCTCCACGTTCTCCGGCATTTCCCTTTCCTGAAGCGCTTAATTGCATGCCCTCCTGAACGCCGGCCGGGATATCGATATTTACTACTTCTTCTCCAAACACCCTTCCATCCCCCTTACATACAACGCATTTTGATGTAATAGTGGAGCCTTCACCATTGCAGGTAGGACAGGTCGTAACCGTTTGCATCTGACCCAGGAATGTATTGCTTACCCGCCTAACCTGCCCACTACCACCACATGTACCGCAGGTTTGTATGCTCGCTTTGTCCTTAGCGCCACTGCCATGGCAGGTTCCGCAGGCAACGTGTTTTTTTACTTTAATATTCTTAGTGACTCCCTTCGCGATCTCCTCATAACTGAGTTTAATTTTTATTCTCAGATTTGAACCACGAATACCATGTGAGCGTGAATTACCTCCACCGCCTCTCCTTCCACCGAAAAAACTACCGAATAAATCATCCCCAAAAACATCTCCGAACTGGCTGAAGATGTCATCCATATTCATACCACCACCATTGAATCCTCCTCTGCCATTATTTACGGCTGCATGACCAAATCGGTCATATTGAGCGCGTTTTTCAGAATCGCTTAAAACCTCATAGGCTTCCGCTGCCTCTTTAAATTTTTCTTCTGCTGCCTTATCGCCCGTGTTACGGTCAGGATGGTATTGCATGGCGACTTTGCGGTATGATTTTTTTATTTCATCCGAAGTTGAATTCTTTGTAACACCGAGTATTTCGTAATAGTCTCTTTTCATTCAGATATTGTTCATTTTCCTACGATCACTTTCGCGAAGCGGATGATTTTGTCATTTAAATAATATCCTCTAACAACCTCTGCCACGACTTTTCCTTTCAAATCGGGGGATGGAGCAGGTATTTCACTTATGGCTTCATGTTTTTCAACATCAAATTCTTCATGCAGACTTTCCATAGGTTTTAGTCCACGATTTTGCAGAATATTCCTGAGTTTGTTAAATACTAATAAAACTCCGCTTAGGTCCCCTGAATTCTTTTCCTGTTGCAACTGCTTTTCGGCCCGGTCGCAATCATCGAGAACATCCAGCAGTGAAACTATGATTTCCTTTCCTGCCGTCTGGCTAAGATCAATCCTTTCCCGTGAACTTCGTCGCTTATAATTCTCAAACTCGGCTAAGAGGCGCAGATATTTATCCTTTTGATCCTGTAAATCAATCTTTAATTTTTCAACCAGATCATCCTCTTCCAGATTCTGGTTCAAATTATTGATGCCTGCGACGTTTTCGTCGGTATTTATATCAATCATTGATTCTCTGTTATTTGCAGAATCAAAGCCGTTTTCTTCCCTTAAATTATCTGTATTTTTCTGCATATTCCGATTATTCTGGCAAAGGTAAGCTTGTCAATTATTTTGCCAACAGCTGTTTTGAGACAAATTGTCTCTCATTAACCGGTACGGCTAAGCTACTTTTGCGCCATGATTCCTGTTGTTCTAAAGAAAAGAATTGGATTACGTGTTGAAAAAGGTCATCCTTGGATATTTGGGAATGAGATCGCTAAAGTGGAAGAGACGGTTAAGCCTGGTGATGTTGTAACGGTATTCAACTCTGATGGAAAATTTATTGGGAAGGGATTTATCAATCCCAGGTCCCAGATAGCAATCCGCTTGCTTACAAGGGTCGAAAATGAAGAAATCGACGACCGTTTTTTCCAGCTAAAGATCGAAGCTGCCTGGGCCTATCGTAAAAAACTGGGGTATATTGAAAACTGCAGACTGGTTTTTGGGGAAGCAGACGGATTACCCGCCCTTATCATAGATAAATTTGGAGATCATTTTGTTATCCAGACCCTGGCTCTCGGAATGGATATCTGGAAACCCATTATTGTAGATTCTCTTTTAAAAATTTTCGATTCTAATAAAATATATGAACGTAATGATGTGCCTGTGAGGGAGTTGGAAGGAATGGTACAGAGGAAAGGGTATTTGATGGCACCTTTTGATACCAGGATTATAATCAAGGAAAATGGATTACGGTTTGAGGCAGATCTTGAAAATGGTCAGAAAACAGGTTATTTTCTTGACCAGCAGGATAACAGACGGGCAATAAGGCATATTGTGAAGAATGCAGATGTTCTGGGTGCTTTCTGTTATACTGGCAGCTTTGAATTGCATGCCGGTTCCTATGGTGCAAAATCGGTGCTCGGTCTGGACATTTCTGTAAATGCAATTGAAATGGCCAGAAAAAATGCAATATTGAACAAGCTGGATGGAAAAGTTCAATTCGAAGCTCTCAATGCTTTCGATGTCTTGAAAAAATGGAGTCGGGAAAACAAAAAATTTGATGTGGTTATGCTCGACCCCCCTGCTTTCACAAAAAGCCGGGAAAATATTGGAAAAGCGATCACCGGATACAAAGAGATTAATTTGAGAGGAATGAAGTTAATACGCTCAGGGGGGTTTCTGGTCACGTCTTCATGTACCAATCTCGTATCACCTCAGATTTTCCTGGATACTATTCATGACGCAGCAAGGGACGCGGGTAAAAAAATAAGACAGGTACTATTTCAGACCCAGTCTCCCGATCATCCTGTGGTATGGGCTTTGGAAAATACACATTACCTCAAATTTCTAATCATTGAAGTTACTGACTAGCCTGGAAAAATCCGTTTATTTGGTAACCTGGAACTTGCCGCTTTCAACGATTTTCCCATTGGGGTCTCTCAACTGGAAGATGTATATGCCCCGAAAGAAATCAGACACATTTACGATGTTTTTCTGGTCACCCAGACTGAATTCATATACCTTTTTACCAAGGAAATTAAAGATCTGGATCGAGTAGTTTTTGTCGTATTTCTTTAGAATATCTTCGAAAGTGATGTAGGAAATGGCTGGATTTGGATAAAACCTTACAGTCGCATTTGTTCCGTTGTCAGGAAATGCGGAAAGCCGGCTTTGGGCTTTTACCCCCGCCGTTGAGAAAACCACCATAAGGATTATAATGTAAAAAAGCCTCATAGTTTACTGGATAAGGTCCCAAGTATACAATATACCAAAATTTGTTCAAAGCTACAAAATCTCTACATTCTATTTATATCCTCTTTCCACGTCCTCTATAGGAACTCCAATCACTTTTTCTATTTCAATTTTTGCCAGGTTAAGATCTTTTTGAAGGGTCAGGCTCTTTGCCTGTTCATTTATATAACTTTTCTGGACTCTTTCCACTTCGTCCAATTTTATCAGGTTTTCCGAGAAATCACTTTCTGCTCTCTTGAGTGTGGCATATTCACTCTGCGCGATTTTTCCCTGTAGTTCGACCAGTTGTCTGGCAAGCAGGTAATCCTCATATTTAGTAAGAACATCTGCTTTTATTTCACGGAATTTCTGATTTTTTGCCGCCGCACTGATATAATAATTCTCCTGTGCGATTTTCACATTGTTGGTAGTTCTTGTAAAAATATCAAACGGTATATTCAATGCAAGATTATACCTGGGGTAATAATAAGGGATTTGCACGCCATTGTATGTAGGCTTAGAAATTGTGAATTCGTTAATATTTCCCTGTACACTTAAAAGACCCAGATAGGCGGATTTTGCTATTTTAATCTGGTAGCCAGCGGCCAGGGAAGCATGATCCACCATTTCATAAACCGGATTCTGCATCGCAAGCTGCACCAGCTTTTCCCTGATATTTATTGCTTTAGAGCTATCCATCCGGTACAACGTTCCTGACGTTTGGGCTCGAATTATATTAGAAACGAACAAAATGGCCAATAAGGAATATCGCATGTGATCAGATTTCTTTTTGATTTAACGGCTTAACGGGTTTATCGAATTCAGCCAATTTGATAAAAATTACCAGGGTAGCATAAAAGTTGAGCACAATGGGATATTGTGAAATCGCCATCTGCGCATATTGACCTACCAGCAAGGTAAACATCATAACGAGCAAACCAATATAATAAGTACGTATTTCAGGGACCTTCGCCCTGAAAAAGTTATGAAATCCAAGTCGCATGAAAATGAAATAGAAAACTAATAAAATGGCCAAACCTACAGGTCCCTGCTCTGCCAAAGTTTTCAGATATCCACTATCCGCCTGCAGGTATTCAAGATAATGGCCTTTATTATATTTATTCCCTTCTGCCCCCGAAGTGAATATCCCGCCGCCTATGGGATGCGCCTGGATATATGGCTGCACTTCGTGCCTGTCATAATCCCGGATTGCAGCAGAGGCATCTTTCGAACCCTGAAAAGTTGAACGGATCCGGTTTGTAATTGAATTGTGATATGGCATTATCATCAGACCGGTAAAAATGATGATGGAATAAATCGTAAAAATTACGGTACGCCGTTCATATATTGTAGAAACGCAATAAAGCAGGATACCGGCTGTTAACATAACCGTCGCTGTACGTGTTCCGGAATAACTATACCCCAGCAGATTGACAAACAATGCCAGACCAAGCCAACCTTTTTCTTTCCTGTTGGTGCTTCTGTGAAGTAATATGAGGCAAAGAATGGCTATGGAAGCAAATAATATTCCTGAAGTTGCAGGATCAGAAAAAACTGAAAATTTCCGCAGCATTCCTCCCTGAAATAAAAGCATATATCCGTTCCCCGTGCCTATCCTCGCTAACTCAAAACGAGCATAGCCAAACCACTGTTGTTTACATGCGTACAATGCCGTTACAGATGAAAGTGCAATCATGAACCGGACAAAATAAATAATCCTTGCGCGTGAATCCAGGAGGCAAAAACATATGTAGTAAAAAATAAAATAGCTGAATTGCTTTCTGAAAAAACTGAACCATCCAACCGAACTGAACATATCAGGATTGAAATATTCCACCAGGTAATAAGCAAATAAAGAAAATAAACCAATGGTAACCGGATGAGTCCAGAATTTCAGGTTCATATTTTTCCTCAGATCATACTTTAACAATACGCTCAATAAAATGAAGTACGTAAAGATTTCAACCAGTGTACCAGAAGGCAGGGGTGGATCAACCAGTCGGTCTATAGTGACCGTTATGGAAGAAAAAGCAATCAAAAAATAAAACCCAAAATAGGGATTTTTCAATATAGCAATGCAGATCAACAGGCCTCCGAATACAGCCAGTACTACCGGGCTTGCTCTAATGCCAATCACCCCGATTCCTAATACCAAGCCTATTCCCAGAACTGCCAGGAAAAAATAACCAAAACGGGTGTTCAGTTTTTTTTCGAGAAAATGATATCTCAACCATGTACCGACGGAACTGTTTTCTATATGAATATTGTTAGACATTGGTTTAGAAATACAGGAACTTAAAAAAAATAAATACAAAAAATATCAGGATTGCTCCAATCGTAATCAATTCAAAAACCCTTGTATTTTTCTCCTGGTTTGGATTCATATTTCCGTAGATTAATAGTTTTTCTGAACAAAATAAAATGCATCACCCATTGAACCTACCGAATTCTCCCAGGAATGTGACAAAGCAAATTCTCTTCGTCTATTTATCTGTTCTGCAGAGAACCATGCCGGTTCGTTCATGAATTTGCGGATACTGTTCACGAAATCCTCTTTTGATACACATAAATCCACATAATCGCCGAACATTTCCATGGCCGGCGTAGCGGTAGCAACTACAGGCCTGCCTGATGCCAGGTATTCGTCGATTTTTCTTGGGTAATTACCGATGGTTAATGGATTTATCAACTGTGGGTTTATACAAATCTTGAAATGATGAATATAATCTACTGTCTCTGCTGGTTTTTTTACTCCCAGGAAATAAACATTTTTCATTGACCGCAGGGTAGATTTCTCAAAATTCGCATCCATAGGTCCTAGCAGCACCAGGCTCATTTCAGGCAGGCTGGAGGCAATGAACAGAATCAATTCTTCATCAAGGCGCATAGCAGTAATGGCCCCGCAATAGCCTACAATGGGCCCAGGGACCCCTTTCAGATCTTCAGGTTTATCGGCGCTGGTTTTAGTGAATTCATGCAAGTTGCAACCCTGTCCGATATCAACACTGTTCGGGTTCCACTGTCCTGCATAATTTGCGAGCCATGTGGAATTTGTTACGACCAGATCAGCTTTTTGGATCATTTCCATTTCACATCTGGGTCCGAATTTTTTAAAAAATGGCTGAATCGTCAGAAAGTCCCGGAGATAGAAAATGTATTCTCGTATAGGTAAAAGGGATTTAAGATAGAGGCCCCTGTAAAAATCATTATCGTTGATTAGCAAACAATTTTTTAAACCTAATTTCCTTATAGCACCTTTTATTTCAACCGATATTCGTTTGTTGTTGATCCGGTTAAAGAAATCAAAGAGTTTAAAGTTCGGCGACCAGTTTCCAGATTCCAGCAGTGTATTCGGATGAAGTACCCAGAAATTTTCCTGTATTTGTTCCAGATTTTCGGGCTTCAGAGCCCGCATTGATTTTCCCAGAAACATGTTCTTTAAAACGGTATTCCGGTCAAGAGCACGATCGATGAACAAGACCCTGTTAAATCGGGCAAGTTCATAGGCCATATCCTTAAAGTTAAAAGCGATATCAGAATTCCAGGCCTGGAAACTGAATAAAACGATATCCCTGTCTTTTATAAATCTGTGCGACATTATTTTTTGTTGGATCAGAGATCGAGGTTCTGTTCATCAACGTTGTTCAATACGGCGCCAATAAACTTGGATTTTTGATTCTTGAGGAATCCGATTGATTCCTGGTCTATCTCACCCAGGGAATTTCTGGATGAAAAAACCAGCACAACTCCTTCTACGAAATCTGCAAGTTCCTTGCTGTCTGCATGCGCATTGAGCGCTGCTCCTTCCAGCAAAATAAAATCATAATGCTGTTTCAGTTTATCGAAATGATCCAGCAGATTGTTTTTAGGAAGAATTTCTGAAGGAGTATAATTTCCTTCTTCGCAACCGATTACATCTACATTTGCAATATTTGTAACTGTGGTTATATTCCAGATTTTTTCAATTCCTTCCTGTCCCTTGAGGCTGAAAGAAATCAGCGTCGGTTTGGCTAAAAAATCACGCGACAGGTTATTATTGCTGAAGTTGGCATCGATTAGTAAAACCTTTTTCTTACTCCTGCTGAAGGTGTAAGCGAGCGCCTCAACCATGGTCGTTTTGCCTTCCTGAGGTCTGGTGCTTGTAAAAAGGATTACCCGCTTTCCACTATGTTCAATCTCGTATCTTAATTTGCGAAGATTTTCTATAAAGGGTAGTACATTGTTCTCCCGTTCATTTCGGTCATTGAAATCAAAATATTCCTTCAGTAATTTTTTATCCAGATCAATCTGCCCGACTGTTGATAAAACATTCAGCTTCGTTTCTTTTCTGAAGATCGATGGAGTGCGTAAAGAAGTATCCAGTAATTCAAGTATGATTATTATCAATATAGCAAGGAAAAAAAGTGAAAAGCCTGAAATCAATAAGATTAGAAATCCTTTTCCAGGTTCAGGTTTGATGGGTGGCTGGCCTAACATAATCTGTTTAAACTTAAAGTCCGGCGACACGTCAATATCCTGTGAAGCAAAAATACTGCTGTTATATTTTTCCAGGTCCTTCTGAGCGATCATCAGATCATTCAGGTACGCATTGGCGATTACTTCCTGGCCGCCACCGGAGAACGCGATCTTCCTGAATTGTTCCACTCGAGATTTATACATTTCAATATTGTCAGTCGTGGAGGCAATAGCGCTTTGCAGATCCAATTGGTCCCTGATCAGTTGCTCCTTTCGTTCAGCGGCTTTAAGTACCGGATTTACCTGCTCGTAACCAGTCCCACGACTCATTTGGTTGATTTTGCTGATATTGTCGTCAATCTGTTTCTGTATATTTTGGTCGAGACCTCCTTTCAGGGCCAATTTGGAAGCGAGCTCTTCATTGGTTCGACGAAGTGCCAGTATTTCATCACCATGATTATTTGTTGAGCCGCCTGCAATTGCTGCAGGATTTTCAGTGATCAGGCGAAGTTGTTCGTTCACACTTATAAGGCGCTGTCTGTAGTCATTCAGGTTAGCCTGCTGGGCAGTAAGGGATGAAGTGAGTTCCTGCAACCCGCTCATAGCGGCAGTTGCTGCATCACCCGGGTTAGGGGTTCCGATCTTATCACGGAAACGCTGGAGTCTGTTACGCAAAGTATCCACCTCCCTGCTTTTTGTTTCCCTGAGACTATCCAGCTTAAACAAAGATTCTTTAGTATTGGTAGAAGAAAGGGAACTGAAAAACTCTTTAAACTTTACTCCGATCTTATTGGCGACATAAGCAGAAAGCTCCGGATTTTCAGAACTGAAAGAAACATTGATGTAATCAGTATTGGCTACTCTTTCCACTGTTAATTTTTTAAGAAGATCCTCCTCGCCGTAATCATAAAGGTTTAGCATATTCCAAACCATCTTGTCCTGCGGATCATAAGTCGACAGTAAAGTCAGATTGCTGAGGCGGTCTCTTAAAATCAATCTGGCCTTCGGCAAATCTGCCTTTTTAAAAGCAGAATCTTCTTTTTGTTTATCAGTAAGATTCCGGAATGGGTGATCAGAGTCGAGATCGTGAAGCATCAGATCATAGGAGACCATGGATAATACAATGGGCGATTTGAAAGTTTCAATAACGTTATTGATCCGGGCATCAATCTGGTTCAAATCAAACATCTCTGTTAACTGAAGACTGACTTTCTGAGTCTGCGCAAATCCTGTAGAGTATTGAGCGGTGGATAAATATTCTTTCGGCACACTGATCCAAAATATGAGACCGGCAAGCAAACCAAATGCAAAACAGAAAAGAATGGTCCATCTTCTTTTAAGCAGTGCTTTAAAAAGATAAATAATATCCATGGGTAAGACTTTTATAGTTCATTTTAATGAGACATCAACAGCTGTCCTTCGAAGGATACCAGATTAAACAGAAATCTATGTGGATTATTGGAAATCCCTCTTCATTGATGAGTTCAACTCAGAAAACTCATCCCGGGCTTAAAAGAAAGTGATATTGTATTCGGGTAATCAGTTGGTTATGATGATCCAAACGGGTCAAAAATAATAATAAATTCCATAAAGTAAAATTTATTAGGAACCAGCTCCAATTCTTGGCGTGACTTCTGAACCATTTCAGATTATATTTTTTTTAGTACTTACCCTTCACGTGAATCTTCTAAATTAGCGGCCAGCCAACTGCAGATGATGCTTAAGTTTTTATTCTATTTCAGTTTCTTTATTGTTTTTTACAGTTATATCGGATACGGTATTCTTCTCTATTTACTCGTAAAGATTAAGGTATATTTTCTCTCTCGCGAAAATCTGCGTCAGCCGGACCCGGCGTTCGAACCGGAAATGACTCTTGTTGTCGCAGCTTTCAATGAAGCCGGTTTTATTGAACAGAAAATACAGAACTGCCTCGAACTGGATTACCCGGCTGTTAAACTGAAATTAATCTTTATTACAGACGGCTCTGATGATACAACGCCAGAAATCATCAGCAGATACAATCGAATTCTCTTACTTCACCAGACGGAACGAAAAGGAAAACTGGCGGCTATGAACCGGGCTATCGGACATGTAGAAACCCCCTATGTCATTTTTAGTGACGCAAATGCTCTACTCAATCTTTCTGCAATTCGGGAAATAGTAAAACACTATGCGGATCCAAAAGTGGGGGCAGTAGCCGGGGAGAAAAAAATCATATCAGGTGACAAAGATACCGCTGTGGCTGCAGGGGAGGGCATCTATTGGAAGTATGAATCTTTTTTGAAAAAACTGGATTCAAAATTCTATTCGGTTGTTGGTGCAGCCGGTGAGTTGTTTTCCATTCAAACGGCTCTGTTTCATAAATTAACCGGAGATATAATAATTGAAGACTTCGTTCAGTCATTGCAGTTATGTATGGCTGGCTGGCTGGTCCGATATGAACCAAACGCCTATGCAACTGAGGCAGCTTCTCCTTCTATGCGGGAGGAACAAAAAAGGAAAGTACGAATAGCAGCCGGAGCTTTCCAGTCAATGGTGATACTTAAGAGTCTTTTCAACATATTTCGTTACCCTGCTCTGTCGTTTCAATTTATTTCACACAGGATACTCAGATGGACCCTCTGTCCCGTTTGCCTGATAGTATGCTTTATTTCAAATATATTTCTGGTTTGGATGAATTCAGGCCAATTTTACATCGTAGTTTTACTAGTCCAAACCGTATTTTATGCAATGGCTTTGGCAGGCTGGATATTTGCACGCAGGAATATTAAAATGAAAGCTTTTTATATTCCTTACTACTTCTTATTCATGAATTTGTCAGTGTTTCAGGGCTTTTACAAGTACATTAGAAAAAAGCAAACCGCGGTGTGGGAAAAAGCAAACAGGTAAAATCAACCATAAAAAGTAAGGCATTCATCATTTGGTAATGTCAGGAACCCAAAAAAAGGTTTGCCAATATTTGGATCTTAGGAAAAAATACTTACTTTTATCGTAGAATTTCTAACCATTCTTTCAATTCCTCTGAAGCCTTCTAATCCCAACCAGTTAGGCCTTAATCAGCCATCTATCCTTGAAATCCCCCTGATTGCTGATTCTTACATTTTAATAATGATTGTTTATCCATATCTGAGGTTCAACCTTTGATGCCAATACCTCGTGTTTAACCGCGAATCGCGAATTCCATCCTACTGAGGAACAGAGTTTAAATATTTAATGACGTCTGCCCATGAAAAAGCAAATTTTAGCAGTAGATGACAGTAAGGCGATCCGGTTTTTGCTTCAGACTGTTCTCGGAAAATCATATCAGGTAATTACAGTCCCCAACGGATGTTCTGCCATGCATTGGCTATCTAAAAGAAATTTTCCACACCTGATTATTGCAGATCCGCAATTACCAGATCTGGAAAATTGGGAGCTGATACAGCAACTTGCATCCAGTGGTATTTATAAAAATATTCCGGTGATGGTTTTATCAGGGCTGAGTGTGGAAGAAACGGAAGAGAAATGTGCCGCTTATCAGGTCCAGAATTATTTTCTGAAACCCTTTAACCCGGTGGACCTGGTAAATGCTGTGCAAATAATGATTGAAAATAAGTCGTTCGATACCTATTACCCAATGAAAGCAGTTTAAATTAATCGATTGCAGACGTATTCCTGAAAATCAAACCTTAACCTAATTATGGATTTTACTTTTTTACCCAAAAACACTTATAGAGGAAAAGCTTTTGTAAGATATAGCATCCCTGCAAAAGAAGTTTCTGCAAGCCCTCTGGTAATTCAAAATGGATTTTATTACATTGGCAAAAATCCTGCCAACATTCAAAAGCTTGTAAAACTTTTCAAACGAGGTTATGCTTCTGATAGTATAGACAATGCACGTACAGAATTAAAACGTGCCATTGAGCAGGATAAAAATACTGTACCTGAAGTAATTTTTTGCGAATCTAATTTTGACTTCTCAGCCGTCAAAAGTTTTGTACAGTTCCTCGGCAGTAATCCTGCATTCACTTCAATTCCTTTCATAATGGATTCAACCCATCTGTGTGATATGGAGATGAGTCTGTACAAAAAACACATGCTGGCTGACGATATTATTCAGATTGAACAGGCCGAACAGAATGCATTGATCAGCAAAGTTCGTTTTCTGAATAAAGTAAAGGCCAAATCTGAAGAATTGAAAACCAGTTTAAAGGATGATGAATCGCTGGTTGTACCGACTATTAATATTCACAGTATACTAAAGCGTAGTTTTGATATTTTGGTTTCTCTCACGGCCCTTCTGCTCTTAAGTCCTGTGTTTTTAATAATTGCGATAGCCATTCGGATCGAATCCGAAGGGTCCATCTTTTACATTTCGAAAAGGGCAGGACGTGGTTACAGAATTTTTGATTTCTACAAATTCAGAACCATGTTTGCAGGATCAGATCTTCGCATTCAGGAATTTTCTCATTTAAATCAGTATGCTGAAACCAGTATTCCAAAAACTCCCTCTTTTTTTAAAATCAATAATGATCCAAGAGTTACCCGGGTAGGCGCTTTCCTCCGTAATTCCAGTCTGGATGAATTACCACAACTTATGAATGTTTTGTTGGGTGATATGTCCCTGGTTGGTAACCGGCCTTTACCGCTTTATGAAGCGGCGACACTGACTACAGACCAATGTGCACAACGCTTCCTTGCTCCTGCAGGCATTACGGGACTTTGGCAGATAAAGAAAAGAGGTCATGAGGATATGTCGGCTGAAGAAAGAATCAACCTGGATATCGACTATGCCAATAAATACAATTTCATGTATGATCTATGGATTATGGCAAATACCCCTTCTGCGTTAATTCAAAAATCCAGCGCTTAGTTTTTTTCAGGGATCCGTATTAGGCATTATCTTCCCGAAATGAATTCTTCCGAAGCGGACAAGGAGCCGATGGTCTCCATCATTACCCTCAACTATAATCAGGCAGCGGTTACTGCAGACTTCCTTGAATCCAGTAAAAGTCTGGGTTATCATAATTATGAGATCCTGGTTTGCGATATGGCGTCATCGGTAAACCCGGCAACCATATTCAAAGCACCGGATTTTCCAAATACAAGACTTTTGTTTAGTGAAAAGAACCTCGGTTTTGCAGGCGGCAATAATTGGGGCATGCACCAGGCGAAGGGAGATTTTTTTTTTATAGTAAATAATGACACAGAACTTACACGGGGAATTATCCAGTTACTGTTGCGACCTTTTTTTCAAAATCCGGAAATCGGGGTAGTTTGTCCTAAAATCAAATATTTTGATGACCGACGAATCATTCAATATGCCGGTTTCCGGCCAATGAATCCATACACCGGAAGAACATCTGCCATTGGTAATCTTGAGCCTGACAACGGACAATATGATATTTCGGGAATTACTTTTGGCGCACATGGTTGTGCGATGATGATAAAAAAAGAAGTGGTAGAAAAAACGGGCATGTTCCCGGAAAAATTTTTTCTTTATTATGAAGAATGGGATTGGTCAGCTCGCATACAAGACGCCGGTTATCTGATTTGGTATCAATCCGAAGCCACGATCTATCATAAAGAATCTTTAACAGTCGGAAAAGAAAACCCTCTGAAAGCCTATTATCATGTGAGAAACCGTATACTGTATATGCGGCGAAATAGTACCCCTTTTCAATTGGTCATTTTTAGTATCTTTTTTACCTTTTTATCAATGCCCAAGGCGATACTCACTTATCTAAAAAACCACCAGATTGTACAATTGAAATGGTTTCTGAAAGGCGTTTGGTTTAACCTCACACATTCAAGTCATTCCGAAGTGAGTTAGTAAAATCGAATTATCCACGGCTCAATTTTTTACTTCCTGCTATTTTTCTCCTGAAGTAAAGGTCTTCGGCGTATGGATAAATTCTGTCCGCTTTTTCTTTATTTGCAGCACTGCACGGACCATCGAAAACATTAATAAAGGAACACGGCTCAATGCACCCAGGGTTTGAATGCTATAAAAGCTATTTGGAATGGATATTAAAAGCGTTAAAAAATAAAGGCTCATCATAGCGATCCAAATAGAAGGTGACGGCTGCAGCAATGGAAGTTTAAAAACGTATTGCACCAGGAGCGTTACGATCAGCATACAAAATACAACCAGGGTAAGTACACGCGGGAGTAAAAGATTCTGAAAAAATTTATTGTAAAAAAGAAATGTCTTCTGGGCATTTTTCATATCGGCATCAAAAAAACGCCTCACATGATTTACCTGCGCTTCCAGCCATCTCACCCGTTGTCTTTCAAAAACACCAGCGCTGGCCACTTTTTCATCATAAACAAGAGCATCATCAAGGAATTCCATTTTTATTTGGCGCTGCATCAGTTGCATGTCAATCTCCCTGTCTTCACCTGGATTTTCCAAAATATCCTGACTTGAGAAAATTTCACGGATCAGTTTTGTCTTAAAAGCCATTCCGGAACCAATCGGGGCTGCCGATAAACCTGCTACTGCAGGCCCGCGGCGGAAAAGATTGATATTAATCTCCTCACTCATTGCGTCGAGTAATGCAACTGCAGTATTTTTATTTTTTGCTGTGCGGTGACATTGGATTGCCTGGAATCCTGCGTGGAAGGCAGCATTCACTTTTTCAAGACAACCAGGCGCCATTATATTATCAGCGTCGAGAATCATTACTATATCCGAATCTACTACAACCGGCGACTCCAGTGCTGCATGCAATGACCTTGATTTCATATTCAGGTCAACTTCCAGAACATTCACTGGTATTTGCTTTAATTCGCTTATAGATTCAGATTTCAATTTATCTGCAACTACAGTCACCGTAAATTGGGATTCAAGATAATCATGCATCTTCGCCTGACGAGCTGTGTCCAGAATGACTCTGTCCTCCCGCAGACAGGGAATAACTACGGCGATCCGGAGTTTATTACTTTGAACACTGAATTTCTTGCCCTTCATCACCAAACCACATACAGCTATCACAAACAGATAGACCGTATTTGCAGCAAAATAAATGAATACTGCCCAACTAAGAATATGACCTAAAAAATATAAAGTATTCATACCGTTCTAAATGGCTTATAAAATGATCTTGTTGCCAGTTCCATCATTGGCCTGTCGCCTCTGGAATCACCATATACATATATTTCATCATAGTCCTTTAGATTCCAATGGTCCTTTATATTTACGGCCTTTTGTACACCGTGGTTGTTCTTTCCCTCGATTCTGCCTGTGATCAATCCATTTTTTACTTCCAATTTGGTACCAATTAATTGAAGACAATTGGTATCGGTCCATTTTCTGATCCAGTTGCCTGCGGAAGCAGATACCACAATAATTTCAAATCCCTGTTTCCGCAGCTCATTGATCTCCTTCAGCGCACCAGGACGAACAAGGTCCGGAATAACATTTACGGCAAACAAATCACATTTCTCCTGAAAAATCTGAGCCCCCATCCCTCCAAAAAAATAAATAAGTATTTTTTGTTTTGCCAGGTCGTTAGATACCCAATTTAATTTATATGCAACAAGCCAGGGTGTGTGTAATAAAAACCCCAAATAAAAAAAAGATTTGCCTTTCAGAAACTTAATAATCTCCAGCAAAGTATCTTTTGTGGTAATGGTTCCGTCAAAATCAAAAAACGCAATTTTCTTTCCACTCACAATTTCATTTTTTTAAACTGGAATTCCGGAATACACTGAATGATGCGCATTATATATCTCCAAAACCATTTTACATAAATAATATTTTTCTTTTTAAGATACGCATTATAGATAATGTTTGCAACCTGCACCGGTGTAGATGTTATGGATTTAGGGAGGACCTGGTTTTCTGTCATTTTTGTATACACGAATCCCGGCTGAACTGTCATTACATGCACATGATTTTCAAAGCATTTATTCCGAAGCCCGGCAAGGTAGGTCGTAAAAGCAGCTTTTGCACTGGCATAAATGAGTTTGCTGCTTCGTCCTCTGTCGCCCGCCACGGAACTAATTCCGATAATGGTCCCTTTTTTTTCGGTGATATAATATTTTGCAATTACATTCAGTATCGACACTGCCCCGGTGTAATTGGTATCAATCATTCTTTTAGTTAAAGACCAGTCGTCAAAAGCTTTTTCCTCATTTTCCAGGATTCCAAAAACGCAGATACTGATATCCGGTTTCGGTAAAATCGAATGAAAAAAACGGGCATGGGATTCATAATCGAGAGCATCAAAGGCCATGGATTTACAGTCTACACCATAACGGATATAAATATCCGATTCAAGGGGTTTAAGTAGCTCGGATCTTCTGGCTCCCAGTAAAATATCAAATTTTTCGGAAGCGAATTTTTTAGCAATGGCTACTCCTATGTCGGAAGTGGCGCCGAGTATAAGAACTGTTGACATGGTAATCAGTTAGTTGTTAATAATAACCTGTCTGACTGGATCGAACGGATCTTACCTTCAGGATTATACTTCAGGACAATATCCTTGAATTTCTTCAATTCGGGATAACTGCGCCACAGGACCTCAGGCTTCATCCTTGCATCCTTCGACATATAAATCCGGCCTCCGTACCGTAATACAACCTGATCAAGTTCGTCAAGAAATTCCATCAGGCCTTTATTCACGGGGAAGTCCAGAGCCAATGTATATCCTTCTTTTGGAAATGAAATAATGCTCTCCTGCTTACCAAAAACTTTTAAAACGGCCAAAAACGAACCCATCCCTTTATCACTGATTCGTCGAAGAATTTCAACCAATCCGTTTTTTGCTTCCATCGGAAGAACGAACTGATATTGCACGAATCCTTTTTTTCCGTACCCCCGGTTCCAATGAAGTATGGTATCCAAGGGATAAAAAAAGGGCTGATATCCAATTATGTTATTGATTTCCTTTTTGAAGATCCTGTTATAATAAAGAAAATTGAATGCTTTAACCGTAAATTCATTTAGCACCCAGGAAGGGAGGCTAAATGGAAAATTGATTTGTTTCTTCCCGGCCAGTTTTAAGGGATTTTTTTTTTGCTCTTCATTCAGGTCTTTATATTCGGCGTGTTCACCCAGCATTAACACACCCCTTCCAAAATGGTAGCCCTTCTTCAGACAATCTATCCAGGCTACAGAGTAAGTATAATGTTTGTACTCAGAGAAAAAACCAATAAGTTCTTCCAGGTTATCCGCCTTAATCTGTTTCTGGCGTATATATGAAGTTTCTATTTTTTTTAACTGGAATTTTAGCCGGCTTATTAGTCCGGTTAAACCCATTCCCCCGCAGGTTGCCTCAAACAAGTCAGGATTGATTTCCCGGGTACAGTAAATGATTTCCCCAGAAGCCAGCACAATATCCATTTCAATTATATACTTTGAAAAAGAACCGTCTAAATGATGATTTTTCCCATGGATATCACTGGCGACAGCCCCTCCGATCGTAATAAATTTCGTTCCGGGCGTCACTGGAAGAAACCATCCGGCAGGAATAATTACTTCCAGGATCTGATCGAGTGTAATACCACTCTGGCATTCAAATATACCTGCATGAGAGTCGAACGAAAGTATCTTGTCGAATTTCAGGGTTGAAAAGGTGTTTTTTGCCAATGATGCATCTCCATAGCAACGGCCATTTCCACGTGGTATAAATGTTTCATGCGCTGAAAGCAGTCCCTGCAACTCAACTTCAAAAGCAAAAGATTCTTCGTTTGTTTCAATCACAGGGTAGTTCCCCCAATTTGCGATTCGCTTCTTCATTTGCCGAAAATGGTTATATCACGTAAATATAAAATAGCATAGATGCTAAATACCCACAAGGCCAGAGTAACCTGAATGAATGTGTCTTTAAAAAGGATCTCCGTCGGAGAACCGGATTTTTTTAGTACAAAGGTGATCTGAAGGTAACGCATAAGTCCTGCTATGACAAAAAGAGAAGAATAATACAAACGGTAGGTGCCGAGTCGCATGACTGTAATGGGAGAAACCGTATAATTTATGTATGCGACGATAATGATAGCACTGGACAACCCGAGCATTGTATTCAGAAAATCAAGGTTATATCCGCTCATTGATTTTCGCATATCTGTTCCCGTTGAACTTTTCAACAGCAGGTCGTCCCTTCTTTTGGCAATCGCCATAAACAGTGACAACAGAAAAGTCATAATGATCAGCCACTCGGAAGTATCCACTTTTGAAATGACAGCACCACCTTTTACACGTAATACGAAACCTGAAGAAAGCATCAGGATATCCAGGATGGCAATATTTTTAAGTCCGAACGAATATGAAAGATTGATAATAAAATACAGGCCAAGGATAAAGAAGAAAAGAAAATTAGGATCGGCTAAATAGCCAAACAGGCTGCCAACGATAAGAAGGGAGATGCAGAGTATGATTGCCGGTGTCTTTTTAACACTGCCGGAAGCCAGCGGGCGATTGCATTTTACCGGGTGTTTACGGTCGTCTTCTATATCCCGATAATCATTAATGATATAAATGCTGGAGGCAAAAAAACAAAATGCAATAAATCCTTCCAATATTTTAGGTACCGTGGACGGGACAAAAAACTGACCTGCGAAAAAAGAGGGAACAACTAGAAAAAGATTTTTTGCCCAGTCTTTGGGTCTCAGCAGCCTTATATAATATTTCATTCGCGAAAAACTGGCGTCAATATACAACCATATTCTGTTTCCGGCAAGATCGGGAGATCCAGTAAAGCGTAATTGAATTAATTTTGTATTCCTTCATGAACAGGACTTCCACGGAGATATTAGCAAGCCCGATCGAATACCTGAAGGGAGTTGGTCCGCAGCGGGCAATGATATTGCGCAAAGAACTGGGTATCGATACCTTCCGTGACCTGCTTGAATTATATCCCTACCGGCATCTTGATAAATCTCATATCTCTCCCATTTCAGATATAACACCTGCAACAGAATTTATCCTGATTGCGGGCTCACTGGGTTCCCTCCAGATAATAGGCAATGGAAAATCGAGGAGACTTGTCACCACCCTTAAAGATTCCAGCGGAACAGTCCAAATGGTTTGGTTTCAGGGAGTTTCCTGGATGGAGAAAAACCTGCATCCAGGATTCCGATACCGGGCCTATGGAAGAATTGGATATTACAATGGCGAAGTCCAGATGACTCATCCGGAGATAGAAGGATTCGATGAAATAAAGGGAGACGAGTATCCCCTTCAACCCATCTATCCAAGTACAGAAAAATTAAAATCCAGATCCCTTGGTGGAAGACAAATTGCTAAACTAACCAGGCAACTTCTTTCCCAATTGCGGGAAAAGGATATTCCGGAATTTATTCCTTTGGAAATACGAGCTGAAAATGACTTAATCTCCCGCTTTGAGGCTTTTCGGTCGATTCATTTTCCAGCCTCTCCCAAAGTTTTTGAGCAGGCCCTGTTCCGGCTGAAATTTGAAGAATTATTTCTAAATCAGGTGCGAACTGGTTTGATAAAATCACTGCGGCAAAAACAGTCAAGGGGATTTATTTTCAGTCAGGTTGGTCAGCTTTTTAATGACTTCTATTCTAAAACCCTTCCTTTTGAGCTTACGGGTGCACAAAAGCGCGTAGTGAAAGAAATAAGACAGGATATGGCTACAGGACACCAAATGAACAGGCTTTTACAAGGCGACGTGGGCAGCGGAAAAACGATGGTAGCTCTTCTTTCCATGCTCATTGCCGCGGATAATGGCTTTCAAAGCTGCCTGATAGCACCAACGGAAATTCTTAGTAATCAGCATGCTATTAATTTTTCCGAATTGCTGGCCGGTTTACCTATAAAAATCAGAATGCTGACGGGGTCAGTTAAATCCGCTGCCAGAAGAAAAATCCTGGAAGAACTTGCCAATGGAATTATACAAATCCTCATCGGCACACATGCTATTTTGGAAGATCCTGTTTTATTCAAGAATTTAGGTCTTGCCATTATTGACGAACAACACCGGTTTGGAGTCGCACAGCGTGCCAGAATCTGGAAAAAAGCAGGCATTCCACCCCATGTTCTGGTAATGACAGCGACCCCTATCCCAAGGACTCTGGCCATGACCGCTTATAACGACCTGGATTATAGTGTTATTGACGAGTTGCCGCCCGGTAGGCAACCAGTCAGAACGGTGCAGCGTTATGAATATAACAGGCCTAAAGTGATGGATTTTATAAAGTCAGAGATAAAGAAGGGAAGGCAGGCCTATGTCATTTTTCCACTGATAGAAGAATCAGAAAAGCTCGATTATGAGAACCTGATGAAGGGTTATGAAAATCTAAAAGCCTATTTTCCTGAACCGGCTTATTTTATGAGTATGGTTCATGGCAGACAAAAACAACAGGTAAAGGAAACAAATATGAGACGTTTTGTTTCCGGAGATACGCAGATCATGGTTGCAACCACCGTTATAGAAGTAGGCGTACATATTTCCAACGCAACGGTTATGGTAATTGAGAGTGCAGAGAAATTCGGACTGTCCCAGCTTCACCAGCTAAGAGGCCGGGTAGGCAGGGGTGCCGAACAAAGTTATTGTATTTTGCTTACCGGCAATAAACTGGGAACTGAAGCCAGGGAAAGAGTGAAGATTATGTGTCAAACTACAGACGGGTTCCGGATTGCGGAAAAAGATATGGAGCTTCGTGGTCCTGGTGATATTGCAGGCACCCGTCAAAGCGGAGTGTTGGATTTTAAACTGTCGGATATCGTTCGTGACCGTGATATCCTGCAACGGGCAGTTCAATCTGCACGTGAACTTTTAGAAAAAGATCCGGAGCTGGATTTTCACGTCCATTCCGGATTAAGGCAACATTTGAGGCACGAAAAAGGTAAAACACCCTGGAGCCGAATATCCTGAACTGGCTATTAAAACCATTTCGTTGAAACAGAAACTTATTTTATTTTTTAGCTTATTCATCGGCTTTTTGTCGGGAGCCTATGCTCAAACTGGACTGGGTAACCTGGAATTTATTGAAAATAAGGGCCAGTGGGACAGCACTGTGTGGTTTAGGGCTGATATGCCCAATTCTACTTTTTTTTTACAGAAACATGGTTTTTCAATTCTTTTACAAAGTCCTACTGATATGGAGGCATTGAGGCAGGCACTTCATGGCATTCCCTCCTCCACAGTTAAGAACCCGGATAATACTGATAAATCTTCATCTGCCAAAAAAAACAATCAGACAGAAACTAACACAGCAACAATGCCACCCATTCAGGGAAATCCTTCTGTTCCATCAAACGGAAGTGGCGGCATAACTAAAGGAAATAGCAATTCAGGGCCAAATTCAAATCTTGTAATGCATTCGCATCTGTATCAGGTGGAATTTCTAAACAGCCAGGAACAAGTAGAAATAAAAGGCGACAAAACCCTGGACAGTTATAATAATTACTTTATTGGCAATGATGCTTCCAAATGGCAGCCCAACTGTAAAATTTTTCAGGCCGTCGTTTACAAAAACATTTATCCAAATATTGATTTACGCTATTATACAGATAATGGACAGCTCAAATATGATTTGGTAATACATCCGGGCGGCAACCCTGATAATATTATCATGAAATATAAAGGTGTCAGCAAGCTGATAGTTAAAAGCGGGCAGATCGCCATTCATACATCGGTAGGTGATGTTAAAGAAATGATTCCCCATACACATCAGTTTTCAAATGAGGGGAATAAAGATCTGGAGTGCACTTATGTCGCCGGTTCAAACAACACTGTGCATTTTCATATTGCCAATTATTCACCAGCAGCCACTCTCATTATCGATCCTACACTCATATTCTCCACTTTTACGGGTTCCCATTCTGATAATTGGGGTTATACTGCTACTTATGATGAGCAAGGCAATTTTTATTCAGGGAGTATTACGCTCAATACAAATGACAACGGCAACAAATTTCTCACCAGTCCCGGTGCCTTTCAGGTAGTATTTCACGGAGGTGACGGTTCAACTGACCAATCTGACGGCATTTATTCATATGACATTACAATCATGAAATTCAGTAGTGACGGCAGGAATCGTCTATACGGAACATACCTTGGTGGAAGCGGGAATGAGCAGCCTCATAGCCTGGTCGTTGATCAGTCTGGCAATCTCGTGGTTGCAGGGAGAACCAGTTCACCCGATTTTCCCAATGTAAACAGCACAGGACTCAAAGACGTCTTAAAAGGCGGTTATGATATCATTCTTACAAAATTTAATGCCACCGGAACAAGCCTGATAGGCTCGCGCATTATTGGAGGGAGCGCTAATGACGGTGTGAATATTGCGCCAAAATACTCCAATAACATTGTGCCGATGGGTCAGAGTTCCCTTCGATTGAACTATGGAGATGATGGAAGAAGTGAGGTGATCATGGACAATGCCGGGAATGTTTACCTGGCCTCCTGTACTTCTTCCACCGATTTTCCGGTTACGCCAAATGCATTTCAGAAAACAAATGCAGGACATCAGGATGGTGTATTTATTAAAGCATCTCCAGATCTCAGTGTAATACTCGCAAGTAGCTATCTGGGAGGAAATAATGATGATGCAGCTTTTGCACTGGCACTGAACCCAAGCAATGGCAATGTGTATATTGGGGGAGGTACCGCGAGTACGAATTTACAGGGCACTGGAAATGGACCAGTTGTTTCCGCAACAAATAAAGGAGGCATCGACGGTTTTTTATCCATAGTCAGCAGTGACGGTGGGACGCTCATAAAGACTTCTTATTTCGGTACGAGCGGCACAGAAGTTTTGTATGGTGTCCAGTTTGATAACAACGGTTATCCATACATTATGGGAACCACCACCGGTCTTTGGCCTGTTATCAATGCAACTTTTAGCCAGGCGAATGGAAAACAGTTTATTGCCAAATTAAAACCGGATATTTCTGGTTATATCTATTCCACCACGTTCGGAAAGGGGTCCACCTATCCCGATATCTCCCCTACGGCCTTCCTGGTCGACCGTTGTGAAAATGTTTATGTTGCCGGATGGGGAGGTGGCATTGAAATAGAAGGAAACGGAGCCGCCGTTTACAATAATTCAAGGACGACGGGATTAACGGTTACTCCGGACGCACTGAAAAAAACCACAGACGGAGATGACTTTTATTTTTTTGTAATGAAAAAAGACGCCGTCAGCCAGTTATATGGAAGTTTTTTTGGCCAGACAGGCGGACTTGGTAATCATGTCGATGGAGGGACGAGCAGATACGACAAGCAAGGCATTGTCTATGAAGCTATTTGCGCAAATTGTTATGGCCAGGGAGCCTTCCCGACTACCGCGAATGTGTGGGCGCCCAGGAATGGAACCGGTTCGGATGGATGTAACCTGGCTGCGGTAAAGATCGCTTTCAATTTTGCAGGTGTAGGTGCTGACCCGAAATCGCTTATCGATGGCCGTTATGACAGTATGGGCTGCGTACCTCTGCAGGTACTTCTGAAGGATACCCTGCACAATGCGAAAGAATATATCTGGACTTTCGGTGACGGTTCACCCGATACAACTACACTAGCATTCCAGGTGTTGCATACTTATCTGGCAGTTGGGACTTACCGGGTCCGACTGATTACAATCGATTCCACTACCTGCAACATAAGTGATACGGCCTTCCTGGATATCCACGTCCGGTCAGATAAAGCTATCCTTGGATTTGATATTGCCAAACAACCACCCTGTCAGTCACTCAACTATATTTTTACAAATGTTTCGACACCTCCGGCAGGTAAAACATTTCAGGCTGGTTCATTTACCTGGTATTTTGGTGACGGATTATCATCTCCGGGTCAGAGTCCGGTTCCCCACACCTACGCTGCACCGGGAACCTACCAGGTACAACTTGTTTTAATAGATACTAATTTTTGCAATTATCCGGATACCAGCACCCAAACACTAAGAGTATCGCCATTTGTAAAAGCGCAATTTGATGTACCTGACGGCTGTGCGCCTTATACTGCAGTTTTCAATAATACATCACTGGCGGGTCAGACCTTCCTATGGACTTTTGGTGATGGAGGAATATCAACTGATGCAAATCCTGTCTATACCTACACCGATACAGGAACATATACTGTTACACTTGTTGCTACAGACTCCAGTACCTGCAATATCACCGATATGATATCTCATGTAGTCCGGGTAAATCCAAAGCCCACGGCGGGATTTAGTTTCCAACCTGTACCTCCACGATATAATACACCAACAGTATTCAATAATTTCTCGACGGGGGCAACGAATTTTGTATGGCTATTTGGCGATGGTGATTCAACAATTAAAAACAATATGGATACGGTAATTTACCAATTCCAATCGACGAATACATTTAATGTCTGTCTTGTTGCCATCAACCAGTTCGGATGTTCTGATACTGTTTGCCACCCTGTAGAGAGTCTGATTAATCCGTTACTGGATGTTCCTAACGCTTTCACGCCGGGAAGATTTGGTGAAAACGGTATCGTTATGGTAAAGGGATTCGGGATTGCCAGCATGGATTGGAAAATTTACAACAGGTGGGGTCAGGTTGTTTTTGAATCCAACAGTCCGTCAATGGGATGGGATGGAACCTACAGAGGTGCAGCACAGCCCATGGATGTATATGCCTATACACTTGAAGCAACCTTCTTTGATGGTACCAAAATCCGCAAAAAAGGGGATATAACTCTTATAAGATAAGCTTGAACCTTAAAGCCTAACGCCTGAAACTTTTTAATTATTGGTGAGCGATTTAATAAAGAAAAAAATGATTGATCTATATCAATGATTATCCGGATTAAATCAGAAGTTTTGGGCTTTAAGCAATAGGCTTTTATTTAACAGTTTTCATTTCCATGAACTATTCATCTTTGCACACTATAAAAAAAATCAGGTTGTTCAAAAAGCAGGTCATCTCTATTTCTGTATTTGTGATGGTTTTCCTGAAACTGTCGGCACAAACAGAAGTTCCCAACCTCGAATTCATTGAAAATAAGGGTCAGTGGGATTCACATGCTTTATTGAAGGCAAATATTGGAAATGGCAGTTTGTATTTTCATAAAAGAGGAATCACGGTAGTTCTCCATGATAATCAGGAAATAAATAGACTAATTGCGGCCCATGTTCCTCTTAGCAAATCCGATAGTGCAGGTCATCCGGCCATGCAAAGTATAGTCCATGGCAAACCGGCACTCCTGCGCTCCCATGCATATTCTGTAAATTTTCTGAATACAAATGAATCAACAGAAATCATTCCTGACAAACCACTGGATAGTTATAATAATTATTTTATAGGAAACGATTCTACTAAATGGGCGCGAAATTGTCGCATTTACCAGGGAATTACCTATAAAAATATTTACCCTGGTATTGATCTTCGTTACTACACTGAAAACGGAAACCTGAAGTATGATCTTATCGTACATCCGGGAGCCGACCCGAATAATATCGCCATTCAGTATGAAGGACTTGATGGACTAACAGTGAGCAATAACCGATTATTGTTAAAAACATCGGTGGGGGATGTCAGGGAATTGGAACCTAATTCTTACCAGGCGGGCGACAATGGGCGGGAATCCATACCCGTACAATACCGCATTTCCAAGAGTCATGTGGTAAGATTTGATATCAGACATTATAATAACAAGCAGGTTTTGGTTATTGACCCGACACTTGTATTTTCCACTTTTACAGGAAGTATTGCATCCAACTGGGGCTTCACGGCTACACCAGGTCCTGATGGAACTTTTTTTGCCGGAGGTATCGTATTTGCCGATGGATTTCCGGTTTCAACGGGTGCTTACCAGGCAAATTTCCAGGGAGGGTCGTTTGATGTTGGTATCATGAAGTTCAGCAGTAATGGACGTAACAGAATATATGCAACTTATATTGGAGGTGATGCCAATGAATGTCCGCACAGCATGTATTCTGACCCACAAGGCAATCTGGTAGTGATGGGCCGGACTTATTCGCAGAATTTCCCACATGATACTTTCTTTGGCAAACCAGGTTTTTGTGAATTGTTTGTTGTCAAACTGAATACCACAGGTACCGGTCTGATTGGCTCAGCTCTTATAGGCGGTAGTGATTATGACGCGGTGAACGTTGAGGACCAGTTGAACCAGGAAAACGGCATGAATGATGTCGCTACTTCCCTTATAAAAAATTACGGCGATGATTCACGAAGCGAAGTCATACTGGACGGAGGAAATAATATTTATGTTGCCACCTGTTCCCGATCAAGCAAAGATTTCCCCGTTACTCCCGGAGCATTTCAAACAACTTTCGGAGGTGGAAAACAGGACGGGGTGGTTTTAAAACTTTCTCCTGATTGTAAGACACTGATCTTTGCAAGTTTCCTTGGGGGTTCGGGTGATGATGCCTGTTTTGTTCTAAAAATAAATCCTTTGACCAACGATATCTATGTTGCCGGCGCAACGAACAGCACGGATATGAACGGTAATAAAACAGGAGTGATACAACCAGGTTACGGTGGCGGAGTCAGTGACGGATATATTTCAATAATCAGCAACGATGGCAGTACATTAAGGAAAACAACTTATTTAGGAACCAGTGGTTTTGATGCGATATATGGAATTGAATTTGATAAAAATGGTTTCCCCTATGTTATGGGGTCAACGACCGGCAAGTGGGTAACCACACCCAATGTGGCATTTATCAATCCCGGTGCAAAACAATTTGTAGCAAAATTGCAACCTGATCTTTCTGCATATGTTTATTCTACCACTTTTGGATCAGCTGCACCCAATCCTAATATTTCACCGGTAGCCTTTCTTGTGGACCGATGTGAAAATGTTTATGTTTCAGGATGGGGTGGTTGGTTATATGCAGGTTCTGACCCGTACGGTTTGGCAGGTACTGCCGGTATGCCCATATCAGCAAATGCCATTAAAAAAATCACCGATAACCGCGATTTCTATTTCATCGTCATACAAAAAAATGCATCTGCTCTTTTATATGGTACTTATTTTGGGCAAATGGATGGACCCAGAAGTATCAGTGAGCACGTAGATGGAGGAACCAGCAGGTATGATAAAAACGGAGCTATTTACCAGGCGATCTGCGCAAACTGTGCAGGAAACAGCCTTACACCTTTCCCAACCACACCTGGCGTATGGTCACCCAGAAATGGAACCGGAGGAGAGGGGTGTAATTTGGCAGCCGTTAAAATCGCTTTCAATTTTGCAGGAGTTGCTGCCGATCCTCGTTCACTCATCAATGGACATTACGACAGCTCTGGTTGCGTTCCGCTCCAGGTTCTTTTCGTAGACACGGCACACAATGCAAAAAAATATATCTGGAGCTTTGGGGATGGTTCACCCGATACTTCTATAACCGGTTTCCAGGTATCACATACATACACCAACACAGGATATTTTCACGTGCGTGAAATTGCCATTGATTCGAATAGTTGTAATACCGCAGATACGGCTTATCTGAATATTCGCGTCAGGACAGACCGCGCTATTCTTGATTTTGATATAGGCAAAGTGGGCTTATGTACTTCCCTTAGTTACAATTTTACAAATACATCAGTACCTCCACCAACTAAACCATTTCAGTCCGGAGATTTCACCTGGGATTTCGGAGATGGTACCAGGCAGGCCGCCCCCAACCCCGTTGGCAGTACAAATCATTCTTATGCAAATACGGGCACCTATATGGTCAGGCTCATTTTAAATGATACCAGTTATTGCAATTATCCCGACAGCCTGACCGACTCGCTTAGAGTCTCGCCCATCGTAAAAGCGCAATTTGAAATCAGTGATGGTTGCGCTCCTTATAATGCCATTTTCAATAATACTTCGCTGGGGGGACAGCAATTCACATGGAATTTTGGAGACAACCAAACTTCCAATCTGGCAAATCCAGTGCACTTGTATGCTGATACCGGAACCTATACTATTCAATTGGAAGTAGTGGATAGTGGAACATGCAATATCGTTTCAGATACTTCGGTGACGATTCATGTGCATGGAAAACCAACTGCCATTTTCAATACTACACCCCAGCCTCCGAATTACAATGTACCGACCGTTTTTCACAATAATTCGGTTGATGCCACGCATTACACATGGTACTTCGGCGACAATGATTCGACTAACAAGCAGTCTGCCGATACCGTGATACATCAGTATCAATTTACAGGAACTTTCAACGTCTGTCTGGTTGCTTACAATCAATATGAATGTGCCGACACAACCTGCCAGGATGTTCAGACCCTGGTTAACCCTGCACTTGATGTCCCCAATGCATTTACGCCAGGACGTTTTGGAGAGAACAGCATCATACAAGTGAGGGGCTTTGGTATAGTCACCATGAATTGGAGGATTTATAATCGTTACGGTCAGCTTGTTTTCCAATCGAATACACCTTACCAGGGCTGGGATGGCACGTTTAATGGCGTTCCTCAGCCGATTGGAGTTTATGCGTATACGCTGGATGCAACTTTTGAAGATGGCACGAAAACAACCAAGACAGGAGATATAACGTTAATTAGGTAAAATGTATCTTTATAGGGTCTTTCCGGAAACTCTGTACCGATGATGAAGTATCGAAAAATTTTAATGTGTGTTCTTTTCCAGGTAGCAGGTGGATTAGCACTGAAGGCCCAGGACCTTCATTTTTCCCAATGGTTCAACGAGCCTCTTTTAACCAATCCCGCGAATACTGGTTTCATACCTGATGCGGATTATCGTTTGGGGGCAAATTACAGAAATCAATGGTCGTCAGTCATGGCCGAACCATACAAGACCATGAGCATTTGGGGAGATGCTCAGGTTTTTCGCAATCGGATCCAATCGGGATGGCTGGGACTTGGCGGAGCCATATTGCATGATGTTGCAGGCGCCGGCAGCCTGAGTACAACGCAGATATTTGCCTCTGTTGCCTATCACCAGATGGTTGGATATTCCAGTTTACTTTCAATTGGCTTTAACACAGGTTGGGTAAACAAACAAATTAATTCCGCCGATTTAAAATTTCCGGATCAATTTGATGGAAAGTTTTTCGATACCAACGTTCCTACAATGGTGAGCATCGACCAGCCTAATATTAATTATTTTGACATGCAGGTTGGCTTGAACTATGCATATTTTCCAAATGCCAAAACATATCTGAACGCCGGATTCTCGGTACAGCACATTAATGGTCCGCAGGAATCTTTTTTCAATACAGAGCCCGTTGGATACAGCGATCGTATCCCACCTCGTTTTATAGGGTTTCTTAACGGCAGTTTTAAAACAAGCGATATGGTTATTCTGAATCCTATGGCTTACTATACCGTACAGGCAAGTGCAAGTGAACTGGTATTCGGTTTTAATGTTCAGTACAATTTGTCTGGCGATGGTGAGCAACAACTGGTTGGCGGACTATATGACCGGCCTGGTGATGCGATAATCCCAATGATTGGTTTCGTTTATAAAAATATCCGCATGATGTTTACTTATGATGTTACCACTTCTTCCCTCAAACAATATAATAATGGTAATGGTGCATGGGAATTTGCGATTATACGTCCGGGTTATTATCCTGAATATAATGGCGACCAGCATCAGTCACTATGTCCATCATTTAAAAACTAATTTTACCTCTATTTATATTAAGTTTTATGAAGAAATTATTCAGCCTGTTGATAATAATACTGGCACTTATGCAGGGCATCAGGGCTCAGGATTCAGACACAAAAGGTTTTGATAAATCGAAATTATTTGTGGGGGGTGGACTTGGTCTTTCTTTTGGTACTTATACCATCATAAATGTAACACCACTGGTCGGTTATCGTTTCTCTGAACTTTTTGCAGCAGGTGTGGGAATTAATTATACATATTATGGTTATAATGACGGTTATTGGGACTACAAACAGAGTTATGCGGGTCTGAGTATATTCGGAAGAGTATACCCGGTCAGACAGTTTTTTATTCAGGTTCAGCCGGAAGAAAACTATATGTGGTATAGTCAATCGGGTATTGGAGTAAACCAGGGACTGCCATCATATAAAATTAATCAGTTTGTCCCTTCACTTTTAATGGGCGGTGGAGCAGCTATTCCAACAGGCAGGAATGGTGCGATTACAATTAGTGTGATGTACGATGTACTTCAGAATAAATACTCGCCCTACTATGGCCAGGCCGTCTATGGATTTGGGTATACGACGGGATTTTAGGAAAGTCCTCAGCTTAGTTTGTTAAACAGCTCTACAGGGCTGCTGCAAAAGGTCAATGTATCGGGTTGTTCAGTTTGCAGGAACCCCTCTTTTTGCATTCCGCCAATAAGTTTTTGAAGATGGTTATAATATCCGTCGGAATTGAGGATATAAATTTTCTTATCGTGAATTTTTAACTGGTTCCAGGTAAGAATTTCAAACAATTCATCCATCGTTCCAAAGCCTCCCGGAAGAACAATCACAGCGTCGCAACGGTCATAAATCATTTTTTTACGGGTATGCATATCCGGAACTACGGCGAGTTCCGTAAGACCCTTATGCTGGGCTTCCCATTCGATAAGCAATTCAGGAATTATGCCCATGATTCGTCCTTCATGTTCCAATACCGAGTCCGCCAGTATTCCCATCAAGCCTTTTTGTCCGCCTCCATATACAAGTTTCACTTTCAGCATGGCAAGCAGCTTGCCGAGTTCTTTGACATGTTGGGCAAACAATGGGTTTTTTCCACTGTGTGATCCACAAAAAACCGCGACTGATTCAATATTCATAATATGTTCACTATTGAGTGAACTAAAATTGAAAATTTAATATTGCATTTCCTAATTTTCAATCACTAATTTCACATTTAGACATGTCGCCCCTTTTATTATTCTCATTTGTAATCGCTTATTTCGCTTTGCTGCTCATTGTGGCATATCGCACTTCCAGGGGATCGGACAATGAATCTTTCTTTATCGGGAACCGGAATTCGAACTGGATGCTGGTAGCATTTGGCATGATAGGCACCTCTCTGTCAGGCGTAACATTTGTGAGTGTTCCAGGTGCGGTTTCCAGAGATTCCTTCTCGTATTTTCAAATTACGCTGGGTTATTTTCTCGGATACCTTTTAATTGCCTACGTATTACTGCCTCTTTATTACAAGCTGCACCTTACTTCCATATATGATTACCTGAATGAAAGACTGGGCTTCATTTCTTATAAAACCGGAGCCGCTTTTTTTATTTTATCACGTGTATTGGGCGCTACTGCGCGTCTCTACCTTGTAGTAAATATTTTACAGGAAGCAATTCTGTCGGGATTTCATGTACCATTCTGGCTAACTACTCTCATTATCCTTCTTATGATATTACTTTACACCTATGAAGGCGGCGTTAAAACCATTGTATGGACCGATACATTGCAGACTACCTGTATGCTGGGAGGTATGGTTATTTGTGTCCTATTTATTTTACATCACCTTAATCTAAACCTGTCCGGAGCTTTGCAGTCTATGCAAATAAAAGGGTATTCAAAAATTTTCTTTACTGACCCAAACAGCAAATTGTTTTTTCTTAAACAAATCGTTGCTGGAATTTTTATTACGGTTACCATGACCGGGATGGATCAGGAAATGATGCAAAAAAGTATTTCTGTAAAAACGCTGAAGGACTCTCAGAAAAACATGGTTGTACTTGGATTTATCATGCTGGTCGTGATATTCCTCTTCCTGTTCCTGGGTGGATTGTTACATCTTTTTGCGGCGTCTGAAAATCTTTCAGTAACCGGGGATCACTTATTTCCGGAACTGGCACTTCACCATATGCCGAATATCATTTCTGTCATTTTTATAATTGCACTGATCTCTGCACTGTTTCCAAGTTCCGATGGCGCGATTACCGCACTTACAGCTTCATTCTGCATTGATATAATGGGAATCAACCGGAATCAGCAACTTGCTGAAAAACATAGAAAAAAAATCCGACAGAGGGTTCACCTGGTTTTTATTTTTGTTTTTCTCATTTTTGTTTTAATTTATAAATGGATCTCAAGCGACAGCATGATTGGCATTATACTCAAAGTCGCTACCTATACATACGGGCCATTACTGGGACTTTTTTCATTCTCCATTCTTACGCGACGGGATCTTAGGAATAACCAGGTGCCCCTGGTCTGTATTCTATCTCCCGTCCTTTGCTTTTTCCTTGACAAATACCAGCAATATTTCTTCGGCAATTTTCATATAGGCCTGGAACTTCTTTTGATCAATGGCATTTTCACATTTATTGGATTGCTTATGATAAGCCAAAAGCGCAAAACTTAGAGCTCATGTAATCTGCTTTAGTCTTTGAGCTTAGGCTTATTTTTGCGAAATGGACTTAATAAACCCAAAGGCGCAGGCATATGCCGAAAAATATTCGTTGCAGGAAGACGATATCCTTAATGAAATAGAATCTCAATCCCGGCTTCATCCTGAATCTCATATGCTTAGTGGGGCATTGCAGGGCAAATTTCTCGAATTAATCAGTAAATTATTGCAGCCCACATATATCCTCGAAATCGGTACTTTCTTGGGTTACAGTGCATTATGCCTTGCAAAAGGCCTAAAACCAGGGGGAGAACTTCACACTTTGGAAATGGATGAAGCTTCAGCTTCGGTCGCACGTACAAACTTTAAGAAATCTAAAACAGAGAATAAAATAATTTTGCACACCGGAAATGCGTTAATGCTGCTCGATAAGATCAATAAACCATGGGATCTTGTTTTTATAGATGCAGATAAAACGGGTTACTCGGACTACTATAAGACACTTGTACCCAAACTCAAACCAGGTTGTTTGATAATGGCAGATAATGTTCTATTTCACGGTCAGGTGCTTGAAAATGAAGTGAAGGGTAAAAGTGCAAAAGCAATACAGGCTTTTAATGAAATGGTTTTGTCAGATGACCGCGTAGAAAAGTTGATGCTTACATTAAGGGATGGCGTTTATCTGGTCCGCAAAAAATAATTAGGGCTGATGAGACTAAAACTTCGGATACTGGTTATGATGTTACTGTCAGCAGAACTTCTATCTGCACAGAGCCCAGATCAGATTACCAATTACATTAATACTTACAAACTTCTGGCAATTGCTGAAATGCAGAGATCGGGTATTCCCGCGTCCATCATTCTTGCTCAGGGTATACATGAAACGCAGGCCGGTACGAGCGATCTGGTGATCGCATCCAACAATCACTTCGGGATTAAATGCAAGGATAACTGGAATGGACCGGTAGCATATCATGATGATGATACAAGGGGAGAATGTTTCCGCAGTTATGCAGCCGCCGAAGATTCATATCGGGATCATTCTGATTTTCTGAGTCAAAGTCCTCGTTACGCATTCCTGTTCAAACTAAATCCGGAAGATTATGAGTCCTGGGCCTACGGCCTGAAGAAAGCAGGCTATGCAACTAACGTGAAATATTCCCAGATTCTTATCAAACTTATTCGTGACTATGATCTTCAGAAATATAGCTTAATCGCTATGGGAAAACTACCTGCGGATGACGGCACACTCGCTAAGGCAGTGCCGCGCGAAACGATCGCCGGGTTTTTTGATTCAGCGCAGCAGAAACCTGCTCCGGCTACATCTTATCCTGAGGGGCCGTTTATGATTAACTCAGCAAAAGTGATTTATGCAAAAGCCGGCGTTTCCCTGCTGTCGATTTCAGACCAGTATACAATACCACTGGCGCGGTTGATTGAATTCAATGAATTGAAACAGGAAGATATATTGAACTTTGATCAGTTGATTTTCTTGCAACGCAAGCGTAAATCAGGATTCACTCCCTTACATATTGTTCAGCAGGGAGAATCGATGTATAAGATCTGTCAGGCAGAAGGAATCAGGTATGAAAATATTTTGGAGCTCAATCGTCTTGAACCTGGAGAAGAGCCGGCACCCGGAGAAAAGATTTACCTTCAAACAATGACCGGTACAAAACCGGTGCTAAAAAATGCAGGTAATGTGAAAACAGGAACTTCTTCCCCCTGATTCTTTTCTTTTCTAAATAAATGTATGACTACCCTTCAAATTCATGATAAAATTTTCAAGCTGTATATCTCTGAAGAAGCCATAAAGTTGAAAGTTGGGGAACTGGCTGCACTTCTAAACAAGGATTATAAAGACAAAAATCCTATTTTCATAGCGATCCTAAATGGAGCCTTTATTTTTGCGGCCGACTTATTCAAATCCCTTAGTATCGACGCAGAAATTTCATTCATTAAACTTGCCTCTTATAAAGGCATGAAATCCTCAGGACAGGTTTTAACGGCCATTGGACTGGATATTGAAATTTTCGACAGGCATGTAGTTATCCTGGAAGATATTGTTGATACGGGTAAAACACTGAATGAATTTCTTCCCCAGCTTTGGCACCAGCAGCCTGCATCACTTAAAATCGTTGCCCTGCTTCACAAACCTGAAGCCACTATTTATCCGCTGAAAGTGGATTATACCGGATTTGAAATTCCTGATAAATTTGTTGTGGGTTATGGTCTGGACTACAATGGTCTGGGTAGAAATACTGCAGCGATATATCAGCTTTTTGAATAAAAAACGTTTGAAAGTAAGAATCCGCCCGTTACCAAAATATTCTATTTGAAAATCCTGCTCATTATATGGATTGCTTCATGCACCTGCCTGCAAGTAAGGAGTCAGTATTATTTACGAGGTGAAATCAGGGATGAACAGAAAAACCCGCTGAGTAATGTCCGTATCAGGCTCGCTTCTAGCGAATTCCTTTTTTATTCCGGAAATATGGGCGGATTCGGCATTAACGTACCGCGATCTCGGGATACCATGACTGTTACAGCCGATGGCTTTTACACCAGTACGGTTCCTGTAAATGCCGATCAATATCAGACCATCGTGCTGAAAGCCCGCTTTGCACCGCCTCCAAAACCAACTAACCGCCTGCTTTCATTAACCAAGAATCTTTACCCTGAAATGCGTGACCGATGGACGGTTGACGCAGAAACCTATAGCTCACTGGTAGAAAATCCTTTTGTTCAGGCTGATAAATTTCCTGAAACGGGATTCGCCGTTAACATCAACAAAGCCTCTTACAGCAATATCCGACGTTTCATCAATATGGAAAATATTGTTCCTCCGGATGCTATCAGACTCGAAGAAATGATGAGTTATTTTAACATTCACTATACTCAGCCCGGTGACGACAGTATGTTCAATTATCAATCTGTCATTTCTTCCTGTCCATGGAATTCGGCGCATGAACTACTTTACCTGAATATCTGCGCAAAAAAAGCAATGCTGGATAACGTTCCACCTTCCAACCTCGTTTTTTTAATTGATGTTTCCGGATCAATGGATCTTCCCAACCGATTGCCACTTCTGAAATCTGCGTTTGGTCTGCTGGTAAACAATCTTCGCCAGATCGACACTGTTTCCATAGTGGTTTATGGCGGAGTTAATGGAGTTTGGCTTGGACCCACTTCCGGTTCGGAAAAGAAAAAAATTCTTGAGTCCATTGCCCAACTCGAAGCAGGCGGTTCCACGCCGGGTGAATCAGGCATCAGGGCTGCTTACCGACTTGCAAAGAGTACATTTATAAAGGGTGGAACGAACCGGGTCATTCTTGCCACAGATGGTGATTTTAATGTCGGTGAACAATCTGAGGATGAACTTAACAACCTCATAAATAGTTATCGGTCCTCCAATATCTACCTGACCTGCCTCGGTGTAGGTATGGGAAACTATAAGGATTCAAAGCTTGAGGTACTCGCCAATCGCGGAAAGGGGAATTTCGCTTACCTGGACAATGAGAAAGAAGCCGAAAAAGTTCTCATGGAAGAATTTGCCCAAACTATTTATGCCGTAGCCAAAGAAGCTTATATAGAAATTCGTTTTGATCCTGCAATCGTTAAAAGTTATCGTCTGATTGGATTTGATAATAAGTTAAGCGCATTACAGGACAGCACCAATGAAATCCAGGGTGGTGAAATCGGCTCGGGACATTCACTTATGTCCCTGATTGAAATAGATCCTGTAAACCTGGAAACAACAGCTGTTTTTCATAATACTCCATTTGCAAAACTTTGGATGCACTATCAGCTACCAGAAGAAAATATAAGTCGCCAGGAGGAATTTGATCTGCCATATAGTTTTAAACCATTTAATGATCTCCCCAATTATTACCGATTCTCCGCATCTGTGGCTTTGTTCGGAGGATTGTTGAAAAAATCAATCTATACCGGAAAATCTACCTGGGACGACCTCTCACTTATTGCCAAAGCAAGTTATGATCCAAATGACGTTTCACAAACTGAATACATCGGGCTCATCGACAAGGCGAAGAAATTATATCATAAGGAAAAAAAGAAAAAGAAAACGGTGAAGGAGGAGTAGACTTTAATATGGACTATGAGATATGAGTTATGAACTATGAGTTATGAGATATGTATTATGGGTTTTTTAAGAATTCAAATTCATAACTCATATCTCATAACGCCGAATTCACAACCAATGAATCCAATTTCGGTGACAAAAGATGTATAACGAGCCATGCCAGGAGATATGCCATTGCGCAAATACCAAAAATAACATTGTAGCCTGTGCCAAGTAATCCGATCATTTTAAAATGATCCAGAATGATTCCTATAGCAAATGGGAAAAGAATTCCTCCAACTGATCCGGCCATTCCACCAATGCCAATTACAGAACTTAATATTTGCCTGGGAAAAATATCCGAACCGATGGTATAAATGTTCGCACTCCAAGCCTGATGCGCTGCCGCAGCCAGGCTGATCAGCCAGACTGCAGGCCATATTCCGCTTGTATATCTGACAAAATAAATCGGAACCACACAGCACGCAAAGAATAGCATTGAAATTTTTCTTGCTTTGTAAATGGGAAATCCTCTTTTTATTAACCACCCTGACAGGTACCCTCCCAGAATGCTTCCAAAACTTGCGACAATATATACTGTAGACACATGGATGGCAGAACTTGTAAGGTTCAAATGATAAGTTGTATTAAAATAAGAAGGGATCCAGAAAAGATAAAACCACCAAACCGGATCGGTCAGGAATTTTCCTAAAATAATTGCCCATGTTTGTCGATACCTGAACAGCTGATGCCAGGCGATTTTTTGACTGGCGCCCGCAGTTTTTTCATTCTCAAAAGATGTATCGCTTTTAATATAATCAAATTCTGCGGAGGAAATTCGTTTCTGCTTCGACGGGATCTCATATAGCCACCACCAAAAGACAAACCATATAAATCCTAACGCACCGGTCCACAAAAAAGCCTGCCTCCATCCAAATGACGAATATATCCAGGCGATTATGGGAGGTCCCGCAATTGCTGCAACGTTTGTTCCACTATTAAAAATGCCGGTAGCCAAAGCCCGATCCCTCTTGGGAAACCATTCCGCTACAGCTTTCACCGCCGCTGGAAAATTACCGCCTTCACCAAGGCCCAAAGCAGTGCGGGCGAACGTAAAACCAAGGGTCGAAGAAGCGAGGGCATGGAACATGGCCGCGATACTCCATAATATAATCGAAACCGCATAACCCAGTCGGGTACCTATCCTGTCAATCAGGCTTCCGAATATCAGAAGTGCAATCGCATACGCAGAAGAAAAAGCCATGACGATCCGGCTATAATCTTTTTCTGACCAGTTGAAATCCTTTGCCAGACTGTCTTTCAGCAAACCAATTACCTGGCGGTCCAGGTAATTGATGGTGGTTGCAAAAAAAAGGAGAGTGACAACTACCCACCGGTATCTTCCCATTGGCTGCCGCATCGTTGATTTATTTTATACTAAAGAAGCCCTGATCGCGGCAATTTGTTTTAAAAGAATTCCTGTATTTTTTTTTATGGTTTCAAAGTCTTTATTTTCCATGAGTTCCCTGTTGATCAGACTGCTCCCCATTCCTACTGCCGAAACACCAGCCCTGAACCACGATTCCATATTTCCATTATCTACCCCGCCTGTTGGCATAAATAATAAATCAGGGAACACTTCTTTCACAGAATTGATGAATCCAGATCCGACTGTGCCTGCCGGAAATATTTTGACAAAACCATTCCCCGACTCATACACTTGCATCAATTCTGTCGGGGTCATACATCCTGGGATCCATAAAATATTTTTTTCAGCAGCGAGTTTGGCCAGTCCTTTTGAAAAGCCCGGACTCACCAGAAAATCGGCACCATATTCCAGGGCCTTCAATGCAGTCTTCGATTCTAAAACTGTTCCAAGCCCAATAATTAAATCCGGAAACTGCCTGATAAAATTCTTTTTTATCAGCCTGAAATTCCTCAAAGCCTGTTTTCCACGATTAGTGTATTCAATAACACGTATGCCGGCTGAATATAGTGCTTCCGTTATGTGAATACTTATCATTTCATCGGGATGAAAAAATAATGGAAGAACACCCTGCTGAACTATGGACTGAATAATTTTTTCTTTTTTATGCATATTCCTTTATTCTTGATCGAACAGTGTCCAGATCCTGACTGGTCGAATCTCCCATCTCAAAAAATTTTCCAAACCCGGCGGCTGTAGCAAATTGAATGATTTCACTTTCCGGCATGTTTGTATAAAGGCCATAAATCAGCCCCGCCATAAAACAATCCCCAGTACCTACTTTGTCTAAGATCTTTTCGCTTTTGTAAACTGAAGAATCAGCCCAATGGTGCGCAGAATAAAGAGAAGCATAGTAGGTTATTCCTTTATCTCCCTCTTCAAAACGGAACGTACACGCTACCGTTTTTACCCGGGCAAATCGCTTTAGTATCCTCGTAGAAGTCAGATGGGCATGCTGAAGATATGCCGATTTATCCCCATCCTTGATGATATGGGTGTCAATTGGAATACCGAGCAGATCATGGGCAGACCATATATTTCCCATTACTACATCGCAATAAGGCAGTAGTTCCGACATAATATCATGTGGATTTCTTTGCTTCCACAGTTTTGGACGATGGTTAAGATCTATAGAAATGGTAATATTTCTTTTGGAAGCGGCCCGGACTGCCTCAAGGCAAACAGCGGCAACTAATTCGTTTAAAGCAGGACTGATGGCGCTGAAGTGAAACCAGGAAACATCGTGCAGGATAAGGTCCCAATTGATCATTCCCCTTTTCAATTCGCCGAAAGAAGAATAGGCACGATCATAAATGACAGATTGATTTTTAAGGTCCGTACCCTGTGTGAGGTAATAGCCACCGATTCTTTCACCGGAAAATAGTATAGTATCAGTAAGAATCCTTCTTTCTTCCAGCTTCACCAGAATATCTTTTGATAAATAATTTTCGGGAAGGGCAGTACAATACGAAACAGGTAGTTTCCAGTTAGCCAGAGCCATAGACACATTTAATTCGGCACCTCCTAAATAAACCGGCAATACATGCGATTTCAGCCATTGACCTTCTTCCGCTGGCGAAAACCTAAGCAGGAGTTCACCGAAACATAGAATCTTTCCCATGGCGATCAATTTAAAAAGTCACTTACTTTTCACCCCAGTCAAAAAATTGGTTTGCATTAAAATAACAGATATCCTTGATTATTTTACCCGTCCAATTCATATCGTTCGGCAATTCTCCTCTTTCTATTTCCCGGCCGAAAATTCCACATATTATCCTCCTGAAGTATTCATGCCTGGGATAAGAAAGAAAACTACGGGAATCTGTTATCATTCCTACAAACCGGCTGATTAAACCCATATTCGAAAGAGCATTCAGTTGTTTCTCTATTCCTTCTTTCTGATCCATAAACCACCAGGCTGAACCCCATTGAACTTTACCTGGCACAGAACCGTCATTAAAGTTACCAATCATAGTAGCCATCACTTCGTTATCCGCAGGATTATTGTTGTACAATATAGTCTTCGCAAGGCGGTTGTTTTTGTCCAGAGAATTGAGGAAGGCAGAAAGGTCATGTGCCTGCGGGAAATCTCCGATGGAATCCCATCCGGTATCCGGACCGAGATTGTCAAGCTTTCGACTGTTATTATTACGTAAAGCACCTACATGAAATTGTTGAACCCAGTTTTTTTCATAATCCCATTCAGCAAATTGCAGGAGCATGGCGGATTGAAATTGCTGAATTTCCAATCTGTCGGCTTTTTTGCCATTCCTGACTTTATCAAATATCCTATTCAATTCAGTTTCCGTCCACTCAACATCATAAAATCTCTCCAGTCCATGATCAGAAATCCGGCATCCAACTGAATGAAAAAAATCGTGGCGCCTCTTCAAGGCATCCAGGAAAAATGAAAATGTAGTAATGGAAATATCAGCCGACTTACCAAGTTTTTCAAGAAATTTTTGAAACCTCACAGGATCTCCGATTGACATTGCCTGATCAGGACGAAATGCCGGCAGCACTTTTACATGAAAAGATTTCTTGTCGATTGACTGATGATATTCTAGTGAATCTGCCGGATCGTCCGTGGTGCAGATAACTTCCACCTTCATTCTTTTTAAAAGACCTTGAACCCGGAATTCTGATGTTTGTAATTTTTGATTACAATGTTCATATATTTCTTTTGCTGAACCCGCATGAAGGATTTTGTCGACGCCAAAATATCTTTGCAGTTCCAGGTGTGTCCAATGATAAAGCGGATTGCGCAGCGTATAAGGTACCGTCTCTGACCACTTTGAGAACTTCTCCCAGTCATTTTTTTCTCCTGTAATAAAAGCTTCGTCAATCCCATTCATTCGCATGGCCCGCCATTTATAATGATCACCGCGCAACCAGATTTCTGTGAGATTCTCGAAACGATGATTTTCAGCTATCTCCTGTACCGGAAGGTGACAGTGATAGTCGATAATGGGAAGGGAGGAAGCATATTCATGGTATAAGTGTTTGCCCGTCTCTGTATCCAATAAAAAATCCTGGTCAAGAAATTTTTTCATGAACTATAATATATTTAGAGTGATACACCTCTCTTCCAGGGAATAAAATCGTCCTGATTTAACAATACCGCCTTGGGTGTTATCTCCCCGCTTGCTACCCGGATGCAATAGGACAATATTTCCTCTCCCATCTCCACTAATGTTTTTTCTCCTTCAATAATGACTCCGGTATCAATATCAATGATATCAGGCATTCGACGGGCAAGAGCCGTGTTTGAGGATATCTTAATCGTCGGACTAACCGGATTTCCGGTAGGTGTACCAAGGCCGGTTGTAAATAAGATCAGGGTTGCTCCAGATGCTGCTTGTCCGGTGGTAGCTTCCACATCATTACCTGGAGTACATACCAGGCTAAGACCAGCCTTTACAGCGGGTTCTGTATAATCAAGCACATCCACAACCGGTGCGTTGCCCCCCTTTTTCGTGGCACCTGCAGATTTCATCGCGTCGGTAATGAGCCCGTCTTTTATATTCCCTGGAGAAGGATTCATGTGAAATCCCGACCCTGACTGCTGCGCAGAAAATTCATAATCTCTCATTAACCGAATGAATTTCCTTGCTACTGTTTCATTTATTGCACGATCTACCAGTTCCTGTTCTACTCCACAGAGTTCGGGAAATTCTGCCAACAGAACCTTACCTCCGAGAGTAACCAGAAGATCTGCGCAGTACCCAACTGCCGGATTCGCTGTGATCCCGCTAAAGCCGTCACTACCTCCACATTTTACTCCGATGCAAAGTTTATCCAGAGAGGCGGGTCTTCTTTCGAACTGATTAATCCTGGAAAGTCCCTCAAAAGTTTTTCGGATCGCATCCTGTATTAATTGTTCTTCGCTCTGGCTTTGTTGTTGTTCAAAAATATATACGGGTTTATCGAAGCCGGGATTTAAATTTTTTATGCCATCCAAAAGCTCTGGTGTTTGCAGGTGCTGACAACCCAGACTAAGGATAGTGATTCCGCCTACATTGGGGTGATTGGCATACGCAGCCAACAATTTTCCCAATACAGCTGAGTCCTGCCGGATACCACCACAGCCACCTTCATGATTGAGGAACCGAATGCCGTCCACATTTTGAAAAACGCGTGTGCGGGCTGGAGTTGAAGCAAAAGGTTGTATGTCAGGATCAGTCAGATTTTTACCTTGTTGACGGGCAAGAATAAGTTCTCTTGTGAATGCCTTATATTTTTCAGTGACTGAATAGCCAAGTTCATCCTGCAGAACTTCTTTGATAACATCGAGATTGCGGTTTTCGCAAAATACAGTAGGAATGAATAACCAATAATTGGCTGTTCCCACTCTCCCGTCCTGACGGTGATAGCCAAAAAAACGGGCATTTTTGAACCTGGAAACATCAGGAGCCGTCCAGTGATAGTTCGCTTCACGAAAATCATAGGCTCCGGAGGCGTGTTTCAGGTTTTCTGTGGAAACGCGACTGCCCGAACTAACATCCCTTTCTGTTTTACCAACCAACACGCCGTACATGATAACATTTGTACCAGCCCTTTCATCGCGCAAATAAAATTTATGTTTGGCAGGAATATTTTCTTTTAACGTATACCGAAGACCCTCATATTCTACAGTTTCGCCCGCCTGTAAATTCTTCAATGCTACCATTATGGAATCAGCCGGATGTATTTTAAGAATACTGCTCTTCATTTATTAGAAATTTCCGGATCTAGCCCGCATACCCAAATTTACGGAAGCAAACCCCATAGTTTTAAAAACTATCTTTACCAGGCATTCTGATACCTGATTCATATGAAATTACAAGTATCCTTATTGTGTTTTTTATACTTCTTACCACAAAATACCAAGGCACAGGACACCTCAATCTTTATCAGGCTCGATCAGGAAGGATTCTATCCGAAGGCACCTAAAATAGCCATCCTTGCAGGAGATTTCAACAAATCGACTGATTACCTGCAACATAAAACTTCGTTTTATGTGATCAGGGAAACCAATTCAGATACCGTATTTAGTGGTGAACTTTCAGCAATCAGGAATTCTACCAATTCTACTTTACAAACAAGAATAGCTGATTTTAGCTCACTTACCAAAACCGGATTGTACAAGGTTACTATGACCGGCTGTTGCAGTTCGGCTCCTTTTCGGATTAAGGAAAAAGTGCACCAGCCCTCCGCTGTTGCCTCTTTGAAAGCTTTTTATTACCAGCGGGCATCAATGCCTCTGGAATCGATGTACGCAGGAAAATGGAGTCGTGCAGCAGGCCATACTGACGATTCCGTAATTATTCATCCTTCTGCTATTTCAAATAGCAGGAAAGCAGGGGCTATTATTTCTACTCCTGGCGGCTGGTATGATGCAGGTGATTATAATAAATACATGGTCAATTCGGGAATCAGCATGGGCACCCTGCTTTCGGCTTTTGAAGATTTCAAATCGTATTTTGATACCCTGCATACAAATATTCCAGCGCTTCAAAAACATATACCTGATATTCTGAATGAAATATTATATAACCTGCGCTGGATGCTCAGCATGCAGGACCCTGAAGATGGCGGCGTTTACAATAAATGTACTAACGCTTCTTTTGATCCGATGATCATGCCTGATAAAGCACGTCAACCAAGATATGTCGTCCAAAAAGGAACAGCAGCAACGCTGGATCTGGCTGCGGTAGCGGCGCAGGCAGCCCGGATTTTTAAAAATTATAAAAGAGAATTACCAGGACTTAGTGATAGTTGCCTTCTGGCTGCCGAAAAAGCCTGGTTATGGGCGGAAACCCATCCAGATCTGGCTTACGATCAGAATGCGATGAACCTGTTATATACTCCTAAAATAATCACCGGCGGATATGGAGACAGAAAATTTTCGGATGAATGGTTCTGGTCTGCCAGTGAGTTATTTATCACTACAGGTAAAAGAAATTATCAGGATACTATAGTAGCCCATATGAATGAACATTTTGCATTGCCTTCCTGGTCGGAAACCGGATTGCTCGGATACTATAGCTTATTGCGTACTGAAGAAAAGCACGATTCCCGCGCAATATATGATACCATTCGTACCAGGCTTATAAAAATGGCTGACGATTATATCCGAAATTCAAAGAATAACGCCTTCCTAACGGTTATGGGGGGCCGAAAATCGGATTTTGTATGGGGTAGCAATGCCAATGCCGCTAATCAGGGTATACTGCTTATACAGGTTTATTTAATGACCAGGGAGCACCAATACCTGGATGCAGCATTGGGAAATCTGGAATATATCTGCGGAAGAAATGCTACGGGTTATTGTTTTATAACAGGTATTGGTATCCATTCACCTATGCATCCTCATCACCGTCCATCTGTTGCAGACGGTATTACAGATCCTGTTCCAGGATTACTTGCCGGGGGACCTAACCCGGGTGAACAGGATCATTGTCACTATGATTTTCATGAACCCGAAACAGCTTATGTGGATTCCGACTGTGCCTATGCATCTAATGAGATAGCCATTAACTGGAATTCGCCGTTGGTCTATTTGTCCAATGCTATAGAAGCATTGCAAAATAACTTTACAGGCTCTAAATAATAATTGAATATGCGTAACATTAAAATTGCCTCTGCACAGTTTGAAAATAAATCTGGCGACAAAGAATATAATTTATCTGTGATCGACAGGCTTTCAAAAAAGGCAGCATCGGATGGCGCTGAAGCTATTGCCTTTCACGAGTGTTCTATTACAGGGTACAGTTTCGCACGTAAACTTTCACGCGATCAAATGCTTGACCTTTCAGAGCTTATTCCAGGTGGGGAGAGTATCCGTCGCTTGCAGGCTATCGCTGAAAAAAATAAGATTACGCTTCTTGCAGGATTATTTGAGAAAGATATTCATCATGATATCTATAAAGCCTATGTATGTGTTGATAAAACAGGATTAATTGCCAGGCACAGAAAACTGCATCCATTCGTAAATAAAAATATCAAACCTGGAAATGAATTTACCGTGTTCGATCTTTTTGGCTGGAAATGTGGCATCCTGATATGCTATGATAATAATATCATCGAGAATGTGCGGGCAACAAAACTATTAGGCGCCGATATTTTATTCATGCCACATGTTACAATGTGCACGCCCTCCACGAGGCCAGGAGCCGGTTTTGTGGACCCCTCACTCTGGAAAAACCGGGAAGCAGATCCCACTTCCCTGCGCCTGGAATTTGACAGTCTCAAAGGAAGGAGCTGGCTTATGAAATGGCTGCCTGCCCGTGCTTACGATAATGCGTTGTACGCTGTTTTCTCAAACCCGATTGGCATGGATGATGACCAGCTTAAGAACGGCTGTTCCATGATACTGGATCCTTATGGGGATATTCTCGCCGAATGCAGGAGTTTTTCCGATGAATATGTAATGGCAACCTTCACAGAAGATAAGCTTAAACTAGCAGGCGGCTTCCGGTATATCCAGGCCAGGAGACCGGCCCTCTATAAAGATATCATCGGGAAAGAGCATAAGTCAATGCAGAAAGTTTCGTGGATGGAAGAAGAAGGCTCAAAGCTTAAGGCTAAAAGTTTCTAGTTTCTACACTGTTTCATAGCCAGTTTCAGTTCAGAAATTACCTGACTCGCTTCTTTAATTGAACCTGAACCCTTACTTTTGCAACCCGGTGAAAGAGTTCGGGGCGTAGCGTAGCCCGGTCATCGCGCCTGGTTTGGGACCAGGAGGTCGCAAGTTCGAATCTTGCCGCCCCGACAGACAGAAATACAAATCCTTTTCCGTTAAACGGGGAAGGATTTGTTTTTTTAGTGAAAATCCAACCAGGCCGGATCAGGCAGGTGTTAGGTTAAAACTTGAAATCCAGGTATCTGAAAGGAGCCTCCTGCCTTACAAGAACCTGAAACTATCGGTTGATATTACAAATATCCTATGGATTTTGATCCGCCTTTCGTAGTCACTTGGGAGCCTCCGAAGTGACTACGAAAGAACCATTCAATGCGTTTGTATATTTGTGCAGCGCAGGAATATCCATTCATCGATATCCTGAATAAATTTTCTTTTGAATTCAAATTATATTATGCTGGAAATAAATATACATGCACCGGATTTTGAACTGGATGCCTCTCCTGACAAGAAACTTGCGCTGCACGATTTGAATGGTAAAAATGTGATACTGGCTTTTTATCCGGCAGACTGGAGCCCGGTATGCAGCGACCAGATGGCACTTTACAATGAAATGTTACGATACTTCAGCAAATACAATGCGGAACTTATAGGCATTTCAGTTGACGGGAAATGGTGTCATGCAGCATTTCGCGAAGCCCGGAATCTTCATTTCACATTATTAGCAGATTTTGAACCGAAGGGAGCAGTTGCCAGGCAATATGGTGTATATAACGAAAAAGCAGGGCGTAGTGAAAGGGCTCTTTTTGTTTTAGATGACGAAGGCATCATACGATGGAGCTATCTCTCCCCGGTTGGAATCAACCCGGGAGCTGACGGCATTTTGGAAGCGCTCGAAAAGATTGTTACTTGAATGTAACCACAACACTACCACATTTTCACACTTGCTTTAAAATTTTCATCGCCCTGCTACGAAATGCCGGAGTTTCAAATTCCCAACGTGCCTTGATGACGGTTCTGATTTCAGGAAGTATTTCCGGATATATTTCTGCCAGGTTCGATCGATTGAAATACTGATCTTTATTCATCATATGCGAAACACAACAAAACTAAAGCAGATTTTATTGAAATATGATGTGGATATTTCTATGGATGAAGATAACCTGATGAAGCTCACCCTGGTAGATAAACTTACTGGCTGTCTCACCTTTTTTGAACACAGTTCTTATAGTCATTTACTTAGTAAAAGTTATTCGTATTTCGTAAAAGAACTGAAAAGGGAAACCTCTAAAAGCCTAAACCAAAAAGCTTAAAGCCTAAAACCAAATCAATACCTAATTTGCAATTCCCAAGCAAATGAGTTCCATCAACCATCAACCATCAACCATCATCAGTCATTCGTCAACGTTTAACAACCAGCACCTGAAAAGTACCGGGCACAACCGGTGGTCGGGTTCCGGGTGTTGAATTCTTTTGAAATTCAGCCGCAGGCAGATAAACAGTATGTGTTTTTGGATCTATGGCGCTCGTTCTGGCGCTAGCCTTAGTAGGCACATTTTCCAATAGCGCATACTCTCCATTTGCAGTTTCATGAACGATGCTGAGAACCCCTTCTCCACAACTCGCAAATACGAAACCCAGGGAGGGGTCGAATACAACCCCATCACATCCGTTTCCAATGGTAACTCTTGCAATGACTTTACCCGCTGCCGCATCCATTACGACCAGGGTTTTTTCGCAACCAGCAAAAAGACGATTATTTTTTAAGTCGATCGCCAGGCCGGTTGGTCCTTCAGATGGTGCGAGGGGCCAGCGGTTCAATACTGTTCGCGCATTGATATCAATAGATATGATCTCGTTTTTGTCCTCGATATTTACAAATATTTTTCCTTTGCCATCTGATACAGCCGTTTCAGGCTTGCCACCTACGGGAATAGTAGCAACCAGTTTTTCTGTTGAAGGATCGATCAGACTGAGATCATTGCTCCTTCCATTACAGGTTATGATTAGCTTTGAATAATCGTCGTACATGATCGCATCGGGGTTTGTTCCTGCAGCAATCTGACTCAGCACCTGGTTCGACTTCAGATCAAATACAGTGATATTATTAAGCCTTCCATTGCTGGTATAACCCTTTCCCAGCGCCGGTGCAAATGCGATCCCATGTACACCTGTTGTATTCGGAATAACACCTATGGAATCACCCGTAGTTGCATCAAGTACATTTACCTGGGTTCCATGGGAAACATAGATCCGGTTATTGTCAGGGCCCACGGCGATATAGTCCCATCCTCCTGAACTCGCGATGTGGAAAGTATTTATAACATGAAAACCGGTGTTCGTCTGTGCACTGAGATTTCCTGAATTTATGGAAATAATGAAAATAATGATACCTAAGAACCTGATAAAAATGGAGTGCTTTTTCATATGCTTTATTTTAAAAATTTAATTAAATGTCGCTTGATTTTTTTCTGATCGCCGATATACAAGTCTCAATATGCTCGGCAGTACTATTAACAATAAGGGAATGGCTGCTATAAATCCACCAATCACGGCAATTGCCAGGGGACGATGTAATTGCGCACCGGCGCCGATGCCCAGAGCCAGGGGTAGCAATGCGATGATTGCTCCAAATGCTGTCATAAGTTTGGGTCTTAAGCGGGTTGATATGGAATATATTACAGACTCATCAACAGATTTACTCATCCTGGCTTCACGAAATTGAAGAATGGTGAAAATGGCATTCTCGGCTATAATCCCAACAATCATGATCAGCCCTGTATAGCTTCCCACATTCAGCGGCGTATCCGTAATAAATAATGCCAGATAACTGCCCGAAATTCCTAAAACAGAAATTGCAAGAATGATAAAAGCAAGTATGAATTCCCTGAATAAAAAAAGAATAACACCGAAAACGAGCAGGCTGGCAGCAATCAGTATTAGCAGCAATTCCTGAAATGATTTCTGTTGTTCCGCAAATGATCCGCCGTATACAATATGATATCCCTGAGGTAACTTAATTTTTGCATTTACTCCTGACTGGATATTTTTTATCGCAGAACCGAGATCACTGTTTTCGAGTCGCGCAGTAACCACGCCCATGGATTGTAAATCCTGTCGTTGGATTTCTGCATCACCGGGATTTACCGTAGCTGTTGCCAGTAAATTGATTGGATTGAGTTTTCCATTCGGTAAAAAAATCTGCCATCCTGAAATATCAGCAATATTCCTGCTCCTGCTGTTCGGATATACCATTCGTATCGGCGTAAGTTGTTCTTTCTCCAGCATGTCGCCCACGATATTTCCCTCCAGATAGTTTTGAACCTGGTATTGAAATCCTGCCGGCGTTAACCCAAACTGGGCAAGCTTACCATAGTCAGGCGTAATCGTAAGTGAAGGACCTGCAATTATAATCCCATTGAAAACATCAGCAGTTCCTTTCACCGATGAAACAACTTTGGCAATCTGATTAGAAATCTGGTGCAGCTGTTCCTGGTTATCGCCAAATATTTTTACTTCTACGGGCTGCACGGAAGTCATCAGATCTCCCAGCATATCTGTAATCACCTGTCCGAAATCTATGCGCAGAGCCGGTTGGGAAGCTTCCACTTTTGACCTGATATCAGAAATAACCTGATCTGTAGTACGGCTTCTGTCAGATTTTAGTTGAATAAGGTAGTCGCCTGTATTAGGTTCTGTAATAAAAAATCCCATTTGGGTTCCTGTCCTCCTGGAATATGCAGTCACCTCAGGAACTGTTTTAATTATTTTTTCTACCTCTTTCAAAATACGATCTGTCTCTTCCAAGGAAGTACCTGGTGGAGACGCATAGTCAAGAACAATACTTCCTTCATCCATTTCCGGAAGAAAACCAGTCTCCAGCTTTGGGAGAACATAGAATATGGAACCGGCCAGCATTAGGATCAGGATAAAACTAATCCACGGGCGGAATATGAAGAATGAAACCCAGGCCTGCTTTTTTAACGGATGTACTTTGAAATGCTTACCTGGTTTTTTCCTCGACAATACCAGATAGATCACCGGTAATCCAATCCATGTAACAAAAAATGAACATACAAGGGTTATGATCATCGTATTGGTTAATATTTTAAAATAAGCACCGGCCACGCCACTCATAAGTACGAAAGGAAAAAAAATCACAATGGTGCTAAGCGAAGATCCCACCATGGCCGGCAGCAGGTAATGAATGGCTTTATGAAGAAGTGGTACTGTCGGTTCTTCGGGATGTTCTTCATGTGTGCGATGAATTTGTTCAACAACTACAATGGCATCATCTATAATCAGACCGATCGACGCAGCGATGGCGCCCAGCGTCATGATATTCAGGGTAAAACCCACTGCATACAATACAATCAAGGTAAGACAGATTGTGACAGGGATTGTAATAAGTATGGTAGCGCTCGATTTGAGTGATCTCAAAAATAAAATGGCTACAATGATTGCAAGCGCAAGACCAACTAATAAGCTATCCGAAACGCTCTTGATAGAAGTCTTCACAAAATCTGCCTGTACATAATAAGGCTGAATTCCCACACCCTCCGGTAATATTTTTCGAAGTTCAGTTACTTTTTTGTCCATCTGATCAGACAGGTCAATCAGGTTGGCGTTGGGCTGTTTGATAATAGCTATTAAAATCCCTTCGCTGCCGTTCGCATTTATTTTTGTGTATTCAACCGCTTCTCTGACTTCCACCGAGGAAATATCTCCGATTCGTACGATTCTTTTCCCGTCATTTCGGATAACAATATTCCGGATATCATCAGTGGAGTGAACCGTTGCATCGGTGGTAGTCAGATATAAGTAACGATAATCTGATAAATAACCATTGGACCTGATAAAATTTGTTTGCGCCAGTGCAGCGCTGATGCTGTCCGGAGTAATCATTAAGGAACTCATTTTACGCGCGTCGAGTTCAAGCCAGTATTCTTTCATTTTACCTCCGATCACACGCACTTCAGAAACTCCGGTTACCTGGGAAAGAAACGGTTTTATCGTATAGACAGCCAGCTGTTTTAATTCTATCGGAGATTTATTATGAGCTTCCAGTGTGTATCCGATAACAGGAAGAATGGAAGGATTCATCTTCTCTACTGTGATTTGCGTTTCGGGTGGAAGATTATTTCTTATCTCCGCAATTTTAGATTCAATTTTTTGAAGGCTGAGATCAATATTGGCGTTCCAGTTCATAAACGCCGAAATTTCACAGGTACCCCTGCTCGTTGTACTTCTTATCGTTTCAAGATCAGGTACCTGTTTTATTGCGTTTTCTAGTGGTTTGGTAACCCTGACCATCATTTTGTTTACAGGCTGCAAGCCCGCATCTGCAATAATTTTTATCTTGGGAAAACTGATTTCCGGGAAGAGTGAGGTTTGCATTTTACTATATGCAAACATTCCTCCTGCAATGATCAGCACAAGCAATACTGATACCGGGTTTTTGTGTGAATGAAAAAAATTCTTCATGATCTTATTGTGGCTGAACGATCCTGACTTTTGCCGTATCTGACAAACCATAATTTCCTGTCAGGAGAATTTTATCCTGATCAGAAAAAGCAGGTGACAAAATTTCAATCCGGTCTTTTGTTTCAATCCCCTTTTTTATTGGAACTTTTACGGCAGTAGTACTATCCGTCATTTTCATTACCCAAAATTGTGTCTGGGTCTCATCAGATAAAACCGCGGCCCTTGGCAGTGATACTGAATGATCCCGGATAATTTTAGGGATCGTTACTTTTGCCACCAGGTTTTCAGGAATTGAATGAGACGAATTCACTTTGATAACGATATTCTGGGTTTGAGAAACGGATTCAACCGTAGGCATAAAGGAAGAAATCAGCCCCGGAAGCTTTTCACCATCAGGCAATTTTAATTCCAGCCTGTTGCCTACTTTAACATAGGGCCTTAATTCATACGGCAACTCCATAATAAATACAAAACTGTTTTCGTCGCTTATTACAACTAACTGTTCACCATCCTGTACATAATCGCCAGACTGATGATTTATCTGAGTGATATATCCATCAGCTCCGGCTTTAATGGTATTCGTTCCCGAGAAATTAAAAGATGTATCGAGTTTGTTCACTGCATTACCAATACTTTCAGCTTCTTTGGTTTTAATCGTGAATAGAGTTTGTCCGACTTTAACAAACTGTCCCGGCGATACATGAGCCGATTGCAGATAGCCATTTTCGTTAGCTTTTATATAATTTTTCAGCAGATAAGTTGATGTGGCATTTAGTTCTATAAATTCTTCCAAAGGTTCTTTAATTATGCCGGTAACCGTTACAGGAGTCTGAACAGGCTCAGCCATTTCTTCTGACGCTTCTGCCTTATGTGCACAGGAAGCAAAATATAAAAGAATGATTACTGAATAAAACCGGACAATTGCCTTGCACATGGATGATTTTTTATCTGTTCCAATAGTTAATTTGATTAATAATCTGTAATCGGTTTACCTTATTTTGAGTCAGCAGATTCTTTGCATTGAGGTAATTATCCAACGCTATGATAAGGTCCGCTATTTTCGCATCACCGGTTTGCAATAACTTTATATTTGCTTCAATTAGTCCGACAGAATACTTAATCTGGTTATTGATATCTACAATCAGGGATTCAGTTTGCTGCAATTGTTGCTCTAACTGGTTTATTTGTTGGAAATATTGACTTGTATAAAAACTTTTATAGTTAGTTCTGGCCCTTTCTGAAATATCCAGTTTCCGGTATTGCATTCTTTTCTGTTTCCCGTCATATATAGGTACGGTAATATCGAGGCCCACACTTGTCCCAAAATTTTTATAACCCTGGTAAGCGAATGAGGACAAATATCCTCCATTGGCATATAAATTTACTTTGGGTTTATAACTATAGTCGATCAGAGTCCGGCTTTGGACCAGTATCAGGCTGTCGATTGTATACTTTTGGAAAAATATAGATTGATCCGGGCCGGGGAGAGGATTGACTGAAAAATCAGGTTCATCCAGACTGATAGCAGAAGTATCAACAATTCCTGCCAGATAATTGAGGGTTGCAAAGTCGTTATGAAACTGTATATCGAGCTGACGAAGGGAAAGATCCTGTTGCTGCACCGTAACCAGAAGAGTCAGGTAATCCGTTTGCCTGTATACATTTTTTTCAGTAAGTGTTTTCAGGATGGCGACTTCCTTTTGAAGCAGTTCATGAATTTCCTTTGCCAGATTCAGCTGCTGCAAAGAACCGAATGCAGTAAGGTACTGGTTGGTGATGGTTCTTTTAAGGTCCTGTGCGGAAATCCTGGCGGTATTGGCAATACCCTGATTTTGTAATTGAATATTCTTGTACTGCGCAGACAGGTTTCCATGGCTTACCAGAGTCTGGCTTACATTTACAATCCCGCTTAGCTGGCCACCGTTCGTTATTGCATTATCGTACCCAAAACCATTGATTACCGGGGCATATGAATTTATGCTTGAACCGGAAACCTGGGGCTTGTACTGTGCCCTGATACGTTCACTATCGATGGTATTTGACTCCATCTGAGATTGATAATCCTTTAACAGTGGGCTGTTCCGAATAGCTTCCCGAAGATAAAAATCAAGCGTGTTTTTTTGCGCTATTGAGTTTCCACCTGTCAATAGGATTATGACAATAATAATAATGCGGTTAGGCATGGTCGGGTCTTTCTTGGAATTAACAAAAATCGGAATGAAATCTGATTTAATTCTGAAGGAAAACCTTCAATAAACAGAGAACTTGCCCTAAAGAAGGTAATCGGTTTGAAAATGTAGTGGTCTGACCTAAATCTGTAAATTGGATTCAAAATTTAATACCACCAGGGTTGGCAAATAATTTGATTGTAGATAAAATAATAAAAAAAGTTTTATGGCCAGATATTCTAAAGCGAGTCAGAATAAAGTAAAAAAAGTGATGGAAGAAATGAGGGAGGGCAAACTAAAAAGTGGGAATAGTGGAAAAAAAGTAACAGACCGCAAACAGGCAATTGCTATTGCGCTTTCTGAAGCACGGGAAAAAGGATACAAAGTACCTGAGCCCCCAAAGAAAAAATAGCGTCGAAAAACATCCATTAGCTGTTAATTTTTCCCATTCACAGGTTGATGCGAAATGAGTTGATTAATGATTTCGGCTACTACCTGGGGCGATTGCTTTTCAATAAGATGAGCTCTTGTTTCTCCGTTTTTTTCCCATTCATTGAATCCATCTGGGCTGATTTTGCAATTTCCTTTTTCAAGGTCATAATATTTCTGCCATCCTTCAACAGCAACTAAAACTGCCGTCTCATCCCAACTCATTCTCCCTGCACTATCTTCTTTAGCTAAAGGAATACAAATTGAAAAAACATCCTTTACCGGGCTTTTCTGAATTTGTTCATCATGAATTAACGACAGGCCAGTTTTTATTTTCTGTCCTATTTCAAAACCGCTAAAAAGAATTGTAGCAGGCCAATCAGTCAATACTTTATTTGAAGCATTTACATCTTCAGCAAGGTTAAATTCCCTTCCTGATGGGAAACGACCCGCCATGCTTACAAGATTCCGTACCTTTTTTTTCACCAGTTCATATCCATTCAAAGGTGAGAAGGAATCACCTGAAGATCTTAACAAATTTGCCAGATTTGTAAGAAAGCCGACAGTAATAATAGTAACTGAATGATCCGGCTGTGACGAAAGTATTTTCCTGTAAAGATCCAATGCATCCGGAACATCCTCGTTGTTTTGAATCTTGTGAGGATAACGACTGATAATGGTATCTGTCCAATGTTGCTTATCGCCTAATTCAACAGCCTCGCCTCTGACTACAGCAACGGGAATCTGAGGCCTTCCGAAATAAGTATTAAATACATTTATTGCGGCCGCTGCATTTTTATATTTGGAGCTGCCAATGGTAGCAAGAATATTCACCAGTCCGCTGTCTGCAAAACAATGTAAAAGGGTTATGGCTCCCACATCATCATAATCCGGACCGAAGTCCGTATCGAAAATTACGTGTAAAGGATAAACAGGTTTTGGGAATTCTGTTTGCGCTTTGATAGTACTGAAACAACAAATGAAAACAGTAATAAGAGTAAAAGATCTTAAAATCATAAAATCTAATATACAACTATGCATTAAATTTTTGATGCAGAAGAGAAACCGGGTCTAAATTCCAGGTTTACCGATTGGCGCAGATGCATAGTACTTACTCAAAAATTCCTTTTTGGAATCTTTATAGCTGGAAACCATGCCGAGCTTGAAAAGGCTATAGATATAAATCCAGGCAAGGTCAAGTTGGTAAGGAAGGAATCCGGCCCTTGCACTTCCCGGAAAAAGATGGTGATTATTGTGCCACTCACCGGAGAGCATTCCTGGCCTCGTTTGATTAATGGAAAGATTCGACCGGTCGAAATCAATTCCATCCACATGTTTATCTTTGCCTTTACCATGACCTGTATAGTTAAACGCCCTCACCAGAACAAACCAGAAAAAAGCACCACTGAAACATGCCAGAGCTAGTCCGTTTCCCCCAAGAAGCCAGAGTACACCGTACCAGAAAGCCCAATTTAGAATCCACAGGGTGATTACATAAAGAGGTTTGGATACTGAACCCCATGATTGGTACTGTTCAAAAGAGTTAAGACCGACACCGGTATGACTTAGGAAATTCCGGACTCGTTGATATTTTTCACGAGTAAGATTTTTTGAAATACTTTGATGGTTTACGTCCGAAAGCATACAGTACATAAACCCTCCCATCGGGTTATAAGGATCTCCTGGCTCATCCGATTTGACATGATGAACATGGTGGGAAATCACATAGATTTCTTCGGGAAATGTTTTAATAACTAGATTTTGTGTTATCAACCGGAATATCGGATGACTAAAACGATAGGATTTATGAGTGCAATAACGGTGAAACCATATGGTCCCATGAGTACTCATAATAACCATGGCGTAAACAACCAGTACTATGGCTGTTTTCCATGTCAAAAAATAAATTAGGAATATTACAAATAAAGGCAACATGCAGGTTGCCATGAACCAGCTGATGAGCGTAATCCAGTTCTTCCTTGACTTAAATACGTTAATACGGGAAAAAGCTTCTTTAAAAAGTTGACTCGTTGTGGGTTTAAGAAAAACTCCCCTGGCATCAATCCAACCATACGTAGGCGTTTGGAGAATTTCGTCTATAAAGGCCATAAAAAAAGAACAGTTAATTGAATAATCAGGTTTTCCATGGTCTTCTCAAGCACCAGACTAGCGACAATGTACGGGAATAATATGGTTATAGTTTCTAAAATGAATAAATAAACCTGTTAATTTTATTGTGCAATTATAAAATAAATCTTTAAACATAGGCTGGACACGGGTTTCCTCAGAAATACAAATAATTTGAACATGATCCTTGAAGTTGCTGTTTTGAATGTAATTCCTGAAAAAACGACCGAATTTGAAATAAATTTTAAAGTCGCCCAGAAAATAATTTCTCTGATAAAAGGATATAAAGGACATGAATTACAAAAATGTCTCGAAGTTCCAAACCGGTATATTTTACTTGTAAAATGGGAAAATTTGGAAGATCATTTAACCGGTTTCAGGAAATCACCTGATTATGTTGAATGGAAAAGATTACTTCATCATTTCTATTCACCATTCCCGTTGGTAGAGCATTATGAATTAATATATGAGAATATAGTATAATGAATAGCATTTGAATGCCGGATCTTTCAGGTAATTCGGCTAAATCTTAACATTGGCCGGTTGAAAAACCCTTTATCTTTATATTATCAATGTTATCAAACTATTATGGCAAAGAAAAGCAAACAGCCTACGCAGAAATCCGTTAAGAAGTCCCTGTTGTCGGAAATAGAGACTAAACTGGCTGACACCTTTAAGGGTTACTACAAAAAAATCAGTGATAAGAAATTTGAAAAAGAACTCCATAAAGCGGGTAAAATCCTTTCGAAGCACTTAACAAAGGATCAAATTACCGTTGTTCACAAAGAAAAAACCAAGTCCCCGAAAAAAGAAAAGAAAGTCGAGGAAAAGGAAGTAGTATCCTGATGGTAGTTCTATTACAAGGTTGTGCCTCACCCGGTCATCCTTGTGATGTGCGACCATTACCTTGATATTGGCACCTGTACCAAAACAGGCGTAGCCATAATTAATAGTAATCGGCACCTGATTCTCTGTTTGTTGCACTAACTGCAGTATCTGCCCTGATAAAATCAAGTCGTTTTATGATGGAATTAACTTAAGTATGCATACAACTCTAGTATAGTTTTTGCGGCGGATACTTCATTATTTCATCTTTAAAAATTATCATTATGTCTACTACAGCAACGAAGACCATGACTACAAAAGAAGTAGCCAAAAAACTTAAGAAATTTTGTGAACAGGGTGAATTTGAAACGGCTCAAAAAGAGCTCTTTGCAAAGGACGCAGTGAGCATCGAACCAATGGCAGGCGGCGGGTTTGACAAGGAAACCAGGGGATTAGATGCCATTATAAAAAAAGGTGAAAAATGGAAAAATATGGTAACGGCAACTCACTCTGCAGAAATTTCAGAACCTATGATCGCCGGAAATACATTTTCTCTCGTTATGCGAATGGACGTAACCACAAAAGATCGTGGACGTATGGATATGACGGAGCTATGTGTATATCAGGTAAAGGACGGGAAAATCGTCTCTGAGCAATTCTATATGTAATTCATACTTATAGCGTTAAAGAAGTCCGCTTGCTTGTCAGATTTCTGACGAATAACCGGACTTTTTTAATTTATTTTTGAGTTGAGGGCATTTTATTTGTTCTTATGCTTTTACGGTTTCACCCAATTAAGTTAACAATTTGCTTACTGGTAATATCAGTATTATTTACTTCATTCTGTTTATTGCACAGATCAAATAATGAGTATGTAGTTGGACAGGGGTTTGCGGTTGTGGAATTATTTACCTCTGAAGGATGTTCCAGTTGTCCTCCGGCAGATGAAGCGGTAGGCAGATTAAAGGGGTGGAAGAAAAATCTTTACATTTTAAGTTTTCATGTGGATTATTGGAATTACCTGGGATGGAAAGATGTATTCTCCGATCCGGCATATTCCGGCCGCCAGCAGGAATACGGGACTTTTTTTCACCTGAGTAATATTTACACACCGCAAATAGTTGTAAATGGCAGGGTTGAATTTGTAGGTAGTGAAGAATCCCATCTCAGGGAAGCAATTGAAAAATCTATTAGTGAAATTCCTGCAACAGATATCAATATAAAAGTTCTGCAGGAATCCAATCACAGGATTCCTGTTTCTATTTCTTCTGACGGAAATCCTGCACTTAAACTTAACCTGGCACTTGTTCAAAATTTTGCTACGGATTTTATTCAAAGGGGAGAAAACAAGGGCAAGAAGCTTTCTCACTTTTTTATAGTCAGGGATTTTAAAGTTCAACCAAATCCAAAAGGTTTAAATACATATTTTCTGAATTCTCCTTCCGGATTCAGGTCTTCAGACTACTCAGTGATAGCCTTTTTACAAGATTCAAATAATGGCCATATCATCGCTGCTGCCGGTTCTCCTATACCTTGATCAGACAGATATCAGCTGCGGTGTATTTCTTGCCTGACCAGGCGATTAGCAAATTTCTTAGTGTATATTCAATCTAAATTTTATTTCCTATGCGCGGCATTTTCGCAACTTTAATGCTCATCTTTCTACTTCAGGTTGGTTTAAGGGGCCAAAATAAGATTGTTGTCTTTCAGTCCGATTTTGGACTTAAAGATGGTGCAGTTTCAGCCATGAAGGGCGTTGCCATGGGAGTTTCAACTGATTTGAAATTATATGACCTCACACACGAAATTCCGGCATATAATATTTGGGAAGCTGCTTACCGACTTGAGCAGACAGTTCCCTATTGGCCCACAGGGACTGTCTTCGTATCTGTAGTGGACCCGGGCGTAGGAACTACGAGAAAATCGGTCGTATTAAAGACGAAAACCGGGCAGTTTATCGTAACACCTGATAACGGAACATTGACACTGATTGCAGCTTCGCTGGGCATAGCTGAGGTCAGGCAGATCGACGAAGTCCTGAACAGAAGGAAAAATTCACAGGAATCCTATACATTTCATGGACGCGATGTATATGCATATACAGGTGCAAGACTGGCTGCCGGAGTGATTACCTATGAACAGGTTGGCATGAAGCTGCCCAATGAAGTCGTTCTAATACCTTATCAGAAAGCGGCAAAAGAGGGAAATACTATAAAAGGGACCATTCCGATTCTGGATGTCCAATACGGGAATATCTGGACAAATATTGACGGACCCTTATTTAACCAGCTTGGGTTATCCTTCGGAAATATGTTACATGTGGAAATCTTTCACAACCAGGAAAAAATATATGCAGGTGATATGCCTTACTGCCAGACATTTGGCGCGGTAGAAAAAGGAAAGCCACTTGTTTATCTGAATAGCCTTCTTCAATTAGCTTTTGCACTCAATCAGGAAGATTTTGCCAAAACATTTTTCGTGTCGAGTGGAAGTGACTGGCTCGTGGAGGTTTCTAAGAAATTATAACCGGGATGAAAAACTAAAGCATGCATAGAAAAACTTTTATCAAATTATCATCAGCCCTTATGGCAACACCGTTAGTTTCTTCTTTTCCGGGAATAGCTCAGCAGGATAAATTAAAAAACTGGGCGGGGAATCTTACATACAGCACAGACAATGTTTATTATCCGAAAACGATTTCTGAAGTCCAGGCATTGGTCAATAAATGCGACCGGCTACGCGGTCTCGGCACCCGTCATTGTTTTAATACCATTGCCGATAGCAAATACAATCTGATCTCATCTAATAATCTGAAAAAAATTTTGTCGCTGGACACTGTAAATAATACGGTGACCGTTGAAGGAGGAATAAAATATGGAGAGTTGTGCCCCTATCTTGATAAGAAAGGATTTGCTCTTCAAAATCTGGCTTCACTGCCACATATTTCTGTCGCGGGAAGCATATCAACCGGCACCCACGGTTCAGGTGTAAAAAACGGGAACCTGTCTACAGCAGTCAGAGGATTGGAAATGGTGATTGCCGACGGAACCATTGTTATCCTTTCAAGAGAAAAAAACAGAGATGAATTTGATGGTGTCGTTGTTGGTTTGGGTGCTCTTGGAATTGTCACGAAAGTTACACTGGACATTTTACCAACTTATACTATGCGCCAGCAGGTATTTGTTGGGCTTCCGATGACGCAATTGAAAGATCATTTTAATGAAATAGTCTCTTCAGGATACAGTGTGAGTTTGTTTACAGACTGGCAGTCGGATTCCATCAACGAAGTTTGGATAAAAGATAAAGTAAATCCCGCAATAGAATATAGTGCCATGGCAGAATTTTATGGATCCAGAGCAGCCAAAAAAGATCTTCATCCGATCATTGAACTGTCTGCAGAAAATTGTACACCACAAATGGGAATAACCGGACCCTGGTATGAGAGACTGCCGCATTTTAAAATGGGATTTACTCCCAGCAGCGGTAAGGAACTACAATCTGAATATTTTATTCCACATGACAATGCCGTTGAAGCGATCATGGCTATGCAAAGCGTGGGCAAACAGATCGGACCACATCTGTTAATTTCAGAAATCCGAACCATCGCAGCTGACAAATTATGGTTGAGTCCCTGCAGAGATCAGCACTCTGTTACTATTCATTTTACCTGGAAACAGGAATGGGATGCAGTCAGCAAATTATTGCCGCTTATAGAAAATGAACTTGCTCCTTTCAAAGCCAGGCCCCACTGGGGTAAATTATTTACGATGGCACCACAGGTTCTTGAATCCAGATACGAAAAACTGACAGATTTTAAAAAGCTTGTTGCCCACTATGATCCGAAAGGAAAATTCAGAAATGACTTCTTGAATCTGAATATTTATTAGGCGTTGCGTTAAACGTTGGGCGTTAACTGAATGCCCGTTTTGGTAAATAGAATTTTGTGCTGTTTATACAAATTGCCAATAGTCATTTTAAATGTCTTTTTACTGATCTGGAAGAATGTATAAATTTCTTCGGGTGTAGATTTGTCGTGATAAGGAAGATACCCGTTGTTTTCGTTTAAAAGCCGTCATGATTTTTTCTGCCTCATCCTCTACCCTTTGATAACCCGGTCTACCGGCTGCTACATCTATTTTATTTTCAGGAAGAATATTTTTAATAAACCCTTTGAATTTGTCACCTATCTCTATGGGACGATATATCTCATTTGAATGCAGCATTCCTTTGTGCTTGTTGTTGATGATGACTTCATATCCAATATCTGTTTTCCGGTAAACTAATAGTTCAACTTCGTCTTTCTCCTTCACGGTTAACAATTCGTTCGATAAAAACCGTTCCAGTTTCTCTGTCGCTGCAACGCGACCCGTTTGTTCGTCCATCACAATTTTTACAAGATACTCCCCCATGGGCCTGATAAAACTGATCATACCGGATTTAGGAATAAAAAGATCCTTCATCAGACCCCAGTCAAGGAAAGCACCCTGTGGTGTGACGCTGACGGCTTTGAGTTTTACAATTTCACCCAATACACCATGTGGCTTTTGTGTTGTCGCAATGGGCCTCCCTTCTCCGTCATGGTATAAGAAAACATTTATTTCATCCCCGGTTTTTGTACCCGGAGGTACAAAACGTTTAGGCATAAGTATTCCATCTTCCCCATTATCCATAAAGACTCCCATATCCTTTACTTTAATAACTTTAAGCAGGTTATATTCACCCATCCTTACCATAAGAACCAATTAAATATGAATCAAAGATACAGATACCTGCTTGCGCTCTTTTTTTTCTCCGGTTGCAATGTCAAGCCTACCATATTTGAACAATTGTCATCTTTCCATAAACCCGTCGATTATCCTATACTGAGTCGTGATTCGACCGCCTCATTTTTTGATTCCCTAATCAACAAGACGGTCCGGTGGAAAAAAGCTGATGTGTTCAATCCGGCTGCCATCGTAAAGGGTGATTCCATTTATGTCTTATGCCGCAGCGAGGATAATCCGGCAGCGGCGCTTGGCGGAAGAACCTCACGCATCGGGATATCCGTTAGCGTGGATGGAATTCATTTTTATTCATACGGTGAACCAGTTCTATATCCTTCAAAAGATGAATTTCAGCAATATGATTATCCCGGTGGATGCGAAGATCCGCGCATTGTACAAACTGAGGATGGTTTATATGTTCTTGCCTATACGTCCTGGAATTACAAAGTTCCGAGGCTATCCATAGCTTTTTCAAAAGATCTTTTTCACTGGGAAAAAAAAGGACCTGCATTTGCGAAAGCTTATAACCACCGTTTTCTGGATACAGCCAGTAAGTCAGGTTCCATGGTAACTGTGTTGGCTAATAACAAACCGGTACTGGCCAAAGTAAAAGGTAAGTATTGGATGTATTGGGGGGATTCTTTTATTAACCTGGCATGGTCCGAAAACTTGTATGACTGGTATCCTCTGGTTGACAGTGCCGGCTTGTTGAAACAAGTAATACAAAAAAGACCGGGCTATTTCGACAGCGACCTAAGTGAATGCGGACCACCTGCATTGATGACAGACAGGGGAATCATGCTGATATATAATGGCAAAAATACCGGTGGTATGGGTACCGACCCCTCTCTGCCAAAAGGAACTTATTCGGTTGGAAGAGTCTTTTTTTCTCCGAGAGATCTCGAGACTGTATTAGCACGTTCTGACCGGCCATTTCTAAAACCTACCTTACCACACGAAGTTACCGGCCAATACACTGCAGGAACTACATTTGCGGAAGGTCTGGTATATTATAAAGAAAAATGGTTCCTTTATTACGGCACTGCAGATTCTTTTGTAGGTGTAGCAGTTTCAAAATAAATACCATAACCACAAGAAATTTTTTATGTCAGCTTTCCGGTTGGTCGACCTGAGTCATACAATAGAAAATGGTTTGATTACTTATAAAGGTCTGCCTGCTCCCGTTATATGTGACTATCTGAGTCGCGAAGATTCAAAAAAATTCTATGCAGAAGGAACCAGTTTTCAAATTGGAAAAATTGAAATGGTGAGCAATACCGGAACTTACATTGACTGTCCCTTTCATCGGTATGAAAATGGAAATGATTTAAATGACACACCATTGGAAAATTTCGCAGAGTTGAAAGGATTGATTATTCGAAAACCTTATCAGGAAAATATCGCTATAGATGCAGAACTTTTCAGGGACCTGGAGATCGAAGGGAAGGCTCTGCTCATTCAAACAGGATGGGATGTACACTGGAATACAGATAAATATTATAACAATCATCCATTTCTAACCGAAAATGCGGCCCTCTTATTAAAAGAGAAGAAAATCCGACTTGTGGGAATCGATTCCCATAATATTGACGATACGAGAACGAACGCCAGACCCGTTCATACTATTTTACTTGGGAACGGTATATTGATTGTTGAACACCTTTGTAATCTTTCGGCCATTCCTGACGAAAATTTTATTTTTAATGCAATACCCCCTAAATTTAAGGGTGTAGGGACTTTCCCTGTTCGTGCGATGGCCAGATTGCGCAGGAACCCTTAATGAATTTATTATATGATACATTCTGTTATTACTGGCTCAGGTTCCTATATACCTCCATTTGTACAAACCAATCAGGATTTTGCACAGCATGAATTTTTTACATCTGAAGGATTACAACTTCCTCTGGATCCCAGAGAGGTTGTTAGCAAATTCAAAAAGATTACAGGAATAGAAGAAAGGAGATATACTACTGATGACCTGAATGCTTCCAATATAGGATATGAAGCAGCCAAACTGGCAATCGAAGACAGCGGTGCGGATCCTGAAACACTGGATCAAATCATCGTCGCCCATAATTTTGGAAATGTTTTAAAGGATACAATTCAAACTGCAGCTGTACCTTCTCTCGCCTGTCAATTAAAACATTTACTGGGCATTCGGAATCCGAACTGCATTGCTTATGATATCCTGTTTGGGTGTCCCGGCTGGCTACAAGGGCTGATACAGGCTGACGCATTTTTCAAAGCAGGTACGGCAGCCAAAGCACTGATTATTGGGACTGAAACACTGAGCCGGGTAATCGACATGTATGACCGGGACAGTATGATATTCAGTGATGGAGCCGGAGCCGTAGTTATTGAAAAACAAGAAGGAGCTGAAAATTCTGCAGGAATATTATCTTATACAGCGCAGACTCATAGTGTGGATGAAGTTGACTATATCAATATGGGAATTTCTAACTACCCCCGTAGCAATCCCACGTATCCGTTATTTAAAAATGAAGGGCAGAAAAGTTTATGAATATGCTTTAAAACATGTTCCCGATGCGATGAAAGCGTGTATTGACAAAACAGGACAATCCATTCATTCCATTAAGAAAATATTTATCCATCAGGCGAATGAAAAAATGGATGAAGCCATTATAAAAAAACTATACCTGCTTTTTGGAATTGAACATCCACCAGTAAATATCATGCCCATGAGTATCGGCTGGTTGGGAAACAGTTCGGTTGCCACCATACCGACCCTGTTGGATCTGGTCCGCAAACGCCAGTTTCCCGAACATGTCTTAGTTCCGGGCGATATCATTCTATTCGCATCTGTTGGCGCGGGTATGAATATTAACGCTGTTAGTTACAGATGTTAAAGCGCAAGCTTAAGGCGTAAGGCCTAACGCTTACAGCTGAACGCGTAATGCTTAACGAATTTCGTAATTTGCAAATCTTAAATTACCATAACCCATAACCCATAACCCATAACCCATAACCCATAACCCATAACCCATATAACCCAAAAAAAACTATCGTCTACAGTCAGGGGATCGAAACAAAATGATAAATACCCGAACCAACCTGCAATACAATATATTTTCCCTCCTTACCCTTTACCACTAATTCCTTTAATTCCGCTAAAGGCTTTCCGCTTTCAAATATAGATTCAGCGGACGGAGCTGGTAAATAAACAACAGCTTTGGTATTGGCGGGAATCTCTACGTCCATCATAAATTTCCCTTCCGCTATTTTCCAATGAACACTTATTTTTCCGTAACCTGTTTCGAGATCTGCATTGGCATAATTGAGATTGCCACCAAAATGCGGTTTGATACTTATTGTTTTGTAGCCTGCGGCATCTCCATAGTTATCAATACCGGTAATATTTCGATACATCCAGTCTCCGATCGCGCCATACGCGTAGTGATTGAAAGAATTCATACCCGGTGTCTGAAAACTGCTGTCAGGTTTTTGCCCGTCCCATCTCTCCCAGATTGTAGTAGCGCCCATTTTAACCGGGTATAACCAGGAGGGATAAGTATCCTGCAATAATAATTTATATGCAACCGAGTCGTAACCGAAACGACTCAGGACATGACAGAGATAAGGTGTTCCCAGAAATCCGGTTGTAAGATGGTCGTCATAGTCTTTTATATTATCCGCTAATCTTTGCGCGGCCTGCGCCCTTAAGTTTTCCGGCAGCATATCAAATTGAAGTGCGAGTGTATATGCGGTCTGTGTGCTGGAAACAAGCCTGCCAGATGGCGTAACATATTCTTTAAGAAATGCATCCTTTATATGTTGTAATAAGTCAGAATACCTCTGCACATCATCGGGTTTATTTAAAACCCTGGCAGCATTCAATAATAATTGAGTAGAATATGCAAAAAAACATTGCGCAATCAGGTATTTGTCCGTAACGGCGGACCTTCCATCATTATCATCTTCCGGTCTGTAAAAAAGCCAGTCACCGAAATGAAAACCGGTATTCCATAAATAATCTTTACTACGACTTTGCATGAAACTCACCCAGGCCTTCATACTAGAATATTGATCTTCCAGAATTTTTGGATCGCCATAAGCCAGCCACATGTTCCAGGGGATGATGGTAGAAGCGTCTGCCCAACCAGTTGAACCACCTGCATTCGGGCCCAGTACATTCGGTATAACGAAAGGGACCATTCCATTTTCTGACTGATCCGCCGCGAGATCCTTCAGCCACTTGGAAAAGAAATTATGTACTCCCATATTATAACTTGACGTTCTGGAAAATGCCTGTGCATCTCCCGTCCAGCCCAATCGTTCATCACGTTGCGGACAATCCGTCGGTACATCCAGGAAATTTCCTTTCTGTCCCCACTGAATATTGTGCTGAAGTTGATTGAGCATCGGATTAGAACAATTGAATTGTCCCGTCGCCTCCATATCTGAGTAAAGCGTTACTGCGCCGACGTATAAATAATTAGTTTTTGGCCCGGTACCGAAATCAATAACATCCCTTTGTTTCTTATCAATACTATCTATACGAATCTCACCTTTAAATCCTTTGATCCGGATATACCTGAATCCATGAAAAGTAAAATGCGGCCAAAATGCTCCTTCATTCTCTTTAAGTATATAAATATTTTCTGATTTTGCTGCTCTTAAATTATCCGTATAAAAATTGCCATCCTTATCAAGAACTTCTGCATGGTCAATCGTAATTGTATCACCTGGTTTCCCCGTTAAAACAAATCTTTCCCATCCAACAAGATTCTGTCCAAAATCTACTACCTGTTCTCCCTTGGGTGTTTTAAAAACACGGACAGCCTTAAAAGTTTCGTGCATCCTGACAGGTTCATTGTAAGTGGCGATTAAATTATTTTTTGGATATTCTTTTTCGATTACATTTTGCCATGCCTGGTCATTATAACCAGTACCATCCCAGCCATCTATTTCCTTTCGTGCATCATAAGTCTCTCCATTGTATATTTCCGAACTTCGGATAGGTCCCTGGTCTGATGTTTTCCAGCTGCCGTCAGAAATAATTGTTACCCTGCTGCCATCCGAATAGATAATTTCCAGCTGTTCCAGGAGGCCGATTTTCCTGCCATAAATATTTTTATTATTATTCCAAGCCAGGCTTGTCCTGTACCAACCGCTTCCGATATTTACAGCCAACACATTATTTCCCGTTTTAACTAGCTTAGTAACATCGTAAACCTGGTATTGAAGACGCTTGTTATAACTCGTCCATCCCGGAGTCAGAAAAGCATCTCCCATTTTCTGTCCGTTGATATATGCTTCATACATCCCATGTACAGTAATGAAAGCTGTAGCAGAAACAATTTTTTTGTCTGAAGTAAATTCTTTTCGGAACAAAAGGGCTGGTCCATTTACGGAATCAGCATCACTTGTTGATTCGATCCATTTCGCCTTCCAGTCTGAAGTCTGCAATAATCCCATTTGCCAGTAAGCTTTTTCACTCCAGCCGGAAACCCTTCCCTTATTGTCCCAAACTCTTACCTGCCAGTAATAAGCAGTTCCCGATTCTAATGACTTGCCGGTATATGGAACATAAAGGGATTGGGAACTCATTACTTTCCAGGTAGCCAATTGATCTGTTCTACCTGATTTGTATCCGACCCTGATTTCATAGCCAGTCTGTTCCAGGTTTCTCTGATCAGGAACCAGTTGCCAGCTGAATCTTGGATTCAGAACGTCTAAACCCAGCGGGTTTATCCTGTCCTCACAACGAAGATTTCCGACTGAAACCTGGGCATGACCGAATAGAATCAACAATATTGCTGAGATTAGAAGACATAAAGCTCTTTTCATGAACACCATTTAAAATATTTCAAACATTATGTTTTCATGTTATATGAGACTGTTTCCAGAATATTTTTCAGTTTCAATTGTCGCACTTGTATTAAAAAAATGACTAATAGTCAAATATTATATTCCGTAGTTTGTGGTATTTGAACTCATTATCAAGATAAACTGTTTGTTTCATTTCTAAGTAAATCAATAAAGAAAAATGAAAACTGAAGTTGAATTCATTGCCAGGTAAATGATTTTACTTAGTCAGTTGAATATTTACCCTGTCTATGAAATTGTCATCTCTGAAAATGATATACTACTAAATGGTAAATTCACAGAAATTTGCAGATAAATAATTTACAGTTAATAAGCACTGAGTATATTTGTATTGTGGTTATTTAATATTAAAACTTATCTATATGCCAAAATTCATCACCTCCATAAGACTCCAGGAAGCTAATGAAAGAGACTACGCAATATTATTCCGCGAAATGAAAAAAAATGCATTCAGTCCTGTAAGTGAAAATAAATTAAATGGTTCTGGCGGAATGATTTCATCTATCGTTTTTAATTCAATAAGCAATAAGAGCTTACTCGACACTACTACCGAAGTGTCGCTGGCCGCAGCTACTACAGGAAAAAAATATTCATTTACTGTTATTAAAGAAAGAGCTAAGTTAGAATCATAATCAAAGTAAAAATTAAAAAGGAAAAAGGAAAAAAACGAGGTTTTTAGTTTTTACTTTTGCCTTTTTACTTTCGGTTCAATGCATGTCATACTCAGCAGTATCGCTGAAGTAATGTGTCTTCCATAAATCATAGCGCTTAAACTGGTAAGGAAGTTTCTTTCTGAAATCCTCCCAGTTTCTGCTTGATTTCGGGCTCCAGACTACTTCACTGAGGGCGTCCATTCTCGGAAAAATCATATATTCTATTTTGGATGGACTGGTCATGTATTCTGTCCAGATATTTGCCTGCGCACCCAGGATATAACGTCCGTCATCGGTTGATAATTCGGCAGGTATGGGTTCATATTTATACACTTTTTCCAAAGGAAGGTATCCCCCAATAACCAGGGAATCTTCATGTTTGGTTTGCGAATAATCGAAGTAAACATAAGTAGTCGGAGTCATAATTACCGTGTGTTTCTGTTTTGCAGCTTCAATACCTCCTTTTTCGCCGCGCCAGCTCATCACAACCGCATTTGGTGCGAGACCACCTTCAAGAATTTCATCCCATCCAATCAGTGTTTTGCCTTTACTGTTAATATATTTTTCCATTCGCTGAATGAAATAACTCTGCAGCTCATGTTCATCTTTCAGACCAAGATCGTGGATACGTTTTTGGCAAAGCGGACATCTCTTCCAATTTATTTTCGGACACTCATCACCTCCTATGTGAATATATTTTGACGGAAATAGGGGCGCCACTTCGTCAATAACATCCTGTAAAAATTGGAATACGCTGTCCTTACCCGCACAGAAAACATCTTCAGCAACACCCCATTTTTCATATACCAGTTTTCCCGTGGCTCTTCGTCCTTCTTCCGAAAGAATGCTGTCCGGGATATTTGTTTTCTCAAAAGGGAAACAACTTAGCCATGGATATGCTGCAATGGCAGCACTTCCGTGACCAGGCATTTCAATTTCAGGAATTATAGTAATGTATCTTCTGGACGCATAAGCTACTACTTCTTTTATCTGTTCCTGGGTATAGAAGCCGCCATATCGTATGTTATCATTTCCTTTCCAGGGTCTTTTTCCAATTACCGTACCATCACGCCAGGCGCCAACCTCCGTAAGACGCGGATATTTCCTGATCTCTATCCGCCAGCCCTGGTCCTCGGTTAAATGCCAGTGAAACTCATTCATTTTATGCATGGCGAGATAATCAATGAATCTTTTAACAAAAGGAACTGGCATAAAATGACGGCCCACATCCAGCATCATTCCGCGGTATGCGAATCTAGGTTTGTCATTTATCTGAACATAGGGAATGGAAAGCTTTCTTGAGTCGTCAGGCATCGGAAGCAATTGAATGAGTGATTGAATACCATAGAAAACACCCGTCTCATTGTCGCCCCCGATGTAAATTCCTTTCTGATCTACAGATAAATTATAAGCGCCGGGAATCGAATCGTCCAGTCTGTCAAAATTCAAAACCAGGTTGTTATTTCCCTTCCCTTTCGTCGTAGTTTCCAAACTGAATCCGTAAAATTCTTTTAGATAGTCATTAAAGAATTGCACCGAATTTTCGAGCCCGCTTCCTTCCACAACAATCTTGGTGGAAGGATTGATGGTAAAATCAGCCATTATTTTCGGCATTTTTACTGAGGCTGGCTGCGGTATGATATTTACCTGACCAAAAGAAGAAAAACCGCAAAACAAAATGGCAAAGAATAAAAATCTCATCGCAATTGCATTTAATTAATACAAACTTATTCTTTTCCTCTTAAGCCAAGATACAATTTTCGTAATTTAGAGCAGGCGGCCTGCCATTTATGAATCGATTCCCGAGGCCGCAGTTCAAATGTGCCCGGGTTATGATTACCTGTTTACAAATATTTAAAAACGATTGATGAAATACCTGCTGATTCTTTGGATATCATTGATCTGGATTGATTTTGTTTTTGCGCAGGAAGATTCAATTTCTTCCCGTATTTATTTACCAAATGGCTGGAGCCTGACACCTTTGGGACGGTCTGTAACTCTGGGGGACTTACCATTAAACATTGTGGTTTCGCCGTCAAAAAGATATATGGCGATCAGCAACAACGGTCAGAGTACACAGACAATACAGTTAATTGACCCATTGAAAGGGAAAGTCATTTCCGAGAAAATAATCCCGGAAAGCTGGCTGGGCCTGGCTTTCAGCCAGGATGAAAACTGGCTGTATGCATCCGGAGGTAATGACAACCTGATTGTAAAATACAAGATTTCAAATGAAGGACAGTTACAGGAAGCTGATAAGATAAAATTGGGTGAAAAATGGCCGGTGAAAATTTCGCCCACTGGTATTCAGATTGATGATAGAACAAATACACTATTTGTTGTAACAAAGGAAAACAACAGCCTTTATATTGTAAATCTTAAAACCGAAAAAACAGAATCTTTTTTCCTGGGGGCCGAGGCATACACATGTATTCTTTCAAAGAATAAAAATGAGCTTTATATCTCGTTGTGGGGTGGGGGGAAAATTTTAATCTTTGACATTCAGAAGAAAAAACTAACCGATAGTATTTTAGTTGGCGACCACCCTAATGATCTTTGTCTTTCCAGGAACGGACATACGCTTTTTGTGGCTAATTCGAATGACAATTCAGTGTCGGTGATAGATATCCAAAACCGTAAGGTATTGGAAACCCTGGATGCCGCTCTTTATCCGGGATCTCTCAATGGCTCTACTACCAATGGGGTAGCATTGAGTGAAAACGAGAAGATGCTGTACATAGCCAATGCCGACAATAACTGCCTCGCTGTTTTTGATGTCAGTCATCCTGGTTCCAGCAAATCCATCGGATTTATACCAGTAGGCTGGTATCCTACAGCGGTGAAAACCATTGGGAACCTGATTTTTGTTGCTAATGGAAAGGGGTTCAGTTCTCTGCCCAATCCCGGCTACAAGCCTTTTGATACCAGTCATGCTAATATTTCATTTCAGCATTCTGCCGTTAAATCTGAATATATCGGGGGATTGTTTAAAGGCACGCTCAGCATTTTTAAAACGCCAACCGCCGCACAGCTGGCCAAATATTCAAAGTTGGTTTATGAAAACACACCATACCATAAAAACAGGGAACTCACTGCAGATGGTGAAACAGGTAACCCGGTACCTATGCAGATAGGCGATGCTTCACCTATAAAATATGTATTCTATATAATTAAAGAAAACAGAACCTATGACCAGGTATTGGGTGATGTTAAAGAAGGTAACGGGGATACCAGTCTTGTCTTATTTGGTGAAAAAATCACCCCTAACCTTCATGCAATTGCAAAGGAATTTGTTTTGCTTGATAATTTCTACGTAGACGCGGAAGTAAGTGCTGACGGGCATAACTGGAGTATGGGAGGTTATGCAAATGATTACCTGGAAAAGACATGGCCGACAGGGTATGGGGACCGGGGAGGGACCTACGATGCTGAAGGCAACCGCGCTATCGCTAATAACAAGGGCGGATTTATCTGGGACCATTGCTCCAGAGCTGGCATCAGCTATAGAACTTATGGTGAATTTGCAGATGATTACAAGCCCAATATTCCTGTATTGAAAAATCACTATTGTACTTATTATACCAGCTGGGATCAGCACGTAAGGGACACCACCAGAGTAGGTCAATGGACAAGAGATTTTGATTCTCTCGTGGCACACCATTCTCTGCCTCAGTTAAATACTTTACGTATCATAAATGATCATACAGAAGGATTAAGCAAAGGCAGGCCTACGCCATTTGCCCACTGCGCAGATAATGATCTGGCAGTAGGTATGTTCATAGATCATCTCAGCAAAAGTCCGGTTTGGAATGAATCGGTTGTTTTCATTTTGGAAGATGATGCGCAGGATGGCCCCGATCACGTCGATGCTCACAGGAGCACCGCATATATCGCTGGTGGATATGTTAAAAGACATATAGTAGATCACACTATGTATTCTACTACTTCGGTTCTTCATACTATTGAACTCATTCTGGGTTTTCCACCCATGAGCCAGTATGACGCTTCTGCGGAACCCATGTGGCGCTGTTTTTCCAACAAGCCAGACAATACTGTATTTAATACCAAGCCTCTTCAGACAAATATAAATGCGGTGAATACCATTGAAAATGTCTGGCAGCGAAAAAGTGAAACCTTTGATTTTTCAAAGGAGGACCGGGTACCAGATCGTCTTTTTACTGAAGTAATTTGGAAAGCAGTGAAAGGAGAGAATTCAGTCGTTCCGCCTCCCCGGAGGGCAGCATTTGTAAAGCCAAATGAAAAAATGGATGATCCGGATTAACAAGAATGGTCTTCAGTCAGCCGGATTATTTTAATATTATATCTAAACTTAAATCCCTTTTTATAAATCTGCATTTACAGGATAAAGTAATGATTGTTACCGGTGGTGCCAGCGGTATAGGCAGAAGCATTGCTCATGCCCTTGCATCTGAAAAAGCCATAGTATGTGTTATTGATCGAAACGATCAGGCATTCCCGGATATTTCAAAATCAATAGAAGACACCGGAGGGAAGATTATTTGTTTAAAGACAGAACTGACAGATAAAGATGCATGTTGCCATGCTGTTGAACATGTTTTGGAAAAATATGAAAGAATTGATGGACTTATAAATAACGCGGGTCTCAACGACGGTGTAAGTCTTGAAAATGGAGACGGTAAAAGATTTGCCGAATCAATAGGCAACAACGTTGGACATTATCATACTATGTCCGAATGCTGCCTGCCTCACCTTAAAAAATCTAAGGGTGTTATAATAAATATCTGCTCAAAAACAGCGGAGACGGGTCAGGGAGGTACATCGGGATATGCTGCGGCAAATGGCGGAAGGCTTGCCCTTACAAAGAATTGGGCCGCCATGTTTCCGTCCACTGGCGTCAGAGCAAATGCCGTTGTTGTAGCCGAGTGCTGGACTCCTCAGTATAAATGGTGGATCAGTAAGCAGGCCAACCCGGAAGAAAAATTAAAAGAGATCAACGCCAAAATTCCGTTTGAAAACAGAATGACAAGCCCCGAGGAAATTGCAAACACCGTATTATTTTTATTATCACCGAAGTCTTCCGGTATTAACGGTCAATGGATGCACGTAGATGGTGGCTATGTTCATCTGGATAGAGCCTTAACCCTATGATTTACCCAGGCTGCGTAAAAAGCAATGAATGCAAAACAACTCATGGGAATAATAAAAGCTATTGACATCCCCGCATGATCTGCCACCAATCCCATTAAAGGCGGACAAAAAGCCCCGCCGGCAACTGCCATAACCAGAAATGAAGAAGCCTTTTTTGTCAACGGACCAAGACCTCTAATACCGAGGGCAAAAATCGTCGGGAACATCAGTGACATAAAAAAATATGTAGAAAATAATGCAATCACACTAGGCCAGCCAAGACGAATCACAACAATAAAAGTTAAGATAGTGTTGATGATCGCATAAACCGCCAACAATTTCGCTGGTGCAATGAATTTCATTAGCCAGGAACCTGCGAGTCTCCCAATCCAAAAACATCCCATACCGCCTAATGCAAGAATAAGAGATGCCGCCTGCTCCGGATTTTTTGGTTTGAATACCTCACCAAAACCACCGAGGTGCTGCATCATACCAATTACTGCTGCCTGAACACCGCTAAGCGTCTCGGTAACATAATTAATAAAAAAAGAATTGAAACCCGTCTGTGCCGCTACGTATAAAAACTGTGCGATCACTGCCAACACAAATCCTGTATGTTTGAAGAGTTCTCCAAGTGTTGCATTCTCCGCAATTCCTTCTTCGTTATCTTCTTTGATTGCAGGAAGTTTCGTAAAAGCAAAAATAATTGCCACCACAACTACGATACTGCCAACATACATATACGGCGGTATCAGCGAATCAAAAGTTCCTGCGTTTCCTTTTTTTTCTGCGCCGAAAATAAACCAGCCGCCGAGTAAGGGACCCAGGATCCAACCCATACCATTAAAAGACTGGGCAATATTGATACGACGTGCCGCACCATCTTTCGGTCCCAAAACAGTAGTGTAAGGATTAGCAGCAGTTTCCAAACATGACAATCCGCAGGCAATTATAAATAGTGCAATTAAAAATGGAATAAAGGCCACCAGTTTCGCAACAGGATAAAACAAGAAAGCGCCTGCTGCAAATAAACTCAACCCTAGTATGATCCCGTTTTTATAACCGTAACGTTTCATGAAAACACCAGCCGGGTATGCCATTGCCAGATATCCGATATATAATGAAAACTGAACAAAACCAGACTCCGCTTTACTGATATGCAATGTATTCTGGAAATGTTTATCGAGTACATCGAGCAACCCATGTGCAAAACCCCAGAGCAAAAAAAGACTGGTTACAAGTGCAAATGGACGGAGATAAGAGCTGCCGTCCTCTGCCTGAAGCAAATGCGATTTTTTTATCATTTTATTTATATAAGGGCCCATACGCGGCGCAGGCATGATGATCAGATGCAAATGCGCCCCATGCTGATGGGCGGAATATTTTATCCTCTGCTACGTTGTGCATGTTAACTGGTATGCGAAGAATCGAAGCGAGTGATATAAGATCATTCCCAATATGACCATAACTGATGGCTCCGTGATTGGCGCCCCAGTTTGCCATTACTGAATATACATTCCTAAAAGCACCTGTACCTGTAAGCCGTGGAACGAACCATGTTGTGGGCCAGGTTTTATCAGTCCTTTCATCGAGTATTTCATGAACATCCAACGGCAATTCAATCGTTTCTCCTTCAGCAATTTGTAATACTGGACCAGTACCTTTTACAAGATTCAGCCTGCACATCGTTACGGGCATCCCGCCCTTCGTGACAAATTTGGATGAATACCCTCCTCCTCTGAAATAACCATTATTCGCTGGGTACCAGGTGGTAGCTCCCAAACAATCATCAACTTCAGCGTTATTTATTTCCCAGAAAGGTTTTAATGCAGGTTTGCCATTTTTGGTTTGTCTTCCGCTGCCATCAAGAGTTGCTGATCCGGAATTGATGAGATGTATAAAACCATGTTCTGCTTTACCTACAGGCTTCCATTTTGATACGCGATCAACAGACGCAGGACTCCAATAGGTTCTGACATCCGCGAATATTTGGGCTGTATTTGTCAGCAGGTAACCCAAAAGCATGCTGACACCATTGAGTGAATCATTTTCAGTTGCTACTATAAACGGCGCCCGGATACCATTCCAGTCGAAGGATGAATTAAGAATGGCTTCAGCAAAATCTCCATTGGGTAAAAAATCCGTCCATTGTCTCTGACCCTGAAAGCCAGATACGATGGCATTGTGACCAAATGACTCTTCCCCAAAGCCGTGTTTTTTCAGTTTGGGATTCCCTTTCATTAAGTCACGAATGATGATCGTCATTCGTACGCAGAATTCCCAGTCCTTATCTTTTTGTTCCCGTGAAAATTGTTTATCTTTTTTATTGAAATCTTCTCCTTCCCTGCAATATTTTTTGGTCCAGGAAAGCGCTTTGTCAAATTCTTCCTCATCACAGATCCTCTTTTCAATTCTTCTAAGAATTTCGGATGAATCGATGACTTCAGTGCGCATTCCTAAATATGTCTGAAAGAAATCCGGATTCACCATGGAGCCTGCAATCCCCATGGAAACTGAACCGATTGAAAGATAGGATTTGCCACGCATGATGGCTGCAGCCAGTCCTGCTTTTGCGAAACTCAGCAACCGTTCGCGTACGTCAGTCGGAATTTCAGGATCGCCAAGATCCTGCACATCTTTTCCATATATGCCAAATGCAGGAAGACCCATTTGATTATGTGCAGCGAGTGTCGCTGCCAGGTAAACCGCTCCGGGTCGTTCAGTTCCATTGAAACCCCAGATGGCTTTTGGAAGAATGGGATTCATATCCATTGTCTCACTTCCGTAACACCAGCAGGGTGTTACTGATAAGGAAACTCCAACATTGGATGCTTCGAATTTCTTTGCACATTCGGCTGCTTCCATAACTCCTCCAATACAACTGTCTGCAATCACACAACCAACATGGTTACCGTCAGGATATCGGAGTTCTTCGACAAATAGTGCTGCAACATTTTTTGCCATCTGCATCGTGGTTTCTTCCAGTGATTCTCTTACACCGCCAAGTCGCCCGTCTATAATTGGCCTGATCCCGATGGAAGGATATTTCATGGTAATGCATTTTTAATTTTTTCCAGTGAAACGCCTAATTTTTTTTCAGCTATCGCATTTAGTTCTTTCTCGGATCCGGTGAAATGGAAGACGCTGTGATGATGAACAAGGGATCCCTCTGGTTCAAGAAATGCTGCAGGTGATACACTTTCCAGTTCATAAAAGGGACCCAGCTGGCCTCCGGATGCAAGCGGACCGTCATTATAAGCATTGACCGCATCGCCACTGAAGGGAGACTTATTGGTATTCCATTCCTGGTTTAAATATTCCCCACCATTGTTGACATCAAATAATATTAGTGTGAGTATTTTTTTTTCAGCATCATAACTTCCGGCGATATTTTTTGCACGGGAAGGATGAATGCCAAGCTTTCCTCTACTCTTTCCGTCGGCTTTGAAAAAAAGGATACTGTCTGCAAATTTTATCCTGTTCGCAGAGATCTCCCCGAAATAATCAGTCGTTGCGGGTTTGGAAATGGTGTCTCCCATAAATGGGACTACAATAGTTGTCTGATCTGATGGATTGAACATATCGAGAATCCAGATACAGGGCATACCCGTTTCAGTTGTCCATGGCAAACTGCCTTTGTTGATCAGTGTATTTTCAGTAGCGTAGCCAACTGTTTTTACTGAATCGTCTATGACAATGTCAAGTTTACTGACGATATCCTGCCTTTCAAGGATTTTTATATTTCTCTTTATGGTTACCGTCAGTTCGGTGCCCTGGTAATTTATGAGTCTCATGTCTTTATTCATATTTACGGAAACCGGGTTTGTACTGACTACGGACCAGGTTTCCGTATCAAAGGCAGCAGGAGTTTTCCAGTTTTCAAAATCCATCCGGACTGTCGGCTTAAAGAATAATGAGAACTTTCCTCCTTCAGGTCCCAGCCAAAGTCGGTTCTCTCCACCATATGCATTTATATGCGGATCAACAGCTGCCGTAAATGCTTTATAATTCACCCATCCGAAACTCTGACCAAGATCTCCGTCTGCGGAAGAAGTAAAAACCTTTGCCTGGTATTTCGGAGAAACAATAATCCTGGCATTTCCATCTCCTGATTTCAATACAATCACAGAATCATACTTCTCCAGAAATTGGAGGTCATAGCCAAATGAACCTTTAATATAATCTGTATCATTTTTGTCAGGGCTGTTACAAGAAGAAGAGGCAAGCATATATATCAGGGTAACAGGTAAAAAAAATTTCGTCATATGGGCGAGTCGTTTGGAAAAATTCATCCTTAAAGAAGGTTAAGTTATGGAAAAATATTACTTTCCGAAAAATCAATACTTTTAGATCTGCAATTTGAATAACCGGGTTATGCGAAAAAAAGATTCATTTTTCATATCTATCATCTTACTATTACTATCATATAATAATCTGATTGCGGAATATACATCTGCAATAATACTTCCCCTTATACCCAACGCAGTACATGATATGTACGTTCCTTCGACTTATGAAAATCAGAGGATCGGGGGAATACTGGGACTACGGATGGAAATAAACCTGGAAAAAAGATTGTTAGAAATTGACCAGGAAACCATGTTATCCGGATTTCTTTCAAGGCCCGGCAAGCAGGACTGGATTGGCGAGCATGTTGGGAAATACCTGGAAACGGCCTGCAATACCTGGCAGTATTCACACAATCCCGATTTGAAAAAGCAAATGGATCATATACTACAGGTATTATTGAGCACTCAGCTCGCTGATGGTTACCTGGGAACTTATACTCCTGATAAATACTGGACAAGCTGGGATGTCTGGGTTCACAAATATGATCTTATCGGTCTCATAGCATATTATAAAACTTTTGGTTATCAGCCGGCACTGGATGCAGCAATCAAGATTGGAAATCTGATGATTAAAACTTTTGGAAACAATCCTGCCCAGTTGGACATAATCTCTGCCGGCGAACACGTTGGAATGGCTGCCACCAGCATCCTCGATCCTATGATTGAATTGTATCGCTACACAGGTGAAACAAAATATCTGGATTTTACCCGATATATTTTACGGGCATACAATCAAAAGAACGGTCCTAAAATTATTCAGGATCTGCTCCTTGTGCGACAAGTAAATAAAGTTGCCGATGGCAAAGCCTATGAAATGTTGTCCAATCTGGTAGGAATTATCAAGCTTTATAAACTTACCGGAGAAAAGGATCTTCTTCAACCGGTAATTATTGCGTGGAATGACATTGTTAATAACAGGCTATATATAACCGGAACTTCCAGTTCTTTTGAAGTTTTTCAGGGAAAGGATGAATTGCCTGCCGCCATACATGATAATATTGGGGAAGGCTGTGTTACTACCACCTGGATACAATTAAATTATCAACTTTTTACTCTTACAGGAGAAGTTAAATACATGGACCAGATCGAAAAATCCGTTTATAATCATCTGCTGGCAGCAGAAAATCCACAAACAGGCTGTGTAAGTTATTATACTTCCTTAATGGACAGAAAACCTTATTCCTGCGATATCACTTGTTGCCTTTCCAGCGTACCCAGGGGTATTTCTATGATTCCCCTGTTCAATTATGGCCAGCGTTCGGGAACCCCCACCTTCCTCCTTATAGAATCAACCAAAGTGATTGACTCTGTGCAGACAAATGACGGTCACCGAATTGCATTGACAGTAAATGCGACAAGTGAGTTTCCTGCCAAAGGGCGTATGGTCTATATCGTTAGTCCGTCCAGTTCGTCTGTCTTTCCGCTGTCATTCCGGGTTCCTCCATGGGCGAAAGGATTTACAGCCACAGTAAATGGGAAAAAATATAATCTTGCAAACCGGGGATTTCTTTCCATTAACAGGTTATGGAAGCCTGGTGAAAAAGTCATCATTAACTTTGAAATACCGGTAAAAATTATACAGGGAGGTCAAAACTACAAGCACTTTATCGCTTTTCAAAGAGGGCCGCAGATTCTGGCCGCAGACAGTTCCCTAAACAGCATGAATCCCATTTACGTAACTGAAAAACAACTACAAAACCAAAAAATCATTTTAAGTACAAATCTTTCTGTGCTGCCTGCAAATTGGATTGGCAATCAGGCTTACAGTTTTATAGAAAATAGCAAAACAAAGTTAGTTCTTGTTCCCTTTTCAGATGCGGGTCAGTCGGGTTCCAGAACTCAGGTTTGGATTCCTAAAGATAAACATGACCTTAACGTGAAATTATAATCAATATAAGCCCGACTATATAACATACCAGCATCGCGTTTAATATGAACTTTACCCCTTTGGCCTTTTTGAATTCCTTCCATATATAAATACCCCAGATCGCCGCCACTACGGTTGCACCCTGACCTAATCCGTAAGAAATTGCCGGCCCCGCTTTGCCAGATGCGATTATGCTAAACGACATGCCGATGCACCAGATAATTCCGCCGAGAATTCCAGTGATGTGATTTTTAAATCCTCCTTTAAAATAATCCTTGTAGCTGACAGGAGTACCTGAAAAAGGTTTACGCATCAGCAGGGTATTGAATAAAAAATTGCTCAAAAGAATTCCTGCGGAGAAAAATACCACAGCAGAATATGGGCTTAATTTACCTGCTTCAGGAATTGTAAAATCGGGAAACATGGAAGCAGCAACGTATTTATAGAAGAACCCCATCAACACTCCGCTCACTATTGAAAGAAGAATGCCTTTGGACGTAGGATTCGCATTCCCCGACTGCATTTTACGATAAGCAAATGAATTCAATAGAATTGCAGCCATGATCAACACTACGCCCGTAAAAAGTAATACACTATTACCCAGCGGATGCCCGATATAATTAACAATAACGCCGATAACAAGGGCAAGCCCGATGCCGACAGGAAAAGCTACAGACATTCCTGCAATTGCAATGGCAGCGCAAAGCAAAATATTAGCTGCGTTGAAAATAATTCCACCTACTACAGCAGATAAAATATTTGATCTGTCTGCCTGATTAAGGTCATCAATAAAACTCCTGCCTCCGGTTCCAGAATTTCCAAGTGTCAGGGCAAAAATGAATCCAAGCAATACTATACCTATTACATAGTCCCAATAAAACAATTCGAAACGCCAGGAAGATGCCGCGAGTTTCTGAGTATTCGCCCAGGATCCCCAGCATAGCATCGTAACAATGCAAAAAATTACTGCCAGCGAATAACTTTCAATAATGAACATATGTCCGTTTTAGGAGTTAATCAGAAGATTTACTATTTACGATAAGCTTCAACTTCTCTTTTAAATGGAATAGATCCCTGTGCGCCATTACGGGTTACTGAAATGGCAGCTGCTTTACAGGCAAACGCAGTAGCCTCCAAAATGTCTTTCCCTTCAGATAGTGCCACAACCAGCGCACCATTGAATGTGTCTCCGGCAGCTGTCGTATCAACGGCTCTGACCCTGTTGGCAGGTACATGGGTAAACAGATTCCTATGTAATACAATGGCTCCTTCATCACCAAGCGTAATGATAATTGTCTTCACACCCTTTTCTCTAATTTTCATTGCCGCTGCCTTTGCCGATTCAATATCATGAACCAGGATCCCGCTCAGCATCCCGGCTTCAGTTTTATTGGGAGTCAGAATACTGGTATTTTCGAGCAATTTATGAGGTAATGAACAGGCAGGAGCTGGATTCAATACGACAGGGATGCCTTTTTCATTCGCTAATGCTGCCACATAGGATACAGTATCTAATGGAATTTCCAGTTGCATTAATACAATAGAGGACTGAATTATCATTTCATAGGCCTGCAGGAGATCCGACGGATTTAATTCAGCGTTGGCGCCGGATGCTACAACAATACAATTTTCTGCATTTTTATCTACGGTAATTAAGGCAACACCCGACGGACGTCCGGAGTCGGTAATAAGAAATGAAGTATCAATTCCTTCATCTTTAAATATCTGCCGGGATCGTTCCCCAAAAATATCTTCGCCGGTTTTGCAAATAAAATTGACATTACCTCCAAGTCTTGCAGCAGCCACTGCCTGATTGGCTCCCTTACCTCCCGGATTCATAAAAAAACTTCCACCAAGTATGGTTTCGCCCGGGCCCGGAAGGTGATCAGCTTTAATGACCATGTCGGTATTAGAACTGCCAATTACAGTAATGAAAGGTTTCCTCATATGAGTCAATCGCTTTGAGAATTAATTTCAAATGAAATTGAATCTATGCAAAAAAAGGGAGAATCCGATTTTTACATCAGAAACAACCTGTCTGAGTATGAAAGAAGTTTAACAGTCTGATTAACAAATGTTGTTCTCCCGAATTGAACATTTTTAATACCTTCCTTATCAGGAATATGAAACTTTCCATTTTAATATTGACCACCTTTCTCCTTCGCGTTTCATACAAAACCGAACTGTTGAATCAGGGAATAGTTTTCAAACCGAATCAGATCAATACAGGTTTTGGATATATTGATAAAGGAGACTCTGTTGAGTTCATATTTGGACAACAAAATAAAATAAACGTCTCCGGTATGGAAGTAGTTTTAGAAAAAAGAATCAATGAAATAAATCAGGTCAATGTTGCCGGAGATTTTAATGGATGGAACCCGGATGCCGTCAGATTCCAGATGAAGAAGGTAGACAGCAAATTATTTACAATCACTATCTGCAAGGCAACCATTGGAAAAAAGGGCGAACTAAGGCAGTTCAAATTCGTACTGAATCACAAATATTGGGTGGAACCACCAAGCGAGGCTCAAAATAAATTTACCGGTAAGGATGGAAATACAAACCTCACGTTGAAACTTTAGTAAACATTAAATTTAAATAGAACCCGGGAATATCATTCCAACTTCAAAGTCAATACAGGATTTCAAACACTTAATCCACATTATTGATTTCTGGCATTGTCAACGAAAGTATTCTTCAACATTTGTGGATCATTGATAATCTTATAAAATTCATCCAGGTAATTTGTCATATCCATCTTACTTGACGAAGTCAGTAAATCAAAATTATTTATCAGGGAATATATCTTGTCTTTTTTCGCCCTGTAAACGTCTAAAACTTCCTCCACCTCGGACAATGATCTGGGAAATCCACGGTACAGGCGTTGCCTGACATTTTCGATATCGAGCTTTTCATCTGGTACTGCATAGGTTGTGTTTACAAATCCTGAATAATCGAAATCATAAGGAACTACAAAGGGTCTGGACAGAGTATCCTTTTCGGAGGAAATTAATCTCATATTATGATTTACTGAGACTGCCCAGTCCGTATTGCCAATCATGTATTCAAAGATTGCAACCATTGTCATTTGCCTTCGGTCTGTTGCTTCTGTCGGAAGTTTAACATCTTTAAGTTCTTTGCAGTTATTTCGTTCAGCTACCGTTTTTATGTCTTCTAAAAGAAATGCATATTCGGTAATCGTTTTTTTCTTCCCGATACTGTCCAGCAAAGTCAGATTCAATAGTCTTACGCGAAAACTGATATCGGACAATAAGTTGTAAATCTTATAGACGATATATTCTTTCAGGAGATATTGTTCAAACTCATTCGAAATCTTGCACTCATTTACAAGCTTGAGGGATTTCAACGAATACAATTTCGAATCTTTCTTATAATTGAAAATTAGTTTAATCGGAGGCACATAACAGAAACCTAGTCTGAAATGTCCCCTGATATTAAGAACTATCCTGTCATCCACTTTTGTACTGTCAGGTAGAGTAGTTGTAAATGTGGCCGGATAATCAATATCCTTTTTGCCATGATAGTTGTAAATTTTAGTCATATTAGCGACTAAAACTGCCTTTAATAACGACGTGTCATTAAAAAAATCATTTTTATTAAATGGAGAGGACTGGCCATAGGCGCCTGGAAATGCAGTTACAAAAAGCAGACAAACTGCAGACAGAAAAAATTTCATATTGGTTGTTTTACAATAGAGAATTATTTGATCATTTCTCCAATAACATGACCTATAGATCCGCTAGGCATTTGAATATGTAACATGGAAGCAATGGTCGGAGCAATATCTGTCATATAAACCTGCCTGTTCGTTTTACCCGGTAGAATATTCCAACCGAACCAAACAAGGGGAATATGCGAATCATAAGGATTCCAAACTCCATGTGTTGTGCCTCTGCTTTCAAATCCATCAATCCATTGAGGTTGGTATATCAATTGAATATCCCCGCTTCTGGAAGGATAGTCGCCATTCGCCAAAGCATTTTTTAGCTCGCTATTCAAGGTCGTTGTACTCAAATCTTCGAATGGAATGGCTTTTGCAATTCCTGGCTGGACCAATAAAAAACTGACAGCCTCTTTGTAAACATCAGCCTTATTGAGGTGACTCTCATTCATCAGATTCCTATCCAGATAAACCTGGTAATTCATAATGCCGATCACCAGTTTGTCTTTTTTAAATTTGCCCTTTAAATAGAGATTTAACTGGTCTGATATCGTGGAAGAAGAAACGCTTCCCGCAGGAATCTTATGTTCTTTCAAAAACGCCGGAACCTGAGCTACCCCATGGTCTGCAGAAAGAAAAACCAGGTAATTACCTTTTCCCACTTGCTTATCAAGGAAACCAAGAAATTCTCCAAGATCCTTATCCAGACGCAGGTAAATATCTTCAGCTTCCACAGAGTTGGGACCAAATGAATGACCAATATAATCAGGTGTAGATAAACTGATGGCAAGAAAATCGGTCAAACTGCCTGCTCCCATTTGCTCTCCCTGTATGGCAGCTTTTGCCACCTCAAAGGTTACTGTGTTACCATAAGGGGTGACGGGAAGAAGGCCATAGTTTTTTCCAATGAACTGACTCAGGTTATATGGAAAGCCCTTTGTATTTGCACCAAAAGGTTTATACTCATAAGGTTCGTCATCCCTCGTACTTTGAACGTAGGTTTCCAATGGATAAAGAGTATTCCATTCTTTTGCAAAGTACTGATCAGTTAATTTTTTTGCGTTCAGGTCTTTAAGCCATTTAGGCAAGTCGTTCATGTAATAGGAAGAAGTAATCCAATCCCCGGTTTTTTCATCGTACCAATATGCACCGTTGGCACTATGACCTGCGGGAAGAATGGCGGCGCGGTCTTTCAACGCAATACCAATTACTTTAGTTCTAAAGTTGTCTGCCAGGTGCAATTCATCCCCGATGGTGGTGACCATCAAATTATGCGGGCTCATTTGACCTGCATTTGTTGTGCTCCCAATCGTTTTTGTTGTTGTATCGCCGGTACAATATACCAACTGTGAGAGTGAGTAGTCCCACCAGTCATTTCCGGTAATACCGTTTATAGCAGGAACCGAACCAGTATATATACATGTATGTCCACATGCTGTAATCGTTGGTGTGTAGGGAATGGAAGTATTTTCGCAGGAAAATCCCTGATTAAGAAGTTGCTTAAAGCCGCCATTTTCCTGGTACCTGTCATAATACCGATAGAGAAAATCCCAACGCATTTGATCAACAACAATTCCTATAACAAGCTTTGGACGCGGAATTCCATTTTGAATCTGCGATATTTGTCCATTAGTATTTTGAGTCAAGGCAGAATAGGAAAATAGTAAAAAAGCAGCGCCGAAAATGATCTTACGCATGGCAATGTATTAGCGGTATCCAGGGAACTTCAGAAGTTAACCGTCCCCATATTTAAATTACATCAATTATCCTAAGAATTGGAAAAGAAATAGAAATAGCATAATTTTCAATAGCCAGTCAATTGCTTTTTAATTAGTTGACAATCAATCACTCTCAGGCTTAAACAGAATCATTTTTATATTGAATCTCAGGATATGAATTATCAGGAATCCTTAAAAAAAGTTTCAGATCACGTAATCGGGCTTTATTTAGAAAATGCTGACGACCGCCGCTATTTTCACAACATCGCCCATAAATTCAGGGTTCTTGATGCAATCAATAGAATAAATGAACATTATAAGTTGGATGGCAGAAGTTATTTTATCATTTGCGCGGCAGCCTGGATGGAAAATTCAGATCTTATTATTTCAGGCAATACAAAGGCCGAATCTAAAATGGTAATAAATACCAATGAATTTTTAGAAAACCTGCTTATTGATTCCGGCGATCTGACAGAAATTAAGAAATGCATCGCAGCAGCATTTGTCGCGAAACAGCAGTCCATATTGCCTGAAAAAATAATCTTCGATGCGTTTTCATTTTATTTCGGATCGGAGACTTTCGTGGAATACAATCATTTGATGCGAAGGGAAATTGAAGCTTTTACTGGCAATAAGATCAAGGGAAGCGAATGGAGAGTAAGAACGATTTCCTTACTCGAAAATCACGAATTTCAAACTGAATATTGTCAGTCGTTATTGAATAAAACAAAAGAAGAAAATCTACAGTCATTTATCCGGAAACATGGAGAAAAACACTGGGTGCGACACCCCGCAAACACCAATCATAAATCCGCACAAAAGGTTAATCCCGGTAAGCAATCTGAAAATAAAGAAGTCCGGGCATCCAAAATCAAACATCATCTGAGAGGAGTGGAAACAATGTTCAGGAACTCATCTTCGAATCATTTGCGTCTGAGTGTAATGGCGGATAATAAAGCCTTCATTATGATCTCTGTAAATTCCATTCTCATATCCGTAGGAATTGGGTTAATCATTGGAAAATTTGTACTTGCCCCAAAACTTTTCATACCAACTGTTATTTTGCTAACGGTGAATGTAGTTACGATCATTTATTCCGTTCTTGCCACCAGACCCGGAACCATGAAAGGAAGATTCACGAAAAAGGAATTAGATGAAAAGACCGTTGATCTTTTATTCTTTGGAAGTTATTACAAGATGCCATTGGAAGATTTTGAATTTGGGATAAGGCAATTGATGAACGATATAGAATTTTTGTATGCTAACCTTATAAAGGATATTTATCTACAAGGAAAAATTTTAGGCCGCAAATACAACCTTCTTAGAATCTCCTATAACATTTTCATGTATGGTACCGTATTGTCGGTGGTGGCCTATATAATGTCCTTCTTTTTTTAAAATCAGACTATTTATTCGTCTCACTGCTGGCCGGAGAAACAGTTCTGTGACTTTGATGATCAGACCATTCCTGCACTTTGCAAAGCTCACAATAGACTTCTCCTTTTGTAATAAGTTCTTCATGGGTACCCTCTTCCATTACCATTCCTTTATTCAATACGATAATTTTGTCGGCATCCCGAATCGTGGTGAGGCGATGAGCAATGATTATTACAGTTCGCCCGATCATCAGTTTCTCCAGTGCTTCCATGACAATTTTTTCGGACTCAGTATCGAGTGAAGCTGTTGGTTCATCCAGGATTAATATGGGAGAGTTTCGTACGACCGCTCTCGCAATACCGATACGCTGTCTTTGCCCCCCGGACAGTGTCATTCCACGCTCCCCCACCAGGGTGTCATAACCATTAGGCATACTGGAAATAAATTCATGAGCATTCGAAAGTTTTGCAGCTTCCACTATTTCTTCTTCGCTGGCTTCAGGCCTGCCGTAAGCGATATTTTCGCGAACAGAACCATAAAAAAGTACCGTATCCTGCAATACAAAACCAATCTGTCCCCGTAAATTATCCAGCTGGAACTTCTTTATATCCTTATCGTCAATAAGAACGCGTCCACTGGTTGGATCATAAAAGCGGGCGATCATACTTGCTATCGTTGACTTGCCGCCTCCGGTCGGTCCGCAAATTCCAACCCGCTGTCCACATGAAATCCTGAAATTAATATTATTAAGTACTAAGGAATCTTTGTTATAGTAGAATGAAACCCCGTCAAACACAATATCACCTTTCAATTTACCAGGATCATCACCCTCTGAGAAAGTAATGATCGGTTCTGTATCCAGGATTGCCTGAATACGTTCGAGTGCAACTGTAGCCTGTGCAATGGTACTTGTCATTTTTGCAAGATCCTGAACAGGACTGAAGAATTTGTTCATATACCAAATGAAGACAGTAAGAGATCCGACCGTCATCACATGAGCAAATATCAGGTCGGTACCGCGCCAGAGTACCAGGGCGATACACAGGGATACGGTAATCGTGACAACCGGAGAAAGCACAGACTTTACTCGTCTTGCTTTAAGTGCTGCGCCCATAGTTTCCTGGCTTAGTTGTTTGAGTTTATTTTCCTCAAAATCCTGCCGTCCAAATGCATTTACTGACCGGATCGATTCAAGTCCCTGTTGAATAGCAATTAACATATTGCTCTGGTCCGTTCTTACCTCACGCGTTGCTTTTTTCATCGCTTTTTTAAAACGGGCAACAAACAACAGTAAAAATGGCGTAACGGCCAAAGCCGCAAGCGTAAAGCCGGTATCCAGGTAAAACATCAGGACAAGCATGCCGCAGATGGTGAGCGCATCTACCAGTATGGTTAAAAGTGTAGATGAAGCAAAATCCTGTATGGTAGATACATCAGCTGTAATCGTACTAAGTAACTTACCAGTTTGGTGGGTATCATAATATGAAAGCGAAAGATGCTGAAGGTGGTGATAAATTTTCCTTCTCAAATCGTTTGCAACGTGCTGTGCCACACTTTCGTTATAATAGCTGCTTATATATCCGGCCAGTGAGCCGATGGCATTAATCAGCACAAACCCAAATGCCACGATAGCAGCCATTTTAAGCTTACTATTTGAATTATTTAGAAAATTCGTCCAATGAAGCCAGTGAGGTAAACTACCATGTGCTACAACATTATCAATAATGATCTTAAGCGGCCAGGGTGTGGCTACACTCATTACGGCCTCTACCAGCATAGCGAGCAGAATAATGATCACCCATTTGCGATAAGGTCGTGAAAGTCTTACTGCCCAAATCATCAGGCTGACGAAGGAATGTTGTGGTTCAGAAACATCTCTTTTAATAACCAGGATATCAGCCGGCATGTGTGCCATTTATTGCGTTGTCTTTAATTTCTCCCGAAGATGTAAAAAATCAATTGGCTTAGTTAAAAAATCATCTGCACCTAACCTCATAGCCTGGGAATAGCTTTCATCATCACCGAAAGCAGTAATCATCATGACAACCGGTGGGGGATTTTTAAATTGCTCCTTAATATGTTTTAGAAGCACAAACCCGCTCATCCCTGGCATATTAATATCTGACAATATCAGGACTGCTTCATGATCAAGCTTTTTAAGATATTCAAGCGCCTCTTCACCTGAATATGCAAAAGCAAAAATCATAACTCCGTCCCTGATCTCTTTTCTGAAACGCTGTTCAAATAAAGACCTGACATCACTTTCGTCGTCTACCACCAGAATTTTCATATCTTGATAAAATTAGTTCGATTATTGGAACTTTGAAACTGGCAGTTTTATGATAAACTCAGTGTATTCACCTTCCTTCGTTTCTACTTCGATGGTTCCGCCGTGGCCTTTAGTAATAATTTCATAACTAAGCGATAACCCCAGGCCTGTTCCCTGGCCCGCAGGTTTAGTTGTAAAGAAAGGTTGAAATATTTTTTCAATTAAATTCTGGGGAATTCCCATGCCATTATCATTTATTCTAATTTCAACCTGGCCGCTCAATTGTTTCGACTTTACAGAAACTATTGCCTCATATTCCAGAGGCATCATCAGCTTTTTTTCTGAGACAGAATAAAAAGAGTTATTGAATAAGTTCAGAAATACTCTTCCAATATCCTGGGGTATGATTTTCATTTTTGGAATATTTTCATCCAAATCAGTAAGTATTGTTGAATTGAAAGATTTGTCTTTGGCGCGCAGTCCATGAAAACTTAATCGTAGATATTCATCAGCTAAAGCATTAATATCAACAAGCTCTTTCTGACCCGAACTTTTCCTGGAATGCATAAGCATACCTTTAACAATAGAATCGGCACGTCTTCCATGATGATTTATTTTCAAGTTATTTTCCTTTAAAATATCAGCGACATGCAGTCCCTCTTCCAGATTCCCGGTTTTTATTTCATCCTTCATTTCGTCAATGAGTTCCGCGTTGATATCAGAAAAATTATTTACAAAGTTTAAGGGATTTTGAATTTCATGGGCAATACCGGCTGTAAGTTCCCCAAGGGATGCCATTTTTTCCTGCTGGATAAGCTGGGTTTGCGCATCCCTTAAATCTTCGAGGGAATGTTTAAGCTCTTTTGTCCGGTGCATTACCTTTTCTTCTAAAACAGCGTTCCGTAATTTTAAATTACGGGACCGGTATTGAATAAAAGTCCACAATGCAAAACCAAAGGTTAAAATAAAAAGTGTACGCGCCCACCAGGTATTCCACCAGGGGGGGCTGATATTTATTATCAGTACTTTCTCCGGACCGTTAAATTCATTACCGGCATTCGAGGCCTGCGTGGTCAGTTTGTAATTACCCGGATCCAATCCATCATACCGTATTGTGAAATATGAGGGGCCATATTGCCATTCTTCGCTTCTGTTTTTTCCTTCCAGTTTGTATCTTATGTGACTTTTACCGTTTGAATAATAGTCAATGATTCCGGTTTCAATACTGATATTGTTTTGATCATGTTTCAACGATAATTCCGATATGTTATTTACCCCTGTAGAAAGAGTCAATGGCTTATAATTAATATTTAAGGCACTGAAGTAAACAAAAGAAGGATTGGAAGAAATATATTTCTCAGGAATAATTTTAATCAACCCATTTCTTCCAATTCCCAACCCGGATTCTCCAAAATATAAATTACCCTGTATATCCCTAACGCCAGGAGCAAACCAATCGAAGAATTGTGGTTGATAGCCGTCGGCGGCAGTAAGGTTAGTGATGATTCCTGTAGCGATATTAAGCCGGCCTATCTGTCTTTGGGAGTTTACGTACCAAAGATTGCCTTCATTATCCGTTAACATATTGACTACCCCTCCGTTGTACCCATCCTTACCGGTATAACTTTTTATTTCCCGGAAGTTTTTGTCATAGTGTATCAATGAATCATCTAAACTGACCCAACTCGAATAATCTCCCTTGTTATAATACAAGAAATCCCAGTCCAGGCTGTCGAGAAAGAATGGTGTTTTTGCCCATTTCCCGTTTATGTTCTTAAAAGTATAATTGAACGGAAAATTTGGATTCTTTAAAAAAAGCAGACTGTCTTCATCAAGTACGATTCTGCCAATAAAATCCTTAAATGGAAGAACCAGATCCGCAAAAAGGCTGTCTTTTTTAATTTCAAAAAAGCCATGGTTCATATCATAAACCAGCAATCCTTCATGATAGGTCTGGGCCATGTTGGATTCATCAATATTTAAAGTGTCAAATTGTTTCGGACCATCCCTGAACCTAATGGGCAAATATTTTCGGGTCGTTAAATCCATTTCATAAACATGGTTTTGTGGATTTACTATCAGCCACGCTTTTTTACTGGAAGTATCAATATACATGGTATAGATGTCACTTCCTTTAAGACCCGGCAGGTCCTTTTCATCAACAACTTTGAATATGCCGTTTCTTGAATTAAAAATTGTAGGTCTGCCGGAAGTCCCTAACCAGATTTGACCCCGATCTGTCGGAACTATGCCACCAAATTCTGAGTTCAGAGAATCCTTTGTATCGGGTTTTACAGGGTAAAGACGAACAGAAGGTTTATATGGCAATAACTCATAAATCCCGCGGTTATCCCAATAAGTAAGCCAGACAATTCCATCCCGGTCACAATAAATCTGCAGATTATCCTCACCCGTTTTCTTTTGTAAAACAGTATCAGAAAAGAGTGGAGATATATGTTTTGTATCAGGATCATAAATGAGCACGCCTTTGGGATGGGTAGCAAGCCAGATCCTTCCATCCCGGTCGATATCAACCCCCACAAACCGGCCATAGTCCTTTATCTTTATTAAGTCTTTAAATGCATCCACAAAATGAAAGCTTTTCTCCCGCAGGGAAAATTCCAACAGCCCGTCCGCACTATTGATCCAGATCGAATTTCTCCTTGTGTCCAACCGCATAGCCTCAGAACCGTGATCATGTTTTGGAATACTCCGGAAACAGGTCCACCCATAGTGTTTCCTTCTACCATCACCCAGGGAGATATTGAATAATCCACCTCCAGGGTGAAGGGAATCCCCATTTCCTCCTTCAAGCATCCACACAGAATTTGTTACAGAATCATAAATGGACTGACCGGGCTGGTTTATAGCATTCATTTCTTCAATGGTCAGTGAAAAAAGATACTTTTTCTGAAGGGTAGTGAATATCGTATTTTACAATCCGGAAAGAGGATTCCAGACAGTACAAATCTTTCCGGGTGCACCAGAATGGTACGATTGACTTGTCTGCATTAACTGAATCAACAGGCGTAACAAAATTCTTAAATGTATCGGCCTTCAGATCATACCTGAATAAGCCCCTGTAAGTTCCAATCCAAATATTTTTAAGACTGTCTTCTATAAGCGAGGTTATTGCCTCTATAATCGTTCCCGGCTTTTTATGATTAGTCATGATTTTTTCAAAGTGAACTCCATCAAATCGAAAGAGCAAGCCCTTCAAAGCTCCAACCCAGGTAAAACCTTTTGAATCTTTTAGTACAAAATGTTCACCCGCAGACAATCCATCATCCGAAGTCCAGTTAATTGCACGGTATTGATCCGGGCTGAATTCAACCTTTTTTTGCTGAGCCTCAGAATAACTACTTATCAAAAAAAGTATTGAACAAAGAAATGGCATTGCAAGAGTTTTCACAAGATTCATATCATTAATTCATAAAGTTCATACATGTCTATTTTGGTAATATGATTTTAAACTCAGCAAATTCACCTTCCACAGATTCTACTTTCAATTCTCCATCATGAATTTTGGTTACGATATCATAACTCAGGGACAACCCCAGCCCCGTTCCCTCACCTGGTGGTTTGGTAGTGAAGAAGGGATTGTATATTTTATCAATAATTTTCTGAGGAATACCCAAACCATTATCCCTGATTGTTATCATAACTTTATTTTCTAATTGCCGTGTAACCAACAATACAGTTGGGTCGAAGCTTTCTCCCTGTTCTTTCTTCTTTTCATTTACGGAGTAAAACGCATTATTAAATAAATTCAATAAAACTCTGCCAATATCCTGAGGAACTATTCTGATTTGTTCAATACTTTGATCCAGCTCTTCGTTTATAACGGCGTTAAAATATTTTTCTTTTGCGCGCAGACCATGATAGCTTAACCGTAAGTATTCATCTGCCAAAGCATTGATATCCGTTAATTCCTTCTGGCTCGAACTGCTTCGCGAATGTTGAAGCATCCCTTTCACAATAGCATCTGCACGTTTGCCATGATGGCTGATTTTAACTTCATTCTCTATAACATCATTAGCAAGTTCCCTTGCTTCATTCATATTTCCTTTGTCAATTTCATCCTTCATTTCGTCAAGTAACTCCTTATTTACTTCAGAAAAATTGTTTACGAAGTTCAAAGGGTTCTGTATCTCATGTGCAATCCCAGCTGTTAGCTCGCCCAATGTAGCCATCTTTTCACGCTGGACAAGTTGTGATTGAGTATTCCTTAAATCCTCCAGCGAATGCTTGAGCTCCTTTGTACGGTGCATTACTTTTTCCTCAAGTAGTACATTGCGTTGTTTCAAATTTCGGGAACGATATTGAATGAATCTCCATAACGCAAAAACAAAGACTAAAATAAAAATTGTGCGCGCCCACCAGGTTTGCCACCAGGGAGGAGAAA